>NZ_FPBE01000011.1 GCF_900116625.1 Idiomarina abyssalis
CGGTAGCCTTTAAAGAATGGCGTATGACGGCCACCTTCGTCTTTGCTCAGTACGTAAACTTCTGCTTCGAACTTAGTATGCGGAGTGATAGTACCCGGCTTCGCCAATACCTGACCACGCTCTACTTCGTCACGCTTCGTACCACGCAACAAGGCACCGATGTTCTCACCTGCACGACCTTCGTCAAGCAGCTTACGGAACATTTCAACACCAGTAACAGTCGTCTTAGTGGTGTCCTTCATACCAACGATTTCACACTCGTCGCCTGTACGAACGATACCGCGCTCTACACGACCGGTTACTACCGTACCACGACCTGAAATCGAGAATACGTCTTCGATTGGCATGATGAACGGCTTGTCGATGTCACGCTCTGGCTCTGGGATGTAGGAATCCAGCGCATCCGCTAACTCAACAATTTTCTTCGCCCAGTCTTCGTCGCCTTCCAGCGCCTTAAGTGCTGAGCCCTGAATCACTGGCAGGTCGTCGCCCGGGAAGTCATACTCTGACAACAACTCACGAACTTCCATTTCTACCAGCTCTAACAGCTCTTCATCGTCTACCATGTCACATTTGTTCATGAATACTACGATGTAAGGAACGCCAACCTGACGTGAAAGCAGGATGTGCTCACGAGTCTGTGGCATTGGGCCGTCTGTTGCCGCTACTACCAGAATTGCGCCGTCCATCTGTGCAGCACCGGTGATCATGTTTTTAACATAGTCAGCGTGCCCCGGGCAGTCTACGTGCGCGTAGTGACGAGATGGCGTGTCATATTCAACGTGTGACGTTGAAATAGTAATACCACGCTCTTTCTCTTCTGGCGCGTTATCGATGGCTGCGAAGTCTTTCGCCGCACCACCATAAACTTTTGCCAAAACTGTTGTGATAGCAGCAGTCAGTGTAGTTTTACCGTGGTCAACATGACCAATGGTGCCGACGTTTACGTGCGGCTTCGAACGTTCAAATTTTTCTTTAGACATGATATATCCTCAAACTTAAGTTAAAAGCCCGGCCTCGAAAGAACCGGACCAGACCTTACTTATTTAGCGTTACGCTCCGCCATTACTTTTTCAGCAATGTTGTTTGGCGCTTCAGAGTATTTCAGAAACTCCATAGAGTAGGATGCACGACCCTGCGTTTGTGAACGCAAGTCTGTCGCGTAACCGAACATCTCTGACAGTGGCACTTGAGCATTAACTGCTTTCAAGCCACCCGGAGCTTCTTCCATACCATCGATAAGACCGCGGCGACGGTTCAAGTCACCAACGACATCACCCATAGATTCTTCCGGAGTGATAACTTCAACTTTCATTGTTGGCTCTAACAATGCTGGGTTAGCTTGTAATGCACCTTTTTTGAAGGCCATGCTACCAGCAATTTTAAATGCCATTTCAGAAGAGTCGACATCGTGGTAGGAACCGTCATACAGCGTCGCTTTAACACCCAGTACAGGATAGCCAGCCAAGACGCCTTGTTGCATCTGTTCTTGGATACCCTTGTCTACCGCAGGGATGTACTCTTTCGGTACAACACCACCCACAATTTCGTTCACGAATTTGTAAATAACGTCATCGCCGTTATCGTCTTCTTCGATAGTCATCGGTTCAAGTTTAATCCAAACGTGACCAAACTGACCACGACCACCTGATTGACGTACGAATTTGCCTTCGACTTCAACTGACTCACGAATTGCTTCGCGATAAGCAACCTGAGGCTGACCTACGTTACATTCAACCTTGAATTCACGTTTCATACGGTCAACGAGGATATCCAGGTGAAGTTCACCCATACCAGAAATGATTGTCTGGCCAGATTCTTCGTCTGTCTTAACACGGAACGATGGATCTTCTGCTGCCAGTTTACCTAAAGCAATACCCATTTTTTCCTGGTCAGCTTTGGTTTTTGGCTCTACTGCAACCGAAATAACCGGTTCAGGGAACTCCATACGCTCAAGTGTGATTTTATGAGCTGGATCACACAGCGTGTCACCAGTAGTAACGTCTTTAAGACCAATCAGTGCGGCGATGTCACCTGCGCGAACTTCTTTGATCTCTTCACGGCTGTTTGAGTGCATCTGTACCATACGGCCAACGCGTTCTTTTTTGTTCTTAACTGGGTTAACAACACCGTCGCCCTGGTTCAATACACCAGAGTAAACGCGAACGAACGTCAAGGTACCAACAAATGGGTCAGTCGCAATTTTAAACGCCAGAGCTGAGAATGGTTCTTCATCAGACGACTTACGTACGCCTTCAGATTCATCATCCAAAATACCGGTAATAGGCTTAACTTCTGTTGGCGATGGCAAGTATTCAATAACAGCGTCAAGCACTGCCTGAACACCTTTGTTTTTGAACGCAGAACCACAAGAAACCAGACAGAGGTCATTAGCCAGAGTACGAGTACGCAAGCCTTGCTTGATTTCGTCTTCGGTTAACTCACCTTCTTCCAGGTATTTAGTCATCAATTCTTCGTTAGCTTCAGCCGCAGCTTCTACTAACTCAGCATGATATTTTTCGCATTCATCAACCATCTCGGCAGGGATATCTTCATAAGTGAATGAAGTACCCATGTCTTCTTCGCTCCAGTTGATGAACTTCATTTTAACTAAGTCCACTACGCCGCGGAAGTTGTCTTCTGCGCCTACTGGTAACTGCATCGGAACAGCCTGAGCCGCCAAACGCGTTTTCATTTGGTGAACAACAGATAAGAAGTCTGCGCCTGCACGGTCCATCTTGTTGACGAATACCATGCGCGGTACTTCATATTTGTTTGCCTGACGCCAAACTGTTTCAGTTTGAGGCTGGACACCAGATGATGCACAAAGTACAACAACAGCACCGTCAAGAACACGCAGAGAACGTTCAACTTCGATAGTGAAGTCAACGTGTCCAGGAGTATCGATGATGTTTACACGATGCTCAGGGAACTGCTTGTCCATACCCTGCCAGAAACAGGTGGTAGCTGCCGACGTGATAGTGATACCACGCTCTTGTTCTTGCTCCATCCAGTCCATGGTGGCTGCACCATCGTGCACCTCACCAATTTTGTGAGACAAGCCTGTATAAAACAACACACGTTCAGTTGTGGTTGTTTTACCGGCGTCTACGTGAGCACAGATACCGATATTACGATAGCGCTCAATGGAAGTCTTACGAGCCACAATAAACTCCTTCTAGGTTAACTGTGAATTACCAGCGATAGTGAGCAAACGCTTTGTTTGCTTCTGCCATGCGGTGAACGTCTTCACGTTTCTTCACAGCTGACCCTTTGTTTTCCGATGCATCTAGCATTTCAGCTGCCAGACGCTGCGACATAGATTTTTCACCACGGGTGCGCGCTGCATCAACTAACCAGCGCATAGCCAGTGCGTTACGACGAACTGGACGAACTTCAACCGGAACCTGATACGTAGAACCGCCAACACGACGAGATTTAACCTCGACTGTAGGGCGAACGTTTTCTAATGCTGTATCAAAAACTTCCAGATGATCTTTACCTGACTTGTCTGCCAGGATGTCCAATGCACCGTAAATAATTTTTTCAGCGACTGCTTTCTTGCCGTCAACCATGACGACATTGATAAATTTGGCCAACAATTCAGATCCGAACTTAGGATCTGGAAGGATTTTACGTTGACCTATGACGCGTCTTCTTGGCATCTCAATATTCTCCGATTAATTCAGGGTATTACCCAAAACGTATACGACAGTTTGGCCTTACTAACGGAGAACCGTTAAGATTTAGGCCGCTTCGCGCCGTACTTAGAACGACCTTGTTTACGGTCATTAACACCAGAGCAGTCAAGTGCTCCGCGTACTGTGTGATAACGCACACCTGGCAAGTCTTTTACACGACCGCCACGAATTAGTACGACTGAGTGTTCTTGTAAGTTGTGACCTTCGCCACCGATGTACGAAGAAACTTCGTAACCGTTCGTTAAACGAACACGGCAAACTTTACGCATTGCTGAGTTCGGTTTCTTTGGCGTAGTTGTGTAAACACGGGTACATACACCGCGTTTTTGAGGGCACGCTTCAAGAGCCGGAACGTTGCTTTTCACAACGGGCTTTTGACGGCCTTTACGCACCAGCTGATTAACTGTTGCCATTCATTACTCCTAGTTTAGTTGATGTCGCTTTTTACCACGTGTATAGAGCGTGAAAAATCGCTTTCTTCCGACCACTGAAAGTCGGATCCCGAAAATCGGGAGCGGAAATTCTAATGGTCATATTTTCGCCTGTCAAGGCTATACAAAAGAAGCCGGCACTTTTACAGTACCGGCTTCTGTACACGAACGTTAAAAACGTTCGCTAATTATTCTGCAGAATCATCACCTGCAGAACTATTTCCAGCATTTAAGGCATCCGCAAGTTGTTGCTCTGCCTGCTCTGCAGTCATGGTTGGCTCGATATCAACATTCAGTTCATCCAGTCGACGCTGCATGCGCTCTTTGTGATATGAGTAACCTGTACCCGCAGGAATCAGACGACCAACAATTACGTTTTCTTTCAGTCCACGTAAGCTGTCTTTCTTACCGCCAACTGCTGCTTCGGTAAGAACACGCGTTGTTTCCTGGAACGAAGCCGCTGAAATAAACGATTCAGTCGACAACGATGCCTTGGTAATACCCAACAACTGACGTTCAAACGTTGCTGGTTTCTTACCATCCGCTTCCGCTTTTGCGTTAGCGGCTAACACTTCTGACATTTCAACCATCTCGCCTTCCAGCAAGTTAGTATCGCCAGCACGTAAAATAAGGGCTTTACGCAGCATTTGACGAACAATAGTTTCAATGTGCTTATCGTTAATTTTTACACCTTGCAGGCGATAAACTTCCTGCACTTCATTAACGATGTAGTTAGCCACAGCACTAACGCCACGTAGGCGGAGAATATCGTGAGGTGCTTCAGGACCATCGGCGATAACTTCACCTTTAGTCACTTGCTCACCTTCGAACACGTTCAGCTGACGCCACTTCGGAATCATCTCTTCGTGCTGATCGCCACCGTCTGTTGGGGTGATCAATAAACGGCGTTTACCTTTGGTTTCTTTACCGAAGGAAACTGTACCTGTTTTCTCTGCAAGAATTGCTGGTTCTTTTGGCTTACGCGCTTCGAACAAGTCAGCAACTCGTGGCAGACCACCGGTAATATCGCGAGTCTTAGAACCTTCCTGTGGAATACGCGCTAAGGTATCACCAATTCTAACCTCGGAATTATCTTCCAGGTTAATGATAGCGTTACCCGGCAAGAAGTATTGCGCCGGAATGTCAGTACCTGCGATGTTTACGTCGTTGCCTTTAGCATCAACCAACTTAACCATTGGACGCATGTCTTTACCGGCACTGGTACGTTGACCAGTTTCCAGTACAACGATGCTTGAAAGGCCAGTCAGCTCATCCGTTTGACGTGTCATAGTGACGCCATCAATCAAATCAACAAACTTAATGCGACCTTCTACCTCGGTAATGATTGGGTGCGTGTGCGGGTCCCAGTTAGCAACAGTTTCGCCGCCGTCTACTGGGTCGCCTTCACCTTTCTTCAGAACCGCACCGTAAGGTACTTTGTAACGTTCACGCTCACGACCATACTCGTCAATCAGCGTTAGCTCGGTTGAACGTGATGTAATAACGTGTGCTTTATCGCTGTTTACAACCCACTTGGCGTTGTGCAGCTTGATAGAGCCAGGGTTTTTCACCTGAATGTTGTTTTCAGCTGTCGCACGAGATGCCGCACCACCAATGTGGAAGGTACGCATGGTTAACTGTGTACCCGGCTCACCGATTGACTGTGCTGCAATAACACCAACCGCTTCACCCTGGTTAACCATGTGGCCACGAGCCAGGTCACGACCGTAACAGTGCGAACAAACACCAAAGTCTGTATCACAGGTGATAACCGAACGAACTTTAACCTCGTCGATAGAGTTCTCTTCTAACAAGTCACACATTTTCTCATCAAGTAATGTGTTTCTTGGAAGCAACTCTTCTTCGCTGCCAGGCTTCATTACCGGCTCACAAAGTACTCGACCCAGTACACGTTCACGCAATGGCTCTACCACGTCTCCGCCTTCAATCAACGGTTTCATGTAAAGACCTTCGTATGTGCCACAGTCTTCTTCCATGATCACAACGTCTTGCGATACGTCAACCAGACGACGCGTCAGGTAACCTGAGTTCGCTGTCTTCAGTGCCGTATCGGCCAAACCTTTACGCGCACCGTGCGTAGAGATGAAGTACTGAAGTACGTTCAAACCTTCACGGAAGTTAGCCACGATTGGCGTCTCGATGATTGAGCCATCTGGCTTAGCCATCAAACCACGCATACCAGCCAACTGACGAATCTGTGCGGGGCTACCACGAGCGCCTGAATCCGCCATCATAAAGACCGAGTTGAATGACGCTTGCTCTTCGTCTTCACCGTCTTTATTTTTAACGATTTCTTTCGACAGGTTATCCATCATTGCTTTCGAGACTTTCTCGTTAGCAGTTGACCAAATATCGATAACTTTGTTGTATTTCTCACCCGCAGTTACCAGGCCTGACTCGAACTGTTCCTGAATTTCAGCAACTTCATCTTCTGCTGCAGAAACAATTTCTTTCTTCGCTTCAGGGATAACCATGTCATTAATACCGACAGATGCACCTGAGACCATTGCATAATGGAAACCGGTATACATAATTTGGTCAGCAAAAATAACCGTATCTTTCAAACCAAGGTCACGGTATGCCTGGTTCAGCATACGACCAATTGGCTTTTTACCCATAGCCTGGTTGATCAGCTCAAACGGCAGACCTTCTGGCATAATCAGTGACAAAATGGCACGGCCACAGGTGGTATCGCGCAATTCTGTTTTCGTTGTGCGGTTACCGTCTTCATCAATGGTGGTATCGGTGATACGCACTTTAACGCGACTGTGTAACTCGACTTGACCCGTACGATAGGCTTTTTCAACCTCGTTCGGATCTTTGAAAATCATGCCTTCGCCTTTACCGTTGATTTTTTCTTTGGTCATGTAATAAAGACCAAGTACAACGTCCTGCGAAGGAACGATGATTGGATCGCCACTTGCTGGTGACAGTACGTTGTTGGTAGACATCATCAACGCACGTGCTTCTAACTGCGCTTCTAGCGTCAGCGGCAAGTGCACAGCCATTTGGTCACCGTCAAAGTCGGCGTTATAAGCCGCACAGACCAATGGGTGCAACTGAATGGCTTTACCTTCAATCAGTACCGGTTCAAACGCCTGGATACCCAAACGGTGAAGTGTCGGTGCACGGTTAAGCAGTACTGGGTGTTCTTTGATGACTTCATCAAGTACGTCCCAAACTTCTGCCGTTTCGCGCTCAACCATTTTCTTCGCTGCTTTAATGGTTGTCGCTAAACCACGACGCTCTAATTTACCGTAGATGAACGGCTTGAACAGTTCCAGAGCCATCTTCTTAGGTAAACCACACTGGTGCAGTCGTAACTTAGGACCAACGGTAATAACCGAACGGCCTGAGTAGTCAACACGTTTACCCAGCAAGTTCTGACGGAAACGACCCTGTTTACCTTTGATCATGTCTGCCAAAGATTTCAGAGGACGCTTGTTAGAACCAGTAATAGCACGACCACGACGACCGTTATCTAACAACGCATCAACCGCTTCCTGAAGCATACGTTTTTCGTTGCGCACAATAATATCTGGTGCAGCAAGGTCTAATAAGCGCTTCAAACGGTTGTTACGGTTAATAACGCGACGATATAAGTCGTTAAGATCCGATGTCGCAAAACGACCACCATCCAAAGGTACCAACGGACGCAAGTCTGGTGGCAGGATTGGGAGTACTTTTAAGATCATCCACTCAGGCTTATTGCCTGATACCTGGAAAGCCTCTAGTAACTTCAGTCGTTTGCTGATTTTCTTACGTTTAGTTTCTGAATTAGTCTCAGGTAACTCTTCGCGCAACTTCTGAATATCGCCGTCGATATCCACAGCACGTAATAGATCCAGAACAGCTTCTGCACCCATTTTGGCGTCAAATTCATCACCGTGTTCTTCAAGTGCGTCTAAGTATTCGTCTTCTGTCAGAATTTGACCCTGCTCCAGAGACGTTAAGCCACCTTCAGTTACAACGTAAGATTCAAAGTAAAGTACACGCTCGATGTCACGCAGCGTCATATCCAGCATTAAACCAATACGCGAAGGTAATGATTTAAGGAACCAGATATGGGCAACTGGGCTCGCCAGCTCAATGTGACCCATGCGCTCACGGCGTACTTTAGTCAAGGTGACTTCTACGCCACACTTTTCACAAATAACACCACGGTGTTTCAGGCGCTTGTATTTACCACACAAGCACTCATAGTCTTTTACCGGACCAAAAATACGAGCACAGAACAAACCATCACGTTCAGGTTTGAAGGTACGGTAATTAATAGTCTCAGGTTTTTTCACCTCACCATATGACCAACTACGGATCATATCTGGAGACGAAAGAGCGATGCGAATACCATCAAACTCTTCTGCCTGATTCGTCGGCTTTAAAAGCTTCAGCAAGTCTTTCACGATTTATCTCCTGTCGGAGTTCAACCTACGGGGAGCGCAAGCACTCCCCCAATTTATTCCAGCAACAGCGTCTTAGTTCTGTTCTAGCTCGATATTGATGCCCAGCGAGCGGATTTCTTTCAACAATACGTTGAAGGATTCCGGCATGCCCGCTTCCATCTGCAAGTTGTTGTCGACAATGTTTTTGTACATCTTCGTACGACCGTTCACGTCGTCCGACTTAACTGTCAACATTTCTTGCAAGGTATAAGCCGCACCATATGCTTCCAGTGCCCACACTTCCATCTCACCGAAGCGCTGACCACCAAACTGAGCTTTACCACCCAGTGGTTGTTGAGTAACCAAGCTGTACGAGCCAGTTGAACGTGCGTGCATCTTATCGTCAACCAAGTGGTTCAATTTGAGCATGTACATGTAACCAACAGTTACGTCACGTTCAAATTTATCACCAGTACGACCGTCAAATAACGGAATCTGACCTGATTCAGGTAAGTCTGCCAGCTTCAACAACGCTTTAATTTCTTCTTCCACTGCACCATCAAATACTGGTGTAGCAGTAGGCAGACCCGCTTTCAAGTTACCGGCTAAACGCATGACTTCATCATCAGAAAACTCACTAATGTCGACTTTCTGGCGACATTCGCCTAAGTCATACACTTGCTGTAAGAAATCACGCAATTCTTTGATAGCACGCTGCTGTTTCAGCATCTTATCAATCTTGCTACCGATACCGCGCGCAGCCATACCTAAGTGCGTTTCCAGAATCTGACCGATGTTCATCCGCGAAGGTACACCCAACGGGTTCAATACGATATCTACTGGGTTACCTTCATCATCGTGCGGCATGTCTTCCACAGGGATGATAGTTGAGATAACACCTTTGTTACCGTGACGGCCAGCCAGCTTATCACCAGGCTGAATGCTACGACGGACTGCTAAGTAAACTTTAACGATTTTCAGAACACCCGGCGCTAAATCATCGCCTTGAGTGATCTTGCGACGTTTAGTCTCAAACTTAGTGTCGAAGTCATCGCGAATTTGCTGATACTGCTCAGCAATTTGCTCAAGTTGAGCCTGAGCGTCTTCGTTACCTAAGTCTTGAGTTAACCAGCTTGCACGATCCACACTTGCCAGCTTGGCTTCATCAAAGCCATTACTTAGCAACAGGTTACGAGCACGGTTGTAAATACCTTCTTCAAGAATCTTAAATTCTTCTGTCAGGTCTTTCTTAACCTTAGCCAGCTGCATTTCTTCAATCGCTACCGCACGCTTGTCTTTTTCTACGCCGTCACGAGTGAATACTTGCACGTCAATAACAGTACCGTTAACACCATTTGGAACACGCAGTGAGCTGTCTTTAACATCAGACGCTTTCTCACCGAAGATTGCTCTCAAAAGCTTCTCTTCAGGCGTTAACTGAGTTTCACCTTTAGGCGTTACTTTACCAACCAGAATGTCGCCGCCGTTAACTTCTGCACCGACATAAACAACACCGGACTCATCCAGCTTGCCTAATGCAGATTCACCAACGTTTGGTATATCAGAGGTAATTTCCTCAGCACCCAATTTGGTATCACGAGCAACACAGTTTAATTCTTGAATATGGATGGTTGTCATCCGATCTTCTTGCGCTACGCGCTCAGAAATCAGAATCGAATCCTCGAAGTTATAACCATTCCAAGGCATGAAGGCCACGCGCATGTTCTGACCCAGTGCGAGTTCACCTAAGTCAGTTGACGGACCGTCAGCTAAAACGTCACCGCGAGTCACAGGTTCGCCTGGATTCACAGTCGGTTTCTGGTTAATACAAGTGTTCTGGTTAGAACGCGTGTATTTGGTCAGGTTATAAATGTCGATGCCCGCTTCACCCGGAACCATCTCTTCTTCGTTAACCTTAACAACGATACGACTGGCATCTACGTAGTCGACCACACCGCCACGCTTAGCAACAACGGTAACACCGGAGTCAACTGCGATTGTGCGTTCGATACCAGTACCAACTAACGGCTTATCTGCGCGTAAAGTCGGTACAGCCTGACGTTGCATGTTCGAGCCCATCAAGGCTCGGTTAGCATCATCGTGTTCCAGGAACGGAATCATGCTTGCTGCAATAGAAACGATCTGCTGTGGGGCAACATCCATGTACTGGACTTGCTCTTTACTCATCAGCGTAAATTCGTTTTTATGACGGCATGGCACTAAATCTTCTGTCAATTCGCCTTTGTCGTTCAGCCCTACGTTCGCCTGAGCGATAACATAGTTGCCTTCTTCAATAGCCGACAAGTAATTAACATCGTCTGTTACAACACCATTCTCTATACGACGATAAGGCGTTTCTAAAAAGCCATATTCGTTGGTACGCGAGAACGTAGACAGCGAGTTAATCAGACCGATGTTCGGTCCTTCCGGCGTTTCGATTGGGCACAAACGACCATAGTGCGTTGGGTGTACGTCACGAACTTCGAAGCCTGCACGTTCACGAGTCAAACCACCCGGACCTAACGCAGAGATACGACGTTTGTGCGTCACTTCTGACAATGGGTTGTTTTGGTCCATGAATTGCGACAGCTGGCTTGAGCCAAAGAACTCTTTAACCGCGGCACTAATTGGCTTCGCGTTGATAAGATCCTGTGGCATGGTGTTATCTAAATCACCCAGCGACAAGCGTTCTTTTACTGCACGTTCTACACGTACCAAACCAACACGGAATTGGTTTTCTGCCATTTCACCGACTGAACGGATACGGCGGTTACCCAGGTGGTCAATATCATCAACTTCATCTAAACCGTTACGGATTTCGATGAGCTTTTTCATGACATCAACGATGTCTTCTCTGGATAACGTATTATCACCACTTAAGTCATCACGACCTAAACGACGATTAAACTTCATGCGACCGACTGTTGATAAATCGTAGCGTTCTTCACTGAAGAACAAGTTATCAAACAGAGTTTCTGCAGCTTCACGCGTTGGTGGCTCGCCCGGGCGCATCATGCGGTAGATTTCAACTAAGGCTTCTAAGCGATTGTTACTTGAATCTACACGCAAGGTTTCGCTCATGTATGGACCATGGTCCAAATCATTGACGAACAGCGTTTCAATTTTCTTAATACCAGCTTCGCTAAGCTCAGCGATAAGCTCAAGAGTCAGCACATCGTTAGCATGGCCAACAACTTCGCCGGTTTTCTTGTCGGCATAGTCTTTCGCTAATACTTTTCCAACCATGTATTCAGCCGGCACTTCCATTTCTTTAATACCCAGCTGTTCAAGCTGGCGAATATGGCGTGCGGTGATACGACGGCCTTTTTCGACCAAAACTTCGCCTTCAGCGCCTTTAATGTCAAACTTGGCGGTTTCGCCACGCAGACGCTCAGGCACTAACTGCATCTTCACCTTAGTTTTAAGGATCTCGAAGTAAGTAGTGTCGAAGAACATATCGAGGATTTCTTCAGTGCTGTATTCCAATGCACGAAGAATAATAGACGCCGGTAATTTACGACGACGGTCGATACGTACAAAAACGTTGTCTTTAGGATCAAATTCAAAATCCAACCAAGAGCCACGGTAAGGAATAACACGCGCGTTATACAGGACTTTACCTGACGAGTGAGATTTACCTTTATCGTGATCAAAGAACACACCAGGTGAACGGTGGAGCTGAGAAACGATAACTCGCTCTGTGCCATTGATAACGAAAGTTCCGTTTTCTGTCATTAACGGAATTTCGCCCATGTACACTTCTTGTTCTTTAATGTCTTTAACTGTACCGGCAGCTGCTTCTTTATCAAACAGCACCAGACGCAGTTTCACACGCAATGGTGCTGAGTAGGTAATGCCACGGATTTGACATTCTTCAACGTCAAACGCCGGCTCACCCATGTGATAACTGACGTACTGCAGTTCCGCATTACCAGAATAACTGGCAATAGGAAAAACCGAACGAAAAGCCGCTTCCAGACCATTATTGGCTTCTGGATCGACTTCAATAAATTTCTTAAATGAATCAAGCTGCATAGACAGCAAATAAGGAACTTCTAAGACCTGAGGTCGTTTACCGAAATCCTTACGAATACGTTTTTTTTCAGAGTAGGAGTACGCCATGGGGTTCCTCAGCTAGCTGATTGATGACCCTAACCAACGAGTGGTTCGATGGTTAAAAACAGATTAATCTTTTATCTGTCGATCCCGTTGTTATCTTTTTTCGCTTATCTGTATCCAACGTCGGGCAAAATGATACAAGCGATACAGCGCAAAAAGGCTGGTGGTTAATTAACCACCAGCCCAAGGCCTAAAAGGCCATATGTCGTACAAAAGTGAAATTACTTAACTTCAACTTCCGCACCAGCTTCTTCAAGCTGCTTTTTCAGCTCTTCAGCTTCGTCTTTGCTTACACCTTCTTTGACTGCTACTGGTGCAGACTCAACCATAGCTTTAGCTTCTTTCAAGCCAAGGCCAGTTGCGCCGCGAACAGCTTTGATAGCGGCAACTTTGTTAGCGCCAGCTGCTTTCAGCATTACGTCAAATTCAGTTTTCTCTTCAGCTGCTGCTTCGCCGCCTGCTGCTGGAGCAGCTACTGCTACTGCTGCAGATGCGTCAACGCCGAATTTTTCTTCAGCTGCTTCGATCAATTCAACCAGTTCCATTACTGGCATTTCAGCGATCGCGTTTAAGATGTCGTCTTTAGTCAGAGCCATTACTCTAAACTCCTGGGTTGATAATTACAAAAAATGGTTAAAAAAACCAACGTATTATTTAGCGTCTTTAATTGCAGCCAACGTTCTAACGAACTTGCTAGGTACTTCGTTAACAGTTTTAACGAATTTGCTAACAGGTTCTTTGAAGGTGGCGAGCAATTTAGCCAATGCTTCGTCACGAGTCGGAAGTGAAGCAACTGCATCCAGTTTTTCTGGACCCATGATGCCATTACCGATTGACAGAGCTGTCACTTGCAAGTTCTTGTTTTCTTTTGAGAAGTCTTTGAACAAACGAGCTGATGTGCCCGGTGCGTCCATTGAAAACCCATAAACAAGAGGTCCTTTAAGTGCATCGCCCATGTCTTCAAACTGTGTGCCTTCAAAAGCGCGTTTTGCTAGTGTATTTCGTACAACTTTAACGAAAATACCCTGCTCACGAGCTTTCTTGCGCAGCGCAGTCATATCGGCTACTTCGATGCCTCGATATTCAGCAACGGTGACGGCTAGCGCATTTGAAGCAACTTCGTTAACTTCCTTAACGATGGCTTTCTTTCCGGCTAAACCAATTGCCACTGATATCACCTCGTTTTCAATTTGGGACCGAAGTCCCTCGTTACAATTAGGTGGGATAAACCCACCGCGTTGTCACGGTGATTCTCTACCCAGAGAGCCTGAGTCGGATATCACCATCTGCGTAGGAAATTAAGTGCCACTACCCAATATTCCGGGATACTCGCGGTACACCTACGGTCTTGGACGGGAGCCTTGCTTTGTTGCGACTTAGCAACGCCGCGGCAGCTCCAACCCATAAACCATTACATTAACCGAACTGAGCGAATTAAACCGCTGCTACAGTTGCCTGGTCAATGCTTACACCAGCGCCCATCGTTGTAGACAAGCTGATGCGTTTTAAGTAAACACCTTTAGCCGATGAAGGCTTCGCTTTCTTAAGAGCGGCCAACAAGGCTTCAAGGTTTTCTTTCAATTTGTCGTTATCGAAATCTACACGGCCGATTGTTGCGTGAACAATACCGTTTTTGTCGTTGCGATAGCGAACCTGACCTGCTTTAGCGTTTTTAACCGCTGTTGCTACGTCAGGTGTTACAGTACCTGTTTTCGGGTTAGGCATCAGGCCGCGTGGACCTAAGATTTGACCTAGTTGACCGACTACACGCATTGCGTCAGGCGAAGCCACGACTACGTCGAAGTTCATCTCGCCTTTCTTAACTTGCTCTGCCAGGTCTTCCATACCAACGATGTCAGCACCGGCTTCTTTCGCTTTCTCTGCATTGTCACCTGAAGTGAATACAGCGACGCGAACGTCACGACCAGTACCGTTTGGCAGTACAGTAGCACCACGAACGTTTTGGTCAGATTTACGAGCATCGATGCCTAAGTTTACTGCGACATCAACACTTTCAGTGAATTTTGCTGTTGCTAACTCTTTTAACAGAGTGATAGCTTCATTCACATCGTAATCACGGGCTTCAACTTTCTCTGCGATCATACGAGCGCGTTTTGTTAATTTAGCCATTGATTAGCCCTCCACGTTCAAGCCCATCGCACGAGCAGAGCCGGCGATAGTGCGTACAGCTGCGTCCATGTCGGCAGCAGTCAAGTCAGGTTCTTTAGTCTTAGCAATTTCTTCTAATTGCGCGCGAGTTACCGTACCAACTTTCTTGGTGTTTGGCTCGCCTGAACCACTTTTGATACCAGCCGCTTTCTTCAATAAGAAAGACGCAGGAGGTGTTTTAGTAATAAATGTGAATGAACGGTCTTCGAAGACTGTGATTTCAACAGGAACCGGCGCACCTTTTTCAAGGCTATCGGTTTGCGCGTTGAACGCTTTACAGAATTCCATGATGTTCACACCGTGCTGACCCAATGCAGGACCAACTGGCGGTGACGGGTTAGCTGAACCAGCAGCTACCTGTAATTTGATAATGGCCGATACTTTCTTCGCCATGATAATTACCTCTGTTGTGGGTTTAACGCCTCGTAACTTTTCAGAGGAAAGTTACTCTAACGGCTTCCCGTTAAAAAAGGACGCGAATTATAAGTGACTTCGCGCCATAGATCAATCATTGTCTTGCTGCTTTTTTGATCAAGCTTTTTCTATCTGACCAAACTCAAGCTCAACTGGCGTTGCGCGGCCAAAGATTGAAACAGAAACCGTTACACGGCTTTTCTCGTAATCAACCTCTTCAACCGTACCGTTAAAGTCAGCAAAAGGTCCGTCATTTACGCGAACCACTTCGCCTGGCTCAAACAAGGTCTTAGGCTTAGGCTTGTCTGCAGAATCTTGTAAGCGATCCAGAATAGCGTCAGCTTCTTTCTTGGAGATAGGGGTTGGGCGGTCACTGCTGCCACCGATAAAACCAAGTACGCGGGGCACGCTTTTAATTAAGTGCCATGCATCTTCGTCCATGTCCATTTCGACCAAAACGTAACCTGGGAAGAATTTACGCTCGCTTTTGCGACGAACGCCACCGCGCATTTCAACCACTTCTTCTTTCGGTACAAGAATTTCGCCGAACTTGTCTTCCATACCATGCATTTTGATATGTTCTTTCAGAGACTCGGCAACACGTGCCTCATAACCGGAAAAAGCTTGTACGACGTACCAACGTTTCTTATCGCTCATGGTTAAATCTCCAATCCGGTTAAGAAGCCAACCACACGAACCAGGATCCCATCAAGGCCCCAAAGAATAAGTGCAACAATAACAGTGGCAACAATAACTATAAGCGTGGTCTGAGTTGCTTCCTGACGCGATGGCCAAACAACCTTTCTTACTTCGGTGCGGCTTTCTTTAGCAAACGACAGGAAGGTTCTTCCTTTCGTCGTCGTGCTCGCAAAGAAACCTGCTAAGGCCACTAAAACAACCACAGCAATAGCGCGATATAAAACCGACACTTCTTCTGTGTAATAGTGATTACCGCCAATAGCAACAACTAAAAGGGCGATTGCGATTATCCATTTCAAACTGTTCAACGAACTGCTCTGCGTCTCGTTATTTGCGCTCATTCTTTAATCCTAGTTGCGACCGGTCTTCGCTTTGAATCAATAAAATCTGGCAGGGGCGGAGGGATTCGAACCCCCAACCGTCGGTTTTGGAGACCGCTGTTCTACCAATTGGAACTACGCCCCTAAATTTGCCTACCCTACAATTGGTGCAGGATTGGACGCGGTATTATACCTATTATGGTTTTTGACGCAAGCCCAGCCGACGCGCATGTCGGCTTTTACAGGCATAAAAAAGCCCGGCCGAAGCCGGGCTCTTAAAATCAACAGGACAGCATTAGTCCATGATTTTTGATACAACGCCTGCACCTACGGTACGGCCACCCTCACGGATAGCGAAACGCAGACCTTCGTCCATTGCGATTGGAGCAATCAGCTCCACAACAAACTTCAGGTTATCACCAGGCATAACCATTTCTACGCCTTCTGGCAATTCTACAGCACCAGTGACGTCCGTTGTACGGAAGTAGAACTGTGGACGGTAGCCTTTAAAGAATGGCGTATGACGGCCACCTTCGTCTTTGCTCAGTACGTAAACTTCTGCTTCGAACTTAGTATGCGGAGTGATAGTACCTGGCTTCGCCAATACCTGACCACGCTCTACTTCGTCACGCTTCGTACCACGCAACAAGGCGCCGATGTTCTCACCTGCACGACCTTCGTCAAGCAGCTTACGGAACATTTCAACACCAGTAACAGTCGTCTTCGTGGTGTCTTTCATACCAACGATTTCACACTCGTCGCCTGTACGCACGATACCGCGCTCTACACGACCGGTTACTACCGTACCACGACCTGAAATCGAGAATACGTCTTCGATTGGCATGATGAACGGCTTGTCGATGTC
>NZ_FPBE01000001.1 GCF_900116625.1 Idiomarina abyssalis
TGTAGCCTGATGAGATGGTCCCCTCCCTCTTACGGCATCGCAATGTGCCAATATAGAGGTTCAAGCTTCTATAGGAACAGAGTGGAGAGGACCAATGGCTATTGTAAACAGAATTGCCCTGGATTTGGCAAAGGATTTTATTCAGGTTTTGGCGCTGGATGAAAATGAGCAGGAAGTGTTTAATAAAAAGCTGCGCAGCAACAAGGTGTTAGCGAAGCTGGCGACGCTGAGCCGTACGGATGACTGTGAAGTAGCGGTTGAGTCCTGCGGCATGAGTCATTACTGGCGCCGCGAATGTGAAAAACTGGGTTATAAAACGGTGGCTCTGCCACCACGCTTCGTCAAAGCGTATTTGCAGGGTGAGAAGAACGATGCAAATGACGCCCGGGCGATAGCCGAGGCAGCATCACGGCCTAACCGTCAGACGGTAAGGCTGAAAAGCATTGAGCAGCAGGATTTAGCGCTGATGGTCAACCAGCGAGAAGGCTTCGTGCAGACGAGAACGCAGTTCTCGAACCGACTAAGAGGTCAGTTGGCTGAGTACGGCATTATTTTACCCAAGCGGGTGAGTACCATACTGCAGAGAGTGCCGGAGATACTGGAAGACGACAGCAATGCGCTGACGCTTCAGTCCCGGGACTTAATAAACCGCCTGTATCAAATGCTTCGCACGGTGGACGAAGAGGTTAAAGCACTGGATAAGCGCTTAGCGGCACAGGCTGATAACAACGAAGACAGCCGCAGGCTGATGACGATACCGGGCATCGGCCCGATAACAGCAACATCGTTGTTGGCTCTGATAGGCGATGTGAATGAATTTAAGCGGGGCCGTAACCTGTCGGAATATCTGGGGCTGGTACCACGGCAAAACAGCAGCGGCGGCAAAGACCGTTTAGGTGGTATTACCAAAAAAGGCAATACCAAGCTGAGGACACTGCTGGTGCACGGTGCCCGCTCAGCGCTGCGAGTCGCGCAGAAACGTCAGGACAGGCTGAGCCTCTGGGCACAGGATGTCGCTAAACGCCGGGGCAACAACGTTGCGGCAGTGGCACTGGCCAACAAACACGCCCGGATAATCTGGGCGATGTTAAAGAATAAAGAAGATTACCGAATGACTGCTGCTTAAAAGCAACAGCGTTCAGTAAAAGAGCAAAGCGAAGGCTCATTCCTTCCGGGAGTTGCAAACGTCAACAGGATGGTAAAAAAGGGTAAACCGACGGCAACTGAGACTGGATAACGTCTGTACATATAAGTACGTTAGCCTGATAAGCCAGATGCCGTGCGGAGTTCATCCAGGCCAGGTGCGCAAAGCGCACCATAAACAGGCCGTATATATGCGAGCGCCCCGACATTTACCACGAGTTGCCGTTGCAAAACGGGAGGGGACCATATATGACGTTTACGTCAGGTGAGATATCGGCCCTGACGTAAACGTCAGGCTACGGAGCCGACCCGGCTACGAAACAAGAACCGAAATGGAAGCAGTTTATATAACGTGTTGAATCGCGAATTAAGTTTATCGGAATATCAGGAATTTCGTCAGTTTCTGGAGCATCAGTGCGGAATTGTGCTGGGTGAGAGCAAACTCTACCTGGTGAAGAGTCGTTTAGGTCCTTTGATGGGGCGTTTTAATGTCGACTCTTTAGCTGAGCTGGTAAAACGTT
Organism: Idiomarina abyssalis; assembly: GCF_900116625.1. Classification (GTDB taxonomy): domain Bacteria; phylum Pseudomonadota; class Gammaproteobacteria; order Enterobacterales; family Alteromonadaceae; genus Idiomarina; species Idiomarina abyssalis. The sequence continues at coordinate 1,665 of NZ_FPBE01000001.1, forward strand.
CAATGAAAATTAGTGAACGCGCTTTACGTGCTGCGGTAATTGACGCAATGACCACCAACGAGACTTTGTGGTTCCGTGACACTTATCCGTTCGAAATTTTGAGTAATCGAATCTTCCCCGAATATAAAAATCATTCCGGACCTTTAAAAATATGGTCGGCTGCCTGTTCATCAGGACAAGAGCCGTATTCTATTGCGATGACGTATTTAGAATATAAAGCAAAAAGTCCCGGCGCATTGCGTGCCGGAATAAAGGTAACGGCTACGGATATTTCGAATAAGGTTCTGGAGCAGTGTGGCATCGGAGAATATGACAGCCTTGCTTTGGCCCGCGGCTTGTCAGCAGAGCGACGTAAAAAGTTTTTCACCGACGCCGCAAGTAAGCCTGGTTCTATGAAAATAAAAGATGAACTTAAGCAATTCATTCACTTTCGCCATCTGAACTTATTGGACAGCTATTCTTTGTTGGGTAAATTTGACGTAATTTTTTGCCGCAATGTCCTTATTTACTTTGCCCCGGAAGTAAAGCGGAAAATTATTGCCCAATTCCGGCAATCACTAAACCCCGGTGGCTATCTTTTCCTGGGTGCCTCAGAGTCTATTTCCGGACTCACCGACGATTTTGAAATGATCCGCTGCCAGCCCGGCATTATTTACAGAAGAAAATAACCTTCCGCAGAGAGTACCTGTTAGAAACCTCTCGTAATTAAACTGGCACGCTTCCTGCATTGTCTTCACCATCGAACACTGTGGAGACAAAAATATGGCACTTTCCATGGATAAACTGATGGGAATACAGCAACACACGCTGGGTATACGTACTCAGCGAGCGGAGCTTATTGCCAATAATATCGCCAATGCCGACACCCCGGGCTACAAAGCGAAAGGTCTGGACTTCCAGCAAGCGTTGCAACAAGCGCAGCGTGGTATGGAAAACCATAAAATGGCACGCACCCACGAAAAACACTTCAGCGTTGAGATAAAACCTCAGGGTACAGAAAAGTTCCGAGTTCCATCACAGCCGGATACCGGTGACGGTAATACCGTTGATGTGCAGTTGGAACAAAACTTGTATGCACAAAATGCACTGGAATATGAAATGACCATGAACTTTCTCGACGGCCGTATTAGTGGCGTGAAGAAAGCCTTGGGCGGACAAGGGAGATAATAAGTCATGAGTCTGTTTAATATTTTTAATGTGACCGGTTCTGCCATGAGTGCGCAGTCAGTAAGACTGAACACAACGGCAAGTAACCTGGCCAATGCCAACTCGGTAAGTAGCAGTATTGATGAAACCTACCGAGCGAGAAACCCGGTTTTCGCAACGGCTTTAGCGGATGCCAGAGGGGATTATAAAGGTAACAGTCTGACTAATCAGACTCAGGCAGGACAGGCCGCCGGCGTTAAGGTTTTGGGAATCGTTGAAAGCCAGGACCCACTACAAATTGAATATGCTCCAAATCATCCTATGGCTGACGAAAATGGCTACATCTATAAGCCGAACGTTAACACTATGGAAGAAATGGCCAACATGATTTCGGCTTCGCGTTCCTATCAGACAAACGTGCAGGTAGCGGACACTGCCAAAACAATGACACAGCGTTTGTTGCGCTTAGGTCAAGGGTAAAGCAGGAGATAACAAATGGAAGGCGTAAGCAATAATTCCTACATCGACGGCATGAAGTGGAAAAAAGAAGACGATGCCAGATATGCAGATCCAGACGAGCAGGGAAAGCTGCAGCAAGAAGACTTTTTCAGACTGCTCACTGAACAGCTGAATATGCAGGACCCGTCTAAGCCAGTTGAGAATGATCAGATGATCGCTCAAATGACCAGTTTTACGATGGCAGAAGGCATCACTGGGCTATCGGAGCGTTTTGATCAGTTTGCCACTGACATGACCTCGAATCAGGCGTTACAAGCCTCGACGATGGTGGGTCGCAAGGTATTGGTGCCGACCGATAAGGCAAACCTGGAAGCCGGTGTGGGGGTTTCCGGCATGATAGCCACGCCGCAAACGGCACAAAACGTAAAAATCAGTATTAAAGATTCAACCGGTGCCACGGTGAAAACCATCGACATTGGTGATATGCCCCAGGGAACCAAGGAGTTTGAATGGGATGGAACCACGACAACGGGCGAACAAGCGCCGGCCGGTAATTATACATTCTCAGTGAATGCGACCGTTGGCGGACAAACCGAAGAGCTTCCATTACAAATGCATGCGCGTGTTCAGAGCGTCAGTACTGGCGGTGAACGTGGCGTTGTTCTGAATCTTAAAGGATTAGGTGGCATCACGCTTTCCGATGTCTCTGAAATTAGTTAACAGGTGAGGTGACCTATGTCATTTAAAATTGCACTCAGCGGTATCAACGCATCTCAGAAAGATCTAGATGTAACCGCTAATAATATTTCAAACGTAAAAACGTCCGGCTTTAAACAGTCGCGTGCGGAATTCGCTGACGTTTATGCGACCAGTATTTTCAACGCCGGTAATACGAAAGTGGGTGACGGTGTTTTGACGTCATCAGTGGCTCAGCAGTTTAGTCAGGGCACATTAGAGTTCACGGAAAACTCGCTGGATATGGCGATTTCAGGCAACGGCTTCTTTGCCACTACAGACGGTTTAGGCTCTCGCGATATGACTTACACGCGCTCAGGAGCGTTCAAACTGAACGACGATAAGTTTATTGTGGATAACCAGGGTAACTATTTGCAAGGGTATCAGGTTGACCGTAATAGCGGCACTAACTCCTCAGTTGCTTTGGCAACCACTCAGCCAATTCGTATTCCTGATGTCGCCGGTGCGCCGCAAAGCACTGATAATGTATTTACCGCATTTAACGTCGATGCGCGTCGTTCGCCAATTGATGGCGCAGCGAATCCGTTTGATCCGGAAACACCAAGTACTTACCAAAGTTCTACATCGGCTACCGTTTATGATTCATTAGGTGAATCGCATACGTTGTCTACTTATTATGTGAAGCGCGATAATAACCAGTGGGATGTCTACGCGACTTTTGATGGTGACGAAATTGACATGACTCCTACAGGCACAGCAACAGCCTCGCCGGATGCGTCGGTCAATGGTTATGCCGGTTTACGAGTAGAGTTTTTAGGCAGTGGTGATCCGGATGTCGCGGCAGGCCAGAATACTTTTGACCCAGGCTCAATCGACTTGTCAGGCAACAACGTTGATGGCGACCCGTACCTGAATAATGGTGCTGATGCGCAAACTATCCAGTTTAACTTTCAGGATTTAACAGGAACCACAACGCCGACTCAGTTTGCGTCAGATTTTGAAGTAACTTCTTTGGATCAGGACGGTAGCACCGTAGGCCGTCTGACTAACGTTGATATCGACAAGTCAGGTCTTATTGCGGCAACCTACTCAAATGGTGATGTTCAATACTTAGGCCAGGTTGCTATTGTTCGCTTTGCCAATGAGCAGGGCTTAACGCAAATTGGCGGTACCAAGTGGCGTGAAAGTATTGACTCTGGCGAGCCGCTTTCTGGTGAAGCAAATACCGGGACTTTTGGTGGTATTGAGTCATCAGCGTTAGAAAACTCCAACGTTAACCTGACGAAAGAGCTGGTGGACTTAATTACCGCACAACGTAACTTCCAGGCGAACTCGCGCTCGCTGGAAGTGAATAACACCATTAACCAGACTATTTTACAGATTCGATAATTGAATTAGCAATAAAATATAAAACAAAAGACGCCTTCGGGCGTCTTTTTTTGTTTCTGGCATGAAATCTGCATTATCAAACGCATATGACAAAATTTTGGCTGGAGGTCAGCTATGGACAAGATGCTATGGGTAGCGATGAGCGGCGCAAAGGAGAATATGAACTCCGTTGCCGTACGCGCCAATAACTTAGCTAACGCCAATACCACAGGCTTCAAAGCCGACTTACAACAAGCTCGAGCTATGCAGGCTTTTGGCGAAGGTTTGCCAACACGGGTCTTTTCGATGACAGAAAGCCCGGGGCAAAACTTTGCCAGTGGGGCAATACAGGCGACCGGACGTAACATGGATGTTGCGATTAAAGACCAGGGCTGGATTGCGGTCGACGACGGTAACGGCAATGAGCGTTATACCCGAAATGGCAGTCTGGAAGTTGGCACCGATGGCATGTTGAAAAACTCCAATGGGCAAACGGTGTTAGGCGACAACGGCCCCATTTTTGTGCCCATGCCAATTGATAATCTGGTTATCGGTTCCAATGGCAATGTATCCATACGCCCTATGGGCGCTCCGGCGGATGCTATGGAGGTGGTTGACCGGATTAAGCTGGTGAACCCACCAAACGGCAACATAGAAAAAGGTAATGATGGTCTGTTTAAGCTAAAAGACGGGCAACAAGCTTTTGCTGATGCCAACGTGAAACTGGAAATTGGCGCTCTTGAAGGGAGCAATGTCAATAGTGTCGAAGAAATGACACATATGATTGCACTGCAGCGCCAGTATGAAATGAACGTCAAATTAATGAAGACGGCCGATGAGAACGCACAGCGCTCTGAATCGCTGATGAGAATGAGCTAATCGTAGCCCGAGGAGAAACACTATGAACCCAGCATTATGGATAAGTAAAACCGGACTGGATGCGCAGCAACGCGATATTTCAGTCATTTCCAACAACCTGGCAAACTCCAGCACGATTGGCTTTAAGAAAAGCCGGGCGGTGTTCGAAGATTTGCTGTACCAAAACATTAATCAGCCAGGCGGTCAGTCCGCACAGGACACTGAGCTACCTAATGGTTTGATGCTTGGCGCCGGTACCAAAGTGGTTGCGACGCAAAAGGCGCATACCCAGGGTAATGTTCAGACAACGGACAACTCACTGGATGTGATGATTGACGGTAAAGGTTTCTTTCAGGTGTTGATGCCGGATGGAAACATTTCTTACACCCGTAACGGTCAGTTTTCTTTAAATGAAGAAGGTGAAATGGTGACTTCGGGTAACGGCTACACCATAGAGCCGGCTATCCAGATTCCTGAAGACGCGATGTCGGTCAGTATTTCGCAAGAAGGTGAAGTAACGGTTACTCAACCGGGCAACCCGGACAATGTTGTTGTCGGGCAGCTTAACCTGGTTAACTTTATTAACCCGGCTGGCTTACAACCTATGGGTCAGAATTTATATAAAGAGACAGCCGTAAGTGGTGCGCCTTTAGAAGCCGTTCCCGGTGTTGACGGAATGGGGAATACCATTCAGGGCGCGCTGGAAACCTCAAATGTGAATGTAACTGAAGAGCTGGTGAATCTGATTGAAAGTCAACGGGGTTACGAGATGAATTCAAAAGTGATTTCTTCTGTAGACCAGATGTTGAGCTATGTGAATCAGCAGCTTTAATTGAATAAATAGCGGGTGAGTCTATGCGTTTTTTACTTTTTACTTTAACAGCGTTGGTCATGGCGGGGTGTGCGCAAACGCCACATAAACCGATGCCAAATGACCCATATTACGCACCCGTATTACCGGAAGAGCGTGCCCAGCCCGTTGTACCAACAGGCTCTCTATTTCAGGACGCTTACGCAGACAACCTGTATTCCGATATTAAAGCGCGGCGGTTAGGCGACATTATTACTGTGACGCTACAGGAACAGACAACGGCCAGCAAAACGGCAACCACTGAAACCTCAAAAGAGAGTTCGGCAGAACTCGGCGCACCAACGATGTTTGGGCGTGATATTACCGTTGGCGGTAATCCTTTATCGGCTGGCGTAAATGGCACCAGAAACTTCAGCGGTGACGGAAGCTCTGATCAGAGTAATCAGCTTAACGGTGAGATTACCGTTACGGTTATCAAAGTACTGCCAAACGGTAATTTAATTGTTCGGGGTGAAAAGTGGATGCGAATTAATACCGGCGACGAGTACATTCGTTTAACCGGTATGATCCGGCCTCAGGATATTACAGCCGCTAACCAGATCCCATCCACTCGCGTGGCGAATGCGCGCATAGAGTACTCGGGTACAGGCAGTCTGGCGCAAGTTCAGGAGCAGGGTTGGTTAACTCGGTTCTTCAACAGCCCAGTATGGCCATTCTAAGGAGTAAGGCATGAGAACGGTTAAATTCATTGCACTTTTGGTCAGCCTGATGTCAATGTTGGTTGCTCCGGTACAGGCTTCACGCATAAAAGATATTGCGTCGGTTCAGGGCATTCGTGACAACCAACTTATTGGTTATGGTCTGGTAGTCGGTTTACCGGGAACGGGTGAACAGACGCCGTTTACCGATCAGACATTCCGCACCATGCTGGGTAATTTCGGCATTAATATTCCAGCTAATGAACGACCCAAAATTGATAATGTGGCGGCCGTTGCTGTACATGCGGATCTGCCTGCCTTCGCAAAACCCGGTCAAAAAATTGATGTCACCGTGTCTTCTGTAGGTAGCGCAGACAGTTTGACCGGCGGTACTTTGTTACAAACTTTTTTGAAAGGTGCCAATGGTGAAGTTTATGCGGTTGCGCAGGGCAGCCTAATTGTGGGCGGCTTAGGCGCCGAAGGTAATGATGGTTCCCGTATTGTTATTAACACGCCGACGGTCGGTCGAATTCCGAATGGTGGCGTCGTTGAGCGTGAGGTTCTGTCCGGTTTTGGCTCTTCCGATTACTTTACCTTTAACCTGCACCAGTCAGACTTTACGACAGCCAAGCGTATGGCAGAAACCATTAATGGCTTAGTTGGTGAAGGCACAGCACAGGCGGTAGACGCAACTTCTGTTCGGGTAAGAGCGCCTCGAGATATGAATCAGCGGGTTAGCTATATGTCGACACTGGAAAACCTGGAAGTACAACAAGCCTCGGCGGCCGCGAAAATTATTGTTAACTCGCGTACCGGAACTATTGTGGTTGGTCAGAATGTTGAACTGCGCCCGGCAGCCGTTGCACACGGTAACATGCAAGTGACCATTGCCGAGAACGTGAATGTGGATCAGCCAAACCCCTTTGGTCAGGGAGAGACTGTTGTTACACCCCAGTCGATAATTGACGTCAATCAGGATGATGCCCGTATGTTTGTTTTCGAGCCTGGAACCACGCTGAATGATTTGGTTCGCGCAGTGAATCAAATTGGGGCTGCTCCCAGCGACATGATTGCTGTCCTGGAAGCATTGAAACAAGCCGGTGCGTTATCTGGCGAGCTCATTGTAATCTAGCGGCGGTTTAAACTATGACGGTTTCAGACTCTCATCTAAAGCAAGCGCAGCACGCCATGGACACCCACAGCCTGGACGGGCTGCGGAAGCGTGCGTTCAAGCCCGATGACAAAGAAGCCTTGATGGAAGCCGCGCAGCAGTTTGAAGCCATATTTCTGAATATGGTGATGGGCAGTATGCGAAAGGCCAACGCCGTGTTTGAAAAAGACAACTTGTTGGATAACCGTTACACCAATATGTACCGCGATATGTATGACCAGCAGCTGACTTCAGAACTGTCCAGCCAGGGAACCCTGGGCTTGGCTGAGTTGATGGTAAAGCAGTTAGGCGGTGACGACAGTTATGTTCCTGCGTCAATGAACCGCAATGGCGCGAACCTTGATGACCCACGCATGAAGAACCGCGCGGACATGAACAGCGCCTCGCAGAAAGTCAGTGATCAGGGGGGCATTGATGCCGGCCTGTATTACGGGAATCAGCGAGTGAATACCGCCAAGCTGAGCGATGGTGATGCCACCTTTAACTCTCCGCAAAGCTTTATTGCTGCGCTAAAGCCTCATGCCGAGAGAATCGCCAAAGAAGCCGGTTTAAATCCGGATGTTCTGATGGCGCAGGCGGCACTGGAAACCGGCTGGGGCAAGCGTTTGGTACCAGGGCGTCACGGCGGTTCCAGTAACAACTTGTTCAACATTAAAGCGGATACGCGCTGGGACGGCGATAAGTCTCATGTCAGCACCCTAGAGTTTGACGGTGAAGTCGCCCGCAAAGAGCGCGCAGCGTTTCGTTCCTACGCCAATGTGGAACAGAGCTTGCAAGACTACGTAAACTTTATAAAAGAACATCCGCGTTACCAGCAGGCACTAAAAGTCGCTGATGATCCGAAGCAGTATACGCAAGCACTGCAGGACGCCGGTTACGCGACCGATCCGCAATACGCACAAAAGATTCAGTCGGTGTTAAACAATCCGGCTTTTGCAGATAACGAGATTTAGCAAGGCAGTAGGCGGCAAAAAATTGCCGTGTTGGCTAAATAATATTCGCTCGGTGCCGATAACGGTCATAGAGTAACTGGAGAATCATCGATGAGTTTTGACTTATTAAATATCGGGAAAAACGGCATATTGGCGCACCAGCAAAGCCTGCAAGTGACCGGCCAGAATATTAATAATACGAACACACCGAGTTATGTTCGCGAGCGTACCGAGTACTTTGAAAGTCAGTTCGGAGGTTTAGAGCGCGTTCGTGTCGAACGCATGATTGATCAGTTCGCAAACCGGCAGCTGCGAACGGACATTTCTAAAGTCAGTTACTATGAAGCGAATCTGGAGCAAGCTGAGCAGCTCGATACTTTGCTGGGCGATAGCACGACGAACGTTGCTTCTTCTGTAGAGAGCTTCTTTAACACGTTGCAAGATGCTAATAATGATCCTGGTTCAGTGACTGCGCGCCAACTGGTATTGGCTGAAGCCGACGCCATGGTGACCAAATTTAATGACTTTTCCCAGTACCTCGACCAACAAAAAAGTATTATTAACGACCGTCTGACCTTATCGACCGATCGCATTAATTCAATTTCAGAAAACCTTGCTGAACTGAACTCAAAAATTCAGTCGTCTAATGGGAAGAACAGTGACAACGGCGATATCAACGCTTTACTGAATAAACGCGATGAACAATTACGTCAGCTTGCGGAGTTGGTTCAGTTCAGCACGGTTGAGCAGAAAAATGGCGCGGTTGCGGTCAACTTAAAAAACGGACAGCCATTGGTTTTAGAAGACGGTCGATTTAATGCGGTAGCGGTAAAAAGTAACCCTGATACCGAGCGTTTAGAAATGGTGCTTCAAAAAGAGCATGGCGGCGGTAAGACAAGTGAGTTTTATGTGCCAACGGATGAAGTTGGTGGTTCTGTGGGTGGTTATCTCGAGTACCGGGACGAAGTGTTAATGCCAACGCAAAAGCGTTTAGGGCAGTTGGCAATACGTATTGCGGACTCGATGAATACACAAAACCAAAAAGGCATGGACTTAGATAACCAGCTGGGTCGGAAGATTTTTGACCTGTCAAAAACCGAGTCAGAAGCCATTCCTTATTCTGACAATGGTGGTACCGGCGAAATTAATGTGAGCGTTTTAGAGGGAGACAGTAAGTCGTTTCCATCAGAAAATCTACGTATTACCAAAACCGGAAACCCCGATGAATACGAAATTGTACCGATAAATAGTGATGGTACGATTGTCAGTGGTGCCGATACCATTACGGTTACTCAGGCCTCACCGGGGACGGTTGATATTACTGAGCTGGGTATCTCTCTCGATTTGACTGGTGCTGCAAATGCAGGTGACCAGTTCTTAGCAAAACCAGCGGAAAGTGCTGCGTCAGAAATCAGTTTGGCCATTCGCCGCCCGGAAGATATTGCATTAGCAAACCCTATTCGGGTTAAAGATGGTATGAATAACCAAGGCGCGGCCGGTATTGAAATAGCGGCTATTAATACGCCTGACGATTATTACGACACGACAAACAATACATTGCTAGGCACTGCTCCTGCGCGTATCGAGGTGACGGGACAGACCGGCAATGCTTATGACCTGGATGTATTTGATAAAGACGGTAACCTTATAAATTCCATTGCCGGAACCACAGACCTTAATGGTATTTTGGGTCAAGCTGGCTTAGCCGATCCGGATTACGAAGTCGATATTAATGGTGAGCCCGCCGTTGGTGATGAGTATTTTATTGAATACAACACCAATGGTTTTGACGATAATAGCAACGGGCAGTCTATGGCCGACTTACAACGTCAGCAATTGGTTCGTCGTTCGGGTGGTGAAGAAGCAGAACCGACAATGACTTTTAACGAAAGTTACGGTCGTTTGGTATCTGATGTCGGTAGCCGCGTGAGCCAAAATCGTGTCTTACGCGACTCGGCTGAAGCTATTAAGTCACAAACTGAGGCGCTGTATGACTCACAAGCCGGAGTGAACTTGGAAGAAGAGGCTGCGAACTTAATTCAGTACCAACAAGCTTATACGGCCTCGGCCAGAATTATCACTACGTCGCAAACCATTTTTGACACGCTGCTGAATTCACTGAGGTAATTATTATGCGCTTAAGTACCAACTTATTTTTCCAGCGTGGTCTGGACAGTTTACAAACCTCGCAGAATCAGCTGGATAAAATTCAGCAAATGCTGACTAAGCAAACCAAAATTCTAAGTCCTGCAGATGATCCAATTGGCAACTCTCAGGTACTGGCACTGAATGAAAAAATTGGCCAGAACGAACAGTTTGAACGTAACTCGGTAACGCTGGAAAATAATCTGCGCCGCGAGGAAAGTGTATTAAGTAGCATTACTGATGCGATTCAGAAAGCGCGCACTTTGGCGGTGCAAGCGGGGAATGGTAGTTATGATCAAACCAACCGTAAAGCCATAGCGTCAGAGCTACGAAATATTGAAACCTCGATCTTTGATTTAACCAATGCGCAAGATGAGTCGGGCGAGTATATTTTTGCCGGGTACCAAAACCGTACCCAGCCGATGGAATTTGATGATGCCACCCAGTCGTATCAATATGTAGGCGACCAGGGGCAGCGTACAATTCAGTTGTCACCGACCTTATACCTGCCCGCTAACGATCCGGGTAGCCGCGCGTTTTCAAATGTGTCTAAGCGGGTGGACTTTGAGCTAACGGGCGGAAACAACTTTATTGAAAAAGTAGAAGTTACCGACAGAAACGCGTTAATTGCGGATACTGAAGCGCGCCTCGATGCTGGTGACCCGACCGATTTTACGGTTAATTTTACCGGGCCTGACACTTATGAAATTGATGATGGTGTAAATCCGGTAGTGACCGGCACAGTGAATGAAGGTAAGGTTGAATACAACGGTATGGCACTGGAGCTTAATCCTGACAACTTACCAGCAGCGGGAGATTCTTTTAGCTACAGTATAGGCGAGCCAGTCTCCCGTAACCTGCTGACTCAAATTGGGGATTTAGCTGATGCGTTGGAGGCATCGGGTCCAGACAGTAAAGGCTTCCATGAAAGCGAAATTGGTTTTGCGTTGGATGATTTTAATACGGTGATTAGTGATTTGACGGATACCCAGGCGTCTGTCGGTGCGCGTTTAAACGTTATGGATAACGCAAAACTGAGCAACGCTGATATTGAAATAGTGAATAAAAAGGCACGTGCGGATATATCCGATGTGGACTATTCAGAAGCCGTAACCGATTTGGTAAAAAATGAAACAATTTACTCAGCCGCTCAGCAAGTGTTTACTCGTATCAGCCGTTTGAGTCTGTTCGATTACTTATAATGTGTGATGTAGCCTGACGCTATTGCGTCAGGTGAGATGCACCCCATCGTGTACGCCAGAACTCACACCAATTAAAAAAACTTCAAATTTTTTCAAAAAAATTCTAAAGCTCCCCAAAACCCTGCCGATATCCTTTGTGAGAGGAAAATTTAACCAGGCGAAACACGAAGCCGAACACTTCCTCCGGCTTGGCAACAACGATTGAATCCAAGCTTAGGCTAGAAACTGAGGAGCAATACCATGGCACTATATGTAAACACTAACGTCAGCTCACTGAACGCACAGCGTCAGCTGATGGGCTCAGGTAACTCGCTTGACCAAGCATTTCAACGTTTGTCGTCAGGCTTCCGTATCAACAGCGCTGCAGACGATGCTGCAGGCTTACAAATCTCGAACCGTTTGGGTTCTCAAATCAATGGTTTGAACCAAGGTAACCGTAACGCGAATGACGCGATTTCTTTAGCGCAAACTGCAGAGGGTGCGTTGGACGAGTCAACCAACATCTTGCAGCGTATGCGTACGTTGTCTATTCAGTCAGCTAACGGTTCTAACTCAGCAGAAGACCGAGCTGCGCTTCAGAAAGAAGTTTCAAGTCTTCAAGCTGAATTGACTCGAATCGCAGAAAGTACGACATTCGGTGGCGACAAATTACTTAATGGTGACTTCGGGTCGAAGGCTTTCCAAATTGGCGCAAATGCGAATGAAACAATTAATGTGACAATCGGTGACGTGTCAGCAAACAAAATCGGTGTTGAAAAAATTGATGATACCGGCACTGTTTTTGGTGGAGCAGCTGCACTATCTGGTACTGTCCCGGCAGCCCCCACAGGGTCTACGCCTGGTGATTTCAAAATTTCAGGACCAACAGCAACAAAAGACATCACTGTAACAGCTACAAGTACGCCAACAGCGGTAGTCGATAGCATTAACGATGCAGGCACGGGTGTTAGAGCTGAAGCTGTAGCTTCTGTCCGCTTGGGAGATATTGCTGCTGACGTCGAAGGCACTTTGAAAATCGGTGACGATGAGATTTCTTTGGCTAAGTTCGGTGGTGATGCTGATAAACTAGCAGAGGAAATAGGCAAGCTGGGTTATTCTGCAACAGTTGATGGAGAAACGATTGATATTGAAGCCCGAGGTGTTGATAATATTGGTATTGAGTTGTCGGCTGGTTCCACTGTAGATTTTACCAATTTGGATGAAGACGGAAACGCTGGAACAACAGTTACTGCCGACTCGGGCACTACTGGTAATGAAGCTGCATCTGCTTTCTCACGAATCTCACTATCATCTAGTGGCGAATTTGATATATCAGATGTTACTGCTGGAGTCACTGCAGAACTGTTTGGTGCTACAACTGCGAGTGAATTGAGCTCTGCTTCTGAAATCGATATCACCACGGCTAGCGGTTCTCAGGATGCGATTAGCATCATTGATGGAGCAATAGCTGCAATCGATTCACAGCGTGCAGACTTAGGTGCAGTCCAAAACCGCTTCCAGGCGACAATTCGTAACCAGTCGAACATCGCTGAAAACCTGGAAGGTGCTAAGTCTCGAATCAAAGATGCTGACTTTGCGGCAGAAACTGCGAAACTGACTCAGGCTCAGATCCTGCAGCAGGCTTCACAGACTATCCTGGCGCAGGCGAACCAGCGTCCACAGGCGGCACTGCAGTTACTGGGCTAATTGCTCAACTAACTTAACCGTTACTAAAAACCGGGGCTTTGGCTCCGGTTTTTTTATACCTGTAATTCAGTAACTTAACAATAAAATCGATACCGCTTAAAAAAACTTCAATTAAACGCTAAAGTTTTCAGCAGAGCTTACCGATAACATACATGGATAATTGTTTTAGTGCTAAACTGCACAGTAACTAAGGAAAAGGTGAGTATTATGGCAGACATGTCAGTTGAAAGCCGCGCGTTAAGTCCCTTAAGTAGTGCAGCGGGTGGTTCACCGAACAAGGCGGAGCGGCCGCAGGACCAAAAGGTCATGGACGCGGTCAGCCAAGTTCAGGAACGCACCGCTGATAAAGTGGAAAAGCAGGCAAGTAGTGAGAGTATTGCAGACACGGTAGAGGAAATGAATCAGTCATCGACTATTCGGAATACCAGTTTGCAGTTTGTATTCGATGAAAGAGACGAGCCACCGGTGGTTAAGGTGATTGATACAGACAACGGTGAAATGATTCGTCAAATTCCGTCAGAATTGGTTGTGAAGTTATCTAAAGCTATTGAAGAAATGGCCGATAACGAGAACAGTCGGATGGGATTTTTATTCGACAACCAGATTTAAGTGAGGTGTTGATATGCCATTAATTTCATCAACGGGTGCGCGTTCAGGTTTAGACCTGCAGGGCCTCATCGATGCGACATTACAGGCCGAGCGTGTTCCTAAGAAAAACCGCTTGGACCAACAGGAAGGCCGCTTAACAGTGGAGCTATCGGCTGTTGGTGAAATGCGTTCGGCATTATCAAAGCTCCAGGAAAGTGCTGAGAAGCTGACTGACGGTAGCTTATTTAGTGCTATGAAAGCGTCCGTTACTCAACCCGATTCTGGTGATGTTGTCAGTGTTGAAAGCTCTGAGGATGCCAGTGCGGGTGATTTTGAAATATTTGTTCAGCAGCTAGCAAAAGGTAGCCGAGCAGTGTCTGCAGATGGTGCTTTTGCCAGTGCGGATGATGAGGTTAATACCAATGCAGGTTCGTTAACCTTTGGCGCTGGAGATGAGAGCTTTACGCTAAATATTGAAGCGGGCTCAACGCTGGAAGATATTCGCAATGCGGTCAACTCATCTGATGATAACTTTGGCGTTACAGCGGATATTATTAATACCGGCACTGAGGCCAAGTTAGTCTTCCGCTCAAGTGTCACTGGTGCGGGTAATGACTTAACCGTTACTAACGACAACGCTGAGTTTGATGCTATTTCAACTCAAGCCAACGGCGGTGGTGCTGGGGGCATGGCCATTGCCGCAGATGATCAGGCGACTGATGCCATTATTGAGATTGACGGCATTCAGGCTACCAACGACACCAATACCTTCGCTGATGTTATTCAGGGATCGACCATTACGGCAGTGAAAGAGTCTGAAGGTACGGAAAAGGCGCAGTTGTCGATAGCACGTGACGATGCCGGTGTTCAAAAGTCCATAGACAGCTTTGTAAAAGCCTATAACAGCACTGTTGATTTGCTCAGTCAGATTGGTGGCGAAGACAGCATGATGCAGGGTGATGCAACCGTTCGTACACTAAAAAGCCAGCTCAATAATGTGTTGACCAGCACATTTGGCGAAGGGCAAACTTTGTTCGATTTAGGCTTTGGTTTAGACAACGAAGGTCGCCTGCAGCAGGAAAACCCAGTCACTAACGTCAAGGATGTGCTCGCTCAAAACCCATCGGCATTACAAAATGTCATTGGTGGCGAAAATGGCTTAGCAGCGCGCATGGAAACTCTGCTAGATGGTTATGTAAGTGCCGGCGGCTCACTGCAAATGCGCCGAGACTCTATCAATGAAAGTTTGGACCGTGTCGAAGAAAGCCGAGAGTCATTGGCATTGCGCATGGAATCACTGCGCGAGACACTAAACTCAAAATATCAGGCACTGGATTCCTTAGTTGGCCAGCTACAAAGCCGTGGCAATGCAGTCACTGCACAGTTAGCAAACTTACCGGGTTTTACCCGGGACAATGATTAATTAGAGGTAATTACGTATGAATATGAAGCTTAAAGGCTATACTAAAGGCTCACTAGAAACCCGTGTTGCGGGTGCAGACCCTTATCAGCTAGTACAAATGCTGATGGCGGGTGTGTTAGAGAACCTGAATTACGCCAAAGGAGCGATTCAGCGTAAAGATCTTGAGAAAAAGAGCCATCACTTGAGTAAAGCGCAGGCGATTGTTGATTCACTACGCTACAGCCTGGATGATACTGCGGGCGCTGAAGCGACCGGCAATCTACGAGAGCTATACATGTACATGAGCACGCGTATTGCGGATGCATCCATAGACATGGACATCGAGGCTATCGACGAAGTCGCACGCTTAATGATTGACATTAAAGGCGCTTGGGACCAAATTCCTGTCGACCAGCGTGACGTTGCGATGAACCAAATGCAGCAGGCCGCCGGTGCTTAATGTCCGAAGAGAACCGTTCACCTGAGCAGTTAAGTGCGCTCTATGAGCAGCTAAAACAACAAGTAGCAGACTCAGAGTATGAGTCTGCTGCCGATACTCTATCTAAAATACTTTCTTTTCTAGAACAGCTACCTGATGGTTGGACGGAATCTCGTGAGTGGGTTACTGCTGTTGCCGCAGTCGACGACTACCTCAATGAAGTACAACCAGAGCTAGAAAAAGTCTTTGAAGAAACCAGCGCAGCTATTACCAAAATAGGCAAAAGTAAGAAAGGCGTTAAGGCTTATACCAAATAGTCCCATATAGACATAAGCCATTTCACAATTTACTCCCCACTCATTGAATGTGAACTAGACTATTAACTGTTTTTAGACTGTTGACAATTGTCAACGGTTGATTAATATGGAGTCTGGTATCAAAAAACACCCGAATAAGGAAATTCAGGCAGCCATTGACTTCGCTTTAGTCTATGGCTGGACGTTTAAGCTGAGTAAAGGTCATGCTTTTGGGCGCTTAAAGTGTGGGAAGGGGCATCGGCAACACCAAATTAGTGTTTGGTCAACGCCACGAAACCCATATAACCACGCCAAGCAAATAGTTCGACAAGTCATTGCCTGCGAGGAGTTAACTAAATGAACACCTACAATTTTTCTCTTGTCTTAGGTGGTATTTCCAACCGCACTCCGCTGTTGGAAGACAAGCTTTATAGCGCGGGTTGTGATGATGCATTGGTGTGCTTCTATGGCTCAACAGTTTATTTGCAGTTCGACCGGGAAGCGAAAAGCTTTCAGGACGCGGTGCTGTCGGCCATTCAACAGGTGGAATCATTGAGCGACTGTCGAGTAACAGCAGTTGATGCAGGTGGTTACGTCGGTATTAGTGATATTGCGGAGCGAAGCGACTTAACTAAGCAGTCTATTTCTTTGTTAAAAGAGGGTAAGAGAGGGAGTGGTGATTTTCCATCGCCTTTATATCGTTTAACAGGTAAACAGCCATTATGGCAATGGAGTGAAGTGGCTGAGTGGTTGGCCAGCTATGAGAAAATTCCGAAGCAGTTAGCGGAGCACGCAGAGCTTGTCAATAACCTGAACTTAGCCTTGCAGTTAAGAGACAATAAAGTGCGTACAAAGGTGGGGGAGCTAATGGAAGCCTTACCAAATAAACATTAGACACAAAAAAACCGGCTCAAAAGCCGGTTTTTCTTTCCCTGCGCCTAAGCCCAGGTCAGTAATTCTTCTTACAGTGCTTTGATCTTAGCATTCAAACGGCTTTTATGACGTGCCGCTTTGTTTTTGCTGATAAGACCTTTAGTTGCGTAACTGTCCAGCATTGGGGTTACGTCTTTCATTGCAGTGTTTGCTGCATCTTTGTCTTTCTTTTCAATAGCTGCGATTACACGTTTAAGGTAAGTACGCATCATTGAACGACGGCTTGCATTGTGGCGGCGATTTTTCTCGGCCTGAATCGCACGCTTTTTAGCAGACTTAATGTTAGCCAAGGTGAACTCCTAAATTCATTAACAGAACGCTTCTCTTATAAAGGCCGCAGATTATGCCTTTTCTGCTGTAAAAGTCAACAGCGAAAAGGGAAAAACTCACCGCTTTAAGTCAGGTTTTGATAAAATAGCATCCACCATTGGTCTCAGTTACAATCAAAAACAGAAACTTAGCTGTCAGCCGAAAGGATCTCTCTTGTCAAAAGCTTTGCTCCGTTCAGGATTTATCGTCAGTGCTATGACTCTTATATCGCGCGTATTGGGTTTGGTGCGCGATGTGGTCATTGCCAACCTGATGGGGGCTGGTGCTGCAGCGGATGTTTTCTTCTTCGCGAATAAAATCCCTAATTTTTTACGCCGGCTTTTTGCCGAAGGCGCTTTCGCGCAGGCGTTTGTGCCGGTATTGACTGAATACAAGCAAGGGAAAGAACTACCTGAACAGCAACTGCTGATTGCCCGAGTTTCGGGCACTTTAGGCACCATTGTTACTGTGGTAACCCTATTCGGTGTGGTTGCGTCTCCGGTGGTCGCTGCGCTTTTTGGTATGGGTTGGTTTTTAGACTGGTGGAATGATGGTCCGCAAGGAGACAAATTCGTGCTAGCCAGTGACTTACTCCGCATTACTTTTCCCTACTTATGGTTTATTAGTTTTACCGCCATGGCCGGTGCCATACTTAATACGCTGGGCAAGTTTGCGGTGGCGGCTTTCACCCCAGTCTTTCTGAATGTCGCCATTATTGCGGCGGCTATCTGGTTGGCGCCGCAACTGGAGCAACCAGAATACGGACTGGCTTGGGGCGTATTTTTTGGTGGCTTGATTCAGCTTTTATTTCAGTTGCCGTTTCTTAAAAAAGCCGGGTTGCTGGTTAAGCCCCAATGGGGCTGGAAAGATCCAGGCGTAACCAAAATTCGCAAACTGATGTTACCGGCTATCTTTGGTGTATCGGTTAGCCAAATTAATTTGCTGCTGGATACCCTCATTGCCAGCTTCTTAATGACAGGCTCCATTAGCTGGCTTTATTACTCCGACCGCTTGCTGGAGTTTCCGCTGGGTCTGTTTGGCATTGCCATTGCTACGGTTATTCTGCCGGCGCTTTCTTCACGGCACGTGGACCAGTCAAAAGAAAACTTCAGTTCCACGCTCGACTGGGGCATTCGTATGGTGCTGTTGCTGGGTGTACCGGCCATGGCGGGGCTTTTTGTATTAGCAGAGCCCATGCTTATGGTGTTGTTCATGCACGGCGCCTTCAGCCCGGACGACGCACGCATGGCGTCTTACAGTCTTATGGCCTATTCCACCGGCTTACTGAGCTTTATGTTGGTAAAGGTTCTGGCAACGGGCTTCTACTCCCGGCAGGATACTAAGCGACCGGTCAAGTACGGTATTATTGCTATGGCGGCAAACATGGTGTTTAACATTGCTTTGGCCATTCCTTTTAGTTATGTCGGATTAGCCCTGGCAACGGCAGCCTCTGCGGCTATTAACGCAGGTTTATTGGGCGTTACTTTATGGCGCGAAGGCGTGCTGAAAAAGCAACCGGGAACCGGACGCTTTATACTCCAGGTACTGTTTGCCACCACGGCGATGATAGCGGGTGTGCTCTGGTTAAGTCCGGATATTGCTACCTGGCGGACCAGCTCTCTAGTTGAGCGACCCTGGCTTTTGGCGCAGGTGATTGGGTTCGGCGCGCTGATTTATATTGCTGTGCTTGTAATAACGGGGATGAGGCCACGACATTTCCGTGCGCGCGAGTACTGATTATCGCTTCAGTATCAGTTATAATCGCGTCTTTTCCGGAAAACATTAAGATTGTGCGGGCATGGAACTGATTCGCGGTACTCATAACCTAAGAGCTGAGCATAACGGCTGTGTGTTGACCATCGGTAACTTTGATGGTGTTCATCTGGGCCATCAGGCGGTATTGAGTCAGGTCCGTGAAAAAGCGCAGCAGCTGGGTGTCCCTTCAGCGGTAATGACCTTTGAGCCGCAACCGCAAGAGCTTTTTCAACCTGAAAAAGCCCCTGCACGGCTAACCAATTGGCGTGAAAAGTATCTCGCTCTACAGGCTCAAAATGTCGACCGACATATTGTCATTGAATTTAATAAGAAGTTTGCCAGTCAGCCGGCTCGTGAGTTTATTGAGCAGACTTTGGTTGGCAAGCTGGGTGTTAAGTTTCTGGTGGTAGGCGACGATTTTCGTTTTGGCTATAAACGTGAAGGCGACTTTGAGTTGCTGCAAAATGCCGGTAAAGAGCTGGGTTTTGAAGTGGTGGACACGCGCAGTTATCGCCAGCAGCAACAGCGCGTAAGCAGCACCGCCATACGCCAGGCATTAGAGCAAGGCGACTTTGATCTGGCGGAACAAATGCTGGGCCGGCCTTATCAAATGTGCGGGAAAGTCGTACACGGGCGAAAGAATGGTCGAACTATTGGTTTTCCTACCGCTAACGTGCCGCTAAAGCGCTTAAAAAGCCCGCTACACGGGGTTTTCGCGGTAACCGCTCAACTTGGTAAGGGCGGAAAAACCTATTCCGGTGTCGCTAACTTAGGAACCCGGCCAACATTAAATGGCGACGAAGTACAGCTGGAGGTGCATTTGTTTGAGTTTTCAGGCAATCTGTACGGTCAGCAGATGACGGTCACGCCAGTGGCCAAATTGCGTAACGAGCAACGGTTTGCGTCGTTACAGCACTTACAAGAACAAATTGAAAAAGATGCCGCCCGCGCACGTGATGCATTAGCGTGCCGGAGTCAGTAACTATGCGGAAATGGAAACAGTGACCCATGAGTGATTACAAACACACCTTAAACTTGCCAGACACAGCGTTCCCTATGCGCGGTAACCTGGCTCAGCGCGAGCCAAAAATGCTGGAGCAGTGGTATGAGGCTGACCTGTACGGTCAAATTCGTCAAGCTAAAGCGGGCAAGCCTAAATTTATTCTGCACGACGGCCCTCCGTATGCGAACGGGCAAATTCACATTGGTCACGCCGTAAATAAAATTTTAAAAGACGTTATTGTTAAGGCAAAAACCTTAAGCGGCTTTGATGCGCCTTATGTACCGGGCTGGGACTGCCATGGTCTGCCCATTGAGTTGCAGGTAGAAAAAAAGCACGGTAAGCCGGGTAAAAAATTAAACCTGGCAGAATTTCGTGAAAAATGTCGCGAATATGCCATGACCCAAATTGATCAGCAACGCACAGACTTTAAACGTCTGGGCGTTTTAGGTGACTGGGATAACCCTTACCTGACCATGAATTTTAAGCAGGAAGCGGACAGTGTTAGGGCTTTGGCAAAAATCATTGATAATGGTCATTTGCACCAGGGCTTTAAGCCGGTTCACTGGTGTACAGACTGTGGCTCAGCGCTGGCTGAAGCGGAAGTGGAATATCAGGACAAAAACTCACCGGCTATTGATGTGCGTTTACCGGTTGCAGCAACGGCGGAAACCGTCGAACGTTTCAGCACGCCGGAAGGGCATGTCGGTGAAGGCGATGTCAGCATGGTTATCTGGACCACGACTCCGTGGACCATTCCTGCTAACCGCGCTGTTACTCTGGCAGAAGGGCTTGAGTATACGTTAGTGCAGATTGAAGCCGGCGATGACCAGCCTGCAGAGCGAGTAATTCTTGCTGATGATTTGGTTAACGACTGCATGGAGCGCTGGAATATTACCCACTACCACAAACTGGGCTTCTGCAAAGGTAAAGACTTAGAAGGTCTGCAGCTACAGCATCCGTTGTTTGAGTTGCAGGTGCCGGTAATACTGGGCGACCACGTAACGACTGAAAGTGGTACCGGTTGTGTGCATACAGCGCCAGGGCATGGTGTCGATGACTTTCTGGTAGGCCAACGTTACGGTATTGAAGTTTATAACCCGGTTGGTGATAACGGTGTGTACAAAGACGATACGCCACTGTTTGCCGGGCAGCATGTATTTAAAGCAAACGAGCCTATTGTCGACAAGCTCCGTGAGGTCGGTAACTTGATGCATGCAGAAAGCTACCGTCACTCATACCCGCATTGCTGGCGCCACAAAACGCCAATTATTTTCCGTGCAACGCCGCAATGGTTTATCAGCATGGACAAGAAAGGTTTGCGTGCCGGTGCGTTAGATCAAATCAAAAAAGTGGGCTGGTTCCCTGAGTGGGGACAAAGCCGCATTGAATCTATGGTAGAAGGGCGCCCGGACTGGTGTATTTCACGTCAACGCACCTGGGGTAACCCCATTGCTATTTTCGTCAATCGCGAGACCGATGAGCTTCATCCAAACACGCTGGAGCTGATGGAAAAGGTCGCTCAGCTTATTGAAAAAGAAGGTGTTCAGGCGTGGTTTGATTTAGAGCCGGAAACGCTGCTGGGCGATGAAGCTGACAAATACCGCAAAGTAACCGACACGTTAGATGTCTGGTTTGACTCGGGTGTTACGCATCACTGCGTACTGCGTGAGTTTGATGGCCTGCGCTGGCCCGCTGACTTATATTTAGAAGGTTCGGATCAACACAGGGGCTGGTTCCAGAGCTCGCTGGTCACTGGTGTGGCTATGTATAACGAAGCGCCGTATCACCAGGTTCTGACTCACGGCTTTACTGTGGATGCACAGGGCCGCAAGATGTCGAAGTCTATCGGGAACGTAGTTGCTCCGCAGGACGTGATGAATAAGCTGGGTGGCGATATTCTGCGCTTATGGGTTGCATCAGCAGATTATTCCGGCGAAATGACGGTTTCTGATGAAATCCTTAAACGCTCTGCGGATGCGTATCGTCGCATTCGTAATACGTCGCGCTTTTTATTAGCGAACTTAACCGGTTTTGACCCTAAAACGGACTTAGTTGCCAGAGAAGATATGGTTGAACTGGACCGCTGGATTGTGGGTCGGGCCGCGGACTTGCAGAAAGAACTGCTGGAAGCCTACGACAACTATCAGTTCCATAGCGTAGTGCAGAAGCTTATGCATTTTTGCTCAATTGAACTGGGCAGTTTCTATCTGGACATCATTAAAGACCGTCAGTACACCGCAAAGTCGGAAGGACTGGCTCGTCGTTCTTGCCAGACAGCGCTGTATCATATTGCTGAGGCACTGGTGCGCTGGATGGCGCCAATTTGTAGCTTTACTGCTCAGGAAATTTGGGACTTGCTGCCGAACGAGCGCAGTCAGTATGTCTTTACCGAAAACTGGTATCAGGGCTTTGATAAATTTGCCGGTGTGAAAGACGATGAAAACGCTTTCTGGATGCAGTTGCTGGAAATTCGTGACGTGGTTAATCAGGCATTGGAGCAGTCACGCCGTAACGAGGTTATTGGTGGTTCATTACAGGCCGAAGTGACCTTGTATGCTGATGACAAGCTGGCGACCTCTCTGAACCGTTTAGGTGAAGAACTGCGTTTTGCACTGCTGACATCAGAAGCGCAAGTGGCTTCTATTAATGATGCACCTGACGACGCAGTTAAAGCTGAAAAAATGCCGTTGGCGGTTAGTGTGACGAAGTCGGAATACAAGAAGTGCGAGCGTTGCTGGCATCATCGCCAAGAGGTTGGCACATTAGAGAGCCATGCCGATTTATGCCAGCGTTGTGTAACTAATATTGAAGGTGAAGGTGAGGAGCGTCGTTTTGCCTGATTTTGCTAACCAGACTAACCGTGCAACCGGGCTACGTTTTTTGTGGCTAACCTTGTTGCTGGTGGTTGTTGATCAAATTACGAAGATTTGGGTTGCAGGTGAATTTGAGCTTTACGAAAGCCGGGTTGTTATTGAAGGCTTATTTAACTTCACCTACGTGCACAACTATGGTGCCGCATTTAGCTTTTTAAGTGACGGTGGTGGTTGGCAGCGTTGGTTCTTCACCGTTATCGCTATTGCTATTAGTGCTGTTTTGCTTATCTGGATGCGTCGTAACCCGGTAGGCTTGTGGCGCCAGAACCTGGCCTTTTCGCTGATTCTGGCAGGGGCTATTGGTAATGTAGCTGACCGTTTAATGTACGGCTATGTCATCGACTTTTTTGATGTGCACTATCAGGGGTGGCATTGGCCGGCCTTTAACGTAGCGGACATGGCTATTACTATTGGTGCTGCACTCATGTTGCTGGAAGCTTTTTTTGATAACCGTCGGGATAAAGCTGAAGACGGTCACAAGCAGTAAGGAGTTTCGTTTGAGTCGTTTACCTATTGAGCACGGACGTGAAGTGGTTATGCACTTTACCATTAAACTTGCCGATGGTTCGGTTGCGGACAGCACCAAAATGTCTGGCAAGCCAGCGAAGTTTCGTATGGGCGATGGCAGCCTGACGGAAAACTTTGAAGCTTGTCTGGTAGGCCTGCGTGAAGGCGCCGAGCGTGAATTCACATTAGAGCCCAAAGACGCTTTTGGCGAACCCAACCCGGACAACTACTACTATGTCGACTCGGCAAAGTTTAGCGACGAAACAAAACCGGAAGTTGGCGCTATTTTGGCGTTTACTCAACCTGATGGTACCGATTTACCGGGAATTGTTCGTAAAATTGAAGGTCCAACAGTGACCATCGATTTTAATCATCCGTTAGCCGGACAAACGGTGATTTTTGAAGTAGAAATTATCAGCGTTGAGCCGTGACTGGTTAAACAAGCGGGCTGAGCGCAGGAGGAAATGATGCAGATTTTGTTGGCGAACCCACGTGGCTTTTGTGCCGGAGTTGATCGCGCTATTACTATCGTCGAGCGGGCCCTGGAAATATTCGAGCCGCCGATTTATGTGCGTCACGAAGTGGTTCACAACAAGTATGTCGTCAGCAAGCTGCGCGATGCCGGTGCGGTATTTGTGGAAGAGTTGCACGAAGTGCCGGACGACCAAATCGTTATTTTTAGCGCCCATGGCGTTTCTCAGGCGGTCAGACAAGAAGCCAAAGATCGCGGTTTGAGGGTGTTTGATGCCACTTGTCCATTGGTAACCAAGGTTCATATGGAAGTGACGCGTGCCAGTCGAAAGGGACATGAATGTGCACTCATTGGCCATGCGGGACACCCGGAAGTTGAAGGCACCATGGGTCAGTATAAGAACGCCGATGGTGGTATCTACTTAGTTGAGTCGCCTGAAGACGTGAATAAACTGGAAGTGAAAGACTCGAAAAACCTCCATTATATGAGTCAGACAACCTTGTCGGTTGATGACACCGCCGATGTTATTGAGGCTTTGCGTCAGAAGTTTCCTGACATTAATGGTCCACGTAAGGACGACATCTGCTACGCCACCCAAAACAGGCAGGATGCGGTGCGTGAATTAGCCAGTGATGCCGATGTTATGTTAGTTGTGGGCGCACGCAATAGCTCAAACTCAAACCGCTTACGCGAGCTTTCAGAGAAAATGGGAACTCCGGCTTATCTAATTGATGATGCCAGTTGCATCGACAAAGCCTGGTTAGAAGGTCACGATAAAGTTGCGGTAACCGCTGGCGCTTCTGCACCAGAAGTGTTGGTGAAAGAGGTTATTGCTAAACTGCAGGAATGGGGTGGTAAGACCGCCATTGAACTCAGTGGCCGTGAGGAAAATATCACTTTCTCAATTCCTCCAGAGCTAAGGCCGCACCCGGCAGCATAGCGCTAATATCTAGCGCACGAGCGATGCGTTTTAACGTGTCGCTCCTTCTCACTTTTTCACGCGCAAGCAATTGGGAAGTCTTTGCAAAGCTGATACTTAAGTTATTGCTAATTTTATCGAGACAACCAGATTTTCAATAAATACCTATTTTTTTCTCCCCAGGTTATTTCAACACCCATAGAAGCGTTGTTTTCGTCTATTGAATTAACATCTGAATGGATAATAAAACCGTTCGAAATGACTTCAGGTGATGGGGAAGAGCCATTTAACCAGTCAATATGGGTGTCTTGTATATAGCGATTCAAAACTTCGACGGCCTGGGCTTTGCGCTTTGCTTTTTCAATAGCGCCTAACCCAATCTGAAGCAGCTGCTGACTACTGACAGCCCAAATAGCGACTATTGCAGAAGCAACCAAGGTTTCGGTCAGGGAAAAACCTTTACTTTTGCGCTGACTCATAATGTTCTTTCTGTCGGTTAAAATCGGCTTCTAACTGGCCAGAAAGTACTTGCCACTGATGCTCTTGCTGAGCTTCCAGCATTTGCGCGTAGAAAAACAGGGCGGCGACGCTTGCGGAGCTTAGACTAATGAGTGTTACTAAGGTGAGTATTAACGCGAATCCTTTCGCTTGCATTGTGAACATCCTTCTCTGTGGTTAAAAGCAAAGGGCTAAGAAAATATCGTTATGCTTCGTTTAAACGGTTGCTCTTGCACGCCGTTTTTAGTGACCCGTGAAATAATCAGTGTAATAAACAGCTTTGAGGCGCCGTCAGACACTGACGGAACACTGGTTTCAACCATTAACTCCTGAACCTCAAACTGTGTTTTGTCGGTCAGTGACTGCCAACCATACCCTGAACAGTCCAGTGTCATAGGGTTATGCTGTAACTGGGAGTTCCTGACCCGAAAGCCAACCGACCCGCCGCTTTGGGTAGGGAAAATAAAGCAATTGCTTTGTGGATTTTGCACACTGCTCGCGATTGTCTGATTCAGGCTTTCAAAGAACTGATAAGAAACGGCTTGCCCACCCAGAATAAATTGTGCACTCGACACCGCACGAAACTGAGCGCCTTTTTGCCACTGCATTATTTGCTGAGTGGTGATCACAATAATAGAACCAAGTGCAGCAGCAATGAGTACTTCAACCAAGCTATAGCCATTACTTTTACTAACTAGCATAATGAGGTTCCGGGCAATGGCGAGCCAAGGCTAACGCAAGAGCGAATGCGACCTTTGCTGCTTATAATTACTTTTATCATTCTGTCACCGCTTACAATCCGGACATGCCCAGGTACAGCCGCACCGGAGTTACCGTAGAACTTGAGTGGACTTGCTGCGCTGTACGTCGATTCTGTCATTGCTTTAAAAACACTGGAGCGAGCGTCAAGAGGTACCAGTTCAGCAACTATTGAGCGCTGTTCCTTCTGTGCCTTTGCTTTTACTTGATGCAAATACAACAACCAGCGATTACTGGCCTGCTGCAACAGTAAGGTCTCCATTTGTTGACTCAATAACGGCATTGATAACGCACCTAAGCCAGCGCTAATTGTCAGTGCAATAAGCATTTCAACGAGGGAATAACCACGCACGGTAATAACCTTTTTGTTAAAGAGCAGAGAGTGTAGCTGCCAGACGATAAATATCTGTAGGCCAAAACGTATCAACGAGTCAGAAAATATTTAAAAAGCTGGCTCGATTCTTGAATGAAGCACCGCAGGTTCAACTTTTTGACGCAACAGGAAGACGTATGGCGGGCGGTGCCGAAAAGTTAGTAGGTTTAAGAAATTTCACGCAGAACAACGCGCATCTGATTAAAGGATTCGGAACGCCTGTGGCCATTATGGCCATTCTGGCGATGGTAGTTCTGCCAATTCCGGCCGTGGTGCTGGATATTCTGTTCTCGTTTTCAATTACCTTGTCGCTGGTAGTTATGCTGGTGGCGGTTTATACCCAACGTCCGCTAGATTTCGCTGCGTTTCCGACGGTATTGCTTATTGCTACGGTCTTACGGTTAAGCCTTAACGTTGCCTCAACCCGTATTGTTTTGCTGGAAGGTCATAACGGCCCCGGCGCGGCGGGCTCAGTGATTGAAGCCTTCGGTAGCGTGGTCATAGGCGGTAACTACACCGTTGGTCTGGTGGTGTTTGCCATTCTGGTTATTATTAACTTTGTGGTTATCACCAAAGGTGCCGGCCGTATTTCAGAAGTTACTGCCCGTTTTACCCTTGATGCCATGCCGGGTAAACAGATGGCTATTGATGCCGACCTGAACGCGGGTTTAATCAATCAGGAAGAAGCCAAAGCCCGACGCAGTGACGTAACCCGTGAAGCCGATTTCTACGGCTCTATGGACGGTGCCAGTAAGTTCGTAAAAGGGGACGCCATAGCCGGTATCCTTATTCTCTTTATTAACATTATCGGCGGCCTGCTCATTGGTATGATCCAGTACGGCCTGACCTTTAATGAGGCCGTGGAAGTTTATACCCTGTTGACCATTGGTGACGGCCTGGTCGCGCAAATCCCCTCTTTATTACTGTCGGTTGCTACCGCCATTATCATTACTCGCGAAAATGACAGTAAAGACATGGGTGATGCCGTTGTACTGCAACTGCTTGATAACCCCAAGGTTTTGGTCATTACCAGTGCGGTACTCTTTGCTATGGGTGTTATCCCGGGTATGCCACATCTGGCGTTCTTGAGTATGTCAGCGGTACTAGCCGGTGCAGCGTACTTTAAGCTTAAAAAGTCAAAAGTCGAAGAAGGCGAGCTGGTAGAGAAAGAACAGGAGCAGCAAGTCCAGCAGGCGCAGCAAAAAGAGCTTAGCTGGGACGATGTGCGCCATGTAGACACTATTGGTCTGGAAGTTGGCTATCGTTTAATTCCTTTGGTCGATAAGCAGCAGGGCGGCGAGCTCCTGTCACGCATAAAAGGCGTGCGTAAGAAGCAGTCACAGGAATTTGGTTTCCTGGTGCCAGCTGTTCATATCAGAGACAACCTGGATTTAGGCCCTAACAGTTACCGAATTACCCTAATGGGTGTGACTATGGGCGAAGCTGAAATTCGCCATGACTGGGAAATGGCGATTAACCCGGGTCAGGTTTTCGGCGAATTGGAAGGCGAAAAAACAACTGACCCTGCCTTTGGCCTGGATGCGGTCTGGATCCGTCCGGAACAACGAGAGCATGCGCAGACCCTGGGTTATACCGTGGTGGATGCGGCAACTGTGGTTGCAACACATTTAAGTCAAATAGTGACAAACCATGCGTCACAGCTACTGGGTCATGAAGAAGCACAAGAATTACTGGATCGTTTAGGTCGCACGCATCCTAAGCTGGTTGAAGGCCTGATTCCGGATCTGCTGTCATTGGGCAATTTTGTGAAAGTACTGCAAAACCTATTGGATGAAGGTATTGCGATTCGTGACATGCGCACCATTGTACAAACCCTGGTTGAGTATGCTGGGCGTAGTCAGGACCCAGAAGTATTAACGGCTGCGGTCAGAATCTCACTACGCCGTTTAATTGTTCAGGATATTGCTGAAGGGGCGGCTGAACTGCCTGTCATAACTTTGGCACCAGAGTTGGAACAGATGTTGCATCAGTCATTGCAAATGGCTGGTAATGACGGAAATCAGCAAGGCGCCGGAATCGAACCAGGTTTGGCCGAACGCCTGCAACAGTCATTACGCGAAGTGCATCAGCAGCAGGAAATGAATGGTGAACCTTCAGTACTGCTGACCTCCGGACTTCTGCGGTCAACCATGGCGCGATTTGCGCGTCACGCTACCGATGGTATGCGAGTGTTGTCCTATCAGGAAGTACCGGATGATAAACAAATTCGCATTGTCAGCTCAATTGGTGGACAACAAAACGGTGGTGAACAAACCGCCACACAAGAGTAACGGGAGTCGCTTGTGAAGATTAAACGCTTTTTTGCCGAAGATATGCGCCGTGGTTTGCAACAGGTTAAAGAAACCTTAGGTCCGGATGCTATTATCCTTTCTAATAAGAAGGTAAATGGTGGTATTGAGCTGGTTGCAGCTATTGATCCAGATGCGCAACAGGCACAGCCAATGGCTGAGCAGGCACCGAATGAGCCGGCCGCATCAAAGACACCGGAAGTACCGGCTGAATCTTTGCAGGAACTGTTACAGCGTCAGACACAGGCTGAACAGCCTGCGCAACGCACGGCTGCGCAAGCGGTTGCTGAGCCCACACAACGACCAGAACCAAAGCCAGAGCCACAAGCTTTCGCCGATACTCAGTTAAGCGACGACATTTTTCCCGAACAAGTAAACGCACCAGCAGCGGACGACTCCCAGGCCATTGCTGAGCTGCGCTCTCAGGTAAACGGTATTCGTCAACTATTGGAACACCAGTTGAGTGGCTTGATGAAGCAGGAAATGGATCGCGAAGAGCCGACCCGTGCTATGCTGATGAATCGCTTGATGTCTATGGGCTTAAGTGAACGAGTTGCGGACCAGATTGCTTGTTTTATTCCCGAAGGTGGCTCAGACGATGAAGCATGGGAACAGACCCTGCATTTATTAGAAGGTCAGTTGAATACAACGTCCGACGATATTTTGACACGCGGCGGTGCGGTTGCTTTAGTCGGCCCAACCGGCGTGGGTAAAACCACCACTATTGCGAAGCTGGCGGCTCGTTACGCTCAGCGCCATGGTGCGGATAAGGTGGCATTAATTACCACGGATACCTTCCGTATTGGTGCCAGTGAACAATTACAAACCTATGGTCGTATAATAGGGTGTCCGGTAAAAGTTGCTAAAAATGCACAAGAGCTGGCAGATGCGTTACTTTCACTGCGCCAGAAGAGCTTAATTTTAATTGATACGGCCGGCATGGGCCAACGCGACAAGCGTTTGAGCGAGCAGTTAAGTCAGCTTATCCAGAATTCAAGACTGCGTATTCGCCCATATCTGGTACTTTCAGCGACATCACAGAATCAGGTATTGATGGATGCTGTTAAGCAGTTTAAAACCTTGCCTTTATCCGGTTGCATTTTTACCAAGCTGGACGAATGCTTAAGTTTAGGTGAGAGTATCAGCGTGGCTATTGAGCATGGCTTACCAGTAGGCTATTTAACCAATGGTCAGCAGGTTCCTGAAGACATTCGTGTTGCCGATGCGAACTTTATGGTAGCGGAGGCCGAGCGTTTGCTTGATAAAAGCATTTGTTCCTCAGTGTCAGACGTGCCAAAATCGTATTGGAATGCGGCGTTTTCTCGCTGAATGAGCCGAAGTAATATGAAGCTGTTGTCAATTTAGTCAGAAAAGAGATACGCCCGATGGATCAAGCAAGCGGTCTGCGAAGAATGAAACAATCAAAAGTAAAAGTTATTGCGGTAACCGGTGGTAAAGGTGGCGTTGGTAAAACCAATGTGTCGCTGAATATGGCTATTGCAATGGCAAAGCAGGGCAAACGAGTATTGGTGCTGGACGCCGACTTAGGCCTGGCTAACGTCGATGTGATGTTGGGTCTTCGTGTTGAGCGTAATCTCTCTCATGTATTAAGCGGCCAGTGTGAACTGGAAGATATTCTGATAGAAGGCCCTGCGGGAATAAAAATTGTTCCGGCAACGTCTGGTACACGTTCGATGGTGGATCTCAGTGAATCTGAGCATGCCGGTTTAATTAGAGCGTTTAGCCAGTTACAGGGTAATTATGACGTGCTGATTGTGGATACTGCAGCTGGCATAGGTAACACCGTTGTCAGTTTTGCCCGAGCCTCACAGGACGTGCTAGTCGTAGTTTGCGATGAACCAACATCGATTACCGATGCTTATGCTCTTATTAAAGTATTGAGCCGTGAGCAGGGGCTTTTCAAATTCAAAGTAGTTGCCAATATGGTGCGCAATATGCGTGACGGGCAAGTACTGTTCAATAAGCTCACTAAGGTTACCGACCGGTTCTTAGATGTTGCGCTGGAGCTGGCAGCAATTATTCCTTTCGATGAAAACTTGCGTTTAGCCGTGCGGAAACAGCAATCCTTTGTCATGGCTTACCCTAAATCGCCGGCGTCATTAGCGATAAAAGCACTGGCTAAGAAGGCGCTGGACTGGCCCGTTCCGGCTCAAGCCGGAGGACATTTAGAATTTTTCCTTGAACAATTGATAACTTCTGCCGATAACGAGAGTAAGCGGGATGTTGCCAATGAATAAAGCTGCCGTTTATGCCGCCACCGCTGACAACCGGAATGCCATTATTGAGCAGCATACCGGACTGGTTAAGCGTATTGCCCACCACATGATGGCGAGACTACCCGCCAGCGTGCAAGTGGATGATTTAATACAGGCAGGCATGATTGGCTTACTAGAAGCTGCGCGTAACTTTGATAACAGCAAAGGTGCCAGCTTCGAAACTTTTGCCGGCATTCGCATTCGTGGTGCAATGCTGGACGAAATTCGTCGCGGCGATTGGGCCCCTCGCTCAGTACACCGTAACCACAGACGTGTGCTGGAAGCCATTCGCCAGGTTGAAAACGAGACCGGGCGGGACGCAAAAGATACAGAAGTAGCCGCAAAACTGAATATGGGTATGGATGAATACCACCATATTTTGCGGGATGTGAGTTCAGGACGAATTGTTGGAATTGAAGATCTTGGCGTGTCAGAAGATGCGTTAATGCCAGAGCAGGTCACAGGTTCAGCTTATGAGCCACAACGAGATGTTGAGAACGCTGCGTTTCATAAAGCATTGGTTTCGACAATTTCATCGTTACCAGAACGTGAAGCCTTGGTGCTTTCGTTGTATTATGACGAAGAATTGAATTTAAAAGAGATAGGTGAAGTGCTGAGCGTGAGTGAATCACGTGTCAGTCAGATTCACAGTCAGGCAATGTTGCGGCTGAAGTCGCGAATGCAAAATTGGGTTGAATAAACTTTGGTGGTAATCGAGAGCCTCAGTGGAGGGTGCTTTGGATAAAAATATGAAAATTCTTGTTGTGGATGACTTTTCTACAATGAGACGAATCATTAAGAATTTACTTCGTGATCTTGGCTTTACCAATATTCAGGAAGCTGATGACGGTAATACGGCTTTACCCATGTTGCAGAACGGTGATTTCGACTTTGTCGTAACCGATTGGAACATGCCCGGTATGCAGGGAATTGACTTGCTACGTGAAATTCGCAAGGACGATAACTTGGCGCATTTACCGGTATTGATGGTAACGGCCGAAGCTAAGCGTGAGCAAATCATCATGGCCGCACAAGCGGGGGTTAATGGTTACATCGTAAAACCGTTTACAGCCGTAACGTTGAAAGAAAAGCTCGACAAGATTTTCGAACGTATTAGCTAAAGGGCGAATGACTATGTCTGATAACGCCCATGATATTTCTCTGGAGCAAGCCAAGGAACTCGTAGCCTTGCTTGAAGACGGGAAGCAGCAGCAGGCAAATCAATTACTGGAAGACGTTTACAACCGTCGTAACGACAAGTTGTTTACCTCTGTCGGCCAGTTAACACGCGACCTCCACGAAGCACTTCAGGACTTTCAGGTAGACCCTCGCATTGTGCAAATGACACAAGATGATCTTCCTGATGCGCAAAACCGTTTGTTGTATGTCATTGAGAAAACCGAAGACGCAGCCAATAGAACAATGGATGCGGTAGAGGCTTGCCTGCCGTTAGCAGATGAGATGCATCAGCGTGTAGAGAAGGTCATGCCGGCCTGGAACAGGCTGATGAGTAACGATATTGAGTTAAATGAATTCAAGTCTTTATGCCATCAGGTCGATGACGTACTTAAGCGCTGTGGTGAAAACATGCCACAAGTGCATGGGTTGATGACTGAAGTATTGATGGCTCAGGACTTTCAGGATATTACCGGGCAAGTCATTCGCCGGGTTATTCAGTTAGTTGAAGACGTTGAAAAGAACTTAATTGAGCTACTCAAAATATTCGGTAAAGAAGAAGAGCGCCGTAAGGCAGCAACCTCAACGCCTGATAAGAAAAATGCAGGTGTTGCGGAAGGCCCTATTATAGATGCTGATCAACGCGATGACGTGGTTGGCGGACAAGACGAAGTGGACGATTTGCTGTCCAGTTTAGGTTTCTAGGAGCATCAGTCGCATGAGCTTTGATATGGACGAAGACATTCTGCAGGACTTTTTGATCGAGGCGGGAGAGATCCTCGAGCAATTGTCTGAACAGCTGGTTGAACTGGAAAATGATCCAGAAAATAAAGACCTGCTGAATGCTATTTTCCGTGGTTTTCATACCGTGAAAGGTGGTGCCGGGTTTTTGTCGCTGGGCGCACTCGTTGATACCTGCCACGGTGCGGAAAATGTGTTCGATACCCTGCGTAATGGCCAACGTACCGTCACCTCCGACTTGATGGATGTTATTCTACAGTCGCTGGATACCATTAATGCTCAATTTGCACAGGTTCGGGCTAAAGAAGAGCCCGAAGCTGCATCACCTGAATTACTGGAACTTCTGCATAAGTTGAGCCAGCCGGAATCGGAAGATGAAGAGCCGGTTAAAGCGCCGGAACCAGAACCCGAACCAGAGTCCGAGCCCGAGGTAGCTGACGCGAGTAGCGGCGAAAGTATTGATGAAATTCAGGACGACGAATTTGAAGCTTTACTGGATGAACTGCATGGTGAAGGTAAAGGACCGGGCAAGAAAGAAGAAGCTAAAGCTTCCGCTGCTGAGTCGGCACCGGGCGATGACAACGATGAAATAACAGACGATGAGTTTGAATCGTTGCTGGATGAATTGCACGGCAGTGGTAAGGCTCCTCAGAGTGCTGAAAAAACACAAGAGAAGCAAAAAGAGCCAGCAAAAGATGACGAAATAACAGATGACGAGTTCGAGTCGCTGTTAGATGAACTCCATGGCAGTGGTAAAGCGCCGACGCCTAAAGGAGATAAGCCAGCAGAAAAAGCCGCTGAGAAGAAACCTGAGCCAAAACCGCAAGCTAAACCTCAACCTAAGCCTGCAGCTAAACCAGAGCCGAAAGCAGCTGCGGCCAAAGCGGAAGATAAACCTGCGGCAGCAAAAGCCGTGGATAAAAAGCCAGCGGCGCCGGCACCAGCTCAGGCTGAAACCACAGTCCGGGTTGATACCAAACGTTTAGATGAAATTATGAATATGGTCGGTGAGCTGGTTTTAGTCCGGAATCGTCTATTAAGCCTGAGTAACTCAGATGAATCAGACAGTGACGAGATGGGTAAAGCCATTTCTAATCTGGATGTTGTAACTGGCGACTTGCAAGGCGCGGTTATGAAAACCCGTATGCAGCCTATTAAGAAAGTTTTTGGGCGTTTCCCTCGGGTTGTCAGGGACTTAGCGCGCAGCCTTAAGAAAGAAATTAACCTTGAGATGTACGGTGAAGATACCGACCTGGATAAAAACCTGGTAGAAGCACTGGCCGATCCTTTGGTGCATTTGGTTCGTAACTCTGTTGACCACGGTATTGAAATGCCGGACGTGCGCGAAGCTAATGGTAAACCGCGTGCGGGGACGGTAACGCTGTCGGCGTCTCAGGAAGGCGACCATATTATGCTGTCGATTAAAGACGACGGTGCAGGTATGGATGCGGAAAAGCTTAAGGGCATTGCTATCAGCAAAGGTATTCTCGATACCGACGCCGCTGCGCGTCTGAGTGACGAAGATGCTTATAATCTGATTTTTGCCGCTGGCTTTTCGACCAAAGAAGAAGTTTCAGACATATCCGGCCGCGGTGTCGGGATGGATGTGGTTAAAACCAAAATTAGTCAGCTTAACGGTAGTGTCAAAATTCAGTCTGAGCTGGGTAAGGGCACGGAGCTTTTAATTAAAGTTCCACTGACTCTGGCGATACTGCCTACCTTAATGGTTGCGGTAAAAGAGCAGACATTTGCTCTGCCACTGGCTGTGGTAAGCGAAATTATCGATCTGGATATGAAGCGTACCAATACCGTTGATGGTCAATTAACACTGATTGTACGTGACCGTGCTATTCCGCTGTTTTTCTTAGAGCATTGGTTGGTTCGTAATCCGGATCGTTCAAGCCGTAATGAGAAAGGCCATGTCGTGGTTGTGCAAATTGGCAACCAACAGGTTGGTTTCGTCGTCAACGCATTGATTGGTCAGGAAGAAGTGGTCATAAAACCATTAGATAAGCTATTGCAGGGTACACCGGGTATGGCTGGAGCAACTATCACCAGTGATGGCGGTATTGCTTTGATTGTTGATGTACCAAGTATGCTTAAGTATTACGCAAAACGATAACGGGACACACCGTTCATGACTGTAAAAGTTCTCGTGGTAGATGACTCGGCGTTTTTCCGCCGCCGGGTGACTGAGATTTTAGAAGACAATGCCAACATTAAAGTGATTGGTAGTGCCAATAACGGAGAAGAAGCGGTTTCACAAAGTCGCGTGCTTAAGCCGGATGTCATTACCATGGACATTGAAATGCCGGTAATGAACGGTATTGATGCTGTGAAAGCCATAATGAGCAGCAACCCTTGCCCTATTTTGATGTTTAGCTCGCTGACTCATGAAGGCGCTACAGCTACGTTAAACGCGTTAGAAGCGGGCGCCGCTGACTTCCTGCCAAAGAAATTTGAAGACATTGCACGGAATCGCGATGAAGCAGTGAAAACGCTGCAGGATCGCGTACTGGCAATTGCCCGGCAACCTGTTAGCCGCACGCCTGCCAGACCCTCACCGGCACCGGCAGTAAAGAAACCAGCAGAACGCCCGGATGAGCCAAAGACCGCGCTTGAGCGTATTCGTCAGCGCAACCAGGAATTACAGAGCCAGCGTGAAAGTGATGCCCGCACCGCAAAGTCTGCAGGGTCACTAACAACGAACCGGGCGTATCAGATTTTGGCAATAGGAACGTCTACTGGAGGCCCTGTCGCGCTGCAGAAAATACTGACTCAGCTACCGGCTAATTTCCCTTATCCAATTGTAATGGTTCAGCATATGCCGGCAGCGTTCACAAAAGCTTTTGCACAGCGTCTGAATGGTTTGTGTCAGGTTAATGTGAAGGAAGCAGAAGACGGCGACGTGCTCAGAGCCGGGACAGCGTATTTAGCGCCGGGCGGAAAACAACTTATGGTCGAAGGCAGGCCGGGTAGTGCACGTTTAAGGGTAAAAGACGATACCAGTGGACGCATTACTTATAAGCCGAGCGTGGATTTAACCTTTGCAAGCTTATCAAAGACCTATATGGGTAAAGTGCTTGGTGTCATTTTAACCGGTATGGGAGCCGATGGTCGTGATGGTTCTCGTATGCTGAAAGATCAAGGGGCCACGATATGGGCTCAGGATCAGGCCAGCTGTGTCGTCTATGGTATGCCGCAGGCTGTTGCGCAAGCGGGAATTTCAACTCGCAGTATTAGCCTGGATGACATGGCCAGGATGATTATGAAAGAAGTCGGTTACAGCGGCTTATAGCGGGATGAGTGAATGATCGTATGGACGGTAGCTAATCAAAAAGGCGGGGTCGGCAAGACCACGACAGCTGTTGCTTTGGCTGGACTTTTGGCTGAGCAGGGTAAGCGGGTCCTTTGTATTGATACCGATCCTCACGCGTCATTAACTTACTATTTTGGCATTGACTCGGAAGAGCTTGAATCTAGTGCTTTTGATGTATTTAGCGCCGGTAAGAACATAACAGCTGAGCTAATGCGTCGCAGTATTTTGCCAACCGAGTTTAACAACCTGAGTGTAATGCCGGCGACTATGGCATTAGCAACGCTGGATAGAAAGCTGGGGACTCAGGATGGCATGGGGTTAGTACTTAAGCGCGGCCTGGCGATGATAGCCGATGACTTCGATTATGTCCTGATTGATGTACCGCCGGTATTGGGGGTTCTTATGGTGAATGCGCTTGCCTGTTGCCGCCGAGTGTTAATTCCGGTGCAGACTGAGTTTTTGGCCTTGAAAGGCCTTGACCGTATGATGCGAACCCTGACACTCATCCATAAGTCGCGTGGCGAAAACTACGCTTATACCATTATCCCGACACTTTACGACAAACGAACCAATGCATCGCTGCAAACTTATAAAAAACTTATTGCCCGTTATGGACGTTCGGTCTGGAATGGCATGATTCCAATAGATACTAAATTTCGGGATGCATCTAACGAGCAACAACCTCCTTCAGTTTATGCGCCTAAGGCGCGGGGAGTTTTGGCTTATCAATCCTTGTTGACCAATTTACAGCAGTTGGATGTACGTTGATTTATGAACATGAAACGCGATAACAGTGAAGCGGCAATGGCCGAATACCTCGACGCTTTGTTGCTCGAGGAAGAAACGGTTGAGTTCGATAACGAGCCGGTAAAGCGACTGCTTGCACAGGCCGCGCCGAAAATTCAGGCAGTATCTGAGAAAGAAACTGTTAGTCTGAATCGCGAACAGGATTTATTACCTTTAGTTTCTGTAAAAGCTGACGATATCTATACAGAGCCGGAAGTTGAAGTTGCCACGGAAGTGGATACCTCGACCGAAGCAGTAACCGATGATTCATCGGCTGCTGAAATAGATAACGAAACAGATAACGAAACAGATAACGAAACAGATAACGAAACAGAAACTGAAGCGGAAGCTACTGAAGAACTGGAGACACAGGCAGAGCCGCTCCCGGATGCGATGTCTGAGTACATGGAACACGATTTTCAGGCTCTGTTTTTTAAAGTAGCCGGACTGACACTGGCAGTACCATTGAAAAGTCTTGGCGGTATTCATCAATTGGGAAAAATTAGCCCGTTGATGGGTAAACCGAAATGGTTCCGCGGTATTATGACCGAACGAGACAACAAGCTTCAGGTGGTCGATACGGCTCGCTGGGTTATGCCGGAGAAGTGCACGCCTGAGTTGGAAGAAAGTTTAGACTATCAGTATTTGATTACACTAAACGACAGCCCGTGGGGCTTGTTGTGTGAAGAGCTGGTCACCAGCGAACCTTTGCAGCCGCATTCAATTCAGTGGCGTAAAGAGACGAATAACAAGCGACCCTGGCTTGCCGGGGTTGTCCGTGACAGAATGTGTGCATTGCTCGATGTTAACGCATTGATTACACTTCTGGATAAAGGTCTGGGACATATCCAGCAAGATAAATAACGCATGGCGGAGTAAGACATGAGTAAAGACAATCGCGCTATCAAGAATGAAACCGACGTTGATAGTAATGACGAAGTTCTGCAGTGGGTAACATTTCAGCTGGAGCAGGAAACTTACGGTATCAATGTAATGCAGGTTCAGGAAGTGCTGCGCTACAGCGAAATTGCTCCGGTACCTGGCGCACCTAACTATGTATTAGGCATTATCAACTTGCGCGGAAATGTCGTTACCGTTATTGATACGCGTCTGCGTTTTGGTCTGCAAACAACAGAAGTCACCGACAACTCTCGTATCGTCATTATTGAGTCTGAACAGCAGGTGATTGGTATACTGGTCGATAGCGTGGCTGAGGTTGTCTACCTGAAAACTTCAGAAATTGACAGCGCACCAAATGTTGGCACCGATGAAAGTGCCCGCTTTATTCAGGGTGTCAGTAACCGCGATGGTGAGTTACTGATTTTAGTCGATTTGGACAAAATGCTAACCGATGAAGAATGGGATGAAATTTCCCGTCTGGGTTAATTCATGACGAACTGGTTATTTGTTATTTCAGCGCTGGCTCTTGGGCTGGCGCTTATTGCGTTAGTAGCCGTGGTTATTACTTCGCGGCGGCAGGCTGAGTTAATTGAGCGTCAGCAGCAGCGCTTATTAATGCTGACAGAAACGGCCAGTGAAGTATTATCGCTGCGTGAGCAGTTTAAACAGCAGCCAGAAGCATCATCTAAAGCTGATTTCGCTCAGCAGCAGGTGGTTGCACAACTGCAACAGCAGGTTGCACAGCTAAACGATGAGCAACAACAGTTGCAGCAGAAATTACAGGAAGTGGCGGAGCAGGACCCGGGCAGTAAGCTTTATCATCGCGCGGCTAAACTGGTTGCCAGTGGTGCCAGTGCAGAGGAACTGATGCAGGAGTGTGACTTACCTCAAGCCGAAGCCGAGTTGCTCATTTCCTTGCATAAAAAAGGCGCGTAGTTTCATTCTAACCTTCCTCCCATTGCCTTGGGAACTTGCCATCCAACAAATAAGCGAAAGCAATAATTTCGGCAATAATAATGTAAAGCTCTCTGGGAATTTCATCGCCTACATTGAGCTTTGCCAGTGAATCTGACAAGAGTGGATCTTCGTGCACTAAAACTCCATGCTCTTTAGCTACGGCGATGATTTCTTCCGCTAGCTCGTCGAAACCGCGAGCGATTACCTTGGGCGCATTAAAGCCGTCGTACGACAGTCCTATTGCCTGCTTTTCTTTTTTCTCACTCATACTGTCACCCGAATAATACCACTGTGCTGCTGCGCCAGGTTGTCTGGAATTTTGCCTTGCTGAACCCTAAGTTTAACGCTGTTTACTTCTAATTCTTCCAGTCTTTTCTCGAGCTTTTCGACATGGCTTTCCACCACTTTTTGTGCTGTTTTAGTTTCAGTATAGAAATCAACCGAAGAGCCTTGCGGGTGGTAGCGACCTTTGACCAACAGAGGACCTGTGCTATCTAATTCGAAGCGCAGAGTAAATAGCCATAAAGTACGGCCGTTGTCTTCTTTGTTGCTACTGTCCTTTTCTCTGCGAATAAGAAGCTCGTGTTGCTGTGGTTTTTGTGTGTCGGCCGGTAGCAAAATGTAATATTCCGGTTGCTGCGGAGCCGACTCCTGCAGGCGTGCCTGACTACTTTGCGCTGAATTCAGAATGCCGGTAAAGAGTTGCAGTAGTCGCTGTAATTGCTGTTGTGGCAGCTGTTGTAACAGCGCATTTATGCGCTCACGAACCTCTCCGGCATTTTCCGGAGCCGGGTTAAGTACCTGCTGTATCAGCGCTTGGGTAAACTGGTTAGGCAAAGCTCTTGGGGCTGAGTTATTGACCGTTGTTGTTTCAGGCTTTTGTTGCATAGCCAGCCCCAGCAGAGTCATCAGCATTTGCCCCAGACTGCCCATTTGCTGACTGGGTTGGGCACTGACCGGGCGTGCGGCAAACCAGTCACTGACCCAACTCTGTAGCGCTTGTGGGCGTTGCATAGACTCTGGAGCAGGCATTTGCTGCAACACCTTCAACAAAAGCTGCTGCAGGGCTTTCGGTGGCGACTGAGTGGCTTCTCGCATTGCATCAGCAGACAGCCGCGGGGGTGTTTGTTGTACCCCTTCAACCTGTTGTGGCTGAGTAAAGAGCTTAGGCCTGATATTTTCAGGTATAAAGCTCTGCAGGGCTTGCTGAAATTGTTTTGGGGTCAGCTGTTGAGCTTGTTTGATTGCCAGCCCACTGGCAACAGGCACCGTTAATTTTTGCGCTGCCTGCAAGTTTAAGTTGCTTTGGCTGCCCGGCTGGCTATCGACTTTAGCTGCAGGAGCTGTTTGAACGGCTGACTGCGAAATAGGTTGAGGTTTAACCGGTAGCTGCACGGTTGCAACTTTTCCCTGTTCAACAAAGGCTTTAACCAACTTGGCCGGTAACTGTGTTAACGGTATTTCTGCAACGGCAACAGGCTTCGAATTACCGGTGGTATTCAGGCTTAACTGCACAACCGGTAACTTGGGATCCGGCTGGGTAATGGCTAGCTGCAATTTTGCAGGGGCGGTCAACTGGGGTTGTAAATTCTTAGGTGGATTCGGCCACTGCCAGTTGTTGCCCTGAATACGCGCTGGTTGCTGTTCGCCTTTTGCCGGTTCATAAGTTACGGGTAAACTAATTTGAACCAGTAGTTTAGCGAGTAATTTTGCAGTGCTGGCCTGAACTAAAGGTGAATTGTTGGTGGTAGCTGATACCGTCTGGCCCTGTTGAATGTTAGCCGAAGGCGCAGATGGCATATTATTGGTTTTCGGTGTATCTGCCCCACTATTAAAAATACGCATGAGACTGGATAATTGCTGTTGTTCGGCACGAGCTAAAGTCCGTTCCGGTGATGCCATCATTTGTTGTAGCAGTTGCTTAATATCAGCCATGCGCTTTACCTAAATTTTATGGTAGAATCGTGGGCATTTGCGTCAGCTTACCAGTAAGGTTTCGGTTGTAAAATCCGCATGACACAGGTTGCTTCCACCAATAGTCCACTATTGCACGCAGAGCAGTTAAGCTCAATCCGTGGTGGGCGAGTATTGTTTGAAAATCTCAACTTTTCGGTAAGTGCTGGTCAGTTGTGGCAAGTCAGCGGACCTAACGGAGCTGGCAAGTCCTCACTGTTACGCATTCTGACAGGCTTATTAGCGCCGTCAAATGGTCTTGTGTCGTTTTACGGCAAGCCATTAAGTCATAACTGGTCAGAGTATTGCGAACAACTTTTGTTCATTGGTCATAAGGCCGCCGTCAAAGGCGAATTAAGTGCCCGTGAAAACTTTCACTGGCAGCAACAATTGTCTTCGACCGAAGATATCGACGCCTGGGAGCTACTTGAAAAGCTCGGTTTACTCGGTTTAGAGGATGAACTGACAGCCCGTTTATCGGCAGGGCAGCAAAGGCGGGTCGCTTTAACCCGGCTGTGGGCTACGCAGGCTTCACTTTGGATCCTGGACGAACCTTTCACTGCACTCGACGTGCAGGGAATTGCTTTGTTGCAGCAGCGCTTTGTCGAGCATATACAAAACGGCGGTACTATCATTTTTACTTCGCACCAGTCGCTGACCCTTTCTGATCTGACCCCTGAAAAACTGTCACTGGAATATCAGGGGGAAATACTATGAGCCAGTTATCGAGCCGGCAAATTTGGGTGACCTTGCTAAAGCGCGATCTTCGCATAGCGGCACGGCGGCGCAGTGACGCACTGAACCCGTTACTTTTTCTGTTGATGGTTGTGACTTTGTTCCCCCTGGGCATTGGTCCAGGACCGGATATTTTAGCCCGCATTGCACCGGGTATTATTTGGGTCGCGGCATTATTAGCCAGCTTACTGGGTCTTGAACGGCTGTTCCGCGATGATTTCCAGGACGGTACATTGGAGCAACTATGCTTGTTGCCCCAGCCTTTGGCTTTTACTGTGACGGCAAAAATGGCCGTACACTGGTTGTTAAGCGGCTTACCCTTAGTTATTTTGTCACCCGTGCTGGCATTGCTGCTGAGTTTACCGTTGCAAGGCTGGTGGGCATTGGCATTAACTTTATTGTTGGGCACACCGGCGTTAAGTGCTTTAGGCGCTATTGGTGCGGCGCTGACCTTACAAGTTCAGCGCGGTAGCTCGCTGGTGAGTTTAATCCTCATTCCGCTCTTTATTCCTTTATTGATATTTGCCACAGCTGCGGTGGAAAATGCGTCGATGGGGCTTGCAGTTCATGGCCAGTTAGCGATACTGGCGGCAATTTCTGTTTTAACCGTAACATTGGCTCCGCTGGCTGTCGCAGCGGGCATTAGAATGAGTGTAAATTAATATGTGGCGATGGTTACACCCCTATGCAAAACCGGAAGCAACTTACCATTTATTGCAGAAACTGCTCCCTTGGTTCGTAGCTCTGACATTAGTGACCCTGG
This sequence comes from Idiomarina abyssalis, assembly GCF_900116625.1. GTDB lineage: Bacteria > Pseudomonadota > Gammaproteobacteria > Enterobacterales > Alteromonadaceae > Idiomarina > Idiomarina abyssalis. The sequence goes on from NZ_FPBE01000001.1 coordinate 43,878, forward strand.
TTACAGGTGTTATCTGGGGGCTGGCGTTTGCTCCGGGTGACTACCAACAGGGCGACAGCTATCGAATCATTTTTCTGCACGTGCCTTCCGCTATTTTCTCTATGGGTGCGTACATGGGCATGGCGATAATGGGGGCTATTGCTCTTATCTGGCAGATTAAGACCGCGGAGTGGTCTATCCCGGCCATAGCTCCGGTTGGTGCTGCGTTGACTGTGGTTGCTTTGCTTACCGGGGCTATCTGGGGCAAACCAATGTGGGGAACTTGGTGGGTATGGGATGCACGACTGACCTCTGAACTCATCCTGCTGTTTCTTTATGTTGGCGTTATGGCTCTGTATTTTGCCTTTGATGACGCCCGAACAGGGGCAAAAGCTGCGGCGATATTGTCTCTGGTAGGGGTTATCAACTTACCGATTATTCATTTTTCTGTGGAATGGTGGAACACCTTGCATCAAGGCGCCACCATTACAAAATTCGAGCGGCCTTCAATAGCGACCAGTATGCTTATACCTTTACTGATATGCCTTGCAGGCTTTGCTTTTTTAACGGTTTCACTAGTGATGATGCGGTTAAAAAATGAGATACTCAGACATGAATTACATCGTCCATGGGCACAACAACGACTGGAGCAGGACTAATGGCTTTTGACAGCTTCACCGACTTTGTCGCAATGGGTGGTTATGGACTTTATGTCTGGTTGTCATTCTTTCTCAGTTTTGTCGTGCTGGCTGGTGTTGCGCTTGAAACTTTATTAGCAAAACGACAACTGGCTAAGAAAAGCAAGCAGTTACAGCAGCGTCAAGAGCGCTTAGCAAGACGCAAGGCAAGCCGTGCAGAAGTAGGAGACGGTAATGAATCCAAGACGTAAAAAACGCTTAACCTGGGTGGCTGTTTTAGTCATTGGGGTATCTGTTGCAACCGGGCTTATGTTGTATGCCCTAAGTCAAAGTATTGACCTGTTTTATACACCAACTGAGTTGGTAGAAGGCAAAGGTAAAGACAAACAGAAGCCGCAGGTTGGTCAGCGCATACGAGTCGGCGGTATGGTGGTTGAGGGTTCCGTTGAACGTAACCGGGAAACTCTGGAAGTCTCCTTTGAAATTACTGACATTGGGCCAGAAGTTACAGTGCTGTATCAGGGCATTTTGCCGGACTTATTCCGCGAAGGTCAGGGCATTGTCGCGCAAGGTGAACTGATAGAGCCAACGGTGTTAAAAGCCAGCGAAGTATTAGCTAAGCATGACGAAGAATATATGCCACCGGAGCTTGCCGAGCAGATGAAAGGCATAAAGCACGTTAACCCCAATAAAGTTGAAGAGGGTGGCGAGCAATGATTGCTGAAGCAGGACACCTTGCCATAGCCATTGCTCTGGCTTTTTCAGTATTACTGGCGGTTTACCCGTTATGGGGAGCGGCAAAAGGTAACGGCGGTATGATGTCACTAGCCCGGCCTTTTGCCTATGGTCAGTTCTTCTTTACCGCTATTGCCTTTGCTTTACTTGTCGCAGGCTTTGTTACTAACGACTTTAGTATTGCTTATGTTGCTGCTAACTCAAATAGCCAACTACCGGTCGTGTATCGGGTAACGGCTGTATGGGGCTCTCATGAAGGGTCGTTCCTGTTATGGATGTTAATGCAGGCCGGTTGGATAGCTGCCGTTGCGATATTCTCCCGATCTATGCCGCTACCAATGATAGCTCGTGTGTTAGCTATTCTGGGTTTGATTAGCATTGGCTTTTATCTGTTTATGATCACGGTATCTAACCCATTTGATCGCAGTTTGCCATTAATTCCCGTTGACGGAAGAGACTTAAACCCGTTATTGCAGGACCCGGGGATGATCATTCATCCGCCGTTGTTGTACATGGGTTATGTTGGTTTCTCAGTTGCTTTTGCCTTTGCTATAGCCGCACTATTGTCGGGTAAACTTGATGCTGCCTGGGCGCGCTGGTCTCGTCCCTGGACACTCGCCGCGTGGATTTTTCTGACACTGGGCATTGCTATTGGTAGCTGGTGGGCTTATTACGAGCTTGGCTGGGGTGGCTGGTGGTTCTGGGACCCGGTCGAAAATGCGAGCTTTATGCCATGGCTGGTAGGAACTGCATTATTGCACTCCTTAGCAGTAACTGAGAAGCGGGGAAGTTTTAAATCCTGGACCGTTTTATTGGCAATTTCTGCCTTTAGCTTAAGTTTACTGGGGACATTCCTGGTGCGTTCAGGCGTTCTCGTTTCAGTGCACGCCTTTGCTTCCGACCCCACTCGTGGTCTGTTTATTCTGGTTCTGCTGGGGCTGGTTGTTGGCGGCTCTTTGATTCTATATGGATTGCGTGCCGGCAAAATGCAAAGTTACAGTCGTTACGAATTGCTCTCTCGCGAAGTCATGCTTTTGGGTAATAACGTACTGTTAATGGCAGCCATGGTGGTGGTGTTTTTAGGAACCATGTTACCGCTGGTTCATAAAGAAATAGGGCTGGGTACCATTTCAATTGGCGAGCCTTTCTTTAATGAACTGTATAGCTGGCTGGTTATTCCATTTGCGTTAATGCTCGGCCTGGGGCCTTTAATGCGCTGGCGCCGTCAGGCTATGAAGCCGCTTTTAAAACCGCTGGCGTTGGCGTTATCTATAGCTATTGTCCTGGCGTATGCGTTACCCAAAATTTGGGCTGATGAGCTTCCTGCGATGGTTGTTATTGCTTTGTTTCTTGCCTTCTGGGTAGCGCTTGCGACTCTAACGGAAGTTCAGCAAACCGTGAAGCAACGCAAGCAAGGCTTATCGGGGCTTACGAAAATCTCCGGTAGTCACTGGGGGATGGTGCTTGGACATTTAGGTTTTGCCGTCACACTGATTGGTATTAGCTTAGTATCGCACTATGAGCAGGAGCGCGACATTGCACTTGCTCCGGGCCAGTCCGTTGAAGTTATGGACTATCAGGTGGTGTTCGAACGATTACAGCACCGTGAAGGACCTAACTACGACTCCGATGAAGGTTTGTTTACGGTTTATCAGGACGGTGAACAAGTTACTCAGCTGACAAGTGAAAAACGCTTCTATAGGGTTCAGCGTACCAGCATGACCGAAGTGGGTCTCGATGCCAGTCTATTACGTGATATTTACATTGCCATGGGTGAGCCCTTAGATGACGAAACCTGGGCAATTCGCTTTTATATAAAACCTTTTGTGCGCTGGATATGGCTCGGTGCCATTATTATGGCCATTGGTGGCGCTATGGCGTTGGCCGACAAGCGCTATAGAAAGCGCAGTAAAAAGGAGGCAGCCGATGACTAAGTTTCGTTGGTTGATTCTGTTTGGGCCGTTGGTTTTGTTTGCAGGTCTTGTGCTTTTCTTACTGAAAGGTTTAGGTAGTGACCCGACGGAGCTGGATTCTGCACTGGTCGATGACCCCGTGCCGCAGTTTCAGGCGAAAGACCTTTATGATACTGATATTACTTATGACCAGTCTGTACTTCATGACGGTCCGCTACTGATGAATGTATGGGCAACCTGGTGTCCTACTTGCCGGGCTGAACATGAGTTTCTAAATGAGTTGGCGGCTAAGGGGATTCCTATTGTTGGTCTCAATTATAAAGACGACTCCAGGGAAAAAGCGGTTAATTGGCTGAACACGCTGGGCGACCCTTATACCGTTAACTTGTTCGACCCTGAAGGTGAAATTGCCTTTGATTTTGGTGTCTATGGGGCGCCGGAAACCTACTTTATTGACCATAAAGGTGTTATCCGATATCGCCACGTGGGCGATGTGAATGAACGTAATTGGTCGAATAAACTGCAGGGAATTTATCAGCAGTTGGTGGAGGAAGCGAAATGATACGCACACCTCTATTGGCTTTAATGACTGCTTTTTTGATGGTTTCTTTTGTTTCCGCGGAAGATGAGAACACTCGCCAGTTCGAAAACGAGCAACAACATGAGACCTATCGTCAGCTGATAAAAGAATTGCGCTGTCCTAAGTGCCAGAACCAGAATATAGCCGACTCTAATGCCCCTTTAGCTGAAGATATGCGCGATCGCACATATCAGATGCTGAAAGAAGGCAAATCGAGAGAAGAGATTATCAACTTTATGATCGCGCGTTATGGTGAATTTGTTCACTACCAACCTCCGTTTACGAAAGTGACCAGTATTTTGTGGTGGGGGCCATTATTAATTCTGGTTATTGGTGTGGGCACAGCGATAGCACTGACCCGAAAGAAAAAAGCAGTAGCGGAATTAACACAGGATGAGCGTGAGCGTTTAGAGCAACTGAGGAAGTCGCGCGATGAGTAGTTTATGGTTATTAATGTTGTTGATGTTGCTCGTTGCCGTAGTTTTCGTATTACTGGCAACAGGCAAGCAACGCCGTTATCACAAGCGTCAGGATGAAAACCAACGCTGGTATGAGCAACGTCTGGCTGAGTTGGAAGAAGAGCGCTCTCAATATGACTTGCCTGATGAAGATTATCAGCACGCAAAGCAAGAATTGGACAAAACGTTTTTGAATGACAGCCAGGATGTTGAAGAAAACGTTCACTGGCACCGGGCTCCTGTGGCATTGCCTATTGTTTTGTTGTTGGTTGTTTCTGCTGGTCTTTACTGGGCTTTTGGAAGTTGGCAACTACAACTACAGGCGGAAGATGCACGCAGGCAACTTCCGGAATTAGGCAAGACTTTACTGCAGCAACAGAACCAACAAGCCAGTCGAGAAGATTTAAATACCTTTGCATTAGGCCTGCGACAGAAGCTGATGCGTGAACCAGAGGACGCCATTGCCTGGTGGATTTACGCGGGCATAATGGTTGATTTAGGAGCCGGAGAGGATGCTGATGAAGCATTCCAGAAGTCACTGCAAATTGAGCCCAATAGGGTTAATACGTTAGTCAGCTATAGCCGTTTTCTATTGATGTCAGGTGCTGAAGATGGTCAGCCTAAAGCAGCTCGTCTGCTGGCCCGGGCATTAAAGCAAGACCCGGACAATATCGAGGCTCTATCTTTACTGGGCTTTGTTGCTTTTGAACGTCAGGACTGGGCACAGGCAATCAGTGCCTGGGAGTTACTAAAAGAACGGTTGCCGAAAACTTCCGAGCGATATCAGGCTGTAGTCAACGCGTTAGACAACGCTAAAGAGCAGCAGGAAAAAGCCGAGGTGCAATTACAGGTCAGGGTGACGTTAAGTGATAACATGCGCCATCACCTGCCGGAGAATGGCACGCTCTTTGTTTATGTAACGGGAATGGAACAGCCTATGCCGGCTGCCGTCGTTCGCCAACCAGTCAGCGAGTTTCCGGTTACTGTAACTTTGTCCAATCAAAACGCCATGCTACCTGATTATAAGATGAGCGACCTCGATCAATGGCAGGTGCATGCACGTATTTCGCAAGACGAGAAAATAGATCGACAAGCGGGTGATCTTGAAGCAGAAAGAGTCACTATAAATGCTGACGGTTCAGCCGAATTAACTTTGACCTTATCAAGCCGGATTGAAGAATGAAAAAATATGGATTGTTACTACTTGTTTCTCTACTAACGGCGGGGTGTTCGTCAACACCAGACGACCCTTATGCAGACCCTCGTGACCCGTTTGAAGATTTTAACCGGGGAATGTGGGAGTTCAACCGCGATGTAGACAAAGCGGTTATAAAGCCTGCAGCGGAAACCTATGAATATATTCCGCAGCCAATTCGAACTTCTTTGTATCAAGCCGTAGAGAATCTTGAAGAACCGTCTTCATTTGTGAATAACTTACTGCAGTGGAAAGTAGCCGATGCCGGCATCTCTCTGGGCCGCTTTGTTGTGAACTCCACCGTTGGTTTAGTGGGTTTGTTCGACGTTGCAACACCTATGGGTTTGACAAAGCGGGAAGAGAGCTTTGGGCAAACACTGGCAGTCTGGGGTGTGCCTGAGGGGCCTTATTTAATGTTGCCGCTTATGGGGCCGACAGTAGTGGTTGATCGCGGTGGTGATTACGCCGATGGCCAGTACTTTCCGTATCCTCTTTTAAGCTGGCCTCTGGATGTTGCACGTTATGCAATCAAAGGTCTGGAAATGCGCCTGCGTTTACGTGAACAGGAGCAAGTATTAGAAAACTCTCTTGACCCCTATTCTTTTGTTAAAGACGTGTACTATCAGCGCTGGCAGGACCAAGTTTTTGATGGCAACCCTCCGCTTGAAGACGAAGACTTCGATGACTTTGACGATTTCGACGATGACTGGGACGCTGATGATGAATTCGACGACTCTGACGATTCCGGCGATGAGTCTTATTGACGATTAGCCATTCCTGAACAATGCTTAGGGTATGAGTCAAAGCAAAGAGTAGACCATGCCCCGAGCACACATCGCACTAATTGAAGATGATCCCGTCTTCCAGTCTGTTGTCAGACAGTATCTGGAAAAGAACGGATACGATGTGTGCTGTGCTGATAATGGTATTGAGGGAATTGAAATTTGCCGTACCCAGTGTCCTGATATTGTCCTTTGTGACTTAAAGCTGCCGGATATTGATGGTCTTGAGGTCATTGAGCAACTTCTAAAAGTCTGCACCCACATTCCAATTATTGTTATTTCCGCTTCGGAGAAAATGTCAGACATACGCGAAGCCGTGCGACTGGGAGCCTGGGACTATCTCGTAAAACCAATTCAAAGCCTGGATATTATTGAAAATGCGGTTGAGCATTGCTTACGCCGTTATCAGTTGGAAGAAACCTACCTGCACGATGTTTGGGAGTTAGATGCACACATTGACATCCTTTATCAGGACGACTTGATAGTCGGCCGCCTGGTAGAAGAGCTACACCCCGACGGAGTTTTAAGCCTTAACGATTACCGGTTTGACTGTAGCTTTAATGATATTGGGCAAGCACCGGTTTGGGTTGATTACAGGCCTTTAACTGATGGTAAAGTGCTGGTTATTATGGCTGCCGCGCAGAATGCGACAGAGCAGAATTTGCTGCCGCTGCTGGTATTAAAAACATTGATTGATCCACTGATAAGACAACATTTATCCGGCCATGATGACACTCTGCTGTCGCCGGGCGTGTTATTAAGCCACTTGAACCACGAACTATGCCATTCACAAGTCAGAACCGCATTCGACACTCTGGTTGGCGTGGTGGATACACAAAAACACAGTTGGGTATGGGCTCAGGCCGGGGATAAATTTAAACCTGAGCCGGGCGCTAAACCTGATTTGGCTCTCGGTATCTGGCAACACGCTAACTTTCGTGAGCACAAAATTGAATATTTACACAAGTTACACTGCGCTTTTCAGGGCACCGAACTTATTGTGAGTGCTGTGCCTCAAACTGCTTAATGGCTCTATCCAGATAAGGTAATGACATATTCAGATTAATGGGCTGAGTAAATAATGGATACCCAATACCGGCGGCCAACAACGCCGGAACTTTCCACCATCCCTCAACTTCGACAATAAAGAAGAAAATAAGACAAATAGGCACCAGTTTGGCCATATTGCAAATGAGGCGACGGGGAACCGGCATCTTTTCCTGTGCCATGGACAAAATCATAGCGCGTTGAGTAAAGCTGTACCGGGATAGTTGCGGGATGTTACGCGAAGAAAAATACAAAGCCATAGTCAGTCTTTCATTTGAATTTTGTTAATTGGGTTGCATTATAACATGGGAAAAGGTTATAAACTTCCGCTTCTGAAGCGAACAGAATTTAAGGACAGCTGTTATGGTCAAAAAAGTCGTTATTCCAGTAGCCGGGCTCGGAACTCGGATGTTACCCGCTACCAAAGCCATCCCGAAAGAGATGTTACCTTTAGTGGACCGTCCGCTGATTCAATATATTGTTGAAGAGTGCGCAGCAGCAGGGCTGACGGATGTTATTTTAGTGACTCACTCAAGTAAAAACTCCATAGAAAACCACTTTGATACCAGTTTTGAACTGGAAACGACTTTAGAACAGCGCGTAAAACGTCAGTTACTGGCTGAGGTTAAAGCTATTTGCCCAGAGAAAACCACTATTATGCATGTCCGTCAAGGTGTTGCTAAGGGACTGGGGCATGCGGTTCTTTGTGCTCGTCCTTTAATTGGAGATGAACCATTTGCGGTTGTTTTGCCCGATGTTTTAGTTGATGAAGCCAGCTGTAAACTGAATAAAGATAATTTGGCAGAAATGGTTAAAAACTTTGAGGAAAGTGGTCATTCACAGGTAATGGTTGAAAAGGTGCCGCAACAGGATGTCAGTAATTATGGTATTGCAGACATTAATGGCGCAGACCTTAAGCCGGGTGAGCAAGCGGAAATTACACAGTTAGTTGAGAAACCGCCGGTTAAAGAAGCGCCATCTGATCTCGCTGTTGTCGGGCGTTATGTTTTCTCGGCTGACTTATGGCCGCTGCTTGAAAAGACGCCTGTTGGTGCCGGCAATGAAATTCAGTTGACCGATGCTATGGCAATGTTGCTTGAAAAACAGCCGGTAAATGCTTACTACATGAAGGGAAAAAGTCACGACTGCGGTAATAAGCTAGGCTATGCTCAGGCTTTCGTTGAGCACGCACTGCGTCACCCGGATTTGGGTGACGATATGAAAGCCTATATAAAGTCTTTGAAATAATTGCCTCAGCGGGGCTGGTGCTTGAGTATCAGCTCCGCTAAAGTTTTTGCACAGGGACCGGTCTGCTCCGCTTTGGGCAGTACCATGTACAAGCTGCCTTTGCGCGAACTGCTCCCTTCAATTTCTATGCGACTCAGTCTGCCGGAATCCAGATCCTCCTGAACGACATAAGGTGGCAGCCAACAGAAGCCGAGGCCGTTGCGAATAAGCCTTAAAGCCTCATCGAAGTGACTGACGGTCCAACGCTGTTCAGCTTTCAACCAGCCTTCATCTTCGACCGGGTTACTGCCGGTATCCTGAATAACAATTTGTAAGTGCTGAGACAATTCATTTTGATCAATAGGTTGCGGTAAGTCAGCTAACGGATGGTCAGGGTGACAGACGAGATCCATACTGTATTGACTGATGGGCTCACCAATAAATCCGCGGGGCAAATGATGAGTGATCACGACATCGGCGGTCTGTTCCTGAATTTGTTCTACAGTACCGGTTAAGACTGTGTCGTTAATGAGAAGACGACTGCCGCGACTTAGCTGCTGAAACTCGTTAAGAACAGGAATGAGTTGACTACGGTCAAAAACCATTTCCAGAGCAAGCTTTACTTCGGGTTCCCAACCTTGTTCCAGGTTATCAGCAAGCTGTTCTATCTCTTCTGTAAGGTTAGTTAGCTGACGGGAACGCCGCAGTAAAACCTCGCCAGCGGTGGTTAAGTGAGCCTTTCTGCCTTTGACCTCAAGCAATTGAACACCAACCACTTGTTGCAGTTTTGCTACTGCGTGATTCAGTGATGATTGGCTTTTATTCAAGGCTTCAGCGGCGTGGGCATAACCGCCATAGTCAACGACCGCTTGCAATATGCGCCATTGTTCAATGGTCGACTTGGGTCGATAAACACTCATTTAGATTCTACTCCGGTGGGCGTTAAACCCGGGCAGTAATTACCGCCCGAATCGGTGCTTGGTAACCTTCAATAGTCATATTGGTGTCATTTGGATCAAGAAAGTCCGCTAAAGATTCTCCTGTCATCCACTGCGTTCGTCTTTGTTCGTCTAAAGATGTGGTGTTGTGATCAACAATAGCGATATCTTTAAAGCCGAGCCGCTCTAACCAAACAGATAGCGCACGGGCACTTGGCAGAAACCATACATTGCGCATCTGTGCGTATCGCTCACCGGGCATCATCACGGTTGTTTCGTCACCCTCAACAACAATGGTTTCTAATACCAGCTGGCCGCCAGGACGAATTAACCCTTTTAGCTGCTGCAAAAAGTCGATGGGTGAACGGCGGTGGTAAAGTACGCCCATGCTAAAAACGGTGTCAAAGCTTTTTAGCTCGGGCATTTGCTCAATACCAACCGGGAAAAAATGTGCGCGCTGTTGTAAGGCCAACGGCATCAGTTGGCGAATAGCCCGAAATTGCATAAGAAAAAGCTCGCCGGGGTCAACGCCCCAAACCGCTTCGGCACCTGCTTCAAGCATGCGCCACAAGTGGTAGCCACTGCCACATCCGACATCCAGTACCTGACGGCCATTTAAGTCGTCTAAATGAGGTGCAACGCGTTGCCACTTCCAGTCTGAACGCCATTCGGTGTCAATAAAAACACCAAATAAGTTGAAAGGGCCTTTGCGCCAGGGTTGTAGCTGCTGAAGTAAGCCCGTTAAACGAGCCCGGTCGGCATCGGATGCCTCGTCAGAGTGACCAACCTGAACGGTATCAGATAGTTCGATATGTTCAGCGTTTAACTCGGGCAGTTGTTGTAAAACGCGCTGCCAACGTTTTAAGTTGCCATGAGGGTTATTCTTAAAAGCGGTAAGCTGTGGCGCTAAGGTATCCAGCCATTGAGCGTGCGGGCTTTGCAGAAGTGCACGGAGCTCCTTGCTAAAATCGATCATAGTATTCCTTATTTAACCGCGAGCATTGCTGCAAAATTAAAGCACTGGAACCAGACTGTACTGTGGCGAAAGCCTGCATCCTGAAAGCGTTGCATATGGTCTTCTAATGTATCGACTTTCATGACATTTTCGATAGCTGCACGTTTCTGGCTGATCTCCAGTTCGCTATAGCCATTAGCGCGTTTAAAGTTGTGGTGCAAATCGACAAGTACATCATTCATATTAGCATCGCTGTGGCGCACCTTTTCTGCCAATAACAGGGCTCCGCCATTGTTCATGCCGTCAAAGATACGTTGAATAATGTCGTTTCTCTTCTCTTGTGGAATGAACTGTAGGGTAAAGTTTAATACAACCACAGAAGCATTCTCAATGTCGGTTTCAGCTAAGTCCTGACAATGAAGTTCTGCAGGGATTTGGCTTTTAAAACCCTCCAAATGTAACCTTGCGCGCTCTATCATTGGTTGGGAGTTATCTACACCAATAATTCGGCAGTGACTTGTCTGTTCGCAACCTTTGCGCATAGCAAGTGTAGCTGCGCCAAGGGAACACCCTAGATCGTACAAATTGGAATTTGGCTGAACGTAACGGCTCACCAATTGAGGCAGAGTTTGTAATATACTGGAGTAGCCCGGCACCGAACGGTTTATCATATCCGGAAAGACTTCCACGACTTGTTGATCGAAACAAAAGTCGGAAATGCTGGGTAAAGGTTTTGCAAATAACGTGTCGTGTTGCGTCATAAAGCTACTTTTATTCAATAAATGGCTTAGATTTATTGGTATTTTACCGATAAATGAGACAGACGCACAGGCAATATTGGACTAAAATTCGGCCATTAGTCCGGGAGGAGAGTACATTGAATCGAGTTTTGGCTATCGTCAGTGCCTTTTTCGCTGCATTTTCGGTGACGTTATCGAGTAGCTATGCCAGCCAACCCGAGAGGTGGCTGGAAGACTATAAAGAAATTCGTGTCGGAGTGCCGGATCAGTTGGCGCCCTTGGTGTCCGTTGAAAATGGCAAAGCCGAAGGTCTGGATGTCGATTTGCTGAAAAAGTTTACTCGCAATTTGCCGGTAGAGATTGTTGGAAACCCTGTGGAGCATGGCAGCAATGCCTGAACGCAATCAAAAACAAAGAAATTGACGTTCTCACCAGTGTGTCATATTCAGTCGAACGCAATCAGTTTATGGACTTTACTCAAAGCTACTGGTCAATGCCATGGGCTGCAATTTCCCCGGTAAATCAACAAGCTAACGAGGGAAGTATTGGTTTAAATCAGTTAAGTGATAGTAAAGTTGGTGTGGTTGAAGGCTACAGTATAGAGTCACAGTTGTCTCAGTTGAGAGGTATTCAGCTTATTCAGGTTGATGGCATTCGTGAAGGTCTGAATTTAATACGCAATAGTGGTGTTGATTATTATGTCGACAGTCTGCCTATGCTGGTCTACGAACTGCAGCGAAGACCTCTGCCGGGCGCAAAGCTTTCGGTTATTGACGATACTCAGGGTGAAGAGCTTTATTTAGGCGTTAGGGAAGACTGGAAGCCACTGGTTATGGCGCTGAATGGTGGTATTGACTCAGTTACTGAAAGTGAGAAAAGTCAGCTTAAACAGAAATGGTATGGTTTTGAGCTAGAGCAGGGCTGGAGTAATAAAGAGCTTCTGGACATTGCTATGAAAGTGGGCTCAGTTGTTTTGTTAATCATTGTTAGCTTTGCGGTCTGGAACAGTCGGCTGCGTAAGGAAATTAAGTTACGCAAAGCTGCCGAAAGACAAATTCGGCATATCGCAACTCACGATGAATTGACGGGTCTTCCCAACAGAAACTTAATGCAGGACCGACTGGAGCAGACTTTAAGTCAAAACGAAAGAACCGGAAAGCCATTCGCTGTTCTGTTTCTGGATCTCGATGGTTTTAAAAAGATTAACGACGATTTTGGTCACAGTTATGGTGATGAGCTACTGGTACAGGCTGCGCACCGCATGAGCAGTCTTTTACGCCGATCAGATACGGTATGTCGTCATGGCGGTGATGAGTTCGTAGTGATTCTTCCGACGGCGAATAATGTTGGGTCCGCACTGGCGGTATCGCGTAAGCTAGTTGTGCAGTTGGCAAAGCCCTACAAAGTGAAGAAAAAGTCGCTGGATATCAGTGTGTCTATTGGGGTCAGCCTTTACCCCCAGCATGGATTAACCTCAGACGATTTATTACGTTCGGCGGACAAGGCGATGTACCGTGCCAAGGCCGCTGGTAAAAATGATGTGCGTCTGGCTGGCGACGACGGATGACATTCGGCGTCAGTCCGCTATAATGTTGCGCTTCGTAAAAACATTCATTGCAACAGCTAGCAGGATAAACGCGCATGCGAACTCATTACTGTGGACAAATAAATGCTGAATTGGCGGGACAAGAGGTCACGCTATGTGGTTGGGTCAATAAACGCCGTGACTTAGGCGGCCTAATTTTTATTGATCTGCGTGACCGTGAAGGGATGCTGCAGGTCGTTTTCGACCCGGACCAAAAAGCGTTATTTGAGACAGCAAATAGCCTGCGTCAGGAATTCTGCGTTCGCTTAAGTGGTAAAGTTAACCGTCGCCCGGAAAGCCAGGTCAATAAAAACATGGCTACCGGCGAAGTCGAACTGCTGGCAACCGATTTAGAAATTCTAAGTCGCTCTGAACCTCTCCCTATCGACTTCAACCAGCAAGTGAGCGAAGAAGCACGACTGCGTTATCGCTACCTTGATTTACGTCGTCCGCAAATGAATGAAAAATTGCAGTTTCGTGCGAAAGTAACCAGCGCGGTGCGCCGTTTTCTGGATGACAGTGGTTTTCTGGATATTGAAACCCCTATGTTAACGCGTGCAACGCCGGAAGGTGCGCGAGACTATCTGGTGCCAAGCCGTACCCACAAAGGTCGCTTTTTCGCGTTGCCGCAAAGCCCTCAGCTGTTTAAACAACTGCTGATGATGTCGGGCTTTGATCGTTATTACCAAATTGTTAAATGCTTCCGCGACGAAGACTTGCGTGCTGACCGTCAGCCTGAATTCACTCAAATTGATATTGAAACCTCGTTCATGAGTGCAGAGCAGGTCATGCAAATTACCGAGCAGATGGCTCGTGATCTGTTCAAACAATTACTTGACGTGGACTTGGGTGAATTCCCCAGCATGACCTGGCATGAAGCCATGCGCCGTTTTGGTAGTGACAAGCCAGACTTGCGTAACCCGTTGGAGTTGGTGGATGTTGCTGATGTCTTAAAAGACGTTGAGTTCAAAGTCTTTTCTGGTCCGGCGAATGACGAAGATGGCCGTGTTGCTGCCATTCGTTTACCGGGGCAGGCTGAGAACGTTTCACGCAAAATGATTGATGAATACACACAATTTGTCAGCATTTATGGTGCCAAAGGACTGGCGTGGATTAAAGTGAATGACCGCAGTGCAGGCCGTGACGGGTTGCAGTCGCCTATTCTTAAGTTCCTGCCGGATGAAGTGATTGAGCCATTACTAGAGCGCACTGAAGCACAAACTGGTGATGTTTTGTTCTTTGGTGCCGATAAGGCGAACGTTGTTGCTGAAGCTCTGGGTGCTTTACGCCTGAAGTTAGGTAAAGACTTTGAACTTGTCAGTAATGAGTGGAAACCGCTATGGGTCGTTGACTTCCCAATGTTCGAAGTCGCTGACGATGGCAGTCTGGCCGCGTTACACCACCCCTTCACCGCACCGGTCAATGTGACTCCGGAAGAATTAAAAGCCAACCCGGCAGCCGCTATTTCAAATGCCTATGACATGGTATTAAATGGTGTTGAGTTAGGTGGTGGTTCGGTTCGTATCCACGAAAACGCTATGCAGCAAGCGGTGTTTGAAGTATTAGGTATTGAAAAAGACGAAGCTCAGGAAAAATTCGGCTTCCTCCTGGAAGCGTTAAAGTACGGTACGCCGCCGCATGCTGGCCTAGCTTTTGGTCTGGATCGTCTGGTTATGTTGATGGTTGGCGCAACCTCAATTCGTGATGTTATCGCTTTTCCTAAAACAACGACCGCAGCTTGTGTCCTTACCGATGCGCCAGGCGCTGCAAACCCTGCTGCATTGCAAGAGTTGGGCGTAAAAAGTATGGTAGAGGAAGACGAATAACCAACAAGGGTGAAATATGGCTGGTCATTCCAAATGGTCTAATATTAAGCACCGAAAAGCCGCGCAGGATGCTAAGCGCGGCAAAATTTTTACTAAATTAATACGTGAAATTACGGTTTCCGCTCGTGAAGGGGGCGGAGACCCTGAAACCAACCCTCGCTTACGTGCTGCTATCGATAAAGCCTTATCGAATAACATGAAGCGCGACACCATAGATACCGCAGTAAAGCGCGGCTCTGGTGATCTTGAAGGCGATAATCTTGATGAGCTGACCTATGAAGGCTATGGCCCTAATGGTGTCGCTGTATTGCTGGAGTGCATGACCGACAACCGAAACAGAACGGTTTCCGATGTTCGTCATGCATTCACTAAATTTGGAGGCAATTTGGGCACAGATGGCTCGGTTGCTTACTTATTTAATAAGAAAGGCGTGATTAGCTACCCTGCAGAGGTTACCGAAGAGCAGCTCATGGAGCCCGCACTTGAAGCTGGTGCAGAAGATCTTATTACCTACGAGGGCAGCGGTATCGATGTCATGACCTCACCGGAAAATTTCGGTTCCGTAAAAGACGCTCTGGATAAAAAAGATTTAGAAGCCAGTAACGCCGAAGTGACTCAGGTGCCTGATACTCGAGTTGACTTAGATGAAGAATCTGCAAGAACCTTCTTAAAATTACTGGATGCACTTGAAGACCTGGATGACGTTCAAAATGTCTATCATAACGCCGATATCTCAGATGAGATAATTGCACGGCTGGACGACTAAGTGGCCATTATTCTGGGTATTGACCCGGGCTCAAGGTTAACGGGGTATGGTGTTATTGAACAGCGCGGTAGGCAGCTAAGCTATTTAGGCAGCGGCTGTATAAAAGTTATCGGAAGCCGCGCTGAGCCGCTGACATTAGCCGAAAAACTTCGCCGCATACACGACAGTGTGAGTGAATTAATCACTCAGTTTAAACCTGACGAGTTTGCAATAGAGCAGGTATTCATGGCAAAGAACCCGGATTCGGCATTAAAGCTTGGACAGGCCAGGGGCGCGGCAATAGTAGCAGCTGCTTGTGCTGAGCTTCCCGTAGCGGAGTACTCTGCCCGTCAAATAAAACAGTCGGTTGTGGGGAACGGTGGTGCCGAGAAGTCCCAGGTGCAGCATATGGTTATGGCACTATTGAATTTGCAACGGTGTCCGCAAGAAGACGCCGCGGATGCGTTAGCGGTAGCCTTATGCCATGCTCACAGCTCTCAAAACTTGATAAAAATGGCAGGTGCTGCGCGCAAAACTGTGCGTGGACGCTTGCGTTAATGGAGTACAAAAGTGATAGGTCATATTCAGGGCGTACTTACCAGTAAACAACCACCTGAGGTCGTGCTTGATGTTCAGGGCGTTGGTTACGAAATTCAATTGCCAATGACGTGTTTTTATCAACTGCCCGCAGTAGGCGAGACGATTAAACTCATCACTCATTTTGTGGTGCGGGAAGACGCCCAGTTGCTCTATGGCTTTATTTCCTCTTCCGAACGCTCGCTGTTTCGGTTGCAGATAAAGACTCAGGGGGTAGGCCCAAAACTGGCATTGGCTATTTTATCGGGTATGTCGGCAGATGAGTTCGTCGTTGCAGTTAACCAGAATGATGTCAGCCGGCTGGTGAAACTGCCTGGTGTGGGTAAGAAAACCGCCGAGCGGTTAGTCATTGAAATGCGCGACCGTCTTAAAGACTGGCAGCCTGCGACACCATTTACGGACATCGCTCCGCTTGATAATCAGGGTACAGACGCCAGGGAGCACCCGGCAGATGCACGCGCAGATGCGGTGAGTGCGTTGCAGGCTCTTGGTTATAAAGAAAATCAAGCTGAAAAAGCCTTACAAAAGGTGTACTCTGCAGAACATAATAGCGAGACCTTGATTCGACTGGCGCTAAAACAGCTGTCGTAAGGAAGTCCAATGATTGAAGCCGATCAGATACCCACTCAACGCCTCATTGAGCCCGATGTACAAGGTGAAGATGAAGCCGTTGACCGTGCTATACGACCCAAAGCTTTGGCGGAATATACCGGCCAGAAGCACGTGGTTGAGCAAATGGGCATTTTTATTGAGGCCGCGCGTAAACGTCAGGAAGCTCTTGACCATCTGTTGATATTTGGTCCGCCAGGGTTGGGGAAAACCACACTCGCAAACATTGTCGCTAACGAGTTGGATGTCAGCATTAAAACAACGTCAGGACCTGTTCTTGAAAAAGCCGGAGACTTGGCGGCCTTATTGACAAACCTGGAAGCACACGATGTTTTATTTATTGATGAAATTCATCGGCTGAGCCCCGTTGTTGAAGAAATTCTCTATCCTGCCATGGAAGATTACCAACTGGACATCATGATAGGCGAAGGTCCGGCTGCCCGCTCTATCAAATTGGATTTACCACCTTTCACGTTAATTGGTGCAACGACCCGGGCGGGAGCGTTAACTTCACCACTTAGGGATCGTTTCGGTATTGTTCAACGTCTTGAGTTTTACGATGTTAATGAATTAACGGACATCGTAGCGCGCTCCGCTCACTTTATGAATGTCCGAATGTTGGATGGAGGCGCAAGGGAGATAGCCCGTCGCTCCAGAGGTACGCCTCGTATCGCCAATCGACTTTTGCGCCGAGTACGGGATTACGCTGAGGTCAGAGGTAATGGTGATGTCGATGAAGCCACTGCAAATGCAGCTTTAACCATGGTGGATGTTGACCAGGCTGGTTTTGATTATATGGATCGGAAGCTGTTATTAGCCATTATGGAAAAGTTTACCGGTGGACCCGTAGGGTTAGATAATTTGGCGGCGGCAATAGGTGAAGAGAAAGATACAATTGAAGATGTGCTTGAACCTTACCTGATTCAACAAGGCTTCTTACAGCGAACACCCAGGGGCCGGATAGCTACGCCACGCGCTTATCAGCATTTTGGGTTAAAGCCTGAGAAATAAAAAAAAGCCCGCACAATGTGCGGGCAAACAGAACAACAAGAAGGAAGTTAAATCCAGGGAACTATTACTCAATAAACAATCTCAGAAAAAGTGACAACCAATCTCTTTGTCTTTGATATGCTGAGTATTATAAGGTTAATCTGATTCTGATCAAACAAGAAAAATTAGATGTTCGAATTAAAAAAACTAATCTGAAATTGGCTTTTGTTGACTAAAAAAAGCGCAACATATTTATAACAATGAAATAAAGTTTATAAAAAACAACATGTTGTTATTTTTGTGTTTCAATACTGTCATAAAAAAAAGTCTGTTGATAAAGTGACCAGTGACAGTTTTGAAGGCTTCTTTACAAAATATTACACAACAGTAACTTTTCGGAACTTTACTTGAGGTGGTAATGTCTCATTGTGACTTTGAATGGCCGATTCGTGTTTACTACGAAGATACGGATGCAGGTGGTATCGTTTATTATGCCAACTATCTCAAGTTTATTGAAAGAGCACGAACAGAGTGGTTACGATCGTTAGGGATTGAACAGGATACTTGGTTAGCTCACAATATCGCTTTTGTGGTTCGTAAGGTCGAACTCGATTTACGACTGGCAGCAAAGTTTAATGCCGAGTTGAATGTGACTGTAAAAGTTACACAAATAAAGAAAGCTTCATTGGTTTTCGAACAAAAAGTTTTGGCGAAGGATGGCAGAGTACATTGCCAGGCAACAGTTTTAGCCGCTTGCATTGATAATCAGGCAATGCGTGCTGTTGCTATTCCGGAACCGATAATTTCGCGTATTCAGTCAGGGGTTTAAAGCGTGCAAGCAGAGTTATCGTTTATTGATTTATTCATGCAGGCCAGCTTATTAGTAAAGCTGGTAATGGTAATGTTATTGGCGATGTCAGTCTGGGGCTGGGTGCTAATTTTTCAGCGCAAGAAAGTGCTGAAGCAAGCACGAAACGATGCGCTAAAATTTGAAGACCGCTTTTGGTCGGGCGTCGATCTTGCTCGCCTTTATCAGGAAATTTCGGCCCGTGCGAAAAATGCGCGAGGTATGGAGTTATTATTTCATGCCGGCTTTAAAGAGTATGCCCGGCTGCGCAACCATTCAACGACAAATACACAAACAATGCTTGAAGGTGCGTTTCGTGCAATGCGTGTTGCACACGCCAGAGAAACTGAGAAGTTAGATAATAACCTGGGAATTCTTGCGACCATTGGTTCTATCAGCCCCTATATCGGCTTGTTTGGAACCGTTTGGGGCATTATGAACGCTTTTATCGCTTTAGGTGCCGTACAGCAAGCAACATTAGCTATGGTTGCTCCGGGAATCGCTGAAGCACTTATCGCTACCGCTATGGGTCTTTTCGCTGCTATACCGGCCGTTATTGCATACAACCGATTTACGACAACCGTTGAAAAAGTTGATAATCAATACATGAACTTTATTGATGAATTCATCTCGATATTACAACGTCAGTCTTCGGCGCAGGCAGGCAAGAATAAAGTAGAGGGCGAAACGGTATGATGGTAATGCCGCGCAAGCGTCGTAAGCCGGTTGCGGAAATTAATGTGGTTCCTTATATCGACGTGATGTTGGTTCTGCTTATTATTTTCATGGTAACAGCGCCATTAATTACGCAGGGTGTTAAGGTCGATTTACCAAAAGCAACAGCAGAGCCACTTTCTGAGGAAAGTAAGCCGCCACTCGTCGCGTCAGTTGATGCTGAAGGCCGGTATTACCTCAATCAGGGTGATAGCAAGGACACGCCTATGCAGGCGGACGAGTTAGCAACACTGGTTGCGGCGCATTTACAAGTTGAACCCGATACACCCGTAATGGTGAACGGTGATGGTGCGGTATCGTATAACCAAATTGTGCAGCTGATGGTGTTACTGCAAAGAGCTGGTGTGCCTTCAGTCGGTTTAATGACAGATTCGTCGGATAATTAGTTGTGGCAAAATCAGATAGCTTAACCTTACCGCTGATATATTCGATTGCGATTCATGCCGTGATAGCCGGTGTGTTGTTGATCAGTTTTGAATTTACACCATCAACGCCTGAAGCGATGGAAGTTAACCTTGATCAAAGCGAACTCGACATGTCTGAGGAAATTGTCAGCGCAGTTACTGTTGATAAATCGAAAGTACAGCAACAGGCCGATAAAATTCGACAGAAAAAAGCGGAACAAGAAGCGGCTGAGCAACGTCGAATAGAAAGACTGGAAAGACAGGCCGAGGAAGCTCGTAAAGCTCGTGAGCGAGAAGAGCAGCGTAGAAAAGAGATTCAGCGTCAGCAAGAGCTGGAAGAACAGGAAGCTGAAAAAGCGAGACAGCAGGCTGAGCGAGAGAAAAAAGAAGCTGAACGGTTAGCCGAGGAACGAGCCAAAGCAGAAGCGGCTGCAAAAGAAGCGGAGCGTCGTAAGCGCGAAGCAGAAGAAGCTGAGCGGCGCGCTGAAGAAGAGCGTCGTAAGCGCGAGGAAGAACGCCGCAAGCGCGAGCAAGCGGAGCGTGAAGCTGCAGAGCGTGAAGCTCAACTGCAAAAAGAGATGGAAGAAGAACGAGCCCGGCGTCAGGCAGCACGACGTCAGCAAGTGATGAGTGAAGTTGAAAAGTATCAGGCACTCATTCAGCAAACTATTCAGCGTAACTGGAACGTTGATGACTCAATGCGTGGTAAGTCTTGTGAGTTGACTATCAGGGTTGCACCGAGTGGGTTCGTTAAGTCGGTAGACACAGGTAGTGGCGATGCGAACGTTTGTCGCTCAGCCCAGAACGCGGTATTGAAGGCGACAACCTTGCCTGTTTCTGAAGATCCAGAGATTTATGAACAAATGAGTACGATTAAACTGACTGTAAAACCGCAGTTGTAACAAGGTGACCGATGAAAAAAATATTAATTAACAGCTTATTACTCTTTGTTGCGCTAACAGCTTTTGCTCGCGCAGGGGTATTGGAAATCGTCATCACGGAAGGTATTGATACCGCACGACCAATTGCGGTTGTGCCGTTTGAATGGAAGGGCGAAGGTGAAGCTCCGAGCGAGCTTACCGACGTAATTGCGGCTGACTTGATGCGCAGTGGTAAGTTTAATCCAATTCCTTCAAGCGCCATGCCGCAACGTCCGGCTGCAGATGACGACATTGATTACTCTGCATGGGCGAAAATGGGAGTTGAGGCGATTTTAGTGGGTTCGATAGAGCCATACTCTGTTGATCGTTACATGGTTAAGTTTGAAGTTATTGATGTGCTAAGAGGACAAATTACTGGCGGTAATTCGCAGATGTTACGCAATGGCGAATTAGTTCAGAGTAATGATCATATTCTCGATTCTCGCTCAAGCGTTATCGATGGCGACCAGTTTCGTTCTTATGCGCATCGAATTTCCGATGTGGTTTATGAGGCGTTAACGGGTGAACGCGGCGCCTTTATGACTAAAATTGCTTATGTGACAGTGAATCACGAAGACCGTTATCCTTATAAACTGGCAGTAGCGGATTATGACGGCGCGAATGAGAAAATCCTGCTCCGTAGTCCGGAGCCTCTCATGTCACCGTCCTGGTCTCCTGATGGAAACAAGCTTGCGTACGTCAGCTTTGAGAACAAAACGGCAGAAATATTCATACAGGACATCTACACCACCCGTCGGGAAAAGACAACGTCGTTTCCGGGTATTAACGGGAGTCCGGTTTTCTCGCCAGATGGTAAAAAATTAGCTATGGTGTTATCAAAGGATGGTAATCCTGAGCTTTATGTCTTTGATATTAATACGAAGGACTTGCAACGTATCACTCGTAATCGTACGATTGATACAGAGCCTAACTGGACGCCTGATGGTGAATCCTTAATTTTCACCTCAGAAAGAGGTGGCAGACCACAGTTATATAGCGTAAATTTATCATCAGGCCAGGTTCGTAGGTTAACCTTTGAAGGTGAACAGAATTTAGGTGGTACAATAGTACCGTCTGGCAAGGATATGGTTTTAGTTAACAGAACACGAGGCAACTACCATATCGCTAAACAAGAATTCCCGCGTGGGAATATGCAAGTTTTAACAAAAACGGCATTAGATGAGTCACCCAGTGTGGCACCAAATGGCAGTATGGTTATTTACAGTACAACGCATAATAACAAACAAGTACTGGCATTGGTTTCTATCGATGGGCGTTTTAAAGCACGGTTACCGGCAACCGATGGTGAAGTGAAGTCACCGGCTTGGTCGCCATACATGTAAAACACAGCCTGAATGGTTAAATTGTTCGATAAAACGATAAGGACGAAAAGGATGCAGCTTAATAAACTTTTTAAAGCTCTGGCAATCGTTGTACCAATGGCAACTCTGGCCGCTTGTAGCTCAAATCAAGAAACTGATTCAGGTGCAGGTGCAGGTCAAGAGACCAATCAACAAGCTGAGCAAGACTCCGGTGTTCAAACTGGAGCAGCAGAGCGCGCTAAAACGATGGAAGAAGAGCGTCAAGAGAAAATGGAAGCGTTACGTAAAGAACACATCGTTTACTTCGCTTTTGACAAATCTAACATCCAGTCAGAATACACTGACTTGTTGTCAGCTCACGCTGACTACTTAGTGAAAAACCCGTCTGTAAAAGTTGTTATTGAAGGTCATACCGATGAACGCGGTACACCTGAATACAACATTGCGTTGGGTGAGCGTCGTGCTCAAGCGGTTGAAAACTACCTGCATAACTTAGGTGTTCAGGATTCTCAAACCTCTACTGTGTCATATGGTGAAGAGAAGCCGATGGTAAACGAATCAAACGAACGTGCATACGCCAAAAACCGTCGTGCCGTTTTAGTTTACTAATCTAAGAAAAGCGGATAGTACATGAGAAAAACGCTGTTAGCTGTATGTTTGTGTGTGCCTGGGGCCGTTATGGCCCAGGCACCTGTTTCTGGATTGTCATCTTCAGGTGATGTTGAGCAACGTCTCGAGCAAATTGAGCGTATGCTCGAAGCTCGCTCAGACGCTCAGCTTAAAATGCTGAATCAGTTAGGCTCTCTGCAGCAAGATGTTGCTGAGTTAAGAGGCATAACCGAAGAGCATGAGTATCGTCTGGAGCAACTTTTAGAGCGCCAGCGCGAGCTGTATCAGGAAATTGATCGTCGCTTCAGTAATTTGAAGCAGAACAATAGTCAGAGTAATGAAGTGACTGGCAACTATGACGATCTAGAGCAGGTTCCTACACAAACAGACGGCAGCAGCTATTCTCCTAACTTGAGTGAGAATGACGCTTACGACAAGGCTATTGCATTAGTTCTTGAAGATAAACGTTATGATGATGCGATACCCGCATTTCAGTCCTTTCTTAAAAACTTCCCAAATTCGACCTATGCGGCAAATGCGCATTACTGGCTCGGGCAGTTGTTTTTTGCAAAACGTGAATACAACGAAGCGAAACAGCAATTTGAGACTGTTGTAAACGATTACCCGGATAGTAATAAGCGTGGCGACTGCTTGCTGAAACTAGGTGCTATAGCTAGTGAACAGAATAAGTCGGCAGATGCTAAGGCTTATTATGAACAAGTGGTCAAAGAATACCCAGATAGTACCGAAGCTAATTTGGCAAAACAGCGCCTTAATTAGTAACAACTGAGCAACATGTGTTCGTGAATTGAGCAGTTGCACGGTTTTTTTCAATTTTCAGTTGCATACGCGCACTATTTCAGTAAACTATGCCGCCGTTGCCAAGCAGAAACGGCAGCAAAATTGGCGTTGGGTTGTTAGCTCAGTTGGTAGAGCAGTTGACTTTTAATCAATTGGTCGCAGGTTCGAATCCTGCACAACCCACCACGTCGCCAATTAATATTATCTATCAGAATATGGGTTGTTAGCTCAGTTGGTAGAGCAGTTGACTTTTAATCAATTGGTCGCAGGTTCGAATCCTGCACAACCCACCACTCCTAATTACTTTGCTACAAGCACATCTTGAATTCAGCTATAATAAGCCCCACTTATTAAGAACACTTGGAAAATAAGCCGTAGTATCATGACCGAGATTCAAACTCTGGATAGCCTTGATTATACTTTTCCGCCTAAACCTAAGCCGTTAAGTGCGAAAGAAAAATCAGAGACAATTAATCGTATTAAGCAGCTTCTAATTGATGAGGATGCTGTGTTGGTGGCTCACTATTACACCGACCCTGATATTCAGGCTCTAGCTGAAGAAACCGGTGGTTGTGTGGCGGACTCTTTAGAAATGGCTCGGTTCGGTCGTGACCATCCGGCGAAAAAGTTGATTGTCGCCGGTGTTCGCTTTATGGGTGAAACGGCGAAAATTTTGACACCTGAAAAGCAAGTACTGATGCCAACATTAAAAGCGGAGTGCTCGCTTGATCTTGGTTGCCCTCCTGAAAAGTTTTCGGAATTCTGTGATCAACATCCGGACCGGACAGTCGTTGTCTATGCGAATACTTCGGCAGCAGTTAAAGCTCGTGCAGACTGGGTAGTAACTTCCAGCATGGCGCTTGAGCTTGTCGACCACCTGGATGCTAAAGGCGAGAAAATACTTTGGGCTCCTGACCGTCACTTAGGTGGTTATATCGCACGTGAAACTGGTGCAGATATGCTGTTGTGGCAAGGCGCTTGTGTGGTGCATGATGAATTTAAGGCAAAGGCATTGGAGGACATGAAAAAACTCCATCCGGAGGCTGCAGTTCTTGTTCATCCTGAGTCACCGGAAAATATTGTCGCTATGGCTGATGCAGTAGGCTCAACATCGCAGCTCATTAAGGCGAGTCAGGAATTACCTAACGAAACCTTTATTGTGGCGACAGACAAAGGCATTTTCTACAAAATGCAGCAGCTTCAGCCGAATAAAACCTTTATTGAAGCACCTACAGCCGGAAACGGTGCAACTTGCCGCAGCTGTGCGCATTGTCCATGGATGGCCATGAACGGGTTAAAAGCAATTGAAGAAGCACTTACCGAAGGTGGTGAGGCTCATGAAATACATGTCGACGAAACCTTAGGTAAAAAAGCTATGGTACCACTGGACCGAATGCTGGAATTTTCGGCAAGCTTAAAATAACTAAGACAGGCTCCTTCGGGAGCCTTTTTTATTCCTCGCTTATACAAGATATTTATAGTCGCCATAAATGCATCGCCTACCGAACTGCACAACTGCATGCTAATCTGAATTTATTGAATATTTATTCGGGTGGAATTTGCATGGGGTTTTATGATCCGACTGAAGTGCGTGATAACTGCGGTTTCGGCATTATTGCTAACGTTAATGGTGAGCCTCGGCAAGGGTTGATTTCTACAGCCGTTAAGGCTTTGGATCGTATGCAGCATCGCGGCGGTATTGGTGCGGATGGTAAGACTGGTGACGGTTGTGGTTTGCTTCTGCAAATGCCAGAGCAATTTTTCCGTCAATTTGCTGAAAAAGAGGGGTGGCAGCTCAGCAAAAAATTTGCCGTTGGAATGGTCTTTTTCAGTCGAGACAACGATAAGCGCGAAACCGCACGCCAACTTATTGAACAAGAACTCCAGAGAGAGACCTTAGCCGTCACAGGTTGGCGTAAAGTGCCCGTAGATAACCAAGTGCTGGGGGAAGGTGCTAAGTCGTCTGAGCCTGTTATAGAGCAGGTTCTGGTGTCAGCTCCCCCGGGTTGGCGAAAGAAAGACTTAGAAAGACGCCTGTATATGGCGCGTCGGCGAATTGAGAAGCTCATTCCTAATCAGGAAGAACTTTATATTTCTTCGCTTTCTAGTCTGGTATTGGTTTATAAGGGCTTAATGATGGCGGCGGATTTACCCGCCTATTATGCTGATTTAGCCGACTCCGATATGAAAACTTCCATCTGCGTATTTCATCAACGCTTCTCAACCAATACCGAACCACGCTGGCCTTTAGCTCAACCATTCCGGTTTCTGGCTCATAACGGCGAAATTAATACCATAAGAGGTAACCGGCAATGGGCGCAGGCGCGGGCTTATAAGTTTCAGACCCCTTTACTACCCGACTTACAGGATGCAAAACCGTTAGTCGGCTTGTCCGGCTCGGATTCTGCGTCGCTGGACAATATGCTGGAGCTGTTGTTAGCCGGCGGTATGGATCTATTCCGGGCTATGCGCTTGCTGATACCGCCCGCCTGGCAAGGCGACGCGACAATGTCTGATGAAATGCGTGCTTTTTATGAGTTTAACTCGCTGCACATGGAGCCCTGGGATGGGCCGGCAGGCGTGGTGATGAGTAACGGTCGACACGTCGCATGCAGTCTGGACCGCAATGGTTTACGCCCGGCCAGGTATGTATTAACGCGCTCTGGTGTTCTGACCATTGCTTCTGAAGTGGGTATCTGGGATTACGACGAACAGGAAGTCATAGAAAAAGGGCGCTTAGGGCCGGGTCAAATGATGGCGGTGGATACCTATACCGGTAAAATTTGGTACAACGACGAAATAGAAGATGAATTAAAACAGCGCCACCCTTATAAACAATGGCTGGAACAGCATCGTCGTCACTTAATTCCGTTTGAACGCAGTCACGCAGATAAACTGGGCCAGCGTCTTTATGACGATGAAACCATGCTGGTATTGCATAAAGCTTACCTGTACTCAGAAGAAGAGTTACAGCAAATTATCAGTGTATTAGCGAAAGATGGCCAGGAAGCTGTTGGTTCAATGGGCGACGACACACCGACTGCGGTTCTCTCCAAACAACCTCGCTTACTTTATGACTATTTTCGACAGCAGTTTGCACAGGTAACAAACCCTGCCATTGATCCCATTCGCGAACGGCACGTGATGTCACTTTCAACCATAATTGGACGCGAGCACAATGTGTTTAACGAAGCTTCTGGTGATGCTGACAGGGTGGTGTTCGAGTCACCCATTCTGATGTATACCGATTTAAAGCAGTTACGCGAATTGGATGAAAAGCACTACCGCGCAACAACACTCTCGCTGGCTTTCAAGCCGGAGGAAAACAACTTACGGCAGGCGATAGAAAGCCTTGTTGAAAATGCAAAAGACTCGGTTAAGAACAATCAAACCGTTATTCTGATACTGAGTGACAGAGGCTTGCAGCGCGGACAGTTGATGATACCGGCTGCGATAGCAGTTGGTGCTGTTCAACAGGCTTTAGTGGCTAATGACTTACGTTGCGATTCGAACATTATTATTGAGACAGCGTCTGCGAGAGACCCTCATCACATGGCGGTGTTGTTGGGTTTGGGAGCTACTGGAGTTTACCCTTACCTGGCTTATGAAACGGTGGAGCAATTGGTTGCTCGCGGCAAAGTAACTCTGGATATTAGAGAAGCCTTGCTGAACTACCGGAAAGGTCTGAATAAAGGACTCTTGAAAATACTGTCGAAGATGGGCATTGCAACAGTTGCCGGATACCGCGGTTCTTCTCTATTTGAAGCTGTTGGGCTTAACGAAGATGTACGCCGCCTTTGTTTTGCAAACGTGCCGGCGCGAATTGATGGTACCGGTTTTGATGATATTCAGCAGGATCTCCAGCAAAGCTTCCACAAAGCCTGGTTAAAGCGTAAGCCGCTGGCTCAGGGTGGTTTACTGAAATATGTGCATGGTGGGGAATACCATGCGTATAACCCGGATGTGGTCACCTCCTTACAACGTGCGGTAGCAACAGGTGAGCAGCGGGACTACGACGTTTACGCGAAATTTGTGAATCAAAGGCCGGTAACTCACCTGCGTGATCTGCTCAGTATAAAATTACCTGAAACAGCAAAGCTTGAAAAACACCAAGTTGAAGCAAAGGAAAGCCTGTATCAGCGTTTTGATACGGCTGCTATGTCCATAGGCGCGTTAAGCGCTGAGGCCCACGAGGCTCTGGCTATAGCAATGAACCAAATTGGAGGGCATTCAAACTCCGGTGAAGGAGGCGAGGATCCGAAACGCTTTAACAGCTTAAAAAATTCCCGAATTAAACAAGTGGCTTCAGGGCGCTTTGGAGTGACACCTCATTACCTGGTGAACGCCGATGTGATTCAGATAAAAGTTGCGCAGGGTGCAAAACCTGGAGAGGGCGGACAACTACCCGGCGAAAAAGTCACTGCGGAAATAGCGCAACTACGCTACGCAGTGGCTGGTACGACATTAATATCGCCACCGCCGCATCATGACATTTACTCCATTGAAGATTTAGCTCAGCTAATTTTTGATTTAAAGCAGGTAAACCCTAAAGCTTTAGTCTCTGTAAAACTGGTCTCAACGCCGGGTATTGGCACTATTGCGACCGGGGTGGCTAAGGCTTATGCCGACTTGATAACCGTATCAGGCTATGACGGTGGTACCGGCGCCAGCCCCATGACGTCGGTCAAGTACGCAGGTTCACCCTGGGAACTCGGGTTGGTTGAAGTGCACGAAGCTTTGGTAGCGAATAACCTGCGCCATAAAATTCGTCTGCAGGTTGATGGCGGTTTAAAAACCGGTATGGATATTGTGAAAGCGGCAATTTTAGGGGCAGAGAGCTTTGGCTTTGGTACTGCTCCGATGATAGCTCTGGGCTGTAAATATTTGCGCATTTGCCATCTCAATAATTGTGCAACGGGTGTGGCTACGCAAGATGAAACCTTACGTCGTGAGCACTTTTCCGGCTTACCGGAGCGCGTTGTAAAACTGTTTGAGTTTATGGCTGAAGAGGTGCGGGACATTCTTGCTCATCTCGGTTTAGCTCAGTTAACCGATGCCATTGGACGGGTTGATTTACTAGAGCGTTTGCCGGGGGAAACCAAACGTCAGCAACAGTTACAGTTGACCGCCTTGTTGGAGTCGGCCGGAGTCCGCTCTGAACATTCATTGTATTGCACGGACAAAAACCAGCCGTATGACCAGGGCAAGCTCAACCAACGCTTACTGGAACTGTGTAAAGAATCGATTGATGCACGCAATGGCGGACATTGGTCACTGACCATTCGTAATGACGATCGCTCTGTTGGCGCAAGTTTATCCGGTTATATTGCCAGCCAACATGGTAACCAGGGGATGGCGGTGGCGCCAATCACTCTAGGTTTTATTGGTACTGCCGGGCAAAGCTTCGGGGCATGGAATGCAGGTGGTTTAAAACTTCACTTAACCGGGGACGCAAATGACTACGTAGGCAAAGGCATGGCCGGGGGAGAAATTACCATTAAACCACCTGCGGGCTGCCGCTATAACAGTCATGAAGCAGTCATTATGGGGAACACCTGCTTGTATGGTGCAACCGGAGGAAAACTCTATGCTGCCGGTTGTACCGGCGAACGTTTTGCGGTGCGTAACTCCGGCGCTACGGCTGTTGTTGAAGGTATTGGCGACCACGGTTGTGAGTACATGACCGGCGGTATTGTGGTGGTACTGGGTGAGTGCGGCATTAACTTTGGTGCAGGAATGACCGGTGGCTTTGCTTATTTAAGAGACAGCGACGGCGACTTACACCGACGACTTAACCATGAACTGGTTGAGGCGGTGTCACTGGATACCCCAATTATTCAGGAGCACTTACGGGGGTTAATTCATGAGCATCACGAAGCGACGGGCAGCCTGTATTCGCGTGAATTACTGCGCAACTTTGAGCAGGTGGTGGAGAGTTTTTATATTGTGAAACCGAAAACGGCTGATGTAAAAGAGCTGCTGGGGCATCGTGCTCGATCTACCGCAGAATTACGCGTGCAGGTGATGTAATGAACAAGAATATTTATCAATTTTTAGACGTACAACGCATTGACCCGCCTAAACGCTCGGTTGAAGAGCGCCGAATTGAATTCAAAGAAATTTATGACCCGATGCCCGGTGTGCAGCTAAAAGGTCAGGCTGACCGTTGCCTGGATTGCGGTAATCCTTATTGTGAATGGCAGTGTCCGGTTCACAACTATATTCCTCAGTGGCTGGAGCTGGCTAACGAAGGTCGGGTTATTGAAGCGGCGGAGCTCATGCATAAAACCAATAGCCTGCCGGAGGTCTGTGGCCGGGTATGTCCTCAGGATCGCCTGTGCGAGGGAGCATGCACGCTCAATGACGGTTTTGGCGCGGTAACTATTGGCAGTATTGAAAAACAAATGGTCGATGAGGCCTTTAAGCAAGGCTGGCGGCCGGATTTAAGTGGTGTTATTCAGCGCCGCGAGCGCGTTGCGGTTATTGGTGCAGGGCCTGCTGGTCTTGCTTGTGCAGATGTCTTGGCACGTAATGGTGTCAAAGCCGTAGTTTACGACCGTTACCCGGAAATTGGCGGGCTGCTGACCTATGGCATTCCGCCATTTAAGCTGGATAAAGCGGTCATGACTTTGCGGCGTGAAATATTTACCGACATGGGCATTGAATTTAAGTTGGGTGTTGAAGTTGGTAAGGACATCAGTTTTGCTGAGTTGGAAGATAATTACGACGCGGTATTTCTGGCTCTGGGAACCTATAAAGCGCTGGAAGGTAAATTAAAAGGTCTGGATGCAGAGGGCGTTTATCCGGCACTGCCTTTTCTAATTGGCAACACCCAACGACTTATGGCTCATGAGCCGATGTCTCAGTATCCGCTTATTGATGTTAAAGACGAGACCGTGGTTGTACTTGGCGGTGGTGATACGGCCATGGACTGTGTCAGAACCTCGATTAGGCAGGGAGCCAAGTCGGTTGTTTGTGCGTATCGTCGCGACGAAGGCAACATGCCGGGCTCCCGCAAAGAAGTGCAGAACGCCCGGGAAGAGGGTGTATCTTTTGAATTTAATTTGCAACCACTGGAGGTAGTCACTGACGGTACAGGCAAAGTCAGCGGTGTGAAAATGGTGCACACGGAGCTCGGTCCGGCTGACGAAGATGGTCGGCGCAGGCCGCAGCCGGTGCCTGAGTCAGAGTTTCTGATGCCCGCCACAGCGGTGATTATTGCTTTTGGTTATCAGCCCAACCCACCAGAATGGTTACAACAACACAAAGTGGAACTGAGCGACTGGGGTACCGTGCTTGCCACCAGCGATACCGAATTTGCTATGCAGACCAGTAATCCGAAGATCTTTGCTGGCGGTGATATGGTACGTGGCGCTGACTTAGTCGTGACCGCCATCGCTGAAGGGCGCAATGCAGCCGAGGGGATGCTGGACTACTTTGACAGCCAGTAAGCAGCGTTATTGACGCTGCCACTGTTTAACCAAAGCTGCATAACCCTGACGAAAGCTGGGGTACTGCAGTTGGTAGCCACTGTCTTTAAGGCCTTTATTCAGGCAGCGTTTGGAGCCTCTGGGCCCTACCTCAGTATCGATATTTCCCGGCAGCTCCAGACCGAGCTGCTGAGCAAGCCATTGGTAAACTTCATATTGCTTCACGGGCTCATCGTCATTGACTAAATAAACGGGAAGAGGGCGGATGACTTCTGTCAACAAGTGGACGATAAAGCCTGCGACATCGTCCTGGTGTATGCGGTTGGTCCAACTGTCGCGCAACTGGACTTTTCCCTGACTGAGCTGGCGCAGTAAAAAGTCACGACCTTCGCCGTAAATGCCGCTGCAACGAAGAATTGAAGTTGGGCCCGGCAACGCATGAATAAGTGACTCCGCCTGCAATAATGCCTTACCGGAAGCTGATGTAGGTTCAGTTGGACTGTTCTCATCTATCCATTCGCCTTCGCGTTGCGCATAAACACCTGTGCTGGAAACGTAAATAATATTCGGCTGATGGGCTTGCTGTGATAATACTTGCTGCAGATGTCGGCAGGGGACGACATAACCCTGGTGATAGCTATCTTCTGCTCCTTTCGCCGGGGTGAGAGTAATCAAGACGTTGTCCCATTTCTGTCTAAACAGCTGATAAAGCTCTTGTTCGTTGCCGAGGTCAGCAGCTATTAAGTCGACACCCGGGCGCACGGGTTTATTGCCGGGTGTTCTGCAAACTCCGGTAACCTGGTTTTTAAATGCGCTAAGCCTTTGCGCGACGCGGTCTGCAATATCACCGTAACCAAGTAAAAGCGTTTGCATGAAGATCCTCTTAGCGTTAATGTAAATTAAATGTTGAACAAAATAATAACGATACTGACCAGCAGCCATTATGAGCAGTGACGCCCCAATAGAAACCTTAGTTGATGAGCTTAAAACAGATTACCATCGCTCTCAATTTGAGTCTCTGTTTAAACGCAAAACAGCGCACTTAAGCGGGCCGGAAAAGCTCAAGCTTCGCATGCAAATTACCGAACTGGCCAAACCCGCATTGGGCGTTGTTGATCTCCGCAAAAAAATTCCTGCGGAAGTTGAACCCTATACCTTTCAAGGCCGCACACATTACTTTGACTTAACCGCCAGAAAAATATTTGAAGAAGGCTTACGTGCTTATAAAGGGGTTTTTACCAATGACACCAAAGCAAAAATACTGGCGTTAAAAGCGCACCATCAAAAACTTGCTGAACATAAAGCTCAGGAGCAGGAAGAACAGAACAATGCGCTAGACAACTTTGTGGCTGGCTATGAATATAAGCGTAGTGAAGAACGAGTGAATCTGGTTACCGCAGTGAAAATGGAACTTGCTGACGGGCAAAGGTTAAATGCCATGACGGTGGATGTTTCACATTCAGGGGTACAGCTAAAACTTCCTTTTGAACAGCAGTTGACTGGATTAAAGCATGCTCGTGTAACTCTCTATTTTTGTGGCTTTTCAGATGATTTTACTTTTGATGCTAATACTGGCTACGAATACCGGGTTGTCGGCGTAAAAAATAGAGATACCTGTTTATATCTGCGTTTAAAGCGCTTTGATGAGTCGTCGGATGATGACCTCAGCCCGCTTCTGTCAGACATTGTGACCAAGTCCAGAAGGCGTTACAAAATTAATGTTGAACATGTCGCACAACAAGTCATTGCGCGGGGGTATGAGAATTACTGGTTTAATGCGATTCAGGCTTTGCCTATTCTTCTTAGCAACCACTCCAGTACCTTTGCGGTAATAAGAACAGCAGCAAACCAGACACTACTGAATAGCTGGCAACAGCATCAAGGGGACTTGCTTGCTGAGCTTCTTGAGCAGACGTGGGTGCAAACCAGCGTTTCAGAGTTAAGAGACTCCCGAAAAGAAACCCGTCGGCAAGTGACATTTTTTCGTATTAGCTTGCCGGTGAATAAAGTCTGGCGCGAGTACTTACTTCCTCTACAGGCATTGCAAACAGATAAGTCTTTAATGGCCACCTTGAGTGCGCTACGGGCTGCTGGCTATGGTACGCGCTGTTACCAACTAACAATAACCTATAGTAACGAAAAGCAGCTTATTTACGCTGAGCTAAACCCAATAAGGACACCGCTTTGGCAGAATAAAACGGATGAAAAGCCAGATTTATCCAGGTTGCAGGACTACCGCTCTAAAGGGGCGGAAAAATTAAATTTCAAGCGACTCAGTGATGAGTCCTCAGCAAAACATAAGATTTTTCCTCATGTATTGTCGAATGCGCTCTTTCTCTATAAACGAGGCGTTGAGTGGAAACCTGAGCTTGCCGGGCTAATGTCGTTAACAGAAGGCTTACCCACATTGTTTAATGAGACTGAATTTTGGTTAGCTAATGGGGACCGGATTCTTGGTGGGCGACGGCTCAGCTCCCATATAAGGCAGAAGCTTCGCCAGTTATCGGATGGGAATGAGTTTTCGTCGCGTATTCTGATTTTAAGAGTAAGCAGTGCGCTTCAAAAAGAAGCGGTTATGGGGCGAGATATTGGGGAATACGAGAGTTTTGAAGAGGCCGCGGAATATATACGCTTTCTAAACGACAACAGTAACTTTGTTGCGGTTCTGGTCTCAGCCCAGCCCTGTGCTAACCGCTTCCCAGAGGAACTGAGTGAAAGTTTGTCCTATATTCACCGCTACTTACCGCATCGGGCAAAAGAACTGGAGCACAACTTTTCTCAGCTTCAGGCGGTTATGACGTTGACTGACGTGACCCAGACTCTCATTGACCTGTCTGAGTTGACTGTGCCGTCGTAAGTCAACTATTTGTATGACTGATGGCCGTGACTTTCCATCGTCGGGTATTTGCCCCATAATCAAATCATTGTTTATTTAATAACAGGTGTTCAATTATGTTGAAATCATGGGCAAATCCGCTTTTAGCAGCAAGCATAGGGTTGGCATTACCGCTAACGGCTATGGCGCAGGACGGTATCGATTATAAAGAGCAGGAGAAACTGCACGAAATAGCTGGTGCAATGCAGGCCGATCGTATTGAAAGTGACATTCAGACTCTGGTCGACTTTGGCACTCGTCATACCTTATCTGAAACCGAGTCGGATACGCGTGGTATTGGTGCCGCAAGACGCTGGATTTTTGCCGAATTTGAACGTATATCCGAAGCCTGTGGCGGCTGTCTTGAAGTCATGTATGTCAGCGATACAATTTCCGGTGAAACGCGCATACCTGACCCTGTGGAAGTGAAAAGTGTTATTGCCATTCAACGGGGCAAAACGGACCCTAACCGTTACGTGATGATGTCCGGAGACATTGACTCGCGCGTTAGCGATGTTATGGATTATACCTCAGACGCTCCCGGTGCAAACGATAACGCCTCTGGTGTCGCCGGTGCGTTAGAAGCGGCACGAGTGCTAACCCAATACGAATTCGACGGCTCTATTGTTTATGCGGCCCTGGCCGGTGAAGAGCAAGGTCTGTTTGGCGGGAAAATTCTGGCCGAAAAAGCCAAAGAAGAAGGCTGGCACCTTACCGCAGTGCTTAATAATGACATGATTGGTAACATTGAAGGCATTAACGGAGTCATTAATAACACCACAGCACGGATTTTTGCTGAGGGCACCCGTATGAATGAATCAGACCGCGAAGCGACCATGCGTCGTTTCTATGGTGGTGAAGTAGACTCTCCCTCACGCAACCTGGCGCGCTATATTGATACAGTGGCGGATCGTTACATCAACAACTTAGACACGATGATTGTTTATCGCTTAGATCGCTTTGGTCGCGGCGGGCACCACAGACCCTTTAACGATTTAGGTTATGCGGGTATCCGTATTATGGAAACCAACGAAAACTATAATCGTCAGCATCAGGACCTTCGTGTTGAGAATGGTATTGAATATGGCGATACCATAGAGGGTGTCGATTTTGATTACGCGGCTAAACTAACTGCGCTGAACGCGGTTTCTATGGCAAGTATGTCGTGGGCACCAAGACCACCTGCCAATGTCGAGATAGAAGGTGCAGTAAAACCGGATACAACTTTACGCTGGGCACCCCAGGAAGAAGATGAAGAAAATATTGCGGGTTATAAAGTTTACTGGCGTTTAACCAGTGCCCCGCAGTGGCAGTTCAGTCGCTACGTTGGTAATGTAAACGAGTACACACTGGAAAATGTGGTGATCGATAATTACATTTTTGGTGTAGCTAGTGTCAGTAACGATGGCTTCGAAAGCCCAGTTGTATTTCCGGGACCAGCGGGGACATTTTCTATTGAGTAATGAGTCGTTTAAAGCATTAACTGAGCCGCTAAATTATGAAGGCGAAGACCGAAAAGTCGGTTTTGAACTGGAATTTAGCGGCTTAACTTTAAGCCAGACTATTGATGTCATGCAGCGAGTACTGCCCGGTGAGTTAGTTTCTGTTTCCAAAGCGGAACAAGAAATTGAGGTGGACGGTCTTGGTTCGTTTAAAGTTGAGATTGACTGGGACTATTTAAAACGAAAAGCGAAAGCAGAGGGCGGAGACAAGTCCGCCTGGGTGCGAGAACTCGGCAGTCTTGCTGAAAACCTTGTGCCCATTGAAATTGTCTGTCCGCCGTTAACGCTGGAGCAATGTGAGCAGTTACTTACCTTAACGGACGCGCTGAGAGAAGCCGGAGCAAAAGGTACAGATGAGTCCTGGATAGCCGCTTACGGTGTCCATATTAACCCCGAAGTACCATCATTAAGTGCCAATGTATTGCTGCGTTATTTACAGGCATTTTCTCTGTTGCAGTGGTGGCTGGTTGAAGCGCATCGTGTTGATACAACGCGCAAACTCAGTCCTTACATCGATAAATACCCCGAGGCCTACATCCGACTGTTGGTTAACCAACATGAGGTGACTCAGGAACAGCTTATCGATGACTACCTTAAGCACAACGCCACTCGTAACCGTGCTTTGGATATGTTGCCTCTCTTTGCTTTCTTAGACGAAGAAAAAGTGATGGGAGCAGTAGATGACAAAAAGATAAAGGCCCGTCCGACTTTTCATTACCGCTTACCGAACTGTCAGCTTGAACATCCTGACTGGCAGTTAACCGAGCCCTGGAAAGTTTGGTGGGTGGTCGACGCTCTGGCTAATGATCAGCAAGCGTTAGACTATTGGAAACAAGCGTTTATTGACGCTGAGCGTCCCTTAATTGGTGTCTCAGAAAAAGACTGGAAAGAAAGGCTGGAGCAATGGCTGAAAGACCGCGAGTGGTTGTAACCGGAACCGCCAGACGTTGGTCTCCGTCCTGGTGGTGTACCTGGCTTATTCTCAAATGCCTTGGAGCTCGTCCTTTGCGTTCGAGTGTCAGGCACCGTTGTGAGCCGGACAATATCGATGCAGTGATTATTGGAGGAGGGGACGACATTAGCCCCTCACAATATAACCAGCCGCCAGAGCGTGACGGCGAGTATGACCCTGATCGCGATGAACTCGAAATTGCCTGGATACGCTGGGCTCTGGAGAATAAGAAGCCGCTGTTAGGCATTTGTCGCGGTTCGCAGTTAATTAATGTAGTGCTCGGTGGCGAACTTGACCAGAACATTCGGGAATTGCGTCAGTTGACCTATAACCGCCCGGGACTTTTACCCACTAAGCAGGTATTTATTGAGCCTAAAAGTAAATTGGCGAAGATTTGTAGAAAGCGAAAACTGAGAGTTAATAGCCTGCATTCGCAAATCGTCAAAAAAACGGGTGTTGGTATGCTTGCTGTGGGTTGGGACTTGGATGGCTTTTTGCAGGCCTCCGAGGGGCAGGATGAGCAAACCATTATCGGTGTACAGTGGCACCCTGAATACTTATTTTATGTACCTAGCCAAGTTCGAATTTTTCGTTGGCTTATTAAACAATAATTGAACATATCGATTATACCTACCTCAATTTATCAATTTTTTTGATCCACCCTGCGTTTCAATCTGTATAACCGTTCAACAACTTAGAATCGACTTATTAAAAAGCCTTTGGAGCGCTAAATGACCATAGCAAATCGTTTGTATGCAGGGTTTGCCTTTATTCTGCTATTACTTGTTATAACCACCATCGTCGGTACATATCAGGTTGGTGAAATTGATAAAACCCTGGTAAGAGTTAACGAAGTGGGTAGTGAAAAACAACGGTTTGCTATTAACTTTCGAGGCAGTGTGCATGACCGTGCAATAGCCTTGCGTGATTTAGTTTTGGTTGAAAATGCCGACCAACGTCCACCTCTACGTGACCTAATTGCTGATCTTAAATCCAATTACAGCAAAGCAGATAGCGGTATGACTGACATTTTTTCCGATAACGAGTTGGTAAACAGTAAGGAACGTGAGTTATTGAGTGAAATTGAAGACATTCAGGCTCAGGGTCTGGCGGCGGCTGATGAAACAGAGCGCCTGTTAAGCTCGAACCAAAGGCAACAGGCTCAGGAATACGTCCTTAATGAAGTATCGCCAATTTATGCGGAGTGGTTAAACCGAATTAACGCCTTTATTGACTATCAGGAACAAAGTATCTCAGCCGGTACGGAAGAGGTAATGAGCCGCAGTGAGAACTTTGCCACCTTAATGTGGTGGGTTACTGCGTTTGCCATTATCAGTGGCGGACTGGTGGCCTGGCAAATCGTAGTTAAACTGACACACACGATTGGCGGTGAACCCGAGGAAGCGGCTGAAGCTCTGCAACGAATTGCCGATGGCGATTTAACCGTCTCTACCCATACACGCTATGAAGATAGCATGATGGCCGATGTTAACCGTATGGTGAATCAGTTACGGAGTATTCTGGGAGATGTTAATGAGTCAGCAAGTACCATTCTGAATTCCTCGAATGAGCTTGCTGAAACGGCTGGGAATAACCAAAAACTGGTGGTTCAGCAGCAAGAGCAAACGACTCAGGGCGCAACCGCTATTCATCAAATGTCGCAAACGGTTCGTGAAGTTGCTCAGCATACAGAGCAGGCGGCGCAGTTGGCCGATGATACCGACAGAGAAACAGTTGCAGGCAGCCGTGAGGTCGAAGCGACGGTTCTTTCCATTGAAGAGTTAGCCAACCAGGTTGAAGGTGCTGCTAAAGTCATTGGTGAACTGTCTGACAACACGGCAGAAATTCACAAGGTGCTGGAAGTGATAGAGGGCATTGCCGACCAGACAAACCTACTAGCATTAAACGCAGCTATAGAAGCGGCACGAGCTGGCGAACATGGCCGGGGTTTCTCGGTGGTTGCCGATGAAGTAAGGGCGCTGGCGAACCGGACACAGGATTCAACCCGCAGTATTCAAAGCTTAATTGAAACCATGCGAGGCAGTGCGACTGATGCAGTTTCAGTGATGGACAAAGGCAGGGAGAAAGCGGCAGAAAGTGTGAAGCAAGCCCGTTCAGCTGGTGAGTCCTTACACGCGGTCAATAATTCGGTGGCAAAAATGAGTGACATGAATGCGCAAATTGCTACTGCAGCGGAAGAGCAAACAGCGGTTGCAGAGGAAATTAATCAAAACTTCTCCTCAATTACAGAGGCTGCGGAGCAAACGGCAGCAGGCTCAGAGCAAATTAGCGAAGCCAGCCGTGAACTGAATGAGTTAGCAAAACGGTTAAATAATGGCATGAAGCGCTTTAAAATTGCTTAAACCCCTTGATTAGAACGGCTAAAACCCCTACCATAGCGGCCGTTCTGGAGAGGTGTCCGAGTGGCTGAAGGAGCACGCCTGGAAAGTGTGTATACGGCAACGTATCGAGGGTTCGAATCCCTCTCTCTCCGCCAGATACAAAAGAAACCGCCCTTGAGGCGGTTTTTTTGTGCCTGCAGAAAGAGGGGACTTGATGAAAACCCTGCCGGTTCGACAAAACGGCAGGAAAGCCGTTTTGAACAGCGCGTCAGCGCTGCCCGAAGGGCGAGGGCCATGGAGGGCCCGAGTTAATCCCTCGATCGAAGCCAGATACAAAAGAAACCGCCCTTGAGGCGGTTTTTTTGTGTCTGCAGAAAGTGAGGACTCTATTTACATCATACTCTGTAAGTAAAGTTGCTCGCCCAGGCGATCCATCAGGTTCAGTTGAATTTGTAACCAGTAAGCGTGATCTTCTTCGGTATCTTTCAAAATGCCGACCAGCATCTCACGGGTGACATAATCATCAACTTCTTCACAGTACTCAATGACTTCGCGTAACGTTTTTGCGTTGTTGTACTCAAGCTGCAGATCGTTTTCCAGCATTTCGCGGACATCTGAACCTATGGTATGAGGTTCACGCGCATCCATTTTGGGTTTACCTTCCAGAAATAGAATTCTGCGAATGAGCAAGTCCGCATGACCACGTTCATCATCAATTTCATGGTTAATACGCTCATAAAGCTTCATTAAGCCCATGTCTTCGTATTGCCGTGAATGCGATGTGTACTGGTCAATTGAAGTGAGTTCAAAAGCCAGAAGACGATTGAGCTGCTCAACGACGTTATTATCTCTGTTCATTATTCAGCTCCTTGAATTTTTGTTTGCAGATAAACTTCATTGCCAAGGCGCGATATAAGATCAATTTGGGTTTCAAGCCAGTCGAGATGCTCTTCCTGAGAGTCGAGAATGTCACGCAGGGCATTGCGGCTGACGTAATCCTGATGTTGCTCACACTCTTTAATCGCTTCGCGTATGGCACTGACATCTTTAAACTGAACTTTGTGGTCCAGCTCCAGCATTTCTCTGGGGTCTTCGCCAACGTATAACTTGCCAAGCTCCTGTAAATTAGGAATGCCTTCTAAAAATAGAATGCGTTCGATGAGAACGTCGGCGTGCTTCATTTCATTGATAGAAGCTTTGTAGACAGGTTTGTTCAGGCTTTCAAAGCCCCAGTTGCGATACATGCGAGCATGAAGAAAGTACTGGTTTATAGCGGTAAGTTTTAGCGTCAGTATTTTATTCAGTTGCTGGATGACTTTAGCATCACCTTTCATAGCCGTATTACTCCTTAATTCATTAGGTATGAATTAAGTGTAGCATACGGAAACCGGAAGTTGGGTCTCTTTACCTGCTTGGTTGGATCGTTGTTCGAGAGCTTCGTGAAGTACGTCTTTGGCGCAAGTTTTACAGCATCCACACTGAGAAGCCACACCATATTGTTGGCGCAGGTCTCGCATAGAATTCACTTCACCAGAAATAACCGCCTGATGAATGGCTTTATCATTAACGCCCTTACAAAGACATACGTACATAGACTATCACCTCAGTTAGTAATGATAGTCTATGTTAAATGCGAACGATTTGCAATAGTGTTTTATTGCGGTGCGATGAAGCCAGTCTTCAATAAGTACAGGGTATAGAGCAGGTACAGGCAAATAAAGATAATACCATGTACGCGATTAATTCGTCCCTGACGGGCTTTGCGAATACCGAAGACCATCAGTAACAGCGTCAGTACTGCCATTGCAACCCAGTCACGGCTTAATACAAGCGGCTCAAGTGACACCGGTTCAATAGCGCCGGCAATACCCACAACTGCCAGCGTATTAAACATATTTGAACCAATAACATTACCCAATGCCAGGTCGTGTTCGTTCTTACGCGTGGCCGCAATTGCTGAAGCCAATTCCGGTAAAGAGGTGCCGATGGCGACTACGGTAAGGCCGATGACCAAGTCACTGACACCAAGCGACACGGCGATGTTTACCGCGCCCCAGACTAAAGCGCGGGAACTGACAATAAGCAGCAACAGTCCGACAATAAGCCAGATAATAGCGGGCTTCATCGGTAAAGGGTGCGAGTCAATTTCTTGCGTGTATTCAGCGGCTAAACTGTCGTCACTGCTTTTCGAGCCTATCCATACAGACCAGCCCATATAGCTAAGGAAAACAACCAGTAAAAGTACAGCTTCAAGTCGTGTTATTTGGTAATCGAGAAGGAAAACTGCGCTTAACAGGGTAATGGCTATTAAAACTGGCATTTCGCGACGAATAACGACCGACTTTACAGCGATAGGCGCAAGCAGGGCGGTTATACCCAAAACCAGAGCAATGTTGGTAATGTTTGAGCCGTAAGCATTACCCAAAGCTAAAGCCGGGTTACCTTGCATAGAGGCTAAGGCCGACACCACCATTTCAGGTGCTGACGTGCCAAAGCCAATAATGACCATACCGATAACCAGAGGCGCCATACCCAGATGTCGTGCTACGGCAGCCGCGCCTTCAACAAAGCGGTCAGCACTCCAGACTAATACCGCTAACCCCAGAACAACCGCAACAATCGATAACGTCATAACACCCTGTTCCTGTTAAAAAGAAAGGGCGATAGTTTAACGCAGAGTTTCCTTAATAGCATCAATACTTGTTGGGTCGTCAATGGTCGATGGAACGGCAACATCATCCCCTTGCAAAACTTGCCGGATAAGACGCCTTAATATTTTCCCGGAGCGAGTTTTAGGTAATCTGGGAACAATGTGTAAGGTCTTCAGGCAGGCAATTGCGCCAATTTCGGAGCGAATAGACTGGATGAGCTCTTGCTGCAATTGCTCATGACCAATAGTGGATGAATTTTTAAGAATGACAAAGCCAACTGGCAACTCTCCTTTGAGTTCATCGGGCTGGGCAACCACGGCGCATTCTGCTACGTCTTTATGGCTGGCCAGAATTTCTTCCATTTCGCCGGTAGACAAGCGGTGACCGGCAACGTTTATCACATCGTCCGTGCGACCCATAATGAATACATAGCCGTCGTCATCTATGTAACCGCCATCGCCGCTGCAGTAGTAACCGGGGAATGCATTCAAATAACTGCCCTGTAGCCGTTCCTCGTCACCCCAAATGGTGGTTAAACAACCCGGAGGTAAAGGTAAACGCACACAAATGGCACCTTCTTCTTTACTGCCTAGACTTTTACCCAAGGGATCCAGCACGCTGATCTCGTAACCCGGAACCGGGAAGGTTGAAGAGCCGGGTTTCACTTTAACTGCGCCAATTCCCACGGGGTTGGCGCTCATAGGCCAGCCACTTTCTGTTTGCCACCAGTGGTCATAAACCGGTAAGTCGGTGAGCTCTGTTGTCCATTCGTACGTTGCAGGGTCTAAACGTTCGCCAGCCATGTAAATACGTTGCAGTGAGCTAATATCGTAGCGGCTCAGGTGCTCGCCTTCGGGGTCTTCTTTTTTTATCGCCCGGAACGCGGTGGGAGCGGAGAAAATAGCACTGACTTTATAGTCCTGAACAATGCGCCAGAAGGAACCTGCATCTGGTGTGTTAACAGGTTTTCCTTCGTAAAGAATACTGCTGCAGCCGAAAATTAAAGGTCCATAAACGATGTAAGAGTGGCCAACGACCCAACCAACATCAGACGCCGTAAAGAAGACTTCTCCGGGGTTTAGCCCATAAACGTAATTCATTGAAAAGTTTAAGGCGACAGCGTACCCACCGTGATCACGTACCACCCCTTTTGGTTTGCCGGTGGTGCCGGAAGTATAAAGAATATAAAGCGGGTGGGTAGCCGGTAAGGGAACAGCTTCAGCGGGGCTGGCTTTTTCCATTGCTTTCGCCCAGTCGGTGTCCTGGCCGTCCTGCATTTCAGCCTCACACTGCTCGCGCTGATAAACA
This sequence comes from Idiomarina abyssalis, assembly GCF_900116625.1. Classification (GTDB taxonomy): domain Bacteria; phylum Pseudomonadota; class Gammaproteobacteria; order Enterobacterales; family Alteromonadaceae; genus Idiomarina; species Idiomarina abyssalis. The sequence goes on from NZ_FPBE01000001.1 coordinate 86,115, forward strand.
ATGGTACGGGGGCTAAACTGCGCTTCTGCCAGTGCCTTATCAACAATAGGCTTGTAAGGTAAAACCTTGCTACCTTCAATACCACATGAGGCGGTAACGATGAGCTTGGGGGCGGCATCGTCAATGCGAACGGCAAGTTCGTGTGCTGCAAAACCACCAAAAACAACCGAGTGAATCGCCCCAATGCGCGCGCAAGCCAGCATGGCAATAGCTGCCTGAGGGATCATCGGAAGGTAGATAATGACCCGGTCACCTGTTTCAACGCCTCGCTGCTTCAGCACGTCGGCGAAGCATGCGACCTGATAGTGCAATTCGTTAAAGGTGTAGCTTACTTTACTTTGAGTAACCGGAGAGTCGTAGTAAAGAGCGACTTGCTCACCGCGGCCCGCGTTAATCTGAGCATCGAGTGCTAAGTAACTGACATTAATTTCGCCGTCCGGGAACCAGTCTGCCATGCCATTTTTCCTGACATGCGCAGCAACTTTTGGTGGTTTGAACCAATGCAGACGACGCGCCTGGTCAAGCCAGAATCCTTCAGGATCTTGTTGAGCTTCTGAATAGACTTTCTTATAGGGTTGCATAGCACTACCTCAAATCCTTTTATGCAGAGCCTTTTAGCATATTCCGTTGGCTTAAATTTCCTATTCGACTTAGGTCTAAGCTGGCTTTGATCTCAATCGCAATTACCAGAATCTAAGTCGCCTTAGCAGCAAAAACTCAACAATGGCAATAATGACTAGCGAGCCACAGAAAATCATAAAGGCATCAGCATTTTCAACACCGGGCATGCCGCCAATATTAATGCCGAAAACACCGGTTAAGAAGCTGAGAGGTAAAAACACACCGGCAATAACGGAAAGCCAGTAAGTGTTGCGGTTCATTTTTTCTGCTATCGCCTGCTGCAGTTGCTCGCGTTGCATCCACACCTGTTCAAGCATTAAGTCAATTTGTTCGAACAACCGTTGGGTTGTGTCGCGTTCGTTGATCAACCATTGGTGCAGTTCGGGTGTCATGACTTTTTCAGCTTCGGTACTGAGTTTTTCTAAAGCCGCCAGCTGTGGGCGAATAAAACGGTTTAGGCGCAATAATCTGCGGTGCAGGGCTGTGAGTTTTACCTGAACCGACGCAGTGTTATCAAAGCCTTCACCCTCAATGGCTTCAAGTTGCTCCTCCGCGGATGAAACGACATCTTCAATACGCAAGTTTATCTGCTCAATGAGCGCGACGATAAAATCGTGTAACGACTCAGGTCCCATCTGTTGCTGGAGTTGCTCCCTTAGCTTTGCTATGGATAAGAATGGGCGTTTGCGGAAGCTGTATAAAGCGCCTTTATAATACAGTATGCGCAAACTGAGCATGTCTTCCGGTGACTCACCGGTGTTTAAGTTAACGCCGCGTAGCAACAACATAAAACCATCGGGCAGACGCTGGAATCTGGGACGGGTGTCTTCTTCGAGTACCGCGTCAATGAGAGGTTCGGGGATCCCTGCCTGAGTTAGCCATTCAGTCAGGCCTTCAACGTCACGTTGGAAATGAAACCAGGTATTCTTTGTGGCTTCGGACGGTGTCTGAAGTTGTGTCGCGGGATGTTGATTGAAATCCCAGGCATCAATTAAAAAATCCATAGAACTCTCGCTTTAAGACTATTATTCAAAGTCTATAGCGAGGCGTTTAACTTGTCATTGTTTTCAGTAAGCTTCAGTCCGGAAGTTCACAAAGTGATGAGTCGAAGACGACTAAATGATCAAAGTCGATATCAAAACCAATTTGCTCGCCAGTTTGCAGGGGTTGGTGAGAAGGACCTACCGCAAGTACATGACTGGTGTCTGAAAGCTCCAGAGTATAGAGATAGTGAGAACCGCGGAACCCGCAACCAACAACAATGGCTTTCATTTCACTCTTGTTGTTGATCAATACATCGTCGGGGCGAACAAGAAAGTTCACGCTCATATCGGGTTTATTACTTAATTGAGAATGTTTAATGGTGCCAAATGCACAGTGCAGTTCCTGATCCTTAATTTCACCATTAAGCAGCACACCACGGCCAATAAAGTCAGCGACCAGTTGGTGAGTCGGCTGGTGGTATAGCGCATAAGGTGTTTCCCACTGGAGCAGTTGACCGGAATACATGACACCAGCCTTATCAGCCATCGCAAAAGCCTCTTGCTGGTCATGAGTTACCAGCAAAGCCGTAATTCCTTCTTCTTTAAGTAAACGCCGGACGTCGTGAGCCAGTACTTCTCTTAATTCTGCATCGAGGCTTGAGAAAGGTTCATCGAGTAACATGAGTTTGGGCTTTGGTGCCAACGCTCTGGCAAGAGCAATACGTTGCTGTTGTCCTCCAGATAACTCATGGGGGTAGCGGTTCTGGTAACCATTAAGACCAATACGGATGAGTAACTCTTTAATGCGCTCATCCTGCTGGGTTTTCGACAACTGATTAATACCAAAGCGAATGTTATCGGCAACGGTTAAGTGCGGAAACAGTGAAAAGTCCTGAAACATCATGCCGACATGACGTTGCTCCGTTGGCCACTGTACTTTGTCGGACGATACCGTCTTGCCATGCAGTTCAACTTTGCCTCCTGAAACAGGAGTGAAACCGGCGATAGCACGCAACAGGGTAGTTTTACCGCAGCCACTGGGACCTAACAGACAGCCAATGTCCCCGGGTTCTAAAGACAGGTTGAGCCTGTCGACAATAAGGTCACCGGAAAGTTGGATACTGACGGTATCGATATTCAGTAGTGTGCTCATTTACTCACCTGTTTTTATCGAATTACTGCGCAAAGCACGGGATAACATAATAACCGGAATAAGACCGACCGCGACAATCATTAAAGCCGGAGGGCCTGCATCGGCAAGCCTTTCGTCGGATGCCATTTCAAATGCCCGTACAGCCAGCGTATTAAAATCAAAGGGTCTTAATACCAGGGTCGCCGGCAGCTCTTTCATAACATCCACCAGAACGAGAATAAGAGCGGCTAACAACGGGCTGCGCAATAATGGTAAATGAATTCGCCATAAAATACGCTTGCCGCTCGCGCCTAAGGTACGGGCACTGTCATCCATTTGTGGGGTTATTTGTTCAAGCCCTGAATTTACGGTTTGTAGTGACACAGAGAGAAAGCGGACACTATAGGCAAACAGCAGCGCTATGACGGTACCGGACAGTAATAACCCGGGGTTAAAGTTAAACAGCCATTCGCTGATAGAGATAATTTGATTATCGAGCCAGGCTAATGGGGACAGTAACCCTACCGCGATAACGATACCCGGAATGGCATAACCCATACCGGCCAGATTGATAGCCGCCCGCAGTGGTCGTGTCGGGTGGCGACGCCGGCCATAAGCAAGCCAAAGCGCCAAAGCAACCGTAATTAATGCTGCTAACAGCCCTAACCAAAGCGTATTAAAGGTTAAAACCCAAAACGCACTTTGTTGCCAAATTTCAGATTTTTGTATGGACCACCACAGAAGTTGCGATGCCGGTATGGCGAAGCCAAGAACAACAGGAAGCCAGCAAACTGAAGACGCAACCGCTGCGCGCCAGCCACTTAAAGGGCGGCGCTGAGGTGCTCTGGTGCTTGAGCGCTGTTGATAGAAACGGGCGCGGCGACGAGAGTATCGCTCGACCATGATGAGTATAATGACGAAAACCAGTAAAAGCGCTGATAGTTGCAACGCGCCCTGTGCGTCACCAATGCCGTACCAGGTGCGAAAAATTCCCGTTGTAAAGACCGTTATGCCAAAGTACTCCATCGTACCGTAGTCAGCCAGAGTCTCCATTAATGCCAGAGTGACACCGGTTGCAATAGCAGGGCGCGCCAAAGGAAGTGCGACTTTCCAGAAACTTCTTAGCGAACTGGCCCCCAGGGTTCTTGCACTTTCAAACGCCGTGGTGGACTGCTGCATGAAGGCGGCGCGAGTAATAAGGTAGACGTAAGGGTAAAGTACGATACAAAGAACAAAAACCGCACCGCTGAGGCTGCGGATTTCGGGAAACCAATAGTCACCAATACTGACAGAAAATATATCCCGGACCAGCCCTTGTACCGGTCCTGCGTAGTCGAGTAAGCCGGTATAAGTATAGGCGGTAATATAGGCTGGCATGGCTAATGGCAGCAATAATGCCCAACTTGTCCAGCGCCAACCGGGAAAGTCATACTGACTGATGCACCAGGCTGTACTTACGCCTAATAAAGTGACACCAATACCAACGGCAAATAACAAGATCAGGGAGTGACCGATATACTCTGGTATAACGGTTTGCCATAAATGGTATAGGGTGTCCCATTGAGGGTTTAATAACGACAAAGCTACCACAATAAGTGGTAGCCCTATCAACACCGCGACGGCAAACAGCAATAGCGTGCCACGGTTCATTTGCGTATCTCCTGATACAAATTAACGCCAGCCAGCGCGGTTCATCAGACGAACGGCATCGCCGTTATTTTCACCGAGGATATCCATTTCGATATCGTCCTGTTTGAAATCGCCCCACTGTTGAAGTGTTTCGCTCCACTCAACACCTTTGCGAACCGGGTATTCATAGTTGGCCTGAGCGTACCATTTTTGTGATTCTTCAGAGACCAGGAATTCAATCAATTTTTGAGCCTGCTCAACATTTTTCGCATGTTTTGTCACGCCGATACCGGAAACGTTAACATGAGCGCCTTGTTGATCCTGAGCCGGCCAGAATATTTTAACTTTCTTTGCGGCTTCACGTTCTTCCGCGTCATCTGAGTTCAGCATATGGCCAAAGTAGTAAGTATTAGCTACAGCGACATCGCAAACACCAAAGGCTACGCCTTTAATCTGGTCGCGGTCGCCACCTACGGGTTTACGCGCAAAGTTTGCGACAAAATTCTCTGCCCACTTTTCTGTTTTTTCTGCGCCGTGGTGTTCAATCAGTGCTGCCACTAAGGACTGGTTATACAGGTTATTGGAAGAACGAATGCAAATGCGGTCGTTCCACTTGTCATCAGCCAGGCTTAAATAAGACTCTAATTCTTCTGGATTTACACGCTCTGGCGAATAAAAAATAGGACGGGCACGTAAACTGAGCCCGAACCAGAGGTTATCGGAAGAGCGGAAATGAGCAGGAACTGCAGAGTCAATTGTGTCGGAATTTACTGCCTGGAATGCGTTAGCTTCAACCGCACGGTGAAGGGCGCCGGCATCTACAGTTAGAAATAAGTCAGCCGGTGTATTTTCACCTTCTGAGTTAAGGCGGGCAAGCAATGCATCGGCTTTACCTGTTAACAAGTTAACTTCAATACCGGTTTCTTCGGTAAACTTTTCTAAAACGGGTTTGATCAGGGCTTCTTTTCGCGCTGAGTAGATATTAACTTCAGCGGCGGCGCTAGTGAAAGACACCAGTGTCGCAGAAGTCGCGGCAAGCAAGGCTAATAATTTATTTAACTTACGCATTTAAAAGACTCCTTTACGAACTCTATATGGTCGAAACGCGATGATTATATCAAACAAAACAAATAATGATAGCCATTCTCATTTAAAAAATAGTCATCTAAATTCGGTATTTGAGGGTAGTCAAGGTATTAGCTTCTGCTATTCTAAAAATGACTTACTTTCAGCGGAGAATTTATGTCTGACTTATCATTGCTTGCCCTGATTGGTGTGCTGTCCATTTGTTGTCAGTGGTTAGCGTGGCGCATTAAGCTGCCGGCAATACTGCCTTTGCTTATTTGTGGCTTATTGCTGGGACCCACTCTGGGGTTATTGGAGCCGGATGCGTTATTTGAAGATTTGCTCTTTCCTTTTGTCTCTCTGGCGGTAGCCGTTATTTTGTTTGAAGGCAGTCTCACGCTGAAGTTTGAAGAAATTCGCGGGCATGGCCGAATGGTAACCAACCTGGTCAGTATTGGTATGTTGGTTACTTTCGTCGTCATTGCAGTTTTGACGCATTTCATTATGGGTTATGGCTGGGAAATTTCGGCGTTATTTGGTGCGTTAGTTGTGGTAACAGGCCCCACAGTTATTCAACCAATGATACGCTCTATTCGGCCTATCAATAAGCTCGCTAATATTTTGCGCTGGGAAGGGATTATTATTGACCCGCTCGGTGCCTTGCTGGCGGTATTGGTGTATGAATTTATTATCGCCAGTCAGGACGTTGCTTTCCTGCATGCGCTTCAGGCGTTCGCGACAACTGTTGCTCTTGGTTTTGCTTTAGGTTGGGGAGCTGCTCGCTTGTTAGGTCTTGCACTGGGCAGAGGTTGGTTCCCGCATTACTTACAGAATGTTGCAACGCTCACTATCGTATTGGGTGTTTTCGCTCTGTCGAATGCCATACAGCATGAGTCCGGTCTATTAACCGTTACGGTTATGGGTATGGTTATGGCCAATACCCGTAATCTGAATATGGAAGAAATACTGGAGTTTAAAGAAACACTCAGTGTATTGCTGATTTCTGCTCTGTTCATTATTTTGGCTGCACGACTAGATTTCGCTGAATTTGATGCGCTGGGAATGCCCGCGGTTATTCTGCTGGCCATTATTTTGTTTGCAGTAAGACCTTTAGCCGTATGGCTTTCAGCTATAGGAACCGAGCTGAGGTTCAAAGATAAGGTTTTATTATCCTGGATTGCGCCCAGAGGTATTGTCGCGGCCGCTGTTTCGGCGTTATTTGCTTTGAAAATGGAAGAGTCGGGCTGGACTGAAGCCGCGGCGGTTGTTCCTTTAGTTTTCCTGGTAATAATGACAACGGTTGTCTTACAAAGCTTAACGGCGAAGCCATTAGCCCGAATGTTGGGCTTATTAGAGCCCTCAGCCAAAGGTTTTTTGATTTTTGGGGCCAACCAAATGGCTCGGGCAGTTGCTAAAAGTTTACAGGAGAGCGGTATTCCTGTGCGCCTGGCAGACACCAACTGGGAGAATATTAAGCTGGCCCGTATGGACAATTTACCAGTGTACTTTGGTAACCCTGCCTCGGAGCATGCTGCCAATAATATTGATTTGACCGGCCTTGGAAGGCTATTAGTCATGTCTCCCTATAAACAACTTAACCCGCTTGTATCAATGTACTACCAGGACTGGTTTGGCTCTAAGAAAGTGCATGGGCTGAATGGCGGTGAGCAGGATTATCGTGCCAGCCATCAGCTAACGGAAAGCTACCGAAAAACACTTAATTTATTTGGCGAAAGTGTTACCTATTCGAAACTTGCCAGCCTTAACTTTAAAGGGGCGAAAATTAAGTCTACGCCCATTACCGATAGCTTCAGTTTCGCTGATTATCAACAGAAATATGGGACAAGAGCGTTACCGATGTTTGCGCTGGATGACGCAGAAAAGGTTTATATTTTTACCACGGAGCGTGAGTTGATTCCTCAGCCAGGGTGGACTGTAATTGCCATGATTTCAGCGGAGCCTGAAGAAAATGATAGCGAAAAAGGCGGCGAAAAGGGAACAGACTGACGTTGTTGGCTGCCCTCAGTGTGACTGGGTAAGCCAACGAACCGAGCTTTCAAAACGTGAGCATGCTGAGTGCCCACGTTGTGGGTATTTCCTGGAAGGTGCGGCTACCAGGCATCACACCCTGGTGGCTATAGCTGCAGCAGCTTTAGTCTTACTGCTGGCGAGCTTACAGGTCAACTTTATCAGCTATTCGGTCACCGGCTCTGAGCAATCGATGACGTTGATGGATGCAGCCTGGCAGCTTTCCTTTTTTCACGAAAAAGTATTGGCCGTTTTAGTCCTTTTGACTGTTATTCTAATTCCCGTTTTGTACCTTGTTAGCCTTATATGGGTGTACAGCCAGATCCATAATTCGGGCAGTAACCGATTAAACCGATACTTCCTGCGTTTAATGGAGCATTTGAAACCCTGGCTAATGACCGATGTTTTTTTACTCGGGACTCTGGTGTCATTGGTGAAAATATCGGGTCTGGCAGAGGTTCGTTTACTTGAGGGGTTTTGGGGCTTCAGTGTTTTTGTCGTTCTACTATTGTATGTGTACGAGCGAGCTAAACGTACACCGATATGGGACTACTATATGGCGACATCCCGACCCAATATACATGTGCAAGCTGGAATGACAGCAAATGAGCAGGGTTTGCAGACCTGCCCACTTTGCCACGCCTTAAACGCTAAAGACGCCGATAAATGTTACCAATGCACCGAGCCGCAGAAAACAGCGTGGTGGCGGAAGCCGGGGACAACTTTGGCATTAATTTTTGCTGGCGCTATTATGCTAATTCCAGCGCACTGGCTGCCGGTAATGGAAACGGTACGGTTTGGCAACGAGCAGCCTGCAACCATTATTGGCGGGGTTACTGAATTATGGCAGGCCGGCGATAGGCCTGTAGCTGTAATTATTTTTGTCGCCAGCCTGGTTATTCCGGTCGCGAAAGTTTTAACACTGGCGGTGTTGTTGCTACTGGCTCAAAGGCAAACGCCGGCCATTGTCCAGAATCGCTTATTATTGTTTAAAGTAACCGACTGGATAGGACGTTGGTCAATGATTGATATTTTCGTTGTAGCAATACTGGTCGCTTTAGTTCGGGGTGGGACTGTTATGTCGGTATATCCTGGCAGTGCGGCAGTGTCCTTTGCAGCTGCTGTTGTTCTTACTATGCTTGCAGCTATGAGTTTTGATACGCGCTTATTCTGGCGAGAGGCACATAAATGACTGAAAATTCGACAACCCGGGTTCGTAAATCCGTAGGTATTTCTCCGGTCTGGATTGTGCCATTGCTGGCGCTTCTGGTCGCACTTTGGATGGTTTGGCAGGATACCCGTGGGGCAGGCCCTACCATTACTATTGAAGTTGCGGACGCTGAAGGTCTTGAAGCTGGAAAAACTCAGGTGCGGGTTCGTAATGTCGACGTTGGGCAGGTTACTGAGGTTCGGTTATCTGATGACTTCTCTTCGGCAGTGGCTGAAGTGGCTATGAATGAGGGAACCGAAAGAATGCTTAATGCCGATACGCGCATTTGGGTGGTTAAACCCAGAATTGGACGGCAGGGCGTCAGCGGTTTGGGAACCTTGCTTTCTGGTGCTTATATTCGATTGCAGCCAGGAGATTCAAAAGATCAACAATTTCACTTTAAAGCATTAGAGCAGCCCCCGGTAACGCCTCAGGAAACACCGGGACGCCGTTTAACCCTCACAAGCGAAGGGCAAACAAGCGTTACTGTAGGGGACTCAGTTCAGTACCAGGGGTTTACCGTTGGCCAAGTTGAACAAGCCGAGTTTTTAGTGGATGAGCGAGAAACACGTTACCAAATTTTTGTAAAAGCGCCGTACGACGAGTTAGTTACTCAAAATACACGGTTCTGGTTGCAGCGTGGGGTATCTATTCAATGGAACTCCCAGGGGCTGGACTTAGCACTTGGCTCGTTAGAGTCGCTGTTGGGTGCCAGCGTAACTTTTGGTGTGCCTGAGGGGCAGCCCAGGGGTGATAAGCTGACAGGCGAGCAGAATTTTGAGTTATTTGAAAGCCTTGAGGAAGCAAAGCAGCAAGGCTATATCCATGGTATTGACTACGTTGTACTGTTAAATGAGTCCGTTTCCGGACTGGATAAAGGTGCCCCGGTACAATTTAAAGGGGTACGTGTTGGAACGGTCAGGGAAGTCCCTTTGCGCTGGTTCCCGGATGAGAGTGAAGAAGCGCCTTTAAAGCGTATTCCGATACTGATTCGGTTTGAGCCTGAGCGTTTAAGAGGCTTGGTCGCAAATACCGATATTGAAAGTTGGAAAGATCGCTTACCTGACTTATTCGAACAAGGATTAAGAGCGAATATCAGGGCGTCAAACCTGCTAACAAATACGTTATTTGTTGATGTCAGGTTTTACCCGAATGCACAACAAGCTGATGTTGCGGAGACTTTTGCCGGGCATCCGGTCATGCCGGCTATGGCCAGTGACTTCACACGGTTAGAAGAAAAGCTGACGGAACTGATGGATAAGTTTAATGCACTTCCTCTTGAGCAAGGGTTGAGTGACTTCTCAGGAGCAATGCAGTCGGTTGATGAAACCGCACAGAAGCTGGAAAGCGTTTCTGATAGTCTGACTCGAATTGTCGAGCAGCCTCAGGTGCAACAGCTGCCAGAGTTATTGCAACAAAACTTGATTCAGTTGAAAGAGCTAACGGGCAGCGTTAGTGAAGGGTCTCCAACCCGGCAGCAACTCAACCAGACATTAAATGAAATTGAACAGCTTTCACGTGAGTTAAAGCCTGTTATTGAGCTGTTGCAGGAACAACCGAATTCACTTATTTTCAGCCCATCTGTTGAGCCTGATCCGGAGCCAAAAGCCTATGAATAATGGATTTATTGTCAGAGTACTAAAGTTGGTTGGTCTGACCGCTATAGGGGTCTTAATAACGGGGTGCTCTTCTAACTCATATGAAGTGACTCAATACCGGCTGCCTCATCTGAGCCAGTCAGCGGAGGCGCTTTGCCTGGCAAATAAACGTCCGGTTTTTGTAGGTGATTCTGCGTCAAAACCAGGTTTGCAGCTCCAGCAAGATGAAACTCGTTGGCATAGTGCTCGTCAGCATCGATGGAGTACGCCCTTAGCTCACCAGCTGCAACGCAGTGCTCAGAGATTATTGCTTACTGACGATTGCGCCGGGAAGTTAACCATTTGGGTTGACGATTTTTACGGAAGCAATGACTCAAGAGCTGTTGTTGCCGGGCATTGGCAATATCAAAGTGCTGATGCTCAAATTGTTCTTGAGGGAGCTTTTACCGAGAAAGTTCCGCTGAGAAACGATGGTTACCCGGCGTTGGTTAACGCACTCGATACGGCATGGCTGAATGTGATGGACACGATTAGCCTGGGTGTTGGCGATAAAGTGGCGCGTTAGAAGCGCCACTCACCACTGATTTGTATACCGACTTCGTTGTCGTAACTGCTGCTATCAATATATTGCAGCGAAAGTTTAATCAACCCTGAAAATGCCGGTTCTGTTCTTCTCAGCAGAGCTCTCGATAAGGTCTCATCGTTTTTCTTTTTACTGTGGCTCAGTAATGCCGTCCAGGCCGAGCCGTCAGCAGAAAACTGACGATAACTTGTCGATACGGTCTGACTTTGGCGTGGGAATGGAGATCCGGGATTACGTTGGTGATGTAAAAAGTACTGTTTTTGGTTTTCATCTAACGAGTAAAAGTCATGCTCTGTTCCGCCATCAAGTTGACTGTATTCAACAGTCACGCTGTGGCGACGCTCAGTTGAGCCGGTCATCCATTGCGCACCCAGGGTATATGCAGGTTTGTCATCGGCCTCCAGTTTACGGTCAATGCCAAGTTCAGCGTAAGCTGAAAACTGATGTGCTCCCCAGTCAAAACCCGTTCGGGCATCGGCTGTTAACATACGGTTATCCGGCCGGTTATCAGCACTTTGCTCAATAGCACTGATTCCAAACCACAAATGCTGAAATAACTGACTGGAAAAGCGGATACCGTTGACCTGATAGTAATCACTGTAACCATCATCCTGATAAGCACTAAACAAACTAATTTTAAAAGGGTTCATACCCGCAGGAGGATAGTCCGGAGCATAGTCGATTCGAATTTTAGGCATAGGGCGTGCGTTATTTGAAAAAAGCAGACTGCTATGTTCTGCCGGCCCCCAGCGTAAAGGTAGAGAATCCAGGCTGAAACTCCAGTCATTGAGGTTATAAGCCAGGTAACTGCCATCTAATGTTTTCTTATGGTCACCTTCGAAAGGGTCCTGCCGGTAGTTTACCTGAACTCTTGCTGCCCAGTTGGTACCGTGCATACTTCTGCTTAAACTGATTTTACCTTCTTCATAAATATCATCACCGTAGTCCTGAACGACTTGCTCACTGTCCGTTGCGCCAATGTACCAACGTGTTTTAGGGCCGGTCTGAGCTTGTGAAAGTTGATGGCGTACATGCCGCAGAGCCAATTGTTGTGTTGTGCTTAGCTCTTTTATTTCAAGCGCATCGAGCTCGGGTAAAAGGCTTTTCCAGGTAACCGGAAATTGTTGTATCGGGGTTTTAATCAGTCCAGACTCCGCCAAAACTGTCAGGCTATTTCGTAATTCGACATCATTAGCTTCAATCCAGACGGAACTGACAGCTACAGGAGTAAGAAGTAAGCTAAAACTACCGATTATGAGCGTATTGCGAATAAATGAGATGGATGACATGAAACTGATTTGAATCCCTATGACAAATTACATTCTATATTGCCAGAAATTTTAACACTAAGACAACGGTTTATCTGAGCTTTTCAGTTATAATGTGAAGCTCCGGAGGTTTGGTTATGACTTTTAAAAACATTTTGTTTTGCGTGCTGTTCTTGCCGCTGCTGATTGGCTGTAGCCAGGAACAGTCAACAGGTTTGCGCAGTGCGGAAGTAAAAGCACTGGATGAAAGTATGTTACCAGATGAGCGCTGGCAACTGAGTAAGGCGACAATTGAGGTTAGTTTTTGTCGGGATCGTGTTAATGAATCGTTGTTGGGATCAAAGTCTGAATTAAGAGGCTGGCGCTTGTCAGGCGAAAGCACAGCCTTTCCTCCTTATAGGAAAGAGGGCTTAAAGGCATTGGCAAAACTGTTTGAGGAAGTGGATATATTGCTATGGCAGATAGAAGGAAATGTGAGCGCTCAGCGTTACCACATTGTAAAACCTTCCGGAGATTCCAGGGGGAGCGTTGCTGATACCGTTTTCCCCGCGGTCGTAACCTTATCTTCCATTCCAGAGGTTTGTTATGTGGCTGTGGATGACTCTGAATATTAAGAAAACTTTATTTATTGAAAATTCGTAGAGTTAGGTTGTTATTCGTAAAAATTTTCTGCGGTTCGACAGAACTCAACTAAACTTGTTACTTAAGGCGAACGCAGAGGGGATCAGTTATGTCTATCGGGTTAATTATTGAGAATAAATTGAGAGAAGCGTTCACACCAGTTCATCTGGAAGTGGAAGATGAAAGCTATATGCATTCAACCGGTGCTAATGCTGAGTCTCATTTTAAAGTGACTCTGGTAACGCCAAAATTCAGCGGGGAAAGGTTAATTAACCGACACCGCGCGGTGAATAAAATTTTAGCAGACGAATTGATGAACCATATTCACGCTTTGGCTTTGCACACCTACACGCAAGGCGAATGGGAGCAGCTAGGTGAATCTAGGCGCTCACCAAATTGCCTCGGTGGGTCAAAAATAGCGACAAATTAAGAAAAAATACGCATGTCTGATGTGTTCCTGCGTTCGCATTGGTTACAATAGCCAAAATAATGCGAACAACAGGGATACATCACTATGATCATTAAGCCAAAAATTCGCGGTTTTATCTGTACTAATGCTCACCCGGTGGGCTGTGCTGAAAACGTTAAACGTCAAATCGAATTTGTCCGTAACCAACCTCCTATTTCCAATGGCCCTAAAAATGTTTTAGTCATAGGCTGTTCAACAGGTTACGGGCTTGCGTCAAGAATTACCGCTGCGTTCGGCAGTGACGCCCATACACTGGGTGTGTGTTTTGAGAAAGAACCCACTGAAAAGAGAACAGCAACAGCAGGCTGGTACAATACCGCGGCTTTTCATCAGCAAGCGGATAAAGCCGGCTTAGCTTTCCATTCTATTAATGGCGATGCTTTTTCTGACGAAATTAAGCAGGAAAGTCTCGATTACATTAAACAAAACATGGGTAAAATAGACCTCGTGGTTTATAGCTTGGCGTCACCTAAGCGTAAAGACCCCGAAAGCGGCGAAGTCTATAGCTCCGTATTAAAGCCAATTGGCAAACAGTACACCACCAAAACTTACAACACCGATAAAGATCAGGTGCATGAAGTGACACTTGACCCTGCGACCGATGACGATATCGCGAATACCGTTAAGGTAATGGGTGGTGAAGACTGGGAACGTTGGATTAAAGCCTTGCACGACGCCGATGTGTTAGCTAAAGACTGCCAAACAACGGCTTACACCTATATTGGTAAAAAGCTGACGCTTCCAATTTATGGTCATGCGACTATCGGCCGGGCTAAAGAAGATCTTGACCGCGCTGCTTCAGAGCTGGTTTCTGAACACGATGACCTAAACCTGAAAGCTTATGTCTCCTCATTGAAGGCACTTGTTACTCAGGCAAGTTCTGCTATTCCGGTAATGCCTCTTTATATCTCTTTAATTTATAAAGTAATGAAAGAAGAGGGCACGCACGAAGGCTGCATTGAACAAATTTATCGGCTATTCACAGAAGGTCTTTATAACAGCAACCCAGAGTTAGATGATGCTGGCCGCCTGCATATGGATGGTTATGAAACCAACGATAAAACTCAGGCTAAGGTCGAGGCGCTTTGGGAACAGGTAACGCAGGACAATTTCCATCAACTTGCTGATTATGAAGGCTACCATCAGGACTTCTTACATTTATTCGGTTTTGGCTTCGATAATGTTGATTACGATGCTGATATTGATCCAAAAGTAAACTGGTAAGCGTTGTGGGAAAAATGCTAAAATCCCACCGATAAGTGTGGAAAATATTTCAGGTTGCCGATAACAAGCACCCCTGGAGGGGGCTGCTTGTGTCGGTAACTATTTGATTATTCAGGTTTCCAGTCTTAGTGACTGGTTGTGATGAATCTTCCCTTAACGAGTAGTGCAAACGCATATGATTACGATCAAGAAAGGGCTGGACATCCCTATCAAAGGGACGCCCCAGCAAAAACTATCCGACGGTAAGGCTGTGACGACGGTCGCTACCCTAGGTGAAGAGTACGTGGGTATGCGCCCAACCATGCACGTGAAAGTCGGTGATCAAGTTAAAAAAGGTCAGTTGATTTTCGAGGATAAGAAAAACCCTGGTGTCAAATACACAGCCCCTGGTGCTGGTGTAGTTAAAGACATCCTGCGTGGTGAGCGTCGAGTACTGCAGGCCGTTGTTATCGAATTGGAAGGTGATGATAAAGTCACTTTTGATAAGTTTGATAGCGATAAACTTAACTCATTAGGTCGTGAAAAAGTTCAGGACATTTTGGTTGAGTCGGGTCAGTGGACTGCGCTTCGCACCCGTCCTTACAGTAAGACCCCGGCATTAGACGCAGAAGCAAGCGCTATCTTCGTTAATGCAATGGACACCAACCCACTAACGGGTGACCCGACTTTATTTATCAACGAAGAAAAACAGGCTTTTATTGATGGTTTGAACGTATTGTCAAACCTGACTGAAGGCAAGTTGTTCGTTTGTAAATCGGGTGATGCGGAAGTCGACACTGGCAACGCTGATGTCACTTTAGAGTCCTTTTCTGGTCCTCACCCTGCAGGTTTAGTTGGTACTCATATACATTTCTTGCAGCCTGCGAGCATTAAACGTCCTGTATGGCACATTGGTTATCAAGACGTCATTGCATACGGTAAATTATTTACCACAGGTGAAGTTTTTACTGACCGCGCAGTGGCAGTTGCTGGTGAAGGTGTTAAAGAACCTCGCTTGGTTCGTACCCGCTTAGGTGCAAACCTGCATGAGTTGACCGACGGTGAGCTTAATGGCGACAACTTGAGAATTATTTCAGGCTCAGTTTTGCATGGGCATACTGCAGATGATGATCATGCCTGGTTAGGTCGGTTCCATAATCAAGTCAGCGTAATTCCTGAAGGTAATTATAAAGAGTTTCTGGGCTGGATACGTCCTGGCTCCGATTTGCACTCGGTTACCCGCGCATACGCAGGACACTTCAATCCGAAAAAACTTTTCAGCATGACGACATCGCTGAATGGTTCTTCGCGTTCAATGGTACCTATTGGAAATTACGAACGAGTAATGCCACTAGATATTCTGCCAACATTGCTATTGCGTGATCTGCTATCAGGAGACACTGATGAAGGTCAGCAGTTAGGTTGTCTGGAGTTGGACGAAGAAGATCTCGCATTGTGCACTTATGTTTGCCCTGGGAAATATGAATATGGCCCGGTGCTGCGTGACTGTCTCACTAAGATTGAGAAAGAAGGCTAACCCATGAGCTTGAAAGACACTCTCGAGCGTATTGAACCGCACTTCGAAGAAGGCGGTAAATACGAGAAGTGGTACGCGCTTTATGAAGCCGTAGCCACTGTTTTGTACACACCTGGTACCGTGACTAAGTCGGCTACGCACGTTCGTGACCGTATCGACCTTAAGCGCATTATGATTTTGGTGTGGATGATGACCTTCCCGGCCATGTTCTGGGGTATGTATAACGTTGGTAACCAGGCTGCTATGGCCTTGGTTAATGGCTATGAACTCGCTGATATCTGGCAGGTTGGCTTGTTCCACCTGTTTGGTGGCGAGTTGGGGGCTGACTCTGGCTGGATAGCCAAAATGTGGTATGGCGCCTGTTTCTACCTGCCAATTTATGCGGTGACCTTTATTGTCGGTGGTTTCTGGGAAGTATTGTTTGCGTCAATTCGTAAGCACGAAGTTAACGAAGGTTTCTTTGTTACTTCGGTTTTATTCTCATTGATTCTACCGGCAACAACGCCGCTATGGCAGGTTGCTCTGGGTATCACTTTTGGTGTCGTTATTGGTAAGGAAATTTTCGGCGGAACTGGCCGTAACTTCCTTAACCCGGCGCTAACAGGTCGTGCATTTTTATACTTTGCTTACCCTGCAAGCATGTCTGGTGACTCAATCTGGACCGCAGTTGATGGCTTCTCAGGTGCGACTAATCTGGGTAAAGCGGCTCTGGGTGAAATGGATTACGGTAACACCCAGCTTTGGTGGGATGCGTTCTTAGGAAACATCCAGGGCTCAGTAGGCGAAGTTTCGACACTGCTAATTTTGATTGGCGGTTTAGCATTAATTTATTTCCGTATAGCCTCCTGGCGTATCGTGTTGGGTACTTTTGTCGGTATGGTTCTGTTCTCCGGATTATTGAACCTGATTGGCAGCGAAACTAACCCAATGTTCGCGATGCCTTGGTATTGGCACTTAGTATTGGGTGGTTTTGCCTTTGCGATGATGTTTATGGCAACTGACCCGGTTTCTGCGTCCTTTACTAATAAAGGGAAGTTCGCGTACGGCTTGTTGATTGGTTTTATGACGGTCATGATCCGTGTTATTAACCCGGCATTCCCGGAAGGCATCATGTTGGCCATTTTGTTTGCTAACGTATTTGCACCGTTATTTGACCATTTTGTAGCACAGGCAAATATCAAACGGAGGTTAGCGCGTAATGGCTAAGAAAAATGAGAGTTTAGGCAAGACCGTTGGTGTCGTGCTAGCGCTTTGCCTGGTTTGTTCAATTGTTGTTTCTGGTGCTGCTATTGGTCTGAAGCCAATGCAGGAAAAGAACGCTGCTCTTGATATGCAGAAAAACGTTCTGGATGCTGCCGGTATTCTAAAAACCGATACTGATATCGTTGAAACTTATAATCAGCGCATTGACACTATGGTTGTCAGCCTTGAAGATTTAAGTGTGAAAGATGATGTTGACCCCACATCGTTCAGTAATCGTAAAGCAGCTGGTGACCCTGAAACTAGCACTAAGCTTGAGAAAAAGAACGATCCTGCAGGCATCGGAACGCGTGAAGACTTAACACAAATATATTTGGTTAAGAGTGAATCTGGTGAAACAACAGGTCTGGTGTTGCATATACGTGGCCAGGGTTTGTGGGGAACCATGTACGGACTGCTGGCGCTAGAAGACGACTTTGACACTGTTAAAGGTGTTAATTTCTATGAACACGCGGAAACACCAGGACTAGGTGGCGAAATTACGAATCCTAACTGGGTTAAATCTTGGGAAGGTAAAGAAGTTTACGGTGAGGACGGTAACGTTCAGTTTGAAGTAGTAAAAGGTGGCGCTAGCGATAAGCACGAAGTTGATGCTTTATCGGGTGCAACCTTGACTAGTAATGGTGTGGAATACCTAATTCAATTCTGGATGGGCGAAAATGGTTACGGTCCATTACTCAAGAAACTTCGTGAGGGAGAGTTGAACAATGGCTAATGTAAAAGAAATGAAGTCCGTTTTATTCGGACCGATATTTGCCAACAACCCCATCGCACTGCAGATTCTTGGTATCTGTTCTGCATTGGCTGTAACATCGAAAATGAGCAACACCCTGGTTATGTGTATTGCACTAACCGCGGTTGTCGCATGCTCAAACTTGTTTATTTCGATTATCCGTAACCACATTCCGTCAAGCGTTCGTATCATTGTTCAAATGACGATTATCGCAAGTTTGGTAATTGTGGTAGACCAAGTACTCAAGGCATACGCCTACTCAATTTCGAAAGAGTTATCGGTGTTTGTTGGCTTGATCATTACTAACTGTATCGTTATGGGCCGCGCTGAGGCTTACGCGATGAAGAGCACACCGTTTATGTCGTTATTAGACGGTATTGGTAATGGTTTAGGTTACTCTATCGTGTTACTTGTGGTTGGTTTTGTGCGTGAACTCTTTGGTTCAGGTAGCTTGTTCGATGTGCAGATTTTACCTCTGGCATCACAAGGTGGTTGGTTCGAGCCTGTTGGGCTTCTGCTAATGCCTCCAAGCGCCTTCTTTATCATTGGTGGTTTCATTTGGGTACTACGTACCTTCCGCACTGAACAAGTTGAACCTAAGGAGTAATGGTCATGGAACAATATATCAACCTGTTCATCCGCGCAGTTTTTATTGAAAACCTGGCGTTGTCATTCTTCTTAGGTATGTGTACTTTTCTGGCAGTATCTAAGAAAGTTAAGACAGCATTCGGTCTGGGGGTTGCGGTTATTGTGGTCTTGGGTATTTCGGTACCGGTAAACAATATTATTTACCACAATATCCTAGCGCCCGGGGCCCTGGATTGGGCCGGTTTCCCTGATGCGGATCTAAGCTTTTTGAAGTTTTTGACCTTCATCGGTGTTATCGCGGCGTTGGTGCAAATTCTGGAAATGACGCTGGATAAATACGTGCCCGCACTTTACAACGCGCTGGGTATATTCCTGCCCCTGATAACTGTTAACTGCGCTATCTTCGGTGGCGTAGCCTTTATGGTCGAGCGTGACTATAACTTTGGTGAATCAGTCGTGTTCGGAATTGGCAGTGGTGTTGGCTGGGCTTTAGCAATTGTTGCTTTGGCTGCAGTACGCGAAAAACTGAAATATGCAGATGTACCTGATGGCTTACGTGGCTTAGGTATTACTTTTATTTCAGTGGGTCTGATTGGTTTGGGCTTTATGTCGTTCTCCGGCGTATCCTTATAACCAGTGTGTTGAATCGGTAAAAGAAAGGTACGAATCGATGCAAGAGATATATCTCGGTGTAGGGATGTTTACTGTCATCGTACTGGTTTTGGTTGCGATTATCATGTTCGCAAAATCAAAATTGGTACCTCAAGGTGACGTGGAAATCCTGATTAATGACGACGAAGACAAAAAGATCGTGACCCAACCTGGAACGAAACTTCTGGGTGCTTTGGCAAACGCAGGTATTTTCGTGTCGTCTGCTTGTGGTGGCGGTGGTTCATGTGGCCAATGTCGCGTTACTGTTAAAGAGGGTGGCGGTGATATTCTGCCAACAGAGCTTGACCATATTACTAAGCGTGAGGCTCGCGAAGGCTGCCGTCTTTCATGTCAGGTTAACGTTAAACAGGACATGAAAATTGAATTACCAGAAGAAGTCTTCGGTATTCGTAAGTGGGACTGTACGGTTAAATCGAATGATAACGTAGCCACTTTCATTAAAGAGTTCATTGTTCAGTTGCCGGAAGGCGAAGAAGTACCATTCCGTGCGGGCGGCTTTATTCAAATTGAAGCTCCGCCTCATCATGTGAAGTACAAAGACTTTGATATTTCTGAAGAATATCACGCTGACTGGGACCGTTTTGGTTTCTTTGATGTTGAGTCTAAGGTTGACGAAGAAGTTGTACGTGCTTACTCAATGGCGAACTACCCAGATGAGAAAGGCATTATTATGCTGAACGTTCGCATAGCAACGCCGCCGCCGAACGACTTAAGTCTGCCAGCGGGTAAAATGTCATCGTACATTTTTAGTCTGAAACCGGGCGATAAAGTCACTATTTCTGGTCCATTTGGCGAGTTCTTTGCTAAAGAAACAGAGGCAGAAATGGTCTTCGTTGGTGGTGGTGCTGGTATGGCGCCAATGCGTTCGCATCTTTTTGATCAACTGCGTCGCCTGAAGACTGATCGCAAGATTTCATTCTGGTACGGTGCGCGTTCGAAGAAAGAAATGTTCTATGTTGAAGACTTCGATATGCTGGCCGAAGAGAATGACAACTTTGACTGGCACGTGGCCTTGTCTGACCCTCAGCCGGAAGATAACTGGGAAGGCGATACTGGCTTTATTCATAATGTTCTTTATGAGCGTTATCTTAAAGATCATGATGCGCCGGAAGACTGCGAGTTCTACATGTGTGGACCTCCGGTCATGAACGCTGCCGTTATCAATTTGTTGAAAGACTTAGGCGTCGAAGACGAAAACATTATGCTGGATGACTTTGGTGGTTAATCCATGATGTTCCTGAAAGTATCGAACGCTAAAATTTGGCTAGCCCTTATGGGGCTGGCCTTTTTAGTTTCTTGCTCAGATGCACCAGAAAAAATTGCATTTAGCGGCGAAACAATGGGAACAACTTACAGTGTTACGCTATACACTAAAGATCCCAGACACAATCAAGAAGAGATTAAGCGTAAAGTTGATATTGTGCTGGAACGTGTAAACGCCCAAATGTCGACTTACGACCCGAATTCTGAACTGTCTCAATTTAATCAATTTGAAAGTACTGAGCCGGTAGTTATTAGCCGTGAGCTTGAGCGAGTGGTGACTCGTGCTTTAGAAATTGCAGAGCAAACCGAGGGGGCTCTCGATATAACGGTTGGGCCCTTAGTTAACCTTTGGGGCTTTGGTCCTCAGGCGAGGCCGGAAGAAGAGCCGTCTGACAAAGAACTACAGAACGTTCGTGAAAAAACAGGTTACCAGAAGCTACGTGTTGAAAACCATCAACTGATAAAAGACAACCCCGAGATGTATGTCGATTTATCAACAATAGCAAAGGGCTATGGTGTTGACCGAGTTGGCCATTTACTCGATCAGCTGCGGATAAAGCAGTACCTTGTGGAAATTGGTGGTGAAGTTCTTACCAAAGGCGGTAAGCCTGATGAAGCGTCCTGGCGGCTGGCTGTAGAAAAACCGGTTTCTACGGAACGAGCCGTGCAACGTGTTGTCCAATTTAAAGACGGCGCGTTGGCAACATCCGGTGATTACCGAAACTACTATGAAGAAGACGGGCGTCGCTATTCACATATTATTGATCCGGCGACAGGCTACCCAATACAGCATAATCTAGTTTCGGCATCGGTTTATACCGACGATACGATGTCTGCTGATGCTTATGCAACGGCTTTACTGGTTATGGGAACCGATAAAGCAAAAGCATTTGCACGGAAACAGAATTTAGCAGTCATGCTCATCTATAAAACAGAAGAGGGTTTTAATGAGTATATCAGCGACGCATTCAAGCCGTTGTTGAGCGAGCAGGAGTAGGAGTTTTAATGCAAACCTTTATAATGGTATTCGCTTTGTTTGTAATCGTTGTACTGGCGATGGCCATTGGTTATATGGTGCAACGAAAAACAATTTCTGGCAGCTGTGGTGGCATTGGTGCATTAGGCATGGAAAAGGCCTGTGACTGTGACAACCCTTGCGAGAAACGCAAAGAGAGAATGAAGAAAGAAGAAATCTGGAAGGAAAATCAGATTCATTGACCCTTTTAGTAAAAAAGGTTATAAACATATAACTTTTTGGTAAGTAGGAGGGTGGCATGAAACCAATCGATATTCAGACAAATGCAAATGAGCTTTATCTGGATTGTAACGCCACCACTCCTGTACTTCCTGAAATTATTGAAGCGGTATCCCATACCATGGAAACCGTTTTCGGTAACCCATCAAGTAGCCATATTACTGGCCTGAAAGCACGATATATTCTGGATACAACTCGTCAGCTAGCGCGAAAGACTGTTGGTTTAACCTCCGGTCGGCTTATTTTTACCAGCGGGGCTACAGAAGGGATACAAACCGCGGTTGTGTCCGCAATATACGCCGCGATGCAAGCCGAGCCTGGCAATAGAAAAACGCTGTTACTTTACGGTGCCACTGAGCACAAGGCTGTGCCGCAGGCGCTGGAGCATTGGAACAAGCTTTTAGGGTTAAATGCGCAATTGGTTGCTATTCCTGTGAATAGACAGGGGGTGTTAGACACTCAGTTTATTGCTCAGCACGCAAAAGATGCAGCAATGATATGTACCATGGCGGTAAATAATGAAACCGGAGTTGTGCAGGACCTTGAGCAATTAGAAAAGGTTATCCGTCAGCACAACCCGAATGTTCCCTGGATGGTCGACTGTGTTCAGGCATTAGGTAAGAAGGCGTTGAACCTGGATGCTACCACCATTGATTATGCGCCTTTTAGTGGTCATAAATTGTATGGGCCAAAAGGCATAGGATTTATGGCGGTCAGAGACGCAGCGCCTTATACACCCCTGATAATTGGTGGTGGGCAGGAGTCAGGGCAACGCTCAGGAACAGAGAATTTACCGGGAATTGCGGCGTTGAATGCGTTGTTTGAGTTAATGCAGGACGAGAGTAATAACCGTTTTCAGAACGATGATACTCTGCAGAGTTACCGAAACCAGCTGGTTGATGCCCTAAGCACAGCTTTTCCTTCGATTGTATTTAATCATGACTTAGACATTTCAGTGCCGACCACACTGAACTTCTCGGTAGAAGGTGTTGCGTCTCGCGATATTATGGATGTTTTTGATGCCTGCCAGATAAGAGTGAGCTCGGGCTCGGCTTGTAGCTCAAAGGTGACAAAAAGCTTTGTGCTGGACGCCATGGGGCTAGAAGAATGGCGCAGTGGTTCGGCTATCCGATTATCTTTTGGGCCTGCCACTCAACAGGAAGAAATTAATGAAGCCTGTGTTCGAATCCAGCAGGCTGCGGATGCGTTAAGAAATTCCTGCCTGATTGTAGCGGATACAAACAACGATAATGACGCTCAACTCGATGGCGTAGTTCAACTCAAATACGATGATCACTGTTGTTATCTGATTATTGATCGCGAGGCCAGGGAAATTGCAGTCGTTGATCCACATCCCGCATTAGCTGGGCGAATTGAGAATATTGTCAGCTGCCAGCATTACCGTGTGAAAGCTGTTGTCTGTTCAGCTGCAGATTCAGTAATGAGTCAGTCAATTGAGTTGCTGTTGCCAATACTCATACCGTCTCAGTCTATTGATGAATATGATGTATTCGGCTGGCCTAAAGCCGCTACCGGACTGTGTGATGTGGCTCCTGTGGAATGCGAAGACAGCGTTATAGGCTGTATTAGTATCGGTGAACGCAGGTTGTTCCGTGTCGGCACGCGTAATCCGGTTTATGTTCTGAGCGAATCGGCGACACTTAAAGCTTTGGTTCATTCTGACTTTTTATTTACTGGTGCGGAAGCGTCCCCTCAAGCTTACGAAGGCTTCATCGGTGAAAATACACTGATTTGTCCCGGACGCGACCCTGAGCATCACCTTGTTTACACACCTTGTGAATTAAGTGGTGACTGTCGTGTTGACGATGGCGTTAATATTCCTATTGGGGATACCGACGAGTTTTGGCATCGAAAAGATCTTGTCATTGTTGATGTTCGGGAACGGCAAGAACACGTGTTAACGGACTTGCCCTGCTGTGCAGAGGTCATTAATGTCCCGCTTACCGAAGTTGCTCAGTTCATACACAGCAACCCTCATTTGCGTGAGCGCGACATTATCTGTTTGTGTCGTTCAGGAAACAGAAGCCAGGTTGTGGCTAACGTATTGAAGCGACATGGCTTTAATAGCCGTCATTTACTAGGTGGCCTGGCTCTGCTTGGAGCGCCGGCGGCATAAGATCGCTTTAGAGCTTTGTGCGTTCTTGCGGCGCCTGCCACTGCAAGCGACCAACATATCCGTCTTTACCGACCAGCCAGCAACTGATGTCGTCGTGGCACTGGATGTTCCAGATATTGGAATCAGACAGTTTAAACCACTCGTTGTTGTCCAGGTTAAGGGCAGCAGCACCCTGAGGGTTAGAGGTCAGTAGCCAGGAGCCGTTGTGATCAATCAGGCTTAAGCTATAAAGTGCCCCGTTTATTGGTGGTTCCGACAGAGCAGTAAATTCTTCATTTTGATAATGCCACAAGCGATCTTCGTTGCTGGAAGCATCGTTTAAGTCACCACCGGCAATGTAAAAAGTTTTCTCATTAACTGGCCACACGCTGGTGATACCGGCCATTGGGCCCGCCTGCATTGGTGTTTCTACTACTCGGAAGCGAATTCCGAAGGAACCTTTAATCAATACTCTGGCTTTATCGGCGTTACCGGTTGCTATCATCCAGTTGTCATTATTAAACCGTGCGCAACTGCCACTTGACGCGAAACCACCTTCATTTGACTGAGGTGGCTCAGATACAGCGCTGCGTACTTGCATCCAGTTACGACCGTCGGCACTACGAACCATGCGCCACTCGTCACCAACGCTGTCGCCATGAACCCAGGCTTCACCACTGGGCGAAAGCGCCATACAATTAAAGAAGCTGTCTGATTCGCCGCGGTAACGTAAACGCCAGCTATTGCCACCATTGTCAGTGTAATAGATGCGGGATTGACCACCATTACCGACACTGAGCGCATAGGCACGGCGATCATCTATTGCTTCAATATCTCTGAAATCAAGGTCTTCGGGGCCCGGCTGAAAATATTGCCAGCTTTTACCCGAGTCCGTGGTTCTGGCTACAGTTCCCTTTTCACCGGAAAGCCATATTGTATTGCGGCTTACAGGGCTGACGCCCACCCAATGTTGTTGTCGAACATTATCAAATATCTCTATTTCCGGCGGTTGAGCTACCGCCGGAATACTTAATAATGCGCTGAAGGGCAAAGCAAGCTTGAGTACATTTATGGCTTGCTGCTGTAGCTTCGATGTCATAGACGTGACCTAATTAATTATGCATGTTATTGAGTGTAACACGTTTCTTTTTAACCGATACGTCAGTTCAAAGCCTTCAGTTCACTGAGCATCAAAACACAGTCCGTTATCGGAAATGCTGTCGTCACCCATTAAATATAAATAAGTTGGCATTAGGTCTGCTGGTGTTTTTAATGACTTAGGATCTTCCGCCGGGTAGGCTTTAGAGCGCATCGAGGTGCGCGTGGCACCCGGGTTAATTACATTGGTCCGTAGCTTGGTACCTTCGTATTCGTCAGCAATAACTTGTGCCATACCCTCGGTTGCAAACTTACTGACTGAATAAGCGCCCCAGAAGGCACGACCTTTTCTGCCGACACCCGAAGAAGTAAAGACTAACGATGCACTGGACGACTTTTCCATTACCGGAATAAGTGCCTTTGTCATGGCAAATTGGCCGGTAACATTCACTTGCATGATGTCGTCCCAGCTGTCTTTTTCAATATGCGTAAAAGGTGACAAGATACCCAGCAGGCCAGCATTATGCAGTACACCGTCTAATTTACCGAACTGATCCGCTATAGTTGCTGCCATATCGCGATAGTGATTTTCCGTTGCGCCTTTTAAATCCAGAGGAATAATTGCCGGTTGCGGACTTTCCTGAGCAATAATTTCATCGTAAACCGCTTCTAATTTACTGACCGTGCGGCCAAGTAAAATAACCGAAGCGCCGTGTTTGGCAAAGCTTAGAGCCGCCTGACGGCCAATGCCGTCACCGGCACCAGTAACTAAAATCACTTTATTTTTCAAAAGCTCAGGACTTGCCTGATAATCATGTACGGTTTTAATTTCCATAACAGTTTCTTAATACCATTGGACTGTGGTCGGGTGAGTAGGCTATTGTAACGATAATCGAGTAACTTCTCAGCAAACGAACGAAAAATCGGTAAAAAGCCTTTCATCTTAATTCATACAGGTGTATAAAAATCGTTAAGAGAAGGCATAGAATAACAAAACATAAAAAAGGATTGGGGATACCTCATGAAGAAATTATTACTCCCACTTGCGATTGGTTCTGCTCTTAGCCTGGTAGGCTGTGGTAGCGGTGACGAAGCGCCTATTACGGAAAGTGAAGTTAATGTTGCAGCATCACGCGTGGTGTTTGATCCGTCAAACGGCGCATTATCTGCGCCAACGAACATACTGTTAAGTGGTTCAGTTGACGGCACATTGAACTTACCTGTTGCTGACGCGACAGACACGGCTAACCCTCAGGTTGCTATTAATGCACTTGATGGTTGGGGAACTCACTCAACATTAACCTTTGACTTCTCGTTGCCGGTTGACGAAAACGGTGAACAAGTCATCATAGAGTCGGCTAGCCTGGAAGCACAAGGCTCTATACGTGTCTTTGAAACCATTCAGGGCGGCAGTGACGTTTCGGCTGGCTGTGCGGCTGCTAACCCGGCTGCGGTATGTGCGGTAACCGGTGAGCTTCAGCATGGTACTGATTTTATTGTTAAAGCGACAGGCGAAGGCAGTGTTGCGGTTGTTCCTTTACGTCCATTTAAGCCAGCTACCGGCTATTTGGTTGTATTGACTAATAATATTCAGGACTCACTTGGACGCGATGTTAAACCGTCACAGACTTATACCTTGATGAAGCGTGATGCGGAAGAGAATCCAGTATCCGGTGATGCAAGCGCATTAGCTTTACAAGGCCTGGTCAATAGCTATGAAGGCGCTCTTGCGCAGTATGGCGTTGACCCTGAAGGTGTTATTTATAGCTCCAACTTTACAACACAGTCTGTGGGTGAGGTTCTTGGCGTAACGAAAAGTTTATTAGGGCAGCAGGTTGCTGCGTCTAACCCACCTGTCATGCAGGCTGCTCCTCAGGGTTATACGTTAGACGTTGTGTTATCCGGCGCAGGAATTGAAGATCCAAATGCGTTGGCTGCGGCAAGCGCGGCTAAAGTCTATGGTGGACAGGTTGATTTACCATACTACTCTCCGCTACCTAGCGCTGAGAATCCAACGGCACCATTAACTGGTCGCTGGACTGCTATGTGTGACAGCCCAGCAGCTATCCTGAACGGGCTTCAGGCGGGTGAAATTGACCCGGCTGCTGAAGGTATTAGTGCAGAAATGATTGACGACCCTTCATTAATGCTGCCACCTAATGCGTGTTTTGATATTGAAGGTGTCGACGAAGAGCGTCATCTGACTAAGTACAATCCGGTACCGGAAAAGCAGGGTGACCAGACTGTTGAAGCCTTTGTTACGATTCCTGATTTAGCAACTGCTAATGGCGTTCGCACTCAAATGGGACTGGAACCTTTAACTGCGCCTGAGAACGGCTGGCCTGTTGTGATTTTCCAACACGGTATTACCGGTGAGAAAGAAAATGCTGCGGCAATTGCAGGCACTTTTGCAGTAGCCGGTTTTGCGACAGTAGCTATAGACCACCCGTTACACGGCGGACGCGCCTTCGATGTTGATGGCGATGGTACTGATGATATTGATGCATCCAGTGAAAGTGGTGTTACTGCTTATATGAATTTGAGCAGTTTGCTGACAACGCGTGATAATTTGCGCCAGTCAATTACTGACCTTATTGGGTTGCGTTTAAGCCTGAACTACTTCCAGTCGCTGGACGGAGAAGAGTTGAACGGTCAGGATGTTCACTTTGTGGGACACTCTCTGGGTGCCATTGCAGGTACTGGTTTTACCGCGTTAGCAAATACTTCCTTTGGTGAGAATAACCCATTAGGGGCACTTGACGGACAATTTGCTGTGCAAGCTTCTAGCTTAGGGATGCCGGGTGGTAGTCTGGCTAACTTCTTACTGGCGTCTGACAGCTTTGGACCGACGATTAAAGCGACTTTACTGTACTCTTCTAACGCAGAGTTCAAGGCTGCAGCTGATCAGGCTATTGCTGGTGGCGCTACATTAGAGCAGTTCTACGCAGGTTTCATGGAGCAAGCATCTGCCGAGCAGGTTGCGCAAATCAATGCAACCTTTGAGCAGTTCGCATTTGCAGCACAAACTGTTGTCGACTCGGGAGACCCGGTTAACTACGCAAGTGATGTCGTTGCTTCTGAAACGCCTGTATTCATGATTGAAGCCATTGGTGATTCGGTTATTCCAAATGCCGTTGAGAATAAACCTTTAGCAGGAACAGAGCCTTTGGCTGCATTACTTGGCCTGGAGGGTATCTCAACCACAACAACATCTGAAGACGGTACTCCGGTATCGGGTATTGTTCGCTTCGGTGGTGATGCAGAGCACGGTTCACTGGTTGACTCTTCAGCGTCGGGAGCGGTGACCGCTGAAATGCAGCAGCAAATTGCGTTCTGGTTTGCTGCGGACATGATGCAATTACCAGTAACTAACGAAGAAGTGGTAGAATAACTCTCAGGTTATTGAACACTAAGTATTCAAAGGCCGGCAACTATGCTGGCCTTTTTCGTTTTAGGAGAGTGGTATGGACTTTGTTGCTGATATTGGAAGCTTTTTGCTAAAAGCAGCCATTATTGTGGTAGCGATTGGCTTTATTGTAGGGCTATTGGCGCAGGCGGCGCAGAAGCAGAAGAAGAGCAAAGGTGACCTGCAGGTAACCCATTTGTCTAAAGAGCTGAACGAACTCAGTGAGCAGTTAAAAATTGAACTGATGGACAAAAAAGCGCAGAAAAAAGCATTGAAAGCGTTAAAGAAAAAGAAAGCGACAGAGAATAAAGAAAAGCGGCTTTTTGTTATAGACTTTAAAGGCAGTATGGACGCTAAAGAAGTTGATAGCTTACGCCATGAAGTCAACGCCATTCTGAACCTGGCCACTGAGAAAGATGAAGTACTGGTGAGATTAGAAAGCGGTGGTGGTGTCGTCAATGGTTATGGTTTGGCTGCTGCTCAGTTACAGCGGCTGAGAGAACAAAAGCTAACGGTCAATGTTGCTATTGATAAGGTCGCAGCAAGTGGCGGTTATATGATGGCTTGCGTTGGTCACAAGCTCATGGCTGCGCCTTTTGCCTTTATTGGATCAATTGGTGTGGTGGCGCAGATACCTAATTTTCATCGGTTCCTGAAAAAGCATAATGTTGACTTTGAGCAGTTAACAGCAGGTGAATATAAACGCACCCTGACGCTATTTGGTGAAAACACCGATGAAGGACGTCGTAAGTTTAAGCAGGATTTAGAGGCCATTCATCGTCAGTTTAAGTCTTTTGTGCAGGAAAACCGTGCAGAGCTGGATATAGATAAAGTCGCAACGGGCGAAGTCTGGTCAGGCCAGGAAGCGAAAGAGCTGGGCTTGATTGACGAGGTAACTACCAGCGACGCGTGGTTAATGAAGCAACATAAAGGTTTTGATGTACTTCAGTTACAGTATGTTATTCGTAAACCGCTGAGTGAGCGTTTTGCTAAAGGTATGTCTGTCATCATTCATACACTTAAGACTTCATTAACTCGGTCAGATGTCTCACAATAAAAGGTATTCAGCCCAGCTTTGCAGTTTTATAGCTGTTTATTTAAAGGCTTTCTGCTAGGCTGTTGCAGTTTTTTAAGAATGAATAATAAAGGACGCTTATGAGCGAAAAGAAAAAACTCAGCCTGACTAGCCGCATTGTCATTGGTATGGTCGCTGGGATCATTCTCGGTACTTTTATTCGTTACGTTGCCGGCGATAACGCCTGGGTTTCATTGTATTTAACCAATGGTCTTTTTGACGTTGTAGGCCAAATATTCATTACCTCATTAAAAATGCTGGTTGTTCCGCTGGTGTTTGTATCACTGGTTGTTGGTACATGCTCGCTGAGCGACCCCAGTAAACTGGGCCGTTTAGGCGGTAAAGCTGTTGGTATGTATATGATAACCACAGCAATAGCCATTACCTTTGCAATTACCGCGGCCATTTTGATTCAACCGGGGTCGGGTATTGAACGTGCTTCTGATGCTGATTTTGAACCCAGTGAAGCGCCTTCAGTGAGTGAGGTCATTGTGAATCTGTTCCCGGACAACCCGATTAACGCGATGGCCGAAGGCAACATGCTGCAAATTATTGTGTTTGCGTTGCTGTTTGGTATATCGATGGCATTAATTGGCAAACCCGGAGAGCGTTTAAAAGGCTTTTTTGACGATCTAAACGCCGTCATTATGAAGCTGGTGGTTATTCTGATGAACGTTGCGCCTTACGGTGTTTTTGCACTCATGGCAAAACTGTTTGCAGAAATCGGTGTGGAAATGATTGGCAGTCTGGCGAAGTACTTCTTGCTGGTTCTGTTTGTTTTATTAGCTCACGGCTTGATTGTTTATCCGCTATTTATGCGCGTTCTGGCTCGGGTAAAACCCGGTATCTTCTTGCGTAAACTGCGCGACGCCCAATTATTTGGCTTCAGTACGGCCAGTAGTAATGCCACCATGCCCATTACATTAGAAACAGTTACACGCCGCTTAGGTGTCAGTAACAGCGTTGGTTCCTTCACTGTGCCTTTGGGCGCGACCATCAATATGGATGGTACGGCGATTATGCAGGGTGTGGCAACAGTCTTCATTGCTCAGGTGTATGGTCTGGACTTAGGCGTTGCTGAGTATCTGATGGTTATTATGACCGCTACATTAGCCTCAGTTGGTACGGCAGGGGTTCCAGGTGTGGGGCTTATTATGCTGGCTATGGTATTGCAGAAAGTGGCTTACCGGTTGAAGGCATTGGCCTCATCATTGGTGTTGATCGCCTGCTGGATATGACCCGAACCGCAGTTAATGTCACTGGTGACGCGATGGTCAGCTGTGTTGTTGCGCGTTCAGAAAACGACTTCGATGAAGAAGTTTACTACGACAAAGAAGCTGGTAAAAAGTTAGAAGAGCTTTAACTTTACTGGTAAAGAACCGGTGCACGCTTAAGCGTGCGCCGGCACTCCGGAATGAAAACGCAGTTCTGTGTCTTCAGACGTAATTAATTCCGCTTCCCACTCTCTGAATTGATTCACTCTTTCCGTAATATCCGTATCACTGAGTTTTTGTGCCAATTCCAGATAATCCTGATAGTGTCTTGCTTCCGAGCGTAGGAGCGATACATAGAAGCGGGTAATATCTTCATCCAAATAGGGAGCAAGCTCTGCAAAGCGTTCGCATGAACGCGCTTCTATCAACGCGCCGATAATAAGCTTATCAATTAACGCTTGTGGTTCGTATGTACGAACATGGCTTATCAGGCTGGCGGCATAGCGAGAAGCACTGAGCTTATACAGCGGAATATCACGCGCTTGCATTATCTCAAGAACCTGCTGAAAGTGATGCAGTTCTTCCCGGATAAGGCGTGACATTTTGTCGATAATTTCGTCGGCATAAGGCTGTGACTCTGCGGCTTTTAATGCTTGAGACAGCTGCTTACTTTGTTGTATTTGCTCAATTCCACCAATGCCCCGGTAGACTAGGTTTTCGTAAGGTTGTAAAGCATCAAGCAGGGCTTGTGCATGGTCTTTATTAACTGCATAACGGCGCAGCAATAAAGCTGCACTTTGCGCAGCTTTAAGCTCACAATGTAAGTGATCAAGTAAAATGACTGGCAGGTTTTCTTCTTGGGCTGCCTGCTGAATCCACTCTTGCGGTGTTGGGCAAAGTAAAAAACAACGGATAGGCTCTAACAGCTTTAAATAAGGTTCGACGAGGCTATGATTCACAGCGATCCTTCTTGACTTAAAAATACAAAATAAATTAACAAACTCGGCGTCGTTCTATAACAAAAGGCCTTGACAGAAAAGAGGTGGTGCTGAATATTAGACACATGGGGTGAATTTTTCAGCAGTACCCGCATCAAAATTATAACGTATTTAAGAATTCGGCGGTATGACCGCGTACTATGGGGAAGTGAAGTTATGATACTGAATCATATTTGGGGCCTATACGCTCATCCAGTACAAGAATGGAAGTCTATCGATAGTAAGCGGGAAAGCTTTTTTTACTCTTGTTCTCACGTTTTATTAGTTGCTATTTTACCTTGTCTGGCGGCTTATTATGCCTCGGCTCATCTGGGCTGGAGCATTGGCGCGCGGGACTCTATTTATTTAACGCAAAACAGCGCACTTATGATGGCTGTTGCTATGTACATTGGTATTCTGGGCGCAACGTTCGCGCTGGCCTACTTAATTTACTGGATGGCAAAAACCTTCGGTGCTGATCCGAGCTTTACTAAGTCGTTAGAACTGGCTGCCTACGCGGCGACGCCGGTTATTATGTCGGGTATTGCTTCTTTGTATCCGGAACTGTGGTTTGTGGCTGTCGTTTTCCTTGGCGGTGTGGCTTATTCCGTGTACCTGCTTTACTCAGGTCTTCCGGTTATTATGCACATTCCTGAGGAGCGAGGCTTTCTTTATGCAAGCTCGGTAGTAACAGCAGGCCTTATTGCTATGGTTGTACTTATGGCAACCACCGCTATTTTATGGACCAACGGCTTCGGGCCTTCTTTCGTTTCATAAAACTGGCTTCATAAAAGAAAAAAGCCCGGCTCTGGTAAAACAGAGCCGGGCTTTTTTTGTGCATTATAAGGCTTTATTTCTTTAAGTAATGTCCAGCCAGACAGGTAACCGGCGCCGCTGTCGGTTTACCGTGTTGCCAGTCACCGCCTTCAACACCACTGCCTGCGATATCAATATGAATGTAGCTAAGTGGTTTTTCGCTGTCGATACCATGGTTATCCAGCCCGGAAACACCAACCAGGAACGCCATAGGGAACTGGTGCCCACGAGGTGTTGTAGCTGACGGGCCATTGTTCGAAGAGAGTAAGTCGTCACACAGAGTGCGACCTTTCACGAAATCAAAGTCTTCGCGACGTGACCAGGAAATTTCAGTTGGGTCTCCATAAACTTCGCCGGCATCAAACAGCGCCTGAGAGAGCTTCTGACGACGTGCATGGCCATTAGGCACCAGTGCACTATAAGGACCTTTTGACAGAGCTGCGTGCCCGGTCAGGGTGGCTACGGTGTAAAGTTCGTGCTCGCCGTCACTCTTCGCTGCTTCTTCACGCAAGTGAGACAGTAGGTCGGCCATAATCAGGCGGCCTTCAGCATCGGTATTACCAATACGCACACGCTTACCACTGTGTCCGGTAATGATTTCATCTGCAACAAAGGCATCGGAACCAATACTGTTACGCACAGCACCAATTTCTGCAATTACATTCAGGTGTTCCGGCTGCAGTTCAGCTACTGTTTTCAGGAAGCCGGCAACGCCTGCTGCACCACCTTTGTCACGGCTCATACCAGCCATGTGACCGCCAACTTTCAGGTCAGCGCCACCGGTGTCGTAGACGATACCTTTTCCGGCGAACATAACAGTACGTTCTGGCTTGCTGCCATGATACTCAAGGCGTATAACGCAAGGGCGGTGGCGCTCTACTGCCATTGACGAACGTCCAACCGCGGCCAGCAGCGGATACTCGTGCTGAAGTTGTTGTGAGTCGTCTATAACCGTCACTTTAACAGCGGTGTGGGCAAACGCCTGGCGGCAGTATTCAGCAAAACGAGGCGGCGCCATGCGCTCTGGCTCTGTGCCTGCTAAGTCGCGGGCAACACGTTTACCAGCTTCTACTGCCATAGCCCAGTCTGCGTCCAGCTCACCAACTAAAATAACGCTTTTAGTCGGTTCAATAGCTTCTTCACCATGCGCTTCACGCGCTTCAAGAGGCTGATAAAGTGCCTGACAAAAGCCCAGATAAGCCGCTAAAAAGGCCTGCTTATAACGCTCGTCGTTAATATTTACGTTGTTCAGTGCGATAACAGGGTGGCGGGCACCGGCATCTTGCGCCATTTTTGCGGCGGCGTGTGCGGCATCAAATACCTGGCGAACGTCGTCAAAATCACGATTCAGAGGACCAGTAGGTGCAGCAACCAGACGTTGGCCCGGGACTCCGTCAGCTTTTAGCAGCAACGGCTGTTTGCCAACTCGCTGGTCGGTGATTTTTGCCTGTTGAATAACTTCAGCCAGAGCTGAGTCGTCAACAGAGTCAAAGTTTCCAATTAAGATAAGTGCATCCGCACCATCTTTTGAGTATGCGTCAGCTAGTGAGCTAACAATTTGCAACTGAGCAAATGCCATAGAGTAAACCTCTTAATCAGTTTGTCGGTTAAGCGCGACGCCAGCGGGTGCCTTCTGCACCGTCTTCCAGGACAATACCCATGTTGGTTAATTCGTCACGGGCTTCATCTGCTGCAGCCCAGTCTTTATCTGCACGGGCCTGATTTCGCTTAGCAATCAACGCTTCAATTTTGGCGACATCATCGTCATCGCCCTGTAAAAATTCTTCAGGTGACTGCTGTAGCAGCCCCATAACTTCTGCAAGCTCAATCAAAACATGCGCTAACTGAGCCGCTGTGTCCGGATCGCTGTCACGGTTACGGTTAATCTCACGGGCAACTTCAAACAACACGCTCATGGCTTCCGGCGCGTTTAAGTCGTCGTCCATTGCCTGCTGAAAGCTCTGCCAGTATTGACTACGCAATGCTTCGTTAGCGGCTTGCGGTTTTATGTCACGTAATGCGGTGTATAAGCGCTCCAGAGCGGAATGCGCTTGATCCAAGTTTTCCTGAGTATAGTTCAGTTGCGAGCGATAGTGGCTCGAAAGCAGAAAATAACGAACCGTTTCAGCATCGTATTGTTCCAGTACGCTGCGAATGGTAAAAAAGTTGCCCAGTGATTTTGACATTTTTTCATTGTCGACTTGCACCATACCACTGTGCATCCAGTATTTTACGTACTCAGAGTGGTTAGCACAGCAACTTTGAGCAATTTCATTTTCATGGTGAGGGAAGGCCAGATCTGAACCTCCGCCATGAATATCAAAGGTGGTACCCAAGTGCTTTTTGTTCATTGCTGAACACTCAATGTGCCAGCCGGGTCGTCCTTCGCCCCAGGGAGATGACCAACTGGGCTCTCCGGCTTTTGCGGCTTTCCATAACACAAAGTCGAGCGGGTCTTGTTTTGCTGAGTCGACATCAACTCGCGCTCCGGCCTGCAACTGCTCCAGGTCCTGACGACTGAGTTTGCCATAGTCATTAAAAGTGGATACATCAAACAGAACGTCACCGTTGCCGGCCTCATAGGCGTTGCCGTTTTCGATGAGGCTTTCAATCATCTGGATAATTTCATCCATATGGCTGGTAACGCGTGGCTCAATATCTGGGCGAACTAAATTCAGTGCGTCAAAATCCTTGTGCATCTCACCAATGAAGCGCTCGGTGACCTGATGAAAGTCTTCGCCTTTTTCAGCCGCACGCTTAATGATTTTATCGTCGAGATCAGTAATGTTGCGTACGTACTTAACATCGTAACCAAGCTTACGCAGATAGCGCACGACAATATCAAAAGCGACATAAGTTCTGGCATGGCCTATATGGCAGTAGTCGTAAGTGGTAACACCACACACATAAATACCCACGTGACCGGGTTTGATTGGCTCAAATGACTGCTTCTTGCGGGTCAGGGTATTAAAGACGGTTAATGCCATAATGTTATCTCTTACTTATCTATCGGTTAGCGATGAAAACAAGGGGCTTATGATACCACCGATGGCGAGGCTCTGGTACACTATCAGCTGGTTTAGTCAATGAAACAGGTACATTCAATGCAAGTCGTTTTACATACCAATCATGGTGATATCACTTTAGAAATGCACAACGAAACAGCGCCTAAGACTGTAGAAAACTTTTTACAGTATGCCCGCGACGGTTTTTATGACGGTACAATCTTTCACCGCATTATTAATAACTTCATGGTACAGGGCGGTGGTTTCGAACCTGGCATGAAGCAAAAAGAAACACGCGATAACATCGAAAACGAGGCTCCGACAGCAAAACCGAATGTGGTTGGTTCGGTGGCTATGGCGCGCACGCCTGATCCTCATTCAGCATCGTCTCAGTTTTTCATTAATGTGAACGACAATGCCTTTTTGAACTTTCAAAATGAAACACCTAATGGTTATGGCTATTGTGTCTTCGCTGAAGTTGTTGATGGTATGGATGTAGTGAACGCCATAAAAGACGTGAAAACCGGTTCAGCAGGTTTTCATCAGGACGTACCGGTTGAAGACGTGGTTATCGAGAAAGTCTCAGTTAACGATTAACCGATATGACCACTGGCTTTATTGCAGATTTACATTTAAGCCCCGGGCGGCCAGATATTCTGGCTGCCTTTGGTGACTTTTGTCAGCAACACCAGCACCTCGATGCGCTCTATATTCTTGGTGACTTATTCGATGCCTGGCTGGGTGACGACGATACCAGTGAATTTGCAGCAAAAGTGAAAAAACAACTGAAACAAATGACAGACAAGGGTGTGCGGCTTTACTTTATGGCCGGAAACCGTGACTTCATGGTGGGTGAACGCTTTGCCGGCGAGGTTGGCTTAACCATTCTCCCCGATGAAACGGTTATCGATTTGTACGGTGAACGAGTGTTGCTTATGCATGGCGATACACTCTGCACCTTAGATACCGGCTATTTGCGTTATCGCTCAGTTATTCAGAACCCTTTAGTTAAGAGTGTTATGCGCAACTTACCTTTGTCATGGCGTATGCGTATTGCGAACCGGTTACGGAAAAAATCCAGCAGCCAAAAGCCCGAACTAACTCCCGCACAGCTTTATAAAATGGATGCTCAGCACCCGGAAGTACTTCGTGTGATGGAGAAACACAGTGTTAATCAGTTAATTCATGGGCACACCCACCGCCCTGCGGTTCATTGTTTTACGCTTAGTGACGGCACTTGGGCAAAACGTATTGTATTGGGAGACTGGTATCAGCAAGCCAGTGTTTACCTTGTTTCTAAGTAACGTCTGCGCTTTTTTTCTTTTAACTGAGTAATATCAACCAGAACCAGTCCATCAATTGAATGGTTGAAATCCGGATCGACACCAAACTCCAGAAACTGAACCCCGCCTGGTTCGCACAGTTCCGAATATTGTTTATAGAGCGTTGGGATTGAACAACCCATATTGGCTAAGTAGCTTTTCAGCAGAACAAATTCGTTTGTGTAATTCGTACCAGTAAAGTCAGGAGCAGTGGAGTCAGTGTTTAAACGATAAGGAATGTTGGCTGTAGCCATGTCGGTTTGAGTCGGGAAGTAGGTGCTGTAAAACTTGACCAGAGCAGCCTGAGCTTCCGGAGGCAGCGCATTACTGATACTGACCGAACCAAACAGATAACGATACTTAGAGTGTTTACGTAACAATGCACCGATACCGACCCAAAGATAGTCCAGGCTGCGTTTACCCCAGTATTGCGGTTGTACAAATGAACGACCCAATTCAAGACTTTGTGGCAGAAGTTCTTTCATTGTTGCCGTAAACTCGTAAAAACCCTGGCTGTAGAGCCCGGAATGTCCACGGGTTTCAATAATTTTTCTACTGTCACCTAAACGGTACGAGCCGGCAATTTCAAGATCATCCGGATCCCACAGAATTAAATGCATGTACCAGGTATCGTACTCATCAAGATCGCGCTTGCGCCAGGTGCCTTCACCAACTGTGCGAAAAGCGACTTCCCGCAGACGCCCGATTTCTCGCAAAATAGGTGAACTGCCGTCAAACTCATACAAATAAATCTTCTTACCGCAAGGTGTCTGCCCCAATTGCTCACAGGCTTCTATTGCCGCTTTGAGAGGCTGACGAGGTTCCGGCCGGGCAATGGCTGTTTGAGTAGGAAATATTGCTTTTTTGGACGTTCCTAAACGGTATAGATGCTTTTTAAACAGTTTAACCTGTTGGTTAATGCTGAGCCCCTGTTGAATAAAGGCTTCAGCCGGTATTTTCTGGCCAATGTGACATTTCACTTGTTTTTGCTGTTGGCGGAACATTTCTTTAACCAACAGCATTGTGGCTAACGGCTTATAAAGCATCGAAGCGGTATAGAACCATGCTGAGTTGTGAGCATCGAGCCTTATCGGCAATATATCGCTCTGAGTTGCTTTGGCTATTTTCAAAAAGCCGCTTTGCCAGTGTGTGTCACGCACACCATTAGGGCGTAATCGCGAAACCTCACCTGCGGGAAAAAGAATAACGCAGCCTTCGTTATGGAGGTGACTGTGTATGCTCCGAATGTCTTTACGGTTAGGCTTTCCTGCAAAAACGTTAACCGGCAATAATAACGAATTAAGAGGCTCGAGTGCAGAAAGCCATTCGTTGGCGACTATTTTCACATCGCTACGTACTTCACTGACTAACTTTAGCAAGGCCAATCCATCGAGAGAGCCAATGGGGTGGTTAGCAATAATGACTAAACGTCCATTGACAGGAATGTTGTCAATTGCCTGTGATGAATAAGCGTAAGTGAAATTAAAATAATCCAGAGCATGTTCAACAAAGTCGATGCCTTCCAGCGCAGGAGAACTTCTTCCAAACTCTTGAATGTCCTCTTCGTGTAACAGGTTTCTCAAAAACCAGGCAGTTGGCCTTTCCAGCCAGGGTTTACCTTTAATATTGGGAAGCTTGTCGCTAACAACTTTATCAACAGATAACATAAGTGCTCCGGCTGTGCAGTTATCGATATCAAAAGTTTAAGCAGCATTAATGACAGTTTAATGACGTTAAGACACTAAAAAGGGGCCTTGCGGCCCCTGAGTCTTTAACTAAGGTTTCTCTATAAGCTTAGTCGTTAAATTGCTTACCGAAAAACGACTCTTCCAGCCACTGTGGACGTTGATCAGCGTTCGCAATCTCTTTACCAATAGCAAAGTTAATGTTGGTAAAACGCGCTCCTGCTTCGTAGTTTATATCCAGGTTCAGTCCGTCGCTCGGCTTGTGATAATGCTCGGCGAAAAACTTACCCCAGACCTCACCACCGTCTTCACCTTCAGTACGAGAATTAAAGCCCGTCATCAGGAATACGGCCGGGATGCCTTTTTTAACCAGAGTGTAGTGATCTGAACGGGTAAAAATAGCCTGTTCCGGCATTGGATCCGGGCTTTGTTCAGTATCAAACTGCTTTGCAGCCTTGCTGACCGTTTCACCCAAAGTGGAATGTGAAGCGCCAAAAGCAATGATATCGGCAAAATCATAAAGCAGTACCGGCATATCCAGGTTAACGTTAGCGACAATACTGTTTAACGGAACAGTCGGGTTATTGGCGAAGTAGTCGGCACCCAATAATCCTTTTTCTTCTGCCGTAACAGATAAGAACATAATTGAGCGATCAAATTCCTGCCCTGACTCAACGAATAAACGAGCGGTTTCTAACATAACTGAAACGCCGCTGGCATTATCCATCGCACCATTGTTGATGTTGTCCTCGCGGCTCATATCTTTGATAACACCAATATGATCGGAGTGTGCTGTGTAGACAACGTACTCATCTTTCAGTGTGTCATGAGAGCCGGGTAATACGGCAGCAACGTTAGGGCTGGTAATTTCTTCGTGGCGAGACTCGCGTGCCAGAGTCACTGTACCTTCTAACTCAAACCCTTTTGGCGAGAAGTCGGGGTCCTCTTCGATTTGCTCAAAAATTTTACTCAGTTCAGTTGGTGCATTAGCAAATAACTGCGCTGCAGGTTCATCGTCAAGGTAGGCGGAGCCCATCAGTTGTTGCTCTTCGCCTTTGGGAAGACCGTTTGGACCAAGCCAGGTCATACGAGGTGTTTTTGTGTAATAAACACTGGTTTCATACTTACGCGTTTTTTCTCTTACAGGCGTATGCAGGGTAATGATTCCAACTGCACCTTTATCACGAGCAATATCGGTTTTTATGTTAGCTAAGTGAGCGCCTTCTTCGCTTGGCAGAAAACCGGGGCGACCAGTCAGCATAACCACAATTTTACCGTCAACGTTAAGGCCGTCGTAGTCGTTTAAACCAAATTCAGGCGCTTCCATGCCATATCCAACGAAGACCAGAGGTGCTGAGATCTCATCTTTTTCGCTGTAATGGCTGGGGCCGGTAATAAACTGTTTCGGAAATTCAAATTCAACCACTTCACCATTGCTTTCAAAGCTCATGCTGGCGCTGTTTTCTTTTAGGGTACTTTTGCGAAACGGAATACGCTGGTAGAAGCTGCCATCATCTCCAGCAGGTTCCAGACCGAGTTTTTTAAACTCAGAAACAATGTAGTTCGACGCAATTTCGTGCCCTTCGCTGCCAGTTTGACGGCCTTTTAAGTCATCATCGGCAAGAAATTCTAAATGAGCACGTAGATTTGTTTCGTCGGCACTAACATCAATAGTTTGTGACTTTGTCTCCGGCGCACCGCACGCTGCAACAAGCAAGCTAAGCGCTGCGGGTAAGAGAATATGGGATGGCTTCATGTTGTATCCTTTGGTTTTATTTTTATCATAATAGCTGAGCTAGTGTACCGCAGCAGCTAAAAGACGACCAGAGTAGATAGTTGAAAGAGTGTTGCAAAACGTATCAAGGTTTTGTAATGTTATATTATTACATTAACAGCGCAGCTTTACTGGAGTAGTTTATGAAATTGAATGCGTTGACCTTGGCTCTGTTAGCAACCAGTACTGTTGCTCAAGCGCAGCAGGAAGAAGAACATGAGCACCTTAATGAGTACGAGGTGATCGTTATTAATGCAAGTCCGTTGGATAAAACGGCGCTTGAATCAGCGCAGCCGGTTAACATTATTTCGGGTGATGCGCTGAAACAGCTGCACGCGCACAGTTTGGGTGAAACACTGGCATTAGAGCCCGGCATTAATAACACGCATTTTGCCAATGTCGCAGGCAGCCCTATTATTCGTGGCCTGGGTGGCCCGCGGGTGAAAATCACTCAAAATGGACTGGATACCGGAGATGTGTCGCGGGGAAGTCCTGACCATGCCGTCACAACGGAAACCAGTACGGCTAAACAAATTGAGGTGTTAAGAGGACCGGCAACACTACTGTATGGTAGTGGCGCAATTGGTGGTGTGATTAACGTTGTTGATAACCGCATCCCTTCAGAACCTGTTTATGGCTTACAGGGCAATGCGAATGCTTCGCTGTCCAATAATAATGACAATAAAGAAGGTTCTTACGATTTACAAATAGGCAACGGGAAATGGGCACTTTATACCGATGCCTTTATTCGCCGTGCAGATGATTATGAAACACCTTCTTTTATGAATGATGAAGGCGAAGTCGTTGACCACGTTGAAAACACTTTTGTCGATGCCGAAGGCGGAACCGTTGGCGGCAGTTATCAATTTGATGACGGGTTCTTCGGCGTATCCTATCAGGGGCTCTATCAGGAATATGGCATTCCCGGCCACGCTCATGGTGAAGAAGAACATGAGGATGAGCATGGCGAAGAAGAAAACCACGTTGAGGAGTCTGGCCCGTACGCTCATCTGGAACAAGAACGTATTCAGTTAGCGGGCCAGTGGCGCAATCCATTCAGTGGTTTTAATCGATTAGATTTTCGTGGCGCTTTGACGGATTATCAACATCAGGAAATTGAGGAAAACTTTGTATCCACTCAATTTGAAAACAAGCAAAAAGAAATACGACTGATTGGTCAGCATAAAGAAATCGCTGGCTGGGAAGGTGCTGTAGGTTGGCAGTGGGACATAAGCGATAAAGCGGCTTTTGGCGAAGAAGCTTTCACACCTAACACCTCTCGCCGCACTCAGGGGTTGTTCTGGGTGGTAGAACAGGAGTTTGGGGCGCACCATGTTGATCTAGGTGTTCGCCACGAGCGCACTTCGCTTTCAAGCGATGAGCAGAAGCTTGATACTTTTGATGCGACCTCTGCTTCTGCCGGTTATCTGTATCACTTCAGCGACCACACATCGGTTTCATTTAATTTAAGCCATGCAGAAAGAGCTCCGGCTGCAAATGAAGTGTTTGCCAATGGTAATCACTTTGCAACCCGGACTTATGAGCTGGG
This sequence comes from Idiomarina abyssalis, assembly GCF_900116625.1. Classification (GTDB taxonomy): domain Bacteria; phylum Pseudomonadota; class Gammaproteobacteria; order Enterobacterales; family Alteromonadaceae; genus Idiomarina; species Idiomarina abyssalis. The sequence goes on from NZ_FPBE01000001.1 coordinate 127,870, forward strand.
ACTTGCTTATGAGTTGCATGAGGAAGAGGGGGGTGAGTATCACATTGAAGCAAGTGATACAGCGGTTAGCACCGAGACATCAAATAATATCGATGTTGGTTTCCATTACGAGAATGATAGCTTTCACGCCAACGCTAATGTGTTCTATAACCGCGTTGATGACTTTATTTATGATGATTTTACTGGCTTGAACAGTGAACAAATCCATGGTGATGAAGGTCATGATGAACATGAAGGCGAACATGAACATGAACATGAAGAAGCATTGCAAGTTGTTCAGTTCAGTCAGGTAGATGCAGAGCTTTACGGTTATGAGCTGGAGCTGGACTGGCAATTGAATGATCAATGGTCTGTGCACGGCTTTAGTGATTATACTCGTGCAAAACAGCGTGACGGTGACAATTTGCCGAGGATCCCTGCACAGCGAGTCGGTACCGAGTTGCGCTACCAGGCTGTTAGTTGGGATGGCTCACTTGGTTACACTCGTTATTTAGAGCAGGACAAAACGGCACTGAATGAAACCACGACCGATGCCTATGGTTTACTGAACGCGAGCGTTAACTTGTATCCAGACTGGCTGGCAAATTACGGTGCAACCCTTTATTTAAAAGGGGAGAATCTAACCAACCAGTTAGGCTTTGTTCATAGCTCCTTCTTGAAAGAAGATGCACCGGTAACCGGCCGCCGTTTTCAGGCAGGCGTTTCTATTAGTTTTTAAGTGTCTTAGAAAACGCTGTCGCCTGAGTTCGGCGATAGCGTTTTCGCGTCAGTTCACCGCAGCTCCCCCATTTTTATTCTGAATTTTGTTAGTATGAATAACAGTAGACTAACAACCGGATTGATAACCATGCCTTTTATACTTAATCGCCAAGTTCAGGCGGTTGCTGTTGTCCTTTTTAGTATTTTCAGCCTGTCAGTTTCAGCTAATGACTTAACTATTGAACGTATTTTTAGTGGTTCGCCTTTAGCTGGCGAAACGCCCCGAGCGCTTAAGTTTGCGCCGGGAGGAAAATACCTTTCTTACTTAAAAGGCAGTGAGGAGAACCCTCAGCGTTACGATCTTTGGTTGTACGACATTGAAGCTGAAAAACATCAGCTGTTAGTTTCAGCTGACCAGTTGGCAACAGATGAAGTTGAATTGTCTGATGAAGAAAAAGCAAGGCGTGAACGTCAGCGTGTTAGTGGCAGCGGCATCATTGAGTACAGTTGGTCAGCTGAAGGCGATGCCTTGTTGTTCCCTTATAACGGCGATGTCTTTTATCACCAGCCGGGTAAATCAGAAACCCGGAAAATGACAAAAACTGAGGCTTTTGAAACGGATGTAAAATTCTCTCCAGAGGGGAATTACATTTCTTATATTCGTGAACAGAACCTGTATTTTGTGGATATAGCCAGCGGTGAGGAGCAGGCTGTTACAACCGAGGGCGGCGGTACTATCAAGTTTGGTATGGCTGAGTTTGTTGCTCAGGAAGAAATGAAGCGAATGACAGGGTACTGGTGGTCGCCCGACGAGTCGGCCATTGCACTCACTAAAGTTGATGAAAGTCCGGTACCCTTGGCAACTCGAAGTGAGATTTACGCCGACAGAATCGAGACGATACAGCAACGTTACCCTTTTGCCGGAAGCGATAACGTCGATATTGATTTAGGTATTTATCGAATTAAAGACAGAAAAACCGATTGGTTAGAGTTGAATAGGCTGGGAGATGGCTATTTAGCCAGAGTGAAATGGGTTGGTGATAGTCAGCACTTAAGCTATCAGTGGCAAAGTCGTAATCAGCAAGAGCTGAATTTGCTCATTTATAATCGCCAGGAGAAAAGTGAGAGAGAACTTCTGACAGAAACGTCGGATAGTTGGGTGAATCTTCATAACGACTTGCACTTCTTAGAAGACAATAAGCACTTTATTTGGGCTTCAGAGCGTAGCGGTCACAAGCACCTTTATCTCTATCGTCTGGATGGCTCGCTAATTCGTCAGCTGAGTTCCGGCGATTGGCAGGTGGACGAATTGGAAGCCGTTGATGAGAGTACAGGTGCGCTTTATTATACTGCCCGCAAAGAATCTCCGCTTGAATCTCATTTGTACCGGTCGCAGTTAAATTCGAGCTCAGCGGCAAATCCCACACGTATTACTGAGCGTGAAGGAATGCATGATATTGAATTTTCCTCAGACGCTCGCTCTTACCTGGATACGTATTCATCGCCTCAGCAGCCTAAGCAGGTGAGTTTACACGGCCCAACCGGGAATCATCTGGCATGGCTGTCCGAGAATAAGATTACAGAAGACCATCCACTGTCTCCTTACTTGAGAAATTGGCGTTACCCTGAGTTTGGTGAGCTGGAAGCCTCGGATGGACAAACGCTCTATTACAAAATGACGAAACCCAGCGACTTTGATGCAGAGAAAAAATATCCCGTGCTTGTGTACGTTTATGGAGGTCCGGGCGCACAGAGAGTAACTAAGAGCTGGGGCAGTGAGTTTGTCCAGTATATGGCCCAACAGGGGTTTATTGTATTTACTCTGGACAATAGGGGTTCAGCAAACCGTGGAAAGAGTTTTGAAGCGCCTATTTATAAAAACATGGGTGGTCCGGAGATTGAAGACCAGGTTACCGGAGTGGAGTATTTGACCAACTTACCTTTTGTGGATGCAGAGCGTATTGGTATTTACGGTCATAGTTACGGGGGCTATATGTCGTTGCTTGCTATGTTTAAAGCTCCTGAGCATTTCAAAGCCGGGGTTGCTGGCGCGCCAGTAACCGACTGGCGGTTGTATGACACGCATTACACCGAACGTTTTATGGGCATGCCGGATGAAGGTAACGCTTATGAGAACTCATCGGTTTTTCCTTACAGTAAGGACCTAAAAGGTGACTTGTTGATTTATCATGGCATGGCAGATGACAATGTTCTGTTTACTCACAGCACAAAACTGTATAAGCAGTTGCAGGACAACGCTCAGTCGTTTGAAATGATGAACTACCCGGGTAAAAAGCACTCTATTAACGGGCGTAATACAAAAATCCATTTATATTCAATGATTGCCCAATTTTTTCAACAAACCATTGGCGAACAATAGGTTATAATATGTACATACCTTCCACTAACAAGGAGTGACTATGCGCTTTTTATCCCGCCGACTGGTTATGCCAAATGATTTGAACTTTGCTGGTTCGTTGTTTGGGGGCCGTATTTTAGAATGGATTGATGAGGAAGCTTATATTTTTGCCAGCTGCCAGTTAGAGGCGAAAAGCTTAGTAACGAAACATATTGGCGCTATAACTTTTGAAACCTCTGCGTTTCAGGGCGATGTTGTTGAATTCGGTCTGCAGGTTAAATCGGTAGGGCGTACGTCTTTAGCTATTACCTGTCTGGTTCGAAATAAACACACGAAGCAAAACATTTGTACTGCTGACGATATTGTTTTCGTTCACATTGATCCGGAAACACGTCAACCAACGCCGCATGGAAAAACCAAAGATCAGTTAGATGATATGCCAGAGCCGCTTTAAGCGGCCCTGGTATTTTCGTTAGATTGGCGAGCCCGGAGGTAGTGCTTCGGGTTCGTATTGTTCAGGCCATTCAGCGTCAGTTAAGAACGTCTCTAAATCACCTGCCAGCTGCCGGATTAACAACGAACCGGATTCAGCCAACTGCTTTTGCTGTTCAGCAAGTTGAGCGCGCATCGCTAAACGAGTCTCTGCCGCTAAACCGGAGCTTTTTATCGCCCGCACCTCAGCATTTATTGCTGTCGTTAACAGACGTTGCTGTAGTGGTTGATTTTGAGCATTTTCCCAGTCGTTGAAAACGGTATTAAAAACTTCTGACATAAGCTGTGCAGGTGACGGAACCCGATCGTTTTCTGCGTGTTGCTGAGTCAGCCTGTTCAGACGTTGACTGTTAAGCATTAGTTGTAGGCTATGATCAGCGGCACTTGCTGCCATACTTACGGTATCTGGTATAAGCCCGGTTTTACCATCAAAGTACTCACGCGAAGAACTCTCGCCATAGGCTGCCGGAACCAGCCATTGCTTAACATGTGAGGGCACGCGCAGATTGTCTGCCTGAATCGTTCTGAGCAGTTGCTTCAATACACTTTGTTGTCTGGATGCACTAACCGGCTGGTAGTCATCTGCCGCATCATCTGCCATGTAATAACGGTAGTTAACACCGCCTAGCCATTTTACCGCAGCCTCTACCTGGTAACGGTGTAACAGGTAGATAGGCACAAAAGTGGCTTGTAGCTGACTTAAAGGTTGGTCCGGACGCAGCATATCCTTACTGAAGTTATCCAGCACTTGCGCGCGAACGGACAACAGACGCTCTAGCTCTGTTACCGGGTCGCTGCCGTTGTCCCATAAATGAGCAAGCGGATGTGCGCCTCCCGCCGGGCGCGCGTCTTGATCAGAAATGAAGCTAAGGTTAAGCGCTTTATTCTTTTCCAGAATACGTGTTAGCTGCTCCGTTGATGAAGGCATGCCGCCAAAGTCACTGTAACCGTAGGCCAGTACTTGTTTGTCCCAAATACCTAAACCTTCCGTATAAGCGTCATTCAAACTTAACGTACCATCGGTAGTTAGGTTAACTAATGGGTGCGGGTAGTCCATAACCGATGCTCTGTTTGATGTACTTGCAGCAAAGTTATGAGCGATTCCCAGAGTGTGACCGATTTCGTGCGCGCTTAGTTGGCGAATACGCGCTAAAGCCATTTTTTGCACAGCTTCTTTCAATTCACCGGCGTCGTTAATAAAAGGGGTCAGCAAGCCTTCAGCAATTTTCATGTCCTGACGAACACGCAGAGAACCTAAGGTGACATGACCTTTAATGATCTCGCCGGTGCGTGGGTCAATCACCGACGAACCATAAGACCAGCCGCGGGTCGCTCTGTGAACCCACTGAATAACGTTATAGCGAACGTCCATTGGGTCGGCGTCGTCGGGCAATACTTTTACCTGAAAGGCGTTGTCATAACCGAGTTCTTCAAAGCCTTCAGCCCACCAGCGAGCTCCTTCAAGTAAAGCTGTTTTTACCGGCTCAGGGGCTCCCGGATCCAAGTAATAAATAATTGGCTCGCGTGCCTGGCTTTGTGACGCAATCGGGTCTTCTTTATTGAGTCGGTGACGAGGAATGTACTGCACGGTCATCGACTCACCAAGAGGGGCTGCATAATCTTTAAAACTGTGCGCCCAAAAACCACTGTTTGGGTGAAAGTTTCTGGGTTGATAAGCAGTATCGGGCAGTTTAATAAAGGAATGATGAAGGTGAAGTGAAATGGCGTCGGCGTTAGCTGCTACCTGATTGACCCATTGTCCTTTACCGTCGCCGACAAAAGTCACTTTGGCTTCGAGTTCGGTATTCTCGACAAAGGCTTTACTGCGTTCAGGGTAAACAACTGAGCGACTCACATCGGCTTTAAATTGCCCTTGTTCTGTTTGCTGTAAGCGCTTACTAACACCATGCACATCAGTCAGCAAATAGGGCGTGTAATCAATTAAAACATTTTCGTTATTACTGGCGACAATATCGAAACCATGAAGTACTGAACCGGCAAAAGCCTGCTGGACACTATTGCGTTCTGCCGGGTTACGAGTTTGCGCCCGGAACTGAGTATTGTGCTGAAGCAGTAAAGCAGTACTGCCCTCAATATGAAAAGACGCCAGTCGGGTTTCACCGAGCTGGCCTCTGTCTAAACCAATATCATTAGAGCCCAGCCCCCAGGGAAGACTGGTTTGAAGAATAAATTGTCTATCGCTTTTGGGGACTTCCAGATAAAACTTACCTTTGGCCTCGTCGTGATAGAAAGTAAAAAATCCCTGTTGCTCGTCAAACGACGACGTGAATTTTTCAATGGTTGTTTTCTCAGTGTCAGCCAGAACGCTGGCTGACACGAGCAGCGTTAGCAGTAACAAGGTTTTGGAAAGAAAGCTTTGCATTGTTATTATCCTAGTTGTTCAGCAATTTCTTCTAATATTTGCGTCGTCCATTGTTCGATACGATCATCTGATAGCTCATATTGTGAGTCTTCATCTAGTGATAAACCGACGAACTGGGTGTTATCTGCGGTTAATGCTTTGGAAGCAGCAAATTCGTAGCCCTGATTAGGCCAAAAACCAATTCGTTTACAGCCGTGATCAGCAATAGCATCGTGTAGCATGCCCAGAGCATCCTGAAACCAGTCGGTATAACCTTCCTGATCACCCATACCGTATAGCGCAACAACTTTGCCGCGCAGGTCAACATCGTTAATGTCGTCCCAGTGGCTTTCCCAGTCTTCCTGAAGCTCGCCGAAGTCCCAGGTGGAAATACCAAAAATCAGGATATCAAATTGTTCAGCTTCTTTTAGCGGTGTGTCTTTTATATCAAACAGCTGAACAATGTCTTCGCCTATGGCTTGTTGAATTTTTTCCGCGGCAATTTCGGTATAGCAGGTGGTAGAACCATAAAACAAGCCAATTTCCAGGGACATAATAAACACCTCTGTCATGCGTTGAGTCTTTGATGCGGATGCATTGTAACAAAAAGACCGTTAGAATGAGCGCCTTTGTTTCCGGGGAAAGCTTCAAATGAGGGGCAGTATGAACTTTGATCAATTAGTGGAGCGACTTGAATCGGTCTTTGATGAGGCGGTTGTTTCGGGTACTGATGATGAACTTTTCGCTTGCGGTTATTTACGTGGTCACTTTGATTTAGTGGTTGCCCAGTTAGAGATGTCCGGCGAGACAGAGCCGGATAAGGTCATGCCTGCATTGCGTGAAGCAGTTTACAAAACCCGCCATGAGTTATCCCCGGCGGATCAGGCTCATATCAACAGTGTACTGGATAAACTAGCTCTGAAAGCGACGAGCGGAGATGCGGCGTAAAGCACTTTCGGTAAGCGGCATTAGCTCTTCGGTCAATTGACAGGCAAGCATCTCGCCCAGCACAGGGGCAGAGGTAAATCCTCGAGAGCCAAGCCCCGTCAATATGTATAAGTTATCGCTGAGAGCCCCTGCAACAGGCTGATGATCGGGGCTTGTTGCTCTGACTGAGACTCTTGCCGTTTTAACGTCTAATGATTCTGCCCAAGGCTGCTGAGCATTCTCCGTCAATTGTCTTATATTCTCTTCGTTATCTTCGGCTTTGGTCGCCAGGCTGTCATTATTGCGGCTAAAGGTTGCGCCAACGCAGTGGTGCTCTTTATCAGCAGGCACTAAATAGCCCTTAAAGCATAATACAGCCTTTAATGATGAAAGCTTGCTGGTGGTTTGAACTAGGCTGACTTGTCCTCGGACAGGCTGAATAGGTAATGCCTCAATGCCTTGTGGCAGCAGCGAATTAACGTGGTGCCCGGTGGCAATCACAACTCGCTCCGCTGACAGCGACTCTCCGTTATCGAGCAAAACGTTCCAGTCTTTATTATCTGTTTGTTTTAGTGATACGGCTTTGGCTTTGACTAACTCGACGCCCGCCGCTTTAAAAAGGCTTTTAACCACGGCCTCAGGCCTTAACCAGCCGGCCTTAGGGTAAAGTAGGGCGGGTACGCCCAAGGGCACTCCGGCTTTTTCTCCTGCTTCGGCCGGCTGCAGGTAGTTCACTGACTCTTTTGCGTAGAGATTATCGGCTATACGCTGGTAACGCGTTTTCCTTTGCTCATTAAAAGCAGGCTGCATGACGCCAGTTGGAAACCAGTTTTCGCTACAAAAAGTCTGATAAAAACTTGTCGCTGTAGAAAAAGCCTGCCAGTAAAACCGGCTGAGCGGCGTGTGTTCAGCATGTAAAAGCGGATAAACAGCACCTTGAGGGTTTCCGGAAGCGCCATCAGCTATGTCAGGACTAATCACTTTAACGTCAACTCCCCGACGAGTCAGAGCAAGAGCTGTGCAGGCAGCACTTATTCCGCCCCCGATAATAGTGACGTTACGCCTGTCGCTGCGTTTGAGTTTATTTGACTCGGAGTACTGACCACAAAGCATTTCTCTTTTACGGCCAAAGCCAGGAACTTTTGATACTAAAAAGCCGGCCTGCTGCAACGCTCGTCTGACACTGCCTGCGGCAGTAAAAGTAGCAAAGGTGGTTTTACTGTAAGATGCCTGGCTCATGGCTTCGTAGAGGCTGTGCTGCCACATTTCCGGGTTTTTAGCTGGTGCAAACCCATCCAGGAACCAAGCGTCAACTTTTTGTTGCGCCTGAGGGAGCCACTGGGGCAATAACTCATTAATATCGCCAATCCATAGATCCAGAATGACCCGGCCTTGTGATAGGATAAGGCGATGACAACCAGGATCGGGTGCCGGGTAGTGTTTGAGAAATTCACTACTCACCTCTGCTACAGGCTTCAGTAACTGGTAAGCTTGATTAAGCTGGCTACGCGACAAAGGATACTTTTCAAAGCTGACAAAATGCAGCCGGGTGTCACTGGGAGCGTGCTCCAGAAAACGTTGCCAGGTGAGCAAAAAGTTAAGTCCGGTACCGAAGCCCGTTTCCGCAATGGTAAAGCAGCCATGGGCAGAGAGTGTCTGCCAACGGTCGGGTAATCCGTTTTGAGCAAGGAATACGTATTGACTCTCGTCAACGCCGTTATCGACAGAAAAGTAAATATCATCGAAAGTGGTGGAAACTGGTACACCTTGCTCGTTAAACTGGACCGATGAATTAGAATTCAAGTGGCTATCCCATGATTTATCAGTTAATGGTCGCTATAATAACAACTTTACGAACAACAGTGGACAAAGCAGACCACATTCATACACGACGTTGGTTAATATATCGACGTAGAAATGTCAGACAGGACTAAAGAATGAGAAGAGCTGTTATCACCGGACTTGGTATTGTATCAAGCATCGGTAACAATCAAGAAGAAGTGCTGGAATCATTGCGTATCGGGAAATCCGGTATTACGCGCTCAGAATCTTTTGCAGAAATGGGCTTGCGCTGTCAGGTATGGGGTGAGGTCAAGTTAGACCCTAAAGACCATATTGATCGCAAAGCGTTGCGTTTCATGGGAGATTCAGCTGCTTATGCCTACATTGCAATGGCTCAGGCCATCGAAGATGCAGGCCTGACAGAAGAGCAGGTATCGCATCCTCGTACCGGACTGGTTGTCGGTTCTGGTGGCGCATCAGGTGAACATCAGGTAGCAGCGGCCGATCTTTTACGCGAACGCGGTGTGAAAAAAGTGGGGCCTTACATGGTTCCTCGTTGCATGGCGTCAACCACCTCTGCATGCCTGGCTACACCTTTTAAGATAAAAGGTGTTAACTATTCAATAAGTTCTGCTTGTGCAACCTCTGCTCATTGTATTGGTCATGCGCTGGAACTTATCCAGTTTGGTAAGCAAGATCGTGTTTTCGCCGGTGGCGGTGAAGAACTGCACTGGACGCTGGGCATGGAGTTTGATGCGATGGGCGCGTTAAGTACTAAGTACAACGACACGCCTGAAAAAGCCTCGCGCACATACGACCAGGGACGTGATGGCTTTGTGCCTGCTGGCGGTGGCGGTATTCTGGTTATTGAAGAGCTGGAAGCGGCAAAAGCGCGCGGTGCAAAAATTTATGGCGAGATCGTTGGTTACGGAGCTACCTCAGACGGCTTCGACATGGTTGCTCCATCGGGCGAAGGTGCGGTTCGCTGCATGAAGATGGCAATGGAAACTGTGGATACTCCGGTTGATTACCTGAACACTCACGGTACCAGTACTCCAGTTGGAGATGTCAAAGAGCTGGAAGCCATTCGCGAAGTATTCCCGGAGAAAACGCCTATGATCAGCGCTACTAAAGCAATGACGGGCCATGCTCTTGGGGCTGCAGGTGTTCACGAAGCAATTTACTCATTGCTGATGATGAAACATGGCTTTGTCACGCCTTCCATCAATATTGAAGAGCTGGATGAGAAAGCCGATGGTATGAACATTATTCAGAAACCAACTGAAGCTCCATTGCGCACAGTCATGTCCAATAGCTTTGGTTTTGGTGGTACGAACGCATCGCTAGTGATGCGCCAATACTCTGAATAAGCGATTTAGCCGGTTATTGCGGTGAAAATCGTCGCTGACCAGAATATTCCCGCACTGTCTGACATATTGTCGGGTGCGGGAACCCTTTCTTACTTCTCCGAAAGAAATCCGTCACAAGAGATGCTCGCAGACGCAGATGCACTGTTAGTCCGTTCCGTCACAGCGGTTGATAAAGAGCTTCTGGAGCAGGCCCCTTACTTAAAGTTTGTTGCATCTGCCACTATCGGTACCGAGCACGTGAACCTTCCGCTGTTACAAGAGCGAGGGATTGCTTTTGCGCATGCTCCTGGCGCTAATGCACAGTCAGTTGGTGAATATGTTCTTTGCGTGGTTCTCGACTGGTTAAGTCATAAACCTGTGTATTCCGTCGATGAAATAGACGTTGCTATCGTCGGAGCCGGTCATACAGGAAGAGCGGCGGGGAAAAGACTTCAGGCTTTGGGGTTTAATGTTCATTATTATGATCCGCCGCTTTGTAAAAAGGGTGTTAAGTTTGTACATGACCACTGGCAGAGAGTGCTAACCGCAGATATTATCTCCTGTCATGTTCCCTTAACCAATGATGGCGACTTTCCCACTCGGCATCTATTTGAGAGTACGGCACTGCAGTCGCTGCATTCAGAGCAGTTACTTGTGAATGCCAGTCGGGGTGCGGTAATAGACAATAAAGCCTTATTGGATCGTGTCGTTCAGGGAGAGCGTCCTTCAATTGCATTGGATGTTTGGGAAAATGAACCCGATGTATTGGCGGATTTAGTCCCTTATATTGATATAGCGACTCCCCATATTGCCGGGCATAGCCTGGAAGGAAAAGTGGGAGGAGCGGTTATGATAGCAAACGCTTTGTTAGCGCATTTTGAAATGCCGGCTAATAAAGAGTTAGCAGATGTGTTACCTAAGATTGACTGGCCGGAACTTGATGCGGCGATGTTAACGTCTCCAGAGAGCTTTAACTCCTGGGTAAAAGAGCATTTTAACATCCACGAAGATGATAAAAATTTCCGCCTTCATGGACTAACGCGAGATGGGTTTGACAGTTTGCGACGTAATTATCGCAAAGAAAGCCCGCGCAGAGAGTTCATTAATCAGGTGGTTACATGCCATAATAGCGAGCAATACATACAGTTTTTACAGTTGGGCTTTCGCGCCCGGCAATTGCTTAAGTAAGGAGTCAGCATGTCACATGGGTTTCGCGTTGCGGTATTAGGTGCAACAGGTTTAGTGGGCCAGCAAATGATAGAAATTCTGGCTGAACGAAAATTCCCGGTGGCAGAGCTTTTTCCTTTAGCTAGCGCTCGTTCAGCTGGCGCGACCGTTGACTTTAACGGTGAAGAAATCGAAGTATTAGACGCTACCGAGTTTGACTGGTCTAACGCCGATATCGCATTTTTCTCTGCGGGAGGATCTATTTCCCGTGAGTTTGCACCGAAAGCCGCTGAGGCAGGTTGTGTTGTTATCGATAATACTTCCGAGTTTCGCTACGAACCAGATATTCCTTTAGTGGTACCGGAAGTTAACGCCTGGGCGTTAGCCGACTTCAGGAATCGTAATATTATTGCAAATCCGAACTGCTCGACCATTCAGATGATGGTCGCACTTAAACCGATTCACGACGCGGTGGGTATTGAACGTATTAACGTCAGCACCTATCAGTCAGTATCGGGTGCCGGCAAAGAGGCGATGGAAGAACTTGCAAAGCAAACAGCAGAGCTGTTAAACGGAAAGCAACCGACAGTTGCTAATTTCAGCCGTCAAATTGCTTTTAACTGCATTCCTCAAATTGATGTTTTTCAGGACAATGACTACACCAAAGAAGAAATGAAAATGGTGTGGGAAACGCAAAAGATTTTTAATGACCCCAGCATTAGAGTCAATCCAACGGCGGTCAGAGTTCCAGTATTTTTTGGGCATGCAGAAGCTATCCATATTGAGACACGCCAGCCAATTACTGCCGAACATGCAAAGCAGCTGTTAAGTGAAGCTCCGGGTGTAACTCTGATGGAGCAAAGAGAGGAGTTTCCGACACAGGTCGGTAATGCCGCTGGAAACGACGATGTGTTTGTAGGGCGGGTCAGAGAAGACATTAGCCATCCAAATGGTCTTAATTTGTGGGTTGTGTCTGATAACATCCGCAAGGGTGCAGCAACGAACAGCATACAAATTGCCGAAACTTTAATTCGTGATTACTGGTAATTTAACCGGCTGTATGTCATAAAGTTTTTTAAACTAACGCCGTTAAAGATAAGAGCAAAGCGCGGGCAGAGACGAAGGAATGAGAAAAACGATTAGAGTGCAGGTATTGAGATACTTTTCGCTGGCAGCCATTGCGTTGTCCGGCAGCATGACAGTCGCTGCAGCAGGTTGGCAGGACGGTGTTGTTATAAAAGGAGCCAAAGGGTCTGAAGCAACTGATGTTCGTTTAGGTCAGGAGCGCTATGGACCTATTACCAGATCTGATACCTTATGGGATATTGCCCGTCGCTATAAACCTCATTCCAGTGTCACACAATACCAAACGATGGTTGCTATTGTGCAGGCCAACGATGAGGCCTTTGTCAATGGCAATATGAACCGTATGCTTGACGGTTACTACCTGCGCATTCCTTCCTTGCAAGAAATTGAAATGGTTAACCCTGAAGCCGCACGTCGTCAGGTGGTGGTTGATGGTCAATTGCAAACTAAGTCTCAGGAACTTACTGAGGCAGAGCAAAGCACTCAGAGAACTCGCTCCGAACAACAGCAACTACTTGAAGAAGCTCGACAGAAAGCTGAACAGACGATTCAGGAAGTTGAACAACGTCAGGAACAAAACTTTAAAGAGCTTCAGTCTGACATTCAGCAGTCTATGCAGGCTGTTGAACGCATGTATGGTGAAAACCAGTCGCTGCAGGAACGTATCGATGCGCTAGCGGAACGCCTCGATGAACTGGCTGCCAGCGTAAGTAAAACTGATGAACTAGAAGCTCAGTTTCAACAAGTATTAGCTCAACAGAGACAAATGCTTGAGCAGCAGGCTCGGGAAGAAGCGGAACAAGAGTCTGGTTTTTCTGATTGGCTACAAAGCCCATTGAATATGTTGCTGGTATCGGTGTTGCCTGCGCTGCTTATTATTGGGTTAATTGTATTTTTCTTCTTACGGCGATCGTCAAAATCTAAAGCGACGGAAGAAGAAGAGCAGAGTTCTAACAAGGAGTTGACCGAGGAAGAAGCTGCTGCCGAGCTGGATAAAGAATTATTGGGTGATGTGCCTAAAGACAGTACTGATGGTCTGTTCGATATCGACGGTGAGGACACCTCCGATGATGATGGTGACGATCTTAGTGCTTTAGAAGCAGAATTAACCGGACAGTCTTCGGATGCAGACGAAACCGACTTTAGCGTCCGTCTCGATGATGAAGACAGTGAACCGGAACAGAAAAAGCCTGAGCCGAAAGAAACCGTCGATGAAGATTTAGATGAAGATGATCAAGCGGTATTGCCTGACGATGATGATGATGCCGGAGAGCTCTCTCAGGATGAACTGGATCGTCTGTTTGGCGAGGCCGGTGATGATGACGAACAGGCAATAGACCTCTCTGTTAATGATGAGGAAGAAGAAAAACCGGAAGCGGCTGAGCAGCCAGAAGATGCACAAGCAGACTCAGCGGTCAGTGAAGATGAACCTGATGAGGAAAAGGCTGAGCAGGACGCTACCGATGATATTGACGATATTCTTGCTGATAATGCTCCGCAAGAGACCGATACAGGTGATGAGTCGGTAACAGAGGAAGCGGCGGAGAAAAGCGACGCGGACGACGAAAGTGATGATTTATTGCCGGATGACTTTGATGATAGCGGAGTCGATGACGTTTTAGCCGATTTAGGCTTAGCTGAGAATGAGACAGAAAAAGGTGAAGAACCCACTCAGAATGAGATTGATGAATCTGAACTGGAAGCGGCAGAGCAGTCAGCAGAAGCGCTAGAGCCTGACGAGAGAACCGAGGAAGAACCGCAAGAGCAGGAAGAAGATGACCTGGAGCAATTGCTTCAGGAGTCGGATGAATTAACTCAGTCACTGGACGAGCTGGATGACTTAGAAGAGGAAGTTCCTGAGGACGATGCCGAGCTTGATGAAGCGGAAGATGAAGCCGATAAAGAGTTAGAGTCACTGTTCGGTTCGAGCGAAGAAAGTGATGAGAGTGAAGAGGTCGACTCGTTTAGCGCAAAAGACGACGAGGACTTTGTTGATATAGATTCTTTGATGGCCGAAGCTGACGAAGAGGAAGAAGATACCGATCGTTATCAGTCGTCTGCGGTTAAAGACGTATTACCCGATGATGAATCGGGTGATGCTGAAAATGCTCCTGAGGATGATGATCCCTCAGCTCAGCTGGATTTAGCCAGAGCCTATATCGAAATGGGTGAAGAAGATGAAGCTCGGGAAATTCTTCAGCAATTAGCAGAAGGTGACGATGAAGCGCTGGCGAAAGAGGCCGACGCGTTGAAACAAAAACTCGATTCGTAGGATTAAGCAGTATGCGAATGGCCTTATGCCTGGAATACGATGGCAGCCGCTATTATGGTTGGCAACGTCAACGTGAAGTTATTAGTGTCCAACAATGCGTAGAACACGCTGTCAGTAAAATAGCCGATGCGCCCATTGAAGTAACTTGCGCCGGAAGAACCGACGCGGGTGTTCATGCAACAGGGCAGGTTGTGCATTTTGATATTCCGGTCCCCCGGGCGGAGCCAGCCTGGACACTGGGCGTAAATAGTAATTTACCTGCAGGGATAGCAGTACGCTGGGCTCAAGAGGTCGATAGTGAGTTTAGCGCTCGTTTTAGTGCTACTTCGCGGCGGTATCGATACATTATTGCCAACACGCGTTTTCGTCCCGGAATCCATTCGTTTGGCGTTAGTCATTATCATCAACCACTTGACGAAAAAGCTATGCAGGCCGCTGCACCAGCCATTATTGGTGAGCATGACTTTACCACATTTCGTGCCTCACATTGTCAGTCTCACACGCCCTTTCGAAAGGTGACGGACTTAACGGTAGAGCGCCGCGGCGACTATATAATTATTGATATAAAGGCTAACGCCTTTTTACACCATATGGTCCGAAATATTGTGGGAAGCCTAATTGTAGTTGGGCAGCACGAACAGCCACCTGAGTGGCTTGCAGAGTTACTACGACAAAAAGACAGGACCAAAGCGGCGGCAACGGCGAAGCCCGGAGGGTTATATTTGGTCGAAGTTACCTATCCTGAGAGCTATAATATACCTCAGGTTCCCCCGGGACCTTTATGGTTAGGCGACTAAGGCCACTGTTATGACCTCTTTGCTTGATCCATTTGTGGTACCATGTAAGCTACATCACATTGACTAATAATAGCCTTTGGGCGGAATAGTATGAGCTGGATAGAAAGAATTCTTGCGAAGCCAAAAATTAACAAACGTCGGGGTGTTCCAGAGGGCGTCTGGAGTAAGTGTACTGCCTGCGACAACATTATTTATAAGGCGGATTTAGAGCGTAGCCTTAATGTCTGCCCGAAATGTGATCACCATATGCGGGTTACTGGCCGCAGTCGGTTGGACATTTTTTTAGATAACGACAACCGCGAAGAAATTGGCACTGATTTAGAGCCGAAAGACGTTTTACGTTTTAAAGACTCTAAAAAATACAAAGACCGTATTTCTGCAGCACAAAAAAGCACGGGCGAAAATGACGCACTCATTGCGGAAAAAGGAACCGTAAAAGGTGTTCCTTTAGTTGCTGTCGCCTTTGACTTTAACTTTATGGGCGGTTCTATGGCATCAGTTGTTGGTGCTAAGTTTGTTCAGGCTGCGGAAGTTAGCCTTAAGCACCGCATCCCGTTAGTTTGTTTTTCTGCATCGGGTGGCGCTCGTATGCAGGAAGCTCTGATGTCATTAATGCAAATGGCGAAAACATCGGCAGCGCTGGCACGTATGAGTGAAGAGGGTATTCCCTTTATTTCTGTGCTGACAGACCCGACGATGGGTGGAGTTTCTGCAAGCCTTGCTATGCTAGGCGATATTCACATTGCGGAACCTAAAGCACTTATTGGTTTTGCTGGTCCGAGAGTTATTGAGCAGACCGTCCGCCAGACGTTACCTGAGGGATTCCAGCGTGCTGAATTCCTATTAGAGCATGGAGCCATTGATATGATTGTCGATCGCCGTAACATGCGTGACACAGTCGCTCGATTGTTGGCGAAAATGCAGAACCTGCCATCTACTGAAACGTCGGAAGTCAGTGTAAGCAAATAATGACTGCCGGACCGCTATCTGCCCCTGCAGCGTCAGCGTCGCTGCAGGAATGGCTGACTTATCTTGAAAGCATCCATCCCCAAAGCATCGACATGGGACTTGAGCGTGTGGCCAGGGTTGCAGCGAGTGCCGATGTACTTGAGCCAGCGCCTTTGGTTATTACGGTCAGTGGCACTAACGGAAAAGGCTCGACGGTTTGTTACCTCGAGACTATTCTACAGACAGCTGGCTACACCACTGGCGTCTACACGTCGCCACATATCGTAGAGTATCGCGAACGGGTTCGTATTAATGGTCAGGAACTGACAAACTCTGCACATACCGAAGCTTTTGCGGTCATTGAAAAAGCGCGTAAGAACACCTCTTTAACCTATTTTGAGTTTGGTACGCTGGCTGCGTTATGGCTCATGAAAGCGAATAAACCCGATGTGGTTATTCTTGAAGTCGGCTTAGGCGGACGGCTTGACGCTGTGAATTGTGTCGATGCTGATGTTGCAGTAATTACCAGTATCGGTATCGATCACATTGCATTTCTTGGTAATAATCGAGAGCAAATAGGGCGTGAAAAAGCAGGTATAGCGAGAACGGATAAACCATTAATTTGTGGTGAAGCCAGTCCTACAGCAAGCATTGCTGAAACGGCAGCGAGCGTTGGTGCTAAGTTGTGGCAGGTCGGCAGGGACTTTCATCGTAATGAAAAGGCGGATAGCTGGAGTTACCGTAGTCAGCACACCCAGTTAAACGATTTACCTTTGCCTAAGTTACCTATTATCAATGCCTCAACTGCAATTGCCGCTATCGAGCAGTTACCCTTGCCGGTTACGTTATCGGCAATACGAGAAGGCATAGCTAAGGCCGCGCTTCCGGGAAGAATGCAAACAGACTTCCATAAAAACTGCGAGATATTGTTGGATGTTGCACATAACCCTCAGGCTGCTGCTTATGCCTGCCAGTATCTCGACAAGTTTTATCCAAAGCATAAAGTGTTTGCTGTCGTTGGTATGTTAAGTGATAAAGACCATAGTGGTGTCGCTAAAGCTTTGAATTCCAGAGTTTGCGACTGGTATTTAGGGTCTCTGTCGGAGCCTCGTGGCGAAACATCCGGGCAATTGGCGGTTAAAGCCAAACTACCTAATGAATCTTGTCACTTATTTGACTCGGTTGAGCATGCATTTTGCGAGGCTGTCCAGGCGGCGGAGCAATACCAGGCAAATAATGGTAAAGCTCTGGTTTTCGGCTTCGGCTCGTTTTACACTGTAGCGAGAATTACCGCGCATTTAAAAGGAGCTTGAGCTTTGTCCAGTCCTCTGCAGAATCGTCTTGTTGGCACTCTGATATTGGTGGCGTTAGCCGTCATTATTATTCCCGATATATTGGATGGTGAGAAGGCAGACCCGGTTGAGCCAATGGAAACCATTCCGTTGAAGCCGACCATTGAGGAAGAGCTTCAAAAACCGGAAACCTTATCGGATAAGACCGTGTCAGAGCCGGTAACCGTTAAAGAATCTCTTCCTGAAGCAGAAAAGACTGCGGATTCAGCTGAGCCCATTAACGAGAGCAGTGATGCCCAGGCTCCGCCACGTGAGCCTGCTGAGTATGCGGCTGACGGTAAAGCCTGGGTTATCCAGTTGGGGGCATTTAGTAACGAGGACAGTGTTAAACGTTTGATCTCCCAGTTACTGGAAAAAGGCTTTTCGGCATACTCGCAGAAGGCGTCTGATGGCTCAATTAGCCGTGTTTTAGTTGGTCCGGATACATCAAAGACGGAGCTTGAAAAGCAATTAGGTCCGCTGAAGGAACTCACGGGGCTGCAAGGTAAGGTAATTACTTATCGGCCATGATTTTTGCAATATATGTGAAAAGAAAATCACATTCTCAGGCACATTCTGTTAAAATCCACCGCGTCTTTTGCGCAGCAATTGTGAGTCATTATGCTCTGGATTGACTATGCCATTATAATTGTCATCGGCCTTTCAACGCTGATCAGTCTGGTAAGGGGCTTTGTTAAAGAAGCCGTGTCTCTGGCCATCTGGATTTCAGCCTTTTTTATCGCGAGTCAGTTTTATCTCGATCTGGCAGTATACTTTACCGAAATTGGCGATCCTCTTGTAAGAAATGCCGCTGCAATAGCTGCATTGTTTGTAGCGACTCTTATTCTGGGCGCAATTATTAACTACATTCTTTCTCAATTAGTTCATCACACGGGCCTATCCGGAACTGACCGGGTTCTCGGTCTGGTTTTTGGTGCGTTACGCGGTGTATTAATTGTCAGCGCTTTATTATTTTTTATTGATTCCTTTACCACATTATCTTCCAGTGAATGGTGGAAGGAGTCTCTATTAATTCCTCACTTCGGTGTATTTATTCAGTGGTTTTTCAGTTATCTGGAAAACAGCTCCAGTTTTTTAGTCCCTCAACCTGTATAAAAAGGTGAAAAGACATGTGTGGTATTGTTGGTATTGTTGGTAAGCAGGCTGTTAACCAAGCGCTTTATGACGGGTTAACTATGCTTCAACATCGTGGCCAGGACGCTGCTGGTATTATGACAGTTGATGAGCATTGCACTTTACGCTTAAGAAAGGCCAACGGCTTGGTACGCGATGTGTTCCATACACGCCACATGCACCGCTTGGCAGGTAATGTCGGTATTGGTCATGTACGCTATCCCACCGCCGGTAGCTCAAGCTCTGCCGAAGCGCAGCCATTCTATGTTAACTCGCCTTTCGGTATTGCCATGGCACACAATGGTAACCTGACCAACGCTAACGATGTTCAGGAACATTTGTTCCAAACAGCTCGTCGCCATATTAATACCACGTCTGACTCAGAGATTTTGCTTAACGTATTTGCCAACGAGTTAGATAAGAACGAAAGTTTAACACTGAACGAAGAAGACGTTTTCCGCACTATGACAGCGGTCCATCGTCAGGTTCGTGGAGCCTATGCCGTAGTCGCTATGATTCTCGGCCACGGTATGGTTGCGTTTCGCGACCCATGGGGAATTCGTCCTCTGGCACTGGGTAAACGCGACACGGAAGATGGCGAGGAATATATTGTCGCGTCTGAGAGTGTTGCAATTGACGGTACTGGTTTTAAGTATGTGCGTGATGTCGAGCCGGGCGAGGCTATTTATATTACGAATGACGGTAAACTATACTCGCGCCAGTGTGCCGACAAACCCATGCATTGCCCTTGTATTTTTGAGTACGTTTACTTTGCACGCCCCGATTCATTTATTGATGGGATTTCGGTGTATGCCTCTCGTGTCAATATGGGGCGTAAGCTGGGCGAAAAACTGAAACGGGACTACGCAGATTTAGACATTGATGTGGTTATCCCAATTCCTGAAACCAGCTGTGATATTGCACTGGAGATAGCCAATGTTATGGATTTACCGTACCGTCAGGGGTTTGTGAAGAACCGTTATATTGGTCGTACTTTTATCATGCCGGGGCAGACTCAGCGACGTAAGTCAGTACGCCGTAAATTGAATGCTATTAGCGCTGAATTCCGCGGTAAGAATGTTTTGCTGGTTGATGACTCTATTGTTCGCGGAACAACCTCTGAGCAGATTATCGAAATGGCTCGCGAGGCTGGTGCCAAAAAGGTTTATTTCGCATCAGCAGCTCCGGAAATTCGTTTCCCGAATGTTTATGGTATTGATATGCCAAGTGCCAATGAGCTTATTGGTCATGGACGTGAAGCAATAGAGATTCGCGACATGATCAAAGCAGATGGACTCATTTATCAAGATCTTGATGACTTGATAGATGCAGTTGGTGCAGAGAATCGCTCAATAAAGCGTTTTGAAACATCGGTGTTTAGCGGTGAGTATGTAACCGGAGATGTTAGCCAGGAATATCTAGATCGTCTTCATGCAGCTCGTAACGACGTTGCCAGATCTGAGCGTGACGGCTCAGAAGACGCTAACCTTGAGCTGCATAACGATAACGACTGACTCAGCCTAACAGCAAGGCTGAGTCAGTAATTGCTCAGTCTTGCTGGAAAGGGTAAACCGAGCCTAACTTAAGAATTTGAGTCAGTTCATCCAGAGCTGAACGCGATTCTTCTAATAATGCCGGATCGCGTAAATCATCAACAGCCAACTCATCGCGATAGTGCTTTTCTACCCACTGATTTAAACGACTGAATAATTTATCAGACATTAAACAATTCTGGTTAGCCCCGGCGAGTTCTTCATCGTTCAATGCAACTCGTAAACGCAGACAGGCGGGTCCGCCACCATTTCTCATGCTCTGCTTCACATCAAAAAATTCAACCCGCTTAATGGGGCTGTCACTGTTTTGAGTCAACTGTTCCAGATACGATCTGACACTGTCGTTCTCCTGACACTCTGTTGGCGCGATGATTGTCATTTGGCCATCGGGCGGTGTGATGAGCTGGGTATTGAATAAATACGTACTAACGGCGTCCTGAATACTTACCTGTTCAGTACCCACTTTAATGAAATGTAGTGGGTTATCACCGAACTTACGCTGAATTTCGGCCAATTTCGCTTCTGTATCGGCAAAAGCCTGCTCATGATAGAACAGTACGTTTTGGTTGCCGACGGCAATGACATCGTTATGGAAAACTCCTTGGTCAATTACGTCAGGGTTCTGCTGAATATAAACGGTATTATCTTCGCTCAGACCGTGCAAGCGAGCAATGGCCTGAGAGGCTTCTAAGGTCTGTCTTGCCGGAAAGCGTTTGGGCGCTGGTTTAGAACTGTCAAAGGCATAACGGCCATAGACAAAGAGTTCGACTCCGGCGTGACCATACTCGCGACACAAACGAGTGTGATTGGCCGCACCTTCATCGCCAAAGTGCTCGTTGTCGGGTAAATGTGTATGGTGCTCGAAGTAGCGGCTATTGTTGAACATCGCTTGCAGGATACGACCGCTGGTCTGTGGCTCTAATGAGCGGTGAAACTTATTGGTCAGGTTAGCCGGGGTAAAGTGTACTTTACCGTTAGCGGTGTCTGCACTTGGCGAAACGGTCGCAGCATTGGCGGTCCACATACTGGAAGCAGAGCAAACGGCCTGGAAAATAGCCGGAGCTTCGGTTGCTGCTTTATGTAACACTTCGGCATCAGTCCCGGTAAAGCCCAGGCGCCGCAAAGCAAAAATATCCGGGCGTTCCTGAGGAGCGAGTACTCCCTGCTTCATTCCCATATCGTGCAGTGCTTTCATTTTTTTCAGGCCTTGCAGGGCAGCGCTTTTAGGACTGGATGAGGCTTTAGCGTTGGCCAAAGAGGCAACATTACCGAACGACAATCCAGCGTAATTATGAGTAGGTCCGACCAAACCGTCGTAGTTGACTTCGAAGTGTTGCATGCTCACTTTTCGATACTCCCTGCACGTGTTGTGCACCTGATAATGTAAACTAAGGTGTCATTATACTGTTTTAAAACCGCCTTGAAAGCCTTTATTTTTCTGGCGTTTAAGCCCGTTCGCATAAATCTGACTGTTTATCTAACTTGTGCGAATTTTTATCAAATACTCGAGTTATGGTTGTTTCTGCTGACGATAACCGATATACCTAAAAAAGGTCGCTAATGAGCAATTGCACTTGTAATTGTTACTGTTAGCACGTATATACACGGTCATCTACAACAAGAGAACGATTATTCTATGGCAAAATCGCTCGTCATTGTCGAGTCTCCGGCAAAAGCCAAAACGATTAATAAATATTTAGGTAAGGACTTTGTCGTTAAGTCCAGTGTTGGTCATGTCCGTGATCTACCTACCCGAGCTACTGAGACAATCAAAAGCAAACCGGCAGCTGAAGTCCGGAAGATGTCCCCGGATGCAAAAGCTAAATATCAGAAAGAACGGGACTACAAGCGGTTAATTGCTCGTATGGGAGTTGACCCGGAAAATGATTGGGAAGCTCACTACGAAGTTCTGCAGGGTAAAGAAAAAGTCGTTAAAGAGTTAAAACAGTTAGCGAAAAAGTCTGAGGAAATTATCCTCGCAACGGATTTGGACCGCGAGGGAGAGGCAATTGCCTGGCACCTGCGGGAACTTATCGGTGGTGACGATTCCCGCTATAAACGCGTTGTGTTTAACGAAATTACCAAAAAAGCCATTCAGGAAGCTTTTGAGCACCCCGCAGAGTTGAATACGGACCGGGTCAATGCGCAGCAGACTCGCCGTTTTCTTGACCGTGTGGTCGGCTTTATGGTTTCTCCGTTATTGTGGAAGAAAATTGCCCGTGGGTTGTCGGCAGGCCGTGTGCAGTCAGTTGCTGTGCGTCTGGTGGTTGAACGCGAGCGCGAAATAAAAGCCTTTGTTCCGGAAGAGTATTGGGATGTTCATGCGGATTTAATGACGCCATCGGAAGACTCTCTGCGTATGCAGGTAATGAAGCAGGCGGGAAAAAACTTTCGCCCGGCTAATAAAGAAGAAACCGATGCTGCATTGGCGTTATTGAAGGGTTCAGGTTACGAAATTACCGGCCGTGAAGACAAGCCCACGTCGAGCAAACCCAGCGCACCGTTCATTACTTCAACACTTCAGCAGGCGGCCAGTACCAGGTTAGGCTTTGGTGTGAAGAAGACGATGATGATGGCTCAGCGTCTTTATGAAGCCGGTCACATTACTTATATGCGTACTGACTCAACCAATTTGAGTGCTGAAGCGGTTGATGCCTGCCGTGACTTAATAGCAAAAGACTTTGGTAAGAACTATTTGCCGGAAAGCCCGACTCGCTATGGTGCTAAAAGCAACGCACAAGAAGCCCACGAGGCTATTCGCCCGTCAGATGTGAAGGTGAAGTCAGAATCCTTATCTTCAGTTGAGCGTGATGCTCAACGTTTGTATGAGCTTATTTGGCGTCAATTCGTTGCTTGCCAGATGGTTCCGGCACGCTATGACAGTACGACCTTAACTGCCACTGCGGGTGATTTCGAATTAAAAGCGCGCGGACGGGTTATGCGCTTTGCCGGTTGGACTAAGGTGATGCCTCCGGCTAGCAGCAAGAAAGAAGGCGATGATAATCTGCCGGACGTAAAAAAAGGCGATGCATTGAAACTGGAACAACTGCTTCCAGAGCAACATTTTACCAAGCCACCGGCTCGCTATGGTGAGGCGTCTTTGGTTAAAGAGCTGGAAAAACGCGGTATTGGTCGCCCGTCGACTTACGCGTCGATTATTTCTACTATTCAGGACAGAGGCTATGTTCGGGTAGAGAGCCGTCGATTCTTTGCTGAAAAAATGGGTGAAATTGTCAATGACCGACTTGTTGAGAACTTCACCGAACTAATGAATTACAACTTTACGGCAGAAATGGAACAGGCATTGGATGATATTGCTGCCGGGAAGCGTGACTGGAAAGAAACCCTCGATAAGTTTTATGCGGACTTTAAAGAGCGGCTGGAAAAAGCTGAACTGGAACCTACTGAAGGTGGTATGCGTGAGAACAGTCTTGTTCTGACCGATATTGACTGTCCTGAATGTGGTCGAAAAATGGGGATAAGAACCGCTTCAACCGGAGTTTTTCTGGGCTGTTCAGGTTACAACCTGCCGCCAAAGGAACGCTGTACTAAAACACTGAACCTGACGCCGGGTGAAGAAGCGGTTGAGGTAACTGACGAAGAAGAACGTGAAACCGAAGCGCTTAGAGCGAAAAAGCGCTGCCCTAAATGCGGGACAGCGATGGATAGCTATCTTATTGACGAAAAGCGCAGGCTGCATGTTTGCGGTAACAATCCAACTTGCGACGGCCAATTGGTTGAAGAGGGCACGTTCCGGATTAAAGGATACGACGGTCCAACTATCGAGTGTGATAAATGCGGCTCGGAAATGCAGCTAAAAAATGGACGTTTTGGTAAGTACTTTGGTTGTACCAACAGTGACTGCAAAAATACCCGTAAGTTGTTGCGTAGCGGGGAACCTGCGCCACCTAAAGAAGATCCGGTCCCATTGCCGGAGTTACCCTGTGAAGAGTCCGATGCTTATTTTGTTTTACGGGACGGTGCGTCAGGTATTTTCTTGTCAGCTAATACTTTCCCTAAGTCACGGGAGACCCGTGCTGTTACCGTAAAAGAACTTGCTCAGTTTAAAGACCGGTTACCGGAAAAGTTCAAGTATCTGGCGGAGGCTCCGCAGGAAGACGAGGACGGTAATGATGCTATTGTTCGCTTTTCGCGCAAAAACAAAGAACAATACGTGGTGACCGAAATTAAGAAGAAACAAACTGGCTGGAAAGCATTTTTCCGAGATGGGAAGTGGCAAGTACAGGACAAGTAGTTAATGACTTACGGGCAAAGGGTCACTTTGCCAATGGTGAATCAAAACCTGCTGGACTAACATAGTTGCGTGTCTAATGAAGGACACAGCACACTGGACATGGAGGTCCCATGTTATTGTCTCGCTTGGGCATAACATTTCCCGCTGCCTTTCCGGCAGCGGGTTTTTCTTTATTTAAGCCGGGCAAAACGCTGCGAAAACAATCCGGACAAGCCGGTATCGAGCTGTTAATCGTATGGCCGGTTATTGTGGCCGCTGTTTTTACTTTCGTTCAGGCACTGATTATCTGGTGGGGGCAGCAAACTCTAACGGTTGCTAATCAGTATGCTGTGCGCGCGGGTAGCATTAATAACGGCAGTCACAATGCCATGGTTAACACGTTAGCTGCGGGAATGGCGGGGCTTAAACCGCAACTCAGTACTGACAACAAAATGGTCGCTGTAACTGAAGCTTTGGTTGAGCAGCGACTTCATTACGCACAATTTGGTCAACTAAAAGTCTTGTCGCCTACGGTTGAGGATTTTCGCGAATTTGCCGATTGGCGCTGGGACGATGAGCTAAAGACTGAGGTATTGGAGATTTCAGTTGACCACTACCACGCCCGTGCCAGTAACGAGGGTAGCGAACAATGGCACCAGGCAAGGGTATTGGTTATTGAAACCTATTGGTGCCTGCCCCTTGATATTCCTATTGCCGGCGAGTTTTTATCTGCGACTCAAACCTTACTGTCCGACTCTAAAGCAGCGCGTTACTGCGCAACGCGCAGCCGGGTGTTCAATAAACCTCTATGGGCGTTATCGAATACCGCTCAGCATTCAATGCTAAGCGGCTATCGAAAGTAAACTAGCGAATATCGTGGTAGTCAACGCAGGCTTGTAAGGTATTTTCAATGAGTGAAGCTACGGTCATTGGCCCCACACCTCCCGGAACAGGCGTTATCCAGCCGGCTTTTTCAGAGGCTGTCTGGAACTCAATATCACCGGTTAAACGACCATCAGGTAATCGATTCATACCAACATCAATAACGATAGCTCCGGGCTTAACCCATTCCCCCGGAATGAATTCATGCTTACCTACCGCTACAACTAAAATATCTGCTCTTTTAACGTGTTCAGAGAGGTCACTGGTAAACCTGTGACAAACTGTCGTTGTAGCACCTGCTAAAAGGAGCTCCAGGCTCATTGGTCGGCCAACAATGTTAGATGCACCAACGACAACCGCATTTAACCCATGCAGATCAACTTTTGTGTGCTCCAGTAAGGTCATAATGCCTTTGGGCGTGCAGGGGCGTAGAGCTGGAATGCGTTGCGATAAACGTCCGACATTAAAAGGGTGGAAGCCGTCGACATCTTTGTCAGGACGAATTCGTTCTAATATCGGAGTAGCATCAAGGCCCGCCGGTAGAGGCAGCTGAACTAAGATGCCATCGACAGCAGTGTCGTTGTTTAACTTTTCAATTAGCTCTTCAAGTTCCTGCTGGGTTGTCGTTGCCGGTAAGTCATAGTCAAAGGAGCGAAAACCGACATCTTCACAAGCTCGCCGTTTGTTTCCTACATAAACTTCGGAAGCTGCATCGCTCCCAACTAAGACAACCGCCAGGCCTGGTGCTCGCAGCCCGGAGTTAACACGTTCTTTTACTTGTTGTTTGACGGCCTGACGTACAGTGGCAGCAATGGTTTTACCATCGATAATTTGAGCTGGCATAATGACGTTCCCAAAAGTGAGAGAATTCAAGGTGATATATGGGTTCTATTGTAACTTTTTTCTGCCCTGAATGTCACCGGTTGTTGGTTTAGTCGTCAGGTTGACGTAAAAGTAGCCACTCGGCACCGATAACAGAAAAAAAGTTTGACGGGTCAGTCTTCAACAGGTAATATTCGCCCCCGTTGTCAGCCAGCATTTGCTTTTTAAAAGCTGCGTCTGATACGGCTTTCGGAGAAATTCGGCGATTAGCGCAGTTTGGTAGCGCACTTGGTTTGGGTCCAAGGGGTCGCAGGTTCAAATCCTGCATCGCCGACCATTCTCTAGACGGTAAAATGGTTCGATATGCGCCCGTAGCTCAGCTGGATAGAGCAACGGCCTTCTAAGCCGTCGGTCGCAGGTTCGAATCCTGCCGGGTGCGCCAGAACGCGCCAAAGAAATCACTCAGTGGTGGGTGTAGCTCAGTTGGTAGAGCCCCGGATTGTGATTCCGGTTGTCGTGGGTTCAAGTCCCATCATCCACCCCATTTCTTTATAGTAAAATTTCCTGTTTGTCGGCGATTAGCGCAGTTTGGTAGCGCACTTGGTTTGGGTCCAAGGGGTCGCAGGTTCAAATCCTGCATCGCCGACCATTACACTCTTTGACCTTTTTCTTTTCAGCCAGTACTGCTACATTTAAGTCATATATAAATAAAACTTTCACTGTTAACCCGTGGCTGGAGTTATTGTTATGGACTTTAAGAAAAGTTTAAAGAATCCCGCTGAAGCGTTTGATTCCCCGCAAGCTGTGTTTGATCATCCAGACCTTTCAAACGAGCAAAAGATTGAGCTGTTGCAGCAATGGCGTTACGATGAGCTTGAAACGGAAGTGGCTGACCAAGAAAATATGGGGGGCGATAAGCCGGATAAACTGGGCGAAATCAATAATCTACTTCTTGAGCTGGAAGACAAATCTTAAGTATTTTTCTCATCGAATAAAGTGAAGTTTAAAAATTGCCGCTCGGGACTCGACTCCGGGCGGTCTCCTCGCTATAATGCTGCGTCATTTTTAAAGGTCAACGCCGTTGCCGTATCTCATTTTTTATAATGATAAATTGATGCGAGTGACATTCATTGATTGAAACCGAGGTAATGAAGCAATGCAGGTTTCTGTAGAGACAACTCAAGGTTTAGAGCGTCGTGTGACTATTACAGTCCCGGCAGATGCAATTGATAGCGAAGTAACACGCTTATTAAAAGAAGAATATCGCCATCGTCGCGTGAATGGTTTCCGTAAAGGAAAAATTCCGCCAAATGTACTGCAAAAGCTGTTTGGTCGCGAAGCACGTTCACGTGCAGCTTCAAGTGTTATGCAAAGCAAATACTTTGAAGCGGTTATGCAGGAAAAGTTGAACCCTGCTGGTGCACCTGCAATTGAGCCTAAAGTCAATGAACCAGGTAAAGACCTTGAGTTCACTGCAACGTTCGAAGTGTATCCGGAAGTAGAAGTTCAAAATCTGGAAAAAGTGAAAGTTGAGAAGCCAGCTGTTGAAGTTACCGAAAAAGACGTAGACAACATGTTGGAAACGTTGCAAAAGCAGCACGCTGACTGGAAAGAAGTTAAGCGTAAGTCCAAAAAAGGTGACCGTGTCACTATGGATTTTGTTGGCTCTATCGACGGTGAAGAATTTGAAGGCGGTAAAGCCGACGATTTCGCTCTGGAATTAGGCGAAGGCCGCATGATTCCGGGCTTTGAAGATCAAATTAAAGGTATTAAAGCGGGTGAAGAAAAGACGATTGAAGTCACTTTCCCGGAAGACTACCACGCTGAAAACCTGAAAGGTAAAGAAGCGCAGTTCGTTGTAACAGCTAAAAAAGTTGAAGCACGTGACTTGCCTGAACTCAATGACGAGTTCGTTGCGTTATTTGGTGTAAAAGAAGGCGGCGTTGAAGCGTTGAAGGAAGAAGTTCGTAAGAATATGGAACGCGAACTGAAAAACGCAGTAAAAGCAAAAGTTAAAGAACAGGTGTTAAAAGGCATTGTTGAAAACAACGATGTTGAATTGCCGAAATCAATGATCGACCAGGAAATCGATCAACTGCGTAAGCAAGCTGCTCAACGTTTTGGTGGTAATGCTGATCAAATGCCTGAATTGCCGGCTGAGTTGTTTGAAGAGCAGGCAAAAGAACGCGTTAAAGTTGGCTTGTTATTGGGCGAAGTTATTCGCAGCAATGAGCTTAAAGCTGACGACGAGAAAGTTGATGAGATCATTGCGACAGCTGCTTCTGCATATGAAGACCCGCAGGAAGTTGTCGAGTACTACAAGTCAAACAACGATATGATGCAGCAAGTTCGCAACTTAGCGTTGGAAGAGCAAGCTATCGAATTTGTGTTGGAAAAAGCTTCTGTGAAAGATAAGAAAGCAAGCTTTGACGACATTATGAATCCGAAGCAGCAGTAATCTCTTGTAACGGAGTCCTTGACGGGTCCCGCTACAGCTTGGTTTAATGGCTCGTATGATTTCATACGAGCCATTTTTATTTCAGGAGCTTTATAACACATGTCGAGCGATATTCAGGATCCAATGGCACAGCTAGTCCCTATGGTTGTCGAACAGACGTCAAAAGGGGAGCGCTCTTACGACATTTATTCACGCCTGTTAAAAGAGCGTGTGATTTTCTGCTGTGGTCAGGTTGAAGACCATATGGCCAACCTTATTGTGGCTCAGCTATTATTCTTAGAATCAGATAATCCTGATAAAGACATTTACTTGTATATTAACTCGCCAGGAGGTGTAGTTACGGCAGGTATGGCTATTTACGATACAATGCGCTTTATTAAGCCAGACGTTAGCACAGTTTGTATGGGACAAGCGGCCAGCATGGGGGCTTTCCTTTTAGCCGGTGGTGCTCAGGGTAAGCGGTATTGCTTGCCGAATTCCCGGGTTATGATTCACCAGCCACTTGGCGGTTTCCAGGGGCAGGCTTCAGATTTTGAAATTCATGCGAAGCAAATTTTGGATCTGAAAGAGCGCTTAAACCGTATGTTAGCTGAGAATACAGGTCAGGATTACGAGAAAGTGGCTAGAGACACCGATCGCGATCACTTCTTATCAGCAGAAGAGTCAATCGATTACGGTCTGGTTGACGGCATTTTACGCCAGCGTGGCGAAGAGTCCTGAGCGGGCGCTTAAGTAGTAGGAGAAAAGCATGACGGATCAGTCCAAAGGTGACGGCGATAAGCCGCTGTATTGCACTTTTTGTGGCAAAAGTCAGCACGAAGTTAAGAAGCTCATTGCCGGACCGTCTGTGTTCATTTGCGATGAATGCGTCGAGTTATGTAATGACATTCTAAAAGAAGAAATTCATCAACTGTCGCCGGTGCCGGACCAGGATGAATTACCTGTGCCAAAAGCTATCCGAAAACATCTGGACGACTACGTTATCGGCCAGGATCGCGCTAAAAAAGTTTTATCAGTTGCTGTCTATAACCACTACAAGCGGTTACGTGCATCAGGAAAAGGTAAAGAAGAAGTTGAGCTGGGCAAGAGTAATATCTTGCTGATAGGTCCTACAGGCTCAGGTAAGACTTTCCTTGCTGAGACTATGGCGCGGTATCTGGATGTTCCGTTTACTATGGCGGATGCGACTACCTTGACCGAAGCAGGTTACGTTGGTGAAGATGTTGAGAACATCATTCAGAAGCTTTTACAGAAGTGCGACTATGATGTGGAAAAAGCCCAACGCGGTATTGTCTATATTGATGAAATTGACAAAATTTCACGTAAGTCAGACAACCCATCTATTACTCGCGATGTCAGTGGCGAAGGCGTTCAGCAAGCTTTATTGAAGCTTATTGAAGGTACCGTTGCTTCTGTACCTCCTCAGGGCGGACGAAAGCATCCTCAGCAAGAGTTCTTGCAGGTTGATACGTCGAAGATTCTGTTTATCTGCGGTGGTGCATTTGCTGGCTTAAACAAAGTGATTGAGCAGCGTTTGTCTACCGGAACAGGAATTGGTTTCGGCGCCGAAGTAAAAAGTAAAACGCGAAGTGAAGAAGGCGAAATTATAGCGAAAGTAGAGCCGGAAGATTTGGTTCGCTACGGTCTGATTCCGGAGTTTATTGGACGGCTACCTGTTGTTGCCACACTAGACGAGCTGGATGAAGAAGCATTGGTTGAAATTTTGCGTGAACCGAAAAATGCTTTAACCAAGCAATACTCTGCTTTGTTTGAAATGGAAGATGTTGAACTGGAGTTTCGTGAAGACGCGTTACGGGCTATTGCTAAAAAAGCCATGGCGCGTAAAACAGGAGCTCGCGGTCTGCGTTCAATTGTCGAAGGTGTTTTGCTAGGCACTATGTACGAGTTACCTTCCATTGAGGGCGTGGTGAAAGTTGTGGTTGATGAATCGGTGATAGCCGGGGAATCAGACCCTATTTTAATTTACGCGAATCAACAGAAAAACAAGCAGGCTTCGGGTGAGTAATACGAAACTGTATTAAAAGTGTTCAAAAAAGGGCCAATCTGGCCCTTTTTTTCTGTCAAGGATTGAACTTTCAGGTAAAGACCGCATATAACAAAGTAAACCTAGGTCGGGAGAGAATTTAATGAGCGAAGAACGCACCGAACAATTAACGATGCCTGTTCTGCCGTTGCGAGATGTAGTGGTTTACCCGCATATGGTGATTCCGCTATTTGTCGGTCGGGAAAAATCGATTCGATGCTTACAAGCGGCGATGGATGCGGATAAACAAGTCTTTTTAGCAGCACAGAAAGATGCGTCGGTGGATGAGCCTACCAATGATGACATTTATCCGGTGGGTACTGTCGCTACGGTTTTACAGTTATTGAAGCTGCCTGATGGCACTGTGAAAGTGTTAGTTGAAGGTAAGCAGCGTGCGCAGCTTGATGAACTTCAGGATGATGAAGAGTACTTTAAGGCCAGTATCCATTATTTGGCGGCAGAAGAGTTACCGGAAAAAGAGGAAGAAGTACTTATTCGGTCGGCTCTGAACCAGTTTGAAGGCTATGTGAAGCTGAACAAAAAGATACCGCCAGAAGTACTTACGTCGTTATCGGGTATTGAAGACGGTGACCGTCTGGCCGACACAATGGCGGCACATATGCCTTTAAAACTTGCAGAAAAGCAGGCCATTCTTGAAATTACCGATGTGCGTGAGCGCATAGAGCACCTGATGGCATTGATGGAAGGCGAAATTGATATCCTTCAGGTTGAGAAACGTATTCGCAGTCGCGTCAAAAAACAAATGGAAAAAAGCCAGCGTGAGTATTACTTGAATGAGCAAATGAAAGCCATTCAAAAAGAGCTGGGTGAAACCGAAGACGGCGTCGATGAGTTTGAGCAGTTGCAGAAAAAGATCGACGACGCCCGTATGCCCGCAGAGGCTAAGAAGAAAACAGAAGCTGAACTTCAAAAGCTGAAAATGATGTCGCCCATGTCGGCGGAGGCTACTGTTGTTCGGGGTTATATCGACTGGATGGTGTCGGTTCCGTGGAAAAAGCGTTCGCGTATCAAGAAAGATTTAGCTCATGCTGAAAAAGTGCTAGATGCTGATCATTATGGGTTAGAGAAAGTCAAAGAACGCATTATTGAATACTTAGCGGTGCAACAACGAACCACAAAAGTGAAAGGTGCAATTCTTTGCCTGGTAGGGCCTCCTGGTGTGGGTAAAACATCGCTTGGCCAGTCCATAGCGAAAGCTACGGGAAGAGAGTACGTGCGCATGGCGTTGGGTGGCGTTCGTGATGAAGCAGAGATACGCGGACACCGTCGAACCTATATTGGCTCTATGCCAGGCAAGCTGATTCAAAAAATGTCGAAAGTTGGTGTACGTAATCCACTGTTTCTTTTAGATGAAATTGACAAAATGTCGGCGGATATGCGTGGAGACCCGGCTTCAGCGTTATTAGAGGTGTTAGATCCGGAACAGAACGTTAACTTTAACGATCATTATCTTGAAGTAGATTACGATCTGTCAGATGTCATGTTTGTTGCGACCTCTAACAGTATGAATATTCCGGCGCCTCTGCTTGACCGGATGGAAGTGATTCGTCTGTCCGGTTATACCGAAGATGAAAAGCTGAACATCGCTAAACGTCACTTATTGACTAAGCAGATTGGCCGTAACGGTTTAAAAGAAAAAGAAATTACGGTTCAGGACAGTGCCATTATCGGTATTATTCGTTATTACACCCGCGAAGCAGGTGTGCGTAACCTTGAACGTGAGTTGTCACGATTGTGTCGCAAAGCGGTGAAAGAAATTCTACTGGACAGTTCAATTAAGCACGTTGAAATTACCGGCGATAATTTAAGTGACTACCTGGGCGTGCAGCGCTTTGATTATGGTAAAGCGGAAGAAGCCAACCAAGTCGGTCAGGTTACTGGCTTAGCATGGACTGAAGTGGGTGGTGACTTGCTCACTATTGAAGCCACGAATGTAGCGGGTAAAGGAAAGACAACCACGACTGGTTCGTTAGGCGATGTTATGCAGGAGTCTATTCAAACCGCACTGACCGTAGTTCGCAGTCGGGCTGATAAGCTGGGTATTGCCGATGACTTTCATGAGAAGCGCGATATTCACGTTCATGTTCCTGAAGGCGCCACGCCAAAAGATGGACCAAGTGCCGGTATCGCAATGGTTACGGCTATGGTTTCATCGTTAACCGGTAAACCGGTACGCTCTGATGTGGCAATGACCGGGGAAATTACGTTGCGGGGTGAAGTGTTGGCTATCGGTGGCTTAAAAGAAAAGCTATTGGCAGCTCATCGCGGTGGAATTAAGCATGTATTAATTCCCAAAGAAAATGAACGCGATTTAAAAGAAATAGCCGATAACGTTAAAGAAGACCTGGTAATTCAACCGGTGAAATGGATTGATGAAGTATTAGATGTCGCTTTGGTTAAAGATTAACCAGTGACTTAATACTAAAGTCATATTCCAACGCTAGAATGCGGTCTGCGGATGAGAAATCATGCCTCAGACCGCATTTTTTCGTTAAAAAGTGAGTAAAAAGGGTTTTCAATCGAAACGACTGTGGTAGCCTAGAGTTTAAAGCTGATTCAAATGTATGACATAAGAACAGCTGGATAGGAA
This sequence comes from Idiomarina abyssalis, assembly GCF_900116625.1. Lineage (GTDB taxonomy): Bacteria > Pseudomonadota > Gammaproteobacteria > Enterobacterales > Alteromonadaceae > Idiomarina > Idiomarina abyssalis. The sequence goes on from NZ_FPBE01000001.1 coordinate 161,179, forward strand.
AGCCATTTGGACATAATGGTGCTTGAACAATTAAATCAAGCTTGATATAACCGTTTTGGCCCATTTAAATCCGAATGGAACCACGGAAACTTGATAATAACAATCTAAGGGGATGATACTGTGAACAAGTCTCAGCTTATTGACAAAATCGCGGCAGGTGCAGATATTTCTAAGGCTGCTGCTGGTCGTGCTCTGGACTCAATGATCGATGCAGTAACTGATGCTCTAAAAAAAGATGACCAAGTCGCATTAGTTGGCTTCGGTACGTTTAGCGTACGTGAGCGTTCTGCTCGTACTGGTCGTAACCCTCAAACGGGTGAGACTATCCAGATCGCTGCTGCTAAAGTACCTTCTTTTAAAGCAGGTAAAGCACTGAAAGACGCAGTAAATTAATTAAAGCGCATTAGCGCTTTTTTTAAAGAATAATAATAGTAGCCCGAGGTTTATAAAACCTCGGGTTATTTTTTTGTATGAATGGTGAGTTTTAAGACGAATCACCTTATAATGTGACGTCGTTTATTCAGGTTAAATAAGGAAAGCCTTATTATGTTAGAGCGGATTCGGGAAGGCTCGCAGAGTTTTACTGCTAAGGCCATTCTTGTGTTAATCATTCTAACTTTTGCATTGGCAGGTGTTGGCGGTTATATCACCGGCGACACAGAAGATGCTGTTGCAAAAGTTAATGGAGAAGAAATTCCTCGTAGTGACTACGATCGTGCTTATGAAAACGAACGTAGCCGCTTACAAGAGCAGTTCGGCGATATGTTTTCTGCCATTACTTCCGATCCGGAATACATGCGTAGTTTGCGTAGCAGAGTTCTGGAACAGCTTATAGAACAGGAATTACTCGTACAGTACGCAGAAGACAGCGGAATGCGTGTGGGATCAGAGCAGGTTAAAGCAGCAATTCGTGATATTCCTCAGTTTCGCACCGCCGGACAGTTTGATAACGACGTCTATTTAATGGCGTTACGAAATGCGGGCTATAGTCCGGAAGCTTTTGCTAAAGTTATGCAGCAGGACATGACCCGGAATCAACTTTTGCGGGGCTTGTCTCAGTCTGAATTCGTTTTGGAACCTGAGGCTTTAGCATTTTTGCGCTTACAGAACCAAACGCGTTCTGGTGGGTTTCTGGTAGCAAATAACGAGTCTTTTGAGGGCCAGGTGGAAGTTGCTGAGTCGGATATCGAGACCTTTTATCAGCAAAACCAGGACATGTTCCGTACGGAAGAGAAGTTGAGCGTTGCTTATGTTGAGCTTTCTTTAGCGGCTATTGAGTCTGATATTGAAATAGCCGATGAAGAAGTACGTGAGTATTACGAACAACGTCAGCAGCAATACGCAACCGAAGAAGAGCGTCGCGTGTCGCATATTCTTATTGAATTCGACACAGAGAACGCTAAAGAGAAAGCTGAAGAGGCGTTGGCCGAACTGGAGCAGGGCGCCGACTTCGCTGAGGTAGCGCAAACCTACTCTGATGATACTTTCTCTGCGGAACAGGGCGGTGACCTTGATTGGGTCGAAGCTGGCATGATGGACGAAGATTTTGATGCCGCTGTTTTTGCGCTGGAAAACATTGGTGATTTATCTGAGATTGTTGAAACCAGCTTCGGTTATCACATTATTAAGCTGACTGATTTACGTGAAGGTACGGTAACACCATTCAGTGAAGTCGAAGACGAAGTTCGCCAACAGCTGTTAGCAGAAAAAGCGGAAGACCGTTATTTTGAAAAGCAGCAGAAATTGGCTGAAATTAGCTTTGAACAGCCAGATACTCTGGAGCCTGCTGCTGACGAAATTGGTGCTACAGTTCGTCGGACTGACTTATTCACTCGTGAAAGAGCGCCAACACCTTTGAGTGATGACGTCATTCTCAATAACCTGTTTTCAGAACAGTTAATTGAAGAGAAGTTAAACAGCGACGTAATTGAAACCTCTGATGATCGTTCTTTGGTTGTGCGAGTGACTGAACATCAACCGGTGCGGGTAAAAGATCTGGACGAGGTTCGCGAGCAGATTGTTGCAGAACTTCGTGTAGAGAAAGCTCAGGAATTAGCACTGCAACAGGCGGAAGAGTGGATGCAGGCCTGGCAGTCGGGCGAAGAAACCAGTGGCGAGATTGTCTGGGTAGATAGCATTACCCGGAACAATAACGAGCATCCAAGAGCTATTGTGCAAGAGCTGTTCTCGATGTCTCCGTCTGCTACTGCCGATGAAAACACCTTTACCACGGTCGCGCTTCCTAATGGCGATGCTGCAGTGGTTGCATTGACAGAATTTAACCCGGGTAATGCAAACGAAGAGCAGCTTGATGAGCTGCAAAGTCAACTGCAGAACCGCCAGGCACAAGTGATGTTACAAGCTTTCATTAATAATCTGAAAAGTGATGCAGATATTCAGCGTTTATCGACTCGATAAAGTGTAACGCTCATCGAAAATAAAAAAGCTCAGACTTGAGAAAGTCTGAGCTTTTTTTGTTTTTCGTTAGTATTATTTGCGTCCGTAAAGCTCCGGTAAGACATTATCTTCTGTCGTATCAGATAACCTCTCTAAAGAGGACTTAACGTCTTTATACAGCTTCTTGCCTTCCCGCCAGCTGCTGCTTCCTGGCTGATACAAACTCTTTTGGAGAGCAGCACAGGAGCTTTGTATTGAAAGGTACTGAGATAATTCCGTTAAACTATTAAAGGTTCGGTTAAAATACCGGTTTGCCCATTCAAGCAATGCAATTTGGGCTGCATGGGCATCGTTTTTACTGCAGGCCTGTTGAAACTCTCTCCATAGCTTATCTTTGTTGAGCTGGTGGGCCGTTTTAGACGTCTCTTCTACCGCACCTTCTGATAATGATTGGCGACGCATCAGCAGGAAAAGATTGGTAGCTAACGATGCCAGTATAATAAGTCCTAAAAGGGCAACGAACCAACTTTGCTGCCACCAAACCAGGGCGACTGAAGGCTTCGCAGGTTCAACCGGTTTTTCTTCCGCACTTTGCTTTTGCGGCGCTGCTGCGCCACTGGGTTGATTTCCCTCAGGGATTGCTTGCATACCTTCAGCCATAGCGACTGAAAACTTCAGGTCATCAGTTTCAGCTGAGGCTGCCAGCCCCGTTTTGGTATTGAACCATGGAACTTCAAGCGCCGGGATGCTCAGCGGACCCGGTTGATTCGGTACAATTGCGAAGCTGACGGTCTTTTGTGAAATAACAACACCGTTGCGCGTAAACTGGTCGGTTTCGTCGCCATCAGGGTACACTCTTACCGTATCTGGAAACTCAGGTTTTATTTCCGGCAGTTGCTCTGGCTTTACGCCAATAGCGGTTAACATGTATGAAATAGTCAGAGGTTCACCAACGGTGTAGGTTTCCTGCTCTGGTGAAACCGACTGAGAGATACTGACTAATTCACTCGGTAACCAATGCCCCTGCCAGTTAGCCGGAACAGGTTTGACGTTAACATCTATTGTTTCTGCTATTGTGCTAACGGGCTGAGTGTTGGAAAACGAAGAGAATATTGAGCGTTGTCCCTGGGTAAAGACTTCTCCATCAAAGCGTGCCCCAGTGATACTTAAGGGACCTGATTTGCTGGGCGTTATTTGATAAACCCGCTGATAAACCTTGTAGCGGCGGCCATTAACCATCTGTGTACTTTCTTCATCTCTGCCTATTTGCTGAACATCTGCATTTTCAGCTTCCGGAGGCACTAAGTTACCTTTGTTTAAGTCTGCAGCGAGAAACAGCCGGGCGACATAGGTAATAGGCTGTTGCAGATAAACTTGCTCGCTATCCACCTGAGCTTCTAAAAAAGCCGTTTCTTGTTCTTTTTCCTGACTGCTTCCGGCTTCCAGTACCTCTATGGTTATCGGCTGAGACGATACACCGCCAATGGTAATTTCCGGAATTTTGTATTCGCCCGCAGCTTGCGGAATTAATACGGTAGTAAACCGTGTTTGCTTGCTGAGTCTGCCGTTTATCATTGATGTTTGACGGCTTACAGAGGTTCTTCCGACGACAAAGTCTTTTAGTAACTTAGATGGGGAGAAGCTGTCATTTCCAACGTCACCGTCGACGGTCACTGTCAGCACAAACGACTGGTTAGCGGTGACGGGATTCCGGTCGACCGTTGCAGTAACTTCGGAAACATCGGCGCGAGCAAGCTGACTCACAAGCAATAGACTGATCAAGAAAAAAGTGTGTAGCCATACTCTTACCATTTTTTATCTTCTCCCTGCGGTTCTGAAGCTCTACGCTGACGACGACGCTGACTTTCCAACAGCATTTTGTTACGCAATAGAATACTCGGGTCATCCGGAACTCGGTTCATCCATTGCTCCAGCTGCTGTGCCTTTTCAGGATCAATTTCACCTTCTCTCACCTTTTCCTGAAGTTGTTGTGTGGACTCTTCATCATTTTCTGCCCCCTCATTTTCAGAGCTATCCTGTTGTTCTTTTTCTTCAGTCGGTTCTTCTTTTTGGTCTTTTTTCTGTTCAGGTTGGCCATCTTCCTTACCATCTTTACCAGGATCTGGCGGACCATCGTTATTATTGGACTCGTTGTTTTGCTGGTCTTGCTCGTTACCATTTTGTTCCGAGTCATTTTTTGACTCGTCGTCTTGAGAGTCGGACTTTTCTGATGATTCTCCCGAACCATCAGATGAATCAGAGTCTTGTTCTTTTAGCTGCTCGACCAGCTGCTTGTTTTCCACTGCCTCTGACCAGTCAGGTCTTTTCTCCAGAGCCTTTTCGTATGCTGCGATGGCCGCATCATATTGCTGTTGCTGAGCTAAAGCATTACCCAAGTTGTACTGGGCTTCGGGAGAAGAATGTTGAGCAAACACATCAGCAGCGGCCTCATAGTCACCATTGCGGTATAAGGCTGACCCTTGCCGTAAAGGATCTTTGCTTAGGTTGGCGGCTTGTTCATATTGCTCTTGTTGATAAAACCTTTGAGCACGTTGTTCTTGATTAAGGAAGTACTTCTCAAGGGTTGGCTCCTGCGCTGCATGAAGCTCAGGACTAAAACTCACTAGTGGTAAAAGCATAGTGAGCATAATGGGGCTGAACAGACCGCTACGACGCCAGTTTAATAACATAATAGGAAGAATAAAGAGCGCGACATAAGGCCCCATATCTCGCCATGCATCGCCTTGTTGCTGATCGTCGCTGTCTTTCCCTTCACGTGTAAGCGGAGGCTGATTGATCAGTTTCTCAATATCACGATTGTCAGCGGTGACTGACGAGAATGCACCACCAGTAATCGAGGCTAAATCCTCCAGTCGTGATGGATAAGTCTTAGCTATGATAACTTGATTATTCTCTTTTAAGAGTCTTCCGGAGCTGTCTCGTATTGCGGCGCCTTCTTCTGTGCCAACGGCCAATATTGAAACGCGGTGCTCTATTGAACGTAGGTAACTGCTTAACGGATTGAGATCACGGCTGGTGATACCGTCTGTCAGCCAATAAATATCGCCTTGTGGGTAACCGGCGTTTCTTAATAGCTCATCAGCCAACTGCAGTGCAAGCAAAGGCTCACTGCCTGCTGCCGGCATGATTTCCGGCGACAACGACGGAATCAAATTCATTAAATTCCGATTGTCGGCCGTAAGAGGACTGATGATAAAAGCATCATCGGCGTAAGCAATAAGCCCGGTATCTCCGTCAAGACCTGCTCGTACTAAGTCAATGGCTTTATACTTCATTCGGGTCAGGCGGTCAGGGGATATGTCATCGGCAAGTAGTGAAGGAGACATATCCATAATAACGACCTGGCCTGACTCAAGCTGATAGACTGGCTGTGGTAGCCTTTCCCAGGTTGGGCCAGAGAGTGCGAGTGTGGCTAAAATACCAATAATCAGAAACCGGTGAACCGGCCATAGCGATGGCTTCGATCCCGACTTTACCAATACCTTTGATAAATGCCCGGGTAACCATTGATGCCAGCCAGCTTGATGTACCTGACTATAAATAAAGCGCCAATATAATAGCCCTACAGGGATTAATGCCAGTAACCACCAGGGGCGTAATAAATGAAACTCGCTCATGAACTTTTCCCCCAGGGGCGGTAATGCATCAAAGCAATGAGCATAAATAAAAGAAAGCTTGCACCCAATGGCCAATAAAAAAGGCTGACTCTGGGTCTAAGTTGTTGTGGGTCGCCAGCAATAGGCTCCAGTTGGTCAAGTCGTTGATAGATATCCTCAAGCTCGTCAGTGCTGCGGGCCCGGAAGTATTTACCACCGGTTTGCTTAGCAATACTTTGCATCAGCGGAACGTCCAGATCTCGGCTGGGATTGACCCGTCGTTGTCCGAAAAAGCTGTCCACTACCACCTCTTCGGCTCCAACGGCAATTGGATAAATCGTAACATCGTAAGCTTGAGCAAGTTCAAGCGCCTGCTCCGGAGTCAGGTTACCGGCCGTATTCTGACCATCCGTTAGTAAAACTAATACTCTATTTGACTCGTCGTCGTCCCGAAAACGCTTAACAGACAGAGCAATAGCGTCACCGATTGCTGTGCGCTCTCCGACTAAACCCAGTACAGATTCATTCAACATTTGCTTTACGGTATTACGGTCGTAAGTCATTGGAGTCTGTAAATAGGCTGTATCGGCAAAAAGAATCAAGCCTAGTCGGTCGCCTTCACGACGCGCAATAAAGTCACTGAGTACGTGCTTAACCATGGTTAAGCGGTCGACGGAACGTCCGTCAAGCTGCATATCGGCAATTTCCATACTGCCGGATAAATCGACAGCCAGCATTATTTCGCGGCCTTCTGCACGAACCGCGAGTGGTTCGCCTAACCATTGTGGTTTAGCAACAGCTGCTATTAGCATCAGCCAACATAAACTCATAAGGGAAAGCCATAACCAGCGTCTGCCAGAACCCGGGCTGCTTTCTGCAAGACCATAAGTGCTGGGGAGTCTTATGGCTGAACGGTTCTTACGAACAGGCGGTAACCACTTCCAAACAATAAAAGGTAAGGGTAATAAAAGAAACATCCATGGCCAGTCAAATTCAAACATCACTGACTCCCGGTTGTTTGCTCAAGTCCTTACTCAGCCAAAGGCGAGCAAGTTGGTAGTAATTTTGATTGAAATCATTGTCTTCAGTACCGTAAAAGTTTTTATCGGCTTGTTGAAGCAAAGGTTCAAAAGATGCCCTTTCATTATTGGATAAGGGCGCCAGTAGAAAAACGAGCCAAGTGCGGCTGTGTTTCGTAGCGACAAGTTCGCGAGGATAATACGCCAGTGCCGCTCGTTTAAGCAGCACCGTTATTTGTTCGATATTTGCATCTTTTTGCTGTAATAACTGTTTCATTGCTGCTTTACGTACTTTGGACTTTTGCCAGCGGCGAAACAGAACGGTCGCTAGCACCAACACACCTGCCAGTAGGGTTGCTACTACAGCGATAGTTAGCCAGGAGGGGGGCCACCAGCCAGCCTGACCTGGTTCAATGATGTCATTAAGCTGCTTTAAAGACGGCTGCTGCATCAGGTCACCTCCGTCCATTGTTGCTCTAGTGGCAGGGCACTTGATACTGAGGTTAATGACAGTTTGCGCTTACGGAACGCTTCTTGAATACTTTGCCAGCGCTTGAGTGCTGCCTGGTGATAAGTTGCTCTTTGCTGGGTGTTAGCCAGGTTCACATTAATTTGCTGCTGGCCATCTGTGATAGCCAATGGATGAGATGAATAACCTTCAGGTAACTCATGCTCCATGGGGTCATAAACTGAAAAACAGCGAACCGAATTGTGTTGAGAGAGAACGCGTAAGCCATCCAGAAAGTTTTCGCTGGCACCATAAAAGTCACTAATGACATAAATGGTACTGCCGGGCTTAACTAACTGTCGTAAACGCTTTAAATTTTCTTCAAGCGCATTCGGTTTCTGTTTTTCTTTGTTTTTCCAACGCGTAAAGCTGTCGCCGTGAACTTCAAGCAGTGCATGACATAAGCGTAAAACGCCTTTTTGGCGGGCAACGGGCTTGAGCTCCTGATGCAACCAACCATTACCCACTAAGCCGCCAATGCGGTCGCCTTTATGCTGGGCTTGCCAGGCAAGAGCGGCAGCCAGGTGACAAGCTTGCACTGATTTAAAAATAAACTGACTACCGAAAAATTGAGTCAAAGGTAGGTCGACCCAAATAAATACAGGGCGCTCTTTCTCTTCCCGGTAAAGCTTAGTGTGTGCTTTACCGGTTCGGGCGGTAACTCGCCAGTCAATAGAGCGGATGTCATCACCGGGCTGGTAATGCCGTACTTCATCAAACTCCATACCTCTGCCGCGACTTTTACTGAGCAGTGGCCCAGTCTGGCTTGAGCGCGGAAGGCTTTTATGATGACGGGCGAACGCATTTATTTTACTGCGATAATACAGCAGCTCATGAATGCCGGGGCTGATTCCGTCACAATGCAATTGTTTTAGCCATTGTTCTACTTCGGCTTTTAACATTATGGTGCCGGTACAAGTTTTAAAATCGTGTCCAGAACCTGATCGTGCGACACACCGTCTGCTTCAGCTTGATAGCTTAGAATGATTCGGTGGCGCAAGGCGTTATGAAAAACGCTAATAACATCGTCAGGCGTTACGAAGTCGCGACCATCGAGCCAGGCTTTGGCTCTGGCACAACGCTCAAGAGCAATGGTGGCACGAGGGCTGGCACCATAGCCTATCCATTGAGCCAGGTTTTGGTCGTATCGCTGCGGTTGTCGTGTTGCAATAATCAGCTGGACCAGATAGTTCTCGACGGCCTCATCTAAATACAGTTGCAAAACTTCCTGGCGTGCATTGAATAAGTCTTGTTGAGTTAAAGGCACTGGCTTGTCGACATCTCCGGATAACGCTTCCCCGCGAGTTAACCGCAGTATTTGTTGTTCTGTTTCAGCATCGGGATAGTCCAGTTTCAAATGCAGCAAAAATCTGTCCAGTTGTGCTTCTGGAAGAGGGTATGTGCCTTCTTGCTCCAACGGGTTTTGCGTGGCTAAAACCATGAAGAGGTCAGACAGTGGATAACTGCGCTGGCCGACAGTAATCTGCCGTTCAGCCATCGCCTCTAATAAAGCCGATTGAACTTTGGCGGGGGCGCGGTTAATTTCATCAGCCAGAATCAGGTTATGGAACAAAGGGCCTTGTTGGAACTCAAACTGTCCAGTTTCGGGACGAAAGATATCGGTACCGGTTAAGTCGGCCGGTAAGAGGTCAGGGGTGAATTGTACACGGTGAAAGTCGCCCTCTATGCCTCTTGCTAAAGCCTGAACCGCTCTTGTTTTGGCAAGGCCGGGTGGTCCTTCAACCAGTAAGTGACCGTCGGCCAGAACGGCAATTAACAGATTTTGAGTAAAATCTGGCTGTCCAAGAACTTGTCGGTTGAGATAGTTTTGTAGCTGTTGAAACGCTGTCGCGGTCATGTTTACTCCAGGCTGTCGTTATCGGCGAAAACTGACTATGCTGTCAGTACCGCATAGCAATGACAGTAACAATGCTGCCTTTGTTCCGAATTTTCAATCTATACAGCATACTTTACCGAAAACGGTGGTTTTAATCTGCTCTATTACGGGCTAGAATTTGTAACATAATTTGTGGTCAGACCAGTATTGGTTTACGAAGTGAGGAATTATTATGACAGCAGCGCAACGCTTGCTAACCGTTAATGGTGAACGAATTGCCTTTGTAGCAGGCTTAAGAACGCCATTTGCTAAGCAGGCAACAGATTTTCATGGGGTTCCGGCCGTCGATCTTGGAAAGATGGTGGTTCAGGAACTTGTCAATAAAACCGGCATTGAAGCTGAATGGGTTGAGCAACTGGTATTTGGACAAGTGGTCCAGATGCCTGAAGCTCCGAACATTGCGCGTGAAATTGTGCTTGGTACAAGTTTACCGGTGAAGACAGACGCTTATAGTATCTCCCGAGCTTGCGCTACGAGTTTTCAATCTGCGGTAAATATTGCTGAAGCAATGGTCGTTGGACATATCCGTGGTGGTATAGCTGGTGGTGCGGACTCGTCGTCTGTATTACCTATTGGCGTGAGCAAACGTCTGGCCAGAGCTTTGGTTGATTTGAACAAAGCGAAAACTCTGGGGCAGCGGTTGTCTATCCTGAAGCGTCTGGGCTTTAAAGATTTGTTACCCGTACCACCTGCTATTGCTGAATACAGTACCGGCCTTAGTATGGGTGATACTGCGGAGCAAATGGCAAAAACGCATAATATTAGCCGCGCAGACCAAGATGAGCTAACGGTAAGGTCTCACCAAAAAGCTCATGCTGCCTGGGAGGCTGGCTGGTTAAGTGACGAAGTGATGACTGCTTACCCTGAGCCTTATAAAAAGCATTTAAGTCGCGATAATAATATTCGTGGCGAAAGTCAGGTCGATAAACTGGCTAAATTGAAACCGGTGTTTGATCGCAAGCATGGGTCAGTAACTGCCGCAAACAGCACACCTTTAACGGATGGTGCTTCAGCAGTCCTGATGATGACTGAAAGCCGGGCTAAAGAGCTTGGTTTACCAGTGTTGGGCTATTTACGCAGCTACGCTTTTGCCGCTTTGCAGGTTGAAGAAGATATGCTGATGGGACCGTCCTATTCAACACCGGTTGCGCTTGACCGTGCAGGCATGACGCTTAACGACTTGGATCTTATCGATATGCATGAAGCGTTCGCAGCGCAAACCTTGGCGAACATGAAAATGTTTGCGAGCGACAAGTTTGCGAAAGATAAGCTGGGTCGTGATAAAGCCATTGGTGAAATCGATATGGATAAATTTAACGTGCTGGGCGGCTCCATTGCTTATGGTCATCCATTTGCCGCCACCGGTACCAGAATGATCACGCAAACTTTGAATGAATTGCGCCGTCGCGGTGGAGGTGTTGGTTTAACGACAGCATGTGCCGCTGGTGGTTTAGGTGCAGCAATGATTGTGGAGACAGAATAATGAGTCAGGATAAAGCATTCACTATGGAAGTGAGGGACGACGGAGTTGCAGTAGTTACAATAGACGTCCCTGGTGAGTCAATGAATACCTTAAAAGACTCATTTGCAGAAGAAGTTGGTAGTTTGATGAATCGCTTAGAGAGCGATGATTCAGTGAAAGGCGTTGTGTTTATTAGTGGCAAGCCCGGCTCTTTTATTGCTGGCGCTGATATTAACATGATAGATGGCTGCGAAAACGCGGTCGATGCAGAGAGTCTGGCAAGAAAAGGGCAGGCTATGTTCGATCGTATTGAGCAGTTGAATGTACCTGTGGTTGCAGCAATCAACGGAGCTTGCTTAGGCGGCGGCCTCGAGTTAGCCATGGCATGTCATGTGCGAATTTGTACTGATAACAGCAAAACGGCGTTAGGTCTGCCTGAAGTCAAATTAGGCTTGCTGCCGGGCAGCGGTGGTACCCAGCGACTACCGGAACTGGTTGGTGTTCAGCAAGGACTGACCATGATACTGACCGGTAAGGAGCTGCGTGCTAAGCAGGCTAAAAAAGCTGGTCTGGTGGCGGAAGTTGTCCCACAAAGTATTCTTTTAGATGTGGCCGTAGAGCACGCGCTGAAGCGCAAGCCTAAGTCGACGAAGCCGCCGCTTAAAGGCATGAGTAAGGTATTAGAGGCCACTCGGTTTGGTCGTGACATTATCTTTAAAAAGGCTGGTGAGCAGGCTCAGAAGAAAGCTCACGGCAACTACCCGGCAATTGATAAGATCATTCAGACAGTTCGCGAAGGTGTTGAGCGCGGTCGTGAAGCCGGTTTAGACAAAGAAGCCCGTAGCTTTGGTGAGTTGGCAATGACACCGGAGTCTTATCAACTGCGTCAGATTTTCTTTGCTACAACAGAAATGAAGAAGGAAACCGGCGCAGACGGGGTTGAGCCTGATCCGGTAAAACGGGTTGGTGTCTTAGGCGGTGGTTTAATGGGTGGAGGTATTGCTTATGTCACCGCGGCTAAAGCGGGTATTCCGGCGCGCATAAAAGACATTAGCGAAGACGGAATTAGCAACGCTTTACACTACAGCTATGAGCGCCTGAACAAGAAGGTTAAGCGCCGTCATATGCGCCGTGCAGAGCTTGAAAAGACTATGTTGATGTTGAGTGGTTCACTTGACTATAGCGGGTTTGAGCGCACCGACGTGGTTATTGAAGCGGTTTTTGAAGATCTTAATCTGAAGCAAAAGATGGTTGCTGACGTGGAAGAGCACGCCGCTGAGTCGACTATTTTTGCAACCAACACCAGCTCGCTGCCTATTACCCAAATAGCCGCTACGGCGAAGCGCCCAGAGCAGGTAATTGGTCTTCACTATTTTTCTCCGGTGGATAAAATGCCATTGGCAGAAATTATTACGCACTCAGGTACATCGGATAAAACCATTGCCACTACAGTATCCCTGGCTAAAAAGCAGGGGAAAACACCTATTGTGGTAAAAGACGGTGCCGGGTTCTATGTTAACCGTATTCTGGCGCCATACATGAACGAAGCGGCGCGCCTGCTGTTAGCTGGCGAACCTATTGAGCACCTGGATAAAACCCTTGTGAAATTTGGTTTTCCGGTAGGCCCTATAACTTTACTTGATGAAGTAGGTATCGACGTTGCGGCAAAAGTGGCGCCGGTTTTGGTGAAAGAACTGGGTGATCGCTTTGAAGCGCCTGATGCTTTTGAAAAGCTGATTGATGATGACCGCAAGGGCAAGAAGAATCAAAAAGGCTTTTATCAATACGGTAAGGGTGTGAAAGGCAAACCGGTGGATACGTCAGTTTATTCTTTGTTAGATATCGACCCTAAACAAAGTAAGTCAGCTGATGAAATTATTGATATTTGCTTGCTACCGATGCTGAATGAGGCGGCTTACTGCCTGCAGGAAGAGATCATCCGCAGTCCGCGTGACGGTGATATTGGTGCAATTTTTGGCATTGGGTTCCCACCTTTCCTGGGCGGTCCTTTCCGTTATATGGACAGTCAGGGCCTTGAAACAATAGTGAACAAGCTTGAGAAGCTAGCCTCGGAAAGAGGTGAGCGATATACCCCGGCACCGTTACTTAAACAGATGGTGGAGAACGGCTGGAGTTTTTATCAGTAACGGATAGAACCAAGCTGAGATTTATACCTGAGCAGCAACGTTGTTGTGCTGCTCAATAAATTCAATTAATGCGTCAGCCGGCATAGGCTTCGCATAATAAAAGCCTTGAATGTATTCGCATTTGAGGCTTTTTAATGTCTGCAACTGAGCTTTTGTTTCAACCCCTTCTGCAACCACTTTTAACCCCAGGTTATGAGCCATAGCGATGATAGAAGCAACCATATTACGGTCTTTGTCGTTAACAGTAATGTCATCGACAAAGGCCTTGTCGACCTTAAGACTGTTCATTGGAAAACGCTTTAGGTAAGACAGTGACGAATAACCTGTTCCGAAGTCATCCAGTGCCAGTTTGACGCCCATATCGGATAAGTTTTCCATCATCGTAATTGCGCGTTCAGGGTCACTCATTACCATGCCTTCCGTGACTTCGAATTCAACATGGCGAGGGTGTAAGTCTTCTTCTCGCAAAATTTGCTCAATTTGAAGCGCCAGACTGGATTGCATGAACTGACGAGCTGACAAATTGATTGCAATACTTTTTGGTGAGCCCGGGTAAGTCATGAACTTTTTCATATCACGGCAGGACTGACGTAAAACATCCTCACCCAAAGGAATTATAAGCCCGGTTTCCTCAGCTAACGGAATAAACTCCGCTGGGTTAATCATAGAGCCGTCACTACTTTCAATGCGGGTCAGGGCCTCAAGGCCGGCAATGTGACCGGAACTGATTTCAATTTTAGGTTGGTAATACACTCGAATATTATTGGCTTTTAATGCCGCTCTCAGTTCATTCTCCAATTTCAGTCGTTTAACTGCGTTTTCGTTCATCGACTGACTGAAGAATTGGTAGCAGTTTCCGCCACGCTGCTTGGCGTGATACATGGCCATATCGGCTTTCTGTAAAAGCTCTTGTGACGTCTGGCCGTCGTGAGGGTAAAGAACAATACCAATTGAACTGCCGATGACAATTTCCTGATCCTGAATTAAATAAGGCTCTGCTACTTTAAGGTTTATTTGATTACCCAAATCGCCGATTAAATTAATATCGATACTGTCTTCAATAAGGAGGCCAAACTCATCACCGCCCAGACGGTAAAGGGTATCCTGTCTGCGGCCTATATCCATTAACCGTTCAGCAACCTGGCAGAGAAGCTCATCACCTATTTCGTGACCTAGAGAATCATTAATCTTTTTGAAATCATCCAGGTCAAAGAGTAATAAGGTATGAGAGACCTTCTTCCGAACCAGATTAGAGTGGCTGACCTGGAAATACGAGCGGTTCGGTAACCCGGTCAAAGTGTCCGTATTAGAAAGACGACGCAGTTCATTTTCTGTATGTCGCCTTTCAGAGATATCAGAGAAGCTAGCAACAATAAGGGATACCTCGCCGTTATCATCGCGAACGGCGTCCATAGTAAGCTCCATCAGGAACTCACCACCATTCGCTTTTAAGTCGGTAACTTCACCACGCCATGTTCCATCTTTTATGACGGCACGCTTTATTTGATTCACAAAACTTTCAGGGTAGCAGGGTAAAGTTAATGCTTGCCCCAAGACTTGCTCGCGCTGAAAACCACTAATACGTTCGAACGCGTTGTTGACCTCGCGCTTACGGAAGAAGCGGTCAAAAATACAAATGCCGTCAGAAATATTGGTAATTGATGACGCCAGCATATTAATGCGCTCTTCGGAGCTAACCAGATTGCTGATATCGCTTAAGGTGCCATACATGATTTTATTTTGACCGTCGCTCTGCAATCGTCCCCGGTCCATTACCCAAAGCCAACTTCCCTGGTTGTCCAGCCTGTATGTGCATTCAAATACCTCGGACTTTCCTTGCAGGTGATCATCGAGACTGTTCTGTAAGCGCTGTAGGTCCTCAGGGTGAATATTTGACTGACCGCCGGAAAAGCCAATTCGCTTCCCATCAATAGGGAAAGCAGGGCAACTTTGCCAAATATTCTGACGAACGAGTTCACCAGAATTTAAATTCCACTCCCAGCATTGATAGTTGCTGGACTGTAGCCCCTGTGCTTGCCTTTTGTATTGAGTAAGCGTTTGTTCTAATACTAACTGACGTTGACGACGGACTAACCAATAAATGACTAAGCCCATCAGAATAGCCGTTATATACGCTCCCCAGGCAATAGGGCTCTGCCAAAGCGGAGTCATTACGTTGAGTTGTTTAAAAGTGGAAGGAGACCAGTTGCTTCCGTCATAAGACGTCTGCACTTCAAACCTATGGCTACCCGAGGGAAGAGACGAAAGCTGTACAAAATCCTGACCTTGTTCGAGATACTGCCACGCAGTTTCGTCGCTGTTTAATTTGTACCGATAAGAAAGATACTCATTTGCTCTGGAAAATGGCAGGCTGAACTTATTTAAGTAGCTATTTTCATTTACTTTTTTGACATCAATATGTATCGGGTGTGGGAAAAGTGGACGGCTTTCGAGAATAAGTTGTTTACCAGAAACCTGACCAAATTCACCTATCTCTATTGCTTCTGTTTGCGTATGCAGCCACAGAGACTTGCCAAACTGAGTTAAGCTGGCGGGTTGAGAAGACAGCTTAGCAACATTCAGTTGCTCCCAATTTTTCTCCAGGATGTCATACCGGTAAACCGCTTCAGTTTCAGTGGTCAGAACATACAAGTAGTTCGCAAAAAGCTCTATCTCTGCGACTTGAATGTTTGCGTTTGGGTAATGGTGAAGCTCAGAAATTTCCTTCTCGCGTGTGTCATAAAATAAGACACCTAAATTAGTCGCCAGCCACCAGTTACCATTTTTGTCTTCGGTTGACGCCGTAACTTGCTGCATCAGTTTAGGTGAACCAATGTTCTTCGTTTTCTCTGTATGCCGGAAGGTATGTGCTAACGCAGAAGGAGCAAAGGGACTTTCTATCTGAAAAAGTCCTGAATGTCTGGATATAGAGAAGATATCTCCCCGGGCAATCTGGCTGGTCTTTGTAGTGGGAATATCATGCAACTTAGTGAGTTTCTCATTAGACAGTTTGTAAAGACCTTGCTTTGAACTGAACAATATCTCATCACTGGCTGATAAACGCATACTAATGATATCGCTTAACTCGCTGAGATAATTGGGGATTGGCTCTAAACGAAAATCGTCATTCAATATGACCAGACCAACGTTGGTTACCAACCAGAGTTGCTGCTGATAGCGCAACGCGGAGTATAGCTCGTTTCCGGGAATTTGTTCCGTTATAGGATTTTGCTTATTGAGGGAAAAGACTTCTCTGGAGAAGCCATCCCAAACGAATACACCGTCTTTTTCAGTACTTAACCAATACCAATGCTTGCCGGAATAGATGTAGTTAACCTGCTCAATGGGCTCAGCGTTATAAGTTAAGTTAAGCTGTTCAAACTTATTAGCCTGCGCATTATAGCGGTAAATAAAACGTTCTGTCGCAACGAGTAAACGACCATTTTTATCTTCCGATATCGAGCTGATATCTGACTGAGTCGCTGATTTATACCCGGGGAGTTTAAATATCTCTGGTGTAAAGGACTTTAATGACAGTCGAGCCAGTCCTTTCTCTGAGTTCAGCCAAAGAGACTCTGATTTATCAAAGAAAAGCTGTTTTATGCTAACCGAGAGCACATTCGTTGCAGGTTCATTGGTTGCTGAGTAATTATAAAATTGAGTGCCGTCAAAGCGGCTCAGCCCTTCCTCAGTTGCAATCCATAAGAACCCATTGGGGCCTTCAGCACTATCATAGATATGATTATCAGGTAAGCCGTCTGAAAAAGACCATTGTTTAACAGTAAAATCATCAGGAGTTTCTTGTGCAGAAACATTAGGGCTATAGCTTTGTAATAACAAAAAGCATAGCAAAAGCGCAGAGCGTAATGTTCTGATAAAAAAAGTAAAGATCACGAGAAACCTAATGAGTGGCTACTTAAGCAGCTCTTTATTGTTAATATATCGTTAAGATAACGAGAGAGCAGCTTACTGTCAAAGGCTATTCTACTCGCTCTGAGCTTAGGTTTGAAGTCTCAGTAGTTGCGTTTTGTCACTTAGACGCTCTCTTATTCTTTCAAGCCATTCGACTAACTGACAGTGCTCCAACGCTGATAATAACTCTTGTTGACGGTTAAACTCAGTATCTGCAAGTTGAATTGCCCCCCAGAGTCTTTGGCTGCGCACGCGTAAATTTCGATCGATAGTTCGTATTTGTTGTCTCAGTACTGATTTCGCGTGATGCCATTCTTTTAAGGTTAAATTATGAAGGTCTTCCAGTTGTTGAGCGATAACCTCTTGCATTGCCTGGTAAATTTCATCGGCACTGTATTCATGCGACTGTAAGAAGAAGAGAATACCGGGCAACCGCTGTACCGGGAAATACTGACTGCCTGCAACATAACCAAGTTGACGCTCTGTTCTTAGTTCCTGAAATACAGACTGGTGAATCAGTTGCTGTAAAAGCATGAAACTGATTTGTTCCATTGATGTGTCATCTCTTCCCTGGTAGTAAAGAAGCAGGGCAGTATCTGAATGCTCAGAAGGGACTAAGAGTTGCTGCGAAACAAAATCCCGTATGCGCTTTATGGGAGCCCGCTTAATCGAAGCACTTCTCGAACTAGGTAAATTAGACTTAATAAGCTGCCCAAGCTGTAAAGCGTTTTCTTTTTTCCAGTCGCCGTGTGCAAACGCGGTAACATGAACAGGGGAAAATAACTTAGCGATTTCAACCGTAAATTGACGAAAAGAGACCGGCTCTAGCTCACAGGCTAAATCGTGCAGCCTGAACAAACCGAATTGCAGTTGCTGGTTGAGCTCAGCAAAGAGTTTATTCAAAGGTTGGTTCTGATGGGCGGAGTGCCAGTTACTTAAAAGGCTCTGCTTAAGATCGTGCCATCTGCGTCTTGCAAAACGCGTTTTTAAAGCGCGCTCAATAAGGTGCTGCATCAAAGGAATTTGCCCTGCCGACAAGCCCGTTGTATGAATGGTAATGCCGCTTTGGGTTGGGTATATATTAAAATGTAACCCTGCGACTTCTGCATCGTAAAGGTCATCATTTAAGGCGTCTATCATTAACTCGGACCATAAGCGGGCAATGGCAAAATTAAAGGCCGAGTTGGTGACGGCCGGTAATTTTAATGAAAGATAAATATGCCCTTTAGGAACTCTGAAGTCACGATCCTGTAAGTGCCATAACTGGAGTTGAGGGCTATCTTCAATCAAGTTTGGCAGGGAACCACCGGCTTCCAGCTCTAATGGAGCAAATCGTGAGTTGAGGAAACGGTTAGGTTTGGGTAAGCCGCAGCAAAAGTTTTCGGGCGTTGATGAAAACAGCTGGTGCTGAAGCTGACTAATTGCTTCTATGGCGTACTCTGTATTATAAATAGGTGCGACTCGATCAGTCTCAACATCAGGAGCAACTAAGGTAATACGGGCATTTTGTGCCGTCATTTCTTGCAATAACCGCTTTGCGTAGACGTGATTCAATCCGTCCATACGGTAATCACCGTAGAGCGCATCTTCCTGTTTATAATGAAAAGCGTTAACGGAGAGCTGATTAGCTAATTCGCCAACCGGGGTGGGCTCCTGATAAAGAAAGCTCATTTCCGTTGTTATACGGCGCTCTTCATAGCGCCAGTCAATAACACCTTCCGCTTCTATTTTTCGAATATACGCAAAAATCCATTGCACGATATGACTGGCATTACGGCGGCCAGAGCTTGTCAGCTGTAAGTTAATATTAAAATCTTTAAAGTTACTGCCACTGATTCCGCCACCAGCAGAGAGAGAGTTAACCCAGCCTTTTGAACGTAACGCATTAAACAGGCTTCCAGGGCCTTCGTAACCTAATAAGTGAGCGATAAAACTGGTGGTCTTATGAGGGTAATCTTCGTCAATACTGGGTAAAGGCAAGGTCAGAATAAGCCGGTAGGCTACCTTGATAGGCTTTACTTTAATCCATACACCTTTCTGCTCATTAAGATAAAGAGGAGCTGTAATTGGCTCTTTGGGGCCGCTTTCCTGCTTAATATCAGAAAAGTATTGTTGCGCTAGCCGAGTTAGCTCATCAAGCGACTGCGGTCCGGCAATGACCAGACGCATTCTTTGAGCAACATAATGTTCGTTAAAAAAGGCTTTCAGTTTACTTTTTAAACTGCCGTGCTTGTCATTTTTGAGTGTATTAAGGTTACCTACGGAAAACTGGCTAAACGGATGTTCAGGGTTAGCCGTAACTTTATGAACCTGATAAAGACGACGGAGTTCATCATTTTGCTTTAAACGGAATTCAGACTCAATTGACTGAATTTCTTTATCTATCCAGTTATCGGACAGTAACGGCTCTTTCAACATTGAGGCAAAAAACTCTAACGAACGTGATAAGGCGTTAGCATTGCAATCAAAATGAAAGTTAGAAAACTCAGTACCTGTCCAGGCGTTGTGCTGCCCACCATGCAAGTTGAGAAAGTGGCCAAAAGCAGAGGGCTCAGGGAAGGCTCGGCTGCCTAAAAATAGCATGTGTTCCAGAAAGTGGGCTAACCCTTGAGTATGGTCTGGATCATCGAAGTGACCGGCGTTGACGGCGATAGAAGCCGCAGCTTTGGGGCTATCAGGACAATGAACCAACAACACCTTAAGTTGGTTGGACAGTGTCAGGTGTTGATAGTCTCGTTTGTCTCCAGAACTGCGGACAACACGGACGACCTCATCAGTGAGTGAAGAGTTCGCCATAATTCTCCCTGATATGAATTCTAAATCGAGTTATTGATCCAGTGGCTGCTCAAAGTTTTCTGGTTTATCAAAATCACCTTTAAAATCCTGCAGCTGCTTGTTGTTAAAGGTTAATACCAATTTTTTGCGGAAATCTTTGCCAGAATTTGGATCCATATTGTAGAGATATACCCAACGGTCAGAATCAAAACTGTTCTCAGCAACCGGGTTTCCTAATACGAAAATAACTTGTTCTTCGGTCATTCCTACGCGTAATTTATCGACATCTTCTTGCTCCAGATAATTTCCCTGGGGAATATCAATACGATATACCATTTTATCGAGCAACGAACAGCCACTTAAGCCAATAATGGCAACCAGCAAAACTACAAATCTTGACATGAAATACCTATTAAAATTAATCATAATTGATTGTATTGGCGTTGATGATAAACAATGACTTCATCGAACGCCAGCATAGAACGAATTTAACTGGCGAGTAACTCTTTAGCATTCGCTTTTGCCATGTCAGTCACTTTGTCGCCACCGAGTAGCCGTGCCAATTCAATAACTCGCTGCTCATTTGATAATGCTGTAACCGCCGTCTCTGTCTCCGCACCATCTGTTGTCTTACTCACCTGTAGCTGGTGGTGAGCTTTTGCAGCAACCTGAGGTAAATGAGTGACACAAATAACTTGTGACGTTTTCCCCAGCTTTTGAAGCATAGAGCCGACGATAGCTGCTGTAGGCCCGCTGACACCAACATCAACTTCATCAAACATCATGGTGGGTACCGTCTTCTGAGTCGCCGTCATGACCTGTATGGCAAGGCTTATTCTTGAAAGTTCACCACCAGAGGCGACTTTATTCAATGATTGTATTGGTTGCCCAGGGTTCGTTGTTACGAGAAAGTCGACTTGATCTGTACCTAAGCGAGTCGCCCGTGCGCTGGCATCATGCTCTACCTGAATGACGAAACGCCCGTGTGGCATATTAAGTTCATGCATAGACTGGCTGATTTTCTGGCTTAATTCTTTTGCCGCCTGTTCGCGACTATTGGAGAGCTTTTGCGCGCTATCCCGATAGGTTTTACGGGCCTGCTGTCTTTCTTCATCAAGTTGCTCTGCGTGCTCGCCGGCTTGCTCCAGACTATTTAATTCAGCGATAAGTTTTTTGTGCTGCTGACTTAACTCTGCACCGGGTATTTGATGTTTTTTAGCAAGGTTAATAGCGGTACTTAAACGTTCTTCAACTACTTGGAGCTCACCGGGGTCCAGCTCCAGGTCATCCTGATATTGCCTTAACTCCAGAGCCGCTTCTTCAATATGTACTTTGGCCTGTTGCAGTAACTGATTAATGGGGGTGAGAGCTGTATCCATTTCTGCAGCTTCCTCAAGCCTTTGGCTTGCTGACTGAACTAAGCCGGCTGCATTATTATGTTCGCCTTCATAAAGTGCGTTTAAAGCAAATACGCCAACCTCAAGCAAAACCTTACTGTTGCTCAAACGCTTGTGTTTTTGATCCAGTTCCTCAAACTCACCATCAGTTAGGGCAAACTCATTTAATTCATTGACTTGATACTCAAGAAGCTGACGCTGAGCTTCCAGTTCTTCTTTTTGTTGCTGATAATGTTGATACTGTTTTTCGACAGAAGCCCAATTTCGATAATCTTCCTGGACTTTATCCAGAAAATGCTGATGACGAGCATAACTGTCCAACAGACTTAACTGGTGATCTTCTTTTAGTAGCAGCTGGTGTTCGTGCTGCCCGTGAATGTTTACCAACAAGGGAGCCAGAGATTTTTGTTGACTCAAAGGAACAGGAGTTCCGTTTATCCAGGCTTTAGAGCGGCCATCGCGCTGAATAACCCGGCGTAATACGCAGTCTTCGTCGGCTTCAAATTCGTTGCTTATTAACCATTGGTATGCGGGGCTGTCGGCTTCAAGTGTAAAAACGGCAGAGATTTCCGCTTTCTCTTGCCCCGGGCGGACCCAGTTTGCGTCGGCTCTACTGCCCAGACATAGGCTTAGCGCATCTAAAGCTATTGATTTACCGGCACCCGTTTCGCCGGTGATGGCAGTCATGCCGTTATGAAATTCAATGTCTAAAGACTTAACGACGGCAAAGTTGCGAACAGTTAATTGCGATAACATAGCCTTCGCTCCAATACTGTTGATATGTACAGGTTATACAGTATTTATACAGTAGTCTTTGAAAAATGCAAGTTTGCGAATTAAAAAAGCCGGCTACCCCAGCCCAGCTTGTTACGCAATACATGGTAATAATTGTGGTCTATCGGATGAATCATTCTTAAAGTTTTAGCGTATTTTTTAATAATGACATCATCACCGGGATGCACCGTCATTCGGGCGTGACCATCGCAACTGATCTGAAGTAAGTCGTTATCATAAGCGGCTTTAAGACGGACTTCACTGTTGCCGTCAACAACGATTGGTCGACTACTTAAGGTGTGCGGGAACATTGGTACCAGCGTCATGGCGTCAAGGCCGGGGTGTAAAATGGGGCCACCACCGGAGAGTGAATAAGCGGTAGAACCTGTTGGTGTTGCGCAAATTAATCCATCTGAGCGTTGGCTGAAGACAAAGTGATCATCGACATAAAGTTCGAACTCTATCATGTGAGCGACTTTGTCTGAGTGCAGTACTATTTCATTAATTGCACGACCGGTGCCGGATGACTCTCCATTACTAATGACTTCCGCTGAGAGCAGAAAGCGCTCTTCAACGTGGTAGTCCCCGTTTAAAACGGCAAGTAGGGGAGTCATAACTTCATCTGGATCCAAATCGGTCAGAAAACCTAAATTGCCCCGGTTAACACCGATGACACCAACGTTATGTTCGCACAAGGCTCTGGCAGCCCCCAGCATATTGCCGTCGCCGCCAACGACAATGGCAATTTCCGCCCATTCCCCTAAGTCCTGAAGACTGAGTGTTTCAACTTGCTCTGGTAAGGCCAGCTGTTCGGCCGTGCGGGTTTCCAGGCATAGACTGAATCCGCGATGGATTAAAGCGGTAGTAATTGTTTCTAAGGTTAACTGGGTACCACGATCATTGGCTTTTCCAAGCAATCCAATTTTTTTAAAAGCACTCATTCACAGGATCCTTATGCGGTCTTGTGGTTACGCTACGATGAGCAAGAAAATTTATCAAGTGAGAGAAATCCCCTTGAAAGAAAAAAACTTGCCCCCATTAACTTGGCAACCTTAATTTAAAACTGGTTAAAGAGAGTCACTTATGACCGACAAAAACGATTCTAAACAAAAAGCTGAAGCGGCTAACGAACCGACAGTAGAGCAGCAGAAAGCTGAGCAGGAAGCCGCGCAAGCGGCGGAAGATGCGTTGCAGCAGGATGTAACTGCTGATGAGGCTGAAACAGCAGGTCAGTCGTCTGAGCAAACCGATCGCATTGCTGAGCTAGAGCTTGCGCTGAGTAAAGCTGAAGCAAAAGTGAATGATCAGCGTGACTCGGTGCTTCGCACACAGGCTGAAATGGAAAATGTTCGTCGCCGAGCTAGTCAGGATGTTGAAAAGGCACATAAGTTCGCGCTGGAAAAGTTCGCTAACGAGATACTGACTTCGGTAGATAACTTAGAGCGTGCTTTACAGCTGGCTGATAAAGAAGACGAAGCGAACAAAAATTTTGTGGAAGGTATAGAGCTGACCTACAAAAGCTTAACTTCAACGCTTGAAAAATTCGGCGTTAAAGCCATAGGTGAAGAAGGCGAAGCCTTTAATCCCGATCAGCATCAGGCTATGTCGATGCAGGAGTCGGAGGAACACCCTAACAACACGATTATGGCAGTTATGCAAAAAGGCTACGAGCTGAATGGACGCTTGTTGCGCCCAGCGATGGTGATGGTTGCGCGTAACTCGAGCTCTGGTGTCGACACTAAAGCGTAACAAAATTGAAAATTATCCCCTTGTTGGGTATTGAAATTCAGACATGGGCACCCCAGATAAAGGGTATCGAAACAAATTACATGAATTAGAAGTTGGAGACGAATCATGGGTAAAACGATTGGTATTGATTTAGGTACAACAAACTCTTGTGTTGCTGTACTGGATGGTGGCAAAGCTCGCGTAATTGAAAACGGCGAAGGCGACCGTACAACCCCGTCAGTAGTTGCATTCACTGACGATGGCGAAATTTTGGTAGGTTCACCGGCGAAACGTCAGGCAGTAACCAACCCAAACAAAACCTTGTTTGCGATTAAGCGCTTAATAGGCCGTCGCTTTCAAGACGAAGAAGTACAACGCGACATCGGTATCATGCCTTACAAAATTGTTAAGGCAGACAATGGCGATGCATGGGTAGAAATTGATGGTGATAAGAAAGCACCACCACAGATTTCTGCTGAAGTTTTGAAGAAAATGAAGAAGACCGCCGAAGAGTTTTTGGGTGAGTCGGTAACTGATGCGGTAATTACTGTACCTGCGTACTTCAACGATGCTCAGCGTCAGGCAACCAAAGACGCGGGTAAAATCGCAGGACTTAACGTAAAACGCATTATTAACGAGCCAACAGCGGCTGCATTGGCGTACGGTATGGACAAGAAGTCCGGCGACAATGTAATTGCTGTGTATGACTTAGGCGGTGGTACGTTCGATATCTCAATCATCGAAATTGATGAAGTAGAAGGCGAACACACGTTTGAAGTACTGGCGACTAATGGTGACACGCATTTAGGTGGTGAAGATTTCGATAACCGCTTAATCAACTACTTAGTTGAGCAGTTCGAAAAAGACCAGGGCATTGACCTGCGTAAAGATCCGCTGGCTATGCAGCGCTTAAAAGAAGCGGCAGAGAAAGCGAAGATTGAATTGTCATCTGCGCAGCAGACCGAAGTTAACCTGCCTTATATTACGGCAGACAACACCGGTCCTAAGCACATGGCTATTAAAGTGACTCGTGCAAAACTGGAGTCACTGGTTGAAGACTTAATTAAGAAGTCGCTTGAGCCATTGAAGCAGGCACTAGCGGATGCGGACCTTTCAGTGAGTGATATTGAAGATATCATCATGGTCGGTGGTCAGACTCGTATGCCGAAAGTACAGGCTGCAGTAACGGACTTCTTTGGTAAAGAGCCCCGCCGCGACGTGAACCCTGATGAAGCGGTTGCCGTTGGTGCTGCGGTTCAGGCGGGTGTACTGCAGGGCGACGTTAAAGACGTGCTGCTGTTAGACGTATGTCCTCTGTCGCTGGGTATTGAAACCATGGGCGGCGTAATGACGAAACTGATTGAGAAGAACACCACGATTCCAACCAAAGAATCGCAAACCTTCTCAACGGCTGAAGACAATCAGTCTGCAGTAACCATCCATGTTATACAGGGTGAACGTAAACGCGCAGGGGATAACAAATCTCTGGGTCAGTTTAACCTGGAAGGCATTCGTGCAGCAGCTCGTGGTGTACCACAAATCGAAGTCACTTTTGACATTGATGCGGACGGTATTCTGCACGTATCAGCCAAAGATAAAGACACAGGTAAAGAGCAGAAGATTACGATCAAAGCATCTTCTGGTCTGGATGAGTCTGAAGTCGATAAAATGGTTAAAGATGCCGAGGCTCACGCTGAGGAAGATAAGAAATTTGAAGAAATGGTTCAGGCACGTAACCAGGCCGATGGTTTGGTTCACGCAACCCGTAACCAGCTGAAAGAAGTTGGCGATGCCTTGTCTCAGGAAGACAAAGATGCGATTGAGAAAGCTTGTGAAGAACTTGAGCAAGCCTCTAAAGATGGTGATAAAGAAGCCATTGATGCAAAATCTCAAGCGCTGATGGAAGCGTCGCAGAAGCTGATGGAAGCGGCTCAACAGCAGCAAGCTCAGCAAGGAGCTGAAAGTGCGGCTGGCGGCGAACAGCAATCTTCCAAAGCCGATGACGATGTCGTTGATGCTGAATTTGAAGAAGTTAAAGACGACGATAAGAAGTAAGCATTAAGGCAACTTCGCAAAAGCACACGGGTGTTGCCGCAAGGTAATACCCGTGTATTTGTATCAGGCTGACATACCAGCATAGATAGAAGACGAAGAATTATGGCGACGCAAGATTTTTATCAGGTTCTGGGCGTATCAAAAGACGCTAACGAACGTGACATTAAAAAAGCCTACAAACGTATGGCGATGAAGTATCACCCCGACAGAACTAAGGGTGATAAAGAGATGGAAATAAAGTTTAAGGAAATTAAACAGGCGTACGAAGTCCTTTCCGATCCTCAAAAACGTCAGATGTATGATCAATATGGGCACGAAGCCTTCGAACAAGCACGTCAGGGCGGCGGTGGCCATGGTGCAGGTGGATTCGGCGGTGGTGCTGATTTTGCTGATATCTTTGGCGATGTATTTGGTGATATTTTTGGTGGTGGCAGACGCCAGCAGGCACGCGCTCAGCGTGGAGCAGACTTACGTTACAACCTGGATATGTCGCTGGAAGAAGCGGTTCGCGGTAAGACTGTCGAGCTGGAGATTCCAACGCTGGTTGAATGTGGTGACTGTGGCGGCAGCGGTGCTAAAAAAGGCAGTAAACCGCAGACTTGTGGACATTGTCATGGTGCCGGTCAAATTCAAATGCGCCAAGGCTTTTTCGCTGTACAGCAAACCTGTCCGCAGTGTCGGGGTAAAGGCACGATTATCAGTGATCCTTGCCGTACTTGTCATGGTCAGGGCCGTAAGGAAGAAACCAAAACCTTATCGGTTAAGATCCCATCGGGTGTCGATACCGGTGACCGCATTCGTTTAGCCAATGAAGGTGAAGCGGGTGAACATGGAGCGCCTGCCGGTGATTTATATGTTCAGGTTCATGTTCGTGAACATCCTATCTTCGCTCGTGATGGCAATAACTTATTCTGTGAGGTGCCGGTCAGTTTCACTAAAGCTGCTCTTGGCGGTGATATCGAAGTGCCGACGCTTGATGGCAAAGTGAAGCTTAAGGTTCCGAAAGAAACGCAGACAGGCAAGCATTTCAGATTGCGCGGTAAAGGCGTTAAGTCTGTGCGCACAGGTGCAGTAGGCGATTTAATCTGCAAAGTTGTGATTGAAACGCCTGTTAATTTGTCGTCCAAGCAGCGTGATATGCTTCAAGAGCTTGAAGATTCAATGGGAACGGGTGATGAAGCCGCAAAATTCCGACCCAAAGAAAAAGGCTTTTTTGACGGCGTAAAACAATTTTTTGATGACTTACGCAGTTAGATTGTCTATCACTATATAAGTGCATGACATAAAAAGACCGGAGGCAGTCAATGAATTGGAAAACCACAACGTTAAGTGCTTGTACGTTAGTTTTACTGGCGAGTTGTGCAGAATCTCCAACGGGACGTTCTCAGTTACAGCTTTATTCTAACAGTGAACTGAACAAAATGGGGGCTGCCTCTTATAAGGAAATGCGGGAAGAGGAAAAGATTAACGAGGATGCTGAAGTCAACGCTTATGTTCGTTGCATCAGTGATGCGTTAATTGAAAACTTGCCCGGTGATTACAGCCAAATGGATTGGCAGGTCACTGTGTTTGCGGAACCAACGGTGAATGCCTTTGCTCTGCCGGGTGGCTATATTGGTGTTTATGACGGTTTGATCGAAGTTGCCGAAAATCAGCATCAACTAGCCGCCGTTATTGGTCATGAAATTGGTCACGTTATTGCTGAACACAGTAATGAGCGGATTTCCAGCAACATGATGGTTGGGCTTGGGCTGCAACTGGGGGGCATACTTGCCAGTACGCAGCTTGATAGCAATGAAGCGGGTTTATTGATGGCTGCTTTAGGTGTTGGTGCTCAGGTCGGTATCCTGTTGCCTTATTCGCGTACTCATGAATCTGAGTCAGACGAATTAGGTATGGAATATATGGCAGACGCCGGCTTTAAACTGGATCAGGCTCCTGAGTTGTGGCGCAATATGCAAGCAGCATCAGGTGGTGAGTCTCCCCCTGAGTTGTTATCGACGCACCCGAACCCGCAAACCCGAATTAAAGATCTGGAAGCTTTAATTCCTTCTTTACAGGAAAGGTATGAAGCGGCTCGTGCTGCAGGAAACAAACCCGCTTGTGTACGTCCGGCTTCTGTAGACAGCGAAGACTGAAATCATTAAGGGGATTCGCAGGTTTCCCCTTAACCTCCCGAAAAGTTATAACCTAGTCCAATTTGTTCTTTTTGTTACTTCTATGAACGATTTACCCTAGCAGACATTTTTTAAAGCTGCTGGGGTTTTATGTTTAAAGCTTGGTTTGCAATTCCATTTTGGCAACGCGTTTTAGGCGCTTTTGTCTTAGGCATGTTGATAGGCGGGTTGGCACCTGAGGTGGGTGTAGCACTAAAACCACTTGGCGACCTGTTTATAAAAGCTATTAAGATGCTCGTTGCGCCACTTATTTTCTGTGCAATCGTTAGTGCAATAACTGATCTTAATGACGGCAAAAAGCTTGGACGACTGGGAGCCAAAACCGTTGGCTTGTTTATGGTTACCGCGGTTATAGCCAGCGCTATCGGTTTAACCCTGGCAAGTTTAATTGATATGAGCCCGGCAACGACGCTGACTGCCACTGAGCAGGCAGAAAAACAAATTCCGAGTGTTGCTCAGGTATTCCTCAATTTTGTGCCCAGTAATCCTTTTGCCGCTCTGACTGAAGGCAACGTTCTGCAAATTGTAGTATTTGCTGCATTGGTCGGTATTGCTATTCAGCGTTTAAAAGAACGGGGCGAGCCTTTGCGCAAGACCATTAAGTCTGGCGCAGAGGTGATGTATGAAATTACTCGCATGGTCTTACAATTGACTCCAATAGGCGTACTTGGATTAATGTCCTGGGTTATCGGTGAGTATGGTTTTAGTACTTTACTGCCGCTGGCTAAGTTTGTCGGGGTTATTTATTTGGCCTGTCTTATTCATATTATTGTTGTTTATGGTGGTCTGATCCGCACCGCTGGGGGAATGAGCCCCTGGCAGTTTTTCAAAGCGATATTCGATGCACAGATTGTCGCCTTTACTACCTGCAGTTCGTTTGGCTCATTACCTGCCGCGCACCGGGCCGTTACCGAAAGGTTGGGCGTTTCTAAAGACTATGCCAGCTTTGTGTTACCGCTGGGTGCAACGATTAATATGGATGGTTGCGGTGGTATTTATCCGGCCGTTGCGTCTATTTTTATTGCGCAGCTGTACGGAATACCATTAGAGTGGATGGACTATGGCTTGATCATGTTGACGGCAACTTTAGCGTCAGTAGGAACTGCGGGCGTACCAGGCACCGCTTTAGTGATGCTGACCGTAACGCTGAATGTTATTGGCTTACCTTTAGAAGGTATTGCTTTTATCGCAGCTATTGACCGAATAATCGATATGGCCAGGACACTGACGAATGTGACCGGCGATATGATGGTTTCCAGAGTTGTTGCACGCAGTGAGAACCTGTTGCAGGATCAGGCCCCTTTAGCAACGGAGTCAAAATAATGATCAATGTGGGCGTGCTCGGAGCTTCCGGCCGAATGGGGACTGCTGTCATTCAGGCATTAACAACTGACAGTGATGCCAAGTTAGCCGCGGCGATAGTCCGGAAAAACAGCTCAAGTTACGGAAAAAGTGCGACGGAAAATGAACCCATTCACTTTATCAGTGCTGAGGAGTTGCAACCTGACCGAATCGACGTCCTGATTGATTTTTCATTACCTGAAGCATTAATTGAGAACCTGAAGCTTGCTGAACAGTATCAACTGCCTATAGTCGTTTGCACCACAGGTTTGAACGACGAACAGAAAGAACGCCTGGCGCAAACGGCGAAAGCAGTGCCTGTATTATATGCCAGTAATACCAGCATAGGCATAGCGTTACTTGAGCAGCTGGTGGGGCTCAGCAGCGCCGCGTTACCCGATGCAGACATCGAAATTTTTGAAGCACACCATCGTCATAAAAAAGATGGCCCGTCGGGGACGGCGATTACTTTGGGACAAGCCGCAGCAAAAGGCCGGGAGCAAAGTTGGCAGGAAGTAAATGATGGTGTCCGGGCTGATGGTGTGCGTAGTGAAAAGGGGATAGGCTTTTCAGTAATGCGGGCGGCGGATATTGTGGGCGAACATCAGGTGACTCTGGCTGTTGACGGCGAACGCGTAGAAATTGGTCACAGAGTCAGTAATCGTAAGATTTTTGCGGAGGGCGCTATAAGGGCTGCTAAATGGCTTAAAGAGCAAGCTCCTGGGTTATTCAGTCTGCAAGACACACTTAACTTGCAGGATATCCTGCAACGCTTACTTCAGCGATAAATACTGCTGGACGATTTTCGTAAAATTTCGTAGAATAAGTGCAATTTGCCTGAATCAGTCCGAAGGCTGGCGTGATTTGGCAAAATGCGCGGTTCAGGACGCAAAACGGGGAAGTCAAATTATTGATTCACCCGTTTTTTTATGTACGGAGGTTGCCCTTGAGTATTCTAGCGAGTCAATCCGCTAAACGAGCGATTCTGGTGCTTGCTGATGGGACCGTGTTTCGCGGGACCGCTATTGGAGCCGAAGGCTCCGCAGTCGGCGAAGTGGTCTTTAACACGGCCATGACAGGCTACCAGGAAATTCTTACCGACCCATCTTATACCGAACAAATCGTTACTCTAACTTATCCCCATATTGGCAATACCGGCACCAACTCAGAAGATGAAGAGTCTGACAAGGTTTGGGCCAAAGGTCTTATCATTAGAGACTTGGCAATGAAAGCCAGTAACTTCCGTAGTGAGGAAACCTTGAGTGCCTATTTGCAACGTCATAATGTGGTAGGCATTGCGGACATTGATACGCGCCGTTTAACTCGCATATTGCGCGAGAAAGGTGCTCAAAATGGCTGCATCATGGTTGGTGAACTGGATGAAAACAAAGCGCAGGAATTAGCGCAGAAGTTTCCCGGATTAAAAGGCATGGACCTTGCCAAAGAAGTTTGCTGTGACAAAGCTTATGACTGGTCTGGTGGTAGTTGGCAGTTGGGCGAAGGGCACACCAAGCCTGAACAGAGTCAGTACCATGTGGTTGCATACGATTATGGGTGTAAGCACAACATTTTACGCTTGCTGGCAGACAGAAACTGTAAAATTACCGTTGTACCGGCACAGACCTCGGCTGAAGAAGTTTTAAAGCTAAACCCGGACGGTATTTTCTTGTCGAACGGGCCTGGCGACCCAGAGCCTTGTGACTACGCTATTACAGCAATCAAGACCTTACTGGATAAGGACATTCCAATATTTGGTATTTGTCTTGGACATCAATTGCTGGCCATCGCCAGTGGTGCGAGTTCAATGAAAATGAAGTTCGGCCACCATGGTGCGAACCATCCCGTACAAGATTTGAAAACGAAGCGGGTTATGATCACCAGTCAGAACCATGGCTTTGCGGTGGATGAAAAACAGTTACCAAACAACCTGGAAGTGACTCACGTGTCGTTGTTTGACGGAACACTGCAGGGGATTCATCGTAAAGATAAACCTGCGTTTAGTTTCCAGGGGCACCCGGAAGCAAGCCCTGGTCCACATGATGCCAGTGAACTGTTTGACCACTTTATTGAATTGATGCAGGCCAACGCCTGATTCGTCGAATGATATTCGATACCGTCATCCGTAGCGAAAGGACAGATAGAGCGACTTTATGCCAAAACGTACCGACATTAAAAGTATTCTGATTCTGGGCGCAGGCCCGATTGTTATTGGCCAGGCGTGTGAGTTTGATTACTCTGGAGCTCAAGCGTGTAAAGCGCTGCGCGAAGAAGGTTACCGGGTAATTCTGGTTAACTCTAACCCCGCTACCATTATGACCGATCCGGAAATGGCCGATGCCACTTATATTGAGCCCATTCACTGGGAAGTGGTCGAGAAGATTATAGAGCGTGAACGTCCTGATGCTGTTTTACCGACCATGGGTGGGCAAACGGCTTTGAATTGCGCTTTGGATCTTGACCGACACGGTGTACTTGAACGTTATAAAGTGGAAATGATTGGCGCCAATGCAGACGCTATTGATAAAGCCGAGAACCGTGACCGCTTTGACAAAGCGATGAAAGCAATTGGACTTGAGACACCTAACGCTGAAATGGCACACAGCTTAGATGAAGCCTTCGATGTACTTAGCCGATTGGGTTTCCCTTGTATTATTCGTCCGTCTTTCACTATGGGTGGTAGCGGCGGCGGTATTGCTTATAACCGCGAAGAATTTGAAGAAATATGTCGTCGTGGTCTGGACTTATCGCCAACTAATGAGTTGTTAATTGACGAATCGTTACTGGGCTGGAAAGAGTACGAAATGGAAGTTGTGCGCGACAAAAGCGACAACTGCATCATTGTTTGTACTATTGAAAACTTTGACCCTATGGGCATTCACACCGGTGACTCAATTACGGTTGCGCCTGCCCAGACGTTGACAGACAAAGAGTTCCAAATTATGCGTGACGCTGCCATGGCGGTATTGCGCGAAATTGGTGTGGAAACTGGTGGTTCAAACGTACAGTTTGGTGTTAACCCTGATACCGGTCGTATGGTTATCATTGAAATGAACCCCAGGGTATCGCGTTCTTCTGCACTGGCTTCAAAAGCTACAGGCTTCCCAATTGCTAAAGTTGCTGCCAAACTCGCCGTTGGTTACACCCTGGATGAGCTTGAAAATGAAATAACAGGCGGCAGAACGCCCGCTTCATTTGAGCCTGCACTTGACTACGTTGTGACAAAAATCCCACGTTTCAACTTTGAAAAATTTGCTAACTGTAATGACCGCCTGACCACGCAAATGAAGTCGGTTGGTGAAGTTATGGCTATTGGGCGTAACTTCCAGGAGTCAATGCAAAAGGCTCTAAGAGGTTTAGAACTTGGTGCTTCGGGTTTTGATCCCATTGTTGAGATTGATTCAAAAGACGCTCGTTCTAAAGTTATCCGTGAGCTTAAAGAGCCAGGCGCTGAAAGAATTTGGTATATCGCCGATGCATTCCGCTTGGGCATGACCGTTCGAGAAGTGTTTGAGCTGACACGAATTGATGAGTGGTACCTGATTCAAATTGAAGAGCTGGTTAACCTTGAAAAAGAAGTTGATGAGCTTGGCTTGGCCGGACTGACCTCTGAGGTTATGACGGTACTGAAGCGGCGCGGCTTCGCCGACTCACGAATTGCTGATGTTTTACACGTCAGCGAAGCAGAAGTTCGTAAAAAGCGTCACAAGTTTAAAATTCATCCCGTTTATAAACGAGTTGATACCTGTGCGGCGGAGTTTGCTTCGGGTACTGCTTATATGTACTCAAGTTACGATGAAGAGTGCGAATCGGCACCGTCGGATAAAGACAAGATAATGGTTATTGGCGGTGGGCCTAACCGCATAGGGCAGGGTATAGAGTTCGATTATTGCTGTGTGCATGCCTCACTGGCTTTACGCGAAGATGGTTATGAAACCATTATGGTGAACTGTAACCCGGAAACCGTTTCAACGGATTATGACACCTCTGATCGCCTTTACTTTGAGCCGATTACTCTTGAAGACGTACTGGAAATTGTACGCATTGAGAAGCCTAAAGGGGTTATTGTTCAGTACGGTGGCCAGACACCATTGAAATTAGCTCGTGAACTTGAGGCAAATGGCGTTCCGATTATTGGTACATCACCCGATGCTATCGACCGAGCAGAAGATCGCTCTAGATTCCAGACCGCAGTACGTCGCCTTGGCTTAAAACAACCGGAAAACTCAACGGTAACCGGGTTTAACGAGGCATTAACGGAAGCTAAGCGTATTGGTTATCCGTTGGTTGTGCGCCCATCCTACGTATTGGGTGGCCGGGCTATGGAAATTGTTTATGATGAAGCCGACTTGCAACGTTATTTGACCGATGCGGTCAAAGTATCTAACGATGCACCGGTACTGCTGGACCGTTTCCTTGATAATGCGGTTGAAGTGGATGTCGATGCTATTTGTGACGGTAAGGATGTGCTCATTGGCGGTATCATGCAGCATATTGAAGAGGCAGGGGTTCACTCAGGCGACTCGGCTTGCTCATTACCACCTTATTCTTTAAGCGATATCATTCAGGCACAACTGCGCGAACAAATGCGCAAGTTAGCTTTTGAGCTGAACGTAAATGGTTTGATGAATGCTCAGTTTGCTGTAAAAGATGAAGAAATTTACCTTATTGAAGTAAACCCAAGAGCGGCACGTACCGTACCTTTTGTTTCTAAGGCAACAGGCGTTCCATTAGCGAAAGTCGCCGCGCGGGTTATGGTGGGTCAGTCACTGCAGCAGCAGGGCTATGTGAAAGAAATTATTCCGCCATATTATTCGGTGAAAGAAGTGGTTATTCCTTTTGCTAAGTTTCAGGGTGTGGATCCAATCCGTGGCCCGGAGATGCGTTCAACCGGTGAGGTTATGGGTGTAGGTGAAAGCTTTGAAGAAGCCTATGCCAAAGCGAACCTTGGCGCGGGTGAAGCATTAGCGAAAAAAGGGAAAGCTCTGATTTCAGTAAAAGACAGTGATAAGCAACGTTTAATGGACCTGGCTCGTGGTTTATTAGCTTTAGGCTTTAGCCTGGAAGCGACGCGAGGTACGGCGAAAATGCTTGGTGAAGAAGGTATAGACTGCAGTATCGTTAATAAACTGCAGGAAGGGCGACCAAATATCGTTGATGCCATAAAAAATGGTGAATATAGTTATATTATCAATACGGTAGAAGGGCGTCGTGCGATAGAAGACTCTGTTTATATTCGTCGTGAAGCACTGTTGAATAAAGTGATTTATACTACAACGTTGAATGCTGCATTTGCGACAGTTAAAGCAAATACAGCGGATGATCGAGCTCGAGTCAGTTCGGTACAAGAATTACATAAAAGGGTGTCGTTAATATGAACCAGATTCCAATGACGGAACATGGCGCGCAATTGTTACGTGATGAGCTCAAGCGTTTAAAAACGGTAGAGCGCCCACGTATTGTTGAAGCTATAGCTGATGCACGCGAGCACGGAGATTTAAAAGAGAACGCTGAATATCACGCGGCGCGTGAGCAGCAAGGTTTTTGTGAAGGCCGTATTCAGGAAATTGAATCAAAACTTTCCAATGCACAAATTATTGATGTCACTAAAGTACCCAATAACGGAAAAGTTATTTTTGGTTCAACGGTCACCGTTTACAATACAAAAACGGACGAAGAAGTGACCTATAAGATCGTGGGTGACGATGAAGCTGATATTAAATCAAATTTAATTTCTGTGAACTCGCCAATAGCTCGCGCATTAATTGGTAAAGAAATTGACGAAATTGCAACAGTAACTACACCCAATGGTGAAGTTGAGTACGAAGTGGTTGCTGTAGAATATAAGTAATACTAAAACTCGTAATAAAAAGGCTGGAAACGAAAGTTTACCAGCCTTTTTGTTTTTATACGTCGAGTCGTTTGTTTTTTGTACTTGTTATTGTATAGTTCGCAGTTCAACTGGATTTTTAACATTAAATCAACAAAAGAAGAACTGCAATGGACAAGGAAACGTCACCAACATCTCAAACACCTCAATACACACCACTTGATGAATTAACGGTTACGGAATGCTTTGAACGTTTAAAGCTGGTTTCGCAGAAAGGAACCTATAAAGACGTTTCTCTGTGGCTAGGAAAAAAGCCTAACGACTATGCCAATAGGAAGCGCAGCAACAGAATACCCTTTGCTGAGATTATTCGAAAGTTACTGCAGGAACGAATCTCTTTAAATTGGTTTTTCGCACCGGGCTATACTTTGCACGAACCAACCTATTCCTATACTCAGCCAGATTATGTGAAAAGCAGTGTTGCAGAAGAAGAGCGTAAACGTCGACTTGAATTTCTAAAAGCCCATCGAAAAATAGAGCCTTTCCTAAAAGCCTACAACCTGGAAAGCGACGAACAATGCCTGGAAGTGATGCTGGATGTCTACTTTTCGACTAAAGACAAGTGGATGGAAAAGTCGCAGGCGTTGGAGCTGGTCGCTAAAGCATTGTCGCTAACGCCTGCGAGCAAAAGAGATTAGCCGCGGGGAAGGCGAATTTTAGGCTCTTCGGCTGGTCGGTATATCACCTGCGTTTTACCGATAATTTGCACTTCAGAAGCACCGGTTTCGTGTACAATAGTGGCCATAATTTGTTTTCTGAGCTCACGGTCTTCTTCCGGAACTTTTACTTTAATCAGTTCGTGGTGATCAAGTGCCTGCTCAATTTCTGCAAGAACACCTTCAGTCAGGCCGTTAGCCCCAAGCAGTACGACTGGCTTTAACGGGTGTGCCAGACCTTTTAAATGTTGTTTTTGCTTATTACTTAATGACATTCGATAATATCCGTTTTAGAGCTTGATTTTTTAACATTGTAACGCCAGATCAGGTATTCAGGCCAGACAATTAAGGAAACTTCGTTAAATTATGGGAAAAAAACGCAGTGTGAGCAGTCAACGCTGGCTGAAAGAACATTTTGACGATCAGTTTGTCCAAAAAGCACAGAAGAAAGGACTCCGTTCTCGTGCTGTTTTTAAGTTAGAGGAAATGCAGCAAAAAGATAAGTTGATCAAAAAGGGTCAAACTGTCGTTGATTTAGGTGCTGCTCCCGGAGGATGGTCTGAGTACGTAGCTGACTACTTTAACGGAGATGGTCAGGTTATTGCCTGCGATATTTTGGCGATGGATCCAATCGTCGGAGTCGATTTCCTCCAGGGCGACTTTAGGGAAGAAGCGGTATTAAATGCATTGCTTGATCGTATTGGTGGTAAAAATGTTGATGTTGTGCTGTCGGATATGGCACCAAATATGAGTGGTAATGGTACGGTAGATCAGGCTCGCTCTATGTATTTAGTAGAGCTGGCGCTGGATATGTGTCACCAGGTTTTAAAGCCTGGCGGGAGTTTTGTCGTAAAGGTGTTTCAGGGACAGGGTTTTGAACCTTTCCTAAAAGACATGCGTGCGGCATTTAACAATGTGAAAACCAGAAAACCAGAGTCCTCCCGGGCACGTTCCAGAGAGGTCTACTTGGTAGCGACAGATTATAAACTGTAGTACCCTGTTGGGTAGTTGATTTTTAATAGAGGTAATAGGCTTTGAGCGATATGGCAAAGAATCTCATCTTGTGGCTTGTGATAGCCGTCGTACTGATGAGCGTTTTTCAGAGCTTCAGTCCGAGCGGAACGACATCGGCGACCATGACATACAATGAATTTGTGTCTCAGGTTAACAATGGCAATATCCGTCGTGCTGAATTTGGTGATGATGGACGCACTATTTCAGGTATGACTCGCAATGGTCAATCTTATAAAACAGTTGTGCCAACTCAGTATGACCCGAAAATTTTGGATGATTTGTTGGCAAACGATGTAGAAACTCAGGGTACCCCACCTGAAGAGCAGAGTATTCTTGCGTCAATCTTTATCTCGTGGTTCCCAATGCTGTTGCTTATTGGTGTATGGATATTCTTCATGCGTCAAATGCAAGGCGGCGGTGGTCGTGGCGCCATGTCGTTCGGTAAGAGTAAAGCGAAGCTCATGAACGAAGAGCAATCAAAAACAACATTTAAAGATGTTGCTGGTTGCGATGAAGCTAAAGAAGAAGTGTCAGAATTAGTTGATTACCTGAAAGACCCTTCTAAGTTCCAGCGTTTGGGCGGAAAAATTCCTAAAGGCGTGCTTATGGTTGGTCCTCCGGGAACGGGTAAGACTTTATTAGCTAAAGCCATTTCCGGTGAAGCAAAAGTGCCGTTCTTTAGTATCTCTGGTTCTGACTTCGTTGAGATGTTTGTTGGTGTTGGTGCTTCTCGTGTTCGTGATATGTTTGAACAAGCTAAAAAGTCGGCTCCTTGTATCATCTTTATTGATGAACTTGACGCCGTAGGTCGCCAACGTGGTGCCGGGCTTGGTGGTGGACACGATGAACGTGAACAAACACTGAACCAAATGCTGGTTGAAATGGATGGCTTTGAAGGCAACGAAGGCATTATTGTTATCGCTGCAACTAACCGTCCAGATGTATTAGACCCTGCACTGTTGCGTCCGGGACGTTTTGACCGTCAGGTTGTTGTTGGTTTGCCAGACGTACGCGGTCGTGAACAAATTCTGAAAGTGCACATGCGCAAAGTTCCTCTTGGTGACGACGTTAAGCCAGAGTTGATTGCTCGTGGGACGCCAGGATTTTCCGGGGCCGATTTAGCGAACTTAGTCAACGAAGCCGCATTGTTTGCCGCGCGTGGCGACAGACGTGTTGTTTCAATGGAAGAGTTTGACAAAGCTAAAGACAAAATCATGATGGGTGCTGAGCGCCGCTCAATGGTTATGACGGACGATGAGAAAGCCATGACGGCTTATCATGAAGCTGGTCACGCTATTGTGGGTCGTCTGGTACCAGAGCATGACCCTGTCTATAAGGTATCGATTATTCCGCGCGGTCGTGCATTGGGTGTCACTATGTACTTACCTGAGCAGGATAGAGTGAGCCACAGCAAGCAACATCTTGAAAGCATGATTTCTAGCTTGTTTGGTGGTCGTTTAGCCGAAGCAATTATCTTTGGTGATGAGAAAGTCACTACCGGCGCGTCAAATGACATTGAACGTGCAACAGAAATTGCTCGAAAAATGGTCACTCAGTGGGGCTTGTCTGAAAAGATGGGACCATTACTTTACGCTGAAGATGAAAATGAAGTCTTCCTTGGGCGTTCAGTAACTCAGCATAAGCATATGTCTGATGACACTGCACGGGCTATTGACGAAGAAGTGAAGTCGGTTATTGATCGTAACTATCAACGGGCGAAAAAACTGTTGGAAGAGAACGTCGATATCCTTCATTCAATGAAAGATGCGTTGGTTCGGTATGAAACTATCGATGCCGACCAAATTGATGACTTGATGAATCGCCGAGATGTTCGTCAGCCGAAAGACTGGGATGACAGAGACAGTGGTGGTAATGGTTCGGATGGCGGTGCTGCCAAGGCAGATGAGACCGAAGAGCGTCCTGAACGACCCATCAATGTCGACAAGCCCGGGGATGCAACTTCTTAAAGTTGACTCTTTTTAAAAGCCACCGAGAGGTGGCTTTTTTGTAAGAATAAGAAACAGCAATTAGCGGAGCCGAGTTATGCCTAAAAACCCCAACCCTTTGCAAGTTATGGGTATTGTTAATGTTACGCCGGACTCATTTTCAGACGGAGGTGAATACAATCGCTTAAATGATGCGATTGATCACGTGGCGCAGCTGATAAGTGATGGTGCTGATATGATAGACATTGGTGGGGAGTCAACTCGGCCCGGCTCACTAGCTGTCCTGGAACAAGAAGAGCTCGATAGAGTCATTCCTCTGGTCGAAGCGGTACGACAACGTTTTGATGTATCAATTTCTGTCGATACCACTAAACCGGTTGTTATGACTGAGTCTATAAAGGTCGGTGCAAATATCATTAATGACGTAAACGCATTACGAGAAGAGGGCGCCCTGAAAGCTTTGGCATCAACCTCTGCAAAAGTTTGCTTAATGCATATGCAGGGAGAGCCTAGAAGCATGCAGCACAACCCAGACTACGACGATGTTGTCTGTGACGTTAAGGCTTTTTTACAAGAGCGTATTATTGCCTGTGAGCAAGCAGGTATTGGCAGAGAGCGAATTTGGTTGGATCCTGGTTTTGGGTTCGGCAAGTCTCAACGACATAATTACCAGTTGCTACAAAGGCTACAGGCGTTTCACGAACTACAGTTACCCTTGTTAGTCGGAATGTCGCGAAAAAGCATGATTGGCCACGTTACGGGACGTGAAGTTAAAGACAGATTAGCAGGCAGTTTAGCGGCTGCAACCATTGCAGCTATGAAAGGAGCACGTATAATTCGCGTTCATGATGTTAAGGAGACAGTTGATGCAATGAGAGTGGTTGCAGCAACTTTAGAAGGAGAGCACCTTTGAGTGAGCGTAAATATTTTGGCACCGATGGCGTGCGCGGACGAGTCGGGCAGTTCCCGATAACCCCTGAGTTTGCCGTAAAGCTTGGCTGGGCGGCTGGCCGAGTGCTGGCTGCAAAAGGTACCAGCCGCGTATTGGTTGGTAAAGATACCCGGGTTTCCGGTTATATGCTGGAGTCAGCTTTGGAGGCCGGACTGGCTGCAGCCGGTGTCGGTGTGGATTTCTTAGGCCCTATGCCCACTCCCGGCATTGCGTATCTGACACGGACATTCAGAGCCGCGGCCGGTATTGTTATTAGCGCATCGCATAATCCGTATTACGATAACGGCATAAAGTTTTTTGCTGACAACGGACACAAACTTCCAGATGCCGTAGAGCTGGAAATTGAACGTCTGTTAGATGAGCCAATGGATTGTGTGATTTCAGAAGAGCTGGGTCGTGCTAAGCGGATAAATGATGCCGCTGGTCGCTATATCGAGTTCTGTAAAAGTGTTTTCCCTAACGAAATGACTCTGGAAGGGTTACACATTGTCGTCGATTGCGCGCATGGTGCGACCTATCACATAGCGCCTAATGTGCTTCGTGAACTTGGTGCTGAAGTGACTGAAATTGGTACTCAGCCTAATGGCCTTAACATCAATAAAGAATGCGGCGCAACTCACCTGGAGGCATTACAGAAAAAGGTACTGGAGACTAAAGCGGATTTAGGCATAGCTCTGGACGGTGATGGTGACAGGATCATGATGGTGACGGAGAATGGTCGCCCAATTGACGGTGATGAAATCCTTTATATGCTGGCTGTGACTGCACAGAATCAGGGGCAGTTACAAGGAGGTGTTGTCGGCACACTAATGACAAACTTTGCCCTGGAAAAAGAACTCGATAAAAGACGTATTCCCTTTGTCCGGGCAAAAGTCGGTGATCGCTATGTTATCGAAGAACTGGTTAAGCGAGACTGGTACCTTGGCGGTGAAAATTCGGGCCATGTGATTAACCGTCAGCACCACACTACCGGTGATGGTATTGTCGCCGGACTGCAGGTACTGGCAGCTATGTATCAGGAACAAAAGTCACTGGAAAAATTAAGCTGCGATTTTCATAAGTTGCCGCAAATTCTTATCAATGTCCGCTTCGATAGCGATAAGCAGCCTTTAGAATCGGCGAATGTTAAAAGTGCGGTACGAGAAGTTGAAAAAGCGCTGTCGGGCAGTGGTCGGGTACTTTTACGGAAGTCGGGCACTGAGCCTTTAATTCGGGTAATGGTTGAAGGCGAAAACGAAGCCAAGGTAAAAGCCTTTGCTCAGCAAATAGCGAACGAAGTTGAAGCGGCTACAAATTAAACAGTTAGCGGGCAGCGATGAAAATCTCGCTTGTAAGTTGGCGAGTGTTTCGCTACTATTCCCGCGCTCTGAAGTAGAGGACAAACTATGCCTAATGCATCACTAGTGATTGCAAATTGGAAAATGAACGGAAATCGCGAGCTAACGAAAACCATGTCGATGGCGTTGCGAGAGAAACTTAGCCAGCTTCAGAAGGTTAAGATAGTAGTCTGTCCTCCGTTTACCCTTATCAGTGAGTTGGCAAGTCAATGTTATTATGATGACATTGCCATAGGTGCTCAGAATGTTTCTGAACATACTAGTGGAGCCTATACAGGCGAAACCTCGACAACTCAACTGCAGGAGTTTGGCGTTAGCTACGTGCTCGTCGGGCATTCAGAACGTCGTCAATTGTTTGCAGAAACAGACGACAAGGTAAACGAGAAAGCACTGGCGACCGTCAATGCAGGTATGACAGCAGTTATTTGTGTTGGTGAAAATAAAGCTCAGCGCGATGAGGGGAATACCTGGAAGGTTGTAGCAGAACAAGCGAAAGCTGCGTTGGCAAACCTTCCTAAAGAGAAAGCCGGGAAAGTTGTTTTGGCCTATGAGCCAGTATGGGCAATCGGTACCGGAGAAACAGCATCACCGGAGCAAGCACAGGACGTTCATGCAAAACTAAGAACGTTACTGGTAGAGCAATTTGGCGCGATTGGTGAGAAAATGCCGTTATTGTACGGTGGCTCAGTTAAAGCTGATAACGCTGCCGAATTATTTGCGCAAAAAGACATTGATGGTGGTTTGATAGGTGGGGCGAGTTTGAAAGAATCAGACTTTGTTGCTATCTGCCAGGCTGCTCAAGGGTAAAATTATGTACGAAATTTTAATGATTGCATTTCTCGTTGTTGCTTTAGTCTTAATTGGCTTCATTATGCTACAGCAAGGCAAAGGCGCGGGTATGGGCGCATCTTTCGGTGCAGGCGCATCGAACACTGTTTTCGGCTCTTCAGGTTCAGGAAACTTTCTGACACGCGCTACGGCAGGGTTAGCGGTAGTCTTTTTTATCCTGAGTTTGGTGTTGGGTAACTTATCGACCTCTACGGACGAAAGCTCAACAGACTTCTCGGATTTGTCAGTACCTGAAGAAGAACAACAGTTGCCTCCAGCGGAAGACGAATCAGATCCTGAATCTGACGTACCGCCAATCGACTAAAAATTTTGCAGAAGTGGTGGAATTGGTAGACACGCTACCTTGAGGGGGTAGTGCTCTTACGGGCGTGCGGGTTCAAGTCCCGCCTTCTGCACCAAAATTAGCGCTCTGATTGTTGCGTCAGAGGTTGAAAATAAACGAAAAATACGTATAATGTGCAACAAGTTTCGGACGCGGGGTGGAGCAGTCTGGTAGCTCGTCGGGCTCATAACCCGAAGGTCGTAGGTTCAAATCCTGCCCCCGCAACCAATTTTAGTAGCAGCGTTTCGCATTAGTCGGCGCTTTTGCTAAAATAACTGACAAAGGGTCCAGTGTTCAGAAAGCCCCGCAGCAGCTCGGGGCTTTTTGCTATGCGGCCTTAGCTATCTTAGGATAGCCAGAACACTGGGCGCTTGCGCCCTTTTTTTGTTTCAGGAGGCAGTAATTGGCAAATTTGCAAGAACGGTTAACCGATATGATTCGGCCAGCAGTAGAAGCTCTGGATTTCGAATTATGGGGTGTGGAGTTTGTCCGCGCCGGTAAGTTTTCGACGTTACGAGTGTACATTGATCATCCGGAAGGAATTAGTGTGGATAACTGTGCGGATGTCAGTTATCAGGTCAGTTCCCTATTAGATGTAGAAGACCCGATTAACGTTGAATATAACCTGGAAGTGTCCTCTCCGGGAATGGAAAGACCGTTTTTTAATGCCGAACAAATGCAGCCTTACGTGAATGAAACCGTTGCTTTTGAGTTAGTAGCGGCACAGAAGAACAAAAGGAAGTTCAAAGCGAAATTGATAGCGGTTGAGGGGGAAGAACTGACCCTTTCCGTAGATAACGATACTCTTCAGGTGAATATGCGTGATGTGAAAAACGCTCACCTGGTTCCAACAT
Source organism: Idiomarina abyssalis (assembly GCF_900116625.1). GTDB lineage: Bacteria > Pseudomonadota > Gammaproteobacteria > Enterobacterales > Alteromonadaceae > Idiomarina > Idiomarina abyssalis. The sequence continues at coordinate 204,202 of NZ_FPBE01000001.1, forward strand.
TTGATTAAAAGATTGCGTTGGCGAGGCAGCACTCATGAGTAAAGAAATACTGTTAGTCGCAGAAGCGGTTTCAAACGAAAAAGCGGTACCACGCGAAAAAATATTTGAAGCTTTAGAGTCAGCATTGGCTCATGCGACCAAGAAAAAATACGACGGTGATATTGAAGTTCGTATCGATATCGATCGCAATACTGGCGAATTCGATACCTTTCGCCGTTGGTTAGTTGTTGAAGACACGGACACAGGGTTAGAACACCCTTACCGTGAAATTAGCTTGTCAGCAGCGCAATATGAAGATCCATCGGTTCAAGCCGGGGATTACGTAGAAGAGCAAATTGACTCAATTCAGTTTGACCGTATTACGACACAAACCGCTAAACAGGTTATTGTACAGAAAGTACGCGAAGCAGAGCGCGCACAAGTCGTGGATGAATATCGCGATCAAGTGGGCGAAATGGTTAGCGGTATCGTTAAGCGAGCAAACCGTGAGCACGTTATCCTAGACTTAGGTAATAACGCTGAAGCTATTATTTACCGGGATGAAATGTTACCGCGTGAGTCGGTACGTCCTGGTGACCGAATTCGTGGCTTGCTTTATGACGTGCGTCCCGAGGCTCGTGGTGCACAGTTATTCGTGAGCAGAACCAACCCTAATTTCTTGTTGGAACTTTTCCGTATCGAAGTACCGGAAATTGGCGAAGAAATGATTGAGTTGCGTGGCGCTGCCCGCGATCCGGGTTCTCGTGCTAAAATTGCAGTGAAGAGCAATGATAAACGCATCGATCCGGTTGGCGCTTGTGTCGGTATGCGCGGTGCGCGTGTGCAGGCTGTTTCCGGCGAGTTGGGCGGTGAGCGTGTGGATATCGTGCTTTGGGACGATAACGCAGCACAGTTTGTAATTAACGCAATGGCTCCTGCAGAAGTTGCTTCTATTGTCGTTGACGAAGACGCGCACACAATGGATATCGCCGTAGCGGCTGATAACCTGGCGCAGGCAATCGGTAAAGGTGGACAGAACGTTCGCCTGGCAAGTCAGTTAACTGGCTGGACATTGAATGTCATGACAGAAGACGAGTTCAATGAGAAAAACGAAGCAGAAGCTCAGCGTTTATTGAATTTGTTTGTTTCAACCTTAGATATTGACGAAGACTTTGCAACCGTGCTTGTTGACGAAGGTTTTTCTTCGTTAGAAGAAGTGGCTTATGTTCCAGTTGCTGAGTTCCTTGATATTGAAGGAATGGACGAAGATATCGTAGAAGAATTACGTAGCAGAGCGCGTGCTTATTTAACGACCAAAGCTTTAGCTACAGAAGAATCTCTGGAATCGGCTGAACCAGATGAAACGCTGTTGAATCTTGAAGGAATGGATCGCCACTTGGCCTATGTGTTAGCCAGCAAGGGTGTGACCAGTCTGGAAGAGTTAGCGGAACAGGGCGTTGACGACTTAGCCGATATTGAAGAATTAAATGAACAGCAGGCTGGCGATTTAATTATGAAAGCCCGCAATATTTGCTGGTTCAATGAAGAACAGTAGAACGATCAGCGGAGGTACAACAGACTATGGAAGAAGTAACGCTCGATAAGCTGGCCAAAGATGTCGGTACAACAGTTGATCGTCTGGTTCAGCAGTTCGCTGAAGCGGGCATGACCAAGAAAGCGGGTGATTCTGTTAATGAAGATGAAAAACAGAAATTACTGGCTCACTTGAACCGTCAGCATGGCGGTGGCGGCAGCTCTGAACCCAGCAAAATGACTTTAAAACGTAAAACGAAAAGTACGTTAAGCGTTGGCGGCGGAAGAGATTCTAAATCCGTTCAGGTAGAAGTGCGCAAAAAACGCACTTATGTCAAACGTTCGGCGAGTGAAGAGCAGGAACGTGAAGAGCAAGAACGCTTAGCCAAAGAAAAAGAAGCAGAAGAAGCTAAACTTCGCGAAGAAGAGCAAAAACGCGAAGAAGAGAAGCAGCGCAAAGAAGCTGAAGCGAAAGCTAAAGTAGAGCGCGAAAAAGCTGAGAAAGAAAAAGCAGAGAAAGAGAAACTGCGTAAAGAAAAAGAGAAAGCACGTCAAAAAGCGGAAGCTGAGAAACGTGCAGCGATGACACCTGAAGAACGTGAAGCGGCAGACAAAGCGAAAGCAGAAGCCGAAAAACTGAAGCGTCAACAGGAAGAAGAAGCCCGTAAAAAAGCGGAAAAAGAAGCGGAAGCGCAAGCGGAAGAAGCTCGCAAACTAGCTGAAGAAAATGCAAAACGCTGGGAAGAAGAAGAGCAGAAACGTAAGCAGCAAGAGCAGGAAGACGTGCACTTTACAACGTCTTCTACAGCTCAGGAAGCTGAAGACGCGCAGGACTTCGACGAAGAACGTAAAAGTCGCAAGCGCGGCAAAAAACGTCGTCGCAAAGATGAAGAAAGTGATGAAACGCCGCGTCGCGAGAAGCGTCGTAAAGGTGCTCGTCGTGGCTCATCACTGCAACAGGGCTTTAATAAGCCAGCGCAGCCGGTCGAGCGTGATGTAAAAATTGGCGAAACCATTACTGTTGGCGAACTGGCTAACCGTATGGCAATTAAAGCCAGTGAGCTCATCAAGACCATGATGAAAATGGGCGAAATGGTTACGATTAACCAAATTCTTGACCAAGACACAGCTGCCTTAGTTGTTGAAGAGCTTGGACACAAGCCCGCGCTTGTCAAAGACAATGCGTTGGAAGAGGAAGTGCTTTCTGACCGCCATGAAGGTGGTGAAGAAGCACCTCGTGCTCCGGTCGTAACGGTTATGGGTCACGTTGACCACGGTAAAACGTCGTTACTGGATTACATTCGTAAAGCGAAAGTCGCATCCGGCGAAGCGGGTGGTATTACCCAGCATATTGGTGCATACCACGTTGAAACCGGTCACGGAATGGTAACCTTCCTTGATACTCCGGGACACGCGGCCTTTACCTCGATGCGTGCACGTGGTGCCGGCGCAACCGATGTTGTTATTTTGGTTGTTGCAGCGGACGACGGCGTTATGCCACAGACCAAAGAAGCGGTTCAGCACGCGAAAGCAGCTGGCGTACCTCTGGTGGTCGCTGTCAACAAAATGGATAAAGAAGGCGCAGATCCGGATCGTGTGAAAAACGAACTGTCTCAGCTGGAAGTCATTCCGGAAGACTGGGGTGGTGACGTGCAGTTTATTCCGCTGTCAGCTCACACCGGTGAAGGCATTGACGAGCTGTTAGAAGCAATTCTGTTGCAATCTGAAGTACTGGATTTACGCGCAGAAAAAACCGGCATGGCCTCAGGTATCGTGGTTGAATCACGTCTGGATCGTGGTCGTGGACCAGTAGCGACGGTTCTTGTTCAGCGCGGTTTGTTGAAGCAAGGTGATGTTGTACTGTGTGGCCTTGAGTACGGACGTATTCGTGCCATGCGCGACGAAACCGGTAAAGAAATTAAAGAGGCCGGTCCTTCAATTCCTGTAGAAATACTTGGCTTGTCTGGTGTTCCTCAGGCAGGTGACGAAGCAACGGTTGTTAAGGACGAGCGTAAAGCACGTGAAGTAGCTAACTACCGTCAGGGTAAATACCGTGATGTGAAATTAGCGAAACAGCAAAAAGCGAAACTGGAAAACATGTTTGCGGACATGGCTGAAGGTGACGTTGCTGAACTGAACATTGTCCTGAAGTCAGACGTACAAGGCTCATTGGAAGCGATTTCTGATGCTCTGACTAAGCTGTCGACTGATGAAGTGAAAGTGAACATCATTGGTAGCGGTGTTGGTGGTATCACTGAAACCGATATTTCTCTGGCCAGTGCATCGAATGCGATTGTTGTTGGTTTTAACGTTCGTGCCGAAGCGGCCGCTAGAAAACTGGTTGAGCAAGAAAGTGTCGACTTGCGCTATTACAGCGTCATTTACGACTTGATTGACGAAGTTAAAGCAGCGATGAGCGGTATGCTGCAGCCTGAGTTCAAACAACAGATCATTGGTCTGGCAGAAGTTCGCGATGTCTTCAAATCACCTAAGATCGGTGCAATTGCCGGTTGTATGGTAACTGAAGGTATAGTCAAACGTTCAGCACCAATTCGCGTACTACGTGACAACGTTGTTATTTACGAAGGTGAGCTTGAATCACTGCGTCGCTTTAAAGATGACGTTCAGGAAGTTCGTAACGGCATGGAATGTGGTATCGGTGTTAAGAACTACAACGATGTCAAAGAAGGCGACCAAATTGAAGTCTTCGAAACAGTCCAGATAGAACGTACGCTTTAATCAAGGACACAGTAATTTATGGCACAAGAGTTTAGCCGTACCGAAAGGGTACGGCACCAGCTACAACGAGAAATCGCTATGATCCTGCAGCGCGAGATAAAAGATCCTCGCGTTAGCATGGTCACAGTATCCGATGTGGAAGTTTCTCGCGATTTAGCTTATGCCAAGGTGTTCGTTACCTTTTTTCAAGATGACCCTGAACAAGTTAAGCAGGCGTTAAAAGTGCTGAATGAAGCATCTGGCTTTATTCGTTCTTTGTTAGGTAAACGCATTAAGGCACGCATAGTTCCGCAACTTAAATTCCAGCACGATGCCTCGTTAAATGAAGGTATTCGCATGGGTAAGCTGGTTGCAGAAGCACGCGAGCGAGATAAAAAAAGCAGTGAAAACAGCGGAGACGATTAATGTCTAAAGCTCGTCTACGCAAAGGCCGTGCAGTCACGGGCGTAGTTTTATTGAATAAACCGCAGGGCATGAGTTCAAACCATGCCCTGCAGCATGTTAAGCGCCTGTATAATGCACAAAAAGCCGGTCATACCGGAGCCCTCGATCCTTTAGCCACTGGAATTCTGCCCATCTGCCTGGGAGAAGCGACAAAGTTCTCACAGTACTTACTTGATGCCGATAAAGCGTATCGGGTTGAAGCTTTGCTAGGCGTCCGAACGACTACGAGCGACGCCGAAGGCGAAGTTGTTGAAGAAAAACCGGTTTCGGTTGATGCTAAACATATTGCCGAGGTAATTCAGGACTTTATTGGTAAGCAAGCGCAATCACCCTCTATTTATTCAGCGTTAAAGCATGAAGGCCGGCCTCTGTATTATTACGCTCGGCGCGGTATTGAGGTTCCCAAAAAGACACGCGAAATTACAATACACTCTATAGAGTTGTTGGCTGTCGAGGGAAATAAGGTCGTTCTTCAAGTCAGTTGCAGCAAAGGTACGTACATTCGGACGCTGGTGGATGATTTGGGTCAGGCTTTGGGGTGTGGCGCACACGTTTCCAGTTTGCATCGTAATGCGGTGGCCGATATTAACGAATCGACCATGGTAACGCCTGAGCAGTTGGAAAAAGCGGCGGAGCAGGGCCAGTCTAAGCTGGATGATTTGTTGCAACCAGCTGACCTGCTGTTAGGCGAACTGCCAAAGATTACAGTAACTCAGACACAGACCAGAGACTTTCTTCATGGGCAGCCTATTCCTTTACCGGTAAGCGATGCAAATGAAGCCGAAGAGTGGCGAGTCCTTAATGAGCAGTCTCAGTTTTTAGGCGTTGGCCGGGTGAAAAACATGGAATTATGGCCGCGTCGCGTTATTGCTCTTGAGTATGCTGATTTATAGTTGTTTTTGTGTTGTTAGGTGGGTATAATCGCCGCCTTCATATCGACGCTGAATTAGTGATTGGCGTTGATCATTTTGACAAACTTAGGAGTTATCATGTCACTAACTGTTGAACAGAAAGCTGAAATTGTAAAAGAATTTGGTCAAGGCGAGAACGATACGGGTTCTCCTGAAGTGCAGGTTGCGCTTTTGACAAAAAACCTGGCTGAATTACAAGACCACTTTAAATCACATAAGAAAGATCACCATTCACGTCGTGGTCTGTTACGTATGGTTAGCCGTCGTCGTAAGCTTCTTGATTACCTGAAGCGTAAAGACGAAAAACGCTATGTAGCACTTGTTGAGCGTTTAGGTATCCGTCGCTAAGACACACCAACGCATAAAGAATTTTTAAAAAGGGCCTTTTGGCCCTTTTTTTGTATTCTTTTTAGGCTTATGGGTCTTAATTTTGTCACAATTCCCTTATACTATGCGACGAGATAAATAAAGAGAGAAGACGAGTATCAATCCGGATACTCTATATTTTGAAGGTAAAGGAAAGAAACGTGAATCCAATAACTAAACAATTTCAGTACGGTCAGCATACAGTCACATTAGAAACTGGCGTAATAGCACGTCAGGCGACTGGTTCTGTACTTGCCAGCATCGATGATACAACAGTCTTAGTCACTGTTGTTGCCAAAAAAGAAGCACGTGAAGGGCAAAACTTTTTCCCGTTAACAGTCAATTACCAAGAAAAGACTTACGCAGCCGGTAAAATTCCTGGCGGTTTCTTTAAGCGTGAAGGGCGTCCTAGCGAAAACGAAACGTTAACCAGTCGCTTAATTGACCGACCAATTCGTCCATTATTTCCAGATGGCTTCATGAACGAAGTACAGGTTGTTGCTACTGTTGTTTCAGTAAACCCTCAGATTAACCCTGATATCGTCGCTTTAATTGGCGCGTCAGCAGCTTTATCCATTTCTGGTGCTCCTTTTGCAGGCCCAATTGGCGCAGCACGTGTTGGTGTGGTTAATGATGAATACGTACTAAACCCAACCGCCGACGAGTTAGAAAACTCCAAGCTGGATCTTGTGGTTGCGGGTACGGATAAAGCCGTATTAATGGTTGAATCAGAAGCTGAGTTGCTGTCTGAAGACCAAATGCTTGGTGCCGTTATGTACGGTCACGAAGCAATGCAGGACGTTATTAAAGCCATTACTGAATTTACTGCAGAAGCAGGCAAAGAGAAGTGGGACTGGCAGGCTCCTGCAAAAGATGAAAGCTTGCAGACCAAAGTTCGTGAATTGGCAGAGCAAGGTATTGGCGAAGCCTACCGCACTACCGACAAAGCAGAACGTAAAGGTAAGCTTGACCAAGTTAAAGAGCAGATGGTCGAGAAGCTAACTGCTGAAGATGAAAACGTCGATTTAGAAGAAGCCGGCAAAATCTTCCACGACCTGGAAAGTGACATTGTACGTAGCCGTATTATTGCTGGTGAAAAGCGTATCGATGGCCGCGACCCTGACATGGTTCGTGCTATTAGTGTCGCTACTGGTGTATTACCGCGTACTCACGGTTCATCATTGTTTACCCGTGGTGAGACTCAGGCGTTGGTAACTGCTACCTTAGGTACCGATCGTGATGCTCAGATGATTGACGAGCTGACTGGTATGAACACAAATCGCTTCATGCTGCATTATAACTTCCCTCCATACTGTGTTGGTGAAACGGGTATGGTTGGATCGCCAAAACGTCGTGAAATTGGTCATGGTCGTTTGGCTAAACGTGGTATTCAGGCAGTTATGCCTAGCCACGATGAATTCCCTTACACTATTCGTGTGGTTTCAGAAATTACCGAATCAAACGGTTCAAGTTCAATGGCCTCAGTTTGTGGTTCTTCATTGGCGTTAATGGACGCTGGTGTGCCAATTAAGTCTTCTGTAGCGGGTATCGCTATGGGCTTGGTTAAAGAAGGCGACAAGCACGTTGTTCTTTCCGATATCCTTGGTGATGAAGATCACTTAGGTGATATGGACTTTAAAGTAGCCGGTAACACCGATGGTATTACTGCGTTGCAAATGGACATTAAAATTGATGGTATCACTCGCGACATCATGGAAAGTGCATTAGCGCAGGCTAAATCAGCTCGCTTGCACATTCTGAAAGTGATGGACGAAGCCATTGGCGGTCACCGTGAAGAGCTTTCTACTTATGCGCCTCGCTTTACCACTATCAAAATTGATCAGGACAAGATCAAAGACGTTATCGGTAAAGGTGGAGCGGTCATTCGAGAGCTGACCGAATCAACCAATACCAACATTGAGATTGGTGATGACGGTACCATTAAAGTTGCAGCAAGCGATCAGGCAGATGCCGACGCCGCTATTGAGAAAATCAAGCAGTTAACGGCTAATGTTGAAGTAGGTAAAATTTACCAGGGTAAAGTAGCGCGTATCGTAGACTTCGGTGCGTTTGTTACTGTGTTACCAGGGAAAGACGGCTTAGTTCATATTTCTCAAATTGCAGAAGAACGTGTTAATGACGTAAACGAATACCTGAAAGTTGGTGATGTCGTTCCGGTTAAAGTACTGGAAATTGACCGTCAGGGCCGCGTTCGTTTAAGCATGAAAGAAGCTGCTGAGAAAAAAGAAGAGCCAGCAACTGAAGCTCCTGCAGAACCAGCTAATGAAGAAGAAAACAAAAGCGAAGAATAATCGTAAAGATTCTCTAAGCTTTGTTAAAAACCCCGTTTAAACGGGGTTTTTTATGTCTGTCTTTTGCCTGTTTGGCTTCGAGTGTGCTGTAATAGAGCTATAGGTTTATTCAAAGGAAATATTATGCAGGTGCGAACAAGTAGTGCATTCATCGGAGCTCTTTTGTTGTTAGGGGCGTTGACCGGGTGTGCGTCGCAAAATTCAGTTAATCAATTGCCGGACAATGTTGTGCTTGCAGAGCCTGAGCGCGCAGAATTTCGTTATGAAATAGAGCTTGCGCGTATTGCTCAGATGTTGGGAGAGGATTTAACCCAGGAGCAACGAGCAGAGCTATATTATCGCCGTGGTGCCCTATATGATGCTGTCGGACTAAGAACTCTGGCCAGGATGGATTTCACTCGTGCGTTGGAATATAACCCGAGACTAGCGGATGCCTATAATTTTTTAGGTATTCAATACACACAGTTAGAAGAATTCGATTACGCGTATGAAGCTTTTGACTCTGCAATTGAGTTGGATCCCGAGCATCGTTACGCTTACTTGAATAGAGGAATAGCCGAGTACTACGATGCAAGAACCGAACTTTCTCAGGAAGACTTAGAGTATCATTTGGAGAAAGAACCGGAAGACCCTTACCGGGTTATTTGGTTATTTTTAGCGGAATATGAAAATGATCCGGAACAGGCACAGATTAGTCTGGAAGAAAATGCTGAAGAGCTTGATAAAAGCGAATGGGGTTATCAGATCACGCAGCTGTATGCGGATAAGCTTTCTAAAGAGGCTTTTTTAGAACGTATGACCCGTAATTTGGGTGATTCTGAAAAACTGACAGAGCGTTTATGTGAAGCTTACTTTTATTTGGGGAAGTATATGCAGATAAAAGGTGATCAGCTGGAAGCTATGAATTATTTTAAACTGGCTTTAATGACGAATGTCTATGAGTTTGTTGAACACCGTTATGCGTCGGTTGAGTTAACGCGTATTCGTCACGCATTATTAAACCGGTAAAGAGCCAGTTAATGAAAGGACGGCTGTTAGTACTTTCTGCTTTTTTGGTTATAAGTAGCTGGTCTCATCAAGTCTTTAATTCAAAGCAAACATTGAACTGGTCAGCGCATAAAGGCCATGCGAAAGCGCAATATCAATTAGCTAACCGTTATTGGCAAGACAAAAATCGCACTGCCGCTCATTACTGGTGGCAGCGCTCTGCCAAACAAAAGTATTCTCCTGCCATCGAAAGCTTAATTCGTGCTTTCCCTAAAGCTAACGACGACTGGTTAAAGTTGGCTGTCGCTGCTGGTAACCCTACCGCTAAGCGGCAAGTTGCAATGGCTGAATTGGCAAACGACAACATTTCGATTGAGCAATGGCACCGGCGTTGGAAAAGTGCTGACGAACCTTGGTTAAAGCAAAAATTTGCCTTACTTGAGCGTTATCAGAAAAATAGTAACTGCGATATCAGTATTAAAGTGATAGCGGCTAATCAAAGCGCAAAAAAGCGCTATCTTGATTTTTTATCGGCGGTAGAAAACTCCCCTTTTACGACCAGTAACTGGTGTGTCGGTTGGGCTCTGGACGAGGAATTATCATGCTCTATTGGTGATGAGCGAGGTAGGGCAAGTTGTCGTTCAGATAAAGGACATGACAGAACAGTGATATTGGCGGATAAGGGCATTGCGAGTGCGGACAGTCGAACATTGACATTGACCCCCGATAGCTCAGAAAAAGTTATTCAACATGAGCTGGGGCATTGGCTGGGCTTTGCCGATGAGTATGCCATGTCGGAGTCTCTGGCCCGGAAATTTTGCAACGGCCATTATGAGCATGAAAGCTTAAATATTATTGTTTCCGGCCACGCTCAGTACTATTCCAGCACGCAAGTTCAGGATATCTATAACAACTTACCATGGAAAAGTGAAATACCTTCATGGAAAGAAATAGCCCAGCAAGACGGGGATAAGTGGCGCCTGGGAAGCTCAGAAAGCCGCGATATAGGACTTTTTAAAGCTGACACCTGCAATGCTATTAGTGATAAACAAGCGTGGCGCCCGGTAAATGTCAGAACGGCGATGGAGCAGCACAATACCGGGCTATGGCCAGAGCTTTATTTGAAGTTATTGCGGAAATATCAATAACTGCCGTGTAAGACTATACAGAGAGTGCCACTTGAGCCAGGATAAGCACCGGGCAAAGTGTTGCCAGAAACCAGATGAGTGAACGTAATTTGTCGTAGTTGCTCAAGTACGCAATGTGGTAAAGCACTCTTAGCACAATGAAGGAAACGCTCAGAAACTCAATTCTTTCGGTTACCTGAGAAGTGGCTATAGCCGCTAGAATTGCAGCGGCAAATAACGGGAAAGCTTCATAGGCATTGTAATGACCTGCAACAGCGCGGGCACCTCGTCCAAGTAAACGCTGTTGCTGAGCCCTGGGATGTTTATTATCGTAACCATTGTCGCGATTCTGGAAATAAACCACTGGAGCCTTGGCTAGAATAGGCAAGACTCCGGCAATGAGTAAACACCACAGTAAAAGGCTCATGGTCAAGTTTCCTGGTTAACGTACAGTTTCACCCGCTGCCTGCAAGTCGGCATGATAAGAAGAACGCACGAGCGGACCGCTGGCAATATGGCTGAAGCCCATTTCAACACCGGCAACGCGCAGCTCTTCAAACTCATCCGGGTGAACATAGCGGGCAACTGGAATATGGTGGCGGCTAGGCTGTAAATACTGGCCGATAGTCAACATGTCAACATCATGCGCACGGAGGTCTTTCATAACCTCCAGTATTTCTTCTTTGGTTTCGCCAAGGCCAACCATAAGCCCTGATTTAGTGCGTATATCAGGGCGAGCCTCTTTGTATTTTTGCAGCAAATCTAAAGACCACTGATAGTTTGCGCCCGGACGAGCCGCTTTGTAAAGGCGTGGCACAGTCTCAAGGTTGTGGTTGAACACATCAGGTGCCTCGTCTTTCAAAATATCAAGCGCGACTTGCATACGGCCACGAAAGTCCGGTACAAGTACTTCAACCTGAATGTTGTTTTCGCTGTGCTTACGTATTTCACGAATACAATCGGCAAAATGCTGAGCCCCGCCATCGCGTAAATCATCACGATCAACTGAGGTAATAACGACATACTTCACTTTCATGTCGCGAATCGTTTTGCCCAGTTTTTCAGCTTCTTCAGGGTCCGGCGGAAGAGGGCGACCATGAGCAACATCGCAGAATGGGCAACGACGCGTGCAAATATCACCCAGAATCATAAAGCTGGCCGTACCGTGGTTAAAACATTCCGGTAAATTTGGACAGGAAGCTTCCTCACAAACAGAGTGCAGGCCATGGCTGCGCATAGCCTGCTTAATTTCATCAATACGCTCAGTTGAAGAAGGGAGCTTCACCTTCAACCACGACGGCTTACGCAACATTTGGTCGCGTTCTGTGGGAATAATTTGTACTGGTATCAGTGCCATTTTATCGGCGTCACGCATTTTGACACCAGGTTCAACTCTAACTGGCTTTGACATAATCTTGAGCGAGTCCCGTTTGTTGAAGAATGTTGCTGTAGGAAACTGAACTAGTGAAGTGTTTTATCACTGCATTAGCGGCTTCACTAAAGCTTTCAGGACCATTGAGATCCTTGGTTTGAATCATTTTTATGCCCGACAGCCCACAAGGGTTGATCCGGGCAAAGGGTTCCATATCCATATTGACGTTTAACGCCAACCCATGGAATGAACAGCCTTTACGAATACGCAGCCCTAACGAGCAAATTTTATCATTACCAACGTAGACACCCGGAGCATCGCGTCGAGCTTGAGCATCAATACGGTAATCGGCAAGAGTCCCGATAACCGTGTTTTCAATTTGATTGACTAACTGGCGGACACCGTAATTTAGGCGACGAATATTCAGAAGAAAATAAATAACGACCTGACCCGGGCCGTGGTAGGTTACCTGCCCACCTCTGTCGACTTGAATAACGGGAATATCGCCAGGAGCCAGAATATGCTCGGCCTTTCCGGCCTGCCCTTGGGTAAACACAGGGTCATGTTCAACCACCCACAGCTCGTCTGCAGTGTGTTCGTCGCGCTGGTCGGTGAATTGTTGCATAGCATGCCATACGGGTTCGTATGGCTGCCTGCCTAATTCACGAATAATTAAGGTATCGTTCATGCCGTCATTATAACGTTTGTCTAGAACAACGGCTAGTCTTGCAACTACAGAACGTAGCGAACGTCGTCAATATCTGACAACGATCGATAAAGAATTTCAATATGTTCCTGACTTTCTACACGCACAGCGACAGAAACCGAATGATAATTGCCTTTACTGCTAGGTTTTACCGAAGGAGAATAATCACCGGGAGCATGCTCCTGTAAAACTTCGACAACTTGATCAGGAAGGCTGGCACTGGCAACCCCCATCACTTTAAAAGTAAAGTGACAAGGGAAGTCTACCAGTTCATCAAAGCGTGTCTTTTGCATCTATCTTAACCCTTATTCTTCACTAAACTGCTGTTTAATATAATCCATAATTTTCTTGAAGAAACCGCCTTCCTCAACTGCCTGCAGAGTCACTAGCGGGAAAGATGCGACATCTTCATCGTTCAACTGAAGGTAGACTGTTCCGACATGCTGGCCTTTTGATAATGGCGCTTGCAACTGCTGCTCAAGTTCAAAGTTAGCTTTCAATTTGTCGCGCTGGCCTTTCGGTAAAGTAATGACGACATCTTCACTGATTCCAAGTTCAACTTCGTCAAGGTCTCCCCCCCAAATGCGATGAGAAATAAAGCTTTCGCCAGCGCTATAGGCTTTGACGGTTTCGTAGTAGCGGAAACCGTAGTTAAGCAGCTTTTTACTTTCTACTTTACGAGCCTGTTCGCTGTTAGTCCCCATTACCACAGCAATTAAACGTGTGCCGTCTTCAACTGCAGATGAGACAAGGCTATAACCTGCTTCGTTGGTATGTCCTGTTTTTATGCCGTCTACGTTTAAGCTGCGGTCCCAAAGTAATGAATTACGGTTGTACTGCTTAATGTTGTTGAAAGTGAACGATTTTTCCGCATAAAGTGCGTACTCTTCCGGCGTTTCTTCAATTAAAGCACTGGCTAAGGTCGCCATGTCACGAGCAGAAACGTACTGATCGGGGTCTGGTAAACCGTGACTGTTTGAGAAGTGGCTGTCGTTCATGCCAATTTGTTCAGCGTAGTTATTCATTAAGTCGGCGAATGCGTCTTCGCTGCCGGCAATATGCTCAGCCATAGCCACGCAGGCATCGTTACCTGACGAAATAATAATGCCGCGATTCAGGTCTTCCACGCTGATTTCTTTGCCAACCTCAATGAACATTTTTGAGGACTCAGGGAAGTTCTTTGCCCAGGCATTTTCGCTAATGGTAACCATGTCGTTTGAGCTAATACGGCCGGCAAGTATTTCTTTACCAATGATATAACTTGTCATCATTTTGGTCAGGCTTGCAGGAGGAAGGCTCTCAGCAGAGTTACCTTCGGCCAGAACCTTACCCGTGGTGTGATCGATAAGTATGTAAGCTTTGGCGTTAATTGACGGCGCATTGGGAACCAATGACTGGGCCGCAAAACTTGCTGAGCTGAATAATAGGGTTACAACTGTAAAAAGGTGACAAATTTTTTTCATTGGAATTATCTTTATCTTATCGGTCAAAAGGTGAATCGAGTGCGTAATGGGGCCGGATTATATCAGTTATGATGCTTAGCGTCAGGAGTATCGGACTGACTTTGCGCTGCCTTTACGCGAAAAGCTTCCGGGTATCCTGAAGACCGTATTTGCTCCAGCAAATCGTAGCTGTCATCTTCTGAAACCGGACCCAGCATTAATTTATGTAGACCATGACTTTGTTCAGTAGTTGCAATCTCCTGAAACTTCGGCGGTAAGTCGTGTTTTAATTGCGATAAACGGTCAGGGTTTGACGATGCCACTAGTTGAATGAGGTAGTCAGGCCGGTTTTCTGCGGCTGTTTTTTGTGCAGCAGGCATGGGAGTATTCAAGCTTATAGCCTCAATTCTGACCGGAGCTGTGCCACTGTCTAACATGTCTAGCTTATAGGCTGCAGCGAAGGATAAGTCGATAATACGTTCCGGATGAAACGGACCTCGGTCATTCACTCTGACCACAACGCTACGGTCATTTCTCAGGTTAGTGACTTTAACGTAGGTTGGCAGAGGCAGGCGTGTATGCGCAGCGGACATGCTGTACATGTCATAATACTCGCCATTAGAAGTCAGGTGCCCGTGAAACTTATTGCCGTACCAGGAAGCGTAACCTTCCTCGACATAGCCTGCTGCACTTTCCATGACTTCATAGTCATTACCCAGTACCCGGTAGTCACGGTTGCCTTGAGGACTAATAGGTTCGTGAACAGGAACGGCATTACGCAGTTCCGACTCGTTAGGTAGCCGGGTGGGGGCGCTGTCTTTGTGTTGACTGTAGCGACCCGTTGGCGAATTTGAACAACTGCTGAGCAGAAAGGTACTCAGCAGTAATATCAATAAGCTATTCCACTTCATTCTTCAGTTGCTCACTAAACTGATAGACGGCCATCGCATATAAAGGGCTATGGTTATATCGCGTAATAACATAGAAGTTATCGTACGCTAACCAGTATTCATGGGCTTGTTCGGTTTCAAACTCGAAAACTCGCACTTTAGTCTCTTCATTGACTGCGCTGTGAGATGGAAGTTCATAGCCTTTACTTTCTATATCAGAGCGCTTTAGGTTTGGCTTCATACCGTCACTGACCAGGTCTTTCCAGTTTTGCGATTCATCAAGTGGCTGAGCAACAGGCTGCCCTTGTTGCCATTTATGCTTCGCAAAGTAATTCGCGACACTGCCTATGGCATCGACCGGATTGGTTAAAATGTCTCGCTGACCGTCGCCATCAAAATCGACGGCATAGTGGCGGTAACTGGACGAAATAAACTGTCCGAATCCCATAGCACCTGCATATGAACCCTTGGCTTCACTGACGTTCCAGCCTTCTTCGGAGGCTAACTGGAAAAATTCACCAAGTTCAGAGCGAAAGAATTTTGAACGGGGAGGGTAGTGAAAACCTAAAGTGTAAAGTGAATCAAGGACAGAGTATTTGCCCATATAACTACCATAAAAGGTTTCAACGCCAATTATAGCAACGATGATTTGTGCCGGAACGCCATATTCTTGCTCAGCGCGCTCAAGCGTATCTTTATGTTCGCGCCAAAATTTAACACCCGACTCAAGACGCTTTTCCGTGAGGAAAATAGGGTAATATTGATACCAGGGTTTGGCTTCCCATGGGCGCTGGATTGCTTCAAGCACTTCTTCATTTTTGTTGGCTTTTGAAAGCCATTGACGAACTTTGTCTTCATCAAGCTGATGTTCTTGAACCTGATCTTGAATAAAATCTTCAACTTCACTCGACTGCTGTTGAGCCGTTGCATAAAAACTGGTTGTCGCGGTAAGCAAAGCTAACCCAAATAAAGCGCGCATAGGAATCCCCTGTTTAGCCATTTTTCATTACCAGGCGATGGTGGGTCGCAATGGACATCAAAATGCCAAACCCGGCCATCAGCGTCACCATTGAGGTGCCCCCGTAACTGATTAAAGGTAATGGTACCCCAACCACAGGTAAGAGTCCTGAAACCATACCAATATTTACAAAAACATAAACGAAGAAAGTCAGTGTCAAAGAGCCCGCCAAGAGTTTGCTAAAAATATCCTGTGTCTGCAGAGCAATAATTAAGCCTCGTAAAATGACAAAGCCATAGAGGGCAAGCAGAAGGATAACCCCGGTAAGCCCAAACTCTTCGCTAAACACTGAGAAGATAAAGTCTGTATGGCGTTCAGGTAAAAACTCTAGCTGAGACTGCGTGCCTTGCAACCAGCCTTTGCCATCTATGCCACCAGAGCCGATGGCTATTTTTGACTGGATAATGTGGTAACCGGAACCCAGAGGATCCCGCTCAGGGTTCAAAAAAGTTAATACGCGTTGGCGCTGGTAATCGTGCATAAGATAAAACCAGAGAACCGGCGTAAATGCGGCAGCTGTAATTCCAGCAATGGTGACAAGCTTCCAACTGAGCCCGGCAAGGAAAATAACGAAAAGCCCTGCGCAGGCTACGAGTAATGAGGTCCCTAAATCCGGTTGTCGAGCAATGAGTAAAGTGGGAATAATAACCAGAACTAAAGCACCAAACAGCCGGTAAATTGAAGGCGGAATAGGACGCTGGTTCATATACCAGGCCAACATTAGTGGCATGGCTAACTTCATAATCTCTGATGGTTGTATGGTTAACGGGCCAATATCCAACCAGCGTTGTGCGCCTTTTCCCATTTCGCCAAAAGCAAGTACGGCGATTAGTAACAGTACTCCCACAATAAAAGCAGGCACTGCAAAACGTGACAGAGCGCGGGGAGGAATTTGCGCAACGATGAAAAGGACGACAAATGACAGACCAATGCGAACGGATTGTCTTTTTACAACATCAATGTCCTGACCTGCAGCGCTGTAGATAACAAAGAGGCTGACAATCGACAGGATGATCAAAGGGAGAAGAAGCGGTCCATCAATGTGGAGCTTCTTTAGTAACGGATTGCGTTGGCGCTCTTCAGTCGTCAGCATTAGTGTTTTCCTGCTGTTTATTGCCGTTATTAAAGCGAGTATGCCAAAGATCAAGCATTTTTCTTGCGACCGGAGCTGCCACGCTTCCGCCGCCACCCAGAGAGTTTTCAATGGTTACCACAACAATAACTTTGGGGTCATCAGCTGGTGCATAACCGACATACATAGCGTTGTCCCGGTAGCGTTCTGCGATATCTTCGGCATTGTATTCTTCTTCTTGTCCCAGGCTTCTTACCTGAGCAGTCCCTGTTTTTCCCGCGGATGAATAGGGGGCGTCTTTAAAGGCAGACTGCGCTGTTCCTTTTTGCTCCATGTTAACGTTACGCATTGCTTTAGTAATGATTTCCCAGTTATTACTGTCCTTTAACTTTAAAGGTTCGCGATGAGTAATTAACGCCTCTTCAAATTCGCCGTCCTGTATTTTGCCTTTCAGTAGACGAGGAACCAGGTGTTCGCCTTTATTTGCAACCATTGCGGTAGCTACCGCCAATTGCATTGGCGTTGCCGTCCAGTAGCTTTGACCTATACCGACCGATAGTGTTTCGCCAGCGTACCAGGGCTGGCCAAAGCGGGCTCGTTTCCAGCCGCGAGATGGCATCAGAGCGGATACTTCTTCATGGAGATCAATACCGGTTTTCTGACCAAACCCAAACTGTTCCATAAAGCTGGATATTTTATCGACCCCCAGTTTTAAAGCTAAGTCGTAGTAGAAGGTGTCGCAACTTTCAGTAATTGCTGCTTCTACATCAACCCAACCGTGCCCCCAGGCTAGCCAGTCCCGGTAACGCCTGTCGACACCTTTAATTTCAAACCAGCCGGGGTCCCAGATGCGGGTTTTTTCTGTAATGGTTCCGTCTTCTAATCCAAGCAGACCAATTTGCGGTTTTACTGTCGATGCAGGGGGGTAAGCGCCCTGAGTAACCCGGTTAAGCAGAGGACTTTGGGTTGAGTTTAATAAAGATTGATACTGCTTGACGGAAATACCGTTAACGAACCAGTTAGGATCATAACTCGGCGTACTGGTCATGGAGAGAATTCCGCCGGTTGTTGCATCCATTAAAATAATAGAGCCTCGTTGTTCGCCCAATAATTCAGCCGCTTTGCGTTGCAACTCAAGGTCCAGTTCTAAGACAATATCCTGACCGGGTGTTGGCGCTTCTATACTGAGTGTGCGCACAGCTCGACCACGGTTATTAACTTCAACACTCTGGTAACCAACTTCACCGTGTAATTCTTTTTCGTAGTACTTCTCAATGCCGAGTTTTCCAATGGTTCTGCTGGCTGCGTAGTTGGGTAACTCTCCACTTTCACGGAGTTTCTCGACATCGTTACGATTAATTTTCGCAACGTAACCCACGGCGTGCGTTAACAGTTCCTTGTGAGGGTAGTTACGTATTAGCCGTGCTTCAATACTAACGCCCGGATATTTATGTTGCTGCGCTGCAAAGATAGCAAGCTGCTGCTCATTCAGGTCGTCCAGTAGGGGGACATTGTTAAAGCGCCGCTGGTTTTTCAGGTTCCGATAAAAACGATCAATAGTGGTATCCGGAAAGCTCAGCAATTTCTGAAGTTGACTCAGGGTGGTGTCCAAATCATCGATTTCTTCAGGAGTGACATCTAAACTATAAATAGGAGTGTTTTCAGCAAGCAAAACGCCGTTACGGTCATAGATTAAGCCCCTGTTAGGTGCCAGCGGCAGCAGCTTTATCCGGTTATCGTTGGAACGGGTCTGAAGTTCATTATGTTCACTAACCTGCAAGTGATACATGTTGGACGCTAACGCAACAAAAGCGGCCACGACAATCACCATCGCGACTAAAACGCGACGCCCAAAAACGGCTGCTTCGGTATCATGATCACGTATGTGGGTGCGCTGACGCATTGTTATTATTATTCTCTATGGTACGGATGATTGTTATTTAGGCTCCAGGCCCTATATAAACTCTCTGCGACAATTAACCTTACCACTGGATGGGGCAGAGTGAGTTTAGACAATGACCAGCGTTGTTCAGCTGCAGCCAGGCACTCATCAGAGAGGCCTTCGGGTCCGCCTATCAACAGAGTGACATCTCTGCCATCCATTTGCCACTTTTCTAACTGTTGAGCAAGTTTAGGTGTGTCCCAGGCCTGACCTGTGACCTCTAAAGTGACAATTCGGTTCCCTTTAGGTATTGCTTGCAGAAGTAATTTACCTTCTTGCTGCATAACGCGCTTTAAATCCGCTTTGCGGGTACGTTTTTGAGCAGCAATTTCATGTAAAACCAGTTTGCAATCTGCCGGGAACCGCTTTTTGTATTCGTTAAAGCCTTCAGTAACCCACGTGGGCATTTTGGTGCCAACGGCGAGTAATTGAATTTGCACTTACTGGCCCCAGAGTTTTTCTAATTGATAGAAATCGCGAATGCTATCCTGCATTACATGCAACACGACATCACCAAGGTCAACCAAAACCCACTCAGATTGTTCACCACCTTCAACGCCAATTGGAGGTGTACCAGCATGTTTCGCCTCTGTAGCGACATGTTCAGCAATACTTCGTACATGCGTTTTCGAGCTGCCAGAGCAGATGATCATGTAGTCAACAACGTCAGTTTTATCATGAACATCTAAAATTTGAACGTCACGACCTTTAAGATCATCGATTTTATCAATGACAAATTCACGCAATTCTTCTGCCTGCAAAAGATTTTCTCCGATTTGAGGATTAAAACCCGAAGTTTAACAGAAATTAAGAAAAGTGTTCAGTCACAAATACAGCTGATGTTGTCTTATGTAGTCATAAACACTGGAGGGTAGAGGCAGGTTAGGCTTGCGTTGCTGCAATTGTTTGCGTAGTTCAGTCGCTGAAACATCAACCATCGGGGTTTCTGCAATATAAACATAACCTGAAGACTGTTCGGTTAAATCTTTTTTGTGTTTCGTCAGATGCGTTGCAATAAAGGACTTTAGCTCGTCATCCTGAGGGCTGAAGTCTACGCCGGCTCGCGGCATAACAATCAGGTGTGCGTTATCGGTAAGCTGTGTCCAGTTATGCCATTTATGGAGACTCATTAAGGAATCCATACCCATAACAAAGAGCAGAATGTCATTGGGAAAGCGCTCTTTAAACTCGCTTAATGTATGAGCGGTGTAGGAAAGGCGGTCTTGTTTTAATTCCCAGTTTTCAGCCGTAAAGGCAGGGTGTTGCTGACAGGCAAGCTTCACCATTTCCAGTCTTTGCCGGGCACTGGCGCAGGGTTGAGACCGGTGCGGAGGCACGGCGCTTGGCATGAGCGACAAAGTAGCAATGTCCAGTTCATCGACCAGAGCTGAGGCTGTTTCTAAATGTCCGTTGTGAATGGGATCAAAAGTTCCGCCAAAGAATGCTCGTATCATAAATGAATAAACTGCTCATTAGGCTCAATGCCGTGACTAAATACAGAAAGAGTCTGATTAATGGCATCAGCGTTGTTGCAGCAAAGTAAACTGAGAAGGTGCGTTGTTAGAATCAGAGGTGACTCGCCGCTGTCGAGCTTTAATGCAGCCTCGATTCTTTCAATAAGTCTTTGTGCGCCAAGCACCGTTTTTTGGCTCAGCTGAGAGGCTCGTTTATGATAGCCGGGTTGCTGATTCGGCCAAATCATAAACTGCCGGAACAGGGCGTTTGTATCAGCCTGTGTTTGTTGCGCCTTTTGCAGAGCCGATAACAGTTGCACCTCGCGTTGGAGGATCCAGATGAGCCGATGGAAATCGTTTTCTTCATCTAACAAGCGATTTAACCGATGCAAAGCGCCTTCGTAGTCCTGTTGCTGAATACTCTCCTGAAGCGCAAATACGCTGAAGCGGCTAACATCATCAATAGATGTTTGCAGAAATTCTTCGGTAATGATTCCGTCATTGCTCAGAAGTTGCCACTTACTGAGCTCCTGATCCAGAGCTAATAAGTTGCCTTCAAACCAGTCTGATAACTTTTCAGGAACGCCTGTAGCTAAGGTTAATTGATAACGTTGAGCTCGTTGATGAATAAATGCCGGCAGTTGGGATTTATCCGGGCTTTGTGTCCGGACTAAAGGGCCGCGTTCCGCCAGCGCTTTGAACCAGCGGCTGTTTTGAGTTTCTTTTTTAAGGCGATCACCAATAACAACGAATATGTCGTTTTCAGACTGATTTTGTGCATATTCTGTTAAAGCCGCAGAGCCGTCACGACCCGGCTTATTATCCGGAAGCTCAAGTTCCAGCAAACGTTTATTCCCGAACAGGCTCATTGACTGTTCACCGGAAGAAAGCTGCTGCCAGTCAAAGTCCTTACTTTGCAGCCAGTGTATGCGTTCGAGATCATCCGAGGATAAGTACTTGCGAATGCTACTTAGTGCGTCATTCCTGAGTAAAAGGTCATCACCAAATACCAACAAAACGGATGGAGCGCCATTTTGCTGCAAGTAGTGTTCAAGCTTTTCAGGATAAATGGTTTGCATTGCTTTAAGGTTTTACTCCGACATTTCGGAAATGATTTGCTGCAAAATAAGACGAGAAGCTTCCGCTCTCATTTCATCGACCAGCATTTCGCGTTCACGGGTTTTTGCCAGAGCAAAGTTTGGATCGTCCTGGTAATCCCGGGCCACTTCAACCGTGCGTTCAAGTAATAAACGCTGGTTTTGTATTAATTGATAGTTAACCTGGTACAGCAATTCATATTCGGCAACCTGGCCGCTTTCAAACAAAGACAATGTTCTTCGCTCTAATTTGTCGGAAGTTAAGTGAACCGTTATTGGTTGTGCTTCCTCTGAAAGTTTAATGCCAGAATGCGCAAAGCGTTGTTGCATATGCTCATTGAGCTCTTTTGATACCTGACTTTTCAGAGAAACCGACTGCAGTGTTTCGGGCAATTGATAGTTCCCGCGCAGCTGAAAGCCACACCCGGTTAGGGTGGCTATCAGCACTAGGATGAGAACAAGGTTTAACGTTGCGCGCATAGCTTATCCAACAACAATGTTGAGGATTTTCCCGGGAACATAGATCTTCTTACGAATCTCTTTTCCTTCGGTGTGTTTCTGTACAGAGTCTTCCTCAAACGCAATTTGTTCAACTTGCTCTGCTGAAGCATCGGCAGGTACTGTCAGTTTAGCGCGGACCTTGCCATTAATTTGCACCACAATAAGCTTTTCGTCTTCAACCAAGGCACTTTCATCGACGCTTGGCCATTGAGCGAACGCCAGAGGTTCCTCATGGCCAAGTTCTTGCCACAATTGCTCGCAAATGTGCGGTGTAATAGGAGCCAGCATGCGCACCATGGCGTCTATCGATTCAGCCAGTATTTGTCTGTCGGCCTCGGTTTCAAGTGGTGCTTTCTGCAGGTGGTTTAACAGCTCCATAATTGCTGCTATCGCGGTGTTGAAGTGTTGGCGACGACCCATGTCGTCACTGACTTTAGCGATGGTCTTATGCAGTTCGCGACGCAGTTGCTTTTGATCTGAGTTTAAACTGTGGCCGTTGCATGCACCACCCGCATTAACTAAGTCGTAAGTCAGCTTCCATAAGCGGCGCAAAAAGCGTTGCGCTCCTTCAACACCCGAGTCTGACCATTCCAGGGTCATTTCAGGTGGCGCGGCAAACATCATAAATAAGCGGACGGTGTCGGCACCGTAGCGCTCAACCATGGTTTGCGGGTCGATACCGTTGTTCTTCGACTTTGACATTTTGCTCATGCCGCCTATAGCAACCGGCTGGCCGTCTTGCTTATGTTTAGCTCCGGCAATAGCGCCTTTGTCATCGCGTTCAATATCAACGTCAAGAGGGGATACCCACTGCTTGCCGCCTTTCTCGTCTTCGCGGTAATAGCTGTCGGCTAAAACCATGCCCTGACAGAGCAGGCGTTTGAATGGCTCGTCAGAGTCAACCAGCCCTGTGTCGCGCAACAGCTTATGGAAGAAGCGAGCGTACAATAAATGCAGAATTGCGTGTTCAATACCACCAATGTATTGATCAACCGGCAACCAGTAATTGGCTTTTTCTGGATCCAGCATGGCGTCATCGGTTTGTGCGCTACAGTAACGAGCGTAGTACCACGACGATTCCATGAAAGTATCGAAGGTATCGGTTTCATGCTCTGCCGGTTGACCGTTGTATTCCGTTTTGCGCCATTCCGGGTCGGATTTAATTGGCGAGTTAACACCATCCATGACCACATCTTCCGGCAGTTTAACCGGCAGTTGGTCTTCTGGAACCGGCACAGATTCACCATTTTCCAGGTTCAACATAGGAATAGGAGTGCCCCAGTAACGCTGACGTGATACACCCCAGTCGCGCAGGCGGTAATTGACTTTACGCTCGCCAATACCTTTTTCTTTTAATTCAGTGGCAATGGCGTCAAAGGCTTGTGCAGAACTCATGCCGTCGTAAGGCCCGGAGTTAATGACGGTGCCTTTTTCGGTAATAGCCGCTTTTTGAATATCACTGTCGCCGCTAATAGGCTCAATAACCGGGCGAATCTCCAGCTTGTATTTAGTTGCAAATTCCCAGTCACGCTGGTCGTGTGCCGGCACTGCCATAACGGCGCCAGAGCCATAGTCCATTAAAACAAAGTTAGCGACCCAAATAGGGATCTCCTCACCTGTCATTGGGTGAGTGGCTTTAATGCCGGTGTCCATGCCCAGCTTTTCCATTGTTGCAATGTCGGCTTCTGCGACTTTGCTGTTCTTACAATCTTCAATGAAGCTAGCCAGTTCAGGGTTATTTTTTGCGGCTTCAATAGCTAACGGATGTTGTGCGGCAACACCCATATAGGTAACACCGTATAAAGTGTCGGGACGCGTGGTATAAACACGTAAACTTTCACCAGTGGCTGCAACTTTAAAGTCAATTTCGACGCCTTCAGAGCGGCCAATCCAGTTACGTTGCATGGCCTTAACTTGCTCTGGCCAGCCATCCAGTTGCTCAAGGTCATTCAATAACTCTTCAGCGTAATCGGTAATTTTAATAAACCACTGAGGAATTTCTTTTTGTTCTACTTTGGCACCTGAACGCCAGCCGCGCCCATCAATAACCTGTTCATTAGCCAGAACCGTTTGATCAACCGGGTCCCAGTTGACGGTTGCGTTCTTTTTATAGACCAGCCCTTTTTCATACAGCTTAGTGAAGAACCATTGCTCCCAGCGGTAGTAATCAGGGGAACAAGTTGCAAGCTCACGCTTCCAGTCATAGCCAAAGCCAAGACTTTTAAGCTGTTCGCGCATATAGTCGATATTTTGGTAAGTCCATTTAGCCGGCGCCGTTTTATTTTGTATTGCGGCGTTTTCAGCAGGTAGTCCGAAGGCGTCCCAGCCCATGGGTTGCATGACATTTTTTCCGAGCATGCGCTGATGGCGACTAATAACATCACCTAAGGTGTAGTTACGAACGTGTCCCATGTGCAATTTACCACTGGGGTAGGGGAACATGGACAGGCAATAGAACTTATCCTTGCCCGGTTGTTCTTTCGCCGTAAATACGTCTTGCTCCTGCCAGCGTTTTTGCATGGCAGATTCGATTTTGCTCGGGTTGTATTGTTCTTGCATAATTCCTGCTGATTCCGGTTGAATTTAAGTGTCGGCTTAGCTAATTGCGTACCACATAAGAAGCATAATGATAATGCCGGCCAGACCAAAGAAACCGTTTTCAAAAACAGCGCGCTGTTTGACTTCGGCTGGCTCTGACTTATCAATGCCGAAAAGCATAAGCCAGGAGCTTAATCCAAGACCACCTGCAGCAATAAGCACAGCAAAAAGAATGGCATCAAAAATATTTTCCATAATGATATCCCTGTAGAAAAATGGAAAAGAACAGCAACAGAACCGTTCTGTTAAGCTTTTATAGTGTACTGATTTTCGTACCGGATGACTATGCTTGAGCGCGCTTCTTAGTGCGTTTTGTAGCGATTATCGGCAACAACCCAAGTAAGGCGAGAATTATCGCGCCCCAGTTGCCTATGGTGTTAAAGATAGTGGAGCCCTGAACACCATAAACATTGGTAGATAGCGTCGTTGCTTTAAACTGCGGTGCTAACGCAAGGTAGTTGCCGTGCTCGTCAACCGCGGCTGTAACTCCGTTGTTGGTCGCTCTTAGTAAAGGTTTCCCCAGCTCCATAGCGCGCATACGGGCTATTTGCATATGTTGCCAGGGGCCGTGAGAGTCACCAAACCAGGTGTCATTGCTAATAGTGACCAGATAATCTGTATCATCGTAGGTATTGCTTCGCACTTGTCCTGCAAAAGCAATTTCATAGCAAATAGCCATGGCAAGGTTGCTGCCGTTAGCCTCGAGGTTGGGTTGCTGGTATCCGCCACGACTGAACGACGACATAGGTAAATTGAATAGCGGGGCTAACGGACGCAGAAGGTTCTCAAAAGGAACGAATTCACCAATGGGAAGCAGCTGATGTTTCTGATAACGGTTGGTGTTGCCATAACTGTAGCTCTCATTGTCCAGAACAATAACGGAGTTGTAAAAATCGTCGTTGAGTCTGTCGTAATCAATAATACCGGTAACTAAGGCGGAGTCATTAATACTGGCAGATTGCTCAACAGTATTGAGGACATCACTTGCATAGGGTTCGAGGGCGGTAATCGCCGATTCCGGCCAAATAACCAAGTCGTGATTAAATTTAGGGCGGGTTAAATCCAGATAGCGTAAAATATTTGGCCATTGTTGTTCCGCCTGCCATTTTAATGATTGCTGAATATTACCCTGAACCAGTAATACTGACATGGATTCGGTTTTTCTCTCTGTCGGTTGTATTTTAGGAAATACTACAGCGCAGGTGAGAAAAATGAGCGGTATTAACAGCGGCGCCGGTTTTTTGAACCGCAAAGCCATAACTATGCTGAGCGCTGCGAACCATAAAGCGACTGTGATACCTGTTTCACCAAGAACCGGGGCCAATCCGCCAAATACGCCGTCAGTTTGACTATACCCCAGGCTTAGCCATGGGAAACCTGTAAATAGCCAGCCCCGTAGCAATTCCGCAATGAGCCAGAAAAACGGCAAACTGAAACGCCAGGCAAACTTACGGTGAGAGAGTTTTTGCCAACACCAAAATGCCAGTGCAGGGAATAGTGACAGGTAAGCAAACAGCAGAACCAATAACAGCAGCGTGACCGGTACCGGCACACCGCCATATTGATCGATGCTGACATATATCCAGCTTAGGCCAGCGGCAAACCAACCCATTCCAAAGATAAAACCAGCTCTGAATGCCCGTTTAGGCGCTAAAGGCCAAATAACACCAACCACAATAGGCAAGACAATAAAAGGCAGCCAATGCCAGTGGAACGGTGAGTAAGCGAGCGTTAGAACTGCACCGCAAAGTAACAAGAGCACGGAGCGTGTGATGCCCCCCGAAAGCTTCATCATTACTGTTCGGACTCCGGTGAGCCATCGTCATCTGAGTTCAGACTAACTTGTAACTGCTGAATACGTCTTTTGTCGGCGTTTGTGACACGAAAGGTCATATTACCTAAAGTGACTTCTTCACCTGCCTGAGGCAGGTGCCCGAAACCATGAGCAACAAGTCCGCCAACAGTGTCGTGCTCTTCATCGCTGAAGTTGGTATTAAAGTACTGATTAAAGTCCTCGATGGTTGTAAGGGCTTTAATGGAATAGCGGCTTTGGCTAAGACGACGGATGTTGTTTTTGTCGTCATCACCCTGAGCGTCCGTTTCGTCTTCAATTTCTCCGACAATCTCTTCCAGAATATCTTCTATAGTGACCAAACCAGACACGCCACCGTATTCATCAACCACAATAGCCATATGATAACGGTTAGAGCGGAATTCTTTGAGGAGTACATCGACCCGTTTACTCTCAGGAACGATTACCGCAGGTCGCATCACTTTCTCAAGTGAAAACACTTCTTCTGTCATGTTAAAGCCGTAGCTCAACAAATCTTTTGCTAACAGGATACCTTCAACGTGGTCTTTGTTGTCGGTGACAACAGGGTAACGACTGTGTTGAGAATCGATAACGATGGGGAGGAATTCGTCCACGCCTTGATGAATATCAATGGTGACCATTTGTGAGCGTGGAATCATGATGTCGCGTACTTTGAGTTCTGCAACGTCAAGCACGCCTTCAATCATTTCTCTGGTATCGTTGTCTATCAGGTCGCGATCTTCAGCGTCCTGAATTAAATCGACGAGTTCTTCTCTGCTTTTCGGCTCACCAGCAAATACTTGCAGCAGTTTTGCTGCCCAGGATTTTCCCGACGAGCCGTTGGCTGAGTGGGGGTTGTCGTCGCTCATTGAGTGTTAAGCTCCATATTGTCTATCGGTTGATACGGGTCTGAGATGTTCAGACTCGCTAAGATGTTACGTTCAATTTGTTCCATTTCTTCTGCTTCGTTATCGTCAATATGATCGTAACCTAATAAATGCAGAGTACCGTGTATGACCATATGCGTCCAGTGAGCAATCGCTGACTTTTGTTGCTCCTGCGCTTCTTTTTCTACAACGCTTTGGCAGATCACTAAATCACCTAAAAGTGTGACAGGTAATTCTACCGGGCTATTGAAAGGGAAGGATAAAACATTGGTTGCATAGTCTTTACCACGAAACTCATTATTCAGTTCCTGGGCTTCCCGTTCAGCGACAATGCGTATTGTTAGTTCAACCGCTTTGCTGTCTTGTTGGAGGTAATCCAATGTTGTTGAAACCCAGGCACGTACGGCGTCTTCATCCGGAGCATGAGTAACGCCATCAGCGAGTTGGTAATCCAGTGTCAAATCAGCCATTAGTTTTTGTCAAAATCCTCGTAGGCTTGCACAATTCGTTGCACCACAGGATGTCGAACAACATCACCTGCCTGGAAGAAAGTAAAGCTAATGTCAGGGACTTTATTGAGAACTTCAATGGCGTGTCTCAAGCCTGAGCGCTGCCCACGGGGTAAATCAACCTGAGTAATGTCTCCGGTAATAACAGCTCGTGAATTAAAGCCGATACGAGTAAGAAACATCTTCATTTGTTCACAAGTCGTATTCTGGCTCTCATCTAAAATGATAAAAGCATCGTTAAGCGTACGCCCTCGCATATAAGCTAAAGGCGCAACCTCAATAACGTTACGCTCAATCAATTTTTCAACTTTTTCAAAGCCGAGCATTTCAAACAAGGCGTCGTACAAAGGGCGTAAGTATGGATCCACTTTTTGGGCTAAGTCACCGGGTAAGAACCCCAGCTTTTCGCCTGCTTCAACCGCTGGGCGAGTCAGAAGGATACGACGCACTTCCTGACGCTCTAAAGCATCCACCGCGCAAGCCACAGCCAGATAAGTTTTACCGGTACCGGCCGGACCAATACCAAAGTTAACGTCATGCGCTAAAATGGCACGAACGTAACCGGCCTGGTTATGGTTACGGGGCTTGATTAGACCCCGCTTTGTTTTAATGTGAGTCATTTTTTCTGCGGCAGGGTCACCTTGTTCATCGTTTTGCTCAAGCACTTTTGCTTGTTGAATAGCAAGGTGGACTTGCTCGGGCTCA
Source organism: Idiomarina abyssalis (assembly GCF_900116625.1). GTDB lineage: Bacteria > Pseudomonadota > Gammaproteobacteria > Enterobacterales > Alteromonadaceae > Idiomarina > Idiomarina abyssalis. The sequence continues at coordinate 232,606 of NZ_FPBE01000001.1, forward strand.
ATGCGACCTTCTTTTCCTTTTACGGTTGCGGTTTCAATGTACAAATCAAGCAGAAGCTTGTGCACAGCAGAAACGCTGGAGGCATTGCCGATTAATCGAAATTGATGGCCGCGATGCGTGATCTCGACACCCAGGCGGCGCTCAATGTGCTTCAGATTTTCATCTAAAGGGCCGCAGAGATCGGAAAGCCGACGTGAATCCGTCGGCTCTAGCTCAAAATCAAGTGTCTGTGTTTGTGGACTCAATCGTTTCCTCTTTACTTAACTGGCTTGTCGAGGCATTTGAACGACGCCCAGATTATCAGGCTCGCTCGACTTTCCTCGTTGTAAAATAGTTTCCGGCGCTGTATCAATACGCAGCCCCATATCCGCTTCTTCACGAATTAGCTCGCCCCGTAACGAATTAGGAAGCACTTCGGTGATGCGTACATCGACGAACTGTCCAATCATATGGGGTTGACCGACAAAGTTTACAACCCTGTTATTCTCGGTACGCCCGGTAAGTTCCATCGGGTTCTTTTTCGATGGGCCGGTCACCAGAATACGCTGCTCTGTTTCCAGCATACGGCGTGCATGCGCCATAGATTGCTGATTCAGGCGTTGCTGTAACAACTGCAAGCGCTCTTTCTTGGTTTCTTCACTAATATCATCAGGTAAGTCAGCCGCTGGTGTTCCCGGGCGTGCACTGTAAATAAAGCTGAAGCTCATATCGAAGTCAATAGTCTGGATAAGATCCATCGTTGCTTCAAAGTCTGCGTTGCTTTCGCCCGGAAAACCAATAATAAAGTCCGATGACATAGCAATGTCTGGTCGCGCTTTCTTTAAAGCACGAATTTTTGATTTGTATTCCAGTGCGGTGTGTCCACGCTTCATCATGGTTAAAATTCGGTCTGAACCACTTTGAACCGGTAAATGTAAATGACTGACCAGCTCAGGAATGGTTTTATAGGCTTCGATGATGTCATCGGTAAACTCGACCGGATGAGAGGTGGTGTAACGAATGCGATCAATACCATCGATTGCGGCAACGATATGCAGTAATTCAGCAAAGCGGCAAACAGCACCGTCGTAGTGTTCTCCACGGTATGCATTAACGTTTTGGCCTAAGAGATTTACTTCGCGAACGCCTTGTTCAGCCAACTGAGCTATTTCATAAATAACGTCATCAACGGGGCGACTGACTTCTTCGCCACGCGTATAAGGTACGACACAGAAAGAGCAGTACTTACTGCAACCTTCCATAATGGAAACAAAGGCACTGGCGCCATCGGCTTTGGGTTCAGCCAGCCGGTCAAACTTCTCAATTTCCGGAAAAGAGACATCGACCATGGGGGCGTGAGTTTCAGTGACCTGGTTTACCATTTCCGGTAAGCGGTGCAGAGTCTGAGGCCCGAAGATAATATCGACAAAAGGAGCGCGTGCGCGGATTTCATTGCCTTCCTGAGAAGCAACGCAGCCACCAACCCCGATTAATAAATTGGGGTTGTTCTTTTTCAGGTTTTTCCAACGCCCTAACTGATGAAACACCTTTTCCTGAGCCTTCTCGCGGATGGAACAGGTATTCAGCAGAATTAAATCTGCGTCTTCAGCTTCTTCGGCAACATCGTAGCCGTGGGTTGAGTGCAGCAATTCTGCCATTTTAGCAGAATCGTACTCGTTCATTTGGCAACCCCAGGTTTTGATATATAGCTTCTTACTCATGACCACTCGATGGTTGATTGATTTCGTTTAAGGCGCTTATTTTATCGCGTATTGGAGCAGATTGCCAAGTTTGAAATGATTAACTTTTGCGCCGCGTTCGAATAGCAAAATAGCCTGCAACAACAATGATTAACGCACCCCATAACATGTGCCAGGCAAGTTCTTCCCCGAACAGCCAGTAACCCAGCAATGCCGCAAATAGAACTGAGCTGTAGGTAAACACCCCAACTTTAGCCGGTGGGGCTATGGAAAACGCTTTGGTCATTGCTAACTGGCCGTAAACAGCAAGCAGGCCCATAGCAATAACCCCAACCCAGTGTTGTGTGGGTATAGGCTGCCATAGCCATAGTAAAGGAATGCCCGATGCGATTGTGGCCAGAGTAGAAAAATAGAACACGATTTTACTTGTCGACTCGGTGTCAGACATACGCCGAATGACAGTTTTCGTGAATGCAGCTAATGCAGCCGCCAAAAAGGCTAATCCAATAACCGGAGAGAGTTCGCTGTTCATGGGGTCAAGAAATATGAAAACACCAATGAAACCCAGTGCTATAGCCAGCCAGGTCTGTCGGGCTACATAGTCGCGTAGCCAGAGCCAGCCGATAACCGGAATTAAAAAGGGTGATAGCAACAGCACCAATGTGGCCTGCGCTAACGGGATAGTGGCAATGGCATAGAAGAACAAATACATTGCCGCTATGCCTGCGGCGCCACGAACAAGGTGCAGTCTTAAGCGCTGTGTTTTTAGGTTGCCGGCTCCCTTGCGCCATAGCCAGGGGAGCAGTACAAGAAAAGCGGTCAGGTTCCGAAAAAAGACCAGTTGCTCAAAAGGTTGGTCTTTACTGATGTATTTTACCAGGGCACTGACACCAGCGAAGCTGGCCTCAGCACTTAAAATAAGCAATGAGGCAATAATCACAGCTTTTTGTGTACTTTCCCTGGCCTGCATAAAAACTACTCTGAACATCGTCTAATTGGCTATGATAACGGAAATTAACCCTTAGATGTGTTATTTATAAGGGCTAGCGGCAAATACCCCAAGTGAGAGCATAGACATGGAACAGCTATCAGTATTAATTAACGGCGGCGGAATGGTCGGGGCGGCAGCAGCGTTAGCTTTTGCTCAGAAAGGCGCGCAGGTGACTTTGCTGGAGCCAAAACCGCCAAGTGTTGAGGAAAATACTGATCCCGAATGGGACTTACGCATATCTTCGGTGAATAACAGTAATTGGCAGTGGTTGCTGGGGCTGGGCATTGGGGAAGATGTCCGGCATTCACGGGTGTTTGATTATGACCGCTTAACGGTCACATCGATAAGCGGAACGAGCTTATCTTTTCATGCTGACGAAGCCGGTCTTTCAAAATTGGGCGTCATGGTTGAAAACAACGCTTTGCAACAGGCGCTGTGGGCTCAACTACGGGCTTTGAAAAATGTGAGTTTGAGAACCGATGACAAACTTGAAGGGTTTGATACATTATCCCGCACGGCCTTTTTAAACAAAGGCGAACGTCTGAATTATGATTTACTGCTCGGCTGTGACGGCGCTCACTCTAAAGTAGCGCAAGCTGCAGGTATTGATTACAGAGGGTGGGATTATGATCAACGATGCTTACTGGCAAATGTTCGTGTTGAAAAGCCGATAGCGGGTGAAACCTGGGAAGTGTTTCGTTCTCAGGGGCCTTATGCATTGTTACCGCTGACAGAGAATCAGGCTTGCTTAATTGATTACAGTAAACGTGATGACATCACTGCGTTAGAAAAAGATAAGCGAGCACTTGAGTCTCACTTAAAACAGACGTTTGCGCCACATATTGGTAACTTCCAATTATTAAAGAGTGCCAGCTTTGCTCTGCAGAGAAAGCATGCGTGTCATTATGTTAAAGACGGCTCTGTTGTTCTATTAGGTGATGCTGCTCACAGTATTCATCCAATGGCCGGGCAGGGGGTTAACCTGGGTTTTGCCGATGTCCGCTGTCTGATTGAAACCTTAGAGCAATACTCGCAAAGCACCGCACTCGTTGAATATGAGCGAACCCGTCGGCGTGAAAATGCAAAAATGATGCGAATGATGGATGCGATACAGTTTGGCTGGCGCAACAGTAGCCCTATAATGCAGCTGGCAACATCAGTATCATTGAAAGTAGCGGGTTTACCCTGGGTTAAGCGCTGGTTGTTGCAGCAGGCTGTCGGTAAGTAACAGGCACAAAAAAACCACCTTAAGGTGGCCTTTCTGTTTTTCCACTCTTACTTGAGCAGAATAACACTCGAGTAATGTGGTGCGGAGGGGGGGACTTGAACCCCCACGTCCTTGCGGACACTAGCACCTGAAGCTAGCGCGTCTACCAATTCCGCCACCACCGCAACAGTAGTTAGTATGGCTGGGGCACCAGGGATCGAACCTGGGAATCGCGGGATCAAAACCCGCTGCCTTACCGCTTGGCTATGCCCCATCCTACTAGGACTGCAATCACTTTTTGGAAACAACTAATGGCTGGGGCACCAGGGATCGAACCTGGGAATCGCGGGATCAAAACCCGCTGCCTTACCGCTTGGCTATGCCCCAATCTTAGCTGCTCTGAGAGTTGGTGCGGACGGAGAGACTTGAACTCTCACGCCGTGAGGCACTGGAACCTAAATCCAGCGTGTCTACCAATTCCACCACGTCCGCATCATAATCAGTTAAAGGTTGGTGGCTACGGCGAGATTCGAACTTGCGACCCCAGCATTATGAGTGCTGTGCTCTAACCAGCTGAGCTACGTAGCCATACCTTTTTACTTACCGCTCTCTGTGAGTGCGGCGCGTATTATGCAAATCGCTCCGCAGCCCGTCAACCTATTTTTGATAAAAAACGAGATTAACGGGCGCGTTTGAGCAAAAAAACAGTGATTTGTTTAAAAAGACATCAAATCACCAAGGAAGGCCTTCACCGTTGCTATGGAAAAACTGACCTGTGGTATCCAAACTTAGTTCATCAATACGTTGAATTAAGCGCTCTGCTGCGGTTTCAGCCGGAATATCGCCAGCATGATTCACCATATCGGTTTGTACGAAGCCTGGGTGCAGCAAAACAACAGAAATCCCTTGATCTTTTAAGTCCAGTGACAAGGATTTTCCCGCCGCATTCAATGCTGCTTTTGACATACGGTAACCATAGCGACTGCCGGAACCATTATCGGCAATAGACCCCATTCGGCTGGTAATCATTGCTACTTTGCTGCCTTCTTTTAAATTGGGCAGTAGAGCTTCAGTGACACGCAGAGGTGCCAGAGCGTTCACCTCAAATTGGGCGCGAATATTACCAGCGTCAAGTTCTCCTAGTACGTCTTTGTGCAGCAAGCCTGCGTTATTCACCAGTATATCGATCTTTTTATCGCCTAAAGTTTCAGAAAGGCGAAGAAGGTCCGATGCTTTAGTCACATCTATGCCTTCAACAATATCGACATCCAGTTCCGTTAGTTGTTTTGAATTGTTACGACAAACCGCAGCAACTTTATAGCCCTTTTGGGCATATTGGCGTGCAAACTCGTAACCTATACCGCGGTTTGCTCCGGTAATCAGAACTTCTTTTTGACTCATTTTGTACTCCACATATTAACTGCGTTACTCGTTAACGCCGCCTTCGGTTAGTTTTTTAGGGTCCAGTAACTGTTCAAGTTTATCCCGACCTAAGTCTGTCATTTCGTCCGCAACGTCAATAATCGCGCGCCCATCTTTATAAGCCGTTTTGGCTATTTCAGCGGCTTTATTGTAGCCAATAACCGGGTTAAGAGCGGTAACCAGAATGGGGTTTTTAGACAGTGCCTGCTCGAGACGCTTTTCATTAACTTCAAAATCAGCAATGGCTTTACTGGCCAGGGCGTTGCAACTGTTGCTCAGTAAATCAATGGACTGGAGTAAATTGTAACCAATAACCGGCAGCATTACGTTTAACTGAAAGTTTCCTTGCTGAGCCGCTGTTGTCACTGTTGTGTGATTGCCATTAACCTGAGCTGCAACCATTGCCACTGCTTCGGGTATTACCGGGTTCACTTTACCCGGCATAATACTGCTTCCGGGCTGTAATGCGGTGAGCTGAATTTCGCCTAATCCGGCCAGTGGTCCGCTGTTCATCCAGCGCAAGTCGTTACTGATTTTAAGTAGCGTTGTCGCCAGTGTATTCAGTTGGGCCGAAAGCTGTAAATTGACTTCCTGCCCCGCAATACCGGTAAAAGGGTTAGCCGAAGGCTTGAATTGACTGCCACTTACCTGGGTTAGTGCGTCGGCAAATTCGGCGGCAAATTCTTTAGGCGCATTGATACCTGTACCTATGGCTGTTCCACCTTGAGGAAGGATACGACTGCGTTGCAGTAATTGCGGAAGCTGCTCGGTTGTGACTTCCAGTTGGCCCGCCCAGGCTTCTAATTCTTGCGCCATGGTCATAGGCATGGCATCCATCAAATGCGTTCTGCCTGTCTTTACAACATCCCGTAATTCAATGGATTTGCTTCTGATGGTGTCAACTAACTGCTTTAATGCCGGCTCTAACTGTTTTTCGACCGCCAGAACACTAGCAATTTGAATGGCAGTAGGAATAACATCGTTACTCGACTGACTTTGATTGACGTGGTCGTTGGGGTGAATGTCCAGCCCTTGCTGCTTTGCTAAATTTGCAATGACTTCATTGGCATTCATGTTAGAGCTTGTGCCGGAGCCTGTTTGGAATACATCAACCGGAAAGTGTTCGAGATGTTTCCCATCAATGATTTCCTGAGCGGCTTTCTCAATAGCGTCGGCATGTTTTTGGTCTAACTGCCCGATTTTAGCGTTAGCCCTTGCCGCACTGGCTTTTACCATTGCTATGGCTTGTATCATCTTAGCCGGCAGAGTGAGCCCACTAATGGAAAAGTTATCAACTGCGCGCTGAGTTTGCGCGGCGTAAAGTGCATTTTGGGGGACTTTGATTTCGCCCATGCTGTCTTTCTCTGTGCGATAATCCTGGCTCATGAGTATCCCTCCTGTCATCGAGCTTACGAGTAAAAGCGTCTATGCCTAACCTACCAAAAATGAACCATAGTGGATCATTAGTACGTACTCCAATCATAGCGCAGTTTGTTTTTTTCGGTTACGTTACAGTTGAACGTATTAAGTTATTGTCGGGGGTTGGTGTGAAGCATGTAATTGCTGCTTTTTTATTGACGGTTTTAAGTGTCCAGTATGTGTCTGCCGAGACTTTAAAAGTGAAATTGGTTGATGCAAAGGGTCAGCCGTTAGTTAATGCCGCGCTATTAATTGATAGCCAAAAAGATAAGTTTAATGAAAATAATGAAGCGATTGTTGATCAGGTGGATAAACAGTTTACTCCCACCGTCAGTGCTGTAAAAAGGGGCACGGATGTTGTATTCCCTAACAGCGATAATATTCGACACCACGTGTATTCGTTTTCTGAAGCTAAGAATTTTGAGTTAAAACTGTATTCAGACAAAGAGCAGCCAAGCGTTAACTTTGATAAAGAAGGTATTGTGACTCTGGGTTGTAATATCCATGATCAGATGATTGCTTACGTTCTGGTAAGTAATGACTATGACGTCGTTGTGACCGATGAGCAAGGTCTGGCTGAGCTTAACCTCTCTGAAGGTGAGAGTCTGGAAGAGGTGAGGGTATGGCATTACTGGATGGGCGATGATTTATCTCAAGCTCAGAACATTGCATTAGCGGCTAATGGAGAGGAGCTCACCGGACAAGTTCGGGTATCTGCGCCTCAGCAGGAAGAAAAAGAGCCTTCTCGTTTAGAACAGCGATTTAACCGTAAAGGGAACCAATGATCACACGGTTTAGAACTCGCTTAATTATTATTCTTGCCGGTTTGGTAGCCGGCGCTTTATTGGTTGCCTTAGCAGCGGTGTGGGTTGCAACGGAGAACCAGCTGGAACGCTCAATTGAAAGAGAGCTGAGTGTCAGTGAAAAGGTATTCCGCGAACTGCTCGATAGCCGTAGCACTCAGCTACTTCAGGCAGCTGAAGTTCTTACCGATGATTTTGGATTCAAGCGGGCGGTATCCTCTAAAGACCGAGAGACCATTATTTCGGCGTTAGTGAACCACGGTGAACGGATAGAAGCCGAATTAATGGTACTGCAAACACCCGACGGGAAAGAAATTGCTTCTTCACATGCTTTTGATGAATTGCGTATTAATCCTCGTGCGGCCGGTTCAAACCGAGAGCTAGCCGTGGTGGAAGACGAGCTCTTTCAGTTAGTCACCGTACCGGTTAATGCGCCTAATTTAATTGCGTGGGCAACGCTTGGCTTTGAAGTCGATTCTGAATTGGCTGAGGAGTTAAAAAGTCTGGCTAATGCTGATATCAGTTTGTGGCTGGAGAGCTCTAACGATGTTCTCGCCTCAAGCTTATCGGATTCACACGTTTCCTCTTTATCGGAGACCTTGACTCAAAGTAACGGAATTTTGGATACCTGGTTACTAAACAATGATTTTGCCGGTAATGAAGTCATCCTTAATCTTGACTCGGGCGACGCTGTTCATGTTGTGCTGACGACATCTCTGACTGCCGCAACCGAGGAGTTTACACGGCTGCGTTGGCAGATTGTTTTAATTGCCATTGCCGCTTTGGTTGTCGCTATGTTGTTAGCTGTCATTATTGCGCGCGGCGTGTCACGCCCATTGCAGCAGTTGTCAGGAGCCGCGAAGAAACTGCAGCAAGGCAACTACAGTGAAACGAATTTGTCATTAAATGATGATGAGTTCGGTAAGTTGGCTGACACTTTTGGGAGCATGCGAAAGGCTATTTCTGAGCGTGAACAGCGTATTTCTTATCAGGCATCTCATGATCATCTAACCAACTTACCTAACCGACGGTTTTTCCGAAAAGAGTTGGAGAAGTTGCTACATGCGAATAACAGTGGTTGTCTATTATTATTAAATATTCGGCAGTTCCGTGTTTTGAATGACAGTGTTGGCCAGGAAATTGGCGATGATATTTTGCGGCAACTGTCAGACCGTTTACGGCAGTGCTGCGCAAATTCAACCTTGTTAGCGAGAGTCGGTGGTGATGAGTTTGCTATTTTGTACTCTTTCGAACAATTAGCATTTGAACTAAACCGCAGCGTAAATCAATTAGAGGCGTTTCTTAAATCGCCGTTTAAAGTAGGGGACAGTGACTATCGTCTGGCTTTTAATTTAGGCGTTGTTTGTTTCCCCGAACAAGGCGCAGAGGTTGATTTATTGATTCGGCGCGCGCAGGTCAGTGTGCAGCAGGCCAAACTTCAGCAGAGCTTCTACGTAGAGTATCAGCAAGGGCTGGATGAACAGCACATGAGGCGCCTGCAAATTATTGAGTCGTTAAAAGACGCCGTAAAAGATGAAGAGCTGCATCTGGTGTTACAGCCTAAAATTCAGTGTCAGACCGGTGCAGTCATGGGTGCTGAAGTGCTTTTAAGGTGGCAGAGTGCGAAGCTGGGCTTTGTTGGTCCTGATGAGTTTATTCCTTTGGCAGAGCAGTCGGGAGCTATTACCGATTTAACAGACTGGGTCTGCAGGCAGTCTGTTGAGCTGCTCCGTAACTGGGAACAGCAAGGAAAAACTCTCAAGCTGAGTATTAATTTATCGACGGTTGACCTGTTAAGTGACGCCTTACCCTTATTGTTTGAACAACTGATAAAAGGTTTCCCTCAGTTACCGCAGCGCCTGGTTCTGGAAGTGACGGAAAGTGCCGTTATGCAGGACCCTGAAAAAGCGATTGCCCGGCTGGAAACCCTCAAGCGCCTCGGCTTTTCTATTTCTATTGATGATTATGGCACCGGACATTCATCCCTGGCACAGTTACGTAGACTGCCTGTCGAAGAACTTAAAGTTGACAGGGCGTTTGTGCAGTATTTGAGTGAAGAGGCTATGGATGAATCCATTGTCCGTTCAACGATTCAGCTAGCCCATGAATTGGGTCTTCGAGTGGTTGCAGAAGGTGTTGAAGATGAAGCCAGTTGGAAGGTACTGCAATCGCTGCAGTGCGATGAATTGCAAGGCTACTATTTTAGCAAACCCTTAGCTATTTCAGATTTTAAGAATTACTTAACCGACCATGAGTTAAAAGAATGAAAATGAATATAAGAGATTCTTTAGTGTATGGAAGCCACTCTATTTTGGCTGGTGTTTTGCTTTTTAGCTCTGCCACGTTTGCAGATCAGGGAACAAGACTGTTAGCAACGGGCGGTGCCAGTACGTTAGAAGGAGCAGGGGGAGGCGGTATAGTCCCCTGGGCAACGTTAAGCAGTTACGCAGGGAAAGGTCAATTTGGTGCTACGGTCAATTTAAGTGAAGTTGCTGTAGATGATTTTCGCCTAAGCGTACAGGGCGCCAGTGTCAGTTGGAATAACCGAATAGAATTGTCGTACGCGGAACAAACATTTGATCTGTCCACTATTGGTGGTGAGCTTAGTCAAAGTATTCTTGGTGCTAAAGTACGTTTGGCCGGCGACCTCATTTACGGCGATTTACCTCAAATCAGTGTGGGCGCGCAGCACAAAAAGAACAATGACTATGCATTGCCTTCAGCCGTTGGTTCTCAGGATGACAGCAGTGTTGACTGGTATGTCAGTGCCGCAAAAGCCTGGTTGGATGGGCCTTTTCATCGTACCTGGGTCGCAAACTTAACCTTGCGCTCAAGCAAGGCGAATCAGCTGGGTCTGCTGGGCTTTGGCGGAGACAAAGAAAACAGCAGGGACTGGCTGACGGAAGCGTCGGTAGCGGCTTTTTTGAACCGTTATTGGGCTGTAGGTATTGAATACCGCCAGAAGCCCGATAACCTAAACTTCGCTGAAGAGCAGGACTGGAAAGATCTTTTTGTCGCTTACTTCCCAAATAAACATGTGTCCGTTGTTGGCGCTTACACTGACTTAGGTTCAATAGCGGGACTCGATGATCAAACCGGCTGGTATTTGTCTGTTCAGGCAGCCTTTTAAGGAGAAATTATGAGAATAGGTGTGTTACTGGCGGTGCTATTGTTTACTCCGCTATCAATTGCTCAGAACTTGTACCAGCAGCTGGGAGAGAAAGAGGGTATTGAAACCGTTGTCGAAGAAATGCTGTACAGAGTGGGTGGTGATGACCGTATAGCCCATCATTTTACTGATGTGGACATTATGCGGGTGCATAAACTGATTAGTGAACAAATATGTGATGTTAGTGGTGGTCCATGTGACTACAGCGGAGATGATATGAAAACTTCGCATCGCAACATGGGCGTTACTAACGCGGACTTCAATGCACTGGTGGAGCACCTAATAGCGGCGATGGAAAAGCATGATATACCGGTTTCGGCTCAGAATCAGTTATTAGGTTTGCTGGCGCCTATGCATGGCGATATTGTAGAAAACTAAAGGTACCGGGGAAAGGCTGTGGCCCGCTTTGTGCGAGCCACCAATTGCTTATTAAACGTTAAAACGGAAGTGAATAACATCGCCGTCTTTAACGATGTACTCTTTTCCTTCTAAACGCCATTTACCGGCATCTTTTGCACCTTGCTCACCATTGTTAGCAATGTAGTCGTCATACCCAACGATTTCGGCACGAATAAAGCCTTTTTCAAAATCGGTGTGAATGCGTCCGGCTGCCTGAGGTGCCGTTGAGCCTACTTTCACTGTCCAGGCGCGAACTTCTTTTACGCCGGCAGTGAAGTATGTGTGCAGGTTTAATAGCTCGTAGCCACCACGAATAACGCGGTTCAAACCTGGCTCGTCCTGACCCAGTTCACTCAAAAACTCTTCTTTGTCAGCTTCGTCCAGTTCGGCTATTTCTGATTCAATAGCAGCACACACGGGAACAACAACAGCGTTTTCGGTTGCCGCAATTTCACGTACTTTATCCAGGTGTGGGTTGTTTTCAAAACCATCTTCGTTGACGTTGGCAATGTACATTGTTGGCTTTAAAGTCAGCAGGTTGTACGAGCGAATGGTTGCACGCTCATCTTTGCTGAGCTCTACAGAGCGAGCCATTTTACCTTCATCAAGTGCCGGCTTGAGTTTCTCCAGTACCGCAATTTCTGCTTTGGCCTGTGCGTCACCACCTTTCGCTTTTTTACTCAGACGGTACAAAGACTTATCAACAGAGTCTAAGTCGGCGAGTGCCAACTCGGTGTTAATGGTGTCAATGTCATCGGCAGGGTCAATACCGCCACTGACATGCACAATATTGTCGTCTTCAAAGCAGCGCACGACATGACCAATAGCGTCGGTTTCGCGGATGTTTGCTAAAAACTGGTTACCTAAACCTTCACCTTTTGAAGCGCCTTTAACTAACCCGGCGATATCAACAAATTCCATGGTTGTTGGAATCACGCGCTCGGGATTGACGATAGCGGCTAATTTATCCAGGCGAGGATCAGGGACAGGAACGACACCCGTATTCGGTTCGATGGTACAGAATGGAAAGTTTGCAGCTTCAATGCCTGCTTTTGTCAGTGCGTTGAAAAGTGTGGATTTACCCACGTTTGGTAAACCAACGATACCACATCGAAATCCCATGAGAATTCAGCCTTTCTGTTCAGGGCGGTAGCTGTGCAGACGCTGCAGTGCAGGTCCCCAGCCGTCCACCATTAATGTGTCGATACTGCGGCTGGCTTCATCGATACAATCATCGATAAGCCGCTGTTCATTTGCTGAGGCTTTGCCTAAAACAAAGCCTGTTACTTTCGTTTTATCGCCCGGGTGGCCAATACCAATGCGCAGTCGCATAAAGTCCTGGCTACCTGTCTGGGCAATAATATCTTTAATTCCGTTGTGCCCGCCGGCACCTCCACCTTTCTTAAACTTTGCAACGCCAGGGGGTAAGTCGAGCTCATCGTATGCCACTAAAATTTGGCTAGCCGGTATTTTATAAAAGTTAGCCAGCGCCGCTACAGAGAAACCACTGCGGTTCATAAAGTTTTGTGGCAGTACAATGCGAAGATCATGAGCGCCTTGTTGCCAGCGTCCAATCAGGGCTTTGCTTTTTGTATCAGGGGAAAGTGTAATTGCGTGGCGTCTGCAGAAGTCTTCGACTAACCAGAAACCAGCGTTGTGGCGAGTTCGTTCATACTCGGGGCCCGGATTTCCCAGGCCCACAAGCAGTTTTACTTCAGTTCCCATAACAGGAGACTGACTTACTCTTCGTCAGCGTCGTCTTTGCTGTTTTCAGCAGGAACGTCGCCAGGTGCTACTGTATCTTCTTCGGTCTCTTCTTTCTCGACACGAGGAGCAGTAATAGATACAACCGCCTGGTCGTGATCATCACCTTTAGTCAGTTCAACTAACTCAACGCCTTTAGGCAGTTTTAAGTCAGTCAGGTGAATGGTGTCACCAATGCTGAGTTCAGCAATATCAACTTCCAGGTACTCTGGTAAGTCTTTCGGCAATACAGTGATTTCCACATCGTTGACGTGGTGAACAACAACACCGCCTTCTTCTTTAACACCCTTAGCAGTTGTTTCGTTTAAGAAATGCAGAGGTAAGTTAGTGTGAAGTTTGTGGCCTTTCTCAACGCGCTGGAAATCCAGGTGAGTCAATTTTGGCTTGTACGGGTGACGCTGCATGTCTTTAAGGATTGCCTGATGCTTCTTGCCATCAAACTCCAGCGTCAAAATGTGCGAATAAAAGGCTTCGAAGTCAGCCATGTTATTCACTTTGTTGTGGTCCAGTTCTAATGCTACTGGCTCACCTTTACCACCATATAAAATTGCTGGTACTTTGTCCGCGTGACGCAGGCGGCGGCTCGCACCTTTCCCCTTGTCCGTACGGACGGTAGCTTTGATATTAAAATCTAATTCAGCCATGATTTGGCCTCTCAATGTTTAAAGTTTTTTATTTGTCAGCACTCGCGACCAAGAGCTGACCCAGAAACTTAGAAACCGACAACGTGGCCGGTTTCTAAGGGCGCGCAATACTAGCACTGAGCGGGATTAATTACAACAATCAGTACTCGAACATTGCGGAAATTGATTCTTCGTTACTCACTCGGCGCAGTGCTTCCGAGAGCATACCGGATAAGGTTAACTGAGTGACTTTACCGGTGGCTTTCATTTCATCACTTAATGGAACGCTGTCGGTCACAATAACTTCATCAATATCAGAGTCTTTTATATTTTGCACTGCATTACCCGAGAATACCGGGTGAGTTGCATAAGCAAATACGCGTTTAGCGCCATGTGACTTCAGTGCTTCGGCGGCTTTACATAAGGTTCCGCCAGTGTCGATCATGTCATCAACAATGATGCAGTCACGGCCTTTAACATCACCAATAATATGCATAACCTGAGATACGTTAGCAGAAGGGCGGCGCTTATCGATGATGGCTAAGTCAGTGTCATCCATAAGTTTGGCAAAAGCACGAGCACGGACAACGCCACCGATATCGGGAGAAACAACAACTGGGTTGTCAAAGTTTTGCTGACGCATGTGCTCTAATAACACCGGTGTTCCGAAAACGTTATCGACAGGTACATCGAAAAAGCCCTGAATTTGTTCAGCGTGCAAATCTACAGTCAGCACGCGGTCAACACCAACGCTTGATAAGAAGTCTGCAACGACCTTTGCCGTAATTGGAACTCGAGCTGAACGGACCCGGCGATCCTGGCGAGCATAGCCAAAATAAGGCATAACGGCAGTGATACGGCCTGCTGATGCACGACGCAGTGCATCGACCATCACAATGAGTTCCATCAGGTTGTCATTGGTCGGAGCGCAAGTAGATTGAAGAATAAAGACGTCGGAACCGCGGACGTTTTCGTTAATAGCGACGCTAATTTCGCCGTCACTAAAGCGACCAACGGATGCTTCACCAAGTTTGATATAAAGGCGATCGGCAATTTTCTGGGCTAGCTCCGGAGTGGCGTTGCCGGCGAAAAGTTTCATGTCAGGCACAACATACCTCGACTTTTATTGGGTTAATGTCTGGATAAGTGGTGAACGGTTCTGGCCTTGAGCGATAAATGAGCGTAACCCTTTAGGGACATGCTGCTGCGCTTCCTTTGCGGCTTGCCTTGTTTCAAATGAAGAAAAAAGACATGCTCCACTGCCAGTGAGCCGAGTCGGAGCGTATTCTAGCAAGGCACGACGCAACATAGCAACTTCGGTGTGTAGATCGCAGACCACTGGCTCAAATACATTAGTGACGTTTTGAGTGTCCCAGTTTTGGGCACTAACAACCGCGCAGTCTCGTTTTAGCTGTGGGTGAGAAAACAGCTCAGCTGTGCTTATGGAAACTTCGGGTTTTACCACTAAATACCAAAGTTCCGGTGGTAATACGTCGGTAAAAATATCGCCGATACCTTCGGCAAAGCATGCCTGCCCATGAATGAATACGGGAACATCTGCACCGAGCTTTCCACCAATTTTCTGCAACTCAGAAGATGAAAAATGACTGCCCCATAGGCGGTTTAACCCAACTAAAGCAGTCGCAGCATTGGATGAACCTCCGCCCAGACCTGCACCTTGCGGCAGGTGTTTTATCAACTCAATAGTGCAGCCGGGTAGTTGCTCAAAGCCTTTTTCTTTGTATGCCTGCTTGAGTGCTGCCTGAGCCTTCCAAACCAAGTTTTCCTGTTCGGGTATTTGACTACTGTTATCAATTAAACGGAATTGCCCGTCAGTTTTGTCCGTGTGAAATTTAAGGGTGTCGCCATAGTCCAGAAACTGAAATACGGTTTGCAGATTGTGATACCCGTCCGGACGACGACCTGTAATGTGCAAAAACAGATTCAATTTTGCCGGTGCAGGGAGTGTTAATGTCGTTACTGCCATTGATTCACTTGCACCTTGATTAAGAGGTTTGAACTTTCTAAGTGTATTTGTTCGGGCAGGGTGAGCGTTTGGCTCTTACTTTGGTCGTAAAACCAGTTTATCTGCCAGTCTTGCCCCTGGTTAAACACCCGGGACTGAGACAGAGTGCCGTCGTTATGATAGCGGACGGCTTTCAGCGCTACAGTTTTTTTACCTATAACCCAGTTATGCAGCTGCTCAAAAGGAACGCTCGCACCGAGTATTTGGTAAAGCAGAGCATCGGCTGAAGGTGCCCATCGTTCTTCATTATCGGAACCAACTAACAGAGCGCCGCTGTCATCAATGGTTAATTTCGCTAACTGACCTTTTAACGGGTGGGAAAAACGAATGATTTGTTGGTGTGGCAAATAAGCCCAGTTGATATAAAAACTGTCACGCTCTTCTTTCTTTTTCTGGATAATAGCCATGCGGCCACTTAACGACCATTGTTGCAGCTGCTCTAATTGTTGCTGGTGAGCTTTGATAACTTGCTGGTTCACCTGGGTGCTGCTGCGTTGCTCTGGCGGGGTTGGTAGTGCGCACCCACTGAGCAAGGTAACGGTAACGAGATAAACCCAGAAAATTCGACGTTGAATCATATTTCTCTATTGGTGCAATCGGAATGCCAGTAGTTGACCAGAAAGCGCTGTGACTTTCAATGACTAAGGCTTTCACGTACAATCGGACAACTTAGATTTTGGCCGCGTTGGGATAACGAGTTTCACAGTCAGATGACCATTTCAGCTCTTGGAATTAATCACAAAACAGCATCGGTAGATTTGCGTGAGCAAGTCGCGTTTAGTGCCGAACAGCTCGACACTGCGTTGCAGGCCGTGCGTAACCTTCAAGGCGTTGAAGAAGCGGTTATTGTCTCTACTTGTAATCGTACAGAGCTGTATTGTCGCGGTGAAGTATCCGGTGACTTGCTATTGGGCTGGCTGACGGGTTTTCATAGCCTGTCTCCTGATGCTCTGGAAAATCACCACTATTTATTTCAGGGCGAACAAGCCATCACCCACCTTATGTCCGTTGCCAGCGGTTTAGACTCTCTGGTGCTGGGCGAGCCGCAAATTCTGGGGCAGGTAAAGCAAGCGTACCAGGCCGCTAAACGACAAGCTTCTGTCGGTGGCATTCTCGAGCGTTTGTTCCAGCAAACTTTCCGGGTAGCAAAAACCGTAAGAAATGAAACCGCAGTTGGTCAGAATGCGGTTTCGGTAGCCTATGCTGCTGTTTCTATGGCACGCCATATTTTTGCCAATTTACAGAACTCAAAAGTCTTGCTTATTGGTGCCGGCGATACATCCGAGCTCGTTGCTCAGCATTTAAAGCAACAAGGTGTCAGCGAAATTATTGTCGCTAACAGAACCTTACAGCGCGCACGTGAAATGGCTGAAAGAGTCGGGGCGACAGCGCACAGTTTATCGGAGCTTTCTGAGCTTCTGCCACAGGCCGATATTGTTGTCAGTTCAACTGCCAGTACTTTACCTATTGTGGGTAAGGGCAGCATTGAAAAAGCGCTGAAAAAACGCCGTCACAGGCCTATGTTATTGATAGATTTAGCGGTTCCCCGCGATATAGAAGAACAGGTTAACGAACTGGACGATGCCTACCTTTATACCGTGGATGACTTGCAAAGCATTATTAGCGAAAACATTCGTAACCGTGAACAGGCGGCGCGTGAAGCGCAAGTTATTATTCAGCAGCAGACTCAAGAGTTTAATGATTGGCTGAAATCTCTTAACAGCGTCGAGCTTGTGCGAGAGTATCGGACACATACACGAACTCTGGCCGACGAACAGTTAAAAAAGGCACTGGCTCAACTTGAGCAGGGTAAAGACCCGGCGGAGGTTCTGCAAAGGTTCAGTCACCGTCTGGTGCAGCAGTTAACGCACAAACCGACAAACTTATTGAAATCTGCCGGCGAAAATAACGATCAATATACGCTGGCCGTTTTGCAACAACTTTGGTCAGAGCCATCCTCTGACCCATCAGAAGGCAAATAAAAACATGTTGAATCCATCCATTGAACGCAAACTAGAAGGCTTAGTTGAGCGTTATCAGGAAGTGCAGGCTTTATTGGGTGAGCCCGATGTGATCAGCGATCAAAACCGTTTCCGTGCTTTATCTCGCGAATATTCTCAACTGGAAGAAGTAGTCGGGTGCTTTGAGGAGTATCGTCAGAACCAGGATGACCAAGCCGCAGCCAAAGATATGGCTGAGGATGATGACGCAGAGATGCGCGAAATGGCGGCAGAAGAGCTTAAGCAAGCCAAAGAAGCAGAAGAAGATCTGGAAAACCGCCTGCAGCTCTTGCTGTTGCCTAAAGACCCGAACGACGACCGTTCATGCTATTTGGAGATTCGGGCCGGTGCCGGTGGTGATGAAGCTTCAATATTTGCTGGTGACTTATTCCGTATGTACAGCCGTTACGCAGAAAAAAATGGTTGGAAAGTGAATATTGTCAGTGCCAGTGATGGCGAACACGGCGGTTATAAAGAAATTATTGCGCATATGAGTGGTGACGGTGTTTTCGGTCGAATGAAGTTTGAATCGGGCGGCCACCGCGTACAACGTGTTCCCGAAACAGAGTCGCAGGGTCGTATTCATACTTCAGCTTGTACCGTAGCGGTGCTGCCGGAAATTCCGGAAGCCGAAGCTGTTGAAATTAACCCGGCCGACTTACGTGTTGATACTTACCGCGCCTCAGGAGCGGGTGGTCAGCACGTTAACCGTACCGATTCAGCGATTCGCCTTACCCACTTACCGACAGGGGTGGTCGTTGAGTGTCAGGAAGAGCGTTCTCAACATAAAAACCGGGCGAAAGCCATGTCGGTTTTGCAGGCAAGAATACAGCGTCTGGAAGACGAAAAACGTCAGGCTGAAGAAGACAGCACGCGTCGTAACTTAGTGGGCAGTGGTGACCGTTCGGAGCGTATCCGTACATACAACTATCCGCAGAGCCGTGTTACAGACCACCGCATTAACCTTACCTTGTACCGATTAGATGAAGTGCTAACCGGCGATATCGACTTAATACTCGATGCAATCATTACTGAGCATCAAGCCGATCAACTGGCGGCGTTGTCTGAAGGACAGCAATGACACTACAGCAGGCGATAATCTGGGGCAGAGAGCAATTAAGTCAAAGCGAAGACGCGGCTGCTGATGTATCTGCCTTACTTTGTTATGTGTTGAATAAAGAAAAAGCCTATCTTCTGACCTGGCCTGAAAAGGAACTCACGGCTGAGCAGCTTGAGCATTATCGGAGCGTTATTGCAGCTCGCCAGAAGGGGCGTCCGGTGGCTCATATAACCGGTCGCCGCGAGTTTTGGTCACTGATGCTTGAAGTTAACGACAGTACTTTGATTCCCCGGCCCGACACCGAAACCCTGGTTGAAGCCGCCCTTAGCCTGGAGCTTCCTGAAAACGCCCGTGTGCTCGATTTAGGTACAGGAACCGGAGCGGTGGCACTGGCGCTAAAGTCGGAACGACCCGGGTGGCAGGTTATGGCGTGTGACAGCAATGAAGCAGCCGTTGAACTGGCTAAGCGTAATAGTAAAAAATTAGGCTTAGATGTTGATATTTTGTACAGCGACTGGTTTCAATCTGTGCCAAAGTCGCTTAACTTTGACTTGGTGCTATCCAACCCACCTTATATTGATGCTGGCGATCCACATTTAGGCGCAGGGGATGTTAGATTTGAACCCCATACGGCATTAGTTGCAGAAAATAATGGTTTAGCCGATATTGAGACTATTATAAAACAGGCTAATGAACGTTTAGTTGAACAGGGCTGGTTACTACTTGAGCAAGGATGGCAACAGGCAGATAGTGTCGTTGAGCTGTTGTTGAAAAATGGTTATAAAATGATTAACCGTTGGCAGGATTATGCTAGGGTAGAACGAGTTACCGGTGGGAAGAAAGCCAGGGCGGAGAGAGAATAATAATGAGCAATCAGTTTATGTTTGCTGACGAAGCCAGCCAGCAAACCACAAAATTACCGACAGAATACTGGAAAATTCTGATTGTCGACGACGAACCAGAGGTGCACGCCGTAACCAAACTGGCCTTAAACGACTTTAATTTTTTAGGTCGGGGGTTAAAGTTTTACAGTGCTTTTTCTGGTGAAGAAGCGCGGCAATTAATCGATGAACACCCTGATGCGGCAATACTGTTACTGGACGTCGTCATGGAAACAGACGACGCCGGACTGCAGGTGGCGCGCTATATTCGCGAACAGGCAGACAACCACTTTACCCGCATTATTCTGCGAACCGGGCAGCCGGGGCAAGCGCCAGAGCGTACGGTTATCGTTAATTACGATATTAACGACTATAAGTCTAAGACAGAACTTACGGCGCAAAAACTCTTTACCGCAGTCATGTCATCGTTGCGTTCATACCGCGATATTATGTCGATTGACCAAAGCCGTCACGGGCTTGAAAAAATCATCTCAGCTTCTGCGAACCTTTACGCTTTACAGCCAATGAATAGCTTTGTTGATGGTTTAGTGCAACAACTCAGTTGGGTTATTGGCGGGGCAAAGCAGACGCTTTATGCAACGTCTAACGAAGACGGCTCCACCTATAAAGTTCTGGCCGCTCATGGTGAAGACTCGAAAGTTTGTGTCGGGCAAACCTTACGCTCTGTTATCCCGTCAAAAGCTTTGTCAGAACTTGAGCATGTTATTGCGAACCATGGTTCCTATTATGGCGACGACTTCGTACTTTTATATTGCCGCAGTCACTGTCGTGCACATGGATCCGTTTTGTTTATCGGAGGCTTGTCTCGCCCTCTGACCGCAGACGATCATCACGTTCTTCAATTGTTTTCAGAGAACGTCCAACTGGCACAGGATAACGTTGTGTGCCTGGAAGACTCCGATAAATTCCTGGCGCGCTTAGCGGATCAGCTGATGCTTCACCATGCAAGCCAGTTTAATCGTGTTCTCGAGCAAGACAATGAAGTTCGTTTGACTTACGAAATAGCACAACGGGTTGTTGCAGATGACGCGGAAACGACCGCATTAGCCTGGTCATTGTTCGCACAAGCTCGGCCATTACTCGATTGCGCAACTGATGCCGCAGCTGCCGTAGAAACAACCTGTCAGCAGCGTGTTGCACGTTCACTGAGAGCATTAGCGCATGGTGAGCATGAAGCAACACAGAGTGCCCACAGAGCATTAATAGAAAGACTTGAGCGGTGGGACGGACTGGGTTTACCGGAAGGTAAGCAAGGTTCTGATATCGCAATAAGTACTCAAGTTTTGTTATTAACTGAGCAGCTCCTTGAATGGTGGGAGAGTGGCATCAGCGATGACGATATTACAGTACGGTTGAACGATGAAAAAGGTCGCTACTATTCACCCAAGTTTCTTGATGTAGTGATTAAAGCCCTGCCTGAACTTAGAAAAATTTAATTAAATAATAAGAGGTTACTTGTGTACACTGCTTTTAAACACTTACATGTATTGTTTGTGCTGATTTCGATCAGCCTTTTTTTATTCCGTTTCGTACTGCAATTAATTGACTCGCCACTAGTTAAAAAGAAGTGGTTAAAAATAGTCCCTCACGTTAACGACACCTTATTGCTGCTTAGCGCCGTTGGTATCATGGTGAGCTTAAGTATGTACCCAATTCAGGTTCCCTGGCTAACGGACAAAGTGATAGGTGTTATTGCTTACATTGGCTTTGGCGTATTAGCCATGAAAGGAAAGACAGCTGGCGCTCGCTGGCTTGGGTTTATTGGCGCCTGTGGCTGGATAGCATTTCTGCTGCACGTTGCAATGTCAAAACAAGCACTTATTGCCGGTTAATTTAAGGGAATATTTATGTTGGCGCCTGAATCAGTTGTTTCTCAAACCAATGCGTTAATTACCAACGACGGAGTTGTTGCCGGGTTATTATTTGCAATTCTCGGTTTCGTTTTTTATACCAACACCAGTGAACACCCTGCTTTCAAAAAGTTTTACCGTTTTGTTCCTGCGTTGTTGCTTTGTTATTTTCTGCCGTCTTTATTGAATACCTTTGGTATTGTTGACGGAAACCAGACAGCAGTAACCGATATTGCTATGGATTACCTGTTACCTGCCTGTATGGTTTTACTGACTTTAAGTCTGGATGTTAAAGCCGTTTTAGGTCTTGGTTCTAAGGCTCTTATTCTGTTCTTAACCGGTACCTTCGGTATTGTCATTGGTGGTCCAATTGCTTTGCTACTGGTTTCTGCTGTGTTTCCGGAAATGATAGGCGGAGCAGGGCCTGACGCTGTTTGGCGAGGAATGACAACAATTGCCGGAAGCTGGATTGGCGGTGGTGCTAACCAGGCCGCAATGAAAGAAGTGTATGAAGTGGGTGGCGATATTTTTTCCGCCATGGTCACTGTTGATATTATTGTCGCCAACCTCTGGATGGCAGTATTGCTGTATATGGCTGCAAACTCTAAGAAGATAGACGCTCGCACAGGAGCAGATACATCAGCTATCGACAATATTCGCCACAGAGTTGAAAAGTATGAAGCGGAGCATGTCAGAAACCCCAGCTTACGCGACTTGATGCTCATTTTAGCTATTGGCTTTGGTGTTGCTGGCTTGGCGCATTTATTAGCTGACTGGATTGCACCGGCAATAGCGACGAATTACCCGGCATTGAGTAAATTCAGTTTAGACAGCTTATTCTTCTGGGTGATTGTGCTTGCAACTGCTGGCGGTATTGCGCTGTCCTTTACCCGGGCCCGGTCAATGGAAGCTGCCGGTGCCTCGAAAATTGGCTCAGTTTTTGTTTATGTTCTGGTTGCCAGCATTGGCCTGCATATGGATGTCACAAAAATTGTGGAAACACCGAAGTACTTCTTAATTGGTGCTATCTGGATGATCATTCACGCCAGCTTGATGCTATTGGTGGCAAAACTGCTGCGCGCTCCGGTGTTTTATATGGCGGTTGGCAGTCAGGCGAACGTTGGTGGTGCGGCGTCAGCCCCCGTTGTTGCCTCAGCTTTTCATCCTTCATTAGCACCGGTTGGTGTATTATTAGCGGTAATGGGGTATGCGCTGGGAACTTACATGGCGTACTTCGCAGGCCAGATCTTACGTGTTGTTGGTAGCTAATCGCAGGAGTTTAGGATGATCAAAGAATTACAGCTGGGCGACATTCAGATAGCAAATGACAAGCCGTTTGTTTTATTTGGCGGAATGAATGTGCTGGAGTCTCGTGACTTAGCCCTGCGAATTGCCGAACATTATGTGGAAGTAACCAGCAAACTGGGTATTCCATACGTGTTTAAGGCATCATTTGATAAAGCTAACCGGTCGTCCATTCATTCATTTCGCGGACCCGGCCTGGAAGAGGGCTTACGCATTTTTGAAGAGGTAAAGCAGCAGTTTAACGTGCCTCTTATTACCGACGTCCACGAGCCCCATCAGGCGGCCCCGGTAGCGGAAGTGGTTGATGTGTTGCAGCTTCCTGCGTTTCTTGCGCGACAGACTGACCTGGTGGTTGCCATGGCGGAAACTGGCGCTATGGTTAACATTAAAAAGCCACAGTTTCTCGCGCCGCATGAAATGAAGCACATCATCAAAAAGTTTGCAGAAGCGGGCAACGAAAAAATCATGTTATGTGAGCGTGGCTCAAGCTTTGGTTACAACAACCTGGTTGTTGATATGCTTGGCATGGATGATATGAAGCCCATGGCGCCGGTTATCTTTGACGCTACTCATGCCTTGCAACGTCCGGGAGGACGAGCTGACTCAGCCGATGGTCGACGGGCACAGGCTGCACAACTGGCCCGCTCTGGTATGTCACTGGGTATTGCCGGGTTGTTCATTGAAGCTCATCCTAACCCCGATGAAGCCAAGTGCGATGGACCCTGTGCGTTACCTTTACATGCGTTAGAGCCTTATTTGCAGCAAATGAAAGCCATTGACGACTTAGTGAAGTCATTTGCACCTTTAGATACGTCTAACTGACACTATGTCATTGCAAAGCAATCAATCTTTACGGCAAACGCCGCTTGATAGTCGACAGGCCATTAAGCTACTGCTAAAAGCGGTGGGCGGATTGATTGCGCTGCTTTCTATTGCGTTGCTTGCCCCTTTCGTTATGGCGGTTGTTAGCGGCGAGAAAGAGCAATGGACCTATTTAACGCTCTCTATTATTGGCTTGGTTGTTGGCTTGGTTTTATTTCTGCAACCTGCTGGTGACGCTAAGCTCAGAGCGCGACAAGTCTTCTTGCTGACTTCGTTGTGTTGGGTGTCAGCCAGTTTATTTGCAACCTTGCCTTTTATTTTTGCAAAGCCTTATCTGGACTTTCCTAGCGCCTGGTTTGAAGCTATGTCGGCTATTACCACAACCGGTGCAACAGTTATTTCAGGGTTGGATGATTTACCCGCCAGTGTGCTGTTATGGCGCGCTATGCTTCAGTGGTTAGGCGGTATTGGAATCATCGTAATGGCAATGGCAATTTTACCCTTCCTGCAGGTGGGTGGTATGCGTCTGTTCCAGGCGGAATCATCCGATATGTCAGGCAAGTTCATGCCGCGCTCAAGCCATATGGTTATGGCAATAGGGCGAGTGTATCTCATATTAACGGCGGCGGTTATTGGTCTGTATTTAATGGGCGGAATGAGCAGCTTTGACGCTTTTGCGCATGGTATGACAACTATTAGTACAGCGGGTTTCTCAAACTACGATGCCTCTTTTGGCCACTTTTCTGATACTCCATTCCTGGTTATAACGGGCACCATTTTTATGGTGGCAGGGGCACTGCCTTTTGTGCTTTATATACGGTTACTGAAAAGAGACTTTGAACCGCTGTGGAAAGACACTCAGGTGCGCGCCTTTGTAACTTTTCTGCTTATTGCTATTGCGTTGATTACTTTGGTGCAAATAGCCAAAGGCCGGGAGTTCGGCGATGCGTTAATGCACACAGCGTTTAACGTAGTGTCGGTAGTAACAACAACGGGGTACGCAACAGAAGACTACGGCAGTTGGGGAAGCTGGTCGTTAATGGTCTTCTTCTATTTGATGTTTATTGGTGGTTGTACCGGCTCAACTTCCGGTGGTATGAAAATTTTCCGTTTTCAGTTGTCACAACTTTTATTGAGAAAGCAGTTCAGCCAGTTAATTCATCCTAACCTGGTGAGCGTTCAAACCTATCAGGAGCGTCGGGTTAACGACTCGTTGCTGGGCTCTATGGTCGCTTTCTGTTTTATGTACTTTCTTCTTATTGCCGTTATAGCGCTGGGTTTGTCGTTATTTGACCTCGACTTTTTGACAGCAATATCCGCTGCTGCCTCGGCGGTTGGTAACGTTGGGCCCGGTTTAGGCGAAATTATAGGCCCGGCAGGTAACTTCTCAAGCCTGGACGGCGGCGCTAAATTGCTGCTTATTTTTGCAATGTTGGCCGGTCGTCTTGAAATTATGACCGTACTTATTCTGTTCCACCGTCATTACTGGCGGCATTAAGTCCTATACAATTAAGTTTACGCGGCAGATCAAAATAAATTCAGCGAACACTTGCACGCTGAAACGACATGAATTAGATTAAACGCATGTTTAAATCATGCGTTTATTTATTTCATGGCAGCACGCATTTCGACTCAAAAGAAAATACTCAACGCCGCAGAAATGCTTTTTTCCAGAGATGGATTTGAGCAAACCTCTTTACGGCAAATCACGCAGGAGGCGGGGGTTAACCTTGCCTCTGTCAATTATCACTTTGGTTCAAAAAAAGCGCTTATTCAAGCGGTAATGGCACGCTATTTAGTTATTTTTATGCCCGTTTTGGAAGAACAGCTGCAACAAGCTGAACAGCAAAGCGAGTTAAAAACAGAAGAGCTGTTTAAGCGTTTCAAAATACCGCTGGCAAAGTTAACTGAGGTTAATAAACAAGGGCCGGATATCTTTTTAAGATTACTCGGCTTTGCTTATTCTGAAATTCAGGGGCATTTGCGCAAATATACTCAGCAAGAGTTTGGCGGTGTATTGCAGCATTTATTAGCTCTGTTAAAGCGCGCAAATCCACATTTAGATGAGCAACAAATGTTTTGGCGTCTACACTTTATATTAGGCGCCGCCGTTTTTGCTCAAGTATCGGGGCAGGCTTTGATTGAAATTGCTCAGTCGGAATTTAATGAAAAGGTTGAGGCGCAGGACGTCATTGATCAACTCATACCTTTTGTTTCCGGCGGGCTTGAAGAAGCGTAAAGATACCGTTGTAAGTTCGAGATTTGACGACACTTTTATTGTGATGGTGCACTGGAGATAACCATGGAAATTTTTATTCTGTTAGTGGTTTTAGTGGTACTGGTGTTTGCAGTCGGAGATATCCGTCGCAGCCTGGTAACTAAACCGGTTTTTGCTATTTTTAAGCGCATTTTGCCGCCTATGTCGGATACCGAACGCGAAGCTATGGAAGCGGGTGACGTTTGGTGGGACGGCGAGTTGTTCAGCGGCCGCCCAGACTGGCAGAAGTTACTTGATGTACCCGAGCCAAAACTGACCGCTGATGAGCAGGCGTTTGTCGATAACCAGTTGGCAAAACTGATGGACATGCTGGACGATTTTAAAATTGTTCAACAAGACCGTGACTTACCCAAACAAGTTTGGGACTACCTGCGTAAAGAACGTTTCTTTGCCATGATTATTGGCAAAGATCACGGCGGCCTGGATTTTTCTCCCGCGGCAAACTCTTACATTGTTTCGAAAATTGCCAGCCGCTCTATCAGTGCGGCGGTATCGGTCATGGTGCCTAACTCATTAGGTCCGGGTGAGTTACTGACGCACTATGGTACAAAAGAGCAAAAAGACTATTGGTTACCACGCCTTGCGGACGGAACAGACATTCCTTGTTTTGCACTGACAGGACCTGAGGCTGGCTCCGACGCGGGTGCTATTCCCGATGAAGGCATCATTTGCAAAGGCGAGCATGAAGGCAAAGAAGTTGTCGGCATTCGTCTTAATTGGTCTAAGCGCTACATTACACTGGCTCCGTCAGCAACCGTTTTGGGTTTGGCCTTTAAACTCTATGACCCCGAAGCGCTTTTAGGCAGTAAAAAAGAAATAGGTATTACCTGTGCGTTAATTCCTACTTCGCATAAAGGCGTTGAAATTGGCGACCGCCATTTCCCGCTAAACCAGGCTTTCCTTAACGGTACAACCTTTGGTAAAGACGTTTTCATTCCGCTGGACTGGATTATTGGTGGTGCTGATTACGCTGGTAAAGGCTGGCGTATGTTGGTCGAATGCTTGTCAGCTGGCCGTGGTATTTCTTTACCCGCTCTGGCCACGGCGTCGGGCCATGTTACTCAGCGTATGACCGGTGCTTATGCTTACGTTCGTCAGCAGTTTGGTATGCCTATTGGTATGTTTGAAGGCGTTCAGTCATCAATGGGTAAAATTGGTGGCACCAACTACATTCTGGAATCAACACGCCGACTGACTATTTCTGCTTTGTGTCAGGGGCAGAGCCCGTCTGTTGTTACAGCCATGACCAAGTACCATATGACCGAAATGGGGCGCGAAGTACTTGAACACGCCATGGATATTCATGCCGGTAAAGGCATTCAGTTAGGTCCGCATAACTATTTGGGTCATGCGTACATGGCAACACCGGTATCCATTACCGTTGAAGGCGCGAATATTCTGACTCGTAATTTGATGATATTTGGTCAGGGGGCAACGCGTTGTCACCCTTACGTGTTAAAAGAAATGAAGGCTGCAGCTAACCCGAATGAAGACGAAGGTATGCGCGAGTTTGACAGCCTGCTACTGAAACATATTGGCTTTGCTGCTAGCAACGTCTTTGGCAGCTTGTGGCTGGGTCTTACTGGTGCTCGTTTTGGTGAATCACCGGTTAGTGGTGAAACTGCACACTATTACCGCAAGCTGGGCCGTATGAGCCGCGGTCTTGCATTAGCGTCGGACATTTCCATGCTGATGATGGGAGGCGACTTAAAGCGTAAAGAGATGATCTCAGCCCGTTTAGGCGATGTTTTAAGCCACTTGTATATGGCTTCGGCAGTACTTAAGCGCTTTGAAGATGAAGGTCGCCAGGTGGCTGATTTGCCTTACGTTCATTACGCGCTTAAGCACCATTTATTCAGCATTGCTGATGCCTTCTATGGCTTCTTTGACAACTTCCCGAACCGCTTTATGGCGTGGGTAATGCGTATACTGATTTTCCCTCTGGGAAATCACTTCAAAAAGCCATCAGATGAGATCTTACAGAATATCAGCACCAGCATGATGGAGCCGGGGGTTACCCGTGACCGTCACACCTTCTTGTGCTACTGGAAAGACAGCATCGGTGACGCTACCGGACACATGGAAAAAGCGTTCTTGTCTATGCTGGAAATGAAGCCGGTTTATAAAACACTGCGTAAGGCGCAAAAACGTGGTGAATTATCGTCCAACCTTAATGGTCAGGAACTGGCCGATGCGGCACTGCAAAAAGGCTTAGTCGACAAAGAAACGGCTGATAAGTTGGCTGAAACCGAAGAACTGCGTTTAACCGCTATTGGTGTCGACAGCTTTGCGCCGGGTATTATTGAGAATAATCAGTTCTATACGGCAAAAGGTGACATAAGAAAAGCAGCGGTTAAAGACTAACCGCTGCTAATACGAGTTCTTACTGAATAGACTCGCGCTTATCTTTCATATTGTAGATAGGTGTTACAAAAGAGCGCTTCTGAGCGCTCTTTTTCGTTTCTGCGCTAGCTGAAGCGGCAGGGCAGCTGCCACTGCTGATGTAAGTATTTGCAGCCGCTGTGAGTGGATCCTCAGCGCTGCCCCAGTCTCCAACAATTTCATCTTCAACTGAACAGTTCGGAGCAATACCGTCGTAATATTTACCTTCACCTTCTGAGTTTACGGTCTCGAAGTTAATCGCAAAGGTGACTTTATCGCACAGCTCTTCGGGCTGTTGGCCTACCGGTTTACCACAGGTGGGTTCACCAACAGTAACAACCTCAATGTGAGGACTCAGGGAGTTAATAATGATTTCTGAAGACGAACAACTGCTGCCGGTAGTCAGTACAAATACACGGTCTAAATCTAACTGTTCAACGCCATCGACCAGACTAAAGTCAATGCTCTGATTATTGCTGCTGTTTTGTTCGTTAAAACGGTACTCCAAAAAGGTTTCACCCTGGACATTTATGCCTGCCGCCTGAGTTGCGACCTGGTTAGCGTAGCGGATCAAACCACCACCGTTGTAGCGAACATCAATGACTAAATGGTTAATACCTTCAGCTGCAAATAAATCAAAGGCATTGTTTAAGTCGTCGCCTGTGCGGTTAATGAAAGAATCTAATGTAAAGTAGCCAACGGTTTCGCCGTCCAGCTGGTAAGTTTGAGCGCCCATAACGGTATTGGTTTCTACTTCAACTTTACTTAGCACTTCAGTTTGTTCTGTGCCGTCAGGCTTTTGCCAGGTAATTTCGCGGCTCAGGCCTTCTTCATTAGGGCCCAGCGCGTCATTAAATTCACCATTAGCAAGCAGTTCAGAAACCGCTACACCCTCAATAGCAATAAGTTCATCGGCGCGGTCAATGCCTGCGGTATCGGCAGGGGAGTCGTCATAGACAAAGCGAAACTTAACGCGGCTTTCATTAATTTGTTCCATAGAGAAGCCAAAGCCGAAGTAGGTAGCACTGACAAACAGCTGATCGTACTCTTCCTCAGTTAATATGTAACTGTAGCGGTCCTCCGGTGCACGCAGTTCTTCAAGTACCGCATACACATCGTCAAAAGCTTCAGGATCTAAACTGTCCTGCAGTTGGTCAGCCCAAAAATAGTCGTCCTTCATGTATTCGAAAAAGCGCTGATTTTGGTCCTCGACCGAGCAAAAGGCGTAACCATCGTCGTTATTGGTTCCGCCAGAATTGTCCGTACCACCGCTATCTGAACCACCGCAGGCAGAAAGGGTTAGAGTAATACCTATGCATAAAAGTGATTTGTCGAGTCTCATACTGCATCTCTTGTTGTGTTGTAAAAATGTTAATTTAGCATAAGGAACGAAAAGATAAACAGGGAACATGGCGTCTTTACTTAACTCATGGCAAACTGCTGACTATTGAAAACCAAACGAGAAAGCCGCTGTTATGGCACAAGTAATGATAGATATTGCGGGCACTGAGCTGACCGCCGAAGACAAAAAGCTTCTTGCGGCACCCGCCGTTAACGGCCTTATTTTATTTACACGCAACTTTGCGTCCTTAGAGCAGTTACAGACACTGACACGCGAGGCACGAGCTGCCGCCGACAAACCTTTGCTCATTGCGGTAGACCACGAAGGTGGGCGTGTGCAGCGTTTTCGTCAAGGCTTTAGCGCCATTCCTGCTATGGGGTCGCTGCAACAAATAGAAAATGAAGACGAACGACAGCGCGCCGCCCGCGACTTAGGCTGGCTAATGGCAGCAGAGGTTCAGGCTGTAGGTATTGATATTAGCTTTGCACCGGTGCTGGACGTAGACGACTGCAGTGACGTTATTGGTGATCGTGCTTTCTCGGCTGTGCCATCTGAAATTTCTAAACTGGCGTCGTCTTTTATTGAAGGCATGCACGAGGCGGGCATGGCGTGTACCGGCAAGCACTTTCCCGGGCATGGCTCCGTTCAGGCGGATTCCCACATTGCCATTCCTGAAGATGACCGAACTCTGGCGCAAATTAGGGCCCATGACTTAAAGCCGTTTTTGTCATTAAGCCAGAAACTGGACGGCATTATGCCGGCCCATGTTATTTACCCGCAAATTGACCCTCAGCCCGCCGGTTTTAGCGAGTTTTGGTTGCAACAAATACTGCGCAGCGAGCTGCAGTTTAATGGCACCATATTTAGTGACGATTTGTCTATGCAGGGCGCTACCGTTGCCGGTGACATGCAGCAACGCGCCGTAGCCGCTCTTAACGCCGGCTGCGACATGATACTGGTGTGTAACGACAGAGCAGGCGCAGTGCAAGTGCTGGACGCTAACTTACCCGCTACCGAGCCAGAAAGCGCACAACGTGTGAATAGAATGCTGATGTCATCGCCAGCGGTTTCGCTGGAAGAGTTAAAACGCACCGAACGCTGGGAACAAGCCCAACGCTGGTTGTAGGTTATTCATAGCTCTTTATTCATAAAGAAGGGGGTCTTCAATGCCGTTGGCGGCGAAGGCCTCTAAGCGCTCCTGACACGCACCGCATTTACCACAGGCTTTGTCGCGGCCGTTATAGCAAGTCCAGGTTTGGCTGTAATCCAGCCCCATTTTCAGGCCGTCGGCTAAAATTGCATTTTTATCTACATCTAAGTAGGGGGCGTGAACGGCTACCGGGTCGTAGTTGGCCATTTTACTCACTACGTCCATTTGTCGTACAAACTCGGGGCGGCAGTCGGGGTAAATAGCGTGATCACCCGAGTGCGCGCCATAGTAAACCGCCGAGGCGTTTTCAGACACCGCGTAACCAATGGCCAGTGACAGCAAAATCATGTTGCGGTTGGGTACTACGGTAGATTTCATTGACTCTTCTTCGTAGTGCCCTTCGGGAATGTCTATGTCGTCGGTGAGTGAACTGCCGGAAAGCAGAGAATTAATAGCGGTAATATCGACAACTTTATGGGGTATTCCATGCTGTTTACAGACGTTAGCCGCAACTTCAAGCTCTTTTACATGGCGTTGCCCATAGTTAAACGACAGTGCCAGAACCTCGTTTCCCTCTTGTAGCGCTTTGTGCAAAACGGTAAACGAGTCCATTCCGCCTGAATAAATAACAACGACCTTTTGCGACATGCTGTAACTCCCCGTATAATCCGCATTCATACATTCTAGCCAAAGCCATTTTAACGGAAGCTATGCCTTACCGCATCAACGAAATTTTTGAAACCTTGCAAGGCGAGGGCACCTTTACCGGCGTGCCATCTATTTTTCTGCGTTTGCAGGGTTGTCCTGTGGGTTGCCCATGGTGCGATACCCAGCACACATGGGAGACCAACCCAAGTGACCAGGTAAGCGTTGAGCGCCTAATGGCAAAAACCGAAGCCAACGCTGAGTGGGCTGAAATGACGGCAGAAGACATTATCAGCCGCTTTGAACAAGAAGGTTACACCGCCAAACACGTAGTTATAACCGGCGGCGAACCCGCTATGTTTGATCTGCTGCCGCTTGGCAGCGCCTTAGAAGCCAAAGGCTACCAGCTGCAAATAGAAACCAGCGGTACCTTTGAGCTAAAAGTAACAGACAGCACCTGGGTAACGGTGTCGCCCAAGCTTGATATGCCAGGCGGCTACCTGGTACGCCCAGACTGTATGGCACGCGCTAACGAAGTAAAGCACCCCGTAGCCATGCAAAAGCACATAGACGCGTTAGACTCCCTTCTAAAACGCTGCCCGCCCAAAGCAGACGCCGTAATTTGCCTGCAACCCATAAGCCAGCGGCCACGCGCCACAGAGCTTGCCATGAAAACCTGTATAGCGCGTAACTGGCGCCTTTCTGTGCAGATGCATAAATATCTCAATATTGAGTAAGACATTTGCTACTTCTGATCTGACCTTCTAAAACCCGATCTATACTTCCTGAGCTCAACGCCAATTGTGGTGTTTGACTGTATGCCAGGAGGGAATTATGAATACGGGTTTTGCTCGACGTTCTCGCGGTCAGGGAATGACGGAATATATTATTATTGTAGCTTTGATTGCCGTTGCGGCAATCGGTGTTTACTCACTTTTCGGTAAGTCCATACGTAACCAGGTCGCTGGCCTTGCTCAGGAAATGACAGGGCAGTCGTCTTCCCAGCAAATCAATAGAGCTCGCCAATCTTCGCGCCGTGCCGGTACAGTTGCTAATAAGGAAGTAAACCTCGGTAACTATAATGAAGCTACGGAGCAAGGCGAACAATAATGAGCGTCTTGACGGCTTCTAATCCACGTGCAAAAGGGCAAACCCTGATTTTAATGATCGGGGTGTTGCTATTGGTGTCATTATTATTATTTGCCGTAACGGATATGGGTAAACACGCCAGGCGTCAGTGGTACTTGCAAAGTGTTGCTGATAACGCATCTTATAGCGCAGCTGTTGCAATGTCTCGTCAGATGAACTTTCTAGCATTAACAAATCGCGCGCTTATTGGTAATCAGGTGGCAATTGCCCAATGGGTGGGGTTGGCGAGCTATTTAGCTATGCTCGATAGAACGGCTGATAATCTCGAAGCCGTTACATCATTCATTCCATATCTAGGACAAATCACCCGAGCACTATCAACAATAATTGCGCGTATTGAAGAAGGCTTTGAGCAGGTTGTGAAAACCCTGATTCGTTTCCAGTCTGCGGTAATACAGGGAATATCTGCAGCGCAAAGACTGTTAGATGCAAGCTTTGCTATAGAACTGCCTTTGCTTATTCAGGATATCGTTTCCAAACATTCAGAAGAGCTTAGCTGGGAAGCATATCAAGGCGGCGGAATAGCACCGTTTCCAAGCCTATGGTGGCGCAAGACTGAAGTGCGCAACACCAAGAATAAAAACGAATCTAAGGAGTTAGAAGAACTTACTCTTAAAAGTCTTGACCCGTTTAGCAAAAGTAGAGGATACGATTGGGTCAATGTTTTTACCCATAAAATAGTGAAACGAGGTGGTACAGAATTATCGAGAAACAGAAACGGGGGCTGGGATTGGCATGCATTAGATTCTGTTTCACTCCACGGTCGGCGTTGGTTTATAGGAAGCTTCAAAGAACAGCTTCCGTTAGGTTGGGGAGCAAAGGCTCAGGATCAACGACGTTATCATCGTTCAAATTATGGTGGTGCCTTTCGCAGCAACTCGATGTCTTCTCGGATGGCTCTGGCGCAGATGGGATCGTTAAATGATGAGCCTCGTCGTTTTAGTTTCATGCGTCTTAGTAGTTTTCTAAACATGAGTATGGATACGGTCATAGTTAAGGTAAGTGGTATTAAGCAAGCTGCGTATGCAAAATCGAGAACAAGTTTTAACCGACCAAGCAGTGTTTTTCCGCGGGCTGATGAGTATATAGAAACTGATAACCTCTTCAATGCGTTGTGGGAAGCTGAATTAGTAGCCATTTCAGACATCGATAAGATAGGGATATTAGGCCGTGAAGCCCTTTAAGCAAACTGGACAGGCTGTTATTGAGTTCATTTTATCGGTTGGAGGGCTTGCCGCTATTTTTATTTCGGTACAGGAAGTGCTCGCTCCAGCTATAGAAATTAATACAGCTGACTTAATCGCAGCCCGCGAGGCTATATGGGAAAGAGTTAGGAGCGATGATAAAACCAGCCTATCCGGTGATTATCGTTTAAACAAACATACTGAGATATTTTTTGACCCAATAAATAGGTTACTACCTATAGGTCTTGAAGGGGATAATTTACGGGTTCTTAAGCCGTCTAACAATGAAGCTTTTTATCCAATGGCGCGGCTCAATAATAGCTGGCAAGCACAAACCCCAGATGAATTATCAAGTCGACCTGCATCGTTAGTTGTTAATAACGCGCTGTCGGGGGATGCAGTGCGGTTAATACAGGAAGGAATAGGGTGGATTTTTTTAGCTGAAGAACTTAGTTCGGATTCACTAATATTTGGAACGATTTCTCCAGATGTTGTTCCGCCGGAAGCATATAAGAAAAAGGATTAATTATGGATTTGCCTGTCGTGCTAGATGATTGGAGTTGGGTAGAACAGCCTATTAGCTCTTCTATTAGTGTTAATGCACTTTTTTTGGATGATCCTAAAGTTCCAGACTGGGAAGCGCTGGAACAGTTCTATCCATACTGTCCGGGGGGAAAGACGATTTTCTGGCTTTGTCCTATCGACGGGACGGACTGGACGCTATTTGAAGTTGAGAATGAACAGTGGGTGCTAATGCCAATGACTAGTTTCCCACCTAAAGAGAAACTTTTAAAAGGTCCGTTTACTCCAATTTCAAAACATGAAAATAACGGTAAAGAAGTGTGGGTATACTTGGCTAGATACCCTCTTAAACAGCTACAAACATCGATGATGTTTTATTACAGCCAAAAAGTTGATGCTTTCCAATCTATTGAAAAAGAGAACGATGTCTGGATTTTCAAAGAAGATATGGGCCGCCTCATGTTCTCTGAGCAAGGCGAGTATGTGATTTTGGTTCATATCTTATGATTCGAAAGGAAAGTGGTCAGGCATCAACTGAGTGGTTGCTCATTTCGCTACTGATAATGACCGTTTTGTTAATTGTTGAAGAGCAGTTTTCTCTCATTGATTACTTAATAGAGACAGGTCGAAAGGCGAAAGAGTTCTATCACTTTATTTGGCGCTATTTAGTTTTAATTCCAGGAGGGTCTTCATGACAAAAAAGGCGAAATGGATTTTTGCCGTTAGCTTTAGCTTTGTAATTTCGATAGTCACAGTCTGGCTAATTAACCAGTACTTACAACAAGAAACGTCACGGAGATTAGAAGAAGCCTCGAGAAGCACGGGGAGTGTCGTTGTATTTGCTAAGGATTTGACTGCCGGTCACGTACTTTCGGCGAAGGACTTATTGGCTCGCAAGTATCCGGAAGAATTAATTAATGAAAACTGGTACGTCGAGCGTGAGGCTGGTCTAGTTCTTGGTCGACAGCTTCGAGATTCCGTTGAGCCAGGAGAGCCCGTTTCCGAACGTGTGTTAGTGAACAATAGAAATAGTGGTCTCTCCGAAAAGTTGCCTAATGGTTATTACGCTATCACGGTTAATACGGATAATTTAGGGCACCATAACGCCTTGCTAAAAGAAGGGGATGTGGTTGATATCGTTTTTGTTGGAGATTCATTTGATAAAGGTAGGGAATATAACGCCTTTAGTGCGATAGAAATATTTGAAACTCACGGCTTAGAGGAAGGGTACGGCTCGTATTCTTTGACTTTATTAATAGCGCCTAATGAAGTTAAGAGTTTTACCAGAGCCTTGGGGAGTCCCATGTTGGTATGGGCTCGTGGCCGTCAGTTATCTAAAACAAAAGTTTGGTCCAAAGATTTAAAACAAAGCAAGGTGGAACCATGGAAGGTCCAATAAAGTTAATGTGCTCAGCATTACTCTGTTTATTTATCTATATTGCAGGGGCGTATGCTAGTGATCTCTCCTATGTCCTTAAGAAAGGTGAAACTCAAATAGTCAGTATTGATCCTGGCACAGACATTGTAGTTAGCGACGAGAGCATAGTGGATGTTCATGTTTTAAGTAATTCTCAAGTCGTTCTAAGGGCTTTAGGAGAAGGAGAGACTGATATTTGGCTCAGTCATCGAGATGAAGTGAGAAAGTTGGACATCAGTGTTTCCGATACTCTTTCCCTATCAACCAGTGCGCGTATCAATGCGATTGTGGAAGAAGAAAATGATCTAAGGAAAGTAGATAAGCAAGGAGTGACTGTACTGTCGGGTCAGGTATCGAAAAGGCACTATGATGAATTAAATAGGCTATCTCAAAGTAACGAGAGAGTGCTGAACTTAACTGAGCCTTTTTCAAAACAAGCCCCCATGCTTACCCTCCGAGTTAATATTCTGGAGACTAAGCGGCAGTATCTTGAAGACATTGGAATTCGCTGGCAAGGGACAACCAGTGGACCTACTTTTTCAAGCGCTTTATCCGGGCTATTTGAATGGGATGCAGAAATAAACTCACAACTAATGCTTATGCAGCGTCGCGGTTTGGCTAAGTTATTAGCGAACCCTACTTTATCTACTCAGAGCGGTGAAAAAGCAACTTTTCTTGCAGGTGGCGAGTTGCCAATTCCTCAAGTCGTGGCTCAAGGAATGCAGGATGTGACGTTTCGTGAATACGGGATAAAGCTAATTATTGAGCCGGTTGTATTGGCGGAGAACAAGATAAAGACCCGGTTACATGCAGAACTAAGCAATATTGATCCAGCAGTTTCCGTGTCTGGTGTTCCGGGAATATTGAGTAGACGAACAGAATCAGTATTTCTATCAAATGACGGAGATACGATGGTTTTATCAGGGCTATTAAGTACGGATGAGTCAGCTCAGGAAGATAACGTTCCAGGGATAGGGGAGCTACCTGTGATAGAGAATGCTTTCAATAGCCAACAAAGCAGAAGTCAAGCTACGGAACTCGTGATCATGGTTACGGCTGAACGTATGGATACTGCCCAGAAACAAGCTCGTGACAGGCGCGATAAACTAGCACAGAAAAATGGCTGGTACAGGGATGATTCAATTTTGCAGTTGAAGGAGACATTCTGATGGCATCTGTCACCTTAATTAATTGTCTTAGAGCTCGTTTAGATACACGAGATCCTAGTATTGATGAGATGAATGAGTCCGAATTAAGAGTCTACGCTGAGTCATTCTTAAAAGAGAACACCAGTGCAGATGATCGAGATATCAAAGATGCAGTCGCTGAAGTTATTGGCTTGGGACCAATTGAAAGGCTTCTTGCTGATGACACTGTGAGTGAAATCATGGTGAATAGTTTCGAACATATTTATGTCGAGCGTGCAGGTAAGCTAGAGAGAGCCTTTGAACAATTTAGTAATGAAGCAGCGTTACGCAGAGCTATTGATAAAATAGTTCTTCCTCTCGGAAGACATATCGATGAAGCATCCCCAATGGTTGATGCTCGCTTACCTGATGGATCCCGCGTTAATGCTGTATTGGCGCCTCTTGCAACTAAAGGCTCTTGTCTCACTATACGGAAATTTACGAATAAGTCCTTAACAATAGAAGACTTGGTATCCGGTAACTCTCTGACTCAACAGGCTGCAGATTTTTTGAAATTCGCCGTTCGTTGTCGTCAGAATATCATTGTATCTGGAGGTACCGGGACAGGGAAAACGACCTTGTTAAATGTCTTATCTCAGGAGATATCAGAAGAAGAGCGAATATTAACTATTGAAGATGCCGCAGAACTAAGACTGCATCACGATAACTTAATTAGCCTGGAAGCCAGACCCAAAAACCAAGAGGGCGTAGGTGCAATTAGCATCAGAGAGCTTGTCATTAACGCATTACGAATGAGGCCAGATAGACTTGTTGTAGGTGAATGCAGGGGACCGGAAGCTTTAGATATGTTGCAGGCAATGAATACCGGTCATGCAGGCTCGCTTAGTACGGTACACGCAAATAGTGCCAGAGACGCATTGAGACGTTTGGAAATTATGGTTCTCATGGGAGGGATTGAGCTGCCTGTTTCAGCTTTGCGGCAACAGATAGCAAGTGCTGTTGACCTTGTTGTACAAATAGCTCGTCTGCCTGATGGCAGAAGAGCCGTAATTAGTATTAATGAGGTCACAGGAGTCGATGATGATGTTCTTCAAATGTCAGCACTATTTGAATATTCAAGTAGTCAAAAGTCGCTAGTGAGTAATCAGGTTCTTTGTAAATTCGCGGACGATCAGAGGGAAGATATTCGTGAAGATATATGGAGATCAATTATGGAGGCTGGCTCATGTTCACCCTCACTCTAGTACTATTGATTATTATTAGTGGACTTTGTTGGATATGGGTTTTGTCACACCTGACGCCTAAGCGCTATCAAAAAATTGAAGAAGAACTGGCTGGCTCTGCTGTTCGATCATTAGAAGAGTTTTTCTTGAGGTTACCTGTGAAAACTCTGCTCAGGTTTTACTTGATAGTTGCTTTGTTATTTCCTTTATTAGCTTGGGCATATGTTGATATTAAGTGGGCCGCTATTACTTTTATTTTTACTTTACTGGCCCCGCCTTTTTCTTATCGATACTTCAAAAAGCGGCGTCTGCTAAAAATTGAAAAACAACTTCCAGGAATGTTGATTGCTTTAAGTAACCAAATTAGAAGTGGAACAAGCGTTGGTTCAGCTCTAAAGAGCTTTAAAGGGAATATGACTGCTCCTCTTGGTCAGGAGATAGATGAGTTATTGAGACAGGAGAAAATGGGAAAACCGCTCATAGACTGCTTAGAGCATTGGCAATTCAGGCTGCCAATCTTCTCAATAAAGCTCGTGGTTCAATCTTTGGTTTTAGGTTTGAGAAGCGGAGGTCAGCAGTCGGAGTTATTTCTGAGGTTAGCGGATAATTTACAGCAACAGCAGCACCTTCGAGAGCGTCAACTGACTCTTACTTCGCAAGCTAGAATGCAAGCGAAAATTCTAGTTCTGATGCCGGTTGGATTGTATTTCCTTTTGAGCTGGATTAAGCCAGAGCATACCGCACTTTTTACGGAGTCTCTCGTCGGTATTTTTATGTTGATGACTGCTTTTTTCTTAATGTCAATTGGCGGGTGGATGGTTAAACGTATTATGCATCCAGAAGATGAAAGATGATTCTAATAGCCTTATTAATATTTGCCGCATCATTAAGTTGCGTATTGCTCGCTGTGACAGTTTGGCAGTTTCTAGCTCTTGGAGACAAGCTTGATAATTTAATATCGACGATCTGGCTTTACCTACCTGAAAGATCAAGGAAATGGATTGCCAGTCATTTAAAAATCGAAACTTTAAATAGCGAAGCCCGTTCTTTTTTCTTCTGGATCGTAATGGCTAGTGTATCAGTAGGAGTGTATTGGGCGTCCGGGGTTTGGCTGGCGTTAGCGATTTATATATTGCTGATACTGCAAGTAATTAACAAGAGAAGAGTTGCAGCTAGGAAAAGTAATCGCGCTGTAGTTCGCCAGTTACCTGACTTCTGCGATTTAATCGCAATGATGATCGCCTCTGGTGTCCCTCTTATTTCAGCGTTGGAAAAAGTGTCCGAATCATGTAGTGAGCTACTGCTTGCGACTGAAATAAGAGCGATGCTGAGCCGACTACGGAGGGGAGCTAGTTTTTCAAAGTCTATGGAGGAGCTTTCGGAACGGTATGAGGCTAATGAACTTAAAGAGTGGAGCTTAATGCTGATTAAAGGGTATCAACAGGGGGCAAGTCTCACAAAGTCATTACGGTTTTATGCGAATCAACTGAGACAGGAGTTACTTAACTCGGCTGAGAAAAGAGCTCAGGAAGCTCCTGTTAAGTTGTTGTTTCCACTGGTAACTTGTTTTTTTCCAGTAAATTTTTTGGTTATTTTGGGGCCTGTTATTGTGCAGTTAAGCCAAGGAGGGTTTGGATGAGTGAAAGTCGGGAAGTGACTTTATGGCCTAAAGTAAAAGAAATGAAAAAGTTTCATCAGCGATTAATAGGGATGATGAATGAACCGCAACCAACACCAGATAGAGCTTTTTGGTTCCCATTCTGTAAATCAATTCACACGTGGGGAATGAAGGAACCTATCGATGTTGTTGCTCTGGATAAAGATAGAATTATTATCGAGGTTCGCCGTTTGATATGTCCAAATGAAGTTGCGCGCTTTAAGGGAGCATATGGATTAATTGAAATGGCTTCAGGAAGTTTTTGGCCCTTAGAAAAATGGATTGGAAAGAAACTAAAATTTGTTAAAGCGCATGGAGAGCGAAATGAAAAGAAACCTTACGATTGTAGTATTTCTATTGAGCTTAGTTAGTTCTGGGTGTAGTACAACGGTTCAGGAGAAGCTTGCACGAGAACAAAGTTTTGAATCTGCAATTAATTGGTATCAAACCGGTGATCTTCTGTCAGCGGAGCAGCATTTGCATTGGTTGCATAAAAAGGGACTTGGAACAGATAAAAGCTGGAAATTGCTAGGTAATATTTACTTCAGACAGTATAGGTTTGAGGCGAGTCAGTCAGCTTACAGAAACTCACTGAAAATGAATGCAGCAGACGAGGAAGTCTGGTTTAACTTGGCTTTATTAAGCCTTCGGCAAACAACGAACATTTTAATGGATGCGCGAGTAGAGTTGGATACTTTTGATGGAGAGCTCGAAATGTTATTACGTGAGCTACTAGAGCTTCAGAAAGCTAGATTGCATGAGACACCAAGAGATGAGTCGGCATAGTTGAAAATGATGCTTAAAGAGTTTTGATAAAGTGTAAGTATGACTTTTGTTCCTTGTTTTCAAATCGAAGACTTGCTCACAACCGTACACTCTAAATAGTAAAAACCAGGAGCAACAAATAATGAAACTCTTCTTCTCTGTGGTGTTGTGGCTTAGTGTGTGTACTGCGGTAATGGCGGCTGATTACTCTATTGAAAAGGTTAAGGGTAATGTCTATCGGTTTTCAGCAGGCCATTACCATTCTGTGTTTATGGTTACGCAGCAGGGTCTTTTTGTTACTGATCCCATTAATAAAAAAGCTGCCCAGCATCTTAAGCAGCAGCTAGCAAAGCGTTTTGATCAGCCCATACGTTATTTAGCGTACAGCCATAATCACGTAGACCATACGTTGGGTGGCGATGTTATAGCGCAGCAGGGTGTAGAGGTTATCGCCCATAAATACGCAGACCAAGACTTGCGCTGGACAAAAGCACCCACAGCCTTACCTACTATGACCTTTAGCGACGAGTTGACGGTAAAGTTGGGTGAGCACTCGGTTCAAATGAAGTACTACGGTCCTAATAACGGCAGAGGCTCAGTCAGTATGCGTTTTATGCCGGAGAATGTCCTGTTCGTGGCCGACTGGATAGTGCTTGGTCGTATGCCTTATGAGACCCTGCCAGGGTATGACATTCATGGAATGATCAACTCAACACAGCAAGT
Source organism: Idiomarina abyssalis (assembly GCF_900116625.1). Lineage (GTDB taxonomy): Bacteria > Pseudomonadota > Gammaproteobacteria > Enterobacterales > Alteromonadaceae > Idiomarina > Idiomarina abyssalis. The sequence continues at coordinate 273,632 of NZ_FPBE01000001.1, forward strand.
GTTAAAGGAGCAGCCTTTTGATGTATTTGTGGGCGCTCATGCCGATATGGGATCACGAAAGGACGTTGTGCGCTATTTAAGCTACCTTGAAGCCTTATATGCCGAAGTGCGTGACGGCATGCTGGCAGGTAAAAGTCTGGAAACGCTGCAACAGGACATAAAGCTTGATGAGTTTTCCGATTTAAAAATGTATGACCAGTGGCTACCGCAGAATATAGAGGGTGTTTACAAAACATTTATTGAGCAATCATATTTTGATCGCCGATAATAGCTGCAGTTTTTTACTCATGGAACTCAATGACATGACCATAAAACCAGGCATTTACGAGCATTACAAAGGCGGACGTTACCGCGTTATTGATACCGCCCGCCACAGTGAAACTGAAGAGTGGGTGGTGCTTTATCAGCCCCTTTACGGTGAACAAAAGCTTTGGGTACGCCCCTTTGATATGTTCGTGGAAACAGTAAATGTGAACGGTACCCAGGTACCGCGGTTTCAATTTGTTGGTAACGAGTAGGGTAAAACAATGAGCGAAACCGATAACAAGCTGTTTCTGGTTTATGTGGGTGGCACAGCCCCCGGTGCCAATATTGAGCTGCACGACGTTCGCTTTGTGGTGGGTAAGTGCATGGAAGATACCTATCCTGCCATTCGCAAAGGCTGGTTTGGTACACAGAAAGGACTGCACCTGGACAGCTTTGTTCACTTGCACCACGTAGATGGCTACCGTATTCATCTTACCCAAACCAAGCCGGCTGAAACTTCGGGTAAGCAGCTATACTTTGTGAACTTTGGCGGCTATTTCTCCAATAAACTTGCTGAGTATCACGACTTTACCGTGGTGGTTGCTGACTCATCGAGTTCGGCAAAGCAACTGGCGCGTGCGCAAGTATCTAAAGCAGGCTTAGCTGGCGCAGAGCAAATTCATAAAGACGACTTATTGGCTGTGGATGACTGCCTGTGCGTAGACCTGGTGGATGAGCATTTCATAACGCTTGAATACGACGGTGAACAGCAGGAATTAGTGCCGGACTGGAAAGGTTATCAGCCATTGCCATAAATTTTTTGCATCCAAAAGTATTCGTTGTTGTGTCTAATACTGTGTAAGTCAAACAATTGAACAACAATAGGGGGCGTTATGTCCGATCTTTGGGTACCAATTACAGCTATGCTGAGTATTTCAATCGTTATTATTGTGGGCTTGGCTTTATCGGCTCATCATAAAAAGCATTTACAGTTAACTTTGCAAAAGCATCTGGAAAACGGAGGCACACTAACTTCGGAGCTTTTAGGGCAGTTGGGCACTTCGCCCAGTAGTCGTCATGGCGACCGTCGTAAAGGTCTGGTTTTGGTGTCAGCAGGGCTGGCCTGTTTAGTGGCCGGGTGGTCAGTGGGTGACTTGGATGTTGGCGTTATGTTCGGGGTTTTCCCGGTATTTATTGGCGTCGCCTTCTTAATTTCGGCTTACTTAACTAACGATGAATGATAAAGCGCTGATTGCACGGGTTATTGCCCGTGGCGATCAGCACGCCTTCGCGACTCTGGTTCGCCAGCATCAAAATGGCGTCCGGAACTTTCTGCGTCGATTAACCGCGGGCGATCACGCACAAGCGGATGACTTGGCGCAGGAGGTGTTTTTGCGCGCCTACAAGAGCCTGAAAAGTTTCCGTGCCGAGGCAAGTTTCAGTAGTTGGCTGCACAGCATTGCGTATCGTAGCTTTTTAAATGAGCGGCGTAAGTCGCATCACCATAATGAGGTAGCTGGCGACGCCTTGCCTTTCATGCCGGGGCCATCCAGTACGGTTGATAGCGACATTATGGTTGAGCGGCTAATGCGGCATCTTTCGGTGCCGGAACGCACCTGTTTAACCTTGTCTTTAAGTGCCGGAATGAGCCATCAGGAAATTGTCGCGATTACTGACTTACCGCTTGGCACGGTTAAATCTCATATTGCCCGGGGAAAACAAAAGCTGATTGATATTGTCAGCGCCCCACAAAACAAGCAGGAGGTTGCCTCATGAGTGCACCCGAACATGACGCTTTGAATGATCTTCTCAGCTATAAAACTCGCTTAGTTGATGAAAGCTTTACTGAGCAAACGTTTAGCTCAATTCGAAAGTCTGAGAAGAGACGTCGCATTCTTGTTTTGCTGGCATTTATGAGTGCGCTGTTGGTAGCGGCTGCTTTATGGGTGGTGTCGGGGAATCAAATTCTGGCTCCGGTACGGAGTTTCATGGCTCAGTCACCGTACTTGCTCACACTGGCTATTGTAGCTTTTTGCTCAATAACGTTCTGGTCAACGCAGCAACGGAGTTAGCGCGGTAATGCACTTTACGCGTAAATTGAAATACCGGTCGTACAGGTCATTGTATGACCGGCACATAGAGCCGGTTGGTGATAACGCTGTCGCCGCTTATCACCACCTGAAATAAGTCGCCGAAGTCTTCTTCTCCAAGTTTATCAGCGCTTCCACCAGCTGCTTTGACCAGTTCAGGCACGGTATTGCTGTGGCCAATAATCAGTGCGTTCTTTTTGAGCTCCTTTAAGCTGGTTACTATTCCTTTAAAGTCTTTAGCTGGGTAGGTTTCTACTGATAGCCCCAATTGTTTTGCCAGTGCTTCTGCGGTTTGCTGAGTACGCTTAAAGTCGGTAGAAAATATGGCTTCAATGTCGCTGTTTTTCAAAACCTGCGCGAGAACTTGCGCACGCTGTTTGCCAACCAAACTGAGGTCGGGGTCGGTCTTGTCGGTTGTTTTCTCCATATGACGGGAGAAGTAAAGAGTATAAGTGTCGGCTGATGCCTCGCCAGAGAAAAAGCTCATAACAATAAAAATAAAAAGTAAACGGCGCATAAGTTGTTAAAGGTTGTCATATAAGGTTAGTTTATAGCAATAAAACATACCTTTCAGCAGGCCCATAAACAAGCGTTATCCCCTGGAAAAGGTGGAAAAGTAGTCAGGAGGTAAAATGAAAGCACAGCCAGTTTTAGACTTTTGGTTTAAAGAGTTAACACCAAAGCAGTGGTTTGCTAAAAGTGACGAGCTGGACAATACCATAGCCAAACGCTTTTCCGATACGTTAAAGGCTGCAGCTGAAGGGGAGCTCTGGCATTGGCGCGAAACGCCTCATGGCCGTTTGGCAGAAGTAATTGTGTTAGATCAGTTTTCGAGAAACATATACCGTGGTAGTCCGAGGGCTTTTGGGCAGGACGTGATAGCGTTAGTGCTGGCGCAGGAAGCCGTAGAGAAGGGCGCAGACAAGTTGTTGGATGCCAGCGAAAAGGCGTTTCTCTATATGCCTTATATGCATAGTGAGTCGGCGTTAATTCATGAGAAGGCTATGCGGCTTTTCAGTCAACCCGGGCTTGAGAACAACTACAAATTTGAAGTAAGACACAAAGAAATTATTGACCGGTTTGGACGGTATCCGCACCGTAACCGGGTACTGGGGCGCGAGTCGACCCCGGAAGAAGAGGACTTTCTTAAACAGCCGGGGTCCAGTTTCTAATACTACTTTATGTTTTCAATCAGTTGCGAAAGTGAGCTGACGGTAATAGTGGGATTAATGCCCCAGGGGTCAAACTGAGCTTCTCTGGAACGTTTAACCCAGGCGGTTTTCCAGCCTGCTACGCTGGCGCCAATAATATCGAAACTGTTGCTGGATATAAGCCAGGTATTTTGCTCCTTACTGCCGCTTTTATCGAGAAAGTGCTGGTAAACCTGTGGGTTAGGTTTAAAGCTTTTAATGTCTTTGCAACTGACTATGTCTTTAAAGTAGCGGCTGAGCTCAGCACCCTCCAGCAGTTCAGTTACTGCATCGGCACTGCCGTTAGAAAAAGCAAAACACTCTATACCCGCCGAGTTCAACTTGCTCAGTGCGGTTTTCGCGTCATCGAACGCCGGTAAGCTCCGGTATTTTTCCAACAACTCTTCCTGTTGCGGTGCAGTTAACCCGGCTCCCAGTTCATTGTTGGTGAACAGAAGGGCGTCTTTGGTACAGACCGCAAAGTCTTCATACTGCTGCATAAGCCCACGACGAAATGAATACTCTAGTTGCTTATCACGCCAGCGGCTCGAAAACTCTTGAGCTTTGTCATCGCCAAGGTATGAACTCAGCAGGGAGACTAAGCCCTGAGCGTCAATAAGTGTGCCGTAAACGTCAAAAGCTAAGGTCGTCAAAATTACGCTCCAATTGCTTAATAAATTCTGTACATAGGTGTACGGCGTTATTCCGAATTTAGTTTGCCTTTAATTAAGTAATGCGAATTATTGTCATTTGTATTTACATTTAGAAAAAGCATCGGTAGCATACTGAGCCGCTTAGCCAACTTAATTAAGGACAATGAGAAATGGATAAATTCGTACCCAGCGCAATTGCTACCGTAATAGCTTCAACTCTGGCAGGTAACGCCCTGGCAAATGATTTCGAACTGCCCGACGGTATGGAGCGTATTGTTGTTACTGCTACTGGTTTTGAGCAAAAGCTGACGGAGGCGCCGGCAAGTATCTCAATTATTACCAATGAGGAAATACGGTCGCGCTCGTTTACGTCACTATTAGATGCTGTTAAATACCAGGAAGGCATTGATATAGGCACATCGCGGGATAAAACCGGGCAGGGCAGTATCAGCATGCGTGGGTTAACAGGTGACTACACTTTAATTCTGGTTGATGGCATACGTCAGAATAACCACGGTGATATTTACCCGAACAACTTTGGGGGCAACGCGTTTAACCACATTCCTCCGCTTGAGACAATTGACAGAATTGAGGTAATTCGCGGCCCGGCATCGACGTTATACGGAGCCGACGCACTTGGCGGTGTTATTAATGTTATTACCAAAAAGCACACTGACGACTGGTCTGGTGCTATCACCTTTGGTCGCAGTTTGCAGACAGATGATAACTTTGGTGACGACTTTACGACAGATTTCAGCGCAACGGGGCCTTTGATAAAAGATGTATTAAGCCTGGGAGTGCGCGCTAGTTTGTATGACCAGCAAGCATCTTCCCCTCAGTTTGAGCCAGCGGTTGATCCAAACGGTACCGTGCACATACGGGAATTAGGGTTTGGCAGCGGTGGTCGAACCGTTGACAACAAAGACGAACATTACGGTTTTTCAGTGTCCTATACTCCGGCAAAGGGACACAACGTTAAGTTTGATTACGACAACTCACATCAGTCTTATGACAATACGCCGTCTTACGACGTAGAAACAGACACCATTACTTATCCGCTAGGCACCAAAGACAGCATTGAGTCTATTTGGCAGGCTCGTGGCGGACAAGTTAACCCGCGGGCGGGTTATGCTGCGGATCAAAGCTTTGACCGCACCTGGTGGTCAATAGCGCACGATGCGGACTGGTCCTTTGGTTCAAGTATGGTGTCGCTGGCTTACGTGGATACACAAAACAACGGACGAACCTTACCCTTAAGTGTGGATGAGCGTTTGTTGCTGCAGCAAATGTACGATGGAACAGGAGACTACTCTGGTTTACCTGAAGACGAGCGGCGTTCTATTGCTGAAGAAACCTTCCTGCCAAGACCTGATCGCCCATTAGACAGCAGTCAATATACCCTGGATGCAAAGCTGGATATTCCTTTCTCAGGTTTTGCCGGGCACCACAATTTGGTGATAGGCGGCCAACTTATTGACGGTGAGCTAAAGGACGGTGTTTTTGGTCTGGAAGAAGGCAATGCCGGTGCTGTTCAAGAGCAGAAAATGTATTCGCTGTTTGTTGAAGATAACTGGATGCCAATAGCGGACTTTACTCTGACTGGCGGCGTTCGCTACGACGAACACGATGTTTTTGGCAGTCAGGTGTCGCCTCGTCTTTATGCGGTTTATAACTTAAGCCCGGCCTGGACGGTTAAAGGCGGTGTAAGTACGGGCTATAAAACACCGAAAACAACCGATTTATACGACGGTATTGTCGGCTTTGGCGGGCAGGGAACCATGCCTTTTGCCGGTAACCCGGAGCTACAGCCTGAAACCAGTGTTAACTCTGAAATTGCGCTTTACTGGAACTCAGACAACGGTGATAACAACTTTAATATCACCTACTTTAATACGAGCTTCGAGGACAAAATTGCCCGCGGTGATACCGTTCAAAGTTGTGATCAAACCGGCGGTGTGCGTCCATGCGTTAACTTAGGTGAATATGAACAACTGGGTTATGACACATGGAGTCAGAGTATTAATATCGATAAAGTCGATGTACAGGGTGTTGAAGTTGCTGCTCGTTACGTTATGAGCGAGGCGTGGTCAATACGTGGTAATTACACCTGGACTGACAGCGAGCAAAAAAGCGGTAGCCAGGCTGGGTTGCCACTAACCAATACTGCAGAGCATATGGCCAACCTTTGGCTGAACTGGCAGGCGTCGGATGTTCTGACGGTATATTTGCAAGGTGAGCTTCGTTCTGACCGTTATCGTGGCTATGACAGCAATATTGATAAGCAGCTTTATTTTGAAAACTACAGCCTGCTTAACTTAGGTGCGAATTATAAATTAACGGAATCGGTCGATTTAAACCTGCGTATTAACAATTTACTGGACCGTGACTTCACGACGTATTCAACAACCTATACTGATTTAAATGGTGACGGCGAGTTTGAATACGTAACAGGTCGCGGCGCGGTAAGCGAAGTTGTTTTCACCGACGATTACAATGTTAAAGATAAAACTCGTAACTTATGGATGGGAGTGACGGTAAGCTTCTGATCATATCGCTGATAAACTTCCTTCTCAAAGCTGCTGCTTACGCGCACTACTATGCGAAAAAGTAATGTACAAAGCGGCTTAGTGAAGGAAGTCTCCTGCTCAAAAGTTCATAGCAGCAGTCACTATAAGTTTCCCTTACTTGATGGTATAAATTTAAAACGAGTAGATACTCGTGTTAAATAAAAAATAGTAAGGGACTGACATTTCGCTGGTTGGTGGAAGCCGGTTCGTTAAACTTAAAGGAAAACAGTGGCTCACTATTGTGGATAGACGACAGGAAGAACGTAGGCTTCAGCGCCGCGAAAAACTGACAACAGCTCTGCTTGTAAAAATTAGTGTATGGGCTGTTTCTATCGTTATTCTCGCTTCAGCTATTACGTTTATAACAACCTATAGTAATGCCAGAGATAGAGTTATAAGGGTATTGCAACAAGATTTATCACCAACATTAGAACGAAACCAGGCGTTATTTAATCGTATTGAAAAAAATGCGGTGATTCTAAGTGATGAATTTCTCTCTCAATATAGTTTATTGAAAGGTTCTAACTCTGCTGTAGAAAACTTTAAAACCTGGTATCAGGAAACATCTCCCGGAGTTTTCCGTTTGAAACCTGATTTTAATGGCGGAGTTTCGGTAAATCAAAGGTACTTCCAACACCTTAGTGTTTTTTTAGGACCCCGGCCGAGTCCTATTAGTAACGAGTTGAGAAAACGGGTAGTCGCCGCCCAATACACTTTAAATGAATTAGCGCCGGCATGGCAAAACGATGTTGCTAATACGCACTTTTCCATGCCGGAAAATATTCTTTTAATGTATTCGAAGGACTCGCCCTGGGGACTGCTGGCCGACAAAGGTTTGGTTATTACTGATTTTTCGGTGGTTAAGTCGACTTTGCAAAGTCAAAACCCTGAAAGAAAACCGAACTGGACGGGTCTTTATTATGATATTTCCGCTGATGTATGGACTATTACCTATCAAAAGCCTGTCGACTTAGACGGTCGACATTTAGCTAACGCTAGTTTTGATGTCGGTTTAGGTAGTTTATTAAGTGATCTAACCGAGAGAAAACGTGCGAACTCTGAGCACATGGTGCTAAATACAAAAGGTGACCTAATTGCAGCTTCAAATATGTCGCAAGAAGCAATAGCTAAACGCTCAACATTGAACTCAAAAACATATAGTGAGCCTTTGTATCAAGCCGTAAGTCAGTTAGTTGCCGATAATGTTTTTAATGAAAAGTCGGTTATTTTGGAAGATGGGGTAGAGGGACAATTACTCATTGTCGATAAAATGGATGGCCCTGGTTGGTGGCATGTGACTTTATACCCACTTCGGGAAATTCGCCAGCAGGCTATTGCGTTGCCACTTCAATTGGTAGCGGGCGGTGTTGGCTTGGTGATACTTATTTTGTTGATGGCCTACTGGCTTATTCAACGAGAGGTGAGTAAGCCTTTGCATGAAGTTGCCGTTGTTGCTTCTCTTATGGGGCAGAAAAACTATCAAGAAGCTTTGTCCCATAGAGCCGCTTCGATAAAAGCCCGTGGTGAAGTTAAACAGGCATTAGATGCCTTTAAAACCATGGCAGCCCGATTTATTTCAGCCCAAAATGAGCTTGAGCAACAAGTTGAAGCACGAACTGCAGAGCTAGCAGAAGCTAACAAGCAACTGGACGCACTGGCGCATATGGATGGTTTAACTGGGTTGTTTAATCGAAGAGCTTTTGACAGGGATTTGAATGCCGCTATCGAGTCAGGGAAGTCTTACTATTTAATGATGGCCGACATTGACGAATTTAAGCCATACAATGACAACTACGGGCATGACGCGGGTGACAGTGCGCTGAAAAAGATAGCGCACTGCATACGGGACAAAACTCCGATGAAAGTTTACCGGTACGGCGGTGAAGAATTTGCGATGATCATCCCGGCGACTGAATCAATAGAGAAAAAGCTTAACGAGTTGCGCGAAGCTGTAATGACTTTAGCTATTCCACATGACTACAAACAAGCGGAATTGCCGATTTTAACTCTAAGTATGGGAGCTGCACGGATTCAGGAGAATGAAGCCGCAGCTGATGCAATTCGAAGAGCCGACCGGCAACTTTATCAAGCCAAAAGAGCCGGTCGAAACTGCGTTTTTGTTGAGCCTCAGTAAGAGGCTTTTTATTTTAATTTAGGCACATAGTAGGCGCGCCTTTGATAAAGCACTGAAGGTAACATCGCATAAGAAGTGACTTTACGTATGTGTTCACCGCTTACTGATTCTTTTAACGGCAAGAGTATCTTTTGCTCGGGCTCGAAATGGAACAGTTGCGGTGGCTGCTCTACTTGAAGTACTGTCAGTATTTGTCCGTCCTTACTGCCCTCCAACCAACCGTAGTTATCACCAAATTGCATCATAGCCCTGTTTGCTGGCGTAAACTCAGGTCGGCTTAAGTCTTGCCCAATGGTTGGTGTATAAGTCGACACTCCGGCTAATGACATTAAGGTCGGAGCCAAATCAATTTGACTGGCTATTTCTGATACGGTTTTAGGTTGAATGTCGGCGCCCAAAATTAAGCCGGGAATGTGAAACTTGTCGACAGGTACGAGCTCCTCGCCATAAACTCGAGTATCGTGGTCAGCAACCACTAGAAATAATGTGTTTTGCCAGTAGTCACTCTTCTGTGCTTTTGCAAAGAACTCGCCTAACGCGTGGTCTGCGTATTTAACGGCATTGTTGACCGTCTGCTTAGGTTGTTCTGCTAATGTAATCTCACTATCAGGGAATTCAAATGGCTCGTGGTTTGACGAGGTAAACGCAAGAGTAAACTGGGGGACTGAGTTATCGGCTTGTGACAAGCGTTGATGTAACTTATTCAGTAAGTCTTGGTCACTAACTCCCCAACTACCTACAAATTTGGGAAACTCATAGTCGTCCTGGTCGATGACAGACTGAAACCCATTACCAACAAAGAAACTCGCCATATTGTCGAAATGGGCTTGTCCTCCGTAGATAAACTCAGTGTGGTAGCCTTCTCTGGAAAGCGCGTCTGCGAGCGTAAAAAACTGACGCTGTGACCCCGATAGCTTGACGGCTGATCGAGCCCGGGTTGGCAGAAAACCGGAAATTACGGCTTCGATACCTCTGACTGAGCGAGTACCGGTTGCGTAGAGGTTTTCAAACCACCACCCCTGTTTTTTTAAACGTTCGAGGTTCGGCGTTAACGGTTTACCACCCAGCGACTCAACAAAGTTCGCACCAAGGCTTTCCTCCAGAATGACCACAATATTTAAAGGTACTTTGCGCTTGGCTGAGGCAGGTTGGTAATGCACGGTAGGATACTCGGCAAATGGAAACTCTAAATTGGCTAAATAAGGGACTTTTCGTACTTCATTAATGATCTCCTCGTCAGTGAGTTTCCCGTAAACACGATTTGCCTGTGCTTCGTGCTTAAGGTTATACAGTGCGTACTCAAGGGTGTAAGTGGAGTTTAAAATTAATGAATTAACCATTGCATCGGAGGTGACCGCAAAAAATGCCGGATTGGCAGGCCGATGTGCCAGAGTCGATCGAATGCCGAACAATGTTGTAACGATTAATACAGGAATGACTGCTATTAGGTAACGCCGTTTTATGGCTCTTGCTTGAAAGTTATGTTCGGATTTCTTATACCAACGATATGAAAGGTAAACGAATACCAGTGTTGAGGCAATTCCGGTGAAAAGCCAACCAGCAAAGCCATGTATTAGGGTAGAGAAAACCTCTTTTGGGTACGCAAGGTACTCAAAGAACAATCGGTTTGGGCGAGTATCATACTGTGCTAAGAATGCGGGTGTTGAGATTTCCATGAACCACAACACTAATGCACAAATCAAAAACCAGGCTGTCCATAATCGCCGCCACCACCGCTGAGCTATCGATTTGTGTAAAACCACACTTAATGGCGACAATACTAATAATGGAATCAGTGTAAAGTATCCTACTTGAATTAAGTCTGCACGTACGCCAAGTACAATAAAGTCGAGCCAGTTAATGGCGCTGTCAACGCGCTCTGCATAGAGTCCAGCAAGTAATAAACGACAGCAGGTTAACAGCGCCAAAGTGGCTCCTGCGAAATAGGCTACTGGTTTAAACAGTGCCAGAGTTTGCCATAAGGTATTGTTAGACGTTGCTGCCCGCATAGATGTTAGCTCTTCTTTTTACTGACTACGTGAAGAAACTAACAGGCATTTCTTAAGTAAAGCTTAAGACTGCTTTAATAAACTGTGCCGAGTATTTTAAATCAGGGACCAGGAGAGGATAAACAATGAAGCCAGCCTATACCGGTATGACTCGAATTTGGAAAGCGACGTTTAACTCACTACGAGGGATAAAAACTGCCTGGCGTTATGAAGCCGCGTTTCGACAGGAAGCTCTTATGTGTGCTGCTCTAATACCGGTTGCATTGCTCGTTGAAGCGTCGGTTGCAGAGCGCCTGCTACTCATTATGAGCTTATTTGTTTTAGTCATTACCGAGCTACTTAATTCGGCTGTAGAAGCGGTTGTTGATCGTATTGGTGCTGAGTTTCACGAGTTGAGTGGTCGTGCAAAAGACATAGCGTCAGCTGCGGTATTCTTTGCGTTGCTGCTGTTAATAGTCACCTGGATCAGTATTTTGTTTTTCTAATTTTCTAAAAAAATTGGAACTTTTAACCAAACGCTTAAGCCATGATTTCTGACTGCAACTTAAGCTTTCCTTAAGTCTTTATTTATAAAGTGACAGCATCGAAGCTGTTTCAGCCGTAGGGGCTGACTTAAGGAGTAAACATATGCGTCACTGCTGGATATTACCGGATCATCCGTTACGTGAGCAGGTTGAATCATTTATTTGTGAACGTTACTGGCTTAACTTCAATGCCTGTCTACGCTCTTTGCCGCGTTTACTTATCGCTGTATTCGATGACGCTAAGCTGATTGCTGCCTGCGGAGTTCAGTTGGCTGACGAACAACCGCTATTTTCGCAAACGTATTTAACCAAACCTATTACTGGTTACCAGGTGAACTCCAGACCTCTGCCGCCCCCGGAACGCTTGGCCGAAGTTGGGTCAATGGCGGCATTAGATCCAAGTTACTTACCCTTATTATTTCGTGCGGTAGTTAGGCTTCTGAACTCGCATAACCGAACGGCTGTGATATTTACCGCCACTCGAGCGCTGCAAAAGTACTTTAGTCGTTTGGGTATTGCATTAACAGCATTAGAAACCGCGCAACAAAGCGCGTTACCTGAGTCAACACGTGACCTCTGGGGGAATTACTATCAGCATCAGCCGGTGGTGTTGGCCGGGTGGTTAGAGCAAGGCTGCGTTTTTGAGCAACTTATTACGACACAAGATTCAAATCATGTCTCTGTTCGCGAGGTTGCCTTATGAATGCTTTGTTCGAACGAATTCAGCAGCACGCATTAACTGCTCCTGATGCAATTGCACTGTCCTCTGAACAGCAAAAGCTGAGTTACCAAGCGCTTGTAGAGGCTGTTTATAAACGAGTTGAGCAACTTAAGCAGCAATCTCAGAGAATCTTTCTTTTACACAGCCCAGACCCTGTTGCGTGGGTGATTGAAGACTTAGCGCTCATGCTGGCTAATAAGGTTTGCATACCGGTACCGCCATTTTTCAGTCAGCAACAGCAGGCCTACTTACAGAAAAAGGTAAGTGATAACAAACCGCTTCCGTCTGGAACATCAAAAGTTACTTTTACCTCAGGTAGTACCGGCGAACCCAAAGGTGTCTGCTTATCTGTCGAAAACCAACTGAACACGGTTGCTGCTTTGGCTGAGCGTGTTGCTGAGGTTAGTGTCTATCGCCACATGGTTATTATGCCGTTATCTATTCTTCTGGAGAATATTGCCGGTGTTTATCTGGCATTGTGGCTAGGAGCAGAAGTTCTGCTTTTTAAAGGCGAAACACTAGGGCTGAAAGGCTCGTCCTCAATACACGCTAATACGTTCTTTTCAGCATTATCTCACTATCAACCCGATAGCTTAATTCTCACGCCGGCGTTGCTTAATGCTCTTGTCGAAGGAACTAAACGCGGGGCTATTGATGCGAAACAGTTCAAGTTACTCGCCGTCGGTGGTGCTCGTCTGAGTTCAACCTTGGAACGACAAGCATTGGCGTTGGGGCTGCCTGTTGTTCAGGGGTATGGGTTATCTGAATTCAGTTCGGTGGTTGCGCTGAATGCGCCCGCTGCGGTCGTGCCAGGAACGGTTGGACACCCTCTGAACCATGCCGTTGTCACAATACGCGATGGTGGTGTGGTCGTCAGAGGAAATACCATGCTGGGTTATTGGGACAGCCCTGACAGCTGGTTTCCGAGCGAGATTAACACGGGCGATTTAGGGCAGTTTGATGAAGACGGGCGATTAATCATTTTAGGGCGACGAAAGCACATCATTGTGAATGCCTATGGCCGTAATATTGACCCTGAGTGGTTAGAGGCAGAGCTGTGCAGTCAGCTATCTATTCACCAAGCGGCAGTATTTGGCGATGAAGAAATACCGCTGACAGCGTTGGTGGTGCTAACGAGTCCTTCAACAGCTGAGCAGGTTAGCTCGGTTATTTATCAGGTCAACCAACAGCTCCCGGACTACGCGCGCATCCAACGTTATGTTGTTTTGAAAGAACCTTTCACCGTCAGCAACGGTTTGTTAACCGGCACCGGGCGCTTACGACGTCTCGCTATCAAAGACGCTTATCGGGTTGATATTGACCCTACAACTTATTCATCTGCTAACGAGGTATACGATGATGTTCTTTAATACTTTATGCAAACAAACCCAAAACGAACAACGCTATTTACTGAGCGCGCCTGCCATTCAACAAGCGTTGCAGGGTGAGATAACCATAGAAAGATATCGTGCTTTTTTAACTCAGGCTTACCACCATGTTAAGCACACCACGCCATTATTAATGCGCTGTGGCAGCAAGCTGTCGTTTCGGGATGAGTGGCTGCGTAAAGCAGTCATCGAGTATATCAATGAAGAATACGGCCATGAACGCTGGATACTTAATGATATTAAGGCGGCTGGCGGTGACGTTGAAGTCGCGCAGTCGAGTGAACCACATACGTCAACCCAGGCGATGGTATCACTGGTTTATCAAGCTATCGACAATGAGCACCCTGCGGCATTTTTCGGTATGGCGCATGTGCTGGAAGGCACTAGCGTTAAGCTGGCAACGCAGGCTGCGGGAAAAATAAAAGACGCACTGCAACTACCGGACTCTGCGTTCAGCTACTTACTGTCGCACGGTGACTTAGACCAGGAGCATGTGCAGTTTTTTGAACAGCTGATGAACCAAGTGACCGATGAACAAGCTAAGGAAGTCATTGTGCGTACAGCGAAGCATGTTTATCGGCTTTACGGTGACATGTTTCGTGCTCTTCCTGAACTGGCAGGAGAGCCGCTATGAGTCAGTTTAACTGGCAACAGCAAACTATTGTACTAACCGGTGCGGCGGGTGGGCTTGGTCAATCCCTTGCAGAAGCACTGAGTCAACGAGGGGCCAGGCTTATTATGGTAGGGCGCACCAGTGGCACGCTTGACGCTCTGGCAAAGCGGCTTAATCAGACGCCATTTTTGGCTGATTTAACTCAACAGAGTGAACGTGCGCGGCTGCTTAAATTTATAACAGAGCAGGGCGCAGCGGTAACCGGATTAATTAACAATGCCGCAGTCACTCATGAAGGCCTGTTCGGTAATGCTACTGCCGATGATATTGAGCGTGTCATTACTACGAACTTAATGGTCCCCATTGCATTGACTCATGATTTTCTGCCGGTGTTAAGCGCCAATAAAGGTTGGGTTTTGAATGTCGGCTCGGTATTCGGTGCTATCGGTTTTCCGGGTCAAAGCCTTTATTGTGCCAGCAAATTCGGCTTGCGAGGCTTTAGCGAAGCGTTGAATAGGGAGTTGCTGAACAGCGATATTCATGTGATGTACGCAGCCCCACGTGCCATTAAGACCTCACTGAATAATGGTTTGATTAGCCGGTTAAATACAACACTTAAAACCAAACAGGATGCTCCGCAGCGGGTTGCGCAGCAGCTTGCCACGCAAATAGAGAACCGTTCGTGGTTGCGAACACTCGGATGGCCGGAGCGGCTATTCGTTCGCCTAAACGGGCTGTGGCCTGAACAGGTAGGACGGAGTTTGAGAAAAGCACGAGATACTTTATATCAATTACTTGAGGAATACCGCCATGAAAAGCACTAAATTATACGCATTTGTTTTAATCGGTTTATTGGGGCTGCCAGCGTTATCGGCTGAATTTAATAGCAGCGATAACAGTCAGCAACGCTTGCATGACCTTCAACAGCGCTGGGCAACGGTGAACTACCAATTAGAAAATGACAAACAAAAGCAAGAGTTTGAAGCGCTTGTCGCAGATGCTCAGCAGTGGGTTGAGCAAGAACCTGAGTCCGCCCCCGCACACATATGGTTGGGTATTATTAAAAGCACTTACGCAGGTGCAAAAGGTGGGTTAGGAGCGCTGAGTCTGGCGAAAGAGTCGAAAAAGTCGCTGGAGAAAGCGCTTGAGTTAGATCCGAATGCGCTCGATGGTTCAGCTTATGCCTCTCTGGGTACCTTGTATTACAAAGTCCCGGGTTGGCCGTTCGGATTTGGTGACGATGATAAGGCACAGCAACTGCTTGAAAAAGCCTTAACAATTAACCCCGATGGCATTGACCCTAACTACTTTTACGCGGATTATTGGTTTGAGCAGGGCAATTACGCAAAAGCAGAGCATTACGCTCAAAAAGCATTAAAAGCGGCTCCCAGACCTGAACGACAATTAGCCGATGAAGCGCGTCGTGCAGAGGTGAATCAGTTGTTGGCTAAAATACAGCGCGAACAATAAATAGTAAGGATGTGGGCTACATGGATCTATTGTTGGTCGAAGATGATGCAATGCTCGGGCAAGCCGTTGAACTTGGTTTGTCCGAGCGGCAATTTAATGTGCAATGGGTTCGTACTGGTGCGGCAGCGATTAGTGAGAGTCAGCGAGTTAATTATGATGTCGTTGTCCTTGACCTGGGGCTGCCGGATTTAGATGGTAGTCGCGTATTGTCCTCCTTGCGTAAAAAAGGACAAGTGCTGCCGATATTAGTGCTGACAGCGAGAGACGACAGCTCAGAAACTGTGAAGCTGCTGGATCTTGGTGCTGATGATTACATGATAAAGCCTTTTGATATGAACGAGCTTGCAGCGAGACTGCGCGCTTTAGTAAGGCGTCAACGAGGGTATGCGACACCAGAGTTGAGTTGTGGGCCTATCAGCCTGGATGAGTTAAATTTTCAGGTGCTTGTTAATCAACAGCCAGTGAATTTGTCGAAACGTGAGTTTGAGTTATTGCGTGCAATGATGGCTGCGCCGGAACGGGTTCATAGTCGAGATAAGTTAGAGCAAATCGTTTTTCGTAATGAGCAGCAGGTAGAGAGTAATGCGTTGGAAGTGCATGTCCACAACTTGCGCAAAAAGCTTGGCAATAAGGAGTGGATTCAGACCATTCGCGGCGTGGGGTATCGTTTAGCATGTGGCTAAATAGCAGAGTAAAAACGAAACTCAACTCGATACGTCGGCGAATCCTTGTCGCTGTCTCTGCGGTTTATTTGTTAAGCGCGACGGTATCTGCCATATGGATTTACGCAGAAATAAGTCACGAGGTTGATGAGCTATTTGATGCAGAGATGGTTCAGCAGGCAAAAACGCTATTGGCATTATTACCCCGCGATGGAGCTGTCGTATCGCGTGACATAACGATTAGTCGTATAAATGCGCATTCATATGAAGACAAACTCTCCTATCGTATCGAGACGATTGACGGTAAGCGCATAATGCAAACGGAAGGATCTTTGGACCCCTCTGTTATCCCTTTTAAAGAGGGCTTCTCAGTTAAGACGGTAGATAATGAGCTTTGGCATAGCTTCGGTTTGAGTTCGCCGGCTAGAGATTATCGCATTCTTCTCTTGCAGCAAGATGAATTTCGTTCTGAAATACGCGGTGATCTGACGACCGACATGGTTGTGCCCATTTTAACCTTATTGCCATTAATGTTGTGGTTAGGCTGGTGGACCATAAACCAAAACTTTGCCAGCTTCAGAAGGCTGGCAGAAGCACTTAGGCGCAAGCGATCAGACGATTATAGGCCGTTCGTTGAGTCGAATGATACTGAGGAAGTGTCGTTGGTGAAAGGTGCGTTAAATCATTATCTGACGCGTATTGAGCAAACATTTTTGCGCGAAAAGCAGTTTTCTGCGGATGCCGCGCATGAGCTCAGAACGCCACTGGCCAGCCTGAAAGCGCAGTTGCAAAATCAGTGGCAAAAAGCTTCAACTCAGCAGCAAAAAGAAGAGCTGGAATCGCTGTTAGCCAGTACGGATAGATTAGTGAGTCTGGTCGAAAGTCTACTTTTACTCTCCAAGACGGAGTTACCGCCGCAACATTGGAGACAAGTCAACGCTGCCGCTACTCTTCGACAGGTCATTTCGGATTATTACCAGTGGGCTGATTCGCGGCGGTTAGTGATGGATGTGAATCTTCCCGACACCGTCTTATGGCGCTCAGAAGAGCGTTATCTAACGATGTTATTCAGTAACCTTGTTGATAATGCGATTAAATATGCAGCACCTCAATCGTCGATTGACATTCAATGTGATGGTTCTCTCTTTACAATACGCAATCGTATTGAAAAATCTCACCACGTTGACGCTAAACGGCTGACCGAGCGTTTTTATCGTGGTGGTCAGCTGAGGGAAGAAGGCGCTGGGTTAGGTTTGAGTATTGTCAGTAATTTAGCCAAACAGTTAGGGTTAAAGTTGACTCTTGCTCTTGAAGACGATTGGTTTGTTGCAAAAGTTGAGGCTGATCAAGCATTGCTTGAAAAGCCTGTAATCTCCAGAAAGCCTTAATGTTGTCTTAATATTGTCCTGTTACTCTGAAGTTAATGACTAGAAGGAGTAACATTATGGATAGGCATTATTCACCATTATCGCGCATATTGCACTGGCTAGGCGCCATGGCAGTTATTGTCATGCTGACACTCGGGTTTATGATGTTTTTTGCCGACTCCCGGGAGGTAAAACATTTTTCTGAAGCTGCCCACATTGGTGTTGGCTTTTTTGCCTTCTTATTAATAGGCTGGCGCAGTGTATTACGACTGTATCAGGGGTTCCCTGAGCCGGCCCACACTTCCGCAGAAAGGGTTGCCAGATACCTTCATTACGCTCTGCTATTAACAATGCTGGTTTTAATTGTAACGGGACCACTGTATTTATTTACTGAAAATGATCCACTGTCAGTTTTTGGTTGGTTTGCCGTATCATTTGACTTAAGAGTTCTCGAATGGATTCATGAGCCTGCAGAGGAAGTGCACAAGGTGCTGGGTACTTATATACTGCCGTTTCTATTGATATTACATATTGGTGGCGGGGTTCGCCACTTCTATAAACACCGTGCTTAACTCGCGTTACTTTTCACGAGTTAAGCCGTTATCAGTAGTAAGAAGGCTATCACTTTAACGCTGAGATATTTTCAGCCGTTAATTCAATAATGCGTTGTCGTGCTTCTGGAGAGGTCCAGGCGTTATGCGGCGTTACAATGAGGTTCAAGGGCTCATTTAACGCATCTAGCAACGGATGACCGTCTTTTGGCGGCTCTTGCGGAAGAACGTCCGTTGCATAGCCGCCAATTTGGCCTTTCCGTAATGCGTCCAGCACGTCGTGCTCGTTTGCAACGCCACCTCGGGCATTATTAATGACTAAAGTGTGAGGCTGGCAATGCTTGATATTCTGGCGGTTAAGCAAGCCTTTTGTTTCGTCGGTGAGCGGGCAATGAAACGAAATAACGTCGGCTTCAGGCAATAGCTCATCAAAACTTGGGCGCGAGTCGTCTGTTTTACCCGGTCGAGCGGTAAAGGTTACGCGCATACCCAATGCTTCAGCCTGTTTTTTTACCGCTTGCCCAAGTTCACCCGAGCCGACAATAACCAGACGCTTGCCCTCAAGTTGAAACGTTGGCGGATCAAGCAGGGTAAATAAAGGGGACTTTTGCCAGTCGCCAGCGGCCATACGCTTTTGCATAACCGGCATTTTTGTTGCCAACGACAGCATCATCATTAATGTGTGCTGAACCACACTGGGTGTTCCGTAAGCCTCAACATTTTTAACGGGAATACCAAGCTTCTCGGCCGCCTTTAAGTCAACATTATTCATGCCTGTAGCAAGCACACAAACTAGCTTTAACTTTTCTGCCTTCTTTAAAGAAGCTTCGTTCAGCACCACTTTGTTGGTAATAACGATATCGGCATTTTGAATACGTTCATCGACTTGTTCGGGCGAAGTCAGTGAATGGCAAATAAGCTCGTTGACCTGATTTTCAATAGGAGATAAATCAACGCCTTCACCCAAACTGTCGTTATCTAAGATTACCGCTTTCATAATGACTCCTACTGCAAACAATAATTACTGGTTTTAGCGATAGCTTATCATTAACTCCAAGTTTTGCTGGTACTGGTGAGGAAGAAATATTAAGCTTTCTTCCTCAATTCAAACAAACTGATATTGCAAAACGTGCTCTATTATAAAAACAACAAAGCACTTATTTCGCTGCTAAAAAACATTAAAAGGCAAGTGTCATTAAGCCGCTCCCGGCAGGAGCTGGACGCAGTTATTTCTGAGCTCAAATGCTTCTCTGGTAGTTATCAATTTAATACAAAAGCCTATTGGATTATTTTTACCGTCGTATTATTAGCAACGGGGCTACTGAGTTACTGGGACTGGTCCCAGCGGCAGCATTTTCAGCAAAGCACCTGGATTATTATTGCGGCCGGCGGGGCATTAACGTTGCTTTCCGGTATTACCGCTTATTACCCGCACCATATTATGTCGAAAGTGTCTCATGCTTTGTTACAGCGCGATGGCTTGCTCGATAATAATCTGACGCCGGTCACTTTTAATAGGAAAGCGATAGCGCGCCATTTTCAACAACGTTTTAGTGAGTTTCACCGAGGTAATTATAGCCGCGAAATTCACGAGCTGTTTAAAGGCAGTTACCAGGGCGATGAGTACTCGTTTGACTATCACTACTACCATTTTCATTATGTCGATGAGCGTATTGTTACTGAAACCTACACTGACGGTAACGGTCGGGTAAGAACGCGCACCCGTCGTGAATATGATCATTATGATCGCTATGGTTTGATTTTACCTTTTGGCTTACTGCGTAATTTTGCGGTTATTGGCTTTAGCCTTCCGGGAGCAGGTAAAGCAACATACAAGCCTGCATCTAATCGTTTTAATAAAGTATTTAAGGTGGTCGCTGCCAGTGAAATTGAAGCGGCTAAAGCCATGAAGCCAACGGTTGTTGTCGCTTTTGAAGAGCTTAGCAATGTATTATCGAAAGTAAATTTTGAAGTGAATGATGCGGCTGACTTATGTCTTTCATTTGCTGACAAGGATCTTATTGCAACGCCGAATAAGGTTAAAATAAGTGAGTTTGAGGCTTTTATCGAGGCATTAGAAGGCGAGCAGGAGTTTGAAAAATTAAAGGCAGCACTGAGTCATGTTCACTATGTGATGACTAAGCTGGACAGTAACTTTTAGGAGCACGTCAATGACTGGAATATGGGTAGCTATTGGTATTGCGGTAGTTTTGATGATAGTCATTATTGCCATTTACAACGCCATTATTAACCGGGCGAATGCGGTTGAGAGAGCCTGGGCGAACGTTATTACGCAGGAACGCCAGAAAAATAAAATCATTCCTCACTTAGAAGATGTCGTAAAAGACTACAAAGAGTTTGAGCAGGGGACACTGACCAAAGTCACCGAACTTCGTAGCGCGCTGCAAGGTTTAGATAGTGGCAAAGTCGATACAGCGAAGCTTGAACAGGCAGAAGCCAAAACTGGCGAGTTACTAAAAAGCTTAAATGTGACGGTTGAAAATTACCCTGAGTTGAAAGCGTCAGAAACCTACCAGAAACTCATGCGCGAAATTACTGATCAGCAGGAAAATATTGGCGCGGCTATTCGTATTTTTAACCAGAACGTTGAAGACTTTAATAACGGCATTGAAGTTTTTCCGAACTCACTGGTGAATGCCATGCTGAACCGTAAAGAGAAGATAAAAACGTTTTCTGACTCTCAGGCAGAAGAAGGTTTTGAGTATAAACCTAATATCTAAGTGTTATCTGACCGCTTTTGAGAAAGTTCGTAAGTCATAGCAATACGTCCTTGATAGAGCAGTTCAGTTTTATGTCAGCTATTTCGTCAGCTCGAGTCTTACCCAGCGTTAATAAGGCTATAGGCTGGTTATTTTGGTAGGCCTGTCGTGCAAAACGGTAACCTGAAAACACCATAAGTGAGGTTCCGATAGCGAGCAGGCCATTACTGTTCTTTAATACGTTTTGGGCTTCTTCGACGCGTGGTCGGGGAACGTTATCACCAAAATAGACAACATCGGGTTTAAGAATTCCGCCACAGCTCATGCAATTGGCGACGTTAAACTGTTCAAAATCAGCTTCTAAATCTGCATCTCCGTCCGGTGCGGCGGTCGCTTCAAGCGCAGCAAAATCTGGGTTCATTTTCAGGCTGCGTTCGTGCATCTCCAGTCTTGGAGTAACCTGCTGGCAGCTCATACAGACCATGTCGTTGGCGTACCCATGCAAATTAATTACGTTGTTCGCTCCGGCCTTTTGGTGCAGACCATCAACATTTTGCGTAATAATATGGCTAATGAGCTTCTGCTGTTGCAACTGGGTAATAGCGTAATGTGCTGAATTAGGTTGTGCGTGGTATAGAACTGGCCAGCCAAACAAACTGCGCGCCCAGTACCTTTTACGGACGGCTTCGCTGCGCATATAGTCCTGATGCTGAACCGGAGGTGTCCGTTTCCACTCGCCGTCACTATCTCTATAGTCAGGAATGCCAGAGTCGGTACTTATACCGGCACCTGTAATGATCGTGACCGGTGCATTCCGATGCAGAAACTCCATCAGAGCTTCGCGAGCCTGGGTAGGGTCAGTTATTGTCATAGTAATGAATATCTACAGGTTACAACTTTACCCTAAAGTTACCACTGCTGAGTACCAAGGTGAAACGCTTAGTAAAGAATCCGCAAATCTTATAAGCGTCTATACTAAAGCATGCTAGTTTTCAGGCATTAACCACTTAAAGGAGTAATGGTATGAAAAAATTAGTTTTGGCTATGACAATGTCATCGTTAGCGCTTGTGGGCTGTGAAAATATGAGTAACACCCAAAAAGGTGCTTCGATAGGTGCTGTGACGGGTGCCTTGCTTGGTAAAGGAACGGGTGATCACGATAAAAGCCGCTATGTCTGGGGGGCTGCTGTTGGCGCACTGGCAGGCGGAGCTATTGGTTCATATATGGATAAGCAGGAAGAGGAGTTCAGGGAAGAGCTGGCCGACAGTGGCGTGAAGGTAATACGCGACGGCGACAACCTTCGTTTGCAACTGCCAAGCAATATTACGTTTGCCACAGGCAGTGCGAACATCTCTCAAAGCTTTAATCCGGTACTGGACGATGTTGCCCGGGTTCTGCAAAAGTATGAGAAAACCACCATGCTGATTGAAGGCCATACCGACAGCACAGGATCCGCAGAATATAACCAGCAATTGTCGTTAAACCGTGCTAAAGCTGTACGCAATCACTTAGTTGGAAGTGGCGTGGACTCGCGCCGTGTGACAACAGAAGGTTACGGCGAGAGTATGCCAGTTGCGGACAACGATACAGAGAGTGGTCGTCAATTAAACCGTCGTGTTGAATTACGCATTGTCCCCAATACCAAATAGGTCTGCGCGTTAAGAGTTAACGCTGAAACTCCAGAAGTTGATTGTTTGCCGGCATAGTATGGTTTTTTTTCAAATGAAACCCATGCTGGCTGGCAAGTTTTGCAATCCATTGTTTATCACGTATTCCCATTTGGCTGTCACGAGTACGCAAAGACTGATCAAACGCACGGTTGCTGTCACTGGTGAAATGCCCGTTGTCATTAAACGGTCCGTAAATACATAAAAGCTTTACTGATTTAAGTTTGTCCCCTAAGTGATTAAACAGCGCTTCGACACCCTCTTTGGGCATAATGTGACAAGTATTTGCGGTAAATAAGGCATCGAACTGTCCATCAGGTGCAGACTGAAACACATCGAACTCAACCGGCAAAGGCTGACCTGATACCCCTTCTTTTTCAATTCTGGCTTTTCCCCCCGGTAAATACTCCGGTTGGTCACTTGCCTGCCATTCTAAATGAGAGAGTTTTTTGGCGAAGTAGACGGCATGTTGCCCTGTACCGCTGCCAACTTCTAAAACTTGTGACGCATTAGCAAAAGCGGCTTCCAGAACCCCAAGTATTGGGTCTTTATTGTTTTCACAGGCTTGTGAGAAAGGGAGTTCCATAAAATATCACCGAGTTGTCTTCTTAGTGTCGAATAATTTAAGAGAGAATTAATAGGGTTTTACATCCAGGACTTTCTCAAGGCTTCTACCTGATACAGACAGGTGTCTATGTATTTCTCTCCAGTTGCCCTTTTAATGAATGGCAGTGTCTGACCTCCGCAAGCCAGTACCAGCCTGACGGAACACAATTGAAAGCGCCTCATAAACCAGCTTTGATGCAATTGAGTTTGTTGCACTTTATGAATTGGGAAGCATCGGTAATTGACGCCAATGAGTCCTTTCCTTATGTAGATAAACTGCTCGTCCATTGCGTAACCCCATCTTTTCCAACTGAGTATGACGAGGCCGGTGGTTAAGATAAAAAGTCCGCCTGTGGCGACTGAAAGCTCTGCCTGATCAAAGTAAATGAAAGCGATAGCAAGAGGTATTAGTAACCAGAAGGCAATAAGCGTGTTTCTGATGGCCAGACGTTTGCTAACCGGATGGTAGTTGATGGCGCTTAGTTTATTTTCGGGCCAGGCATCGCTTGCTAAATCGTCAGCTTCGCTCAGGGTGACAGAAGGCACCATGATTTTCCCACCGGATGTTCCTGCGGATTGACGATCAAGGCTCGCACCTAGCTGTTCAAACTTTAAGTTAATTCTTTGGAGTATGCGGTCAAGCCAATTCTGTTGGTAAACAATCATCTGGAGACGGGATAACTTCATGACAACTTCATGGCGAGTAAAAAAGCCGTTACGACGAATGTAGCGATCATTGCTCCGGGTTAACTTAAAGTCATAGAAAGTAATGACTGAACCTAAGATGGAAATTAACGCCATAAAAGCAATCACTACAAAAGCGATTGATAGAAAGAACAGCACGTATTGCCAAAAAGCATACTGGGAGGAAGCCATTAAAGCATCAACATCGACCCCGAGGTTTTCTATACCCGCAATAAACTTCTCTGAGAGGGAATTAAAGAAAGGTGCTAAAGCACCTAACACAATCCAAATTCGGTTGCTGGCAAGCCCGTGGATAACTAAGTCCTGAACTGAGCGAGAGTTTAAAAGTTGCTCTTGTTCTGTCTCAGTGCTTTCAGTTTCTGCACTAGAGGCCTGCTCCGTTTTGTGGGAGAGGACTTCCTGCTTAAGAGACTCCGCAACACCTTTCGATAATGCAATGATCTTTGCTTCGAGCTTACTTGAGCCTGCCGTATCCAACAGCATACATACGTGGTTACTAGGCCGGTAAAAAATAGGCTGTTCGAAGCGAACATTTTGGATACGTTCAAAAGGTAGGTCGATATGGTTCTTTTGAAAGACGCCAGAATGAATTTGTACGCGTCCGTCAGTTAATCGGTATTGATAGAAATAGAACTTTAGCAGGGCACTTATTGCAACAAACAGCAGTAATGCCGCCAGACCAGAAATAATCGCTAAACCATTCTCAGAAAATTGATTATAGCCAACAAGAATAGCCGGTAATAAGTAAATAAGGTTGTTGCCAACGTCTTTTACGAACTGCACTGCAAAGTAAATAATCGCGACTGGCGATAGTTTTAGCCATTGACCTTGATAATTAGTCATTTTCAGCAATATCACTATGAGTTAATACGTAGGATCTGAGTTCTCGCGCTTTTTCGTCCGGTAAACCGGGTATTGCAAAGGTATGCATGGTACCGCCGGCGCTAAAAATCTCCAGAGTGGATAAACCAAAGTGCCGGTCAATAGGCCCATGCTTTAACTCTACATGTTGTATACGCAAAACGGGTTGACTGACAACAGACTTAAAAATGACTCCGCTACGGTAACTGAAGTCATGCTCACGTAGAGCATAGCCTTTGTTTTTATCAGCAATAATGCCGTAGGCGGAAGTCAATAAACCAAAAATGCCAGCGGCTAGCTGAAGCTGTGGTAAGTAAAGTTCAAGGGTCTTTGGGAGAACAAACCAAGGTTGCCAGTAAAGGCTCAAGAGAGCGCTAACCACAATTAACCAAAAGGTTAAGCGGCACATTAAATTGACTTTCATGTACATTGGGCTTAGCGGAGTAAACGCCTGCGAGCTGACCGTTGGAAGGTTGTCAGGTAATATTGGTTGATTGCTAAAAGTATCGTCTAGCATGATATCGCTTTTGTGATTGTTATTATGTTTTAAAATTAACAGTATTTTTCGACACGTTCTAGTTTCAAGGCAATAAAAAAGCGGCTTAAAAAAGCCGCTTTTATTCAGGGAGTTTTAAAATAAACGATAATTACTGTTCTTCGCGAACCTGAATATCGTTCTCGATGTCTTTGACACCTTTTACGGTAGCAGCCAGATTTTCTGCTGTATCAATATCAGCTTCATCGTCAACAAAGCCTGATAACTGAACAATACCGTTATTTGTTTCAACATTGATGTCCATACTGCTTAGGTTGTCATCTTCAAAGATAACTGCTTTAACCTTAGTAGTGATAACAGCGTCATCAACATATTCGCCAGCGTCTTTCGCTTTTTGCTCAGTGTAGCTTTTTGCTTCTTTAGCTTTTTCTTCCGTTTCCTGCATTGCGCTTTCAGCTTTAGATTCAGCTTTTTCAGTTTCTGCTTCACTACAGCCAGAAAGCGTTAGCATTGAAAGTGCGATTAAACTTGCTGGTAGTGCCGTCTTGAAGTTTTTCATAGATAACCTCCTGTTATTGAAAATCGTTACCACAAACACTATAGCTACATATTTACGACTTTACGGTCATCTTTACAGATGTTTTGCAAAACTGGCTGCAGTCTGTACACCCGTGATAATTCTTAATATTTTTAACGCTGCTCCCGACTTTGACTTGCCCTGTTTTTTTGGTTCCATTTTTTGCGGTCTGTCTGATAGTTCCCCTATAAAGAAACCTGTACCAACGGCAAAGCAAAGAGCCGTAGGGGAGGATAATTTGTCACAGGTTGTAGAAACTACCTGACAGGAGCGAACCTTCAACGCCAGCTTGCGATTTTTAAGGTTTTGTTCCAATTGCGCAATTTGATCATCAAGGCTTGAAGTCATAAAGCCTCCATTAAAGATTGCTGCTTGTTTTAGAAAAAAGCAGATTGCGGCTGTTCTGCTTTATACGTCTTATAAGATAAAGCGCAATGGCTAAATGACACGCAGCAACAATAATAAGTGCTGTAGTCAGGGACAAAATGCCGTTACTTACAACCGCAGCTACGGAAGCGGCCACTAGCGCGCCCCAAGCTGACAAAACTAAGCAGCTGGCAATAACGGCAAACGCGACCATGCGAACGAAGCTTTCTCCAGCCCGGCGGGCTTCCATACCTGCAAGCTGGAGCTGTGCTCTAACAACGCCGCGTACTTCACTTTGCAGTGCGCGAACTTGCTGAAGCAACCCTTCGGCTTCGCTCGCTTCCGTTTGATTACGAGCGGTCACTAAATAGCCTACTTAATAGGTAGCCACTTGCTGCCGCAATTCCCAAAGACTTAATGGGGTTTTCTTTAACGTAGTCCGTTGCGGTTGCTAACCACTTTTCTTGAGTCACCTTAAGATCATGACCTTTTTCACCAATGCTATCTGAAGCGTGCTTTGCAGCATCGGCAACTTTATCGATGGTGTCGTGAGCTTTATTTGCTGATTTATTTACTGCTTCTTCGGTTCTAGCTTGATTGTTACTCATAATACCCTCGTGTTTTGTGAAAGCCTATTACTAAGCAAAGACGCTAATAGAAATATAAGCAAATTTATTTACATGGCTTTACAGAGCGAAAAAGCTCTTAGTTCTTTATATTTAGCGAAGGTAAATAAAACCCTATAAAAAGCAGTGTTATTATTATTTTTGATTGAGATCAACATCGTTATTCCCGAGTTTGAATAAACTGAAATTAAGAATTCAAACAAAGGAAATAACCATGAATTTATGGCAAGAGTTTTTCAATGATCCGGTAATATTTTTTTCTTTTAGCGGCTTGGCTATTGTTATTGGGATGTGTGCTTTCTATGCTGTTTTCTTCTATATAAAGATGATTAAGTCAGAGAAAAAGCGTAAACAATAAGCTTAAAGGAGATATATGAAATATATTTTTCAAGTTCGTATTAAGGAAGGTCATACGGCAGAAGAATATGCAGACGCCTGGGTTCGGGCTAGTGAAATTATTCAACAGGCTCCGGGCGCCCGAGGCACAGAGTTACATCGCAAAATTGGTGATGATAAGACCCTAATTGCAATAGCATCGTGGGACAGTAAAGAGCAGCGAGACGCTATGGAAGGTCAGCATAACCAAAAGGTTGCAGAAATTATTCGTAGCGCCGCGCCGTTTTGTGAAATAACGCCATTAGGCGAGTTTGAAGATCCTGAATGGGTTGTGATGCCAGCTAAAAATTAGATTTGCGTTAACCAACCATGTTTGTCTTCAGCTTTACCCCATTGAATGTCGTTCAGCGCTTTGCGCAGCTTCAGTGTCGTCTTTCCTGGGCTTGCATCGCCGACCGGAATTTCTTTTCCTTTATGAATTAAAGTTCCAACAGGCGCCAGTACCGCTGCTGTTCCGGATAGAGCAGCTTCGCTTTCCGGTTTGGCCGCACGTTCAAGTAATTCATCGACGCTCAACTCGCGCTCCGAAACCGTCATGCCCATATCGCGGGCAATAGTCAGAATGGAGTCTCGGGTGACACCGTGTAAGAAACTGCTGTCCAGTGCCTTGGTGATAATTTCGTTGCCGTCAATTAATAAGAAATTAGCTGCTCCGGTTTCCTGTACGTCGCCATTGGGGCAAAACAGAACCTGATCGGCGTTTACAGAAGCACGTGCTTGCAAAATTGGCTGCAATGCACTGGCGTAGTTACCGCCACTTTTCACCATTCCCATATGGGCAGCGCAACGCGAACCATCTTCTTCAAGCAGTAAACGCAGGGTTTGGTCGCCGCTGGCAAAATAGTCACCAACAGGTGAAAGGAGCACATAGAGCATGGATGAGCTGGTCGGGGAGGCCGCTTTACCAATGGCTGCTTCGGTGCCTATATGAGTAGGGCGTATATACATTGAGCCAGGCGGTTTGGGCACGTCGTTGTGAAAATGTTTAACCACATCGGTAATCATTTTCTGCAGGAAGCTTGCATCAAAAGCCGGTAAGGAAAGCAACTGGCTGCTTTGTTGCATACGCTCTATGTTGCGATCCATTCTAAAGAGGTTTATTGAACCATTTTCATGGCGAAACGCTTTTAACCCCTCAAAACAGGTGCTCGCATAGTGCAGAACATGAGCACCGGGGTGTAATTGTATGCTGTCAGAGGAGACTAGCTCAGGCGAACTCCAGTTTGAGTTTTCGAAAGTTGCCAAAGTCATTTGCGGCATAAATACAGTGCCAAAAGCTGCCATAAAGTTATCCTGCTTGGGTAAATAGTTGCGCCGTAATATACCATAATTTTTAACATTTGGATGACTCTGCCGGTTTGCTTCTTGTTAGGCATGCTCGTACATTGAAGTATCTATACGTAGAAACAGGTGAGCAATTAATGAATAAAACACTAAAAATAACTTTAGCTAGTGGGTTATTGGCCACAGCGGTGACACAGGCAGAGGAAACAGACACGACATTAAGTGCCTATGCTGCCGGGTATACCGCAGGCTTTACTTGCAGTGCGATCTTTAATGGCGATAAGTCTATGGAGCAAATTCGAGAGCATGAGTTAAGTGGCATTTATTCGTTAATTGCTGATCGCGTGGCACAAATGGAGCCCAGAGTTGATAAACAAAACCACTGGGTACGAGTGCCGTATGATAACGGTAACCGCGAGCGGATATCTGTCTGGCGACCGAAGCTCGGTTGTGTCGATTTGCCGGTTGGCGCAAGTGTTGATGACGTAAAATTTGTTGCTGATCCTTTCAGTGGTCATAAGAAGGCCGGAAAAGACAACGGCCAGCCCTGGAAGCAAAAGGCTGAGGTTAATTCAGTCAGTAGTAATGCTCAATTAGAGTCAGTTCTGCAACAGGCATTTACCAAAAAGTACGGCTCTGGGGCTCGCACTTCTGCTGTTTTAATTGCGACGCCTGATGAAATTATTGCAGAACGTTATATCGAGGGTTTTACACCTGAAACCGCGCAGCGCACCTGGTCAGTTGCAAAAAGTATTGGTGCCAGTGTTATCGGAGCGGCAGTTCAGCAAGACAAGATAAAGCCAGATGAAGCTGCCGGTATTTCAAATTGGTCGCACCCGCTTGATCCCCGCCGGCATATTACACTGGAAAACTTATTGCATATGGCGTCCGGTCTGGACAGCAATAAAGCGGGCAACCGCACCGACCGCGTTTATATGGGGGGAGGGTTAGTCAGTGATACTGCCACTGAAACGGCACTTGAAGTGGCTCCGGGCAGTCGCTGGAAGTACGCGAATAATGACACTATGTTGGCTTTAAGAGCCCTGCATGAGCGCTTTGACAGCACAGAAGAGTATCTGAAGTTTCCGTATAAGGCACTGCTGGAAAAAGTAGGAATGAATCATACCTTTGCCGAAACCGACTGGCGTGGCGATTTTATTTTATCGTCGCAGGTGTGGACCACGTCTCGTGATTTAGCTCGTCTGGGTGTTTTGCATTTGCAACAGGGTCAATGGCAGGGCGAGCAAATTTTACCCGAAGGCTGGCTTGAATATATCAGTATGCCGGCACCGGCTCAGCCGCCGGAGAACTCTCCTGGATACGGAGCGCAATGGTGGCTTTATAACGAACGTTTCCCTGAATTACCCGATGACACTATTGCGGCGCGAGGAAACCGGGGGCAATTTTTGGTGGTTATTCCGTCAGAGAATTTAGTGGTTGTTCGTCGTGGTTATGATATTGCCGGAGAGCCAGGGTTTAACGAGCATGACTTTGTACGAGATGTACTGAAAGCACTATAAAAACTCCTTCGGGGGAAGCTGAATAATGATAGACTGCTTCCCCCAGCCTGACGGACAGAGAGCTTACTTATGAGCGAAGAACAGCAAGTCATTCAAAGCGAACACACACAAAATTACAGCGTTGACGGTAAAACCGTAGAAATTGATATTTACCGCACTGAAGACAGTGGCTGGATTTTGGAGATTGTCGATGAGAATAACAACTCGACGCTTTGGGAAGATGAATTTGAAAAGGATAATGATGCCTTGGTAGAAGCGTTGGACGCTCTAAAAGAGGAAGGTATTGATAACTTCATAGAACCCGCAAAGTAAAATGATCAGAGTTTCACAGCGCATTGAATTTGCAGAGCACGAAATAGAGTGGCAGTTCATCCGCTCTAGCGGTGCGGGAGGCCAGAACGTCAATAAAGTCGCTACTGCGGCTCAACTCATTTTTGATATTCAGGCCTCTTCGTTACCGGACTTCTACAAGCAGCGCTTGCTAAAAAAGTCAGACCATCGCATTACCCAAAGTGGCAAGGTCATAATTAAGTGTCAGGAGACACGGAGCCAGGCGCGTAACCGAGAGCTGGCGCTGGAGCAGTTGATTGAATTAATTCGCAGCGTTGCACAGGTTCAAAAGAAGCGTATTCCCACAAAGCCCAGTCGCTCTGCCAAAGAAAGGCGGCTGACGAGTAAAAAGCAGCAAGGTTATAAAAAAGCGCTTCGGAAAAAAGAATTTTAATTTCCAAACTTTTGCAACGAACCTGAGCAATTTATTCGGGCACACTCAAGTATGAGCTGCTTGAGTTCGCATTGACTGCAGTAATCGCAGCAGCGGATGTCGCTGGCGACTAATTTTTTTTCCAGTAATAATTTCTTAAGTTGTTCTTTACTCACTGAAACTTGTAAGCGATTAGGTTTGTTCCTGTGCATAACCGTGCTCCTCAAGTTGCTGTAAACAGTGCCCAAGACAACGAGAATGCTGACAGCCAGTAATAAGCAATTGATGACAGTAGTGGCAAAGGTCAGCTAATGATTTTGAGTTGGTGTTATTTAACCATTGGGTGAGTTGTTTGGTACTGTCCTGTTGAAATTCGTATGCTGGCATTTGCTGATGACGCCGAATATAAGTCGCTATTAATAAAATGGAGCTTGTTGTGTAGCTTTGAACTGCGTTAGCGGCAAGTACTGGCTCGTTAAATACCTGTTTTGCTGACTCGCGTGCCCGTTTAAGGTAAGCAGCCGCAGACTCATAGTCTTTGCTGTTGAGGAGTGAACTTGCAGTCTTTAACTGTTCCTGACTATTAAAATAGTCTTTATAGGTGTTTGTCATTTTGCATCCTTTGCTCGGCTTTAGTTAAATAAGCTAACGCAAATGATAATAGTTCGCAATAAGTTATTTGTAAACGATCGTAATTAAAAAATAATGCGTATAAGTAACTTACAAAACAATAAACCTGGAGCTTCAATGAAAACTTACAAGCAGCAAGATCTTGCAAACATGGACGATACAGAGAGAGCGCGTTTTGTTAATTGTTTGTCCGGGTTTAAAAGTGCGAATGTGGTAGGCACCCGTGACAGGCATCAACAGAATAACTTAGCAATGATAAGCTCCGTGGTGCACTTAGGAAGTAATCCTCCGTTGCTTGGCTTTGTTATGCGCCCTAAATCGGCCACCCGCCACACCTGGGAAAATATTGAAGAGAGTGGTGTTTACACCATTAATCAGGTGAGTGAAGAGTTTTTCCAGAAAGCTCACCAGACATCAGCACGGTACGACCGGGAAGTTTCAGAGTTTGAAGCCTGTGGTCTTACACCAGAATTTGAAGACGGTTTTCATGCCCCACATGTTGCTGAAAGTGCCTTGCGAATTGGCATGCAACTGGTGGAGGTTATCCCTATACAGCATAACGACACGGCATTAATCGTAGGTGAAATTCGGTGGGTCGAAGTTAAGGAAAAGGCGGTGAAAAGTGACGGTTATATTGATATTGAATCTTTAGGGACCATGGCCATTTCGGGTCTGGATGGTTATCACAGTACTCAACGGGCGGCGCGTTTATCTTATGCCAAGCCCGATAAGAAACTAGAAGAACTGGATGTCGAGGGGCGCTCTAAAGACTCATAATATCAGGTACTTTACGGCTGTGCTTCTTGGTTATCCAAAACAGCAGTAAACCGACAATAGACAGTGCACAGCCGACCCAGCCTGTGCCTTGCCAACTGAGAGGGGAAATAATGGCCAGCCCGCCCAGCCAGGCCCCTAAGGCATTTGCGGCGTTGAAAGCTGAATGGTTCAATGACGCCGCCAGAGTCTGTGCTTCACCTGCAACGTCCATCAAACGTACCTGAAGTGCCGGAACCAGAGCCGCTGCGCTACCCAGTAATAACACCATTGGCATGACGGTCCAGAGGCTTTGCAATGTTAACGGGAAAATCGCCAGTACAATTGCTGACCACAACAAAGAGCCACCAATAGTCAGTTTCAAATTGCGGTCGGCCGCCCAGCCTCCGACTAAGCTACCTGCCAAAGAGCCTATTCCGTATATTAATAAAGCAACAGGGATCCAGTGCGGAGCAAGACCCGTGGCGTTTATTAGGGTTGGTGCTATATAACTTAATACCGCAAACATACCGCCGAAACCTATGGCGCCTATGGCTAGCGTAAGCCAGACTTGAAGGTTCTGCAGAGCCTTCATTTCTCCCCTTGCCGAGGTTCTTTTCTCATTAGGGTGTGTTGGCACGACAAATAAAATCATGACCAGAGCTAGAAGTCCTAAAGCGCCGACTGTATGGTAAACCGTGCGCCAGTCGATAAGTTGCCCAAGCCAGGTTGCTAAGGGGTTACCGACTAAAATTGCTACAGTCAGCCCCATCATTACCATGGTGACAGCCATACCTCGTTGATTTTTACGAACCATGTCGGCGGCGACAAGACATGCAATACCAAAATAGGCACCATGAGGTAAACCGGTTAGGAACCGCAAAACCTGAAGCAGGGGATAGCTTTCTGCTGATGCACTGGCAAAGTTACCGAGTGCGAAAGCAAGCAACAATACCAGTAACATGGGCTTGCGCGGAAAACGCGCGAATAAAATCGTAATGAGCGGTGCGCCGATAACCACTCCCAGCGCATAAAGACTGATCAAATGGCCGGTTTGTCTGGTGTCAGTGTTGAAGTCAGCAGCAACGTCAGGTAGCAATCCCATAATGACGAACTCACCAATGCCAATAGCAAAACTGCCAACTGCCATGGCAAAAATGGCCAGTTGAACCTGTGCTTTAGAGAACTGAGTCATGAATCAGGTTTGCTTCCTGTATTAGTTGAGTCGGTTAGGATTGCGCAGTTTATCGAATGCAGCAGCTATTGCAATCTCTATGACTTTACTGTACAAATAAACAGTATATTTACACATCAGCAAAGGACCATACCATGGCTGTAGTAACCCAGTATGTAGTTATTCGCGACGGAGCCGAGAAAATGACATTCACTTCAAAAGCTGAAGCCGATGCGCACGATAAAATTTTGGACATGGCTGAGGCCCTGAACCCTCTCATTAAAGACAGCGAGCTCTTCACCGATGAACAGCAGCTCGAAGATATGGCGCTGTTTTTGGCGAAAGAACGAGAGAATGTTCTCATAGCGTTAGGTGCCAAAAAACCAAAGAAACCAAAAACCGAGAAAGTATCTGCGGAAAAAGTTGAGTCATCTAAATCAAACGATAAAGCGTCGTCGAAAGCGGCTTAGTGGGCACGATACGAGTTAAATATTTTGATACTATAGTGACCTGGTTTTAATGAATAGGATCGAACTATGACGCAAGAAACGATTTACCATATTGGAACACCGGGTACCCCTTGGGGCGTTGAAGAAAAAGCGCAATGGCTAGCTGAGCAAAACAAAAAGCGTTCGTACTTTGATGATGTTGTCAGCAAAATAGAGACTTTTAAAGCGAACTTCGACGTAGAGCAATATGGTGAACTTGCGTACGAAAGCGATACTTATCCTTTGTTTGTGGTCAGAACTAAAAACTGGGATGCGGGCAAACCAACGGTTTTAGTTACTGGCGGTGTGCATGGTTATGAAACCAGTGGTGTTCACGGAGCACTGCGGTTTATAGAGACTAAAGCCAATGAGTATCAAACAGACTTTAATGTGGTGGTTGCACCCTGTCTGAGCCCATGGGGCTATGAAACCATTAACCGTTGGAATCCTGCGGCTATTGATCCTAACCGCTCGTTTGTAGCCGATTCGCCTGCCGGTGAATGTGCAAACATTATGAATTACATTGCAGGCTTAGGTGTGGATATTCTGGCCCACATTGATTTGCACGAAACAACCGATACCGATAACAGCGAGTTTCGTCCCGCAAAGGCGGCAATGGACGGAAAGGTGAACACCAACTGGAATATTCCTGACGGCTTCTATTTAGTTGGAAACTCTGAAAAGCCTTACCCTGATTTTCAAAAGGCGGTACTGGATTCGGTAGAAAAAGTTACGCACATTGCCGATGCTGACGAAGAGAATAAGCTAATAGGTGAAGATATTGCCCAGCGTGGTCTTATTTTATTGCCAACAGCAAAAATGGGCTTATGTATTAGCTTTAGTAAGGCTGAGTATGCTACTACAACAGAGGTTTATCCGGACAGCCCGAAAGCAACCCCGGAGCAATGTATAGAAGCTCAGGTTGCTGCGGTCACCGGAGGCCTGGACTTTTTAAAGTAAAGCCCAACCCCCGTTACTTGGTCGGTAAACCTGGTTAGTAAATTAACGTCGTGTGTCTGGCCGCTTTTGGCGAGGTGCACGGCGTGAGTTTTGAGGCCTTCCGGTTCGTGGCTTTTGAATGGGTTCCGGCTTTATATTCGGGTCTGGCTCAAAGCCTGGAATCAGTTCTTTTGGTATTTCATTTTTAGTCAGCTTTTCTATGTCACGTAGCAATTTATGCTCGTCCACACAGACCAGTGACGCTGCTTCACCTTCACTTCCGGCTCGGCCTGTACGGCCAATACGGTGTACGTAATCTTCAGCTACCTGAGGTAGTTCAAAGTTAATCACGTGCGGCAGTTCGTCAATATCAATACCACGTGCAGCAATATCGGTTGCAACTAATACTCGTAATTTTCCGGCTTTAAATTGCGCTAAGGCTTTGGTTCTTGCGCCCTGGCTTTTATTTCCGTGAATAGCCATTGCAGGCAGACCATCATCCGTTAACTGTGTTGCCAGTCGGTTAGCCCCGTGCTTAGTTCGTGTAAACACAAGAACCTGTCGCCAGTTACGACTTCCTATCAGGTAACTGATGAGCTCTCTTTTACGCTTCTTATCAACAGGGTAAACGCGCTGCTGAATGGTATCTGCTGCCGCATTTTGCCTGGCAACTTCAACTAACTTTGGCTGTTGCATAAACTGTTGAGCCAGAGCTTTTATCTCACTTGAAAAGGTTGCAGAAAACAACAGCGTCTGACGTTTTTCCGGAATGAGTTTCATGACTTTTTTAATGTCATGAATAAAGCCCATGTCCAGCATCCGGTCAGCTTCATCCAGAATCAATACATCAATTTTACTTAAATCTACCGTTCCCTGACGACTGTGATCCAACAAACGACCTGGCGTGGCGACAAGAATGTCGACACCGCGTCGCAATGCGTTAATTTGTGGGTTAATACCTACACCACCAAAAATCACTAAAGACTTAAGACCGGTATATTTAGCGTAGGTGTTGAGGTTGTCTTCAACCTGTGCCGCCAACTCTCTGGTTGGTGTCAAAATTAACGCCTTAATAACAGGCTTACCGTCGGTTTTCGTTTGTGACAACTTGTGCAACAAAGGAAGTGTAAAACCTGCTGTTTTGCCGGTACCTGTTTGCGCAGCTGCTAACAAGTCGTGGCCGGCCATGACTGTCGGAATGGCTTGCTGTTGAATTGGAGTGGGGGTGGTATAACCGCATTCAGTAACGGCACGTAGTATATTGTCGCTCAATCCCAATGACTGGAATGAGGTTTGGCTTTGTTCTGTGGACATGAAGCTCCGCGAGTTATAATAGTCGACACCACACTTATGTGGCTTTTTGGCATTGTATCACAGACGACAGTAAACCTTTATTTAGAAACAGGCGTATTAAGGTAACTTTTTCTTGCTTTGATGAAAAAGTGAGCGCATTATTCGCGCCGCTTTACCCTGAGTTTAGGGTGTTTAGAGGAATTTTTATGTTGTACCGCCCCTGGGTCGACTCCGCTAACCGAGTTTTCACTGGTGTTCTACTTGTTCAGTTACTGATCACCTTTGTTATTGCTTTTCTTACTGGCGACTGGTTTGTTCCTGTCGTCCTGTCATTGCTTATTGTTTCTTTACCTTTGCTTCTTATTAGAGCCTCAGGCCAAAGTAAACTGACAAGGCATGTTATAGCCGCCGCGATTCAATTAATTACGGCGGTTCATATCGATCAGACCATGGGTCTGGTTGAAATGCACTTTGAAATTTTTGTGGTAATGGCATTTCTTATTTATTACCGGGACTGGATGATTGTGGTGACCAGTGTCGGGGTGGTTGCCGTACATCACATTTTATTTTTTGTGCTGCAGTCCAACGGTGCCGACGTTTATATCTTTGCTGAGGGTTACGTGACCTTAGGTATTCTCGCTATTCATGCAGGCTTTGCTGTAGCTGAGGGGGCTGTACTTTGTGTTATAGCCAAACAAAGCGATACCGAAGCGGTTAGTGCACAGACATTACGTAACAGCATTGCCGATATCGTTAAGCAGTCGGATAAATTAAATCTGATGGTCGATGTCAGCGGTACAACAGATGAAGTTACTGCCTTTAAAAACTTACTGACTCAATTCCGTAAGAATATTCAAAGTACCCGTGGTTTATCAAAGCGAATTCAGGATGTGTCGGGTGCGTTGTCTAAGGAGAGCGAAGAGCTTATCAAGAGTCGGCAGAACAGCTCGCAAGAGGTTGACAGTATAGCCAGCGCAATTGAGGAAATGGCCGTTACGATTAGCAGTATTTCAGAGCAAGCTAATTTAGCCAAAATGTCGGCGGAAGAGTCAATTGACCGCTCGGAGAATGCGGCAAATGTCGCTGAAACGGCAGCTGGTTCCATAAGCTCCTTAAAAGCCAATGTTCTTGCCACCAACGACAAGTTGAAAAGCCTGGACAGGCAGTGCCATCAAATATCCGATGTTATCGGAGCCATTAACGATATTACCAAGCAAACCAACTTACTGGCTCTGAATGCGGCTATTGAGGCCGCCCGAGCGGGTGAAGAAGGTCGCGGTTTTGCCGTGGTAGCTGACGAAGTGAGATCATTAGCCACTACTACAGGAAAAAATGCTGAACAAATTAGCCAAATTAGTCAGAATATACTCACTGAAGTAGCTGAAGCGGTGAGCTCAATGGATGCTTGTGTTCAGCAAATTGATGAAGCGGTAACCTATTCAGAGGAGTCAGGCTCTTCAATGAAAACCGTTGCTCAACGTATTAACGATGTGGCTCAAAAGGTGATTTCAGTCGCCGCTGCTACCGAAGAGCAGAGAAACGCTAGTGAAGATATCTCTCGTTCAGCGCAGACAATGAGAGAGTTGTCTGAAGCAGAAACACAATTGTTGGTGAACGGGCAGGAAAACGCCACATCACTAAAAACAGTTTCGACCCAACTGGACTCAGAAGTGGGGCGCTTTATTGTTGACTAAACTATCAGGAAAAGCCCGAACTCGTTGGCTAATTGTGACCATTTTTGCCTGGTTTGCATTAGTTCTCTGGGGCTTGAGTTACTTACTGGAGCAACGTTTGGTCTGGTTTGATGAAAAGAGTCAATTACTTGAGCTGGGCAATAATGGCGAATTAGCCCAACCTTTGGTTACTGAACTGGTAAAAAAAGGATTTTCAGTAAGCGGAAGCGTTTTCCATATTAGCTCAGAAAGTTGTAACTGTAATTGGCGCAGTGCCGGACATACCAGTAGCGTAAAGCGGCAAGTAACGGAGTCAGGTGGCAGAAACTACAACATTGATATAGATCAATTCAGTGAACTAAAAAGGTTCGTTCCTGCAACACCAGCCATTATTATGTTTAATGAGTCATCAGAATTAATTTACCTTGGGCCTTACGCCGATGGTGCATTTTGTACAGCTGAAAGTAGTTTTGTGGAAGCATTAATTCCTTTAGTTTCAATGGAAGAGAAGGCTCCCGAATGGATTAATACCGTTGCAAAAGGATGCTATTGCAGCGTTTAAATATGGTCAAAGAGCGGAGCCAGTAATGGAAGTAAGACAAACCTTTATAGAGTTTCTGGAAGTGATTCCGGACGGGGCTATTGTTATTAATCGAAAGGGCTTAATTATTGCTGTTAATCAGGCCGCAGCGTCCATGTTCCGTTATTCCTCGTCTTCTATGCTGGAGCTGCACCTTAACCAGTTACTTCCCGAAGAGGTTCGTGAAAGGCATGATCAGCATTTAGCGACCTTTTTCAAACACCCGGGGCGGCGCTCTATGGGAAACGGGTTAATCTTTTCAGCCATTCGCAGAGACGGTTCAACTTTTCATGTTGATATCATGCTTAATCAGCTTGAATTGGAAGGTGAGCTGTATGGTATTGCCATAGTACGCGACTACACTTTGCAAAAGAAAGCTGAAGATAAAATTCGTCTGGAACTGGAATTTGAAAAGCGTCAGGCGCTGACTGACCACTTAACCGGCATTATGAATCGAAGAGCTTTTACCGCACAATTACAGGATGAAATTGAGCAACTGACAGAACATGGAACGCCCTTCGCGGTTAGCTTTATCGATTTGGATGACTTTAAAGACGTTAACGATGAGCATGGGCATCATTTTGGTGATGAGGTTCTGCAGAAAATTGCACAGCTGCTCCGCCTGCACAGTCGCCATACCGACTATGTTGCCCGCATTGGCGGTGATGAGTTTGCGACCATACACCCAATGATTTCTGCTAATGATGCACAGCAGATGATGCAGCGAATGCGCAGTGAATTAGTTAGTGGTATTGACCATGCTGAACTTCCGGTAACTTTGTCGATTGGCTTGTGCCAGTGTGATAAACCTTCAGAGCATTACACCATAGAAGATATTATGGCGAGGGCCGACAAGGCTATGTACCAGGCAAAGAAAGAGGGTAAAAATGCGGTCGTGCTTACCAATTAACTGTAATAAAACGTAATTAAGTTTGATTGTTACTCAAGGTCTACTCTAAAGTGGTTTCAGGACTTTTAAGGAGAGGCCATGGGAATCTTCATATCCTATCTACGAATGGTTTTACTGATTATCGGTGTATTGGCGGGAATACAGTTGCCCGGCTTTGTCGATCAGTATGGAAAAAGCCTACAGGCACATTTAATTGAGTCTGAACGCAGCCTTAATGAATTTCGCGACGAGGCTGAAAAGTTTTTTGACGGTAGCATTGAAGAACTTATTGCCCATTATCAAGCCAGCGACGACAGAGTTTTTCAGGAAGGTGGCCAGAGTATCAACGCAATTTTTCAACGTTATCAACAGTTGAATAAAGCCCATCAGGAGTTTAATCAGAATGCATGGCGAGCCTACCAACAGGCGTTTTTCACGCCTGTGGAAGATATTCAGCAAGAGGTTAGAAACGACTTTTCTTACACCGTAAGACTGAACCCCGGCGCTATTTTGTTTGGCCTGGTTTCGGGGTTAATACTGGCGGTATTTGGTGAACTTATTGTTCGACTGCTGGCGAGGCCTTTTCGACAATCGCAGCGCAGTTAAGCCCGCTGGGTAGTGTGCCGTAATTAAACCCGCCATTAAAATCAAGCCGACCCGCGCAAAAGGCGTCCGCCATTTCCGGGGTTGCATGTTGAACCAGTAACGCCGCCTGGAGGCCAACGGCCATAGAATCAGCAATGGTGCGAGCGCTATATTGTAGGGTTTTGCTGTTACTAAACTCCTCTTTTAGCTTGATCATAAACTGGTCTAGTCGTTTGTCAGCGCCTTTTGCACGTTGCAGTTCTGCGAAATAAGCATCGAGAACTTCAGGCTGTTTCTCTATGGCTCTTAGAATATCAAGACACTGAACATTACCACTGCCTTCCCAAATAGCGTTGACGGGTGACTCCCGGAAAAGTCTTGGCATAATGTGGTTTTCCATAACGCCACTTCCACCAATGACCTCCATCGCTTCATAGGCATGATTAGGCGTTCGCTTACAAATCCAGTACTTGCCAACAGGCGTAGCAATGCGCGACAACAGTTTTTCATGTTCGTTGTCCTGGTTATCCATTGCCCGAGCCACTCGCATCATGTAAGTCATGGCTGCTTCGCTTTCAAGTGCCAGGTCAGCTAATAAGTTCTGCATCAGTGGCTGCTCGCTAAGCCTGGCACCAAAAGCTTCTCTGTTACTTGCGTGATGAATCGCCTGAGCCGTTGCCTGACGCATACCCGACGATGAGCCAATCATGCAGTCATAACGTGTGGTTGCGACCATCTCGATGATGGTGCGGACGCCTCGGCCTTCCTCGCCGACCATCCAGCCCAAGGCACCGCGAAGCTCAGTTTCACTTGAAGCGTTCGCTGCATTGCCCATTTTCTGTTTTAACTGTTGAAGTTGGATAGGGTTTTTGGAACCGTCAGGGCGCCATCTCGGAACCAAAAAGCAGGACAGGCCACTACGGGTTTGTGCCAGCACTAAAAAGGCATCACACATGGGAGCGGAGACAAACCACTTATGACCAACCAGTTCGTATACCTGGCCGGAGCCTTCTGTTGTCAACGGATAAGCTCGCGTGGTGTTACGCCGTACGTCTGACCCTCCTTGTTTTTCGGTCATTGCCATACCAATAGTCACGGCATTTTTTTCTGTGTGAGGAATGTTTCTCGGGTCGTATTGACGGGCGGTAATTTTTGGGGCCCACTCTTCGAATAAGCCAGGCTGATGCCTCAGTGCCGGAATTGCGGCAAAGGTCATGGTAATAGGACAACCGTGTGAAGCTTCTACCTGCGTGTGAAGGTAATATTTAGCCGCGCGAGCGACATGGGCTCCTGGTTTAGGGTCACTCCATGGGCTGGCATGAAGCCCGTGCTCAATTGCTGTTGTCATTAATTGATGATAACTGGGGTGGAAGTCTACCTGATCAATACGGTGTCCGTAGCGGTCATGAGTACGTAATTCGGGTTGGTACTTGTTAGCCTGGAAACCAAGTTCAATGCTTTCCTTTTTACCTGCCAGCTCGCCAAAAGCAATAAGGTCGGAGTAAGCCCAACTGGCACCTTCGCGCTCTACAGCTTGCTGCAGAGCTTTATCGGCCAGATAAAGGTTATAGTTTTCTAACGGTTTAGGCTGGTTTTCAACTTCATGGGTGCTAGCCATAAATTGTTCGGCTTGTGGGTAGTGCTCTGTCATTTCTTACTCCTTGTTACTTCTGAGTGAAGCAAGATAAATTTTATTCGTCAATAGACTAATGGTTGCCTTTTGAGCGTTTTTTGATAACAGTAAGGTCAACAATTAACAACAAATGCAGTAATTGCCTTGTTTCAAACTATTATTAGAAGTCTGATACTCGTCGTTGTCTGGATACTCCTTTGGCGTATTGCGGCAGTGATGGAGTATGGACCACATGCGAGTATCTGGTTCCCCCCTGCGGGACTGACGTTTGCCGCATTCCTGGTTATGAGCTGGCGGGCCTTTCCGGCCATTCTTATTGCCGGAGTTGTCACTACCTTCTGGGTTTCGGAGTTATACGGAAGCGGTACTCCGGCTAAAGAGTTGCTAACTACGGGCGTTCTTTTTGGTTTTGCTCACACCTTACCTTATTTCTTAGGCGCCTGGTTATTGCGTTCAAAGCTTACCCGACTGGGCAGTTATGGGCTTGCCAGCACCATAATGACGTTTCTTGGTGTTGCTGCGCTTTCATCATTTTGCGCCGCCTGGTTGGGCACCGAAGTCATGATCTCAGGCAAGCTGCTGGAAGCCGACGCTATTTGGTATACCTGGCTGCCCTGGTGGATAGGAGATATGAGCGGGGTTATCGTTCTTTCACCGATTTTTATTGCTCTGATGAGTTGGCGTTATCCGCAACTGGAACATTGGCTTGGAGGGCTTAGCTTTACGGTAAAAACTGGTAATCAGAGCTCTTTTCTTTGGAAACTGCTGCTTATTCTGGCTTTGCTGAGTTTAAGCCTCATATTGACGGCAACCGCAAACAAAGATGAAGCGGCTTTCTCAATATTCTTCCTTATTCTCCCTTTACTGTGGGTTTCGTATACCGAGTCGCCTTTAAATACGGCCATATCATTAGCATTATTCAGCACTATTACGGCATTTTCTGTCGGCATCTTAGGGTTGATGGACTACGCTATTGTGTATCAGTTTGCCGTTACAATAATTGCGGCAAGCGCCTGGTTTGGATTAACGGTCCCGACACTCATGGCGCATAATGAGTTACTGACCCGGCAGGTTTCTGAGGACGGGTTAACGAAAACAGCTTCGCGTGAACATTTTATGCAGAGTGCTGATGCTTTAATGAATCTGGGTAAGCGTCAAAATAAACCACTTTCGTTGATCATGTTCGATGTGGATGAATTCAAAAAGATTAATGATAGTTATGGGCATGTGGCCGGTGATCGTGCTCTTGTGCAGGTGACAAATATCGTTACTTCGGTCCTGAGAAGCAGTGACTTGCTCGGACGTTTTGGTGGTGACGAGTTTATGATTTTACTGCCGGAAAGTTCACTGCAATTTGCTGAAGAAACAGCGGAAAGGCTGCGAATGGAAATAAACAGGGCGAGATTAGAGGGTACTAATCATGCCTTTTCTTGTAGCTTTGGAGTGGCTGAAGTCGTGCCGGATGAGCATATTATGGCCACTATCGACCGCGCCGATAAAGCATTGTTAGCAGCTAAGAAGCGTGGGAAAAACTGTATAGCCAGGGAGAACTGATGCGTATTGTATTTTTAGGTGGAGCGGAAACCGTCACCGGGTCAAAATATTTGGTGGAAACAGATTCCACCCGAATTCTTATCGACTGTGGGCTTTTTCAGGGCTACAAATGGCTACGTAGACGTAACTGGCAGCCCCTGCCTATGGGGATAAACCAAGTGGATGGTGTGGTTCTAACGCACGCACATCTTGACCACTCTGGCTTTGTTCCTGTGCTGTATAAAGCGGGTTTTAGGGGCCCGGTCTTTGCCCATCATGCAACATCGGGACTCTGCGATATTCTACTCGCCGACAGCGGACGCATTCAGGAAGAAGATGCGAAGTATCTGGGAAAACACAAGTTAAGCCGACACGAAAAGCCCGAACCCTTATACGATGAAGCTACAGCAAAGTCAGCTATGAAGCTATTTCAGGGCGTTGAGTTTCATCAGCAGTTTGAAATAGGGGATATTAAGGTCACTTTGCAGCCGGCGGGTCATATTCTGGGCGCTTCAAGCGTTATTATAGAAGCAGAAGGCAAAAAAGTTGGGTTTTCAGGAGATGTCGGGCGGCCACAAGATATCATGATGTACCCGCCGGAACCTTTACCTGATTTAGATCTGCTATTGCTTGAGTCCACCTACGGCGATCGGCTGCACAAGGAAACTGAAGATGCAGAAGAGCAACTCGCTGCCGTGGTAAAAGAAACGTCTGAGGCTGGTGGTGTTTTACTAATTCCAAGCTTTTCCGTCGGCAGGGCGCAATTGTTGCAGTACTTATTAGTCAAGCTTATGGAAGAAGGCCGAATACCCAGACAACCCATCTATTTAGACTCTCCTATGGCAATTAATGTGTCAGGTCTTTATCAACGCTATCATCAGCTGCATCGTCTGTCTGACTCTGATTGTGCCAGAACCTTTGGTACCGTTGAATATACGCGCTCAGTTGATGAGTCTAAGGCTATTGCCTCTCAGTCCGGACCGCATATTATTATTGCCGGAAGTGGTATGGCGACAGGTGGGCGTATTCTTCATCACTTTAAGCGCTGGCTAGGCGATCATCGCGCAACGGTTCTGTTTAGTGGCCACCAGGCGGGAGGAACGCGTGGGGCTAAAATGCTGCAGGGGGTTGAATCGATAAAGCTGCATGGCCAGTGGCTACCGGTCAAAGCCCGAATACGTTCGTTAGAAGGGTTGTCTGGACATGCCGAT
Organism: Idiomarina abyssalis; assembly: GCF_900116625.1. Classification (GTDB taxonomy): domain Bacteria; phylum Pseudomonadota; class Gammaproteobacteria; order Enterobacterales; family Alteromonadaceae; genus Idiomarina; species Idiomarina abyssalis. The sequence goes on from NZ_FPBE01000001.1 coordinate 317,726, forward strand.
TACCAAGAGATTTTGGATTGGCTAGCGCAGTCTGAATTAAAGCCCAATACGCCGATTCAATTAGTGCATGGTGAACTCGATGCTCTTGAGGCTTTTCGTGACTGCTTAATGCAACGCACATCTTATGATGTTGAAGTGGCTGATTATCAGGGGGTATATCACCTTTAGCCGGTTCTGTTAAAATAGCTGTAACGGAAAAATTGTTTTTATAAGGAAATCCAATGGTGTTTTTTCGAGCGGCTTTATTAGGTAGTGCATTTTTATTCTTTAGTGCGTTGAGTCAGGCGCAGGACAGTGGTTATTACGGAGCTGCATCTTTAGCTCAACTGAATGTTGATACGGAACTGGAAGGTACTCCTTCATTTACTCCGCATGTGGTCAACCTGATGTTGGGCTACCGCTATAGCAATAGCCTTTCTGCCGAAGCTCGTTATGGCTTTGGAGTACACAGCAGTAGTGATAGGGGCGTCAAGTTTGAGACCGATTATATAACCAGTCTATTAGCGAAGCCGCGCTTGTATTTGTCGCCAGAAGTTGCGTTATACGTGACCGGTGGCTTTTCCCGTGGGAAGTTTATGGTAGCTGGTGACGATACAACGTTAAACAGCGTGAGCTACGGGGGCGGAATTCAATATGACCGGAACCCGAGAACCACTTATTTTCTCGACTGGATAAAGCTGATTGATAAAGACGAATACGAGATTAATACTTTAAATATTGGTGTGACTTATCGTTTTTGAAGTGGACGTGAAAAAAAGGGGCTGTGTTAGCCCCCTTTTTTTGTTAGAAGTGCCATTTAACCAAAAGGTTAGGGTTTTTCTCTGTCACTCCGTCAATATAGAACTTATTACGCCAGTAAACATACTCAATACCCACGTAAAGAGGTGCCGATAACTCAAAGTAAGGAGCAATGTTCCACTTTAGTTGAGAGGTGAAGTTAAGGTTCGCCGGGCCAACGTTGCTGATACCTGAAGCGTAATCAATGAAACCGTCAAACATCCACTGTGTTTCACCAATAGAGAAAGGTAAGCCCCAGCTGGCAGTCAACTGATAGTTATTTGGCAAGCCATCGTTATTTCTTTTATAAGCATCAAGCTCAAAGAACTGGAAACCGGGAACATCAAATGCGGCACCAATACCGTATAAGTAATTGGTAAAACCGTCACCGACCTCAGCCGTTGTGGTGAAGCTAATGTTTTTTACCGGGTTATCGTCAAACTCAAGCAGGTAGAATTCAGGTGAAAGCTCGATATAGGTTTCGGTATCGCCGTTATCCGATTCCAGTCTGTCAGCAAAACTGAATATTTTGCCCCAACTATATCCGCCAACGTACTCCAGGGTGAGTACGTGACGATTGGGATCGCCGACTTCGTAATCGCTTCCGTTGAGATAGGTAAGGCTGGTGTCAGACCAATAACGTTCGGCGTTAACAGCAAAAGGAAATGAGCTGCACAATAGAAGTACTAATATCAGTTTTTTCATCGGGTATAACCTAAAAAGCAGTTAGCTGAGTTAAATTTGAGCGGATTATACGGGACTGGGTGAGTAAGGTTAAGTAAATATCTTGGGTTACGGACTGTTATTATCTCGGTAAATTCGGTACATTACAAAAAGCTAACATTTCTTTTGCGACTTAGGCCGAGCAAGCATGCATGCGTGATCAATTTTTGTTAAAGCAGTACATTAATACGCTTGAATCTGCAGCTTTGTGCGCGCGACTGTCGCCAAACGGCAACATTCGCTGGATGAGCTCTTCTCTCCATAAATTATTAGACATTCATTATCTGAAGCAAACCACGGCTTTTTCGGCCTTCCTGCATCAAGACAACCGTAACGATATAATGGATGCGATAAAACAAGCGACAGACAGTGGTGAGGCCTGGAATGGTTCACTTTGCCTGAATAGTAACAGTCGCAGCAATTGGTGTCGGTGTATGGCTATCCCTCTGTACGGAACCGATGGTCACTTAACCGAACTGGTTTTACTGTTTCAGGATATTTCGCGTGAAATGTACCTTGATGAGCTATTGCATGAAGCCCGGTTTGATCAGGTTACCGGGCTTGCGACACGAGTTGATTTATTGAATGACCTTAAACGTGTTGGCACACAATGTCTTGCCGTTATGGATATTCGTAAGTTTAGAAGCTATGCCGACTATTACGGTTTAGAGTTTGGTGACGAATTACTGCGCCAGTTTAGCCACTGGGCATCTGAGACTTTAAAAAGTAAACACGTAAAAATTTATCGACTGTATAGCGACAAGTTTGCGCTTATCCCGGATTTTAGAATGATCCCTAATTTGTTCGAGGATCACCTGCTCAGTTTCTATCAGTCATTGCTATCAAAGAAGTTCGTGATTGGCAGTAGCGACATTGCGTTGGATGTTGCTATTGGCATGGGTGTGGGGCGTGGTAAGCAATTGCAATTGGCAGAAAGTGCGTTATCAAAAGCAAAGGTTATTTACTCGGGTTACAAAATTGAAGTGGTCTATGAAAAAGAGTTTATGAACGAGAATAAAGTGAACTGGATACCGAAGATTCAGTCCGCTTTGACGGATCATCGCTTTGTGAACTATTACCAACCCATTAAAAGTACAAAAGAAGGGCAACCGAGTTATTACGAGGCGCTGGTGCGGTTACGAGACAATAACCACGATTTAGCACCCGGATTGTTTCTCGATAAAGCAAAAGCAACACGTTACTACTGTGAAATTACGCGCTCTGTCATTGAGCAGGCGGTCCTTACCTCAGAACAATACCAGGTTGCCATTTCCGTAAACTTATCGATAGAAGACATTCTGAATGAAGAAACCGTAAGCTTCATCCATTATGTGCTTGCTGAGCATAAGAAAGCTCAGCTTATTTTCGAAATTACGGAAACTGAATCAACTGAGGATTTTACGAAAATCCAGTCCTTTGCGAAAGATGTTCGACGATTAGGCGGCCAAATTGCAATTGATGACTTTGGCGTTGGTTACTCTAATTTTTCACGTCTGATACGCCTGCGTCCGGACTATTTGAAAATTGACGGCAGTATTGTTCAGAATGTATTACATGACCCGACAAGTGCCAGTATTCTCAATGGCCTAATTAGTATTTGTAAAGAGTTACGTATTCCTATTGTGGCGGAGTTTGTCGAGAACGAAGACGTGAATACCTACCTCTGCGACCAACAGATTGAATATCTGCAGGGATACTACATTGGCAAGCCATCCCCGGAAGTGAACCGCGTATTAAATTAAGCCTTTTTGATTTTTAAAACACATAAGGTCAGGAAAAGTCACTGCTATGAATGATTTCATTGAAACTTATGATAATGCTCTTTCGAGCGAGTTGTGCCAGCAACTCATCGATGTTTTTGAACAGTCCCCTCACACCTTTGATGGCCGAACGGGTGGTGGGGTGGATACCACGAAGAAGGTCAGTACCGATTTATCGCTCAATGCCCACCCGGAGTACCAGGAATTATTGCTGAAAATTCAGCAGACAACAGCACGTCACGCGCTGGAGTACTTTAAGAAGTATCGATTTGCTTTAATTGGGCCTGTGGCACTGACACTGCAACACCCGAAAACAAAACAACCTGTTGCTTTAACTGATGATAACTTTGATGAAGTTGCGAAAGGTAACGAAATGGCAATTATGCAAAAGCTGTTTCGGGTTGGCGCAATACAAATGCAGCGTTATAGAAAAGGCAAAGGCAATTACAATTACTGGCATTGTGAAGCTTATCCGCAAAAAGGATCTACGGAACCATTGCACAGAGCTTTATTGTTTATGTATTACCTGAATGACGTGGAAGATGGCGGAGAAACGGACTTTTATTATCAGGAACGTTCGTTACACCCTAAAGCGGGTCAAATGGTGATAGCACCTGCGTATTTTACTCATACTCACAGAGGAAGAACGCCGGTTTCTAACGATAAATATATTCTTACCAGTTGGATCCTGCACAGTCGTGCAGAGCAATTATTTGGCGCATAAAAAATCCCCCAGCCGGGAAGGCTGGGGGCGAACATCATTATTTAATGTCTTCTTCACTTAGGATAGTCACTTCCCCAAGGTTAAGTTCACGAATCTTATCTTCAATTTCAGCTAAGTCGCCAACAATAACCCAGGTCATAGCGTCAGGTTTTAGAACCTTATCGGCATTTTCATGAATATCGTTAAGGGTAATAGCGTTGATGCGCTGTCCATAAGCTTCCAGGTATTCAACGTCTTTGCCTTTATTGAAAGTACTGACCAAACCGCTAAGCAGGCTGCCCTTCGTTTCGTACGCGCCAGGTAGTTTAGCTGTTTTATTAGCTTTCACCTTGGCAAGTTCGTCTTCTGTAGCAGGCTTATCGCCTTCGTATTGAGTAAACTCTTTTACGATTTCCTCAACAGATTCTTTGGTCTTGTCCGTTTGTACTGGTGCCAAAGCCACTAATAGGCCCGGACCTTCGTTGTCCAGCCAAATTGAGCGAGCACCGTAAGACCAGCCTTTATCTTCACGTAAATTCATGTTCAGACGGCTGGTAAAACTACCACCAAGGATGGTGTTCATAACATCGATAGTGTCAGCGTTATCAACCTGACCAGAAGGTGCCAGCTGTCCGGCTATAATTAAAGACTGTGGGTTTCCTGGCTTGTCGATAAGGAAAACACGGCTGGTTTCAGAGGCCATTGAAGCATCAAGCGACTTTTCAGGCTTGTCAGAAGCCGGAGCCTGCCAACTGGAGAACTGCTCTTCTAATAGTGACTGCGCTTGCTCAACGGTTGTATCACCAACGATAACCAACTTTGCGTTGTCGGGACGTAACCAGGCTTGCGCATGCTCGACCAAGTCTTTACGAGTTAAAGACTTGATAGACTCAACCGTACCTGAACCCGTTAACGGCTGACTATAAGCGTGACCTTCACCGAACATCAAGCCCGGAAGAACACGTAGAGCCTGAGTTTGAGGGCGTGCTTCTTCCTTGCGAATGCCTTCTATCCAGTTTGAACGTTTGCGTTCAATTTCTTCTTCAGAGAAGGCCGGATTTTGTAGAACGTCATTCATTAACGCCAGGCTTTCAGCGAAGTTAACGCTGAGTGTGTCCATGCTAATACGTGAGCTATCGAGACTGGCCGAGGCATTTAAGTTGGTTCCTAAAGACTCTAAGCGCTTATTTAATTCTAGTGCACTCAGGTTTTCAGTACCTTCTTTTAGCATCGACATGGTGTAACTTGCTGTACCGAGTTTACCGCCAACATCTGAGGCATAACCACTGTCAAAAACCAGACTCATTTCAATAGTTGGTGTATCGCTGCGCTGTGCCAGATAAACTTCTAAACCATTGGACAAAGTAAATTGCTCAACTTCTGGCAGCTCTAATTGTGGTAAGTCGCCGACATTGGGTAGTTGTGAACGGTCTGCATTGGTCTCTTGCGCAGTGTAGTTAGGTTGTGGAACGACATTAAGAACGAAGTCACCATGACTTAACCACTGTTCTGCAGCGTTTTGCAGGTCGTTGGTTGAAGCTTGTTTAGTCCACTCCATTTCTTTTTCGTAAAAGCCCGGATCATTATGATAGACCGCGCCAGAGGCGAGTATGTCGGACTTGCCACCGAAGCCACCGACTTTTTCAGCGCGACGAACAAAATCTGCCGTAGTGCTGAACTTAGTGCGTTGTAATTCTGCTGCTGTCGGGCCTTCTTGTATCAGGCGCTCAAGTTCTTCATCGATAATTTTTTCAATTTGTTCAAGTTCAACACCAGGCTTGGCGTCGGCCGTGATCATAAATTGACCGGCCAGTTTGCGACCGTACTGGAAGGCTCCTACAGAACTGGCAATTTGCTCGTTGTAAACTAAACGTTCATACAGTCGTGAGTTTTTACCGTTAGCTAAAATATCGGCCAGAAGGTTAAGGTACTCAGAGTCAGCGGTTCCCATTTGTGCGGTATTCCACACTTTATAAACTCGAGGAGCCGGAACGCGATCCTCCATGGTTGCACGTTTTTGTTCGTCGCGCTTAGCAACCCAGGCTTCATGCTTCTTCAATGGCTTGCCAGGTCCGATATCGGCAAAGTATTTAGTGACTTTCTCCTTTGCGGTTTCCACATCAATATCGCCTGCCAATACCAATACTGCATTAGCTGCGCCGTAGTAATCTTCAAACCACTGGTGTACGTCGTCCAGAGAAGCTGCGTTTAAGTCTTCCATTGAGCCAATAACAGACCATGAGTATGGGTGACCTTCTGGGAAGGTTTGCTCGGCGATATAGCTCCAGGCTTTACCATAGGGCTGAGCTTCACCTTGACGTTTTTCGTTTTGTACAACGCCACGCTGCTCATCGAGTTTCTCTTGAGTTACTGCTCCCAACAGGTGACCCATACGGTCAGATTCCATCCAAAGTGCCATATCAAGTGCTGGCGTAGGGACATTCTCAAAGTAGTTAGTACGGTCATTGTTAGTGGTGCCGTTCATTTCGGTAGCACCTGCGCGCTCAAAAGGACCGAAGTATTCGTCATCGTAGTTTTCGGTACCATTGAACATCAAGTGCTCAAATAAGTGAGCGAAACCGGTTTGTCCGGCTTTTTCATCTTTAGAGCCAACGGCGTACCAAACGTTTACCGCAACAATAGGGGCTTTGCGATCTTCGTGAACAACGACGGTTAAGCCGTTATCTAAAGTAAATGTCTCGTAGTTGACCTTTACTTCGGGAAACTGTGATTGGCTAACAGCCTGTTGGTTATTAGCTGATTGGGTTGACTGGCAGCCTCCGAGAAGGGCTGTGGCTACCGCAACAGCGGTAATTGTTTTCATCATTTTCATTGTAGTTCCTGAATTATTTTTTATTAAGCGCCATTACTATACGAGAGTCATCACTAATATGCCTGCTTATGTTCAGGCTAAATTGTAACGAAATTAAACATATGGAAACTTGTGCTCAGATATTGTGAGAATAAAGGTAGCAGTCAAGTCTTTTAATTACGCAGACAATCAAGGATAATTGCGCGCGGTTTGCAGCAAATAGAAACGGAAGCTTGTGAGTAAAATAACAGTGATAGCTATAGCTGGCGCTTCAGCGTCAGGAAAGAGCCTGTTTGCCTCAACGGTGTATCAGGAGTTGGTGGCTGAGTTAGGAACTGACGGTATTGCTATTCTGGCCGAAGATGCTTACTACCGTGACCAGAGTCATATGACCATGGAACAGCGTGTTTTAACCAACTATGACCAGCCTGCCGCTTTCGAACACGATTTGCTGATGCAACATTTGCGGCAGTTAAAAGCCGGCGAAGCCGTTGAGATGCCGCAGTACAGCCACACTACTCATACCCGGTTGGAAGAATCAATACGAGTTGCGCCCGCAAAAGTTGTGATGGTTGAGGGTATTTTGCTATTAACTGATGAGAAGTTACGCGAGCAGTTTGATATTTCGGTATTTATGGATACGCCGTTGGATATTTGTTTGCTGCGTCGTATCAAGCGCGATATTGAAGAACGTGGGCGCACTTTACAGTCGGTTACCGAGCAATACGAGCAGTATGTTCGTCCCGCATTCTTTGACTTTATATTCCCGTCTAAGCAGTTTGCTGATCTCGTTGTCACTCGCGGTGGTCAAAACGAAATCGCCATTGATATTATAAAAACAAAAATACGTCAGTTGCTGGCGGAATAAAATTGGTTCTTTTATGAATAGTATTCTCGGCGTTGCCGTCATATTTATCGTTGCATACTTGGTTTCAACGAACCGTAAAGCTATCCGCTGGCGTACCGTTTTAGGTGCTTTTGGCATTCAGGTTCTGTTGGCCGGCTTTGTTCTCTACGTACCTATTGGACGGGAACTTTTGTTCAGTTTCGCGCAAGGTGTTTCTGCCGTTATTGGTTATACCAAAGCGGGTATCGATTTCTTGTTTGGTAATCTTGCGTCCGAAGAGTTTGGTTTCGTATTCGCTATTCAAGTTCTTTCAGTCATTGTTTTCTTCTCGTCTCTCATTTCTGTTCTGTATTACCTGGGCATTATGAAGTGGGTAATTCGTATTTTAGGTGGTGGCTTGCAAAAGTTGCTTGGTACCAGTCGGCCTGAATCGATGTCAGCTGCCGCTAATATTTTTGTCGGGCAAACCGAAGCGCCTATGATGGTAAGGCCATTTATAGGCACTATGACGCGCTCAGAGCTATTCGCGGTCATGGTTGGTGGTATGGCGTCGGTGTCTGGTTCGGTTTTAGCCGGTTATGCCGGTGTTGGCGTTGAGTTGAAGTACCTGATTGCAGCAAGTTTTATGGCAGCTCCGGGCGGTTTCCTCATGGCAAAAATGATGATCCCCGAGTGTGAAAAACCACGTAACGACCTGGAAGAAGTGGAAGTAGAAGATAATTCAGCGAACGTTATTGATGCCGCAGCGCAGGGCGCGTCCAGCGGCCTGCAACTGGCTATGAACGTGGGTGCTATGTTGCTGGCCTTTGTTGCACTTATTGCATTGGTTAACGGTATCTTTGGCTGGGTTGGCGGTTGGTTTGGTTATTCTGAACTGACCTTACAGCAAATTTTCGGGTATGTATTTCAGCCGGTTGCCTATGTACTAGGCGTAAGTTGGGACGAAGCGAACCTGGCGGGAAGTTTTATTGGCCAGAAGCTGGTGATAAACGAGTTTGTTGCCTATCTGGACTTCGTTAATTATAAGGACCAGTTGAGTCAGAACTCTCAGGTGATTATTACCTTTGTCCTGTGTGGTTTTGCGAATTTCTCATCCATTGCCATTTTACTGGGTGGGTTAGGTGGTATGGCGCCCAGCCGACGCCATGATATTGCTCGCTTAGGCATGCGTGCCTTATTGGCAGCGACTTTGGCAAACATGATGAGTGCCGCCATCGCCGGTTTCTTTGTTTCGTTGACCTAAACCCAAGGCGGGGCCGTATTTAACCGCGGTCCCGCATGACTCCTTCCTGAATCGTCGACGCAACTAACACACCATCTCGCGTGAAAATTTGCCCACGAACTAAACCGCGTTGACCGCTGGCTGAAGGGCTGTCTATTGCGTAGAGCAGCCAGTCATCCATGCGGAAATCGCGGTGAAACCACATGGCATGATCAACCGTAGCAACCTGCATGTTGGGTTGAGCAAAGCTGACGCCATGAGGCTGCAAGGCTGTCGGCAAGAAGTTAAAGTCTGACGCATAAGCCAATAAGTATTTATGAACGCGTTGATCATCCGGCATATTGCCGTTTGCTCTGAACCAGACGTAGCGGCGCGGCTCATCTTTTTCCGGCTTAAACGGGTTGTATGGAGTCACAAACCGCATTTCTATGGGTTTGTCGCAAATGAACTTTTTGCGAAGTGGCGCCGGTATCAGTTCTTCATGCTCACGATAAATATCTAAATCTGAAACTAAACCTTCAGGGCCGGGCACTTCAGGCATAGTGTCCTGATGCTCATAGCCATTTTCCTGCTGCTGGAAAGATGCAGTCATGTAAAAAATTGGCTTACCGTACTGTATGGCTTTGACTCTGCGGGCTGAAAAGCTTTTACCGTCGCGGATGGTTTCTACGTCGTAGACAATCGGTTTTTTCGCATCACCCGGACGTAAAAAATAGCTGTGAAAGGAATGGCAGACGCGCTCTTGCGGTAATGTTTCTTTAGCCGCCGACAAAGCTTGTCCAATAACCTGTCCACCAAAGACAGCGCCAAAGCCTAAATCCTGACTCTGTCCACGATAAAGACCATCCTCAATGCCTTCGAGGGTCAGTAAGTTGAGTAAATCGTCGAGTACCTGACTCATCCATTATGTCCTTATTGATTTCGGTAAGACTGACGTTCTGTTGATCTTAAACGCTTTTTACAGACTATGTAATATAAACACAATTTATAATAAAAATAGTTGCTTAACTGAGTACTTAACCATCAGTTAATTGGCACAAATCTTTGATTTATGTTTTCATCAAAGCACAATTTCAATGGCTGAAACGGTTCAGTTTGTCTATATTTAAAAGACCGTTGAGCTAAAAACTACGCTTTTGGAAGCGAATGGGAGAGTATCTATGTCAGGCAAAGACAGTCTGAAAACCTTAAGTTCGTTAGACGTTAAAGGAAAAACCTTTCATTACTATAGCCTGCCTAAAGCAGAGGAAGCCTTAGGAGACATTTCAAAGCTTCCGGCTTCAATGAAAGTGTTGCTTGAAAACCTATTACGAAATGAAGATGGCGAAACCGTCACAAAAGACGATTTACAAGCCATGGTTGACTGGTCGAAAAAGAAAAAAATCGACCGTGAAATTCAATACCGCCCGGCGCGGGTTTTAATGCAGGATTTTACCGGTGTTCCGGGCATTGTCGATTTAGCGGCAATGCGCGACGCCGTAGCCAAAGCAGGGCATGACCCTGAAGTCATCAACCCGTTGTCACCGGTCGATTTGGTGATTGACCACTCGGTCATGGTCGACAAATACGCGACGGAACAAGCCTTTAAAGAAAACGTCCGCTTTGAAATGGAACGTAACAAAGAACGTTACGAGTTCCTGAAGTGGGGGCAGGGTGCCTTTGAAAACTTTCGTGTTGTACCACCGGGGACAGGCATCTGTCACCAGGTAAACCTTGAGTATTTAGGTAAGAGTGTCTGGACGAAAGAAGAAGACGGTAAAACTTTCGCCTACCCCGATACCTTGGTTGGTACCGACTCACACACCACCATGATTAACGGTATTGGCGTTTTAGGCTGGGGTGTTGGCGGTATCGAAGCCGAAGCTGCTATGTTGGGTCAGCCGGTTTCTATGTTGATACCAGAAGTTGTTGGCTTCCGTATGACGGGCGCGCTGAAAGAAGGTGTTACCGCGACGGATTTAGTCTTAACAGTAACTCAAATGCTGCGTGAAAAAGGCGTAGTAGGTAAGTTTGTTGAGTTTTATGGTCCTGGTCTGGACAACTTGCCGTTAGCTGATCGCGCAACCATTTCAAATATGTCGCCGGAATATGGTGCAACCTGTGGTTTCTTCCCGGTCGATGATGAAACCCTGCGCTATTTCCGTCTGTCAGGTCGTGACGAAGAAACTATTGAGCTGGTCGAGAAATACTCTAAAGCTCAGGGTTTGTGGCGTGACAATGATAACGAACCTGAGTACACCGATACGCTGGAATTAGACTTAAGCACCGTAACGGCTTCTCTGGCCGGCCCGAAACGCCCGCAGGATCGGGTGAATATGGAGCAGCTTGGCAGTAATTTCGACCTGATACTGGAAACTAACGGTAAGTCGGGCGAGAAAGACAAAGAAGTAAAAGTTAAAGGTAAGGATTATTCCTTATCGCACGGTGATGTTGTCATCGCTGCTATAACCTCTTGTACCAATACGTCAAACCCAAGCGTCATGATGGCAGCAGGCTTACTAGCTAAGAAAGCAGTGGAAAAAGGGTTGGTTCGTAAGCCATGGGTGAAATCGTCATTGGCTCCGGGTTCTAAAGTCGTTACTGATTATTTCGCAAAAGCGGGTTTAGACGAGTACCTTGATAAGCTTGGTTTTAACCTGGTGGGTTACGGTTGTACCACTTGTATTGGTAACTCGGGCCCGCTGGACGATGAAATAACGGAAGCCATTAACGAAGGCGACTTGACTGTGTCTTCGGTATTGTCAGGGAACCGTAACTTTGAGGGCCGTGTTCACCCTGAAGTTAAAGCGAACTGGCTGGCTTCACCACCGCTAGTGGTTGCCTATGCTTTGTCGGGTACAACGCGCACTGACTTGAGTAAAGATCCTCTGGGGAAAGACTCAGATGGTAATGACGTATTCTTAAAAGACATCTGGCCTAGTAGCGCAGAAATTGCTGAAGCTGTGAAAATGGTGGATAACGCGATGTTTGGTAAAGAATATGGTGAGGTCTTTGAAGGTGACGAAGAGTGGCAGTCAATTAGTGTTGCAGAAGGCAATACCTATAACTGGCAGGACGATTCTACCTACGTCAAGAATCCGCCGTTCTTTGAAGGTATTGATAAGCCACTGCAAGCACCGAGCGACATTAAAGACGCTAATGTTCTGGCCGTGTTCGCTGATTCAATTACTACGGACCATATTTCACCGGCAGGCTCTATCAAACCGGACTCACCGGCAGGTAAGTATCTGCAGGAAAATGGTGTAGAAATTAAAGACTTTAACTCCTATGGTTCGCGTCGTGGTAACCATGAAGTGATGATGCGCGGCACGTTTGCCAATATTCGCATTAAAAACCAAATGCTGGATGATGTCGAAGGTGGTTACACCAAGTACATTCCTACTGGCGAGCAAATGGCCATTTACGATGCCGCCATGAAGTATATGGAAAACGACACGCCGCTGGTTGTATTAGCTGGTAAAGAGTACGGTACAGGCTCAAGCCGCGACTGGGCAGCGAAAGGTACAACGCTGTTAGGGGTTAAAGCGGTACTGGCTGAAAGCTACGAGCGTATCCACCGCTCTAACCTGGTAGGTATGGGGGTTCTGCCCCTGCAATTTGCTGAAGGCGAAGGTGTTAAAGAGCATAAGCTGACCGGCGAAGAGCAGATATCAATTTTAGGCCTTGATGATAACCTCAAGCCTGGACAAATGCTGAAAGTTGTTGCTAAACGCAAAGACGGAAGCGAAGTCGAGTTTGAGGTTAAGTGCCGTATCGATACAGGTAATGAAATGAGCTACTACAAAAGTGGTGGTATCTTACATTACGTATTGCGCGGAATGCTTAAATAAGCGTCGCTATACTGAACTGAAACCCGGCCGTTGTGCCGGGTTTTTTTATATCATTAAGCCACGACCGCCGTCGACTTTAATGGACTCGCCGGTAATAAATGGGTTGTCGCGTAAAAAGCGAACGGTTTCTATCATGGGTTCTAAACCACCTTCAACTCGTAACGGTGTTTCATCCAAAACTTGCATACGATGCTCTTTATCATGTTCCGGTAAAAAGAGAATGGGCCCCGGCTGAATTGCGTTGACTCTTACCGATGGGGCTAAGGTTTTAGCAAATGACTGAGTCATATTGGCCAGTCCGGCTTTAGCTGCGCAATAAGCAATGTAATCGGTGGAGGGGCGATCAGCGTATATGTCCGTTATATTGATGATGAGTCCGTTTTCCGACTGACTCAGCTGCTGCTGAAGGCCGCTAATAAGCATGTAAGGGGCTATCCCGTGTACCTGAAACACGGCAGTAAGCGCTTTATTGTCGTTATCAACGGTTTCATTATCGAAGAAACAGGATGCATTATTGACCAAAAGCTCAATCGAATCAGTGGCGTTACTGATTGTTTTTATCATGCCCTGAATACTTTCTATATCGGTAAAGTCTGCCTGCACCGCTGTGGCACCGAGCGACTCTAACTCGCTTATACCGTCGCGTGAACTGTTGTAGTGAGCAAACAGTTGATAGCCTTCAGCCAGCAGCGCCTTTGATAGCTCAAAACCAAAGCGGCGGCCTGCACCTGTAACGAGTGCTGTCTTTTTCATGAGGCAATTCCTAAATCCGTTAGTAACGAGGTTAAGTAATCAGGTACTTTGGGGTTATCACTTACCTTTCCCAGAATATCGATATCAATTGTGCGGTCTTTAAAGCTTCTTTGTGGATCAGAACGGTCACGTCCCAACGCCTCTTCAATGCGATTAAACTCTTGTTTAAGTTGCTCCGCGCTCATCGATGTTTGAATAATGAATAGGGCATTCAAAAAATCTCTTTTGGTATTCATATTCACCGGACGCGTAGGAATATTTCGTGAAAAGCTTATATTGCCGGATAAAGCTTCAAGAGCAGCTCTGGCTTTAGGGAAGTGACTCTGTGGTTCTATATTGGAACCTAAACTGCATAAATATTTTTGCATTGACTCATTGACCGCTAAACGTAAATAAGATGTTGAGATAACTACGGCTTTAAACATCAAATAGATGACTGCTTCAAACAGTTGAAATTGCGAAGTTCTGCTGATAGCCTGAAATTTCAACTGATATTGGTGAGCAGAAGTCTTAATGACGATACAGAAAAACTGCTTTAACTATCGCTATATATTGTTGGTTTTATGTTTTTTAAGCGTATTGCCAACCACCACGCTTGCAAGCCCCCTGAAGCTAAGCGGGCCTGACTCTGTCGTTAAAGAAGGCTATTTTACCGTTTCTGTTAGTACGACTGCTGCAGCCGAGCTTAACAGAGTTACCATTGAAGTTGCCAGTGATTCAGAGTTCTCGGAAAATACTAAACAATTTCCTGCTTTAGGCGACTTTAAAGACATTTCATTAACCGGCTTTAGCAATGGCTCCTACTACTTGCGGGCAAGAGCAGAAGACGCTAAAAACCAAACTTATCTCAGTAACACCATTGAAATTACAGTAAAGCATTACCCACTTTGGCAGGCTTTAACGCTATTCTTTATTGGTCTCGTTATTTTTATCACTTTGGTGGCAACGCTGTTGTTGTTGCATCGCCAATGGATACATTCTAAACACCATAAGCATCATGACTGAGTTCGCATTAGAGACGAGTACGGGTATTACAATTATCATCCTGTTCGGGGTGTTTTGGGTTGCCTTTGGTTATTGGCTAGGACGCAAAAACCGTAGCCATGAAGACTTTGCTTTAGCGGGGCGTAATGTTGGCTTCGCATTTGCGGCGGCAACCGCTATGGCCACATGGGTCACCAGCAACACCACGCTGGTAGCGCCACAATTGACCTATCAATTTGGGATTTGGGGAATGATAGGTTATTCCTTTGCAGCCCTGGGACTTATTCTCTTCGCTCCAATGGCCAAGCGAATTAAAGAGTTGCTGCCTAATGGCTACACCTCCGGCGACTTTGTACGCCTGCGCTATGGCAACCTGGCCTGGCTTGTTTTTATTATTATTTCGGTGGTGTATGCGTTCGGTTGGTTAATCAGTCTGGGCATGGCAGGTGGCATTTTACTGGAATCGCTGAGCGGTCTTGATTACCACATTGGCATGACAACTATACTGACCATTTGTGTCGGTTATACTTTATTTGGCGGTATGCGGGCTGTAATAGCTACAGACTTTATCCAGGCCTTGATTATTATTGTTGGCGTCAGTTTTATCGCTTATTGGCTGATTGATAACGTCGGGCTGTCTAGCATCCACAGCAATTTAACGGCTGAACACCCACAGTTGCTGGACCTGCTATTTCCTGCAGCCGTCATGTTTCTGTTCAATAATATTTTCTTTGGGCTTGGTGAAATTTTTCACTCCAATGTCTGGTGGTCGCGTGCGCTTTCTTTCAAAAAGAACGTTGCCTACAAAGCCTACTTAACAGGGGGGCTACTGTGGTTGCCCATTCCTATTGTAACGGGCTTTATTGCTCTTGCGGCTCCTCAGCTTGGAATATTTCCGCCAAGCCCGGATATGATAGGACCGACCGTTGCAGCAGCCGTACTCGGAAAAGCCGGGGCTATTGTTGTCTTTATCATCATTTTTTCCGCACTGGCGTCCAGTCTCGACTCCTTACTTGCAGCGACATCAGACCTGGTGACACAAGATATTTTCCATAAGCGGCTTAAGCCAAAGGCAAGTGACAAAACCTTAATGCGCTTTAACCGCAGCTGCATCCTGGGCTTGGGCATTCTGACCTGGTTGCTGTGTTTGCCACGTATTGCTACGTTAGGTGCTTTACTTAATTTCGCCGGTGCTTTTGTCGCCAGTACTATCTGGCCAATACTGCTTGGGCTTTATCAACGCAGATTAACAGGCGGTTATGCAGCAGCGGCTATGGCATTTGGTACTCTATTTGGCATGCTGGGCTATTTCGCTATCGGATTTTACGTAGCGGCACTAACGTCTTGCGCGGTATCCGGGCTGATCTGTTTAGTCGGTATTATCCGTAGCGATAAAAAGTTTGACTGGAACCAGTTAGATGAGGGGGAACAAGTTCATGCTGATTAGTGAAGTCGCTTTTGAATGGATGATTTCTCTGGCACTGGTTATGACCTGTGCGGCTCCGGTGTTGTTACTGGGTCTTTTTATTAAAGATTTTATTTCTAAAACCATATGGTAATTGTATGACTATAAAGGATGTCTCCTTTGAAAGAGACCGCCCCGATGTGTGTGGCGATGCTCACCCAAAGGCGTTATTGAAAGCAATTCAGGAAGATGGTGATTACCTGCTGAAACTATCAAATCAGCATGTGGTATCTGCTGACCAGTTTTCGCAGCTGGGTATGTTGCAGTTGTTTCGACTTGCCGCTAAATACGAGGCTAACCCGCGTCGATTCAGTACATCACTGCAGGGAAAGATTTTAATTAGTGCCTTTTATGAACCCAGCACCCGCACACGGTTATCCTTTGAAAGTGCCTGGCATCGATTGGGCGGCGACATTATGTCCATTACTGATCGTTCCACGACAGGTATCGCTAAAGGTGAGTGCTTGTCTGATGTTGCTGAAATGTTCAACAACTACGGTGACTGTGTTGTCTTGCGTGACAACAACGAAACCTCATTAGAAGAGATGATCGACTCGCTGCGCATCCCCATTATTAACGCGGGCAATGGCTCAGACGAGCATCCGACTCAAGCATTAGCCGATATGTACGCACTGTTTAAGTGGCGTCCCGACCTGGTGACTGATGAAGCCGATAAAGCTCCGATAAAAATTGGCATTATTGGGGTGCCGGATAAAATGCGAACGGTGCGCAGCTTCATAAAATGTTTGGTTAAGTTTCCTAAGGCTATTGATGAAATTGTCATTATTCATGATGAAGAGTCTTCTACCCAATTGTTTGGAGAAGAGCAAAAAGAGCAGATTGAGCAGGCCGGAATTAGAATTCGTACCACTCGGGATTTAGAGCAGGTATTACCAGAACTCGATGTGGTTTATATCAACGCCATTTCGTGGGAAGGTGATACCTTTAGTACTTACGGTAGTGAGTTTCACTTAACGACGCAGTCACCGCTAAAAGACAGCGCCATTATTTTACACCCATTAGCACGCGGTCAGGAATTATCGACCGATCTCGACTCCACCCCCCATAACTGGTATTTCAGCCAGGCCCGGGGAGCGGTGTTTTTACGTATGGCGCTTTTGACCTGTATGGTGCAGCGAGCTGAGCGCGTCATTGATGTCGTCTGATACGAGGAAAAGCAAAGAATGTGCGGAATTGCTGGCGTTTTTCATCATCAAACGGAAAGAGCGATTGAACCCCAAACCCTGGTGAATATGGCGGCGATAATGCATCATCGCGGTCCTGATGGGTTTGGTTACGAAGTACAACAAGATTATGGCGTGGGATTCAGTCACGCCCGCTTATCTATTATTGACCTGGACGAAAAAAGAGGTCGTCAGCCGTTTTTGTCAGCCGACAAACGACTGATGCTGACTCACAACGGTGAGTTTTACGATTTTAAACGCATTCGTGCGGACTTAACCGCTCGTGGCGCACGCTTTAACAGTAAAAGTGACTCTGAGATTGTCCTGCATTTGTTTGAGCGTTACGGCCTGGAGGACACGCTAAAGGAGCTTCGGGGAGAGTTCGCTTTTGGTTTGTTTGATGCCGAAGACGAAAGCCTCTATTTAGTACGTGATCGTTTTGGAATTAAGCCGCTGTACTGGACAGAAACAGAACATGGGGTTGTGTTTGGATCTGAGCTGAAAGTGTTATTTTCTCACCCGGATGTTAAGCGGGAGTTTTCGGCCGAGGGTTTATACCACCAGTTAATTCAGGTCATGGTTCCGGGCTCTACGGCTTTTGAAGGTATTAATCAGGTTCAGCCCGGTTATGTGGTTAAGCTACAACGAAAAAACGGCAAGGTCGTTGCGACCGAGCATAAGTACTGGGATGTCGACTTTCCGCCTGAAGAAAGCTATCCGGGCGCCGATGTCGATGAAGAATCTTATATAGAAGGTGTTCGTGCTAAATTACTGGAAGCTGTTCAGCATCGTATGACAGCTGACGTACCTGTCGGGTGCTATCTGTCCGGAGGTATTGATTCATGCGCAATTCTTGGTCTGGCATCGGCATCAACTCAAACTTCAGTAAAAGCTTTTACCATTGGGTTTGACTCTGATGACTATGATGAAACACCAATAGCACAAGAAATGGCGGAGGCGACACAGGCCGACCACCATATTATGCGGCTGAAAGCCGATGACCTGTATGACCATTTCGTGAAAACGCTATGGCACACCGAACGCACCATTTACAACACCCTGGGTGTTGCTAAGTACCTTATGAGTAAAGAGGTGCATGAGTCCGGTTATAAGGTGGTGATGACAGGCGAAGGGTCGGATGAACTCTTTGCCGGTTACCCGGCGTTCCGTAAAGATATGTTTTTGCATGGCTTAGATCACTTGCCAGAAGTTGAGCGGGTTGAATGGCAGGAGCTGCTGGAAAAAAATAATAAGCTCTTTAAAGGCGCTATGTTGGCCCGCGAAGAGTTTGTCAGCGACGCTTTTAACCAGAAAATGGGCTTTACTCCGAGCTGTGTACAGCCGTGGCTGTCTTGTTCTTCGGTAGCCTTGCCGCTCATGTCAGAGAGTAAACGCCAACAAGTTGAGGGCTATGATCCCAGCACGGCGATTGCTGATACGTTGGACAAGAACATGCTCGATGGCCGTCACCCGCTCGACAGAGCCCAGTATGTATGGATAAAAACCATGCTGGAAGGGCAAATACTGACCTGGGGTGGTGACCGCGTTGACATGGCTAACTCAATGGAGGCGCGCCCCGCATTTTTGGATCACCATTTAGCGGAATACGCATTCACGGTTCCACCGCATTTACGTATTAAAGGCAATAAAGAAAAGTATGTGTTGCGCGAGGCGATGAAAGGCTTGCTTCCGGAAACGCTATATAAGCGAGAGAAGTTTGCTTTTATGGCACCTCCTGCGCATACGGATCCGGAAAAGTGGAAAGCGGTAGAAAAGCTGGCTGAGCAATTTCTGAGTGAAGATGCGGTTAAGTCAGCTGGTTTGCTCGATTACAGCGAAGTGGTTAAGACCTTTGAACGACATCAGGATGAAAACGTTCCGAATGAAGAGCGTGTACAGCTTGATGCGGTCATAAATCATATGTTGGGTGTTCAGGTACTGCACCACCACTTTGTGGCCACTGACGTACCTAAACAAGCAGAACAGCGAGCCAGAGAACTCGGCTGGACTGCCTAATTTTCAGCTTTTAATCTCCGGTGACTGCAGGAATGTAGTCACCGTAACCTTCTTCTTCCATATCTTCTAAAGGAATAAAGCGCAGTGCCGCTGAATTCATACAGTATCTCAGTCCAGTTGGCTGAGGGCCATCAGTAAATACATGACCAATGTGAGAGTCTGCCTTACGACTGCGAATTTCAGTACGCGTGTAAAACCAACTATTATCTTCTTTTTCAACAACGGCGTTCGGTGTTATTGGTTTTGTGAAACTTGGCCAGCCAGTACCGGATTCATATTTATCCGCTGAAGAGAAAAGCGGTTCACCACTGACAACATCAACATAAATGCCTTGTCGCTCATTATCCCAATAAGGGTTATCAAAAGCCGGTTCGGTGGCGTCCTCTTGCGTAACCGCGTATTGAATGTCCGTTAAACGCTCTTTTAACTCCTTGTCACTGGGTTTAGTGTAACTTTGCTCGGTGTTTTCACGCTCGCCGGCTGGGTTGTCGTTGGTGAATTGTTGGTAGTCAACGTCAGAGGTGTCTCCCCAGTGTTTTTCTACAAAGTCGTAGCGTCCCGAGTTATAGGTGTAAATACGATAACGAACAGGGTTCTTGTCGTAGTAATTTTGGTGATACTCTTCTGCCGGATAAAAACTTTTCAGTGGTGTTATTTCTATAACGACCGGCTCAGAAAAAGGACCGTTTTCATCGAGCCACTCACGAGACTGCATGGCGATGCGTTTTTGCTCGTCATTATGATAGAAGATAGCGGGGCGGTATTGCTTACCACGATCAACGAACTGTCCCTGGTTATCCGTAGGGTCACTTATGCGCCAGAGTTTCTGCAGTAAAGCAGCGTAACTGATAATATCCGGGTTATAGTAGATTTGTGCTGCTTCGGTGTGACCTGTTTGCCCTCCGGCAACTTGCTCATAAGTTGGGTTAGCTTCATCACCGCCACTGTATCCGGATACAACTTCACGAACACCGGGCATTTTTTCGAAAGCCTCTTCGACACACCAAAAACAGCCACCGGCAAAAGTCGCGATTTTTTCATTTTTTTGCTTTGTTGGCTCATTATTCTGTGCCATGCTGAAACAAGATAGTAACAAACCGGTAATAACAATTATTAGTCGAAATGACATTGTATTCTCCAACTTCAGACGGTATGTAGTTATAGACTATTCAACATGAAAAAGATTACTTGGTTCGTTTTTATTTTTAGCCTTAGCTGTCAATCTGTCGTTGCTGTTCAGCAGTCAGATGAAGAAGATGAGAGCATGTGGCTGGATCAATTTCGCAGCGGCCTGGGCTCATCTGTCGACGCTACAGCACGCTGGTTTGACGGATTATTTGGTGATGAAAGTATAGGTCGGTACGAACGTTCGTACGGGCGACTTTCGGTGGCACCTCAGTGGGACCAGTATGACGGCTTTGAAGTGAAGTCACGTTTTAGAGCGCGTGTGGCATTGCCTAAGCTAAAGGAAAACTTTTCGGCCTTTATTGGACGAGTGGACGAGAACGAATTTCTGGATGATGATTCCGCAGGCAGGCCCTCTGTTATTCGCTCACCGCAGTCTGATGAGGAGTGGCTGGTGGGTCTGGGCTTTGACCCTGAAATTAACGAGGCTCATAGGATGTCATACAGCATTGGTATTCGCGGGGGATTACGCTTTGATACCTACGCCCGGGCGCGTTATATGACGGGTTTTGTTTTTTCTGATAACCAACAGGTTCGTGCTCAGTCTTCCGCCTTCTGGAGGGATAGCGACGGTTTCGGCGTTGCACAACGGGTCGATTACGAAGCCACGTTAACCGATACCTGGCTTGTTCGCTGGGCCTCGATAGGAACCTTTGCCGAAGAAACTCATGGACTGCGCTGGAGCAGCACGGCACGTCTGTACCACCTTTATGGTGAGGATAAAGCCTGGGCAACTGAAACCTGGATAGAGGGCAATACGGATCATGCTGTGCCTATTCAGGATTATGGCGTACGTTTTCTAAATCGCCAGCGCTACTTGCGTGAATGGTTTTTTGCCGAAGCCTGGGTTGGCTACCACTGGCCTCGCAGCGAAGTTACAGAGCAACGTAGTGGCCAGTGGTTAGTCGGTATTGAGTTTGAAGTTCATTTTGGAACCGATAACGCTTACATGCCCGATCCGGAAAAGCGTAAATCAAGCACCAGCGGATCATGGTCTGAAGAACGGAAGGGGCCGTCAGAAAAGTACGTCTCATCACGATAGTCGTAAACCCATGGCTCATCTGCGTTAAAGGGTAAGTGGTAAACTCCCTTAACCTTACTTTCCAGCGAATTGGCTACAAAGATATGATCCAGAGAACCCGCCTGACTGTCATATACATAAGAATAGTCCGTAGCATTCGAAGGGTTATAGAAGTTATTTTCACTAAAATAGCGAATAGGGTCTTCATGGTAATAAGCGTTGAAGTCGCCTAATAACACCGGGTTTGCTAATGACTCTTCAGAAATCCATGCCAGCAGCTGCTGGGATGATTTAAGACGTAACTCATTCCAACAGGCCTGGCCATCGTTCTTATTGCTATTAGGACTGTCAGAGTCTTCCGGACAGCTGCCTTTTGACTTAAAGTGATTAACGACGACGCTGAATTCGCTATCTGTGTTTCTATCAATAAAACGCTGTGCTAGTGGTGGTCTGCTGCCCCATGAAAATGGGCCCTGGCGAGTGAAGAGTGCGTGTGAACTCGGCTTAACCCGTTTGGGTTGATAAATAATACCAACGGTAATTTGATCCGTACCAATTTTTTCAGCCCGGGGTTCAGCAACTTCGTACTCTTTGCCGGAAGCTTTTTCCAGTGCTTCGACCAGCTGGAATATAGCACTACGCTCACCAAAGCCATCGTTCTCGAGTTCCATCAAACCGACAATGTCAGCATCAAGAGCGGTTAATGCGGCAACAATTTTTTGCAACTGACGTTTCATTTGCTCCGTATTGTCTGCACCTCTTGGTGTGGGGAAGCCCTGGCCTGAACCATTTCCGTTAAAGAAGTTGAGAACGTTAAAGCTTGCAATTCGCACAGAATCATTGGCTTTTTCAGGTAACTGAGGCTGTTTGGATGAACTCTCTAACGTTAAATCTTCAGTTGGCTGAACTCTATACGCATTATTGAATTGACTGATAATACCGCTAAAGTTGGCTATAGTGGCTCCTGAACGTAAGCTGTTTTGTTTGCCGTGCCAAAGGTTTGAAAAAGGTAAAGGGCTGGGTTCAACGACATTGCTGTTATCGTCCACCTGAAGTCGATTCAATTGGTTTTCTTCAGCTTGACGTTTAGCGTCCTGGCCCGGCATAACGATTTGTGTTGGTGTCCATAAACGACCAGAAGACACGTCAAAATAGCCATGGCGTGGATAGTTATAATGCCCTGATATTGTTAACTCATTAGCTGAGGAGGCAGATAGCTTTATCGGCATACCTTCTAAAGCTTCTAACTCAGCTAGCGATTGAACCGGCAGTTTTAAGTCGGTTATGTCCGGGAGCGACTCGGCGTCACCACAAGTTGTTATGCTCGATATGTCAACCAAAGACGTTAACTGCGAGCGCTCGGTGACCTTACCGGTTAGCTGCACTTGCTCACCGATATCGACACTGGAATGATGCTTTTCTGTAACGGCAAATAAGCCTTCTGAGGTAGCAGGGTTATCATCCATATCTTCAGCAAAGCTGTGTATGAAAAAGCCGCTAAGCTCTTCATCAGTTTGCCAACTAGCCGTTACAATGCCGCGCACGGTGACTTGTTGGTCAATTAGACTGGACTGTTCGTTTTCCCCTTGAATTTGGGCTATAGGGGTAACTTCATTTTCATTGTCACAAATATCAGCAACCGCTGCGCCCGAGAAAAAGAGAACCGGTAGCAGAGTAAATAGTTGTTTATTCATTTTAATTATCCAGTTTGTGATAGCTTCCAACTTCGAGCACGGGCGCTGCGTCCAGACGTTCTGCGTCCATCATATTGGCAATTCTTTGCATCGATGAAAGCAATAGCGATTGCTCCCACTCGTCCAATGCCTGAAATTTCTCAATAAAATCTTCCTGAAGGGGCTGAGGTGCTTTCTCCAGTAGATTTAAGCCCTGTTCAGTAAGGTACAGAGAAACCCGGCGTTTATCCTGTTCACTTCGGTGTCTGTGGATGAGATTACGGTGTTCCAGACGTTCGATAACATTCGAAACAGTAGCAGGACTTAAATTGATATTCTGCGCAACTTTACTGGCCGTAATGCCATTTGCGGCATTAATTTCACGCAAAATGAGCAGCTGAGGTCCTGTTAATCCGGAATATTTGTTGAGTTGTTTAGAATATAAGTCGATTGCACGAATGACTTTCCTAAGTGCCAGCAGTAACTCTTCATACTTTTCCATAGTTTCCCCGAAACCAACTAGTACCGTGGAGCTGACAGGTCAGTACGGCGAATTTGAACCACAACACCCAGCTTAGGGTGATCAAAGTAATGTGTTTCGTGACTGATAACCCGTCTTAACTGTGAGAAATAGAAACTACGCAGATACGGTGTTTGTTCGTTTGCGTTGTTTAAGGCCAGCGATGCCTGCGTTTCGATGTCGTTGGCGAGTTGTTTTATTTTGTCTTTTTCACGCAGATTAAATTCGCCATCAATATGCAGGTAATTACCAACCAGGAAAATATCGATGAGTCCATCGAACTCCCAAGCCAGGCTGGGGTGGCCTGCTGCTATTAAAGGAGGACGTACCGGTGTTCTTTCGTTTAACGGATTAAAAGGTTCTGAGCCTTGCTCTATAGCTGACAAAAGGTACTCAATATTATCCATCCGCTGTTTCTGGCTGGCGTTTGATAATGGCGTAGTAAGTTCTTCTTGCTCTCTTGGAAAGCCATTGTAGAAAAACGTTTCGCTGTAGTTTTTGCCGCCATAGAGTCGAAACTTACGACTTTCGCCGCGTTTAAAAACGGGTTGGCGCCAGGCCAGGTGAAGTAACGGTTTACCTTGACCTTTGCGCTCCAACTCTTCACTAACAGGCGTTAGCTCTAAAACGTCTTTTGGCATTAAAAAAGGTTGTGAAGCTGTCTGAATGTCACCACCAGGGCCGTCAATTACAACCTCTGTTTTGTTAAGCTCTGACAACGAATGCGCGGGGGCGAAAGGGTTTCCGGCAATCGGTATCCACTGGTCTTCGTTTTCATATTGGCAGGCAATATCAATTTGCCACTGATTATCTGAGAGTGGGTCGCAAACCGGCAAAGCGCTGCGAAGGCGGCGGTTCTGTAGGCTATGGTAACTGGTCAGCAAATCCCGGCTTTGATTAACGGCTATTGGTTGTATTGCCAAAGGAAAAGTCTCACCGGACTGGTCGGTGATGGTCTGTTTAAAGACCAGAACTTCAACTTCAAACCAGCGCCAGTAGTCTTTATCAGACTGAGCTACCGCATCAACAGACACTAATGTCATTAGTGCTGTTGTTAAACCCAGTACCGATTTTAATCCACGATGCACCAGCGCCATTTATTCACTCCTGTGTTACGCCGCCTGAGATTGTTCTGCAAATTCTTCTAACAGAGACTCTACCAGTTTTAACCGACTTTGAGTATCTTCCAGTGACTGACTTAAACGTAAACGGTTCGGGCCATCCAGTTTGTAGTAATTGGGCGCTTTTTGAATCAACCCTATAATAATTTCCGGGTTAATTTTTGTATCGTCGGCAAACTCAATAATGCCGCCCTGATTACCAATATCAATTTTACGGATACCCAAATGCTCGGCATTATTACGCAGCTGTGTTTGGCGCATCAAGTTCTTGGCTGCGTCCGGAAGTAGCCCAAAACGGTCAATTAATTCCACCTGCAAATCATCCAGTTCTTTACTGGTTTCACAGTTGGCTATTCGTTTGTACAAGCTTAAACGGTTATTAACATCTGGTATGTAAGCTTCAGGTAAAAGCGCGGGAAGTTTTAAGTCAATCTCAGCACGTTCATGCAGCAGTTGCGCAAGAGCGGGTTCTTTACCTTCTTTTAAGGCTTTAACCGCTTGCTCCAGCATGTCCATGTATAGAGTAAAACCAATGCTTTCAATTTGACCGCTTTGATCGTCTCCAAGTAGCTCACCGGCACCACGAATTTCTAAGTCGTGAGTTGCGAGCATAAAGCCAGCGCCCAGATCTTCAAGCTGAGAAATGGCTTCGAGGCGCTTGTGTGCGTCTTTGGTCATGCGTTTGGGGTGTGGCGTCAATAAGTACGCATAAGCCTGATGATGGGAGCGTCCAACGCGGCCCCGCAGTTGGTGCATCTGTGCCAGACCCAGGTGATCAGCCCTGTCCATAATAATGGTGTTGGCGCTGGGTATATCGATACCGGTTTCAATAATGGTGGTACAAACCAGCACATTAAAGCGCTGATGATAGAAGTCCGACATGATGCGTTCCAGGTCACGCTCACGCATTTGTCCGTGAGCAACCACAACACGCGCTTCCGGTACCAGGGTTTCAATATCGGCCGCGGTTTTTTCAATAGTGTCGACATTATTGTGTAAGAAATAAACCTGACCACCGCGCAGAATCTCACGTAATATGGCTTCCCGAACCGTTGGCTCGTCGTATTCGCGGACAAAGGTTTTTACTGCCAGTCGCTTCGCTGGTGGCGTGGCTATAATTGACAGGTCACGAATGTTGTTCATAGCCATATTCAGGGTACGTGGAATAGGCGTAGCTGTTAGCGTCAGAATATCTACGTCAGCGCGCAGGCGTTTAATCGTGTCTTTTTGTCTTACACCAAAGCGGTGTTCTTCATCGACAATGAGCAGACCTAAGTCATGACACTTAACATTGTCTTGCAGTAACTTGTGCGTACCAATAACAATATCGACTTTGCCGTTAGATAAATCTTCGAGAATGCCTTTTGACTGTTTCGCGGTTTTAAAGCGTGAGAGCACTTCAACCCGAATGGCCTGATCAGCAAAACGGTCGCTAAAGTTCTCATAATGTTGCTGGGCCAGCAGGGTGGTTGGAACCAGCACCATCACTTGCTTACCTTCATTAACGGCAATAAAGGCCGCGCGCATGGCCACTTCGGTTTTACCAAAGCCCACGTCGCCGCAAACCAGCCTGTCCATTGCCCGTGGCTGTTGCATATCCTGTTTCACAGCATCAATTGCGGCCTGCTGGTCAATGGTTTCTTCAAACGGAAAGCCGGCGGCAAAACGTTGGTAGTCTTCTTCGTTAATATTAAATGCATAGCCGGGCTTAGCTTCACGACGGGCGTAAATATCGAGCAGTTCAGCAGCAACGTCTCGCACTTTTTCTGCAGCACGTTTTTTGGCTTTTTCCCAACTGTCATTACCCAGTTTGTTTAAAGGAGCATGGCTTTCTTCACCGCCACTGTATCGGCTTAAAACGTTCAGGCTTGCTACCGGAACATAAAGTTTTGCGCCACCAGCGTACTCAATGGTGACAAACTCCGTGGTGACATTACCGGCATCGAGAGTCGTCAACCCCTGATAGCGGCCAACACCGTGGTCCAGGTGAACAACCGGCTGACCGGCCTGCAGTTCCGCTAAGTTGCGAATGAGTGTATCGGCGCTGACAGTGGCTTTTTGCTGGCGTCGGCGGCTTTGTACCACGCGGTTACCAAACAGTTCGGTTTCGGTGATAAACCAGAGTTTGGCATCGGGTAAATAGAACGAATTAATAATGGGGCTGATAATCAAACCGACTTGTTTGGTCGGACATTCTTCCAGGCCTGAGCAAAGCGTAACGGGAAAACCGAGCTTGCTGACAATTTCACGCAGCGCTTCACGACGGCCTGCGCTCTCAGCGGAAAGCAGAACCTTGTCGTTATTTGCTAACGCCTGTTCTAATTTGGTTTTTAGTTTGGCAAAAGGCTGTTTTTGCTGGTGATCCGCAGCTATTTCTGTAACGGCTTCTGTCAGAAACGGTGTCGGCCCGGGTTGTGCCATTTCTGCCGGTACGTTGGCTCGCACACGACGGTATTGTTTGAATCCAGCGTGAATATTATCGACCGGAAGAAACAGTTCATTAGGGTGTAACAATGGCCGTAAGGGATCGAACTGGCGTTGATCGTAGCGATGATTGATATCCTGCCAGAGGCGCTCCAGGCTCGCCTGAATATTGCCGAAGGTAACCAGTACGGTGTCGTCCGGAAGATAATCAAATAAGCTTGCTGTTTCTTCAAAAAATAGCGGAAGATAGTATTCAATCCCGCCGGGTAACTGACCCTTACTGACTTGCTGATAGACCGATTCGCGTTCAGTACTTGCTTCAAAGTGTTCGCGGTAGTTTGCGCGGAAGCGTTCAATTGCCGTTTTGGTTAACGGGAACTCGTGCGCGGGCAGTAAATTAATGCCCTCTATAGGGTCTTTCGATAGCTGAGTTTCCGGGTCAAAAGGTCTGATACTATCAACTTCGTCATCGAAAAAGTCGAGCCGGTATGGGGTCTGGCTGCCCATAGGGTAAAGATCTAAGATCGACCCACGGGCGCTGAATTCACCATGTTCCATAACCTGGTTTACGTGGCGGTAACCTGCATTTTCCAATTGCTGTCGCAGCTTCAAGCTGTCGAGTTGCTGGCCTTTCTCAATTTGTAGTGCTTGCCCCTGAACAAAAGACGTTGGCGCAATGCGGTGGAGCAAGGTATTTATACTGACAATCAGTGCGCCACGCTTGGCTTCAGGAAGGCGTGCTAACACACGCAAACGATCAGATATAATGTCCTGGTGCGGAGAAAAACTGTCGTAAGGCAGCGTTTCCCAGTCAGGAAAAAGCGTTATGTCGTCATGATATTCGGTGTGTTCACCGGCAAAATATTTAACTTCCTGTTCTAATCGATAAGCCTGGTTAGCATCTGCAGTAACAATTAGCACCCGCCCCGGAGTCGCATCAATTAGCTTAGCGATGGCCAGTGCAGGGGCACTGCCGTGCAGTTCCTGCCAGGTGAGATCTTTATTTGCTGCCGGTGGGAAAGGGGGTCTTAATACAGATGCCTTAGTCATGACTACTCAACTGGTTTGGAAAAACGTCGGTATTATACCGAAATCAATCATGATTTGGATGACAAGGAGTCGCTTTCTTTTTGTTCCCTGCGCTGTTTTGAACGTTCTTTAAGCTGGCGACTTTGGGCATGAAGGCTGGCACGAATCAAGAGTTCCTGATCTTCCTCGCGAATTTGAGCAAAGCTAAGAGTGCAAAGGTAAGTATCACCATTTTCTTCAGGCTCTGACTTTTCAGCTTTCAGGTAGCAGTAAATTGCCAAAGCTTCTTCTTTAAAAAATAACTTGGCCTGGAACGTCTGGTCTTCTGTTAATGGCGAGTCATTGACAATACGAATGCCGCCGCCGCCATATTCAACCCCCTTAAACCGGTACTCGGGGTCATCCTCATTGCGGAGCATATAACCAAGCAATATGTTCATACGTTTGTGCTGTTGCTCCAGAAAAGCCACCAGCGCGCTGCCTGACGACTGTTCAACTTTAATGCTTTGCAGTTGTTGCTGATCACTTTCAGCCATACTGGACGCAATAGTAAACAGCTCCGGGATCTCGGCAATAAACGCGTCTTCGTCCGGTATGTTGTCGGCCGAGTCCAGCGCAATTAAATTGACCGGGAAGTGATCTCTTACTGTGAAGAAATCTCCTATTGGCGATGTCATTGATGTCTGCGATTGCGTCATTGTTTCGGCTTTTAGTTGTCAGGCTCAATACAACTCATTATCCTTGCTCGTTATGAATTAGCAACCATCAAATAATTGAGGGTATATGTTTCAGCCGGTTGTGCTGTTTATTGGCCTGCGTTACAGCCGGGCAAGGCAGGGCTCTGCCTTTACGGCATTTATTAACCGCTTTGCTTTTGCAGGTATTGCGCTGGGCGTAATGGCTTTGGTGGTTGTTATGTCGGTTATGAATGGCTTTGAAGGGCAATTGAAAAACCGCATTTTAGGTGCTGTGCCCCAGGTCACTGTAACGGATCCGGACAGTAGCACGCGGCTAAGCAACTGGCAGGAGGTTCAACAACAGCTGCCTGAACTGGCGACAATAAAGGGTTCTGTCCCCTTTGTACAAACGCAGGGCATACTGCAAATATCAGATAAAATGTCCGTTGCCAACATACAGGGCGTCTACCCGGACAAGGGCGCATTGCCGCCTTCACTTACCGACAAGATGGTTGCCGGCAACTGGGAAAGTCTGGAACCAGGAAGCTACCACTTGGTTATTGGTCAGCGGCTGGCACAAAAACAAGGCATCGCCCCGGGTGATACTGTCAGAGTTATTGCCGCGCAGGGTGGCGTTTACACACCCTTTGGACTGGTACCTTCGCAACGTCGGTTTGTCGTCAGTGGCTTATTCGCTATGGGCTCAGAAGTTGATGAGTCGGTTGTGTTCGCTCATGGTGACGACCTGGCGCGATTAATCCGTCTTCCCGAAGGTAAAGTGACCGGCTTGCAGCTGTTTCTAAATGATGCCTTTGATGCTCCCCAAGTTGCTCAAACCCTGCGCAACCAAACCGATTTAAGCGTTGATGACTGGCGCCAAAGCTATGGGCAGCTGTTTGAGGCTGTTGGCATGGAAAAACGCATGATGTGGCTAATGCTGGCCTTGATCATTGCCGTGGCTGCATTTAACACACTGTCTGCCCTGGTTATGGTCATAAATGATAAGCGTCATGACATTGCCATACTGCAAACGCTTGGTTTATCTAACGGCCGTATTCGCACCGTGTTCTTACTTCAGGGGCTTTATAACGGCGTTCTTGGGTCTTTGTTAGGTATTATTTTAGGACTTCTTTTGAGTTGGTATTTAAATGACATCCTGGATTTATTCGGGGCTCAAATAGTTTCAGGCACTGAGGAAGGTTTACCTATTATCATTAATCTTTTCCAGGTTATTGCTACGGCTGTTGCTGCAATTCTGTTAACTCTGGTCGCAACATTATACCCGGCTTCACAGGCAGCTCATGTTCAACCATCGGAGGCATTACGCTATGACTGACGCGCTGTTGCGTTGCTCAAAACTGAGTAAATCGTATCAGGACGGTAATAATGAAGTGACCGTTTTAAAAGATATAGACTTTAATCTTCAGGCTGGCGAGATGGTGGCTGTAGTCGGAACTTCCGGCTCGGGGAAAAGTACTTTGCTGCACTTGCTGGGTGGTTTGGATAAAGCTTCCGGTGGACAATTATTTTATAAAACTGATGAAATGACGCACTGGAAAGCCGACAAACTGGCGCAGTGGCGTAATCAGAACCTTGGGTTTGTGTATCAATTCCACCATTTGCTGCCCGAGTTTTCGGCACTGGAAAATGTCGCAATGCCGCAAATGATAGCGGGTAAAAGTCCGGCCGAAGCAAAGCGGCAGGCAAAGCAATTACTGGCAAGGGTAGGTTTAGAGCATAGATTATCTCATCGGCCTGCGCAGTTGTCGGGGGGAGAACGTCAGCGGGTCGCTATTGCCCGGGCTTTTGTGAATAAACCGCAAATTGTGCTTGCTGACGAGCCTACCGGTAATCTCGATGGCGAGGCCGCAGAGAGTATTTATCAATTAATGCTGGAGTTGAATAAAGAAACCAACACGGCTTTTATTGTGGTAACCCATGATTTGCATCTGGCAGAGCAACTGCAGCGTGTCGAAGTCTTGAAGAACGGTGTTTTGCATAAGGAAGAAGACTAATGCGGCTTGCCTGGTTAATTGCCCGTCGCTTTCGTCAGGGAACAGCGAAGCAAGGCTTCTTGTCGTTTATATCGGCATCATCAACTATTGGTATTGCCCTTGGGTGTGCAGTATTAATTGCAGCACTGTCAATGATGAATGGCTTCAACCAGGTGTTACAGAATAAGCTCTTAGCGGTTGTACCTCAGATTGAATACAGTGCCGTTGAAGGGGCTTTGGATGACTGGGAGCTCGTGGCAGAAATTGCTGAGCGGAACCCTCAGGTTGTTGCTACCGCACCGGGTGTCAATGCCACGGTAATGGTACAAACCCAGTCGACATTTCATGGCATTCAGGTTCGGGGCGTTTCGGCAGAGCATGAACAAAAAGTTTCTTCTTTATCGGACTACGTCAGTAAGGAAGACTGGCAGCGCTGGCAGCAAAAGGGCGGCTTGCTATTAGGTGCGGGGTTAGCGGAAAAACTGGATCTAGAAGTAGGCGACTCGGTTTCGTTGTTAACCCCCGAAAAATCAGAACGAGGTTTTCGCTCTCCCGAGCGTGTCAGGCTGCAAGTGACGGGGCTTTTTCAGTTTGGTGGGCAAATTGATTACCACAACGCTTACGTTTCACTCGATACAGCGATAAATGAGCTGGATTTTGCCCGCGATGTCAGTTCTGTCCGATTGCGGGTAAAAGATGTGTTTTCTGCGCCGGCTGTGGCCAGACAAGTGGGTAATGAACTGCCTGAACTGGTGTACCTTGACGACTGGACGCGAAGTCACGGGCACTTGTATCGCGATATTGAACTTGTGCGCTGGGTGGTTTATCTGGTTCTTATTCTGGTTATGGCGGTTGCCTGTTTTAACATTGTATCGACGTTAATTATGACGGTCGCCAAAAAACGTAGCCAAATCGCAATGCTGAAAACCTTGGGTATGAAAGATAAAACCTTATTGCAGTCTTTTGTTCTGCAGGGGGTTATGAACGGGTTGTATGGCGTTGTTATCGGATGTTTTTGCGGAATACTGCTGGCCCAATTTTTACCCAATATTATGCTGGCGCTGGAAACCTGGTTTAATTTTGATGTGCTTTCCAGTGATATCTACTTTGTCGGTGAAGTGCCTTCTGAATGGATTTGGTCGGATGTTTTTCTGGTGGCGGGGGTAGCACTGCTAATGAGCTTGCTTGCGACTCTTTATCCGGCCTGGAGAGCAGTGAAAGTTGAACCGGCTAAAGCTTTACACCAAAGCATTTAATTTTAAGGATTACGGCGGCGCCAGGCTTTGACCACAGACTGGCGCCACAACAGACGAATACCAATGTAACCAATAAAGCTGGATAACGTTCCTAAAACCAAACAGCCAAGCAAGAAAGCCGGACCTATGGTTGAAATACTGTGCATTAACCACTCCCAACTGGCTTCAAAAGCAAAGGGCTGTGGTGGTTCTGCTAACAAAGCATTTCCTACCAGGTAGCAAAGGTAAAACATGGGGGGCATGGTAATAGGGTTGGAGACCCATACCAGACCAACTGAGAGTGGCAGATTTACGCGAAAGGGAATTGCTGATGCTGCCGCTAATAACATTTGAAAAGGAACAGGTATAAAAGCGCAGAACAAGCCTACCGCAAAGGCTCCTGACGCCGAGCGTCTGTTCAGGTGCCACAAGTTTGCGTCATGCAAAAGGCTGCCAAATAAGCGGATCGCTTTTGACTCTCGCACTTTTTGGTGATCAGGCATTAAGCGTTTAATGAAGCGTCTGGCCATAATGTGACGTTTATTACCTATCCTGTTACTGCCCCAAGGAAGGAGCAACGATGGATCGCTGGTTACTCGTGTTTTCAGGCGGAATTTTGTTCGCCTTCACTCACTCTGACATTAAATTCTGGCTGATTGTTTCAACTATCGCATTACTACTTTTGGCGATAGCTTACACCCGCATGGGGGCCTGCCCGAAAAAAGCAAAACGGCGATCGATCGCACGACTACTGATGGCGTTATTTTGCGGTATTTTATGGGCTAATGCCAACCTTTATTGGCAAAATATACGGGCAATACCGGCGTCTTTCCTCAATTCCGACGTTAAGCTCAGTATCATGGTGGATGAAATATCCCGGAGTTACCCTTACCACGTGCGGATAACGGGCAGGGTTAAAACGCTGTCAGACAACGCGTTGCCTATTTGGAAGCAACCCAGAGTCCGGTTGAACTGGTACCGGGCGAATCTTAAACAAGCCCCTAGAGCAGGAGAAACCTGGCAACTGGTGGCGCGCTTAAAGGAAGCGACGGACTATCGTAACCACGGGAGCTTTCGGTATCGACAATATTTGCTGCGCAATAACATACACGCAATAGGAAGTATTAAAGAGGGCTTTAAGCTTGATTCTGCTATCAGTCTTCGGCAAAAAGTCTTTGATTGGATACAACAGAGTGATCTGAACGAACCCGGCATACTGGCTGCCTTAACTATTGGTGAACGCAGCTTATTGAGCCGACAAACCCGGGAAAGTTGGCAAAAAACCGGTTTGGCTCACAGCCTGGCTATATCGGGTTTACATTTGGGGATGGTTGCCGCTTCCGCTGTATTCTTTTTTCGCCTCTGCTTTCGCTGTCTCCCTGTTGGTCTGAAAACCCGAGAGCTCATTAACAGCCGTTTCTGGTCGCTAGTTTTAGCGGCTTTTGCTGTAACAGGTTATGCCGTCCTGGCCGGTTTTCCCGTGTCGACAGTAAGGGCGCTGGCCATGTTTTTGGTCGTTCTTTTGCACCTGACGCTAAGTCTGAAATTAAGACCTCTAAGTTTACTGTTACGAGTTACTGTTGCGGTACTTGTGGTTGATGTTTTTGCTTTGCAGGATCCGGGCTTTTGGCTTTCGATTACAGCGGTTGCGGCATTGTTCCTGGCAAGCTGGCGCTGGCAAAAAGCCCGCGGAAAACTCTCTGCTATTAAAAGCCTTTGGTCCCTTCAGTGGTTGTTACTGGTGGTTATGGCACCTTTGTCGTTTTTGCTATTTGGCGGGTTTTCGCTGCTGGCACCGTTAGTTAACTTGCTGGTATTACCGGTTATAAGCTTTTGGTTGTTGCCATTGGCGTTAGCCGGAACGGTTGCCGTACTTTTGGATTTAAGTTTCGCTTCAACACTTTGGCAATTGGCAGAGCTTCCGATTGTACATTTGAATCCGTTTATCGGTTTTTTAGCGAAGCAGCCAGTAACCTGGTTGCAATTAGATGCCTGGCCTGTAAGCCGTGAGGCAAGGTTCGGTGGTTTGTTTGCGTTAATCCTCGTGCTGCTGGTGCCGCTTAAAAACACCTGGCAACGCACAGTACTGCTTTTATGTTTGCCTCTTTCTGTTTTGGTGCTGCTAAATCAAAGAGACGGGAAATTGCGCCTTCACGTTCTGGATGTGGGGCAAAGCCAGGCTATAGTGCTGGAGCGAAATGGCAGAGCCATGCTGGTCGATACAGGTATTGAATTTAATTCCGGTTTTAGTGTGGCCGAGTCGGTGATTGAACCGTTTTTGAATTACCATGGACTTGTTCCGGAGCTTGCGTTCATTAGCCATGGAGACAGTGACCACAATGGCGGGCGTGATTTCTTATCAAGACGCTACCCCAATTTGCAGTGGCAGGGGGAAGGCAGCAATAAACCGTGTTTAGCGGGGGATACGGGGCACTGGAATAACTTACAATGGAGAGTCTTATGGCCTTCGAGGGAATATCAAGGTTCAACCGCATTAAGTAAAAATAATCGTTCTTGTGTCTTATGGGTTCAATTCCGGGGTTTTACCCTGCTTTTGCCCGGGGACATTGAAATGCCTGCCGAGAAAATGCTGTTAGAGCGGTTGCAAAGCCCTGCTGAAATAGAGTCCGATGTCATGCTGGTTCCGCACCACGGCAGTAAAACGTCCACCAGTTGGCCATTACTGCAGGCCGTAGATGCGGATATCTACTTGATAAGCTATGGTCGGCATCGTGGATACCGTTTTCCCCACCGATATACTCTGGAAAGACTTGCGCGAAAGAATCGCCCCTGGCTTGGGACGATGAAGAGTGGACAATTAACCATTGTGAGTGACGGCAGTACATGGAGTTTGGAGTTACCCTTTGAAAACAGGTAGAATACCAAAAGTGTTAATGACTTAATTGAGACTACATGGATTCTCAGATTAAAAAAAAGACGACCTTCAAGCGCTTGTTAGGTTACATCAAACCTTATAAAGCGGCTTTTATTCTTGCTGTTGTCTGTATGATTGGTTATGCAGGCATCGATACATTATTTATATCCCAAATCCAAACCTTAATCGATGATGGCTTAACAGAGCAGAACTCCAATGTTTTGATCTATGGCGCTATTTTTGTTCCCTTTATTTTTATTCTACGTGGCATACTTAACGTTGGGTCCAGTTACTTTTTAAATTGGGTTGGTTTTAAAGTAGTTACCAAAATGCGTCAGCAGTTATTCGACCATATGATGAAGCTGCCTGTCAGCTTTCACGACCAGCACTCAACCGGTGACTTAATCTCGAAAATAACTTATGACACTCAGCAGGTATCGGAAGCCAGCAGTAAAGCTGTCTTAGTCTTGGTCAAAGAAGGGGCGTTCGTTGCCGGGCTATTAGGTTTGATGTTTTATCATAGCTGGCAATTATCGTTAGTATTTTTAGTGATAGGTCCCTTAATTGCCAAGGTCGTGAGTATTGTTTCCAGACGCTTCCGTAAAGTGAGTAGCCGTATTCAAACGGCTATGGGGAATGTCACAACAACCGCTGAACAGATGATTAATGGGCATAAAGTTGTGCTCATGCATCAGGGGCAAAGAGATGAGGCAGCGCGCTTTGCTGAAATAAATAATACTACCCGTAACCAGAATATGAAGCAGGTAAATACCCGGGCCATTAGTACTTCGGTTATTCAGTTTATTGCTTCTTTAAGTCTTTCCATGGTTTTGGTCATTGCCAGCTTTCCGGAAATGCTGGGAGAGCTCTCAGCCGGTGCGTTTACCACCTTGCTCGGGGCTATGCTTATGTTGCTGCGCCCATTAAAGCAGTTAACGAACGTAAACAGTGACTTTCAGCGCGGTATTGCTGCGGCCACCAGTGTGTTTGATATTCTTGATGAACCAATAGAGGTCGATAAAGGCTCGAGAATTATTGACCGTGCAGAAGGAAACATAGTTTTTGAAGATGTGTCCTTTTCTTACCAGAAAGGTGATGACCTGGCTTTGGAACACATTAGCTTTAGCGTAAAACAAGGCAAAACCCTTGCATTGGTGGGTCGCTCGGGCAGTGGTAAATCGACGATTTCAAACCTGCTGACCCGGTTCTATGATGTAGAGCAGGGTCGCATTTTGCTCGACGGCTACAACATTAACGACTATAAACTGAAATGTCTGCGTCGCCAGTTTGCTCTGGTTTCACAAAACGTGACCCTGTTTAATGACACTATCGCTAATAATATTGCTTATGGTGCAGCGAAAGAGTTGTCACGGGAGCAAATCACTAAAGCAGCAGAGCAGGCTTACGTTACCGAGTTTACTGATAACATGCCGAAAGGGCTGGACACCATGGTCGGCGAAAACGGAGTGATGTTATCCGGAGGGCAGCGGCAACGTATTGCTATTGCTCGTGCATTATTGCAGGACGCTCCTATTCTGATTCTGGACGAAGCTACATCTGCGCTAGATACGGAGTCTGAACGTCATATTCAGGATGCTTTAGGCACCTTGCGCCAAAACCGGACCGCCATTGTCATTGCACACCGCTTGTCGACCATTGAAAATGCGGACGAAATTATCGTAATGGATAACGGCGAGATTGTTGAGCGAGGTACCCATCAGCAGTTACTGGATCATGAAGGCGCGTATTATCAATTGCATAACTTGCAGTTTAGCGGAGGCGCCTAGTGTGGCTACAAAAGCAGTGGTATAAAGCCAACCTGCATCCTCTTTTAATTTTGCTGGCACCGCTGTCATTGCTGTTTTGGCTACTGACCAACCTGCGCCGCAGTTTTTACCATTTAGGCCTGATAAAACGCTATAAAGCAGAAGTGCCTGTTATCGTTGTCGGTAATATCAGCGTTGGCGGTACAGGGAAAACGCCAATGGTGGTTGCTCTATGCCAATGGCTGAAAGATGAGGGCTGGAAGCCGGGTATTATAAGCCGTGGTTATGGTGCAAAAGGTCCATTTCCTCATTCCATTGCAGAAAATGATAATGCCGCAGATGTTGGCGATGAACCTTTGCTTATGCGCCGGAGAACCGATTGTCCGGTAGTCATCGCACCTAAACGAGCCGAGGCCGCTCAACTCCTGTCCGAACAACATCCCGAAGTCGATGTCATTATTAGTGATGATGGTTTACAGCACTATGCATTAAAACGTGACATTGAGCTGATTATGATTGACGGTGAAAGAGGCACAGGAAATGGCTGGTTGCTGCCGGCAGGTCCTTTACGTGAAGGACCATGGCGTTTAAAAGGTGCGGACTGGGTTATTTCTAATTACGGGCGTCATGCTTTTGCGCGTCATGTAGTAGATGTTAAACCGGGTCACTGGTATCGGGTTGATAACGATGAAAAAGTTGAGCTAGAAACGGATAGTAGTTTTAATGCAGTTGCCGGTATTGGTTACCCCCAGCGATTTTTTAACTCTTTGTCAGAGCAAGGGGTGCAAGTTGAGAAAAGCCAGGCATTTGCTGATCATCATGTTTTTAGCGAAGAAGACTTTTCTCAATTAAATGGTAAGCCTATATTGATGACAGAGAAAGATGCCGGAAAGTGTCAGTCATTCGCGCAACCGGACTGGTATTATCAAACAATAGAAGCACAACTGCCCGAGATAATGAAAACTAACTTACTGGCAGAGCTGGAAAGGAAGAAAAATGCCCATTGATAAAAATACATTAGCGATTTTAGCTTGCCCTAAGTGCAAAGGTAAGCTGACTTACTACGCCGAAAAAAATGAACTGGTCTGTCGGGGCGAGCGACTGGCTTATCCTATCGATGAAAACATTCCGGTTTTATTAGCCGATAAAGCCCGTGAATTATCTGCAGAAGAGTTAGAGAAGGTTCCTTCATGAGTTTTACCGTTGTTATTCCCGCACGTTATGGCTCCAGCCGACTGCCTGGTAAACCTCTGGCTGACATTGGTGGTAAACCAATGATTCAGCATGTGGTTGAAAGGGCTGAAGCCAGTGGCGCTGCGGAGGTGATTGTCGCAACTGATGACCTGAGGGTAAAAGAGGGCGTTGAGAAATTCGGCGGCCGAGTCATGATGACTTCAACGGAACATTCATCGGGTACTGAGCGACTGGCTGAGGTTATTGAACAGTTGGCGCTTGCGGAAAATGAAGTGGTGGTTAATGTGCAGGGCGACGAGCCTTTCATTCCACCTGAAATTATTCGTCAGGTTGCGGATAACTTAGCCAACCAACGGCAGGCGCCTATGGCGACTTTAGCCGTTCCTATTACCGACGCTGAAGATATTTTTAACCCGAATACAGTAAAAGTGGTTACCGATGCGGCCGGATACGCTCTGTACTTTAGCCGTGCAGCTATTCCATGGGACAGAGAGCACTTTTCTGCAGAGCGGGATACCAATGTCATTGCCGATCATTACCACCGACACATTGGTATTTATGCCTATCGGGCAGGTTTTGTCAGACGTTATATAGAGTGGCAGGCTAGCCCTATAGAACAGCTCGAGTCCTTAGAGCAATTGCGAGTCCTTTGGCATGGAGAACGTATTCACGTGGCAGAAGCTATTCTCGCACCGGCTGCTGGTATTGATACAGAAGAAGACCTGCAGCGGGCACGAGAACGGGCAGTCGATGGTTAATCCATCGCTGCCATTTTTGAGTATTCGTCTTCGAAAAAGAACTTTTCTTCTCCAAAAGCCGGCTTTAATTGATGTAACCAGGTTGCATCCGGGTCGTACTTAGCAAAGAAGGGGCGTTGAACCCAGTCCGGGTTGCGTCCCTGAATAAAGCGTAAAGCAAAAACTTTTTCGCCTGCAATTTCGGTCACACCCTGAACTTCCACTTTACCCGGGCCTGCACTCATTGAAGGGCCGCGAACCGTGCGGGCAATGCCGGATACCTGTTGGTAAGCTTTTTGGAAAATCTCCCAGGTGCGTTCCAGTGGCACTTCAAAGTAACGTTTGGCACCAGTATCCCGCTCAACAAACATATAGTAAGGGATCATACCTAACTGTACTTGTTTCTCCCACATAGAAGCCCAGACATCGGGGTCATCGTTAATGTGTTTAAGCAGTGGAGCCTGGCAGCGTATTTGTGCACCAGTAGCGCGCAGGCGACGAATCGCTTCCTGACAGACTTCCGTGCGCAGTTCATTCGGGTGGTTTAAATGCGCCATAATGGATACGTGTTTGCCGCCGGCAACTAAACGCTCTAATAGACGCAGCATGTCGTCTGCATCCGGGTCAGTAATGAAGCGGTAAGGCCAGAAGGTCAGCGACTTAGTGCCAATACGTATGGTCTTAATGTGCTCAAACTCTGGTTTAAGTAAGTCTTCCAGGTAGTGAGCCAGCTTACGTGTGCGCATAACCATAGGGTCGCCACCGGTGACCAGTAGGTCGGTCACTTCTTTGTGCTGAGCTAAGTAGCGATGTAATTGATCGGCGTCATTAGAGTTAAAGCGTGTTGCTTTACCCACGAATTGTGCCCAGCGGAAGCAAAAGGTGCAGTAAGAATGGCAATACTGCCCCTGAGCCGGGAAAAATAAAACCGTTTCACGGTATTTATGCTGCATGCCAGGCAAAGGTTCACCGTCAACATGAGGGACGTTCATTTGCATTTGGCCAGCAGGGTGAGGGTTCATTTCATCACGTAGCTGAGTTGCTAAGTCAAACACTTCGTTAGTCGTGTGTTTACCTGACATCAAATCCGCCATGCGCTGATAGGCAGACGGCTCCAGCATATCCTTTTGTGGAAATGTTAGTTGAAACAGCGGGTCATTGGGTACATTTTCCCAGTCAATGAGTTCATTAAACACATACTCGTTAACTCTGAACGGCAGGACATTAGCAACGACTTTCATTTCAAAGCGCATGTCAGCAGGAACTTTTTTAAGCGCCTCAATTTTATCTAACTGGCGATGCTGATATACCTTGAACTTACGTGGCGTAATGATGGGTTGTTGTACATTGACTACTTGCTGCATAAGCCTCTCTGTAATTATCTGCAACCTGCTAAAAGCACGTTGAAAATGAATTTGTCTGTCAGCTCTTGGGCGACCAACGAAATGCGACGTAGTATAAAGAAATTGGGGGTAAGTTGCACGTCCTGTAAGGGATAAAAAGCGATGTACACGAACTAATTAGCGATAGACATAAAAAAAGCGCTCATGAGAGCGCTTTTTTAAAACATGACGATTTTACTTTTTGATTGGTGTAAATTCGCGTTTTGTATAACCGGTATACAATTGACGTGGACGACCAATTTTTTGGTTCGCTTCGCCCATCATTTCGTGCCAGTGAGAAACCCAGCCAACAGTACGCGACAGCGCAAAGATAACAGTGAACATGTTGGTCGGAATACCAATAGCTTTCAGCACGATACCTGAGTAGAAATCAACGTTAGGGAACAACTTCTTCTCAATGAAGTAATCGTCTTCCAGAGCGATACGCTCCAGTTCCATTGCAACGTCCAATAATGGATCGTCACGGTTAAGTTCTTTCAATACTTCGTGGCATGACTCACGCATAACGGTAGCGCGAGGGTCAGTGTTTTTGTAGACACGGTGACCAAAGCCCATCAGACGGAACGGATCGTTCTTGTCTTTTGCTTTCTCGATGTATTTTGGAATGTTCTCTACTGAGCCAATTTCAGCCAGCATGCGCAGACACGCTTCGTTTGCACCACCGTGTGCAGGTCCCCATAAAGAAGCAACACCAGCCGCAATACAGGCGTAAGGATTTGCACCCGAAGAACCGGCAAGACGAACGGTTGAAGTTGATGCGTTTTGCTCATGGTCGGCATGCAAAGTAAAGATGCGATCCATTGCACGGGCAACTGCAGGGCTAATTTTGTAATCTTCAGCTGGTACAGAGAACATCATGTTTAAGAAGTTTTCTGCGTAGCCTAAGTCGTTACGAGGGTATACGAAAGGTTGGCCAATGCTGAATTTGTAGGCCATTGCCGCAATGGTTGGAATCTTAGCAATTAGGCGATAAGCGCTACGTAAACGCTGGTTTTCATCGTGAATGTCTAAATCATCATGATAGAAAGATGATAAAGCACCTGTTACTGCGCATAGCATCGCCATTGGGTGTGCGTCACGACGGAAACCATTAAAGAAGTTGTGGATTCCCTGGTGCACCATAGTGTGTTTAGTAATGGTGTCTTTAAATTCGGTGTACTGTTTTTCGTCCGGCGCTTCGCCGTGTAACAGCATATAGCAAACTTCTAAATAGTCTGCTTTTGTTGCGAGCTCACCAATTGGGTAGCCGCGGTGCAGTAAAACTCCGTTCTCACCATCGATGTAGGTGATAGCCGACTCGCAAGAGCCTGTAGCCAGGAACCCAGGGTCAAAGGTGAAGTAACCATGTTTGCCCAAAGTTCGGACGTCAACTACATCCTTGCCTGCCGCTGGTGAAAGTACCGGCAACTCAATGGATTGGCCGTCAATCTGTAAAGTGGCTTTACGATCAGCCATAAGGAATTCTCCTCACTGTCTACTTTGAAAAAGTGCGCTAATTTAACTCGATCATGCCCTTAAATGTCAATTTTAATCGGGGAACATGAACCAATTATAGTCAAACATACGTAATAAACATGACGAAAAGATTACTCAGATTGAACAATTATTGAGTTACGTTAGACTTTAGTAGTAAGCCGTAATAACTAAGCGCCCAAATCTGAGTTTCTCGTTGTAATTAATGGTTTGGCTCGATATACTTTGCGCCGTATTGGTGGCATGTATCTGTGTCGCGCAAACGAAAATTGCATTTCTTTTGTGCTTTATTAAAAGGCAATCTATCGTGAAAAAAGAAAGACCTGTTAATTTAGACTTATCAACTATCAAGTTTCCTGCCGCTGCCAAAGCATCCATACTGCACCGTATTTCGGGTGTTGTTATGCTGTTCTCTCTGGCATTTTTAATTTGGGCTTTTGCCGTGTCACTTAGTGGCCCAGAAGGCTTTGCTCAAATCGAGAGTATCATGACCAGCTTTATTGCGAAGTTTATTGGCTGGGGTATTTTGACAGCGCTAGGATTTCACTTAATCATCGGTCTGCGTCACTTAGTGATGGATATGGGCTACTGGGAAGAACTCGATTCGGGAAGAATCAGTGCAAATATTTCAATTGCTCTTTCTGTCATTCTTTCCGTATTAGTAGGAGTTTGGCTATGGTAACAGCAGCAGCAACGTTTGGTCGTAGCGGTTCTCATGACTTTATCTTGTTGAGAGCCAGCGCGATCGTTATGGTTCTTTACACACTGTTCATGGCTGGCTTTTTCCTTTCTACACCAGACGTGACGTATGAAGTCTGGAGTGGCTTGTTTGCCAGTATCTGGATGAAGGTTTTTACCATGCTAGCACTGTCCGCTGTGTTGATTCACGGTTGGATTGGCATTTGGCAGGTATCAACAGACTACGTAAAAGCGGCTGGTCTCAGAGCTTTTATCCAATTAGTTTTCAGCGTTGGTCTTATCGCTGTTTGGCTCACTGGCTTATTCGTACTGTGGGGTGTTTAAGTGAACGTTAAAACTTTAGAATATGATGCAGTGGTGATCGGTGCTGGCGGTGCTGGTATGCGAGCAGCATTGCAAATTTCCCAAGAGGGGATGAGCTGTGCGTTGATGTCCAAAGTGTTTCCAACGCGCTCTCACACAGTTTCTGCACAAGGTGGTATTACTGTCGCTTTAGGTAATGCGCACGAAGATGACTGGCAATGGCACATGTTCGATACCGTAAAAGGTTCGGACTACATTGGTGACCAGGACGCTATTGAATACATGTGTAAAGCAGGTCCGGAAGCAATTCTTGAACTGGAAAATATGGGCTTGCCATTTTCACGTTTTGAAAACGGAAAAGTTTATCAACGTCCGTTCGGTGGCCAGTCAAAAGAATTTGGTGGCGAGCAGGCAGCTCGTACAGCCGCAGCCGCTGACCGTACTGGTCACGCACTTCTGCACTTGCTTTACCAGCAAAACGTTAAGAACAAAACGACCGTTTTCTCTGAGTGGTACGCACTAGACTTAGTGAAAAACCAGGACGGCGCAGTAACGGGTGTTACTACGCTGAATATTGAAACTGGTGAAGTCTATTATGTGAAAGCTAAATCTGTTGTTCTTGCGACCGGCGGTGCTGGTCGAATTTATGCCTCAACAACAAATGCGCACATTAACACCGGTGATGGTGTTGGTATGGCGCTACGTGCCGGCGTTCCAGTGCAGGATATGGAAATGTGGCAGTTCCACCCAACTGGTATTGCTGGTTCAGGCTGTCTGGTAACTGAAGGTTGCCGTGGCGAGGGTGGTTACCTGTTAAATAAAGACGGCGAACGCTTCATGGAGCGTTACGCTCCAAACGCGAAAGACCTTGCCTCACGTGACGTTGTTGCTCGTTCAATGATGACAGAAATTCGTGAAGGCCGTGGTTGCGAAGGCCCTTGGGGACCTCACCTGAAACTGAAATTGGATCACTTGGGTAAAGAGACTCTGGAGAGTCGTCTTCCGGGCGTTTGTGACTTGTCACGTACCTTCGCTCACGTTGACCCGGTAAAAGAACCAATTCCTGTTATACCAACTTGTCACTACATGATGGGCGGTATCCCGACAGACGTTAACGGTCAGGCTCTGACAGTTGACGAAAAGGGCGAAACCAAGCCTGTACCTGGTTTATTTGCTTGTGGTGAAATCGCTTGTGTATCTGTTCACGGTGCTAACCGCTTAGGTGGTAACTCATTGCTTGACCTTGTTGTTTTCGGTCGTGCGACTGGCATGCACTTAGGTGAAACATTAGCGGCGAATAGCGAAGCACGTGAATCGTCAGCGTCTGACGTTGATGAGGCAATGGCTCGTTTCAACCGTTGGGAAAATACGCAGAAAGGCGAAGACCCAGTACAAATTAAGAAAGACCTACAGAACTGTATGCAGATGAACTTCTCGGTATTCCGTGAAGGTGAAGCAATGGCTGATGGTCTTAAAGAGTTGAAAGAAATTCGTGAGCGCCTTAAGCACGCACGCTTAGACGACACGTCTAAAGAGTTTAATACTCAGCGTGTTGAATGTATGGAACTTGATAACTTAATGGAAACTGCTTTCTCTACTGCAGTTGCTGCAAACTTCCGTACAGAAAGCCGTGGAGCTCACAGTCGCGCAGACTATCCAGATCGTGATGACGAGAAATGGTTGGTTCACACTGTGTTCCGTCCAGAAACCGAAGACATGGTGACTCGTCAGGTTAATATGGCACCGAAACTGCGCGAAGCTTTCCCTCCGAAAGCTCGTACGTACTAATAGAGGGGTTCAACGATGAAAACATTGAATATTTCGATTTATCGTTACAACCCGGATGTTGATGACGCGCCGTACATGAAAGATTACACCCTAGAGGTGGAAGAAAATCAGGACATGATGGTGCTGGACTTGCTGATCAAACTGAAAGAGCAAGATCCATCGTTGGCGTTCCGGCGGTCATGCCGTGAAGGCGTTTGTGGTTCAGATGGTCTGAATATGAACGGCAAAAACGGCTTGGCTTGTATTACTCCAACTTCTGCATTGAAAGGCAGCAAGATTGTGATTCGTCCGTTGCCTGGGCTACCGG
Organism: Idiomarina abyssalis; assembly: GCF_900116625.1. Taxonomy (GTDB): domain Bacteria; phylum Pseudomonadota; class Gammaproteobacteria; order Enterobacterales; family Alteromonadaceae; genus Idiomarina; species Idiomarina abyssalis. Next base: position 362,226 of record NZ_FPBE01000001.1, read on the forward strand.
TTATTCGTGACTTAATTGTTGATATGAGCCAGTTCTATCAACAGTACGAGAAGATTAAACCGTACCTGATCAACGATGATAAAACGCCGCCGGCGCGTGAGCGTCTGCAGTCACCAGAAGAGCGTGCTAAACTTGACGGACTGTACGAGTGCATCTTATGTGCATGTTGTTCGTCATCATGCCCGTCGTTCTGGTGGAACCCTGACAAGTTCATCGGTCCTGCCGGCCTGTTGCACGCGTATCGTTTCTTAATCGATAGCCGTGACACAGCAACCGACGAGCGCTTGGATGATTTAGACGACGCATTCAGTGTGTTCCGTTGCCACGGCATTATGAACTGCGTCAATGTTTGTCCAAAAGGGTTAAACCCAACTAAGGCTATTGGCCACATTAAATCGATGCTGTTGAATCGCGCGGTTTAAAAACCAACGGCGCGTCAATTTGAACGGTTTATGTTGTGGATAGCCATCCCACAAAGGATGGCTATTTTTTTATAAAATCGGTTTACATATTTAGGTGAAGGAAACGCAATGCAAGACGGTGTAATGCGTGAATGGCTAGAAACTTCGCATCTAGCCGGTGGGAACGTTGCCTACATTGAGCAAATGTTTGAGGCGTATCTGGATGATCCGACGGCAGTCAGTGATGAATGGCGTCAAATGTTCGATGCGTTGCCGAAAGAGAATCACATTGTTGATACCAAACTCAGCGAAGTGAGAGAGCAGTTCCGAGAAGCAGCAAAGAATAAGCTCAAGCAGTCTCAAACCGGCAGCACGACCGCCGCCGATCAGAAGCAAGTGAAGGTTTTACAACTTATCAATGCTTACCGATTCCGCGGTCATCAGCATGCCAATCTTGATCCTCTTGGTTTATGGAAACAGGAAACCGTTCCAGACCTTTCATTAAACTTCCACGATTTAAGCAAAGACGATTTAGAGCGCGAGTTTAATGTAGGCTCTTTAGCCGTTGGCAAAGACACAATGAAGCTGAGTGACATTCACGAAGCTTTAGAAAATATTTATTGTGGCTCTATTGGTGCCGAGTACATGCACATTGTTTCAACCGAAGAAAAACGCTGGATTCAGCAACGGTTGGAAGGTGTTCTTGGTCAGCCTAAATTTAAAAAAGAGCAACAAACCAAAATCTTAAAAGAGCTTATAGCAGCAGACGGGCTGGAAAAGTACCTGGGGTCTAAATTCCCTGGCGCTAAACGCTTCTCGTTAGAGGGCGGAGACAGTCTGGTTCCGTTGTTAAAAGAACTTATTTCACGCTCGGGTGAGCAAGGCGCCAAAGAAGTGGTCATTGGCATGGCTCACCGCGGTCGTCTGAACGTATTAGTGAACGTTCTGGGTAAGAAACCTCAGGACTTATTCGACGAGTTTGCCGGTAAGCACGACAGTACTAAAGGCTCAGGTGATGTTAAATATCACATGGGTTTTTCATCTGACTATGCAACACCGGGCGGCGATGTTCACTTAGCATTAGCTTTTAACCCATCGCATCTGGAAATTGTTAATCCGGTTGTTATGGGCTCGGTTCGCGCACGTATGGACCGCCTGCAAGATCCAGAAGGCAAAAAAGTACTGCCAATTACCATCCACGGTGATGCCGCCGTTGCAGGCCAGGGCGTGGTACAAGAAACCTTTAATATGTCGCAAACACGGGCTTATCGTGTTGGCGGATCAATCCGCATTGTTGTGAATAACCAGGTTGGTTTCACGACCGCAAAACAGGAAGATGCGCGTTCTACTCAATACTGTACTGACATTGCAAAAATGGTACAGGCGCCAATTTTCCACGTTAATGCCGATGACCCTGAAGCTGTCGTTTTTGTGACTCAACTGGCGCTGGATTATCGAAACGCCTTCCAGAGAGATGTCGTTATCGACTTGGTTTGTTATCGACGTCACGGGCACAATGAAGCTGACGAGCCGAGTGCAACGCAGCCTTTAATGTACGCTAAGGTGAAAAAGCAACCGGTTGCTCGTGAGATTTATGGCAAACAACTAATTAAAAACTCGATAGTTGATGAAGACACTGCCAAACAGTGGATGTCTGACTATCGTGACGCATTAGATAAAGGCGAAGTTGTCGTTGATGAACATCGGCCTATGCGTCAACACTCAGTTGACTGGTCACCGTATATTGGAAATGACTGGGATGTTGAGTATGACTACAAAGTCTCGATTAAAAAGCTGAAAGATCTGGGTCAGAAAATTACGACATACCCGGAAGAACATAAGCTGAACTCCCGAGTTGCAAAGGTTTATCAGGAACGTCTGAAAATGGCGAAAGGCGAAAAGTCTATGGACTGGGGTTTTGCAGAAACCTTAGCCTATGCCACTCTGGTAAACGACGGTACTCATATTCGTCTGACCGGCCAGGACAGTGGGCGTGGTACTTTCTTCCACCGTCATGCCGTGTTGCATAATCAGGAAGACGCATCGACTTATATGCCTCTGAATAATCTGGGATCAGAGCAGGGCCAGATTGAAATTTATGATTCAGTGCTGTCAGAAGCCGCCGTTGTTGCCTTTGAATATGGTTATGCCACAGCGGAACCAAAAGCATTGGTCATGTGGGAAGCTCAGTTCGGAGACTTCGTAAACGGTGCTCAGGTTGTTATTGATCAGTTCCTAAGCTCTGGCGAACAGAAGTGGGGCCGTTTGTGTGGCCTGACATTATTGCTACCGCACGGTTACGAAGGTCAGGGGCCAGAACACAGTTCGGCGCGCCTTGAGCGTTTCTTGCAGCTTTCAGCTGATCACAACTGGTCAGTGTGTGTGCCAACGACGCCAGCACAGGTTTTCCATATGATTCGTCGTCAGCACTTACGTCCTGTTCGCAGACCGTTAGTTGTGATGACACCGAAATCATTATTACGTCATCCGTTAGCCGTTTCAGAAATGGACGATTTGGCGGATGTCGGGTTCCAGAACGCGATTGCGGAAATTGACGACCTGAATCCGAAAAAGGTAAAACGCGTGGTATTTTGCTCCGGTAAAGTCTACTACGATTTACTGAAAGAACGTCGCGAACGCGAACAAGAAGATGTTGCCCTTATTCGTATTGAACAGCTTTACCCGTTCCCTGCGGAAGAAGTGGCAGAAATTATGAAAGATTATCAGCACGTTAAAGATTTTGTCTGGTGTCAGGAAGAGCCTCAGAACCAAGGCGCATGGTATAGCAGCCAGCACCACTTCTGGGCCGCAATTCCGAAAGGAGCTCAGTTGTCTTATCGTGGTCGTAGTGCGTCAGCCGCACCAGCGGTCGGATACATATCAGAGCACAACAAGCAGCAGCAAAAACTTGTTGACGAAGCGCTAACCATTAAATAGGTGAAGATGAACCATGGCGATTGATATAAAAGTTCCTCAATTACCCGAGTCTGTTGCAGATGCAACCATTGCAACATGGCACGTAAAACCTGGCGATAAAGTGTCTCGCGACCAGAATCTGGTTGACATCGAAACCGACAAGGTAGTGCTTGAAGTTGTTGCGGAAGCGGACGGTGTGCTCGGCGAAATTACGGCTGAAGAAGGCACAACCGTAACTGCTGAAGAAGTTATCGGTAAAATTGAAGAAGGTGACGGTGGGTCAGCTTCTGAAGATAAATCAGAAGATAAAGATTCAGGCGACAAGAAAGAAAAGTCAGAAAAGAAAGAATCTGATTCTTCAGACGACAAAGGCTCAGACAAGAAAGGCTCTGGCGAGAAGATGGAAGTTAAAGTTCCTCAATTACCAGAGTCTGTCTCTGATGCGACAATTTCTACCTGGCACGTTAAAGCTGGTGATGCGGTAAAACGTGACCAGAACCTGGTTGATATTGAAACCGATAAAGTGGTTCTGGAAGTTGTAGCTCCGGCGGACGGCGTTTTGGCTGAAATTAAGCACGACGAAGGCGACACTGTTGGCGCTGACGATGTCATCGGCATTGTTGAAGCAGGCGGTTCTGCCGGTGGCAGTTCAAGTAAGTCTGACGATAGTAAATCTGAGTCTTCTTCAGAAAGTAAAGACGAGAGCAAAGACGACGGTGGTGACAATGAAGTAGCTGGTCCTGCGGTTCGTCGTTTGTTAGGTGAGCACGGTCTTAAGCCAAGTGATGTTAAAGGCACAGGCAAAGGCGGTCGCGTCACTAAAGAAGACGTTGAAAAACACGTGAAAGGTCAGTCTTCGTCTAAATCATCTGACAGTGGCAGCAAGCAACAGTCTTCACAGCCTGCAGTTTCAGGTGACCGAGACCAGAAGCGCGTACCAATGACACGTCTGCGTAAACGTATCGCAGAACGTCTGTTGCAAGCGAAGAACGACACGGCCATGTTGACCACGTTTAACGAAATCAACATGAAGCCTATTATGGACTTGCGTAAGAAATACAAAGACGTGTTTGAAGAAACGCACGGCACGCGTCTTGGCTTTATGGGCTTTTATGTCAAAGCTGTAACAGAAGCATTGAAACGCTTCCCAGACGTGAACGCATCCATTGATGGCGACGATATTGTTTACCACAACTTCTTCGACATCAGTATTGCTGTATCGACACCTCGTGGTCTGGTAACGCCAGTTCTGCGTGATACTGACCGCCTAAGCATTGCGGACATGGAAAACGGTATTCGTGACCTGGCCATTAAAGGTCGTGACGGTAAGTTGACTATGGACGAAATGCAGGGTGGCAACTTCACCATCACTAATGGTGGCGTATTTGGTTCGCTGTTATCGACACCAATCTTGAACCCACCACAAAGCGCTATTCTGGGTATGCACAAAATCCAGGAGCGTGCCATGGTGGTGGACGGTAAGATTGAAATCTTACCGATGATGTACTTAGCTCTCTCTTATGACCATCGAATTATTGATGGTAAACAATCGGTAGGTTTCCTGGTTACCGTGAAAGAGTTATTGGAAGATCCTCAACGTCTTATCCTGGATATCTAAAGACGCTGAGAACCAGCCGCAACGCTAATTGAGCTTGCGGCTGTTAATTATGCGCCGATCACGTTAAAATTCGGCGCGGTATTCGGGTAGGCAGCACTTCGCTGCTTAAGTTGTTTCAACGAATCGGAAGAGCATCATGAATTTGCATGAGTATCAGGGTAAGCAACTCTTTAAAGAGTTTGGTTTACCAGTATCTGAAGGTTTTGCTTGCGACACTGCTGATGAAGCGGTAGAAGCGGCAAAACGTATTGGTGGCGACATTTGGGTCGTCAAATGTCAGGTTCACGCTGGTGGCCGCGGTAAAGCGGGCGGCGTGAAATTAGTGAAAAGTTTAGACGATGTTCGCGCATTTGCTGAGCAGTGGTTAGGTAAAAACTTAGTAACTTTCCAAACCGACGAAAAAGGTCAGCCGGTTGCTAAGATTTTAGTTGAAAGCTGCACTGATATCGCAGACGAGCTTTACTTAGGTGCAGTTGTTGACCGTGCTTCACGCAAAATCGTGTTCATGGCATCGACCGAAGGCGGCGTAGAAATCGAAACCGTTGCTGAAGAAACACCGGAAAAAATCCTGAAAGCTGAAATTGACCCAACGGTCGGCGCGCAGCCATACCAGGGTCGTGAATTAGGCTTTAAACTGGGTCTGACTCCAGACCAGGTTAAGCAATTTACTAAGGTTTTCTTAGGCTTGGCTAAAATGTTCGAACAGTACGACTTAGCCCTGTTAGAAATTAACCCATTGGTTATCACTGACGAAGGCAACGTTCACTGTCTTGATGCGAAAGTCGGCATCGACAGCAACGCATTGTACCGTCAGCCTAAAATCCGTGAAATGCACGATCCGTCACAAGACGATGCGCGTGAAGCGGAAGCAGCTAAATGGGAACTGAACTACGTAGCGTTAGACGGCAACATCGGTTGTATGGTTAACGGCGCAGGCTTGGCGATGGGTACAATGGACATCGTTAAACTGAGCGGCGGCGAGCCAGCTAACTTCCTTGACGTTGGCGGCGGCGCGACAAAAGAGCGTGTTTCTGAAGCGTTCAAAATTATCCTGTCTGACAGCTCAGTTAAAGCCGTATTTGTTAATATCTTCGGCGGTATCGTACGTTGCGATATGATTGCTGAAGGTATCATCGGTGCTGTTGAAGAAGTGGGCGTTAAAGTACCAGTGGTTGTTCGTCTTGAAGGTAACAACGCTGAACTGGGTACCCAGAAATTGAACGAAAGTGGCCTGAATATTATCGCTGCAGAGAGCTTATCTGATGCTGCCGATAAAGTGGTTGCTGCGGCAGGAGGTCAATAATGAGCATTTTGATCGATAAAAACACCAAAGTAATCTGTCAGGGTTTCACTGGCGGTCAGGGTACTTTCCACTCTGAGCAAGCAATTGCTTACGGTACGCAAATGGTTGGCGGTGTAACACCTGGTAAAGGTGGTCAAGAGCACTTAGGCCTGCCTGTATTCAACACAGTAAAAGAAGCAGTAGAAGCAACTGGCGCAACCGCATCAGTTATCTACGTACCAGCACCTTTCTGTAAAGACTCAATCATCGAAGCAGCAGACGCTGGTATCGAACTGATTGTTTGTATTACTGAAGGTATTCCTACACTGGATATGCTTTACGTAAAAGAATACCTGACGCACAAAGGCGTGCGCATGATCGGTCCAAACTGCCCGGGTGTTATCACTCCGGACGAGTGCAAAATCGGTATCATGCCTGGCCACATCCACAAGAAAGGTAAAGTGGGTATCGTTTCACGTTCAGGTACATTGACGTACGAAGCGGTTAAGCAGACTACTGACGCAGGCTTTGGTCAGTCTAGCTGTGTTGGTATCGGTGGCGACCCTATCCCGGGTTCTAACTTCATTGATATTCTGGAACTGTTCGAAAAAGATCCAGAAACCGAAGCTATCGTAATGATTGGTGAAATCGGTGGTACAGCAGAAGAAGAAGCGGCAGAGTACATTAAAAACAATGTATCTAAGCCGGTTGTTTCTTACATTGCTGGTGTTACTGCTCCTCCGGGCAAACGTATGGGCCACGCTGGTGCCATCATTGCCGGCGGTAAAGGTACTGCTGACGAGAAATTCGCTGCACTTGAAGCAGCAGGCGTTAAAACTGTACGCAGCCTGGCCGAAATTGGCAAAGCTGTTGCGGAGAAAACTGGCTGGTAATATCCTGCCAACGCTAAAACAAAACCCGGCCTTCGCGCCGGGTTTTTTGTGTCTGCTTTATAAGGAAGAAAGGCGGAATAAGACAAGAACCGGTTGGTTGTTGTAGTTTTGCTATGTCAGGGACGCTACGAGCACTTCCGTGTGGGCTTGACGAAGGCCATCCATGGCCTTCGACACCCTGACATAGCAAAACTACAACACCAGGCACCAGCCCTTGTCTTACTCCGCCTTTACTGCGCTCAGCCACAAAGCGATCTTCCTGGATATTTTATGCGTAAGCTTAGTTGATACGTTAATAAATCAGGAGGCAATATGAGTAGCAATAATGCAAGCCAAGTTGCAGACTTTACAGCACCGGGAATGAACAGTGAGTCCGCGGATAAGGTCATAGCAATTCTTGACGATCGCTTAGTCGCATTGCTTGACCTGCAATTGACACTAAAACATGTGCACTGGAATGTTGTAGGACCAAATTTTATTGGTGTGCATGAAATGTTAGACCCTCAGGTCGACGCCGTACGTGAAATGACCGATACCATAGCAGAGCGAATTGCGACGTTAGGTGGAGTACCTGTTGGTACGCCAAAAGCTATTGCAGAGCGTCGCAGATGGGAAGACTACTCTTTAGGTAAAGGGTTAGTGGCAGAGCATTTAGTTGCTCTGGATAAGGTTTATAATGGCGTTAACGGTGACCACCGCGAAGCGATGGAAACATTAGCTGAGCTCGACCCGGTATCAGAAGACATGTTAACCGGGCAATTAGCAGAGCTTGAGCAGTTTCAGTGGTTCGTTCGGGCGCATATTGAATCGTCCTCTGGCGAATTGAAAAGCTAGTCGTCTTCAAAGGCTTCAACCAGCGAACGAAACTCACGTAAGCGGGTTTTAATCGCTTTAACTTCACCTTCTGTATCACGGGTGAGTTTGTTTGCGCTACGCACGTTGTCGTTGATGGATATCATGCTGTCTTTTACTTCTGAAACAGCACTTGTATGTTCTTCTGCGGCAACGGCTATTTGCGTCATACGATCATTAATTCCCGTTACGGCTTCAGTGACTTCGTAAACCTGTTGCTCTGATTTCCGGCCCAACTCTCCACATTCCTCTGCCAAGTCGCGTTGCTCAAACATTTTATTACGCCATGTACTCATTGACTGGGTCATGCGGTTTACGGTCTCTTCTATTTGATCAACGGCCTGTTGTGTTTTTTGGGAAAGGGCACGAACTTCATCGGCAACTACGGAGAAGCCGCGACCATGTTCGCCGGCTCTGGCACTTTCAATAGCGGCATTCAAAGCCAATAGATTCGTTTGTTCAGCTATTGCGTCAATTTTTTCGCTGACTTCTTTCACTGAGTCAGCATTACGAGACAGCTCTTCTGTTTGTCTGGCGCTTTCGCTAACAACACTTACCAGCTTAGTAATTTTCTTGCTGCTATCGGCAATAAAATCAGCTGCGTTCTGAGTTTGCTTGCTAACGTCACTGCAGGCACTGGAGGAATCATTTGCGTTGCGCGCAATTTCATCAACGGTTTGCCCCATCTGCTCCATAGAAGTAGCAATTTGCTCAATGTCTTGCACCGTTTGTTCAGTAGCATCCGCTGTCTTTGATGCATTTTCGGCGGTTGAATTGACCGATTCCGCCAACACGTCATTACCTTCACTTAGACGAGCGGTAAGAGCAAGGAGTGAAGAGTCGCGCAAGGCAAGCTCATACATCGCTCTGCCCATTGGAGAGGAGCTGCCGAATATCTCGTGTTGAGTTTTGGCAGTAGAACCATCCGCATCGGCTAAGGCTTTTGCCCACCTACGTGTGTTCTTCCAGTTACGAAATGGACGAGTTAGCCATTGAAACCAATGAGTTCGCCTTCTATAAACATTTTTAGCTGCTGAAGCGTGTTCACTGTCTGCCTGGTGCATTAACCATTGACTACCTGTGACTTTGCCACGGCGGAATATTCCTCGAACAATAACATCAAACCAAACAGTACCTCGCTCGGGAACATTAAAAGGGACAATGCCTCGCCAGGGGACTTCGCGTTTTAATGAGGTATTGACCTCTTTAATCACTTTATCGGGTAGAGCGTTACTGTCGATAAGTTCAGTTAAAGGTTTTTTCAGTAACTCGTCTTTGTTTTTTTTCATCAGACCCTGAATATTTTCTGGGCAGTGCGATACTTGCTGATATTCATTAAGGCTAAAAACGAATAATGTATCGGTGTTCCAAGTGAAGCTTCTACTCATAATTACGATCCCAATTTTTTTGGATAAATTTGAGAATGCACTAATAACCGTAGAAGTTGTGTTGTGTTTTTCAAATAACTGTTTTTTTTATGGTAAATATTTAGTGCGATAGGTTGGCTGTATCGTGCTGAAAGGAAGTACCCGACGCTTATTGCGTCAGGTACTTAATATTAGGCCTATAGTCGACGCGACCTAGTTGTTTCTATTTTCCAGTGCCTGAATTTTATTCCAAAGCTCGTCTGCTTGCTGGCTGATATGCGAGCTATCGCGAATGTTTCCGTTGCGCTGCATCTCCATCGCTTTTTCTTGCAACTGCTTTAGGTCTTTGCGCATTTTCTTCGTTGGGTTTGACTTAAAAAGTCCAAACATTAATGATTGCCTCAAATTACTAAGTGTATTTAGCAATACGGCAAATCAGGGTTAAAAGTTCTGGCTTTAGAAATTAAAGCCGTAGCTTTTACTGCAAAGGCAATGAAAGTACTTGAATATCATCTAAGAATGGAGCAGAACTACCAGTATTACCGCCAATCACAAATATTTCATCACCAAATACGACAGCAGCATTATGTCGACTGGCGCGGTAGGGCGCATCAACATACGACCAGATGTTGTCTGAGAAGTCGTACATTAAAACCTGATCAAGGTTCTCGTAATCGCCGAAAACGTATAGTTTGTCATTGTGGACTGCGACTGAGTGCGCACTGATGGAGTCGGGAGCATCTGGCATTAATTGCCATCTTCTGGCGTTTGAATCGTAGCAATCGAAAACGGGCCAACTATTAAAGCCATCGTAACCACCTACAGCGCAAACTTGATCATTAAAGGTGAATGCTCTTGTGTCTCTCGCGACAGGTAAGTTGGCTACTCGCGACCATTTTTTAGTGTTTATATCAAAGGCGGTTACCAGTGATATAGCGCGTAAATTATGTCCTTTTTCAACTGCTTTAGGATAATAGACAGAGCCGCCTATTACGTAAATTTTATTGTTTAACAGCGCCGCGCTGTTGAAGTGACGGGGCACTCGCATGGGAGTGGTTGTTGTTACCTCCTGTGTACGAGTATTAAAAACCTCCACCGTTTTTTCGTGCCCAAATCCGCCATTTTGCCGACTTATACCACCAAATATATAAACAGATTCTTTCCCATCCCACACCGCGGTTAAATAGCGGCGAGGTATTATTTTGTCTCGCAGAACCGTAGTTTTTTTAGTTTTAGGATCAATAATTTCTATATTGGAAAGAAACCCTGTTTTATTTGAGCCACCAATGACATAAATATTTTCATCATCCGCTACGGCGGCGTGGCCGTATCTTGGTTCATTTAAAGTGGGGGCTGATGAATTGGTAGATGTTTCGCTTTTTGTACTGTCCGGAGCTGATGCACACCCAGCCAATAACGTGGTGTAAGATAGAACGAGTAATAATCTAAGCGTAAGGTAAGAGGAAGGCATTCTAAACATCCTTTGTCAGAAACTGAAAAAAGCATTGTAATGAATGTACTTATTAAGACAAATTTAAATCTAGAATACTAACTGAGTGTATCTGCATATTGATCAAAGCGAATGACAGGAACATGACATGGCAATGTCGTAACAATGTCCGGTGCTTTTAGATAATGTTTTATCCGAACTATCGGGCAACAGAGCTGAATACAACAATGAAAAACACCAAATTCGCAGAGCGGTTAACTTACCAGCGCAAGTTAAAAGGACTCTCGCAGGAACAGCTTGCTGAGAGCACCAGAGTAACCGTACGTACCATTCAACGCTTGGAAAAAGGTGAGGTCACACCCCACTTAAGAACAGTAAAGCTACTAGCGGCGGCACTCGAGTTAGATGTTGACGATTTGCTTGAACTGGATGACCCTCGCAACGAGAATATTCAAACAAAGTGGCTGCTATTAATGCACTCATCGCCATTTATTGGTTTTGTGGTGCCATTTCTCAATATCTTGTGCCCGCTGTTTATTTGGATCCATAAGCGTGAAGATAACCCCCTGTATGACGCTCATGGCCGTGCGGTTATTAACTTTCAAATAACCATGATGCTCATTTACGCACTTGCTTTTGTTGCACTACTTAGCGTCGAAGGGTTTGGCTTTTTATTCTTTATTGCCGTGATCCCTTATACCGCCTTAGTTATGTTGGCTAACGTTATCGCTGTGATAAAAGCACGAAGGTATTTTTACCCCAGTATTCCTTTCCTTGGCAAAAAATAGCTGGTAGCAAAGCTCTCCATTTAAAACGATTTAATAAAGGAACGATCATGAAAGCAATAATTTATTATTTGCTGCTGGCTACGCTTGTCTGTTTTTCAGCAAGTGAAGCGGTAGCACAGTCCAAAGTTACTGATGAAAAAATCCAGGAATTTCAGTCTTATCTCAGAGATTTTCGTAAGGAGAACAAAATTCCAAGTTTGTCCGTTGCTGTGGTAAAAGACGGTGAAATTATTCTGCTTGAGAGCATTGGCTTTCAAGATCACGACGCTGAAGAGCCTACGACGGAAGACACATCGTACCTTGTTGCTTCTATCACAAAAACGTTCACGGGTGCGACGTTACTGGCCATGGAGGCTGACGGGCACATTGATCTCGATGCGGACTTTACGACTTTAAGTGACTGGGGCAGACGCTGCCACTGGCTGACAACAAGTGGCACTATCTTTGGTGGAGGCACTCTGGATAACGGCTATCAAGTACCCACGGTAAAATGCGACCAAGTGATAACTCTGCGTCATGTCCTTCAACATCAGGTACAGGGTGAGCCAGGCACGAGCTTTTTCTACAACCCCATTGTTTTTGGTCGCTTGTCTAACTGGGTAGAGGAAAACACGAATAAAAGTTGGCGTTATTGGGTGAAAAAATACGTTATTGAAGCCGGAGATTTAGAGGGTATAGCCGCTGGTTGGCGAGACCCGGCTGCCAATGAGGTACTGACTCATATTGCACCGCCTTTTCGCCATGCGCCTGAACAGTCCGATGGGCTTGCAAATTCAGTACTACCAAACACTGAACTTAACGCCAGCTCAGGGGTTATAGCCAGCGCAAAAGCACTTGCTCATTATTCTATAGCCCTGGATGAAGAAAAAATTCTCCCTGCATCTTTGAGACAGAAAATGTGGACGCCGGCAAAGAATGAAGAGGGTAACTCAATGCCTTATGCCTATGGCTGGTTTGTCCAGAATTGGCAAGGACATAAGCTGGTTTGGCATGGTGGCTGGTGGCCGGATGCGTATGCCGGACTCTTATTAAAGGCACCTGATGATGGACTAACCTTAGTGGCGCTCGGAAACACCGACGGACTGCGACACGAGATTAATAGTCTGACGAGCGCACAAATAGAAAGGAATCCACTGGCGTTAAAGTTTTTAGAGCTATTTGTTGAACAGCCGCAGTAATTAGTGCGTGTTACTCTATATTAAAAACTTAGCAGGAGCTTGGACTCGATGTCACTGTTGCCGCAGTTATAGCCGGCATAATGGCAGCTATCATAACCGCGGCCTCTATAGCCTGGACGGCTTCTTTGGCAGCTTTGGATACCAGTTCACCTTTCTCTAATTGCTTAATACGCTGTTTGCGATCTTTCAGCTCTTGTTTGGTAAATACCTGAGGTAAGAGCGCAGCGCTATTGGCTAAAGCGACAACAATAGCGATCCGAGGTTCTATTTCGTCGCCGTCACTGAGTACTACATTGCGCATTTCCTGGCGTAATTGCTCTTCAGGTTCAGGATTCACCTCTGGGTATACACGGCGCTCGAACAGCCACAAGACTTTCTCTTTTTCTGACGCCACAATACCGTCAGTTGCGAGTGCCTGCGCTACTTTGTGTTTAAGGTCTTTAATACCTGCGAGTTTTTCTACCCAGTATTCTAATTCATATTGCCGCTTGGCATCCAAGATCATCGTTAAAGCTTCATCTAATAACGAGTCACCTGTTGGACTGTCGTTAACCACTGCGATTTTTTCGTTGTTGCCGTCATCAACCTTTATACGTCCAAGCATCAATAACTCGGCAGCTAGCGCAGCAGCGGTCGCATACTCTACATACGCACCGTTCATGGTGCCTTTTTCCTCGCATAACGCGAGCAGCACGATGGCTTCGTAAAGCTTTAAGTTGTCCGGCATTGCGGTACCTGTTTTATAAATTCCCGAGCTTAATACGTTTAATAATAATCATTTTCGGGTAAGCTAAGCAAGTTGGTAGGAGTTCGAACGTTGATCGTCTACTTACTTTAATCGAAAATCCGACATTGATAGCCAGTCGTAGTAAAGTTAGAGCAATACAAAATCAAATCGTAAAGGACTATAATTTGAAATTCCTCATGTTACTCACCAGCTTATTGTTCAGCTCATTGGGCTTTGCCGAAAACACGGTTTACGATGAATCCAGAGACAGACATATTCCGATAGAGATCTCACATCCCACTTCTAAAGAGCAGTGCGGTAAAGAACGAAAGTGTCGGGTAGCCTTTCTTAGTGCGGGTTATGGCGTATCGCATACCAAGTACACTTTTTTGTCGAAGCAGCTAAACCAGTTGGGTTATATGGTTGTGGCTATTGGGCATGAATTAGAGAGCGATCCTCCGCTGTCTGTATCGGGTGATCTTTATGAAACCAGAAGCGAAAACTGGAGCAGGGGAGCTAGTACGCTGGATTTCGTTAAGCACAACCTCGAGCCAACTTACCCAAACTACAATTTTAATGACTTGCTGCTGATTGGCCATTCAAACGGCGGCGATATCTCGTCCTGGCTTGCGAATGAAGGCAAGGACTACATAGAAATTGTCATTACGATTGACCACCGCCGCGTTCCGCTTCCCCGCAATAAGGATATTGGTGTGCTCTCAATTCGCGGCAGCGATTACCCTGCAGACGACGGGGTGTTGCCTTCACAGCAAGAGAACGAGAAATACGGTATATGCGTTAAAAAAATACCAAAGTCCCGGCATAACGATATGACGGACTACGGGCCTGCGTGGCTTAAAGATGAAATTAACAGCGCTGTGGATAGCTATGTAAAAGGACTGGGGTGTGAGAAGCTTTAATGGTTGATGAAGCCAAGAAACACGCTTTTCAGGCTTTAAAAATCACAACTACGGCAGTAATGCTGTGTGTGTTCTGCTGGCTGTTCTTCAGTAACCCTGACTCGACAACAAATACTCAGTTCGTTGTAGCCGATACATTCGTTACGTCTGAGGTAAGTGACGATGCGGTTGTCTCAATTTCGCCACACTCAAGCGCTAGTCAATTTGAACACCATAAACAATCGGCAAATTGGCAGTTTGAGCGTGTTGATGAAACTAAGTTCAGCGTGCTCGTTGCTAATATTTATTTGCTCACTGAACCCATTCTTACTGACTGGTTTTTAATAAAGCCATCAAGTCGTTTTCACCTATCCGGGTGGAAAGACGTTGGCATACAATTCAAAATCAAGAACGCCTTTATCTGAATCCATTAGTTCCTAAACGAATAACGAATGTCGGACTGGTTAAAGCCAGTCCTTACTAATGGATTTTTAAAGGTAAACGCATGAAAATTATTTTACTTAAACCGTGCAGACTCATTGCTCTGCTACTTTTGCTTATTTCTCTCCTGTCGAATTCGGAAATTTCTCAGGCAGATGAGAACAACCTGCCGCCAGAACAGGTTCGCCAGCTGATGACTAAAACGTTCGATGTTATGCAGGACAACTACATAGAACCGGACGTAGTTCCCGAGTTAAGGGCGTTATTTCTAAACAAGCTGGAGTTGGGACAGTACGATTCGCTGACCTCTCTTGATGACTTCGCGCACGTACTGGGACAAGATTTACGAGCGGTTACAGGCGATAACCACCTTAGTTTGTATACCGTTAACCCAGACGAAGAAATCACTCATATATTGACCCATAAAGAAGGGAAGTTAACCAATAACTATGGGTTTGAGGAAGTGCGTTACCTAAGCGGTAACGTTGGCTATTTGAAGTTTAATAAGTTTTCGCCGGACAGGCAGGCCAGAGACTCTGTTGACGCAGCTTTTAACTTTCTGGAGCACAGCGACGGCATCATCATTGATTTACGAGATACCGTTGGCGGTTCGCCCGATTTAGTTCAGTACATGTTGAGCTATTTTTTGCCCGACGAAACGCCTCTTTGGTATGTGCTGGATTCTGCAAACGAGAAGACTGCAGAGATTTCAGCATCTGATACGGCAGCTCACCAAGGCTTTCGCGGTGATTTTCCGGTTTGGGTATTAACCAGTCGCAATACAGCTAGTGCTTCTGAAATTTTCGCCGGTGCTTTACAGGCAAATTCAAAGGCCGTACTGGTTGGTGACACCACCGCCAGTGCCGGTTTTTATGTAGGAGTACGCCGAATTACTGACACGCTTGCGTTTCGTATTTCACTATTTAAACCGATAATAACGACAACCGGGAAAAACTGGGAGCGCACCGGAATTATTCCGGATATTGAAGTACCGGCTATGGATGCTTTAGATCATGCTCATGAGTTAAGTAGCAAAACTACCCGCTCTGATCTTTAATCGATGCCGGCGTCGTTCCAGTAAGTTCGACGTCGGCAATGCCTTACAGCTCGCACTGCTCAATCGGCTGGCCAATAAGTTCCTCAATGGATTTCAGCGCCGCAATGTCCTCGTCCGTTACCAATGATATAGCATGACCTGCCTGGCCAGCTCTACCGGTTCGGCCAATTCGGTGGACGTAGTCTTCCGCAACATGAGGGAGGTCGTAATTGATCACGTACGGCAGCTTTTCAATATCAATGCCACGCGCGACAATATCGGTTGCGATAAGCACTTGTACCTTGCCACTTTTAAAGTCAGCCAACGCTTTAGTACGGGCGCCCTGACTTTTGGCGCTGTGAATAGCCGCTGCCGAGAAGCCGGCTTTATCCAGTTGTTTAACTAATCGGTTAGCCCCTTGCTTGGTGCGTGAAAACACAAGGACTTGGGGTAAGTCGAGGCTTTTCAGCAGCTTTAATAACAGCCCCAGTTTTTGGCTTTTTTGTACTTCATACAACGTTTGCTCAATAGGCTCGGCAGTGGCGTTAGTTGGTGCTACCGAAATTTCGACCGGGCTTTTAAGCAAGCCTTTAGCCAACGCACGAATGTCATTGGAAAACGTCGCTGAGAACAGAAGCGTTTGGCGCTTAGGTGCCAGTAACTTAATAATGTTCTTAATGTCGTGAATAAAACCCATGTCGAGCATGCGGTCGGCTTCATCCAGCACCAGCACTTCAAACTTGGGGAAACGAATCGCGTTTTGTTTGTATAAGTCCAATAAGCGTCCTGGTGTTGCCACCAGAATATCCACGCCTTTGCGAAGCTTCATCATTTGCGGATTAATTTTCACACCACCGAACGCCACCGCGTAATTTAACGGCAGACCCGCGCTTAAGTTCGCAACGTTTTCACCCACCTGAGCTGCTAATTCGCGAGTTGGCGTTAAAATAAGCACACGCGCTGTGTTTGCCTTGGCACGCTCCTTACCTTTCAGAAGTTCTAAAATAGGCACCGTAAAGCCTGCTGTTTTGCCTGTACCCGTTTGCGCCGCCGCCATGACATCTTTCCCTGCAAGCACCAAAGGAATAGCCTGCGCCTGAATGGGCGTAGGTTCGCTATAACCCTGACGTGAAAGGGCGGTAAGCATTTCCGTGGAAAGTCCGAGATCAGAAAAAGTCATGTAATTGTGTGCAGTTTTGTGGTGTTTAGGGTGGTTATTCTAGCCGAAAGGCGCGCTTGCCGCATTTCATTTAAAGCTATAACCATTAATACTTAATGCTCTCGAGCTTTTTCCTTAAGGGCTTGAAGTTCTCCCCAGGACATTACATAACCAGAGTCGACTTTCCCCATTTCGCGCTTTTCTTTTGCTTGCATCAACCGTGCGTCGAAGTGCGTAGATTTTGAACCTGAGAGGTTTAGTTTACTTTTAAGAATTGCCACCATTGGTATCAGGCTACACTCAGATACAACGGGTAAATTATCTATCTTGAATGCGCTGAGTGTATGCTTTAAAGATAGTTCTTGCCATTGACTTGCTGATACTTTTATTAGGTTTATAGTCAAAGGAAAGGATTCTTCTTGGTCACCAAAGGGGATGACGTTTTCGTTAATAGTAATGATGCTCTGTGCTTTCGTATTAGGCAGCCGCGTCTCCAATAGGTGCCAATGTGGCTCTGCAATAAAAATATCCAAATCTGTGGTCATTTGCCGAACGCAATAGAGTGAAAATGGCAAATCACCCACAAAGCAGTAGTCAACCTGACTTAATTCTAGCTCTCGTATGAGACTTTTTACCGACGACAATAAATGCGTGTTTTCACCGTAAAAAGGCTCTATAAAGTCAGTGTATAAATCAAAGCCCATTATTAATGATCTCTCTGCTGCCCGTCAGATCGTCTGTCTGAGCAATTAATAGGGAGTAAGACTCGCTAGCGGATTGAGAAGATTCAAAACCTAAATCGTAAGCTCTTCTTTGCATTGGCTTTAACCACGATAAGTCATAAGCGCTCTTATGCCCTCTAGGTTTGTAAAAAGCATCTTCCCATAGCTTGAAGTTGGTCGGACGCCAAGTGTCAGCAAGTAATACCGCCTTGACCTGTTTTATATTTCCAAATGGCTTGTCATATACATCCGGTCGGTTAAGCATTGAGTGAAAACTAAGAGCAAGCTCTTTTGAGTGAAGGCGATCATAATCGGCTTTAATCTGTTTTAAAAACTCTGTTGCGGGATAGTCACGCTTAGCTTCAATTAAATAGAGGGTTTCATTAGCGTAGATGAAGCCGTCTAGATGGTTTCTCCATTTTCTAGAACGAATTGATTTGCTGTTGAGAATAAAAAAATCATTACCTGGAGTTTTATCAGATGAATGCACTTTCGCCTTTGAGTCACCCATAAATGGAACTTCTAACCCCCAGTGAGCTTCTGTCGGCTTTTTTAAACATCCCATTAAAAACGCGGTGACTAAATTCTGTTCGAGTACTTCTCCACCGGGTCTACAGGGACGAAATACATTCATTGATTTTTTATAGTGCTCAACTAAGTTGGTAAATCCGTTCGCGATAAACTCATCCATTATTGGTTTTCTCTTAAGCGTTACCGATTAATTTAGACATCATATTATAAATTTAGCGACTTAGCTCTTAGAGGTAGCCTATGTAGTTCAACTAATAGCAGTTTCGTAACCCTGGGTTGCAATGTTGTTATAAAGGAGTAACTTAACTGGTGAATAATTAACCTAGCCAAGGAACGGTGCGTCATGAAACTTTCCAATGTTCTATCTACCGTTAACCAGTTTGAGAAGTCTAAATTCATTAATTTTCTTGATCGCATATGCACAGAAGCGAGCTCACACAATAAGCAAGTGGCAAAGCAGTTCAAGAATATTGATGGTCAAATTAAAAACGCTTCCAGTGGTGAAGTTACTCAACTATTCAAACTTGCCCAGCCGTTATTCCAAAAAGAAGTTAAGTCTCAGCTAGCACTCAGCGGCGCACAAGCGGCTCTCTTGGTCAATATTCTGAGTCGTGACGGCAATTGTGTGGCGCGTGTTTCCTGGATAGAGCAGCTGTACGAAAAGGAGTGGAAACAAATTGACGCTCAGGCTAAAAGCTTGAAAGCGCTTTTCGATGAAGCTGAACAAACAGAGGTTTATGACGAACCGAAGCGCCTGGGCATTTACTACGCCTGTCTGCACGAAGCGCTGCATAATGACGAGCGATCGAACCGCGAAGGTAAAATTACCGATGAAGAACGCGGAATACTGAATGTTCTTGCGCATAAACTGGATGTAACGGCCGACAACCGTGTTGCCATTGAGCATTTAATCGATCCCATTCCCAAAACAGGCGTTTCTGACTGTCTGAATCAGCTACGTGAAATAGGCATTGTTTTCGTATCTAAGAAGCATCAGACCGTTTATGTGCCCGATGAAATAGTTGCGCTGTTGCACCGAATTCAATCTAAAGAGCTTGCAGACAAGCATCTTCTAAGAATTTTGCGGACATTCTCTGACGCCGAGCTCTCCAATATCCTGAAAAGCCACGACAAACGTATTCGTGGTGTCAGTCGTGACGAAAAAATTGATACCGTTTTCAAAATGGGCTTATCAGTCAGCCAAATTCTGAGTGACGACATGCACGGTGAACAGTCGGGCGTGACTGAGAAAAAAGAGCGTTTGAAAACACTTATTGATGACTTGCAGCTTGCGCTCGATAAGCTTGGCACAACGCTGGAAGAGCGGTGCAAGCTAATTATTGGCGCGTTGAACTCCTCGACAGAGCATGAATTTAATATTTTATCGGCAACAGGGTATAAGTCGCTGTTTTCAACGCTCAGTCAGCATCTTCCGCAATTGCCGAAAATGTTAAAGGACGAGTTCGAACTTGAGCCTAATCACGACATAGACGTTGAGAAGCTTCGTGCTCTTGCGATAACGCCGTACGACATCCTGTTTATGCTGTCGAACGAGCAGGTAAAGAGCCTGAAGTCTGACATGGGCATAACGCGCAGAGGCGACCCGCGGCAGGTTATTCTTGAAAGCTTTGCCGATGCTACAGATAAGCTGGTAGAGAATTACGAAGCCCTGGCAAAACGTGACTTAGCAGCACTGAAGCAGAAGAATATTGAGATAGCCGAGGCTGACATAGGTATTAAGTTTGAAGAAGTCACCAAAGCCATATTCGAAGAGCTTGGCTTAACGGTTGACGAAGATTTACGACGCGACATCAATACCGCCAAAGACAAAGCTGACATCCTGCTGTCGTTGAGTGAGGACGATATTATTATTGGTGAAGCAAAAACCTCTAAGAAGGGGGACTTTGCAAAGTACTCCACGACCTCGCGACAAGTGAAAGCCTATGTCACCCGCTGCGAAGGTGCTGGTAAGCGAGTCGCACAAGTACTCATTGTCGCGCCAAGTTTTTCTAATGACTTTGTTGAGTCTGCTGAAATGGATACCGAAGTGAACATTTCACTGTTGGAAGCCGCTGGCCTGAAGAAAATACTGGAGGCGTATAAGTCGCGCAGGAACCCCAAATTTTCAGCCAAATTGTTTACCAAAGGCGGGCTTTTGAAAGCGGATTTGATTGCTAAGAATATATAAGAGAACTTTAAAAATAGAAATATAAAAAGATGCAAGGGAGATACAAAAAGAATGGATAAAGTTGTTTATATTTTAGGGGCTGGGTTTTCAGCGCCTTTAGGTATACCTGTAATGCGTGATTTTTTGTTTAAATCTAAAGATCTTTATTTTTCGGATAAAGACAAATACTCTCACTTTAGTCAGGTATTTGAAACTATAAATAAAATATCAGTTACAAAGAACTACTACAGTAGTGATCTTTTTAATATTGAAGAGATATTATCTATCATAGAAATGAATGTTTTTTTAGATGGTAATAAGTTAAATGCTGACTTTATAGATTACATTAAAGACGTTATCGAGTATTACACACCTGCAATCGGTGATATAGAAGAGTTTCCTGGTAATTGGTATGATTTTATATTCGGAAGAAATCAAGCTGTTGCTCTATATGGTTACTTCGTCGCTAACTTAATGAATTTGAATTTTGAAAAATCTGAGAATGATAATAGTAATTCGGATAAAAAATATAAGTATTGTGCGGTAAAAGATCCTAACTCTAGTACAAAATACTCTGTACTAAGCCTCAATTACGATATGGTACTAGAGAGCATTGCAGATGCTATAGATAGTAGGTTTACATCGGAAAATAAAATTGCGTTTGAGAAAAAATCTTATGATCCTGACTGGAACTTAGCTCACTTAGCTAAACTTCACGGTTGCGTCAGTGAAAATGAGATTGTTCCGCCAACATGGGCTAAAGGCACTCATCCAAGCATCGTTCCTACCTGGAGAAATGCTTTCAAGGTATTAAGGGAAGCAAACCATATTCGTTTTATCGGTTACTCTTTGCCTGAGGCTGATTCGTATATTAAATACTTGTTAAAAGCAGCTGTGGTTGATGCTCCTCACCTAAAATCTATAGACGTAATTTGTTTAGACGGAGATGGCTCTACCAAAGAAAGGTACGATCAGTTTTTTGAGTTTAGCAACTATAAATTCAAAAGTGGATCAGTGACTGAATATTTTAAAACCATTAAAGACTTAGTGAAGTCTAGAAGGTTGAGCCATAAAGATCATCTTAGGGTCTCTTTCCTAGAGGAGGCCCACTTTAATTTTATGAATTAACTTTTGTCGACTTATTTTGATTATAAAGTTTTACCATATTCTTTTTTTTCGCTCGCAACCTTCAGTTGTACCACCAACACTTTCAAGTCTACAATGCTGTTAACTATTCGTTCGGAGCGGGCATTATGGACTTTTCCTACAGTGCGAAAACAAAGGACTACTTAGCGCGGCTAGATGCGTTTATGCGCGAGCATATTGAGCCGTATGAAAACCAGTATCAAAAAGAAAATTATCGGCTGAACAGCACGCCGAATTGGCGCGAGTGGCAGGTGCCGCCGCGAGTGGCTGAGCTTAAGCAGTTAGCGAAAGAGCAGGGGCTTTGGAACTTGTTTTTGCCCGACGACGAACTGGGTGCTGGCTTAACGACGCTGGAATACGCACCGTTAGCCGAGCGCATGGGGCGAAGCCTGTTAGCGCCGGAAGTCTTCAACTGCAATGCTCCCGACACGGGCAATATGGAAGTGCTGTATCATTTTGGTGATGACCCACAGCAAGAGCAGTGGTTAACACCGCTTCTAAATGGCGAAATTCGCTCGGTGTTTTGTATGACAGAGCCCGATGTCGCGTCCTCCGACGCCACCAATATGCAAACCACCATTGTTGCCGACGGTTCAGACTGGGTGATTAACGGCCGTAAGTGGTGGAGTACCGGTTTAGGCCACCCGGACGCTGAAATTGCCATTGTTATGGGGCTGACCGACGAAGACGCTGAAAAGCACCATCGTCACTCTATGGTGCTGGTACCGTTAAACACTCCGGGCGTTAACATAGAGCGTATGCTGCCGGCGTTAGGCGAGTACGACGCGCCTTATGGTCATGGCGAGGTGGTGTTCGACAACGTGCGCGTTCCGAAAGAGAACATTATTGTCGGCCCCGGAGCTGGCTTTAAAATTGCCCAGGGGCGTTTAGGGCCGGGGCGTATTCACCATTGTATGCGGGCTATTGGCGCGGCAGAGCGGGCGCTGGAGCTTTTCATTGAGCGTGGCGTATCGCGCATTGCCTTTGGTGAACCCTTAATGAAACTTGGCGGTAACACCGAGCGTTTAGCTGATTTACGTGTGGCGATTGATCAAGCGCGCTTGCTGACTCTGCACGCGGCCTGGCAAATTGACAACGTTGGTGCCATGAAGGCCATTAAAGAAATCTCGGCTATTAAGTTGGTGGCACCGAATGTGCTGCAAAAAGTGGTGGATGAAACCATGCAGCTGTTTGGTGGCGCTTCTATGTGTCACGACACACCGTTACCGGGGCTACTGACGGTAGCCCGTTCATTACGTATTGCCGATGGACCCGATGCGGTTCACCGTGCGACTATTGCAAAAAACGAATTAAAACAATGGAAAGGGCGCACCAATGACTGATCCTTCATCCGCCGTAGTTGACCAGGCGAGTGACGTACGCGAAGAAGAAACCTTACCAATTGAGGCATTAGATAACTGGTTGGCAGAGCATATTGGTGATGAGCTGCCTGAAGACCGGGGTACGCTACGCATTACTCAGTATACCGGTGGTGTGTCTAACTGGACTTACCGATTAGATTACAACGGTCTGGCTTTGGTTTTGCGCCGCCCGCCAGATGGCACAAAGGCCAAGTCAGCCCACGACATGGGTCGTGAGTTCCGCCTGCAAAAACGACTGAGACCAGAGTTTCCACACGTACCCAGAATGTTGGCGTATTGCCGTGACGAGTCGGTTATTGGTGCTGAGTTTTATGTTATGGAGCACATTACCGGTATTATCCCGCGTCGGAAGTTTCCAAAAGGGCTGGACTTAAGTTCTGAACAGGCTCGGCAGCTATGTACGAATGCACTGGATAAACTGATAAAGCTGCACCAGGTAGATTTAGACAGCACTGGCCTACGCAAAATTGCAAAAGGTAAAGGCTATACTGACAGGCAGGTGAATGGTTGGTGTGGCCGTTACGAAAAAGCAAAAACCTGGAATGTGTTCGGTGCGGGTTCGGTCATGCGCTGGTTGCAGGAAAATAAGCCTGAAAATGAAACCATTTGTCTTGTTCATAATGACTTTAGGCTGGACAACCTGATACTCAACCCGGAAGACCCAACTGACATTATCGGTATTCTGGACTGGGAGCTGGCGACCTTAGGTAACCCGTTAATGGACTTAGGTAACTCGCTGGCGTACTGGATAGAAGCGGGCGATGATAAAGTGGCGCGCGCAACTAAACGCCAACCGAGTGATTATCCGGGCATGCTAACGCGCAAAGAAATTATCGATTACTATTGCGAACGAACGGGCACCAAGGTTGAAGACTTTGCGTTTTATGAGGTGTTTGGTCTGTTCCGTTTGGCGGTTATTGCGCAGCAAATTTACTATCGGTACCACCATAAGCAAACCAATAACAAAGCCTTTAAGAACTTTTGGTTCCTGGTGAATTATTTGCTGTGGCGCTGCCGTCGCCGTATCGCTAAAGCTTAACTAATTATAATAAAAAAGAGAGCTCAACAATGCCGCAAGAACGGAAGACCATTTTAATTACGGGTGCCAGCTCCGGCTTAGGGCAGGGCATGGCGCGCGAATTTGCTGCAGAAGGCAAAAACTTATGTCTGTGCGCCCGCCGTTTAGATCGCTTAGAAGCGCTAAAAACCGAGCTGGAAGACAAGCACTCAGGCATAACTGTCAGCATTAAAACGCTGGACGTAAATGCTCACGAAGACGTATTCCGTGTGTTTCAGGAATTTAAACAAGAGCAGGGGCACATTGACCGCTTTATTATTAATGCGGGCATGGGCAAAGGCGCGGCGTTAGGTACGGGTTACTTTGAGGCTAACAAAGCCACGGCAGAAACCAACTTTGTAGCGGCGCTGGCGCAATGTGAAGCGGCTATGGAAATTCTGCGCGAGCAAAAGGGTGGGCATTTAGTGACTATTTCGTCCATGAGTGCTTTCCGTGGTATGCCACGGGCCATGACGGTGTATGCGGCAACCAAGGCTGGTTTGGCGTCGTTAACCGAGGGTATTCGTGCGGACTTAATGAAAACCTACGGCAGCAACAGCCCAATTAAAGTGTCGACCATTTATCCGGGCTACATTCGCTCTGAAATTAATGAAAAAGTGAAAAATACGCCTTTTATGGTGGATACCGAGACAGGTTGCCGACTGCTGGCGCAGGCCATTAATAAAGAGCCAGTAAAAGCCTATGTCCCTTACTGGCCCTGGGCATTAATGGCGTTCTTAATGAAACGTCTGCCGCTTAAATGGGTGTTAAAGCTGGCTTAATCCGAGCCAGCGTTTTACTCAGAGCCAGGGCACACGGCGTCGCCACGGGTAGAAACCTGAACCGACAGAGATTGGCTGACGCCTTGTGCATCGTTAAACAGAAATACCGGTTCGACTAAAAACATGTCACCGCGTTTCCCGTCGTGGTTTATCTCAAGTTTCTGATCAGCCAATTCCAGTTTAATGCAGCCTTCGTGTTCGGTGGTCATAATGCGTTGCCATTTATCCGGCTGCGGCTCATGTAACCAAATTTCATAGCCTTTCCATTGCGTATTTTTACCACGCTCACACCAGTAGCTATGAGCTTCTAAAGAACCGTCGTCGGTTGTTACTATTTGCTGTATTTCACAGTCTTCCTCGTGGGGGAGGTCAGGTTGCATGGTGGTCTTCTGATAAATAACAGCGCTACCAAGAATGACGATAACAGTAATAATAATAGCGCTCACGCCGAGCAGAATTTGCTTTAACATATGGCTCCAGAACCTGATACAGTATAAGTTCTTAGTATAAAGACAATAAATATAAGAACAATGACTTGGGGGAAGTATGTGGCAACGTGTTTTGGCATTACTGATTCTTATTGCAGGCCTGCTAATGGCTGTTTTGGGTGTGGTGAGTGACAACGATACTAATGTCAGGCTGTCGGGTGCGGTCCTGATGCTGATAGGTATTATCTGGCTTTATAAGCAGCCGACTTTAAAATCGCTGAACCGCACCGATAAGCCAACGTTAAAATGGTATCAGTCTCCAATTCTTTGGGTTCCGGTTATCGCAATTATCCTTTTTATTATCAGTCTGTTTATGTAGGAATCTAAGTAATGAACATAGCAAAACGAATTGTTATTTTAGCAGGCGCAGTCGGCTTATTTTTCTATACTGCAGAGCAGGAAGAACTGATTACATTGATTGCGAACTTTGATCTGAGTTGGTACAAGTTAGGAGTTCCTATTGCCTGGGGGCTTGTCCTTGGTGGGCTGGGAGCCTTACTTCGATTGCGCTCGCTTATCTCATGGATGGGGCCGGTAACCTTGGTTGCCAGTGCCATAACGACTATGGGACTCATTGGTGCAATTGCGGTATTTGCTAAACACCAGTTGATAGTACTAAGTTTACCGCCATTACAGCTAGCTTCTGTTGGTATTGGTTTGTACTTGTTTGGTGTGGGGTTAACTAAGCTAATGGGTGATATTGAAGCCAGAAAGTCTGAAAAAGGTAAGGAATGAGCCGTCAAATTACACTAAACAGTGATATTGGAGAAAGTTTTGGTGCCTGGACAATGGGGGCAGATGATTTGATCATGCCCCACATTGACTGCGCCAATGTTGCTTGTGGTTTTCATGCGTCAGACCCCCTGACCATGCTAAAAACGGTTAAGCTGGCAAAACAGCATAATGTGACCATAGGAGCGCACCCGGCGTATCCTGATCTTGTTGGTTTCGGGCGACGCCACATGAAGTTAAAACCCGACGAAGTGACGGCATTAATTCAATACCAGGTCGGCGCTCTGCAGGGCATTTGCGCCGGACAGAAAACTGAAGTGAGTTACGTGAAGCCGCACGGAGCACTTTATAATGACATGCTGAGCGACGGGCAGCAGTTTGATGCGGTCTGCGAAGCTATCGCTGCATTGCAGGACGACCGCCATGAACCTTTGCCGTTAATGGTTATGGCAACCCCTGAAAATGATGCCTGGCGCCACCGTGCACAAAAATTTAATGTCGAATTATGGTTTGAAGGCTTTGCTGACCGGGCTTATGACGACAACGGGCAACTGCGCTCACGAAGCAATTCTGATGCCGTGCATGGTGATACGGAAACCATGTATGCTCAAGCTGAAGCTTTTGCTAACGGTCGTGCTATTGAGAGTGTATCTGGTAAGTCGTTGCAAATTGAAATCGATTCTCTTTGTGTTCACGGGGATAATCCAAAGGCGATAGAAACAGTGGAGAAACTGCGGGATATCGTCCGAAAAGCTTATGACTAACTCTGCGAGTAAAGCGTCTAACTTTCCAAAACTGGTTTCTGCCGGTGCCGATGCCGTTATCGTGTATTTGGGTGAGGGCATCAGCGTTTCGGTTAACCAACAGGTTCTTGCAGCGGTTAAAGCGGTAGAAGAACAACTGTCGGACGTGGTGCTGGACTTAGTGCCGTCCTATAACTCTTTAATGGTGTATTACGATGTTCTGCGCACCGATGAGCCGGAAATACGCGAACGCCTGCGTAAAACCCTAAGCGATTTAACCAGCGATGACCAAGAACTGATCGGCAAGCATCATCGTATTCCGGTTTATTATGACGAAAGTGTCGGGCCGGATTTAGCCCGTATTGCAGAGACAAACAATTGTTCAGTGGATGATGTGATCAAAGCCCATACTGAGCAAACCTATCGTGTGTACGCTATGGGCTTTGCGCCGGGGTTTGCTTACCTGGGTGAGGTTAACGAGAAGATCAGAACGCCCCGTTTAGATAACCCCAGAAAGCGAATTACCGCAGGCAGTGTTGCTATTGCCGAAAGCCAGACCGCAGTTTATCCGTCATCGTCTCCCGGCGGTTGGAACATTATTGGCCGCACTTCAACGCAATTGTACGACCCGTCCTCCGGGACCATCAGCCCGCTGAATGTGGGTGATGAAGTGGAGTTTTACTCAGTCAGCAAAGAGCAGTTTGTTGATGACGGCGGCGACACGGAGACTTTGTCATGATGCGTATTATAGAGCCGGGCATGCGCGCAGCCATTCAGGATTTTGGACGCTTTGGCTATTTGTCGAAAGGCCTGACCCGGGGCGGACCGATGGATGAGCATGCGTTTTTATGGGCAAACCGGCTACTGAATAATGATTTTAATGCCGCACAAATAGAAGTTACTTTGGGTGGCTTTGAAGCAGAGTTTGACTGTGACTGTCAGTGTGCGGTAACCGGTGCTGGTGTTGAATTGACACTGGACGGCGAAACGCTAAACAACTGGCAGAACTTTAAGGTACGTGCTGGTCAGCGGCTAAAAATGGGGTACGCTACTGCCGGTGTTCGCGCGTATTTAGCGGTGCAGGGCGGGTTTCAGGTTGAACCTAAGTGGGGCAGCTGTGCAACCGTTACCCGTGATGCAGTGGGTGGCCTGCATGGAGACGGCTCTCCTTTAAAAGCGGGCGATGAGATTAGTTTTAATCAGCAAGAATTGCAGATGTCTCGCCGTGTTGGCTGGGCTTACCGGCCGAATTATGAAAAGACACCGGTTATTGGCTTAATACCGGGCTTTCAGTACGACGCTTTTCCCATGTCTGCAAGAGAAACTTTCTGCTACGAAGATTATGAAGTCACTAAAGACAGCGACCGTATGGGCATTCGCTTGTCTGGAAAAGCGTTGGAATATGACGGTGAGGGGCTGGTATCTGAAGGTGTGAATGTGGGGTCTGTACAGGTGCCAGCGAATGGCCAGCCCATTATTATGATGCACGACAGGCAGACCTTAGGGGGCTACCCCAAACTGGGCACCATTAACCCGTTCGATTTAGGTCGGCTGGCGCAATGCCAACCGGGTCAGACCGTTCGTTTTACTCGCATTGAGGGTAAAGTTGCACAGCAGCAACTGCGCCGTTTTTATCAGTTTTTTAATGTTCGCTTAACTTGTCAGGCAGGCGATAACCTGCGATCATAACCGCTTCATTTTATCCGGTGTTGATTTTGTAGCGGAGACAAAAGGTTCATGGCTGATACTGATTCACGTCCCAGTAATTTTATTCGTCAAATCATTGATAAAGATTTGGCCAGTGGTAAGCACTCTACCGTACATACCCGTTTTCCTCCGGAACCTAATGGTTACCTTCATATTGGCCATGCCAAGTCGATAGTGCTGAATTTCGGTATTGCCGAAGACTATAACGGCACCTGTAACCTGCGTTTTGATGACACCAACCCACTGAAAGAAAAAGTGGACTATGTGAACTCCATTAAAAAAGACGTGGAGTGGCTGGGTTACGACTGGGAAGGCGAGCCGCGTTATTCCTCTAACTACTTTGATCAGCTGCACGCGTTTGCGGTTGAACTGATTGAAAAAGGCCTGGCCTACGTTGATTTCAGTTCGCAGGATAAAATGCGCGAAATGCGCGGTACCCTGAAAGAGCCAGGCGTAAACAGCCCATACCGTGATACTTCTGTGGAAGAGAATTTAAAGCACTTTGCTGACATGACAGCAGGTAAGCACGAAGAAGGCACTGCGGCATTACGGGCAAAAATTGATATGAGCTCGCCGTTTATGTGTATGCGCGATCCGGTTATTTATCGTGTGCGTTTTGTGCATCATCACCAAACTGGTGATAAATGGTGTGTTTACCCAATGTATGACTTCACTCACTGTATTTCAGATGCACTGGAGGGCATTACACACTCGCTGTGTACGCTTGAGTTCCAGGATAACCGTCGCTTGTACGACTGGGTACTGGATAGCATCAGCATAGACTGTCACCCACAGCAAATTGAATTCTCGCGTCTTAACCTGCAATACACGGTGATGAGTAAGCGCATTATCAATACGCTGGTAGAAGAAAATAAAGTGACCGGGTGGGACGATCCGCGTGTTGCCAGTATTGCTGGCTTGCGCCGCAGAGGTTACACGCCGGACTCAATCCGTGAATTCTGTCGTCGCATTGGTGTGACCAAAATGGATAATCAGGTAGAGATGAGCATGCTGGAAGCCTGCATTCGTGACGACCTGAACGCCAATGCACCACGCGCTATGGCAGTTATGGATCCGGTGAAGATTGTTATTGAAAACTACCCTGAGGGTGAGCAAGAGTTGCTGGATGCGCCAAACCATCCGAATGACCCTGAAATGGGCTCGCGTCAGGTAACCTTTAGCCGCGAGATTTGGATTGAACGAGAAGACTTTCGTGAATCGGCGAATAAAAAGTTCAAGCGTCTGGTGCTGGATAAAGAAGTTCGTTTACGTAATGCCTATGTTATTCGCGCGGACCGCGTTGAAACAGACGATAACGGCGAGATTCAGACTATTTACTGCCACTACGACGCTGAGACCTTAGGCAAGGACCCTGCGGACGGCCGTAAGGTAAAAGGGGTTATTCATTGGGTTTCGGCAGAAACAGCGAAAGAAGCAGAGTTCCGCGTGTATGACCGTTTATTCCAGGTACCTAACCCGGCTGCAGAGGAAGACTTATTCTCAACCCTGAACCCGGAGTCTCTGGTTATTAAGAAAGGATTTGTGGAAGCTAACTTAGCGAATGCGAAATTGGGCGAGAACTTCCAGTTTGAACGCTTAGGTTACTACTGCCTGGATCAGGATGCTGATACAGAAGCTCGTTTGATATTCAACCAGACGGTTGGACTACGTGACAGCTGGGCTAAAATAGAACAGCAGCAAGCTACTGAATCGTAAACTGGTCCAGTAGCTTAGCGCCGTATAAACGCGAGGGGGTGTAAAAGCCCCCTGACTGTTTTTGGCTTAAGGTATGAACTGCTAATTCAACAGCCCCTTCGGCAGTTAGCGAATAGCCATTTTTCACTTTTACCCGCATACTTTTCTTATTACCTTTGCCATCGGTAATTTCACCCCAAACGTAAGTCGGGTTGTTCTTCCGTTCTTTTTCTTCAGGGCCTGCAGGCTGAGATTCCAGCTTTTTCTTCAGCTTAGCCTGAACCCATTTCCAGTTAAATACCCAACGGAACCAGTTCATCCGGCGCATTTTCTTCACTAAGCGTGGGCTGGCCGGTATGTACACTTCAATATTGGGAATTTCTGTTGTGTAGTAGGCGGTAGAGACATCGCCCCAGGGAATGGTCATGGCACACTTCTCACCATTACCAAAATCTATCCAGCGAGAATGCCAGGCGTGCGGAACATCGGTAATTTGTCCGTTAATGCGGGCTGCGCCTCCACGGCCTAAACGCTCGATACTGGTTTTGGCTGTGCCCCGGCTCATACGTGAACCGGAGTCAAAGCCTAAAGCCAGATGCTCGGCTTCCGGCATTTGGGCATTTAGCCTTGCGGCAATGCAGTCTGTTGGAATAACGTCAAACCCAACACCGGGGCAAATAACAATACCGGCTTCGCGCGCAGCTTTATCCATGGAGTGAGCGTATTCAAATACGTCTATCTCGCCGGTAATGTCTAAATAGTGGGTTTTGGTATCAATACAGGCTTGAATAAGTGGGGCTGCCGTTTGGCTAAACGGGCCTGCGCAATTAATGACAAGATCAACATCTTCTAATTGCTTTTTTACTTCATCGATACTGTCGAGCGAAAAGGCTTTGTATTGAAAGGCCAGGTGACGAGCAACTGGCTCAAGGGCGTCTTCGTTACGGCCGGCTAAAATGGGTTGATAACCGCGCTTTTTTGCCTGATGAGCAATGAGTTTGCCCGAGTAACCGTATGCCCCGTAAATGAGCCAGCGCAGAGCCATTAGTCTGCCTCAGCAGCAGCTTTGTATTCGCAGCTTTCGCCACGCTGACATTCGCCGTATAAATAAAGGCTGTGGTTTGTTAGCTTAATTTTATTAGCTGCAGCAACTTTGTCCTGACGTTCTTCAATAACGTCGTCTTCAAACTCAAAGACGTGCCCGCAGGTTAAACACACCAAATGATCATGATGATGTTTTGCGCTTAATTCAAATACCGAACGACCACCTTCAAAGTGGTGGCGAGTAATAATACCAGCGTCATCAAACTGGTTTAGTACCCTATATACGGTAGCCAGGCCAATTTCATCTTTTTGTTCCAGCAGAATTTTATAGACGTCTTCAGCACTGATGTGTTGGTTTTCTGGTTGTTTTAAAATCTCCAGAATTTTCATCCGTGGGGAAGTGACTTTGAGTCCTGCTTTTTTTAGCTGTTCGTCGTTACTCGCCATAATGATTCGTATCTCAGTTAAACATGTACAACAGCATACCCTGTATTAGCTGTCACTTGCCAGTTCTGCCAAACACATTTCTTCATAAACCTGCTGGCACCATTTACTAACACGCTCTTTAGTGAGTTCTGGTTGACGGTCTTCGTCAATACCCAGGCCGACAAAATGGTCGTCATCTACCATGCCTTTAGAGGCTTCGAAGTTATAACCTTCTGTCGGCCAGTGCCCGACAATGATGCCGCCACGTGCTTCAACAATATCGCGTACCATGCCCATAGCGTCCAGAAAGTATTCGGCGTAGTCTTCCTGATCACCACAGCCAAAAATAGCAATGAGCTTGTCGGTGAAGTCTATTTCTTCAAGTTCGGGGAAAAAATCGTCCCAATCGCACTGAGCTTCGCCGTAGTACCACGTCGGAATACCGAACAGTAGTAGGTCATAACTGGCAATATCTTCTTTACTGGATTTAGCAACGTCTTTAACGTCGACAAGTTTTTTACCCAGCTCTTTCTGAATCATCTGAGCGACGGCTTCGGTGTTACCGGTGTCGCTTCCAAAGAAAATTCCAACAGTTGCCATAAATCAATTTTCACCTGGTTATACGAACAAACAATACTGAATGGATTGCCATTCAGCGGCGTAAATTATCAATTGGGTTAAACTCCGGACTCCCAGAGCACCTGAATAATACCTTTAGCAATAAAACCAAAACAGCCAAGAAACAGTACTGCCCACACAATTATTTGGCCGAATTTGGGTACCGCTGAGCGTTTTAACACATCACGAATGGCTAAGCCTATGAGTAAGAATAGTATGGCCAGTGTGAAATTGGTGGCCAGAACTTCAATTTGTTCGTAATACTCAGCCAACATACTGCTTAACCTCGCTGATGTGTAACGCCTGAACTGTTTTTTAACGGCGCCTAGATTACCATAAAGCGCCGCCGCTGGCGAGATTACTGAGCCAGAAACTCAAGCACGAGCCGGTTGAATATTCGGGGCTTCTCGGCGTGCAGCCAGTGACCTGCGTCTTCTATTATTTTTACTGAAGCATTGCTAAAGCGCGAGTTAACCTCTTGTTGGTGCTTTTCTGTCAGGTAGTTTGAGTTACCGCCTTTGATAAAAAGTACAGGGCCTTCGTATTGACCTTTACTGACAGCCGCTGAAATTTGCTCGTAATTTTGTTTTAACCCTTCGAGATTAAGGCGCCATTGATAGCCGTCATCGGTCTTTTTAAGGTTTTTTAGTAAAAACTGACGCACGCCTTTTTCTGAAATTTTATCGGCTAACTGCTTGTCCGCGTCGCTGCGACTTTTTACCTGACTTAAATCCAGCCCTGACAGTGCATCCATGATGCTGTCGTGAGTTCCGTCATAAGCGGCGGGGGATATGTCTGCGAATATGGCCGCTTTGACCCTTTCCGGCGCCTCCATGCAGACTTCCATAGCGATTTTGCCACCCATGGAGTGCCCCAGTACAGCAAACTGCTCAATATCTAAGGCATCGGCCAGTTTAATAATGTCATCTGCCAGGGCCGGGTAAGTCATGGTGTCACTGTGAAACGAGTCACCGTGGTTACGAGCATCCGGTAATATACAAAAGTAATCTTCGGACAGTTCGCGGGCGATACTTTTTAAATTGTCTTTGTCGCCAAACAGTCCATGAATAATGATGACAGCCGGATTGCTTTCGGTGCCAAGTGTTTCGTGATTCAACAATGAAGAGTCTGCCATCGAACGGCCTTTAGTGATAAACTTTGATGCATATTTTCAAGGCTTTGTCGGGGCGTTGCAAGTGACAAAGCACAACCTTTCAAATTTTAGAGGTAGAAAGTCAACAATGAAGCGGATTGACATTGACGACGACTTATACGCGTATATTGCAAGCCACACCAGACAAATAGGCGAGAGTGCTTCAGATATTCTGCGCCGATTACTTGATGTGAGTAGTACAGAATTTGCTGTGGATGCTAAAGGCGAACAAACCGAATCGGTTTTTAATCGTTTAAATGAGCAGGATGTTCGTATTCAGAAAAGCGTGGTCGCGCGTTTTTTGTATATTTTGAGCATGCTTTACCGTTGTCATTCCAGTGAGTTCTCGCAGGTGCTGGATATTCGCGGACGTGACCGTCAGTATTTTGCCCGCTCAGAAGAAGCTTTGCTGACCTCGGGTAACAGCACCAATCCGAAGCAAATACCGGACTCTCCGTTTTGGGTTATTACCAACACCAATACCACAAAGAAAAAATCGATGCTGACTCAGGTTGCAGAAAAGCTGGGTTATGATTCAGCAGATGCAGAAAAAATTAGGGACTTTTTATAATGGCGAATCACGAGCGAGCAGGTCAGTTGGCACAAGCTGGCGATTTGACGAATATTGCGCAATTGATCAGTGCTTATTACGTTTACGAGCCGGATCCACGTAAAGCGGCAGAAAAAGTCAGCTTTGGTACATCGGGTCATCGTGGCAGTTCATTGAAGCGCTCGTTTAATGAAGCCCATATTCTGGCTATTGCTCAGGCCATTTGCGCTTATCGCGAAGAGCAGGGAATTACCGGGCCGATTATGGTGGCCAAAGATACTCACGCCTTGTCAGAGTCTGCCTACATTAGTGCTTTGGATGTATTCATTGGTAATGGCATTGAGGTTCAGGTTCAGACGGAGCACGATTACACACCAACGCCGGTATTAAGCCGTGCTGTTATTGAGTGGAACAGCAAGAATAAAGCGAAAGCAGACGGTGTCGTGATCACACCATCGCACAACCCACCGGAAGATGGTGGGCTTAAATATAACCCGCCGCACGGCGGACCAGCAGATTCTGATGTCACACGAATTATTGAAAAATACGCTAATGCGTTGTTGTCATCAGGTTTGGTCGGGGTGAATACCTGCGAGAGTGAAGACGTATTACAGCATCCGAAACTGACTTTTGTTGACTGGCGCACTCAGTACATTAGCCAGCTTGAAGACTGCATTGATATGTCAGCTATTCAGGATGCAAAACTGACGCTGGCGGTCGATGCCATGGGTGGATCAGGCGCTAAATACTGGCAGCAAATTGCTGAGCATTACAACTTATCGATTGAGGTTCGTAATGCCGTTGTTGACCCAACATTCGCATTTATGCCCCTGGACAAAGACGGCAAAATTCGCATGGATTGCTCCTCGCCGTTTGCCATGGCCAGTTTACTGGGGCTGAAAGAAAAATACGACTTAGCTTTTGGTAATGACCCGGACTACGACCGTCACGGTATAGTAACTCCTACACACGGCTTGCTGAACCCGAACCATTACCTGTCGGTTGCGATAGATTATTTGTGCAAAAACCGTGGTTGGGACAAAGGGCTTGCCATCGGCAAAACACTCGTATCCAGCGCTATGATTGACCGTGTGGTGAGCGCAAACGAACGTCCATTGATGGAAGTGCCGGTGGGTTTTAAATGGTTTGCGCAAGGGTTAGCTGAGCAAAGTATTGCGTTTGCCGGAGAAGAGAGTGCCGGTGCAACCTTGCTTGACCGTAAAGGCAATACCTGGACCACCGATAAAGACGGCATTGTCATGGCCTTATTAGCGGCTGAGATATTGGCAAAAACCGGTAAAAATCCGGGGCAGTACTACGATGAATTATGTCAGCAGCATGGTACGTCTTACTATCGTCGTGTTGATACCGTTTCCAGTGCCGACAAAAACGCTCGCTTTAAAGGCATTCGCGCATACAAAATGAAACTGCCAGAATTGGCTGGTGACAGTGTGTCTGATATTTCTACGAAAGCGTCGGGTAACGGGGCACAGTTTGGTGGTATTAAAGTAACCACTGACAATGGTTGGTTTGCGGCAAGGCCTTCAGGTACTGAACCGGTTTATAAAATTTATGCTGAAAGTTTTGTCAGCGAACAACACTTAGATGACATTCTGACGCAGGCCACCACCTGGGTGAATGACCTGCTGACAGATTAGTCTCTTAACGAAGGACGGCGTTAGATTCCATTTCTTCGTCGTCCTCTTCTTCTGTTTCCGGCGCTTCTTCAGCCATTGACGTTAATAGTTCATCAGAGGTTTGTGACGGAGCCAGTATGGCAAAGTTACTGTGTTGCTGGTCTTCAGCTTTAGCGCGTCGCGTAATGCGGTACAGCGAATAAAAACCAACACAGGCGGTTAACGCAGCCAGAAGCAGGAAGAAGTAATTAATAGCACCAAACTGCATTAATGCGGCTACAGCAGGTGCCCCGATAATAGAGCCAGCCCCGCCAATTTTTATGATAGCTCCCGTTGCTCCGACCATTTGATCGCGTTCGAGAAAGTCGTTGGTGTGCGCCATGCCCAGTGAGTATAACGGTAAAATGAAGGCACCTAATAAACCAACATTCAGGTAAATAAGAAGTGCGTTTGATGCGGCCAGCTGCGAGAGAGCGAT
This sequence comes from Idiomarina abyssalis, assembly GCF_900116625.1. Classification (GTDB taxonomy): domain Bacteria; phylum Pseudomonadota; class Gammaproteobacteria; order Enterobacterales; family Alteromonadaceae; genus Idiomarina; species Idiomarina abyssalis. Next base: position 398,291 of record NZ_FPBE01000001.1, read on the forward strand.
GGCGGTCAGGGTGCCGCCAGTTGCACAAATAGCAATAACAAAACGGCGATCAATTCGATCGGATAATAAACCGAAAGGTGCTTGTGAGATCAGGCCGCCGAGAATAAAGGCTGACATGAAGAAGGTAATTTGCACAACGCTCAGGCCAATATAAGACGCATACATAGGCCCGATACCATAAAACATGGCGTAGCAGGCTTGCATAATGAACGCGTTTACCACACCCAGCGGCACCGTTTTAAGCAGCAAGGAGACAGGAACCTTGCGGTTTTCATGGGTTGTCGGTTCCACTGTCACACTGACCAAAATAGGAATTAAAGCAAGGTTAATCAGAAGTGCGACAATAGCAAAAGCGACAAAGCCGGCAGGGTCTGCCACGCCTAGAATAAGTTGCCCCGCAATGAGGCCAGTGTAAATAATGACTAAATAGATAGACAGTAAAGTACCGCGGCTGCGGTTATCTGCCATGGTATTAAGCCAACTTTCGACAATGACAAAAATACCGGAAATGGCAAAACCGGTAATAAAACGCATAACAAACCAGACTACGGGGTCGACCCAAATGGCCTGCATTAGAATACTGAAGGCGGCTAATGCGGCAAGCCCCCCGAATGAGCGAATATAGCCTACCCGACGAATGTCTTTAGGTGCGCGGGTAGAGCCAAACAGGTAACCGATAAAGTAGGCTGACATAATAAAACCGGTAACCAGGGTACCGAAGTCTTCAATGGTGGCACGCAAACTGAGTAGGGTACTGGTCATGCCAACACAGACCCCAATTAAACTGATGCTGCCAAGCAGTGAACTGATACCGCGAAGTTGTTGTTTTAGCATGCCTTTGTCACCCTTCGTCCGTTTGTGGCAATACTACCTTTAGTCGCTTTATTTTCCTAGCGAAGATTCCCACAAGCTTATCCACAAGTTGTTACTTGCTGTTCGCTATCTGGCTGTTTAATATGCTCTCAAAGTCTTATTTGGATAATGACATGTCAAAGTCGAAGATTCATTACGTGGCAGTCGCTTTTTTTATGCTGTTAGCCACTTTTACGGCAACAGATGCTGAAGCGCGGTTAATTGAAAATTTGTATTCGGCAGAAGTTGAAGTCGCGTCACAAAGTTCATCGCACCGAAAGCAGGCAATTGGTGAGGCTTTTGATCGAGTCATTATTAAGCTCACCGGGAAATCGGATGCGACAGAGCACGAAGCGATAAAACGAGCCAAGCGAGATGTCAATAATTACCTGGTGCAATATGGTTACAGCGATAACCAAGGGCAACGAACGTTAACAGCCACGTTTGACGGCAGGAAGTTAAGAGCACTTCTTGCCGAGCATCAACTGCCTTACTGGGGGAGTCGCAGACCTCAGTTAATGTTGTGGATTGTGAAAGAAAGTGACAACGGGCAACGCACAATAATTGACAGTAACAGTGAATCTGTTTTTACCCAGCAACTTCGATTTTTTGCAAAACAGTACAGTATTCCGGTGCAACTGCCGCTAATGGATTTAACCGATAATTTCACCATTAGCGCAATGGATGTCTGGGGGCGCTTTTTAGACCCGGTTAGGACAACGACAGAGCGGTATGGTACGGATGGGTTACTGGTAGCACGTATTGTTCGCCAGGAGAACGAGGAAGCACCCTGGAGTTTGAATTGGTTCGTAGAAATTGGTGATGACAGGTTTGCCGGAGAAGTGACGGCAACAAGCGTTGACTGGTTGGCAGAACCTTTAGTAGAACAGTTAATGATGAAGCTGTCAGCTAAATACAGCATGACCGCCGGTGATGAGAACGTACGTAATACACTGACGGTAAAAGTTGAGCAGTTAAACAGTCTGAGCAGTGTTTTAAAACTGGAAAGCTTTTTGAAAAGTATTGTATCGGTCCGGGAGGTTCGCTTATTGAAATACTCTCAGAATATGAGCGAATTCGAGATTGTTGTGAACGGACCGGTCGACCAAATACTGCAGGCTATCAACCTGGATGGGCGTCTTGTTTCTCAGGAAGTTGGTCCTTTTGTTGCTGCAAAACAAACGGAAACCCCCGTTTACCGCTGGGATGAGGGTCGCTGATGCCTCCACAGCAATTGCCGCTGGCTGTTCAGTTACCGGACGATGAGCTTTTTTCCACCTTTCTTGAGGGCAATAACGCGACCTTATTAAGTTGGTTAAAAGCCTTACCCGAAGCTAAACCTCCGTTAAAAAGAAATCAGCAGTTAACCTGGTTGTCGGGAGCAAGCGGTGTGGGGAAAAGCCATTTAATGCACAGTGTTATTGCATCGGTTGGGCCTCAGCAGCGTATTGCTTATTTACCATTAAAGGAACTTGTTGAGGTTGATGCAGAAGCGGTGTTGAACGGTATTGATCAAGCTGATCTTATTTGCCTGGATGATATTGACACTGTGACGTTGAAACAGGACTGGTGCTTCGAACTGTTCTCTTTAATTAACCGGGTAACCGATAATGAGTCTACCCGGCTCATTATGACAGCAAAGCAGTCGGCGGCTCAGACCGAGGTCGTATTGCCGGACTTACAGTCGCGCTTTCAATGGGCAACGGGGTTTCAGGTACACCCGTTAAACGATGATGAGAAAAATAACGCTTTAATACTCAGAGCACAATGGCGTGGACTGGAGCTTCCTGCCGATGTGGCGGCTTTTATGACTCAGCGACTGGGCCGTTCTATGCGTGATTTAATGAAAGCCCTGAATGAACTTGATCAAGCTTCTATTACCTATCAGCGACGCTTAACAATTCCTTTTGTTAAGCAGGTTCTGGAAATTTAGTTGTAGTCTTTTAGCTTTTTAAGTCCTAAACCTTCTGCTCGTCCTTGATAACGGGCATAACCGGTTGCCCCGATAAAGGCTCCGGTTGTCAATATGATTTCCAGTATCGACCAAATCCGCTCGTCCGGATGTGTGTAAACAACAGTGAGTCCGTGAAGAAAGTAAAACATTAAAATAAAGTTGGTCCACGCGTGTGTGTAGGCTTTGCCTTTAACCAAACCGTAGAGTGGGAATAACAAAGGCAGTACCCATAAAACAAGAGCAATATAAACGGGCAGCGTTCCTGGCGCATCGGTTGGCATACCGTGCCATAAAGCCACCAAGACAAGTAATGGCCAGTAGAAAACCTGTGTTAACCAGCGGTAAAAGCGCGGAGATGTCGGCATTTAAAATTCCTATGATGAAAGCTTGCTAGCAAAGTTTGTAACCCGTTTGCCTAGTGCAATAGCACATTGACGTTCATGCTCAGTCAGCTTGTTACTGTGCTCGTGGTGACTGGCTCCGTATGGTGAGCCACCCGATTGAGTTTGATGTAGGGCCGGTTCCGAATAGGGAATACCAACTAACATCATACCATGGTGGATTAAAGGCAGTGCCAGTGTTAGCAGCGTTGACTCCTGTCCACCATGAAGTGAGCTGGATGAAGTAAATACGGCACCCGGCTTATCGGTCAATGCGCCTTGCAACCATTCACGAGAGGTTCCTTCCCAAAACTTCTGCAGGCTTGATGCCATATGACCAAAGCGGGTCGGGCTTCCGAGAATCAGTGCGTCACAGTTTTCAATATCGCTGTTTTCAACTTCCAGATCTCTGTCACTGACCGCATTACTGCCGTGCCCAGTGCTACGCAGAACAGCTTCGCCACCTGCGCTGGTTACTCCTTCTGCAATAGCGTCGGCAAGCCTTTGTGTTGCCCCGTTGCGGCTGTAATACAGGATCACGACAGAAGTCATGACAGAATATCCAAAACGGCTTCTGGAGGACGCCCAATAGCGGCTTTGTCCCCGGAAATGACAATAGGGCGCTCAATCAGTTTGGGGTTGTTGATCATAGCGGTAATTAATTCGTCTTCGTCGTTTATGCCGGCTAGCCCCAACTCTTTATAGACAGTCTCTTTTTTTCTCATGAGTTGCTCAGCAGAGAGGTTTAATTTAGCCAGTATGTCTTGTAATTCTGCCGCATTCGGGGGTGTTTTAAGGTACTCGACAATTTCCGGTTCAATATTATTTTTCTGCAGTAGTTCCAAAGTTTGTCTTGATTTTGAACAACGTGGATTATGATAAATTGTTACTTGGCTCATAAGTGTCGTACCTTGTAGTATCTGAATATCCGTTAATAGTAACGTAATTGAGGTAAGGAATGAAACTGAGAACACTAGTCTACGCCGCCACGGTGTTATTGATAACGGCATGCTCACCAAAGCCAGATGTTATTACCGACCAAAACAATGAGTTCAGTTGGTCTCAGCTTGAAGGCAAAACTGTTGTTGTTAACTATTTTGCTGAATGGTGCGCGCCGTGTTTGCGAGAACTTCCGGAACTTAATGAATTTAACAGCCATAAACCCGAAAATGTTGAACTAGTTGGAGTAAGTTTTGACCCGATGTCGAATAGCGAACTCGCTGATCTCAAAAAGCGCCATGGCATTGAATTCCAACTGGCGCTGATGGACCCTGCACCTGCGTTTCCATTTCAACGCCCACAAATGTTACCGGCAACCTATGTGATAAAGCCTGATGGCACGGTAAAAGGCCCCCTTATGGGCGAGCAAGATCTTGAATCATTGGAAAGTGCCATTAATTCACATTAAGTTTTGTACTTGCTGCTCTAAGTTACGAATTTGGTCAATACGTGCGTTAAGTCGTTTGTGAGTAAGGTCACTGTCTGTATGATTATGAGCCGTATGCAACTGATCGATAGCCAGTTTAAAGTTACCTCTTAGCGCGAGTGCCTCAGCGCGAGTTTCATACATAGCCGCACGTTTTCCATTACGTTCATAAACCTGGGTAAGAAGGTCAAGCGCGAGTGGATCATTGGGTTGTTGTAACAGAAAGTCTCGTAGCAGCTTCTCTGCCAGAGAGGTGTCCTGCGCCTTCAGGGCAGCATTGGCAAAATTTAATGTAATAACGGGTTCATTGGGTTGTTGAACATACTTGCCGCGCAACCAATCCAATACCGTTTCATAGTCATCTTTTGCAAGCAAAATATCGGTTTGAACATCGATATAAAAGGGGTTGTTGGGTGCTCGCTCCAGCAAAGGCTGCATCAGCTCAAGGGCAACATCGGTATGACCGTTATCTAAAGCACGTATCGCAAGAGCGTACTGTCCGGCTTGCTGGTTTATCGCGTTACGGCTAGAGCGCATAGATTGAAAGTCGCTTTGGGTGCTGTTGCCAATATATCGAGCCTGAATTCTGGCCTTTGCCAGAGCAAAATCGAGACTTGGCGGGACATCGACACGTTGCATGTTTTCTGCCCGGCTTCGGGTATCGGCAATACGAGACTCCGGAAGGGGATGCGTCATTAGCATTTCAGGCGGTTTGCTGACGTACCGGTACTTCTCCGCTAGACGCCCAAAGAAATCAGGGGCACCTCTTGGGTCAAACCCGGCGGCTAACAAAACTGAAAGGCCAATGCGGTCAGCCTCTTGTTCATACATTCTGGTGTAATTAATTTGAGACTGTCCGGCCATACCTATAGTGGTATACAGTCCCGCCGCTCCGGCTTCTGGATTCGCCATGCCGACTAAAATTGACCCAATAATGCCAGCTATGGTCATTGGCATGCTGCGTTGCTGCTCCTGCATGCGTCGCACAATATGGCGTTGAGTTATGTGCGCAACCTCGTGCCCCAGCACTGCGGCCAGTTCTGACTCGGTTCTGGCTTCGTCAATTAACCCTGTGTGCACACCAACGTATCCGCCCATAAAAGCGAAGGCATTAATTTCTTTATTGTTAATCCAGAAAAAGTTAAATGGGTATCGGACACCACTGGTATTTCTTACCAGGCGCTGACCGATACTATTTAAATAGCTATCTAACACCGGATCGTGAATGATAGGGGCTTGTGAGCGCACTTGTCGCATATAGAAGTCGCCAACCACACGTTCACGCTCAATACTCATGAAGGCTGCACCAGTGGTGCCTATCTCCGGTAAACGCTTATTATCCTGAACGGCATTACTTGCAGCGCTATAGCTTATTGAAAAAGTGAATAAGCAAGCGATAAAAAAGTGTAATATTTTGGTGGACATCAACGACTCATTGGTTCAATGGAACAGGTTCTATCTAACTATCAGAACAGAATTCTTATCTTTAGTTCCTTTTTACTCTATGGGGTTATGGAAAGATTGCAAGGGCTGATATTATCAATAGAACTTAAGAATAAGGGACGATGACTATGTGGGAATATATTCAGCAGTGGTATAGACGGAAATTTTCAGACCCTAATGCGGTGACTTTGTTTCTATTACTGGTAGTTACTGTACTTGTCATTGTGCTTTTTGGCAGTTTAATCGTGCCTTTATTAATCGCTATTTCTTTAGCGTACCTGCTAGATTGGCCTGTGATGCGACTCATGCAGTTAGGATTGTCTCGACTTACAGCGACCATTATTACATTTTCCCTGTTCCTGGCAGTAATGCTCATTGGCTTACTGACGCTGGTGCCAGTTATTTGGCAGCAGAGCACGACCTTAATTCAGGAAATGCCGGATATGGTGACCAACCTACAAATTTGGCTACATAAGTTGCCCGAGATGTTTCCCGGCATCGTTGATGACCACCAAATTAATGAATTCACTCAAGAAATGAAGCGACGGGCGGTCGGTCTGGGTGAGAACCTGCTAACGGTCTCGTTAACTTCTATTGTTAACGTTATGGCTATGTTGGTTTATTTAATTATCGTGCCGTTACTCATTTTCTTTATGCTAAAAGATCGGGATATTTTAATTGCTCACTTTAGTCGGTTGTTGCCTTCAAACAGACAGCTAATTTCGCAGGTGGGGCAGGAAATGAACCTGCAAATTATGAACTACATTCGTGGTAAAGCCATAGAAGTGGTCGTGGTTGCCGTAGTAACCTTTGTTACCTTCAGTCTGTTTGGTTTGCGTTATTCGGCGTTGCTTTCCATTATGGTGGGGCTATCCGTTTTAATTCCTTATATTGGGGCCGCGGTTGCAACGATACCGGTTGTGCTTGTGGCTTTGTTCCAGTTTGGCCCGACAGCCGCATTTGTCTGGGTTACTGTCGCTTATTTAATTATTCAGGCCCTGGATGGCAACCTTTTAGTGCCGCTATTATTCTCTGAAGCTATAAGTCTGAATCCGGTTTATATTATTGCCGCGGTATTAATTTTCGGCGGTATTTGGGGCTTCTGGGGCGTTTTCTTTGCTATTCCGTTGGCGAGTTTGGTTAAAGCCGTCTTAACAGCCTGGGACAGTAATACGGGTGACAATATGGTGGAAGAAACACCGCAATAATGCGGTGTTTCTGGAGTATTAAGCTTGTTTTAGGTGATCCAGTACTACGTCATGGTGCTCTTTTGTTTTAAACTTATTAAATACCTGAGACACGGTTCCGTCTTGTTCAACTAAAAAGCTAATACGGTGGATACCATCGTATTCTTTACCCATAAACTTCTTGAGTCCCCAAACTCCAAAATCTTCAGCAACTTTATGGTCTTCATCGCTTAACAAAGTAAAGTTTAACTCATCACGTTCGGTAAATTTCGCTAAACGCTTAGGCGCATCAGGACTAATGCCAACAGATACAACATTAAACTCTTCAAGCTGCTTACGACTGTCGCGTAAGTTTTGTGCCTGAACGGTACAACCGGGGGTCATGGCTTTAGGGTAGAAATAAACCAGTACACGATGCTCTTTTAATAACTCAGATAAAGTGACGGAGTTTTCATTCGCATCAAGTAAGGTGAAATCCGGTGCTTTATCTCCGGCTTTTAGTGTTTGCATAGCTTTCTCCTGGAACTTCGTTAACAGTACGCTACATGATAACGGACACAAGCAAACTTGGAAAATGCTTAAGTCGCAGAAGTTTATGGAACCTTCTTGGTAACTTATGTTCCTATCACTTGTGTTTCGTTAGGGCTGGCATTACCATTGGAGCCCCAATTTAGGACTTGGAGAATGTATGCTTAAGGGCAGTATTGTCGCTTTAGTTACCCCTTTTACAAAATATGGCAATGTCGATTACAGCGAACTTGAGTTTCTGGTGAATAAACATTGCGAAGCGGGTACGGACGCTATTGTAGCGGTTGGCACGACAGGGGAGTCAACAACCTTAACGCATGAAGAGCATATTGATGTCGTTAATGCGATGGTCGAACTTAGCGCAGGACGTATTGATATTATTGCTGGTAACGGTTCAAACTCGACCAGCGAAGCGGTGCAATTAACTGAAAAAATGACTCAGGCAGGTGTGAGTGGATTTTTAAATGTTACGCCGTACTACAATAAACCTTCTTTAACCGGTCTTATTGCACATTACAAGGCTTGCGCCGACGCCTCTGATAAACCCCAAATCCTATATAATGTTCCGGGCCGTACAAGTCTTGATATGACACCTGACATGGTCGAACAGTTAGCAAAAATTGATAATGTTATTGGTATAAAAGAAGCAACTGGTGAAGTAAGTCGTGTACAAGAGCTGAAAAAGCGCTGTGGCGATGACTTTATATTGTTAAGCGGTGATGATCCGACAGCACGCGAATTTATGTTTGCGGGTGGTCATGGCGTTATTAGTGTTACTGCCAATATTGTCCCTGCCAAAATGAAAGAATTGGTTACGGCTGCAGTTTCAGGTGATACCGAGCGGGCTAATCAAATCGATGCTGAGCTGGAACCTTTGCATAATATGTTATTTGTTGAATCCAACCCAATACCTGTTAAATGGTCTTTAGCGTTAATGGGCTGGGTAAGTGCAAACTATCGACTGCCTCTGACTCCTCCGGAAGAACAGAATCAACAATTGATTGAGTCAGTGTTGCAAAAAGCAAATCTATTGAATATTCAGGAGTCTTAATGAAATTGTCTCGCCTTGCGTATATGGGCTTAGCTGCCGCAGTTATCACAGGTTGTTCTTCGGTAGAAAAAGAACGTGCAAGTGGCGGGTTTGAGTATGTGAATATTCAGCCGACTTCAGCACTGGATATTCCGGGGGACCTGGAACAGCCGGAAAAAGGAAGTAAGTATCGAATTCCTGAAACCGATATTGCACAAGCTCCTATTGGCCACCGGGTTAACATTACTGCCCCTCAGCAAGTTCGTCCTCTGGGTTTAGGAAGTCGCGTTTTAGAAACTGAAACAGAAACTCGGGTGTATTTTGACGTTGTCGATGGCATGGGTGATTCAGTTGCTGAATTTGTTCGTCAGGCAGCGCGAGATGTTCTGAAGCGCCGTAACCTTGAATGGCAAGAAGTTAACGAGAACCGTTGGTTAACTGAGCAAATGACCATTCAGCAAACAATTGATGGAGAAGGCGGCTTTCTAGGTTTTGGTGGTGAAAGCGACAGTGAGTTAGAAAGAACATTTCGTTACGAGTTGCTTCAGGAAACAGAGTCTCACAAGCGTACGACAAGTTTGCGGGTAAATGTTAATGACTTCACCCAAGTCGTTGGTGGTGAAGAGAAAGTGGTTGCTCCACTCATTGTTCGAAACCTGGAAACCGATTTATTAAACGCTATTATTTCTGAAGTGAACCGTAAGCAGCAATTGGCTGTTGCCCGTAATAAAGCAGAAGGAATTGATACTCGTTTATCACAAGCGGCTGAAGGTCACTCTATATTTGTGGTTGAAGATAACTTCGATCAAGCATGGCCACTGGTTAACCTTGCTCTGGAAGAAATTGGGTTCGAAGTTGACGACTTAAACCGTGAATCAGGCACTTACTTTGTTGAGTATAGTGAACCGGGTAGTGGCTTCCTGTTTATCGGCGGCGATGACTATGAAAACCTTGGTATAGCTGAAGGTGAGTACGAATTCTGGTTATTGGATGACGGCGAGAATACATCGGTTACGGTTTATAAAGACGATAAACTTGTCTCGGATGAATGGATGAACAAAGTATTTGAAGCCTTTAAAGCAGCTGTTAAACAGCAAAGCAAACTTTAACTTAAGCGCGAGTGGAAAGATTCATGGAAAAACGCAGTGAACTGTATCGGGGTAAAGCAAAGACGGTCTATCATACCGACGATCCTAACCGTCTTGTTCTGGAGTTTCGTAATGACACTTCAGCGTTCGACGGCGAAAAGGTCGAACAGCTTGATGATAAAGGAATGGTAAATAACAAATTTAACCACTTTATTATGGCTAAATTAGAAGAAGCCGGTATTCCGACACAGTTGGACGAATGCTTAAACGATACCGATTCGTTGGTGAAAAAACTGGATATGATTCCGGTTGAATGTGTTGTTCGTAACGTCGCTGCTGGCTCTCTGGTTCGCCGTTTAGGTGTTGAAGAAGGTAAAGAACTTAATCCACCAACATTTGAATTCTTTTTGAAAAACGATGCGTTACACGACCCTATGGTTAATGAATATCACATTCAGGCCTTCGGTTGGGCAACGGCAGAGCAAATTGAAAAGATGAAAGAACTGACGTTTAGAGTGAACGACGTACTTAAAGCTTTGTTTGCCGATGCAGGTTTGCTGCTGGTTGATTACAAACTTGAATTTGGCGTGTTTGACGGGCAAATCATGCTGGGTGATGAGTTCACTCCAGACGGTTGTCGCTTGTGGGACGCTGAAACCCGTGAAAAGCTCGACAAAGATCGTTTTCGTCAGGGCTTAGGCGGCGTTGTTGAAGCGTACCGGGAAGTTGCTAAACGTCTGGGCGTGAAGCTGGATTAGTCTTTTTTATCGGGTTCCTGGTCGGAGTCGTCTTCGGTTTTAGACGATTTCGTACCAGGCCATTTAAACTTCGCTGTATATTTTAAGACCATAATATTGCTGATAACGACACCCAGTACTAACAGTATCAGTAACCACACCAAATATTCGTCCATCCGTCATCCTCCGTTATTGTATCGACATACTGTTTTTTAATTTGCTCCAGATTTTCCAATATGATGTGCTTGCCTTCAATAGCAAGCGAATTGATGGTTTCGGTCAGTAACTCCAGGTTCAGCTGCTGGTGGCATTCTTTCGCCACTGGGCGGTAACTTAAATGCCATGGTTCCTGGGCAACGCCTCCCTGATAACGGGCGTACGGAAAAAAGAAGCCGCTTTCGTGAGCATGTTGAGTTAGCCATTGCCAAAGTGTATGACAGGGGCCTTCCGCATCCGTATATTCTGCTGGTACTAAACGTAATTTAAGCTCATTGCTTTGAAATGGGCGAGGGTCATAGATATCGAAGTCACTTCCCCAGTGATGTCGGCTACTGCCAGGTAATGCAGACCAGTGCAAAATAGCGTGCATTTTTTCTGTATCGGTTAAGGTGGAAACATCCAGCGGCTCACCTTGTTTGGACAACAGTGGCAACTTGCCTCGCCATTTTCTGTTCCAGATAGAGAGCTGCCTGTCCAGTGAACGGAACCCGCTGGCAATAGCGAGCTCAATTCCATTAGTGGCCGCTGCTTTCTGCATAGCAAGATAAGCTTGTGCGGCATCCGGGTGAAGTTTATGCCCGTCTACCGCAGTTAGATGTGTTTCAGAGGCGCCCGTAAGCTCGTTGCTACTCAACATAGTAGCTTCTCCATACAGCGGTAATACACTTCGCTGAGCTTGTCTAAATCACTGGCTTTAACGCATTCGTTCACTTTATGAATGGTGGCATTGACGGGGCCAAGTTCTATTACCTGAGCTCCGGTCGGCGCAATGAAACGTCCGTCGGAAGTACCACCAGCGGTGGAGAGGGTTGTCGAAAAGCCACACTCATGCTCAATGGCAGACTGAACGGCCTCTACAAGCGCGCCGGAATCGGTTAAAAACGGTGGTCCGTTAAGCTTCCATTGCAGTTTGTATTTTAATGAATGCTTATTGAGAATTGCCTCAACCCGCTGCTTAATTTTGTCCGCGGTCAGTTCAGTTGAGAAGCGAAAGTTGAACTGTGTCTCAATACGTCCTGGTATCACATTTCCTGCACCGGTTCCGGCCTGAATGTTTGACACCTGAAAGGTCGTTGGCGGAAAGCTGTCGTTGCCTGTGTCCCATTCCTCTTGAATCAAGTCACTGAGTGCGGGGGCAAGGTCGTGTACCGGGTTTTGTGCCAGATGAGGGTAAGCAACGTGGCCTTGTATGCCTAATACCGTTAAGTCACCGGTTAAACTGCCCCTGCGACCATTTTTAACAATGTCTCCTAGAGTTTCGGTACTAGAGGGCTCACCAACAATGCACCAGTCAATTTTTTCGTTACGCTGTTCCAGCGTCTCGATAACCCGCTTGGTTCCGTTAATAAAAGGCCCTTCTTCGTCACTGGTGATCAAAAAACCAATATCAGCATCAACCTCAGGGTAATCCTTTACGAAACGTTCGGTCGCGGTGAGCATAGCCGCTAAACTGCCTTTCATATCGGCTGCACCGCGCCCATAAAGATAGCCATTATGAATCGTTGGCTGGAATGGAGGAAACTGCCAGTCGTTGACATCACCAGGAGGAACCACATCGGTGTGCCCGGCGAAACAAAACAGTTTACGGCCCTGACCACGACGCGCCCATAAATTGGTTGTGTCCTCAAAGATCATGGATTCGAGCTCAAATCCCAACGCTGCGAGCCTTTCACCGATAAGCTGCTGGCAGCCTTCATCTTCTGGTGTAATCGAAGGGCGGGAAATGAGCTCATGAGCAAGTTTTAGTGTCTCTGAACTCATAAGTAGCGTTCGCTCCAGAGTTTTTCATTAAAACCACAATGAATAGCCTGGCCGTACTGAACCAGTGGACGTTTAAACAGAGTTGGTTGCTCGGCAATTAATTCAGCTACCTTAGTTGTATCTTCAAGAGCCTTTTGTTCATCAGAAAGATTACGCCAACTGGTACTGCGTTTGTTCAATAGCGACTCTGCAGGCAGTTGCTGTAACCAAGCGTTTACCGTTTCTTTTTGTAATGGCTGCTGCCGAACGTCAATAAATTCGTAATCGACTTTGTTTTTATCTAACCATTTAAGTGATTTTTTAACGGTGTCGCAGTTTTTTATGCCATAAACGCGCAACATAGGTACAGCTCCTGTCGGTGTTAATAAGTAATAAGTGGACTGTCTTTTGCGGTAACGAGTCCGGATTGCAGCCAGTCAAAGGGTTCAGTTATCTGTTCAGGACCGAGCGAACAAATGAGAACCGCAAGCCGTTGTTGCACAGGCTTTAAACTGCGCAGCAACGACTGGTTAATTTTAACCAGAGGATCGCCGCATTTAACCTGGCTTTGTTCACGGCAAAGTACGGTCAAAGCTGGGTGGGTTCCGAAGGCATCGCCTGAACCTGTGATTAACTGTAGAGAGTAGGTGTCATTCAGACGTAAAGACAAGTAATCGCCACTACTGCTTATCTGGGTTAGTTCGCCATCAGCCGGCGCATACAAGGTACTGCCGGTCATTTCTATGACAACGCCTTTACCGAGTAAACCATGCTGGCATACTGGTGGAGAAGGTTGCGCTGTGATAATGCGTCCGGTTATCGGCGCATAGAGAATGGGAAGCTTACTTGTTGTCACTGCTGACACCATGCTACTGACTAATTCAGGTAGTATAGTGGCAAAGCTAAAGGCTGGCTGCAACTGTATCCACATTAACTGTGGATATCTTTGTGCACTACGCGGTTGTAAGGCTGTAACTACATGAAAAATAAAGACAATATCGAAAGTGCGAATATCGTACAATAGACAGATAATCGTTTATAATTACATCAGGTTTGGCAAAGAGGTCATCATGAGTCGTTCATTTTTTGCTGTTTTAAGAGATGGAAAGGTGTATGCCGATAAATGGCCTCATCATTCAGTTGTTGCCGCTATGGCTGAATCGAGAATTATACCGGTAACACGCAAGGCCATTAGCTGGACTCCGGCCATTGCTGTTTTAAATGCAGCATTAACCTGGCAATTTATGCCAGAAGAACAACTGGCTCCGGGATTTATGCTGTCTTTAATTATGCTAAGCCTGCCGTTGCAGGGATTATACTGGCTGGGGTGGCGTTCGAGACAACTACTAAAGCCTTCGTTGCGTCATTGGTATAAAGAATTAAGAGACAAGCTAAGAAAACAAGGCGTTGAGTGCCATCCACAAGGTAAAAAAGGGCCGGAGTATATGGATCTCGCAATTATTTTGCGCAAAGCGCTGGAAACATTACCGCCGGAAGAACATTAATATCAACCGGCGGCAATGTGTTAATCAGACTGTAAAGGTTGACCAGACAGGCGCGTGATCGGAAGGCTTCTCGATACCCCTGAGTTCGTAGTCTATGCCGCTGTCCTCGCACTTTGTTGCCAATGTTTGTGTGGCGAGAATAAGATCAATCCGCAGTCCGCGGTTATCGTCAAAGCCACGAGAGCGATAATCAAACCAGCTAAACTGGTTATCCACATCTGGGTTTAGTTTGCGGTAGGTGTCTGTAAAGCCCCAGTCCATGAGCTTTTGCATCCACTCACGCTCTTCTGGTAGGAAGCTGCACTTGCCGGTTTTCAACCAACGCTTTTTGTTGTTCTCACCAATGCCGATGTCCAGATCGATGCGGGATATATTCACGTCACCCATAACTATAACGGGCTGCTCAGGAGAGAGGTCGTTATCCAGATAGCTCATTAAGTCCTGATAGAATTTCTCTTTTGCCGGAAATTTGGTTGGGTGATCGCGACTTTCTCCCTGAGGAAAATAACCGTTTAAAATGCGCACATAACTACCGTCGTTAAGTTGATAGTCACCCATAATCATTCGGCGCTGGGCGTCTTCGTCGTCAGAAGGAAAGCCAAACTGAGGGTTTTCCAGAGGCTTTTTACTGAGCATTGCTACTCCGTAGTGGCCTTTCTGCCCATGGAAAATGACGTGATAACCCATTGCCTCTACGTCTTTTAACGGAAACTGGTCATCGTGGACTTTAGTTTCCTGAAGGCCGATGACATCAGGTTGATGTTTATCGATTAACGCTTGCAGCTGGTGCAGACGTGCGCGTATACCATTGATATTAAATGAGATGATTTTCATTGAACGTCCTATAAATAAGCCTCTTTATTGTCGTAGGATAACACAGCAAAAGGCAAACTTGGGATGCGAACGCTCGAGAAAATTCGTATACTCGGGCGACGATTTTGAGAGGGGTATTAGCATGCAGAATGTGCTAAATAATCTGGGCTTAATGATTCGCCCGCATTTTTACGAGTTAGCCATGATGATTATTGCCACATTGCTGGTCATCTATGGTGCCGAAGTTAACCGTATGGTGAAAAGGCAAGTGGGCCACTGGCACTTTGTGTTCCGTACAATGGCCTTTATTCTTGTTTGTGCTTTTGGGTATGGTTGGTTAACCGTTTGGTTCACACCGGTTTTAGCCGGATGGTTAAGTCTTATTCCGCTTCATTTGCTGGCGGTTAGCACTATTGGAATATTATTCTTGCTGGGGTTCCTCGCAGAAAGAAAACGACAACTATAAGCCTGGGAAGGTGGTATGACAGATTGGATTGACATAAAGGCTGGAGCCTCGGCTTATCAGCATATACAGGAGCAGGGGCTTACCGCCGACGATGTCGGTTTGTTATTAGGCGCCTCCGGCGGACCTAAGTGGTTTGTGCTCCAGGGGCTGGACCGGTGGATGTTTGGCGAATTTTTTAAAGACAAAAAAGAGCCTCTTAATACCTTAGGGACTTCTGCCGGTGCATGGCGTTTCGCGGCGCTTGGGCAGCAGGACCCAGTAGCAGCCAGTGACTTATTCTGTCGTTTATACAGAACCCAGACTTACAGCGCGAAACCTGACAGGGATGAGATAACCAGCGAAGCTAAAGCTTTATTGGCCAAGTATGTTCCCGAGCAGGCAGTAACTGAAATTTTAGGTCAGTCGGCCGTACGGCATCATTTCATTGTTGCTCGATGCCGGGGGTGGACAGCCGCTGAAACAAAGAAACAAATGCTGGGTTTGTTAAGCTCTGCTTTTGCTAATGGCTTAAATCGTCGGTGGTTAGGGCGGTTTTACGAGCGAGTTATTTTTCATCACCCGCAGTCGGATCTTAGCTTTTCGCGAGGTTGGCGCGACTTGCCGACACACCACGTTGAGCTGACCCATGAAAATTTTCAGTCGGCTCTGTTAGCGACAGGTTCAATTCCTCTGGTGTTGGACGGTGTTACCGACATTCCGGGAGCGCCAACAGGAACATACCGTGACGGCGGGATCACTGACTACCATTTCGATTTAGACTTGTCAGAAGTTAATGGTCTGGTGCTTTATCCTCACTTCCACCGCGAAGCAATTCCGGGTTGGTTCGATAAACGTCTGAGTTGGCGGCGGACTACCGGGAAAAAATGGCCTAACGTAGTATTTGTTACACCATCAGAAGACTTCATTCAGTCTTTACCTTACGGCAAAATTCCAGACAGAACAGATTTTGCGAGTCTGGATGCAGCGACTCGTATCGATTACTGGGAAAAAGCGGTTGATGCGGGCAAACGCATGGCGGATCAGCTTCAGGACTGGGTAGCCAGTGGCAAGCTTCGTGAAAAAACTAAGCTGTGGCATCCTTAAGCTACAGACCATGGACGTCGAAGCTGGCCTCACAAATTTGCTCAAAGCGCTCGGCAGCCAATTGACGGGCGCTGTTTAATTCTCTAGCGGTCAGTTTATGGAGCAAATCATTAATAATTTGCTCCGCCTCAACCTCTCCGGCTCTATCCGCCAGTGTTAGCCAGCAGCAGGCGTGAAAGACACTTTCAGGTAAGTCTTTACCTTGCAAAAACATTTGTCCTAAATATAACATCGCTTTGCTGTGACCAAAAAGTGCTGCTCTACGGAAATGCTTCGCAGCTTCAAAACCGTTTCCGGCCTTCAATAAATCAGCCGCTCTTACGTAGTGATGTTTAGCAAAACGCTGCCAGTATTCGGGGCCGCGGATGGTGGGCTGTTGTCTGGCAGGTAAACGAGTCTTAGCCAACTCTATGAGTTGATCAACCTGCTTTAGTAGCGCTGTTTGCCATTCATTGACGTTTGCCTGGGTCATCCGAGTATCGTTGTTTTTATGTTATTGTTTTTGCCAGTGTACACCAAGTTGCTAGTGCGGCAAACTGGTCGAAGTAAAGCCTCTAAAGAGAGTCTAAGTTGATGACAACACCTGTAACTAATGAAAATTTAGCGGCCCTGCTGAATGTGGGCAGCCGCTTAAGCCTATTTGTATGGGAGGACTCTCCTGGCTGGCCGGTTCTTTTTGTGTCTGACAACATTGAAAGTCTGCTTGGCTATAAGAAGGAAAGATTAGAAAAACGAGAAATAGAATATCGTGATCTGATTCATCAGGATGACCTTCCACGCGTTATGGATGAGGTGGAAGTTCTTTTAGGGAAAGAATCCGGTGGCTCAATAACGCATCAGGATTATCGGGTAAAGCATGTTAACGGGCAAGATGTCTGGGTGTCCGATACCACAGTGGTAATGCAGCATGAAGATGGCACTAACCATCTGTATGGTTATTTAATCGATATTACTGAGCGTAAACAGTTGCAAATAGCCTTGGAAATGGAACGTAACCGGTTACAACTCATTTTAGACGCAACGCGGCTGGGCACCTGGGAATGGAATCCGCAAACGGGAGTCACAATTTTTAATAAGCGCTGGGCCAATATGTTTGGTTGGGAGGTGAACGAACTGGAGGCAAATGTAGAAAGCTGGTCAAGTCGTTTGCATCCGGAAGATTACGACGGCGTTTGGCGAGCCATTAAAGACCACCTGGACGGTATTACCCCCTTTTACGAGAGTACGCATCGGATAAGACATAGAGAAGGGCATTGGGTTTATGTTCTGGATCGGGGAAAGATTATAGAGCGCGATAGTGAAGGCCGGGCGATTCGTTACACGGGTACCGTTACCGACGTGACTGAACAGAAAAAAGCGGAACTCGATGCCCGCAGGGCGGCACATGCGAAAAATGTATTCCTGGCCAATATGTCTCATGAAATTAGAACTCCACTGCATGGCATACTGGGTATAGCTTCAGTGTTAGAATCGACGAACCTCAACTCTCACCAACAGCAGTTGCTTGCCACTATTAAGAACAGCGGTGACTACTTGTTGACCACACTGAACGACGTACTTGATTTAACCCGGGCAGAAGAGGGGCAGCTGAAGGTGACTTTAGGAGTGCACTCTCCAGTCAGGGTATTACACCATGTTATTCGTTTGTTTGAGCAACCGATAAAGGACAAAGAGTTAGACTTTATTGTGGATATTAGCGAAGACATTCCGGAAAGCGTGTTGATGGATCAGGCTCGGGTGGCGCAGGTTGTCAGTAACCTGGTCAGTAACGCATTAAAGTTCACTACAAATGGCTCCATTTCTGTCAGCGCAAGCTGGCAAGGCTACGAAAACAAGAAAAACGAAGGGGAACTGGTTGTAAAAGTCCAGGATACAGGGAAGGGGATCCATGATACCCAGCGGATATGGCAACTGTTTGAGCAAGAGCAGGATGGCTTTAACCGGCCGGAAGGTGGAAGTGGACTTGGACTGGCTATTGTTCGCAATATTGTACAATTATTGAGCGGTACCATTCAGGTTGATAGCAAACCTGATCACGGTTCTTGTTTCACCCTTTGTCTGCCCATGACGGTTCAGATCGCAGGAGCGAATGAACCAAAGACTGAGAAGATGCCACCTTTACCCAAAGTGCAAGTTTTGGTTGTCGATGATAATAAAATAAATCAGCTGATAATAAAGGAGATGCTGTTGTCTCTGAATCAGAATGTTGAGCTGGTGAGCGACGCACAAAATGCGCTGAAGATGATGCAGGCAAGAAACTACGATGTATTGTTTATGGACCTTCATATGCCGCATATGGACGGTATGGAAGCAACTCGGGTGCTGCGCGAAATGGACATCCATCAGCCCTATGTTATTGCTTTAACTGCCGATGCTTACCCTGAGACCCGGACTCAGGCGTTGCGTGCCGGAATGAATGATTATGTCACCAAACCATTTGTTAAGGCAGATATTGCAAAGGTTCTTCAAAGATTTACTGAGCTGCAGAGCAGAAAAGCTCGCTGATTGGCACAACCCTTGATGCCTGTTGTACCATAGGCGCAGTTTTCACTGAATTAAGGGATCCAAGAATGGAGTTTAGTAGCAGTTCTCAGTATGTCGTTTCGCAGGAACTGGCAACAGCCGTCAATGCCGCGGTGACGTTAGAAAAGCCGTTATTATTAAAAGGTGAGCCTGGCACCGGGAAGACGCGCCTGGCTGAAGAGTTAGCGAGAGCATTAGATACCGAGCTGCTGCAATGGTCTATTAAATCAACCACAAAAGCACAGCAAGGCTTGTATGAATACGACGCTGTATCGCGGTTACGTGATAGCCAGCTGGGTAGTGATAAAGTCCACGATATCAGTAATTATATTCGTCCTGGTAAGCTTTGGCAGGCATTTACAGCAGAAAAGCGTCCAGTTCTGCTTATTGATGAAATTGATAAAGCCGATGTTGAGTTTCCTAATGACTTACTGCACGAACTGGATCAAATGGCCTTTCATGTTTACGAAACAGGTGAACAGATAAAAGCGCAGCAACGTCCTATTGTGCTTATAACATCGAATAATGAAAAAGCCCTGCCGGATGCGTTTTTACGTCGGTGCTTTTTTCATTACATTCAGTTTCCTGACAGTGACACGTTAAAAGCCATTGTTGATGTCCACTTTCCGAACTTGCATAAGAACTTACTTGATACTGCTTTGGCACTTTTCTTTGAGTTAAGAGACGTTCCCGGATTGAAAAAGAAGCCTTCAACCTCGGAACTGCTGGATTGGCTGAGACTTTTACTTGTTGAAGATATTGACGCGAATTCGCTACGAAAAAGCCGCGAACAAGGCGGTTTACTGCCTCTGTCAGGCGCTTTACTTAAGCATGAACAGGATGTCGAGCGCTTAGCAGAATACGCTCGCATCCAACGGCGCTAAACCGCATTATGTTTATCGATTTTTTTCAAACTCTGCGTCGGCATGGGCTTAAAACCAGCATTACCGAATGGCTGGATTTGCTCAGCGCAATGAAGGCTAACTTGGCTTTCGCCGATGTCGAGCAGTTTTATTATTTGTCCCGGCTTATTCTGGTCAAGGACGAGTCTCATTATGACAAGTTTGATCGTGCGTTCAGCGAGTATGTGGATAAGGTTGCTAAGGTCGATGTGACCGATAAGATACCTAAGGACTGGCTGGAAAACGCACTGAAACGAAACTTAAGCGAAGAAGAAAAGAAAAAGGTACAGCAACTTGGTAGTCTGGATGAGTTAATGAAAACCTTTCACGAACGCTTAAAGGAACAACAGAAGCGTCACCAGGGAGGCTCGAAATGGATTGGTACCGGAGGAACATCGCCCTTTGGAGCTTATGGTTACCATCCCGGAGGTATTCGAATAGGCCAGGATGGCAATCGTAATCGAAGTGCGGCCAAGGTGTGGGATAAACGCGAGTTTCGTGACCTTGATGATAACGCCAGACTGGAACAACGCGGCTTTCAGATGGCTCTTAGAAAGCTAAGACAATTTGCGCGCACTGGCGCGGCTAGCGAACTTGACTTAAAAAGCACCATTGAAGCTACGTCAAAAAAAGGTGGTTTACTTGATCTGAAGTGGCAGTCTGAGCGACATAATGCGGTTAAAATTATTTTGTTGCTGGATGTTGGTGGGTCAATGGATGATTATGTTTATCAATGTGAGCAATTGTTCACGGCGTTAAAAAATGAGTTTAAGCATTTGGAGTTGTTCTATTTTCATAACTGCGTTTATGAAGGTGTCTGGCGCGAGAACTCCAGACGTCGGCAGGAGCAAATTCCGACGGAGCAGTTAATTCAGACATATGGCGAGGACTACAAGTTGCTGTTTGTCGGAGATGCGACAATGGGTCCGTATGAAATTGCATACCCCGGAGGCAGTGTTGAACATTGGAATGAAGAGCCCGGCGAAGCCTGGATGAACCGTTTAACTCAGCACTTCGAAAAAGTGGCCTGGCTCAACCCGCAGCCTGAAGAGCATTGGCGGTATTACATGTCGGTGCGGATGATAAATGATTTAGTCGGAGGCAGAATGTACCCGCTGACTCTTGACGGTCTGGAACGGGCAATAAGTGGCATAAAATGACTCCTTTACTGGCGGCCTCTGCCGATAATAAGTTTCAGTTTCTAAGCGATGCGCATCGGGCGCTTATTGCCAGAGTCCGTTTAATACGTGAGGCAAAATACCATATTGCTTTGCAATACTATTTGTGGCGCCCGGATAGTAGCGGCCTGACACTGCTAAAGGAGTTGCTAGACGCTGCCGAGAGGGGCGTGCGCATTGATTTGTTGTTGGATGATTTACACAGCAAACCGTTGGAGCCGCTATTACGAGATTTATCTTCCCGAACCAATTTTACGATTAAACTCTTTAACCCGTTTAGACATCGCCGTTGGCGCTGGCTTAACTGGCTTACCGACTTTAAGCGAATGAACCGTCGAATGCACAATAAGGCCTTACTGGTCGATGGAAAAGTTGGCATTGTAGGTGGGCGTAACGTTGGTAATGAGTATTTCGGCACCCATGCCGGTCAACTCTTTTCCGATCTTGATGTTATTGCCAAAGGTGAGGTTGTTAATAAGCTTCTTGAGGACTGGCAACACTACTGGAATTGTCATTTGTCGGTGCCGGTCAGTTCAATAAAGTCGAGCAATCAGAAACGACTATTTGAGGATATTTGGTCCGGATTCCAAAAGCGCCCTGAACTTCAGGATTTAAAGCAGTTTGTTCTGTCGGACGAACATTTGAATAATTTTTCGGACAAAGACTCCGAGCGTTGGTATGAAGCGCCTGCCATTGTGGTCAGTGATGACCCTTTAAAGGCTCAGTTGAATAGCAAGCCGCAACGGCTGGTTACGCAACAACTAGCAAAGACATTGGGCTCAGCGCAGCATTCAATTGTGATGGTTTCTCCCTACTTTGTCCCGACACCCGCTGGTGTTAAAGAACTCGAGAATTTGTCAGAGCAGGGGGTTAAGGTTCGGGTCCTGACTAATTCGTTAGCAGTAACCGATGTGCCGGCAGTACATGCTGGTTACCAGCGTCATCGCCGACGCTTATTACTGTCAGGGGTACAGCTATTTGAGTTGCGCCGAACAGAAGAGAAGCGTCTGCGCAAAGATGTCAGGCCATATTTTAGGCGCTCAGCCTCAAGTCTGCATGCGAAAACAGTAGCCGTTGACGCTAAGAGAGTGTTTGTTGGTTCGTTTAATTTTGATCCGAGATCAGCTCAGATCAATACAGAATCAGGCTTGTTAATCGAGTCGGTAGAGATGGCAGAACGAATTAACGCAATGTTTGAGCATGAATTACCGCTACGCACCTACGAAGCGAGGCTTAATCGTTTTTATAAGCTGTACTGGCTGGATAAAAGTAAAATACCGGCACTGAGGCTTTATAAAGAGCCGGGGGCCGGTATTTGGCGGCGCTTGGCGGTCTGGTTAACCGCCCGTTTGCCGGTTGATCACTTGCTTTAAACTACAGTTGCTGAGCAACCCAACGTTTCACCTTGCGCTCCAGTACGGTAAGTGGAACAGCACCGTCCTCAAGAACCACACGGTGGAAAGCTTTAATATCAAAGTTATTACCCAGCTTTCTCTCAGCATCGCGACGGAGTTCGCTAATTTTTAGCTGACCAATTTTATAGGCCAGTGCCTGACCGGGTAACGCCATAAAGCGCTCGGCCTCTGATACCGCACGAGCCTCTGCAACCGGAGCATTGTCATACATGTAATCTAATACTTGTTGACGACTCCAGCCTTTAGCGTGAATTCCTGTATCAACGACTAAGCGTATAGAGCGCCACAATTCTGCAGCCAGTTGTCCGAAACGCTGGTAAGGGTCATCGTAGAGACCCATATCGTAACCTAAAGCTTCTGAGTATAATCCCCAGCCTTCAGTGTAGGCAGTTTCCCGGCCGAACTTCCGGAACCGGGGTAAGTCTTCCAGTTCCTGCTGAATGGATATCTGGAAATGATGACCCGGCGCTGCCTCGTGCAGGAATAGAGCTGTTTTTGCCCAACTTGGACGCGATGGCAAGTCGTAAGTGTTCAGATAGAAAATTGCAGGTCGCGAGTTATCGGTGGGCGCGGCCTGGTAGGAACCTGAACTTGCCGATTGCTCACGAAACTCCTCGACTTTACGCACTTCGTACTCAGCCTGAGGGAAGATATCGAAGAGCTCGCCAACGACTTCATCAACAGTACCTCGCAAGGACCGGTAGTCTTCGACCATTTCGTCTCTGCTATCGTAAATGAATTGTTCGTCGTTCGTCATGAAGTCAAAGAAGGCCTGTAAGTCGCCTTCAAAGTTTGTTTCCTCCATGATGTCGCGCATTTCACCGTGAATACGGGCAACTTCATCCAAACCAATATTGTGAATACGATCAGCG
The DNA here is from genome assembly GCF_900116625.1 of Idiomarina abyssalis. GTDB lineage: Bacteria > Pseudomonadota > Gammaproteobacteria > Enterobacterales > Alteromonadaceae > Idiomarina > Idiomarina abyssalis. Next base: position 421,632 of record NZ_FPBE01000001.1, read on the forward strand.
CTTAACTCAGTTGAAGTGTTAGCCTTAATTCTATACTCATACCACTCAGTACCGCCGGGCAACTGACCCAAGCCAAAACTGTCTGTACGAGTCTCTGGTAAATATTCATTACTGAGATAATCACTGAGTTTTTGATAAGCAGGCATGACGGTATTGGCGATAACATCGCGGTATTCTTTACGAATTGCTTCGGCGTCTGTACTTGCTATGTCCTCAGGTAAGTCTTTAACCGGGCGCCAAAAAATGCTTTGCGTAACGTCTTCGGTAATTTGTGCGTCAATTTGGGGAATGGCTTTCTCGATTAAAACGCGCGGCTGGACAATGTCTTGTTTAACGCCAATTTTCATATTCTCAATAGCTTGCTCGAAAAGTCGCGGAATTTGCTTCATGCGACTGGCCCATGCGCGGTAGTCTTCTGCTGTATTGAATGGTTGAGCCGACGTGCCAGAGCCAAGCATTGCCAGGCGACCGGCGATATTATAAAACTGGTTGATAGGTAACAAATGCTCAGGATATTGAGCGCCCTCAATGGCCAGTTCCCTGTTTCGCTTGAAGATTTCATAACTGATCCGCTCTGAGCGGGGGAGCTGCTCGGCATTGATGCCTTTAATTTTCTCTAAGTAGCTTTTTTCTAAAGCGAGTAATTCTTCAAGATGCTCTTCTGAATAGAAGTTCGGCAATTCATCATTATATTGATTGTCCCCAATATAAGTCGCTAATAACGGGTTTAGTTTCAGTTGTTCGTCAAAGTAGTTCTTATAAATCTCCTGGAGTTGTTCGGTTTGAGAGGTTTGTTTAACTGAGCTTGTTTGACTGTCTGATGCTGTTTCCGTCTGTTGTGGCTGGCCACAACCAGCCAATAGTAGTGATAATGAAATAGCGAGAGTGGTTTTGTTCATCATTTTAAGTACCTGCTTGCAGTTATAAACGGTTCAAAGGGACTTTTAGGTAAACAGTACCATTACTTTCTGCCGGGGGCATTTGACCCGCACGAATATTAACTTGAATGGAAGGAATGATAAGTCGCGGCATATCCAGTGTTGTATCGCGCTCTTCTCTCCATTTTACAAACTGTTCTTCGCTGGCTTGTCCGCCGACATGGATGTTGTTTTGTTTTTGTTCTTGTATCGTGGTTTTACATTGATGCTCGCGCCCCTCGGGAGGGTAGTCGTGGCAAATGTAAACGTCCGTTGTACCGTCCAGTTGGAAAAGCTTTTGAATAGACTGATACAAAGTATTGGCACTGCCTCCGGGGAAGTCACAGCGAGCAGTTCCTACGTCCGGGTTAAATAATGTATCACCCACAAAGACTTTGTTTTCATTCACAACGTAAGCGATATCAGCAGGTGTGTGGCCTGGTGTATGTATTACACGGAAACTCATTGACCCCACCTGAAAGGTCTCTCCGTCACTTAACAGTTTATCGAAGTGCTCTCCATTAGGTAAAAACTCTTTTTCAAGATTATAGACCTGCTTAAATATTTTTTGCACATCCGTAATATGCTCGCCGATGGCAATAGGCGCATTAAGTTGCTTTTTTAAAAAAGGAGCGGCACTTAAGTGGTCAGCGTGCGCATGCGTTTCCAGTATCCAGGCAACATCTAGACTGTTTGTGTGAACAAAGTCTAAAATGCGTTGTGCGCCGTTAGTACAGGTTTTACCCGAGGGGTAATCAAAGTCGAGCACAGGGTCGATAATAACGGCATCTTTTTCATCCGAATCAAAGACAACGTAACTGAAGGTTTCGCTGTCGTTATCAAGAAAAGCTTCAACGTTTATTGAGTTATGCTTGTTCATGGTTTTGACTCCATTCGGTTGCGACCGGCACTTTTTGCCTGATAAAGAGCCTGATCAGCTGCAACGAGTAAACCAGCATGATCAGCATAGTGAAAACTACTGGCAACACCAATACTAACGGTAATCTTCATGTCTTCAACAAGATCGTCGAATGGTGTTGCAGCTATTCGCTCACGCATTCGTTCACTGGCTTCCTTAGCGACTTCAAGCTCAGAGTTCGTAATTAATACGGCAAACTCTTCACCGCCCCAACGAGCGACATAATCAATGTCTCTGATCTCATCACGCAGTACATCCGCGATTCTTACCAACACCTTATCGCCGACAGTATGTAAGTAATGGTCGTTGACATCCTTAAAGTAGTCGACATCAAGGATAGCTAAACTTAAATAGGTTCCGTCGCGTCTGCAGCGACTCAGCTCATGTTGCAGGCGTTCATCAAAGGCGCGCCGGTTTCCAAGATTCGTTAATGGATCCTGCCGTGCCATGGTCTCTAAGTCAGCTGTTTTCTCTTTAACCATTTTTTCCAGTCGCAGCCGTGTCTGGTTATGCTGGTTAAGGCGTGCTTTTACGCCAACCAATGCTAAAAGCGCAACAGCTAAAGAGGCAACAATCCAAAACCATGCCTGCATCCAGATATGAGCCGACTGCCGGAAAGCAAAATAGTCGGGTTGACTCCATTGGCCACCGGGATACCTGGCCCGAACCTGAAAGATATAATCGTTGGCCGGCAAGGTCGTGTACTCTGCAGAGTTAAGAGAGTTTTTATTCACCCAATTTTCGTCAAAGCCAACCAGGCGTACCTGATAGTCAATTTGTTCGGCCATAAGATAACCGGGAGCAACAAATTCGAACACGATTCGGTCCGTTTCAGCACTCAGTTTCTCTCCGAAGATGACTGTTTCACCGTCGGCTTTTACTGACTCAATATTAACCTCAGGAGGAAGGTTGCCAATTTCCGTAATCGTTTTCGGATCAACCTCTGAAACTCCATTGCTGGTTGCTAGCCAAATACTGCCATCGCGGGCCTGGAGCATGGATGGACCACCACTGTTTATTTGAGCGCTCTCAAGACCGTCGACTTCACTGAAGCGCTGAACATTAAGTTTGTCTGCCTGTCCTGCTAAGACTTTAGTAAAAGAATCATGTTCAATCATCACTGGGCCACGGTTTGAACCCAGCCAGAGATTACCATTGCCGTCGAAAGTCACGGACATAAAGTTATCAAAGGGCAAGCCTTGGTCACGGTTGAAAATTTTCCAAGTGTTCTTACTAAGGTTATGAGCAATAAGTCCGCGATCGGTTGCCATCCATAGGTAACCAGAATGCTCGGTAACATGAAAAGCCAGTTCGGCATTGTTCAGTTCGGTTAAGTTAACAGGAGTGATTTGGTAATCGAATGCATCATTTTTAGCGACGATATTAATACTAACCACACCACGCGCTGAACCAGCCCAAAGCCTGCCTGTTTTATCGAGATGTAACGAGGTCGTATAATTATTGGTTAAACCATCTTCTTGAGAAATATGTTGGGATACCCATTGCCCTTCGGAGTTTTGGTACAAATGCGTAATGCCCAAAGGTGTAGCCAGGAATTTCCCCAGTTTAGGGTCAAGCTCAATTTGACGAATTTCGTCCGCTTTTAATAAGTTATTAGTGTCAAAGTGCCGGACAATTCTCTCTCCGTCCCAAATATAAAGGCCGTCAGTGTATGTTCCGATGTGGAGTTGTTGCGTATCATCATACGCCAGTGACAATACCGACTGCTCGTTTAATGGGGTGTCGGGAGCCAGGGCAGAAACTCCCGTTTCGTCTACAACTGAAACACCATTGCTGGAACCAACGATGATTTCACTTTTGTCACTTTCTGCTAAGGCTCTGATATAGTTACCTGTAAGCCCGTCTTTTTTTGTATAAGTCGAAAAAAGTGCATCTCTGAACTGAACCAGTCCACCGTGAGTTGAGACCCAAAAGCTGCCTTCTCTGTCTTGAATAATATCCAATACATGATTATTAGGCAGACCTTCGCTGGTATCGAAAATTTCTATACCGTATTTATCGCTAATGCGAATGAGCCCGTCCCGATAGGTTCCCAGCCAAAGTTGCTTGTCAGGTGACTGAAACAGGGTACTGATTCTTCTGTCAATTTCGGGAAGTGTACGCTCGAACTCGGTATTTACCTTTTGCTGATACAACCCATTTTCCGTGCCTACCAGTAAAGTACCGTTTTGCAGTTCAAGTAGGGCGGTGACTAACCGCTCCGGAATGGCAGTAATAGTTTCAAAGCGAGCCTGACCAACTTTTTTTACCTGAAGCCCTTTATTGGTGGCTGCCCACAAGTTGCCCTGGCTGTCGACCAGCGACTCATAGACAAACATGGAATTCAGACCATGGTTAGTCGTAAATTGTGCGGTGCGTTGATTGTTTTTATAAACGAGCAAGCCAAGCTCTGAAGTTGAGACCCAAAGGTTGCAGTTATCATCAGTAAATAAGTGGTTTACAAAAGGTGGAGTGGATTCAAGTGCTTCCCAGTGTCCATCATAGAAACGAGCAATTCCGCCCCGGCTACCGGCCACATAAATGCTGCCATCGCAATGGCTGTAGGCTGCGGTATACATGCCTATATCAGGTAAACCGGTTTCTCGTAAATTATCGTAGATATCGAAACGACGACCATTAAAGCGGGCAGGCCCTTGCCAGGTTGCTAACCAAAGGTAGCCTTTATTATCCTGAATGAGTTCATTAACCGAGTTGTGGGGTAATCCATCACGCGTTTCCCAGTGTCGAATTAAATAATCGGTTAGTGGGCTTTGCTCATTATTAGTGCCGCCTGAATTAACCGCAGCGGTTATCCCGGGTGAATTAAGGCAAAAGAATGCAGTCAGCAACAAAAACAGTGTGTACTTCATAAGTCATCTATTTTTTAAACAATATTATTGGATGGTATGTTGTCGCCGCACGGGTTGCAATAACTCAAAAGCCGGCAATCTAAAATATAAGTTAACGAGTACAATACTTAGATACAATAATTTAACGGAGTAATAAATGACAAAAGCCTACGCTGCACAATCTGAAACTTCTGAATTGGCGCCTCATGCTATTGAACGACGTGAGCTGCGTGCTGATGATGTTGCAATAGAGATTACCTATTGTGGCGTTTGTCACACGGACATTCATTACGCCGAAAACGATTGGGGTGGCACCATTTACCCAGTTGTGCCCGGTCATGAGATAATCGGTAAAGTCACGGCCGTAGGCGATAATGTTAAGGACTTCAGTGTGGGAGACACTGTTGGTGTTGGCTGTATGGTTGACTCGTGCCGCGAGTGCTCTTCTTGTGAAAAGGGTCTGGAGCAATATTGCCTTAACGGGATGGTACCAACCTATAACGGAGAAGACTTGCACGATAAAAGCATTACTTATGGTGGTTACTCAGAGAAGATAGTCGTCAGTGACCGCTTTGTAGTGCGGGTGTCAGAAAAACTGGATCCGGCAAAAGCCGCGCCACTTCTGTGTGCCGGTATTACAACCTATTCACCATTGCGCCACTTTGGTGTGCAAAAAGGGCACAAGGTAGGTGTCATCGGCATGGGTGGCCTGGGACATATGGGCGTTAAATTTGCTAAAGCCATGGGAGCTGAAGTCACTATTTTTACGCGCTCAGAAAGCAAAGTGTCCGAAGCTAAAAAGCAAGGCGCAGATCATGTGATTATCTCAACTGATGATAAACAAATGGAAGCGGCAGCAGAGACCTTCGATTTTTTACTGGATACCGTGCCGGTACAGCATGATCTCAATCCGTACATTAACTGTTTGAAAGTCGATGGTACGCACATTCTAGTGGGTCTGTTAGAGCCGGTTGACCCTGCATTACAAGCCGGAGCGCTGGTGATGAAACGCCGGGTACTTGCTGGCTCCTTAATTGGTGGCATTCCTGAAACACAGGAAATGCTCGACTTCTGTGCCGAACACTCTATTCATTGCGATGTTGAAATGCTGGATATCCAGAACATCAACGATGCCTTTGTACGGATGAAAAAAGGTGATGTGAAGTATCGATTTGTAATTGATATGGACTCGCTAAAGCAGTCTTAGTGAGTAAATAAATTGACCACGCTTTGTCGGGCGTGGTCTAATTTGCACAAAGAAGAGGTGCGTACACCAGGAACTTTCGAACTTAGGTTGCCAAAGCCGGATTTGAGTCGAAGGGGAGGGGTATTACGCCGAGGTAGCATAGTCATTTGGCGGCAATGTTGCCGGTTGCAGGGTTTGAACACCCACAACTGTCACCTTCAGGGTGGAGAGCTTCTGGTGTTTGCATTTGCCTATTGGCTATTAAGTTAATCTCGCCACTTACTCTGCAAAACCTGAGTTCTCCGAACACTTATGTTGTTATGTTCAGGAGAAAACTGTGTCTTTTACTGTTGCTAAGTTCGGAGGTACGAGCGTTGCCGACTATCCTTCAATGCTACGCTGTGCCCAAATTGTTCAGAATAACCCCTCTATTCGTCTGGTCGTTGTTAGTGCCTGCGCCGGAGTCACGAATCGGCTGGCAGAAATAGCTGATAAACAGGGTAAGCAAACAGAATCTCTGCGAAATGAAATTTATACTATTCATGCCTCTATTCAGCAAAAACTGAAGAGCTCCGGTGCTCTGGAACTATCCTTGTCTCAGTTACATGATGAACTGGAGTCTCACTGTCAAAAAGCAATAGCAAACTGGGCCGCCTGGCGGGATGAGTTATTAAGCTTTGGTGAGCGTTGCTCGAGTCTTTTGTTTTCTTGCGTTCTAAATGAACAAGGCTTGTTATCGGATACGTTGGATGCGCGGCAACTGCTGAAAACAAACAGCGCTTTTGGCCGGGCGCAGCCGGATGAAGTTTCAACTAAGTCACATTGTCTTGAGCAGAAGCAGAAGCTCGAGTCCGGGTGTGTGTGGGTAACTCAGGGGTTTATTGGCTCAGATGATAAAACCCAGACAACGACTTTAGGTCGCGGGGGAAGCGATTATAGCGCCGCATTGCTAGCCGCAGGTTTTAATGCAACGGATTTACAAATTTGGACGGACGTTGCGGGAATTTATACAACAGACCCAAGAATCTGTTCCAGCGCCCGGGCGATAGCCGAAATGAGTTTCTCAGAAGCGGCAGAGTTAGCGACTTTTGGAGCTAAAATCCTGCACCCATCCAGTCTGGCACCTGCTATTAAAAATGCAATTCGGGTATTCATTGGCAGTAGCCAGAATGCAGCAGCCGGTGGTACGTATATATCCGCAACCCCTACAACCCGGCCTGACGTAAGAGCGGTTGCACTTCGCCGGAATCAGACTTTAGTGACCGTTCATAGTTTGAGTATGCTGCATGCGAGTGGTTTTCTGGCACGGCTTTTTGAGATACTGGCGCGCTATAATGTCAGTGTGGATTTGGTCACAACCTCAGAAGTCAGCATTGCGCTGACGCTGGACGAAGGCGGAAGTATTGCAAATGGACAAGCCTTATTACCGGCTGCTGCTTTAGAGGAGCTTGAGCAGTTTTGCCGCGTAGAAATTGAAACGGGGTTATCGCTGGTGGCTATTATTGGAAACGGCATTGGACGAGATGCTCATATTAGCCAACTCACTTTTAACACAGTGAATGACTATGCTGTGCGTTTGATTTGCCAGGGAGCGAGCGAGCATAACCTTTGCTTTCTGGTAGAAGACAGTGAGGGTGAGAATGTGATCCGAACCTTGCATGATAGAATATTGAGTTAATAATATGTAAATAACTGTCTATTTATTGTAAAAATAAACTACAGTTAAAGAGACCCCAACAAACAAATTTAGGTAATTATTATGAAACAACTGACATCAAAAACTCTGGCTATTACTTCGGCCTTATCTGTAGCTTCAGCAATGAGCATGGGCGCTGCTCAGGCAAACCCTTTTGAAGCAACGGAGCTTTCTTCGGGCTATGAGGTTTCTCAACCACAAGAAATGAAATGCGGTGAAGGAAAATGTGGCGAAGAGAAAATGAAAGAAAAATCCAAAGAAGAAATGAAAGAGAGAAAGGAAAAGGCCAAAGAAGGCAAGTGTGGTGAAGGAAAATGCGGTGAAGGTAAGTGCGGCGAAGAAATGAAGAAAGAAAAGGCCGAGAGAAAAGGTGAAAAATCAGAAAAGTCTGAAGAAGGAAAATGTGGTGAAGGTAAGTGCGGCGAAGGTAAATGTGGCGCTTAATCACTTAATCTTACTTTCGTTCTAGCGACGAAACTGACTATAATGCTCGCTTTCTATTTGAGCAGAATGAAGGCGAGCATTTTTAATGGATTTCTTACAATCGATCATCCTTGGCATTATCCAGGGGATAACCGAGTTTCTTCCAATATCCAGTTCTGCTCATTTAATTTTGATGCCAATACTTACTGGCTGGGAAGATCAAGGTGTAGGCTTTGATCTCGCCGTTCATGTCGGTACTTTGCTTGCTGTCATTCTCTATTTTCGCAAAGATGTCACTGAACTCTTTGTCGATGGCCTTCGTTCTATCGCTGCTCGCCAACATGTCGGACAAAGTCGCTTAGGCTGGGCTGTTGTTGTTGGAACTATACCTGCTTGTATTGCGGGTATACTGCTACTGGATTACATAGACACTGCGCTAAGAGCTGTGGGGGTTATCATCACTACCACGGTTGTTTTCGCTGTGCTTTTAGCGGTTGCCGATCGCTTCGCCCGCGGCAGCAGAACCTTGCAGGACATTGGTTTTAAAGATGCGATTATTGTTGGACTTGCCCAAGCTTTAGCACTGATTCCGGGCACTTCGCGTTCAGGCGCTACCATAACCGCGGGTTTGTTTTTAGGGTTAAACCGAGAGTCAGCTTCAAAGTTCTCATTTTTTATGGCCATTCCAATTACTGCTGCTGCTGCGCTGGTTAAGCTATTAACCATAGCCTCAGAGTCCATTGCCGTCGATTGGTTGGGTTTTCTGGTTGGAGGCGTTGTGTCGTTTCTAACTGCCATTACCGCTATTCACTTTTTCCTGAAGTGGCTTAACGCGTTCGGTATGTGGCCCTACGTTATCTACCGTTTAGTCCTGGCGGTTGTCTTGTACTTACTATTCTTCTGAGTCGTTAATTTATGTACGAAAACATTAAAAAGCAGTTGTTTCAGCTTAAAAGTAACAAGATTTTTGAAGCTCTGGTGGTTGCCGTTATCATTATTTCGGCTTTGGAAATTGGCGCTAAAACCTACGAGTTACCCGCTTTTGCTAATAGCCTGACGTATGGTTTAGACCTTTTTATAACGCTGTTTTTTCTAATTGAAATTACCATTCGTTTTATTGCCGAAGACAATAAAAAAGCCTTTTTTAAAGATGGCTGGAATGTGTTTGATACCCTGGTCGTATTGGTCAGTCTTATTCCAATCAATGACTCTGAACTTGCCTTGCTGGCGCGCTTGGTCCGTATTTTCCGAGTACTTAGGATGATATCCATTATTCCTGAGCTTAGAACCTTAATAAACTCCTTGCTAAAAGCGCTTCCCCAGATGGGTTACGTTGTACTGCTGATGTTTATTATCTTCTATATTTATGCGGCAGTTGGTAGCTACTTGTTCGCCGACATCAACCCGTTCTTATGGGATAACATTGCCACTTCAATGCTTACGCTGTTCAGGGTGATGACCTTTGAAGACTGGACGGATATTCAGTATGAAACCATGGAAGTTTATGGTTGGAGCTGGATTTACTATATGACTTTTATTTTCCTGACTGCTTTTGCGTTTTTAAACATGGTTATAGGTATTGTGATTAACGTCATGGATAAAGAGGGTCGTAAGGTTGAGCTTGGCCAGGAAAATGAGGCTCAAGAACTCGGAGATAAAGAACCTTCTATAACTGATTTACAGCAGGAAATTCGGGAATTAAAGCAACTGATAGTGGCTCAGCAAGATGCCGAAAGAAGGTAAAAGTTTATACAGCGCAAAGCTGCTCATTAACGATATTCCCGTTACGGTTAAGAGTAAGCGGATTAAGAATATGTACTTAAGGGTGCGTGCGCCCTCGGGTGATGTTGAAGTTTCGGCTCCTAAGCAGTGCTCGTTGAATGAGATTGAAAGCTGGTTGTTTGAGCGTCATGACTGGTTGATAAAGCAACGGGAAAGAATTGCGATGCAACCGGTACAGCCAGAACTTCAGTTTGTTTCAGGTGAAGAGCATAAGTTCTGGGGAAAAGTGTACACACTGGATATTGCACTTAAAAAGCGTGGTGCCTCGGTTAGCTTGAAGGATAATAAACTGCAACTGGTTTCTCTGCCACATTACGATGCAGTTCAGCGTAAACAGGTTCTGGATCGTTGGTACCGGGACCAAATTACCCGCGAAGTTGAAGCCTTACTGGGTATCTGGCAACCGCGAATGGGAGTTTACAGCAGCGGTTTCGGTATCAGGGCGATGAAAACCCGCTGGGGTACCTGCAATATAGGCAGCAAAAAGATATGGCTGAACCTGGAACTGGTTAAAAAACCGGTCGAGTGCCTTGAGTACGTAGTGGTTCATGAACTAACACACCTGTTTGAGCGTTATCATAACGCGCGCTTTTACGCACTCATGGATGAGTTTCTTCCTGACTGGCGTGAGCGAAAAAAACTGACCAACCAGTTTATCTGAGTTCTTCCCCTAATTGATTCTGCGCTATCAATCTAAATACATAAGCCACTTTGAACAAACCGGCTAAGATTACCTGTGACAAATGCAAGAAAACTAACAGCATCAAAGGTAAGTTTTCTTCCTGGAACCAGGCCAGATAAAAAACGACGATTGAAAGTAATAAAAACACCACCATAGAAGTGTTAGAGGTTTGTAATAGTTTACGTGGTTTCATAAGAGACATTCCTAATGTATCTAATAAATGCATATTAAATGTATCTTTAACTTAAATCAAGGAAAGGTAAGAAAAATAGAAAACAGTGATGAACCATTGCCGGTGCCAGTCCCGTATTTTGGAAGGCCGGAAGAATTTGGACGCTGTTTCGACCTTATTGAACGAGGTGCTGAAGCCCTTATTGAGCAGGAAGGAGATAGAAAGTGCAATATTTACACACCATGGTGCGGGTGCACGACTTAAAACAATCTTTGAATTTCTATTGTGATTTATTGGGATTGCAGGAAGTTAAACGGAAGGAGGTAGAAAAAGGCCGTTTCACTTTAGTCTTTTTAGCTGCACCGGATGACGTTGAGCGCGCTAAAAAAGAACAGGCGCCGATGATGGAGTTGACCTACAACTGGGACCCGGAAACTTATAGCGGTGGCCGTAACTTTGGGCATTTAGCGTTTCGAGTCGAGAATATTTATGAGTTGTGCCAAAAACTGATGGATAACGGCGTCATTATTAACCGGCCTCCGAGAGACGGGCACATGGCCTTTGTACGCTCGCCGGATAATATCTCAATAGAGCTGCTGCAAAAAGGTGATAACTTGCCGCCACAAGAGCCGTGGGCCTCTATGGAAAACACGGGTGAATGGTAATTCAGAGCCAGATCCTCTATAATCTGCGCCACAAAATTACATAAGTAAGCTAATAGATTTTTACTTTGGTCCAATAAATAGGAATGACTATGTCGACTGATAAAGCAAAGATTATTTATACTGAAACGGACGAGGCGCCGCGCCTTGCTACCTATTCGTTTCTGCCTTTTATTGAAGCATTTACTAAGGCAGCTGGTGTTTCAGTTGAAACTCGTGATATTTCTTTAGCTGGTCGTATTATTTCGCAGTTTCCGGAGTACCTGAGCGAAGAACAACGTCAGTCAGATGCTTTAGCTGAACTGGGTGAAATGGCGAAGACAGCGGAAGCAAACATTATTAAGCTGCCAAACATCAGTGCATCTATCCCGCAAATGACAGCTTGCATCAAAGAGCTTCAGGAACAAGGTTATAAGCTGCCTGACTTCCCGTTTGACCCACAAACGGATGAAGAAAAAGACGTTCGTGCTCGTTATGACAAAGTAAAGGGCAGTGCGGTTAACCCGGTATTACGTGAAGGTAACTCTGATCGTCGCGCACCAAGCGCTGTAAAAAATTACGCGAAGAAACACCCGCACCGTATGGGTGAGTGGTCTAAGGATTCTAAATCACACGTTGCGCACATGAACGACGGCGATTTCTACAGCAGCGAGAAATCGGTAACCTCTTCGGCCGATGACACATTTAAAATTGTTTTTGAGAGCAACGGTGAGCAAAAAGTACTGAAGGAATCGGTACCCGTACTGGCAGGCGAAGTAGTTGACGCTGCAACGATGAGTAAAAAGCAACTGCAGGCGTTCTTTGAGAAAGAAACTGCAGCGGCTAAAGAGCAGGGCGTATTATTGTCACTGCACTTAAAAGCCACCATGATGAAAGTCTCTGACCCAATTATGTTTGGTCATGCGGTTCGTGTTTTCTATAAAGATGTATTGGAAAAACACGCTGACGTTATGAAAGATATTGAGTTTGACGCAAGTAACGGTATTGGTGACCTGTACAACAAGCTGGAAAAAATTGGTTCAGACAAGCGTGCTGAAATTGAATCAGACCTGGAAGCGGTTTATTCAAAACAGCCGGAACTGGCAATGGTTAACTCGCATAAGGGCATTACAAACCTACACGTACCAAGTGACATCATTATTGACGCATCAATGCCGGCAATGATTCGTGATTCTGGAAAAATGTGGGATAAGAACGACAGCCGACAAGATGCTAAAGCAATGATCCCGGATCGTAGCTACGCAGGTGTTTACCAGGAAACCATTAATTTCTGTAGAGAAAATGGCGCCTTTGATCCGGCAACTATGGGTACCGTACCTAACGTTGGCCTAATGGCGCAAAAAGCTGAAGAGTATGGCTCTCACGACAAGACCTTTGAAATTCCGGCAAAGGGTGCAGTAAAAGTATTTAACAAAGCCGGCGATGTTGTGTTCGAACACCACGTTGAAGAAGGTGATATCTGGCGCATGTGTCAGGTAAAAGACGCACCGATTCGTGACTGGGTTAAGCTGGCGGTTAACCGTTCACGCTTAAGCGGTATGCCTGCAGTATTTTGGTTAGACAGCAACCGCGCTCACGACGCTCAGTTAATTAAGAAAGTGGAAGAGTACCTGAAAGAACACGACACCGATGGTCTGGACATTCAGATCATGGCGCCGGTTGAAGCGACTCGCCACACGCTACAGCGTGTTAAAGAAGGCAAGGACACCATTTCTGTTACCGGTAACGTACTGCGTGACTACCTGACGGACTTGTTCCCAATTCTGGAACTGGGCACGTCAGCGAAAATGCTGTCAATTGTTCCGTTAATGAACGGTGGTGGTTTGTTTGAAACTGGTGCCGGCGGTTCAGCGCCTAAACACGTGCAGCAGTTTGTTGAAGAGAATCACTTACGTTGGGACTCTTTAGGTGAGTTTTTGGCGTTAGCTGCGTCTCTTGAGCACCTAAGCCGTACCTTTGATAACAACCGCGCGCAAATTCTGGCAGATAGCCTGGATGTCGCAACGGCTAAGTTCCTGGAAGAGAACAAATCACCGTCACGTAAAGTGGGTGAGATAGACAATCGTGGCTCACACTTCTACCTGGCAATGTACTGGGCAGAAGCGCTGGCGAACCAGAACGACGATGCTGAACTTAAAGAGCGTTTCAGCAAGCTGTCTGAAAAGCTGTCTGGTAACGAGCAGGTCATTATCGATGAACTGAACAAGGTTCAGGGCGTTAAAGTAGACATTGGTGGTTACTATCAGCCAAATACCGATAAGGTATCAGCAGCAATGCGCCCTTGTTCCGTATTAAATGAAACGCTTGCCAGCTTATAATTTACACATTATAAATTAGGCGATAAGTGTAAGAAGCAGGCTTCGGCCTGCTTTTTTTATATCGACAAATTGTTACCCATCTATGTGGAGTCATGATTTTGGCCAGTAGCAACTACCTTATTAATTTGTACGAACGTTGCCTAAAATTGCCTTTTGGACGTCAGGTTTTTTCGGCAATGTTTGCCCGAAAAGCGCCTTATTTTAAAACGATTAAGCCGCTTATTACTGAATTAAAGCCTAACCTTTGTCAGCTGACGTTTAAGAAACGAAAAGCAGTCCAGAACCATATTGGTACGGTGCACGCCATTGCGGTATGCAACGGAATGGAAATGGCGATGGGAGCATTAGCTGAAGCTTCTATTCCAAAGCATCTGCGTTGGCTGCCGAAAGGTATGAATGTGCAGTATTTGGCCAAAACCGATAGCGATGTGACCATAGAAGCAACAAGCTCAGAGTCCACCTGGCAACCGGGCGATCAACCCATATCGGTAGAAGCTAAGCGCAGCGACGGCACCGTTGTAGCCGCCGGGCACATTACTATTTATGTGTCAGAAAAGCCTAGTCGATAAGATGAAAGGACTGCTGTCTGCCGTTTAAGTAGCTAACACCGTCACCATCAAAAAATGCATCCTCTTCCAGCATGATGGTGATGGTTTTATCCTCGAATGTGGTTTTGTTATTAAGCTCGATAGAATAGGCCGTATTGGAGAATAATGGGTATTCTCCCCCTCCTGGTATAGCGTGCTGTTTATCCCACATACCAATGGTAGGGCCTGAACCATGGCCGTAATACCCAATTGGGTGGGTATAAATCATAGGCTCCAGGCCTTTGTCCTTAGCTTGCTCTAACGCTGCAAGTAATATTTCGTTGCCAGAACGTGTCTCTTCAAACTGGGCTGTCAAAATATCTTGTAGTTGATTGGCATTAGCTAATGCCTGTTTTAGGGTATCAGGTGCGTCTGACTCGCCTTTTTTTAAAACATAGGCATGTTGTTGAGTATCGGTGTTTAAACGCAGGTAGGTAATGCCAAAGTCTATATGCAATAAGTCGCCGCGTTGTATGGTGACGCCTGTTGAACGCGGGTGCCCTGGTTGAGGGTCATTGATACGTTGTACACTCACGGAAGGATGGAACCAAACCGGCAGGTTCTCTTGTGCCGCACGTTCACGGAACCACCATTGAAGATCTTCTGTGGTCGTTTCACCAACCGAGATCACTTTGCTAGAGAAACCTTCAGCGATAATTTGGTGAGCAAGCTTAACGGCATCACGATAATAGGGCAGTTCTGCTTCTGTTCGCTTTTCAAGCCAGGAAACAGCAAGCGGTTCAGCACTCACAATTTTACTGTCTAGGTTATCGGGTAAAGCAGCCATAAAAAGCTCTTTATCCGTGGCTGTAATGCCGTCGGCCTGAGCGAAATCTTTCGATTGATTAATTGCGATAGAGGCTGGGTTACGCTCTGCAATAATTTGAGCCAGACGCTTCCATTGGTCTGGCTGTTGTTCCGGGTTCCATGCGCTTTTAAACACCTCGCCAACGTCGTAGCGGGCTATTGCTAAGGTCTCCAAACTGTCACCCTTGCCCGGGTCATGGATAACAAGAACCGTTCTTCGTCTGGCTGACAACCAGTCGCTGGGCAGAAAGGTTTTAAGTACCGGGTCCTCGTTGTACTCGCGACTTATCAATACCCACATATCTATGTCAGCTTTTCGCATTAGCTCCGGGAGCAGTTTTTGCACGCGCTGCTGAAGAAGCTCATCAACAACTTCTGCACGCTGCTTAAGGGGGAGTGGGCTTATAGTATCTGCAAATACGTTGGTAGAAAATACCGCGCCAAAGGTGAGACTAACCAGTAAAATAATTTGTTTTAGCATAAGTGCGACCGATAATAAAAAAGGGACCCGAAGGTCCCTTTCTATCAGCTTTTCACAAAGAAGTGAATTAAGGCTTACCAACGGGCTCGTTGGCATCGATAACTGCACCCGGGTGCTCGTCTTCGCCATCGTCCGGCGCCAGCTTTTCCCATTTACGGGTAAACAGAGCTAATACGAATACAACCGCACCAACGCTCACACCGAACACAAAAATGGTCCAGTAAAGCTCAGGCATTGCCTGTGGGTTTTCCGGGTCAAGACCACCTGCCAGAAGACCCGCAATCACATTACCCATGGCATAAGTCAGAACGAAAACGCCCATTAACTGTCCGGCCATGCGCTTAGGCGATAGTTTACTGACCGCACTTAGTGCTACCGGGCTTAAGCAAAGCTCACCAACGGTGTGAATAAAGTACACTGCAACCAACCAGTAAGGTGCTACTTTTAAGCCGCTAGCCGCCGCTTGCGACGCAAAGAACATCACAATGAAGCCGGTCGCCATAATGATAAGGCCAATCGCGCTTTTAAAACCGTACGATGGATTGATCATGCGTTTGCTGAGATTAATCCAAAGCGCAGCGAAAAACGGTGACAGCGCGACTAAGAAGAGCGAGTTTAGCGACTGGAACCAGGTTGTAGGAATTTCAAAGTCACCGACCATGCGATCCGTTAAGTCGCGAGCAAATAGGTTGAACGATGAACCTGCCTGCTCGAAGCCTGCCCAGAACATGGTTGAGGCAATACAGACCAGAAATAGGGCACCCAGTCGCTTCATTTCATCTCTGGTCAACTTCCCAAACAGGAATATGGACAGGTAATATACGAAAAAGATAACAGTGAAAATAACAGCGACATTACCGGCAATCAGTGTTGGATCCAAAGTAACGTAGTTATTTAATGCTAAATATGTATAAACCGCTAAACCAGCTAATAAGAGCCAGATAACTCCCCAGCTGCGTTTTGCTGCTTTAGGACCCAGAGGTTTAGGCGGTTTCGCTCCAACATCGCCAAGTTTAGGTTTAGTCAGCTTGTACTGAATAAGGCCGAACGCCATACCGACAGCTGCGGCCCCAAAGCCCCAATGGTAACCAGCATTTTCCATAAGGTAACCAGTAACGATGTAACCGATGATAGAACCGATGTTGATACCCATATAATAAAGGGTATAACCACCATCACGACGGTCATCGTTGGAACTATATAACTGACCAACCATGGCGGTAATGTTGGGTTTTAATAAACCCGTGCCAAGTACCACCAAAATCATACCAACGAAGAAGCCAGCCTTACTCGGTATGGCTAAGACAATGTGTCCCAGCATAATAATAATGCCGCCGTACCAGGTAGCACGTTGACCACCCAATAAACGGTCAGCAATCCAGCCGCCGGGTAGGCCCATGAAATAGACCGCACCGGTGTATAGGCCGTAGATAGCGGTTGCGGAAGCAACGGTTAGAGCAATGCCGCCTTCTTGCAAACTGGCGGTCATGAATAAAACGAGTAGCGCGCGCATACCGTAGTAGCTCATGCGCTCCCACATTTCGGTAAAGAACAGGGTTTGTAAACCCCCTGGCTGTCCGAAAAAGCTTGAATCTTTATCGACTATTTTTGTTGGATCCATTCTTGTTATCCATTTTGTTATTTAATATTAAATAGTTAGCGTTATTAGTGGCTCATTCGACTTTGGTCTAAGTCGGAAAAAGTGGCCTTACTTTACTAGCGAAGTCTGATAAATAAAACCGAAAACGATGAAATACTCAGTTTTTGAGCTGTTTCTACGCAGGAACTGCCATAGGTTGACGGCTTAAGGGATACTTTTGAGGATAAGGTCAACACACTAATATTGTCGACAATTTAGTTCATGTTAGCTTGCTAATAGCGTTATTTTCATGGAAAATAGAGCAATCAATAATTACTGTCGACAATTAATGCAAATAGTCAGTCCTTTAGAACGTTCAGCCATTACCTCTTCAGACCGAGTTCTGTTTGAAATACAGCGGGCTATTGTGGAAGGGGATATAGCAGCAGGCTCAAAAATTAGTGAACCTGAGCTGGCTAGACGTTTTAATGTTAGCCGAGCGCCATTGCGTGAAGCTTTAGCCAGACTTGAGCGCTGCCATCTTATTGAACGAATTCCGAACGCTGGTGCCAGAGTGGTTACCTTGTCAACGGAAGGCTTAATTTCGTTGTATCAAATACGCGAAGAGCTGGAAGGTCTGGCTTGTCGTTTAGCGGCAGAACAAATGCCGGAGAACGAAATTGATGAGTTACGGCAATTACTCGATAAGCACCTGGAAACTCAGCGGGTTCGTGAAGGTGAAAGTTACTATCAGGAAGCCGGTGATTTAGATTTCCACTATCGCATTATACTCGGCAGTAAAAATCAGTATTTAATTAATATGCTTTGCGACGAACTCTACTATCTTGTCCGTATGTATCGAGTACAAATGGGAATGAATGGTCCAAGAGTTTCGCGCGCCTTCGATGAACACAAAGCCATTATTAACGCTATTGCTAACCGCGATGGTGAATTGGCTGATCTGCTAATGCGCCGCCATATTGGCGCGTCTCGTAAGAATATTGAATTACGGTTACAAACACAAAAGGAAACATCATGACTCATATGACAAGCCCAGGTGCTAAGTTGCGCCAAGCTATTGCCGACGAAAATCCTTTACAGATTGTTGGCACCATTAACGCCTACACAGCAATGATGGCAGAAAAGGTTGGGCATAAAGCGCTTTACCTGTCTGGTGCCGGTGTGGCGAATGCGTCTTTTGGTTTGCCTGACTTAGGCATGACGTCGTTGAATGATGTTTGTGAAGACATTCGTCGTATTACTGCAGCAACCGATCTCCCTCTGTTAGTTGATGCTGACACTGGTTGGGGCGGAGCATTTAACATTGCCCGTACCGTTCAGGAAATGACGCGTGCCGGTGCTGCCGGGATGCATATTGAAGACCAGGTAGCTCAGAAGCGCTGCGGACACCGTCCAAACAAAGAAATTGTCACTCAGGAAGAAATGGTTGACCGCGTTAAAGCGGCGGTTGATGCGCGTATTGATGACCAGTTTTTGATTATGGCGCGTACCGACGCACTACAACAACAAGGACTGGAAGCCGCTATTGAACGTGCTCAGGCCTGTGTGGATGCTGGTGCTGATGCCATTTTTGCAGAAGCTGTCCATACACTTGACCAGTATAAAGCTTTCACCGAAGCGCTGAACGTGCCGGTTCTGGCGAATATCACTGAATTCGGTGCGACCCCATTGTTTAATAAACAGGAATTGGCCGATGTTGGGGTGGAAATTGTTCTTTACCCTCTGAGTGCTTTCCGGGCAATGAACAAAGCCGCATTGAACGTCTACAATAGTATTTTAGAGAACGGTGATCAGAAAGCCGTTGTAGATGACATGCAGACTCGCTCAGAGTTATATAACTTTTTGAACTATCACGATTTTGAAGAAAAATTAGACCAGTTATTTAAGAAATAATACGACGTAGTCTGACGTTCACGTCAGGTGAAATATCGAATACAAAAGACTTTGTAAAATTAAGAAGGGAACAACATTATGGCAGAGAAGAAACTAAGCGGCGCAGGTTTGCGCGGACAGTCAGCCGGAGAAACGGCGCTATGTACTGTTGGTAAAAGCGGCTCAGGTTTAACCTACCGTGGTTATGATATTTCTGAACTGGCGGAAAAAGTCAGTTTTGAAGAAGTGGCTTACCTTTTAGCGAAAGGCGAACTGCCCAATAAACAGCAGTTAGAAGACTATAAAAAGCGTTTGAAGTCACTGCGCACCTTACCTCAGGAAGTTAAAGACGTACTTGAGCGTATTCCAAAATCAGCGCACCCAATGGACGTTATGCGTACCGGCTGTTCTATGCTGGGGAACCTGGAAACCGAAGAAAGCTTTGATGAAGCGGATGATCACATTGAACGCATGCTCGCGACTTTCCCGGGTATTGTACTGTACTGGTACCGCTTTACTCATGACGGTGTTCGTATTGATACTGATTCTGAAGAAGAGTCTATTGGCGCACACTTCCTGCGGTTACTACACGATAAAGCGCCTTCAGAGCTGCATGCGGCAGTAATGAATACATCATTAATTCTGTATGCTGAGCACGAGTTTAATGCATCAACCTTTACGGCTCGTGTTTGTGCGTCAACCTTGTCAGATATTCACTCTTGTGTAACCGGCGCTATTGGCTCATTACGCGGCCCACTTCATGGCGGTGCAAACGAAGCGGCAATGGAGCTGATTGAAGGCATGAAAGATGCTGATGATGCTGAGCAGAAGCTGAAAGGCATGCTTGAACGCAAAGAGAAAATCATGGGCTTTGGCCACGCCATTTACCGTGACTTTGACCCGCGTAACGATGTGATTAAAGCCTGGTCTAAGAAGTTGTCTGAAGAAGTGGGTGATAGCCGCTTATACGACGTTTCAGTGCGTTGTGAAAAAGTCATGTGGGACGAGAAGAAACTGTTCCCGAACGCGGACTTCTTCCATGCCTCGGCTTATCACTACATGGGCATTCCAACCAAACTGTTCACACCAATCTTTGTAATGTCACGTGTGACCGGCTGGACCGCTCATGTGAAAGAGCAGCGCGCTAACAACCGTATTATTCGCCCAAGTGCTGATTATACGGGCCCAGAGCCGCGCAAAGTTCCAGCTTTAGAAGAGCGCTAATCCGATTGGAACTGATATTTGTACAGGAGCAGTTATCGACTGCTCCTTTTTTCGTTTAACGATGACGATAAGTGGTAACTCATGACTTCATACCGTAAAAAACTCGCTGGTACCACGCTCGAGTACTTTGATGCTCAAGCTGCTGTGGATGCGATTGAACCCGGCGCTTATGCGCGCCTGCCATACACTTCTCGTGTACTAGCTGAAAACTTAGTTCGCCGCTGCCCTCAGGATATCCTGACGCAGTCGCTGGAACAGTTGATTTACCGTAAAAAAGAACACGACTTTCCCTGGTTTCCGGCTCGCGTTGTCTGCCATGATATTCTGGGCCAGACGGCACTGGTTGATCTAGCCGGCCTCCGTGACGCTATTGCAGAAAAGGGCGGTGACCCTGCCAAAGTAAACCCTGTGGTTCCTACGCAGCTGATTGTTGACCATTCACTAGCCGTGGAACACGCCGGTTTTGATAAAGATGCTTTCGAGAAGAACCGGGCTATTGAAGACCGTCGTAACGACGATCGTTTTCACTTTATTAACTGGACCAAAACAGCGTTTAAAAACGTTGATGTCATTCCTCCTGGCAACGGCATTATGCACCAGATAAATTTGGAGAAAATGTCTCCGGTGGTGCAGGTTCGCGACAATGTCGCTTTTGTTGATACCTGTGTGGGTACTGACAGCCATACGCCAATGGTTGATGCCTTAGGTGTTATTTCTGTGGGCGTAGGTGGTCTGGAAGCGGAAAGCGTTATGCTTGGGCGAGCATCTTACATGCGCTTGCCTGATATTGTAGGCGTTGAGCTTAGCGGCAAGCTGCAACCGGGCATTACCAGTACCGATTTAGTGTTGGAAATGACCGAGTTTTTGCGTAAAGAGCGTGTTGTTGGTGCGTATCTGGAATTTTATGGTGAAGGTGCAGAAGCCTTAACGGTAGGCGACCGTGCAACCATTTCAAATATGACACCGGAATACGGCGCGACTGCAGCCATGTTCTATATTGATGATCAGACCATTGATTATCTGAAGCTGACCGGGCGTGACGATGACCAGGTTGAATTGGTTGAACACTTTGCCAAAGAAACCGGGTTGTGGGCTGACAGCTTAAAGTCTGCGGAGTATGGTCGGGTACTTAAATTCGATTTGTCAAAAGTTAAGCGTAACCTGGCCGGGCCTTCGAACCCGCATTCGCTATTACCTGCATCGGAGCTATCTGAGCGTGGTGTTGCGAAACACATTGAGAACCCGGAAGAAGGCAAAATGCCTGACGGCGCGGTGATTATCGCAGCCATTACCAGCTGTACCAATACCAGTAACCCACGCAACATGATTGCGGCCGGCTTAATTGCCCGCAACGCCAATAAACTGGGCTTAACCCGTAAGCCATGGGTAAAATCATCGCTGGCTCCAGGGTCTAAGACGGTCAAAATGTATTTGGAAGAAGCTGAACTGTTGCCTGAACTGGAAGATTTAGGTTTTGGCGTAGTAGCCTTTGCCTGTACTACCTGTAACGGTATGAGTGGTTCGTTGGATCCGAAAATACAGCAGGAAATTATTGACCGCGATTTATTCTCTACGGCGGTACTATCCGGTAACCGTAACTTTGACGGTCGTATTCATCCTTATGCTAAGCAGGCGTTCCTGGCGTCTCCACCATTGGTCGTAGCCTACGCCATAGCGGGTACTATTCGCTTTGATATTGAGAAAGACGTATTGGGCATTGACCCGGACGGTAATCCGGTAACGCTGAAAGACATTTGGCCAAGCGATGAAGAGATTGATGCCATTGTGAAACAGAGCGTTAAACCTGAGCAATTCCGTAAGGTTTATGACCCGATGTTTGACCTGTCAGTTGACTACGGTGAGAAGAACAACCCGTTGTACGACTGGCGCCCACAAACTACCTATATTCGCCGTCCGCCATATTGGGAAGGCGCATTAGCTGCAGAGCGCACCATGAAAGGTATGCGTCCGTTAGCGGTGCTGGGCGACAATATCACCACTGACCACTTGTCACCGTCAAACGCTATTATGGCTGACAGTGCCGCCGGTGAATATTTGGCGAAAATGGGTGTGCCGGAAGAGGATTTTAACTCTTACGCAACGCATCGTGGCGACCATTTAACAGCACAGCGCGCGACCTTTGCTAACCCGAAACTGTTTAATGAAATGGTGAAAGGCGAAGACGGTAAAGTCATTCAGGGTTCGCTGGCGCGCATTGAGCCGGAAGGCAAAACCGTGCGCATGTGGGAAGCCATTGAACACTATATGGAGAACAAACAGCCGTTGATTATTGTGGCTGGTGCTGATTATGGTCAGGGCTCGTCACGCGACTGGGCTGCAAAAGGTGTGCGCTTAGCCGGTGTTGAAGTCATTGTCGCCGAAGGCTTTGAGCGCATTCACCGTACCAACTTAATTGGTATGGGTGTATTGCCGCTGCAGTTTGAAGAAGGCACAACCCGTAAAACGCTGAATATTGATGGTACTGAAACCTTTGATGTGAAAGGTACGCCGGAAGCCGGATCGAGACTGACTTTAGTCATTCATCGTGCCAATGGTGACAGTGAAGAAGTGCCGGTACAGTGCCGCTTAGACACCAAAGAAGAAGTATCAATTTATGAAGCCGGTGGTGTATTACAACGTTTTGCTCAGGACTTTTTAGAAGCAGAAGCAAGCTAAGGGGTTCTAAAACGATGCATAAACCACAAATTAAAATTCCCGCCACCTATATGCGTGGCGGGACCTCAAAAGGGGTTTTCTTTCGTCTGCACGACTTACCTGAGCCGGCTCAACAGCCGGGCGCTGTGCGTGACGCTATATTGATGCGTGTAATCGGCAGTCCGGATCCTTATGCTAAGCATACGGACGGCATGGGTGGTGCTACCTCCAGCACCAGCAAAACGGTTATAGTCTCTAAAAGCGAGCAACCAGGCCATGACGTAGACTACCTGTTTGGTCAGGTATCTATTGATAAGCCTTTTGTTGACTGGAGCGGTAACTGCGGCAATTTATCGTCAGCCGTAGGGCCTTTTGCTATTGCTAATGGTTTAGTTGACGCAGAGCGTATACCTGAAAATGGTGTGTGCGAAGTTCGTATCTGGCAGGCCAATATTGGTAAAACCATTGTCAATAAAGTGTCTATGGTCAATGGTGAAGTGCAGGAAACCGGTGACTTTATTCTGGATGGTGTGACCTTTCCGGCGGCTGAAGTGCCGGTGGAGTTTATGGATCCATCAGCGGATGGTGAGTCAATGTTTCCGACCGGTAATCTTATTGATGATCTAGAGGTTCCTGGCATTGGCACATTAAAAGCAACGATGATCAACGCGGGTATTCCGACCATTTTTCTTAATGCAGAAGAAATTGGATACGACGGCACTGAGTTGCAGGAGGTCATTAACGGCAGTCCGGAAGCTCTGGAACGGTTTGAAACCATTCGTGCCTATGGTGCGGTAAAAATGGGGCTAATTAGCGATGTTGCCGAAGCGGCTAACCGTCAGCACACCCCAAAAGTGGCTTTTGTCGCAGCGCCGAAAGACTATACGGCATCCAGTGGTAAGGTCATTAAGGCCGATGACGTTGACTTGCTGGTAAGGGCTATGTCGATGGGAAAATTGCATCACGCCATGATGGGAACCGCTGCTGTTGCTATCGGCACTGCCGCGGCAATTCCTGGTACTACCGTAAACTTAGCTGCAGGTGGCAAAGACCGTACTATGGTGAACTTTGGTCACCCGTCGGGTACCTTGCAAGTCGGTGCTGAATGTAAACAAGTGAATGGTCAATGGACTGCTATTAAAGCCATTATGAGCCGCAGCGCGCGGGTCTTAATGGAAGGAAAGGTTCGCATTCCTGGTGACGTACTGTAAATGAACGACGCCACGCAGGCCAAACTGCTCAAAGCCGCTATGATTACCGGCATCAGCCTAATATTATTAGGTCACGTGGTGTTGGTTGTTACCTTCGGCAATGATGACATTGGCTTTCGTGGGTATATTTTAGGGGCAGCGATGAACGCCATTGGCGTTATTTTATCGCTGCCTACTAAGATTTATCTCACTTTAGTGCTCATGGAAAAAGAAGAGCGCGACAATGAAAATACTCATTGGAGCGATAGAAACTCAGATTAATCAGCATAGCCCCAGGGTGTTGGGGGCGTATCAACGGTTTCTGTTAAGTCAAAATCAACCCGAAACTCTCTGCCTTCGCGAATTAAACGATAGGTAAATGTGTCATCGTGGATATACATTTGCCAAATGTTGGTATTCGACTGCGGTACTCCCAGTTCAATAAATAGTTCTTTTGAGTAAGCATCAGCAGGGAAAGATTGAGCTGTCGGGTGACCCTTATCAACAGTATGACCACCGTACATGGTTAAAGGATCATAGTTGCCATCTTGCTTGCGATGATCATGTTTAAGACTAATACCAGACCCTGTTTGCGTTAAAATCCAGGTACGTGAATGGTTGTCCCCAACGTGAAACGGAATTTCAATTTTAGTATCACCGCACTTGCGCACATGCATAATCAACGGGCCTTCAAAGCCCTCACTTGCAGGGGTATCAACCGTTATTTCGCCAGCGTATGAGTTGCCACAGTGCTCGTTAATTGCCGCAAAAAACTCAGCCTGAGCTTGAGTACTAACGCGTGGAGCAGGCTTTACTACCTGGGCAGAACTGATAAAGGGTGCAAAGCTTGCGACGGCAATTGACGTAAGAAAAAGAATATTTTTCATTTTTAGACCATTAGATAATGTTTAATTTTAATTATATGAGTCATTAAAACCTGCCATGAATTAAAGGCACATGCCAGTACTTTTACGTAAACTTATGACTCAAACATTAGTAACAGAGATTACAGCTTCCTGTTTGGAAGTTAAGGCAACCAAATATCTCCAATAGGCTTTTCAGCTGAAAAGTGGTGAGCAACTTGTGCTTGCAGGAGCTCACCGCAGGCAAGAGCGTCAGTCATAGCGTCGTGCGGTGCATAGAAGGGCAGGTTATAGCGATCTCTGCTATCACTTAAACGAATAGACACCCGCTCTTTACCAGTTAACTTGTCCCATAAACTGCGTTTCTGGCGATGAAAGCGCGCTTCAATTTCCATTGTGTCGATAACCGGGAAATGAATGCTTTCTTTTAGGCGCTCTTTAAAGGCACCTTGTAGAAACGGGCGCTCTATACCGTTGTAATGCACCACCCAAACCTTTCCGGCTACGGCTTCTAATAAGGGCTCGATAATTTCGGAAAAATCGGGAGCTCGTTCAATGGCACTGTGTGTTATACCGTGAATGGTAATTGACTCATTGGTTAGTAGCCTTCGGGGCTTAACAATCCATTGCTTTGCCTGACTCATGTGGATTCGGTCAAGCGTCATGGGTATAACAGCAATGCTAATAATGCCATGTTTATCGGGATTCATCCCGGTGGTCTCAAAGTCGACTGCGACCATAGGGACATGGCTAATAGGAGAGCTGCTACTAGCTATACCCGCCTCATAGTATTTTTTCAGGGCAGGGTATTTGGCTGTTTTGGCCAGTTCCTGAAAACGTTTTGGCCAGTCTATGGTGCTTTTCTGTTGTTTATTCTCAGCATCTGGTGGCAGATACAACATTATCAGCCTCCGGAGTACTTATAACGCAGGTATTTCTGCGCGTTGCTAAGAATTTGAAAAGCGTCCTTTAAGTTTTTACGCTCAAAATCTGATAAGTCTTCCGGTGCGACATTGTTATCGGGGGGATCCCCAGCTTCTAATGCTAAAGCCTGGTGACGAATTCGCACCATAGAAATGAGTTCAAGCGCGTCGCGTAAATCAGGGCCGCGACCTTTCGGCAGAACGTTGGCCTCAATTATTTCCTCTAACCGCGCAAAGGAATTCTGTCGTTGCGCACCAATGGCCAGAGCATGTACCCGAATTAAGTCAGCAACCGGACCGGTGCCACGGCGCTTCGTATTGATACTGTCACGATGCTTGCCGTCTTTTTCCATCACAAAGTCTTTAAAAAAGCCTAAAGGCGGTGTTCGATTCAATGCATTACGAGCCATAGAGCCTAGGAATCGTTTGTTTTTTGGTGCCTTTTTGCGAATAAGTTGATTCAGCTCTTTAGCAAAACGGGTTTCACCACCCACACCGTCCAGGTCAAAAAATATGGAGGACTGCAGTAACTTTTCGGGCGATGGGTTATCTATCCAGTCGGTAAAGTAATGCTTCCATTTAGAGAGAGGCTGCCGCCAGTTTGGGTTTGTTGCCATAATATCGCCAGTGCAGTAGGTATAACCGCAGGCATTCAGGCCATCGGAAACAAACTGCGCGATATTAAGAAAATATTCATCGTGTAGTTTGGGATCAAAACTGTCATCCAGCACCATGGCATTGTCCTGATCTGTTACAACGGTTTGTTCGTCGCGAGCCATGGAGCCCAGCGCCAGAAAGCAGTAAGGAACCGGCGGCGGTCCGTATTTTTCTTCGGCTAACTCTAATAGGCGCTGTTTGAAGCTGCGTCCAATAGTAGCCATGGCCGAGCCAATAATGCGTGAGTTGGCGTCTTCTTCCACCATACGCACAAAGCTTTTATGCACGTCAGGCACCAGCTGCGAGAGCTCTTCAATGCTGGTTTGCTTAAAAATGCTGGAAACAACATATAAGCTACTTTGCGATTCATGTCGTGCGACGTCAGACAAAGCAATAACGCCGACCACTTTCTGCTGACGTAGCACCGGTAAGTGATGCAGGTTGGTACGTAGCATGGTTAAAAACGCTTCAAAAACGCGGTTGTTATGCTGAATAAAAATCAAATTTTCAGACATGATGTCAGAGACCGGACTGGAAGCATCTCTGTCTACGGCGAGTACACGTTTACGCAAGTCTTTGTCGGTGATTATGCCAACAG
The DNA here is from genome assembly GCF_900116625.1 of Idiomarina abyssalis. Lineage (GTDB taxonomy): Bacteria > Pseudomonadota > Gammaproteobacteria > Enterobacterales > Alteromonadaceae > Idiomarina > Idiomarina abyssalis. The sequence continues at coordinate 448,695 of NZ_FPBE01000001.1, forward strand.
GTTTGTCTTGTTTTTCGCCGTCGTAAATAAGCAATGACGATACTTTCTCATCGGTCATTAAACCAGCGGCTTCACGTATTGATGCGTTTTTGTCGATGGCCACAGGCTCGCGTGTAATTAACGTTTCGACGCGGGCTGATAATGTGCGGTTGCGGTTCTCGTGTTCTTTTACCGCATGGCTAACACGGCGTTGTTCTTCAACCTCCACCGCGTCGGCAAAAGAGTCGTATTCGTCATAAAAGCGATTAAAGAGCTCGCCCGGAATGTAGTAAAGTAATGTGTCTTCAATGGTTCTGACCGGAAAGCGGACACGGCCTTTACGAAGTAAACCTGCTTCACCGAAAAAACCGCCTTCGTCCAGCCGGTTAAACAGCGAACCGTCTTTGTGGTAGGTCTCAATAGACCCACTTCTGACGACATGCAGAGAGTCGATATGCTGATTAAACTCTAATATCTGAGTCTTTGCTTTGAAGTATGCTACTGACGTGTTCTTAGCGGCTAATTGAAGCTCTTCTTCCGGTAACTCATTAAATGGAGAATATTTGCGTAAGAAATTCAGTATTTCGACGTGCTCAGCTTCCATATAAGCACCTTAGAAAGTGAGCGACACCCAGAGGTGTCGCTCGTGGTAGGTTATTTTGTGGTTTTACCAACTCTCGGTTCAGAGCGCAAGCCCTGAATAACAGCGACACACGCCGCCAGCAGAACAAGAGTGAAAGGTAAGCCCGCTGAAACGGCCATGGCTTGTAGTGCAACTAAACCTCCGCCCAGTATCAGGGCAATTGCAACTAACCCTTCAAAGGTACACCAGAAGATACGCTGAGGTACTGGCGCTTCGACTTTACCGCCGGCACTGATGGTATCGATAACCAGTGAACCGGAATCAGAGGAGGTAATGAAGAAAACCATAACAAGGATAATACCCACGAATGAGGTAATGCCTGTCCATGGTAGGCCTTCTAGCATAACGAACAATTGTAACGAAAGATCTTCGCTGGCAATTTTTTCGGCCCCACCGATAAATTGTTCAATGGCGGCTGTACCGAATACCGTCATCCAGAATACGCAAGCCAACGACGGTATGAGTAACACTGAAATTAAGAACTCACGCACGGTACGCCCGCGCGATACTCGCGCAATGAACATACCGACAAAGGGTGACCAGGCAATCCACCACGCCCAGTAGAAGGATGTCCAGCCTTGTGAATAGTTTAAGTCTTCACGACCAACAGGGTTTGATAATGCCGGGAGGTTCACCACGTAATTGTACAGATTATCAACAAAGCCGGTCAGAATGGCTACTGTAGGGCCAACAATGATCACAAACAGCATCAGAAGTGCTGCAAGCGACATGTTCACTTGTGACAGTCGCTGTACTCCGGCTTCGAGTCCTGCGAGTACTGAAACCAAGGCAATAGCGGTTATGCCGATAACAAGGAGAACTTCAGTGGTGTCGCCTTCAGCCCATCCGAATAAGAAGTTCAGCCCGGCTGCAGCTTGAGATGCTCCTAACCCCAGAGAGGTCGCAAGACCAAACAAGGTTGCCAGTATTGCTATAATGTCGATGACATGACCTGGCCAGCCCCATACGCGCTCACCCAAAATAGGGTAGAAAATTGAGCGAATAGTAAGCGGTAACCCTTTATTGAAAGAGAATAAAGCGAGTCCCAGCGCTAATACCGCATAGATTGCCCATGGGTGCAGTGCCCAGTGGAAAATCGTAGCGGCCATACCTAGCCTCATAGCTGCGGCTTCATCGCCACCAGCACCACCAAGAGGTGCCCAATCTGTGCGTATACCGTCCGCATTTGTTTCAGTACCCCCCAGGGCGGTACTGAAGTGAGTTATTGGCTCGGAAACACCATAAAACATGAGTCCGATACCCATACCGGCAGCGAATAGCATTGAAAACCAACCTAAATAAGAAAAATCGGGGCTGGCCTCGGTTCCCCCCAGACGGACATTACCGAGTGGAGAAAAGATGAGAAACAAACACAGGATTACAAATATATTGGCCGCTCCAATAAAGAACCAGTCAAGGTTGGAGGTTAGCCAGTCTTTGGTGCTGGTAAATACAGGCTCTGCCTGATTCTGGAACATTAAGGTTATAACGACAAAGGCAACAATTGCCAACCCGGAAATAGCAAACACACGGTTATGAAAGTCGAGGCCAAAAGGTCCTACTTTCATAACGACGTTGTCTTGTCCTACTTGATAATCGGTATTGATTGGATTGACTTCACCATCGGGAATCATTGGGTCGTTAGCTTTACGCTCACGCTCGAGATCTTTATCTCCGCGGAGCACTTCTTCTTCTTTTTTGGACATTAGCTCTCCCCTTTATAGAAGTAGGCATTTTACCGCCTTGAATTTAAACATTTATTCTAAATTCATTACTAGAGTATAGAGAGCTACGCAGATTTCTCAAAGTTAGATCGATTTTTCGCTGTAAAAATAATAGATTAGAGAAATAAATTTAATTAGGAAGGATACTGACGTGCGCTGCATCGAGCCGCACGTCAGTGTTTAGGGGAACAATCCTGGTATTAAAAACTGTACCGGACTGTTGCGGCGACAGTATCAATGTCCTGGTCAATTTCATCGAGGTCGTAGAGTTTATAGCCAACCCCAAGAGACAGGTTTTCAGTCAAATGAAAGAACGCTGAAGCATCGTAACGAATGGCATTTTCGTCATCAATGTCCAGGTAATCAGCTTTTACTGACAACTCAAGAAAATCTGTCAACATCGAGCGAACACCTAGTCCGGCACCGTATCCAGATTCATCAAATGACTCAGAGCCGATGTCGTCAACAGAGCCTACAAGTTCAAGCTTTTCGTAGGTAACGGTTGCGAAAATATCGGTGGACTCTGTGATGCCATGATTGAACCCGATACCGGCGTTAAGCGAGTCTAAGTCGACATCCCCGAACTCCGATTCATCGCCAACAGAGTCGAAGTTAGCCAAGATAAAAATGGACTCATTCAGCGATAGTGACCCCGATACGGCATATCCGTCCATTGAGATATCTTCGTCAATAGGCGTTTCGATATCGGTGTCAATGTACGACGCCTGAAGCTTATTCCAGTTAGGAGAGTCCGCTAATGCGCTAGTTGAAGTTCCAATCAATGCAATTGCAATTAATGTTTTCTTCATAATACTTCCTTTGTTGTGAGTCGCTAAGCAGGGATAACCAATTGGCTACCCTGCGTTAAAAAATAGCGACACCAACGACAGGCAGCAATGAACTTTACGAAACCTTTAATCTAGGCGGTTCACCAGGGAAATGAGAGCGGCTTCCGCAACTCTTTTAATGTTATTTCGGTCTTCGCTGTCACTGACTTCATAGGTGACGGCGTGAGCGGCGAACTCATCAGCGATAAATTGTTTAAAAACACCGCTTTCAGGATGGTCACCCGGTTGATATTCGAGTTCCACTGAATCGACCATTTCGGCTATCTCTTCAATCCAGTCATAAACTCGTTGTGGGTTTCTTAAAGGAACACCACTTGGCGACTCATAGTCTTTAGGCATAGTGTAAAAGACATTACGGTGAGTGGAGTGAAAGTCTATCGCAAATTCTATTTGACCACCGTCTTCTACGAGCTTTTCAAGGTAGTTGGTTAAGGCTTGGGTTTCCGGAAGCGTTTGGTTGTTCCAGTCGCGGTTCATATCGATGCCAGCTGCCGTTAACCGCCAGTTGCCATGATAGACGCCGTCCGGGTTCATGTTAGGAACCAGTAATATATTGTACTTTTGACGAAACTTAACCACGTAAGCTTCGTCGCTGAATAAAAGCTCGCCAAAATGGAGCAGGGCAAGTGCACCAGTAACCTCTGGCGGGTGTTGTCGGCCAATAAGTATTATCCACTTGTCGCTGGATTTCACTTTGTGTTCTAAGGCCGCTAAGTTGCGGCCTTCACTAGAAACCCCCAGAGAAATAACTTCCGATTGTTGTGGCTCTTTAATTAAGCTACTAAGCCACTCAATGTAATGGACGTTATCGATGATCTCCTGCCCGGCGATAAGTTCTTTTGTTTGCGCCGATAGTGTCAGTTCAAACTGAAGCCAGCCATCACCTTCCGAAAAGGGAATGGGGTGCCACATATCGTCTCCTGCGCTGCGTTTAGGCTTATAACGAGATACCCCTTCACTGGCGACCAGTGTGATATCAATGGTTTGACTCTCTTCAGTCAGGTTCTCGACGGCAAAGGCATACCAAGGACTAGGATTAATTTTCTCTCTTTCTGGTTCAAGGTACAGACTGTATTGATTGTCACCAGTTTTCTCACAATGGTGCAAACGACCAACAGCGAAGTTGGTTGTAAAGTCGACTTTCTCAAAAGAGCAGTCCTTCGGCTCTCTGTCTACTTCCTCAGGTTGTTGAAGCGATAACTGACTAAATAACGCGACACTGGCCAGTGAAAGCATCTACTCTCCTAAAATGCCCATGATAAGGTTGCGTATGTATAGCGCCCACGGTTCGAGTGAACATCGGAAAAGTAACCAAAGCTTTCATCTGCAATTGGGGGCTTTTTATTTGCAAGGTTACGTGCGCCTAGCCGCAGGCTTAAGCCATCAAGTGACTTCTGACTAAAGTGGTAATCAAGGTAGATATCCATTGTTGTCCAGCTATCAATTGGCATCATTTCACCTGAAGATGTTGTTACGCTTGTTTCATAAAAGTCATCAATATAGTTGACCCGAATGCCTGCGCCCCAGTTCCCTAAATCCCAGTTAAGCTGAGCAAAGGAACGCCATTTGGGGTTACCGTTCATCTGTCTTAAGTCACCGGCGCCAACCACCGGTATGTCAATGGGCACCGCAGGGTTACCGTTTTCTTGTGCCTCTAAAACAATGGCACTTATTGGGTCAGGTGTTTGCATAAATTTACGCAAATGAGCGGCATTTACAGACAGGTTAAACCGTCCTAGTGCTTCCGTATTTACTTCGTAGCTCATACTTATATCTGTCCCTGAAATTTCACGAACCTCTAAGTTATCGTATTGGTTATTGACGTAAACCACTTCTAAGTCGTCGTTGCGTATAACTGCAGGGTTAGATTCGCCTTGTGAGCGTAACAGGGAGTCGTAAAGTAGATGAGTCTGGCTGTTTAAAATTCCAACAACACCTTCTTGCTCAATGGTCCAGCGGTCTATCGTAATAAGGAAGTTATCAAAAGGTGTAACCGCAATACCAAAGTTATAAATCTCATCGTCTTCAGGAGTCAGCTCACTATTACCGCCCCGAACTTCAGTTATCCCATAGCGATCGTCGATTACCGGATCGGTTCTGGTATTGGTGCGGGAGACGCTTTCCTCAACGACCTGAGGCAGGTTAGGCGCGCGGAAACCGCCGGAATAGGACGCACGCAGCTGCAGCCATTCAGCAGGCAACCAGCTAAGCGCGATTTTTGGCTTGGTGACGCTGCCTACATCAGAAAACTTCTCATAACGAAATGCTAACTGCATATCGAAGGTTTGATGCAAGGGGACTAAGAGTTCGGCGTAGGCCGAAAAAACATTGCGACTTCCTTCAGCATCGGGCGTTGAGCTGCTACCCAGTACGTCCGAGTTTGTCATAAGCTCGCCGGTAATTTGATCGTAAAATGGATTAGAACCATCAAGTAGGGGGTGACGATCATCAGCGTAAGATTCGTAACGATACTCAACACCGGTGGCAATGCCTATATCTCCGGCATACCAGTTTGCCAATGCGGGATTGGACAGTTTAAAGTCCCAAAGAGCAAGCTCGGTAGAGCTGTCACGAGTAATGTCTTCGGTCAGTCCGGCTATCACCTCCGGTGAATTATAGACTGAGGTTCCGCTATTTAAATTATTTGGATCTCCACCAATAAAAGGGTTATAAGCTTCGTCGATATTGGTTGAGTTAATCGCTTGTTGCAGTGCACTAACCCGAATTCTGTTGTATCCGGTATCCAGAGTGTCAGCCCGGGAATAAAGCAAGGCTGATTCCCACTCCCATTGATTTGAGTAACCCTTTAATCCTCCCAGCACGCGGTAACTTGAGTCTTCGACTTCAATCCTTCTGGGGCCAACATCCATTGGACGGATGTTACGCAGAGTGACGGTTTCGCCAAAAGGGTTGTATGCAGCGTCTTCACTTATGGTAAAACGCTGTGCGGTTAAGTTAGCGTTTTGTTCTCGCCGACGCTTCGAGATGGCTTCGTAATATAAAGCTTCGCCGAAAAACTCCAGACCCGGTGAAAGTTTGTGGGTAAAATAAGCAAACAAATTCGCTCGATCAATTGCAGAGGTCATGCTCTGATCCTCAAGAGCCGAGTCATAGCGCATGTCTCTTGGGATAGAACCTTCGGCGGCACATACATCGTCGGATAAGCTCTGGAAGCATTCACCCATAGATTCCGGGCGTATATGAAAGCGGCCGATGTTTTCACCGTCAAAAATGGCCCAGGGGCTGGACAATGAGCGGTTATCCAGTTGTGTGTCGCCTATAAACTCGTCCGGTATTCTGTCATTAAAGCGACGGTCTTCGCTGGCTGAGTAGGAACGTTCGTTAGCGCCTATCTCGTCGCGGGTGTAGTAAGCGAAAGAGAGACTTAAATGGCTTTTATCATCGTTAAAGAACAGCCCGGTAGAACCACTGACCAAGTATTGCTGCATTGAGGTACCAGCGGCATTTCCCGCATTGAGTTTTAACTGGCTTTGAGTGGTGTCCTTTTTTAAAACATAATTTACGACACCGGCTACAGCATCAGTCCCGTAAAGAGCGGAAGCACCGTCCCGAAGCACTTCCAGCCGTCTTAAACCAGAAACCGGCAGGGTATTTGAATTGACAGTAGTGACAGGCACGAAATTTTCAGTCTGGGTGCCCGGATGAAGAACCAGTCGACGGCCGTTCAGTAAGGTCAAGGTATTACCGGTCCCTATACCTCGTAAGTTAATTGAGGCGACATCGCCACGGGCGTCGTTAACACCACCAATTGCCCGTTCGTTATTAAAGCTAATGTCGCCAATTTGGGGAATAGAGCGGAGCAGTTCGTCTCCGGTTACCGCGCCGGTATTGGTTATGTCGTCCGCATTCAGGGTAGTAACAGGAAGCCTTCCGGCTGCCTGAGCGCCGCTGATGTTGCTACCAATAACGGTAATTTTTTCCATAGACTCTTCGTCTGTTTCATTTTCTTCCTGCTGAAGGGGAGTTGCAGAGATTTGCGCGGAAAAGGCAAAAGACGTCAAGGCAGTACACAAGCAGAGTGTTAAGTAGTTTTGTTTGTATTTAATCATGATAAAACCCACACCGTATTAACAAATGACTCTGTAATAGGTATATATGCGGTTCTTCGTTTTTACCTTAATCTTTAACCTTTCTTAACATTTTTCAAATCACTCTTGCCGTTAAAGCTGACTATTCGATTAGCTCAATCTATTTTTCGAATCTATCTGAGCCCCCCAAAACACCGCGTTTAGTCTATATTACTAGCGCACTTACTGTGTCTAACAAAAAGGGTAATTAATCATGTTTAATAAAACAGTACCTTTACTTTCTACTGTAGCGATTGCGATATCGCTTTCAGTGGGATCAGGTGTTGCCAATGCCCAGGAAAACTCATCTTACGAGGTGAATTCTCCTGAGCCTAAGTCGAACGAGTTTTGGTGGCCAAATAAGCTAAATTTAGAGCCTCTACGTCAACACAGCCCGGAGTCAGACCCTTATGGCGATGATTTTGATTACGCTGAGGCTTTCAGTCAGCTTGATCTAGAGCAAGTCAAAAAAGACATTGAAGAACTAATGACATCGGATCAGGACTGGTGGCCTGCCGACTACGGACATTATGGTCCTTTCTTTATTCGTATGGCCTGGCACGGAGCCGGAACTTATCGGGTTCAGGACGGCCGTGGTGGTGCCGCAGGCGCTCAGCAACGTTTTGAACCTTTGAACAGCTGGCCGGATAATGTCAGTCTGGATAAAGCGCGCCGCCTATTGTGGCCGGTTAAGCAGAAGTATGGAAAGAATATTTCCTGGGCTGATTTAATGGTGTTAACCGGTAACGTTGCGCTTGAATCGATGGGCTTTGAAACCTTCGGTTTTGCCGGTGGACGCGAAGATGCATGGGAACCCGACATTGTTTACTGGGGGCCTGAAAAAGAATGGTTAGGCGGTGGCGAACGTTACTCAGGTGATCGTGAACTTGAAAACCCTCTGGCAGCTGTTCAGATGGGCTTAATTTACGTTAACCCTGAAGGACCAAACGGTAAACCTGACCCGTTATTGGCAGCAAAAGATATACGCGACACCTTTGGCCGTATGGCAATGAACGACGAAGAAACGGTCGCCTTAATTGCCGGCGGACACACCTTTGGTAAGGCGCACGGCGCACACAAGCCAGAAGACTGCTTAGGTGCAGAACCTGCCGCCGCAGGCGTTGAAGAGCAAGGTCTGGGCTGGAAAAACAAATGTGGCAAGGGCAATGCTGAAGACACCATCACCAGTGGTTTAGAAGGTGCGTGGTCAGTGAATCCAACCGCATGGACAACTCAGTACCTGGATAACTTGTTTGGTTTTGAGTGGGAACAGACAAAGAGTCCTGCCGGCGCTATTCAGTGGATCCCTGTTGACGGTCAGGCGTCAGAGCTGGTGCCGGACGCGCATGTTGAAGGCAAACGTCATGCACCTATTATGTTTACGACGGACCTTTCGCTAAAAGAGGACCCTGAGTATCGTAAAATCGCTAAGCGCTTCCACGAAGACCCTAAAGAGTTTGAATTGGCCTTTGCCAAAGCCTGGTTCAAGCTGACGCACCGTGATATGGGTCCTAAGCAGCGTTATCTTGGCGATATGGCTCCGCAGGAAGATCTTCTATGGCAAGATCCTATCCCTGAAGTGGACTTTGAGCTGATTAACGATGGTGAAATTGAGCAGCTTAAAGCGGTAATTCTGAAGTCTGGTCTTTCTGTCCCTCAGTTAGTGCGCACAGCCTGGGCATCGGCATCAAGCTTCCGCGGTACTGACATGCGTGGTGGTGCTAATGGCGCTCGTATTGCATTAGAGCCTCAGGTGAGTTGGGAAGCGAATAACCCAACTGAACTTAAGAAAGCGCTAAATACATTGAAGGGTGTTCAGGAAGACTTTAATGATGAGTTATCAGGCGACAAGCAAGTGTCGTTAGCTGACGTTATTGTTCTTGGTGGTGCAGCGGCTATTGAAAAAGCAGCGAAAGACGCTGGCTATGATGTGACCGTTCCGTTTGAGCCGGGCCGCACTGACGCGTCTCAGGAAATGACCGACGTTAATTCGTTTTCTTTCCTTGAACCTAAAGCCGATGCCTTCCGCAACTATTATGCTGAAGGTAACCGAGTGCCGCCGGCTCAGCACATGGTCGATAAAGCTGACCAGTTAACCTTAACCGTGCCGGAAATGACCGTATTAGTCGGTGGTTTGCGTACTTTAGATGCTAACTATGATGGCAGTGACCATGGTGTGTTTACTGACAAGCCGGGTACATTAAGTAATGACTTTTTCGTTAACCTGCTAAGCATGGATAACGAATGGAAGCAGTCATCGGACAATGAAGCTATCTACGAAGGTTACGACCGTAAAACCGGAGAGCAGAAATATACAGCAACGCCGGTTGACCTGATTTTTGGTTCGAACTCTGAATTGCGTGCTGTTGCAGAAGTTTATGCAATGAGCGATGCAGACCAGAAGTTTGTCGGTGATTTTGTTCAGGCATGGACTAAAGTCATGCAGCTAGATCGTTTTGATCTGAAATAAAAGCTGAGCTCAGGAAAGTAGAAGTGAAAACGGTGGCGGTAAAATGCCACCGTTTTTTTATTTATTCTCTGAATTATTTAAAGCAGTTTTGCGCGAAACTTCTTACCCTTTATCTTATTGTTACCAATAAGACCTAAAGCGTGTTTTGCCAAACGAGAATGTACGGCAACAAAACCAAACGTACTTTCCAGCTTTATTTTTCCAATATCGTCTGCACTCAGAACATCGTCTCTGGTTAGTGCTCCGACAATGTCACCTGGTCTTAATTTATCTTTCTTTCCGCCGCTTATTTGCAGCGTTGTCATAGTCGCTTTCAGAGGTTTAATGCCAGGTAAGTTTGGTGCAGGTTGTACCTGAATGGGCTCGGCGAAAGTGTCTTCCAGCAGTCGCATTTTATAGTCGTCCTGTGCGGAAACTAAGGTTATAGCCATACCTTCTTTTCCGGCACGGCCGGTACGGCCTATACGGTGGGTATGGGTATCTAAATCGTGAGCCATATGAACATTAACAACCAAGTCGAGTTCAGCAATATCTAACCCGCGAGAAGCGACATCGGTTGCTACAAGTACCCGCACACTGCCGTTACTGAATTGTATAATTGCCTGATCACGGTCTTTTTGTTCAAGCTCTCCGTGCAAAGCTAACACGCTGAATTTATTTGCCTGCAGCGTACTGAGTATGTCCTTAACTTCGTTCTTTGTGTTGCAAAAAACAAGAGCGTTCTCTGGCTGATGTTCAGTTAACAGGCTCATAACCAGCTGTGCGCTGTCTTCGTTGTTCATTGCATAAAAGTGTTGTTTAATCCTGGGTCTTGCTGCTTCCTCAATCGCATTAATATTGGTCGCTTTGGCTGTTACCTGCTCAGCCAAAGCCGCGATATTCTTTGGATAAGTCGCACTAAATAACAGGGTTTGTCGCGCTTTAGGAATGTGCTTAACAATAGCGCTCAGGCTCTCCTGAAACCCCATCTCGAGCATACGGTCAGCCTCGTCGAGAACGAAGGTGTTCAGCGCGGACAAATCAACATTTCGTTGCTCAAGGTGGTCAAGTACACGCCCGGGAGTCCCAACCAGTACATGAGCGCCATGCTCAAGGGAACTGGTCTGGATGCGGCTTGGCTCTCCACCACATAGGGTTAATACCTTTATGTTCGTCATAGATTTAGCTAAGTTACGAACTTCTTCGGCAACTTGATGAGCTAATTCGCGTGTAGGGCAAAGCACTAACGCTTGTGGGGCAAAGCTTTTAGTATTTAACTTGGACAGCAGAGCCAGCGCAAAAGCCGTTGTTTTTCCTGAACCGGTATTGGCCCGTACAACCGCATCCGCATTATCCAGAATAACTGGCAAGCTTAATGACTGAACTGGCGTCATTTGTTCATAACCAATTTCATTCAGTCTGGAGATTAAGGCTGGCGCTAAGTCTAGCTGATTAAATTGAGTAATTTCGGATGTGTTTGCTGGAGTCTGGTCAGGCATTAAGAGGCTACTTTCGGTTTAAGTTTCTTGGTGTATTGTAACAGGCTTTAGGCAAAAGGTAGTGCGATAATCCGTTTAATCAGATGACTCTTTACCGGAATAAACACCCAAAGCAGTGACAGTGACAAGAATAAGCAGCATGCCTAATACTTGTGAGTAAGCCAGTATTTCACCTAAAACAATTACGCCGAAAAGCGAAGCCGTGACGGGTTCTATTGTGGCCACAATAGAGGCTAAGGCCGGTGGTGTTCTTCGTAAACCAATAAGATACAAAATAAAGGATGCACCGCCGCCAAGCACCCCAATAATGGCAAATAGGGGCCAGTCGAGCGAACCCGGCACCTGAGCTGCTTCTGCCGGATCTATCAGAACACCCAGCGCCACAACAAGGGTTAAAAAAGCAATGGTAAGAATGGCCTGCGGGCTGCCGTGCTGAGTGGCGTACTTAAAGCCGAAGATAAAAAGAGCCAGGGACAGTCCTGAGAGTAACCCCGTTGCCACACCCAGCAGGGTAATGCTGTTCCCTTCCATTTGATAAACTCGGGTCAGCAGCACAACACCTACCATAACTAACGCAATTGCTGCCCATTTTACGAGCGTTGGGCTTTCCAGCTTGAGCGCAAAAGAAATCAGGTAAACAAATATTGGCGCGCAATACATAAGGGTTGCCGCAACCGCAACGTTGCTTTCGGAAATACTAAAGAAGTAAAAACCGAAGTTACCGGCTACACCCAGTCCTGCAATGACGGACCATAACCATAACCGGCTATTGGCCAGACCGCTGTAGCGAGGCCTCAGTGCCAGCCAAATAAGCACAAATACTAATCCAATTGCGCCGCGGTAGAAAGAGATTAACAGGGCATCCCAGTCATTGTTGATGAGAACGCCGGCAATTCCGCCCGACAACCCCCAGAAAAGTGCCGCTGACGCTACCAGTATGATGCCCGAATGAGTCATGCATTAGTCAACTTCTAGGTGAAAAGTTTAACGTGCTGAAAGTATTGAATTTAGAAGACTTGAGAGGGATTTTCAAATGGTGCGTCCGAGTAGACTCGAACTACCGACCTCTGCCATGTCAAGGCAGCGCTCTAACCAACTGAGCTACGGACGCACATTTAGAAGTGCCGTTAAGACGGGCGGTATATTAGTGATTTGCGCTAACAGGTGCAAGTGATTTTTTATGAAACCCATTTGTTTGTCGAAATTCTATTCAATACAGAGCCAGAGGTGTTGCGCTTAAGTCCCGTTGAATTTGCTCAAATTTTCTTTTTCGGCTTCAATAAAAGGGGATAGGGGGGAAATCGGCAAAGACTCAGGAGGTTTCATGTTAAATTTTTTACGAGTAATACGGGCGTTTGCCGGGCTTCTTTTTCTTGCCGGAATAGCGGGTATCATCGCGCAGCTTGGGTTTAATATTCTGCATGTGGATATTTTGATGCGTTCATCGGTCATCGTTATTATGGTTGGTACACTGTTTGCGGCTTTCTGGCTCTGGGTATTTCTTGGTTTACGCTACGTTATCAATGAAATTCATGAAAAAGAGCAAGGTAAGCCACACCCCAGTCTGACTAAAATATGGCATCTGTAAGCGTAAAGTCGGCGCCAGTAAATTGAGTCAGCTACGTTTAATCCAGGCCCGGCGTAAAGTCACAGGCACTGTAAAACCTCTGCCACGGGCGAACAAAATGCACTGATGCATCGGTGAGCTTTTTACTGAGCGTACCCAACTCTGCAATGTAGGTCTTTAACTCGGGCTGAGGTGCTATGCCTTCGAGACTTTCAAGAGTCATCAGTAAACGCTGATGCTGTTCGATAATTTCCGCTATGTCGCCTTGCATTTCTTCAATATAAATGGCGTTAAAAGCTTTTTTCAGCTCCAGAGCTTTATCGGGTACTTGGTCATTTTGGCAGTAAACCGATTGCGGAATTTCAGGCAGAAGTTCGGTCATTTTCTCCAATTTATAGGAGTAGTCCAGCATAGTGCGGTAAAGGTCGGGAAGGTAATTACTACGCTCTAAACGGCCAAGCATTTTTATGAGTTCTGCCGGGTCATCCGCTTTTTTTGTGTAGCTCCAGCGTTCCAGTATGCGGGTGAAACGTTCCAGTGCATTTACCGCGTAGTTGTATTCGGTAACGTGTATTTTGGGTAACGAATTATTTCCTACTGACAAAGCTTTTCTGAGCCCGTCGTCGCGGGCAAAGGCGTTCGCCAGGCTGTTCTTAAGCTGTGACTCTTTATGCGCCAGAGCTTCTTTTAATTTGTCTTTAACACCGGTTGAATCAGGGTGTTCAATGCATTCATTGAGTGCCTGAATCATTGTCAGGTCAGCATGGTAGCGGCTGAACCCATTTTTTAGCTTGCCCAGCGAGCTGTTGTTTTCGGCAATCAACTGGCCTAACTGGCAATGATTAAGCTGCAGACTGTCCAGTAACCCCATGCTGGTTCGCTCAATATTATGCGCTAAATCGCGTTTAGCAGGGTACTGCAATTGAGGCTTAGGTGCCTGTATCGTTTGAGCAGGCAGGTTGAGTGTACTGTGAACTTGGTTATTCAGCTTATCGGCGTACTCTGTTAGTCCGGGATCATCTGAGCAGGCAGATAATCCTAAGACCACTAACACATAGCCAAAAGGCCTGAAAATCAGTACACTTCGCTTCATTATTTTATTCCTTGCAACAAGGTTTTATCGATGTTTACCGGTATTGTCCAAACCCAAGCTACGATATTTTCAGTCTCTGACCAAGGATCTTTTCGACACTTGGTCATTAAAACTGAACCTCAATTTCTACAAAACTTGGCCATTGGTGCAAGTATTGCGATAAATGGTTGCTGTTTAACTGTGGTTGAGTTTAACGATACCCAGGTGCACTTTGACGTTATTGATGAAACCTTGCGGTTAACGAACCTGGGGTTGTTAAGCGAGGGGGATACGGTGAACCTGGAGCGGTCGCTTAAAGTGGGTGATGAAATTGGCGGGCACGCGGTTTCCGGTCATATTCATTGTCAGGGCAAAGTGACTAAAATTGATACGTCCGGCAATAATGTCGCTATGTGGGTAGAACTCCCGGAGCAATACACGCCGTATTTGTTTGCCAAAGGGTTTATTGCAGTTAATGGAGCGAGTTTGACGGTAGGTCAGGTAGACGCAAATTACTTTAGTCTGCACTTAATTCCTGAAACGTTGCGCTTAACCAACTTAGAATCAACGCAGGTGGGTGACAGTTTGAACATTGAACTTGATCAGCAAACCATCACTATTGTTGAAACCGTTGAGCGGGTGCTGGCTAAACGTCAGTAAAACTGTTCGTCGTTGCCGTCTACTTTAACGCGCGCCTGTTGGTTAACTTCATCAACCTGTAACTGAACATGAATGAGGTCACCGCAGGCGGAACACTCTTCCTGATAGTCCTGATTTCCCTCCGATGCGTCAATATCCAAAAAAGTATTGTGACCACAGTGCGGGCATTTCACCGACACACTTTGTAAGTTTTCTTCGTTCATTGGTAACTCCTTTGCCGGGATGTCAGTGTTTATCCTCGCATCCTCAACGAAATAAGGTTCTACGTCTTACTATAGAAATAAAATACTGATTCCGCCCAATGAGATTAGGGCTCCGGCTATAGAACGTGGGGTAATTCGTTGTTTTTTCAGTAAAGATATCGGTATTAAAAAGAGTGGTGCGGTGGATAGCAAGGTTTGGGTAAGACCCGGGTTGATATTGGCGATTGAAATTTGCTGTAACCAAATAGCCAGAAATGTACCGAATACAATGGCGCCGAGCAGTGGCAACGGATTGATAGAGCGAACTTGTTTTATGATTGCGTTGTACGCGCCTCGCTTTGAAAGCCCGACAATTATGGCAAGCAACAAAGACCCTGCGGCAAGACGCACAAATGCCGCATCAATAGCGTTAACATTCGACTGCATTAGTACCGCAAAAGCCATGACTAACCCGGTGGCCTGACAGAGCG
The DNA here is from genome assembly GCF_900116625.1 of Idiomarina abyssalis. Lineage (GTDB taxonomy): Bacteria > Pseudomonadota > Gammaproteobacteria > Enterobacterales > Alteromonadaceae > Idiomarina > Idiomarina abyssalis. Next base: position 463,897 of record NZ_FPBE01000001.1, read on the forward strand.
CCGCGCCGCAACCGAAAAAGATACCAGATAAAGAAAGCGCAGGTTGTTTGTCAGGGGCTTTTTCTGTAACGACCCACAGAACGCCGCTTAAGGTTATGACTGCACCGGTAATTTCAATGGTGGATAGACCGTCATTCAAGAATAACCAGGCCATGAATGCAGCCAGTGGCGGTGCCAGGTACTCCAGTAACATAGCGTGCCAGGGTCCTAAACGGCGCAGAGCGGCAAAATGACAACTGTCGCCAATGGTAATACCTATAATACCGCTTAGGGCAAGTAACCAAAGGCCGGAATTGAGTTCCAGCGAGTTACCTAGTAACAGGCTCACAATCAAAAGCAGGGGAGTTGCAATAACGCCTTTAACCAAATTCATTTGTAAGGGCGAGAAATGACTACCGGCGCGGTGATACAGCAGCGTGGCGACAGCCCAAAAACTGGCGGCTAATAAAGCGGCAAGTTGCCCGGTCAATTCTCCGGCAATGTCTGATGTCAAAACAGGCTCGGCGGTTGCTCAAATGTAAGCGGTCGATTATAGTAGCGTCTCGCGTTCGATGGTACCGAACGCAAAAAATTTCGTAGGTTTTTTCTATAGAACAGTTAAAACCAAAAATAGAGCACGTGGCACTTGGTAGGTGTCACCACTGGTTGGAAAGGAAGTTTCATGCCTGTAATTACTCTCCCTGACGGAAGTCAACGCGAATTCGATAAACCCGTAAGCATTATGGAAGTGGCTGCCGATATTGGCGCTGGCCTTGCTAAAGCAACGGTCGCTGGCCGTATTGACGGTGAGCTGGTTGATGCCTGTGAAGTCATCGAGCACGACGCTCGCATTGAAATTGTGACACCAAAAGATGACGACGGCGTACACATTATTCGTCACTCTTGTGCTCACTTAATGGGGCACGCGGTAAAACAGCTGTGGCCAGATGCGAAAATGGCTATTGGTCCGGTCATCGATAATGGCTTTTACTACGACATCGACGTTGATCACACTTTCACTCAGGAAGACCTGGAAAAGCTTGAAAAGCGGATGAAAGAACTGGCTAAAACGGAATATGCCGTTATTAAGAAAAAGGTCAGTTGGAAAGAAGCCCGTGAAACTTTCGTAGAACGCCATGAACCTTATAAAATAGAGATCCTGGACGAAGACATCCCAACCGATGCCAACCCGGGGCTTTATCATCACGAAGAATACGTCGACATGTGTCGTGGCCCTCATGTGCCAAACATGAAATTTTGCCAACATTTTAAAATTATGAAAATGGCCGGCGCATACTGGCGCGGTGACTCTGACAACAAAATGCTGCAGCGTATATACGGTACGGCCTGGGCAGATAAAAAACAGTTAAAAGCCTATTTACAGCGTTTAGAAGAAGCAGAAAAGCGCGACCACCGTAAAATTGCTAAAGCTCAGGATTTATTCCACTGGCAGGAAGAAGCGCCGGGTATGGTTTTCTGGCACCACAACGGCTGGACAATTTTCCGTGAGCTGGAAACTTACATTCGCGAGAAGATGCGCGAGTATGACTATCAGGAAGTCAAAGGTCCTATGATGATGGACCGGGTATTGTGGGAAAAATCGGGTCACTGGGAGAAATTCTCAGAACTGATGTTCACCACTTCATCGGAAAACCGCGAATACGCCGTTAAGCCAATGAACTGCCCGGGCCATGTTCAAATCTTTAATCAGGGCTTGAAATCTTACCGTGATTTGCCGTTACGTATGGCTGAGTTTGGTAGCTGTCACCGTAATGAACCTTCAGGTGCTTTGCACGGCCTGATGCGTGTTCGTGGTTTTACACAAGATGATGCGCACATTTTCTGTACTGAAGAGCAGGTTCAGGAAGAAGTCGCGGGTTGCATCAGAATGGTTTATGAAACCTACAAAACCTTTGGTTTCGAGAACATTGATGTGAAGCTTTCAACGCGCCCTGAAAAACGCTTAGGCGACGATGCTACCTGGGATCGTTCTGAAACAGCATTGGCTCAGGCTCTGAAGAATAATGACATCGATTTCTCTTATTTACCGGGTGAAGGGGCCTTTTATGGTCCGAAAATAGAATTTACTTTGTTCGATTGTCTGGGCAGAGCCTGGCAATGTGGTACAATACAGCTCGATTTTGCGTTGCCAGGGCGTTTAGGCGCTACTTACGTGGGCGAAGATAACGAGCGACATACGCCAGTTATGATTCACCGCGCTATTTTGGGCTCACTTGAACGCTTTATGGGTATTCTTATTGAAGAGTACGCAGGGCACTTCCCGTTGTGGTTGTCGCCAACGCAAGTTGTATTAATGAATATCACGGATAATCAAAGCGATTATGTGCGAAAAGTTGTCAAAACCCTGAACGAAAAGGGAATTCGTGCATCAGCCGACTTGAGAAATGAGAAGATAGGCTTTAAAATCCGTGAACACACATTAAAACGTGTTCCATATTTACTGGTTGTCGGCGACAAAGAAGTCGAAGCTGGTGAGGTTGCGGTACGTACACGTGGTGGTGAAGACTTGGGCAAATTCCCGTTAGAAGACTTCATTACTCGTGTAGAGGACGAAGTCCGTACTCGCAAAATTGATTAATTGTTTGGAGGAATAAACCATTAAAGGCGGAAAAAGAACTCAGAAAGCTGCAGATAAAAACCGTATCAACGAACAAATTACAGGCGTTGATGAAGTTCGCTTAATCGGAACCGATGGTGAACAAGCTGGTGTCGTCAGTATTAACGAGGCTCTTGATGCAGCAGCAGAAGCTGGTGTTGATTTGGTGGAGATGAGCCCTAACGCAGAACCACCAGTCTGCCGCCTGATGGATTACGGCAAGTTCCTCTTTGAAAAGAGTAAAGAACAGAAAGAGCAGAAGAAAAAACAGAAACAGATTCAGGTTAAGGAAGTTAAGTTCCGACCTGGTACTGATGAGGGCGACTACCAGGTAAAACTGCGCAACCTGCGTCGTTTCCTCGAGGGAGGTGACAAAACCAAAGTCACTATCCGTTTCCGTGGCCGGGAAATGGCACACCAAGAGTTGGGCATTGAATTGCTGAATCGCGTTAAAAACGATTTAGAAGAAATCTCAATTGTTGAGTCGTTCCCAAGACGTGCCGAAGGGCGCCAGATGATTATGGTCTTGGCACCCAACAAGAAGTGATCGTGGTTTACAAGTAGTCTGATTGTCAGGCTCACCCTTTCACACTTTTATCAACAATGCGGAGTTTAATTTCATGCCAAAAATGAAATCGAACAAAGGCGCTTCCAAGCGCTTTAAGAAGACTGCTTCTGGTGGTTTTAAGTGCAAGCAATCTCACTTGCGTCACATTCTGACTAAGAAGAGCCCTAAGCGTAAGCGTCAGCTTCGCGCGAAGAACATGGTCCATGAGGCCGACGTTCAATTAGTCGCTCGCATGTTACCGTACGCATAAGGGGAGATAGCAAATGGCACGAGTAAAACGTGGTGTAATCGCGAGAGCGCGTCACAAAAAAGTCCTGAAGCAGGCGAAAGGTTATTATGGTGCCCGTAGTCGCGTTTATCGCGTAGCGGTCCAGGCAGTAACTAAAGCAGGTCAATACGCATACCGTGACCGTCGCAACAAGAAACGTCAATTCCGTCAATTATGGATTGTTCGTATCAATGCTGCGGCTCGTCAAAACGGTCTGTCTTACAGCCGCTTTATCAATGGTCTGAAAAAAGCATCTATTGAAATCGATCGTAAAATCTTAGCCGATATCGCTGTTCATGATCAAAACGGTTTTGCCGCTTTGGTTGAGAAAGCAAAAGGCGCACTGTAATTATTCAAGACCTTTATTGGTTAGAATAAACAGATTCAGAAGGGAGCCAATTGGCTCCCTTTTTCATTGAAAATTCGCTATTATAGCGCCTTTATTATTTATCTTGTGTTGTTGAGGGATACGATGCAGCTAGAGCAAATTGTTGAGCAGGCTGAATCGGCCATTGCGGCCGCAGATTCACCGACTGCGTTAGACGAAGTCCGCGTCGAGTATATGGGCAAAAAAGGACAGCTTACCGAGCTTTTAAAAGGCTTGGGTAAGCTGGATCCGTCTGAACGTCGGGAAGCCGGACAGAAAATTAACGAAGCCAAACAGCAAGTTCAGACGAGTATCAATGCTCGTAAAGAACTATTGAAAGCGGCTGAGTTAGCACAAAAGCTGGAAGCGGAGCGGATAGACGTTACTCTGCCCGGACGGCATTCAGCAGTAGGTGGTGTGCATCCGGTTACTCAGACTATTCGTCGTATTGAACAGTTTTTCGGTGACTTAGGTTTTAGCGTAAAAGAAGGTCCGGAAGTAGAAGACGGTTTTCATAACTTCGATGCGCTGAATATTCCAGCGAATCATCCGGCTCGAGCTGATCACGATACGTTTTATTTCACTCCCTCAACAATGCTGCGTACACAAACCTCTGGTGTGCAAATTCGTACTATGGAGAATGAAAAACCTCCATTGCGTATCATTTCTCCGGGCCGTGTGTACCGGAACGATTACGATCAGACCCACACGCCAATGTTTCACCAGGTCGAAGGGTTAATGGTTGATACCGATGTCAGCTTTACGCAATTAAAAGGAATTTTAGAAGACTTCCTGAATCACTTTTTCGAAGAGTCGCTGACGGTGCGTTTCAGACCTTCGTACTTCCCGTTTACCGAACCTTCAGCAGAAGTTGATGTAATGGGTAAAGACGGTAAATGGCTAGAAGTTTTAGGTTGCGGCATGGTGCACCCAAACGTATTGAAGGCGGTAGGCATTGATTCGGAAAAGTACACCGGCTTTGCGTTTGGTATGGGCGTTGAGCGTCTTACCATGTTGCGCTACGGCGTGAATGACTTACGTGCGTTCTTCGAGAACGATCTGCGTTTCCTCAAACAATTCAACTAACGGGCAGTAAGCAATGAAATTCAGTGAACAATGGTTAAGGGAATGGGTTAACCCCGACATCAGCAGTCATGAATTGAGTGAGCAGCTCAGCATGGCAGGTCTTGAAGTAGATGCTGTTGAGCCGGTTGCCGATGAATTCCATACTGTCGTCGTTGGTGAAGTGATTGAATGTGGTCCTCACCCGGACGCAGATAAACTACAAATTACCAAAGTTAACGTTGGCGAAAGCGAGCCTGTTGATATTGTTTGTGGTGCGCCGAACTGCCGCCAGGGCATTAAAGTTGCTGTTGCTAAAGTCGGTGCAGTTTTACCCGGAGACTTCAAAATCAAAAAAGCAAAACTGCGTGGTCAGCCATCAAACGGAATGCTGTGTTCGTTTAAAGAGTTAGGTCTGATTGATGAACATGAAGGCATTATCGAGCTACCAACAGATGCTCCGGTAGGCGAAGATTATCGTAAGTACCTGCAGCTTGATGACAACAGTATCGATATTGACTTAACACCTAACCGTGGTGACTGCCTGAGTATTAGAGGTATAGCGCGTGAGGTGGGTGTGTTGAATCGTATGGATGTGTCAGCACCACAAAGCAGTGAAGTGAAAGCGACTATTGATGACGCACTAAGTATTACTTTGTCGGCTGCAGAGCAATGTCCGCGTTATTTAGGCCGGGTTGTTAAGGGTGTGGATTTAACCCGCCCAACGCCGGTCTGGATGACAGAGAAATTAAGACGTAGTGGTATTCGCAGCATTGATCCGGTCGTTGATATCACTAACTACGTGTTGCTAGAGCTGGGTCACCCAATGCATGCGTTCGACTTAGATGCGTTAGAGGGCGACATAACGGTTCGTTTAGCCCAGCCTAAAGAACAGCTTACTTTGCTTGATGATCAAGACGTTGAGTTGGATGAGGATACCCTGGTTATTGCCGATGATAACAAAGCATTAGCAATGGCTGGTGTTTACGGTGGTAAGAACAGCGGTGTTACTGAAAACAGCAAGAACATCTTTCTGGAAAGTGCGTTCTTCGCACCGGATGCTATTTTAGGAAAAGCCCGCCGTTATGGTTTGCATACCGACGCTTCGCATCGTTACGAGCGCGGCGTAGACCCCCAGTTGCAGCGCGCTGCTATGGAGAGAGCCACAGAATTATTGTTGGCAATTTGCGGTGGTGAAGCGGGGCCGGTAACCGAAGCGGTGTCAGAAGAGTTTTTACCACAACGCTCGGATATCACACTAAGAATTAGCCGCTTAGCAAAAGTGTTAGGCGTTAGCATTGCTGACGATAGCGTTACCGAAATTTTAGAGCGTTTAGGCTTTGATGTTTCATTTGACGGCCAGCAATGGCAAGTCGGTATTCCTTCATACCGCTTTGACTTGAGTATAGAAGAAGACTTGATTGAAGAAGTTGCCCGTATCTACGGTTACAACTCAATTCAGGCAGCGCCTCCTGCAGCTCAACTGCGCATGACAGAGCGTAAAGAAGGCGAGCTTAGTACTCACAAACTGATTGATGCTATGGTCTGCCGTGGTTATCAGGAAGCAATAACTTACAGCTTTGTTGATCCTAAACACCAGGCGTTAATGTTTGATGAAACTGCAGCACTGACCTTGCCACACCCAATTTCAGTGGATATGTCTTCTATGCGTGTGAGCTTGTGGCCGGGCTTAGTCGGCGCGGTTGCTCATAACCAGAAGCGTCAACAGGCTGTTTTAGCTTTTGTTGAAACGGGATTACGTTTTATCCCCGATGAGTCGGCAGAAAATGGCGTTCGTCAGGAAGCGGTAATCAGCGGTATACGGTCTGGTAAAGCGCATTCAGAGCATTGGTCTGAAGGTGATCGCAGCGTTGACTTTTATGACGTGAAAGGGGATGTCGAAGCCCTGTTAGCTCAAACGGGTAATTCAGCTGAATTTCGGTTTGTTGCGTCGCAAAACCCGGCTTTGCATCCGGGGCAGTCGGCGGCTATTTACCATGGCTCTGAAAAAGTTGGTGACATCGGTGCTTTACATCCGAAGTTTGATAAGGCTCTCGGTCTTAATCAACGCACCTTTGTTTTCGAGTTGTCGTTATCAGCTGTGACTCAACGACCTTTACCGTTGGCAAAGCCCGTCTCTCGCTATCCATCCATTCGCAGGGACCTTGCTGTCGTCGTTGATAAGCATATTGCGGCGGGTGAGCTGATAGCTGCGATGGAAAATGTTGGCGTAAAACAGTTAGTTGACCTAAACTTGTTTGATGTTTATGTCGGCGACGGTGTACCAGAAGGTAAGCAGAGCTTGGCACTGTCTGTGACATTACAAGACAGCGACAAGACGCTTGAAGAAGCCGAGGTCACTGAGCTTATGACGAAATTTATTGAGACATTAAAGAGTGAGTTTAATGCAACATTGAGGGATTAAACTATGGCGCTGACCAAAGCAGAATTGGCGGAAGTACTGTTCGACAAATACGGTATTAGTAAACAAGATGCCAAAGTGTTGGTTGAAGATTTTTTTGAAGAAATCAGAGTTGCTTTGGAAAAAGGGGAGCAAGTGAAGTTGTCAGGTTTTGGCAACTTTGAACTGCGAACCAAAAATCAGCGCCCTGGCCGTAATCCTAAAACGGGTGAAGAAATTCCAATTTCGGCGCGTCGCGTGGTTACTTTTAAACCCGGGCAAAAATTTAAAAGCCGTGTAGAAAACGCAGAGCCTGAAGGTTAACTTCAGGCTCTTTTCGTATTTAGGTACTAAATTTTATTACTTGAATTAGCGAAAGAACAACTGGCTAAAGGGGTTTAATAAACGACTGATGCCAGAAGTAAAATGCAGTGGTGCATCTAATGTTGCCAAAGTTAAGCAATCTTCATCCTGTGTCTCCGGTGTATGCGTTCTGCTTGGATCCAACAAAACAAAGTCACCATCCCGGTATTCACTTTTTTCATCGTTAAAAACGCCATCAATGACCAATGTCGCTTCCTGACCTTTGTGCGTATGCTCAGGCACTTTTGCACCGGGTGCCATATAGATAAGGTTAGTTTGGTTACCGTTATCCAACGTCAAAGGTGCTCTCCAGAGTTTTCCGACCAGCTTAGACCATTCACCAATACGATGGCTATTGTGAGCTAAAGTGCGGGGCAAAGTGAATCGACGACCTTCCAGAGAAAGTATCTCATTTGGCTGACGAGTTTGCTTGTTACATGCTGAAGACGCAAAGATAGCTTCCAGCATTTGATCGCACTGAGACTTGCTCATGGTAGTGCTGGCGACACTAACAAGAGTATCCAGGTTTTCTTCACACAGCTTTTGTTCAATTTCACACACTGTTTGACGACATGCTTTACACATATCGATGTGTGTCCCAACGACAAGCGTCATCGCTGCACTTAAGTCACCTGCAGCGTACTGGTATAAAAGGCCTTCGCCTGGATGTGATTTAATTATCATCGACTATCAACTCTTTCAATTTTTTTAATGCTAGACGAGTACGGGACTTAATTGTCCCTAAAGGCACTCCCAGTGCATCGGATACTTCTTGTTGGGACTTGCCTTCAATATAAATCTTTTCTATAACAACGCGTTGTGCGTCAGGCAGTTGTGCGTAATAAAACGAAATTTCCTGCATTAACACATCATGATCTAACGCATAACCGTCATCGAGACTGTCGTTTTGTTCAGAGAGGATAGGCCATAGTTCATCGGCACTAATATCGTCTTTACGTTTTTTGTTCTTACGGAGTAAGTCAAAACGAATATTACGCGCTATGGTAAATATCCATGTAGAAGGTGAACCACGGTCAGGCTTGAACAAATGCGCTTTATGCCAGACGTTTGTCATGGTTTCCTGGACTAAGTCCATAGCGGTTTGTTCATTACCAAATTGTCTTGTAGCGTAGGATTGCAGTTTTGGTGCAAATTGCCTGAAAAGTTCACTAAAGGCAGCACGACTTCTATTTTCTGCGATCTTTGCCAGCAGTTCCGCTGCTCTATCTGCAGCGTCTGTCTGGGTGGTAGTCATAGACCCCCGAGTCGATGTTCTTTCTGACATCATTTGCATAATTAGACCTGCTACTTTTGTTCACTAGTTCTAACTATTACGGGGTGCTAAAAAAAAAGATCACCCGGATGGCAGAATATTTATTCAATTAACGAATTAAGTCTAGCAGATATTCCTTTGCTTTAAGACAATTTTCGCATCGAATAAGTTCTTGTTTGGTGTAAACATCCAATGGCAGTATTTCAAGCCAACGTGAACAGATCCAGTCAAGATTTTCGTAGCCCAGGTCAGGCAGCAGTTCAGAAAGTTCCGGGTAGGTTTCAAAAGCTTCTTGAAGCCGGGTCTTTAACTTATTTGAGGTTGCATCAAGCGCAAGTTCCGGCCAGTTCTCAAGGTACTCAATTTTGCCGAACCTGAGCTTGTCATTTTCCGACCAGTGTTCATCGATTCGAACCCGGTTTTTGCCTTCAACGGTAATACCTAATAAGCCGTCATCTCGCGGTTCAAAATCAATGATTTTTACTGTGGTTGCATAAGGCAGCAAATAGTCAGCAGATGTCGCGGCATGTTCATTATTGAACATGGCTACAACAAATTCGCTGTCGTTCTGCAGACACTCTTTAACTAACCGAGTATAGCGAGGCTCGAACACTTTTAGTTTCATGCGCCCGCCCGGCATTATATGCGCTGTGAGCGGGAATAGCGGTAACTGCTGATACTGCTGCATATAACCTCATTTGGTTAGCGACTTTGAACATTTAACAAACATTACGTCGGCGCGGGTCTTGTTGGATCTTTTTTATCTTGTAAATGACAAACTATTTTTAGCGATATACCGTAGGTTATCATCAGGAAACGTGAATAAGGATAACATTGTGAAACTAAAGGTCGGTATCAGTTCCTGTTTGATGGGTGACGAAGTCAGGTTTGATGGGGGACATAAAAAATCTTCTTTCTGTGTCGATGAGCTAAGCCGATACATTCAGCTTGTACGTTTTTGTCCGGAGGTTGGAATAGGAATGCCGGTGCCCAGACCAACCATCAGACTTGAACAGCACGATACTGTTCAAGCGGTGGTGCCTAAGACGGGGCAAAATGTAACAAAAGACTTAGCGACTTTTGCTGACAAGGTTCAGGTTAAAGTTGATGAGCTGAGTGGCTATATTCTTTGTGCTAAGTCGCCCAGTTGCGGTATGGAGCGTGTTAAGTTGTATGATCCCGAAACCGGCCATGCGCAAAAAGCGGGAATGGGTATTTTTGCAGCCCGGCTTAAGGAGAATAATCCGGCGTTACCTTTAGAAGAAGACGGGCGGTTGAATGACCCTCACTTGCGCGAAAACTTCGTTATGCGCGTCTATGTTTTTAATCAGTGGAAAGAAGTTAGGAATAACCTTTCAAAACATTGGCTTTTGCAGTTTCACCAAAGTTGCAAGTTGCTGTTGCTGGCTCACAACCAGCAGGCTTACCGTGAACTGGGCAAACGTCTGGGCGAGCAGGATGTTATTGACGACGTATTTGCTCAACAATACATTGTCGACGTTATGGACGCTTTAGCTAAGCCGGCGTCGCGTAAAAACCATACCAACGTACTTCAACATATTCAGGGCTATTTTAAATCCGATCTTGAACAGCGACGCAGGGAAGAACTGAGCGACATAATTCTTCAGTATCATGACGGTATTTTACCGCTTATGTCCCCACTCACACTAATACGACATTATCTCAGAGAGTTTCCAAAAGAGTACCTGGAAGGTCAGTGGTACCTGAAACCGTACCCTGAAGATTTAAAATTACGTTATGGGCTATAAAGATGCGTGAAGCAATTTGGTTCCGTAGTGACTTGAGAATGTTAGATAACCCGGCGTTATTTCATGCCTGTAAAAGTGATGACGCGCCGGTTGCTGTATTTTTTGCCTGTTATGAAACTTGGGATAACCATAACTGGGCGCCAATAAAAGTCGATTTTCTTTGGCGTAACCTGAAGAGTCTACAACAAGACTTAGCAGATAACGGAATTGAGCTTGAAGTCAGGTTGGTTCCAAAATTCAGCCAGGTTCCGGGGGCGCTTAGGCAGTTTTGCCGTGAACATGAAGTTAAGCGGGTTCATATTAACGCAGAGTATGCGCTGGATGAAAAACGTCGGGACGCAGCGGTAGAAGCCGTACTCAGCAACGATGATATCGAACTTATAACTTACCATGGAAACTTACTGGTTGCCCCCGGACAAGTCAGGACGCAGCAGGGTGATTATTATAAGAAGTTCACTCCTTTTAACCGACGTTGGCGACAAGTTATCAGCGAGCTAGGGCAAAATGACCCCTTAAAAATTACCCCCTACACCATGGTAAAGGCCAAAGGGCTTCCGGAGCTTCCTTTTAAAAGTAAGGATTCGTCTGACTGGAGTGCAGGAGAGCAAGAAGCTTTGGGTAAGTTAGGGCAGTTTGTTGGCCATAGTGTATCGCAGTATAAAAGCGCCAGAGACATACCGGCGGAAAGTGGCACCTCAAAACTTTCTGCTTATTTAGCCTTGGGTGTTGTCGGCCCGCAAACCGCGGCGCGTGCGCTGCATCAGTTTTCCCCGGAGTTTCCTTTTGGGCTGCCGTCAGGAGCAGATACCTGGCTTACTGAGTTAGCCTGGCGCGAATTTTATCAGCATCTTATGTATTTTGTGCCACGCTTATCTAAGGGTGAAAGTTTTCAGGCTGAAACCGATAGTATTCAATGGTTAGACGACAGTGACGCCTTTCAACGTTGGTGTGAGGGTCGTACAGGATACCCAATTGTTGACGCCGGAATGCGTCAATTGACATCAACTGGATGGATGCACAACCGCTTAAGGATGATTACAGCTAATTTTCTGGTAAAAGATCTACTAGTGGACTGGCGAAAAGGCGAAGCTTTCTTTATGCAGCATTTGATTGACGGAAGTTTTCCGGCAAACAATGGCGGCTGGCAATGGAGCGCTTCGGTTGGTACCGATGCAGTTCCGTATTTTAGAGTTTTCAATCCTGTTAAACAAAGTGAGAAGTTTGATCCTGAAGGGGAATACATTCGTAAATGGGTACACGAGCTTAAGGAAGTACCAACAAAGTATATTCACTGGCCTCATAGTTGGCTTCAGCAACAAAGCAGTAATAACTATTGCGAACCCGTAGTTGAGCATAAGTTTGCTCGAGAGCGATTCTTAACAACGTTTAAGCAGGTGAAAAATGGATAACAGTGAATTAGTTGAAAAGTTAAAAGACTTTTACGACGAGCTAAAAACCGAAAACCTCGACGACTTAGATGATCTCTATCACGAGGAAATTTCCTTTACTGATCCTATTCAGCATGTGGTTGGGCTAGAGGATTTTCGTAAGTATTTAAAGCACACAATGGAGAATGTGGAATATTGCCACTTCGCATTTGATGATGAGTGTGTTGGTGAGGGGCAAGCTTTTCTGGCCTGGCAAATGCGTTATGCGCACCCTAAATTAGCTAACGGTATGGAAATTATTCTGCCGGGGGTTTCTTACCTGACTTTTGAAGATGGCAAAATTAGAGAGCAACGAGATTATTATGACCTCGGCGCCATGCTATACGAGCACGTGCCTCTGGTCGGTTATGTTATTGATAAAATTAAACAGAGGCTGACAGACGAATGAAAGTCTTAATTACGGGTGCTTCCTCAGGTATTGGCCGGCAGCTTGCGCTGGACTATGCAGCCGACGGGAACATGGTTGTCGTTTGCGGCCGCAATAACGAGGCTCTTAGTGAGCTGCAAAAGCAATACCCTGAACAAATATCATGTGCCGCTTTCGATATTACCAATAAAGAGTCTGCCAAGGCTTCTCTTAAAGAAGTCGAAAACATTGATGTCGCCATATTATGCGCGGGTGTCTGCGAGTACTTGAATGTTGCAGAGTTTGATGCGGACATGTTTGAGCGCGTATTTAAAGTTAATGTTTTTGGCACCATGAATTGTGTAGAAGCCTTGTTGCCACAGTTTAACGATTCAGCACGTCTGGTTATTGTCGACAGCCTGGCGCGTCTTCTGCCTTTCACCAAAGCTCAGGCATACGGTGGCTCTAAAGCAGCGATGCATTATATTGCCAGAAGCCTGGAAGTGGATTTAAAGCCGAAAGGGATTAAGGTTCAGACAGTGTCCCCAGGCTTTGTTAAAACACCAATGACAGATGCCAATGATTTTGAAATGCCGATGCGCGTTGATGTTGAGTTTGCGTCTCAGGCAATCATTAAAGGAATTAAAAAGGGTAAGCGGGATATCGCATTCCCGTGGCTCTTCAGCAGCCTTTTGAAATTCATGTCAATTTTACCCGAAAGCATTCAAGTTAAATTATCAGAACAAATGGCAAGGAAGCAGCAGTAATGAAGATAGCCGTTATAGGAAGTGGTATTGCGGGTTTAACAAGCGCTTATTATTTGAGTAAAGAGCATCAGGTGAGCGTTTATGAGAAGAATGATTACATTGGTGGCCATACCTGTACTCGTGATATAAAAATTAACGGTAATATGTTTGCTGTTGATACCGGATTTATCGTTTTTAATGATAAAACTTATCCAAGGTTCAAACGCTTACTAAGCGAACTAAAGGTCGTGTGGCGGGATACTGAAATGAGCTTTAGTGTGCGCGACCCGAAATCAGGGTTGGAGTTTAACGGCCATAATTTGAATACCTTGTTCGCGCAGCGAAAAAACTTGTTCAGCTTGTCATTTTATCGACTTCTAAAGGGCATTCTTAAGTTCAACGAGGCTGCTAAAAAGGCATTAGAAGGCGACGTCAATGAGCTTGATAATGTTACCTTATCGGAGTTTCTGACTGAACATGATATTCCGGCGCCTGTTTCTGAATACTATTTGCTGCCGATGGTTTCAGCCATTTGGTCGGCAAGCCTTGCAGATGCTAAGGATTTTCCCCTCGGGTTCTTCCTGCGCTTTTTTAATAATCACGGTTTGCTCAATGTCAGTGACCGGCCTCAATGGCATACCCTGGTGGGCGGCTCTCATGCCTATATACCAAGGCTGACAGAACCCTTTAAGGAAAGCATTCACTTAAACAGTGAGATCGTGACAGTAAAGCGTCAGAAAGAACAGGTTGTTTTAGTATTCAGTAGTGGGGAAGAAGAGTTTTTTGATGAAGTGATATTTGCCTGTCACAGTGATCAGGCTTTGTCTTTGCTGCATGATGCAACAGAAGCAGAGAAAGACGTTCTGGGTGCTATTGAGTACTGTCCAAATGATGTCGTTCTTCATACCGATGAAAAATTACTACCGAAGAACCGGCGTGCCTGGGCGAGCTGGAACTACCTTCTGCGTGAAGAAGAGGCAGCAGCAACGCAACCGAGCTCTGTTACTTACAATATGAATATTTTGCAGGGGTTGCAGTGTGATAAGACGATTTGTGTCACATTAAACAATACTGCGGCTATTGACCCAGAAAAAATAATTGAGGAATTCACCTATGATCACCCTCAATATTCGGTGGCATCTTTAAAAGCAAGAGCTAAGCGTGATCTTATTTGTGGAAAAAATAACACCCATTTTGCCGGCGCTTATTGGTATAACGGATTCCATGAGGATGGTGTCAGAAGTGCTATCGATGTTGTTAACAGGCTAAATGCCGCGGCAATTGAAAACTCATGAACAGCGTAATTTACTGGGGCGATGTTTTTCACGTAAGGCATCGGCCTAAGCACCACGCATTTAACTATAAGTTCCAGCAGTGGTGTATCGATTTATCTGAGCTCGACGACGTCCATCGTTTAAGCCGCTGGATGTCATGTAAAGGTTTTGCCCCTTTGTGGTTTCGTCGAAAAGATTACCTGAAAGATGAAGAGGGCAGCCTGCATCAGGCGGCGTTGAAGAAAATGTCCTCCCTCGCTGGAAAAACGTTAACCGGTGATGTTTTTTTTGTGGGTAATATACGAACTTTTGGCATTTTTTTTAGCCCGGTAAACTTTTACTTTCTTCAGCAGGAAACCGGTGAATTTACTTATATGCTGGCTGAAGTTAGTAATACTCCATGGCTGCAACGCCATTATTATTTAGTTGATTTATCGGAAGACTCGCCTAAAACAACGAAACAGTTTCATGTCTCACCTTTTAACCCAATGGATATGACTTACCATTGGGAGATTACCCCGCCTAATGAGAGCTTAAAAATCATTTTAAGTGCTCACCAGGAAAACAAAGATTTTGTTGCCGGAATGAAATTAAATCGGCAACCGCTAAACCGTAGTGCGATTTACCGCGTATTAAGAACAACACCTTTCATGGCCATAAAAATTATTGGTGGCATTTATTGGCAGGCGTTAAAGCTTTTTATCAAGCGGGTTCCATTTTACGGAAACCCTGGTAGTTAAATAATCAGAAGGCAAGTTTGTATGTCCAGTGGTGAAACGACTATGGTGGCGCCTATCCAATACGGCGTGTGGGATAAATTATTCCGAACTATCGCATTTAAATTATTAGCGCATTTGGAATATGGCCAGCTAACGATAAAAGAAAAAGGCACGTTCATTGATACCTTTGGTCACGCCGATAAAGAGCTTAGCGCTGAAATTGATGTTAAGGACTCTTCTTTTTATCGTCGCCTGGTAACCGGGGGAAGTATTGGTGCAGCCGAACTTTATATCGATAAGCACTGGGATACTCCCGATTTAACCGCTGTGATCCGGGTATTTGCACGCAATTTGCCGGCGCTGGATAAACTGGAAACTCGTCTGGCTTGGTTAACTTTTCCGTTTAATAAATACCAGCATTGGAGTAACCGGAATCATAAAGGCCCGGCTAAAAAGAATATTTCAGCTCACTATGACCTGGGTAACGAGCTCTATACTCGCTTTCTAGACGAAGCGATGCAGTATTCAAGTGCATTGTTCCTGGATGCGGCTGATTCTTTAGAGCAGGCGCAATGTAATAAAATGAAGCGCTTATGCGACTCTTTGGCATTAAAACCTGACGATCATTTATTGGAAATAGGTACCGGCTGGGGTGGCCTGGCAGTTTACGCTGCGAAACATTATGGCTGCCGGGTTACTACAACTACGATATCAGAAGAGCAGTTTCAGTACGCTAAAGAGCAAGTTGAGGCCGCCGGTCTCTCCGATAAAATTGAATTGCTCAAACGAGATTACCGGGACCTGAAAGGGCAGTATGACAAGTTGGTTTCCGTTGAAATGATAGAAGCCGTTGGCAAAGAGTATTTGCCAACCTTCTTCCGTACCTGCAATAAGCTTTTAAAAGAAGACGGGAAAATGTCATTGCAGGCTATAACTATTGCAGATCAGCGTGCGGCATCGTACGCGCGCTCCGTCGATTTTATCCAGAAACACATCTTTCCAGGAGGCTTTTTGCCTTCGTTAAGCCAGATGACTCAGCTATTTACGCGTTATACCGACTTAGTTGTTCGTGATGTACATGACTTTGGTCTAAGTTACGCAAAAACACTAAGGCAATGGGAAGAACGTTTTAACAGCCACCAGAAGGAACTGGAAGAACTTGGCTACGATGAGCGGTTCTCGCGGTTATGGAATTATTATTTTAGCTATTGTGAAGGTGGCTTTCTTGAACAGCGAGTTTCTGTTGTTCAGGTTACGGCCAGCAAAGCGCAGGCTTACTAATGACTTCTATTCAGCACAAAATAGTCAGCTTCATTCTATTTAACGCGTTGTGGTTTAGCGCTGTGGCGGGTCGTGACAGTTATATCATTCTTAGCGGTGTTCTGTTGGCATTGCAGTTTGTTTATAGCGTTGGGGTTGTCAAAGTCAGCTGGACTTTAATTCTGCGCTTATTCGCAGTTGGACTGTTACTGGAGGCCATAAGCATAAGCCTGGGGGTGATTGACTTTGCCGGCGGTTACTTCCCTTTATGGTTAGCTATGCTGTGGCTTGGCTTTTCTTCCATGGCGCCGGTTGCTCTGGACTGGCTGGTTCCTAAGCCTATTTTTGCTGTCCTGGTTGGTGCTGTATCCGGGCCTGTCACTTATGTAGCAGGTGTTAAACTGAACGCCGCCACAATTGATTCAATGCCGCTGGTCATTGCCTGTTATGCGGTCATATGGGGATTAATGATGGCCTACTTTGTTTTCTCCATGTCACCCAAAAAAGAGTCGGGAGAGTGAAGTTATGAGGTTTACATTATTTGGTTTATTGGCGCTTTTCAGCGTCAACCTTTTCGCCGCCGAATGCTCGCAGTCGGTGCCTGGTAACTTCAGTAAGGTTGGAGAAACCCGGTTAAGTGTTTATTTCTGGGATGTTTACGATGCGACCTTGTTCAGCCCGTCAGGGAATTATGAAAAGAATGAGCGTCAAGCGCTGTTATTAGAGTACCTGCGCGATATTAAAGCGAAAGATTTAATAGAGACGACAGAAGAAGAATGGCAGAAGCTGGAGCTTGACCGTGAAAAGCACAAAGACTGGTTAGCGCAATTAGATTCAATTTGGCCGAATATAGAAGAAGGAGACTGCCTCTTACTGGTTGAAGATGAAGAGGGATCGGCCGAGTTTTATCAAGGCGAAAAACTCCTGGGAACCATTAAAGACAAAGAGTTCACAGAACAGTTTTTAGCCATTTGGTTATCTGAAAACAGCCGTTTTCGTTCGGAAAGAAACGAATTGATTGGAGAGAAATAGTATGCAGTTATTTAAAGTGATAGCGGTAACCGTTCTGCTTTTTTTAGTGTCCGCTTGCTCTACCGGAATTGATGCTTACAAGAGTGAAAAGCCAGAATTAAAACTGGAAGAGTTTTTTAATGGTGAGCTTGTAGCTTATGGCATGGTTCAGGACTATAGCGGCGAAGTTATTCAGCGTTTTGAAGTGACTATGACCGGCACCTGGCAGGGTAATGAAGGTGTTCTTGATGAACATTTTACCTATGCCGATGGTCGTGAAGAGCGCCGCGTCTGGCGTATAACAAAAACAGGGCCTAACAGTTACGAAGGGCGCGCAGATGATGTAAAAGGCGTAGCCAGAGGGACGACTGCGGGTAATGTATTAAACTGGGGCTATCAGCTAGAAGTAGAGGTTGATGGTGAACCCATGGTTTTGACACTGGATGACTGGCTTTATCTGATTGATGAAGACAATATGATCAATCGAACGGATATGTCCAAGTGGGGCTTCCCGGTAGGAGAGATCACGCTCTATATTGGTAAGAAATAAATATCAAGAATCTCTGTCAGCGACCGATAATAGGAGTATAATCCAGAGTATTGGTCAAGCCTTAAAAGGTTTAGGGAAGCTGCAGTGGCAATAAATTATCCGACATTTTCTTACAACAACCCCCGCATACAAGGGCAGACGGTTTTTATTAAGCGTGGTCCGCATCAGGGGAAGTTAGGGATAGTCGTAAAAACATTGGATAACGAACGGTTTCTTGTTTCTCAGGCCGAGTTTGGCTCTGAGCAGGTAATCTTTAAACGCAGTGACTTTTTAGTGCATCGTTATCGTAAAATCAAGGTACCTATTGACCGCGTAGCGGGTAAGAACCCCGATGTTTTGTAAGCAAAAAAGATAAACAAAAAAGCGACCTTAGGGTCGCTTTTTGCTTTACGGGTTAGGATTTACGCTGTACCACGAGGCAAGCGGCAATCACTTCCTTTATTTTCCAACTTTTGCTTCCATAACTCTTTTGCGGTTAAGCCGCCAGAACTGGATTTTTTAGCCGGTGACTGCTTCGCTGTCGATTTTTTAGCGGCAGGCTTTTTCTCAGCTTTTTTCTTAGGCTCAGCTTTTTTCTTAGGCTCAGCTTTTTTCTTAGGCTCAGCTTTTTTCGCAGCCGGTTTCTTGGCTTCCGTCTTTTTGGGTTCAGACTTTTTAGCTTCAGATTTTTTAGGCGCTGACTTTTTCTCTTTACCCAGAGCTTTAGCTTCATCTGCTAATTGTGCCAGGCGCACATTTTTGCCACCATCAACGCTGTACCAGCCGTTGCTGCTTTCAATTTTAGGCTTTTTACCGTGAGCCTTTTGATAAGCTTCGGTATATTCAGCGAGTACCTTTTCTTTATCCAGTTTGCTCATTCAATTGTTCCTTTATTCAAGGTTTGTTTTAAAAGGTTTGTATAAAAATACTTCACCCTTCGTTTATACCGTTTTTTCGGATTATTGTCTAATTTCGGGTAAACTTAAGCCTATTTGCACAGTGAATTTGGTTTTTAATTATGTCGATTACAAGAAACGAGTTACAAAACTACCTTAATACTCTATTAAACAGTAACCAAATTAAGGACTACTGCCCGAATGGTTTACAGGTCGAAGGCAAGGCTGAAATAAGCAAAGTTATTACCGGGGTTACGGCATGCCAGGCCTTGGTTGATAGAGCCGTTTCTGAAGGCGCCGACGCAATACTTGTTCATCATGGCTACTTTTGGAAGGGTGAGCCTGCCGAGGTCACAGGTATGAAGAAACGCCGGTTACAACAGTTGTTGAACAATGACATCAACCTGTTTGCTTATCACTTGCCTCTGGATGTTCACCCTGAGCTTGGCAATAACGCCCAACTGGCAAAATTAATGGGTTGGCATTTCGATGGTGCGGTCGACTCTTCTGATCCCGCATGCCCTCTGGTCACAGGCCGTTTAGAACAACCTATGCTCGATGATGAGTTGGCAGCCCATTTGGAGGAGAAGTTAAAACGGCAGCTGGTTTGCCGTGTCACTGGGGGGCATAAAATTGAAAAAGTCGCCTGGTGTACCGGCGGTGGGCAAGGATTTATTGATAGAGCTGCCCAGCTGGGTGTTGATGCCTTTATTACAGGTGAGGTTTCAGAACCGACCATTCATAGTGCCCGTGAACAGAATGTTGCCTTCTTTGCGGCCGGGCACCACGCTACTGAGCGTTACGGTGTTAAAGCGCTGGGGGAGCATTTAGCTGAACACTTCAAACTTGGGGTTAAGTTCATTGATATCGATAGTCCGGCTTAAGAGAAGCGCTAAATGAACAGAAAGAAGCAAGAAAGAGGGGACTTTAGCGGTATCAGCCAAAAATTCTCTAAATCAATCTACGACACCACAAAAGGCCAGTTAAGAGTTGAGGTGCTTAAACGCGATTTAGCCTCTCTACTGGCGAGTGAGCCATGCTCTGTGCTGGATGTTGGTGCCGGTTTAGGTCAGGTAAACCAATGGTTCCAGGAAAAAGGCTTTACCGTTGTGCACTCTGACCTGTCAACGGACATGGTTGAAGACGCTTCCCGAAGACATAAAGCCGCAGGGTTGGGAGGTCAGTGTCAGTATATTACGGCCAGTTTAAACGATTTGGTTAATCAGCAACCTGTCGTTCAATACGATATTGTCCTTTGTCACGCGGTGCTGGAATGGCTGCCGGACACTGAGGTTGCTATTGAGCAACTGGCGTCATTATTGAAGCCCGGTGGCAGGCTTTCGCTCATGTTTTATAATCATCACGCTCAACTATTTGCTAATGCCGTTTATGGAAATTTTGATTACATAGAACGGGGATTAAAAGTTAAGAAGACCGTTCGTTTAAGCCCCCAAAACCCCGTTGTGCCAGAAAAAGTGGATGACTACCTGCAAGACAACAAACTAAAAGTCAGGCAGAAAACGGGGGTTAGATGCTTTCACGATTACTTACGAAACTTAGACGATCAACAACGGTTTGATGAGTTACTGTCACTTGAGATGAAATACAACCAAACATCCCCTTATCGCGAGTTGGGACGTTACCAGCATTGGCTTATCGAAAAGCCAAACTTTCAGGAGGAGTGAGTATGGGAAAGCAGTGCGCATTTATTGGCTTAGGTGTTATGGGCTACCCTATGGCGGGACATTTACAAAATGCCGGGCACAGCGTTAGCGTATTTAACCGCACCACAGCTAAAGCTGAAAAATGGTCAAAGGAATTCTCGGGGAACTACGGAAAAACGCCAGCAGAGGCCGTTAAAAACGCCGATTTTGTCATGGTTTGTGTGGGAAATGACGACGATGTTCGCAGTGTTTTTTATGGTGACGACGGTCTGCTCTCAAAACTAAAACCCGGTGCAGTGGTTATTGACCATACAACGGCTTCTGCAGAATTGGCTCGGGAGTTAGAGCTGGCGGTAAAAGAAAAAGAGGGGAGCTTTCTTGATGCACCGGTTTCCGGCGGGCAAGCTGGTGCTGAAAATGGCGTTTTAACGGCAATGGTCGGCGGCAGTGATAAAACGTTTGCTGCCGCAGATGAGTTATTCCAATGCTATGCAAAAACTCGCCAGTTAATGGGGCCTGTTGGTAGTGGCCAGCTGGCAAAAATGGTTAATCAAATTTGTATTGCCGGTGTACTGCAAGGGTTATCGGAAGGTCTTCAACTAGCACGTAAGGTTGGGCTTGATCCGGATAAGCTTATTGCCGCCATTAGCAAGGGTGCCGCAGGTTCGTGGCAAATGGAAAACCGCTACAAAACTATGTGGGATAACCATTATGAGCATGGTTTCGCAGTGGACTGGATGCGCAAAGACTTGAAAATTGCGCTGGCTGAAGCGGATCGGCAGGGCGTTTCTTTGCCTGCGACAGCACTAATTGACCAGTTCTATGCCGATGTTCAAAAAATGGGTGGTAACCGTTGGGACACATCAAGCCTTTTGGCTCGCCTGGAAAAGTAGTGATATTATTTCAGGAAGAAAAAAAGGAGGCAAATGCCTCCTTTTTATTTGGTTAAGTTTTAAAACTTAACGGAAGCCTTTACGGCGTAATGCGTTTGTACTGAAGTCATCACGGCTTGGAGAAATATCCCATTCCATGTAAGTACTTTCTTCATTACCCAGACCAAGCGAGATATAACGACCAGAGTTTAAGTCGTACAATGCTTCGGCAGCCATCCATGGTACGTCTTGGTTATAGAACTGAGTATTCAGAGCTTCACCAACAAGCCATAGTTCGCCACGACCGTCATAATGGTCGATGATAGACGCTGTCCAGCTATCTTCGTCAATGTACATAGTACGTTTTGAGTAGATGTGGCGTTCGCCATCTTTAAGGGTACCTTCAACAATCCAAACACGGTGTTTTTCGTAACGAATTAAGTCCTGATTCATATGACCGGCTTTGATAATGTCTTCATAATCCAGCTCAGGATTCATAATTTCGTAGTTGTTGTAAGGAATATAAACTTCTTTTTTCCCTTTTAGTTCCCAGTTGTACTTGTCTGGGGCACCGTTATACATATCCAGGTTATCTGAAGTACGCAGACCATCTGCCGCTGTACCCGGACCGTCATAGGCGACGTTAGGTGCACGACGGACACGACGCTGACCGGCGTTGTAAATCCATGCGCGGCGGCCTTCTTTTACCTGGTTAATGGTTTCATGAACCAACAGAACAGTACCGGTTAAGCGAGAAGGCGCTTCAACTTCCTGCATGAAATAAAACAGAATGTTGTCATCGGCTTCCTGACGACCGGTCTCAAGGTACTCAGGGAACGCCAGAGTTTCTTTCAGCTCTACCGTCACATAGTCGCCATTTGAAAGTACCGGGAACTGTGCAATGTTACGAGTCACAGCACCACCACGGTAACGAGTAATGTGGTTCCAAACCACTTCCAGACCGTTTTCCGGAATAGGGAACGGGATAGCGGTATCAAAGTTCTCTAAACCGTTACCACCGGCAGCCATTTCTGCGTTTTCCGCGTTTGACTTAATTTTTGGCCACAGCTCATCCGGGTAGGTTGCTGTACGGTGAGTTGGGTAAACGTGCATTTTGTAGCTCGAGTATTTCTCGAACATAGCCACTTGACCTGGCGTTAAGTTGTCTTTGTATTCGTCCAGGTTGTCGTGAGTAATAGTAAATAACGGTTCTTCATTGGCGAAAGGGTCGTTACCGCGAACAACTTCAACGGAGTGATCAGAGTAACCACCGTCCCACGCAGGGATTGAACCATCGGCATTTGCCGCTTTCTCAGCACCAATTGGTGTTAAGTCTTGACCAAGCCGTGCGGCTTCTTCAGGTGATACTTTAGCCGCAACGCTCGCGGAAATCACCGACATGGCGAATACGCCAGCTTTTAGCATCAGTTTATTCATTATAATTTTCCTTGTTGTTCTACTTTCCAACATCACTTTGCCAGAGGACTGACCTCTCAAGCAATACTTTAACGAAAAAAAGCACGAATTTAACGAAAAAAGGTTTTCAAATATTCTTGAGCTTATACAATCCTATGACATTTTTAGTACCCGGGAGGTTCCATGCGCTTGTCTTTAACCCCATTAGGGGTGTTGTTGGGGGCTATTTTTAGTACCACAGTGCTTGCACAGGAAGGCGACACAACAACAATAACTGATTACGAAGTGATCAGTGCACCAGTATTGTCATCAGACAGAATTAAAAGCGAAGTACTTATTGAGGTGACAGCTGTCGGACCGCGTCTAGTCGCGGTTGGCGCGCATGGCAACATTCTATGGAAAGAAGACGACGACTGGCAACAAGCCGATGTTGATACCAGTGTACTGTTAACCAGTGTAGCCTTTGCCAATGAACAAATCGGTTGGGGAACAGGGCATCACGGTGTCATTATTAAAACTGAAGATGGCGGTAATAGTTGGAAGCGGCAGTTCGATGGTTTCGAGCTTATGAAGCTTGAAAAGAGTTACTATGAAAAGCGTATTGCTAAATTAAACGAGCAAATTGAATCGAGCGATGACGAAGAGGTTGTTGGCGAACTCGAATGGCAAGTTGAAGAGGCGCAATTTCAAATTAGTAACATTGAGGTTGCCGAAGAAGAAGGTCCAAGCAAACCATTTTTAGACCTTTACGCTAAAAACGCACGTGAAGCCTTAGCAATTGGTGCCTATGGAACTTTTCTGAAAACTGAAGATGGCGGTGAGAGTTGGCAAGTGATTTCTCATCGACTGGAAAACCCTAATGGCTATCACTTAAATGCTATTTTCGGTCAAGACGATGACCTTTATATTATGGGCGAGGCCGGTTTAGCATTTGCCAGCAATGATGGTGGAGAGAGTTGGGAAACATTGAACTCACCTTACCGTGGTTCGCTGTTCGGTGGTCATGTTGATAACGAAGGGCGGCTATGGGTTTATGGGCTGCGAGGAAACGCGTTTGTTTCTGAAGATAAAGGCCAGAACTTCACTACCATAGACACAGGTACCAGAGTTAACTTATCCGCAGGTACAACGACTGAGTCAGGAACACAGCTTATTGTTGGACATTCAGGGACTATCCTGGAGGTCGATGAGCAGCTGAATGTAACGAACAGAACTCATCCTAGTGGTTCAGTCATGACTGATATTCTCGAAGTGAGTGACGGCGAGTGGCTCATGACCGGGCGCAGCGGTTTGCTGCACTGGCCCGCCAAAATAACCGAAGAAGAAGCTTTAGCAACGCAACAAGGAGCGCAGTAAATGGATAATCCGAGTGCGAATAAGTCGGCAGGACTGCTGGAGAAACTATTATTCACGGTACGGGCTCCCTGGCTAATTGTCTTTCTGTTACTGACATTGTTTTTGGGCTATCACGCTTCGCAGGTGCGTCCTGACGCCAGCCTGACAAAAATGATTCCAACCAACCATCCTTTTATTCAGAACTACTTTGACTATCAGGATGATCTGGCCAGTTTAGGCAACGTGGTTCGGGTTGCTGTTGAGCATAAAGACGGAGATATTTTTGATCCGGAGTTTCAGCAAAAGCTGCAGGAAATTACCGACGAGATATTTTTCATCCCCGGCGTAAACCGTTCAGGACTAAGAAGCTTATGGACGCCAAATGTTCGCTGGATGGAAGTTACTGAAGAAGGTTTTGTCGGAGGCCCGGTCATTCCCGATGGCTACGATGGCAGCGAAGAGTCACTAGAGCAGTTAAGAACGAATGTTTTGCGCTCGGGTGAAGTTGGCAACCTGGTTGCCAACAACTTTGAATCCACTATTGTTTACGTGCCGCTTGATGAGGTTAATCCAGATACCGGTGAAAAGCTGGACTATCAGCAGTTTTCGGAAAAGCTGGAAACTCTGGTTCGTGACAAATACCAAAGCGACAACATTGAAATTCATATTACCGGCTTTGCCAAGCTAATTGGTGACTTGATTGAAGGTGCGGAGCAGGTTGGCTTGTTCTTCCTGTTGGCAATTGCTATCACGCTCATCATGCTTTATTTCTACAGCCGCTGCTGGCGTAGCACCTTTATGGTGCTGAGTTGCTCCATAATTGCCGTAATATGGCAGTTAGGAATCATCAAACTCATAGGAAGCGGCATTAATCCGTATTCTATGCTGGTTCCGTTCCTGGTTTTTGCCATTGGGGTTTCCCACGGTGTGCAAATTATTAATGCCATTGGCATTAACCGGGTGGCAGGGCTTGATAAAGTTGCTGCTGCGCGTGCAGCGTTCCGCGGTTTGTACATAGCGGGGCTAACGGCTTTAGCCAGTGATGCTATTGGCTTTACCACTTTAATGGTTATTGATATTGAAGTGATTAAGGAATTGGCTATTGCTGCAAGTATTGGTGTAGCTGTTGTTGTGTTAACCAACCTTGGTTTGCTGCCTATCCTGATGTCTTATCTGGGCACATCCGATAATGGCGTGGCTTATCAGAAGAAGATTGAAGGCGAACGTCATCCATTATTTGAGTTCTTTGCTAAGTTTACTCAACCTAAGTGGGCGTATTCAGCACTAGGTGTTGCACTTGTTATGCTTGCTTGGGGTCTGGTTAACAGCCAAAACATGGCTATCGGCGACCTGGACAAAGGGGCGCCAGAGCTTCGTCCTGACAGCCGTTATAATCAGGATAATGCCTTTATCGTTGATAACTACAGTTCCAGTACTGACATCTTTGTTGTTATGGCGGCATCGGCTCCAGAGCAGTGCATTGCCTATGACAACCTCGAGTTAATGGAACGTTTTAGCTGGCATATGGAAAACACCAGCGGCGTTCAGGACGTTAAGTCTGTGGTTTACGTTTCTAAAATGGGTATGTTCGGTATTAACGAAGGTAACCTGAAGTGGTTCAGTTTAAACCGGAACCAGTACGTGATTAATGCGTCGTTAAGTCGCATTCCCGACGGGCTTATTAATAACGACTGCTCAATGGCACCGGTGATTATCTACCTGGATGATCACAAAGCGGAAACGCTCGAAAACGTTGTTGCATCGGTTAATAACTTTAACCAGAACTATCAGGAGGACGGTTTAGAGCTGCTAATGGCGGCTGGTAACTCCGGGATAGAAGCTGCAACAAACTCGGTTATAGAAGCGGCTCAGAATAAAATGCTGCTGTGGGTATACGGCGTTGTGGTTTTGCTGTGCTTTATTACTTTCCGCAGTATTCGTACGGTTGCCTGTATTGTTCTGCCTCTGGCTTTCACTACGGTAATGAGTCAGGGTCTGATGGCGGTATTAGGCATTGGTATTAAAGTTGCGACCTTACCGGTTATTGCCTTAGGGGTTGGTATTGGTGTCGATTACGGCATTTATATCTACAGTAAGGTGAAAGAAGGTCTGGAGCAGGGCATGTCGCTGCAGGATACCTATAAGCACTCGCTGGACAACACTGGCAAAGCGGTAGGCTTTACTGGCCTCACGCTGGCCATTGGTGTTGCAACCTGGATATTCTCACCCATTAAGTTCCAGGCGGACATGGGCATACTGTTAACCTTTATGTTCCTGTGGAATATGCTGGGTGCGCTTATTCTTATTCCTGCACTGGCTCGTTTATTCCGAGTGGGGAATAAAAACAGCTGAGCTAGTCACTGACAAACTCACGAGCGGTTTTATCAGGCGTCGGCTTTTATTAAGTCGGCGCCTTTTTCTGCTATAGCGATGGTGGGGGCGTTCGTATTACCACTTATAACGCGGGGCATAATGGAGGCATCCACGACCCGAAGCCGTTCAACGCCTTTTACTTTTAACTCTGGGCTAACCACAGCGTCGTTGTCATTTTCAGGCCCCATTTTACAGGTTCCTGTCGGGTGGTAGATAAGTCCGCATTTTGACTTAATTTGCTTTAAAAGTTGGTCGTCACTAAGTTCTGGGCTGGGGAATATAAACCCACCATGATGCTTTGATAAAGCGGGTTGCTTTAGTATTTCAAAAGCTTTTTTTATACCGTTAATTAAGGCTTTCTTGTCGCTTTCTTCTTTTAGAAAACCATAAGTAATGAGTGGTTTGCCAAAAGCGTTTTCCGGGTTCAGCCTAACTTCCCCGCGGGACTCCGGCCTTAATAAACACACATGACAGGTAAAACCTTGTTTTAAGGTTGGTGTCCAGTCATAGCCGCTGTCGTTAAACATTACCGGCAGCAAGTGAACTTGAATGTCCGGCTCCTGCACTTTGCCGGACGAGCAATAAAACGCACCGACTTCAGCCAGAGAATGGGCTAACTGACCTTTCTTTGTGAATAGGTAGCTCACAAAAGGAACTGATAGCTTCACTAAACCGCAGGGCGTAAGAGTCAGTCCGTCTTTGGCGTTGTTCTTACAATGAATACTGATATCAACGTGCTCCTGGAGGTTTTTGCCGACAGCAGAGTTTTCATGAACTAACTCAATTCCGGACTTAGTTAATTGCTCGGCGGAGCCAATACCTGAACGTAATAGAATTTGAGGAGAATTAAATGCCCCCGCACAAAGGATGACCTCTTTCTCTGCATTCGCTATATATCGGTTTCTGCCTTGCTGGTAGCAAACGCCTGTGGCCTGTTTACCTGAAAACAGCACGCGCTCGGTTAAACAACCAGATAACACCGTTAAGTTTGTGCGAGTTAGAACCGGTTTTAGGTAAGCGTGGTATGCACTGCATCGTTTCCCGTCTTTAATCGTAAACTGGTATGCACCGTGCCCCTCAAGTTGAGAGCCATTAAAGTCCGGGTTAGCTGTTAAACCGTATTGATCACAGGCCTCTAAGAATTGTCTTGATACACTATAGTACGGCGCTACATCAGATACCGACAATGGTCCGTTATCACCATGATACTTTGACCGCCCGCGGCTGTTATTTTCACTCTTTATAAAATAGGGAAGCAGGTCTCTATAACTCCAGCCGTGATTCCCCAGTTCAGCCCAGGCGGTATAGTCACTTGCCAGGCCGCGGGTGTATATCATGGCATTGATACCGCTACTTCCACCCAGCATCTTTCCTCTTGGGGTATAGCAGCCTTTTTCGTTATCGAGTTGAGGCTCTTTTTGACTGCGGTACAGCCAGTTGAATTTTCGGCTGTGCATAAAGCGCGCAAAGCCGGAGGGCATATCTGAGAACAGACCGCCATGAGAGGTTCCCGCTTCTAATAGCAAAACGCTGTACCTGCCACATTCAGTTAATCTGTTCGCTAAAGTACAGCCGGCAGAGCCGGCACCGACTATAATGTAGTCAAAGGACTCGGTGTTATTAAAGGGAAGCGGCGTAGTCATATAGGGACTTTAATAAACGCAGTTTATGCGTGTCTTCCTGATGCTGGCTCGCTAAGTCCTCAAGCCTGAGCGCAAACTCCTCAGCAGACAACATACCTTCAGGTGGTTCTACTAAGCGTTGCTGGCAAAATTGACGCCACTGGTTCAGTTCTTTGTCCGTGAGCGTTGAAGGGTAGTTTCTTGCCCGGTAGCGCAATAACAGTTGCGGCATGCGCTTGTCCTGAAAGTCCAGTTCCAGCCCCGCCAGTTGCTGAGGCTCAGATGAGCGAATAATCTCCATGTGTTTTTTATCCTGGGGGGAGAAGAAGCCATCGTATATCTGGTGATCAACGTCTGTTCTGGGCGCGAACTCTTTTGTTTGTTCGAACACCTGCATAAGTTTGTCGCGGAAGTCGCTGTTTTCCTGCAGCCATTTGGCGTTTGCTTCAATAGCTGCTGTATCTAACGTTGCGTTACTTGCTGCCTCAGAAGAAATGGTTTTAATGGGCGCTAAGAAAGGACAGCGACCCAAATGAATATTTTGTAATCCACTTTTCTTAAGTCCTTGTTCATCGAGTTCTTTGCGGCTGGTGTAAGTTAAAGCGGTTAATTCCTCGACTGATTTCTCAGCAAAATCCATAGGGGGAACGCGCAAGTCCCAGGCTATGACGTTATTGTTCTGTTTAGGGTGAAAGCCCAGCGGCAGTATGGCCGACAAATAGCGGTTTGCTGTACCGTAAAAGCCACTAACATGGGCTAAAGGTTCGGGTGCCTGCCAGTTAAACAGGTTCAGTAATTTTTGTTTACGGCGAATACTGTAGGCCCACTGCCAGAGTTTAGGTTGCTTTTCACTAATAAGCTTCGCCAGGCCGATGGTTGCATAAACGTCCGACATAGCATCGTGCGCCTGACCATGTTCAATGTTATTAGCAACACTTAAGTGCTCGAGTTTTAAACTGGGCTGTCCGTCGGCATTTTCCGGCCAGTTAATACCGTCCGGACGCAGCGCAAAACAGGCGCGCACCACATCTATTAAGTCCCAGCGTGAATTGCCATTTTGCCAGCTGTACTCGTAGGGGTCATAAAAATTACGATAGAACAATAAACGGGTGACTTCGTCGTCAAAGCGAATGTTGTTGTAACCAATAATGGTGGTATTGGGCTGCTGAAACTCTTTTGCTATGGCTTTGCTGAACTCGGCTTCACCGACACCTTGTTTCAGTGCAAGCTGTGGCGTAATACCGGTAATTAAGGTGGCTTCCGGGTTAGGCAGAAAGTCTGGCGTAGGCTGAGCGTAAAGCGTTAACGGCCGACCGATAACGTTAAAATTGGCATCTGTGCGCAAGCCGGCAAACTGTGCGGGGCGGTCGACTAATGGGTTAGCCCCCCATGTCTCGTAGTCGTGCCAGTAGAAGGTTTCTTGTTCATTCTTTTTGTCTAGGTTTGGCTGCATGTCTTATACCGGGCGGCTTTTTGTCGTTGTGTATCTGTTTATTCTTACAGACATGAAAGGAAAGCGCTAGATCAAAGGAGCTTTTAGAGCAAACTGAAGAGACCTCATGTGGGATATCATATACGCAGAAACTAAAGGTAGCTAAAGTAATGAGCTTATGTTAAAAAAATGTATTGGCCTGGAGCGTAATTACAAGGACTTAAAAAGGAAAAACTATGAAAATTCATTCACTGGTAATAGGGCTATTTTCGACCACTATAATGAGTTTTTCACCTTTTGTGTACGCATATGATTCTGACGTTTTAGCCTTTATTTGTGATAGTTGCAGCTATGATGAAGCAAAGGAGATGGTTAAATCCAAAGCGTCTCCGGGTTCGCAATGTAAAACTGGTGATAGCGGTATGACGCCTGTTGAGGAAACGTTGTGTTATAGGGAAGCTGTTTACAGTGCTGTTTTGAATCAATCCAGCGGTGCACTTTGGGGGTTCCGCTTAAGCCACTCAAAGCAGGGAGATGCTACTGGCGCAATGAAACTTCAAGTTGAGGAGCACCAACATGATCAAACCATCGAAGAGGTGATTAGAAATGGAGTGCAATATACCCAGGATTTATCTGCAGCGCTTCAAAACGTTGCCAGCAAAGTGAGTAGCTCATTCTCTTCGTCGACTGAGTATGAACACTGGCTGAGCAACCGGACTGAAACAAAGCATTCCGCTATAACACAAGCTAACACTTCACCCTCTGAGTTTTCTTGCAATGAAAGCTCTGAGTACCTGGCTGTGAAAGCTATTACTTCTGGTGAGTTTAGAAATCGCTTGCGAGCAAAAATCAATAGTGCGTATTCCGATGAAGATATAGAGTTAAACGGCAATTTTGATGATGCCGAGTTTACTGAATTTGGTTTGCGCTTAGAAAAAAAGGGGACCAGGGTCTCAATCAACTGGGATAATCAGCGAGTCGATAAAACCCCTTTTTTTACTTTTTCAAATCCTGACCTTTTAGCTACAAAAAACAATCAGAAAATTTCACAAGTGGCTTTTAGATTATCGCCATCTGATAACGGCACTTCAATTAGCTTAGATGGAACGAAAACGCATCTAAGCAGAAAGTATTGGGTCGATATGAAGAACCCCAGGTTAACACCGCTAGAACTTTCTCCATGTGCTGTAGAAGCGCTGAGCGAATTGTATGGAACAGCTTCAGTTTCAGCAACGATGGATAACGGCAGCGATAACTACAACCCAATGCCGGGTAAGGAGAGTGTATTTCCCGGCGAAGCTCCTGAAGAAGAGAGCAGAGGCAAGAAGCCGCTTTGTGAAGCTCATTACTCTGACAGGCTAGGGGATTATGTTATTAGCATAAAAACATTTTGCTGATTTCCAGTTTAACTTAGCTGAGGTAAAGTGAGCCACTCACTCCTTTTCAATCTTGTTCACCGTCTAACGAACCACTATCCACTTCCAGCGTAATTTGCTGTTTATCGCCTAAGTGTGTGTATTCAACGTGATAAGTCGGCATCTAAAAATCTCCTCGTTGTCAGTTCGGTGCTTTCCTGCGACTATGTTATGACTAACAATCTAGCCTATAACAATAAAATCGAGGTCGAGATGAAAAAACTTTACTTATCTGCATTACTTACCGCTGCTACCTTTGCATCGTTAATGCCAAGCGCTGAAGCGAGCGATACCGATGTGGAATACGCTATGGCGATCCACGGCGGTGCCGGCACCATTACCCGGGCTAATTTAACCGCTGAACAAGAGCAAGCCTACAAAGATAAACTGACTGAAGCTTTAGAGGCAGGTCGTAAGGTACTAAAAGAAGGTGGTGACAGCACCACTGCGGTTATTGCCGCAATTCAGGTAATGGAGGCGTCTCCGCTGTTTAACTCTGGTAAAGGGGCGGTTTATACCTGGGATGGAGAGCATGAGCTGGATGCGTCATTAATGGAAGGCCTGAATGGCAATGCCGGAGCCGTTGCCGGTGTGAAGACAGTAAAAAGCCCAATAGAACTGGCTCGTGAAGTAATGGAAGAGTCGGTACACGTCATGCTCAGTGGTGAAGGCGCAGAACAGTTCTCCCGTCAGCAAGGGCTGGAGCAGGTCAAGAATAGTTATTTCAATACCGAGCACCGTTATCAACAATTGCAAAAGGCCAAAGAAACCATCAATAAAAGTGAACAGCCAGAGCAGCAAGCCTGGGAATATCTCGATTTAGATTATAAATACGGCACGGTTGGCGCAGTTGCGGTTGATAAAAACGGACTATTAAGCGCCGGTACGTCAACAGGCGGCATGACAGCGAAACGTTATGGTAGAATAGGGGATTCACCTATTATTGGTGCCGGTACCTGGGCGGATAACGACAGCTGTGCGGTGTCTGCAACCGGACACGGTGAATACTTTATTCGCTTTCACGTGGCGGCTGATATCTGCTCGCGGGTTAAGTATAAAGGGCTTTCGGTAAGTGACGCGGGTGATGAAGTCATTCACGGCGTGCTGGAACAAGCAGGTGGTACCGGTGGCGTTATTATTATTGATGCAAAGGGCAATATTGCTATGCCGTTTAATACCGAAGGTATGTATCGTGGCTATATTAAAGGCGAGGGTGATGCCCATATTGCTATTTATAACGAGGATGAATAAGTTCGGAGTCTATGAGTCGTCAAAAATCGCACGATAAACTACAAAGTAAGCCCTTTGTTGATAAGTTTCAGACACAATTAGAGCAATGTACAACACAACAGGCCGCGCTTTTGCGCGGTCGTTTGCGTGGCCTGAGCAAAATAAAAAATGAGCAACGACAGCAGCAGGTGCTGGAGCGGATAGCGGGCGATATTGAGACTGCTGAGTTGGCGTATCTGGAGCGTCAGCAGCAAAAGTTTCATATCAGTTACCCCGAAGAATTGCCGGTTGCCCAGCAGCGTGGCGACATTAAGAAAGCCATTGAGCAGAATCCGGTGGTGGTCATTGCCGGCGAGACCGGTTCGGGTAAAACCACGCAGCTACCGAAAATGTTGCTGGAACTGGGGTATGGTCGCAAAGGTACGATTGGTCATACTCAACCGCGACGCTTGGCGGCTCGCAGTGTTGCCGCCCGTATTGGAGATGAGCTACAGGATCACGCTAAAAAGCAGGTGGGTTATAAAATCCGCTTTCAGGATGAGACCGCACCGACGACGGCAATAAAACTGATGACCGACGGTATGCTGTTATCCGAACTGCAGCAAGACCCTCTGCTACTGCAATACGACGCCATTATTATTGATGAAGCGCATGAGCGCAGCCTGAACATCGACTTCTTGCTGGGTGTGCTGCATACGCTGCTGCCCAAACGCCGTGATCTCAAAGTTGTTATTACCTCCGCGACCATTGAGACAGAACGTTTCTCCAAACACTTTCACGATGCCCCAGTACTGACGGTAACCGGTCGAACCTATCCGGTGGAAGTTCGGTATCGTCCCCCGAAAGAAGACGGCAAAGCTGCTGATGCAGACGTATTGCAGGGTGTTTGTGAGGCGGTAGAAGAGCTGCAACGTGAAAGCGAAGGTGACATCCTTATTTTTGCCAGTGGTGAGCGCGAAATTCGTGATTACGCGGACGCTATTGGTGACTTGCAACTGCGTAATACGGAAGTTTTGCCCCTGTATGCGCGTTTGTCGTCACACGAGCAGAACCGTGTATTTCAGTCGCACAGTCAACGGCGTGTGGTTATTGCCACCAACGTAGCAGAAACGTCATTAACCGTGCCGGGCATACGCTTCGTGATTGACCCGGGAACGGTGCGTATGAGCCGTTACAGTTACCGCACTAAAGTGCAGCGTTTACCCATTGAGCCTATTTCACAGGCCAGTGCCAACCAGCGCAAGGGGCGTTGCGGCCGTATTGGTCCGGGCATCTGTATTCGCTTATACAGTGAAGAGGACTTTTTGCAGCGTCCGGAATATACCGATCCGGAAATTCTCCGTACCAATTTGGCGGCGGTCATATTGCAAATGTCGTCGTTGCGCCTGGGTGACATTCGCCAGTTTCCTTTCGTACAGAAGCCCGACGAACGCTTTGTTAAAGACGGTTTGAACTTATTGGAAGAGCTGCATGCCATTAAACCCGGACGTAAAAATGAACAACCGAAATTAACAGATACGGGACGGCAGCTGTCACGGCTGCCTCTGGATCCGCGACTGGCCAGAATGGTCATAGCCGGGCAGCAATACGGATGTGTTCGTGAAATGCTGATAATTACCGCGGCTTTGAGTATTCAGGACCCACGTGAACGGCCACACGATGCACAGCAAAAGGCTGACGAGTGGCATCAACGTTTCCGCGACAAAAGCTCTGACTTTATGGCGTTTCTCAATTTATGGAACTACGTCAAAGAGCAGCAGAAATCGCTGTCAGGAAACCAGTTCCGTAAGCAGATGGGGCGTGAGTTTATTCATTTTATGCGTTTGCGTGAATGGCAGGACATTTACACGCAAAGCCGGCAAACGGTTCGGGAAATGGGACTATCCATTAATGAGGAAGCTGCCACCTTTGAGCAAGTGCACCGGGCTTTAATTACCGGCTTATTGTCTCAAGTGGGCTTTAAAGAGGACCGGCACGAATATCAGGGAACACGGCAAACGCGTTTTCATATTTTCCCGGGCTCAGGTTTGTTCGGTAAACCGCCTAAGTGGGTTGTCACCGCTGAACTTGCCGAAACCTCAAAATTATATGCGCGAATTAATGCTGACATCGACCCTTTGTGGATAGAAGAAGCAGCTCCGCATTTAGTTAAAAAACAATACCTTGAACCTCACTTTGAAAAGAAACAAGGCAGTGTTATTGCCGATGAACAGGTGACTTTACTGGGGCTTATTCTGGTACCGAGAAGGCGCGTTCAATTCGGCCCGGTGTCGCCGGTTAAGGCCAGGGAAATATTCATACGCGAGGGGCTGGTTAATTCGCAGCTAACGCGCAAGTTGCCGTTTATTCAACACAACCTGAAATTAATTCAGGACGTTCAGGCGTTGGAGGCAAAGTCCCGCCGGCGAGATATTCTGGTGGATGAAGAGGTACTGTTCGAGGCTTATGACCGCGCTATACCTGAAGGTATCTATAACGAGAAGTTGCTGGCAGGCTGGTGGCATAAGGCGGCCAAAAAAGAACCTAAGCTGCTGTTTTTTGAGCGCGATGATCTTATTGCTGGTGAAACCGAGCATATTACAGAAAGCGACTATCCGGAGTTCTGGCGACAAGGTAACCTCCGATTGCCGTTAAGCTACCATTTTGAGCCTAACGCAGAAGATGACGGTGTCAGTGTGAATATTCAGCTGGGTATTCTGAACCAGGTTAAGCAGGAAGGTTTCGACTGGCATATTCCGGCGTTGCGTGAAGAGCGTATTGCCCACTTAATTAAGTCGCTGCCGAAAACCTTACGTCGGAATTTTGTACCTGCACCTAACTTCGCTGGTGCGATTATAGCCGATGTTGAGCCGCTGCAAGGGCGCTTAACTGACGCTATGGCGACTAAATTGCGCCGTATGACCGGCGTGACAGTTCCGGAGGAAAACTGGGATGAGTCGTCGTTACCGGCTCATTTACGCATGAATTTTAAGATTTTTGACGGTAAGAAACTGGTGAATCAGGGGCGCGACTTGCAAAGCCTTCAGCAGCAGTTGTCCGGTAGAGTGCAGCAGCGGCTGGAGAAAACAGCCGGTGACGATATTAGCCGTGAGCGCGTCGATAGCTGGGACTTTGATGACTTACCGGAAGTTACTACCGAGCGCCAGCAAGGTTTTGAGCTGAAGGCGTATCCGGGCTTAATCAATAAAGGCAAAGGACAGGTTGCTCTGCAATTGTTCGATAACCCGGAGCAGGCGAAGAAGCATCATAAAGCCGGTGTACGCGAATTGTTACTACAGCAAATACCGTCACCAATTAAGCATTTACAGAAATCACTGTCGAATAAAGCCAAGTTGGCTATGTACTTTAACCCCTGGGGAAAAGTGGATGCGTTAATAGCCGACTGTATCGCAGCGGCGGTAGACGGGCTCGTTCAAGAGCAAATTGAACAGGGCAATGAGCTCCGTGAACAAAAGGGCTTTGAGCAATTAAAAGACATTGTCCGTGCTAATTTGAATGAACGTGTTGAGCAAATAGCAGGGGAAGTCGAGCAGTGTTTACTTTTGTCGCAACAGGTCAGAAAGTCTCTTAAAGGTAAAATTCCACTGGACCAGATTCAGTCGCGGGGGGATATTCAGGATCAATTGGATAACCTGGTGTTCGCTGGTTTTGTATCCGCTTTTGGCGGGGATCGTTTGAGTGACATTGTGCGTTATTTGAAGGCTATTCAACGTCGGCTGGAAAAACTGCCGGTCGATCCGAATAAAGACCGGTTAATGACTCTGACTCTGGCCAACCTTGAAGAGCAGTACAAAGCAGCGGTAAAAGCTTATGAAAATAAAGGCTCGGTGATTCCGGATGAGGTTGCTGAAATTCGCTGGATGATTGAAGAGCTGAGAGTGTCGTTTTTTGCGCAGACGCTGGGAACCAAGTATCCGGTGTCAGAAAAGCGGGTTAAACAAGCAATAGAGGCGGCTAAATAGCCGCCTCTAGACATGAATTCGTAAGCGCAAATTAGGCGGTGTAAAGCCCTAAGTTTTCTTTTGCGTAAGCTTCAAACTCAGTGAAGCCGCCAACGTGTTGTTCGTCGACAAAAATTTGAGGAACAGTCTGGACAGGTTTACCGACTGTTTTTTCAAGGTCAGCCTTGCTGATACCTTCAGCGTGAATATCGACATAGCGATAATCAAAGTCATCCATATCGGCTTTTAATTTGTCCGCAACTTCTACGGCACGAACACAAAAAGGACAACCCGGACGTCCAAAAATTACTGTAAACATGAAATACCTCTCTCGCAAAAATAGATTGCGGCCATTATCCAGATTTTAGTGCTGGTTAACAATTCTTCTGTACGATGGGCACAATCGATTTAATGAATAAGGCTAGTGCTCAATATCTAAATCTGATTCAGGAACGCAACAACAGGGCAGAATATCGCCTTTTCTGACATAGGCGAGCGGCTCGGTTGTATAGCGAACTGTGCCGGACTTTAACGTGCTTCTGCAGGCACCACAGAAACCACTACGACAATGGTAATGCATTTCTAACTGATGCTTCTCTAAGGCTTCGAGTAAAGTGCCTTCAGTCGCATCAACGGCAAGCTCGGGCCCGCCGTTGACTTTGACTTTAAAGGTGTTGGCCATAGCTTAGAGATCAAAGTCCCCAAGGTCAGAGGCATTAACCTCACTGTCTATTTGACCAACAAGGTAAGAGGTAATTTCAGACTCTTGTGGTGCTACCTGAACGTTGTCTGACACCAGATACTTGTTCATCCAGGGCAGTGGGTTAGAACGCTGATTTTCAAATGGAGCATCAAAGCCTATGGCCTGCATACGCAAGTTGGCAATGTACTCGACATATTGGCACAGCATGCTTTCGTTCAGACCTATCATTGAACCGTCTTTAAACAAGTAGTGCGCCCACTGTTTTTCCTGTTTAACAGCTGTCATGAAAATCTCGTAGGCATCACCGCGAAGCTCTTCGGCAATTTCTTTCATTTCCGGGTCGTCTTCGCCGTACTGCCACAAATTAAGAATGTGCTGTGTTGATGTAAGGTGAACGTTTTCATCGCGAGCAATCAGTTTGATGATTTTTGCGTTACCTTCCATTAATTCACGTTCTGCAAAAGCAAAGGTGCAGGCAAAGCTAACGTAAAAACGAATAGCTTCTAGAGCGTTAACCGAGTTAATGCACAAAAACAGCTTTTTCTTTATTTCGCGCTGAGTGACCGTATAGGTCTTACCGTCAACGACAATATCGCCTTCGCCGTGGGTTTGTAGCAGCTGAGTGTAAAAAATAAGATCGTCGTAGTACTTTGAAATGTCATTAGCGCGAATTTTAATTTGCTCGTTAATGACAATATCTTCAAAGACTTCGCTGGGGTCACTAAACAAGTTACGCAGTATGTGCGTGTATGACCGCGAGTGAATGGTCTCAAAGAATGACCAGGTTTCGATCCAGGTTTCTAACTCAGGAAGGGATACGATAGGTAGTAGCGCGATATTCGGCGAACGACCCTGAATCGAATCCAGAAGTGTCTGATACTTCAAGTTAGAAATAAACACATGCTTTTCGCTGGCAGTCAGTTTATTAAAGTCGATACGGTCACGGCTGACATCGATTTCTTCAGGGCGCCAGAAAAAGCTGATTTGTTTTTCGATAAGCTTTTCGAAAATACTGTGTTTTTGTTGATCATAGCGAGCAACGTTAACGGAGTTGCCTAAAAACATAGGCTCCGTTAACGGGTTATTCTGCTCTTGGTTAAACGTTGAGTACGACATTCGCTAAAATCCTTATTATTAAATTTTACAAGCACCACCGGCACAATCGTCATCTTCTTCGATGATAACTTCTGCGCTCTGGGCCTGAGGCTTGTCGGC
Source organism: Idiomarina abyssalis (assembly GCF_900116625.1). Classification (GTDB taxonomy): domain Bacteria; phylum Pseudomonadota; class Gammaproteobacteria; order Enterobacterales; family Alteromonadaceae; genus Idiomarina; species Idiomarina abyssalis. The sequence continues at coordinate 502,011 of NZ_FPBE01000001.1, forward strand.
ACGTTGACGTGCAGCAATGTCGGACTGGTTGTCAGCAGCACCATCACGAGTGTTGTGATAATAGAGCGTTTTAACTCCCAGTTTATAAGCGGTTAACAAGTCTTGCAGAAGCTGTTTCATCGGTACTTTACCCGCATCAAACTTGTTCGGGTCGTAATTGGTATTGGCAGAAATTGTCTGGTCCACAAATTTTTGCATGATACCAACCAGCTCAAGATACCCTTTGTTATTCGGTATTTGCCATAACAACTCGTATTTGTCTTTCAAGTTTTCGTAGTCAGGGACAACCTGTTTAGTTACCCCGTCTTTTGACGACTTAATGCTGACAAAACCCCGCGGAGGCTCGATACCGTTAGTTGCATTAGAAATCTGCGACGATGTTTCTGACGGCATTAGAGCGGATAATGTTGAATTACGCATACCGTGTTGTTTAATGTCAGCACGGAGCTTATCCCAGTCTAAATGCAGTGGTTCGTCGCACACTTTGTCCAGATCTTTCTTATAGGTATCGGTTGGCATAATGCCCTGAGAGTAAGTGGTCTCATTAAATTTAGGGCAGGCGCCTTTTTCTTTAGCCAGATTCATTGAAGCTTGCATCAGGTAATACTGTATAGCTTCAAAGGTTTGGTGAACCAGGCCGTTTGCAGAGCCGTCTGAATATTTAACACCGTGCTTGGCTAAGTAATAAGCAAAGTTAATAACACCAATACCCAGAGTACGGCGGTTCATGGTGGCGTTGTAAGCTGCCGGAACAGGGTACTCCTGATAATCCAGCAGGCTATCCAGTGCGCGAACGGCCAAGTCTGCTAAGTTTTCAAATTCACTCAGGCTTTCAATTTTACCTAAGTTAAAGGCTGACAGAGTACAAAGCGCTATTTCACCTTCTTCGTCATTTACGTGACTTAACGGCTTAGTTGGCAATGCAATTTCAAGACACAAGTTACTTTGACGGATAGGCGCAACTTTAGAGTCAAATGGGCTGTGCGTGTTGCAATGGTCTACGTTTTGCACATAGATACGGCCGGTGCTGGCACGCTCCTGCATAAACAGACCAAACAGCTCAATGGCTTTAATACGTTTTTTACGGATGCTCTCATCCTGTTCGTACTGCTGGTATAAACGCTCAAATTCGTCCTGATCTTCAAAGAAGGCGTCGTAAAGCCCCGGAACGTCCGACGGACTGAACAGGGTAATGTAATCGTCTTTAATCAGGCGCTGATACATGGTGCGGTTAAATTGAACACCATAGTCCAGGTGGCGAACTCGGTTTTCTTCAACACCCCGGTTATTTTTCAGTACTAATAGACTTTCAACTTCCAGGTGCCAAAGTGGGTAGAACAAGGTAGCCGCGCCACCACGAACACCACCTTGCGAGCAGCTTTTAACGGCTGTCTGGAAGTACTTATAGAATGGGATACAGCCGGTGTGGAAAGCTTCACCATTACGGATAGGGCTGCCTAATGCGCGAATACGCCCCGCGTTAATACCAATACCGGCGCGCTGAGAGACGTATTTTACGATAGCACTGGCGGTGGCATTAATAGAATCGAGACTATCGCCAGCTTCAATTAAAACACAGGAGCTGAATTGACGTGTCGGCGTACGTACACCTGACATAATCGGTGTCGGTAGAGAAATTTTAAATTCAGAAGCTGCATCGTAGAAACGTTTAACGTAATCCATACGAGTGCTTTTCGGGTAATCCGAAAACAGACAAGCGGCGACTAATATGTATAAGAACTGCGCGCTTTCATAGATGTCACCCGTTACCCGGTTCTGAACCAGATACTTGTTTTCCAGCTGTTTAACCGCAGCATAAGAGAAGTTCATGTCACGCCAGTGATCAAGGAACTCGTCCATTTGATCGAACTCTTCTTCGCTGTAGTCATCCATCAGGTGTTCATCGTAGCGATGCTCGGCCACCATTTTTTTCACATGGTCGTATAGACGCGGTGGTTCAAACTTACCGTAAGCACGTTTACGCAAGTGGAAGATAGCCAGTCGCGCTGCCATATACTGATAGTCGGGCGCATCTTCCGAAATGAGATCGGCAGCTGCTTTAATGATAGTTTCATGAATGTCTTCAGTTTTAATGCCATCGTAAAACTGAATGTGAGATTTAATTTCAACCTGAGAGGCTGAGACATTATTCAGTCCTTCAGCAGCCCACATGATCACTCGGTGAATTTTATCGAGGTTTAGCGGTTCGCGTTCGCCGCTGCGTTTCGTAACATAAAGTTGCTCGTTCATTTTGCGCCGACTCTTAGCTTTTTGTTATAGGTTTGTAGCCACAAGATATAGTGCTTATTAGTTGTACAGAGCGATATTTACACAATATCTAGTGTGTCTGGGATGAACTGTATGCTAGGTCTAACTGGCAATACGATCAAGTGAATTTAACGGTAAAAACGGAATAATTTTGAATTCAGAATCTTGATTTTTTGCCAGCCTTTAACTGGCCTGAGTTTGCGCTGAAAAGTTTTCTATATAATTTTTTTGTCTTTTAAAGGAAGTTATTAGATCAAGAGTTATTGATAGCCAGTAACTCCAGCAATGCCAGCGGAGATTCAATGTGATAATCGGCCTGCCAGCGCTGGGGTTGGTCTTCGTTACTGATATAACCGTACTCGGCAAGCACCGTGACCATTCCGGCGTTACGGCCGGCTTCAATATCGCGTTCGGCATCACCCACGTAAAGGCAGTCTGTTGGTTCAACACCCAGTTTCTCAGCCGCATAGAATAAAGGTTCAGGCGATGGTTTTGCGACACTGAGAGTATCGCCGCTCACCACAACTTCAATAGCTTCAAATTCGGGGAAGTGCGGTAATAACAGGTGTGTCAGGCGTTCAGGCTTATTGGTCACTATAGCGACCTTAATGGATTCACGTTGTAATACCGCCAGTAGCTCCAGGACACCCGGGTAAGGTTGGGTATGAGTAGCAATATTATTCTTATAGGCACTCAGGAAGGCGTGTCTCAGCTCTGTTTCCATGTGCGTATAATTGTCATCAAAGGCCAATTTTAGTAAGCCTCTGGAACCATGGGACGCAACTGGTGTAAACACTTCAGCAGTGACAGCAGGGCGCTCGTATTGCTCGCAAACAGCATTTAATGCGGCGCCTAAATCGGGTGCGGTATCAAGTAAGGTGCCATCTAAATCAAACAGGACAGCTTTTACCGGAGAACTTTTATCTGAGGAACTCATTAATTACTCCGGCTTTTTCAAAGCGACAATGTAATTTACATCAACATCTTTGTCTGAAAGTACAAAGCCTTTTAAAGGATGAAAAACTAAGCCATTAATAGCGATATCTTCTAAAGCAGCTTTGTCAGTCATACTTAAAAGTTCTGACGGACGAATAAAACGTTGATGTTGATGAGTTCCTTTCGGTACCCAGCCTAAAATATGCTCGGCAGCGACAATACCCAATAACCAGGATTTTACATTACGATTCAAAGTGGAGAAAAAGACTAATCCCCCGGGCTTAACCGCTTTGGCGCAGGCTTGTACTATGGCGGCCGGGTCAGGAACGTGTTCAAGCATTTCCAGACAGGTCACTACGTCGTAGCTGTCGGTGTTTTGTTCGGCCAGCGTTTCAACGGCAATGCATTGATAGTCAATTTGGCGGCCACTTTCTAATGCGTGCAAACGCGCCACCTTTAATGACTGCTCGGCCAAATCAATACCGGTAACCTCAGCGCCTCGTTCCGCCATGGCTTCACTGAGTAATCCACCTCCACAACCGACATCCAGTACTTTCTTGCCGAAAAGCCCTTCGGTATGGTTTTCGATAAAGCCCAGCCGGACCGGGTTGATTTTATGCAAAGGTTTAAATTCGCCATCCGGGTCCCACCAGCGCGAGGCGAGTGCTGAAAATTTTGCGATCTCTTCCGGATCGACGTTTTTTTGTTCAGTTTTAGAGCGACTGGTGGTCATAGATTATGCGTCTTTAAGAGATGGATAACGCGGCTAGTCTACCTCAGGCAAAGAATAAGAAAAAGAGGGTGCGAGACGCGTTTGGGATGGGTACAATGATTGGATCAAAATAACAATGAATATGCGGATCTATATTTAGGGAATAAACTATGAGCGATCTAGCCAGAGAAGTGTCACCGGTAAATATTGAAGACGAACTAAAAAGTTCGTACCTCGATTATGCCATGAGCGTCATTGTTGGGCGTGCTTTACCTGATGTCCGTGACGGCCTGAAGCCAGTACACAGACGTGTCTTGTTCGCAATGAACGAATTGCGCAACGACTTTAATAAACCTTATAAAAAGTCAGCGCGTGTTGTCGGTGATGTGATTGGTAAATATCACCCTCACGGAGACAGCGCAGTTTATGACACGATTGTTCGTATGGCGCAGGACTTTTCATTGCGTTATATGTTGGTTGATGGTCAGGGGAACTTTGGTTCTGTTGACGGAGACTCAGCCGCTGCGATGCGTTATACCGAAATTCGCATGGCAAAAATTGCTCATCAGCTTTTAGCCGACCTGGACAAAGAGACCGTTAACTTTGTCGATAACTACGACGGTACAGAGCGTATTCCTGATGTATTGCCAACCCGCGTACCCAACCTGTTAGTTAACGGTTCCTCGGGTATTGCTGTTGGTATGGCAACCAATATTCCGCCTCATAACCTGACGGAAGTTATTGACGGCTCACTGGCGATGATTGATAACCCGGATATTGATGTTGAAGGGTTAATGGAATACATCCCGGGTCCGGACTTCCCAACAGCAGCGACAATTTCAGGTCGCAGCGGTATCGTTGAAGCTTATAAAACCGGTCGTGGTCGTATTCATTTGCGCGCTCAGGCGGAAGTGGAAGTCGACGAGAAAACGGGTAAAGAAACCATCATTGTTACGGAAATTCCGTATCAGGTGAATAAAGCCCGCTTAATTGAAAAAATAGCTGAGCTGGTTAAAGAAAAGCGCGTTGAAGGTATTAGTGCTTTACGTGACGAGTCTGACAAAGACGGTATGCGTATCGTCATTGAAATTCGTCGTGGCGATGTTGGCGAAGTTGTTCTTAACCATTTGTATGCTAATACCCAGTTACAGGTTGTGTTTGGCATTAATATGGTTGCCCTGGATAAAGGTCAGCCGCGTCTGTTTAACCTGCGCGATATGCTGGATTGCTTCATTCGTCACCGTCGTGAAGTGGTTACCCGCCGCTCGGTCTACGAATTACGTAAAGCTCGTGAACGTGCTCATATCCTGGAAGGCCTGGCGATATCGCTGGCCAATATTGACGAAATTATTGAGCTTATCCGTCGCTCACCCACGCCTGCTGAAGCTAAAGCTGGGCTAATTGCCCGCGCATGGCAGCTGGGCGATGTTGCTTCAATGCTGGAAACCGCCGGTGTTGATGCTGCGCGTCCTGATCATCTGCCTGAAGAATACGGCATTCGGGGTGACAACTATCACCTGACTGAAGAACAGGCTCAGGCCATTTTGGATTTACGTCTGCATAAACTGACTGGTTTAGAGCACGAAAAAATTCTGGATGAATACAAAGGCCTGTTAGAACAAATTGCTGAACTGCTGCATATTCTGAACAGTTCAGAGCGCCTGATGGAAGTGATTCGTGAAGAGCTGGTTGAAATACGCAGTAACTTTGGTGATGAGCGTAAAACCGATATTACCGCCGCTGCACATGACATCAGCATGGAAGACTTAATCAACGAAGAAGATGTTGTTCTGACGCTTTCTCACGAAGGTTATGTGAAGTATCAGCCGTTGACTGAGTACGAAGCTCAGCGTCGTGGTGGTAAAGGCAAAGCCGCCACTAAGATGAAAGACGAAGACTTTATTGAAAGACTGTGGGTAGCGAACACGCATGACACCATTTTATGCTTCTCAACCCGTGGTCGTATTTACTGGATGAAAGTTTACCAGTTGCCGTTGGCAAGTCGTGCTTCTCGAGGCAAGCCTATCGTCAACTTGTTACCGCTTGAAGCCGACGAACGTATTACCGCTATTCTGCCAACACGGGATTACCCGGAAGATAAGTTCGTTGTTATGGCTACCCGTAAAGGGACCATTAAGAAAACGCCATTACCAGAGTACTCTCGTCCTCGTAACGGCGGAATCATTGCACTGAACCTGGTTGATGACGATGAACTGATTGGTGTTGATATCACTGACGGTAGCGGCGAAATTATGCTGTTCTCTGACGCTGGCAAAGTGGTGCGCTTCGCGGAAGAGCAAGTGCGTTCAATGGGCCGCACAGCAACCGGTGTTCGTGGTATTCGTCTAGAGGAAGGACAGCGTGTTGTATCACTGATTGTTCCTCGTGAATACGAAGATGAAGAAGCGAATGTATTAACCGTGACTGAAAACGGTTACGGCAAACGTACACCGTTAAGTGAATACCCGGCTAAGAGCCGCGCTACTAAAGGTGTTGTCTCTATTAAGGTCAGCGAGCGTAATGGTTCCGTTGTCGGCGCCATGGAAGTTATTGATGGCAATGAGATCATGCTTATCAGTAATAAAGGTACTCTGGTCAGAACGCGTGTTAATGAGGTCTCAACCGTTGGTCGTAACACTCAGGGCGTACGCTTAATTCGTACAGCTGATGACGAAAAAGTGGTTGGCCTGCAGCGCATTGATGAAATTGATGAAGACGAAGTGTTAATTGACGGCGAGGTTGTTACTGAAGAAGGTGAAACCGCAGCTGAAGATAACACTGAAAATCACGAGGGTTCCGACGAGTCATGAGCCAGTTGTTTAACTTTTCTGCCGGACCGGCAATGTTGCCGGTCGAGGTGTTGAAGCAAGCTCAGGAAGAGTTATTGAACTGGAATGGGCAGGGTGTATCGGTGATGGAAATTTCCCACCGTGACCCTGCTTATGTCCATATGGCACGTGAAGCTGAGCAAGACCTGCGCGACTTGCTAAATGTGCCGGACGACTACGAAGTACTCTTTTTACAAGGCGGAGGGCGTGGTCAATTCTCTGCGGTTCCACAGAATATCGCGTCACCGGATGCCACCGTAGATTACCTGGATACAGGAATATGGTCTGGTTTTGCTATCCGTGAAGCCGAAAAGTTCGTTTCCAGAGTGAATATTGCAGGGCAAGTTCAGGAAGGCGCTAAAGGCAAGGAAATTCAGTCGCCAAAAGACTGGAAACTGTCTGAAAATGCTGCCTATTTTCATTACTGTCCTAATGAAACCGTCGATGGTATTGCACTGCATGAGATCCCTGACGTTAAAGCACCCATTGTGGCTGATATGTCGTCAAATATCCTTTCTGAACCTCTGAATGTCTCAAAGTTTGGTGTTATATACGCCGGCGCTCAGAAGAATATAGGCCCTTCAGGTTTTGCTATCGCTATCGTCAATAAAAAGCTTTTGGGTCAACCGCAGAAACAAGTGTCATCTATTATGGATTACCAACTCCAGGCGAAAGACGGGTCTATGTACAACACGCCCAATACCTTTGCCTGGTATCTGGCAGGGTTGGTTTTCAAGTGGTTAAAAGCTCAGGGCGGATTAGCGGCTATGGGCGAACGCAACCATCGTAAAGCTCAGCTTATCTATGACTTTGTTGATGCTTCAGATTTTTACAGAAACAACATTAATCCTGCTTACCGTTCAATCATGAATGTGCCTTTCCAGTTAGCCGATGACAAACTCGATGCCGACTTTTTAGCGGGTGCTAAAAAGGAAGGTTTATTAGGGTTAAAAGGGCATCGCTTTGTTGGTGGCATGAGAGCCAGTATTTATAACGCAATGCCGGTGGAAGGCGTAGAAGCATTGCTAAGTTATATGGCTGATTTTGAACGTAAGCTTGGCTAAATAAATAGAATAAAAAAGGTAGTGAATCGCTATGGCAGAATTCAACGCATTAGAACTGGTTAATCCTGGAGTTAAACAGTTACGTCCGTATCAGGCGGGCAAGCCAACATCCGAATTGCAGCGTGAGTTAGGTTTACAACACGTGGTTAAGCTGGCTTCAAATGAAAACCCATTGGGCTTGAGTGAAAAGGTCAAAACGGCTCTGGAAGCTGAGTTAACCGATTTAGTGCGTTACCCCGATGCTAACGGTTATTACCTTAAAAGTCGTCTGGCAGAACTCAACGAGGTTGGTACGCAACAAATTACTCTGGGTAACGGTTCTAACGATGTTTTAGAGATTTTAGCTCGTACCTTTGTGTCAGATAAAGACGAAGTTATTTTCTCTCAGCATGCGTTTGTGGTGTATCCGCTAGTTACTCAGGCTATTGGCGCAAAACCTGTTGCCGTTCCTGCGGTAGATTATGGCCATGACCTTGATGGTATGGCTAAAGCCGTTACCGATAAAACCAAGATGATTTTTATTGCTAACCCCAATAATCCAACGGGTACATTTTTATCGACTTCTGCACTGAAAAGTTTTCTGGATAAAATACCGCAAAATATTATCGTGGTTCTTGATGAAGCTTATTACGAGTATGTGCCAGAAGAAGAGCGGGCGCCATCGGTTGAGTGGATAAAAAATCACCCTAACCTGGTGGTTAGCCGAACCTTTTCTAAAGCCTATGGGTTAGCCGGTTTACGCGCAGGTTATGCCGTAAGTCATGAGAGCGTAGCCGATGTGCTTAACCGTATTCGCCAGCCATTCAACATGAATTCGCTGTCACTTAAAGCGGCGGAAGTGGTACTGGATGATCATGCCTATTTGCAAAAAGCGGTTGAGTTAAACGCACAGGGCATGAAGCAGCTAACTGAGTTTTGTGAAGAACTAGGCCTTAACTACATTCCTTCTTATGGTAACTTTTTGACCATAGAAGTCGGGCCCGATGCCGAGAAGCTCTATGACGAACTTCTGCATGAAGGCGTTATTGTACGTCCTGTTGGCGGCTATGAGTTGCCTAATCATTTACGTGTCAGCATTGGCCTGCCTGAAGAAAACCAGGCTTTTATTAAGGCAATGAAAAAGCTGCGTGGTTAATTCTATTCATTTAGAGCCGCGACAGCATTGTCGCGGTACTGTCACTTTACCCGGCTCAAAAAGCATTGCTAACCGGGCACTGCTTATGGCCGCTTTATGCCAGACTCCCGTCACCTTACACAATTTACTGGTCAGTGATGACACCAGTCGTATGCGTGAAGCTTTGCTCGCTCTGGGGGGGAGCTTTAAAGACGATGAACTTACAACTCAGGTTGAAGGTTTAGGTGGTCATTGGCGTCAGGCTTCCTCTGAACTTTATTTAGGTAATGCTGGAACAGCGATGCGACCGCTTATTGCCGTGTTATCAGCGACGGCAAAAGAAGAGCAGGCACCTATGGTTCTGAAGGGCGATGCCCGAATGCATGAACGACCGGTTCAACACTTAGTTGATGCTTTGCAAATGCAGGGAGCGTCAATTGATTACTTGGGCGAGTCGGGCTTTCCACCACTCGCTATTTCACAAGGTTTAGCCCCGGGCAAGTTTGAAATTGATGGCTCAGTATCCAGTCAGTTTATTTCGGCGTTACTTATGGCGCTTCCTCTGTTGCCCGGTGATTCAACCTTAACGCTAAAAGGCGAGGTGGTTTCCCGGCCTTATATTAACCTAACTCTGCAAATGCTGGCGGACTTTGGTATTTCGGTAAAAGAGGACTCTCCTCAATGCTATGTCATTGCCGGAAAACAAGTTTATCAGTCGCCCGGAGAATACTGGGTAGAAGGTGATGCCAGTGCGGCCTCCTACTGGATGGCTGCAGCATTATTAGGGCGAGGTCCGGTTGAGATAATAGGCATCGGTAAAAACTCGATACAGGGCGATAAACGTTTTGCTGAGGTAATAGAGCAAATGGGAGCCTCTGTGGCTTACCAGGACAACAGCATAACAGTTACCGGAACGGGAATAGTCAAAGGCATCGATCAGGACTTTAACGATATTCCAGATGCGGCAATGACGGTTGCACCATTAGCACTTTTTGCTGATAAACCTACAACCATTCGTAATGTGGCTAATTGGCGCGTTAAAGAAACCGATCGCCTGTACGCTATGGCAACAGAATTGCGCAAACTGGGTGCCCTAGTAGAAGAAGGGCGAGATTACCTCTATATAGAACCGATTAAGAACTGGCAACACGCGTGTATTGATACTTATGATGATCACCGCATGGCAATGTGCTTTTCACTTGCGGCGTTTTCACCTGCCGGCGTTACGATCAATGATCCGGATTGCTGCGCTAAGACCTATCCCAACTATTTCTCTGAGTTTTCACGGCTCTGTCACAGTTAACTCATAGACTTGCTGACTTTGATTAATGCAATTTTTTTACAAATGCGTATAATTGCGCGGCTAAATGCTGCGTAATGCAGAGCAATTAGAGGATTTTATGGCAACTCATATTCCAGTCATTACGATTGACGGGCCGAGTGGGGCAGGAAAAGGAACGATAAGCCGACTACTGGCAGAGAAGCTAGGTTGGCATTTGTTGGACAGCGGCGCGATTTATCGCGTGCTGGCATTAGCGGCTTTGCATCACGATTTTACGCCGGAAGATGAAGAAAGTCTGGTGGCTTTAGCTGCGCACCTGGACGTGAAGTTTGAAGCAGAAGAAGAACGCTCATTAACGCATATCATTCTTGAAGGTGAGGACGTCACCATGACGATCCGAACTGAACAGGTGGGTAATATGGCCTCTAAAATTGCCGCTCTTCCAAGAGTGCGAGAAGCGCTTCTTCGCCGTCAGCGTGGCTTTAAAGAGCTTCCGGGGTTAGTAGCCGATGGGCGCGATATGGGAACCGTTGTGTTTACCGATGCCGATGCCAAAATCTTTTTGACGGCTTCAGCCGAAGAGCGCGCAAGGCGACGCTTTGAGCAATTGAAGGAAAAAGGTTTTGATGCTAATATTGATCAATTAGTGAACGAAATAAAAGAACGAGATGATCGAGATACGAATCGCTCGGTGGCCCCACTAAAGCCAGCCGAGGATGCGTTATATCTGGATTCCACCGATACGCCGGTAGACGACGTGTTGGAACAAGTATTGATGTTTGCTCATAGCAAACTCTCAAAGGCTAGCTAGGGTCATGTGACCTTAATTAGGCGTCTGTTGTAAGGAAGCAAACAGACTTTTTTAATAACCCCGCTGTATACGGAAGTTCAGTGGACGTCTTATTTATAAGCGAAGTTAATCACTATGTCAGAAAATTTTGCAGAATTATTTGAAGAAAGCCTAAAGGAAGTTGAAACACGCCCGGGCTCCATTGTTAAAGGTACTATCGTTGCCATCGAAAAAGATTTGGTCTTAGTAGACGCGGGTCTTAAATCAGAAAGCGCGATTCCAGCAGAACAGTTCCGTAATGCAGAAGGTGAATTAGAAGTCAGCGTCGGTGACGAAGTTGATGTAGCCCTTGATGCAGTAGAAGACGGCTTTGGTGAAACCATTCTGTCTCGCGAAAAAGCGAAACGTTACGAAGCATGGCTGCAGCTTGAAAAAGCACACGAAGACAATGCAACCGTTATCGGTATTATTTCTGGTAAGGTTAAGGGTGGCTTCACAGTAGACTTAGGCGGCGTTCGCGCATTCTTGCCTGGTTCACTGGTTGATGTACGTCCAGTACGTGAAACAACGCACCTGGAAAACAAAGATTTAGAATTCAAAGTTATCAAGCTTGATCAAAAACGTAACAACGTTGTTGTGTCTCGCCGTGCTGTTATCGAGAAAGAGAACAGTGCAGAGCGTGAAGAGCTGCTTGAAAACTTGCAAGAAGGTCAGGAAGTTCAGGGTATCGTTAAGAACCTGACTGACTACGGCGCATTCGTTGATTTAGGCGGCGTCGATGGCTTATTGCACATTACCGATATGGCTTGGAAACGCGTTAAGCACCCAAGTGAAATCGTAAACGTTGGCGATGAAATCACTGTTAAAGTATTGAAGTTTGATCGTGAGCGCACTCGTGTATCTCTTGGCCTTAAGCAATTAGGCGAAGATCCATGGGCAGATATCGCAAACCGTTACCCAGAAGGTCACCGTTTAACTGGTCGTGTTACGAACTTGACTGATTACGGCTGCTTCGTTGAAATCGAAGAGGGTGTTGAAGGTCTGGTACACGTCTCAGAAATGGACTGGACTAACAAAAACGTTCATCCTTCTAAAGTGGTTAACCTGGACGACACTGTTGAAGTTATGGTTCTGGAAATTGACGAAGAACGTCGTCGTATTTCACTAGGCCTTAAGCAGTGCAAACCTAACCCTTGGGAAGAGTTTGCGAAGAACCACAATAAAGGCGAGCAAGTTACTGGTAAGATCAAGTCAATCACTGACTTCGGTATCTTCATCGGTCTTGACGGCGGTATTGATGGTTTGGTTCACTTGTCAGACATTAGCTGGAACGCTACTGGCGAAGAAGCCGTTCGTGACTACAAAAAAGGTGAAGAAGTTACCGCTGTAGTTATGCAGGTTGATGCTGAACGTGAGCGTATTTCACTAGGTATCAAGCAGCTTGAAGAAGACCCATTCAATAACTACCTGGCAGCCAATAAAAAAGGTGCTATTGTTACAGGTACAGTTACTGAAGTAGACGCTAAAGGCGCTAAAGTTGAATTAGCTGAAAGCGTTGAAGGCTATGTTCGTGCAGCAGACATTTCACGTGAGCGTGTTGAAGATGCAAGTACTGAACTAAGCGTTGGTGATTCTATTGAAGCTCGCTTCATGGGCGTTGATCGCAAAAACCGTACTCTGAGCTTGTCTATCAAGGCGAAAGACGAAGCAGAAGAGAAAGAAGCGGTTGAAAGCGTCAACAAGCAGCAAGAAAGCGGCGGTCTTAACAGCGCAATGGCTGAAGCCTTTAAAGCTGCAAAAACTGACGACGAATAATTTCCTGCACTTACGCAGTTGATTAGAGGAGGTAATGATGACTAAATCAGAGCTGATTGAAAGGTTAACTTTGAAACACGAGTTACCTCCTAAGCAGGTTGAAGCTTCGGTAAAAGAAATTCTTGAACAGATGGTGCAGTCCTTGTCACAAGGTAAGCGCGTAGAAATTCGAGGGTTTGGAAGCTTCTCTCTGCATTATCGGGCTCCTCGTGTAGGTCGTAACCCAAAAACGGGTGAAGCCGTTGAATTAGACGGTAAGTATGTACCGCATTTTAAGGCGGGCAAAGAGCTTCGCGAGAGGGTCGATACGTTAAGTTAGTTTTTAAGCTCGATTGATAAAAACGGCATGCTATACTGGCATGCCGTTTTTTTATAACTAACAGGTAAGCGATTATGCTGAAGAAGCTGCTTATTCTCATTCCTGTATTACTCATATTTCTTTTAGCAATGGCGTTTGGTGCCCAGAACCCACAAACTGTTATCGTGAATTTGTTGGTACTGCAAACTGAAATGGCTGTTGCATCATTACTGGCTATCTTTTTTGGTAGCGGGTTTGTTGTTGGTATTCTCCTACTTTTCCTGTCGAGTCTGTCCTGGCGCTATCGTTACAATCGCCTGCTTAGACGCGTCAATAAATTGGATAAAGAGAGTTAATAGCTCATGCTAGAGCTTCTTTTCCTGCTTCTACCAATTGCTGCTGCCTATGGCTGGTTCATGGGTCGTAACAGTGTTCGCACAGAAGAGCGGAAAGAACAAAAACGATTTTCCAAACAGTACGCCACTGGTATCAACCTTTTATTATCAGACCAGCCAGACAAAGCTGTAGATTTGTTTGTTGAGCTGTTAGATGTCGATAGTGAAACCATTGAAACGCACTGGACTTTAGGAAAGCTATTCCGTCGCCGGGGCGAAGTAGACCGGGCAATAAAAATTCATAAAAATCTGACATCACTTCCTAATTTATCCGAGCACGATCGTTTAACGGCTATGTATGAGTTAGGAAAAGATTACCTTTCTGCCGGAATTTACGATCGCGCTGAACAGATGTTTGCGGGTTTGCAAAGTTACAAACTGTTTCGGGAAAAGAGCCAAAAGCACCTTCTGGAGCTGTACGAATCTACCCATGAGTGGGATAAAGCCATAAAGATTGCCTTACGGCTGTCTAAGCAAGACCCGGAAGCTCGAGTGGTTCTGGCGCAACTCTATTGCGAACTTGCTGAGTTAGATGACAATACCACCAGTAAAGTAAAGCATTACAATAAAGCATTAAAACATGATGATAACTGTGTTCGCGCCGTACTTTCCCTGGGTAAAATCTATATGAATGAAGGGCGGTATAGTGAGTCTATTAATTATCTGACCCGGGTATTTGAACAAGATAAGTCGTTTGTTTGCGAAACCATACCGTTGCTAGAGGAAGCTTTTGAAAAGACTTCTGATACTCATACGTTTATCGAATTTCTCCATACTTGTGTCGAACAGAACGCCGGAATAACGGCAGCAATTACACTGGCCGAAAAAATTTGCGAATCTCAAAGCATTGAAGATGCCGAGCACTTTATGACTCAGGTGTTAGAGCAGCATCCAACGATGCGAGGGTTCCATTATTTAATGGGGCTTCACATCCGGGCCGCTGATGTTGGTAATGCCCGTGACAGTCTTCGTAGACTGCAGAAAATGGTGCACGAACACATAGTGCAGAGGCCAAATTATAAGTGCCGTCATTGCGGTTTCTCAGGGCATACTTTGTATTGGCGTTGTCCTTCCTGTAAGAGTTGGTCAACAACAAAACCTATTTTTGGACTAGATGGTGAATAAGACATGGCATTGCCGAAAATATATGTAGCTTTAGATTGCCAGACACAAGAAGAAGCTAACCAGTTAGTCAGCAGGCTTCCTTCCGGGCAAGTTGGACTTAAAGTTGGAAAGGAGTTGTTTACCTCTATTGGCCCTGAATGGGTACGCAAGCAAGTAGAACAAGGTTTTTCCATCTTTCTGGATTTAAAATTTCACGATATTCCCAATACAGTTGCTAAAGCTGTCACTTCGGCGGCTAAAATTGGTGTTGATATTGTCAATGTCCACGCCAGTGGCGGAAGTGACATGATGAAAGCGGCTAAAGATGCTCTCGAGCCTTTTGATAACCCACCATTGCTAATTGCTGTAACGGTGCTGACCAGTATGAGTGATGCAGATCTTGCTGATATTGGTATTCAGGTAACGGCAGAACAACAGGTACTCAATTTAGCTAAGTTGACGCAGAAAGCAGGCTTAGACGGTGTGGTATGCTCTGCACAAGAAGCGCGCATGCTTAAAGACGCACTGGGTGAATCATTTAAACTGGTTACGCCGGGGATAAGACCTACCAATAGTGCAACGGACGATCAGAAGCGAGTAATGACCCCTAAGGAAGCTATACTTGCAGGTGTTGACTATATGGTTATCGGGCGTCCTATCACGCGCTCAGAAAACCCTGAAGAGACCGTTGCAGAAATTCTGGCTTCCATAGGAGAGTAACCTACTTAACGCCTGGTAATGTCGTAATCTCGCCAGATGGTAAAAAAGTTCGGCTATAGTATCTCTACTGCAGTGACGCAGTGATTTTATCGAAAGGGAACAGATACTATGAAGCTAAAATTATTATCCATACTATTAGGAACATCACTCTTTTGGGTTTGCGGTGCACAAGCGGGCTCAATGCCGGTTACAGCAACTGCATCACCAGTAGTGCAAGATACCAACGTAAAAACTGTCAACATTAATACCGGCTCTGCTCAGGAAATTTCCGACGTTCTGGTTGGTGTCGGCGTGAAACGAGCCGAGCAAATTATCGAGTTACGTGAGCAATTAGGTGGCTTTACAGAAGTTGAGCAACTACTTGATGTGAAAGGTATAGGCGCAAAAACCTTAGAAAAAAACCGCGCATTCATTACTATTAAGCAGTAAGAAACTTAAACTCCAGAGATAAAAAAAGGTCGGTAGCGTATAACTACCGACCTTTTTTGTTGCTTAAATACCCTTAGTCACATTTCGCCATTTCAGCATAAGAACTGGAGCGAGCCTGAGAAATACTCGCTACACGACTGTCCTTAGTAAACTCCTGGCGACTGGTCGCTTGTGCAATAGGTAGCGCTTTGAAATCTTCAGTGCGCTCTACTGCTGTAGCTTTAGTCATGGCCGAAAAGGATGAGCCGCTCAAAGAACGGTTTGGTATAACGGCCTCGGCCTTACCTTGTTGCTTGCGTTTTTGACCCGCAGCACGCTGGTGACGAGGAGAACGGCGAGAGCGATCCCGACCTTTCTTTTCTTCGTTTGCTTTGGGCTCAGTGTCTTCTTTTGCTGGCTCTTCTTCTACGGCCTTGGCCTTTGGCGCTTCATGAGACGCTTCAGGTTCAGCTGCATCAGCAGGCTCTGCTGGCGTAGGTGCTTCAGCTTTCTCAACAGCCGTTTCAGCTTTATCTTCAGACTGAGGCGCATTATCGGAAACGGCTTCTTTTGCCTTTTCTTCTTGCTCCACGCTTTCCTGCTTAGCTTTTTCTACCGGAGGAGCTGTTGGCTGCTCTTCATGCTTTTCGTCATCAGCTGTTTTAGACTGAGCCTGATTTTGCACGAGTTCAGCAGCTGCCTGAATGCGTGGATCAAGCACCTTATCAGAAATGGCTTTGTTTTCAGCTTTACCGGAGCTACTTTGCTGTGCCGGTTTTTCTTTTGCCGCTGTTTGCTTTTGAGAGCTATTGTCGGTACTGACCTGCTCAGTACTTTGCTCCTCTTGCTTAGCCTCTTTTGCTTTTACTGTATCGCCGGCAGATGAAACTCTAACCGACTTTTCAATAGGTTTACGCTGACGGCGAGGCTTATCCTGAGGAGCTTTTGGCTCTTTGGATTTTTCTGGCTCAGCCGCAGTACTCGCTTGATCGTTCTTAGCCGCTTCAGTTTTTGGTGTCTGGTTTGCTTTATTACTGCGTCCACGACGTCTGCGGTCATTCCGGTTACGTGTGTTGCGAGTGCCTGCATCATCACGTGAATCGGTCGACTTCTCTTCAGCTGTAGAAGCCGCTTCTTTGCTAGGCTCATCCTTGTTAGCTGTAGACTGATTGCGACCCCGTTGCTGACGGTTACCAGAACGACGGTTACGGCCTCGACGTTGCTGATTCCGTTGATTTTGCGAAGTTCTTTGTTTGTTTTTATTTGCTTCCGCCTGGCTTTCTGTTTCATCGGAACCAAATAAACCTGAGAACCAAACTTTCAAACGAGTCAGTAATGATGGTTGAGCTGGTTTTTTAGCTTCAACTTTTGGCGCTGGGGTAGGCGCTGCGCTCGGAGCCTGAAGGCCTTTTAATGCTGGCTCCTCAAACTTAGCTTTATCCTGGGTCAGGGTAATAGAAACTGTAGACTCTGTTTGCTCTGGTTTTTGCACCAACTGAAAACTTGCTGATTCAGGAACTTCGTCATCACGAATTCGTAAAACTTCAAAATGCGGTGTTTCCAGGTGATGGTTTGGAATAATGACGATTTTAACGTTATGGCGTTTTTCAATATGGTTAACCGATTGACGCTTTTCGTTTAACAAATACGTGGCTACGTCAACTGGCACCTGTGAATGAACCTGAATGGTATTGTCTTTAATCGCTTCTTCTTCAATCAAACGTAAGATTGAAAGTGCTAAAGAGTCACTTGAACGTATGGTTCCCTGACCGTTACAACGAGGACAAACATTGTTTGCAGACTCGCCCAGTGATGGGCGCAGGCGTTGGCGCGACATTTCCATCAAGCCAAACCGTGAAATACGGGCAACCTGAATGCGAGCTCTGTCTTGAGACAGACTATCGCGCAGGCGGTTTTCCACATCGCGTTGGTGGCGAGAAGGCGTCATATCAATAAAATCGATAACAACTAAGCCACCCACATCACGAAGGCGCAACTGACGCGCAATTTCTTCTGCTGCTTCAAGGTTAGTCTGCAGTGCCGTCTCTTCGATATCTCCGCCTTTAGTGGCGCGAGAGGAGTTAATGTCGATAGAGGTTAAGGCTTCTGTCGGATCGATAACAATTGAACCACCGGACGGAAGGCGAACTTCGCGTTGAAAAGCTGATTCAATTTGGCTTTCAATTTGATAGTGACTGAATAGCGGAACGTCACCTTCATATTGTTTTACTCGTTGCAGAAAGTCCGGACGAATTAATTGTATGTGTGTGCGTACCTGCTCGTATACTTTCGGGCTATCAATAAGCACTTCGCCGATGTCACGGCGTAAGTAGTCCCGCAGAGCACGGAAAATAACATTACTTTCCTGGTGAATAAGGAAAGGGGCAGGGCGTTCATCGGCGGCTTTACTAATAGCTTCCCAATGGTTAAGTAAGACGTTTAAATCCCACTCTAATTCTTCCTTAGATTTCCCTACGCCAGCTGTACGAACAATGAGCCCCATTTCTTTAGGCACATTCAGTTCTGATAAAGCTTCTTTAAGTGCTGAGCGCTCGTCGCCTTCAATGCGACGTGAAATACCGCCTGCGCGAGGGTTATTTGGCATAAGTACCAAATAACTGCCCGCTAAAGAAATAAACGTGGTTAAGGCGGCGCCTTTTTGTCCGCGTTCTTCTTTATCAATTTGAACAATAACTTCCTGACCTTCTTTAACCACGTCTTTGATATTCGGGCGGCCCTGGAAGGTATAACCTTGTGGGAAGTAGGTTTTTGCGATTTCTTTAAGAGGAAGGAAGCCGTGGCGGTCAGCGCCATAATCAACGAAAGCCGCTTCAAGGCTAGGCTCAATACGAGTAATTTTGCCTTTATAGATGTTGGCTTTCTTTTGTTCGTGACCAGGGCTTTCAATATCTAAATCGTAAAGGCGTTGGCCGTCAACCAACGCTACACGCAATTCTTCTAATTGCGTGGCATTTATTAGCATTCTTTTCATTACTGTGACTCAATTCTTTGGGCCACAATATGACACGCCCCTATGGCGATCGTGCAATTATCGAATTCGTCTGTCGCTGCAGGCCCTTTGGGACCTGCGTTACCCGTCATCTACAACGTGTAACTAAAATGAGTTTGACTGTGCCGATAACACCAACTGTTCGGTGTCATATTGTCGCTAAATTTTACGTCTGCAATCGATTATTAAACAAAGCGTGTTCGATGTGCTGTGTTCTTCTCCGTGCCATCAACATCTCGGGCAAGTCTCTTTTTAAACTTTAAAACCGTATGCTGATGTGGATAATGCGTCGCTCTGTTACTTCGACTGCGCGAAATATATTCTTCGTCTGCCATCTTCGATGGACTTTGACACTTAATTATTTCATGAAAACCACTGAAAATACAAGCAACAATTTCTCTGTTGAATCCTGCAGATGATGGTAAAATGGCGTTATGAAAACGATACAACAAGAAGTCCGCTGGCACACCGTCTCTGCAGACGAGTCGGGGCAGCGAATAGACAACTTCCTAATTGCGCAATTACGCGGTGTGCCTAAGTCATTGGTATACCGAATTGTACGTAAAGGTGAAGTGCGCGCGAATAAAAAACGGATAAAACCTGATTATAAGCTGAAGGAGGGCGATCTTATTCGTATCCCTCCGGTTAAAGTCAGCGAACGCCCGGATTTACCGTCAGCTAATTTAGAGCAGGTAGCGGCGCTTGAACATGCCATTTTGTACGAAGATGACGCACTCATGTTAATTAATAAACCTTCAGGTGTTGCAGTGCATGGTGGTTCGGGCTTGCAGTTCGGTCTAATTGAAGGGCTTAGAGCTTTACGCCCTAAAGAAAAGAGCTTAGAGCTGGTACATAGGCTGGACAGAGATACCAGCGGCTTGTTGTTGGTTGCTAAAAAACGTTCGGTGTTGCGAAACTTGCATGAACAGTTGCGCAATAAAGAAATGAATAAGCAATACCTGGCATTAGTTCGGGGGCAATGGCAAAAGCGGGTTCGCAGTGTTGAAGCTCCGCTAAAGAAAAACACATTAAAGTCCGGTGAACGAATTGTACGTGTTGATGCGGAAGGTAAAGCCTCTTTAACCCGCTTTCGTATCCAGCAAAGGTATAAGGAAGGGACATTAGTAGAAGCTTCTCCTGTTACCGGAAGAACTCACCAAATTAGAGTGCACGCACTGCACGCCGGACATCCTATAGCAAAGGACCCTAAATACGGTGACGCGGATTTTGATAATACAATGTCTCAAGTTGGCTTAAAGCGTTTGTTTTTACATGCCTGGCAGTTACGCTTCCTACATCCTGTTACGGCTAAAGAAGTTGCTTTTGAGGCACCGCTGGACGACAACTTACAAGAAACATTAAAGCGACTGACTCCCCAATAATATGGACAGCTTATAATGATGTACGGTAAGCGACTTATTGTGTTTGACTGGGATGGCACCTTGATGGACTCGATAGGCCGAATTGTGTCGTCTATGCAGAACACCGCCCGGCATATTGGTTTGCCCGTTCCAACCGATGTTGCCGTTAGAGATATTATTGGTTTGAGTCTTGAGCCGGCCATTGAAAAGTTGTTTGGTGTGCTTAACCCAGTAGAGTTGGATGGCTTTTTAGTCCAATACCGTGATGAATATGTCGATTTAAATCCCACACCGTCGCCCT
Source organism: Idiomarina abyssalis (assembly GCF_900116625.1). Taxonomy (GTDB): domain Bacteria; phylum Pseudomonadota; class Gammaproteobacteria; order Enterobacterales; family Alteromonadaceae; genus Idiomarina; species Idiomarina abyssalis. The sequence continues at coordinate 522,417 of NZ_FPBE01000001.1, forward strand.
TATTCAATGATGCGAAAGCTGTCTTGTCTCAGCTAACAGGTTCAGGTTTTCAGCTGGCCGTGGCAACGGGAAAAGCTCGCAGAGGCTTACAACGAGTTTGGTCAGAAAGCGAAACCGAACATTACTTTGTAGCTTCCCGGTGTGCAAGCGAGACCCGGGGTAAACCTGACCCTCAAATGCTTTATGAGATAATGGATGAATTAAACGCTCATCAGGAAGAAACAGTCATGGTTGGCGATTCGGTTCATGATATGAAAATGGCTATTGCAGCAGGTGTGCATCCTGTTGGTGTTAGTTTTGGTGTACATAATGCAGAGAGATTACGTGAGGCAGGTGCTGCTTTGGTTGTAGACTCATTAACAGAGCTTAGTGACAGACTTATAAAGGAGAGACCATGACATTACCGTTAATCCTTGGTTCAGGTTCTAAATACCGTCGTGAAATTTTAGATAAACTGCACTTGAAGTACGAAGTTGTTAAGCCCGATATTGATGAGTCTGCAATCACTTCCGAGAGCCCACAACAGTTGGTAGGGCGTTTAGCTGAAGCCAAAGCCCGTGCAGTTGAAAAGCTCATGGCTCATAAACAGGCGGTTATTATTGGTTCCGATCAGGTTGCAGTTTGTGACGGACAGATACTAGGAAAACCCGGTAATGCTGAGAATGCCGTTAAGCAATTACTGGGGTTTGTTGGTAAAACCGTTACTTTTTACACCGGTCTGGCAGTACTGAACACCGCGACGGAAGAGTGCGAAGTGAGAGTGGAACCTTTTAACGTAGAATTTCGACACTTAAGTGAAAACGAAATTGAGCGCTACGTCGAGTTGGAAGAGCCATTTGATTGTGCCGGGAGTTTTAAAAGTGAAGGCCTGGGTATCAGTTTATTTAACAGTTTAAAAGGGAATGATCCCAACACATTAATTGGGTTACCGGCCATTGCCTTATTGGATATGCTGAGAACTCATAAAATTAACCCTCTAAATAAGGAATAACGACAGATTTCCCTTGTCACTAAGGTGGAACTTCGTTAACATTCGCGCGCTATGCAAAACGTTCGTATTCCCGTAACAGTAGATCCAGTCAAAAGTGCCAACAAGAAAGTGGTATATGACGGGGTTGTGCCTGGAAAAACAATGACACGACTTCAGGAAAGCCTGGTTGAACCATGCCCGGACCCTGAGGCCAGCGTTGAGTTTGGAATTGATGAACAGGGCATTAGTTATTTTACAGGGAAAGCAAAAGTTGCTGTAAAAGTACTTTGTGAACGCTGTAATACGCCCCTGGCAGTTGATATTCTGGCGCAATTTGCGTATGCTCCTGTCACTAAGCGGCAGGTGGCAGATGACTTTCCTGATAGCTATGAAGCTATTGAGGTAAACGATTTTGGGGAAATTAACTTGCATGGGCTTGTTGAAGACGAATTAATTCTGGCTATGCCATTAGCTCCTAAGCACGACGCTAAGGCATGTCAGGTGGATCGTGATGCGATGACGTGGGGCGAAATTGACGAATCAGCTGCTGAAGAGTCTGAGAACCCGTTTGCCGTATTACAAGAATTGAAGCGTAAATAATCAGGAGATAGCGTAAATGGCTGTTCAAAAGAGTAAGAAAAGTCGTTCAAGACGCGACATGCGTCGTTCACACGATGCGATAGACGGCCCAACACTGTCGGTTGACTCAACTACGGGTGAAACACATCGTCGTCACCACGTAACAGCCGACGGTTATTATAAGGGTCGTAAGGTCGTTAATAAGTAAGACAGGCCATGCCTGAACTGAACATAGCGATTGATGCAATGGGGGGCGATAATGGCCCCTCTATTGTTATAGAAGCCCTGGAAAAAGCGGTTCATCAGTATCCTGATGTTAAATTCACCGTTGTCGGGCATCAGCATGAACTCACCCCGTTGCTTGAAAAGCATCACTTAAACTCTCATCCGGCAGTAAAACTCATTCATGCAGAGCAAATCATCGAAATGGATGATAAGCCTGGGCAGTCTTTACGCAGCAAACCAGAATCCTCCATGCGCATTGCTCTTAATACACTAACAGAGGGCGATTGCCAGGCTATGGTAAGCGGGGGAAATACCGGCGCGCTGATGACTAACGCCTATTTTACTTTAAAAACCTTGCCCGGAGTGTTACGCCCGGCGTTAATGACAGCACTGCCGAATCAAACCGGTGGTAAATCGTATCTATTGGACTTGGGCGCCAACGCAAGCTGTGACTCGGAAACATTATTTCAATTTGGTGTTATGGGAGCTGTAGCTGCGGAGTATCTTTCTGGAGTGCCTGCCCCAAAAATTAGCCTTCTTAATATGGGCGAAGAGGATATTAAAGGTAACGATGTAGTGCGGAACGCGGCCGCGCGACTCGCACAATGTGACCACGTCAACTATATTGGTTTTATTGAAGGTAATCATTTATTCAGTGGACGTGCCGATGTCGTTGTTTGTGATGGCTTCGTGGGTAATATTGCACTGAAAAGCTGTGAAGGTCTTGCAACTTTCATTATTGAGCAGATGCGGGAAACGCTTAACTCACATTGGTTGTACCGATTCTTCTTCCGTTTTCTACAAAAACGAACGCACAAGTCCTGGGATAGGCTGAAGCCCGACCACTACAATGGTGCGAGTCTGATAGGATTGCGGCATGTCGTGATAAAAAGTCACGGTAGCGCTAGCGCCGGCGCTTTCTATAGTGCAATTCAGCAAGCCGTCGCAGAAGCGCATGAACAGCTTCCTGAACGAATTAAACATCGTGTCGAAGCAGTCTTATCAGAACAGCTGTAATCAGTTAAGTAGCGCTATGACTTATTCAAAAATTGTTGGTACCGGGCATTATCTTCCGGAACAACGACTGACTAACGAAGAACTCTCGAAACGCGTTGATACCTCCGATGAATGGATAACCGAACGTACGGGTATCAAGGAACGACGTATTGCGGGAGCTAACGAAACGGCCGCAACAATTGGGTTTGAAGCCGCTAAAGAAGCCTTAGCTGCGGCTCAACTGAATCCACAAGATGTGGATATGATAGTGGTTGCGACCACTTCTGCAGAACACGCATTTCCAAGTGCTGCATGTGAAATTCAGCGTATGCTGGGTATTACATCCATTCCCGCGTTTGATGTCGGAGCCGCATGCTCCGGTTTTATTTATGCACTTTCTGTTGCCGATCAATTTATTAAAAGTGGTCAACATCGCCGTATACTGGTGATAGGAGCCGACGTTCTTGCCCGGTTGTGTGATCCCGATGATCGCAACACTCTGGTACTTTTTGGTGACGGGGCCGGTGCTGTCATACTTGAACAAAGTGACTCCCCCGGTATTCTCTCAACTCACTTGTACAGCGCCGGTGAATACAGCCACTTATTAGGTGCGAAACAAGCCCCCAGAGGTACTGAAGGTAGTGCAGAAAGCGCCTGGATGTATATGAAAGGTAACGAGGTTTTTAAAGTTGCCGTTGCTAAGTTGAGCAGTTTGGTTACCGATACTCTGGCAGAGAATAGATTACAAGCGCAGGACCTGGACTGGCTAATACCTCACCAGGCAAATTTGCGTATCATTAAAGCAACAGCAAAGAAATTACATATGCCGATGGAGCGAGTGGTTATTACTTTGGATAAAACCGGTAATACTTCTGCGGCATCGGTGCCAATAGCACTTGACTGGGCGGTCAAAGACGGACGTATAAAACGCGGCCAAAAATTATTGTTAGAGGCCTTTGGTGGCGGTTTCGCCTGGGGCTCTGCGCTGGTTCAATATTAAGAGGGTAATTATGACTAAAACGGCATTGTTATTTCCGGGACAAGGGTCACAAAGCGTTGGAATGTTAGGCGATTTATCGAACGACTTAGCCTTAATTAAAGAAACATTTTCTGAAGCAAGTTCAGTTTTAGATTACGATCTATGGGAACTGGTTCAACAGGGGCCGGAGAAGAAACTTAATGATACCCAGCGCACACAGCCAGCTTTACTGACCGCTAGCGTTGCTTTATACCGTGTCGCTAAAGAAAAAGGCCTTGCCGATGTGAGCGTTATGGCGGGGCACAGCCTAGGTGAATATTCAGCACTTGTTTGCGCGGGAGCTCTTGGTTTTTCTGATGCGGTTAAATTAGTCGCTTTACGCGGTCAATTTATGCAACAAGCCGTTGCTGAAGGTGAAGGCGCTATGGCTGCAGTAATTGGCCTGGAAGACGCTGACATTGAGAAGATTTGCCTGGAGCAAGCGGCAGGACAGGTGGTCACTCCGGTGAACTATAACTCACCGGGTCAGGTTGTTATAGCAGGGCACGCAGAAGCAGTAGCCCGAGCTGCAGAGGCTTTAAAAGAAGCCGGTGCGAAGCGTGTATTACCATTACCTGTCAGCGTTCCGTCGCATTGTGCTTTAATGCAGCCGGCAGCCAGTCAATTGGGTGAAGCGTTAAAGTCGGTGAAGCTACAGCAACCACATACAGCGGTTATTAATAATGTAGATGTCGCTGTAGCCGATAGCGAAGACGCCATTAAAGATGCATTGGTACGTCAGCTATATTGTCCGGTGCGCTGGACAGAAACTGTGGAACAGATTGCCCAAATGGGTGTCGAAACAGCTTATGAGGTTGGTCCGGGCAAAGTACTTACCGGTCTGAATAAGCGTATTACGAAGTCTTTTGGTTGTAGCGCACTGAATACGTTAGACTCTTTAAACTCACTTTAATTAATAGGTTATTAACGTGCAAAACTTTGAAAATAAAGTCGCATTGATTACCGGCGCAAGCCGCGGAATAGGAAAGGCCATAGCAGAAAATCTAGCCAGTCAGGGCGCCAAAGTTATTGGTACTGCAACATCCGATAAAGGTGCAGCCGCAATTTCAGAATACCTGGGGTCTAATGGTGAAGGTTTAGCGCTGGACGTTACTGACGCGGAAAGCTTGCAGCAGACCATAAAAGATATTGAAAAGAAGTACGGTTCTATTGATATTCTGGTTAATAATGCGGGTATTACTCGTGATAATTTAATGATGAGAATGAAAGATGACGAGTGGGATGCCGTACTAAACACCAATTTGTCAGCGGTATTTAAGGTTTGTAAAGCGGTGGTGCGTGGTATGATGAAACGCCGTAATGGGCGTATTATCAACATCAGTTCAGTTGTTGGTACAACCGGAAACCCCGGACAGGTAAACTACTGTGCAGCTAAAGCTGGCTTGGTTGGTTTTAGCAAAGCTATGGCGAAAGAAGTTGCTGCACGTGGCATCACGGTAAATTGTGTGGCGCCAGGTTTTATTGATACTGACATGACCAAGTCGCTGAATGATGAACAAAAACAAGCTATTTTTGATAATATTCCGGCAGCGCGCTTAGGCGAGCCAAGGGAAATTGCTGCTGCGGTAGCATTTTTAGCATCGGAAGGTGCAGCTTATATCACTGGTGAGACCATTCACGTTAATGGTGGTATGGCTATGGTTTAAGAGGTTAGCGGTACGACCTCTTAACTTTATGCTATTTTTTACTTTATTAATGGGGCTGGTTTCACTACACTACAGCCAATTTTCACTCTCGCGATGACTATTTGAGGGATTTTATAAATGAGTACTATTGAAGAACGCGTAAAGAAAATCATTGTTGAACAGTTAGGTGTTAAAGAAGAAGAAGTTAAGCCTGAAGCGTCATTTGAAAATGACTTAGGTGCCGACTCTTTAGATACTGTTGAACTGGTAATGGCTTTGGAAGAAGAATTTGAAACTGAAATTCCAGACGAAGAAGCTGAAAAAATTAAAACAGTTCAGTCAGCAATCGATTACGTAAATAATCATTCTAACGACTAATTTGTCGTTGAACGTGATATAAAAGGCGGAGCCACTGGTTCCGCCTTTTTTGTTATGACTATACGTAAAATACTACTTAATAATGTGCCTTATCACTGCTCAGAGCTCGACAGAGGTCTGCAATTTGGTGATGGCCACTTCACCACCATGCGCATTGTTAATGGTGTTCCTCTCTTTATTGAACGGCATCTTGAAAGACTTTCAAATACGAACCAACGTCTCTTTATAAACCATTCGAGTTTCGACTCTTTGGCTGAGCGCATAAAAGTTGCATGCTCAGGAGTAGAGAAGGGTGTTTGTAAAGTTATAGTTACCCGGGGTAACGGTGGCAGAGGCTACCGCTTTTCTGATGATTGTATTGCTAACGAATACATTCAGGTAAGTGACGCTCCGCCGACAACCGGCACTGTTCATATGGGAGTTGCGACATTAAGGTTAGCTCAGCAACCCGAGTTAGCTGGCTTGAAAACGTTGAATCGGCTGGAGCAAGTATTATTAACGAGAGAGTGTAGCGCTTCCCGTTATGATGATTTGCTGGTTTGTGACTCAAGCGGATATATTGTAGAGGCGATACAAGGCAATGTGTTCTGGTTTAAAGAGGGCCAGTGGTTCACACCTGAGCTCAGCGCTGCTGGTATCAACGGTATTATTCGACAACTCATTATTGATGAAAAGTTATTAGCACCTTTAAACATTGGTTGTTACCCATTAAATGAACTTGCCGGAGCTGAAAAAATAATCGTTACCAATAGCGTTAGAGGCGCTGTCGCCGTCACTCAGTTTAATGATAAAGTAGTGGCCAATGATGAATTACCCTCAGTATTAGAACAGCTTATATGAAAAAAATACGTTTTACTTTTTTGTTCGTTATTGCCGCGTTAGCTATTTCAGCTGTTCTTGTTTTTGTTTCCGGGCGTTGGTATTTATCGCAGCCTATTCAAGGTGAGTCTGCAACTCCTTTGTTGCTCGACTTCAGAGGCGGAGAAAGTGCCAGAACGGTAACTGCCAAAGTAACTGAACACTTCCAGGGTGGGCATCCGCTAGTCAGTTATCGTATTAGTCAGGTTTTCGCAGATATTGATCACCTGCAGGCAGGACTGTATGAAATACACGGACAGCAAAGCTGGTTTGATATTTGGAAAATGCTTAGCCAGGGCAGAGAAAAGACATTTACCGTCACTCTGGTAGAAGGCTTAACTTTTAATCAGTGGTTGGCTCAATTAAAAGAGCAGCCTTATTTGGTCAGTAAATCTTCTGATCTAAATGATTCAGAACTCAAACAAACCTTAGGTATTAAAGAGCCCGCTATTGAGGGTGTACTGTTGCCCGAAACCTACAGCTACAGAGCGTACACCACAGACATTTCAATATTAAAACAAGCTTACCTTTCTATGCAGACTGTATTATCAGAAGCCTGGGAGCAGCGGTCAGACAGGTGTCCTGTAGGCTCACCGTACGAATTACTAATATTGGCCTCAATTATTGAAAAAGAAACGGGACTGGCTGACGAACGTCCTATGGTTGCAAGTGTTTTTGCTAACCGTCTGGAAATTGGTATGCGGTTACAATCTGATCCCACGACAATTTATGGTATTGAAGATTTTGACGGTAATCTGACGCGAGCTCACTTGCGCGAGAAAACCGCTTATAATACCTATCGAATTAACGGGTTGCCGCCAACACCAATTGCGATGCCGGGAAAAGCATCCATTGAAGCCGCGGCTAACCCGGTGCGATCACCTTACTATTATTTTGTGGCGGATAAGTCGGGTGGACATGTTTTCTCAAAAACACTGGAAGAACACCAGCAGGCTGTTCGCCGTTATCAACTGAATCAAGAGTAATTATGTCAGGAAAATTTATTGTTATTGAAGGACTTGAAGGTGCCGGTAAGAGCTCAGCAATTGCAAGCGTAGTTACTCATCTACAGGCGAAAGGTGTTCGACCGGAAACCGTACGAGAACCGGGCGGTACCCCGCTGGCAGAGTCACTGCGGGAACTGGTAAAAAAGAAATGGGACGAGAAAGTCAGTTCAACAACCGAGCTGCTATTAATGTACGCAAGCAGAGTTCAGTTGGTTGATAATGTTATTAAGCCGGCTCTATTAAAAAACCGCTGGGTTATCGGTGATAGGCATGATTTATCCTCACGTGCCTATCAGGGGGGCGGTCGTCAGCTTGGTGATGAATTATTAGAAAAAGTACGCGAAATAACTCTGGGAAGTTTTAAACCTGACTTAACCCTATTATTGGATGTTGACGAGAAAAAAGGTCTTGAGCGCGCCCGTGAGCGAGGAGACCTGGATCGTATAGAAGAAGAAGATCTGGCGTTTTTCCAGCGTACAAGACAAGCCTATTTGAATATAGCAGCAAAAGACCCGACAATTATCGTCATTGATGCTAACCAGCCGATGCTGGATGTACATCAGGCCATACTGCAAGCAATTGAGGAGTATTTGTTTTAATGGCGTTTCCATGGCTGCGGGAACCTTGGTTAAGACTCGTTGCGAGTGCCGATTCAGGTCGGCTTGCTCACGCTTATTATTTGCAACATAACGTTGAGGCTGGTTCAACCGAATTTATTGAACGATTAAATCAGTTCTTGTTGTGCAAACAACCCGGCAAAAGTGCGTGCGGGCAATGTAAGTCATGCTTGCTTTATCAGTCGGGAAACCATCCGGATACCTGGACTATCGACGGCGCCGAAGTCAACCGAATTGGTGTCGATAGTGTTCGTGAACTGCAGCAAAATGTTATGCAGACAGCTAACCAGAGCGGTTTAAAAGTTGCTGTGATACTGCAGGCAGAAAAAATGACGGAACAGGCCGGCAATGCCTTATTGAAGGTTCTGGAAGAGCCACCGGCGGACACTCACTGGCTAGTATCAACAAAAGATGCGGAACGCTTATTACCAACCCTGAGAAGTCGTATGCAATGGATCAGCATTGCTTATCCAGCTTCAGTGCAAAGCGACGAACAGACGGTTTCTGCGAAAACTCTTCTGGACAGTCTTCGCGGTAATAAAGAGTTTCCTGTAATAAAAGATAAAGAAGCAGCTTTAAACTGGCTGGATATATCAGAAAACCTGGTACTAGATTGGCTGCTGATTCACCAAAAGGCGGCTGTTTCGCGTTTGCGATATCAGCAATTAGCGGACGAGCTTCAACAGTTGAGCGGTTTTGATTGGGTGAATATTGCACAGCTCAGTGAATGGGTAGCAGAATGCAGACAGCTACGTCAGAAGTTTCAGGGCTCCACTGGCATTAATTTACCGTTATTATTAGGTTTTGCCTGGAGTCGCTGGTCAAATACTCTCTCGGGTTAGGGGCTCCTTAAAAAGGAGAGCCTTTTGTCTAGTTTTCAATTACATATAAACTCAGCGAGGGAACTTGCTGAGCGCATTATTCCCGAACTTTCTCCTTTGACTCTAATGATACAAACCGGTGCACAGCTTTCAGAAGAAGCTGCTCTGGGAGAGAGCGTCACTCTGGAGCTTAGGTATCCTGAACTCGGCCCTAAACCAGTTGATCTATCAGGAAGCATTGCTTTGTGCTTTGAAATTAAGGCGGCTAAAGACTGGGTTGCCGTTACCCTTGGCTCGGAGCAACAAGCTCGAATTCATCAGATCAATTACCTATGCCGCCATCACAGAAACGACTATGGTAAACTCTTTGAGCAATTAATTACGGATTTCTGTCACTCACATTAACGATAAGTGGAGCTATTTATGTTCGTCGACTCGCATTGCCATCTGGATAAAATTAATCCTGAAAAGGCGGGCGCTGATCTAACGCAAATTGTGGAAATGGCAAGAGCCAATAAGGTCGAACACATGCTGTGTGTGTGCGTTACACTTGAAGACTTTCCGGCTATGCAGCAAGCCGTTGCAGGTTTTAACGATGTTTCCATTTCTTGTGGGGTGCATCCTTTATACGTTAAGGACAGCCAGACACCTATCGTAGAGTTGGGTACCAAGTTACGTCAGCTGGCTTCGGCAAATAATGTGGTTGCTATAGGCGAAACGGGTCTGGATTATTTTTATCACCCAGAGTCTAAAGCATTACAACGAGAAAACTTCGAGCAGCATATTGAAATTGCCAAGGATATTAATAAGCCTTTAATTATTCATACGCGTGACGCTCAGGATGACACCCTCTCGTTATTAAAAAATGGCCATGCAGATAAATCCGGCGGTGTTTTGCACTGCTTTACTGAGTCTCTGGATATGGCTAAAAAAGCTATCGATGATCTTGATTTCTATATTTCTATTTCGGGAATCGCTTCATTTCGAAACGCAGAGCAATTGCGTGCAACTATCAAAGCATTACCGCTTGAAAAGCTGCTCATTGAAACCGACAGTCCCTGGTTAGCTCCAGTGCCCCATCGAGGTAAAGAGAACCAGCCAGCCTACGTTGTCGACGTTGCTAAATGCGTTGCTGATGTTAAGGGAATTACTTTGGAAGAGGTTGCTAAAACGACAACGGCTAACTATTACAAGCTGTTTAATAACGCTTAATTAGCTGTGCATAACCTGTGTTTTACTTACCTAAAATCAATTAAAAACAGTGAGATAAGCTAAAGCAAAAAAAAGTGCAAAAATATTAGACATCTCTTTAATATTGTCTACACTGAAATTTACCGAACAAATTTTAGGCGAACTATTTTACAATTTATTATTCATGAGTTAGCGCACGGCTCAACCCTTGAGCCATTCCCCTATACCCGGAACAATTTGGATTGGTTCCGGGTTTTTTTTATTCATTATTTGGCGAAAAGCCTAATAGGTAGCGATCAAAAAAAGCGTTGTTTTGGTACAAATAGTTACATGAGCTAACAATATTTGTCATTGAACTTTAGAGTTAAGGAGTCAGCGATGAGTGCGACAGTAGAAAGTAACGAACGTCCAGATTACGACAAGGTTATTGAGGATATCGCAGACTATGTTACGGGTTATGAAGTTAAAAGCGACGAAGCTTGGGATACCGCCCGCAACTGCCTGATGGATACCCTGGGTTGCGGTTTGTTGGCACTGCGATTTCCGGAGTGTAGTAAACACCTGGGGCCTTTAGTAGAAGGTACAAGTGTTCCAAATGGCTCCCGAGTGCCGGGAACTCAGTTTCGTATGGATCCTGTCAAGGCGGCCTGGGATATTGGCTGCATTATACGTTGGCTTGATTTCAATGACACCTGGTTAGCTGCCGAGTGGGGACACCCATCCGATAACTTAGGCGGAATACTGGCAACAGCAGATTATATTTCTCAAAACCGCGTCTCTAAAGGTGAAAAGCCGTTAACAATGAAAACGGTTTTGGAAGCTATGATTAAAGCCCACGAAATTCAGGGTAATCTGGCGATAGAAAACAGTTTTAACCGTGTGGGTCTTGATCATGTCGTTCTGGTTAAGGTGGCTTCAACGGCCGTTGTTACTTGGTTAATGGGCGGAACTAAGGAACAAATTATGGCAGCGCTCTCCCAGGCATGGGTTGATGGCCAGTCTTTAAGAACCTATCGTCATGCTCCCAATGCCGGTTCTCGTAAGTCGTGGGCAGCAGGGGACGCCACTTCAAGAGCGGTGCGTTTAGCCGATATGACGATGCGTGGCGAAATGGGTATTCCGGGGGCCCTGACGGCTCCACAATGGGGATTCTATGATGTGCTCTTCAATAAAACGAATAAAGATCAGAAACTAAAACCTAAAGATGACTGGCAGTTTAAGTTCCAACGGGATTATGGCAGTTATGTGATGGAAAATATTTTGTTTAAGTTGTCATTCCCGGCAGAGTTTCATGCGCAGACAGCCTGTGAAGCGGCGGTTACATTACACCCGGAAGTTAAAGACAGAATTGATGAAATAGAGAAGATTGAAATTACTACCCACGAGTCCGCTATTCGAATTATCTCCAAACAGGGCAAACTTGCTAACCCTGCCGACAGAGATCATTGTTTACAGTATATGGCAGCCGTTCCCCTAATATTTGGCGAACTGAATGCTGATCACTATGAAAACAGTTTTCATGAAAATCATCCGGTAATTGACACTATCCGGGAAAAAATTCAGGTGATTGAAGACAACCAGTACAGTAAGGACTATCACGACCCGAAAAAGCGCTCGATAGCTAATGCACTACAAGTATTTTTTAAAGACGGTAGTCATACCGACAAGGTTGTGGTGGAGTACCCAATTGGCCATAGACGCCGCAGAGAAGAGGGCGTTCCTGTACTTGAAAACAAGTTTAAGGCAAATTTAGCGACACGGTTTCCCGAACACAGGGTGAGTTCAATTTTTGAACATTGCCGTCAACAGTCATCATTTGAACAGATACCTGTTAATGAGTTCATGGATATGTTCACTATTTAATGGGTGCAGCCCCACACCTACGTGGGGCTTTATCCTCGCCAAATGACCAGAATAATGAGGATTGGGCAAACAAACTTAACGTACCAGGGCCATATTTTCCAAAACAGGCTTTTATCTATATTAGGTGAGCCTTGCTGAAGCGCTTTCAGTAAATGGTTTTGTCGCAGTACCCAAGTTAGCATGATGCCAAACACCAGTGCCATTATCGGTTGCATGTAGACGGTGCTGAAGGTAATAACGGCGCCAAAAAGAGTTTCAAAATTATAGATAATGGTTGTAGAAATTGCGGTAACGACCAGGGCAATAATCCACACTCCACTACTGCGATCACATTTAGCTTCTTCTCGTAGTGCGTTGACAGGAGCTTCAAGCATTGAAATTGACGATGTAATAGCAGCAATAACCATCAACAGGAAAAAGCCAAAAGACACGAAGAGTCCAGTGTAACCCAGTGCGTCGAACATTGCCGGAAGCACGGTAAAAACTAAGGTATCGGCAGACAGTAAACTGCCATCCTCTGCATAGATGGGAACACCATTAGACTGAGCGACAAACATCGCTGGTAGAATCAATAGCCCCGCTAAAAACGCGACACTGGTATCGATGCCGGCTACCCAGGCTGCCGTTTTTGGAATGTTTTCGGAATTCGACAGGTAGGCACCATAAGTCATCATTACGCAGACACCCAGTGACAGGGAGAAAAACGCCTGCCCCATGGCACGAATAATCAGGTTTGGATCGGTTATGGTTGAGAAGTCCGGAACCAGATACATTTTCAGGCCTTCAATGGCCCCGTCCTGAGTCAAGATATAGGCGGACATACCTATCAGCAAAATGAAGAGTAGTGGCATTAGACGTCTTGACCAACGCTCTATTCCATTATTCACGCCTGACCGGACAACATAAACAGTCAGCAACATGAAGAACACCATGGTTGCCATATTTCTGGACACTGAAAACTCAGTAAACCAAGCGGCGGTTTCCGGCAGACCAATTAAGATCATAAGAGGCTCGATCATATAAGATAAAAGCCAACCGGAAACGATGGCATAGAAGCTCAGTATCAAACTCAGCACAATTAAACCAACAATACCTGCCAGTGCGCCTGAACCTCGAAAAAATGGCTTTGCAGAAAGATTCCTAAGCGACTCAATAGGGTTTTGGCGCCGAATTCTGCCGATAGTAATTTCCGCTACCAGCATAGGGTAAGCCAGAAGTGCAATCATGATTAAATAAACCAATAAAAATGCACCACCGCCGTTACTGGCAGCTTGTGTTGGGAATCCCCAAATATTACCTACACCGACCGCTGAGCCAGCGGCGGCTAATATGAAACCTAATCGCGTTGCGAACGCAGGTGATGAATTTGCCATGGTTCTTCTTATTATTATTTAAGCAATATCAAATTATGGCGGAGTTAATTCGCCGCGTAAATTCTTCTGTAACAGCTTTTGCATTTTGTTTTGGTTTAAGTCTTGCGAAAGCACGTAATGCAGCTTGGTAAGAGCCGCTTCAATGGTCATATCGGCACCGGATACAATACCCAGTTCAGCCAGAGCATTTCCCGTCGCGTAGCCATCCATATTGACACGCCCACGGAAGCACTGCGTGCAGTTAAGAATTGTAATGCCCTGATCTATACCTGTTTCCAGGCTTTTCAGTAAAGCGTTATCCTGCGGCGCATTTCCGACACCGTAACTTTGTAAAATCATTGCTTTTACTGGCTGTTGCAATTGGTTTTGTATAATTTTGGCTGAGATACCAGGGTAAAGCATTACAACCCCAATTGGCTGGGGCGTCATCTCAATGACCTTGAGCTCATGGGTCAAGGGTTCCGACAGTTCACCAGCGTTCAGCTGAATCTGAATACCCGCTTCAAGTAGGGAGGGGTAATTCGGTGAGGCAAAAGCATTAAAGCCGTTAGCGTCAGCTTTGGTTGAGCGATTTCCCCGATACAAAGTATTGTTAAAAAACAGACCGACTTCTGGAATAGGGTAGTTAGCTGCAACATAAAGTGAATTAAGCAAATTAGTCTGACCATCTGAGCGCAGTGCGGCCAGAGGAATTTGAGAGCCAGTTACAATAACGGGCTTACTCAAATTTTGCAGCATAAAGGAGAGAGCTGAAGCTGTATAAGCCATGGTGTCGGTTCCGTGTAGGATCACGAAACCATCGTAGTCTGCGTAGTTTTGTTCAATATCCCGAGCTATGGTTACCCAATCAGATGGTGCCATATTGGATGAGTCCATTAATGGGCAGTATTCATTAATGGTAAATTCCGGCATCTCATCACGAAAAAATTCGGGCATATTTTCAACGCATTGGCTCAGGTGCCCCGCAACCGGAACATAACCCTGAGCTGATTTTTTCATACCGATAGTGCCGCCCGTATAGGCGACGTAAATCTTTTTACGCGGCAAAGTTTACTCCCTTACTCTACAAAGTAACCGCGATAATTCTATCGCGGTTGAGGGCAGAGTGCACAATAAGAGTAAACATTTTTAGGGTCATCAAAGTTCTGCAAAACAGCAGTTTCTGATTTCACTTTATTCAAAGTACCCATTAACCAGTGTTGTGAACTGATATTCGGCGTTGGCAGGTAATCTGAACTGCTGTTAAATAAGTCAGCGAGAAACTTCTCTTTTGAAGATAGCTCTTGCTTAACAATATTCACATCGTAATCATCAATGGCTGCAAGTTCAGCCGCAAGCGCAATGGAATCATCATAATCACCTAATTGGTCAACCAGCCCAAATTCCATAGCTTGCTGTCCCGTCCATATACGACCCTGAGCAACTTCATGAACATCATCACGAGACATATTACGCGCATTGCTGACAATGCTTAGGAAGTTTTCGTAAGTGGTTTCAACAGAACGCTGTATGAGTGTTTTCTGATAATCGGTCATTTCTTCAAGCGGATTCAGTGACGAAATCTCTGTTGTACTCACAGTGTCACTGTGAATTCCGATAGCCGCAAAACTGTCTTCCAACGTCATTAGCAGGCCAAAGACGCCAATTGAACCTGTAATTGTTGTTGGTGCCGCAATAATTTTGTCTGCATCAGCGGCAATCCAGTAGCCACCAGAAGCCGCTACGGAGCTCATGGACGCAATAACAGGAATGCCCGCTTCTTTTGCCTGTAAAATCTCCTGGCGAATAATTTCTGACGCAAAAGCACTGCCGCCAGGACTGTCTATTCGAAGTACGATTGCTTTGGTCTGCTCGTTATTACGCGCGTCGCGAATAAGCTTTGCTGTGCTGTCTCCGCCAATCATACCGGCTTTTTGTGAACCATTAACTATCTGACCACGAGCAACTATAACGGCAATTTGGTTGCGGTCTTTCGGTTTCAGGCTTTCCGGAACGACTTTCTCAGAAGCTAAGTAATTGTCGAAAGTAATATGACGGAATGTATCTTCTTCTTTGTCATGTCCGGCTAAGTTGATAAGTTCATTGCGAACTTCTGTCCGGGTACGTAAAGCGTCAACTAAATTCGTTTCTAACGCCATTTTAGCCATATCGCCATTGGCATTATTAAATGCTGACATGTAGTCATCTATTTTACCGCTTGTAACCAACGGATTAATGTTTCGGGCAGCGGTAACATCTGCATGGAAAGTTTCCCACAATGCAGAATACAAGAACTCATTGGCTTCGCGCGCTTCCTCTGACATATCATTGCGAATGAAAGGTTCAACCGCGGCTTTAAATTTACCGACTTTGAACACGTGCGGCTGAACTTTAAGTTTGTCCAGTAGCTCCTTAAAGTAAACCTGAGTATAATCAAGCCCTTCGAAAACTACCGCACCCATTGGGTTCAGATAAAGCTGATCGGCGTGCGCCGCCAGGTAGTACTGATGTTGCATATAGTAGTCAGCATTACTGATAATTGGCTTCCCTGAGGTACGGAAATCATTCAATGCATCAGCAACTGCACGCAGTTTATTCAAGCCACTGGGGTATAAGTTTTGGAGGTTCAGGTATAGCGCACCGATACGTTCGTCAGTTTTAGCTTTCTCAATTGAGTCGATAACATCAGACAACAGCACCTCAGGAACTTCGTCTCCGCTCCCCAATGCTTCATTTAGGAACTTATCAAACGGGTCAACCCAGGTCTTTTCTTCAACTAACATGCCATTTGGATTAAGAACCATAATTCCATTTTCAGGAACCTCAATAGGATCTTCTCCCTGCATTAAGCTCGCGATAAAAATTGCCAGAATAATAAAAAACACAAGGTTCAAAATGAACTTGCGAGTACCGTTGATTATTTTCCACAAATAACTGAAGATTGACCCGACTGAACGCATAGTTAATTCTCATTTGCTAATTTAAATTGGCCTTAGCATATCGAATGTCTGAGCGACAGACTAGTCAGAGAATGTAACTAAGCGTTACACATTGAAAAAGGTTGATGTATGAAAGCGGAAGAATTACTAACAACTCGTTCCTCTATGCCGCGTTTAAACGAACCGGGACCTACACAAGAACAGCTCGAATTAATACAGGCAGCAGCCGTGCGAGCACCTGATCACATGGGGCTAGCACCTTATCAATTTATTTTGTTTCAAGGCAAAGAAAGGCAAGTTCTTGCGGATGTTTACCAGCAGGCGGCCCGGCTTAACGATTTTTCTGAAACGGTCGTCGAGCAAGCAGGGCAGTTGCCTTTTCGTGCGCCTTTAGTGATAGCTTCGTGTTTACGGCTTCAGGACCATAAAAAAGTCCCGCGTGACGAACAACTTTGTACAGTAGCCTGCGCGACTCACGGTATGCAGCAAGCGGCGTTTGCTCAAGGTATTGGAGCAATTTGGCGGACGGGATGGATGGCTGAGGATGACTTTATCAAGGAGCAGTTAGGGTTATCAGTAGATGATGCCATAGTTGGCTTTCTGTACGTAGGGACGCCTGCTGTCCCTACGCCAGTAAAACCGCAAAAAGATCCGTCACCGTTCTTTATAAACGGCAACGACCTGGTGCTGGATTAAAATTCAGCACTTTTCGGAGCTCGTGGGAATGGAATCACGTCACGAATGTTTTGCACACCGGTGACGTAAGCGACTAAGCGTTCAAAGCCCAGTCCAAAGCCTGCGTGAGGAACAGTACCGTAACGGCGCAAATCTCGGTAGAAACCGTATTCTTCCTTCGGCAGGTTCATTTCTTCAATTCGCTGGTCAAGAACGTCAAGACGCTCTTCACGCGCAGAGCCACCGATGATCTCACCAATACCCGGAGCCAGAACGTCCATTGCAGCAACGGTTTTGCCATCTTCGTTCTGACGCATATAAAAGGCTTTAATATCACGCGGGTAGTTTTTCAGAATAATCGGTGCACCCACATGTTCTTCGGCTAAATAACGTTCGTGCTCTGACTGCAAATCCACACCCCATTCAACCGGGTACTCAAACTTTTTATCGCAGTTTTTCAGTATTTCGATGGCATCGGTGTAGTCCATATGCACGAAATCATTATTAACTATGGCTTCCAGACGGCTGATAGCGTCAGGGTTAATGCGCTCGGCAAAGAACGCCATGTCGTCCGGACGTTCTTCAAGTATGGCTTTAAAGACATATTTCAACATAGCTTCTGCTAAGCCTGCTATGTCGTCTAATGTTGCAAACGCTAACTCTGGCTCAACCATCCAAAATTCAGACAAGTGACGGCTGGTGTTTGAGTTTTCGGCGCGGAACGTCGGCCCAAAGGTGTAGACTTTAGACAACGAACAGGCATAAGACTCAACGTTTAGCTGACCTGAAACGGTCAGAAAAGCTTCTTTACCAAAAAAGTCCTCTGAAAAGTCGACTTCACCTTTGTCGGTTTTTGGAATATTCAGCATATCCAGCGTTGAAACACGGAACATCTCACCGGCACCTTCGCAATCGGAGGTGGTGATGATAGGCGTACTTACCCAAAGATACCCCTGCTCGTGAAAAAAGCGATGAACGGCCTGCGATAATGCATTACGAACACGCATAACGGCACCAGTAATGTTTGTACGGGGACGCAGGTGAGCGTATTCGCGTAAATACTCCATGCTATGACGCTTTGGCGACATAGGGTAGGTGTCTGGATCTTCAACCCAGCCATAAACGTGAACTTTGGTTGCCTGCAGTTCAAATGACTGCCCTTTGCCCTGAGAGGGAACAACAACACCCGTAATAGCAACAGAACAACCGGTGGTCAGCTTCTGAACTTCGTTACTGTAATTGGGGAGTTCTGCCGGAACAACGGCCTGAATGGCATCAAAACATGAGCCATCGTGCAGGTTAATAAAGGAAATACCGGCTTTTGAGTCACGGCGAGTGCGCACCCAGCCCCGGACTGTGACGGTTTCATCGACAGCGATTTTTCCTGCCAGAACATCCACTACAGAAGCATACGACATGAGTTGGTTTTCTCCGAAATTTACACTATTTTGCTATAGAAAGGTTGCTATGTTACCTCGGTTTGGCGCAGACTCAAGTATAACCCCTGAGAACAGAGAGAAAAATTATGAAAAGGGGATCCTTAGCGGATTTAAAGCGAGTACCATTTTGGTCCCGTGTTTTAGGATGGCTGTCCATTTGTGGCTGGCTTATCTTTGTGGTTGCTGCCATTGTTTTTAATTATGCGAAGCCTGAACGCAATACCATTCTAACCGAAATTTTCGGCATTTCGGTACGTGACTATTGGCACATTACTTTAGGTGACTTATTCGTCATTCTTTTAGTCGTTGGGCTGCTTGTTAGTCTGCTGAGCTTTGTTCTTAATTACGTTCTTTTTCGCCAGGACAAGCAGCATTTATGGATTAACATTATGATATTAATCATGAGTTGCTTAGGTGGCTTATCGCTTTATTTCTTTGGCTTCTAAACCTGGCCGTTGTCCTGGTTTTCGACATAGTCTTTCATCGCATATGTAAGCTTACTGAGCTCTTCCGCAGTAATCACATAAGGCGGCATAATGTAGAGCAAACGGCCAAAAGGCCGAATCCAGACACATAATTCAATAAACCGCTTTTGTGCACTGGCTACGTCAATAGGCTGTTCCATTTCCAGTACGCCAATAGCTCCAAATACACGAGCGTCTTTTACTGATTTATATTCTCCTAACGGAAGAAGTTCCTTTTTTAATTGTTTCTCTATTTTTTTGACTTGTTGTTGCCAGTTACCTTCAGCAATAATTGCCAATGATTCTGCTGCAACCGCGCATGCTAAGGGATTGCCCATAAAAGTAGGTCCATGCATCAAAGCACCGCCCCCGGGCCCCTGACCAATAGTTTCTGCTACCTTTTTCGTGGTTAACGTAGCAGCTAATGTCATGTAGCCACCGGTAAGAGCTTTACCCACACAAAGGATATCAGGAGTCACATCGGCGTGTTCACAGGCGAACAACTTACCGGTGCGACCAAAGCCGGTAGCAATTTCATCGGCAATGAGCAGTACATTGAAGTCATCACAGAGTTTGCGTATAAGCCTAAGGTATTCCGGGTGGTAAAACCGCATACCGCCTGCGCCCTGAACAATAGGCTCAAGTATGACCGCCGCAAGCTCACCATGAAACTGTTCAAACCAAAGTCGAAGCTGCTGACCTGCGTCGTCTGTCCATTCGTCATTGGGGGTTAATGTTGGCGCATCCGCAAAAAGCTGTGAGTTAATTGCTTTATTAAACAGATGATGCATGCCGTTGACGGGGTCACAAACTGACATCGCTTTAAAGGTGTCGCCGTGGTATCCACCTTTTACTGTCAGCAGGCGATGCTTTTCCGGGCGCTCCTGAGCCAGCCAAAACTGCAGAGCCATTTTTATCGCGACTTCAACACTTACAGAGCCGGAGTCGGCAATGAATACTCGCTCCAGTTCATCAGGCGTCAAATCAACAAGCTGTTTAGCGAGATCAATCGCGGGCTGATGGGTGATACCGCCAAACATAACGTGGCTCATTTTGTCGATTTGGCCGTGCGCAACTGAGTCTAAGCGAGAGTTACGGTACCCATGAATCACAGCCCACCAGGACGACATACCGTCAATTACCTCGGCTCCATTTTCAAAAGTGAGCGAGCAACCTTTCGCAGACTCCACTTTATAAGCGGGTAACGGGTTAAGCATAGAAGTGTAGGGGTGCCAGATATGCTGTCGATCAAACTCAATATCGCTTATGCTCATAAATTAATCTGTTGTAAAGTATATAATTCAAAGTATATTGACAGTGTATCGAGCTGAATTATTCTAGTCGACCATAATTTGCCAAGCATATGAGATTTACCATGTCACAAGTTCGCAATGACTGGACCATTGAAGAGGTTCAGGAGCTGTTACAAAAACCATTGAATGATTTAGTTTTTGAAGCACAAACCGTGCATCGCCAGCACTTTAATCCGAACGAAGTTCAGGTCAGTACCTTACTATCGATTAAAACCGGTGCGTGCCCCGAAGACTGCAAATACTGCCCGCAAAGCGCGCATTATCATACGGGGCTGGATCGTGAGCGCTTGATGGCTGTAGAAAGTGTGTTGGCAGAAGCTCAGGCTGCGAAAGAAAAGGGTGCCAGTCGTTTTTGTATGGGCGCCGCATGGCGTAACCCGAAAGACCGCGACATGCCTTACGTTATTGAAATGATAAAAGGCGTCAAAGCATTAGGCCTAGAAAGCTGCATGACACTTGGCATGCTAAGCAATGAACAGGCGAAAATGCTGCAGCAGGCGGGGCTCGATTATTACAATCACAATTTGGATACCTCACCAGAGTTTTACGGTGACATTATTACGACCAGAACTTATCAGGACCGCCTGAATACCCTGAATAATGTTCGCGACGCAGGTATGAAAGTCTGCGCAGGCGGTATTGTTGGTATGGGTGAGAGTGTGACCGATCGTGCGTCTTTATTAGTACAGTTGGCTAACTTACCAAAACACCCTGAAAGTGTTCCCATTAATATGCTGGTAAAAGTTGAAGGTACACCATTTGCCAAGCTGGAAGACTTAGATAACTTTGAGTTTGTACGGACGGTCGCTGTTGCGCGTATTCTAATGCCGGCTTCGCACGTTCGCTTGTCAGCTGGTCGCGAAGACATGAACGACGAAATGCAGGCGTTGTGTTTTCTCGCTGGTGCCAACTCAATATTCTATGGCGAAAAGTTACTGACAACGGCAAACCCTGAAGCAGATGCTGATTTGCGATTGTTTGAGCGTCTGGGAATAACACCGGAACAACGTGATGGATACGATGACGAAGTCCATACTGCAGTAATAGAGGACGCTATTCAGGAACAGCAAAACCCTGTGCGCTATTACGACGCTTCATAGTGGAAAAGGTCGTGTCCGTATATCAACGCCGTCTGAAAGAGCGAAAAGGTTCTTCGCTTTTTCGTGTTCGGAAAGTGCGCAGCTCTGACGCACAGTGGAAGCTAAATTTTAGCACCAATGATTATCTCGGCCTAAGCCAGCATCGGAACATCAGACAAGCTTTTAAGCAGGCTGTTGATATCTGGGGTGTTGGCAGTACAGGCTCGCCTCTACTCAGTGGCTACAGCAGTGCTCATCAGGAACTGGAAGAGCTGCTGGCTGACTGGTTGGGAAAACCCAGAGCTTTGCTGTTTAACTCGGGTTTTGCTGCGAATCATGGCGTACTGACAACCCTGGTAGATAAGCAACAAAAGGTCTTTGCAGACAAGCTGGTTCACGCCTCAATTATTGACGGTATGCAGCATAGTGAAGCGCAGTTTAAACGTTACCCCCACAATCAACCTTTGCCCGTCGTTGATAAAGCAAATGCCGGTGACTGGTTGGTTACTGAAGGCGTATTCAGTATGGATGGTGACGCCTGTGACTTGAAGCTAATGGCTTCCTTAAAGCAACAGTTTGACATAAAAGTCATGTTGGATGATGCGCATGGGCTTGGTGCTTACGGCTCTGAAGGAAAAGGGTCAACAAGTTCTGGTTCAGATGCTGTCGATGTGCTGACCGGAACCTTTGGTAAAGCTCTGGGTGTTGGCGGGGCATTTGTCTGTGCCAAAGACGATGAGATTGAAAGCTTGATTCAATTTTGTCGCGACTATATCTATTCGACCGCTATGCCGCCGGCACAGGCTGCGGCAATAAAGTCTTCAATCGAAATTGTACGAAGCGCAGAAGGCGATGAAAGACGCGAACAGCTAGCTCACCGTATTCAGTACTTTCGTGAGCAAATGAAGCAACGCAACTTAAAAATAATTGATTCCAATACCGCAATACAGACCTGGCTATTTGACTCCGATACCGAAGCTCTGGCTATGTCTAAGCAGTTACAGGCTAACGGTTACCTATGCAGCGTAATTCGCCCACCAACGGTGCCGGTTGGGACTTCCCGTATTCGCTTCAGTTTAACTTCCAATATGCCACAGGTAGCTCTTGAAACCTTTTGGCAAGTTGTAGACAGGATCCGCGACAATCTATGAAGCCCATGAATTTTCAGCAAGCTGTTGCGCGTCAGTTCAACAAAGCCGCTAGGCACTATCATCAGCATGCCGATATCCAGCGGCTGACTGCGGACAGTCTGTTGAAACTCGGGCCGAATAGTGCTGAGATTTTGCTGGATGTCGGATGCGGGCCTGCGTCAACCACCGCTCATCTATTACCCCGAACCGAATGCTATATGGGTGTTGATATTGCCCCGGCGATGCTGGCGACGGCAGCAAACAACTACCCAAATCAGGTTTGGCTGAATGGTGAATGGGAAGCTCTGCCGGTCAGTGCTCATTCCGTTGACTGGCTTTTTGCTAATTTATCAGTGCAATGGGTACATCATTTAGAGAAAGCCATGGGCGAGGCTTACCGAGTTCTAAAGCCTGGCGGTGTTGCAACGATTAATACCGTTGTGGAAGGGACTTTCAGTTCATTTATTAAGAGTTGGAATGCAGTTGATGACAGGCAACACACTCAGACATTTCATTCTCCGGAGAAGGTAGAGCGTGAAGTGCGTTTGTTTAACTGGGAGTCTGCCGACTTTAAACTGGAAAAACACATTCAATACTTTGCTAGTTCACGTGAGCTTATGGGAAGTATTAAAGGCGTTGGTGCCAATTATGTCAGACGCACGAATACCTCCGGTTTGATGACCAAGGGGCGTTTACAACAGCTTGAAGATGCATTTGAAAGCTATAGAACAACAGAGGGACTGCCACTTGAATGGTCGGTTCTTAATATCAGGTTAGTTAAGTAACATTGAGTTTAGGTTAATATGAACACTTACTTTATTACAGGAACGGACACCGACACAGGAAAAACCGTTGCTGCATGTGCTTTTGTTCAAAGCTTAGTTAAGCGAGAAAAAAATGTCGCCGTCATGAAGCCGGTAGCTTCCGGTTGTTACTGGCAAAACGGTCAGTTAGTGAATGAGGATGCTTTGAATTTAATGCAACACAGTAATACAGCCTTCGATTATGACCGGGTTAATCCTTATACTTTTGAGGCTGCTATTGCGCCACATATCGCAGCTACTGATAACGGTGTTGTAATAGAAAAAGAAAAATTAATGACTGCCGTTGAGTGGTTTCGTCAGCAACCGATTGACAGTCTGGTGATAGAAGGCGCAGGGGGGTGGCAATTACCTCTGGCCCCGGGACTACGTATGCCCGAGGTTGTAAAAGATATCAATGCCCGAGTCATTTTGGTGGTTGGATTAAAACTGGGCTGCCTGAATCATGCTTTGCTTAGCCTTCAGTCAATACGACAGGAAGGCTGTGACGTTGTTGGATGGATAGCTGTACAAACGGGCCCGGAACCAATGCCAAGACAAGAGGAAAATCTAGCCTCGCTACGCGAACTGCTCTGCACTCAGGAGCTTGCTTATATACCTTATGTACCGGATTGGCCGGAAAAGGATTTGACCATTTATTTTCGCAAACACGATTGAAATTTGGCGAAATAACCCCACATAACTTAGCAGATTAAGTTCCCTCTGGAGTACGGACAATGAAAAGAATTTTGCTGTTTTTAGCCACTAACCTGGCCATTTTGCTGGTAGTTAGTGTGGTCTTTAACATTGTGATTGCAGCAACCGGAATTGACGCTCAGGGGTCAGTCGGACTATTAGTTTTTTGTGCGTTGTTTGGCTTTGGTGGTGCTTTCGTATCGCTTTGGATATCACGCTGGATGGCTTTGCGTTCAACCGGTGCCCGGGTTATCGAGCAACCACAGAATCAGTCTGAAGAATGGCTGCTTCGCACAGTACAGCAGCAGGCACAAAAAGCCGGACTTCCTATGCCTCAAGTCGCGGTTTATCAGTCTCCGGAACCTAATGCTTTTGCTACCGGCCGCAGTAAGAATGCTTCTTTAGTTGCAGTCAGCACGGGCTTATTACAGAACATGAACGCAGATGAAGTGGAAGCAGTTCTGGCACACGAAGTGAGTCACATTGCTAACGGCGATATGGTAACGCTGACGTTAATTCAGGGCGTAATCAACACCTTCGTAATGTTTTTTGCACGGATCATTGCCAGCGCGTTGATGCGTGGTGGAAATAATCAACGAGGCGGTGGCTTTGCTTATTATGGCGTTGTTATGCTTCTTGAAGTTGTATTCGGGGTATTAGCCAGCACTATTGTTATGTGGTTCTCTCGTCAGCGTGAGTTCAGGGCCGATGCGGGCTCCGCAGACTTAGTAGGTAAACAAAAGATGATTGCCGCTTTACGCCGCTTACAACAAGGCAAAGAGTCACAGCTTGACGGCACCATGCTGGCGTTCGGTATTAATGGTAAACGCTCGACAATATCCAAGTTGTTTATGAGTCACCCGCCTTTGGATGAGCGCATTCATGCTCTTGAGCAACGGCGTTAGTCGTTGCTTTTCAAGGGATACAGCGGTACATTCTTAGTTCTTACTCACCGATAAAACGGATAAATTTTTGTTATGGCCCAGTGGAGTGCGCGCAGTTGGCGCGATAAGCCAATTGAACAACAGCCGAAATACTCAGATCCGTCGCAATTACACGCTGTAGAACAGCAGCTTAGTCAGTTTCCGCCTCTTGTATTCGCTGAAGAAATACGGGCGCTAAGAAACCAGCTTAAGAATGTCTGTGAAGGAGAAGGTTTCCTGTTACAGGGTGGTGACTGCGCAGAATCTTTTAGCGATTTTAACGCCCCTAAAATTCGTGACACTTTCAAAGTGATTCTGCAAATGGCCATCGTCATGACGTTTGCAGGCTCCTGTCCGGTGACAAAAGTGGCTCGTATGGCAGGACAGTACGCCAAACCGCGCTCAAGTGACTTTGAAACTGTCGGTGACTTAAGTTTGCCCAGCTATCGTGGCGATATCATTAACGGACCAGAGTTTGTCGACGCAGCTCGTCAACCCGACCCTGAACGTATGCTTAAGGCATATCACCACTCTGCAGCAACTTTAAACTTACTTCGTGCATTTGCACAGGGTGGTTTGGCCAACTTACATAAAGTGCACAAATGGAACTTAAGTTTTCTTGCGTCAAACCCGTTAAAAGAACGCTACCAACAAATTGCCGAAGAAATACAGTCTGCTTTGCGTTTTATGGAAGTGTTGGGAATAAACGCAGATAACAACGCAACCATTCATGAGACATCACTGTTCACCTCTCATGAAGCTTTGTTATTGCCTTACGAGCAAGCTTTGACGCGCACAGACACCTTAACAGGGCTTCCGTATGACTGTTCTGCGCACATGGTCTGGATTGGTGAGCGCACCCGCAAGCTGGATCAAGCCCATGTTGAGTTTATGCGCGGTATTCATAACCCGATTGGTGTGAAAGTAGGCCCAACCATGCCAGCCGACGAACTTATTGCACTACTCGACATACTGAACCCTGATAACGAGCCTGGTCGTTTAACGCTTATTACCCGTATGGGGGCTGACAATCTGGCCAATAAGCTGCCGGAACTGGTACGTCGGGTTAAGCAGGAAGGCCGAAACGTAGTGTGGTCCAGTGACCCAATGCACGGCAATACCATTAAAGCGGATAACGGTCTGAAAACTCGCAATTTTGACGCCATACATAAAGAATTAAGACATTTCTTTGCTATTCACCAGGCGGAAGGCACTTACCCTGGTGGTATTCACTTAGAAATGACAGGTGAGGATGTTACCGAATGTACCGGTGGCGCTTACCGTATCAGTGAAGCGGATTTATCCAGCCGTTATCGCACACAATGCGATCCGCGACTGAACGCTGATCAAGTGTTAGAATTGGCGTTCTTAGTCGCCGAGTCATTAAAAGCAGCCCGCAACGGCGAGGGCTGATAGTCTCCTTTAACCGATTATTTAAGAGGTATATTGTTGTATGTCGCAACAGGTAGAAGTGTTATTTGAAAACTTGTGGCAAGATTATTTATCACGGACACCTTCAGCAAAGAAGGTTCATCAAATTTTAGGAGAAGGGCATCCTATAGTGAATGACCACGTTGCCTTTCGTACCTTCGATATCAGTCCGGTAGGCTTAGAAGTATTGGCTCAGCACTTTTTAGACTTGGGCTATAAAGAAGGTGGTGATTACCACTTTGAAGCGAAGAAGCTTCGTGCAAAACATTTTGAGCATGAAGACCCTGAACTACCAAAAGTGTTTATCAGCGAGTTGATGACTGCTGAGTTCTCAGAAGAGCTGCAAAAGAAAGTGAAAGACATGGTGGCTCAAGTATCAGTTGAAGACACGAAAAAGTCAGACTTCTTGTACTCAGGGACGCACTGGAAAGTCAGCCATGCTGATTATCAGGCTTTGTTAGAAGAAAGTGAGTACGCAGCCTGGATGGCAGCGTTTGGTTATTGCGCCAACCACTTCACGGTCAGTGTGAATCAACTGCCCGGATATGAGTCTCTTGAACAAGTGAACCAGAAGTTGAAAGACAATGGCTTCAAACTGAATGACTCTGGTGGCGAAATTAAAGGTTCTCCGGAAGTTTACCTGGAACAGTCATCAACCATGGCCGATCGCCATCCGGTTGAGTTTTCTGACAAGACTGCCGAGATCCCCAGTTGCTTCTATGAGTTTGCTAAGCGCTACGAAATTGAAAACGGCAAGCTTTATACCGGCTTTGTCGCCGCGTCAGCAGACAAAATTTTTGAAAGCACCAACGCTAACTAGTTTCATTGTCCCAAAAAGAATAGGGCGGCATTAATAGCGATGCCGCTCTAAGTTAGTTTTCGCCAGAATTTTTGCCGCAATTTCTTCCACGGAATAGTGCGTTGAATTAATAAAGGGTATGGCCTCGCGGCTATAAAGCCTTTCTACTTCTGCAAGTTCAAATCGGCATTGAGCCATTGAGGCGTACTGACTGCCTTCTCGTCGTTGACTTCTTATTTCATGTAGCCGCTGTGAAGAGAGAGTTAAACCAAATAGCTTATGACGATGCAGCTTCAGTTCTTTAGGTAATTGTAACCGTTCAAAATCATCATCATCGGTCAATGGATAGTTCGCAACCTTAATACCATACTGCATGGCAAGGTATAAACTGGTTGGTGTTTTCCCTGTACGGGACACCCCAATTAAAATCAAATCGGCTTTATCCAGTTGATTCAGACGCTTCCCGTCATCGTTATCCAGAGCATAATTAATCGCATCTATTCGGAAGTTGTAGTTTTTATGTACGCCATGAGTACGATGCGTTTTAGGCTGAGCTTCAACTCCCAGCTCTTTTTCTACTGGCGCGATGAAATGATCCAGAAAGTCATAACATATGCCGCCACAGTCGGTGATTTTGGCTTTCAGCTTCTCATTTACGAAAGTATGGAAGATTAAAGGAGGCTCGCCACTGTCTAAAACGGCCTTTTTTATTGTTTTACACACTTCATCGGCTTTTTTCTGATTATCGATAAAAGGCAATGTTTTGTGTTCAAAAGTGACCGGGAACATCGATAAAAGCGCGTGACCAAAGGCCTCGGCGGTCAGTGCCGTACCGTCAGAAATGTAAAACGCATAGCGCACAGGCGGATCTCTTTTTAAGCGATTGAAGGTTCGATATTAACTTGTTGGGCCGCAGCGTGTAAAATAGTAGTCACTTCCATGCCGAAAAAATCAATTAAGGATTGTGACGTGCAAGAATACGTAGTTTGGTACCAACATCTGGGAATGCAGGACGTAAACCGAGTCGGTGGTAAAAATGCCTCACTGGGTGAAATGATCAGTAACTTAGCCGGAGCAGGGGTTGAAGTTCCCGGTGGTTTTGCGACAACGGCAGACGCCTATAACCAGTTTCTGGAGCAAAGCGGCTTAAACGATCGTATTCACGATTTGCTCGACACACTTGATGTTGACGATGTTCAGGCCTTAGCAAAGGCTGGTAAGGAAATTCGTCAGTGGATCATCGATACGCCGTTCCAACCGGAATTTGAAGCTGCCATAAAGGACGCTTTTTCCGAACTTAGCGAAAATAACGATGAATTCAGTTTTGCGGTACGCAGCTCCGCAACGGCTGAAGACATGCCGGATGCCTCGTTTGCCGGCCAGCAGGAAACCTTCCTGAACGTACGTGGTCTGGGTAGCGTTATGGAAGCTATTAAGCACGTATTCGCCTCTTTGTTTAACGACCGAGCTATTTCATACCGTGTTCATCAGGGCTACGACCACCGCGGTGTTGCCTTGTCAGCAGGTATACAGCGTATGGTCCGCAGTGACATTGCCTCTTCCGGGGTTATGTTCAGCATTGACACTGAATCAGGTTTTGACGATGTCGTTTTCATTACCTCATCTTTCGGCCTTGGTGAGATGGTCGTGCAAGGTGCGGTTAATCCGGACGAATTCTACGTGCATAAGCCAACGTTAAAAGCAGGGCGTCCTTCAGTACTGCGTAGAACGCTCGGCAGCAAAAAAATCCAGATGATTTTCTCTGACGACAGAGAGCATGGAAAGCAGACAATAATTGAAGACATCGAAAAGTCGAAAAGTCTGACCTTCTCGATAACCGATGAAGAAGTTGAAGATTTGGCTAAACAGGCTCTGATTATTGAGGAGCACTACGGTCGTCCAATGGACATCGAGTGGGCAAAAGACGGCATCGACGGCAAACTGTATATTGTTCAGGCACGCCCGGAAACGGTTCAGTCAAACCAAAAAGGGCAAGCTATTGAACGCTTTGCACTAAAAGCCAAAAGTGACGTTGTTTGTACTGGGCGTGCTATTGGCCAGCGTATTGGCCGTGGTGTTGCTCGTGTTCTGAATGACATCAGTGAAATGGATAAAGTCCAGCCGGGCGACGTATTGGTAACCGATATGACCGACCCTGACTGGGAACCGATTATGAAGCGCGCTGCTGCCATTGTGACTAACCGTGGTGGCCGTACTTGTCACGCGGCTATTATAGCCCGTGAACTTGGCATTCCGGCGGTTGTTGGTTGTGGTGATGCGACTGACCATATCAGTAATGGACAAGCGGTTACGGTTTCTTGTGCTGAAGGCGACACGGGTTATATCTACCAGGGCGAACTGGACTTTGATATCACTGAGTCACAAATTGATGCTATGCCGGATCTACCCTTAAAAATTATGATGAATGTGGGTAACCCGGACAGAGCGTTCGATTTTGCCAGCTTGCCCCATGCCGGTATTGGCCTGGCTCGCCTGGAGTTTATTATTAACCGAATGATAGGCGTTCACCCTAAAGCCTTGCTAAATTACGAGCAGCAAAGTGATGAGCTGAAGAAAACGATTGATAGTATGATGGCCGGCTACAGCAGCCCTCGCGAATACTACGTAGCACGTTTAGCTGAAGGCATTTCTACCTTAGGTGCCGCATTCTCACCCGAACGCGTCATTGTGCGTATGTCTGACTTTAAGTCGAACGAATACGCCAACCTTATCGGCGGAAAGCAGTATGAACCTGGCGAAGAAAACCCAATGCTGGGTTTCCGTGGTGCATCTCGTTATATCTCTGAAGAATTCCGCGACTGCTTTGCACTGGAGTGTGAAGCAATTAAACGCGTTCGTAACGATATGGGTCTGACCAATATCGAAATCATGATCCCATTTGTCAGAACTCTTGAAGAAGGTCGCAAGGTTATTGAACTTCTGGCCGAACAGGGACTGGTTCAGGGCGAAAATGGTTTACGCGTAATTATGATGTGTGAGCTGCCTTCTAACGCTCTGTTGGCAGACGAATTCCTCGACATCTTCGACGGTTTCTCTATTGGTTCTAACGACTTAACCCAGTTAACTTTAGGTTTGGATCGTGATTCCGGCGTTATCGCACATTTATTTGATGAGCGTAACGAAGCGGTGAAAAAGCTGCTGGCAATGGCCATTCAAACGGCCAAGAAGCGCGGTAAATACGTCGGTATTTGTGGTCAGGGGCCGTCGGATCATCCTGATTTTGCCGCCTGGTTGGTAGAACAGGGGATCGATTCGGTATCACTGAACCCGGATACCGTTATTGAGACATGGATGTACTTGGCGGACCACCTGTAAAAATGACAGTATTACCCAAGGTTGCTGCTGAAAACGCTTTACCAGAGAACTACCGGCACTTTATAGAGCAGTTAAAAGAGTCGGGGTTCGCTGGTGAAATTGATGTCAGTTACTCTGGCCGTTTAATTGCGGCTACGGATAACAGCGTTTATCAAAGTCTGCCTCAGGCAGTGTTGTACCCACTGCATCATGGCGACCTTGTTTTATTAATGAAGCTTGCTGGTGAGGAGAGTAACAGCAGTGTGCAGTTCTCTCCCCGAGGCGGCGGAACCGGCACTAATGGACAGTCGTTAACCTCAGGTGTTGTGGTTGATCTAAGCCGACACATGAATAAAGTGCTTGAAGTTAACCCTAAGGAAGGTTGGGTTAAAGTTCAGGCTGGGGTGGTTAAAGATAAGCTCAATGATATTTTAAGGCCTCACGGCTACTTCTTTTCACCTGACCTTTCTACCAGCAATCGCGCGACTCTGGGTGGCATGATTAATACCGACGCCTCAGGTCAGGGCTCGTTAGTTTACGGTAAAACCAGTGATCATATTCTTGGCCTGAAAACCGTATTACTTGATGGGCATGTACTAGACAGCGGTCCGGTTTCGCTAGAGCAAGCGGAAAGTATCGCTCGCCAGGACAACCGAATAGCTCGCATTTACCGCCAGGTGATAGACACCTGTGTTGGTGAAGAAACTCATATTCGTGAAAAGTTTCCGCCATTAAACCGGTTCCTGACCGGGTACGATTTAAAGCATGCCTATGACCCTGAAAAGCAAAAAATAGACGTTTCTCGAGTCATCGCCGGCTCGGAAGGGACCTTAGGCTTTGTCAGCGAAGCGAAGCTGAATATCACTCCCATTCCTAAGCACAGAGTGCTGGTTAATGTTAAATATTCAAACTTTCAGTCTGCACTAGAGAATTCTCCTTTCTTAGTGGAAGCTAAAGCAACTTCAGTAGAAACTGTTGACAGTACGGTGCTTGATCTTGCTCGTGAGGATATCATTTGGAAGTCGGTTGAACCTTTACTTTCTGATGTTGAAGGTCAGCGGATGGACGGTATCAACATGGTTGAGTTTACCGGGCTTGATCAAGAGGAAATAGACGAGAAGGTCGGTTCGTTAACCAAACGTCTGGATAAACTGATTAAAAGCAAAGACAACAAAGGTGTTATTGGTTATCAAATTTGTGATGACCTGCCGAGTATACAGCTGATTTATGCTATGCGCAAAAAGTCGGTGGGTTTATTAGGTGCGACAAAAGGCCGACGTAAACCCGTTGCTTTTGCCGAAGACACGGCGGTTCCTCCTGAAAAACTGGCTGACTTTATTAATGAGTTTAGGGCGCTATTAGATGCTAAAGGCCTGCACTACGGAATGTTTGGGCATGCGGACGCCGGGGTTTTACACGTACGGCCAGCCCTGGACATGTGTGAGCCGGACGATGAAGTCCTGCTTAGAGAAATTAGTGACCAGGTGGCAGAATTAACCCAGAAGTATGGCGGACTCATGTGGGGCGAGCACGGAAAAGGTTATCGCTCCGAATACGCCCCCGCTTTTTTTGGAGAGCACCTTTATAAAGAATTGCAGAAAATTAAGGCGAGTTTTGACCCGTTTAACCAATTGAACCCGGGGAAAATTTGCACGCCTCTGAATACTGATGTGCAATTAGTTTCTGTTGACGCAGTAAAACGAGGCTTTTTTGACAGGCAGATTCCAATAGCAACCAGAAACAGCTACAAAAATGCAATGGACTGTAACGGTAATGGCTTGTGTTTCAATTATGACCCCAAGTCCGCTATGTGCCCCTCGTATAAAGTCACACGGGACCGTCGTTATTCTCCTAAAGGTCGGGCAGGGCTTCTGCGCGAATGGTTACGGTTGACCCATAACGCGGGTTATGACGCCACTCAAAGGCCTCAGCCGGTAAGCTTTGCTAAACGCCAGCTAAACCGACTTACAGGGCGAAGCGATTTTAGTCATGAAGTAAAACAGTCGATGGATAAATGTCTGGCGTGCAAAGCCTGTACGAATCAGTGTCCGGTTAATGTCGATGTCCCAACATTTCGTGCGCGTTTTTACGATCATTATTACAGTAAATACGCTCGTCCATTAAAGGACTACTTAGTAAAGGGCATAGAAAAAACGGCGCCTCTTGCAAGTCAGTTCCCTGTTTTGAGTAATTTGCTGATTAATAACCCTATAAGCCGGGTTATTCTTAAATACGGTGTGGGTTATGTCGATACCCCTTTATTTTCAACGCCCAATTTGAGAACTGCATGGAAGCGTCACGGCCTCGTTGAGCTAACAACAGAACAAGTTCTGAGTTTAACTGAAAGAGAACGCGAACAGGCGGTTGTTATTGCGCAGGATCCTTTTACCACATTCTATGAGGCTGACTTTGTATTAAAGCTGGGGCTACTCATTAAGAAGCTCGGTTTTACTCCGGTTTTACTGCCTTTTATAGGGCATGGTAAAGCACAGCATGTCAAAGGTTTCCTTGGTGATTTCGACAAAACGGCGACTAAAGTTACTGAGCAATTGAAACCGCTTTCCGATGCAGGAATTCCACTGATTGGGCCAGACAGCTCTACGGCCTTGATATTCAGAGATGAATACCGAAAATCAAACGGAGGTCAGTTGCCAGAGGTTGAGGTAATGACCGTAGTTGAATGGTTAAGCACGCTAAACTTTGAGAAAGCCGGGCCAGCCAGCACCAGCAATTATGGACTGCTATTGCACTGTACAGAGCAAAGCTTTGTTCCAGAGTCGGCGCATCAATGGCAAGAATTGTTCAGTAAATTAGGGTTAACACTGGATATCGTTAACGTTGGTTGTTGTGGTATGGCAGGAACTTTTGGTCACGAAAAACAGAACCAGAGTGACAGCCTCGGCCTGTATGAAATGGGGTGGCAGCAGGCAGTTCAGCAATACGGCAGCAGCGGTGTGCTGGTAACCGGGTTCTCATGCCGGTCTCAGATAAAACGGATAGAAAAAAAGCGGGTGAAACACCCGCTTGAAATCATTTTACAAAGCCTGAGTTAAATCAGGCTTTTATTTGCAGCAACGTTTACTGCTTACCTTTGGCTATAATTTCACGTGCCATTTGGTCAGCAACTGCACCGGTAGGGCGGTCTTCGTCGTTTGCACGAGCAAAAAGCTGATCCAGAGTGTCGTAAATACCACGAACACGTTTATCAGTTTCCTCTAAGCTCATATTAGCGGCTTCTGAACACACATGAATGACACCACCGGCATTAATCACGTAATCAGGTGCGTAAAGAATACCCATATCTTTTACTGCTTGATCGTGTTTAGGGTTCGCTAACTGGTTATTAGCGCTTCCGGCAATGATTTTAACTTTCAGTTGCTTTAGAGTTTCGTCATTGATGGTTGCACCCAGCGCACATGGCGCATAGACGTCAGCATCAACACTGTAGATTTCATCCAAACCAACAGCTTTCGCGCCGAGTTCTTTAACGGCACGCTCTATAGCTTCTTCGTTAATGTCTGTAACGATAAGCTCAGCACCGTCTTCTGCGCAGTACTTAGCAAAGTCATAACCAACAGAACCAAGGCCCTGAACCGCTATTTTTACACCTTTAAGATCTTCACTGCCTAACTTGTGTTTTGCCGCAGCTTTAAGACCCAGATAAGTGCCCAGTGCTGTATGAGGTGAAGGATCACCAGCTTTATCAGCGGTTCCGGCAACATGACTGGTTTCTTTCGCAACCATGTCGATGTCTTCGGTACGAATGTTCACATCTTCTGCAGTAATATAACGGCCGCTCAATGACTCGATAAAACGACCGTATGCGCGGAACAGTTCTTCGCTTTTAATTTTCTTGGCGTCACCAATAATAACCGCTTTACCGCCACCTAATGGTAAGCCGGCCATAGCACTTTTATAAGTCATACCGCGCGACAAGCGCAGCACATCGGTTAAAGCTTCGGCCGATGAAGCGTAGTTCCACAAACGGGTACCACCAAGGCTTGGACCTAAAGTTGTGTCATGAATTGCAATAATGGCTTTTAGGCCTGATTCCTGATCATGACAAAAGACAACTTGCTCGTGATGATCGAATTCGGGATGCTCGTATAGAGACATGAATTTCAATTCCTCATTGCTTCAAAAATTGCGCGAACATTACCATTTAGATAGGGCTCGCGCTACTTAATTAAGTGAATAAATTCAGCAATTCAAACGGGTGTTTATCAACTCTTGTTTACACAGAATCGCTCAGGATTCTTCAATGTATAAATAGATAATTCCCTGATTTATCGTTTCAGCAACTAGCTCAGCCTGTGCCGTTGAATTTACTCGTTTCGAAAGCTCCGATGCGGGTTTTGAGCCTTGCAGTTGGCCCAGCCATTCTGCTGTGGGTAAGGCTTCCGGAGATACCGCAAAAGCTTCCCCATTGCCATAAAACTCGGTCTGACTCAGTTTTAAGAAACGGGCACCGGACGCTTTCTCAATGAAGGCATTAGGTTGCGCCAATAAGTCTGGCACTTGCGCTGCTGTTGTTGGCAATTCTGGCTCGGGAAGAGGGCGTTTTGACTGCGATACAATTCTCGCCAGTAACCTGTCTGTTTCGTCACTCTCAAGGGCTTCTTTCAAAAAGCCTTTTAAGGCGGCTAATTGCTTTTCTTCAATTTCCCAGGAAATATCGTCGCTGCCAATTTCTGGATCCTGGTATCGTTCCTGAAGGGACTCCTGTTGCATGGCAATATCGCCCAGCTGCAATAATAACTCTGCTTTTGACGGCGCCCGGAACCCAACCGAGTAGTTGAGCGAAGGCTCTAAGGCAACACCATCATGCGGACAGCCTGCGGGAATATATAAAACATCACCGGCTTTCAGGTGCTCATCAATAACGGCTTTAAACTCACCTTCTACCTGGCAAAGGTCGGCTGCTGGCTGACACTCCCGCATTGATTGTCGCTCACCAACGCGCCAGTGTCGAGAACCGGCTCCCTGTATGATAAAAACGTCATACTGATCCAGGTGCGGACCAACACCACCGTTTTCGCATGAGAAACTGACCATGACATCGTCTATGCGCCAATCCGGAAGAAAACGGAAAGGCGTTATCAATTCGCCAACGTCTGGCAGCCACTCATTTACTGATTGAACCAATAAGGTCCAGTGGCTCTCACCAAACTGCTCGTATTCTTCAAACGGGCCATGAGTAACCAACCAGCCAGATTCTGTATCTGCCTGTGACTCAATAACCCGAGAGTCGGCGCCTTCTTCCATGGCCAGTCCAGCTAGAATTTCTGGGCTGACAGGGTCCGTAAAATCAGCAAAGCCTTGTCGAATAAGACAAGGCTTTTTCTGCCAGTAGTTTTTTAAAAAATCGTCTTTATCAAAAGCTAATTTCATACAAGATCATCAACAAACTGAGTTGCGCGGCCAATATAGTTAGCTGGTGTTAAAGCTTTCATTTCATCTTTAGCAGCATCTGGCACGTCTAGAGAGTCAATAAATTTCGCAAGATCATCGCTGGTAATGCGTTTTCCGCGAGTTAAGGTTTTAAGCTTTTCGTACGGCTTTTCAACACCGTATCGGCGCATAACGGTTTGCACCGGTTCCGCCATCAATTCCCAATTTTCATCAAGCTCAGCTGCCAGACGGGCTTCATTAACTTCCAGCTTACTCAAACCTTTTAACGTTGCCTGAAATGCAATAACAGCATGCGCAACACCTACACCTAAATTACGTAAAACGGTAGAATCAGTCAGATCACGTTGCCAGCGGGAAATAGGCAGCTTCTGAGCCAAATGTTGCATAACCGCATTAGCAATACCCAGGTTGCCCTCGGAGTTTTCAAAGTCGATAGGGTTCACTTTATGAGGCATCGTTGAAGAGCCAACTTCACCTTCAACAGTACGCTGTTTAAAGTGGTTCAAAGCAATATAACCCCAGACATCACGATCAAAATCGATGAGTACGGTGTTAAAGCGAGCCAGTGCGTCAAAGTATTCTGCAACATAGTCATGCGGCTCAATTTGAGTCGTGTACGCGTTCCAGCTTAAACCGAGTGACGTAACGAATTGCTCTGAGATTTGATGCCAGTCGACATTAGGGTAGGCCGCAAGGTGCGCGTTATAGTTACCGACAGCACCGTTGATTTTACCCATGACATCTACAGCTTTAAGCTGCGTCAGCTGACGTTGTAGACGCACAGCAACGTTCGCAAACTCTTTGCCCATTGTGGTTGGCGTTGCCGGTTGGCCGTGCGTACGGGCCATCATAGGAACGGCTTTGTGTTCTTTCGCCAGCTCTTTAACCCGATCAACTAATTCCTGCATCATCGGTACTAATACTTCGTCACGAGCTGTGTTCAGCATTAAGCCATGAGAAAGGTTGTTAATGTCCTCTGAAGTACAGGCAAAGTGGATGAATTCGGATACTTTATTCAGTTCTTCGTTATTAGCGACTTGTTCTTTCAGGAAGTATTCAACCGCTTTCACGTCGTGATTGGTTGTGCGCTCAATGGTCTTTATGCGTTCAGCGTCTTCTACTGAGAAGTTTTCAACAATGGCGTTCAGTATTTGTGTCGCTTCTTCACTTAATGCCGGCACTTCTTTAATGCCATCGACTTCGGCTAATAACTGCAACCAACGAACCTCAACAGTGACACGAAATTTAATCAGTCCGTACTCGCTGAAAATAGGACGTAACATTTCTGCTTTTGAAGCGTATCGTCCATCGACAGGTGACACTGCGGTTAGTGAAGAAAAGGGCAACATAAACTGGCTCTCCGAGAGTTAATTAAGTCATTAATCTTTTATGCGACATGCAACAATTGCTGCGCTGTATCTAACATTTTCTTTCTTGAAAATACGAAATGACGACGTTTGCCGCCTACTTGCTGCCAAAGCACGGCACTACGAATGCCGGCCAGCAACAAGGTTCTAATATGGTGCTGATTTGAGTCCCGCTTCAAAAACTCCGGGTTTCCATTAATTCGAATAGGCTGTCCCAGAGGACTTATCAACTCGCGGTAAATCCCCGCAAAACTTTGCTGTACGCGATAATCTTCAAATTCAAATTCTTCTTTCTGACGTTTTACCTGAGCGATACGTTCACCCAGTAAATTAAGTACGTCGGGCTGCTTAAGTAAGCGCCGGGACAGGTGGATCAATCCGACTAAATAGCGGGTGACCTCTAGATCTTTATTTTTATTATTTCCGGCCTGACGAATAAATGCCTGAATGCCTGGCTGAATATTCTCCAGACCGCCGTAAATATCTTCGATGTTGTCAGGGTTTTGTTGCAGAAGACTGTGGACCAAAGTGTTGGTAATAGACTCAGGGTAAAGTTCTCCACTGCGAGCCAGCTTCTGCACGGCCATAGCACTTAACGACATACCAGCTAAAGCAATTACTCGCTGCTGCCACTCATTCATAGCTTGACCTCAAAATCGGTAATGCGCTGTTCAATAATGCCGCCACCTAAACAAACGTCGTCGCTGTAGAATACTGCGGATTGTCCTGGCGTTACCGCTGCAACAGGCTCTTTAAACTGAACCTGAAAGTCGCCGTTATCAAGCGGAGTAACCCTGCACGGTATATCCTGCTGGCGATAGCGCGTTTTAACCGTACAATCGAAAGCCTTTAATGGTGTGGTACGACTCACCCAGTGCAGTTGCCCGGCAATAAGCCCCTGAGAATAGAGGCGGGGATGATTTTTTCCCTGCGCAACAATAAGCACATTTCTCTCTACGTCTTTATCGACAACGTACCAGGGCTCGCCGGAGGTGTCGGCCATTCCGCCAATGTGTAAGCCTTTACGCTGACCCAGAGTGTGGTACATCAAACCTTCATGTTCACCTAACTGTTCGCCATCGACAGACTCAATGGGGCCGGGC
The DNA here is from genome assembly GCF_900116625.1 of Idiomarina abyssalis. Classification (GTDB taxonomy): domain Bacteria; phylum Pseudomonadota; class Gammaproteobacteria; order Enterobacterales; family Alteromonadaceae; genus Idiomarina; species Idiomarina abyssalis. The sequence continues at coordinate 560,823 of NZ_FPBE01000001.1, forward strand.
TTTGCCGGCAGGTACTGCTGGAGAAAGTCTTTAAATTTGCGCTCGCCAATAAAGCAAATACCTGTAGAGTCTTTTTTATCCGCTGTAACAAGGCCTTGCTCTTCTGCAATTCTCCGAACTTCTGATTTCTCCAGCTCGCCAACCGGAAACAAAGTTTGTGCAATATGCTCATGGCTTAGCGTATAAAGGAAGTAGCTTTGGTCTTTATTACTGTCTAAACCGCGCAGCATTTCCCACTTTCCGTCGTTCTGCTGACGACGCACATAATGTCCGGTCGCAATGTAATCGGCATTTAATGCTTCTGCGGCAAATTCCAGAAAGGCCTTAAATTTAATTTCTTTGTTACACATGATATCCGGGTTCGGTGTTCGCCCGGCTTTGTATTCTTCCAAAAAGTACTCGAACACGTTGTCCCAGTACTCTGCGGCAAAATTGATTGTGTGCAGCTCTATGCCGAGTGTTTCGCAAACCTTTTCGGCATCGGCTAAATCTTCGGATGCAGCGCAGTATTCGTCAGTATCATCTTCTTCCCAGTTTTTCATAAACAGGCCTTCGACCTGATAGCCCTGTTGCAGAAGAAGATAGGCTGACACGGAAGAGTCGACTCCTCCTGACATTCCAACAATGACTTTTTTACTGGCATTTGACATAGACTGACCTGGCTGACTGTAACTCCTGAATTGGCTGCGCATTCTATCATTTTAGGCCGCGCTAGGGTAGCTCAGGAAACTACCAAACAGGCGGTTCTTCACGCCATTCGCCCGGCTGCAGCGTTTTTAACTGAAACGGACCAATTGCCGCACGTATAAGGCGCAGAGTAGGGAGTCCAACATGCGCTGTCATACGGCGAATCTGACGGTTTTTACCTTCACGAATTTTAATGCAAAGCCAGGTGTCGGGCACCGTTTTACGCTCTCTGACTGGCGGGTTTCGTGGCCATAGGTTCATTGGCTCGGGCATTACAAAGGCTTCGGCTGGACGCGTCATTCCATCGTTCAATTCAACGCCATTTCGTAACTGCTCCAGTTGTTCTTCACTGGGTTCACCTTCGACTTGAACCCAGTAAGTTTTCCATACTTTATATTTAGGATTTGCCAGGCGCGCCTGATAAACGCCATCGTTGGTTAACAAAAGCAGGCCTTCACTGTCCTTATCCAATCGTCCGGCGGGGTAGACATCATTATGTGGGATGAAAGCCTTTAATGTTTGGTCGCCTTCCTCACCTGTAAATTGCGATAACACACCGTAGGGCTTGTTTAGCAAAACCAACTTAGGATTGGCGGGTCGCTTTTTCTGTGATTTCATGCCTGCCTCAAATTGTTCTGTCGATTTAAATTGGATCGCGTCAATGGATACTCTAGTATATCGGGCGCTAGTTTATCTTACTGTTAAAAAAAGTGTGGGAATTTCTGTGGATGATAACAAAGTAGTCATTGGAGGCTCACTGATTGACGCCCTAAAAGGGAACTATCAGCTTTCAGTGCGGCAAGTATTAGAGCAGTCGTTTAATGTAACCAAGTCAAACTTAGTGTCTTTGATTGGTGGTTTCTTAATTTTGTTAGGCATTAACGTGCTTATGGTCCTGGCTTTAATGAGCGTATTCTCAATTGACGCCATAGAAAGCTCGGCGCAAATTCAATATCTTGCCAGTATTCTTCAGGCTGTTATCAGCGCACCGTTACTTGGCGGGTTGATGCTAATGGGAATTAAACATAGCGTTGGCATTCAAACAAAAACAGCCGATGTTTTTAACGGATTCAATGTACTGCTTCCGCTCATTACCGTTGCCGTTATTAGCAGCTTGCTTAGCATACTGGTCAGTGAATTAATGGTGCTGGTTCACCCTAATTTTGCAATATTAGTATCGCTTTATATTACGGTAATTTTGAGTCTTGCTATGCCGCTAGTCGTTGAACGAGGGGTGGGGCCGTTAAGTGCATTGTACTACTCGATAAAAATAACGCATTTTAAACTTCCCAAATTTATTCTGTTGTTTCTTATTATTCTGGGTTTACTGTTTGTCGCTATAATTCCTTTCGGACTTGGTCTTATTTGGATGCTCCCAATGATCTATAACCTCATTGGAGTGGTCTATCGAGACATTATTGGCGTAACTGTTATTGAGAAATCCAAAAAAGATAATTCGTCTGAAAATATTTCGGCTTGAGGACTACATGCGATTATTAACAATTTTACTGTTCATAGTACTGAGTATAGCTGCATTACTTTTACCCTGGCTTATTAAGGAGCCTGATGTAAAAGTTCCGGATCAATCGGTTACGGCGCATTTACCAGCAATTCCGGAGGTTGAAGTTAAAAGAGATCTCCCGGATTTTATGTCAATGACAGATGTCACCGAAAAGAAGGAAGAGTTCTTTCGTTTTTTGCTGCCTTTAGTTGAAGCTGAAAATATACGTATATTGCATGATAGAGCGTATCTTAAAGCCATTTATGAACGCTATAAAAACGGCGAACTTACCGCTGCAGACAAGAAACAAATGGAAGAGTGGATAAATTACTACCGTCTGGAAGACGATATTGCCATTGATGATAATCTGTTTGGTCTTCTGAAACGACGCATCGATATTATTCCGGAAATGATGGTTTTGGTGCAGGCCGCCAATGAATCTGGTTGGGGAACTTCGCGTTTCTCCAGAAAAGGTTTAAACCTATTTGGGCAATGGTGTTACTCGAAAGGTTGTGGTCTAGTGCCTACCGGAAGAGTTGAAGGTGGTCGCCATGAGGTTGCGCAGTTTGACTCGGTTAATGCCTCGGTAAAGAGCTACATGCGGAATATAAACACCCACGGAGCTTATCTGGATTTACGTTTACTACGTGAACAAAAGCGTTTAAATAATGCAGATATTTTGGCACGAGATCTTATTACTGGGCTTTCGAGCTATTCAGAGCGCGGCGAGGATTATATTGAAGAGCTACGAGCAATGATCCGTATAAACCGACCAATTGTGGAACGCGTTAGCGAAGAGTTGAATCCACCACCACAACCCGAATAACACACTTCGACATAATAAAAAAAAGGCTCCAATCAGGAGCCTTTTTTGTCTTGTTTAAGCCAGCTGTTTAATCGGAATGTCACTCATTAAAGCAGGTTCATTATTGACTGCATCAGAGCTAAAATTTTCGGTATCAAAAGCTTTATCGCCGTTTTCATCGGCAACGCCATTGGCAGTAACCGCTTTAAAGTCAAACAGGGCATTGTCAGCCAGGTGCGAAGGAACAACATTTTGCATTGCGGTACATAAACTCTCAATTCTTCCTGGAAACTGCTTATCCCACTGATTAAGCATTTGCTTTATTTGCTTCCTTTGCAGATTTTCCTGAGAGCCACATAAGTTACACGGAATAATTGGAAACTCCATAGCTTCAGAATACTGCTCTATGTCTTTTTCCCGTGCGTAGGCAAGTGGTCGAATAACAATATGTTCACCGTTATCGCTTGCCAGCTTTGGCGGCATCGATTTTAATTTACCACCATGAAACATATTTAAAAATAAAGTCTCAATCATGTCGTCTCTGTGGTGTCCCAGAGCTATCTTAGTGGCTTTTAACTCCTTTGCCGTACGGTATAAAATTCCACGGCGTAAACGCGAACAAAGAGAGCAGGTTGTCTTTCCTTCAGGGATTTTATCTTTCACGATACTGTAGGTGTCTTCTTCAACAATTTTGTATTCAACACCAAGCTTTTCTAAATACTCAGGAAGTACATGCTCTGGGAAACCCGGTTGTTTTTGATCAAGGTTAACAGCGATCAGGGAGAATCTCACAGGAGCGACTTTTTGAAGGTACTGCAAAGTGTCTAACAGAGTGTAGCTGTCCTTACCACCCGACAGACAGACCATGATGCGATCACCATCCTCTATCATACCAAAATCTTGTATGGCTTTGCCGGCTTCGCGGCGAATACGTTTCTGTAGTTTATTGAAACGGTATTTGTCTTCACTGGCCATAATGGCTCCTGCAACCTGTCATATTTAAGCATTAGGAGCCGGATTATACCTGAGCCATTAAACTCAAGCGAGGGGACTAACAAAGTCTTCTGGTTTAATAGCTAATACGTCGCAATTTAACTGATCCAGCACATGCTCCGCAGTATTGCCCAGTAACGCAGCGCTTAACCCAGTGCGGCCAATAGTCCCTAACACGACTAATTCGGCATCCAGTTGTTTGGCTGCTTCAGGTATCACTTGTTCCGGTAAACCTTGAGAAAGGTACTGATAGTGACTGGAAATGCCATACTCCCGGCCAAGAGCAGCCATTCGGTTTACATGATGCTGCTCGAGAGCATCTGTATACTCGCTGACATCAAACTCCGGAATTTCTACCGCTACATTAACAGGCGCACTAGGGTACGCATTAACCAAATGCACACTGGCATCGAGAACTTTGCTCATTGACTGAGCGTGTTCAATAATTCGTTTATTTAATTGCTGATGATGCTCTTCTTCTGAACCGGTGTGAACAGCCGCAATAATTTGGCCATGACTGGGCCATTCGTGTTCTTTGACTAGCAAAACCGGGCAGGGGGCTTTTCTTAACAAGTGCCAGTCAGTTGGTGTAAAAATGAGGTTTTGGAAACTCGCACTGACCTGAGTACCTTCTATGATGAGATCGTGCTTGTGTTTAATCGCTTCTTTTATAATGGCTTCAAACGGGCGATTGTGCCAAACAACGCTGATATCAATAGCAATTGCGTCTGTATCAAATTCACTCAACAAGTCTGTTAGCCAGGCTTTTCTGTCAGCAATGAGATTAGAACGCATAATATCGCGTTCTTCGCTGGATAACATGGTTGTCATTTCATAAGAGAAGTCGTAAATGGATAAAAACAAAGTCAGTCTGGCATCACTCAATCGAGCCATATGCAGACCTCTTTTCAAGGCTTTATGCTGCTCATCAGCGGCATCTATAACGACCAAAACATGACGGAATGCGTCCATACTCACCTCATAATAAATCCGCGTCTATTAGTTAGATTAGACGAAAGCAGAAAGCTTTGCAGGCTTTATTGGAAAAAAGGTTTGAGGAGGGTCAATAAACTCCATAAGGCATAAATAATCAGTAAAACACCCATGGCTGTGCGAACCCCCTGAGCTCGCAAAAAGTTGTGCAGAAACTGGCTGAAATGACCTGCTGCAACCATAGCTGGCAAGGTTCCTAAGCCAAAAGCCGCCATGGTTAATGCGCCACCGCTGGCTGAACCACTTAACGCGGCCCAGCTAAGAGCACTGTAAACCATACCGCAAGGCAGCCAGCCCCATAGGGTTCCGGCAAAGAAAGTGGCAAAAATACCCGGTTTGTTTCTCAGCTGAGCGGCAAAGGGCTGAACCTTTCGCCATACCGGGCTTGCAGCTTTTTCCAAATAAACCAGGCCAGCAAACCAGCCCGTAAAATAAAGCCCTAATAGAAGCAGAAAAATAACCGCCAGCCAACGCAGGATAACGGTTGTATAACCACCTTCGGGAGCAAAAAAGCCTATGGCACCGCCGACAAGTGCGCCAATTATCATATAAGAGGACACTCGGCCTAAGTTATAGAGCCAGACATGATAGGGCTTAGTATTAATGCCCATGGCGCTTGCTATCCCACCACACATCATCAGGCAGTGGCCAGCGCCCGCAAGGCCCATAAGTAATGCGGTTACAAGATCAGCGCTTTGGCTTATCGGATTCATCATCGGCCTTGTTGTCTTCATCATCCATTAGAATATTGAGACCCTGACGCTCAATATCTTCAAACTGATCGGAACGTACCGCCCAGAAAAAAATAGCCACGGCGATGATCACAAAAATTATCGCAACCGGTATTAACGCGTAAATTACACTCATTTTCGATACAACCTTAAAGAGTTACCAATGACCAACAGAGAGCTGAGCGACATGCCAAGCGCTGCTGCCCATGGTGCAACCATACCAATAGCCGCAACAGGTAATATAGATACATTATAAACTAATGCCCAAGTGAAATTTTGCTGCATCACCTTGCGCGTCTTCAGAGCACTTTCTATAACCACTTTTATTTGGTTCAATGACTCTGACATTAGTACAACGTCGGCTGCGGTTTGCGCCAAGTCAGATGCCTTTGAAAAGGTCATTGAGAGATCAGCTTTTGCAAGAACCGGGCTGTCATTGATGCCGTCACCGACCATCCAGACAGTATGATCTAATTGTTGTTGTTCGGTAACGAATGCCAGTTTTTCCTCTGGCTTTAATCCACTATGGTACTCAGATATGCCCAGTTCCTTCGCCAGTTCATGGACTCTGGGCTCGCTGTCACCACTTAAGATAATAGGCTGGTAGCCATTTTCTTTTAACCATTCTATGGTTTCTGCTGCACCGTCCCTTATCTGATCTTCAACCCGGAACTGTGCCAAAACCTGTTTTTTGCTTGCCACAATCACCTGATATTTATTAAGTGCTTTAAACTCAGGGTGCCATTGCTGAATAAAACGTTCACTGCCGACGCGGTAAACTTCACCGTCAAGCTCACCTTGCAGTCCGGCCCCCATTTCGTTGCTGACATGAGTAAACTTAGCAGGGGTATCTGAAAGTTGACTCAAAGGAACGGAAAGAGGGTGCTCGGAAAACAGTTCCAGTCCACTAACAATATGATCCACTGTTTTGGGGTCGATAGAGTCCTGGCGTTCAACAAGACGAAACTGCCCCTCGGTTAAAGTACCGGTTTTATCAAGACAAACTTTGTCTAACTGCTTTACAGACTCTAATACATCAGCGCCTTTAAGTAATATGCCATCTCGATTGAGCCGATGAATAATACCGGTAAGCGCGGTGGGAGCGGCAAGTGACAAAGCACAAGGGCAGGTTGCAACCAAAACCGCTAAAGTAACCCACAACGCATGCTCAGGCTGAATCCACCACCAACTGAAGAACGTAATAACAGCAATAATTAAAATGCCAGCAATAAAATAGCCGGCAATTTTATCAATAACTTGCTGAGCTCTTGGCTTAACCGCTAATGCAGAGTCCTGCATTGATATAATACCCGCCAGCACAGTCTGCTGAGCAATAGCCGTCACTTTGACGCGTATCGGCGAGTGTTGGTTAATACTGCCGGCAATAATTGCGTCGCCAAGCTTTTTCGAACGTGGCAGGCTTTCACCTGTCAGTAAGCTTTCATCAACCTGTGCCTGCGGATTTAACAACTCCCCGTCGGCGGGAATGGTTTCACCAGCCTTTACACGAATAATGTCACCAACATTTAACTGCTTAATAGCAATAGATTCAACGCCCTCAGCTGTTTCTCTGGACGCCAGCTTAGGTAAAAGAGTCAAACGGTTAGTAGCAAACTTTAACGCACGTTCCTTTGCAAGTAACTCAAGAAAACGCCCGGTTAAGAGAAAGAAGGTGAACATGGAAATGGATTCAAAGTACACCTCTCCAGTATTGGTAATAGTAGCGTACACACTGGCACTGTAAGCTCCCAACAAAGCGATACTTACCGGAATATCCATATTCAAGCGTGAAGCTTGTATCGCTCTAAGAGCGCCGGCATAGAAAGGTTGTGCACTGTACAGAATGACTGGAGTTGCAAATACCAGACTGACTCCCCATAAAAAACGCTGTAAGTCAGGAGATAGGTCACTTACCACACCAAAGTACAGGCCAAAAGCAATCATCATTACTTGCATGGTGGCAATACCTGCCACGCCCAAGCGTCTTATATAACTTTTTCTCTGGCGGGTATATTGCTGTTCAGCTTCATTGGCCTGGAATGGTAAAGCCTTATAGCCAATTCCGGCTAACGCTCTGAGAATATTGCTGAGTTTTAACTCCTCAGGTGACCAGCTAACCTGTAATCGACGACTGGTAACATTAACGATAGCTTTGTGTATGCCTTTCAAACGCATTAATTCGCGCTCAATAAGCCAGCCGCACGCACCACAAGTGATATTCTCTATTGTCAGAGTGGCAACCTCAGTGCCATCGCCTTCGTGTCTTACGAACTCTTTTTGTAAGTCAGGGTGGTCATACAAATTCAAATCATTTAACTCATCGGGAAGTACAGGAGTCTCCTGAAGTTGAGAGACATCCCTGTGTTCATAATAAGCATGTAAGCGATGTTCAATAATGGTTTCTGCCACGGCCTGGCAACCGGCACAGCAGACGGTTTTTTCTGACCCTTTGTATTCAACAGAAAGGTTAACTCCCCGGGGAACAGGTTGCAGGCAGTGGAAGCATTCCATGTGTTTAAACTCCGTATAATAATGGACGAAGCTTTGTTAATTCACTTTTAGGGAGTTGATATTTTTCGCTCACTTTCCATACCTTGTTATAGGGTTCAACAGTAACGGTCCACTTGCCGCTAATGTTGTCTGGAATATCAGCCCGGTAGGTGCCGTCTGCGGCGACACTTAGCAAACGACTAAAGTCCTTTTCAGGCTGAGTGGCATGCACAAAATAAACCCGTAAAGCTGACAGCTCTTCCGGTTCACCTGAAGCATATTTTAGAGTTAACTTGCCCTGATTTGCAGTAAATTCGAAGGAAATATTACGACGCTGAGCTTCTTCAACGTTTTCAATAACAGCGTTAATTGTCTTGCCGCGTTTATAGTAATCGTCGACCACCATCGAAAAGTTGCCCTGAGAGATGGACAAATAAATGATAACACCGCAAACGATCATTACAGTAACGGGAAGGGAAATAAGAAACCATGGCCAAAACTGCTTATACCAAGGTTGAATCATAATAGGACCTCTTACAAAAAACCCCGCCGTAGCGGGGCTATATACTGCGTTTTATTCGTCGTTTGACAAGCTGTAGACATAAGCTGAGATAACATGAATTTTATCTTCACCTAAAATGTTTTTCCAGGCAGGCATAACGCCGCTACGCCCATACCTAATAGTTTCTTCAATTTTATTAATTGAACCACCATAGAGCCAAACATTATCAGTCAAGTTAGGAGCACCCAGCTGCTGGTTACCTTTTCCATCCTGTCCGTGACAAGCGCTGCAGACTGCAAAGTTTGCCTTGCCGGCTTCAACCAAGTCAGGATCTCTGTCGCGGCCACTAAGACTTGCGACGTAGTTTGCCAGTTCATTAATTTCTTTATCACTGAACTGCTCACCAAAAGGTGCCATGTTACCGCGGCGACCTTCTAATAAGGATGTCTTAATATCGCTTGGCTCACCACCGTACAACCAGTCATCATCAGTCAAGTTAGGGAAGCCCTGGCCACCCATAGCGTTTGAGCCGTGACACTGAGCACAGTTTTGCAAGAATAATCGTTGACCAACATCTAAAGCATCTTCATTTTTCGCCAGTTCTTTAACAGACTGCTCTGCAAATGCTTCAAAAATAGGGCCGTATTTTTCTTCAGCGGCACGAATTGAACGATCGTACTCAACTATCATTCCTTTTTCGTGAGCTTCTTCCATTGCCTGACGAGACTCTTCTAATGAGCGAACGTCTTGGTTTGAGCTTTTCCAGTCAAGTAAACCATTAAAGTTACCTAAGCCAGGGTAAAGGGCTAAGTACAAAAAGCCCCAGGCAAAACAGGCCCAGAATAAATAGGTCCACCACTTTGGAAGAGGGTTATTTAACTCAACAATCCCATCGAATTCGTGGTCCATTTCCTGACCTTCTTCGATGTGAGTATAATTTTTCATGTTCCAGCGCAATAGCCAAATTAGTACCACCAAGGTGGCCAGCGTTAGAACAATTATCCATGCACTCCAGAAGCTACTCATCTTTCTTCGACTCCGGTTTGTCGCTTTTATCTACTGATGACTCGTCCTCAAATATGGAATTAGCCGCTTCATCAAATTGTTTTTTTGTGCGACGACTGAAAGCCCAAAACACAATAGCAATGAAAATTGCCAGTATGATCAGGCTAAATACGCCGCGCCAGGTTCCGTAATCCATTACTTATCAGCCTGCTGTAACGCAGTGCCAAGAGACTGCAAGTATGCGATAAGAGCGTCCATTTCGGTTTCACCCTGAACAGCTTCTTTAGCACCGGCAATGTCCTCATCTTCATAAGGAACACCAAGTGAACGCATAACTTCCATTTTCTTAGCGGTGTCTTCACCCGTCAGCTTGTTTTCTGCAAGCCACGGGAACGCTGGCATATTTGATTCAGGAACCACATTTCGTGGGTTCATTAAGTGAACGTGATGCCACTCATCGCTGTAACGTCCACCAACCCGAGCCAAATCAGGACCCGTCCGTTTAGAACCCCAAAGGTGAGGGAATTCCCATACGTGTTCTCCGGCTAAAGAGTAATGTCCGTAACGCTCTGTTTCAGCACGGAAAGGTCGAATCATCTGACTGTGACAGTTATTACACCCTTCGCGGATATAGATATCACGGCCTTCAAGTTCTAATGCTGTGTATGGCTGTAGCCCTTTAATCGGTTCATTGGTCTGCTTCTGAAAAAGTAGGGGAGTGATTTCCACCAAACCGCCAATAGAAACAGCAAGAATCATTAAAATAGACAGCCAACCTAAGTTTTTCTCAACAAATTCGTGTTTAAAGCGACTCATTATTCTCTCCCTCAGGCAGTTTGTACGACGTTGCCTGCAGCTGTCTCACGACGGCCGGCACGAATTGTCTGGTAACAGTTATAAGCCATAAGCAGCATACCAACGACAATGAACACACCACCAATAAAGCGGCCTGTCCAGAACGGATACGATGCTTGAACACTCTCTACGAAACTATAAGTTAGTGTTCCATCAGAGTTTGTCGCACGCCACATAAGACCTTGCATAACACCTGAAATCCACATTGAAACAATGTAGAAAACTACGCCGATAGTGTGTAACCAGAAATGAACGTTAACCAGCTTAATGCTGTGAATTTCTTTCTGATTAAACAAGCGAGGTACCAGGTAGTACATAGAGCCGATGGTAATCATCGCAACCCAGCCTAGAGCGCCTGAATGCACGTGACCAACGGTCCAGTCGGTGTAGTGAGAAAGAGCGTTTACTGATTTGATTGCCATCATCGGACCTTCGAAAGTCGACATACCATAGAATGACAGAGATACAATCAGGAAGCGCAGAATTGGGTCGGTACGCAGTTTATGCCAGGCACCCGATAAGGTCATGATACCGTTGATCATGCCGCCCCACGAAGGAACGAACAGAATGACTGACATCACCATACCCACTGACTGAGTCCAGTCTGGTAAAGCGGTGTAGTGCAAGTGGTGCGGTCCGGCCCAAATGTATAAGGAAATAAGTGCCCAGAAATGAACAACCGACAAACGGTACGAGTAAACGGGGCGTTCTGCCTGCTTTGGCACAAAGTAATACATCATACCCAGGAAGCCGGCTGTCAAAAGGAAACCTACAGCGTTATGTCCGTACCACCATTGAACCATGGCATCTACAGCACCTGAGTAGATTGAATATGACTTAGTAAACGACACTGGTATCGCGAAGCTGTTCACAATATGCAGCATGGCGATAACAACAATAAAGCCACCGTAGAACCAGTTCGCCACATAAATGTGCGATGTCTTACGAATAGCCAATGTCCCAAAGAAAACAATGAGATAAGCAACCCAAACGACAGCAATCAGGATATCGATTGGCCATTCCAGTTCTGCATACTCTTTGCTGCTAGATAGGCCCAAAGGCAGAGTAATAACGGCTGCAACGATGACGGCCTGCCAACCCCAGAAGGTAAAAGCTGCCAACTTGTCTGAGAACAAGCTCACTTTACAGGTCTTTTGAACCACGTAATAAGAGGTAGCAAAAAGTGCACTGGTACCAAACGCAAAAATAACCGCGTTAGTGTGTAGTGGGCGAAGACGGGAGTAGGTTAACCAAGGTGTATTGAAGTTTAGCTCTGGCCAGACTAGCTGAGCAGCTATCAATACGCCCAACGCCATACCGACGATACCCCAAATAATGGTCATGACAGTAAACTGCCGAACGACCTTCATATTATATTCGATCGGTTGTTGTGGAATTGTTTGACTCATCTTTTAAATCCGCAGTGATTAAGATCAGGAAAAAGGTGACTTTTACCAGACACGATCCATGTAAAAGTACGTGCATTTTACGTCTTGTGACTCAAAAGGTACAGGGTAGATTACTATTGTCCCTAGTCTTTTTAAGGTTATTTTGTTTTAAACCGGCTCACAAGTTGACTTAGATCAATGCTGTTTTTACTGAGATCCCTGCTTACTTCAGATACCCGCGTATTTGCGTCCTGGTTAGCATGGGAAAGGTCTGAAATACCCGTGATATTTTCATTCAAATCTTTAGTGACCCGACTTTGTTCATCGGTTGCTGATGCAATTTGGATGTTCATACTGGAAATATTGGCAACCGCTTCCTGAATTTGGCTGATTGCCCGTTCAGCTTTCAATGCCTCTTCGTTGGTTGATGCTGAGCGGTGCTCCACATCATTGATAATTTGACTAACCTCTTTAATTGCTCCCTGAATGCTTTCCACAATAGAGGATATTTCATCGGTTGAATGTTGGGTTCGGGTTGCTAAGGTTCTGACTTCATCAGCAACTACAGCAAACCCACGTCCGGCATCACCGGCCCGTGCCGCCTCAATAGCGGCATTTAACGCAAGTAAATTCGTTTGTTCAGCGATGGCAACAATAACACCGAGTATATTCCCAATCTTATCTGAACCGTCCTGTAATAACCGGGCTTTGTCGCCGGCTTTACCCAGTTCAGAGGTTAGTGCCTCAATATTATTGACCGATTCGCGAACAATAATTGCTGAACGACCAGCTTCTTCATCAGCGGTATTCGCTGAATCGGCGGCCTGACGAGCATGGTCGGCAACTTCCGAAGCCGATGAAGATAATTCAGTGATTGCTGTAGCGATGGAGCTTGTTTGAGAACTTAGTTCATCACTCTGTCGACTGCTCGTAGCCGATAAATCAGTGAGTTGACTAGCAGCTTCGCTTTCATGTTTAGCACTTTCCTGAACGCTTTGTACGAGTTGCTGTATTTTGTGTACAAAAGTATTGAAAGAGGTCGCTAATTTAGCGAGTTCATCAGAGCCAGAGTCATCAAGCCGCCGGGTTAAATCACCTTCACCTTCAGCAATATCAAACATGGCGTTACTAATCGTTTTCAAGGGGCGAGTAATACTGCGTATGATCAACACAAACAAAAGCAGGAGAGGCACAGCAAGAAACAGAGCCAACCCAGCTAACTTAAAGAACTCCTGCCACAACATGCTGGTAATATTATCGGTGTACTGACCTGTCCCCATAATAAGGTTCCAGGGTTCAAATACTCTTATTCTGCTAATTTTAGGGACCAGATTGTTGGCATCACTGCCTTTTTGCCATATGTATTCCACGGTAGCGCGGTCAGCTGAACGTGCTTTCTGGACCATTTCCTGAAACAGTCGAGTGCCTTCCGGATCTTCGTAGCTGGTTACATCTTTGCCGACTAATTGTTTAGAGAAAGGGTGTTGTACTAAAACACCGTCACGACTTAGCGTAAATATGTACTCCACGCCTTCGTAGCGAATGTTATCAAGGCGAGCATAAGCTTCCGTTCTGGCTTCAGATTCGCTGAGGTTACCATCCTGATATTGCTGGTGATAATGGCTGACTATGGTATGAGCTGCGTCAAGTACGGCGTTGAGTTTACGTTTTTCTTCCTCAACCAACAGGTTATTCAAAATGAACATCATAAACGCGACCATTAGTGCAGTACCTAAAGCGGCAATTCCCAGTAGTGAAACCAGTCTCTGCGTAATACTTAACTGCTGTATGATCTTCATTGATGATCCTTAGTCAACCGACGGAAAGCTTACTTAATAAGCTATCGGCAGTTTACAAAATATTTACAGTAAAAAAATAGAGCAAAGATCAATATTTTGTCTAAGAATTCACCCCTCGTTTTTTTAGTACCAGCGCAGATAGTGCAGGCAAAGTGAAAATAGTAACAAGCGCAGCACCTATGAGACCAAACATCACAATAGCCCCAACCCCGCGGTAAAGCTCTGTACCAGCGCCTGGAATAAAGACCAGGGGAGCAATACCACACAGTGTTGTTAAAGTGGTAATAGTAATAGGTCTGACCCGCGACAATAGACCTTCCTGAACGGCTCTCTTGATAGGGTAGTTTTCTTTATCACGTAGGTAGATTGCACGCTCCACAACCAAAATAGGGTTGTTGATTACCGTTCCCATAAGAATAAGAAAGCCCAGCATAGTGATCATATCGAACGGTTGATTTAGCGGTTGTAACCCAAAGACTGGCAATAGCTGACCAACACCATTCATCAGAGCCAAGCCGGCAATACCTGCACTGATCCCCATGGGAATAGTCGCCATAATAAGCAGGGGGTAACCCCAGTGAGCAAAAATAGCCACCATCAGCAGATAAATAATAGCTATTGAGATAACGTAGTTTTCGCTTAATGCTGCCTGCGTTTCTGCCAGTTGATCGGCAGCTCCCGATAACTGAGTGGAGATGTCTGCTGCTATAACGCCTTGCTCTCTTAAGTGCTGCAGCACTTGGGTTCGCACCATTTCAACACCGGACTCAAGAGCCACCGATTCTGGAGGTATAATATTCAAGGTTACGGTACGTCTACTGTCTACCCGGCGAACCGTACTGGTATCAACTATTTGGCGCACTTCGCTAATGGCGTTTAGTGATACCGGGCGGCCATTTACGTTAAGAACGGGTAAGTCATCCAGCATTTCCGGGGTTACTTCGGTACCTTTTTCGCTATAAAGATACATATCAATTTTATCGTCGCCCTGGAAATACTCACCGACAAAGGCACCGTCTGTCAGCGCAGAAACCGCATAACCAAAACTGTCTGCATCTAAACCTAACTCACTCATACGCTCCCAGTCGGGTCGTATTTCTAATAAAGGCTGTGCCAATGTGAGTGAATTAGGCGTTGACTGTATTCTTGGGTTATCGAAAACCTCCTGCGACCGGTTATATATTGCACGCGCAGCAGCATAAACTTCATTAAGCTCCCGACCACCAACATCAACATTAATGCTGCGGGTGCCGCCGTCATTACTGCTAATAATTGATCCTTTAGCGGCAAAAGCCCTCATACCCGGGTAACGTTCGTAAACCTCTGTTATCACGCTCATTAATTCGTCAATTCGGTTTTTATCACGAGTTTCGGCAATAATACGAATGTTTGACGGTGCCACACTAAGGCTCATTGTCTGAAGCGCAGGAATAGTGACGCCTGAGCGTGTTACTTCTGTCTCTTCTGTCATTAAAGCCGGATCAAAAATAGCTCTAATTTCGTCACCAATAGATGACATGGTTTTTAAGTTGTAGCCCGGCGGCGCACTCATTGTGGCGAAGGTTTTTGCTTCTTCACCCTCTGGCAGATACTCCGCGGGCGGCGTTAGAAACCACCAAATACCTACAACCGCAACGAAAGTAACGCCCACAGTGGTTAACTTGGAGTTCTTTGAAGCCAGTAACTTTTGACTCGCAGAGTCAATACGGTTAGTTAATTTGTCGGTGACCTTTGTTTTGGCTTCAGCAGGGAAGTAGGCCGCTAACAAAGGTACTAAAGTTACGGCGACAAACATGGATGCAATAATCGATGCAGAAATGGCAATAGCAATATCGGAATAGAGTTGACCGGCTTCCTGAACGATAAAGAGTATAGGAAGAAAAACCATCACAGTCGTAAGTGTTGACGTGAGTACCGCAGTCCAGACCCTCTTTACTCCCTCAATAGCCGCTTCTTTAGGATTTAACCCTTTACGTCGCTCCAGCTCGATACTTTCCAGCACAACAATCGTGTTATCCAGTGTCATGCCAATGGCAAAGGCAATACCGGCTAAAGAAATAACATTAATGGTTCTATCGAGTAACAGCAGCCCTAAAAAGCCGGCAAGGGTACAAATGGGGATACCAATTACGGCAATAAGCGTCGCGCGCCCAGAGCGCATCAGACCATACATGACTAAAGTTGCAAATAGGGCGCCCAGTAATAGGTTAAAGAGCACATTTTGGACTGAATTTTCTACATAGCGAACATCGTCCGAGTTTAATGTAATTTCCATTCCGGCAGGGCGAAGTAACTCCTCATTGATGCGTTCGACTTCGTCCATCATGGCATACTTAATATCAATGACATTAGAGCCAAGCTCACGTTGAACCTGCAAGCTAAGAACCTGCTGGCCTTTGAACCAGGACTCGCTGTTAAGCTCAAAGTGATTAAAATCGATGTCAGCCACGTCTTTAAGCCTAACGAGGCTGTCACCGGTCCGGCGGATAATTGTGTTTTCAATTTCTTCAAGTGACTCGAACCGACCAACGGTTCGCAGTAAAAAACGGCGTTTACCTTGCTCCAGTTCACCTGCCGAGGTGTCGCGGTTGCGACTACTAATTGCAGAGCGAACCTCGTTAACCGACACGTTGTATTGAATGAGAGCGTCTTTGTCCATCAAAATACGAACTTGTCGCTGAGCACCGCCGCTAACGTTTACCTGAGATACTCCTGCAACCGATGACATTCGCGGTCGTACATTATCCTCAATGTAATCTCGCATCATAACCATATCGATATTCTTCGGATTATCCTCAATAGGAGCGACGCGAAAGTACATGAAAGCATTACTTGAAAAAGACGCAGAGAAAATTCGAGGCTCATCGACATTCTCGGGGTAATCCGGAACCTGACTTAACGCATTGTTAACCAGGATTAATGTTTCGGTAACATCAACACCGAAAGGAAAGTCCAGTTCTATACTCGCCTCGCCATTACTTGCACTGCTTTCCATGCGCTGTAAGTTAGGTACCGTACGAAGAAACTCTTCCTGCTCTATAAGAATTTCTTTCTCTATGTCCTGAGGCGTAGCACCGGGCCATTGCGTCTGAACAGAAATGGTTCGAACTTCTAAATCCGGTATCATTTGTACGGGAATACGGAGCGCCGCAGTAATGCCCAGCAGGCAGAGGATCAAGATAGAGACTATCGTAACGTGCTTATGCTTAATAACCGCTTCAATCATAGTCAGCAGACTCCGTCAGTTCCAGTGTCTGCCCATCGGTCAGAGCCTCATTACCCCGCACTATCACGCGCTCACCATTATCGAGGCCTTTTTCTATTTCCACATAGCCGTTAAACCTCAGGCCAAGTTCCACCGGTCTTTCAATTGCCTGCCAATTATCATTCTCTTTTTGGGCGACCCAAACCGATGTACGGCCATCGCTGTAGCGCACTATAGCGTCCTGCGGCACGGCGGTTTGTCTGCGTTTTGTATCAATTTCAAAGGTTGCAGTTAAAGGTATGCCTACAACCCAGTCGTTCGGATAGTCGCCCGCTATGCGGACCCGAAAAGAGCGATCATTTCCGTCCACATAGGGCACAACTCTTTTAATACTAGCGCTAATAGAAGTTTCTTTGTGACTGAGTTTCACCAATGTGTCAGAGTCAATAGAAGGGTAATAAGACTGCGACAGAAAAACATCGGCGTAGCGGTCTTTGTCGGCAACTAACTGAAAAACATTCTGATCGACACCCAGCCATTCACCAAGGTCAGCGCTTCGGTTTGTGATAACACCATCATAAGGCGCTTTAAGTTCATGATATTCTTGGTTTACTTCGGTTTCTTTCAACAAAGCTCTGCTTTCAGCCAGTTGTGACTCTGCCACTTGAACCCTGGTACGCGAACGTCGTAAGTCACTTGCTGGTACAAAGTCCGTTTCAGCAAGTGCGTCTAATTCATTCAGTTGTTGTTTTTCATCTTCCAGAGTCGCCTGAGCACTTTGTACCTGCGCTTGCAAAGACTCTATCCGGGAGTTTATCTGACGCACATCTAACGTGGCCAAAACATCTCCCTTACTGACCGAGTCGCCGGTATCCTTTTGAAGCTCTAATAGTTTCCCTTCAACCGCAAAACCAAGCTGCGAGTTATTCATGGCTGAAAGGGTGGTTGGTACTTTAACTGTGTTTACTATCGGTTTTTTATTCGCCTCGATATACTCAACGGGTGTTTGAGCCTGCGTTGTACTAGCGACCAATAACGACGTTACTATTAAGGATTGTTTTAACCACGATGTCATCATTCGCACTCAGCCGGTTATTTAAATTGAATATTTTATAAGCTACGCAAAAGTTCAAAGACTCGATTACTATTGTAGACCAGAGCTTTAATTTAAGGTGCCTGCTATGAGTCTTACCGATCCAAAAACATTTGAGTGTCCTTATTGCATGACAATTAACGATATTGAAGTGGACTGGTTAAATGATATTGGGCAACAGCAGATTGTCGATTGCCAGGTCTGCTGTCAGCCAATAGAAATAGAAGTAATACAATTAGGCGATGAGATACAAATAAAAGCGCACCGCGATGACGAATAGGGTGGGCTTTATGAAGTTATATAGCAGCGATTTCTTTAGAGGCTTGCTCGAACCCTTGTTGACGGGGTTCATCGCCCATATTCATTCCTTCTGCACAAACTACAGTAACGTCAGTAATTCCGATAAAAGAAAGTGCCTGCTTTAAGTAACTTTCCTGATGATCCAATGCCTGCATATCACCCTCAGAATAAATGCCCCCACGGCCTGAAGCGATATAAACTTTCTTGTCCTTAACTAAGCCCTGTGGACCTTGTTCCGTATATTTGAAAGTTACTCCGGCCTGCAGCACCCGATCAATCCAGGCTTTCAACTGCGTAGGGATAGTAAAGTTGTACATGGGCGCACCAATAATAATGGTATCTGCATCAAAAAGTTCTTGTACCAACTCATTAATCAAAGGTTTATCTTCGGCTAAAAGCTCTTCAGCCGTAAGGTGATCAACCGGGTTGGCAACCAAGTCGCGGTACACAACCGTTGTTTCTTGGTTATTTTTAAGCTGAGAGAGAATGTCGCGAGTTAATTGGCGACTAACTGACTGATCAATAAAGATACCCGAATCTAAATGTAAGACTTTCATACAAACCTCATTATTCTCTTTTTTAAGATAGGCACAGTATAATTCGTTCCAAATACTTTAATAAGAAGCTAAAATGAGAACTTACGTTCCATTAACGGAACCTTGAGGTTTTTATGTCTTTTCCCGATGTCACAAATTACTATCTATTTGCCCAAGTTATCGCCTCCGGCAGTATTAGCGCTGCCTCAAGGGATTTAAGTCTGCCAAAATCAACCATAAGCCGGAAAATGACTCAATTGGAGGAGGAACAGGGCACAAGACTTTTTCACAGAAGTCGAAGCGGCCTTAAACTAACTGATGTTGGCCGTGAGTTTCTGGTGCATTGTGAACGCCTTGTCAGTGCTGCGGAGTCAGCTCAACAAGTCACTCAGCGTCTACTGGATAAGCCGCGAGGAAAAGTTGAAGTTAGCGCGCCTTATGCAATCAGTCAGAGTTTGTTAGTTCAGGTGTTACCAGAATTCATGAGTTTGTACCCGGAGGTCGAAATCCAGCTCGTGGTTACTAACCGTCCAGTGAATCTGGTTGAAGAGGGCATTGATGTTGCCTTGCGGGTTAGACCCACCATAGAAGACTCCAGCCTGATTGCCAGACCAATTAGCCAGGCACCTCAGACACTTTACATTGCGCCCGGCTTAATTCAGGACAAAGCCATTCTGAAACCCGAAGATTTACTAAAATTCGAGCATCTCAGTATGCACTACACAAACGGCCGCTATGGCTATGAACTGATTCACAGTTCGGGCCAGCAAAAGAATATCAGAATAAAACCACGGCTTATTACCGACGACATGATTGTGTTAAGAGAAGCCGCAATCAAACAATTAGGGATTGCCGCTTTACCTAATTACCTCTGTAACGAAGCGGTCAATAATGGCGACTTAGTTCCGGTATTAACCGACTGGCATTTGCCAATCGGAATTATGCATATGACGTACTCACACCGACGGGGAATTCTTCCCGCTGTACGTGTTTTTATCGACTTTCTTGCCGAAAAGCTTCCAGATCTAGCTCAGCAGCAGTTTTAAAAAGTAAGCACTTCGTAGGGCTGTTATACTGATATAGTTATGATTTAACATAATATACATTATACGCAATTATGTATTTGAAGCAGATACCTTCAAATTCCGCTATTTCTTTAGAAGGTTCTTCGGTGGTTCCCCGGTTGGCGTTGCCAAGGAATAAAGTACGCACCACCAATACAAGAAATTGAACTCTGGCATTGGTTATTTCTGGCGTCGTGACAAGATGACAAAACGACAACGTTACCGCCTAAGTTGTACATTTAGCTCTTAATCTGTCTAAAGCCTGTTGTCGACTTGCAGGCTGCATTGTTCTTCTCCGTTTTTTATTACCACAGCAAAACGCTCTCAATTAGCCATTTCTGTTATCATGTCTTTATTGCTAGTTAAGGAAGAACAATTCAATGAAATTAGATAATTTCGCATTGCAGCCACAAACAAATGAATGGCTGAATGAGCTGCCGGCCGAACTTAAAGAAGATGCATTAGTTGGACAAAGACGAGCTGTTAATGCATTGAACAACGCCTTGCGCCAACAAGGCACTTATTCAAATATCTATGCGTTGTTTCCTACAGGGCTTTTGAAGCGCGATCTTCTCGACTCATATTTTAACGACAACCATTGGGAATTTACGCAGTGGTATGACTGGATTTACCTGGCAAACCCAACAGATCCACTAAGGCCATTATGCGTGAATTTACCCTCAGGTAGCGCTGATGCCGCTATCAAAGCTATCTGGGGGTTTCTGCAACGTCCACTAGACCAGCGCGACGAGGCCTACAAAGCGATAATTGAGCAGTTTGATACCCATAATTTGCGTGATTATATGCAGCAGATTAGAGATAAAAAAGCCGAGGAAATTCAGGGTGAAAGTCTGGCTTCTGTTCTTGTAGGACATGAACACCCTGCCCCTTATTATTATTGCGACCGCGTAACCGAAGAGCGTTTGTTCGGACATATTGGGGTTCAATCCATTGAAGGCACGGTTAGCTCAGAGCTTCACCTTATTGAAGCGGGCTTACTGCACAAAGCAAATGGCGGTGTATTGGCCATTGAAGTTGCGCAATTGCTGGAAAATATCAAGCTCTGGAAACGTTTAAAAGACGTTATAGAAGGCGGTGAATTTGAATGGCCAAGACAGTCGCCTGATTCAGGTGCTGCTTTTTTCTATCGGCCTGAGTCAGTCCCTGTGAGCATAAAAATTGTTTTACTCGGCTCTCGCAACGAGTACGCGCAACTGCGCGAATACGACGAAGACTTCGACCATTTTTTCCCGTTTCTTGCGGACTTTCATGGTCATTACGCGACACAAAACGAGCCAGTAGCGCCCTACTTCAACTATTTACAGTATGTATGGCAACTGGCTGACGTGTTGCCCTTGAGCACCGACGGTTATTCTGCCTTGCTGCGGGTTTGTGCCAGATATACCGATTACCAGCAAGAATTGACACTTAATACAGTCAGTCTGCTCCAGCTTCTTCGGGAAGCCAATGATTGCGCGTTGCAGAATCAACACGCAAAAATTGATAAAGCAGCGATAGATTTAGCGCTTCAGCAACAACGCGATCGCGAAGGTAACCTTGCCGAACTCAGTCGACGCAGCATTCTTGAGCAGCAGGTTCGAATTGATACGCACGGCACCGCCGTTGGTCAATTGAACGGTTTGACCGTTGTGACTATGGGCGGCAGTGAGTTCGGCGAACCTTCCCGAATTACCGCGACCATTCACTACGGTGACGGCGACATTATCGATATAGAGCGTAAATCTGATCTCTCCGGTAATATTCATACCAAAGGCGTCATGATTCTAAGTGCTTATTTGGCTAATCAATTTGCCCGCCATGAACCTTTGTCAGTCTCAGCAACCGTTGTGTTTGAGCAATCTTACTACGAAGTTGATGGAGACAGCGCGTCACTTGGCGAGCTTTGCTGCTTAATTTCAGCCTTGGCAGAACAGCCCGTTAAACAGTCTCTTGCCATTACCGGCGCGGTTGACCAATTTGGCAATGTTCAGTCAATTGGTGCGGTCAATGAAAAAATTGAGGGTTACTATGCGCTTTGTGCACACCGGGGACTTAACGGTGAGCAAGGTGTCATTATTCCGCAGTCAAACAAACATCAACTCAACCTTAATGACGAAATCGTTGAAGCCGTAAAAAATGGGCAGTTTCACGTTTATACTGTTGAACATGTCGAGGAAGCCTTAGAGCTATTAACCGAAATACCAATTAAGACCCTTTTCCAGCACGTGCGAGACCGTACATTGGATAGTTCTGACAATGATCAACCTCGCAGCTTTTGGCGCCGTATTTTTAGCTAAGAAAGAACTTGTCGGATTTGTTTGGCGTACAGTTGTACGCTAAACTGCGCCCTAGTTTTTGAATAACTAAATTAGGGTATTTATGAATCAGTCGAGCTTTACTCGCGAAGAACTTCTGGCCTGCAGTCGCGGGGAAATGTTTGGTCCTGGCAACAGCAAGCTGCCAGCCCCCAATATGCTAATGATGGATCGCATCATTGAAATTAATGAAGACGGCGGTTCGGCCGGCAAAGGTTTTATCCATGCTGAGCTCGATATCCATCCTGATCTTTGGTTCTTTGATTGCCATTTTAAAGGTGACCCTGTCATGCCTGGTTGTCTTGGCCTTGATGCTATGTGGCAATTACTTGGTTTTCACCTGGCATGGTCTGGTGGACCAGGCCGCGGACGTGCATTAGGTGTTGGTGAAGTGAAGTTCACCGGGCAAATACTCCCTGAACATAAAAAAGTAAGCTACTACATTGATATGACGCGAGTCATTAAGCGCAAATTGTTCATGGGTGTGGGCAATGGACGCGTGGAAGTAGACGGCCGCGAGATCTATACCGCCAAAGACTTAAAAGTGGGTCTATTTACAGATACTTCTACTTTCTAAAACTCGTCTTAAACGAAAAAACGCCGATGCTTTTTTATATTTAAGCATCGGCGTTTAAATTATCTATCTATTTACTTCTGACACTTAGCGGAATAAGCCGGTATTTCTGGCCTCCATTGCATCTCGCCAACCTCCCAGCCAGTGGGATCTAAAATCATCTTGAGTTTGATAAGGACAGTGGTCTTTTGAGCGGCCATGCAAACCAGCTTTAAAGCCTTGAGTATGTGCTCTTTCAAAGCGATCACGCTTTTGTCTTTTCATAAATCTATCCCTCGCCTGTTATTCACAGATTATTATTTAGAGAGTTGAGGCGTTTTTTTGTTGCCTCATTACTATTGATAGACTTATTTCAGGAGAGTTCAATCGTAAAAGCAGCACAGTATCCATTGACTTTTTTTAACGGATTGAAACTGTGCTACTTTTTATTTTCTAAACGATTATGATTTTTTGGTCTTAAGGAAGGCTCTTCTGCGTATTGCGGTAATAAGCAAACCAAGTGAGCCTAAAGTAAGCAGTGAAAACAGGCCGGTTGACGCACCTTCACGCTCAATTTGATTCTCTTCCTGGCGGCAGTTATTCAGTTCACCATCAACAGGATCAAGCTTGATTGTTACTGCGACTTCCCGCGTTTGAGTCTCACCCGATTCGTCCTGATACTCTTGCTGTTTAAGGGCTGTAGCAAGGATAACACCGTTATCATTTATGCTATTGGCTTCTACTATATCGTAAGGACTA
This sequence comes from Idiomarina abyssalis, assembly GCF_900116625.1. GTDB lineage: Bacteria > Pseudomonadota > Gammaproteobacteria > Enterobacterales > Alteromonadaceae > Idiomarina > Idiomarina abyssalis. Next base: position 584,397 of record NZ_FPBE01000001.1, read on the forward strand.
TCACAGCTAATCGCGTCGTTTAAGTTAATAAACTCTGCAGCCTCATCGGTACTGTCATAAGCAAAACCAACGCGTTGACGAACGTTAGACAACGTTGCTTCAATCTCGCCTGTACCTACTGCCATGCCATTGTTGTTAATTGAATGAATAATGGTTGAGGATCCAGTGAAGAACCCGGGTACCATCGTCAATTCATCGAGATCAACATCATAAATGAAAGCTGTGTTTCTTAAGGTACCAGACAAGTTTTCAACTAAATAACCAGCCGCCTGGTTATTATCATTGATGTCTTTTGCTGACCCCCAGAAATATTTTTCATCTTCTGTCACAGGTACTGCTTCACCGTCGACAAAAATGGCAGGCATACGAATGGCGCCGCGCTGAGGATGGTAAGTCCAACTCTGGCCGACAGCAATACTGTTATTGTTGACAGCAAAAGCATAACTTGAGAAATCTCGATCATCTTCCTCGTTTCTTGGAACTAATGTCCCAAGCTCTTGCTGGCTAATAACTTCGCCACTAGCATCAAGCTGCCACAAGAAACCTCTAACATCATAAATTGAACGTCGTGCAGAAAAGCTAGATCTGCCTCCGCCAAAGCGAGGATTATAAAAAGGCTCTATATTTGACGCGCCGGTGCTTTTTGTCTCAAACCAGATGTTCCAGGCGCAAACCTGAAGTGGAGCAGAAACGATATCATCCTCATCTTCTGGTTCGCAGTTAGCTATGCGCTCTTCGGATCTTGGGCTTACACCTACACTGGCGTATCCCGCCGCTAGTCCACTATCGTTAATATCGAAAAGAGCACTTTCACCACCAAGATAATCCGTTGCTGGAGGCGTTATTGAAGTCGTTTCACCGTTGTTATACCAAACGCCCCGAGTAATGAAGTCTGAAACAAAAAATTCAGAAGTTTGCTCCTCACCTTCACCATCTGTATATGTGTATTCAATTAAACCAAACGGAGCGCTGCTGTAACCCACTGCCGAATTCTGATTATTTATTGAATAAAAATAGCTGTCGGTGCTGTCTTCTAACTGATCTTCGTTTGCGGGAAACGGAACAATGGACTGAACAGTCGTATCAAAATAATAAGAACGGTTAATGCCGACCCTTTGCTGCTGAGGTTCAGAGTTTCGCTCATTGGCTATTTGCTGAATTATGTATTCTCGTTGTTCCGGCGTTAAGGTATCAACCTCCTCTATGTCGGCGATTCCCGCATTCTGCAAAATAGCTGGAGATATCTTAGTCAGATCAAGTTCAACATCGGTCGGTAGGCGCGAAACACCGACAACAAACTCCTGAGCATTGATATCCTTCGCAAAACTGTGGCGAAAATTATCAGCGGTTGGAATTTCTTCAATTTCATATTTATCTGCTACAGCAGAGAAAGATATTGTCGACACTATCGCGACTGTGAGTGTTTTCAGCGTAAATGATTTCATTATTAACTAACTACTCTGTTCTGATAAGTTTTCCAGTTCTTCCCAGCGCTCCAGGTCCTGCATCAATTGCTCTTCAATACTGGCAATTTCAGTCATCACTGGTTCCGTTTTATCTAGTGGCTGTTCAAAGAACCCCGGTTCATTCATTATTTTTTGTAATTCTTCAAGTTTTGCTTCTTTGTCAGCAATAACCTTTGGTAACTGTTCTAGTTCGCGCTGCAGTTTATAGGATAACTTCTTCTTAGGCTTGTCTGAACCTTTGTCGGCCGTTTTCTGCTTATTTTGCGAACTTTTGTTGCTGTCTGACTCTTTTGACGATGCTTTGGTTCCGCTATTTGAAAATGAATTTTCAGCCTTAGCGGCTAAATAATGGTTTAGCTCAGTAAAACCACCAATTATTTCAGTAATAACGCCCTCGCCTTCAAAATACAAAACGCTAGTGGCGGTGTTATCGACAAACTCCCTATCGTGGCTGACTAACAGAACAGTCCCCTGATAATTTGCAACAATTTGCTCCAGTAACTCTAAAGTTTCGATATCAAGGTCGTTGGTCGGCTCATCCAGTACCAAAATATTGCTGGGTTTCAGCAAGATCTTAGCTAACAGAGCTCGGTTTCTCTCACCACCAGATAAGGCACGAACGGGAGTCCGGGATTGTTTAGGGCTAAACAGAAAGTCCTGTAAGTAACTAAGAATATGACGGCTACGTCCCTGAAATTCGATATCCTGCTTACCATCACCGACGTTATCCATCACGGTTTGTTCAGGATCAAGTTGCGATCGATGTTGATCAAAATAAGCAACTTCAAGGTTTGTACCCAGTTGAACTTTTCCGCTGTCAACGTCCTGCATGCCCAGAATAACCTTGATTAAGGTACTTTTGCCGCAACCATTCGGACCGACAAAAGCGACTTTGTCGCCGCGCATTAGCAATAAGTCCAAATCATTAATAATCGGTTTTTCACCAAAACGTAAGGACAGATCTTCCCCTTCAAAAACTTTTTTGCCTGAACGAGATGACTCATTAACAGACAGGTTCGCTTTGCCCTGAAGTTCTCGACGTTGCTGTCGTTGTTTGCGCAAATCCTGGAGTGCACGCACCCGACCTTCGTTGCGAGTTCGTCGAGCCTTTATTCCTTGTCGAATCCAGGTTTCCTCAGCAGCTAACTTTTTATCAAACTCGGCATTGTGAGTTGCTTCGACTTCCAGCGCTTCTTGCTTCTTTTGCAAATAGGTATCGTAATTTCCGGGGTAACTGGTCAAATGCCCACGATCAAGATCGATAATTCGGGTGGCCAGACGACGAATAAATGCCCTGTCGTGGCTAATAAATAGCACAGCACCAGAAAAATTAACGATTTGCTCTTCCAGCCAACGCACCATTTCAATATCCAAATGGTTGGTCGGTTCGTCCAGCAACAAAATGTCGGGATCAACAACCAAGGCACGAGCCAAAGCTACACGGCGTAGCCAACCACCAGAAAGTGAAGCCATGGTCTCATCGGCCGGCAATTGCAGTTTCGTTAAGACCTGCTCTATTCGCGTATTCACCTGCCACCCGTTAATGGCGTCCAATTGATTCTGCAATTTATCCATTTCATCAAGTGTGGCACTGCTTGGCGAGTCAGTAAGGCTGGCTGAGAGTTCATGATAACGAGCCAACGCTTTACCCGATTCCGCGAGGGCTTCGGCAACGTAGTCAAATACTCTCTGCTCTGACTGTTTGGGCGGGTCCTGAGGTAAGCGTGTTACCTTAGTATCTCCAACCCACTGTATTTGTCCCGAGTCCAGAACCACTTCACTGTCGATAGCTTTCAGTAAAGTTGATTTGCCCGCACCATTTCGGCCAACTAAACAAACCCTTTCACCCGCTTCAATAGTAAAATCAACACCGTCTAAAATGGCATCGGCGCCAAAGGCCAGGTGCGCATCCTGTACACGTAATAAACTCATTGCTCTACAAACTCCAGCAATTGATTAGCATCGAAAGGCCAACGCAGCTCGGCGTCGTCTTTTCCCCGAATAAATACTGGTACTAACCAGCCATACTCTTCTTGCAGCTCCTGCTGTTCGGCAATGTCGACTACTCCAAGTTCAACCGGCTCTTCCAGGTCAAGCGAATGCAATAACTGAATAGCCTGAGTACAAAGCGGACAGTTTGGTTTCGTAAGCAAATAAAACGCAGACATTAATTAAGCCCGTGAAATAATATAATAATGATGAATACCTTTATGGCGTTTGAAGTCCTCGGGTATTGAGGCCTGGGTCTGATCATTTACTTCAAGACCGGCTTTATCCAGGCCTTCGGTGTCGATGCGGAATTTCTTTCTATTGTTAGAGAATAGAATCACGCCATCCTCTTTCAACATTCCCGTGGCGGTTTTTATCAAACCGACGTGGTCACGTTGTATATCCAGAGTTCCGCTCATACGTTTTGAGTTACTAAAAGTGGGCGGATCAAGGAAAATAACGTCAAACAGTTGCTTGCCACGTTGTTCCCGCATCCAGCTAAAGCAGTCAGCCTGAATAAACTGGTAGTCGCCTCGTAAACGGTTTAAGGCAAAGTTACGCTCGCCCCACTTCAGGTAAGTTTTCGACATATCAACGGAAACCACTCGTGCGGCTCCGGCTCTGGCCGCCTGAACAGAGGCGGTGCAGGTGTAGGCAAATAAATTCAGCACATCCAATTCTTCGCATTTATCCAGTAGCTCTTTACGCACCAGTCTGTGGTCCATAAATAAGCCGGTATCCAGGTAGTCGGTTAAATTCACCTCAAACTTGGCGCCGTATTCATTAACCGTTAACACCGTGCTGTCCTGCGATTGTTTTTCGTATTGCTGTTTACCGCTTTGGCGCTGACGGCGTTTTAGAATAATTTTGTCTTCTGACACTGGCAAAGCTGAACTTAAGGACTCCAGCATGAACCACAAACGGTCATTGGCAACACCTTCCGGAATGTCTTTTGGAGCTGCGTATTCCTGTACAACGACGTAATCCTGGTAGATATCGATAGCGGCGTTGTACTCAGGAATGTCGGCATCATAAACACGCCAGCAATCCAGTCCTTCCTTGTCTGCCCATTTACTTAGTTTCGCGTAGTTCTTCTTAACCCTATTAACCAAGTCGTCTGCTTGACTCTCTGCGAAGTCAGGTTGCTCTTTAGTTAAGTCGTAAAGCGCCAGATTAACCGGAATTGCACCATTTAACAGCGGGTATTTCTTATGACTACGCAGTTTCAGACGTTTCAATAACTGCTCGTCTCCCGCCAGTACGGCTATATGCCAATTATGGAAAGTGTCTTTTAATTGACGACCAAAACGTCGGTACAAGAGTAAGGTTTCAACGGCCTCACCCAGACGTTCCCCGTAGGGAGGATTACAGACTAACAGGCCACTTTCCGCCGGTGCTTCACAGTTTGTCGCATCTGCAACTTCAAACTCTATCACTTCATGTAATAACACTCGCTTGGCGTTATCTTTAGCTTTAGCGACCAGGTGTGGGTTGTTGTCAGAGCCTTTTAACTGGCCTTTGAAGTTCTTCTTCCCTTCTTTAAAGCGTTGTTCTGCCTGCTCGAGTACGTCATGCCATAATTGCGGAGAATGCTCATGCCAATACAAAAAGCCCCAATGCGCGCGGCTCAAGCCTGGCGCGTGATCCATAGCCATCATGGCAGCTTCTATTACTAAGGTGCCTGAACCACAAAACGGGTCCAAAATAACAGGTTCATCTTTTTCTAATTCATTTTTGATGCCCGCACGAACTAATATGGCGGCGGCTAAGGTTTCCCGCAACGGCGCTTCCCCCTGCTGCAGGCGGTATCCCCTTTTGTGCATACCATCGCCGGTAAAGTCTAAAGACCAGGTTAGCTTGTCTTTATGCACTCTTACCGCAATACGAATGTCCGGGTCCTGCTTATCAATACTGGGGCGTTCGAACCCGTTATTCCGAAAGTTGTCGACAATGCAGTCTTTAACTAACTGTGCGCCAAACTGGGTATGGCGAATGTCGTCATTACCGCCGGAAAAATCAACCACGAAAGTTCTGTTCGCATCGAAAACCTTGCTCCAGGAGAATTGAGTCAATGCCAGTTTAATCTCATCCAGGCTGGAAACTTCCTTTTCACCCAGTTGTAATAGCATGCGGCTTGCTAACCTGGACCACATAGCCACGGTATAAGCCTGCTGCAAATCAGCCTCGACATAGCAGCCCGCAAGGGTTTGCTTAACATGACTTAAGTTGAATTCTTGCAGCTCATCAAATAAAAGCCCTTCAAGACCTTTGGAGCACGCAATAAAAAAACGATACATAGAAACTTCGCCTAAAAAATTAAGAGGACAATTATAACGGAGAGCTTAGTGGCTGTCTGTAATTGCAGCAGAAATAAGGGCATTACGCAGCGCAACGGCTAATAAAACAGCAGTTAAACCCTGTTTGTTTAAATACTATTCAATTGGGTCAAATAAAGCTTGCGTGATGCAAACTATGACTATACTATGCGCTCTCAATCGGACGCGGGGTGGAGCAGTCTGGTAGCTCGTCGGGCTCATAACCCGAAGGTCGTAGGTTCAAATCCTGCCCCCGCAACCAACGTCCGGACAGGAATACCCTTGTATTAATTCCCCAGAACACATCTGTACTTTCTGTACTTCCCTGAAAAAATTAATAAATAAACTTACTAAGCCAGCTGTTGGCTCCAGTTAGACTGCGCTGACATTGCTAAGTCGACTGTCGCAGGTAAAAGTCGATTTAATGTGACTTTTATAACGTAAAACTGTTTTAACGACTTAATTGCCGAAAGCTGCATTCCATCGCTTAATAATAAGCAGGTTGCAAATTCATCATCTGCATCAAGAATTAAAAATAACCCTTGGTCGAAGCCTGAATTTAACTCGCATAAGGTGCGCTCTGCCGGCCATTCATTAATGTCGGACTTTTGGAAATGCCAGCTTTGAGGCATTTGAGGACGACCAAAACGACTCCATGCAGTTGCATTGAGTGCCGCACTACATGGGGTACAGGGGATTTTATCTGAAGGATAAGACTCTAAAACCTCACTAACCTTTTGGAAGGTTGTAGCATCCTCAATATCCATTAGCTGTTCACTAAAGTGAATATTGACTAATTGACTCGGTTTGTAAGGTGTTTCAAAGACGCTGTCTTCGTTCAGCTTAATGCTGAGCTTGCCAGTTTCTGCATTGAACAACCATAGCCAATGGGATTCCGATTCCACAGTGTTAGCCTTTATAATTAGAAGAATTTAAGCCTTGCGATAAGATACTAAACTCGCACGGCTATTACAAGCGGTTAACAATTGAGCGAATAAGCCCCGGCCCCTGATAAATAAACCCTGTATAAATTTGCACCAGGCTAGCTCCAGCCCTGAATTTGGCCTGCGCCGCCTCGGGTGAATCTATGCCACCAACACCAATTACTGGTATCTGCCTTTGCAAAGTTTTACATAAGAGCTCTATCACTCGAGTACTTTTATCCTGTAGTGGTTTACCGCTTAAGCCCCCTGCTTCCTTAGCCTTATCATCACGCAAACCATCTCGCGAAAGTGTCGTGTTTGTGGCAATCACACCATCCATTTTATTTCGCAACAAAGACTGAGCCATGACTTCAACTTCGCTTTCTTCAAGATCCGGAGCTATTTTCACAACCAGCGGAACATAACGATCATATTTATTCGCCAGTTCAAGTTGCGACTCCTTAAGCCCGGAAAGCAAAGCATCAAGACTTGAACCATGTTGAAGATCTCTTAAACCAGGTGTATTAGGTGATGAAATATTAATTGTCACGTAACCGGCGTAAGGGTAAACCTTTTCCAGGCACGCAAGATAATCATCAAGGGCTCGCTCTTCCGCGGTGTTTTTATTCTTACCGATATTGATGCCCAGCACACCTTTATAAGATGAAGCCTTTACGTTTTCGAGCAATACATCCACACCGTGGTTGTTGAACCCCATGCGGTTGATAATTGCTTCATCTTCAACCAGTCGAAATAAACGCGGTTTATCATTTCCTGGCTGTGCTAAAGGCGTAACTGTACCAACTTCAATAAATCCAAAGCCCATTTGTGCAAAGGCATCGATACACTCAGCATTTTTATCAAGCCCCGCCGCTAAGCCTACCGGGTTAGGAAAGTCTATCCCCATAACCCGGACAGGTTTACTTGGTAGGTTTTGCTTCCAAAGCAAAGACAACAGAGTCCGATGCCATTTACTTAAGATCCCGAGCGTAAGCTCGTGCGTTTTCTCGGGATCTTGTTTAAACAACCATGGTCGAATCAGCTTATACATTAATTGACTACTTTCGGTGCACAGTTGTGGCTTAACAGCATCAGCTCTCTCAGAGCAACCGAGAACTTAGCAAACTCATGGCTCTTCGTTGTACGGAAATCCGATAACATCTGCTGCCAGCGGGAAAGCAAGACTTCATTTTGCTCTATCCACTCACTGATCATTTTCTCAGGATCGCTAACATCCGGTGTGGAACGCAGCACAACCTGAGTCAAAGACCGTTGCTGCCAATCCAGCTCTTCCCGGAACGCAGCTCGTGCCAGTGCCTGCCAGTGATTTGCAACAGGTTGATTATTAATTTGAGTTAAGAACCAGTGCAGGTTTATCTCTGCGCCCAAACGGAAATACAATGTGCCGACAGTCTTAAACGATTGGCCTGTTTCATTAGCCACTTCCGCTAAGTCCATAGCAGAGAACACCGTGCTCAGGCTGGCAACCTGCTTAGCAAGGTTAGCCGGGAAGCCATGTTCTTTGTACTTCTCAATGCTTTGCTCAATGACTTTCGCTTCCTCTTCCACCATGTACTTAAGGCTATTTTTGCGCAAGTCATCGAAGGCGCCCATATAGAAGTCCAGGTGTTCCTGCACACCACTTAATGCAGGGTTACGATGGCGCAAGAACCAACGCGTTGCCCGGCGTACCATACGACGAAGCTGGAATAGAACATCATTCTGAACTTCAGCCGGAACTTTGTTATTCAAAGCTTCAATTTGTTCCCAAAGCTCTTCGACTTTAAAACATTCACGTGCAACCACATAAGCTGATGCAATTTCTGCATACGATGCGCCGGTAGCTTCTTGCTTACGGAATACGAAGTTAGGTCCCATATCGTTAACGATATTATTAGCCAACTTAGTAGCAATAATCTGACCTTTTAGCGGATGTGATGTCATGCTATCCGCAAAGCTCTCACGCAATGCTTCCGGGAAAGAATCAAATAATTCGCGCATGTGATACGGATCTTCAGTAATTTCATCCGTAATCAGTTGCTCTTTCAGAACCATTTTCCCATAAGCCGTTATGGTGGCTAATTCTGGGCGTGTCAGGCCTTGGTTAGCTGCCTGACGTTCGACCAGTTCGTCATCATCGGGTAAAAACTCAAGCTGACGGTTTAATGCATGCTCCCGCTCGAGATGATGAATGAAGCGCTGGTATTCTTTAACCTGATCGGTACCGCGCAATGCCGTTACAGAAATAGATTGTGTTTGTCTGTTACAGTCATCAAGCACAATCTTTGCAACGTCGTCGGTCATATCATAAAGCAGCTTATCGCGTTGCTTCTTAGTAAGGTCGCCATTATTGACCAAACCGTTTAGCAAAATTTTGATATTAACTTCGTTATCCGAACAGTCGACACCACCAACGTTGTCGACGAAGTCCGTATTGACTCGACCGCCCTTCTGGGCAAATTCGATACGTCCTAACTGAGTAAAGCCTAAATTACCGCCTTCTCCAATAATTTTAGCGTTTAGCTCCCGGCCATTTACGCGTAATGCGTCGTTAGCGCGGTCGCCAACATCACTGTCCGTTTCGGCCTTACCTTTAACATAGGTACCAATGCCGCCGTTCCAGATAAGATCGACTTCCATTGTTAAGCAGGCTTTTATTAACTCGTTAGGGGTCATTGATTTTTTCTGGGTGCCCAGCATTTTCTTAATTTCAGGCGTTAGCTCAATAGCTTTCGCGCTTCTTGAGAATATGCCACCACCTTTTGAAATTAAGTCGCGATTGTAGTCGTCCCAGCTTGAACGAGGCATTTTAAACAAGCGATCTCGTTCTTCCCATGACTTCGCTGCATTCGGTTCAGGGTCAATGAAAATGTGCAAGTGGTTAAATGCCGCCTGCAAGCGAGTGTGTTTGGACAGCAGCATACCGTTACCGAAAACATCCCCGCCCATATCGCCTACAGCGACGCAGGTAAAATCGGTTGTTTGGCAATCGATACCCATTTCCCGGAAGTGACGTTTTACAGACTCCCAGGCGCCGCGAGCGGTGATACCCATTTTCTTGTGGTCATAGCCAACGGAACCGCCTGATGCGAAAGCATCACCGAGCCAAAAGTTGTACTCAGCAGAAATGCCGTTAGCAATGTCAGAGAAAGTAGCGGTACCTTTATCAGCTGCAACCACTAAATAAGAGTCATCTTCGTCGTGACGAACCACATCTTTAGGTGGAACAATCTCACCTTCAACAATGTTATCTGTGATATCCAGCAAAGCACGGATAAAGGTTTTATAGCACTCTTTGCCTTCGATCATCATGCCTTCACGGTCTTCTGGTAACGCTTTGCAAATAAAGCCACCTTTAGCACCAACAGGAACGATCACTGTGTTTTTAACCTGCTGCGCTTTAACCAATCCAAGCACTTCAGTACGGAAGTCTTCCCGACGGTCAGACCAACGCAAACCACCACGCGCTACTTTTCCACCACGAAGGTGCACACCTTCCACTCTCGGGGAATAAACAAAGATTTCGAACTTAGGCAACGGCAATGGCATTTCCGGAACAAGTTCAGGTAAGAACTTAACCGAAATATAGGGTTTATCGTTACCTTGTTCATCCTGTTGGAAGAAGTTAGTGCGTAACGCGGCATCAATGAGCTCAACATAGCGACGAATAATACGATCGTCATCAAGGTTTGCTACGTTATCCAGTTCCGTATTGATACGAGTATGAAGCGCTTCGATTTTCTTCTCTGCGCCTTTTGTTCCCGGCTCAAACTTGCTGTAGAACATTTTCACAACCAGCTTGGCCAACAGCGGATACTTACTGAATGTGCTCTCTATGTAACTCTGACTGAATGTCGTTCCAATTTGGCGCATATATTTGGCGAACATGCGCAAAATAGTTGCCTGGCGACCATTCATGCCGGCACCTAACACCAGACGGTTGAATCCATCATCTTCTAATTTACCATTCCAGACGAGTGCAAACGCTTCCTGGAAAGTTTCACGACTTTCTTCCAGGTTTAGTGAACCTGCGGTATGCAACATATGAAAGTCCAGCACCCAGTACACATCACCGTCGGCAGTTTTTATCTGATACGGACTCTCACCTATGACGCGCAGACCAAAGTTTTCCAACATCGGCAACACATCTGACAGATGAATCGGTTCATCTTTATGGAATAACTTCAGGTGTAAATGTTTGCTGTCGTCTTTTTCTTCCTGCGCACGGTATAAAACCATACCCAACTTATGTTCGTCATTTAGCGACTCAAGCTGCTTAATGTCTGATATAGCAACTGAGGGAAGTACGTCTTCTTTATAAGCTCGTGGGAACGCGGTGGAATAACGTTTGTTTAAACGCGTTGCATTGGCTTCCCCAAAGGTCGACTGCAAAATACGTTCGAAGTTATCTTCCCATGTGCGGGCCGCTTCAATTAAATTCTGTTCTAATTCTTTCACGTTCACATCCTGATGATCTTGGCTCAAACGCACTGTGTAATGTGTTCTCGCTAATGAAGACTCGGAGAAGTAAGTGGTAAAGTCCACGTCATATTCAGTTTTTAATGTACGGGCTAAAACGCTTTGAGTTCTCTGACGCAATAGCGTGTTATAACGCTCTTTTGGCACGTAAACCATGCAGGACATAAAGCGGCCGAAGATATCACGGCGCAGAAAAGCGCGGGTCATGTCACGCTCTTGCATTTGTAAAACGCCCAGGCCAACAGTCAGCAAGTCATCTTCTTCAGCCTGAACAATTTCATCTCGCGGATACGTTTCTAAAATGTTCAATAACGCTTTTGCGGCGTGGGACTGTGGAGCAAAACCTGACATCTCTAACACACGAGAGATTTTTTCGCTGACAAGCGGAATATCACGGGCGCTGTTATTGTAGAAGTTTGCTGAATAAAGACCGATAAAACGATCCTCGCCCACCACTTCGCCTTTCTCGTTAAATCGCTTAACACCGATATAGTCAGAATATGCCGGGCGATGCACCCGCGATTTAGAATTCGTTTTTGTTAATAACAACAAACGATCGTTTTGGGTTATTTCGCGAGCATCTTCGGGTAAACTTGAAACCAGACGGCCTTTGTCGCTGATGGAGTTTTTCATCAGACCCAGGCTCGAATCTTTCACTTGTTTAAGTTCGTAGTCCCCTTTTACCGGGGTTAACTCATACGAGCGATAGCCTGTTAACGTAAAATTATCGTTTGCCAGCCACTGTAAAAAACGCTGAATTTCTTTTTTCTCTTTTTTAGAGCCTGGGTAATAATCATTACTCAATTGTTCTGAAACCGCTTGTAGACGGCTGCGCATCGATTGCCAATCTTGCACCGCAAGACTGATCTCTTCCATGACAGAAACCAGTTCATTTTTTAAAGTCTTAATCTCTTTCTGGCTTGTCTGACGGTCTATTTCAATCAAAAACACCGTATCTACATAGTTGTCATCGCTACGTGTGCCCGGCTTTTGCAGTTCATTAACTTGACCTTTACTATCGCGTTTATGGCTTAAAGGCATATGCAACAACAAGTGAGAGGTGATCCCTAGCCTAGCCAACGCCATCCGTACAGAGTCGACCATAAAAGGCATGTCACTCTGAATGATTTCAATAATGGTATGCGGTGACTCCCAGCCATCGGTTGGAACTTCAGGGTTGTATACTTTAATCAGCGCTTTATCACCGGACTTATATTCATTAAAACTGTGCCACAGGCCTAAAACCGCACCATACATATCGCTGTCGTGGCGGTTAGTTAAGTCATCACTGGCAATATTACGATATAGGCGCTTGGCAAAATCTGCTACTAAGTGCGCCTGAGAGGAAGGAACTTTCTTATTTATCAATTCAACGACTTTTTCCAGTAAAACCGGAGATTGACTATCGACCAACGACATAATTACAGAGTCCTTGAGGTTGTTGGTGAAACGTCGTAGGCAAGCCCAAATGGGGCCCACGGCCAGAGAATATATGATTGATGTTATTGTCGGACATTTACGCGGGGGTTTCAACGCTTATTCTTGCTAAAAACAGGTGTTTAGACCAGATATGACGGGGAAGGAAATATAAGTATTTAGTTTAACTGAATGGACTCTATGTCAGACGCTTTAAACCCACAAATTTTTGCTGCTCATCAACCTGTAAAAGAAAGCGTCCGTGTATCCCCTGGGTGTCAATAAAAGGAATTAAACGACCCGCGGGAAGTGCCACCCGCGTGCCGTTTACCGTTGTAACAACGACTTGTTGATAACCCTTGCTGTAATAAACATCGCAGAATTCTTGATAGCTCATTCCCAGGTTAAAAACATATTCAATAATCACCGTCGCGTTATACCTTTAGATAATTATTCACTTAGACAACTTTCTATCTTTTCAAACAAATCACTCGCCAGGTTTGGCAGTTCTCGTAATGTCTCAAGCTCTTTACGCATAAGTTGCTGCCGGTTACTGTCATAACGTCGCCAGCTAACAAAGGCGGAAAGTAAACGCGAAGCAACCTGAGGGTTGCTGGTATTTAATTGCTGAATGACTGAGCCAATTAATTCGTACCCTGCTCCATCAGCTCTATGAAATTGCGACTGATTCTGCGTAAATGCTGCTAATAGAGAATATATACGGTTAGGATTTTTTAATGAAAAGTCCGGATGCGTCATTAAACTTTTAACTCGTTCAACCGTTTTTTCGTTGTTAGCAAGAGCCTGGGTGCTGAACCATTTATCCATAACCAGTTTTTCACCACGCCATTGTTCTTCAAACTGATTTAACAAAGGTTCCGCAACGACGTTATTCGCCCAGACAGCCGCCTGTAAAGCACCAAGCTGGTCGGTCAAATTATCAGCCTGGTTAAATTGTTGCTTTAAGCGATTAGAAGTTTTGTCACCAAGTTCAGCTAAGTAACTTAAACAAACCTGCTTCAATTGACGCTTAGCAATATCCTCGCCATTTAACTGGTAAGCTTTTTCAGAGACACAAACATCCAGAAGCTCTTTGAAGTCATCCTCTAAGGCTTCGGCCAACTGCAATTTTAACGACTTCAACTGAGCATTAATGGCTTCAACCGGAATAGTCTGATAACCATCAGCGATAGTTGATGCCGTTGGCAGAGTTAAGGCCAGTGCTTTTAAAGCCGGATCCGTATTTGCCTGAAGTAAGTTCCGGCACGCCTGAATGGTTTGTTCGGACAGTTCGGCGCTGCTATGAGTAGCAATGCCCTTTTCCACAATACGCGTAAACAGCGACTGGGCAGCATCCCAGCGGCTGAAGTCGTCTTCGCTATGAGCAAGTAATACTCTGAGCTCGCCATCGGTTAACGACCGTTTTACTTTTACCGGAGCCGAAAAGTTGTCAAATAAGGACAAAATCGGTTTCTCTGCAACATTGTCAAAAGCAAAAGTTGCTTCGGCATCTTTCAAGTGCAAGACGTCATCATCGCTTAATGACAAACGTTGACCCTGTTCGCTATAGGCGGACCACTTAACAGGAATATGGAACGGGGCCTTTTCCTCCTGGCCGGGAGTTGAAGCTGTTGACTGTTTTAATACTAACGTAAGACGTTTTTTGTTTTCGTCGTAAACTTCCTCAACGGTCACAACCGGTGTGCCAGCCTGCGAGTACCAGTTACGGAAAGTGGTGAAATCTTTACCGTTAGCATCTTCCATGGCTTTGACAAAGTCTTCGCAGGTAACTGCGTTGCCGTCATGACGCTCAAAATAAAGCTTCATGCCCTTCTGGAAACCTGCTTCGCCAAGCAGAGTGTGGATCATACGAATAACTTCAGCGCCCTTATTATAGACCGTTACCGTGTAGAAGTTGTTCATTTGAACCACTTTATCCGGTCTAATTGGGTGCGCCATAGGACCTGAATCTTCAGCAAATTGATGGCTGCGAATAACCCGAACATCCTGAATTCGGTTAACTGCGCGAGAGCCTAAATCTGAACTGAACTCTTGATCACGAAATACCGTTAAGCCTTCTTTTAAGCTCAGTTGAAACCAGTCACGACAAGTGACTCGGTTGCCGGTCCAGTTGTGAAAATACTCGTGCCCTATAACCGACTCAACATTGAGAAAGTCCTGATCGGTTGCGGTTTTTGGGTTCGCTAATACATACTTTGCGTTAAAAACATTCAGGCCTTTGTTTTCCATCGCACCCATGTTGAAGAAGTCCACAGCTACGACCATGTAGATATCAAGATCGTAAACCAGGTCAAAGCGCTCTTCATCCCACTTCATCGCGTTCTTAAGCGACAACATGGCATGATCAGCGCGATCAAGATTGCCCTTATCGACAAAGAGTTCTAAATCAACGGTTCGCCCTTCCCGGGTGGTAAACTCATCACGTAAAATATCAAAGTCGCCCGCAACCAGAGCGAATAAGTAACAAGGCTTAGGAAAAGGGTCTTGCCAGGTAGCCAAATGCTTACCGTTTTCAAGCTCAAGATGTTTGATCCGGTTACCATTTGATAGCAAGTACGGAAAGTCACTCTTATCGGCAATAACAGTCGTGGTGAATTTAGCTAAAACATCCGGGCGGTCAAGGTAGAAGGTTATTCTCCGAAAACCTTCCGCTTCACATTGTGTGCAGAACGTATTTTCTGCCAGGTATAAACCTTCGAGAGCTTCATTAGCCGTCGGGTTAACACGGTTCTCAATTTCTAAAGTAAAAGAGTTGAGAGGCGTTTTGAGGGTCAGACTATGCTCATCATGCTGGTATAAGTCTTCCGAAACCTCTTCCCCATCAACTTTGATACTCAGCAGAGTTAACTGTTCTCCATCAAGTACCAAAGGCTTTTCATGTTCGCCTTGTCGTACAACTTTTAAGACGCTCTTTACCCGAGTTTCAGTCGGATGAAGATCAAACGTTAAATCGACATCCGTTATTGTGAATTCAGGTTCTTGATAATCTTTACGATATTTAGCCTTTGGTAATTGTGTCATAGCTTCCTTCTGTATTGATTAAGCTTTCGCTGTCTCTTCTTTAGGGTTTAGATACAGTATCGTCCAACCCGTGTAAGCAAATACAATGGCAATAAGCGGTGTCAGATAGTTAAAGAACGCATAAATACCATATTCAAACGGGCTCACCGCAAGTACTGAGAACATATAAGCACCACAGGTGTTCCATGGAATAAGAGCCGAGGTGATCGTACCGCTGTCTTCCAGTGTTCGGGACAGAACGCGAGGGTCTAAATTACGGCGTTCATACTCTTCTTTAAACATACGCCCTGGCAATACAATGGCCATATACTGATCAGCCGTTAATACGTTTGCCCCAAAGCAAGTAAAAATGGTGCCTGTAATTAGCGAGCCAACACTTTTAGCCGACTTCAGCATGCCGCGGATAAAGCGTTCTAACAGGCCAACCTTTTCCATGATAGCGCCGAATGTCATGGCACTTAAGATAAGCCAAACCGTATTCAGCATTGACACCATTCCACCGCCACTTAGCAGTGAATCTAAATTGGCACTGCCGGTACTGACCTCCACACCGTCTGATAATGCTAACCAAACGACTTTAATGGCCGGCACCCAACCTTCTTCTCCGGCAATAAAACTGATCATTTCAGGCTGAAAAATAAGCGCCCAGGCACCGCCCAGTAATGCGCCAAAAAATACCGTTGGTAACGCAGGCTTTCGAGTTGCAGCCAAATAAAGCAATACAGCTAATGGAACTAACATCGGCCAACCGATATTAAAGGTACCCTGCAACTGTTCCTGCATAAGCTCCAGGCGCTGTAAACTCACATTAGTATCGGCATTAAGGCCAAGAATTAAAAACAGCACGACTGAAATAACAAACGCAGGGCCTGCGGTGTAGCCCATATAACGAATGTGTGCGAACAGTTCCGTCCCCGAAACCGCTGGCGCAAGGTTTGTGGTATCCGATAATGGCGACATTTTATCGCCAAAATAAGCCCCTGAAACAATAGCGCCCGCTGCAATGCCTGGCTCTAAACCCATTCCTGATGCTACGCCCATTAAAGCCACACCAATAGTCGCGGCGGTAGTCCAGGAGCTACCGATAGACAAGGCAACAACACCACAGATAATACAGCTAGCGGCATAGAATAAGCTCGGATTTAGCAGCTCAAGGCCAAAATAAATGAGTGTAGGGACGGTACCCGATAAGAGCCAGGTACCAATCAATGAGCCAACCGCAAGAATGATAAGCATTGCACCCAGAGCAACGGAAATGCCCTCGGTAATACCCTCTTCAATTTGCTGCCAGCTAAAACCATTTCGGAAGCCGATAATAACGGCAATGCCAGCCGCAACTAACAATGCTATCTGGTTCGGTCCGTAAGAAGAGTCTTCGCCAAACAAATAAACCGACGAAGACAACATAGCAATTAGCGCAATTAAAGGGATCAGCGCTTGTAATAAACTGGGTGCTTTTGTTTTATGACTCATTAATTATTCAACCTAAAGTTTTATAAAGCCAATTAGCTGTAAAAAAATAATAATGATGGCGACTGGAGAAATGTATTTAACACAAAGTAACCAGACATCGAAAATGCCTTTTTTGGTATCCAGTTCGTCTTTTGTGAATTCAGAACGCATCACCCAACCTGCTAATACCGCCAACAGTAAACCGCCTAGTGGTAGTAACAAGCTCGATGTTAAAACATCTATGATATCAAAGAGTGAATTAATTGGCTTACCAAACCATTCTCCGCTTAACTGCGCCCATTCAGACCCGGCAAAGGAATGGATCGTTAACTGCCCAAGAAGCCACAATACTCCGGCCGATACGATTGTTGCCGGCCAGCGACTTAAGGAAAATTTTTCAGCAACAAAAGCCACAGACGACTCAATCATCGCAATGGCCGATGTAAATGCTGCAATAACCAGCATGATAAAGAACACTGTTCCGACAAAACCACCCGCCGGCATCTCACTAAAGGCTAAAGGCAAGGTTGTGAAAATAAGCCCGGGGCCTTCACTTGGAGTTAAGCCATAACCAAAAACCAGCGGGAATATGGCCAGACCGGCAAGCAATGCTACAAAAGTATCTATAACAGCAATCCAGAGGCTGGTTTGCACAATTGAAGTTTCACGTGGAAGGTAGGCGCCATACATAATGACAACGCCAGAGGCCAGGCCTAAAGTAAAGAATGAATGGCCTAGTGCTATCATGACACCATTAACACTGAGCTTGCTAAAGTCAGGCTCAAACATAAAGCCTATTGCAGCAGAGAAATCGCCAATACTGCCGGAGTAGACCGCAATGACCACCAATAGAACAATCATGCAGGGCAGTAATAATCTAACCGACCTTTCAAGGCCATTTTTTACACCATTACCAACAACCAAAACTGTGGCTATGATCACCAGGCTGTGCCAAAGCATTAGCTCACCAGGAGATGCCAATAAACCTTCAAAGGTTTTTCCTATCTCTTCAGCTGAAGCCTGGGTAAATGCACCCTGTCCTGCTTTGAATACGTAAGCTAATGCCCAGCCTGCGATCACGGCATAGAAGCTTAAAACTAAGTAGCCGGTAAGCATGCCCAGCCATCCGGCCGATTGCCAGGCAGAGTGCTTACCGGATTCTAACGCAACTGATTTTGCGGCATACCCTGGAGAGTGGCGCCCACGCCGTCCTATAATGACCTCAGCCATCATAATGGGTATGCCAATAGCCAAAATACAAAGCAGATAAACAAGGACAAAAGCACCGCCCCCGTTTTCGCCCATTACATAAGGAAACTTCCAAATGTTACCTAAGCCAACAGCAGCGGCAGAAGAAGCCAATATAAAACTTAGCCGGCTTGACCACCGGCTCGAGATAGCTTGATTATTTGTTGTCATTATTATTAATCGTTTGTGTTTATTAACGCGCTATATGACCACAAAAATAGGGTCTATGACAAGTTCACAAAAAAATACCGCCGTAAAGGCGGTACTTTAAAAATTACACTCTTAATTCGAAGCAAGTTGCTTATCATCAATAAAATCGAATGCAACCAGAGCGGCCTGGTCAAGGTAAGGATCCACCTCAACAAAGTCTTCCGGCGCTTCTTCAATATCTTCAACAGGCTTTTTACCCGCACGCTTTAAACGTTCATTAACGCGCTCTAGCTGTATTGCTTTCTGCTTTTCCTGTTTCTCTTCACGCTCAGCTAAAACCAGGCTAACCCAGGTTTTATCACGTTCCTTTCTGAATCTTTCGATTTCCTCAAACACATAAGAAAATTCAGGATCATCCTCTATTCGTTGATTCAGCTGTTGTTGCAACTCTTTTACCTCTGCACTATTGATGTTGCCAACTGTGCTATATGTCGCTTTATCAATTTTATCCCAGGGCAAAGCATTGTCTTCTTTACTTTCACCCCACTCAGAAGCTTCAACAAAAGAAGGGAAAACAACGTCAGGCTGAACACCTTTCAGTTGGGTGCTACCACCGTCAATACGGTAAAACTTCGCAATCGTATACTGTACGCTTCCTAACGGATTATCGTAAAAGTCAAAGCGACGAGCCAGACCGCGATGCTGCTGTACAGTGCCCTTCCCAAAGGTGTTTTCACCAATAATAAGTGCCCGTTCATAATCTTGCATAGCTGCAGCAAAAATTTCAGAGGCTGATGCACTGTAACGGTCGACCATAACGAACAATGGTCCTTCATAATATGTCTTTCCGTCTTTATCTTCACTGACGTCAATTCGGCCACGCCCATCGCTCACCTGTACAACCGGCCCCTTATCAATGAATAAACCACTTAAGCTAATAGCCTCGGTTAACGCTCCGCCGCCGTTACCACGTAAATCTACGATAAGGCCTTCGACATCTTTGCTTTCTAAGTCTTCTATTAGCTTTTTAACATCAGCAGTTAAATTATTGTAGAACCCCGGGATTTCAATAACTCCCAAGCGTCGGCCTTTATAAAGGCCTTCTTCAAATTCTTTTACTTCAGCTTTGGCCGCGCGATCTTCCAGCTTAACTTTGTCACGGACAATCTCAACTTCGCTCGGCGTACCGCCAGCGCCCTGGCTAGCCTTTAAGACCTGTAAGCGAACCGTGGTTCCTTTTGGCCCTTTAATGAGTTCAACAACGTCATCCAACCGCATGCCAATAATATCAACGAAGTCTTCTTCATCTTCACCTTTACCCTGGCCAACAGCGATAATCTTATCTTCAGGTGAGAGCTCTCCAGTTTTGTCCGCCGGACCACCCGGAACCAGGCTGCGGATTACGGTGTAATCATATTCTGACTGCAAAACGGCACCGATACCTTCAAGTTCAAGGTTCATATTCTGCTGAAAACGTTCTGAATTAGAAGGAGATAAATAACTGGTATGCGCCTCAACCGAGCGAGCAAATGCATTCATCAAGGTTTGAAAAACGTCTTCACTTTTAGATTTGGTCAATCGGTTTAATGCGCTGTTATAACGCTTGCCTAAGGTTTCAACAATTTCCGGCCATTCTTTACCGGCAAGCTTCAAGTTAAGAGCGTCGTATTTAACCCGGCTTTGCCAAAGTTCATTGAGCTCTTCCAGAGACGATGCCCATTCTGCGTCTTCCCGGTCGTAGTAGTACTTGTCATCTTTTGCTGAGAAGTCCATAGGCTCCTCTTCATCAAGCAAAGACAAGGCATACTCATAACGCTGGAAACGGCGTTCCAGGCTTTTCTGATAGATATCGAAAGCGACATCCAACTCACCACGCTTCAGCATGTCATCGAATAAATGGCGATATTCATCTGCCGCTTCTACATCTTCTTTAAGCAAAAACATCTTGCTGTAATCAAGCAGCTCGAAATAGCGTTCATGAATCTTTTCAGACAGTTCATTATCAAGCGTCAGACTACTGAAATGATAGCGGGTAAAATAAGAGGTAATACGCTCACTGGCTGTATCGTGTTGAGCTTCTTGCTCTAATTCTGGTAACTCACTGATTTTGTGCTCTGGCGGTATAGCAACCGCAGCAGGAACAACACACATCAGTGCCAATGCACATTTTTTTACAGCCCAGTGTTTCATCGACTACTCCTACGCGCGCAGAAAAATTTTATCTGCTTTAACTTTCATGGTTAACCCGTTTTGCAACTGAACCTGAACATCATCTTTGTCCAGTTCCAAAATTGTTGCTGACATTGGGGTATTCCCTGCTTTTACCTGTACCTGTTGACCAACGGAAAGGTTATTGAGTTCCACATCGGCCAATTTAACTTCAGGTTTGTTAGCTTTTTTGGTGGGCTTAGACTTAGGTTTACCTGCGCCTTCCGCTTTCTTCTTAGCCGGCGCCTTCTTTGCATTAGCCTTAGCAGAAGCCTTATTCTTTTCAGCAACTTTCGCCTTTGACTCTTTTAATGTCTCCTGAGCGTGTTGCTGATGCTCTTCAGTAACCGCTTCAACTGATTTACCATCAAGATCCACGCGCTGACTACCAGCTTTAATACTGTGAAGGTAACGCCAACTGTTCGTATAATGACGTAACGCTGTTCTCAAGCGCGTTTTACTCACTTTGTCATCATTTTCCAGACGTTTCGCTAAGTCTTCAAAAATACCGATTTTTAATGGCTTAGCATCGCCTTTAATACTAAAACACTCAGGAAATTGCTCAGTTAAGTAGGCAATAACATCTTTGCTCTTCGTCAGCTTTTCAGGTTCACTCATTCCATTCTTCTTCCTGTTCGCGGACAACTTTCATTAAGTTTCGAACATAGTCGTCCATTTCATCAAATGACAAATCTAATAAGGCAGGCTCTTCGATCCAGTCGTACAGCGTACGACGAACCATTTCTTCAAGCTGCTCTGTTGTATCGTCATCCTCTCGTAATGCATTAATGTGATGAAGCATTTCGTTGATTCGGTCAGCGGCTTCTTCTTCCTGCTCTTCGAAAAAAACAACGTCCTGCTTCGTCACTAAATAGCTATGAATATCGAATTCAACAAACATATCAGCGCTGCAACCCTGACCAATCTAATGACTGGCAATATTCAGCAATCGCTTTAATACCCTTTTCATCTTCTTCGCTAAAACGGCCGATTGATGGGCTATCGATGTCCAGTACCGCAACCGTTTTTCCATTTACAACAATAGGTGCCACCACTTCGCTGTTTGATGCCGAGTCACACGCAATGTGTCCGGAAAACTGATGAACATCTTCGACTCGCTGGCACTCTTGTGACTGTGCCGCTACTCCGCAAACGCCTTTGCCAGAAGGTATCCGGACACAGGCAACTCGCCCCTGGAAAGGACCCAGCACTAATTCATCGTCTAAGCGGGTTAAATAAAAACCTAACCAGTTAACGTCATCAATATGTTCGTAAAGTAGCGCAGAAATATTCGCAAGGTTTGCAATTAAATCGGGCTCGGCCTCTGTTAATGCCCTGCTTTGGGCTAACAAATCTGAATACAGCTGAGAGCTCATAATTAGCCTTCTTGTCCATCGAGTTTAAAACGCGCAATTGATTCTTCGGGAGTGTCTTTAAACTGCTCTTTTAGCTCGCGTTTTGTTTTTGTCACCATCTCTCCATTAGCACCAATAGTAAAAGCCTCATCGGAGCTTGCATAGCGCGCCTGATAAGCCATAACTAATTGAATGGAGTTTTCACGTTGCTCGTCAGATAAACGGTTGCCGTCAGGCCATTTCCCCGTTTCAACAGCTTGTACCAGGCGTTCATAGACTTCCTGGTTCATACTTTTAATTAAATCGTCGAATTGCATAGGGGTTACCGCTTTTTCTTTTTTAAGAAGAGAAGCTGCACACGGTTGATTAAAAACCAGACGACTCCACCAACCATTGCACCAACAGCAATACCGTATTGCCAGGTATTAGGCATAGGCTGCTGCATGAACAAATAAGTAAAAGCAGCAATAGCAATAAGTAAGGCGAGCATTGAACGTGAAACCAGCTTATCAGACTTTTCTTGTTTAAGTCTTAGCCACTCACGTTCCATATCTTCCTTTGACTGACCGGCCAGCACAAACTGGCAATGCGGACATTCTTTTACTTTGCTTGAAATTCGTTTATTACACGAAGGACATTGTGTTAACGCCATATACAACCTATCTCTTATGCAGTCCTTGCAATATAAGGCTTTTGCTCTTAATTTCAAGCGTTACCCGGGAATAAAAGTAAAACGGCCAACTTATCGTTGGCCGCTTAGCTTCAGTTTATTGCAATAAATCACTTCTTCTTATCGGCATCACCAAAGTCTTTCCAGTACGACTTAACGGTCGATTTCATTTCGCGGTGAAGCAAAATCATGCCCAGTAAGTTGGGTAATGTCATTAAGACAATGGCAACGGCAGAGGCTGTCCAAACCAGCGTTGTATCGGCAAAAGACGCCCAGAAGAAGCCCGCCACATACAGTATGCGATAAGGCATGACCCCTTTCTGTCCAACCAGGTAGACAACCGCCCTGTCACCATAATAGGACCAGGCAATGGCCGTTGAAAATGCGAACATTAACAAGGTAATTGGAATAATATACTGACCGTAATCACCAAAGTAACCGTTTGCAAAAGCCAGTGAGGTAAGAGCAGCAGAGTGCACTAATGACTTACCAACAACCTGAATATCCTCTTTGATCAGATTACCGTTCTCAATTCTAACCTGACCGTTGTAGGCATCTTCTCCTGCAATAACGAAACGTACATCTTCAGCAACAGAACGCGCGTGTAAAATCGTGATTTCACCATTCGTCTGAGCCTGGCCATCTACAACTTGTAAAGTGCCCGAGTAACGCGTTATTTCAGTATCGCTAATGCCATTTAAGTACTTGTACAATTCTTGTCTGTCTTCGCTGTCAACGTCGTTGTATTCACCGACAACAAAATCCAGATCACTTCGGGCAAAATTGTTCTCAAACTTCTCAGTCCACACACCCGAAGACAAGATAACCAAACCGGTTAAAGTACAAATTAAAATGGTATCCAGAAACGGCTCAAGAATCGAAACCAAACCTTCAGCTACAGGGTCTTTCGCTTTTGCCGAGGCGTGTGCAATAGGAGCAGAACCCTGACCGGCCTCGTTCGAAAATAAACCACGGTTTACACCACGGTTAAAGGCATAAGCAAAGCTTGCACCAAGGAACCCGCCAGCCGCAGCTGAACCCGTGAAGGCGTCACTGAAAATGGAAACAAAGGACGAACCAATGTTATCGATATTGAAGAAAATAACGCTTAAAGAACCGATAACATAAACAATTCCCATAATAGGAACAATTTTTGAGGTAACCGCCGCTATTCGCTTGATACCACCAATAATAACCATAGCCAGTAAAATGGATAAAATAGCACCTGTCCAGATAGGATCAATTGCAAATGTCTGCTCCATTGACTGCGCTATGTTATTAATTTGGGGCATGTTTCCTGTGCCAAAAGAACTCACAATGGTTGCAATGGCAAAGATAACAGCTAGCCACTTCATATTAAGGCGGCGATCCATGTAATACATGGGACCACCGGCCATAGTGCCGTCTTCGGTTTTAACGCGGTACTTGTGCGACAGTGTGACTTCGACAAACTTCGTTGTCATACCCAAAAAGGCAGTCATCCACATCCAGAAAATAGCGGCCGGACCACCGAGGAATATTGCCAGCGCAACACCACCAATGTTACCTGTACCCACAGTTCCTGATAACGCCGTTGATAACGCCTGGAAATGACTGGTATCGCCTTGTGAGTCTTTGCGATCAAACTTCCCTGCTAACACTCTCCATGCATGTCTGAAATAGCGGACCTGAGGAAAGCCAAGGTACAAAGAGAAAAATAAGCCCACACCGAGCAAAATAAATGGGAAATAGGCTGCAGAGCCTAAAAACCCATCAATCCAAAGTAAAAAATTGTTGAGCGCTTCCAAGGAAGACCCCCTTTGTTGTTATTATTTTGTGATACAACTCTAGTTTTAACGTAATTTAGGTGAGACTGCCAACATTGCCGTTAAAACATCTTCCCCTAAACGCTGACAACGAGCGACAGACCAACCGAAATCTTCATCTGGTAAATTCGCGTTATCTTTAAACGGCATTTCAAGCGTGTAAGACAAACACTTGAAGCGCTCGCCGACTGCCGAATTAGCAACCGTCATGTTAGCTTTACCCGGCTCATCTCGTTCGTAGCCATATTCCGTCTGGAATTCAGGTGTTGCTGCTAAGAAGGCTGCTTTAAAGGTATCTTCCAGCTCTTTATGACGAGCATCGTAAGATGGAATACCTTCACAACCTGCAACGAAGTTATAAGGTAAGTCTTCGTCACCATGAACATCAAGGAACATGTCAACGCCCGTTTCCTGCATGCGTTTTAGCACGTAGAAAACTTCCGGACTTTTTTCCAGGCTAGGCTCAGCCCATTCACGGTTCAGGTTAGTACCTACGGCGTTGGTTCTCAGATGACCACGGACGCTGCCATCGGGGTTCATATTCGGCACGACATAAAATACGTTCTCATCAAGCAATTTGCGAGCTACGCCGTCTTCGTCGTCCAATAAGCGAGTAATAAAGCCTTCCATAAACCATTCGGCCATTGACTCACCCGGATGCTGACGAGCCGTTACCCAAATGGTATTTTTACTCTCATCCGGCTCGCCAATTACCAGTAGGTTCAACTCACGACCGTCGATGGTTTCACCCAGTAGCTCATGGTAGCAATCGATAGACTGCTGAGCAGATTGGATAAGATCCTGATGACGCTCATAAGAATACGGAATGAAGTAGGCGTAATAAACACTTTCCTGCTCAGGTGTATGACGAATAACCAGCTCTTTACCATTATACTCAGTCGGCACACGGAACCAGGTTTCACGATCATAGGAAGCTAACGCCTGATAACCTTTCCAACCGTCAGGGTAAGCTGAACCAGATGCGTTCTCTATTGTCATTACATGCTCTTCGCCTGCCTCAGCAAATAACTTAAAATGGAACCATTGGTAAAAGTCGGATTGGTGATCTTTTCTGATTGCCAGACGGATATCATCTGCATTATTTGCGCTGATAACCTGAATATTGCCACTGTCAAAGTTTGCAGTGATATGCATACGTCACCCTTTGCTTTGTTAAATAAGAAATACTAGAAAAAAAGCGCCTTAAAGGCGCTTTTTCAATTATTTTGGTAAATTAGGTACTTTTAGCCCAGCCATAGCTTCTGCTACACGTACAACCTGGCAACTGTAACCAAATTCGTTGTCATACCAAACATACAGTACAGCCCTGTCATCCTCTACGATGGTCGCCTGAGAGTCGACAACACCAGCATGACGTGAGCCCACTAAGTCCGACGAAACAATTTCAGTTGAGGCGGTATAGTCTATCTGATTAACCAACTCTGAATGCAACGCTACCTGACGCAGATAATCATTCAACTCATCACGGTTAGTCGATTTTTCAAAGTTCAAATTCATGATAGCCATTGAAACGTTCGGTGTTGGTACACGAATAGCGTTTCCTGTCAGCTTTCCTTCCATTTCAGGAAGTGCTTTTGCAACGGCCTTAGCAGCACCTGTAGAAGTAATAACCATGTTTAATGGCGCAGAGCGACCGCGACGGTCGGCTTTATGATAGTTATCAATCAAGTTTTGATCGTTTGTATACGAATGCACCGTTTCAACGTGACCGTTACGAATCCCATACTCATCATTCAAGGCTTTAAGAACAGGTGTAATCGCATTCGTTGTACAACTTGCAGCTGAAACGATGCTATCGCTGTCTTCAATCATATTGTCGTTAACACCGAATACGATATTCTTAATGTCACCTTTTGATGGTGCAGTCAGAAGAACTTTATTCACACCTTTTGACTTAAGGTGCAGACCTAACCCGGCTTCATCCTTCCAAATACCTGTGTTATCGATAACGATTGCGTTATCAATACCGTATTGGGTGTAGTCAACTTGATCAGGGCCGTCTGAGTAAATGACTTTAATATTAGTGCCGTTGGCTTTTATGCTCTGGTTTTCGTGATCGACGGTGATTGAACCGTTGAACAAACCATGAATAGAGTCACGACGTAATAAACTTGCCCGTTTCTCTAAGTCTCCGTCACGGCCACCACGAACAACAATTGCACGTAGGCGCATTTTATTGTTCGCACCGTTACGCTCAATAAGTAAACGCGCCAGCAAACGACCGATACGGCCAAAACCATATAGAACGACATCGCGCGGCTCAATGTTATCTTCCGAGTCGATGATGTCCGCTAATTCACGCTGAACATACTCAGTAACCGACAAGTTATCGCCTTTGCCACCAAACAAATAACCATAGGCAAGTTTACCCAAATCAACTCGGGCTGGTGACAGCTTCAGTTCTGCCATAGCCTGCAGGAAAGGAAAGCTTTCACGTAAGCGAACTTTCTGCCCTTCGTGACGAAGAATAAGACGATGTGCCTTAATGATATTGATAGTTGATACATTCAATAATGAACGTCCGTAAACTAAAATTTCGACACCGAAGTTTCGGTACAACTTACCAAGCAACGGTTGCATTTGCTCGGCGAATTCCTGGCGTTCCTGCCAACTTGATAAGGTTGGATCTTGCTGGTTAGAGTTCATAGTGAGCCCTGTCCTCTATGCTAATGTCAGTGAGCTAATTAAAATGCTACGCTTTAAAAACCGCGATATTGTACTGAAAAGCTTGGCATGAAGCCAATTTTAAGAAACAATCGTATTTCACTAATTAAATGTTGAAGCCTATGTTAAAAAGAATCGCCATTACAAGTGCTGTCGTTGCCCTCGTCGGTTGTGTTGAAGGAAAACCAACTGTACGTGAAATTTGCCAGTCCAACCCCGCAATGTGCAGTGACTTAAATGACGATAACTGGTGTAACTCGGAGCGCCGACAACTTATATTCAGTCGTTACGAGCGACATCAGAAAGATACCAGTGAAAACCAGTACTTTTTAATGCGTGATCTGCAAGAGTACGCCCAATGTATGGAATTAGCTTCAACTATTGAGCACAAAAAGCTCAAACAAAAACAATCAAATCGTATTGAAGCCTACATCAACTCGCAAAAAAACATTAAAAAGTTAGCCGATAAAACGGCCAGTTCCGACCACCCGCTTTGGTTATATTGGCATTGGTCAAACCGAGGAAACGACCAGGCTTTACAAAAGCTCCTGTCACTAGAGGGTACTCCGCAAATGGAGACGCCTGAACTGAAGTTGGCCCTGGCCACTTACTATACAAAGCAGGACTCACAAAAAACATTCGAGCTTCTCTACAGTGCATTACGGCTATATACACCAGGTGAGCGTATTAACCCTGAAATACCGTCAACCTTAGTCTCCATGTACCTGAAAGAAGGTAACGGGTCTCAAGCCTATATATGGTCTCAGGTTGCCTGGCAGCTTGGTCAGGACAACCTGGAAAAGAACAGTATGAAGAACATTGTTAATGCCAGCGAAGAACAATACGAACAGTGGGACGAGCAAGCCGAAGACATTGTTGAAAAGATTAAAGAAGGAAACTTTCGCGGTGATTACTCATCGTCTTCGTGACGCATAGCAAGAGAGTTAACACAATAGCGCTGTCCCGTCTCAGTGGGCCCGTCATCAAACACGTGGCCCAGATGACCACCACAGCGGCTGCAGAGTATTTCAGTTCTTATCATCCCATGGCTTGCATCTTTTACGTAGTCAACTGAACCTTGTATTGCCTTATCGAAGCTTGGCCAACCGCAGTGTGCATCGAATTGGTGGTTCGCGTCGAAAAGTTTTTGCCCACAGCCCGCGCACCGGTATATGCCCTCTTTATCACAACTTAGATACTTACCGGAAAAAGGCCTTTCCGTGCCTTTTTCTCTTAAGACGTAATAGGCTTCATCGCCTAGCAATTCACGCCACTCCTGCTCGCTTTTGTCTTCCCAGTTATGCTCACTCATAAAGGACTAACCTCTTTATCTTTCAATTAAATTTCGTACTACTGTCATACTGCGTATGCTAAACTTAAGCTAACATTCATGGCTAATTTTTGCTGAGGTTTTGCATGCTTCGTCGTACCAAAATTGTGACCACTCTTGGACCGGCCACTGACTCTGAGGAAACTCTCAGAGAACTTATCAGAGCTGGTGCTAATGTCGTTCGCCTTAACTTCTCTCACGGTAATGCAGACGATCACAAACACCGAGCTTCAATGGTCAGAAAAATAGCACGCGAACTGGAAGCACATGTTGCCATCCTGGGAGATCTTCAAGGTCCCAAAATTCGCGTAGCACGTTTTCAACAAAGTAAAATTACGTTATCCGTCGGCGATAAGTTCATTTTAGATGCTGAGCTCGAAAAAGACAGTGGTGACCAAAATCGAGTCGGGCTGGACTATAAAGACCTACCTAATGACGTTAGCCCAGGCGATATTCTGTTACTTGACGACGGCCGTATTCAATTAAAAGTTGAAGAAATTAACGGCAATCAGGTAATGACAGAAGTGACCGTTGGAGGCCTTCTCTCCAACAATAAAGGCATCAACCGTCAGGGCGGTGGTTTATCAGCCGCGGCATTAACTGAAAAAGATTATGCCGATATAAAGTTGGCCGCAGAAATTGGTGTCGATTACCTCGCGGTTTCTTTCCCCCGCTCCGGAGACGACATAAATCAGGCACGTCACCTACTGCGAGAAGCTGGCGGGCAAGGCGTGTTGTGCGCAAAAATAGAACGCGCAGAAGCTGTCGCCAGCGAGCATGCTTTAGACGATATCATCAGAGCTTCTGATGCTGTTATGGTTGCCCGTGGTGACTTAGGTGTTGAAATTGGTGATGCACAATTAGTTGGTAAGCAAAAACAGATCATTTCTCGTGCTCGTCAATTAAATCGCGTTGTTATCACAGCGACTCAAATGATGGAGTCGATGATCGAAAACCCTATGCCAACTCGTGCTGAGGTAATGGATGTTGCCAACGCAGTATTAGATGGCACAGATGCCGTTATGTTGTCAGCTGAAACCGCTGCAGGAAAACACCCAATAGAAACCGTTAAAGCAATGGCGGATATTTGTCTCGGTGCTGAAACACACCCTTCAGCTCAACTGCGCCATCAGGATCTGGAAGAAATGTTTTCCAGTATCACTGAGGCTACAGCAATGTCTGCAATGTACGCTGCCACACATCTCAATGGTGTAACCGCTATTATTGCTCTGACAGAATCGGGCTTTACTGCCAAGTTAATGTCCCGTATTACATCGCACCTGCCAATATTCTCCTTATCGCGCCATTCTCACAGCCGCGATAAGTCAGCGCTTTATCGTGGTGTCTATCCTATAAACTTTGATTCCACCAGTGTAGAAAACCCAATCACTGAAGCTATCGAAGTGGTTAAAAAGAGTGGTCACATTAAAGCGGGTGATTTAGTCATACTCACTCATGGTGACGTTATGGAAACCGTAGGCTCAAGTAACACCTGTAAAATTATTGAAGTGCGCTAGTTACTAAAATCTTTAATTAACGAATCGAGAAGGTCGATATATTCATCGGCCTTTTTAATCACATTCTTACGCTGTTCCTGAGTCAAACTTTGATACATATCCCAAAGAAATTTATTTCGCAGTTCACTGCTTTCTTCTGATTTCTGTTGAAAAGACTCACTTCTGAGTTGTTTAGGATCAAGGATTAAAGACGACATCCTTTCTTCATCAACAGGCTGTTTCAGTAGCGCCTTTTCAAATTCGGTTATCCAGCTTGCACGGTAACTTAACCAAGGCTCCCGTAGCCGGGGTGAATCACTTACCCAACTACGCAATAACTTATCTTGCTCTGTTGTTAAGTCACCGAGGATATCCTCTAAATCTTCCTCAACGTCGGAAATGCGATCAAGACGTCGTAGTATGTCACTCTGTTCTTTATCTTCTTTCAAACGCTGATAGCGTTCTTCCTGAGCTTCCTCTAGTCGGCTTACCAGTTGCTGGCGCTGTTTTACAGAAAGTGTTGCGAGTAAGTCGGCTTCGGACTCAATTTTTATGAGTACGTTTTCCCAAAAAGCCCATAAAGTATCTTCAAAATCACCAATATCGTTTTGTGTTAACGACTTTTCTTTAACCTTATCGCGCAATGCTTTTAGTTCCTTGCGGTACAAAGGAAGCTGTGTCTGAGCATGCCACTGATGAAGTTCATCGACTTTTTCTGATAGCAGCTCTTGTTGTTCACCGTTCAAGTCAACGTAGTCCTTTACCTTCCACTCCACCAGAGTATCAGCAAACTGATAGCCTATATTAGCTGTACAACCAGCAATAAAAATAAGAACGGTAAGCACGCCTGTCAGTCGATACATGTTCAGCTCAGAATAAGTTGTTTAATACGGTCTTTATAACTACGGCTGACTTTCAGTTTTTGACCATTTTTTAATTGTAAATGATACTCACCATTTTGCTGGTTACACAACTTCTCCACCTGTTTTATATTGACGATAGCTGAGCGGTGAACCCGTTGAAATAACTTAGGGTTTAAGTCCTGTTCCAGCTCTTTCATGGTACGACGCAGTATGTGGGTCTCGTCTCCGGCATGTATGCACATGTAGTCACCTGCGGCATCAACCCACTTGATATCTTTAACCGCCACCCGAGTAATTTCGCCACTATCTTTTATTGCAATGTAATCCGGATATTCATCAGCAGTAATGTTCTCTCCTGCTGACAACCTTTCCAGCAAGGTGTCAGCGTCCTGCCCGGTCACCTCAGCTACAAGGCTGATTAATTTACTCTGCTGTTCGTCATTGACATTTTGATGCTCACTTATCACACGTTTAACGCATTCCGCTAAGCGAGCATCATCCACGGGCTTTAACAAGTAATCCAGTGCCCTGACTTCAAATGCCTTTATCGCATATTCATCATAAGCGGTTACAAAAACCACAATAGGCAAGTCCTGCCCTTGCTCCTTAACCGCTTTCAACACTTCAAATCCATTAAGGCCAGGCATTTGAATATCAAGAAAAATCAAATCGGGCTTTTCTTTTACAATAATTTCCACAGCCTCTCGACTGGTTTTACACTCGGGCATCAGCTCCAGTTGCTCAAATTCTTTTAAACGAATAGCCAAACCTTTTCTGGCAAGTGACTCATCGTCAACAACCAAGGTTTTCAATCGATTCATTATTGATTCTCCACCGTTTCGATCGGAATAGTAATGCGAACACAAAGACCACTTTCTTCACCTTTGAGCATCTCAAAACGATAATGCTTGCCGTATAAAGATTTTAATCGTTGTCGAGTGTTATTGAGTCCCACACCATCTTTACGGAAAAGCTTTTCAGGGTCTGTTTGTATTTCGGGACCGTTGTCACAAACTTCGAGTATCAAATTGCCATTATCAGCCCACGAGCGCACTCTTATTCGCCCAACACCCTCAACGTTAGAAATAGCGTACTTTATTGAGTTTTCAATCAAAGGCTGGCAAATCAAACTTGGAACCAACGCGTGTTTTGTCTCATCGGACAAATGAATATCAATTTCAAGCTGCTCGTCAAAACGCACTTTCTCGATATCCAGGTACAGCAACAGCGCATCAACTTCTTTTTCTAGCGTGACTTTTTTAATCGGCTCATTATCTAATGAAAAACGTAAGAAACGGCTAAGTTTATTCACCATTAAATTGGCTTTTTCATTGTCTTTTAGCAGAATCAGTGTCGATATCGCATTTAAGGTATTGAACAAGAAGTGTGGGTTTAACTGATACCTCAGCATTTTTAACTGTGCCTGATGCGCCATAGACGAGGCAAGCAACGCTTTTTGCTTTTCTTCTTGCAGCATCTGATAGTACTTAATGCCAAAGTACAATCCACTCCAGCTAAGAACAATGTAGAACTTAGCCAAACTGTTTTTTAAATAGAAAAAAGGACTGTCCGGCCGAAAGCCAAATTTGTAAATTTCCCAATAGGTTGCGTTATCAACAATGGCCCAGGCTACCGCTGTAATGTATGAGACACCAATTGCGATAAGAACCATCAAAGGTGGCGGCAGCTCCCATATTCTGCGATACAAATACCGCAGAGGGATTGTCATCAAAAAACCAGCATAGGCACCAAGAATAATGATCAAGGTGTATATGTCTCGCATTTCATGCATTAGTGAACCAATATAATTCACTAATGCGTAGCCTATCCAGCCACCAGCCTGCAGCAACCAGAAAAAGCGGTTACGATTGTCCATCAGTAACTGCCATTGTGTTTTTATCGGTTTTTTCATCGCGCTGAAGACTCTAATCTCGATAACTCATCAATATCAACTAAGCTACCGGAGAAAAGTGAGTTAACCTGTTCTTTTTGATTCCCCATAAACTGCACACCTAATTCAACCTGACCCTCAAGCACTTTTACTTGTCGGACTATTGCATTAAGGGTGAGATCACCATTTCTTTTTTGCTCTATATTCAGAACAATTTTACTGCCATTTTCCCATAGTTCTTCCAGCTTACCGTCCGGTTTTTCATGCTTTAACCGACAGCCACTCTCTGAGACATCTAACACATGGCCTTTAAACGACACTTCGTCACCGCTAACCGACTGTCCGGCTACCTCGGCAGGCAAAAGTGCGTCAAACCGACGCCCTTTTCGAATGACCCTGTGCTCTATCTGGTTAGGCCACAAAATGAAAAGCATTTTTGTTGGATGTGATATGACGTAACTTACCTCGCTACGAAAAGCACAGATCTCTCCATTTTCATTTTCGAGTACAAAACGAACAATAACTGGCGTTTTCTCTTGCAAAAAATCTCGAACATCCTTGTATTTGCGTACGTCCGGCATATTAATAATGACCCAGCGGTCATTAACTGCACCTATAAACTCTGAGAAAAAACGAGCCGGGACATTTGAGCTGGCTAATTGAACTTCTATTCTTTGACCGGTTACGAGCTCCGAAATTTTGCTTGTCATAGGGGTCTCTTTGAGATGAATCGATATGTTACTATGATCGCTAGTTGTCTGGCTGTGTCAAGCAAAGGAGAGTCCCTTGGTCGCTTACGATATAACCCCCATCGATTTACACGGGCATTTATTTAATGTCTCGCTCACTATTGAACGAGCGGTTGACGAACAAGAACTTTGGTTACCGAACTGGATCCCGGGCAGTTACTTAATACGAGACTTTAGTAAGCACATCATTGGGCTGCATGCTGAAAGTAACGGACAAGAGTTAACGATTGAGCAAATAGCAAAGAATCGTTGGCGTCTCGACAAATCAAACCACCCGATTACTGTCCATTATCAAGTCTACGCCTGGGACTTGTCTGTTCGCTCCGCATACCTTGATCAGTTCCAGGGGTTCTTTAACAACACAAGTTTATGTCTGGCAGTTGAAGGACAGACCGATCTTCCCTGTGAACTGCATCTTCACGCGCCACCTGAAGCACCTCAGTGGAAAGTGGCAACCGGTATGCCAAGAAAAAATGGACAAGCACACTCATGGGGAACATTTCAGGCGGAAAACTACGACGCTCTAATTGATTATCCGTTTTTAATCGGTGACTTGACCATTGAGGAATTTATCGCTCATGGGATAAAACATTCCTTTGTTTTAAGTGGCCGGCACTTCGCGGATACCTCAAGGATGACCGCTGATCTTGCTCGTATTTGTGAAACCCAATTGCAAATGTTCGACGAAGCCCCCTTCCAGTCTTATACATTTTTGACCATGGTTGTCGGTAACGGCTTCGGTGGACTCGAGCATAGAAACTCAACTGCCCTACTATGCAGTCGTAAAGATCTTATCAGTGCTCATCAATATGAAATGAATGACAACTATCAAACTTTTCTGAGCCTTTGTTGCCATGAGTACTTTCACAGTTGGAATATAAAAACCTTAAAGCCACGAGCGTTTCTGCCGTATCAATTGGATAAAGAGTCCTATACCGAGCAGCTCTGGTTCTACGAAGGAATGACGTCGTATTTTGATGACTATTTGCTTCATGCCAGCGGTATCATTGATGAAAAGCGCTATTTAAAAGTGCTTGGTGATACGCTCTCAAGAGTTGAACGAGGCGCGGGTCAGTATCAACAAAGTGTTACCGAGTCGAGTTTTCTGGCGTGGACTAAGTTTTATCAACAGAACGAAAATGCACCTAACAGCATTGTCAGTTATTACGCTAAAGGTGCATTAATTGCTTTAAGTCTGGATTTAATGTTACGCCTGCAATCTGAGCATAAGTTAACTCTGGGCAACGTCATGAAAGACCTGTGGCACGAATTCGGTAAAACCTCAATTGGCACAGCCGATGATACTGTTCTGAGTTGGCTCAATCATTATCCTGGCATTGATGTTTCCGACTTCTTAAAGGACGCGCTATACAATAAGGATTCCATACCTCTTATCGAGTTGCTGAAAAACTTCGGTATCGACGTTCAACGACAAGTACCAGTAGATGATAACAGCAGTGGAGGCAAGGCAGCCGATCAGCCAGCCAAAGTAAACTTCGGCGCGAAATATAAAGCATCTGCACAAGGGCTGGAAATCATCAATGTTTACCACGACGAGAGCGCCTATCATGCAGGGCTGTCAGCCGGAGACCGAATTATTGCGGTTGATCACTTGCAGGTAAATGAGCAGTCCATAAAAACCATTCTTGAACGCTACGTTCCCGGGGATACAGTAACGGTTCATGCATTCCGAAGAGATGAATTGATGACCCTGGAGCTTACCTGGCTGGAGCCCGCGAAAAGCAGTTACCTGTTAAGCGTGAAACAACCAGATAAGTTGAAAGGCTGGCTAACGCCTTCCGGTTAGTCTTGATAAAGCTGGGGAAGTAACGCTGGATCGAGTCGTTCATTTCCCCAGTTAACCCGCCAGTCAAGATGAGGCCCGGTTGCACGACCGGTAGCACCAATAGCACCGATTAACTCGCCCTGCTTAACCTTGTCGCCAACGTCCACGTTAAGTTCGCTCAAGTGCAAGTAAGTGGTCGTGACTTTATAGCCATGCTCAATAATAATTGTGCCGCCCGAATAGAATAAGTCGGGTTCAGCTAACACCACCTCACCTGGCCAAGGGGCTTTTACCGGAGTACCCGTCGGCCCTGCGATATCTTCACCATAATGCGGGTTACGAGGTTCTCCGTTAAAAACTCTCTGACTTCCGTAAACACCACTAATACGCCCCTTTGCAGGTTTAACGACTGGGGTTAGAAAGTCTGTTCTCTGCGTTTCTTTTTGCCGCGCTACCCAAACTTTCTCTGCTTCTTTTCTTGCCCTTTTAACCTGTGCGGGATCTGGTGTTACCGTCTTTTGAGGCACTCCGTCGACACGGTCAATTTTATATTCACGAGGCGTTAACGTGAGCTCTTTGGTTATTGTGCTGTCACCTTTCTTAACTATTAAGGTGTTTTCCAGCGGAGCTTTTCGTGCGAAACCAAAAACAATATAACCCTGCTCGGTAACTTGCAGAGGTTCGCCATTCAAAGTGGCAGTAACGCCGGGCTCAGATTTAGCCAAAATAAGCGCTCCCTGAGTCAATGGCCCTTTTATCTCCAGTTCAATAGGTTCGTCCGCCAATGCAGCGTTTATTGAGCAAAGCGACAAAATAAAAGCGGTAATTGTTCTACGCATAGGCAATGGCTCCCTTCCCAACCCCTTCAAACGCACGAACTTCGACTTTTTTATCAGGGTTTTGTGATTTTATTTCTTCAACTAAATAATCCGCGATACATTCAACGGTTGAGTCGGTATCAATAACGAAGTTTTCTGCATTAGGAACCACAAGTTCAAACAGGCCCTGATCAGCAGTATAGCTATAAAAGGTGTGGCTGGAATCAGAGCTCAAATCACTGGCAGCGCCAGATAGTTGAAGATTGCTACGAGTGCAAACATCTTCCGTTGTACCTAAATAAATATCCTGCCACTTATCTGACCACTCTTTTTCAAGTACCGGCTGTCGTATGTTATCCAGCTTAATCTGGATTTTTGAGCGATGGCCATGGGCTATACGTTGGCAATTTCCATCGTGCTTTTTCAGACCATGAGTGTAGTGGTAATAAAAACCATCAATATTCTCAGGCCGTAAAAACAAGCTAAGCCCTTCAACGTTGACCGGCAACTCTCTTTTAATGACGGCTTTAAGGTAGTCAGTAACCGTTTCAATGGAGACAACTTCCGCATCGATAAAAGCAAAGGCATCCGCAGGACAGAACAAATGGATAGAGCGCTGTTCCGGGCGCACAAAGTCAACCCAGTTAGCACTGTCGTCGGAGTTATGCGTGACTTTTGTGTATGGGTGTTCCGCCGGCACAACCAACTTATGATCAACCGAATTATCGATAATGGCTTTAACTTGCTTTTTCACACGACCAAAATCCAGCACCATAGATTGCTCATTTAACGCGCCATCCAGCACGATATCAACAATCCAGCTCTCACCGACTATTCCCCTCTCAGGGCATAAGTAAGAGCAATCAATAACGGTCAAATCATTCACAAATAACTGCATAGTGAGCTTTTCTCATCTCTTCTTTAAGAACTGCAACCAGTATAACCTGAAACGCCTTATCCGATAAGCTCAATCAGGTTGGCCCATTCCCACAATAACTTCAGTGAAAGCAAAATTAATGCAGCGCCCATGGTGCGATCTACCCAGTGGCTGTAGTGCCAGAGTGTTTTAAAAATACGGGGCTGAGTAAGTAGCCAGGTTAAAAACAAAAACCACAGCCCAGTTGCAACGATAAGGTACACGCCGTACCCAAATTGGATACTAAAAGGTGTTTCCGGCGCAATAATAGTAGTAAATAGGGTTAAGAAGAAAATTGTTGCCTTCACATTGAGACCATTGGTAATAAAACCAACGATAAAGGCTTTACGCTTACGTGGTTGAGTAGAGGCAAGCTCGCTGTCCGACATGTCTTTTCTTGGCTTGGCTTTAATTGCCTGAGTTCCGATAAAACCTAAGTACAATGCACCTGCACAAAGCAGGGTTTGATATAACCAGTCTGTCTGGTGAATGATGAGCGCAACGCCAACAAGTGAATAAGTCACATGAATGACAATTCCTGCGGCTATTCCAAGACTCACCCAGTAACCTGCCTTACGCCCAAAACTTAAGCTATAACGTGATACGACCGCAAAATCAGGGCCAGGGCTTGCAACCGCGAACAGATGAATCAAGGCAATGGTTGAAAACTCACTCCAGTAAGACAACACAAACTCCTTATTGCGTATTTACACTTTAACTGCCAGAATCAAAGTTACTTTTTATTAATTACAGATTACTATTAATCAATATGAAAAACACGAAACTCCCCTCATTAAATGCACTGAGAGTGTTTGATGTCGCAGCCAGAAGCGGCTCTTTTAAGCAAGCCTCCCAGGAGCTTGGCGTCACTCAGTCCGCGGTGACACGGCAAATACAAACTCTCGAAGAGCAACTTGAAGTTCGCTTATTTCAACGCGACAACCGAGTTCATTCACTGACTCCGGTCGGTCTTGAGCTTGCACCACAAATTGAGCAAATATTTGAACAACTGGAACGAACCATAGAGCGCACCCGGAACCTTAGTGACAATACAACAACACAGCTAACTGTCGCAATCAGTTCCGAGCGACTGCGTTTCTGGCTTGCCGGAAAGCTTGCAGACTTTCATTCGTTGTATCCTCACATACAACTGAGTTTTAGTCGTTGTAATGAGCACTTTGTTAATGAAAGTTCCGCGGAGATGGCGTCAGCAATACAGCATCAAAGCTGGGATCTCGCCATTGGGTATGGAAAGACAATGGACAAAAACATTCAGTCTGTTGCATTACAGAAAAACCAGCTGGTACCAGTTTCAGCTATTCAGACGAATGAAAGCCCGTTTCATTTACCCTGGTTAATCAACCCGGATAACCCGGATCATCAAGCTATGTTGAAAGCTTATAGCCAGCAACTAGGCTCTACACGCATGATCCACTGTAACGACGTACAAATGTCCCTGGACTTATCGGCAGCAGAGCAGGCCGTTGCACTTATCGACAGCAGCCTTATCACGCCCGGTCTGTCTAACTTAAAAGTGTATAATGATTTCGCCCGCCCCTGTCAGTACCCATTAAGTGTTTACTACCGTAAACGACAACGACAGCCTGTTGCCCTTGTTGCTTTTATAAAATGGTTGCAGCTAATCATTTCATAAATTAACGGTGACGCCCTTATTTACATACATTCATGTTTGTATGTAAAATATTACTCTTTTTTATTATTGGAGAGTGATATGTGGCGTATAGCATCACTGGTTGTACTGTTAATCTTAAATTTCCCATCGTTTGCTGACGAAATTCATTTTACCGGAGCTTATTCTGCGGATCAGCTAAGGGGCGTCAGGGCTGGTTACAGGGTAACAAACGTACCGGTCGAATTGCCGACATGGATTGGCTCACCAAAACTTCATGTCGAAGCGGCTTTAAACCACTGGCAGGACTCAAACAATACAGAAGATAATATAACGGCTTTTACTATCAGCCCGATTCTTTCCTGGCACATAGCAGGGGTTCAGCGACCGTTATTCATAGAAGCCGGTATAGGTGGCAGTTATTTCGACAAAACACAAATAAGTAATCGCCGCTTATCAACCCAATTTCAATTTGAGGACAGAATATCACTCTCCTGGCAATACAACCGCAGCTCTACTGCTCGTATCGCCTTGGGGTATACCCACTATTCAAACGCTGATATCAAACGGCCTAACGACGGACTCGACTTCTTTTGGTTAAGTTGGGCTTTACCGTTTTAACCTCCGGATGAATTAGCGTTATCTGTCTGAAGTTGCTACATTTAGTCTTAAGTTCTATTCAACTGGAGGTCAAATGAGAAAACAACTTCTTAAACTATCGGCTATTGCGGCTACGGGACTCTTTGTTTCAGCTTGCGGCAGTCCTGAATCAGGAATGACGCAGTGCACTATGGAGCCTAAAGAAAACTGGTTGGATCAGGAGCAGTTTCAGAGCTCGTTGAAAGAGCAAGGTTATGAAATAAACGAGTTTAAAGTAACCGATGGAAACTGTTATGAAATTTACGGGTTTAACCAGAATAAGCAGAAAGTTGAAATCTACTTTAATCCTGTAGATGGCAGTATTGTTAAGCAAGAAACTGAATAAAAGCAATAAAGGCAGTGCCAATGATCATTTGGGATAAGTTTATAAGAGCTTTTCATTGGTTATTGGTACTGTGCTTTTGTCTGAACTATTTTTTCCTCGAACATGGCAGCAGCATCCATCAGGCAGTAGGTTATACTGCCGCAGCTTTGGTTATGACTCGTATTGTCTGGGGCTTTATTGGGCCTCCTAATGCGCGCTTTAAAAGTTTTCTCCCCTCCTTTTCTGCTATAAAAAAACATCTTCATGAACTGAAAGAGGGAGAGGTTAAGCAGACTCAGGGCCATAATCCACTCGGTGGCCTTATGGTGTTTTCTATACTTGCTTTGTTTTTAGTTCAGGCTGTTACCGGTTTTCTTCGTGAAGAGGTGGATGCGCTATATGGAGACAGCTTTTTAACCTCATTGCACGGTATATCCGCCAACATCATTTTTGCGCTCGTAATTATTCACATTATTGCCGTATTTATTACCGCTTATTTGGGTAAAATAGAGCTTATCCGCCCTATGATTAACGGCAAACGCCGGGTAAAGCGCCATGACTGAGGAAAAAGCTTCCAGAGAACGTATATACCAGGTTTCCAGTAACCGTGAACGAGCATCTCATAAACTACGTTATGTCGAAGCCTCAGCCCCCATCGAGGAAGACTGTCGTTTGTGTGTCGGTTCGCTAGCAGCAACTGATCACAATGAGAATGAGTTCTCCATCGCCAAAACGGTTTATGATGACATTGCCAGAATGGCGTTTCTGGAAAAGCAGCTCTACTCAAACCAGGCCTACCCTCCTCTATTTTTTTATCAGGCTTTGCAACAGTGGCGCGACACATTTTTATCACTTAAAGTTGATGACAAAGTGGCTGGCTACAGCCTTATGGTCCCTCTGGCTGACAACGCTTTAGCACTTATGTCCTTGCTTATTGGAAAAAGCTTTCAGGGACAGGGATTGGGTAAGGAATTACTGCAGCAGTCTATTTTGCTTGCCCAGTCACTTCATTATAAACGCCTTGAATTGAGCGTTTCCCCGGAAAATAAATCCGCCGTTTGTTTATATGAAGGGTTTGGCTTTCAGGCGACTGATTCTATTAAAGATTACTTAGGACCTAGTGAAGATCGCATTCTAATGAGCTTATCTTTAGCAAAGACATAACATGACCTCTCTAGATTTATTCGGCAACCTGGGTTCTGAACCACTGCGTTCAAATATTAGTGAACAGGCAACGCTGTTTCATCAGTTTTTAGCTAAAAGTGACGATGCTTTGCTAACTGACGTTCGCGGTGTCTTAAAGAGCGCTCCCTTACGTCACTTACAAACGCCCGCCGGGCATAAAATGTCGGTTAAAAGCAGTAATTGCGGCGAGTATGGCTGGCTGAGCGATAGCCGGGGCTATCGGTACCAAAAGATTGACCCAGTCACCAAAGCACCCTGGCCCCAAATGCCCTCTCTCATTAAAACTAAAGCAATAGAAGCGGCAACACTTGCGGGGTTTGAAAATTTCAAACCAGACTCCTGCCTTATTAATGTTTATTTACCCGGCACAAAAATGGGCCTGCATCAGGATAAAGATGAGGCGGACTTTACAAAGCCTATCGTTTCTTTTTCCTTTGGCTTACCGGTTAACTTTTTATGGGGTGGTTTTAAGCGTTCGGAAAAATACCAGAAGTTTCAGCTTCAACACACGGATGCTTTAGTTTGGGGTGGGAGTGACAGACTCCGGTATCATGGGGTACAGCAGCTTAAAGACGGCATTCACCCCGTTACAGGGCGCTGCAGAGTTAACCTGACCATTCGTCAGGCAGAATAATTAAAAGCGCTTTAAGTTCTGCATATAGTGGTGGATATCATAGCTCTTAGCCTTCTCCATAAGCTCATTTCTTTTTTCAAAACACAGGCTTTCCGTCGCAACACTAAACTCTTCAAATAGCTGAAAGCTCTGCGACAGTAATGCTTGGTCTCTTTCATTAAAGACACCCTGATGCCTGCTGGCCCAGTAATGAGCATGATGAAAGAGCTGCTCTGAAATTCGGGCAAATACAATAGGGTTCAGTACTCGATAATGCCGGTACTGTTGAAAACGTTGGTAGTTAGTCTTGCCCTGCTCCGTTAAAAGGTCCATAGGCTCATCAATCAACATATACTTGTAAAGATAACTGTTATTGAATGCTGCAAGACGTTGCCAGTACTCACGCTCATCTTCATCTTCGCTACCGTCAATGCGGGCGCTTAAATCCGATATATCGTAAAACCGGAAATTGGTTAAAAGATGACTGCGCATGAACCGGACAAAAGATTCAGGTTGTTGCACTGAAAAATTTTCAAACACTTCAAATAACTCAAGTGTTACGTAATTAAACCGAGGCTTAAGTGCTTCGTACTTCCGTGAAAGCTGACGAAACCTTCGGGTTTTTCTAAGCCCCTGAAGGTCTTCATCTGCTAATAAACTGCCCATACCTGAATAACGGAAGTTAAGAGCTAACTCTATGCAATCGAGAGCATTCTCCTGCTCACCGGCTAACCAGTAAACACAGGCCGCATTATGCAGAACAGATGGGTTTAACCAACTGTAATGGGCCATACTTAAATAGAACTCAATTCCTGCATCCAAAAATGCTGTGTCCGCTTTTTGTTTATAAGCGTCGCAGCTAAGCGCCAGGTAGTATTGAATCAGGTTGTAAAATTCAGGGGTTTCTCTGTAGGCTTCCCATTTAGCTTCAAAGTCCGTACTAAACCATTCCTCTATCCTGGCTAACGATTTTATCGGAGACAATTGCTCGATGGTAGGAAGTGCCGGATGTTTACCCGGGCTATTATCATTAGAAGCATTTGCGACAGACACTTTACTTCTGGCTTTTTGAGCTTGTGTGACAGAACGAAATGCCTTATCACCGATAACAACGTAATGCTTATCGACCAATCCGTAAGGCTTAACTGTGGTAGTAGCAACATCGAGCTCAGTAAGGCAGGCACAACGACCTGTCGTATGGTTGTACGAATAGATGAAACAGCCATTAAAGAAATAACTGTACTGAGCATCATTTTCCAGCGGATTACTACTTCCCAGAAACGCTGGGCTATCCGGCGTCACATTGACTGCTGTATTGGTTATCGTGCTCACGGTCAGCTCCTGTCACAAGTTAATCAAAGCCATTACAGGTGAATTATTAGACAGCTCTCAGACTATCTTTGTCACTCAGCCTATAAAAGAGCCTTTACAGAACTTTAACCTTTGCTAGCAATTTCTGACTAGAAGCCAAAGAAAATAACGGGTAGACCTGAAGTCAGCGCAATTAATTATATAAACTTATGATAATTGGCACTTAGGAATAAGTGGTTCAACTATTTCTATAACAATAGAGTATACCCTCTTTATGAGCTGGTCAATTTTTATACAGAACGCTAACTTGTAGAGAACCCAAGTGCTGGTTATATTGATTAGACTACAATTGGAACTTAGCGTTTATCAAAGGGAATGATATCTGAATGAAGCTATGGCGCGTACTGCTTACAATATTAGTTATTGCATTCGCTATAGGTCTATTAGGTTATTCCTATTTGAATCAACAACTCAAATCGCTGGGTATCAGCGACTGGAGCATAGAGTTTGAACGCTTATCGATTAATCACATTGTTATTGAGCGGCTGGAGTTAACAATAGACTCATTACCAGAGTCCTCCGCAAGTCAGTCCTCAACCGTACTAAACCTAACACAGATACTCTCCGCCGAAGTGCCGGCCATAGTTCCGGAACGCTTTGATATCAAATCTCTGCGCGTAAAAGGAACATTATTACCAGAGCCAATTTCAGCGACTTTTAAGTTATTAAACCGAGAACCGCTCCAGCTAAAAGTTAACAGCCGGGAGCCTGTTACAGCCTCTCTGCAACTGACCCGAGAAAATGGCAGTCTTGATCTCTCCGCTCAACACGACAGTGCAACTTTGCAGGCAAATTACAACTATAGCTCAGGCCAGCTC
The DNA here is from genome assembly GCF_900116625.1 of Idiomarina abyssalis. Lineage (GTDB taxonomy): Bacteria > Pseudomonadota > Gammaproteobacteria > Enterobacterales > Alteromonadaceae > Idiomarina > Idiomarina abyssalis. The sequence continues at coordinate 628,030 of NZ_FPBE01000001.1, forward strand.
ACCGCCAACGCGAGCTACTTACTAGCAGCTCACCGCGTTGCAGAGAGTCTAAGCACCGGGCAAATTCCAATTAGTGCACAATGGCGAGGTAACTTTTCACCCAATACTGAATTCACAAGCCTTGAGAGCATTACATCCGCCCTTTCGGGTGAATTGTTGCTGTCGGTTAAAGATAACGCTGAAATAGTCGCGGCTGATAGCACCACCGCTGCATCGGGCAAGCTTCAGCTTAATTTGAGTAAAGGTATTATTAACTTCTATACACTTGAATTGAATGGCGAAACCAACAATCTAATGTCCTTAAACGTGCCTGAGTTGCCGGTACAATTAGAATCAGTAACCTGGCAGTTAAGTAGCAATGAGCAGCTTGCATTGCCACTGCTTAAAATTCAGCAGGCAGTAACTAAAACTCACTGGCCTGTTAGTGCCAAAGCCGTTGCTAAAGGTAAGAAAAACGAAACACTCAACCTCTCATCAGAGCTGTCCGTTGAGCAAAAACAGTGGCAATTTAACTCAGTTGATTTCGATCATTTAAACCTTCAGCTCCGCAACGTAGCGTTACCTGTCGCAGAGCAGTCATTGATTATTAATAAGCTTACAGCAGCATTCTCCGGCCAGGTTTCAAATGAGGCTGCCAAGCTCCAAAGCGTTGAGCCAACGCACATTGAGTTCTCTCACTTAAATAACGATGCTAATGCAGTCGTCAATTTCTCACATATCTTTTATCCATATTCAGAGCCTGACGACATTACCGCTGAGCTTGGTCTCAATATTCATGCCGACGCGCTTAGTTTTGATCAGCTACCTCAAATAAAGGCGGCTTTTAACAGTGACTTTAAATATCGACAGCAAAAGCTTATCGGTAACGGAGAACTTAGACTTGGCGAGCACATTCGTGTACAACATCACAGCGAAATTACAACCAACCGCTTACAAAGTAAGGTTAAAATTCACGACTTTAACTGGAAGCAAACACCACAACTCGATGCGCTACTCAAGCACTTCGCGCCTCAGGTTGTTATCAGTAAAGCGACTATTAATGGTCACGCAGACGTAAACTTCGACTGGAATGATAATCGCTGGCAGCTCGATAACGGTCAGGTCGATATTCAGCAAAGCGACTGGGTTGCGGATACTTTATCGGCGGTTGATAGTAGCCTCAACTTTCAGTTTAATGCCAATAACGAACAGCTCCATGTTAATAACGCTCAACTTTACATCGGTAGTGTGCAACAGGGATTTACGCTAGGCCCTGTAACGGCTAAGTTTGGGGCTCAAATACCCTTTTATAACCCCAAACGGTCCACGCTTAACTTAACCAGCCACAGCATAAAAGGCCTTGGCGGAAATATCAGTATTCCTAACCAAAGCTATTCTATGGCCAACAAGTTTGCACTGCCCGTTGTTTTCGAAGAAATTTCTCTGGGCGAGCTTATGCGCCAATACCCAAGTAATAAAGTCGCGATAGACGGTAATGTCTCCGGAACCATACCAGTGCACTGGGACTCTAACCAGTTTACAGTTGACCGAGGTTATTTAAATGCCCTGGCTCCCGGTGGTCACTTGCAGGTAGATTCATCGGCGTTAGTGTCGGTAGCCGGCAATAATCCCAGTTTACAGACTCTGGCCGGCGTTCTTAGTAACTTCTATTATCAGCAGCTGTCCACGGTGATCGACTATGATAAAAACGGTAAGTTGACCTTAGCCGTGAAATTAAAGGGCTCAAACCCTGAGGTAGAAAATGGACGCCCGGTAGAACTTAACGTAAATTTAGAAGAGGACTTACCTGCATTGATGAAAGGACTAACACTTAGTAACAGCTTGAACGAAGCCATTCGTAAGCGAGTACAACAGAAAATCAATTAATCAGGGGATGATATGAGACAATTGTTTTTACTAGTAAGCGTACCTTTTTTTATTTTGGGGTGTACCCCAACTGTTCAGGTAGCTGCGCCTAAAGAGCCCATTACTATCAACCTAAATGTTAAGATTGAACACCAAATTTACGTCAAAGTTGATAAAGCGCTCGACGATGTAATTTCTGAATCCAGTGGCTTATTTTAACGACAAAGGAATGCAACTATGAAATATTTACTGACGCTGCTATTAGTTACTTTTATTGGTTTATCAAGCCCGCTGGCGCAAGCACAACAGTTAGATTTGCAACAGGCAAAGGCACAATTAAGTGAAGCGAAGGAACAAGGCCTGGTGGGCGAAAAAGCTGACGGTTACCTGGGAGTAGTAGAATCGACAGAAGTTACTGAGCAAATCGTTAAGAAAATTAACGAGGCTCGCCGTAAAGAATACACCCGAATTGCTAACGAGAACGACATTGCTGTTGCCGATGTTGAGTTAGTAGCCGGAAAGCGTGCCATTGAGCTGACTAAATCAGGCCTTTACATCAATGTCGATGGAGAGTGGCGGAAGAAGCCTTAAGCGGCTTCTAAACGCTACCCTCCAGATGTCTTAGAGCGACTCCCAGTCTTGTGCTGGGTATGACGGCAGTTCTAACGGTTTTGACGGTGCTGCACGCCCTTGCTCTGCAAGGCCACAAAATGCGAGAGGAATGATTGTAAGACCAGCAATACTAGTTAAAGTTAGCTGGGGAAAACACTAAGATAGTTCAAAGGGAACTGAAGTTTAATCTAATCGGAATTGGTGCCCGGGGCCGGACTTGAACCGGCACGAAGTTACCTTCGAGGGATTTTAAATCCCTTGTGTCTACCAATTCCACCACCCGGGCACTACATAGAAGTGTTCTCGAATAATGGAGGCGGGTCCCGGAGTCGAACCGAGATCCACGGATTTGCAATCCGCTGCATAGCCATTCTGCCAACCCGCCAGAATTTGGAGCGGGAAACGAGATTCGAACTCGCGACCCCAACCTTGGCAAGGTTGTGCTCTACCAGCTGAGCTATTCCCGCGTATTGGTACTTTTTACAGTATTCTGGAAAGTCTGACGTTGGAGCGGGAAACGAGATTCGAACTCGCGACCCCAACCTTGGCAAGGTTGTGCTCTACCAGCTGAGCTATTCCCGCACCGTCATCTGCCGTGGCATTCTACTGTTTAATCATTTTCAGTCAATGACTTTTTATCAATTTAGTGACTGTTTGCGCAAATTTACGGCAAAGCTGTTATTTTCTGGTCAATTCACCCCTGGCTCCGCGTAAATATTCCCACATTGACCAAACCGTTAATACAAAGGATGCGTAGAATAAAAACATCGATAACCAATAAATATAAATATTAGCGTTCCAGAGCAATCCAATTAAGGCAATCATTTGTGCCACCGTCTTCCACTTTCCTAAATTGGAAACCGCGACTTTTGCTCTATTGCCACTTTGTGCCATCCACTCCCGCAGGGCGCTCACAATAAGCTCACGGCAAATCATTGTTAAAGCCGGAATAGTAATAAAGGCGGAGTTGTAATCTTCGACAATTACCACCAGAGCAGCAACAACCATCGCTTTATCTGCTACCGGATCAAGAAACTCACCAAACTTAGTGAATTGATTAAAGCGGCGGGCGATATAACCGTCTAACGCATCGGTAATTGCAGCTAACCAAAAAATAAATGCAGCCCAAAAGCGCGCATCTTCCATTGGCAAATAGAAAACCACCAGAAACACCGGTATCAGTACTATCCGAAAGCTGGTCAAAATATTAGGGATATTCCACTTCATTATCCGCTCATTCCTTATTGTTTTTACTCATCACGAAATGAGTAATAAATTTTTTCCGCCAATGCTCGGCTAATACCAGGTACGCTGGCAAGTTTCTCAATACTAGCGTTTTTTACCTCTTGTAATCCACCTAGATTTTTCAAGATTGTTTGTCTGCGCCTTGCCCCTACCCCTTCAATTTGTTCTAAGGTTGAGGTTTTCTTAACTTTCGCTCTTTTCTGTCTGTGTCCCGTTATAGCAAAACGATGTGATTCATCACGTATATGTTGAATCAAATGTAGCGCGCTGGCGTCTTTACTTAACGGAATAGTCTCGTGACTACCGGCCATAATTAAAGTTTCCAGTCCGGGTTTACGCGACTCTCCCTTCGCAACACCAATTAAAACCGGCGCCTCTTTGCCCCAGTCACTAAAGTAATTCTCTGCCTGGGCCAACTGTCCCTTGCCGCCGTCAATAAATAATATATCAGGTATGTTGCCTTGTTCTTTGGCGTTATCATAACGCTTAGCCAGAGCTTTTGACATTGCTGCGTAATCATCTCCCGGAGTAATGCCGGTAATATTATAGCGACGGTAGTCAGACTTTTTAGGTCCGTTTTGATCAAACACCACGCAAGAGGCTACCGTTTGTTGCCCCATAGTATGGCTAATATCAAAACATTCCATACGCTGTATGGGCACGCCGAAATCCAACACTTGTTGTAATGCCTGAGTACGACGGTTCATTGTACTTTGTTGATTTAACCGGCTTTCCAGCGCATTAACGGCATTTTTCTGAGCCAGCGACTGATACTGACGTTTATCCCCTCTCACTTTGCTTTGCAGTTTGACGGGTTGTGACAACGCATCACTCATCACTTCGGCTAATACGTTGTCCGGCTGAATATCGACGGGAAGAACCACTTCCTTTGGAATTTTGCGTCCAGCCGTATCCGACAAGTAAAACTGCAACAAAAAGGCTCTGAGCACTTCATCGTCCGGGGTATCTGTCGGCACCTTAGGAAAATAGCTACGACTGCCCTGTAAGTGGTTATCTCGGATAAAAAGCATCTGTACTGTGGTCATTCCATTACCACGCGCTAAACCAATAACGTCCAGTTCCTGCTGGCTACCGGTCACCGAGTTACGCTCCTGCGTTTTTCTTAATGCGGCAATCTGATCACGAAACCTTGCAGCCCTTTCAAAATCCAGGTTTTCACTCGCCTGCTCCATCTTGCTCATAAGCTCGTCAATAACCTGCTGGTTTTTCCCTTGCAGGAATTGCCGCGCCAAAGCCACTTGTTCGGTATATTCCTCGTCGGTACATACATTCACACAAGGCGCAAGGCATCGCTTTAACTGGTGCTGCAGGCACGGTCGGGTACGTGCACGATAATAGGTATCGTCACACTGACGAATCGGAAACAGTTTTTGTAGTAAATTTAAGCTTTCACGCACTGCTGACCCGTTTGGAAAGGGTCCAAAGTATTCACCTTTGGTACGCCGGGCACCGCGGTGAAAGCCTAGCCTGGGGTGTTGATGTGCTGTCAGAATAATGTACGGGTAAGATTTATCGTCTCGCAGCAATACGTTGTAACGAGGGCGATACTTCTTAATAAAGGAGTTTTCGAGTATTAAAGCTTCAGCTTCGGTATTGGTTACGGTGACATCCATAGAAGCAATTTGCTTAACCATGACCTGAGTCTTTACCCGATCAACTTTATCGCGAAAGTAGCTGGATACGCGTTTTTTTAAGTCTTTTGCTTTACCAACATAGATTACGTCACCCGACTCATCGTACATGCGGTATACACCGGGTTGATGAGTCAAGTGACGAAGAAAGCTGTCGCTGTCAAAATGTTTCTGTGTATTACCTTCCGTCATCTACCTTCAAACTGAATTAGGTCGACAAGACCGTGCTGAATTGCAAGATGAGACAATTGTACATCACCATCGATACCGAGTTTAGAGAAAATACGATAACGGAAAGTATTAATTGTTTTACTACTGATACACAGATGCCGGGCGATTTCTCTGACACGAATACCACGACTGAGCATTTGCGCAACTTGCAACTCGCGTTCACTGAGCATATCAACCATGCTTTTCTGTTTCTGAGAACGTGGGTTTTGCGCCAAATATGCCGCTACCGGAGCCGCGACATAAACATTGCCCTGCTTTAATGACCGAATTGCCTGAACTAAATCGGAGCTGTTACATGAGTCAAGCAAGTAGCCATCGACAACACTGATACCACACTGAAAATCCAGTATATCCTGCTGGTTTCTTCCCCACACAATGAGCTTTAAGTCGCAATGACGCCTTTTTAGACGCCGCCAGTGCTCAACTGTAGCGGCCCCGCCCAGTTGGCTGCAAAGTACCACCACAGCATCTTCATATTCATAACACGTGCGACGCAAGTCAGCTATTCCCGTAACAGTCAGCACCGTGTCGCTAAAGTGCTGCTGTAAAACAGAGGCCATACCGGCACTTATAATTGGATTGGGAATTGCTAATATAATACGGTTCATAGGTTACATTCCTTATTTGTATACCTTGTTGGTCATCCTTATTAGTTTAAATCCGTACCGCCCTGCCCGAATTCGCGTCGCATATTCTGAGCTTTTAACGACGATAACAAGTTGCTTTTACAGAATTTTACAAAAGCTCGGAAAAAGCCAGTTTGAGGGTGTGGTAATAGCTATTAAAGACAAGTCAAAGGTGGAGTTTTTGAATAGAGATTACAAGCGGGCCTGGTCCAGCATATCCCACAAATAACAAGCCAGGTAGCTTCTGTAGGGTTGAGCCCTTTCCGGAATAATTAGAATATCCTGATCTTTTAAAAGACTCATAGCTTTACGAAGCGAGCTGTCCTGAATTGGGAAAAGATCCTGATGGGCAAAGTGGAACATCGCTAAAATAGAAGCAGTCCACGGACCAACCCCCTTTAGCCGGGTGACATCGGTAATTAACTCTTTCGACCCCATGCCAGACCACGACTGTACCCTATCCGGTTCTTTTTGCTGACATTGTGCAACACTACTAATAGCGGCAGCTTTGGTGCGGCTAACACCGCACCCCATAAGCTCTTCGACCGGAAGATAAGCGATACCTCCGGCACCAAGTGATTTAGCCTTTTGCTCAGCCCTTTCAATGATGGTTGCCGACGCTTTCAACGACAGCATTTGACGGATAATGATCCGGGGTAATGCCTCAATAACCGGCATATTTGAAGGGGCCAGCAACTCTCGTGACGGTAACTGTAACAACAGCAAATCGATACCCGGTTGAGTATCGATAAGGTGCTGTCGGATTATTTCAGGTGTTGTTTCCATAAACCTATTATGCGAACACAGTGAAGCTCTGTCGACTAATAGCTAACAATTTCCCTTCCTCACTCCATAAGCCTGCTCTACTGTGGCCATACCCTTGTTCAGCATGCTCAATAAAAGCTTCGTACTGAAACCAGTCGTTGGTGTTAAATTCGTCCAGGGGGAGATCCGGAAATTCGATAGTCCAGGTAAGTGACGAAGCCGGCGCGGGGCTATCCAGGTGAGGGAGCACCGCAGGTGGCCAGGCATCAACTAACGCCAAAACTGCTGCTGTGGTCAGTTCTTGCTGCTCTTTACGAAAGCGTATCCAGCCACCAAAGGTTCGACCCGGCTGCCCACTAAATGGCATACCACCGGAAGTAATACGGTAATCAAAGTTTTTTGCAAATTCAGGAACAATATCGGCTTCAGGTAAGCCAGGACCGTCATTAATTGTTTTTAAGTCAGGCGGTGTTTCACCGCTAACCGATACAGAGGATGAGCGCCCTTTACCTAAGCTGGCTAATCCAGCTAACATGACTTCGTCATTTTGTGTTATTTCAACCGACACCTGCAACACAGAAGATCCCTGTCTTAATACCCGATAACTTAACGTTGCATCCCCTGGTGTCGCCGGCGCGACAAAAGAAATAGCGAAGCTCCGCAAATGGTAATCTCCCGGGAACTGTCGCAATAGAAACTGTGCAGCTAAAGCCGCACTAAAACCACCAAAAAATGCCCTACCCTGTGCCCAGCCTTCCGGTAGCTTAATGGTTTGATTGTTTTTGTCGTTTTCTATTAACGCTAAAGTCTCGTGAAACAGCATGACGCTTCCCTGTTAAACAGTTGTTTGAATTAGCTATTAAGAATACCAATTATCACCATGATGACAAAGGATGTTATTAACAAAACCAAATAAACCGCGTTACTAGCATAAAGGTTTTATAAACATATCAGCGAAGGAGGAGTTGTCGAATAACTCTGGAGGTGTGTAAAAAGCAAAAAAGCCCAACTCAAGGAGCTGGGCTTTTTTGCTAAATTTGGCGGAGAGGGAGGGATTCGAACCCCCGGTGGGAATGAACCCACGCCTGATTTCAAGTCAGGTGCATTCAACCGAGCTCTGCCACCTCTCCGTATTGTTTGTTCTCTTCAACTGCGTCGTTGAGAACGAAGCGAATATTAAAGACCTAAATTACGCTTGTAAAGGAAAAATTTGAACAAAGTGTCCGTTTGGGCGTTTATTAGACAAACTGAACGTTTTTCGCTAGAAATTACCCTTTAATTTCCTACCCAAGGCCCCCATTAATGCTGTAGTATTTAGGAAACTTTTTAAATAAAAAACCGTCTTAACAGACAGTAAGTTCAACACGGAGAAATCTATGAACAATCGCAGTCAGACTTATGTCGGTCAGAACGAATCGACGCTGGCCGTTAATAAGGTACTACGCAACACTTATACATTATTGGCAATGACACTGGCTTTCAGTGCTGTTGTTGCAACTATCAGCACTATGATGAACTTACCTTATCCGGGCCTCATCATTACTTTAGTTGCCTACTTTGGTTTGCTTTTTGGTATTCACAAGACCAAAGATAGCGGCATGGGTATTGTATTAACCTTCGCTCTAACTGGCTTTTTAGGTTATACCCTCGGTCCTATCCTCAATATGGCACTATCAATGCCTGGAGGCGGCGAAATGGTTGCTACTGCCCTCGGCGGCACAGCCCTGACGTTCTTTGCAACTTCAGCCTATGTCTTAACCACTAAAAAGGACATGTCTAAATTAGGTGGCCTGGTTACTGCCGGTATTATCATGGTCTTTGTAGCGATAATAGCTAACCTGTTCTTCCAGTTGCCAGCATTACAGCTTGCAATCTCTGCTATCATGATTCCATTAATGGCTATGTTGATTATGTGGCAGACCAGCGACATCATTAACGGTGGCGAGCGCAACTACATCCTCGCAACAGTGACTTTGTATGTCTCAATTTATAACTTATTCCTTAGCATGCTACAGCTGCTAATGGCGTTTGGCGGCGACGAATAAAAGCGACTGCCTACAGGGTTACAATAAACGCCCCGCCATGCGGGGCGTTTTTGTTTAAAGTGAGTATTTATGGCCAAAATAACGCTCATAGTTCAAAACAGTGCTGAAGAACAGCTAAAGTCTCAGGAAGCTTTATCCTTTGCTCTCGCTGCAATTAACGGCGGCCATGAGATTGCTTGTATCTTTTTCTACCGGGAAGCCGTGAATCATGCACTACTGACAACACCGGTTGAAAATAAAGCTTTAATAAATCAATGGGAAGCAATGAGCCGTCAGCATAATGTCCCCTTAGTGGTGTGTCACACGGTAGCAGAGCGTAAAGGAATTGAAGAGTTCCACCCAAGTTTTCAAGCTTCGGGCTTGACCGCTCTGGCAACAGCTATTGCCAACAGTGACCGGACTTTACAATTTTAACCATTATGAAAAAAATCGCTATTTTACAATGCAGTTCAGACACTAACGCAGCAACAGAGGCCTTAGATGTCGCTTTATCGCTGGCAAGCTTTGATCACCCTGTTCAGCTCATACTGGCAGGCGAAGCAGTTAACTGCCTACTCAATAGCCCTTCAAAGCGTTACGGCATGCTGGAGCTACTCGATGCAGAACCTATCGCTATAAGCTCAGAGTCTACAATTAACATAGACGCTCTGCCGGATTCGTTAGACACAGTAATTATTTCTGCAAATGAACTAAAGCAGCACCTGGATCAATTTGACGAGGTTCTACACTTCTCATGACATCTACCCTGCACTGGTTAAGAAATACGGCACTAACTCAATGGTTAGCACAGTACAGTCATTTACTCGGCAATAGGGACGCTCTGCTTATTTCCGGGGAACAACTGGGTCAGTTACCTGATAAACAGCCTGTAAAGCAGTCAATATATGCCAGAAAAAATGACGCTGAGTGTTTAGGAAATACCTTACCAACTTATGTCATGTTAAAATCTGACGAAGAGTGGGTTGAACTGGTTCTCAGTTTTCAGCAGCAAATTACCTGGTAGTCCGCATGATTGAATTTAACGGTAAAACATACGAAACCGACAAGCACGAGTATTTAGCCAATATTGATGACTGGAATGAAGAGCTGGCCCTGCATATTGCGGAGCTTGAAAACATTGATATGACACCGGCACACTGGGAAGTTGTCAATTTTGTACAAGACTTTTACCGAGAATTCGATACCAGTCCGGCTATGCGTGTTTTGGTGAAAGCCATGAAAAAGCAGCTGGGAGAAGATAAAGGCAACAGTCGTTACCTTTACAAATTGTTCCCGAAAGGCCCGGCTAAGCAGGCCACACGAATTGCGGGCCTGCCGAAACCGGCTAAATGCATTTAGGGTTAACCTTAGCCCTTAATAACTTCAAGGCCACCCATATAAGGCCGCAGGGCTTCAGGCACAACTATTGAGCCGTCTTCCTGTTGGTAGTTCTCCAGTACAGCGACTAACGCCCGGCCTACTGCCAGTCCAGAGCCATTTAGTGTGTGCATAAGCTCTGGTTTTTTCGCACCCTTGCGGCGAAAACGAGCCTGCATACGACGTGCCTGAAAGTCCTGCATATTTGAGCAAGAGCTGATTTCACGGTACGCCTGTTGCGCTGGTAACCATACTTCTAAATCGTAAGTTTTAGCGGCGCCAAAGCCCATGTCGCCGGTGCAAAGCAATACCTTACGATACGGCAGTTCCAGCTTTTGCAGCACAGTCTCGGCATGCCCCGTCAGTTGCTCTAACGCATCCATTGACGCTTCCGGTTTCACTAACCAGACAAGCTCGACTTTATCAAACTGATGCTGACGAATAAGGCCTCGGGTGTCACGACCATGAGAACCAGCCTCGCTGCGGAAACACGGTGTATGCGCCGTAAATTTAAGCGGCAGTTCGTCTTCGTCGGCTATCTCGTCACGGTATAGGTTCGTTAACGGTACTTCGGCCGTTGGAATCAATGACATTGGTATTTGGTCTTGTGACTCGCCTTCAATGTGGAATAAGTCTTTACCAAATTTAGGTAACTGCCCTGTTCCCAGCAAAGAATCCTGATTCACCATATAAGGCACGTAGGTTTCCAGGTAACCGTGCTCTTGTGTGTGTAAATCCAGCATGAACTGAGTCAGCGCACGATGCAGACGAGCAATGCCACCACGCATAACCACAAAGCGCGCACCGGTTAATTTCGCTGCAGCTTCAAAGTCCATGCCTTTGGCTAACGCTTCGCCAAGATCAACGTGATCTTTTACTTCAAAGTCGAACGACTTAGGTTCGCCCCAGGTCAGTACTTCCTGGTTTTCACTCTCGTCTTCACCTTGCGGCACTTCGTCTGCCGGCAGGTTAGGGACACCCAGAATAATGTCGTTTAGTTCATCCTGAATGGCTTTAAGTTCTTCTTTTGCGCTATCCAGCTGGTCACCTAAATCACTCACCGCATCCAGTAACGGCTGTATATCTTCACCCGCTGCTTTCGCTTTACCAATCGCTTTGGAGCGACTGTTACGTTCAGCCTGAAGTTGTTCAGTACGTACCTGTACCTCTTTACGTTGTTCTTCAAGCTTGCTGAGTTTAGCAACGTCTAAGTCGAAGCCTCTTTTAGCAAGTGCTTTTGCGGTATTGTCTAATTCCTCACGGAAGTATTTAGCGTCTAGCATGAGTGTCCTATTTAACCGTTGTTGAGTACAACATCATTGCTGCAACAACAGCAGCAATACAGATAATTACGTTTAAGCCTATGTGTAAGGCGGCTTTTAGCATTTCGCCCTGGCTGGCAAGCGTCACAACCTCAACCGAGAACGTTGAAAAGGTTGTAAATGCCCCTAAAACCCCAACACCAAGGAATAAGCGGGTTGTCTCTGACACGGATTGTTGTTGCCCATACGCCAGTAACAGCCCCAATAAAAACGAGCCTAATATGTTAACGGTCAGCGTCGCAAAAGGGAATGCCCGCAGCCCAAATGATTGCATTGCAAGGCCAATAGCGTAACGTCCCGAGGCGCCAATGGCTCCGCCGGCAGCAACGCAGAAAAAATGCAGCAGTAGGTTATTCATCGGGCTCCCTTTTCCAGTCTGACTTAGCATCCATATCTTGTAGCCAGCGCAGCTTTTCCTGCAACTTAATTTCTAAGCCGCGCGGCTCGGGCTGATAAAATTGCGTTTCAGCCAGTTCTGACGGTAAATAACGTTCACCGGGCACATAAGCATTTGGGTAGTTGTGCGCATATTGGTAATCAGCACCGTAGCCCTGCTCTTTATGCACTTTGGTGGGTGCATTGCGTAGGTGTTCCGGTACCGGCGCGTCGCTGTGCTCTTTTGCCGCCCTGAGTGCCCCTTTAAAAGCATTGTACACCGCATTACTCTTAGCGGCACAAGCACAATAAATAACGGCCTGAGCTATGGCTCTTTCGCCCTCTGCCGGCCCTACTCTGTGATACGTATCCCAGGCGTTTAACGCTAACTGCAGGGCTCTTGGGTCAGCATTACCAATATCTTCAGAGGCAATAGCCAATAACCTACGTGCTATAACCAGAGCGTCACCGCCGCCTGTTAATAAGCGCGCGTACCAATATAAGGCACCGTCTGGTGAAGAGCCTCGTACCGATTTATGAAACGCCGATAGAATATCGTAATAATGGTCACCCTGATGATCGAATGCGGTTGCCTTTTCGCCAATAGCGGCGGTAATTAGCTCAGGCGTAATAGGCTGGCTGCTGCTTTCAACAAAGTCGGCCACTACTTCAAGGTAATTCAGCAACCGTCGAGCGTCGCCACCGGCTAAGTCCAGCAGCTTTGCCCGGGCTTCACCTTCTAACCTTAATCCCCGCTGACCCAGGCCCCGCTCTGTATCTTTCAGCGCTCTGTTTAAGGCTAGCTCAAGGTCTGCTTTTGAAAGCCCCTGCAAGCGATAAACCCGTGCACGCGATAACAACGCATTGTTTAATTCAAAGCCGGGGTTCTCTGTCGTCGCGCCAACAAATACAATAGTACCGTCTTCAATATGCGGTAAAAATGCGTCCTGCTGGCTTTTATTAAAACGGTGCACCTCGTCGACAAACAAAATAGTTCGGCGCCCCTGCTGTTGGGCAACCTGCTTTGCTTCTTCAATGGCTTGTCTTATGTCTTTTACACCGGAGGTAACCGCACTGATACGACTGACAGTAGCATTGGCGGTAGTGGCGATGAGCTCAGCTAAGGTGGTTTTACCGGTACCCGGAGGCCCCCAGAGAATCATTGAATGCAAATGACCTTGTTCAACCGCCACTCGCAGCGGCTTTCCGGGGGCTAATAAATGCTGTTGCCCGACATACTCCTCAATAGTTTGCGGACGCATGCGCGCCGCAAGAGGTTTGAAATCAGGCTGAAAGTCTAAATCAAGGCTGGCCACAACAGTTAACTTTGGTCGTCAACATCAACGCCGTCAGGCACGTCAAAAACGAATTGCTCATCATCAATACTTTCGTTTAAAACAACGTCACTTAACATCAGCTCGGTGCGTTCACCTTGTGCCTGAACCATCGTTATCTCTTTTAACTTTTCATCGGAGAAAAGAAGCTCAAGCTTCCGACCATTGGTTTCATGCTCAACGAAATAACGTCCTGCTTCTGAACTCACGCTATAGTTTTCCCATTGCTTGCCATTGCTGTCCAGCACCAACAATAACGGACTGTCATCCACCATGTCCTGCTGTGCATAGACAGTGACTTGCTCGACAAATGGGTTGTAGTACCAAACCTTAGTACCATTAGCGATCATTACACTCTCATCCGGCTCTTTAGTATGCCAGTAAAGGCTTGCCGGACGCTTTAGCTTTAATGTGCCACTAAGGTTTTGCAATACACTGCCCTGCTCGTCTCTCACCTTTTGCTGAAAGTCGGCAGATAGGCTTTGCGTTTGTTTCAGGAGTTTCTGTAACTCATGCTTATCTGACTCAGACTCTGAAGCAAATGCGCTAAAAGAAACGGCCATAATCATGGTAAATACAACTGCTTTCATGAATTTAATCCCTTGGAGCTCTTGGGGCCAACACTTCGCGCTGGCCATTGTTACCGGCACTGGTTACGACACCGGACATTTCCATTTGTTCGACAATGCGTGCAGCGCGATTATAACCAATACGGAATTTCCGCTGTACACTGGACACAGATACTCGTTGAGTTTCGGTCACGAAAGCAACAGCTTCGTCATAAAGCGGATCGGACTCTGCGTCATCCATTTCTTGTTGCTCACCCGGCAGTAAACCCTCTTCACCCTGGTCGCCGGACAGTATTTCTTCCAAATAATTTGGTCGACCGCGTTTCTTCCAGTCTTTAACCACGGCATGCACTTCGTGATCATCAACAAAGGCTCCGTGAACACGCACCGGAGAACCACTTCCCGGCGGTAAATAGAGCATGTCACCCTGACCTAAAAGCTGATCGGCCCCCGGTTGGTCGAGGATAGTACGGGAATCCACTTTGGAGGACACCTGAAACGCAATACGGGTTGGGATGTTAGCTTTTATCAAACCAGTAATAACATCCACTGACGGGCGCTGTGTTGCCAAAATAAGATGGATACCAGCGGCTCGGGCCTTTTGAGCTATGCGAGCAATGAGCTCTTCTACTTTTTTGCCAACAATCATCATCATGTCGGCGAATTCATCAATGACAACAACTATGTTCGGCAACTTCTCTAACACCGGTGGCAACTCATCCATAGAGTCACCCGGTTTCCAGATAGGATCCCGCAGCGGTTCGCCGGCTTTTTCTGCCGCTTTAACTTTGGCGTTATAGCCTTTTAAGTTACGCACACCTAATGCTGACATTAACTTATAACGACGCTCCATTTCGCCGACACACCAGCGTAAAGAGTTTGCCGCATCTTTCATGTCAGTCACAACTTCTGTCAGCAAGTGTGGAATACCCTCGTAGACAGACAACTCGAGCATTTTCGGGTCAATCATAATGAGTCGGACATCTTCCGGTGTGCTCTTATAAAGCAAGCTCAGAATCATCACGTTGACACCAACGGACTTACCTGAACCTGTCGTACCTGCGACCAGGAGGTGCGGCATTTTAGCTAAGTCCACAACCACAGGCTTACCCGCAATGTCTTTACCTAAAATCATTGTCAGTGGCGAGTCGCTGTTCGTGAATTGATCGCTGTTGATCACCTCACTCAGCTGTACAATTTCACGATGCTTATTCGGAAGCTCCAGCCCCACATAAGACTTGCCGGGTATCACCTCGACTACCCGCACCGCAACAGCGGACAACGTACGAGCAATATCTTTTGCTAAATTCGATATTTTCGAAACCTTAACCCCCGGCGCTAAGTCAAGCTCAAACCGGGTGATAACAGGTCCCGGCTGAACGTGGGCTACACGAACATCAACGCCAAACTCTTTTAAGACGGTTTCAACCGTACGTGACACTTGATCAAGTTCTTCCTGGGTAATGGGGTTGTCTTTTTTGTTTGGCCGGTCCAGAAGCTCTATCGACGGTAAAGGAGGAAGCAATTCGCCTTCGTCTGTACCATCGCTTTCCGGCTCTTTTGTTTTTGGTGTTGCCGGTTCGCTACTGTTTGTTTTTTTCTTCGCAGCTTGTTTGCTGAACCGTGGTGCACCACTCTCATCATGCTCATCATGCTCATCATCGACAGAGTTTATCGACGGCAGGCTCAATACCGGCTCTTGTTTATCCGCGCCAAATAAGTCGCTGGTTAAGCTCGAAGCGCTTTTTTCTTCCAGCGCTTGCTCTCGCTTTTCATTGTAGGTTTCGTCATTTTCACTATCTGATGCTTCTGTGCTACCTCGGCTATTCCATAGAACTTTTGCCTTTTCTATCAGCCATAAAACACCGTCAATAACCCACTCACCTAATTTGTCTGCAACCTGCAACCAGCTTATTCCGGTAACTAAGGTTACTCCGGTAAAAAAGAAAGTCAGTAGCAGTAAGGTGGTACCCACAAAATTCAAATACGGCAATAATGAAGCGGCGATAACGTCGCCAATGACGCCACCGGCTGAAAAGTAATAAATATCATCGAAGTTAATGGAAGACAGCGCAGAAGCGCCAATCAGCGCGAGCATTGCGCCAATCATACGTAAACTGACTGCCAGGTAATCCATTTCCAGCAGTTGGTAGGTTTTTCGGAATAATAAGTAGCCTACACCGACAAAGCCAAAAGGAATAAGATAGGCCACAAAGCCAAAAGCAAATAGAAGGACATCGGCCACCCACGCGCCTACGGCTCCACCCGCATTATGTATGCTTCCTTCATAACCTGTTTGTGACCAACTGGGATCAGCCGGGTTAAAGCTCACCAATGACAAAAAAATGAAAATGGCTAGCGCACCACTTATTAGCAACCCTGCTTCTAAAACTCTTTGTACACCTGTCATTATCTTATTGCAGCGCCTTCGTTAATATTATTATTGGTATTCATTAGTATCCGCATGATTGTAGCGGATGTCAGCCCTAATGTTACCCCTTTACTAATACTTTATTTTCCTGTTTTACCTCTTCCATGACCACATAAGTTCGTGACTCATCAACCCCGGGCATCATTAACAAAGTTTCACCCAGTAATTTACGATATGCACGCATATCGGGAACTCGCGCCTTTATCAGAAAATCGAAATCACCCGCCACTAAATGGCACTCTAGAATTTCATCCGTTTTTCGTGCTGCCTCACTAAACTCCGCAAAAGCGTCTGCGGAAGTTCGCGTCAACGTTATTTCAACGAAAACCATCAGGTTAGCACCTAATTTAGCAGGATTAATTTTAGCATGGTAACTTTCTATAACCTGTTCTCGCTCCAGCTTGCGGACACGCTCCAGGCAGGCTGTCTGACTAAGGCCTACACGCCTTGCCAGCTCCACGTTTGACATGCGTCCATCGTCTTGCAATAGACGAAGGATCTTCCTGTCAGTTTTATCAATAGTGACTTCTACGGGCTGCTCGGCATTAAACATCATAATTCTCTAAATAATTAACTTTAAATAGTGTATCACACCAAAAAATAACTTAAAAAAAGTAAGTAATACACTAGGGTTTACGTCTATAATTTGCGCCAAATAATTTCCCTTAAACACGAAAATTTTAAGAGGCAGACAATGCTAATTGGTGTACCAAAAGAAATTAAAAACCACGAATACCGCATCGGCTTAACACCTGCTGCTGTGCGCGAGTATGTGGAGAATGGCCACGACGTTATCGTTGAAAACAACGGTGGTGCTGCTATTGGCTTCACGAACGAACAATACATGGAAGCCGGCGCGACTATTATTGATACACCAGAAGAGATTTTCCAGCGTGCCGACATGATTGTTAAAGTAAAAGAACCTCAGCCAAACGAATGCAAAATGCTTCGTGAAGGCCAAATTCTTTATACTTTCCTGCATTTAGCACCGGACCCAACTCAAACGGAGTTACTGGGTAAAGCAGGTTGTACTGCTATTGCTTACGAAACGGTCACCGATAACCGCAATGGTTTGCCTCTTTTAGCACCTATGAGTGAAGTTGCCGGTCGTATGTCAATTCAGGCAGGTGCACACTACTTAGAAAAAGCACACGGTGGCAGCGGTACCTTATTAGGTGGCGTTCCTGGCGTAGCGCCGGGCAAAGTACTGATCATCGGTGGTGGTGTTGTTGGAACTAACGCTGCAAAAATGGCTATTGGCCTGGGTGCTGAAGTCACTATTCTAGATCGCTCTCTGCCTCGCTTACGTGAACTGGATGATATTTTCGCCGGCCGTGTACAAACGGTTTACTCTACCGTTGATGCCATCGATAAATATTCCCAGGAAGCCGATTTAGTCGTTGGCGCGGTTCTTATTCCCGGCGCTGCAGCACCTAAACTGCTTACGCGTGAAAACATCAGTAAGATGAAACCCGGTTCAGTACTGGTTGACGTAGCTATTGACCAGGGCGGTTGTTTTGAAACATCAAAAGCGACAACGCACCAGGACCCTGTTTACATCATTGATGACGTTGTTCACTACTGCGTCGCTAATATGCCAGGTGGCGTTGCACGTACCTCTACTATCGCTCTTAACAATGCAACTTTACCTTACGGTATTGCACTTGCGAACAAAGGCGTTAAAGCCATGTTGGAAAACGAGCACCTGTTACGCGGCCTGAATATGCACAAGGGTAAAATTACCTACAAAGCCATTCACGACGACTTGGGTCAGCAGTTAGGTCTGGACTACCAGGACCCACGCGAAGCTCTGCAGGGTTAATACTGACTCTAATAGAAACAAGCCCGTGAACAAAAGTTTGCGGGCTTTTTTGTTGCGGTTCTTGTCGGTCAAGCTTGTAAACCCTACAATCAATCCCCATAGCTAAATAATAAACAATCAAAAACGCATTAATGGAGTTTTTCTAATGGCTGAAGCCAAACACTGTAAGTTACTTATTCTGGGATCAGGACCTGCTGGCTATACAGCTGCAGTCTATGCTGCACGCGCTAATTTAAACCCTGTTATGGTGACAGGTATGCAACAAGGTGGGCAGTTGACTACCACGACCGATGTTGAGAACTGGCCCGGGGACGCAGAAGGTCTGACCGGTCCTGATCTTATGGTGCGTATGCAAAAGCATGCGGAACGTTTTGATACAGAAATTGTGTTTGATCATATCAGTAGCGTCGATTTTTCTAAGCGCCCTTTCCAGTTAAAAGGTGACGTTGGCGAGTATACCGCGGACTCAGTTATTATCAGCACGGGCGCTTCAGCTAAGTACTTAGGCTTAGATTCAGAAGAAGCCTTCATGGGTAAAGGCGTTTCAGCTTGCGCAACCTGTGACGGCTTTTTCTACAAAAAGCAAAAGGTCTGCGTTGTCGGCGGTGGTAACACAGCCGTTGAGGAAGCCCTGTACCTGTCGAACATTGCCAGCGAAGTGCACGTTATTCATCGCCGCGACACTTTCCGTGCGGAGAAAATCCTGGTTGACCGGCTGCATGAAAAAGAGCAAAACGGAAACGTTACCTTCCACCTCAACAAAACCTTAGATGAAGTTCTGGGTGATGATGCTGGCGTTACCGGTGTTCGTATTAAAGACACCAAAGACGGCAATACAGAAGAGCTGGAAGTCGCTGGTTGCTTCATTGCTATTGGACACCAGCCAAATACCGGTATTTTTGACGGCGAACTGGAAATGCAGGACGGTTACATTCAGGTGCAGAGCGGTCTTCAGGGCAATGCAACGGCAACCAGTGTACCGGGTGTTTTCGCTGCAGGTGATGTCATGGATCATATCTACCGTCAGGCTATTACTTCTGCAGGCACAGGCTGTATGGCTGCATTGGATGCCGAGCGTTACCTTGACGCACTGACTAAGTCTTAGTCGTCTACAGTGATTGTCCAGCTCGATCCGGCATCGATCAGTTTCCCACCAACAGCGACAGCTTTGCACGAACCCAATGGGCTACTCGCTGTCGGTGGTGATTTATCGCCGGGTCGGCTAATACACGCTTATCAACAAGGTATATTTCCCTGGTTTTCTGATAACGACCCTATTCTTTGGTGGTCTCCCAACCCCAGAGCCGTCTTTTTTCCGGACAAAATTCACATCAGCCGCTCTCTTGCCAAGGCAAACCGGAAACCAAACTGGCAAATCAGTATTAACCGTTGTTTCGTTGATGTTGTTCGTGCCTGTGCCGATCAGCGTTCAGAGAACGAAGGTACCTGGATAACCGAAGAAATGATTGAGGCTTATTGCAAACTTCACCAGTTAGGTCATGCACACTCGGTCGAGGTTTGGTTCGATAACGAACTCGCCGGCGGTTTATATGGTATTTCTGTTGGTCGTGCATTTTGTGGAGAAAGCATGTTTCATTACAAAACTGATGCCTCTAAAATTGCATTAGTGCGCTTTGCCCAGCATTTTAATAACTGTGGCGGACAACTTATCGATTGCCAGGTCGGTAACCCTCATTTATTTTCATTGGGGGCGGTTAATCTGCATCGGGAACGCTTTTTAATGAAATTGAATATAGCTCAACAACAGTCCATGCCGGAAACTTTCTGGCAAACTCGCGAGCTTTCTAATTTCGGAGAATTGTAGTGCAGTTTGGAGTGACGAAAGAAAGCCAGTGTCACTATTTAACGGCACAAGACGAACGTCTCGTTGTCGCCCTCCCCAATGAGTTGGAACCACTTAACGCCGATCTTTACCAGCAATTAATGCAACACGGCTTTCGAAGAAGTCACAACGACGTTTACCGCCCTCATTGTCGTTTATGCAGCGCCTGCCAGTCTCTCCGGGTAGTTGTGCCCGAGTTTCGCTTTAGTAAGAATCAAAAGCGACTGTTAAACAAAAACAGTGACTTAACTCTTAGTATTAAACAAGCACCGGAGGCTGACTATGATGAGCTATTCTCGCGCTTTATTAATGAACGTCACTCTGACGGCGAGATGTACCCGCCGGACCCTGATAAGTTTTGGAACTGGGTTTCATGTGACTGGTTAACTCCGGAGCTATTAGAATGGCGTAATGACCATGAAGAGCTCATTATTGTGTCGGTTGTCGACAGAACCGCGGACACCATGTCAGCAGTTTATACGTTCTTTAATCCTGATCACGACAAACGCTCACCGGGAACATACGCCGTACTGGAAATGCTCCGCTTAGCGCAGCAAAGACAGGTATCACGATTGTATCTTGGGTACCAAATTGATGACTGCAAGAAGATGAATTATAAGACTCGATTTGCGCCATATGAACGACTGGTTGGCAATCATTGGAAAAAAGAGCTAAAATCGCACACACTTTAGGCTTCAAACAAATATTAGAGGATTTTAATGGCGAAAGAAGACAGTATTGAGATGCAAGGAACGGTTCTTGAAACCCTTCCTAACACTATGTTCCGAGTAGAGTTGGAAAATGGTCATGTGGTTACTGCCCATATTTCAGGAAAAATGCGCAAGCACTATATCCGCATCCTGACAGGCGATACCGTGACTGTACAGTTAACTCCGTACGACCTGACTAAAGGCCGCATCGTCTTCCGCGCACGTTAATCCGCACTGAGGATTAAAAAAACCGGCCTGGTTAACGGGCCGGTTTTTTCATTTCTGACTGACGTCCTAAATTAGCCTTCGACAGTTTCGTTCTTACTGTCGTAGTCAAAGGTTAATCCGTCTTTGTCGTTCGCGCTGACCTTCACGCTTCCGCCACGGGCAAGCTTACCGAACAGAATTTCATTGGCTAACGTCTTTTTCAGGTGTTCCTGGATAACCCGGCTCATTGGACGGGCACCCATTTCCTTGTCATAGCCCTTCTCTGCTATCCAGGCATGAGCTGAAGGATCAACCTCAAGAGAAACGCCTTTCTTATCCAACTGAGCCTGCAACTCGCAAATAAACTTATCAACGACTTGTTCAAGCACTTCCGGCGTCAGGTGGTTAAACCAAACAATACCGTCCAGGCGGTTACGAAATTCCGGCGTGAAAATGTTGTTAATTTCAGCAAGCGCATCAAAACTGTGATCCTGCTGCTTAAAGCCAATAGATTTACGAACAGTTTCGCGCACACCTGCGTTTGTTGTCATAACAATAATGACGTTGCGGAAATCAGCCTTACGGCCATTATTATCCGTTAAAGTACCGTTATCCATTACCTGCAGCAGTATGTTGAATACATCGCTGTGAGCCTTTTCAAGCTCATCCAGCAACAACACACAGTGTGGCTGCTTGATAACCGCATCGGTTAACAAACCACCCTGCTCATAGCCGACATAACCGGGAGGTGCACCGATTAAGCGACTCACTGCGTGGCGTTCCATGTATTCCGACATATCAAAGCGTACCAGCTCAATGCCCATAGCTTTAGCCAGTTGCTGAGTAACTTCCGTTTTACCAACACCCGTTGGGCCGGCAAAAATGAAAGAACCTATTGGCTGGTTTTCGTTAGCAAGGCCTGAGCGTGACAAGCGAATAGCCGCTGTCAGCTTATCAATCGCTTCATCCTGACCAAAGACAACCATTTTCAGATTGCGATCAAGCTGTTTCAATAAGTCTTGATCGGACTGAGAGATCGACTGCTCTGGAATACGGGCTATTTTCGCAATAATGGTTTCAATATCCGATACACCGACCGTTTTACGACGTTTCGATGGCGGCAGTAAACGCTGTGAAGCACCGGCTTCATCCATGACATCGATGGCTTTATCCGGTAAATGCCGTTCATTAATGTATTTAGCAGAGAGTTCTGCCGCTGCTTTAATAGCTGGCTGCGTGTAGCGAATGCCATGATGGCTTTCGTATCTCTCTTTTAGACCCATTAATATTTTTGTGGTGTCTTCCACTGAAGGTTCAACCACATCTACTTTCTGGAAGCGGCGAACTAATGCTCTGTCTTTTTCAAAAACGTTCTTAAATTCGTTATATGTCGTCGAACCAATGCATTTTAACTGACCACTGGAAAGCAGAGGTTTTATCAGGTTAGACGCATCCAATACACCACCGCTGGCCGCACCGGCCCCAATAATGGTATGAATTTCATCGATAAATAAAATGGCATGCTCTTTTTCCTGAAGCTCTTTCAAAAGCATTTTAAAACGCTTCTCAAAATCACCCCGGTATTTTGTTCCCGCCAGCAGGTCACCCATATCCAGTGAATAGATGGTTGCATCGGAGAGAATTTCAGGAACTTCGCCCTTAATAATTCGGTAAGCCAGGCCTTCGGCTATGGCTGTTTTACCCACACCGGCTTCACCCACTAAAAGCGGGTTGTTTTTGCGCCGACGGCAGAGAATTTGAGCGCAACGCTCAAGCTCGTAATCGCGGCCTATCAGTGGGTCTATTTTGCCTTCTTTAGCCTGCACATTAAGGTTAGAGCAGAAGCGTTGTAAATAACTCTGCTGCTCGTCATTACCTTTCATGGCCTCTTCTTCGACCATTTCTTCATCTATCGGCTCGTCATCAATACGAGATATTCCGTGTGAAATGAAGTTAACAATATCCAGCCGGGTAATGTCGTTCTTATTCAATAAATAAACAGCTTGGGATTCTTGCTCACTAAAAATAGCGACAAGAACGTTCGCTCCGGTAACCTCAGCGTTGCCAGAAGACTGCACATGAAACACAGCGCGCTGCAGCACACGTTGGAAGCCTAATGTCGGCTGTGTATCAGGACTTTCCTCGTCAGGACCGAACAATGGTGTACTACGGTCAATGTAACTCAGCAGTTCTTCTTTCAATTGTTGAAAGTTTGCCCCACAGGCACGAAGCGCTTCAGATGCATCTGGGTTATCCAGCAATGCAACCAATAAGTGCTCAACTGTCATCAGTTCATGATTACGTTCGCGCGCTAGCCGAAACGCATCGTTTAGCGTTAATTCAAGGGCTTTATTCAACATAGACCACTCCTTCCCAGACAACTCGGCTCATTCCTGCTCCATAGTACACAATAACGGATGCTGATTTTCCCGAGCGTATTGGTTTACCTGTACGACTTTAGTTTCGGCGATTTCCGCAGAATATACACCGCAAACGGCCTTCCCTTTATAATGCACCTGTAACATGGTGTCCGTGGCGCGCTCCTGATCCATCTTAAAAAATCTCATCAACACTTCAATCACAAAATCCATGGGCGTGTAGTCATCGTTATTAATGATGACTTTGTACATGGATGGTGGCTTGAGCTCCTGCTTTTCCTCTGTATCGCTAAGGTGCTGGTGGTCAAACTGACTCATTTATTAACAACCTGCCATAATAATAGTTTTAAATTTACCCGAAATGATAAAAAAACAACCAAAATATTAACAACGTAGGTTATTTTTTAAACTTTAGGGCTTGACTAATCACTCACGTCACCTAGAGTTAAACATGGTGCTAAATCGGCGATTTTTCAAGCCACCGCACCTAATAATAATAAACTATCTGTTACAGAAGAAGGATGTAGAAGTATGGCTACCGGAAAAGTCAAATGGTTCAATAATTCGAAAGGCTTCGGCTTTATCGAAAGCGAGGACCGCGAAGGTGATATTTTCGCTCACTATTCAACCATTGAGATGGAAGGCTATCGCACACTGAAAGCGGGACAACCCGTAGAGTTCGAACTCGAGGAAGGTCCCAAAGGTTTGCACGCCAACAACATTGTTCCCGGTCCTGCCGATAAATAATACCGGCTTAACCAAACAATTAAGTGCCTTTAAAACGCCGGCTTGTCCGGCGTTTTAATTCACTAAAACATCTTCTAACTATCTATACCAAAATAACGCCGTAATTGATCACGTAAATTCGGTGGCGTCCCGTTTATTGTCAACGTATCAGTGGCTGCATCGTAATGCACTCTCTCACCTAAGGCTGTGTGATCAAAGCCGACACTAACACCGCCCCCCTGCCCCTGAAACTTCACCAGCTTACGCAATGTCGACTTATCCGCCGGAAAATCATCAACTAATTCGCGTGAATTCTGTTCTGCAAAATCTTTAGAGAAGCTTTCAAAGCTTTTTTCTGCAGGATAGGCTTCTGCAAACTGCTCTGAGAGATCTTTAATTTTTACCGTATCGCCTTGCTTCCATTGGTCGTCACAGTATTCATAAGCGGCTTTGCTTAATGCTTGCCGTTGCTCATTCTCCAGCTCGGACTGCTTGGCATACTCTTGCACAGAATCAACCAGTTGTTGTGTATGAGCTTTTGAATTTAAGCGCTCGGTACAGCCTAAAAAATCTAAAAAGAAATCGGAAACCTTACGTCCGGCACGACCTTTAATAAAAGAAATGTATCTTTCGCTTTCAGGCGCCGTTTTCCATTCGGTTAAATCAATTCGTGCCGCTAACTGTACTTTTGTAATATCAAGTTGAGACGAGCGGTCAACAGCTAAGTCAGGGTTAATTGTGACCCCTTCCTTTACCGGTAAGAAACACACCAATAAATATTCAGTACTAATGTGCTGGTAACGAGTAACCAACAGGAAGCCCGCTTCCAATAAGTTATAGTTTTGCAGCTCTTCTAAAAGTAACTTGGCAGACTGCTGACTGAACTCAACAAAGTCCAGTTGTCCGTCATACCAGGAGGTTAGCTGCTCGGGGAAAGGCCCCGGCTCGCCCTCTTCGCCTTCTTTTATAAAGCTGGCATAACCTTTTGCAGGTTTGCTGGTATAGACATCCGTTAACTCAACTAATAAGTCATGTAACTGGTCATCTTCCGTTAACGCTGAGGGAGCCAGTCGCAAGCCGACCTGCCCGTCATTTTGGTAAAACTGGTGAATAATGCTTTCTTCTATCCGCAATTGCATAACGGGGACTATCCTTGCTGTTTTGCTGTGTTACTATACCGACATTGTAACACGGGACTGACGAACGATGGGAAAGTACCAACGTAGAGATAAAATTGCCCGACTAATAAGCTGGGGACATTGGTTTACCTTTGCCAATATCATTCTTTGCTTATTTATTGGCCTTTTATATATTGAAGCGGCTCCCAAGCCATCTAGTGCTATTGGCAACCTCTATATGTTGGTTAGCTGGGTTGGCCACTTTGCATTTTTGCCCTTCGTTTTCTTTATCATTCTGATATTTCCATTCTGTCTGGTTGTCCCATACTCAAAGATACTTAGAGGTTTTGCCGCATTAATAACCTCGTTCGGCCTGATAGCACTTATCGCCGACGCATTATTTTTCCGTCAATACGGTTATCATTTAAATACCTATTCTCTGGCGCAAATGACCCGGGACGCCGAGGCAGTATTCACCGGAGCCAGTTTCGTTATCATTTCTGCCATTTTACTTGGCTTCCTGCTTATTGTCGGTATTCAGCTTCTGCTCGCTAATTTAGCCTGGAAGCGTCTCGATGATCTGCAAAACCGTAAAATTGGTGCTCCGGTCACAGCGGTTTTTGTTCTATGCTTTTTTGTTAGTCACAGCGTTCATGTGTGGGCTGATGCGGTGCTTTACGACCCCATTACGCAACAAGACGACATGTTCCCCTTGTCCTACCCGACAACGGCAAAAACCTTAATGGCGAAACACGGGGTAATAGACGTTGAAAGTTATCAGGCCAGACAGCAAATGCTCATGGCGACTGATCAGATCAAACTAAAATACCCTCAGCAGCCCCTACTGTGTTCAAAAACCGACACACAACAGTCAACCACTCTTGTACTCTTCGACCGGGCAAGTTCCGACATACAGCAGGTATTAGAGACTCTGGCAGCGAAACACCGGCTGGAGAAGCCGAATCTGCAATTGCTGGCACACCCTAACCGCGAAGGTGGTCTGTTTCAGGTTCTGTATGGTCTGCCCGACTTTTATCAGGAATCTATTGAGCGTCAGCAACTCACTCCGGCGTATCTGAAGCCGCTGAATGACTTTAACTTTGATATTCGCTGGTATCATAGTCAAAGCTGGGAAGATTCACTTAGCCTGAGCCAGTTCAACAGTGATTGGCACAGCCAAAATCTCACAGAGTTTTCGGCCCGTAGTCAAAATCAACTGAATGTTGTTCTAATGACCGAAAGCGATATTTCAGCACTAGACAAGGTACTTCAGCAAACGGCAGGCCATCAGTTGCTGATAACATCCTTATCACCCGCACAAAGTGAAGAGTTGTTAGGGAATAAGCAGTTTGCACTTGAGAATATGCAAGTACCGCTTTGGCAGCGTAACTACCAACTGGCTGATCAACCGATTGCCGGGCTAATGGACATTGTACCAACCATGCTGGAAAGCCGAATTTCCTGCGCCGGCTCTCATAAAAACTATACAAACGGCGAAAGCCTGCAAACACTTAAACGCCGCTGGCCTTTAGTTGAGACCTACAGTCCTTACATTGTTATCTACGATGAAAAAGAGATTACGATTCTGGATAACAGTGGTCAGTTTAGTGTATACAGCAGCGACAAATTTGAATTGAAGAAACAAGCCGAGCCACCGGTTCCTGTGCTGATTGACGCACTTAAAGACTTAAAGCGCTTTAGCAAAACGGAAGAAACCAATTAATTGATGAAAATAGCAGCAGTTGACTGCCCTAAACCGCGTTCGTGCTTGCTAATTCAGACCAATACAGTAACATAGCACTCCTCGGTCGGCGTGTAGCGCAGCCTGGTAGCGCACTGTCATGGGGTGTCAGGGGTCGGAGGTTCAAATCCTCTCACGCCGACCAATTCTTCCTAGTTTTATCAAACTCTTTTTAATTCCAGTCGGCAGGCAAGCTCAGCTGCTCTTCTATTTCGGTTGTTACTCTCCAGTAGCCTCCTCTGGCAGAACCTTTTCGAACTAACAAGCCCTGATCTTTCAGTTTTGAAATGTGTTTTTCCACCGCCCGCGAAGAAATATTCAACACCTCTGCCACTCTGGCCGCGCTCCAGTCAGGTTGTTCATTAAGTAGTCTAAGAACCATATTTCTTGTATTTACACCAGAATAAGCTCGCTTCTCCGAACCATTAACCGAACAAAACAACGAACTTTTAACCGAACCTTCGGCTTGCTGGAGAGTTAAAGCATTAGCGGCATTACTCTCTTTTTTAGCAGTCGCTTTAGCTGTCTCGGATTTAACTGTGCGGGAAATTGTCTGCTGCATACAGCTCAGAACGAATTCAACCATCGGCACCTTGTCATTCTCTGCAATTGATCGTCTTAAGCAGTCAAGGTACTCATCTTTACTGGCTTTAAATGTCTCTTCAAAACTCAACCATGCAACGGCCGGATGCCAGTCCGCAAGAATGAGGCTAAACCAGAGCCTCCCGATACAACCATTTGCCACAGAAAAAGGCTGGATAAACTCAAATTGCTGCAAAAATATCGCCGCTTTAAGCAATGGATGTTCGTCGCTTTGCTGCAGCCAGTTAAGCAGATCTTTGACCGACTTTCGGGCTTGCCCGGCCGGCGCAGTCATATGTACAAGTTTATTATTCTGATAAACGCCCATTCCGGTAGCACGATAGCTACCAGCACTTGGAGTGACACCTGCACAAACTAACTGATGAGCATTCTTTAAGTCAGCCTCTGAAGAAAAGCTCCACTGCGCCAACTGCGTATAAGCTTCATTTAAACGAATGTTCTGCAACAATTGTGATTGTTCTTCAATGCCGACCGAAGCAAATACTTTCAACGGCATTTGTTGAGACTGAAACTCTGCTAAGTCGCTACCCTCTGACTCTAACAAAGCCAGCCATCGTCCAAATTCAGTACTAATTTGCGCCACTAGGTTAACGCATCGACTGGTAATCAAATAATCTGGTGTTGCCATTATTCTTTTAGTAACCCAAGAGGTTACTCTCCGTTATTTGTTCTAATATTTGTATTATTCTGGTCGATACAACATCTATCAGCTTAACGCATATAATTGCGGTCGGGTAACTATTTGAGGTTCTCATGAATTTACAGAATAAACTCACTCTCAGCATGGCAATTGCGTTAACCACGTTGCTTGTCATAGCCCTGGGAATATCAACCTTCATGATGCGTTCTTTAATTGAAGAGCGTGTAACCAAACAAGAACTCCCGGCCACACTGGGTGAAATTAGGGGGGAAGTTGGCCAATTAATAGCGACTCCAATGTTAATTTCCCAGGAACTGGCTAATAACCAGTATTTAATTGACGCATTAAAGAATGGTGAGTCGCAAACCGATCAAAACGAAATTGTTAGCTACCTTAACCGTATTTACCAGCAGAGAAATGCCGTGGCAGCATTTACGGTCAGCGCCGAAAGTAACAACTATTACACCGCAGAAGGTCTATTTAAAACCGTTTCAGCTAACGAAGAAAGAGACCAGTGGTTTTTCGACTTTGTAGAAAGTAATACCGAGCAAGAACTTAATTTTGATGTTGATGAACAGTCTGGAATTCCCACTGTTTTTGTCAACGTTCGTATTCAGGATAACGGGCGCACTCTTGGCGTCGGTGGTATAGGGCAAAGCCTCGAAGCACTGCAAAATGCCATTGCCGATTTTAATGTGGGAGAAAATGGTATTGCTTACCTGGTAGACGCTGAGGGGCGCATTCAAATTCACCCTCGCATTAGTGACTTTCGACAGTTGTCATCGGAAGTCGGCAATAAAGTCGCGAATAAATTAATGAGTAATAATGAAGTAGAAATTGATTACACCAGCCAAAGTGGCGATGACCTCATTGTAGCCAGTACCAACCTGCCTAACAGTGACTGGCGAATTGTCATTGAACTGCCGGAAGATGAACTTTATTCAGGCCTGAACAAGACCATTACTGCAATTGTTTTTATCAGTTTAGTCATTGGGCTGGGCTTTGTAATTGCAAGTTGGTTTTATGCCCGCCGTATTGTTCGTCCTATTAAATATGTCGCTAATAGCCTCAACAGAATGTCCAATGAAGGCGGTGACTTGACTCAGCATTTAGATATAGAGAGTAATGACGAAGTCGGTGACCTGGCGAAAGGCTTTAATGCTTTTATAGCCAACTTAGGCAGTATTATTACCCACGTTCGAAATACAGCCTACGAAGTTAATGAAAAAGTACAAACTATTGATAAGTCCATGCTGCAAATTGATGGTTTGTCTTCTGAACAGGAAAACAAAACCGACCAAGTTGCGGTGGCTATGAACGAAATGGAAACCACTGTCAGGGAAATAGCTGAAAACGCAAACCAGACGGCCAATCATGCCAGTGAGTCGCGAACGACCACCTCGCAGAATCAGGAGCAGTTGCAACTGGCCGTGGAAACCATGCAGGAACTATCAACTTCCATGCAAAGTGCCGCAAGCTCAGTTGAGCAGCTCGCCGATGAAGTAGCCAGTATTGTTACGGTAATTGATACAATTCAGGGTATTTCCGAACAAACCAATTTGCTCGCATTAAATGCAGCCATTGAATCAGCGCGCGCCGGTGAGGCGGGACGAGGCTTTGCTGTTGTAGCTGACGAGGTTCGTACCCTGTCTCAACGCACCAGCCAGTCAACCGAAGAAATACGGGAAAAAATTTCGCGTCTACAAAAAGGGTCTAAGTCCGCCGTTTCAGCTATGGAAACCAACCGAACCCAGGCAGATAGCACCAGCGAGCGTATTCTGAACGCAAATCAAAAACTTAATGAGTTAGTTGTGCTCATACAGGAAACCGCAGATATGAGCACGCAGATTGCCACCGCAACGGAAGAGCAGGCA
This sequence comes from Idiomarina abyssalis, assembly GCF_900116625.1. Classification (GTDB taxonomy): domain Bacteria; phylum Pseudomonadota; class Gammaproteobacteria; order Enterobacterales; family Alteromonadaceae; genus Idiomarina; species Idiomarina abyssalis. The sequence goes on from NZ_FPBE01000001.1 coordinate 658,100, forward strand.
TCGGTCAGTCAGGACGTCGCTAAGAACATTCAGGCAATTGCAGATTTCTCCAGTCAGGTTTCAACGGCGGTTAAAGGCAGTCACAACGAGTGTGATCAAATGTCTGCACTCGCAGATAGCCTGCGCAACCAACTGGAGCAGTTTAAAACGTAATATCAGCAAATACCGATTGCAGCCGTGCTACCTCCCCATCATTCAGAGGTTGCATTGGCTGCTTCCCCCATACCGGAGCCGGCCAGGCAACATCCGTTTGAAAACGTGCAATGTGGTGCACATGCAACTGCGGAACCACATTGCCTAGCGCCGCAACATTCAGCTTGTCCGGTTGGTATTCTGCTTTTAACCAATGGCACAAAAAACGACTTTCTCTTAACAACTGCAGTTGGTCGTCTTCACTTAAATCAATTACTTCGCGCACATCGGCCACTTTCGGCACTAGCAAAAACCAGGGAAACTGTCCGTCATCCATTACCCTGACTTCACATAATGGCCAGTCAGCTAAATGGTAACTGTCTCTGGCTAATTCCTGAGCTATTGTGAATGACATAAAACCACCCTTATTCTTTAAAGTGTTTGAAGAAAACGTTTAAACAGTGCGTTAGTCTGCTGCAGGCTGTCAACTAAACGATGGTCGTCATCAACGACGTGCAACTGCGAGTGAGTTCTTTTAGCGTAGCGCCAACTGTTTTCTACCGGGACAATATCATCGTTCCAGCCGTGGACAATTTCCGTTACGCAAGTTGGCGTTATTTTGTCAAAGTCGGCTTCACCACCTAAATAAAAGGCCGGCGCCATTAAAAACAAGCCTTTGCAATCAGGTGCTTCTGCTGCAACAGTCGCGACATAGCCTCCCATACTCGAACCAACGAGCACAAAAGGCTCTGGTATAGAGCGAATAGCTTGCTTCAAAGTGTCCACACGTTGGTCTGGATTATCAATGCCCTGATAATCAATACTGCTCACTTCCATTCCCAAAGTTTCAGCTGTTTTTGCTAATACTTTGATCTTAGTCCCCCAGGGACCGCTTTCTTTACCGTGATTAAAAATAACCTGCATTTAACAATTGCCTATTTTTCTATGCTTAGATAAATTGGAATGAACGTTAATCATTTGATAACAAAGTTACCCCATATCATGACAGTAAAATTAAACAGCGTGAAACTGTTAATTTGTTTCTTATTATTGAGCGGCAGTGCAATTGCTCAAGAAGATGAGCTGTCCGCGCCCTTGATTTTTGGCGTCAATGAGTCTCCCCCCTTTCATATTACGCAGGGAGACCAGGTGAATAGCGGTTTTTGTGATGTTTTGGTTGAAACCATCAAGGCCGAACTGCCCGATACTGATCAGGTTATTCGTAAAATGCCGCATGGTCGAATCCGAACCATTATGAAACGCGAAGGCAGCATGTGCTTTCCCTGCATGATAAACCGTACCAGCTACAACCCTAACTACTACTTTAGCAAAACCACACATTTGTACGCTCCTCACGGCATTATTACCCGCGCTTCTCTGGCTAAAGACATTACAGAGAGATACGGCAACCCTGTGTCACTTGAAAAGCTACTAGCCGAGTCTGAATTGCGTTTCGCTCAACCTGTTGGCCGCCGTTACGGTGATATTCAACACCTTATTGATGAGCATTTGGTGGGTACCAAACACCATAAACAAGTATATGGCGAACTTGCGTTATACAATTTACTTGCCATGATCCTTATTAACAGAGTTGATTTTACCATCGACTACGAAATGATGATTCAGTCATACCAACGGAACGCGGGAGCTCAAAAGAGTAAGGAAGCTCTTAGCTTTATTCCAATAAAAGAATATGAAGGCAAAGTCATTAGAGGAGCTGTCGGTTGCAGTAATAACGAATGGGGTAAGAACGCAACTCAATTGATTGATAAGGCCATTAATGACATCCGTCGTAATAAGGATTTTCAACAAAGCCTTGATTACTGGTTGGGTACGGACAGGCCTAAGTTAAACGAGCTAACAACCAAATGAGGGTAGACTCTATGAGTTTTCAAAAGCTAGTAACTGCTCTTTTTTTTACCCTGTTGCTTTGTCAAAACAGTCACGCTGCGTATGAAGAAGATATTATATGGGGAGTAAATTCATCGCCTCCTTTTCATATTTTTTATGGCGAATATAAAGACCTTGGCTTTTGTGACGCCTTAGTTACAGCGTTTCAGCGTCAACTCCCTGAGCTGTCCCACAAAATACGTAAGTTACCATCCCGTCGAATTACCATGCTCATGAGAAAGAATAAAAACCTGTGCTTTCCCTGCCTAATTAAAAAAACAAACTACAACTCGGAGTTTAGTTACACCGAAACAACTCATCTCTATCAGCCTCATGGCATTATTACTCGTGCATCCATCGCTTCTCGAATTATAAAAAACTATGGCCAGCCCGTTGTATTTTCACAGTTAGTGAAAGATCCGGATTTACGCTTTGCACAGCCCACTGAAAGGCGATACGGCCGATTACAGGCTGTTCTTGAAGAGCACCTGATTGATTCAGATAACTTTAGTTTCATTAGCGGCGATAATGCAAATGTTAACCTATTAACGATGATCGTGAACGAGCGAATCGACTACACCATCGATTACAGCAGCATTATGACCTACTACAATGAAACTCAAAGTAAACGAAGTGAATTAGTATTCTTGCCAATCGCCGAGTACGACAATGAATTCATAGAAGGTGCAGTTGGTTGCAGCAATAATGAATGGGGCCGCAAGGCTGTCAACCAACTCAATCGAGTTATTCCTCAGATAAAAACCGACCCGGACTTCCAACGCGCTCTGGATAAGTGGATGGGAAGTAACCGCCCCAGAACAAACTAAGCGAAACGGTTTTCTAAATACTGGTTAATATCGTCAGATTCGTACATCCACTGTACTTTATCACCCTCTTCAATTCGCAGGCATGGCACTTTAACGCGTCCGCCACCATTCAATAACGCATTGCGATGCTCATCGTTATTCTTTGCGTCTCGTAACTCAATGTTCAAATTAAGACGGGCTATTTCTTTGCGAACTTTCACACAAAACGGACACGCAGCAAACTGATACAAGGCAAGTGACTTGCACGCTTCGTCAACTTGCTTTTGCTCTTGTTCTGAGCGTTCTTTTCCCTTTGGCGTTGTTAATTTTTCAACCAATAACACTATGGGTGTCAAAACAAGTCGCAAACCCCGGAAAAAGTAACGAATAATAATTCTCATAAATACAACCAAATAGCTTGTTTAAGATGGCTCTATTCTAACGCGTTTAAAGCATCAGCGGCAATTTCAAAGGAGCGTAACCGGGCGTCATGATCAAACACATGACTGGTAAGAATAATTTCATCTATTCCGGTATCGTCAATAAACTGTTGCAGGTGTCGCTGAACCGTTTCCTTGGTACCTACTGCTGTATAAGTTAACGCATGGTTCGCGCCTGCCAGCTCATGCGGAGCCGCGACCGCTCTTATATCATCCACGGGGGCTTTTAGAGGACCCGGCATACCACGACGTAACGCAATAAACTGCTGTTGCATAGAACTCATCATTTTACGTGCTTCACTTTCATCATCTGCCGCAAAGACATTCATTGCCGCAGCCACGTAAGGTTTACTGAGGTAACGTGACGGTCGGAAATTATCACGGTAAGCTTTTAATGCATGTTGTAGATAATCTGGTGCAAAATGCGATGCAAAGGCGTATGGCAGACCTAAATGCGCCGCGAGCTGAGCACCAAATGTGCTTGAACCTAACAACCATACCGGAATTTTCTGTTGAAACCCGGGAACCGCTTTAATCGCATCGCTTTCCTGGGCTTCTTCCAAATACCCCAATAGCTCCTGGACATCGTTCGGGAACTGCTCGGCATCGTCCGGCTTACGCCTTAGCGCTCGTAAAGTACGACCGTCTGTTCCAGGTGCTCTGCCCAGACCAATATCCACACGGCCAGGGTACAACGCATCCAGCGTACCAAACTGTTCAGCCACCACAAAAGGTGCATGGTTAGGCAACATCACACCACCCGAGCCAATTCGAATTTTGTCGGTTTTGCCGGCGACATAACCTAAAGCAACTGCGGTAGCGGCCGAAGCGATTCCGGTCATATTGTGATGCTCAGCCATCCAGAAGCGGTGGTATCCCCACCGCTCTGCATGCTGGGCTAAATCAGCAGAGTTACGCAATGATTCACCCACTGACCCATCTTCCGTGACAGGCGCCAAGTCAAGAACTGAATATTTCATAACAAATTACAGCTCTTGCTTGGTTGGACGAATGATCATTTCATTCACATCAACTTGCTGAGGTTGTTCAATAGCAAAAGTAATGGCACGAGCAATAGCAGCTGAATCAATTGCATCTGAATATAAATCGTCAGCCATTGCTTTCGCGTCTTTGTCGCTAATGTGGTCCGTCAGTTCTGTTGCTACAGCGCCGGGAGAAATATTCATTGCACGAATTTCACCATTAGATTCCTGGCGAATGCCTTCAGAAATCGCTTTTACCGCAAACTTAGTTGCACAATATACCGTTCCGCCAGCAAAAACCTTCTGACCAGCAACCGATGATAAATTGATGATATGACCCACGTGCTGTTCGCGCATGACCGGTAATACAGCGGCAACACCGTATAGAACACCTTTAATATTTACATCTATCATAGTGTCCCACTCGTCCACTTTCAGTGCATCGAGAGGCGCCAGCGGCATTAATCCAGCGTTATTAATCAATACATCAATGCGACCAAATTCAGCTTTAGTGTCATCTGCCAGTTTTTGAACTGCGGTTTTATCAGTCACATCAACTACTCGGTAAGCTGCCTGACCACCGTCTTTCTTAATTGACTCAGTCAATTCTTTTAAACGATCTTCACGGCGCGCCGCTAACATCAGTTTGGCGCCTTTTTTAGCAAGCATACGAGCTGTTTCTTCACCTAAACCACTGCTTGCACCTGTAATAATCACAACTTTATCTTGTACTTCTGACATAGCTTTACCTCCGGTTGACGCTATTGGTCCACTGCCCCTAACTGCTTTAAAATCATGTTTTCAAAGCGCAGCAGCGGCAGCATAGAACGTTGTACTTTGGCCCGCAGCAATGCCCCCTGCCAACCAGACAGGATAAAAGCGCCCATCTGTTCAGTGTCGACATCCTGCTTAATTTGCTGTGTTTCTTGCGCCGCTTTTAAACAATGCGCAATACGCAACTCCCAGTCAGAAAAAATATCGTCTAACCGTTCACGGAAGAGCGGGCTCTGCGAGGCCAATTCCTGCCCCAGATTGCCTATCAGACAACCCCTGGAAAAATCACACGACTTCATATCTTCAACTGAACAACGCAAGTACGAACGTAACCGATCGACCGGCTGTAAGCTTTCGTTGCCCAGAGTTTCATTCATACGCGCTTCGTACTCTTCTGCGTATGTTTCAATGACCGCCAGGCCAAAGTCGTTCTTACTTTTAAAGTAATGATAGAACGAGCCTTTTGGTACCTGCGCTTCACTCAAAATTTTGTTCAAACCGGTGCTGCCGAAACCATGAATGGAAATCAGGTCAGCACCTATCGTGATGATGTGTTGTCGTGTATCGTTCTTTTTCATGCTTTTAATATTAGACCAGTCGTCTAGAACTTTCAAGGCAAGTCATAAATAAGCCCTCATAGAGCTTCAGCTATAGGCTCTGGCCATACCCCACACTGAACTTTGGCAATATGATCGCTTTGCAGTATTTGCATCACCACGCGAGACTGACCTATTCCCCCACCAATAGTTAAAGGCAGCTCGCCAGCCAAAAGTGACTGGTGCCAGGCTAACTGAAGCTTTTCCTCCTGGCGTCTTAAACCTAATTGTCGCTTTAACGCCAGCTGATCAACACGTATTCCCATAGAGGACAACTCCAATGCGTCATTCAAGCCCGGATGCCAGACAATAATATCGCCATTTAACCCCGTACTGCCCTGCTCATTAACAGAGCTCCAGTCATCGTAGTCTGGCGCACGCACATCATGGGCATAACCATGACTCAGTTCACCACCAATACCGACCAAAAACACAGCGCCGTATTGTTTTACAATTTTGTGTTCTCTCTGTTTAGCCGTGAGCTCCGGATAGGCTTTCATTAACTCTTCCGTATGAACCACATGGATAGTTTCAGGCAGGACATTTTTAGCGTCATATTCCTCAGCGTACAGACGCTCCGTTTCACGCAAGGCCGAGTAAATTTTCTTGACTGTCTGGGTTAAAAAGTTCAGTGAACGCTGCTCCTCTGTAATGACTTTTTCCCAGTCCCATTGATCAACATACACGGAATGCACTGAACTCAAAGCTTCCTCATCAGGCCGCAATGCCTTCATCTGTGTAACGATTCCTTCGCCAGCACTAAAGCCATAGCGACCTAAAGTGTAACGTTTCCATTTTGCTAAGGAGTGAACCACTTCATAGCTTTTGTCCGGCACGGCTTTAACCTTGACCGAAACGGCTTGCTCCCAACCTGAGAGATCATCCTGAATACCACTGCCATGCTCACTAAGTAATGGCGACTGCACCTCAATAAGTCCCAGCTGAATTTGCAGTTGCTGGGTAAAGCCGCTTTTTACAAATTGGATTTTCTCTTGCTGTAACCTGTACTTTGATTTCATAAACACTCCGAATCGTTAAACAAAATAGCTAAAAACGATTCAATTAACACCTTTTTGTTTTTTTTATTCAATATCTTTTAACAGAAATAGCTTTACTTAATAATTTCCGTTAATTTAAGGACACATTAATTATTGAAGCATTAACAAACGATGAAAAAATCAGCTGAAAATTATCAAATCGATGATCTGGACCGCTCAATACTTAACGCCTTAATGGAGGATGCGCGCACACCCTATGCTGAGCTCGCCAAACGTTACAACGTCAGTCCGGCCACTATCCATGTTCGCGTTGAAAAGATGAAACGAGCCGAGATTATTGAAGGCACTCGTTTACAGGTTAACGCCAAACGCTTAGGCTACGATGTCTGTTGTTTCATCGGTATTACCTTAAAAAGCGCAGGTGACTACCCTGCAGCCATTGAGAAACTGGAAAAGCTGGAAGAGGTTATTGAGGCTTACTACACCACCGGACAGTACAATGTTTTTATTAAGATCATGACACCGTCGATTAACCAGCTGCAGCACACGCTTATCAATCGAATTCAGGCTATTGATGAAATACAATCAACGGAAACGCTCATATCGTTACAGCAACCTATCAACAGAGACATACAACCATGAGTCAGGACGTTAAATTAACTGAGTACAGTCACGGCGCCGGTTGTGGCTGCAAAATATCCCCACAAGTGCTATCGACCATATTACAAAGTAAGCTCGATATAGCACCCGACCCTAAACTGTTGGTGGGAAACAGCACCCGTGACGATGCCGCAGCTTATGACATGGGCAATGGCCAGGTTGTATTAAGTACCACCGACTTCTTTATGCCTATCTGTGATGACCCTTTCGACTTTGGCCGCATAGCTGCCACCAATGCCATTAGCGACATCTATGCCATGGGCGGTCAGCCCTTAATGGCTATCGCAATTTTCGGCTGGCCAATCAACAAACTGTCAGCGGAAGTCGCCCAACAGGTTATTGATGGTGGGAGACAAGCCTGCGCTGACGCGGGTATTATGCTGGCCGGCGGACACAGCATTGATGCGCCAGAGCCCATTTTTGGGTTGGCGGTAACAGGTCAGGTAGAAAAACAAAAACTCAAACAAAACGATACAGCTCGCGAGGGTGATGTATTAATGCTGACCAAACCTTTAGGGGTTGGCATTTTGACGACCGCGCAAAAACAGAAAAAGCTGCTACCCGAACATAACGGAATTGCGATTGAAACCATGTGCCAAATGAACAAAATTGGTCCTGTTTTGGCTGGTATTAAGGGTGTGAACGCAATCACTGATGTTACCGGTTTTGGTTTGGCCGGACATTTAATCGAGATGTCCGAAGGTGCAGACCTCTATGCAAAAATTCAGTTCGACAAGATCCCGACACTGCCTCACGTACACGACTACCTGAGTCAGGGATGTGTCCCCGGCGGTAGCTCGCGAAATTTTGATAGCTACGGTCAACATATAAGCCCGGTGCCGGAGCACCAGCGTAACCTCTTATGTGACCCACAAACGTCTGGTGGCTTACTCATCAGCGTGGCAAAGGAAGACGTTGAAGTCGTTTATCAAACTTGTCGCGAGCATAATCAGCTAATACAGGTTATTGGTGAGCTTTATTCTGCGCAGTCACAAACATACCGGGTGGTCGTCGAATAAATGACCGGTAAATGGATAACTCACTCACAATTCGACGAGCTGTTTATTAACGATACGCCGTTGCTTGATTTAAGGGCGCCTTCAGAATTTAAAAAAGGCGCTTTTAGCACAGCCGTTAATTACCCGCTGATGACGGATGACGAACGGGCGAAAGTTGGCACTTGTTATAAACACCATGGCCAGAAAGCAGCAATTGAACTCGGCCATGCGCTGGTTAGCGGCGAGACTAAAAAACGTAGGGTGAATGTCTGGAAAGATTTTTTCAGTGCTCAACCTAAGGCGGTTATCTATTGCTTTCGCGGCGGTTTGCGCTCTGAAATAGTGCAACAATGGCTAATTGATGAAAACATACAACGCCCTCGTGTAAAAGGTGGTTACAAAGCTTTAAGACAGCATTTGATACAACGTACCGAGGAGCTTGTCTCGCAGTTTCACTGGATTGTGGTCAGTGGCCGCACCGGGTGCCAGAAAACCGAGTTTATTAAAGAAAAAGCCCACTCTATTGACTTAGAAGGTTTAGCGCATCACCGAGGTTCAGCGTTCGGCCGTTTTCCTGAACCTCAGCCAACCCAGATAGACTTTGAGAACCAGTTAGCTATTGAGCTTATTAAGTTGAAAGCACAAGGTGCAACGACCCTTTTTATTGAAGACGAAGGCAGCCATATAGGCTCGGTTTCTGTTCCCGAGTGCCTGCGTCTGGCAACTCAAAAAGCAGAGCGCTATCGTATTGAATCCACCGTTGAACAACGGGTAGAGGTTATTTACCAGGAATACGTTGTTGAGGCGGAAAAACGTTACTCAACAAGAGCGCAGTTTGAAAACTACCTGCTGGACAGTTTGGCCCGCACTCGCAAGCGATTGGGCGATCTCAGGTTTCGTCAACTTCGTGATACGTTGCAGCAGGCTCTGAGCAGCAACAGTAAAGAGCTACACAAGCAATGGATAAAAGGACTACTGGTCGACTATTACGATCCCATGTACGACTATCAAATGAAAAAGAGATAAGCATCGCTAAAAATCTGCGACCTACCGAAAACAGCAGTTAATCTCCAAAGCTTTTGTTATGGTGGAAAGATAATAACACCAAGGGGATCTATCTATGTTGAAGCGAATGTTAAGCCGTTTAACAGCGGCCGCATTGGTCATCGTTGCCCTGCCCACTATGGCAGAAACAAAAGACCTTTCGTATTACCTACCACAGGATGTCAGTTACAACCCGGAAATTACTAAGCCAAAAGATGTTCTTGGCTATCAGGTTGGCGAGTGGCATGCACGTCCCGAACAAATCGTTAAGTATATGGAAGTTCTGGCCGAAGAGTCAGACCGTATTACACTGGAAGTTACCGGTCGTACGCATGAGCAACGTCCGTTATTGCTGCTTACGGTTACCTCAGAAGACAACCACGCCAATATTGACGATGTTCGCGAACGTCATTTAGCGGCAGCCGACCCTGACCGTGATGCTGATCCGGACAATACACCGGTAGTCATGTATATGGGTTACAGTATTCACGGCGATGAATCCAGTGGCAGTAACGCAGCGATATTATTCGCCTACTACCTTGCCGCTGCTGAAGGAGAAGCCGTTGACGCGCTTCTGAATGATTCTGTTATTCTGCTTGACCCCGCATTCAATCCTGATGGATTGGCGCGTTTTGCACAGTGGGCAAACCAGCACCGCAGCCAAAATTTGGTTGCCGATCCACAGCACCGTGAACACGTACAGCCGTTCACTCGTGGCCGGGTTAACCACTATTGGTTTGATATGAACCGTGACTGGTTGTTATTACAACACCCAGAGTCACGTGCACGAGTGGCTAACTTTCAAAAGTGGAAACCGAACGTTCTGACCGATTACCACGAAATGGGCACCAACAGCACCTATTTCTTCCAGCCTGGTATTCCGTCGCGCAAAAACCCGCTAACGCCGGATGAAAACGTTCGTTTAACAGAGATTTTAGCCGCAGAACACGCTGACTCTTTAGACGATATTGGCAGCCTTTATTACACCGAAGAGTCGTTCGACGACTTTTATTACGGCAAAGGCTCGACCTATCCGGACATTCAGGGGTCAGTCGGTATTTTATTTGAGCAGGCCTCCAGCCGTGGTCATTTGCAGGATTCAGTTAACGGTGAAGTCAGCTTCCCCTTTACTATCCGGAACCAGTTTGTGGCTTCGCTTAGTACCATTTATGGCACGCACAAGAACAAAAGTCGTTTTATTGAGTTTCAGGAACGGGCTTACGATGAAGGCATTGAAGCCGCTAAAAAAGCGAACTTTGATGGTTACTTAATTGGTGACTCAAGTGACCCTTCACGAGTTGAAGGCTTGCTGGAAATTTTTAAGCAACACGATATTAAAGCTTACCGTGTCGAAAAAGACATTGAACAAAACGGTAAAGAGTTTAAAGCCGGCAGCAGTTATTACATACCACTGGCGCAAGCGCAGTACGGTTTAATTCAGGGTATTTTCAGCACTCGTAAGAGCTTCCCTGATAATACCTTCTATGATGTATCTGGCTGGACGCTTCCGTTAGCCTTTAATGTGCCATTTGAAACACACCGTGGTCGCATCCAAATTGCTGATGCAGCCTGGGATGCTCCTGAGCGTAAATCCTCGGCGCTTACCGACGCTTACGCCTACGCATTTAACTGGGATGACTACCACGCTCCGGGTTTACTGCAGGAGTTGTTAGAGCAGAATATTCACGTACGTCAAAGCACCAAGCCGTTTACTGTCGAGGCTCAACAAGGTCGTCAGGAGTTTTCTCCCGGCTCTGTCATTGTGCCTAAGGCTTACCAGGAGCGTGACTGGCGAGATGTTCAGCGTCGCCTGGCAACGGCAGCAAAAGAAAAAGGCGTTCACGTCACTTCTATAGAAACCGGGTTAACACCAGAAGGAGTTGATTTAGGTAGCCGCAACATTCAGCCAGTAGAAGAGCCCAGCGTCATGATGCTGACTGGTGCTGGTGTAAACCTCTATGAAGCTGGTGAAACCTGGTACTACCTGGACCGTCATGTGGGCATTCCGCTTTCTATGGTCGATACAGAACGCCTTTCACGTGCCGACCTAACTCGCTACAGCCATATCATTATGGTTGATGGGCGCTACGGTAACCTCGACAAAGCGTTACGCAAAAAGCTCAAGCAATGGGTTAGTCAGGGCGGCACAATAATTGGTCAACGTGGTGGTGCCGAGTGGCTCGCAGAAAATAATCTTCTGCATACACGCTTCATCGAAGACTCCGTCTTCCAGGATGCCTTCGCTAAAGATCGTATGAGTTATGACGATCGCGATAGCTTCTATTCAGAACAGCGGATTGCCGGTGCGATATTCTCCATGGAAGTCGACACTTCTCACCCACTCTTCTTTGGCTTCCCTCGTGAGCAAATGCCGGTATTTAAAAACTCGGTTGCTGCTATGGAAGAGCCTGAGTCTCCTTTTGTTTCAGTAGCTCGTTATTCAGAACAACCATTAATGAGTGGCTACACCGATGAACGGAACCGGGAAATTCTGAAAGGAAAAACCAACATTGCCGCTCATCGCTATGGCAGTGGACAGGTTATTGGTTTTGCCGACAACGTAAATTTCCGTGCCTACTTCTGGGGAACAGCGAAATTGCTGAGTAACGCTATTTACTTAGCGCCCCGCATTCAGGTTTACGCCGATAAGCTAGATGATAAAGCAGCAGCGGACGCAGCAGCAGAAGCTCACTAATCATCACTCCTGAAAAACTGAAAACTGCTAAGGTTTATACGCCTTAGCAGTTTTTTACATTTCTGAATACTAGTTATTCTCATAATCATGGTCTACCTTACTAATTGAAACTTCTCAAATAATTAGTGAGGTCACTATGTTACGTTGGGTTCTTATCTTTTTCGTCGTTGCAGTTATCGCAGCCATTTTAGGATTCGGTGGTATTGCTGGTGCAGCCGCTGAAATTGCTAAAATTATCTTCTTTATCTTCGTTGTTCTATTCGTAATTTCATTGGTTGTGCGCCTGCTTCAGGGGAACAAAAGGCTCTAAATGCTTTAAGCTTCTATAGATATTAGACATTGGTCGTATGCCATCGGTTATTGAATCTACGCTACAATAACCGATGGTACTTTACGTTATCTGTCTAACACCACAACAATGAGGCTTTGCCATGAACGCAATCGTAATGATGGTTCTGGGTTTAGGCGCTATGTTTCTCGGTTATGTTTTTTACTCAAAATTCATTGCTGAGAAAATTTTTAAGCTTGATCCAAACTTCAGAACACCAGCTCATGAATTAGAAGACGGCGTTGACTTCGTCCCTACCAATAAATATGTTCTTTGGGGTCACCACTTTACATCTGTAGCCGGCGCGGCGCCTATTATCGGCCCTGCTATCGCCGTTATTTGGGGCTGGGTTCCCGCCTTCCTATGGGTCATTTTCGGAACCATATTTTTTGCTGGCGTACATGATGCAGGTGCTATTTGGGCAAGCAACCGAAATAAAGCAAAGTCTATTGGTAATTTAACCGGCGACGTTGTCGGAAAACGCTCTCAAACCTTATTTATGATCGTGATATTCCTGGTGTTGTTGATGGTTAACGCCGTTTTCGCCACAGCAATATCGGGTCTGCTCATCAAGTTCTCGAGTTCTGTCGTTCCTGTTTGGGGAGCAATTTTCGTTGCGCTTATTATCGGTCAGATAATCTTCCGTAAATGGATGGGTCTTGGTGCCATATCGATCATTGGTGTTTTGGCACTATATGCGCTTATTTGGGCCGGTCCGTCTTTCCCAATTCAGTTACCTGAAACCGTTATGGGAATCAGTGATAACGCCCAATGGGTACTTATCCTGTTTGGTTACGCTGCTATCGCCTCATTGTTACCTGTTTGGGTATTATTACAGCCTCGTGATTATATTAATGGCCTGCAGTTATTTATTGGTCTTATTCTGCTTTACGGTGCAACTTTACTGCTCGGCCCGGAAATATCAGCTCCGGCCTTTAACAGCAACACCCCGGAAGGCACTCCTTCCATGTTGCCATTGTTGTTCGTCACCATAGCCTGTGGTGCTATTTCTGGTTTCCACGGGCTGGTAGCCTCAGGAACAACGTCCAAACAGCTGGATAAAGAAACCGATGCCCGCTTTGTTGGTTACTTTGGTGCTATTGGTGAGGGTTCTCTTTCGTTGGCAACCATTATTGCTGCGACAGCAGGTTTTGCTACGTTAGCCGACTGGGAGGCCGTCTATTCTTCCTTCGGTCAGGGCGGTGTAGCAGCTTTCGTTGAAGGCGGTGCCAATATCATTAGTCAGGGTCTGGGTCTGGACGTAGGTATTTCCGAGACTTTACTGACTGTCATGGCGGTGCTCTTCGCTGGCACAACCATGGATACCGGTCTGCGCTTACAACGTTATATTTTTCAGGAATGGGGCAACCTGTATAACATCAACTGGATGCAAAAAGCCCTTCCGGCAACTTTGTTAGCTGTAGGTAGCTGCTTATTACTGGCATTTGGTGCCGGTGGAGCGGACGGTACCGGGGGGTTAGTCATCTGGCCTCTGTTCGGTACCACAAACCAGTTACTGGCCGGTTTAACTTTATTGGTCATTACTGTCATGCTGGTACGCTTGGGTCGTCCTATGTACTACACCCTGTTACCCTTAATTTTCTTACTGATAATGACTGTATTCGCGCTTATCGTTCAGCTTAAAGGCTTCTACGATAGTGGCGACTGGTTCTTAATGGGTCTGGATTTAGTGGTTCTGGTTGCGGCTATCTGGATTGCCCTTGAGGCCAGTGCCGGATTATCTAAAATCCGTAAAGAACAAAAGGCTCAGAAACAAGAATAAACAGGAGTAAGTAGCATGAACATTCAGTCCGTGCGCCGTTGGTTTAGTCGTGCAAGCGACTTAGCAAACGAGTTTTATAATGCGCCCTATCGCTCTGCTATTGCCCGTGCAAAGCGTGATGAAGACGACTTGTTCATGCTGCTGGTTTTTTCTGAAATGATGGGCGTGCCGAATCCGGCCGCCTATTATACGCTGGAGCTACAACCACTAATGTTGGAACGCTTCCACGAGTGGCATCAACGCATGGGGATGGAACACTCACCTCTTGATCACTTCCGTTGCTGCTAATTTATAACCCGACCAGATACAGGGTTCATTTCTCATGTTGTTAAGCGATAAAAAAGTTTTGTTGATTGGCGGTAAAGGCGGCGTTGGTAAAACAACGGTTTCTTCTGCGCTGGCGGTGCTGGCGGCTCGTCATGGCAAAAAGGTTTTGCTGGTCTCAACTGACCCCGCCCACAGTCTGGCTGATGTTTTTGATCAGCAAATCGGTGATCACAAAACGGTTGTACGCGAAAATTTAACCGCATTAGAAATCGATCCTGACCACGAAGTAAAGGCACATATCGATCGTGTCAGTTCACAGATGAAGCGCTTTACTAACCCTGATCTTTTTCCTGAAATTGAACGGCAGATGCGCTTAACACAGCAGTCGCCCGGAGCACAGGAGGCTGCTTTGCTGGAGAGAATTTGTGCCGTTATTGATGAGGCAGAAAAAGATTACGACTTACTCATTTTCGACACAGCCCCTACTGGCCATACGTTACGCTTGCTAACTTTGCCCGAAGCCATGGCAGCCTGGACTCAGGGCATGCTGCGTTCACAAAAGCGCTCTGAAAACTTAGATTCGGTATTGGATCATTTATCCCCTAAAGCGGGTAAAGACATTAATAACCCCATGTCCGATCCTAAAGACAACGCCAGCGATGGTATGACCGACCGCACTCGCGCAATTACCGAACAGTTGTTAAATCGGCAACGCTTGTTCCAGCGAACCCGCCGATTATTACAAGATGAAAATTACACCTCTATTTTCTTTGTTTTAACTCCCGAGCGGCTTCCTATTCAAGAAACGGACCGGGCGCTGCAGTCTCTAACCACTGAGAAGTTGCCTGTTGGCGGCGTTATCATTAACCGCATTTTGCCTGAACAAGCTGACGGAAGCTTTCTTGCAAAACGACGCACACAAGAAAAGTCTTATTTAGAAGACATAGCAAAGCGTTTTAACGCTTGGCCAAGTTACTCTCTTTATTTATTAGAGGAAGACATTCAGGGAGTCGCCGCTCTGGAAGCATTTGCAGATAACCTGGAACAAGCCGGCTTTTCTTCTTAACTGCCACTTTTTTGTCATCGGTTTCTCTTATAATACGTATACAGTGTCATCATTGTTACTAAGGAGAGCACTATGCGCGCTGTAGGATATAAAAAATCACTTCCTGTAGAAGACTCAAACTCATTACTGGACATTACGGTTGATGACCCAAAGCCAGAGGAAAACGACTTACTCGTTAAAGTAAAAGCTATTGCAGTTAACCCCGTCGATACAAAAATTCGAATGCGAATGGCACCTGAATCCGGCCATAAAATTATAGGCTGGGACGCTGTTGGTGAAGTTATATCAATGGGTAATAAAGTGAAAGGTTTTGAACCAGGAGACAGAGTCTGGTACGCAGGTGATTTAACCCGTCCAGGTTGCAATGCTCAAATGCAGGTTGTTGATCACAGAATTGTCGGAAAGGCACCTGAAAACCTCGACGACTGTCAGGCAGCAGCCCTGCCTTTAACCAGCATTACCGCCTGGGAAGTACTTTTCGATCGGTTGCAAATTGATAAACCCTCTACTCACGCAAAGAGGACTTTATTGGTCATTGGCGGTGCAGGTGGTGTTGGCTCCATCTTAATTCAACTCGCCGCTCAATTGACCGATGCTACGATTATTGCCACAGCCTCACGCGCCGAGTCTCAGCAATGGGTGAAAGCCTTAGGCGCAGACCATGTTATTAATCATTACGACGATTTAGCCGAACAAATTGAAAGCACGGGTTCAGATCCGGTAACGGATGTTGCCTGCCTGACGCATAGCGAGCAGTATTTTACTCAGTGCATGAAGTTTATGGCGCCTCAAGGACGCTTTTGCTTAATAGATGATCCTGCTGAAAATATTGATATTACATTAATGAAGCAAAAGAGCATCAGTCTGCATTGGGAGTTTATGTTTACCCGGTCTATGTTCAATACTGACGACATGATAAAGCAACAGGAGTTACTTAATCATATTTCTGAAATGGTCGAAAAAGGTCAAATACGATCAACACTTGGTAAAACCTTTGGCGAAATGAATGCAGAGAACCTTCGCAAAGCACATGAAGCAGTTGAAAGTCAGAAAACCATAGGAAAAATTGCATTAACTGTTGCCGAATAGTTTTACAAACATACATGAATGTATGTATAATTCCGAAATGCTAATAAATTTATAGGCCAGAGGTAGGTTTAATGAACACGCGTTTTAGGTTTGTCCCAGTTTTAGCAACGGGTATCCTGTTAACAGGAGCACTAGCCGCTTGCAGTGACCAACAGCAGCAACAGCAACAAGGCCAACAGCAAGCGGCCCAAGTAGAAGTGGTTACAATAACCCCTGAATCATTGAATCTAAGCGTTGATCTACCGGGTAGGACTGCCGCCTACCGCGTAGCACAGGTTCGGCCTCAGGTCAGTGGTGTCTTGCTTGATCGAACCTTTGAGGAAGGTACTTTTGTCGAAAAAGGACAACAGCTCTATCAAATTGATCCCGCCGTTTATGAAGCCGAACTTGCCAGCGCAGAAGCTGAGGTGGAAAGTGCTAAGGCGGTATTACGTAGCTCTGAATTACGTTATAAGCGCTTTCAGGAGTTATTGGACGAAAATGCCGTTAGCAGAGATGAGTTTGATAGCGCAGAAGCCACTTTCTCTCAAAATAAAGCCGCAGTTTCTTTAGCTGAGGCTCAATTAAAGAACGCCCGTATTAATCTTGAATACACAAAAGTAAACGCCCCTATTAGTGGCATCATCGGTCGTTCAAACTTTACTGAAGGTGCTTTGTTGACAGCTTCACAGGCTGACCCTCTGGTTACTATTAATCAACTTGACCCTATCTACGTCGATATTAATCAGTCCAGTAAGCAGTTTATGAAATTACAGGCTGACATTAAGTCGGGTCGTATTTAGGCCAACGACAAGGGAAACGCTCCAGTTCGGTTAAAATTGAATGGTCTCGATTACGACCAAAAAGGCGAATTACTCTTCTCAGAAGTTAGCGTTGACGAAGACACCGGTGCCATTTTACTTCGTGCGGTATTCCCTAACCCGGATAAGACGCTCTACCCTGGTATGTTCGTGCGCGCTGAAGTCAGCGAAGGCAGCATAAGTGACGCCATTCAGGTACCGCAAAAAGCCGTTACCCGAGACCCACGTGGACGCCCTTATGTCATGCTGGTTAATGACGACAATACTGTCGAACAGCGAATGATTACAACGGAACGTGCCATCGACAACAAATGGCTGATCTCTGACGGCCTGAAAGAAGGAGACACTGTGGTCATCTCAGGCTTACAAAAGATTCGTCCTGGCGATGAAGTCACTATCGATTCGTCCAACTCTGAACAGCAGCAGTAAGGGAAGTCAGTAATGGCCAAGTTTTTTATTAATCGCCCGATATTTGCATGGGTTATCGCACTGCTGACAATGATGGCCGGTGCCATCGCTATGATACAGCTGCCTATAGCTCAGTATCCAACCATTGCTCCGCCTGCTGTCGAGATTCAGGTGAGCTACCCTGGTGCTAACGCTGAAACAGTGTCTAACACAGTTACCAAAGTGATCGAACAGAACATGACAGGTATCGATAACCTGCTTTACTTCTCTTCACAAAGCAACTTTGGTAATGCAAGTATCAGCCTGACTTTTGCGTCAGGAACAGATCCGGATATTGCTCAGGTTCAGGTTCAGAATAAGCTGTCACAGGCAACTCCACAACTACCTCAGGAAGTACAAGCTCAGGGCATTACTGTCAGTAAATCCAGCAGTTCGTTCCTGATGGTTGCGGCGCTTGTTGCGACCGATGACCGCTACACACAAACCGACTTAAGTGACTATATTGCCTCGAATATTCAGGACCCTATAGCCCGTACAACCGGCGTTGGTAATGTTCAGTTATTTGGTGCGCCTTATGCTATGCGTATTTGGGTCGACCCTTCTGCGTTAGTTAATTACGGCATGACCATGGCCGATATAAAAGACGCTATCCGAGCACAAAATGCTCAGGTTGCGGCAGGTGAATTAGGCGGAACCCCGGCTGTTGACGGCCAGCGGCTTAATTCGACAATTATTGCCCAAACCAGAATGTCGGACGCTGAGCAATTTGAAAACATCACTTTGAAGGTATTATCTGATGGTTCTCAGGTACGCCTGAAAGATGTTGCTGAGGTCGAAAAAGGTGCTGAAAACTACTCTATTCGGGCAAATTACAACGGCAAACCGGCGACAGGTCTGGCAATTAACTTGCAGACTGGTGCTAACGCGTTAGAAACAGCCGATGCCGTTAAAGCCCGCATGGACGAACTTGAACAGTTTTTCCCGGATGGAATGGAATTAGTCACGGCTTATGACACTACACCCTTTATTAAGATTTCAATTTCAGAAGTTGCGCAGGTATTAATAGAAGCGATCATTCTGGTCTTTCTGTTAATGTTCGTTTTCCTGCAGAATTTACGGGCAACCCTAATTCCGACGCTGGCAATTCCAGTTGTTATTCTGGGCACTATGGGTGTCATGTCTTTGGCTGGCTTCTCAATTAACACCCTGACCATGTTCGGTATGGTACTTTCCATCGGCTTATTGGTTGATGATGCCATCGTTGTTGTTGAAAACGTTGAGCGTTTAATGTCTGAAGAAGGTTTATCACCCAAACAGGCAACAATAAAATCGATGGGGCAAATTACCGGCGCACTGGTTGCCATCGGTGTGGTAATGGCAGCGGTATTCGCACCCATGGCCTTCTTCCCGGGATCCACGGGTGCTGTTTACCGACAGTTCTCATTGACCATTATTACCTCTATGGGTCTATCGGTTCTTGTGGCGATAATTTTCTCACCGGCACTGTGCGCTACTTTGCTTAAACCGGTTAAGCATGACAAAAACAGTGGCTGGGGACCGCTTGGATGGTTCAACCGTACCCTTGAGAAGTGGACCGTCAAGTATACAAACTCCATTCATTCAATTTTACGCCGCACCATTCGCTTTGGCTTGCTGTATTTGGGTATTATTGGCGTGCTTGCCTACCTCTTTACTCAACTGCCATCATCTTTCTTACCAGACGAAGACCGTGGCGTATTTCTGACCCAAATGCAGTTACCGGTTGGTTCTACCATAGAACAATCGGTCAACACTATGGATAAGATTGAAGACTACTACCTGAACCAGGAAGATGCAGTGCAGTCCGTCTTCTCCGTTGTTGGGTTCAGTTTCTCAGGACGCAGTCAGGCTAACGGTATCGCTTTTGTTCGCTTAAAAGACTGGGATGAGCGTGACGAAAGCCAGAGCGTTGAAGCCGTTATTGGACGAGCTTTTGGTTTCTTTGCGACCATTAAAGAAGCCATGGTCTTTGCCTTTAACCTGCCACCAATTCCGGAACTCGGCGTTTCCAGCGGTTTTAATCTGTTTTTACAAGATCGGGGGAACCTGGGTCATGCCGGTTTGCTCGAAGCCCGTAACCAATTACTGGGTATGGCCGGACAAAGTGATAAACTGGTTCAGGTACGCCCGAACGGACTTGAAGACGCTCCACAGCTGCGAATTGATATCGATTTTGAAAAAGCTCAGGCACAGGGGCTAACTATCGCAAGTATCAATGACACCTTGAGCACTGCCTGGGGCTCATCCTATGTGAATGACTTTATTGACCGGGGAAGGGTCAAAAAAGTGTACCTTCAAGGCGAAGCTGAATCTCGTATGCTGCCGCAGGATATTAACGACTGGTACGTACGAAATAACCAGGGCGACATGGTGCCATTCAGCTCCTTCTCCAGTTGGGAATGGACTTATGGTCCACAGCGAGTGGAGAGCTATAACGGCGTTTCTGCAATGGAGATCCAGGGGCAAGCTGCTCCGGGCGTTAGCACCGGTGAAGCGATGCTTGAAATGGAGCGAATGATCGAGCAACTGCCGCCGGGAATAGGCTTTGAGTGGACAGGTATTTCACTGCAAGAACGTCAATCCGGTGATTTCGCCCCAATTCTTTATAGCGTATCCCTGATTGTCGTATTCCTTTTCCTTGCGGCGCTTTACGAGAGTTGGTCGATACCCTTCTCTGTCATGCTGGTTGTGCCTTTGGGAATTTTGGGTGCTGTTATCGCGGTCATGCTGCGCGGTATCTCTAACGATGTCTATTTCCAGGTTGGTCTGCTCACCACTGTTGGTGTGTCGGCACGAAACGCGATACTCATCGTGGAATTTGCCAAAGACTTACAGGAACAGGGCAAGGAGCTGTTAGAAGCTACTCTCGAAGCCGTACGTTTACGTCTGCGCCCTATTCTTATGACATCTCTGGCCTTCGTATTCGGTGTTATGCCTCTGGCACTAAGTGATGGTGCCGGTGCTGCAAGCCGTAATGCCATCGGAACCAGTGTTATCGGCGGTATGATAGGCGGTACTGTGCTGGCAATCTTCTTTGTTCCACTGTTCTTTTATGTGGTACGACGAATTTTCCCGCCCAAACAACCTGAAGAGTAACAGAAACAAAAAACCGGAGTTTGAACTCCGGTTTTTTTGGGAAGCTGGAAACTATTTTTAAACAGCCTTTTTAAAGACCAACAACTTTTGACCTCTGTAACTCAATAAAAAAACCAAACCTTCCGCTAGCGGTTTGCCAATAAATGGTGTTAGCCCTATGTACCTAAAGGCCTCTGTCAGCCCATAATTAGCAGCGATCAGGACGACCGCTAAGCATCCATATTTTGTCGCATCCCAGGCAATATGAGAACCCTGTTTGAATACCCACTGACGGTTTAGAGAAAAGTTAAATACTCCGGAAATCACTCTGGCTAAAACAATCGACTCAAGCACTTGCCCTGAAAAAAAGTAGGCGGTAGCAAAAACCGAGTAATCAAGTCCGGCAGACAAAATGCCAATACTGGCAAATTTTAAAAACTTTCGATAAATTTTTATCGAGTCAACAATGGGCCGATAATGACTGGTTTCATTGCCTTCCTCATAGACCGTAGTAATTTCCTGAGATTTTATCCGGTAGCCATAACGTTTAGCAGACAACAGCATCTCTAATTCAAATTCATAACCACAGCTATTGAAGTCAACGAGCTTTTCCAAAAAGCCGACAGGAATTCCGCGCAGTCCCGTTTGCGTGTCTTTAATATCCTGCCCTGTTACAAGCCTGAAAATAACGCGAGTTAACTTATTACCCACTTTAGAACGCAAAGGAATGTCATTTTCATCAAAAGTTCGGCTACCCAGCCATAACTTATCCGGATACCCCTTTAGGCGTGTGCAAACAGCCAGTATGTCTTCAGCAAGATGTTGTCCGTCAGCGTCAGCAGTAACCGCTCCTGAACAACGTTCTTCTTGCTGCGACAGAATCCATCGAAAAGCGGTCCGTAATGCAGCACCTTTTCCCTGGTTTTCCTCATGCTCTAAAATGTGAATGCGGTGTCGGTTGGCAAGTTCCTGAAAAACAGATTTAGACTGACTGCCATCATCAACAATGATAATTCCCAGAAAGTGGCTCCAGTCCGGGTCTTTCGCTGTGACCTCATCAACAAGCGTCAGCAAGTGATGATCAGGGTCCAGCGCAGGAATAACTATATAAGGTTTCTTCATTCGAGCACTGGACCCTGTTTTTTAAGATTTTTTGTCCTGATCGTCTTTAACTTCGTATTCCCCGTCGATAACCGATCCGCCATCCTCTCGCCTATTCTCATAATGTTCTTGTTGTTTTTGATGTTGGCGTTGTTGTTCCTGGTAGTGCTCTTTGGCTTGTTTACGCATTCGCCAAACCTGTTTAATTGTGTGGCGCTGACGCCACATTACAGGAATCGCCAGCAGCAATAAAACTACCGCAATGACCATACCAAACGCCAGTCCAAGACCCACTAAAACCAGCAATAAAAAAAGGCCCAGCAAACGACTGAGCCAGTTACCGGAGGAACTTCCTCCGGTACGTGAACCTTGGTTGAAACGGACATAAACTTTATCTCGTTTATGAGTCATAACTGCTCCTAAAAAATGACTGCAAAGTTAAGACAACTTACGGCAGTGACCGTTCCTACAAGGTTATCTTAACGCTTATTTTCGCATATCTTCTGTTGCTTTACGCGCTGCCTCAAATTCATTTCCGGGTGCCCACTGAGGCCACTCGCGTGAATTTGCCAACTCGTTACCTATTGAGTAGAAGATAGACATATCCTGTTGAACACCGCGCAGGTCCCAATCTTCATTATACTCATCTGCTGGTTTGTGATAAGCATCGCGATTAAAGATAGCACGTTGCTCTTCGGTCCATTCACGGCCTTTCTCGACGTGATCGTTTCCGCCTTTCGCATACAGCATAGGCACACCTCGTTTCGCCAAATTAAAATGATCTGAACGATAGAAAGAGCCAACTTCCGGAGTTGGTTCAGGTGCTACATAACGATCTTGGGCCTTTACGTAGCGTTTCAAGTAGTCTTCCATAGAAGAATTACCATAACCCACCACAACCATGTCTTTCATCGGGCCATAGACGTTCATAACGTCCATGTTAATACCACCAACCGCTTTGCCCAGCGGCAGCATGGGGTGAGTCGCGTACCAGTCAGAGCCCAATAAACCACTTTCTTCGGCACCTACAGCAGCAAAAACAATTGAGCGTTCAGGCTGAGGTCCTTTTGCAAACTGCTCTGCCATGGCCATTAGCGCGGCAGTACCTGAAGCATTATCCTGCGCTCCGTTATAGATAGGATCATCTTCACGGACAGGATCCGTTCCCAGGTGATCGTGGTGAGCCATATAAATAACGTGCTCTTCAGGATATTCAGAGCCCTCAATATAACCAATCACATTGTTGGTATCTAAATACTCAAATTTATTATTAACTGTTAATGACGCTTCAATATTCAATGGCTCTGGCTTAAACTCACCACTCAGCGCCAGCTCCCGCATTTGTTCCAGATCTTTACCGACGCTGGCAAAAAGTGCATTTGCGCTTTCCTCAGTTACCCAGCCTTCAATCGCCGAACGATCCATATTTTTGTTTTCACGTTTCAAGTCAAAACGCACTGGTGAGCCACCAGCCACAACGCCCCAACCGTAACCGGCAGGTCCTGTTTCGTGTATTACAAAGGCGGCTTCAGCCCCCTGCCGAGCAGCTTCCTCAAACTTATAAGTCCAACGGCCATAGTAGGTCATTGCGTTACCATTAAATAGCTCTGGGTCACCGGTTGCGTAGCCCGGGTCATTAACCAACATGACAACGGTCTTACCTTCAACGTCCAGTCCCTCATAGTCGTTCCAGTCATATTCAGGAGCAACAATACCGTATCCGACAAAAACAACATCGCTGTCTTCAACTTTCACTTCATCCACAACGCGAGGCGTCCAGGCCATCATCTCGGTGCGGTATTCCATAGACTCAGGAGCTGACTCACCACTGAAGTTTAAAGAAGTGACTTTGTACGGCATAAGCTTTACAAGTGGAACCGGCTGACGGTAGCTATCATTTTCTTCGTCATAAGGTTTCAGTCCCCATTCACGAAAGTGGTTTTCGATAAAACTCACCGTTTTTTCGCCGCCAGCAGATGCAGGAGCACGCCCTTCGAACTCATCAGAAGATAAGGTTTTCAAATAATCTCTGTAGTTAGGGTTAAAGGCTGAGTCCTGAATATCTGCAACAGCTTTATCGGTGTCGTTATCTGACTGAGTGGCCGGTCCACAGGCTGCTAATACAGTCAAACTCAGCGCCCCCATTATGACGTACTTCATGGTCTCTCCTATTGTTTACTTTTTGTTATTGTTATTTTCTTTTGCCGACTCGCAATTACCGTCCGGGCTTTTATTTAATTGATCACCCGTACGTATACCGTGCTCAGCAAAAAATCCCGCATTCACTTCAAGCACACTCCAGTAACGTTTACCCGGAGAATAGCTTCGACAGTTATTCGGGTCGTTACTGCCACAAGGTCGCATCGTAAAAGTTTTTACAATACGCCGATTTTTATCAAGGTATGCGATATCCAGTGGAATCAAAGTCTGGTACATCCAGAAACCGCTATAACCAGGCCTCTCCTGCCCATAACGAAACCACATGCCATTATATTTGCCCAGCGACTCCCGTTGCATCAATCCACGAGCATGCTGCTCTTGAGTATCGGCAAGCTCTACCGTTAAAGGTTGAGACAAGTCACCCAGGCAAACTTGAGTCGTATCAAATTCCTGAGGCTCGGGAACTTGCCACTGCTGCGCCTGAACGCAAAATGGCAGCATAAAAATTAAAGCGAAAAACACTCGGTAATTCATTCCATTACCCCTGTCATTATCCATTCCTTCGATTCTGTCCTATCCAACGGGAGATCGCAATTCAAACCTCAACTGGAACACGACAATTGAGATACCTGCTCATTGGGCTTCGGGGGCCTGGCCCAGACACTGTCACTTAAAGCATCGTCAAACGGATTCATTAACGCCTGCGTATACTCTTCCAATAATGAATTATCACCAGCCTCTGACGCCTCTATTACACGCTGAGCATGATGCGTTCTGACAATAACCCAGGGGTTTACCTGCTTCATGAAATCAATGTCAGTATAACCATTAATTGCTGATTGATACTCCTTCCACCAGCTTTCTCCACTTTGCTTAAGCAGTCCTTTCGGTGCGCCGGATTCAAGCGAATCAATTAAATCTCTGAACGAGAGCTGGTAATCCGCGTTATTGACTTCAAGCAAACTCAACCACCCCCCTATTAACGCCATTTTCTGTTCATCCGGAACAGCGGATAAGCCCAGCCGCTTGGTCATAAGATTAAGATACGCCTGGCGCAACTGAGTTTCATAATTATCAAGTGCGCTCTGTAACTCGTCAGGCTCTACCATGGTACTCAATGCCTGAGCCAGCCGCTTTAAATTCCATAACCCAATGCCCGGTTGCTGAAAGAATCCGTAGCGCCCGCCGGCATCGGTATGATTGAAAATCTTTTCAGGTTTATAATTATCTAAAAATGCATAAGGCCCAAAGTCAAAGGTTTCCCCGGCTATACTCATATTGTCGGTGTTCATTACACCATGAATAAACCCATAGGCCTGCCACCCTGCTATCATCTCCGCTGTTCTTTTGACCACCTGAGCAAAACCTTCAGCAACGCTGGCATTGGCTAACTGTGGCCAGACCGTTTCAATAGTGTCCTGCCACAGGCGTTTCATAGTATCTTCAAGGTTACGATGAAAACAGTGCTCAAAATGCCCGAAACGCACGTGAGTTGCCGCAGTGCGGGCCAAAATCGCGCCTGGCTCCAGACGTTCCCGCTGTATCTTTCCTTCAGTTGATACTAACGCCAGTGCCCGAGTTGTCGGCACGCCCAGTGCGTAAAAGGCCTCACTTGCCAATAACTCACGCACAGACGAGCGTAAAACAGCTCTGCCGTCCGCCCCTCTGCTGTATGGCGTTGGCCCTGCTCCTTTTACATGAATGTCCTGTAGCTTTTCACCAACAACAACCTGACCCAACAGTAGCCCTCGCCCGTCTCCTAAATAAGGATTAAAATGGCCAAACTGATGCCCGGCATACTTCTGAGCCACAGGCTCTGCGCCCGGCCATGGCTCAAGGCCGCCCAGCCAATCGGCAAGTTTAGCCGGCGGCTTATCCCCTGCTGATAATTCAGCCCATAACGGTTCGTTCAACCACAATAAGTTAGCCTTACCATCCGGCTTAATCGGTTGGCTTGTTGTTATTTCAGGGAACTTACGAGCATAACGGTTATCAAAAACTATTGGCATACATCCTCCTGCTCATTAGATTGTTACACAGTCAGCGAGGCTTGCATAATTCATAATAAATCAGCTAAGGTCGCAGCGTTCGACCAAAGGCAGCAAAGGAAGCCGGATGCAATTGCACTCATTACGACGTATTACCGCAATAGGTGGTGGTCATGGACTCGGTCGAGTTTTATCGACTCTGTCCTTTATGAAACATAAACTCGTAGGTATTGTCGCGACTACAGACAACGGCGGTGCTACTGGTTTATTGCGTGAATCGCAGCATTGCATTGCCTGGGGCGATATTCGTAACTGCTTGTCACAGCTTGTGGAGCAACCGCTCGCGGCCGAAGTGCTCAACTATCGTTTTGACTGCACGTCCTCTCTTCACGGCCATAATTTCGGCAATTTGCTGCTTTATACACTGGACCAACTCAGTGCCCGCCCGTTAGACGGTATTCAGCTTTTAAGTCGTCTATTGAATATCGACAACCGAATTTTACCGATGTCGGAATGCCCGACAGATCTTATAGCAACAACGGCGGACGGCATTCAGTGCCATGGCGAAATTCGTATTGATAAGCTTCCTGCCATGCCTCGAAAGCTGTCTCTATCAGGCACAGTTAAAGCCACTCCTGAAGCCATTCGCCATATACAGAATAGCCAGTTAATATTGCTGGGACCGGGTAGCTTTATGACGTCGGTTATGCCTCCGCTATTGGTTTCTGGTATACGCGACGCGCTGCTGACAACAAATGCGAAAGTCGTCTTTATTGATAACCTGGCGGATGAGAGCGGACCCGCTGGCGCAATGAGTCTCGCCGATAAAGTTTCATTTATTGAAAAACAGCTCGGTCAGCAAATTATCGATTTAGCGCTAAGCAATAAAAAAGAGAAAGACCTAAAGTTACCGGTTATTGGCGGCCTGGAAAGTGATAAAGATGTCCATTACCGCCATAACACCAGTAATTTATTGGCTAAACTGCAAGAGGCCAGCAAGCAGCTTTTAACAGAAAGTGCTTAACCGCCGTCAGCTGAAATCCGCGAAGCCACCGCTCCATGCTGGTCTTTATATTTAGCATCGTCTCGTTTGTTATAAGGTCTTGCGCAGGGACTGCTCAATTTCTCAAAGCTGATGGCACCAATTTTCATACCGGCTCTCAGAGCCAGAGGTAACTTTCCACTATTGTAAAATTCCAGCACTATTTGCCCTGACCAACCCGGGTCAATACGGTGCGCCGTTACGTGAACCATTAAACCTAAGCGTGCTAACGACGAACGTCCGTCCAGCCAGCCAACCATATCTGCGGGTAATGTAATTGATTCATGCGTTACGGCCAGGGCAAACTCGCCCGGGTGAATGAAGAAAGCCTGATCATCTTTTAGCACAATTTCATCACTCATGACTTCACGAATCGCCGCTTCAATAGCTTCACGTGAGCCACTTATATCGATAAAAGGTGCGGCATGATCCTGCAATACACGAAAATCGTTGCCTAAATGAATATCCAGTGTCACGCCTGAAATATTACTGGCTTGGGGTGCAGGTTCGACACCTATAATTCCGTCTTTCAAATGTTGTTCTATTTCAGTGTCGTTTAGGCGCATGGTTGATCTATCTCCGTGTTGTCGTTTAAGACCTTAAGGCCAGTACTATAACGAATTTTCCTGTTGATAATAGAGGTTTGCCGCAACTTGTTGTGCAGAATTAAAAATTAACTGACTTAACGGGTGTTGTGGCTGTGCTATTAACAAGGGTGTATCACCATCAAGACTCTCTCTTAGCTCACTGTTTAAAGGCCACTGTCCGAGTAATGGCAAATGATGCTCTGTTGCCATGTCCGCTCCCCCATTTTTGCCAAAAACCGGATCTTCATGCCCGCAGGCCGGACATTCGTAATAGCTCATGTTTTCCAATATACCCACTAATGGAATATTCAGTTTTTTAAACATGGCCACACCTTTTTCTGCGTCTTTCAACGCTACCGTTTGCGGTGTTGTCACCACAACCGCCCCGGTAACCGGCAGTTTCTGAGCCATGGTCAGTTGAATATCGCCAGTGCCGGGTGGCATATCGACAATAAGATAGTCCAATGCCGGCCAGGCAGTATCTTTGTAGAGTTGCTGCAACGCACCACTGGCCATTGGCCCACGCCAAATTGTCGCGTCTTTATCATCGACTAAGTAACCCAGCGAATGCACATGGAGGCCGTGTCGTTGCAGTGGCTGCATTTTATTGTTTTTTGTCAGCTCCATATCGCCGTGCCTTCCACCTAACATGGTAGGAATCGACGGGCCATAAATGTCGGCATCAAGCAGGCCAACACTAGCACCAAGCTCAGATAAGGCCAAAGCCAGGTTAACACTTACCGATGACTTACCAACGCCGCCCTTACCGGAAGAGACGACAATGACATTTCCAGTCGTTAGCGGTAACTCTGGTTGAGAATTTTTCAGCTTTTTGATGTGACAGTTAAGTTGCCATTCAAACTCCCCCAACTCGGCGTCATTCTGAATGGCCTGAAGTAAACTCTCGCCGGCAACAAAAGGTAAGTTCAGGACCCGCTCTTTACCTGAACCGGTCACCCAGTTCTCAGGAATACCATTCGGCAATAAGGGGTGAGTAAAATCTGTCATCATCAACCTCAAGGATCTGTGTATCAGGCAAGAGCTATGCTAACATGAGCGGCATAAAACTTTGGGTTTAGATTCGATTAATCAACGAAACGGAAGCAGATTTTCGCATGAGCCAATCCGCACGTAAAATACTGGTTACTAACGCACTACCATACGCTAACGGACCTATCCATATTGGTCACATGTTAGGTTATATTCAGGCCGATATCTGGGTACGCTTTCAAAAGCTACGCGGTAACGAGTGCCACTTCGTCTGTGCAGACGATGCACACGGCACCCCAATAATGCTGAAAGCTCAGCAGCTTGGAATAACGCCGGAGCAAATGATTGGCGACATGCAACGCTCGCATGAATCAGACTTTAGCGACTTTTTGGTCGGCTTCGATCACTATTACAGCACACACAGTGATGAGAACCGTGAGCTGGCTGAAACCATTTATACGCGCCTTGATAAAGCCGGTCATATCAAAACAGAAGTCATTGAACAGCTGTATGACCCGCAAAAAGAAATGTTTCTTCCCGATCGTTTCGTTAAAGGCGAATGTCCCGACTGTGGTGCCGAAGACCAATACGGAGACAACTGTGATGTCTGCGGAGCAACTTATGCGCCGACCGACCTGAAGAACCCAAAGTCAGTCGTCTCTGGTGCTGAGCCGCAATTGCGTGAATCAGAACACTACTTTTTTGACCTGCCGGCATTTGGTGACATGTTAAAAAGCTGGACCCGTTCAGGCTCACTGCAAAATGAAATGGCGAACAAGCTGAACGAGTGGTTCGAGCAAGGTTTACAGCGTTGGGATATTTCCCGCGATGCCCCCTACTTCGGTTTCAAAATTCCAGGCACAGAAAACAAATACTTCTACGTCTGGCTAGACGCGCCAATAGGTTACATGAGCAGCTTTAAAAACTACTGCACAACCACAGGCAAAGCCGACTGGGATACTTATTGGCAAGCTGACAGTGAAGCAGAGCTTTATCATTTTATTGGTAAGGATATTATCTACTTCCACAGCTTATTCTGGCCTGCCATGCTTAAAGGCGCAAACTTCCGCCAGCCAACCAATGTGTGGGCGCATGGTTTTATCACAGTTAACGGCACTAAGATGTCCAAGTCTAAGGGCACTTTTATTAAGGCTCGTACTTACCTCGAACATCTTGATCCGGAATATCTGCGTTATTACTTCGCAGCAAAATTAACCAGTCGTATTGATGATTTGGATTTAAACCTGACGGATTTCACTCAACGAGTGAACTCTGATCTCGTCGGTAAAGTCATTAATATCGCCAGCCGCTGCGCCGGTTTCATTCAGAAAAAATTTGACGGGAAGTTGTCTGCCAATATTGCTGACTCAACACTGCTAAAAGATTTTCAGATCGCCGGTGATGATATTGCTGTCCTTTACGAAAAACGCGAATTTTCCCGTGCTATGCGCGACATTATGGCATTAGCTGATCGTGCCAATCAGTATATTGCTGATAAAGAACCCTGGCAGTTAATTAAACAGGAAGGCAGCGAGCAGGAAGTTCATGAAATCTGCTCTTTAGGGATCAACTTGTTCCGCGTGTTAATGGTTTACCTTGCGCCGGTAGTTCCTAAGTTGACTGAAGAAGTACAACACTTTTTAAACGATACTTTTACCTGGGAAAGTCACAAAACAGCTTTGACCGACCATCCTATTAATAAATTTAAAGCGCTCATGCAGCGTGTTGAAATGGACGACGTAAACGCCATGATTGAAGCATCAAAAGAAGAGCAAGCCTCGCAAGCGCCAGTGACTGAAGTTAATGATGAGCTCAAAAAAGAGCCAATTGCTGATGAAATTAACTTTGATGATTTTGCTAAAGTCGACTTAAGGGTTGCTCTTATTGCCAATGCTGAGCACGTTGAAGGTGCTGATAAACTATTGAAACTGACGCTGGATCTGGGGGGTGAAACTCGACAGGTTTTCGCCGGTATTAAATCAGCTTACGAGCCAGAGGCTCTGAAAGGCCAACTGACTGTTATGGTTGCCAATCTGGCTCCCCGTAAAATGCGTTTTGGCCTATCCGAAGGCATGGTGCTTGCAGCTGGCCCGGGTAAAGATGAAATCTATATCCTGAACCCGCATGATGGCGCAAAACCAGGCATGAGAATTATGTAGTAACCAGGCTGTCAGCTCATTGAAATAATACGACAGCCTACAAGAGACTCTCCGCTGTTGTCGCCCAGTCGCTGGCTGCGAACGACTTCAGCGTTGATTTTTAAAGGTGCAACTGGGCCCGAAGACGAAATTTCAACAAAGACTTTGTCGCCAACCTCGAGATTAGCCGACAGCTGAAGTGACAACCCCTCTGCACTCAAATCAAGACAAACGCCTTCGAGTACTTTTTTACTCTCACCCTCTGCCAAAGTAACTTTCGCATCCGCATTGACAGCCATCCGCATAAAATTCCGGTTTTCCTGCGATTCCAGCATGTTGCCCTCAACTTTGTTTAAAAAGTGTAAATCTTACTTCAGTTTTAGCACGGTCTGGCCGATAAAAAAATAGTATCGGATAACAAGGAACCGTCATCATGGTAGAGGCAAAATTTTCAATTGGTCAACTCATCACCCACAGTCTTTATGGTTATCGTGGTGTGATCATTGATGCTGACCCCTGCTTCACATTATCTGACAGTTGGTATGACAAAATGGCGACCTCTAAACCGGCAAAAGATCAGCCTTGGTACCATATTTTAGTGAATAACTCGTCAATCCAAACCTATGTCAGCGAAAGCAGTCTGGAAGCTGACTTTTCAGAACAAGAAATTCAACACCCTATGGTGGATCTTTTGTTTTCCGGAAAATCTGCCAGCCAATATAAGCTGTCTGAAAATCTTAACTAAATTTGCCGACGCCTACTGCTATAGTTACCATAGACTAAAATAGCGTAATAAGGGCAAGGTAATGGCAGAAGAGACAATTTTTACGAAAATTATTAACCGTGAAATTCCTGCGGATATTATCTACGAAGACGACCAAGCGCTTGCGTTTAAAGACATCAACCCGCAAGCACCTTTCCACTGTTTAGTAATTCCTAAAACCCCGATTGCTACAGCTAACGACATTAATGAAGACAACGCCGCATTAGTGGGACACCTTTATGTGGTAGCCGCTAAGTTGGCTGCTGAGCACGGTTTTGCAGAAGACGGGTATCGACTTGTAATGAACTGTAACGAATACGGCGGCCAAACCGTATACCACATTCACCTGCACGTTTTAGCAGGAAAGCAAATGGGCTGGCCACCTTATACCGATAAAAAGAAGCAAGGCTAAACCCTTACGGGCGGTATCTGGCGTCGAGAATTTTATCGACAACCCAGCTGCCGTCCTGTTGAATCAGAACCACATCGCGACTGTCTTTAATATTATCGCCTTCGTACGTTCCTTCGAAGATAACCGTTGCTCGTAGCTCATTAGAGTCATTCAGATAATCGGTAAGCGAGTCACTGACAACTTCAATTTCAACGGTATCGAAATAACGCCCAAGCACATAACGCTGAACCTGGCTGACAGCTCCGTAATGCGTAATTAGGTCAGCCAGTCGATTCGAAGAAAGCTTTTTCGCCTGTTCCAAGTCTTCCTGTTCGTATACCGCATTATAAAATCCGCTGATCACTTCAGCAGGTTTCGCAGATGTATAGTCGTCTGGTTGTTCGTCACCGCTACAAGCGGAAATAATGGTTGCTACCAGGGCTAAAAAAGCAACTCGTAATAGTGCCATGATACTCTACTCTCCTTTTGCCACGCCTTCACGACGAGGATCAGCGCCACCCACCAAGGTGCCGTCTGAATTAATAGTAATTCCGTGTAAACCGCTGTTTAGGTCGATGACCCTGACATCATGCTTTCGCTTCTCTAAAGCCGCTTTGAGTTCGCTGATATCCCGTCCTTTCTCCAGAGAGGTGTAATCATTACGGTTGGTTACATGGCCAAGATTAATCGCTTCCTGCACGTTAAGGTTCCAGTCCAGCATACCCACTAACGTTTGAGTGACGTAGTTAATAATTCTGCTTCCGCCAGGAGAGCCAATAGCATGTATAAGCTGCTGCCCTTCTTTATCAAGAACTACAGTCGGAGCCATTGAGCTGCGAGGCCGTTTGCCAGGCTCCACACGATTAGCAAACTTCTCTTTACCGTCACCCGGTGCCAGAGAAAAGTCAGTTAATTGATTATTGAGCAGAAAGCCACCGGCCATAACAGTGGAACCGAATCCCATTTCAATGCTGGTGGTCATAGAGACCACATTACCTTCGCCATCAACAATAGAAATGTGGCTGGTGTTAGGCAGCTCGTAGGCAATATCTTGCTCGTACGCGGGCTGCAGTTGAACACCCGGCTTGGCTTTCCCCATATCGTCTTTCTTAATAGTTTCTGCCCGGCTCGATAAATAAGCTTTATCCAACATAGCCTCGACCGGAATCTCAACAAAATCAGGATCAGCTATCCACTGGTTTCTGTCGGCATAAGCTAAACGCGATGCCTGAGTGAACCAATGCACAAACTCTTCAGAATTTGGTTTCAGTTTACCTAGCTCAAAGTTCTCCAGTACGCCCAATGTCTGCAGCGTTGTTATTCCCCCTGAGCTAGGCGGCCCCATACCGCAAACCTGATATTCACGGTAATCATTACATACCGGTTCGCGCAGTTTTGCGCTGTATTGACTCAGGTCTTCAAGGCTTAACACACCGGGTTCAATAGTACTGTTCTGCACAGCCTTAACAATTTTCTCGGCTAATTCGCCCTCATAGAAGGCATCAGCCCCCTGCTCAGCAATCAAACTAAGGCTCTTTGCATACTCAGGGTTTTTCAATGTGTCTCCAGCTTTTAAGGCGTTACCATTAGGGAAGAAGTAGCTGCTGGCCGCCGGCATTTTCTTAACACCGGGGTTAATCTCCATTTCCACTAACTTAGCGAGCCTTGGCGACACTTCAAACCCCGCTTCTGCCAACTCAACGGTTTCACTAAAGAGTGAAGACCAGTCTGACTTACCCCAGCGTTCATGGGCCAGCTCCAGTCCGCGAAGAACACCGGGAGTCCCTACTGAGCGGCCGCCAACAACAGCCTCAATCCATTTGGGAGGATTACCCTTGTCGTCCAGAAAGAGTTCCTCTGTAGCAGCCTGAGGTGCAGTCTCACGCGCATCAATGGTATAAAGTTTGTTTTCGTTGTTATCCCAATAGAGAATAAAAGCGCCGCCACCAATACCTGAAGACTGAGGCTCAACTAATCCCAGCATAGACTGAACTGCTACAGCCGCATCCACGGCAGAGCCGCCTTTTTCTAATACATGATACCCGGCTTCAACTGCATGTTTATTTGCGGCAGCAACCATGTACTTATTGGCGGTCGCAGCGGTTTTCTCGGAAAAACCTGTAGCCGCTTCCGGTTCACGGACTTCTTGTTCAGTACCAGGGGTACAGGCAGATAAAACACCTGCGGCTATTAAACCAGGGAACCAGAACTTCATAAGGCCTCATTCATATTAGGAACAATTTGCCCTATCATACGAACCAGAAACCAATGACGCAACGAAAAGGAAAGTAAATGGAGAGGTTTAACCAATATTGGGCAGGGCTCATTCTGGTTCTGCTACTATCGGTTTTTCTGCAATTAATGCCTCACTGGCATGCGACGCTGAGCTTTAACTCAAGTACTGTCATGTCCGAGGGCTGGCCACTCATTACGACCCATTTTATTCATCTTGACTGGTGGCATGCCTTATTCAATTTTATTGGTTTAACACTTATTGTTCTAATTTGGCGGGAATACTGGACCACCCGCTGGTTAATTAATGCGTTATTGCTCAGTGGCACTGCAACTGCTGTATTGCTCTGGCTGGCTCCATTGAACCTTAGCTTTGTTGGTTTATCAGGAGTACTCCATGGCTTACTGGCTTACTGTTTAATAAAGGACATTCGTTCGGGTAAGAAATGGATGTGGCTTATATTGATAGCACTGGTTGCCAAAGTCATTGCTGAACTCCTGGGCTGGCGACCTACCCATTTTGTCGGAGAGCACGTTAGCTATATTCACGCAGCTGGTTTAGTCAGTTCTTTATTGCTGTACAAACTAGAACGGCGCCGCATTAGCGACGCCGTTAGTCGGGATGAGTAAAACCAACAAGTTTACTTTAAGTTTTCCTCAAACAATTTAAATATCCGACGGTATTCGTTCAGCCAGCTTTCTGGCTGGCGGAAACCGTGCGGCTCTACCGGGTAAATTGCCGTTTCCCAGTCTTCTTTCTTCAACTCAATCAGGCGCTGAACAAGGCGAACACTGTCCTGGAAGAAAACATTGTCATCAATCATGGGTGAATTGATTAACAAGGCATCCTCTAAGCCTTCAGCAAAATAGATGGGTGAACTGCGACGGTACGCAATTGCATCATCCTGTGGCAAGTTCAAGATATTAGACGTATAGCCTGTGTTGTAATGAGCCCAGTCTGTAACAGGACGCAGCGCCGAGCCCGCTTCAAATAATCCGGGTTCGTTAAACAAAGCCATAAAAGTCAGGAAGCCACCGTAAGAACCGCCATAAGTTCCTAATTTGTCACCATCAACGTTCAGGTCACTTTCTAAGTAACTTGCAACATCGACCAGATCTTCAACTTCCGGCGTTCCCATTTGACGGTAAATAGCGGTGCGCCAGTCGCGTCCATAACCTTTTGAGCCACGGTAATCGAGGTCAGCAACCACGTAACCGTGCTTATTCAACAAACTATGGAACATGAACTCACGGAAATACCCTGACCAGCCCATGTGCGCATTTTGCAAATAGCCAGCACCATGAATGAACACAACCGCAGGATATTCTTCAGCCCGGTTTTCATCAAAGCCTTCTGGCTTATAAATGCGGGTATAAATAGGCTCGTCAACATGAGAAGAATTAACGCCCACCAACTCAGGAGCCGTCCAGTCAATACTTAAAAACTTCTCCGAAACCGTATGAGTCAAACGCTCTGCTGTTCCAGAAGCATTGACAGACTTATGGTATAGCTCTGGTGGCATTAACGGCGTTGAATGCGTCAGCAATAACTCATCATCTTCAGGGCTGAGCTCAAAGGCTGTCATACCATCAAGGTCCGTCAGCGCTTCCGGCTCACCACTACCATCAGTCTTCACCCGGTACACTTCATAGATACCCGGGTGCTCGATGTTTGCCTGAAAGTATAAGTAGTCACCATTACTGCTTAAGTCGGCATCTTCAACGACATAACTTCCGTCAGTCAATTGACGCGTGCTGCCGTCAAGCGGTTTAACATACAAGTGCGAATAACCATCGGCCTCTGACATGAACCACAACTCATCGCTGTCTAACCAGCCGAATTCGTTATGGGTGTAGTTGATCCAGGCATCATCGTGTAAACGGTCTTGAGAAACCAGTTTTTTACCGGCGGTGTCTACTGTTGCAAGCCAGCGATCTTTGTTGTCCCAGGCTTCCAGCATAACCGCAACTTCAGTGCCCTCTTCATTCCACTGAATAGCGCCGTTTTCCCAGCCCCAGTCAGCCATTAGCGTAATTGGGCGAGGTTTCTCTTCCGACTTGTAGGTTTCACCACGAGCTTCATGGTTTTCACGTTTAACTTCTGCCAGAACATCTTCATTCCAGCCCGGTAAGGTGTTGTAGGTTAGCGTCGACTGGCTGCCGTCGCTTAAATTAAGTAAAACCAATTGGTGTTCAACCGGCTTTGCATCGGCCACACGACGACGCACATTTTCGCTTTTTACACGGCCATCTTCGCTAATGTAATTCGGCATAATATCGCCTTCGTCACGCCAGCTTTGCGGCTCGGTAATGGCTATCAGCATAAAGTCGCCCTTTGGCGATAAGCTTGCAGAAACCAGTTCCTTATCCTTTGGCAAATAGAACGGCTCCGGCGCCAATGTCGAATTTCGGTTTTGTAACTCAGAACGCTGAGCAAAACGCTCTTCAGACGCTTTTCGTTCTTTCTGCACGTACTGAATTAACTGTTGTTCTTCACGGGCCAGGTAATCCTTCGGCTCTTCATTCGCTTTCGGCTTTTCCTGAAAGGCCAAAGCAGCGACCTGACGGCTTAAACCTGAGTTCACGTCAATAATGAAGAAGTTATTACCCTGCTGGTAACTCAGTTGTCCATTTGCCATAGGCTGCAGGTTGTGCTGCCTGGCGTCGTCACGTGTCAACTGGCGAACCGTACCGTCATTAAAGCGAACAAAAACATTGCCTTCAAAGGTATAGGCTAAAAAGCTGCCATCCACTGCATGAACCTTTTCATCTGCCACGTACTGATGCAGGTTTTCTACAGCAACTTTCTGCGGTTCTCCAGCCCCATTTTCCCGCATCATTAGGTCACGAATATCACTACCTTCGCGCTTCTGGTAAAACAGAATATCTTCACCGTCCATGCTCCAGAAAGCCTGTTCAGGGAATCTCCCCATCCAGTCTGGATCAGCCATAATTTGTTCCATAGTCAGTTCAGCCGTTCCTTGCGCACTGGCAAGTGAGTTGGCTTGTATGGTCGGTGTGCTTCTCTGCGTATCTGCAGTGGTCGTGCCTTGTGGGGAGGTTGATGCGCAAGAGGCGACAAACAATGTCGCCCCAATGGCCATCACCAGACGTGATTTCACCATATTATTTTTCCTTTTTAGGATCCGCTGGATTATTGTGCATCCGCTTGATTTTCAGGCCGAGCCTGTTGCACCGCGTCAAGCGCTTGCAAACGTTCATGCACTGCCATTAAGGTTGGATAAGAAGATAAATCCAAATTAAAGCGTTGTGCATTGTATACCTGAGGTATCAAACAGATATCAGCCAATGTTACCGAATTACCATAGCAATAATCACCTGCATACTCGGTCAGCCGCTGTTCAAATGCGGTAAAACTTTTTTCTACCCAGTTTGCTATCCATTCTGAGCGTTGTTTATCGCTGCAATTCAACTCACCGGTTAAATACTGTAACACCCGTAAATTGGTAACAGGTTGCAACTCGCAGGCTAAATCATAAGCCAAGGCTCTGACTCTGGCTTTATCAGCGGGAGCCGACGGTAATAATGGGTTTTGTGGGTAACACTCTTCCAGATACTCAATAATGGCTAAGGACTGATTTAACTTAACATCGCCATCGATAAAGGTAGGAACCAACCGCGCTGGATTAAGCTTTCGATAAGCCTCACTGTGCTGTTGCCCGCCATCTTTTACTAAATGTACCGGTTCATACTCGTAGGATAAGCCCTTCAGGTTTAAAGCAGTACGAACCCGGTAACTGGCGCTTGAGCGCCAGTAGCCGTAGAGTTTCATCACTTTTGAGGACCTTCGTATTGAACAACTTTCTGATTAATGGTGCCGAATATTGACTGATCACCATCATCTTTCATTTCAATTTTAATGGTGTCGCCAAACTGCATAAACTGAGTTGCCGGCTTGCCATCACGAATGGTTTCAATCATGCGCACTTCGGCAATGCAGCTATAACCTACGCCACCTTCATCGATAGACGTACCGTGATCAGTCCCCTGTTTATTTGAGACGGTTCCTGAACCAATGATAGCACCAGCACCTAAGTGACGTGTCTTCGCAGCATGAGCAACTAACTGACCGAAATCAAAGGTCATATCTTCGCCAGCGTTAGGCTTACCAAAGGCCTTACCGTTGTACTCTGACAGTAACGGTAAGTGGACTTTATTCGCTTTCCAGGCATCGCCCAGTTCATCGGGGGTTACCGCTACCGGGGAGAAAGCTGACGATGGTTTACTCTGGAAAAAACCAAAACCTTTGCCCAGTTCGCCCGGAATAAGTCCACGCAGTGAGACGTCATTAACCAGCATCAACAATTTAATGTGTTGCCCTGCTGCTTTAGCGTCAACACCCATAGGGACATCATCAGTAATAACGGCAACTTCGCCTTCAAAGTCGATGCCCCATTCGGTGCTGCCCATTTCAATGTCGTCGTACGGCGCCAAAAAGTCATCAGAGCCGCCCTGGTACATCAAAGGGTCTTCCCAGAAGCTCGGTGGCATCTCGGCACCACGGGCACGACGAACCAATTCAACATGGTTCACATAGGCACTACCGTCAGCCCACTGATACGCACGAGGTAAAGGCGATTCACATAATGCTTCATCGAACTGGACGCTGCCATCAACGTCACTGTCATTCAACTGCTGATAAATTTTCTCAAGCTTCGGTGCAATACCGTCCCAGTCATCCAGCAACTCTTGCATGCAAGATGCAATGGCCGGAACCGCTACTGCTGAACTTAAATTTTTGCTGACCACCATTAACTGGCCGTCACGTGTACCATTTCTGTATGTGGCGAGTTTCATAAGTTGTTATTTCTCCTGCCAACTGTAGACGTAGTCCGGGTTCTCTACTGCCAATGCCTCGTCACTTGCTTGCAAGGCATCGCGGGTGTCGAGCATGACCGCAACTTCGTCAGTGAATTTCTTTTTATGCTCACGCCCGGCTTTAAACGCTTTCGGGTGTGGGCCATGAGTAAAGCCTGCCGGATGAAAGGTTACCATACCGCGATCGATATTATCACGGCTGAAAAAGTCACCTTCATGATAAAAAAGCACTTCATCGTAATCGTCATTGTTGTGGTAGAAAGGCACCTTCAATGCGCCCGGGTCTGACTCAATAGGACGCGGAACAAAAGTACAAACCACAAAACGATCAGCAAC
The DNA here is from genome assembly GCF_900116625.1 of Idiomarina abyssalis. Classification (GTDB taxonomy): domain Bacteria; phylum Pseudomonadota; class Gammaproteobacteria; order Enterobacterales; family Alteromonadaceae; genus Idiomarina; species Idiomarina abyssalis. The sequence goes on from NZ_FPBE01000001.1 coordinate 697,538, forward strand.
AAAAGTCGTATGCGCCGAAGGCGGCAGATGGTACCGGTGGCTCATTAACGGCCGGATATCACGCCAGTTCAGACGAACCGGAGCTAACTCACCGTGCCAGCCTATCGCATCCAGCGGGTTATAAGGGTACGTAATAACCGATACCTGCTGATGGCGTTTTACATACACCTGCCACTGCTCTTCGCTGTATTGCGCCTGAAACGCCTCATCAATATCCGGCGTATCCAGAACCGCAGGGTCAAAAATGGCATGATTACCCACCAGGCCTTTCTCCGGCAAGCTATAAGAACCATTGGTCGCTTCAATCATCAGCAACTGCATGGTTTCATCAGGCTCAAGGCGCCAGTTAGTAGAACGGGGAATTAAGAAGTAGTCCCCTTTCACCAGGTGAATATGCCCGTAGTCACAATGCAGATGACCACTGCCTTCATGAACAAAGAGCAAGTCATCGCCATCGGCATTACGCACTAAATAATTCATTTTGCTGTGGCAATGCCACAAACGAAAACGACAGTTACTATTGTGCAGTAAGTCAGGCGTTAACCAGGGGTTTTCCGGAGCTATGGCTTCTAACTTATTAAAGTCAAACGCCCGTGGACGCAAGGGCCCACGCCACTCCGACCAACCGGTCGGAGCATGCTGATGGTGAAAATGCGTGGCCGGGCCAAAAAAGCCACTACGACCAGCTTCACGTTCATAAATGGCCTGCTCCGGAAAATCAGCATGAGCTTGTCGAGACGACTTGCCCACCTGTTTCGGAAAGCTGATCCATTTACGCATCGCTTAACACTCCCCGGCGGATCTGGTCTTCTTCAATACTTTCGAATAATGCTTTGAAGTTACCTTCGCCGAAACCTTCGTTGCCTTTACGCTGAATAATTTCAAAGAACACCGGACCAATGACGGTTTGAGTAAAGATTTGCAGTAAAATGCCATCTTTCATTGGCGCACCGTCAATTAGAATGCGCTGTTCACGCAGTGCGTCTAAATCTTCCTGATGCCCTTCAACGCGCTCATTGACTTTCTCGTAGTAGGTTTCAGGTGTGTCCATGAAATCCATACCAATAGAACGCAGATCTTTTACGGTTTTGTAGATATTGTCACTGGTTAAAGCAATGTGCTGAATACCTTCACCTTTGTACTCTTTTAAATATTCTTCAATTTGCGATTTGTCGTCGTGAGATTCGTTAATTGGAATACGGATCTTACCGCAAGGCGCTGTCATAGCGCGGCTTAACAAGCCTGTCAGCTTACCTTCAATGTCGAAATAGCGAATTTCGCGGAAATTACCAATGCGCTCATAGAAACCTGCCCAGGTATCCATGTTTCCACGGAATACGTTATGCGTCAGATGGTCTATTTCGAACAACCCGGCTGCGTGATCGCTCATTTTCGCTTCCCAGCTTTCATAGAAATCGAAATGCTGGTTATAAATTTCATGGCTTTCGTAGTTATCGACAAAATACAACGCACTTTCGCCAATACCAAACACCGCCGGTACACCTTCAACAACACCTTTATCAGCTGGGAAAGCTTTGGCCCCGTTATCAAGAGAGTGCTTTAACGCGTGGTCAGCGTCTTTAACACGCCATGCCATACCGCAGACACTTGGGCCGTGGTCTTTAGCAAACTCTTCAGCCTGTCCGCCCGGCTCAGCGTTAATGATGAAATTAATGTCGTTCTGTTTGTACAACCACGCCTGTTTGCTTTTGTGCTTAGCCACTTCAGTGAAACCCAGCTTGTCGAACAAGTCTTTTAACGCATCAATGCCTTTTTGATCCGGAGCGGTATACTCAACGAATTCAAAACCGTCTGTGTTTAACGGATTAATCATCTTATCTGTCATGGTTACTTCCTCTTATTATTCGGTTGTTAACAACATGACTATAGCGGTACATGAGGGAAAAAGGCGAATAAGAGAAAAAGATAACTGAGCGGGGAATTTATGACCAGAACGTAAAGTTTACTGTACAGGCTACACACTTGCTCTGGATCAAGGTGCAGCCTTGTTAAGACGTAAAGTTAAATTTACAAAGCTAGTTTTTTGTCCGTTCTGCTTTACGAGCGCGTCCGCTGCGCTGCTTTCCAATGCCATAATCACGCAGTTTATTCGCAACGGCAGTATGTGAGAGTCCCAGGCGTTTCGCCAATTGGCGGGTACTCGGAAAGCTGGGGTATAAACGGCGCAGTACGTGGCTTTCAAAACGGCGTACCGCATCATCCAGGCTCATGTCATCAATGTCTAATGCTAACTGGTCGTCTTCCTGATTCAACTCGGGCAAACGTATATCGGCGGGCTCCAGCGTGTAGCCTTCTATCATTGAGACAGAACGAAACATGGTATTTTCCAGTTGGCGAACATTACCTGGCCACTGATAACGTTTTAGTCGCTCTTTTGCTGCCCGGCTTAAGCTCACCTGACTTCGCCCGAGCTTCTTGCAGGCCTGGGTTACGAAATGCTCCGCCAACAACAAAATATCACTTTTACGCTCGCGCAGTGGTGGAACATTGAGCGCTAATACATTGAGTCGATAATACAAGTCTTCACGGAACTCACCGCTTTCAACCAACTCATAGAGATTTCCCTGAGCGGTGCAAATGACCCGCACATCGACACTCACTTCCTGCTCTTCGCCGATGCGTCGAAAAACGCCGTCTTCTAAAAAACGCAGTAGCTTAGCCTGCAGGCCAATAGACATCTCACTAACCGAGTCCAGTAACACGGTGCCGCCGGCGGACTGCTCTAAAACGCCAGTTTTACGAGTGCTTTGAGCGCTCAGGCTGCCTTCACCATGGCCAAAGAGTTCGCTCTCTGCAACATTATCCGGTAGCGCTGCACAGTTTATCGCCAAAAATGGTTTGTCTTTACGCGGGCTGGCCAAATGACAAGCTTTTGCCAGCAGCTCTTTGCCAACTCCGGTCTCACCTTCAATCAAAAGTGGTGCATCCAGCTCAGCCATGCGCTGAGCGTCTTTAATCACTCGCTTCATTGTGCTGTTGTCTGTCAGCAAGCGTTCAAAAGCTTTTTCGTTACTCTGACTCTGCCAGCTTGCTGTTACGGGTTCTGACTTACAGGTCATTACCGCCCCTGCAAACGCGGTGCTGCCTTCCTCGTCATTCACCCAGATAGGTAAAAGCTGAGCATAGTATTCCGAGTTACCAATGGTAACCGCTTCATAAATTGGATCCTCAGGCTTTTTGTCCAACCACCGCTGCAAAGAGATACCGTGTACATACTGCATCAGCGGCTCGCCCTTAAGACTGTCTTCGTGGCCAGCCAGTAGCCGCAGTCCGGCATCATTAATAATGTCTATACAGCCTTTGCTATCAATGGACAGCACCGGATCAGGTAACGTGCTCAACAACAAACTGAACTCATAGTGCTCGCGTTCAAACGGCATATAAGGAATGGTTTTCACATCAATAACGTTAGGAATGCGACGAATTTGGGGCATTAAATGCCGAAAGTCATCGAAAGCGAGTTCAGGAAAGTTCAGAAAGATTTTTCCTTTAGGATCGACCTCAATACCACGTAAATCAATCTCGTGGTCTCGCAAGATTTGCAGAACGTCCTGGCAGATACCCAGACGGTCATCACACGTTATCTCAAGTCGCATAAACCCTACTGCATCGAACTAAATGTAAAGCAAATAATACACTATTGTTCCCGCTTAAAAAACAAAAACCCCGGCCAACAGACCGGGGTTTTATGTCATTCATCGACAAAAGCGAGTTATGCGTCAAGCACGCTGTCGGTTTTTGCTGCCATAATAAAGTCATTTTTATGCAAACCGTTGATGGCGTGTGTCCACCAGGTAACCGTTACTTTACCCCATTCAGTGATTAGCTCAGGATGATGTTTTTCTTCCTCAGCAATGTCACCAACTCGGTTAGTAAAAGCCAGCGCCTGTTTAAAGTTCTTAAACTTAAACTCGCGCTGCAGCATCATAACGTTGTCTTTTGTTACCGGAGTCCAGTCCGGTATTTCACGCATCAGCTCTTTCAGTTCTTCATCGCTCACTTGTGGCGCGTCTGCATGACACGCTTCACAACGTGCATTTTCCAAGTTTGACATTATTTATTACTCCTTTGCCTTAAGCTGCATCTTTTGGTGGAAATTTCGGCTCAAACAACCCAAGCTCCATAGCCTCATGAACCAACGCCATAATATCCATGTCGGATATCTTAAACAGCTCGTCCACACTCTCTATGGTGTAGTAGATAGGTTGAATGATATCAATTCGGTACGGTGTACGCAGTGCATCCAACGCTTTTAGCGGTTTGCGCTCTGGCGTATCACTATTAACGGCATATTCTGTTTCCGCAGGTGACGATAAAATACCGCCGCCATAAATTCGAATGCCCTCTTCGGTTTTTAATAACCCGAACTCTACGGTAAACCAGTACAGACGAGCCAGATAGACCCGCTCTTTAGGTGTAGCTGCATAACCCAATTTACCGTATTGGTGAGTAAAATGCGCAAACGCCGGGTTGGTTAATAGCGGGCAGTGTCCGAATATTTCGTGAAAAATATCCGGTTCCTGCAAGTAATCAAACTCTTCCCGTGTGCGAATAAAGGTTGCTACCGGAAACTGCTTGTTTGCCAGTAAGCGAAAAAACTCGTCAAATGGAATTAACGCTGGAACTGCTGCAACTTGCCAGCCTGTCTCTCTCTCCAGTACTTCATTAATTTCATGCATCTGTGGTAAGCGATCCTTCGGCAGGTCGAGTAATTCCAGTCCCTTCATATACTCATCGCAAGCTTTTCCTGGTATGCATTCCAACTGACGTTCAACGAGATCTTTCCAGATACCGTTCTCTTCGTCGCTCCAGTGAATAATACCGTTTTCGTCCGGTTGCTTTGATACGTATTGACTTTGTTTACCCATAATTCAGCCTTGTTGCTTCCTCATTAGTGTTAGATCGTTGTTGTTATTATTAGTTCAGATTACGCAGATTGCATCCATTGCACGCGGCACGCTTCCAACGCTTGTTCAAGATCAGCAATAATATCGTCCGCCGCCTCTAAACCAACGGCAATTCGAATCAATGTATCCGAGATACCTGCTTTAGCCCTTGCTTCAGGCGTATATGGCGAATGTGTCATCGATGCCGGGTGCTGAATCAAAGTCTCTGCATCTCCCAGGCTCACAGCCAAAGTAATCATCTGCAGTTGATTCAAGAAATAACGCGCTTTTGTTTCATCACCTTCCAGCTCAAACGCAATAACCGCGCCGTGACTGCTCATTTGTTTACCCATTAAGGACTGCGCTTCGTGATCCGGCGCTCCAGGGTAGTAAATCTTCTTAATATCATCGCGCGCTGCCAGAAACTGATAAACCGCGTCTGCATTTTCACAGTGGCGCTGCATACGCACATCCAGAGTTTTCAGACCTCGTAATATAAGCCACGCGTCATGTGGGCTGATAGTTGCCCCCATGTCTTTTAACGTCGTACTTTTAATGGTGCTAATATCTTCGTCACTGCCACAAATAATCCCGGCAACCACATCGCCGTGCCCATTCAGAAACTTAGTTGCGCTATGCACAACAATATCGGCGCCATGCCTTTTGGGTTGCTGCATCAGTGGCGTCATAAACGTATTATCAACCACGAGTCTAATGTCTAAATCAGCAATTACCGCATGAACCTTTTCGATATCAACCACTTTCAGGTGAGGGTTAGCCGGAGTTTCCAGGAATACTAAGCGGGTATTTTCTCGCAAAGTTTCTTTTAGCAGGCCTTCGTCGTTTAAATCAATAAAGTCGGCTTCGACCCCAAAGCGTTCAAACAGCTCGCTGAACAATGCGAAGCTGCAGCCGTAAATGGCATCAGATACCACAATATGATCACCGCTGCGCACAAAAGCCATAGTCGCGGCAGCTATAGCACCCATTCCGGTCGCAGCAGCTGCCGCTGCCTCATAACCTTCAAGCGTTGCCATGCGGCGTTCAAGCTCGGCTGTTGTGGGGTTGCCTAAACGGCTGTAAATATAACCTTCTTCTTCGCCTGCAAAACGGCGAGTGCCCTGCTCTGCAGAAGAGAACTTAAATGTGGACGTTTGATAAAGTGGTGAAGTTAACGCCCCATGGGGGTCATCGTGCGCTGCACCGGCATGAATAACCTGAGTCGCTGGCTGCCAATTATTATTATGTGTTTTTACATCAGAGGACATGCGTTTTGGGCTCGTTTGTCAGAAATTTGTTAACGAGCAACAGAGTGCAACGAGCTTACCTTAATTGGCAATCTTTGCGCTGCGTCAAAGCTTGGAAAAACTGTAACGCTAATTTTCCACTTCCTGCTCTGAGGCCGCTTTAGCCTTTGCCTGACGAGACTTATAGACAAAAGGCAAAACGCTCTTTAACTGGCTTAGTAAGTCCTTTTGTAATTTAAGGTAGCCTGGCTTTTTTACGTTAACAAAAGGCATCGGCCGACAGAGTTCAATGACCTGGTATCCCAGACGAGCTGTGAGCAAACCAGCACCGAGCCCTTGTCCTGCCCGGGTAGACAAGCGTGTTAACAGCTCCGCACTTACCCACTGCGCACCCAGGTCAACGGCAACTTCACTGAGCCCGGCGTAAGCAATATTCGCGAATACCTGACGCCATAAACGAATACGGGCCCAGTAACCCAGTTTTACGCCGTAAAGTTCAGCAATACGCGATATCATGCGCTGGTTACGCCACATCACAATCAACATATCCAGTAAAGCAAAGGGACTAACAGCCACCATAGCGGCAGCTTCAGCTGACCAGCGGCTGATAACCCGGGTCGCCTGCTGATCAACCCGGCTTAGAATATCGACTTCAAATCGCTCACGCTCTTCATCTGCGGACCAATACGGCTGCTTGATTTGCTGCCAGCGGTGCTCTAAATCGGGGTGTTGCAACAACTGCAGCTGTTGCTCTGGTTCCGGCTCATCAGATTGCTTTTTCCAACGCCGCTTCAAGCGCTGTAACAACCAAACTTCCCGCACAATAAAACTTAAAAATGCCAAAGCAATAACGCCAAAGCCAACAGCCCATAAACTGCCTAAGAAAATATTCTGCTGCAGCCGCTCAAGAACCATCAATACCGCTTCAATTAAGGCGGCCGACAACGCAAAAACCACACCCACTGCCAGCCACTTACCCCAACGGCCGGGTTTGCGGTCAACTGTGCCTGCTGTCGCCTCTGGCTTTAATCCATCTGGCACATTACTGCTTTCTGAGACTTCAACTGCCGGTTCTTCCACCGAATAATAAGTTAGCTTGCGCGAGTCACTCACTTCAGTTTATCTCCTAAAACGTATTCAAGTAGCTGATCGAGACGAATATGTGGCAATGGCGAATCTTGCACGGTGAAGCCTGGATAAAATTGCGGATAAACGTAACCTCGTCGCCAGTCTGCTCCGGTTGGTATAGCGTCCGGCATCTCCGGAGCCCCTACCCGCACAAGCTCTCGCTGTTCATTAATACCGTCAAGCACCGTAGTTCCGTCACTCAGTTTCTTAATTTGACTGGTCGCAATGCCGGCAACACTAAATACCTGATGCGGAATTTGGTCGAACTGAAGCTCCTGACGCTGCTTTTGTGTCATCAATCGTAATAGATTAGTCAGTTTTTGATGGTCTTGCGGAGCTATGCTGTCAGCTTTAGTGGCAACCAGAGCCACTTTATCAATCACGGGTGAAAACAGTCGTTTCAGCAAGCTGTTATTGCCATAAGAGAAGCTCTTCATCAGCTCATTGATAGCCAGTTGCAGCTCGGCAAAATGGTGTTCACCATTTTGTAGCGCCTGCAGCACATCAACCAATACAACCTGTCGGTTAAAATACTTAAAGTACTTTTGGTAAAACGGTGTAATAACGTGTTGTTGATAATAGCGGTATTTTTCCTGCAGTCGTTTTGCCCAGACATCAGGTAATGGCCGGGACAAGGGCCAGGGGAAAAACTCGAGAGCCGGAGCTCCTTCAAGCTCACCGGGTAACACCATCCGCCCGGGCTGCAACAGTAATAATTTTCGACTTCTGCACTGACGCAAGAAGGCGCGATAGTCGGCCGCTAACTCGCGTAGCTGCTGCTCAGCACTGTCTTCCGATGCTTCATTTACCATTGAGTTAACTTTTTCCAGCCACTCACTGGCCAGTTTATGGCGCAGTTCCGCGTTAAGCAGCCGTTGCTGTTGCTGGCTCCATTCATCATAGCTCAGCTGCAATAAAGGTAAATCGAGTAGCCATTCACCCGGGTAGTCAATTAAGTCTAAGGTTAACCGACGAGTCTCCAGAACACGTCCTGCAAGACCACTTCGCGGCTGGTATTTTACTTCTACCCGTATTTCGCTAACGTCGCGAGTTGACTGAGGCCACTTCGGGGTGTCTCCGGTTAAACAATTAATAGCCCCCTCATAATCGAAACGGGAAACCTGCCAGTTGCTGCTGGTATGTAAACGACAGCCATTAAGCCGCTGCTGCTGTTTCACCTTTAAGTAGGGCAGTTGCTGAGTTTCGTTGGCGTAGAGTAGCTGCTCTAAAATTCCGGTAATTAAAGCGGTTTTACCGGCACCACTTAGGCCTGTTACAGCAAGACGGATATGACGATCAAACCCGCGATGAATAGCGTCGCGGGTTTGGTGCTTAAGCTTCTGGAAACGGCTCACAGACGATTGAATTCTCGTTGAAGATTATAGTGATTCGAGGTTACGTACTTTTCCATTGATTGCAACTGCTCTTCCAGCTCATCAAACTCGCGCTTAATGTCACGGAAAGCATCTCTTGGCGGCTCTCCGCCCTGCCATACCTTTGTCTTAACGTCGACATTGTGGCGTATGCCATTTGCCGGCTTTTTATCCAGAATAAACCATCCTGCGATATACAGTATAAAGAAAAAGCCATCGGAGAAAATTAAGCCGGTAAAAAACACCACACGTACTAACCAGGGTTCCAGATTCAGGTACTCTGCAAGCCCGGCGCAAACACCGGCAATTTTCCCTCTTTCTGAGTCGCGACGTAGTTCACGTTTCGGTAATTGCACACTCATTGTCTGTCCCTCCAACCCGGAGCGTCAGCATCCAAAATGCGTTCCAGTGTCTGTACACGCTCCCGGATGCGTTTCGCCTGATCGGCCAGTAACGCCAAAGATTCCCTTTCTTCCTCATTCAGTCCCTGGTTCATTTGCCGCTTACTGCGATAATGAAGGATGATCCAGATGGGCGCGACCACCAAAACAAACAGAATGATCGGCGCCATAAACATCCCTAAAATTGCTTCAATATCCATTTTGTTCAGCCTGCTTTAAGAGTCTTGTTTTGTTTTTGAGCTCATACGAGCGCGTAAAGCTTCCAACTCGTCATTCACTTTACTCTCGTTTTCCAGCTCTGCAAACTCATCACGCAATGTCCGTTTACCCATATCGTAGGATTCGACCTGAGCTTCTAAATCATCGATCTTCGCTTCGTAACGGTCAAAACGCTGCATTGCATCGTCAACTTTGCCACTATCAACCTGCTGTTTAACCTGTAAACGGCTGCTCGCGGTTTTCTGACGCATTAAAATGGTTTTTTGACGAGACTTAGCATCGGCCAGTTTTTCCTGAAGCTGACCAATTTCATCATTCAGTTTATCCAGGCTTTCGTTAACGCGATCCATTTCCTGCTGCAGCGCATCAACGCCTTGCTGTGCTTTTTGCTTTTCAACTAAAGCCTGGCGTGCTAAATCTTCACGCTCTTTAGTTAACGCCAGTTCAGCTTTGTTTTCCCATTCCTGAACTTCGTTTTCCATACGCTGCTGCTGACGCTGAATGTCTTTCTTTTCAGCCAACAAACGTGCAGATGTTGAGCGTACTTCAACTAACGTATCTTCCATTTCCTGAATGATCAGTCGCACCATTTTCTGCGGATCTTCAGCTTTATCCAATAAAGAATTGATATTGGAGTTCACGATATCGCTAAAACGTGAAAAAATACCCATAATAATTACCTCATACTGGTTTAATAAACGATTCGGTAATTTATTATTCAAGTATCAAGCCAACTTTTATTTATTTTTTAACAAGCTGTTTTATAAAAGTTTTTTTGATTTCACGAACATTTTGCACTTGCGCCAGTTCGTAAAATAAACTAATAATTAGCAAAAATAACTATAATATAAGGCATTCGACATGCGCCCTGAGCGACAACCCGACAACCTCATTGGCCAGTCCAACAGTTTTTCCGACGTGCTGGAACAAGTTTCGCAAATTGCGCCTCTCGATAAACCCGTCCTTATTATTGGAGAACGTGGCACCGGTAAAGAGCTTATCGCCTCACGCTGTCATTACCTTTCCAAACGTTGGCAACAACAATATATTACGCTTAATTGTGCTGCGCTGAATGAAAACCTGTTAGACAGTGAGCTGTTCGGGCATGAAGCCGGCGCATTCACCGGAGCCGCTAAAAAACACGAAGGCCGCTTTGAACGCGCCGACGGCGGCTCGTTGTTTCTTGACGAGCTGGCAAATACTTCATTACGAGTACAAGAGAAACTCCTGCGCGTTATTGAGTATGGAGAGTTCGAACGAGTCGGCGGACGCCACCCGGTTAAAGTGGATACGCGCCTGATAGCCGCTACAAATGAAGACCTTCCTTCACTTGCTGCCAGTGGTAAATTCCGCTCAGATTTGCTTGACCGCCTCGCTTTTGATGTCATCACCCTGCCACCCTTACGTGAAAGACGCGACGACATTATGTTACTTGCTGAGCATTTTGCGATTTCAATGGCCAGAGAAATGGAGCTTGAACTGTTTAGCGGTTTTTCAGAAAAAGCCCGAAAAACACTAATGGAATACCACTGGCCCGGTAACGTAAGGGAATTAAAAAATACCGTTGAGCGCAGCCTGTACCGACTGGGCAATGGGCATGTCCCTATTCACGATATTATTATTGATCCGTTTAATAGTCCGTTCCGCCCTAAAACTTCAGTCACGAAAACTGCGGCACAGGAGCCGGTGGTCAGCGAAATAGCGCCTCAGGACAATAACGGATCGAACGACCTGCCTAAGTTGAACCCAGAACAACCCATCGACTTTAAGCTGAAGTCTCAGGAGTATGAAACTGAAGTCTTGTCACAAGCCTTACGTTTATGTCAGTTTAACCAAAAGAAGACAGCAAGTTTTCTCGGACTGACATATCATCAATTACGTGGTTACTTAAAAAAGTACCAGTTATTGGAAGGGGCTTCTGCAGCTAATGATTAAAGCGTACGCCAACGTCGCTGTTATTGCGGCCGCACTGGTATCGGGTTGCCAGTCGGAAGAGCCAGAGCCCGCGCCTCTGGCTGACGGCATTATTTACTGCTCAGAAGGCAACCCGGATACCTTTAATCCGCAGCTCATCACTTCCGGAACAACAGTAGATGCTACGGCAGCTCAGTTATACGACCGCCTAATAGACTACGATGCCAAGCAGCAAAAGTTTGTACCGGCATTAGCAAAGCGCTGGGAAACTTTAGACAATGGAACACGCTACCGATTTTATTTACGTGAAGGCGTTCAGTTTCATAAAACCGACTACTTTGAACCAACAAGAGAATTAACCGCTGAAGATGTTCAATTTAGTTTTAACCGTTGGCTCGATGAAACCAGTCTTTACCATCATGTCGGCGGAAGCTATCCGTTTTTCAGTGCTACCGGCCTCGATCAACTCATCAATAAAGTCGTGAAGATTGACGAAATGACAGTCGATATTGTACTTAACAATGCCGACAGCTCATTCCTGGCAAATTTAGCAACAGATTTCGCTATCGTTTTGTCCGCCGAGTACGCACAGAAACTTTTAGTCGCGGAACGACCAGAGCAAATTGACAGCTTACCGATAGGAACCGGCCCTTATCGTTTTGAAAGTTACCGAAAAGATATCTTAATTCGGTACTCGCGTCACCCTGACTACTGGCGTGAAGGGCCAGGTATTAAGCACTTAGTTTACTCTATTACCCCCAACGCCAATAAACGCATGCTGAAATTAGTTACCGGCGAATGTGACATCATTCCTTACCCATTGGTCAGCGAGTTGAAAGCTCTTAACCGGGAGCAACTCATGGTCACCAATGAGGTCAGTCCTAACGTTTCATTTTGGGCTTTTAACACGCAAAAAGAACCCTTTGATGATCCTCTCGTTCGTCAGGCTTTAAGTCACGCGATTAACCGCGAAGCCATTATTCAGACAATTTATTACGGCAACGCAGAGCTGGCGCAGTCGATATTGCCCCCAACATCCTGGGCATACGATGACCGGGGCATTCAGTATCAATACGATCCGGAAAAAGCCAGACGCCTGTTACAGGAAGCAGACCACTCCAGCCTGGACATTACGATTTGGGCGATGCCCGTGCAGAGAGTCTACAACCCCAATGCCCGTAGAATGGCAGAGTTGATGCAATCGGATTTAGCTCAAATAGGCGTATCTGCGCGCATTGTTTCATACGAATGGAATACCTTTCGGCGACGCCTTTCTCGGGGGGAACACGATACAGTACTTATAGGCTGGTATGCCGATAACGCCGATCCTGATAACTTTTTCCGGCCCCTGCTGAGTTGTGCCGCAGTAGCGACCGGCGGCAATCGGGCGAACTGGTGCCATACCGGTTTTGATCAACTTCTGTACAGTGCCATTGCAACGACAAACCCAGAAGAGCGCAAAGCTTTATATCGGTCAGCGCAGCACTTGTTGAATCAACAACAACCTTTACTGCCCATTGCTCATTCAAAACGTTTTCAGGCACAACAGAAAAGTATTAGCGGTGTCGAATTACCCCCTTATGGCGGCATTAACTTTCGTCTTGCGACTAAAAAGCCTGTACAGGAGCAATCGCAATGACTCGCTATCTTGTTGGCCGCTTAAGTGTTTTTATTATTGCCGTTTTTTTACTGACAGTTTTTAGCTTCAGTCTTAATTACCTGTTTCCGGGTGACCCGATAACCAATATGACCGGTGTTCGTACCTTCCAGAACAATTATTCATTAGTGATGGAGTTACGCGCCGGAGACGAAAACATTGCCGCGCAGTATCTGCATTACTTACGCCACTTGTTCGCAGGTGACTGGGGGCTGTCGTTAAGTAATAGCACACCAGTGTTTGCTGACGGTCTCCAGCATTTTATGGCGTCAATGGAGCTGATTATTCTGGCGTTATTGGTTGCAGTCATCTTTGGTTTACCTTTGGGCGTGTTTGCAGCGACCCGCTTCAGACAACGCTCAGACAAGGCAGTAATAAGCCTGGCAATGATGGGCTACTCTATTCCGGTATTCTGGCTAGCACAGCTCTTGATCTTACTGTTCGCTATAAAGCTGGGCTGGTTTCCCATTACGGGCCAAATTAATCCACTATATGGCGTAGAACCACAAACCGGCTCTATTCTAATCGATGTATTCCTTAGTCAGTCAGAGTATAAAGCTGAAGCACTTCAGGACGCTTTAAACCATATTGTTTTGCCGGTGCTGATATTGGCCATTATGCCTATGATGTTGCTACTCAGACTTATGCGAAACGCAACTCAGGAGATGCTGCAGAAACCTTTTGTCAAAGCAGCCAGAGCCCGCGGTTTAAGCGAATGGCGCGTACTAGTAAAGCACGCTATTCCCAACGCCGTGCAATCGGTACTGCAACAAACCACGCTACTTTTTAGTTTACTGTTAACGAACAGTATTGTTGTCGAGTCCATTTTTAACTGGCCCGGAATGGGTAATTGGCTTATCCGCAGTATATTTGAACGCGACTACCCTATTATTCAGGCTGCAGTGCTTATGTTCGCTTTCGTGATTTTACTATTCAACCTCCTGGTTGAGCTGTACCACGGCTGGCGCTTTCCAATAGTGAGGCATGAACAAAATGCCACAGATTAACCTCTATCATCACGACGAAACACCGTCTCCGCTGCAACTGGTCTGGAAAAGCTATCGAGCCAGGTTTTTATCCATGGCAGCGCTTTATGTTTTATTAGCAATGATTCTCGTGGTTATTTTGTCGCCACTGCTGGCGCCGTTTAACACTTCAGCTCAATTTTCTGACGCTATCGCACTACCACCCTCATGGGTTGAAAGCGGTAATATGAAGTATTTATTCGGTACGGATGATCTTGGTCGCGACATGCTTTCAAGGCTTCTGATAGGCGGGTTATACAGCCTTGGCCTTCCCATACTTATGGTTGCTGTATCGTCATTAATAGGAATGAGTATTGGCGCACTTGCGGGCATTGATCGCACCATCAAGTATCAAAGTCTGTCGCGATTATTTGATACTCTGCTATCTATCCCATCCTTTTTGATGGCTCTTATCATTATTGCTATTCTCGGCACCGGTTTTAACAACGTTGCCTTTGCTATAACACTGTCGCTCATTCCACAGTTCATTTTTGTCACGCGCAATGCTGTTCACGAAGAGTGGCACAAAGACTACGTGACAGCTTCGCGGCTAAATGGTTGCTCAAAGGCTTATTTGCTTTATCGGGTTATCTTACCCAATGTTACACCAACACTGGTCATGCAGTTAACGGTGTCTCTTTCTGTTGCTATTATGGATATTGCTGCGCTTAGCTTTCTTGGCCTGGGTATTCAGGCACCTACTCCAGAGTGGGGAAGCATGTTAGCGCGGAGCCTGGACGAAGTTTATTTATCACCCTGGTCAATGGTGTTACCGGGCGTTACCCTGTTCATTACGATAATGGCTATTAATATTGTTGGAGACAGTTTACGTCGCGCCTTAAAAGAAAGGGTTAACAGCTAATGCAGTTACTCGACATCCGCAATTTGACGGTTGAAATGCAAACGCCACAAGGTGTTGTTCGCGTGCTCGACAAGGTCAACCTGCAACTCAGCGAAGGCGAAATACACAGCATAGTGGGCGAATCTGGCTCAGGTAAAAGCTTGCTGGCTAAAGCGATTGTCGGCTTTATTAATCCTAACTGGCAGGTTACTGCAGACAGACTCTGGTGGAACGGTCAGGATTTGCTGGCAATGACACCTAAGCAACGTCGGCACATTACGGGTCGCGACATGGCAATGATTTTTCAGGATCCTAACGCCTATCTTGACCCTAACAGCACGGTTGAACAGCAAATTATTGAGGCCATTCCACAAGGCGATGTGCGCGGCACCTTTATGCGCCGCAGAGTAGATCGTAAAACTCGGGTAAAAAGATTATTGCACCGGGTTGGTATTCGCGACCATGAATCAATTATGGACAGTTACCCTTTCGAATTGTCTCAGGGCATTGCACAGAAAGTGAGTATCGCCATCGCTATAGCTCACCGCCCCCGTCTACTCATTGCTGATGAGCCAACCACTGCCATGGAGCCATCGACACGACTGCAGATTCATCGTTTGATTGCCCGGCTGGCTGTCAGTCAGCAGATGTCAGTCGTACTTATTTCACAGGACGTAGCGTCAATTTTGCCGGAAACTAAGCGGCTAACAATGCTCTACTGTGGTCAGTTAATGGAAACCGGCCCGGCAAATGAAGTATTGTCAGAGCCTGCGCACCCTTACACCGACTCAATGATTCGCATGTCGTTACAAACACAACAGCAGCTTCCTCATAAAGCTCGGCTACCGACCTTACCAGGTACTATTCCAACGCTGCGCCATATGCCCATTGGTTGCCGCTTAGGACCAAGATGCCCATACGCGCAAAAAACCTGTGTAAAAGCACCGGTAGCAACCCATGAACGGCAACGTGTCTTTCATTGTCACTTTCCATTACTGGATACAACACCATGAGTCATTTACTCGAAGTGCGCAATTTGGGTAAAACCTTTCGTTCGCGTAAAGGCTGGCCTTGGTCACCCAAGTCGGTCGCGATAGAACCACTTTCATTTACACTTGAAGCTGGCGAAATACTGGCCGTTATGGGCGAAACGGGTTCGGGGAAATCCACTCTTGCGCAAATTATTGGCGGCGTTGCGACCGCCAGCAGTGGAGAAATTTGGCTCAATGGTCAAAAAGTTCATAGCAAGAACTACTCTCAGTTATGCAACAATATTCGCATGATTTTTCAGGACAGCGAAAACTCACTGAACGCTCACCTCACCATAGGTAAGCAGCTGGAAGAGCCTTTGTTGTTCAATACGGAGCTTAGTCCTGCTGAGCGCCGGGAACGGGTCAATCTGACTTTACAGCGTGTTGGTATGCTGAGAGAGCATTGGGAGTTTTACCCCCATATGCTCTCTAGTGGCCAGAAACAGAGAGTGTGCATTGCGCGGGCTATTATTCTTGAACCACAAATTGTGGTTGCCGATGAAGCCTTGGTTGCACTTGACCCATCAGTTAGAGCTCAAATCATTAACCTAATGCTCGATCTTCAGAAAGATATGGGTATATCTTACATTTTAGTGACACATTCGCCGCAAATCGTGAAACACATTGCTGATAAGATCTTAATTTTATATCGTGGTAAAATGATCGCGTTTGATAAAACAGACATAGTACTAGAAGACACGCAGCAACCTTATGTTCAACAGTTGCTGCACGAGCACTTGAAACAGAACATTCAATATAACAGCGACAGAAGCGCTAAGATCGCTGACTAAAACTAAAAAAACAGGAGTTTAATGTGGAAACAGGTACTCTGATATCACTAGCGCTGTACTTTATTGTCATGCTAGGTATTGGGCTTTATGCCTACAAAAAATCTACTGACTCAGTTTCAGGCTATATGCTTGGAGGACGGGGTTTAGGACCTGGTGTTACAGCATTGTCAGCTGGTGCATCCGACATGAGTGGGTGGATGTTGATGGGCTTACCCGGTGCAATTTACGTCTCTGGCGTATCACAGTTGTGGATTGCAGTGGGTCTGGTCATCGGTGCATATCTTAACTATGTGATTGTCGCACCACGCCTAAGAACCTATACAGAAGTCGCTAACGACTCTATTACTATTCCCGACTACTTTGCCAATCGCTTTAACGATAAAGGTCGTCGGCTGCGTATTTTTTCTTCCGTCGTTATCATTATATTCTTCACCCTATACACCTCTGCCAGTCTGGTTGCGGGAGGCAAGCTGTTCGACAGCTCCTTCGGCATGGACTACACCACCGGCCTCTGGGTAACAGCCGGTGTTGTTTGTGCTTATACACTGTTCGGGGGCTTCCTTGCGGTCAGTATGACTGACTTTGTGCAAGGCTGTATCATGTTTGTCGCTTTGGTCTTGGTGCCTATCGTGGCCTTTTCCGAACTTGGTGGCTACAGCAGTGTTGTCGGTCAGGTAGGAGACATTAATCCGGACTTCCTTGCCTTCTTTAAGGACGGAGCTACCGGGGAGATGTTAGGCACACTGGGTATCATTTCGCTTCTGGCCTGGGGTCTTGGCTACTTCGGCCAGCCACATATTATCGTGCGCTTCATGGCGATTCGTTCAGTGAGTGACGTAAAAGCGGCTCGCCGTATTGGTATTTCCTGGATGACCGTTTCTATCATCGGTGCCATGGCAACGGGCTTTGTCGGCATAGCTTATGTGGCAGAAACCAAAATGAGCCTGCCCGATGCTGAAACTATCTTCATCATTTTCTCGCAGTTCTTGTTCCACCCATTAATTGGTGGTTTCCTGCTGGCAGCTATTCTGGCCGCAATTATGAGTACCATCTCATCGCAATTGTTGGTTAGCTCAAGCTCTTTAACAGAAGACTTTTATAAGGCCTTCCTGCGTAAAGACGCCAGTGATAAAGAACTTGTTTTTGTTGGACGCATGTCGGTTTTAGCGGTTTCTTTAGTCGCTATTTGGCTGGCATGGAACCCGGAAAACACCATCTTGAGTCTGGTCAGTAACGCCTGGGCTGGCTTCGGTGCCGCATTCGGCCCCGTAGTTATTCTGAGTCTATTCTGGAAACGCATGAACCGTAATGGCGCATTAGCAGGCATGTTAGCCGGTGCCGTCACTGTACTGTTCTGGATTTACGGACCAACCTTTGGCGGCGAGCACCTTTCAGCGTACGTCTATGAAATTGTGCCCGGCTTTATTCTGTCTACTCTGGCTATTATTATCTTCAGTAAATTTACCGCTGAACCAGAGCAAGAGCTTCAGGATAAATTTGTTGAAATGGAAAGTGTCATTGACGACTACTACCATGGTGACAAGAAAGGCTAAAATGGCTTTCGCTATGTAACTGATAAAAAGACCAGCCCATCGCGGCTGGTCTTTTTTGTTTTAAGAGTCCAGCCTATAGTGATAGAAAACAAAAAAGGTAAACACTATGGCTAAATTAAATATTATTGCATCAGCCGCAATCGCTTTCTCATGCGCTACGGCAACTCTACCAAGCAATGCCAGTGACCGAATTACCGGCCATCACTTTGCGACCCGATCTGAAGCTATGGCACCGACAGCTATGGCTGCAACCAGTCAACCCCTAGCAACTCAGGTTGCGTTAGATATTATGCAGGAAGGCGGTAACGCTATTGACGCGGCAATTGCTGCCAATGCTGTATTAGGACTGGTTGAGCCCACAGGTAACGGTATAGGCGGCGACTTATACGCCATTGTATGGGATGCCGACTCAGAAAAACTCTATGGGTTGAATGCCTCTGGCCGTTCGCCACAAAGTCTTTCGCTGGAATACTTTCAAGAGAATGGCTATGAGTCGATTCCGGCCCGGGGCGTATTGCCACTGTCTGTACCCGGTGCCGTAGATGGTTGGTTTGAATTACACGGCCGGTTTGGCAATTTGAGTATGGATAATATCCTGCAACCGGCCATAAACTATGCCGAGTCTGGCTTCCCGGTTACCGAAGTCATCGCTTATTACATGGAGCGTAATGCTGCAGTACTGGAAGACATACCAGGGTTTGCAGATGTCTTTATGCGTGACGGTAATGTATCGGAAAAAGGAGAGCGATTTAAAAACCCTGATCTGGCAAATACTTACAAAATGCTCGCCAACGAGGGTCGTGACAGTTTTTATAAAGGTGAAATTGCCCGCACCATTAGTGACTTCGTGGAGGAGCATGGTGGCTTTCTTTCCTACGAGGACTTAGCTCAGCATACATCAACCTGGGTCGACCCTGTCTCGACTAACTACCGCGGGTACGATTTATGGGAATTGCCGCCTAACACCCAGGGAATTGCCGCTCTTCAAATTTTAAACATGCTTGAACAGTTTGATATCAAAGCGATGGGTTATGACAGCCCGGAGTACATTCATCATTTTGTTGAAGCCAAGAAGCTCGCTTTTGAAGACCGTGCTAAATACTATTCCGATCCGGACTTTAGCGACGTACCGGTTGAAGGTCTTATTGACAAAGAGTACGGCAAAGAACGCGCTACACTGATTAACTCTGAACGTGCCGGACGTTCTTATGAACCGGGAAACCCGCCAACTGAGGGCGATACTATTTATCTCACCACGGCCGATAAAGACGGCAATATGGTTTCTCTTATCCAGAGTAATTATCGTGGTATGGGCTCTGGTGTCACCCCGACAGGCTTAGGTTTTGTTCTGCAAAACCGTGGAGAGCTATTTGCTTTAGATCCAAACCATCGCAACGTATTTGAGCCAGGAAAGCGCCCTTTCCATACCATTATTCCTGCCTTTGTGACTAAAGATGGCAAACCAGTAATGAGCTACGGTGTTATGGGGGGCGCAACACAGCCTCAAATGCATGCACAGATTCTTATCAATATGATTGATTTTGGTATGAACCTACAAGAAGCTGGTGACGCTCCTCGCATACTGCACACAGGCTCAAGTCAGCCAACAGGATCTAAAATGAACGACGGAGGTGTCGTTAGTCTGGAAAATGGCTTCTCAAAGCATACACGCCGCGAGCTAATTAAAATGGGGCACACCCTACAGGAGGCTGTTGGTCCATACGGTGGTTATCAGGCTATTTGGAAAGACCATGAGCAAGATGTCTACATTGGTGCTTCTGAAAGCCGTAAAGACGGTCACGCAGCTGGTTACTAATTAAGTGCCCGTTTCGCTGCTTACCGAGCAGCGAAACGGCTTTGTTTTTACTGTATCGAACTAACCTCTTCGCTCGCGATACAGATCAATTTCTTCCATGATCAAATCACGCATTCTCGTTGTTGTCTCATAACCAAGATCAATGGCTTCCTGACCACGATAAAACTCCATAATACCAATATGACCAAGTTTTGGTTGTACGAGTATGTCCGGCGGATCACCCGCCATACGGGCCTTAGTAATACGCTCCTGCATAATGTCTATGGAGCTGGCCATAACACTGAACATACCCGGTGCTTTTTCACCATTATTTCTAAAGCGTTCTTTAAAACTATCCAGATATTCTTTACTACCAGACCACATGTTATCGAAAAAGCCATTTTCGTTATCCTGAACTTCCATATCAGCTTTTTCTTTTTCAAGCTGTTCAGCTTCTGTTTGAGGTGGAATACTGCGCCCACGCCGTTGTAGTGCTTTAGAATTCAACTGCGAGTTAAGATGTACTGCAATAACAAAGTCTGCGCCTAGAGCTCTGCACAAAGACACAGGTACCGGGTTAACCAGACCACCGTCAATTAGCCATCTTCCGTCAAAAGATTTAGGGGATAAAACCCCCGGCATCGCACAAGAAGCGCGTGAAGCATCGTAGAGGTCGCCTTCGCGCAACCAAATTTCGCGGCCGCTGTATAAATCTGTAGCCACGGCACCATAAGTAATTGGCAAGTCTTCTATATTTCGCTGACCGAACTCTTCCCGCGCACGGTTAAATACCTTTTCGCCGCCAATAATACCGCCATGGTTAAAGCCGAAATCCAGCAAATTGAATACTTCCCAGCGGTTCATGCCCTGAACCCATTGCTCGATTTCAGCTAACCGACCTGAAGCATAACCCGCTCCGACTAAAGAGCCTATTGACGTTCCTGCCACCATATTAATCCGGACGCCCATTTCTTCCAGCGCCTTTATAACCCCAATATGCGACCAACCCCGAGCAGCACCAGAGCCCAGAGCCAAAGCGACTTTCACTTCCGACATGTTCTTTTTCCTGCTTTTCTTACTAATGCATCTATCGTACTATGATTATTCATTCGTCAACAACATCACTGAGCAGTTAGATGATTTGGACAGAACGCCAGTCAGGTACATCAGAGCAGCGCCCGAACGATACCCGCACGGACTTTCAACGCGATAAAGCCCGGATTCTTCATAGCGCTGCATTCAGGAGACTGCAGGCTAAAACGCAAGTCATGTATGTTGGTATGCACGACTTCCCGCGGACTCGACTGACACATTCGCTCGAAGCCAGCCAAATAGGCGCAAGTCTGGTTGTTCATTTAAGTAACCAGAATCCAGACGTCGCTTCTCAGCTTGAACTGTCAGAGCCGTTACTTGAATCATTATGTCTGGCTCACGATATAGGCCATCCACCATTTGGTCACGGCGGCGAAATTGCCCTTAACTACATGATGCGAAATAACGGAGGGTTTGAAGGTAATGGCCAAACCTTTCGCATTGTAACTCAACTTGAAGCCTACACGCCCCAGCATGGCATGAACTTAACCCGGCGAACCTTAATGGGGTTACTAAAGTATCCGGTCTTAGCCAGTCGTATTTGCCAACAGAAACTCCCTGCCGATGTCACTAACTTTCGCCATTTACGCACCCGCGAGTGGTTACCTCCTAAAGCCTTATACGATGATGACTCTGAGCAGTTGAACTGGGTCCTTCAACCCTTAAGTGATTCAGATAAGAAAGGCTTCCAGGAATTATTACAGCAACCTTCTGGCAATACCCATGGCAAAAGCGCGCTCAAAAGCATTGATGCATCCATTATGGAAGCTGCAGATGACATCGCTTACGGCGTCCACGATCTTGAAGACGCTATTGTCGTAGGTCTTATTCAGCGACATCACTGGGAAGACCAAATGCTTTCTGACCTGCGACAACTGGAAGCAGAGCTACCTAACTTTAATGCAAAGGAACTGACAGAAGATCTCTTTTCCGGAAGCCATCACCGTCGAAAACAAGCCATTGGTGGCTTAGTGAACCGCTTACTGACATCTGCAAAGTTAGAACGAACGGCCTATGACTTCGAATGTCCGTTACTTCAGTATCAAGTTCAGCTCGGTGAAGCCGAGAAAATTCTGCTGAACTCATTGAAACAGTTTATTTTTAATTGGGTAATTCGTAAGCCGGAAATGCAGGCTCAGGAGTTTAAAGGCCAGCAAATTGTCATGGAATTATTCGAAGTTCTGGCCGTAGAACCTGAACGGTTGCTTCCGGAAAATACGCGCTTACGTTATATGCAGCAAAAGCAGAAAGGCGAAAATGCATTACGCGTTATTTCCGACTACCTGTCAGGCATGACCGACGGTTACGCGGCTAAGCTGTATCAAGAGCTGTTCTCTGTTAGCTCACCCAAAAGCGCTTTTCAGTAACACTTCTAGACAAAAAAGCCGAAGCAATAAGCTTCGGCTTTTAACTCTGATAAGAAAGCTTTTATTTATGACAGACTAATGTCATCTTTCTCATTGGTTTTTGCTTCGTTCTTAGCTTCTTCTTTCGCCGCAGCGCGTTCAGCTTCGCGGTCTTCTTTCGTTCTCTTTTCTGGTCTGGATAACAACAGCTCACGCAGGCGACCTTCTAGTTCATCAGCAATTTTCGGGTTGTCTTGCAAGAACTTCATTGAGTTCGCTTTACCCTGCCCAATTTTATCGCCGTTATAGCTATACCAGGCTCCTGCTTTGTCGACCATTTTGTGCTTAACACCCAAGTCGATTAGCTCGCCTTCTTTAGATATGCCTTTTCCGTATAAAATTTGGAAATTTGCTTCTTTAAACGGCGGTGCAACTTTGTTCTTAACGACTTTAACACGGGTTTCGTTACCGACCACTTCGTCGCCTTCTTTCAATGCGCCGGTACGACGAATATCCAGACGAACCGAAGAGTAGAATTTCAACGCGTTACCACCTGTCGTGGTTTCAGGGTTACCAAACATAACACCTATTTTCATCCGAATTTGGTTGATGAAAATACACATGGTGTTTGATTTCTTAATGTTCGATGTCAATTTACGCAAAGCCTGTGACATTAAACGAGCTTGCAAACCAACATGGCTGTCACCCATTTCGCCTTCAATTTCAGCTTTAGGTGTCAAAGCCGCTACAGAGTCGACAATAACTACATCGACAGCGCCTGAGCGAACTAACATATCGCAGATTTCCAGCGCCTGCTCTCCGGTGTCTGGCTGTGATATCAATAAGTCATCGACATTAACCCCAAGAGCTTCAGCATAGATTGGGTCGAGTGCGTGCTCAGCATCAACGAAAGCACAGGTCTTACCCATTTTCTGGGCTTCAGCGATAACTTCCAGAGTTAACGTTGTTTTACCGCTCGATTCAGGACCATAAATTTCTACGACCCGACCAAAAGGCAAACCGCCAATACCCAGAGCAACATCCAGCCCTAATGAACCGGTTGAAACAGAGGCAATATCCAGAGTCTGGTTATCGCCCAGACGCATGATAGAACCTTTACCAAATTGACGTTCGATTTGTCCGAGCGCTGCATCTAACGCCTTTTGACGATCATTGCTCATTATAAGCTCCGTTATTAATCACTGGTTTTATACACAGTATACTGTACACATTTACAGTATCAAGTATTGTTCTGACTTTTTCCTTGAAATACAACTAAGTTATTGTAATTCAATTATATTTATCAGTTTATTTAAAACTGAGTCCATTGTTTTCAAACGAATCTCTGCGCGATTACCCGAAAAGTGCTCATGCCAAGTCCAGCAGCTTTTATGATTCGTAATAGCCATCCAGACCAAACCAACCGGTTTATCGGCAGTGCCACCTCCCGGCCCTGCTACACCGCTAACTGCAATACTCCAGTCAGCACCGCATAAGGACAAAGCCCCGGAAGCCATTTGTTCAACACAGGCTTCAGAAACAGCCCCATGTTCTTCCAGTACATGTGTTTCAACCGACAGCAGCTTTTGTTTGAGCGCATTAGTATAGGTGATTATTCCACCATTAAACCAAGCAGAACTTCCAGCAACTTCGGTAATAGCGTATCCTATTCCTCCTCCGGTACAGGATTCTGCGGTACAGACTGTCTGCTGTTTTTGCTGCAGGCGTAGACCGACTTGTTCCGCGAGTTCAAAGGTTTGCGGCGCGACTGCCGTGGTTGCTAACATAACAATGGCTCCAGATAAGAATATTCAACTATGCCTGAATTCTCTGACAAACAGATCCAATCACATACCCCAATGATGCAGCAATACCTACGTATAAAAGCAGAACATGCTGACATGCTTTTATTCTATCGTATGGGGGACTTTTACGAACTGTTTTTTGAAGACGCTAAACGTTCGGCACAGTTACTGGATATCTCTCTGACGGCACGAGGCCAAAGTAACGGCGAACCTATCCCTATGGCGGGCGTGCCTTATCATGCGGTAGAGAACTACTTAGCACGCCTGGTCAATATGGGAGAATCCGTTGCGATTTGCGAACAAATTGGCGACCCGGCAACCAGTAAAGGCCCGGTTGAAAGAAAGGTAGTCCGCATTGTCACTCCCGGAACAGTCACCGATGAGTCACTATTAACTGAGAAGCAGCAAAACCTTTTAGTCGCTATTTGCCCTCTGGATCAGAAACAACCAGAAGGCGAGTATGCCATTTCCAGCCTTGAGCTTAGCAGTGGCCGCTTTTGGTTAACCAAAGCGTACTCAGCCGAGCAGCTTGCAGCAGAAATGCAACGCCTTGAACCCGCTGAACTGCTTTACCCAGAGTCCATTTCTCTGGCCGGGCTGCCACTGGCAAAAGCCAAGTGTAAACGCCGCCCTGCCTGGGAGTTCGAACAACAAACAGCTTTCATGTTGCTGACCCGTCAATTCGGAACTCAGCACCTTGAAGGCTTCGGTATTAAAAACAATGAGCCGACCCTTGCTGCTGCCGGAGCTATTCTACACTACGTAAAAGAAACTCAACGCGCCGCTCTGCCCCATATTCAGGCCCTGGTAACTGAACATCCTCAGGATGCCATTATTCTGGACGCGGCAACACGGAGAAACCTAGAGCTGCAACAGAGCATGGGCGATGGCAACACGCATCTTTCTGCGGTACTCGACAAAACCGTTTCCGCTATGGGAAGCCGTCAGTTTCAACGATGGTTACAGCGCCCTATCCGGAATCATGAGGAACTGAACCAGCGTTACGACGCTGTCGATGCTTTACAGGGCAACAATAGCTACGAAAATGTGCAGTTTTCGCTGAAGAAGCTGGCCGACATTGAACGTATTGTCGCGCGGGTTGGTTTGAGAAGTGCCCGCCCCAAAGACTTTGCCAGACTTCGCGACAGCCTGGCGCAAGTACCCGAAATCCGCGACTACCTGTCTCATAACGCTTTAAGTTATTTGAAACAGAACATCCAACCCTTTCCGGAAATTGTCGATCTGCTGACCAGAGCCGTAATTGAACAACCGCCCTTATTGATTCGTGATGGTGGAGTCATTGCAAAAGGCTACGACAAAGAACTCGATGAATTACGAGATCTCGCCACCGGAGCTACTGACTACCTTAAGCAGTTAGAGCAGCGCGAACGGGAAAGAAGCGGCATTGCCACACTAAAAGTTGGATACAACAAAGTCCACGGCTACTTTATTGAAGTCAGCAGGCAGTCATCAGGGTCCGTACCAGATGATTATCAGCGCCGTCAGACGCTTAAAAACACTGAGCGTTATATAATTCCCGAGCTAAAAGAGCACGAAGATAAAGTACTTAACGCTCAGGCTCGCTCGCTGGCCAGAGAAAAATGGCTGTACGATCAGCTTTTTGAACATCTTCTACCGCAGGTCAATGCTTTACAAAAGAGTGCCTCCGGCCTTGCGCAACTCGATGCTCTTTGTTGCTTTGCAAAGCTAGCGGATAACTACCGCTACTGTCGGCCTCAACTTAAAAAAGACAATAGCTTAATTGAGCTGGAAGCGGCCCGTCACCCAGTTATTGAGCAGCTAAGTGACGAGCCTTTTATCGCTAACCCGATGTCTCTGACACCCGAGCAGCGAATGCTAATGATTACAGGCCCGAATATGGGCGGTAAGTCGACTTATATGAGACAAGCAGCGCTCATTGTTATTCTGGCTCACATGGGCTGCTACGTGCCCGCGGATAAGGCGATTATTGGAGATATCGATCGTATTTTCACACGTATTGGGGCTTCCGACGATCTAGCCTCAGGCCGCTCAACATTTATGGTAGAAATGACAGAAACCGCTAATATTTTGCATAACGCTACCGCAAAAAGCCTGGTTCTCATGGATGAGATAGGCCGTGGCACGTCAACCTACGATGGTTTATCTCTAGCCTGGTCCTGTGCGGACTACCTGTCCCGACAGCTTAAATGTTTAACTTTATTTGCGACACATTACTTTGAACTAACGGAGCTTGCTGAAGAGCTGCCGGCAACCATCAACGTGCATGTTGATGCTAAAGAACATGGCGACACCATAGCGTTTTTGCATAAAGTCAGTGCGGGAGCTGCAAGCCAGAGTTTTGGTCTGCAAGTTGCGAAGTTAGCCGGGGTTCCCGATAATGTCATAAAAAGCGCAAAACAAAAGCTAACAGAGCTCGAACACACTCACCATGGCATTTCAAAAGCACCCCAACAAAAAGCTATGGAACTCCCCTTGCCAACTGAAGAGCAGAACCCTTTGCTTAGCGAGTTAGAACAGCTCGACTTAAACGATTTAACGCCAAGGCAGGCACTGGATATCCTTTACCAATGGCAGCAGAAACAAAAAAGCTCAACCTGAGGTTGAGCTTTTTCTTCTAACGACTTCTATTCCGGGCTAAACAACGAATCAAGTGTTAATCCTTGCTGCTTAAGGGAGTCCCTCAGTTTTCGTAAAGCCTCAACCTGTATCTGCCTAACACGTTCACGCGTCAGCCCTATTTCATGGCCGACATCTTCCAGTGTTGACGGCTCATAACCCATAAGCCCAAAGCGACGAGCAAGTACTTCCCTTTGCTTAGGATTTAAAGACTGCAGCCACTCGGTAATGTTAATTTTCAGATTTTCATCCTGAAGAATGCCTTCCGGGCCGGTATCAGAATCATCCGTTAATATGTCTAGCAATGCTTTGTCGTTATCACCACCAATAGGCGTATCGACTGAACTTATTCGTTCATTCAAGCGCAGCATTTTGGTAATGTCACCGACCGGTTTATCCAGACTTTCTGCAATATCTTCAGCCGTTGGTTCGTGATCCAGCTTATGCGCTAGCTCCCGAGCAGCACGAAGATACACATTCAGCTCTTTAACTACATGAATTGGCAGACGGATGGTTCGCGTCTGATTCATAATAGCTCGCTCGATAGTTTGTCGTATCCACCATGTGGCATAAGTTGAAAAGCGAAAACCACGTTCAGGGTCAAATTTTTCGACTGCCCTGATAAGACCCAGGTTACCTTCTTCAACTAAATCCAAAAGAGGTAAGCCCCGGTTAGAATAACGACGGGCAATTTTAACCACTAGTCGTAAATTACTCTCGATCATTCGGCGGCGAGCTGCCTTGTCGCCTTTTAAGGCTCGGCGGGAATAAAAGACTTCCTCTTCAGCAGTCAATAAAGGAGAGAATCCTATTTCTCCTAAATAAAGCTGCGTTGCGTCCATCTTTTTTTGATAACTGGTGGATGATGACAATAACGCTTCTTCCAGCTCTTCTGCAGAACTGTCCGCGCTATCAACTAACGTTTCTTCGTTAACTTCACCATTAATTTCTGCATTGTCGACTGATTCTTCCTTTATGCGGCTCATAACAAGCTCCTGTTATACTGAACACCGTGTTACTACACACGTCGACTTCCCTATCTTGTTATTATTATTCCCACATTACTAGCGAGATCTTGGTAAGTAATGCCTCGGATTAACCGACTTACCACGGAAACGAACTTCAAAATGTAACTTCACTCGCGGACTGCCTGAATCTCCCATTCGGGCAATTGTCTCACCTACGTCCACCCATTCCTGTTCCTTTACGAGAATTTTATCGTTGTGGGCGTACGCAGTAATAAAATCATCGTTATGTTTCAATATGATTAAATTACCAAATCCGCGTAATGCATTTCCGACATAAACCACTTTTCCAGCTGCTGCAGCATTCACCGAATCGCCGCGCTCACCTGCAAAATCAATACCTTTATTACCCTGTTCCTGCAACGAAAAATCAGCTAAGACTTTTCCCGATGAAGGCCAACGCCAGACAATTTTATCGTTACTGGGCAGATCAACTTCAGGCCTTTTAATCTGCTGCTTAGGCTGCCTCTTACGACGCTTATCGGTTTGTTTTGCAACTGTTTTTTTTGTGCTCGTTTTTTGACCATACTCTTTCTGTTCAGTATTAGCAACGGGCGTTTTTATATTATTTTGTGCGTTATTTGAGGTTTTATTATTCTGTTTAGCACTAGTCGTTCGCTGTGCCTTTCTGGCTGAGGTGGCCCCGTATTGCGGCTTACTCACCAGACTCAGTTTCTGTCCCGGATAAATAGTGTAAGGTTTTTGTAAATTATTAATTTGAGCAATATCCTGAACATCCATATTGGCTCTGAATGCAATTGAATAGAGGGTTTCGCCGCGTTGAACTTCATATTCTTTATCGTTCAATGAGTTTGGCTCAAAATCCCGGTAAGTTTTTCCGGTGTACAGTTCATCGACCGGTGCAGGTGCTGATCGACCGCTGCATGCCTGAAGCAGAGTAATGGCAAAAATCAATAATATTAATTGCTTGATTGCCCCGGACGATAGAACCATCATTACACCAATTGCGCTATTACGTACCCAATAATAACCAGTATTACCAGTGTCCAGCCAATACGGTCAACATATTCACGAAGTTTTACACCCATTTCCGGACCGCCGGTACGTAGTAACCATGCGACAAGATAGAAACGCATTCCACGGCTAATAGCGGATGCAATAACAAAAGGGAAAAAGGCTATCTGCATGACACCTGCAGTTACCGTAAATAGTTTATAAGGAATTGGTGAAAATCCGGCAATAAAGACTATCCATACGCCCCAGTCCGCGAACCAACCCTGTACCGTTAAAAGTTTATCCTGATAACCGAGCGTTTCCACAGCAGGCAATACCAACGACTCATAAGCCCAGTACCCCAGGAAATACCCCAAAATACCGCCAGCTACCGACGTAACTGTGGTTAAAAAGGCCAGTCGCCAGGCTTTTTTTGGTTGAGTCATAGCCATTGGCGCCAGCATGACATCGGGAGGGATTGGAAAAATAACGGACTCAGCAAAACTTAATAAACCGAGGATGACATTCGCTCTGGGGTGTTGTGCCCAGGATAAGACTTTATCGTACAGTGCTGAGAACAACTTCAAATGACATCTCCCTTAACTAACGGTACAAAACGAACATCGCCAATGCGCTGCTGCTCCAATGAATCGCCAAAACGGCGCATAACGACCAAACTTTGTGATTCATTCTGTTCACCAACCGGAATGATCATCACACCGCCATCGGCAAGTTGATCGACTAAATCCTGAGGGATATCGCTTGCCGCAGCCGTGACAATAATACCGTCAAACGGACCTTTACTACGCCAGCCTTTCCAGCCATCACCGTGGCGCATGGACACATTATGCAAGTCAAGCTGACGCATACGTCGCTTCGCCTGATACTGCAAAGTAGCAATACGTTCGACGCTAAAGACCTTATCAACCAACTGAGCCAGCACAGCCGTCTGATAGCCCGAGCCTGTACCTATCTCCAGCACGTTTTTGCAATGATGCTGCATTAACAACTGAGTCATAGTTGCCACCATTAACGGCTGCGAAATGGTTTGCCCATTACCAATGGGCAATGCCGTATTTTCATAGGCTTTATGAGCTAATGACTCAGGCATAAAGAGGTGCCTCGGGGTATTTGCAATAACCCTCAAAACCTCTTTATTGGTAATACCCAGTTCTTCCAGTTGTTGAATCAGCCGCTTTACCCGCGACTGTCCGTTACTAATCATCATTTTTGTTGTTCTAACCAGTCTGTCAGTGTGTCGGTATGTCGTTGAGCTGTCATGTCCAGACTTAACGGAGTTATAGACACATAACCTTCATGTATTGCTGTAAAATCGGTATTTGGCTCGTCACTTGCGTGGTGACCAATTGGGCCATACCAAAATATCTCACTGCCAAAAGGGTCGCGATCGTGGACCATAGTTTCTGCGCGGTGCCGGCGACCCAGTTTAGTTACCCGTGTACCTTTTAACTTATCGTAAGTTGTGTAAGGGACATTAATATTCAGCACTGTGTCCAGGCGAAGCGGATCATTTTCCATGCTGGCAACAATCTCGGCGACAACACGTCCGGCAGTATCGTAGTAGTCGTGTCCGCGGCCGCCCATCGACACTGCAATAGAAGGAAGCCCCATAAAGCGCCCTTCCATCGCCGCTGCAACAGTGCCGGAATACAGCACATCGTCACCCATATTGGGGCTGTCATTAATGCCGGAAACAACTAAATCCACGTCTTCCGCCATCGGTGAGTTCGTGCCCAAATGAACGCAGTCGGTCGGTGTACCGTTAACTGAAAAGAAACCGTTATCCAGACGGCGTACACGCAATGGATTATGCAGTGTCAATGAGTTACTTGCGCCGCTGCAGTTACGGTCAGGAGCGATGACTCTTACATCAGCGACTTCTTTTAACGCTTGATACAATGCCCGAATCCCCGGGGCATGGACGCCATCGTCGTTACTTAATAGAATTTTCATCATCTGGATTCACCACTTAAGTCCACAATTTCATTTAACACAGTCGTTGCATATGCGCCTGAAGGTAGCGTAAAGCGTAATTCAGCATCCTTGCCATGCCAGCTTAACTCTGGCTCTTTTACGCGCAATAGTATGCTGCGTCGCGCCGCATCGACCCGTAGTTTTCTCAATGCTTCCAGCCAGTTTTCATAAGGCTCTAATAAACTTGATTCAAACGCTTCTGCTTCATCTTTTACCAACGGTTTATTGGTCGTGCCAACCAGAGGTGCGGTTAAATAAATGTCATTATTTGCAAAACGTTGTCTGAGTTCATCGTTCCATTGTTCAACGGTAAAAACAGACTGAGAGCCTTTTAGCATGACACAATCACCCGCCAGTGTGCCTTCTGGCCCAAACTGACGCAGTCGTTCCGCCACAATTTGGTTGAATAAATAACTGCGCAGAGACGATAAATACAAGCTTCGTTTGTTACGGCTAATTCGTGCAGGACGGCTTGCCATCAACCAGCGTTCAGCCTGTGCAACGTTGTCGCCGTTGCGACCAAAGCGTTGCTCACCAAAATAATTTATAACACCCTTCTCAGTAACGCTCTTCCATAACGCTTCCAGCTGCTGCGGAGAACTGACACCGCTAAGCCGAATCACAAATCGGTTACCGTCGTGAAAACCAGACTTTAGCTTTTTTGTTCTGCGAATGACTCGCTCGACAGACATTTCCTCGTCGTTCAACTCTTGCCAGTTCAGCGTTTCTTTACCCGGCAATTGAACTGAAAACCACTGCCAGGTTACCGCCTGACGATCTTTTAATCCTGAATAGCTCACGTTTTTTACCGATACGCCAGCAAAACGCGCTATTTTTTCAGCACAAAAATTGGTGTTTGCACCTTCTTTTCTAACCCAAAGCCACTGATGTTCGCCTTCCCCGTCATCGGGTACATCCAATTGCTCAATGACCTGAAAGTCCTGCGGTGTTTGCTTAAACTCAGCCTGTGGCCGGTCGCCATGATTTAAACGCGGCAGCTCATTAAGTGTCACTTTTTGCGGAGCCAGCATTAAAGAGACTCCATAAGAACCACTGCATGGCAAGCTATACCTTCTTCACGCCCGACAAAACCGAGCTTTTCAGTTGTTGTAGCTTTAACATTCACGTTATCAACACAAGTTTTTAAGCACTGAGCAATGCTGGCTCGCATGTCGTCGATGTGCGGTGCCATTTTAGGTGCCTGAGCAACAATGGTTACGTCGATATTTCCCGTTCGGAATTCTTTTTCCTGACAAAGCTGAACGGCATGACTTAGCAGCTCAGCACTGTCAGCACCCGCATACCGCTCATCGGTATCTGGGAAATGCTGTCCTATATCACCTAAAGCAAGAGCCCCTAACACAGCGTCGGTTACCGCATGCAACACAACATCGCCATCAGAGTGCGCCAACAATCCCTGATGATGTTCAACGTTAACACCACCCAGAATCAATGGTTTATCAGAGCCCCAGCGATGAACGTCATAACCATGACCGACACGGATTTTCATGAACCATTTTCCTTATTGTTGTCTTTGGCAAGCAACCAGTCACGAACACAGTCGAAATCTTCCCGGTGAGTCACTTTTAAATTACGAATAGAGCCGTTAATAAGCGCAGGCTGAAAGCCACACCATTGCATTGCCGATGCTTCATCCGTTAACTGGGGGTTTTGTGTGCCCATATGTTCAATGGCGTGTTGCAGTTTCTCTGCATTAAAAACCTGAGGGGTTTGAGCCTGCCATAGTGCTTCGCGTTCAACGCTGGATTCAATGTGAACAGATCCCTTTCCGGATACCGTTGAAATAAGTGAACGCTTTAATGAATCACGCACAGGGATAGCCAGAATAGCACCCTGAGGGTCAAATAAACCGGTATCGATAACACGCTTTAACGCAGGTTCAGGAAGACACGGGCGCGCTGCATCGTGAACCAGTACATGAGTTGCTCCCTGCGAAACCGCGGCCCGTACTCCGGCTAATACAGACTCAGCTCTACTACTTCCGCCTTTTAGCCATGCTACTGGTAATGACTGTCTCTTTTTAATATCGTCTATGAACTCAGCATCGGGATCTGAAACAGCAACAAAAACCTTCTGTACGCGAGGATCCTGACAAACCGCGTCAATGCTATGCTCCAATAAGGTCTTGCCAGCGACGGTCAAAAACTGCTTAGGAACATCGGTTTGCATGCGGCTTCCGTTGCCGGCAGCCGGAATTACTGCCATCAATGCATTATTCACCTGACTCTCCACCTGATTATCCATCTGACGCTACGGGTTGCGGTCAGGAACAAGACGGAAGAAAACTTCATCCTTTTTAATCATCCCTAGTTCGTTGCGAGCACGTTCTTCCAGCGCATCCTCCCCTTCACGCAAATCTTCAATATCCGCGTAAATAAGTTGATTGCGCCGTTCCAGGTTTTCGTTCGTTGTTATCTGATTGCTGACTTCTTGCTGCAACCGCCAATAGTCAGGTAAGCTATTTTTCCCAAACCACAGACGATACTGTAACGCAATAAACAAGGCCAACAACACGACCAGAGTCACCCGCATACCCAGCTCCGTTGTTTTTCCTGTTATCATTATGAAGACTATTCGCGTGGCTGAAAAGCCGTTTTCAGAATTTACAGATAAAAGAGGTTAATTTGGAGTATTTTGCTGCTGCTTTGGTGTTCTTTTTTGCTGCCTTGCTACAGGGTATCAGCGGCTTTGGCTCTGGACTGCTCGCCGTGCCAATTCTTGCTCTTTGGTTCCCAATTAGCGTTCTTACTCCAGCACTGTCTGTTATAAATATTATTGTCGGCGGCTGGATCTACTGGAAGAACAGAGAAGCAGCGCGACCCTCGCAGTGGAAGTGGCTCATTCTGTCCGGCGTTATCGCCTCTTTAATTTCAGGCTCTTTGCTATTAACCGTTAATGAGCAGCTTATTAAACTCATTCTTGGGTTTGTGATACTTGCTGTCGCACTTATTTTGGCCAGCGGTAAGCAACTACCTACGGCTGAGCATGCTCCCGGTCACATTGCCGTAGGCACTGGCTCTGGGCTACTCAATGGTTTAATGACTTTAGGCGGCCCTCCCATAGTATTATTTTTGGCCAATGCTCGTATCCCTAAACAGCAGTTCCGAGCCACCCTCAGTCTATTTTTTTGCTGTATCGCTATTGCAAATGTCGCAAACTTTTCACGTCAATCGATCTACGCTGAACCGCACCTTTATCTCATTTTGACCTTATTGCCCTGTGCCCTGATTGGTGCCAGTGTCGGCCATAGGCTTCAGCACCAGGTGTCAGAAAGACGTTTTCGTCAGTTTACTCTCGTACTTATGATACTTTCGGGCCTAAGCGTCGTAATACAAAGCATTAAATAGTCTTAGTACTCAAGCCACCTGCTCTGGTAAAGTCAAAGTTATGCAAGACATTCTTTATACATTTTTTGATTTGGGTCAGTTTGCCCAACTGCCACTGACGGGTTCCCATCACTCAGGTTTGGTGGCGCTATCCTACTGTGTCGCATTATTAGCTTCCTATACCGCCATTTTAACACTTGAGCGAGTGCAGTTTCATTCAAAAAATACCTCTCGATACAGCTGGCTGTTGGTCAGTTCAATTATTGCAGGCATAGGCGTCTGGAGTATGCATTTTATTGGTATGCTTGCCTTCGAGCTCAACTTACCAATGAACCATGGCGTAGGCCTAACCTTACTTTCCATCATTCCGGCAATAGTCGGTAGCTTTTTCGCTTTAAAAGGGCAAATAGCCTCGCCATCGGTGCGTCAGACTTTATTCGGAGGAACCGTTTTAGGTGCCGGCATAGGGCTCATGCATTATACGGGTATGGCAGCAATGATATTGCCAGCATCTCTGCGTTACGATCCTTTATGGTTTCTGTTTTCTGTCGTTGTCGCTGTTTCGCTGGGCATAATTGCGTTGCTTACCTACCGTCGATACCGACAC
Organism: Idiomarina abyssalis; assembly: GCF_900116625.1. GTDB lineage: Bacteria > Pseudomonadota > Gammaproteobacteria > Enterobacterales > Alteromonadaceae > Idiomarina > Idiomarina abyssalis. Next base: position 732,210 of record NZ_FPBE01000001.1, read on the forward strand.
GCAGAAAACATGACGTTAAGTAAACGTCGAACGGTGCAAATTATCGTCGCGGCCATTATGGCATTGGCAATATCCGGAATGCACTATACCGCCATGATTGCCGCTAACTTTTATCCAACGGGCGAATCGGAAACTCTGTTTACTGGCCATAGCAGTTGGCTTGCATACGGTGTGGGTATTGGCGCTGCTTTCAGTGCGTGTATGGCAATTGTTGCAACCCGAATTGATCACCGTATTCAGCAACAGCAAAAATTAGCTCAAATGTCTGCCAAACAGCTTTATGAGGTCATCAGTGCAATTGATGATGGACTGCTGTTATTTGATGAACGCAACCGCGTCCTTCTCGCTAATGAAGCCTTCGCAAGGCTAACCGGTGATAACCTGGATAAAATTAAGGCTCAAAAGCTGGATATCGAACACTATCTCGAACACGCGAGTGAGTTATTAGAATATATACAAAGTACACTGGACAGCGGTAAAGCCTGGCATGGCAAAGTCGAAGTGAAGAAACGTTCAGGGGTCAGCTTTCCAGTACGTTTAAGCATTTCCGAAGTGCGTTACCAGGATCAAAAAGAACGTCATTTCGTTGCCACAGTAACAGATATCACCGCAGAGGTTGAGGCCAGCGAACGTATACGAAACCTAGCTTATAACGACGCATTAACCGGACTGGCAAACCGTCGCTCATTACTGGACCATCTACACCAAGAGCTGACAGATTGTGAGAAAAGTGATGAAACCGGCGCCCTAATTCTTTGTGATATTGATAAGTTTAAAATACTTAATAATACTCTGGGCTCGGATATGGGCGACCTGTTACTGAAACGTGTGGCAGAAAGATTACAAAACTCCACCAAAAGTAACTCTTTTCTCGCTCGTTTAAGTGCTAACGAGTTTGCAATTGTTTTAACTGGAATAAGCAGTGGTAACCTTGCCAATGTAAAGCAACAATTATTAACCCGAATTTATCAGTTACAGGAACAACTCCAGCAACCTTATCAACTGAATAGTTATACTCACCTATGCTCTTTTAGCGCCGGAGCCTCGCTTTTCGAGGACAGTCAACTAAACGCAGAAACTTTAATGACACAGGCAGGGCTGGCGTTATCTCACTCTAAGCGCAAAGGCATTGGTGAGGTCTCACTTTTTCATCAAGAGCTTGCTGATGCCGTAACAAAGCGAGTGAAACTCGAAGAACAGTTACGCCATGCCATTAAGCAACAGGAGTTCGAGCTCTACCTGCAACCTCAGGTAAATTCCGTTGAAAAGATAACCGGAGCAGAAGCACTTATCCGTTGGCCACAAAAGAACGGCAGTTTTATCTCTCCCGCCGACTTCATACCACTTGCGGAAGAAACGGGATTAATCATCCCTTTGGGTTATTGGATAACGGAACGAGCTTGTAGCATTTTGCAGCAATGGCAACAAGACCCGGTTAAATCCACTTTGCAGTTGTCAATCAATGTCAGCGCTAAGCAATTTCAACAGCCTGACTTTGTTGAGCAAGTAAAGGGATTAATCAAAGCATATGCAGTCAAAAAGCATCAACTGAAACTGGAATTAACGGAAAGTTTGCTCATGGATGATATTTCCGATATTACGAACAAGATACAGCAGCTAAAAGAGGTAGGCGTCGAGTTTGCACTGGATGACTTCGGAACCGGCTATTCTTCCCTTTCTTACCTTATGCAAATTCCGTTCGATACACTTAAAATTGACGTTTCTTTTGTTCGCAATATGTTAGACAGCGAAGAAAAAGCACAGATTGTTCATACCATCATTCAGTTAGGGGAAAGCCTGAAACTCAGCATCGTTGCTGAAGGCGTAGAAACTCAGCAACAGTTCGATTATTTATCGAGCTTGGGCTGTAGTAATTTTCAGGGATATCTATTCAGTAAACCTCTGCCTGAGGCTGAGTTTTCTAAAAGCTAGAATTCCACTATTTAACGAAGTTGGCTGTCTTTACTTCCGCGTCGATTAAAGCTGCCTTCGCGTGAATCTTGCTTATCTTGCTCTGCCTGACAGTCGACACATAAACGAACACCGGCAATAGCTTCTCGCCGGGCCTGAGGAATGGGCTCACCACACTCTTCGCAATACTCCAGGCTCTCGCCATCCGATAATTGGCTTCTTACCCGTTTTACTTCGTCTTCTGTGCTTGCATCAATTTGTTCCTGCACCGCACCATCGTGTGACCAGCCACCGGCCATAATTAACTCCTCAAAGCAAAATGGAGAACACAAACGAACTCTTAGTCTGATACATTAATTATAACGTAAAAACCACAAACACTTTAGTGACAGCCGAAGAAGGCCTTATGAAACTTATTTATACGCGCGAAAACAAACTATTGGTGGAAAACGCCCGTAACTTACTGCAAATGGAAGGTATTGAAACAGTAATGAAGAACGAGTTTTCCAGTGGTGCGGCGGGTGACCTGGCGCCACAAGACACCTGGCCTGAGCTTTGGCTAGTCGATGAGATACAATTGGACAAAGCCAAGGCATTGCTTGAGAGAATGGAAGAACAAGCTGAAGGTGATGACTGGCGCTGCAATAACTGTCAGGAAGTTAACGGAGCCGCTTTTGAGGTTTGCTGGAGTTGTGGAAGCCCGGCTTAACTAACTAAAAGTAACTGAGGGATATCATAATATGCTGCTATGGATTCTTGGCTTTACGTTATTAGGCAGCTTAGGTGCTATCTTTTGCGCAGGCCTTTTTCTGACCTTCCCGCACAGTGTGCGTAAGTTATTAACGCCCAGCTTAATGAGTTTTGCCACCGGTACCCTGTTAGCTGCGGCTTTTCTTGGCATGATACCCGCCGCCTTAGAACTTGCTGACGGTTATCAGGTATCGGCCAGTGTACTGGCCGGTATTATTTTATTCTTCGTAGTAGAAAAGCTGATTCTCTGGCGCCACTGCCGCGACCGCGACTGCGATCCTCACGAACGTGCAGGCCCCTTAATTCTTATTGGCGATGCCGTGCATAACTTCACCGATGGTGTCGTTATTGCCGCGGCTTTTCTCACCTCTGTGCCTTTAGGCATTGCCACTGCGTTAGCAATCATAGCGCATGAAATACCGCAAGAAGTCAGCGACTTCGCTATTTTACTGGAGAGCGGTTTTGAGCGGAAAAAAGCACTTTTACTGAACAGCCTGGCCTCATTAACAGCCATCCCCGGTGCTTTAATTGCCTATTTCTGGCTTGCTCAGGTCAGCTCCGCTGTTCCCTATGTATTAGCAATTTCCGCTTCAAGCTTTATTTATATTGCAGCAGCGGATCTTATTCCAACGCTGCAGCGACAACACAACCCTGCCTCATCGGTTCGGCAGTTTATTATGATAATCATTGGCATCGCAATTATCGGCTGGGTAAATACCCTGGCTTAATTTGAAAAAGGAGACATAACATGAACGGAAGTGAAACTTATACTATGGCTTATTGGGGTGTGCTCATTGCGCTGGTCATTTTGCTGGTTCAATGGCTTATAGCCAGTGGCCAGAAAGCCAAACAACCGGGGGCCGTACCCGGAAAAATTGATGACTCACTCAGTCACTCATCTTTTGTATTTCGTGCTCACCGCACCTTAATGAATTCACTGGAAAACTACCCATTGATGCTGGGAACGGTATTTCTTGCCTTTTTCATCGGCACCAGCGCTTTCTGGACTGGGTTATTCATCTGGGTATTCGCAATTGCGCGCTTAATTCACATGATTCTCTACTACAAAATTGCTACAGAGAAAAACCCAAGCCCACGCAGTTATTTCTTTATGATTGGCCTGGCAGCCAACGTCGCTTTACTGATTTTGTGCGGTATAACCCTCGTCTGAGTATGTTTCTAAAAGGGCTGATTAAACATCAGCCCACTCTCTTAGCAGGTTATGAAATACTTTCGTCAGCCGGTCAAAGTTTTCAGATTTACCATTGGTATCGAACTCTGCTTTTAGGGATTGCTCCAAATCAAACAGCAGTTCTCTGTGGGAAGGCTGCTTCACTAAGCTCTGTACCCAACCTATCATCGCCAACCTCTCCCCTTTTGTTACCGAATTAACCCGATGGAGGTAATGACTTGGATACATGAGAATATCACCCTGCCCCAGACGCCAGCTTCGCTCACCACTGGTATCCTCGATGACTAATTCTCCGCCTTCAAAATCAGACAATGGTGACAAGCCCAGAGTAAAGGAGATATCGGTTCTTACCCCGTTCATTAAAGAGTCATCCATGTGCGTTCCATAATAATCACCCGGCTGGTAGCGATTAATACTAACTCGCGCAACCTGCTTAGGTCGCATTACTGATTGCACCAGGCTATTTTGCTGCAGCCTGTCCAGTAGTACCTCAGTTGCGGCCTGTGATTTCTTGCCGGCCAGTTGCTGATTATTTTTCACATCCTTTGCCGCCCAACCAGCCGTGCTTATACCGTCACTAAACTGACTGACATCCAGGCCGGAAACAACGCTGCTTATGGTTTCTTTATCAATAGCATTGCTGATTTGTAATATCATACTGCTGCATTTCCAACTTGCGAATAGTTATCATTTCTGCAAATATACAGAAGTTCACTCTTTTAAAAAAGCTTACTAAGGTTTTTCTATGTTTGAAAAGAAAAAAGTCTGGTTAGGTGTTGGTAGTGTTCTCGCCACCACCGTAGCCGCCTCACAAGTATCAGCCACGGCGCTCACGCAACCCGGTGCGGCACCCACTATGTTTATGGCAGCCCCGATGGCAGAAGGCGAAATGGCGGCTCCTGAAATTGATTTAAACACGAATGATACCGCCTTTCTGGCGCAGCTTGGCTTTATCCGCGGGCATTTGTGGGTAGGCATGAAACTTTATGAACAAGGTCACATTGAAATGGCCAAGACTCATATGAAACACCCCGGCGATGAGCTTTACAGTGGCCTGACTGAAGCCTTTGAAGCCCGTGGCTTACCGGGTTTCGCTGAACCTTTGAATACACTGGCAGAAAGCGTGATTAATGACCAGAGTAAAGACGTTGTTATGAATAATTACAACGAACTCCGGGATGCTATCAGCGCTAATGAGCCCATTGATAATATGTCAGCTAAAGACGTAATACTCAGCGTTTCATCAATGCTCATGGTTGCAGCCGACGAATATGCCATCGGCATCCAAAATGGCGAGGTTGCAAACGTACACGAATATCAGGATGCCATGGGCTTTAAAGAGATTGCGTTGGATCGTTTGAATCGCATTAACGATGCAGAAGCTAATAAAGCCCAGGATGCAATCAATGAAACCCGCCAGGTCATTAATAACCTGAATAACCTCTGGCCGACTACCACTCCGGAAGGCAAAATTGAAGGCGAACCCAGTAAAATTTATGGGGCTGCGTCTCGTATTGAATTAGAAGCACGCAGTATTTAGTACTCCTTTCTTAGTTTTGGACCTACTCCCATTATACCCATAGGAGTAGGTCTTTCTTACCTCTTCATATCACTAGCTAAAACCCGCCACAGCGCTATTCTAGGGGCATCTTAAGTCAGTCACTAAGGTGTCATTATGAGCATTCATTCTTTCGTTAAAGTATCACTCATCGCAGTGTCACTTGCTGGTCTATTTATGAGCCAGTCAGTCAGTGCCAGCGACGGCGAAAACGTTTACAAAAAATATTGTCAGGCCTGCCATCAGCCAAACGGTAAAGGTATGCAGGGTATTTTCCCTCCGCTGGCAAACAACCCAAACCTTAAAGATAAACCTGCTTATATCACAGAAGTCATCATTAAAGGTAAGTCTGGCCCTATCACTGTCAACGGAACTAACTACAACGGCTCCATGCCGCCCATGGGTTATTTAAAAGACGCCGATATTGCGGCGTTAGTTAATTACATCAACACAGAACTGGTGCAGGGCAGCGAAGAAACAACTGCCGATGCGGTTAGCAGTTTACGTTAAATCTATTTATTAGTTGTTAAAGGAAATATCACTATGAAAACTCTCAGCTTATCCATTATCAGTGCGTCTCTGCTAGCCGCTATGGCTTCTGTATCAACTCCTGCCACTGCGACAGACATGAAGCTTAAGCACGACAGCGAGTACGTTATTGACGGTAAAATCTATGGCCTGCCAGAAGCTAAGGTCTATCGCGAAGAATACAACGGTCCAGCGGTTGTTGGCAACTATCTGACTTCAGTTCCCCATTTAGCGGAACTGGATTATGAAGGTAATAAAACTCATGACGTACGCATGGATGTTTTCTCTCAACAAGTTGAAGTTGCTCCTGGCGTCAGTTATTCAGCCTGGACATTCGGCGGCTCAGTACCTGGTCCGGTATTGCACGTGCGTGAAGGCGACCGTGTCATTTTCAAAATGAAAAACCGCTCTGATGAAGAAGTGGTCATTACTAAGCCGGTTAAAAATGGTTCACCTTTCTTCCAGCAAATACAGGACAACCCTTACCAGAATAACCAGCCTGTCATTAACCCTATGCCACACTCTATGGACTTTCATAGCGGCACAGTAGCGGCGGAAGACAAGTGGCGTACCATTTCTCCGGGTGAAACTATTGAGTTTGAATGGATAGCCAACTACGCCGGTACTTACATGTACCACTGTGGTACTTCCAGTGTGCTTATGCACACAGCTATGGGCCAGTATGGTGCGGTTGTTGTATCGCCCAAAGACGGTTACCCAACTGATAAAGACGTTGATCACGAGTACGTTTTGGTGCAATCAGAGCACTATTTGGAAGAAGCGGCTGAAGGTAATTATATTTACAACCACGGCGCAGCGCTCGATCGTCAACCAAGCCACGTTACCTTTAATGGCCATGTTGCAGCTCTTAGCGACAACCCATTACGTGCAAACGAAGGTGACCGGGTACGCCTACATGTATTAAACGCAGGCCCGTCCGGCACATCAAGCTTCCACGTTATTGGAGCCATTTTTGACCGCGTGTGGTACGAAGGCGACCCGCGTAACGAGTGGTACGGAATGCAAACTGTTCTGCTGGGTGCCAGTAACAGTGCAACCATCGACTTTATTGTTCCGGAAGAAGGCATTTACAAACTGGTTGATCATGAATTTGCTGATGCAGAACGTGGTGCAGCTGGTGCGTTAATTGCCGGCCCTCGTAAAGAGAAATAAGGGGAAAGGTTATGGTTAAGTGGCTTGGAGTTGCAGGTGTTTTGTTTTCACCGTTAGTGCTCGCGGACCCAGTCCTGATTAACGGTGGTCCTTTCGAACCTCCGGTATTACTGGACAAAGAGCGCCTCAGCATTGAAGTGGACAGTTTTATGCTGGATGCAACTCCGGTCACTAACCAAGCTTACCTGGAATTTGTACATGAGAACCCTCGTTGGCAGCGAGATAACATCGCTGCCCTGTTCCACGATGGAAACTATCTGAAACACTGGCGTGGGAACACCGCTATTGCAGAGGATAGAGAAAACGAACCTGTGACTTATGTTTCCTGGTTTGCCGCACGAGAATACTGCGCCGCTCAAGGTGGTCGGTTGCCCAGTCTTAATGAGTGGGAATATGCTTCTGTGCAATACCGGCAACAGCAAAACATTAGTGACAACGACTACGCACGCAAACTGTTTGCCTGGTACAGCCAGCCACACACGAGTAAACAACAAACTGTTGATCCAAACGCAGACCAACTGATGCACATGCACGACCGCGTCAACGAATGGGTGAACGACTATCAATTATTATTAAGTAACGGCGATGATGTCGATTTGCTCTCCGGTTCTTGTGGCGACGGAGCGCGCTTTATGTCCAGTTTTACCAACGCCAATTACGCCACATTTTTCCGTTATCAGTCTCGCAGTGATTACGCTCCTCAAAGTGCAACCAGCACTATGGGATTCCGCTGCGCATACGACCTGGAGAACGACCATGAATAAATTCTTTCAACTTACTGCTCTGGCTTCATTGGTGTTCTCTGCGCAGTTAATAGCGCAAGATCATTCACACCACAATAAGCACGGTGACCATAGCAATCACACAACAATGAATGCGGCAGAAGTGTCTCACTCCCAGTCGGTATACCAAATTGATGCGTCCTGGAAGACACATCAAAAAAATGAGTTAAAACTGTCTGAGCTTGAAGGAACACCGGTAATTATTTCGATGATTTACGGCAGTTGCACCACCGCCTGCCCGGTGTTGGTTCATGACGTAAAACGCTTATACAGCAAGCTGGACGAAGATACCCAAAAGCACGTTAAGCTTGTTATGGTGAGCTTCGACACTAATCGCGATACACCCGAGGCACTAGCCGACTACGTTAAGCAATATAAGCTTAACAATGACAACTGGCTGTTTCTGAATGGTTCAGAGCAGGACATCAGAACACTTGCTACAGTACTTGGAGTGAGATACCGCCAACGGCCTGACGGCGATTTTGATCACAGCAATTTGATCACCATTCTCGATAAGCAAGGGGTTATTGCTGAGCGTATAGAGGGCTTAAGCCAGCCGATGGATAAGCCTGCAAAAGTTGTCACTAAACTGGTTAGATAATAACGGCGGTTGCATTCGCTCTAAGATTTTGTTCCACTAAAAAAGAATCTTGTCGGAGTGCCGGTTACTTTATTGAGTAAGTAGTCGGCTGAGACCGCAATTGCGGGATCCGTTGAACCTGATCAGGCTAATACCTGCGAAGGGAACAAGAGAGCATCAGCATGACACAACCGTCGTTTCTGCGCTGGTGTTCCTTTCAACACTCCTGACAAGCATCTCTAACATCAACAAAATGAGAGAATGCTATGTCAACTGCACCATCGAATAACCGTTTAAACCGCCAACAGGCTGAATCTTTTTTATCCTCACTTTCCGGGCATTATTACCCTAATTCCAGCCGTGAATTTCTGTCCGGCACTAACGATATCCAGGTGCCCTTTCGTCGCATTCATTTAAGCGAAACCTTGCACCAGCCCACGCCTGGCGTTAAGTTACCACCAAATGAACCGGTGGATGTCTATGATACCTCCAGTGTCTACGGCGACCCGGAAGCTAAAATCGACGTCAAAGCGGGTTTGAAAAAGGTTCGTGAGAACTGGATTCAGCAACGACACCGCGACAGTCAACAAAACAATCACGGTATTACTCAACTGACCTACGCCCGACGTGGCATCGTTACGCCCGAGATGGAGTTCATTGCACTGCGCGAGAATATGGGTCGGGAGCATCTGGAAAACCCCATAACGCCCGAGTTTGTTCGCGATGAAGTTGCCAGTGGGCGCGCAATTATACCCGTTAATACCCACCACCCGGAATCAGAGCCAATGATCATTGGACGCAACTTTTTAGTGAAAGTGAACGCCAATATCGGTAACTCCTCGGTCAGTTCGTCCATTGAAGAAGAAGTTGAGAAGCTGGTATGGGCCACGCGCTGGGGCGCTGATACCGTTATGGACTTATCTACCGGCCGTAATATTCACCAAACTCGGGAATGGATCTTACGCAACAGTCCAGTCCCTATTGGTACTGTCCCTATTTACCAGGCATTAGAGCGCGTAAACGGCATTGCCGAAGATCTGAGCTGGCCAGTATTTAAAGACGTACTGCTGGAACAGGCTGAGCAAGGAGTCGACTACTTTACGATTCACGCCGGCGTACTGCACGACTTCATTAAACTGACCGCAAAGCGGGTTACCGGCATTGTTTCGCGCGGCGGTTCAATTATGGCGAAATGGTGTATGGCGCACCAGCAAGAGAGCTTTCTTTACCAGCACTTCCGGGATATCTGCAAAATTTGTGCGAAATATGACATATCACTGTCTTTAGGTGACGGCCTGCGCCCCGGATCAATAGCCGACGCTAACGATGAAGCTCAGTTCGCAGAACTTCGAGTACTCGGCGAGTTGACTCAAATAGCCTGGGAATACGATGTGCAGGTGATGATAGAAGGCCCAGGCCATGTGCCCATGCATAAAATTCAGGAAAATATGGATGAGCAGTTAAAGCATTGTCATGGCGCGCCGTTCTATACCTTAGGGCCGCTAACCACCGATATCGCCCCCGGTTACGACCATATTACTTCAGGTATTGGTGCTGCCATGATTGGCGCTTTTGGCTGCGCCATGCTCTGCTACGTAACACCGAAAGAGCACTTAGGCCTGCCCAATAAAGAAGATGTTAAACAAGGGATGATCGCGTACAAGATAGCCGCTCATGCCGCCGATTTAGCCAAAGGTCACCCGGGTGTTCAGGCGCGGGATGACGCTATGTCAAAAGCCCGCTTCGAGTTTCGCTGGGACGATCAGTTTAACCTGGCGTTGGATCCTATAACCGCTCGCAGCTATCACGATGAAACACTGCCGCAGGATTCGAACAAAACAGCACAATTCTGCTCTATGTGCGGCCCTAAATTCTGCTCAATGAAAATTTCTCATGAGGTGCGTCAATACAATCCGGACACTCGCATTGATGTAAAAGTAAAAGATGCGGCGACCGAAGGAGCAGAGTAATGTCGGTAGCTGTCGTATGGACCGTCGCTGGTTCTGACAGCGGCGGTGGCGCAGGCATTCAGGCGGACTTGAACACCTTCCGCAGTCTGAACGTGCATGGCTGCAGTGTCATAACCACAGTGACCGCTCAGAACTCTGTTGAAACCACCGGGTTATTCCCTTTAGCTGCTGACGCCATTCGTCAGCAGTTAGAATGCCTGCAACAGGACATGCCCCCTGCTGCGATAAAAATTGGGTTGCTTAGTAATGTGCAACAGCTTCAGTGTGTGGCTGACTTTTTAAAGCAATGGCCTGATACCCTTCCCCGACCTTTCGTGGTTTGGGATCCGGTCGTTGTCAGCACTCAGCAGGATAGGCTGTCAGAGCTGCTCCCGGAACACTGTACGGAGTTGCTCCCACTGGTTGATATTATGACACCGAATTTGGATGAGCTCAGTTGGTTGAGCGGCGTAGAAGTTATTGATGAAAACTCAATGTGTCGCGCCGCCGAAAAACTCTTTCATGCGGGACTAACTCAGATCCTTATCACTGGTACTGAGCTTGGTCACTCCGATGAAATCTCTGACTATTACCTTAGCGCCGATGAGCATATTCAGTACATTCAGCAAAAGCTGGAAACAAAGCACAGCCACGGAACAGGTTGTACCTTGTCTTCTGCCATTGCCGCGGCACTAGCACATGACTATCCACTTGAGGATGCCATAACAGTCGCTAATGCCTATGTCCATCAGGGCCTGATTGAGGCGAAAGGTATAGGCCGCGGACCAGGCCCTGTTGCTCATACACACTGGCCACAGAAAATTAAACATTTTCCAAGGATTAAAACGCCGGAGTTGCCCTGCGTTGACCTCCAGTTTCCCAGGCTGGACAAGGAACCCGGACTGTATCCGGTAGTAGATTCTTATGAGTGGATAGAAAAGCTCTTAAAACTGGGCATTAAAACGCTTCAGCTGCGTATTAAAGACCCAGATGCTCCTCAGTTGGAAGCCGCTATTAAAAAAAGCATTCAGCTGGCGGAGCAATATTCAGCTCAGTTGTTTATTAATGACCACTGGCAACTCGCTATTAAGCACAGCGCTTATGGCGTGCATTTAGGTCAGGAAGACTTAACGGAAGCTAACCTTCACGCTATTCAGCAAGCAGGGTTGCGGCTGGGCATTTCCACTCACAGCTACACCGAGTTATTAATTGCTCAAGCGTACACGCCCTCTTACATCGCTCTGGGTCATATCTTTCCAACTCAGACCAAGGCTATGCCGTCTAAACCCCAAGGTCTGGAGCGACTGCGCCGCTATGTCGCGTTATTAGCGCCAACGAACATACCGGCAGTCGCTATTGGTGGCATTTCTTTAGATCGCGTAGCTGCCGTAAAAGCTACCGGAATTAACGGCATAGCGGTTGTTAGCGCGATTACTGCTGCGAACGACGTCGAGCAGGCTGTCCATCAGTTACTCACTGCGATGGACGCTGAAGCCGAAATTAAGGAAGAGAACGAGGCTGCCCATGCTGAGTAACGAACAACTTCTGCGCTACAGCAGTAACATACTGATGAAAGAAATAGGCGAAGTTGGACAACAGCGTTTGCTCAAAAGGCATGTGCTGATTATTGGATTGGGTGGTCTTGGTTGTCCTGCCAGCCAATATCTGGCGTCATCGGGCGTTGGGCAAATCACACTGGTCGATCATGACACCGTCAGCCTCAGCAACTTACAGCGGCAAACACTCTATTCCAGCGATGATATTGGCTTGTCCAAGGCGCGGCAAGCTGGTCATTATTTGTCGCGGTTAAACCCGGACATTCGTATCACCGCTATTGAAGAAAAGGCCTATGAAGAAAACCTGGACGCGCTCGCCGAACAAGCCGATTTAGTCCTCGACTGCACCGACAATCGTGAGACCCGGTACCTGATCAACCAAAGCTGCTACCACCTCAATACGCCGGTAGTTTCTGCTGCGGCGCGCGGCTTTAACGGGCAACTTATTGCGCTTAACCCGGAGCATTCCCACGGCTGTTATCAGTGTCTATATCCTGACGATATTAACGAACCACTGAACTGCAGTAACGCGGGTATAGCCGCTCCTGTTGTGGGCATTATGGGATCCAGTCAGGCGCTACAGGCAATTAATTATTTTACCGGACATAAGCTTGCCTGGGGTTACCTGCACACCTTCAATGGATTATCGCAAAACTGGCAACAACTCTCTTTACCCCGGGCCGCTTCATGCCCTGTATGCGGAGGTCAAAATGCGCATTCAAATTAATGACAAAGATTTTGAAATCACTGAAAAAAGCAATTTATCGCAGCTATTGTCTGCTCAGAACGTAGATACCTCGGCCGTTGCCGTCGCTTTAAACGGACAAATTATACACCGGGAACAATGGCAACAAACCGAGCTTAAAAACAACGATACCATTACACTTGTTCAGGCCGTGGCCGGAGGTTAAACCATGCTGAAAATAGCCGATCGCGATTTTCATTCCCGCTTACTCATAGGCTCAGGCAAATACAGCAGTGCGGACGTTATGCAGAAGTCCCTTGCTGCTTCCGGTAGCGAATTAGTAACGCTGGCGTTAAAGCGCGTTGAACTTGAACGCCCCACTGACGATATTGTCACGCCTATACAAAACTTAGGTTTACAGCTTTTGCCAAACACCTCTGGTGCCAAAACTGCACAAGACGCTATTTTTGCTGCACGCCTTGCCCGTGAAGCTTTAGGTACCCATTGGCTTAAACTGGAAATACACCCCGACCCTAACTACTTGCTGCCAGACCCCATAGAAACCCTAAAAGCCGCTGAAGCTTTGGTAAAAGAGGGCTTTACCGTACTGCCCTACTGCGGTGCTGATCCGGTCTTGTGTAAACGCTTGGAGGAATTCGGCTGCGCGGCGGTTATGCCGTTAGGCGCCCCCATAGGTTCAAACCAAGGCCTGATTACTCGAGACTTCCTACGGATTATTATCGAGCAGGCATCGGTGCCGGTCATTATCGATGCCGGTATTGGTGCACCCAGCCACGCCGTTGAAGCCATGGAAATGGGCGCAGACGCAGTGCTGGTGAATACCGCCATAGCCACCGCGAATAACCCTGTCGCCATGTCAAAAGCCTTTCGCGATGCGGTTATTGTTGGGCGTCAGGCCTTTGAAGCAGGCTTAAGTCAAAACGCTTCGCTAAAAGCGTCCGCATCCAGCCCGTTAACGGAGTTTCTGGAGTCGTTATGAGCTTTTACACTGTCTGGGAGCAAACCAGCTGGGATGATACCCGCCTGCAGCTTTACAGTAAAAACGCGGCTGACGTTGAAACCGCCTTAAGCAAAAAACATCTGAATACGGACGACTTCATGGTCTTACTGTCGCCGGCGGCGGAGCCTTATCTGCCCCTTATGGCCGAACGCTCACAGCAACTGACCCGGCAGCGTTTTGGTAATACCCTGCACCTGTTCATTCCGCTGTATTTATCAAACCTGTGTGCTAACGACTGCAGCTACTGCGGCTTTTCCATGAGTAATCGCTTAAAGCGTAAGACCCTGTCGCCAGCTGAAATCGAGCAGGAATGTCAGGCCATAAAAGCCAAAGGTTTTGACACCCTGCTGATAGTGACTGGCGAGCATGAAGCCAAGGTAGGTATTGATTACTTTCGTCAGGCGCTCCCCATTATCAAACGCTATTTCAGCTATGTCATGTTTGAAGTGCAGCCATTGGCTACCCATGAATACGCTGAATTACGCACGCTGGGTCTGGATGCGGTTATGGTGTATCAGGAAACTTACCAGGCCGCTACCTATGCTAAGCATCATTTAAAAGGCAAAAAACGCGACTTTCGCTGGCGGCTTGAAACACCTGACCGCCTGGGGGAATGCGGTATCGATAAAATTGGCCTCGGATCGCTGATTGGACTGGAGGACTGGCGTATCGACAGCACCTTTACCGCCATGCACCTGGATTATCTACGGAGACGCTACTGGCGCAGTCGTTATTCATTGTCATTTCCCCGGCTACGTCCCTGTGCCGGAGGTGTCGATAACGCAAAAACAATTTCTGATAAACAACTGGTTCAGTTAATTTGCGCCTACCGGTTGCGCTTCCCGGATGTCGAGCTCAGCCTTTCCACCCGCGAACAACAAGCGCTTCGTGATGGGTTATTCCGGTTAGGTGTGACCTCGGTCAGTGCGGAATCAAAAACACAGCCTGGCGGTTACGCCAATGAGAAACAGGAGCTCGAGCAGTTTTCGATAGACGACGATAGGCCAGTAAGTGAGGTGGCACAAGCAATAAAAGCGAAAGGATTACAACCGGTATGGCAAGACTGGCTTAACGAGCTATCCGCAATGCCACCTGAAACTTTTTCCAGTCCAGAGTAGCGACCAATAACAACTCACGCAGCGTTAAGGTGCGTGGGTTAATGCGTCCTTTATGATTCCACTGATGTCCACAGCTGGCTGCGGTCATAATGCGCTTATTGGGCTTCAGTAAGGTATCCTGACTGTGCTCACCCTGTCCGGAAAAATCAAACCAACCACGGTAGTTAAGGTGCAGGCGCTTTTTATCAGGATCCACCCGGTCAATACTGTCCAGCATTATGGTCGTGAATTCAGGGGTTTGATAACGAACCGGAACCACCAGGCCCAAAGCCGCATGTTTAGCAAACCACTGACTCTGCCCTTCGGCAGATATACCGGCTGACGGAACTTTTGTCGGCTGAGGGGCTTGCCAGCTGGCGTTCTGAACATCCAGTTTTAACGGCGAATGTTGTACCGCGTTAAGACAACCATGAGCGGCGTGACGAATATAGTGCGGAAGACTGGCTAAACGACGTTGCAAAGCCGCAACAGGCATATCATTAACCTGCGCAAGTTGCGGTAATTCGCGTTCATACAGCGCTGAACACAGCTCGGCAAAATCGCCTTGCTGTGCCAGCGGCTGAAATATGTCCGCCTGTTGATTAGCCAGCGTTGACTTCCTGTCGTCCGCGGTAAGGCGCTTGGCCATTCAAATCGCCCTCTATACGCAATAATTGGTTGTACTTAGCAACCCGGTCAGAGCGACACAGTGAGCCGGTTTTAATTTGACCCGCTGCGGTGCCTACTGCTAAATCGGCAATGGTGGCGTCTTCGGTTTCACCCGAACGGTGAGAAATAACCGCCGAATAACCCGCTTCGCGCGCCATTGCTATAGCTGCTAAGGTTTCTGTCAGGCTACCAATCTGATTAAATTTAATCAAAATTGAATTGGCAATCGACTTATCGATACCTTCTTTTAAAATACGCGTATTGGTCACAAACAGGTCATCGCCGACCAACTGCACTTTGCTGCCCAGTTTTTCGGTTAAGACTTTCCAGCCGTCCCAGTCGCTTTCATCCAGGCCGTCTTCAATAGAAATAATTGGGTAACGATCGCAAAGCTCTGCCAGGTAGTCGGCAAACTCTTCCGCAGTAAAGGACTTGCCTTCACCAGACAATTCGTATTTACCATCACGGTAAAATTCAGAGGCCGCGCAATCCAAAGCCAGGGTAATGTCGCTGCCCATTTTATAGCCCGCGTTTTCAACCGCTTCGACAATAACCTGCAAGGCTTCTTCGTTAGACGCCAAATTAGGCGCAAAACCACCTTCGTCACCAACTGCCGTACTTAAACCGCCCTTCTGCAAAACCTTTTTCAGAGCATGGAACACTTCAGCGCCCATACGCAGGCCTTCTTTGAAGCTTTCAGCGCCAACCGGCTGGATCATGAACTCCTGAATATCCACGTTATTATCCGCATGTTCACCGCCGTTTAAGATGTTCATCATTGGCAATGGCATGCTGTATTTACCGCTGGTGTTGTTCAGGTTAGCAATGTGTTCGTACAGCTCGATGCCTTTACTCAAAGCCGCTGCTTTCGCCACCGCCAGAGAAACAGCCAGAATGGCGTTAGCACCCAGCTTTTCTTTGTTATCAGTACCATCGAGCTTTAGCATAATGTTGTCGACAGCGTTCTGGTTAGTTGCATCAATACCGTTTAATGCTTCAGCAATAGCACCATTAATATTGGCAACCGCCGTTTCAACGCCCTTGCCCAGGTAACGCGACTTGTCACCGTCACGCAGCTCCAGAGCTTCACGTGAACCGGTTGAAGCGCCACTTGGTGCCGCTGCACGGCCCATATGGCCCGACTCTAAATAAACGTCAGCTTCAACGGTTGGGTTACCGCGGGAATCCATGATTTCGCGACCAATAACTTTAACAATATTACTCATGCTTTAATCCTGTTTAATGCTTAATCATTAGCCGGGTTATTAACCCAAACGCTCTTTATGAAATTCGCCTGCAGCTTCTATAAAGCCTTTAAATAACGGGTGCCCGTCACGTGGTGTTGAAGTGAACTCCGGATGGAACTGTACCGCAACAAACCAGCGGTGTTTCGGGTTTTCCAGAATCTCAACCAACTGCTTGTCGTGCGAGTAACCCGTAATTTTTAAGCCAGCTTTTTCCAGCGGCTCAATGTAATGGTTGTTCACTTCATAGCGGTGGCGATGACGCTCTTCGATGGTTTCTTTGCCATACATTTTAAGCGCTTTAGAACCTTTTTCTAAATGACACTCCTGTGAACCAAGACGCATCGTCCCGCCTAAGTCAGAGTGCTTGTCGCGCAGTTCTTTCTGACCACTGGCGTCCATCCATTCCGTGATAAGACCAACTACCGGGTCACTGCAATTTTCATCAAACTCAGTGCTGTTAGCACCGGTTAAACCAGCAACATTACGGGCAAATTCAATCATTGCCACTTGCATACCTAAGCAAATGCCTAAGTAAGGAATGTTATTCTCGCGTGCGTATTTCGCCGCAATAAGCTTGCCCTCAATACCACGATCACCAAAACCGCCTGGCACCAAAATAGCGTCCACATCTTCAAGCTTAGACGTACCTTTGGTTTCTAAGTCTTGTGAGTCGATGTAACGAATATTTACCGTTAAACGGTTTTTAAGGCCGGCATGAGCCAGCGCTTCGTTCACCGACTTATAAGCGTCAGGCAGTTCAACGTACTTACCGACAAAACCGACGGTCACTTCACCATTCGGATTAGATTCTTGATACAGAACCTCTTCCCATTCATGCAAGTCGGCTTCAGGGCAATCTAAATTAAAGCGTTTGGTGACTATGTCATCCAAACTCTGGGCCTTTAACATAGAAGGAATTTTGTAAATGCTGTCTACGTCGCGCAAGCCAATAACCGCTCGCTCTTCTACATTGGTAAACAAAGCAATTTTCGAACGCTCTGTTGCCGGTAAGGAGCGATCCGAACGACACACCAGTACATCTGGCTGAATACCAATAGAACGCAGTTCTTTCACAGAGTGCTGAGTCGGCTTGGTTTTCACCTCACCTGCAGCGCCTAAGAATGGCACCAGAGTCAGGTGCATAAATAAGGTGTGATCACGACCTATTTCCGTGCCCAACTGGCGAATAGCTTCAAGGAAAGGTTGTGACTCTATGTCACCTACCGTGCCGCCAATTTCAATAATGGCAATATCAAAGCCTTTACTGCCTTCAATAACACGACGTTTAATTTCGTTGGTAATGTGAGGAATGACCTGAATGGTCGCTCCTAAAAACTCACCTTTACGCTCACGGCGGATAATGTCTTCATAGACACGGCCGGTGGTAAAGTTGTTGCTGCTGGTCATACGGTTGCGAATGAAACGCTCGTAGTGTCCCAGGTCAAGATCGGTCTCAGCTCCGTCTACAGTGACAAAAACTTCACCGTGCTGAGTTGGGCTCATGGTACCCGGATCTACGTTAATGTAGGGGTCCAGCTTCATGATGGTAACGTTGATGCCCCGTGCTTCTAGAATTGCCGCCAGAGAGGCTGCAGCAATGCCTTTACCCAGCGAGGATACAACTCCGCCGGTTACGAAAATATAGTTTGTCGCCATGTGATACCTAGTTGGTCAGGTCAAATTTGGGATTGCATTCAGACGGGAAAGTAGTATACCGAAAGACCACCCTAACAACAAATAAAAAGCACGCCGCCTAGTCTTTTGCAAAGCTCTTTTGTTAGTATAGCGCCAGCCAAACCCATCTGGAGTTACCTTATGTCATCCTGCTGTGGCACCACCGCACAAGAACACATCGATAAAGCACAAAGACGATTGTTATGGACTGTACTGGTTCTTAACGGCGTTATGTTTTTCGTTGAATTTATTGCCGGTTGGTTAGCACAGTCCAGTGGCCTTATTGCTGACTCACTGGATATGTTGGCCGATACATTGGTTTATGCGGTCAGTTTATACGCAGTTGGCAAAGCCATTAAATACAAGGCCAATGCCGCAATTTTTAACGGTACACTACAAACCGTCCTAGCGCTGATGGTTTTGGCTGATGTGTTGCAACGTTTAATTTTTGGCAGCCAACCCAATGCAAACATGATGTTATGGGTGGCAGGCTTAGCGCTGGTGGTTAACGTGCTTTGCTTTGCGCTTTTATACAGTTCCAGAAACGGTGATATTAATATCCGCGCCAGCTGGATATGTTCTCGCAATGACATGCTCATGAACACGGGTGTAATTGCTTCTGCTCTGCTGGTTGCTCAGCTAGACATGGCATGGCCAGATTTACTGATAGCCACAGTAATTGCTTTAATTGTGCTGCGCTCTGCAATACGCATTATTCGCGATGCTCGAGCAGTAAAAGCCGGTGATAAAACCGATATTTCGGGATGTTGTGGTTAATTTTCTCGCTAAAACTTAAAGTTCATCGACTTTTTGTCCAGGTTCGTTGCTTATTCTTCGCTTCTTTCGCTAGAAAAGCTTTTTCAAGATCTACGTTGTAACGGTTAGCAATAGCGCATAAATAAATAAAAACATCTGCCAGTTCATCATTGACCTCACCGATCTCAGATTGGTGATCTATCGCTAGCCCTTCAACTTTTCTAACAGCATTAAATAACTCACCCACTTCCTCTCCGAGTAGCAAGCACTTGTCTTTAACGGTTTGTTCAGAAAAACCCCGTTCCGCTTCAAGCTCAGTAACATAATCCTGAAAATCGGCTAAAGTAGGCTGGCTTTTTAAAGTCGGCATTATTTCTTACGCTCTCTAGCTTCCTTTTCTTTTTTGCAGTTAATTTGGTCTTCAGGATGACCATAACTGCACTCTTCTTTCATTTCCCCCAGAATAAGTGCCGCTCCTGTATAGATAGCCGCCGTAGAAGGTTTATCGGAAGAGTCGGTAGGGTGAGTCAAATAGTAAAGCATGTCCGAACTTGTGCATCCGGATAAAAATAAAGCGCCGAGAAGTAATAAAACTTTATTCATATAAAAACCTTTTATTCTGAGACCCGAACGTCATTTTTAATCACTAATGCCGCTATATAGACTAACGCTAAGGGTGGAATGAAAGCTAAAATAAAACCGATTAAGGTTGCTAGCTTAGGTGTCTGGGTTTTACGCTTCCCTAAGTAATAGCTTAAAACAACCATTATCGGAATAAAAACTAGAGCCACCTGGCCTAAAAGTGTTGCATTAATATTCAAAACTTAACTCCCTATTCAGTCCGCTCTATAGATGAGCAGTTTTCTTTATATTCGGGGTCATCAGGGATTTCTTTCATAGCAAAGTTTAACTGAACGGTCTTTAATATCGGTGTACGCTCCGAATTTTTTTCAGTTGCTTCCCACCTCCATTTTTGAAGTGCTGCGACTGCGTAGTCATCAAATACGCCCTTTGGATAAGATGAGCGAACTTCATACCCTTTAGCGCGTCCATCTGAACCAATACCTACAGCAACATTGACGCAACCGGACACATCATTCCGCGCGGCTGAAGCCGGGTATTGAGGAGGGATATGTTTGCTGATAGTCCAGTACTCATCAGCAAGTTCCGAGTGCTCCGCAGCTGACAGATCCAGGAATTTTGTCTCTGTCTTATCGCTCTGAGTATTTGAGCTACAAGAAATAACGAATAGCGTGCTCGCAAAAATAATACTTACTTTTTTCAACGCCCTGTCCTTAAGCTTAAATAGCCTTCCAATGCAAAGTTGAAACATTATTTATACAGAAGTGTATACCTAATTAAAAGATCAGTTCATGATCTCTAAAGAGATTCCGCTAGAAAAACATCACGAATACTTCACATGAAACCTTATTTACTTTTAAGTTGCTTATCATGGCTCTTGGACAAGATAAACAACGAGAGAATGGCACCAATCAGAGCAAACCCCATGTCAGATTGAGTATCCCAAGCGTAACCCTGAGTACCAAGAAAGGCTTCAGCATCCTCACCGGTTGCAAGGGCAACCCACCATTCCAGTAACTCGTAAAAGGCGCTAAAGGCCAGGCATATTGAAACAATAATAATGTTGCGCCATACAGCACCATTCACAATGTTTTTTCGAATTAATATTTCTCTTGCCAACAGCGCAGGGACAAAGCCCTGAAAGAAGTGACCTAACTTGTCATAGTTATTTCGCTCTGCGCCGAATAGCCCCTCGAAGAAAGGTACTTCCGCGTATGTGTAGTGTCCGCCCACCATTAAAACCACACAATGCGCCAGAATGAATGCGTATAGCAAAGGCGTTAAACGAAATGAATTATAGGTGAGAGCCAACAGCACAGCCCCAATTACCGCCGGAGCTACTTCAAGCAACCAGGTAAATGGGTCTTTAGGGTTAATACCCGACCAGACTAAAACTATGGTAAAAATCACTATCCAGAGGTATTTCATGGGAGTCTCCTAGTGGCACTACTCGGAGTGCAGCTTATTTAAATACTCTTTCAACACCACGGCATTATTGTGCTCAGTATCTTTAGAGGAATAAAGCAATGTGACTTTCTCACTACTAGCCTTGCTTGCTAAGTCGCGTAAGGCTTCTTTATGTTTTTTTAATTCAGATAGGTAGCGATTGCGAAATTCGCCCCACTCAGAACGATTACTGTGAAACCATTTACGAAGCTCATCGGAAGGCGCTATGTCTTTTATCCATTCATCAAGTTTGGCTGCGTCTTTTGAAATGCCACGAGGCCACAGCTTATCCACCAAAACTCTGTAACCGTCGTCAGATGATGGGTCGTTATAGATGCGTTTAAGCTGGATAGTCATACTCTAACTATTCCTTGTTCGCAGTGTCCCTTCGTAGCAACTTAAATACTCGCTGATATAACCATGTGGCGGCCATTGCAATTGCTACAAACACGCCTAAATCAATTAGGAAATTAGGAATATTGAAGCCATCACTTATTGGGTTGTACTTTGAGCCTAAGTTATACATAAGTACTTCAGTCAGAATTACAGCAATAATAATAGGTACAACAGTAGACCCAAATGGCTGCCGAGTAGTTGACTCACTCATGGCTATGCTCCCGAATATCCGTTAGCACGTTCTTCACTAAATTTGCACATGCGCCAACAATAATTATCGGCATCAGAAAAATGAGCAGGTAATTCATATCGCCGGCAAATATTGAAATGACTTGGATAAAAACAACAGGTACTACTGCCAGGAAAATTGCAAAACCTGTGTGCTTTTGAATAATGGAGTTAAGTTCTTTTTCAGTTAGGTTAAGCACTGCATTTCCTTACTTTTATAATTAACTTGCTTAAGCCTTAGATATTGCTTTCTTTCCTAAGCTTCAAGTGCTTTTCGCTTTCGATAAGGCTGGATTAAAAGCCTCCAGACCCAATAGCCAGTTGCAATTGCATAAAGCACATTTTTACCTAAAAACATCCAGTCAAAACCGGTACCTGGCCAAAAGAAAAGGATATCAACCACTGCTCCGATGAAAACTAATAAACAAACAACAGCGACTATAAACAAAAGGGAATCTTTTAAATCTTTCATTACTTACTCCCAGTTAACGCACCATCATACCGCGCGAGTATATAATATCTTCACCCGGGCAAGAATATTCTGGCTCCATCGTTGAGCAAGCCTGGCCGGCTTTATCGAAACAGAAGTCAAAACGCGTTTGGGTTTTCACAGGCTCAGAAATAATGTTGTTGGGAAGGTCTTTCCATTTCCAGTGTGTAACGACGTCTTGAGCTGTCGCGGCGAAATGCTTGTTAGTCGACTTAACAACCACGATGTCTCTGACGTTATTCTCAGGCGTTATTACGTATTCAATGGTAGCGCAACCTTCCATTGAATTAATAACAGCTTGCTGAGGATACCTTGCCGGGAACCGTTCCAACTGCGCCCACTTCGATTTGCCAAGCTCATTATCCACAACCGGTAGATTGGGATACTCAACAGTAGTGCTGGTAGTTTTGCAGCCACTAATCAACAGTGCGCTTATTACCAAAATAAAAGAGAAAACAGTAAAGTGTTTAGTCATGACTAATTAATTCCTGGAGTTAGGCTTAAGAGAGTGATAAACCGCAAAAATGACCGTGCAGAATACGCCAACAAAAATAGCGCGATACCAGTCTGCACCGGAGATCCCATTCGTCAATACTTGATAGATAGCCACACCAGCGCCAATTCCCAGGCCAGTGAATAATGCATTCTTCATTTTTATTCTCCGCCTATTGCAAATACCTTGAAATCCATAATTGCCTAAAAGCAGCGATATCTATGCATCCGACTTGTTTTCTTTATTATTAATGTACTTTGAGAACTGGTTTTCCAGAGAAACTACAGCCGCAGCAACACCACCAATCAGCAAAAAGAAAATGCAAGATGCGAACCCCCACACCCCGGTAAGAATCGATGGAATCCCGAATCGTGGTGAAGATATGGTTGCTCCGTCTCCGAGGCTATGTGTTCCACCAGTAAAGAAGATTAGAAGTATAAACCCAATTGAGAAAAGCAGAATAAGCAAGCCTATGATAGTGGTTGCTCTTGCAGCAAACAGAAGTAAGCCGAGCTTTTCAGTTTTAATTTTTGAATAAGGGTATAACGTCATAGATTTCCTCAACGCTGTAATCCGTTAACAACGGTGATGCTTGCTTGAAGTATCATTTGACCGTTCGATGTATGACTTCAACCAGCTGTACTAGCTTGTTATATACTAAAACTGATAACCAACCTGCAGTAGAACACCACTGGTTGAATCATCGTAATCCGAGTTTGTCGCGTGCGCAGAAACACCGAAAGTAAAGCCCAGTTTATCTATTCCATTCATAAAATAGGTATAACTGACACCCGCCCCAGAATATTCATTCTCATAAACATTCAAGTTTCCGTTCTCTATCCTGGCGTTAGTCTCATGGCCCGCTTTGGTTACATAAACACCTAAGCCGTGTTTATTTGAGTTAGAGTTAAAAAGATCGGTGACGATCCAACCAGCACCAAAACCGCAGGTAAGCCCATAGTTTGAGCTGTACTCTACACAGCCAGCCGATAGATATTTCATGTCAGTCCTGGACACCAGAGCGACATTTGCACCTAACCCGCTATAAGCAGCTCCGATACCAACACCAACAGAATATTGCTTATCCGCTTCAAGTTCATTGGCACCTGCTGAAATGGAAATTAACGAGACAAGTAGCCCTAATTTTTTCAAAATACATCCTTATATTAAGTTAATAATTACCAGGTAAACTGAATGTTTAATATTGATCAAACACTAAACTATAATCACTATTCAGTGCCAATGTATAAAATATGTTAGTAATCATAAAGAAGTGAAACTTGAAAAGCAAAGGTTGATTACAAACCTTATCTGACATGAATATCGGGGTACGCTACGCCATTAGCCCTGCTTGGCCTGCTGCCAAAGAGCTTCAAGTTCATCGAGGTTGCAGTCGGTAGCGTGTTTGCCCTTCTCACTCAAGCGCTGCTCTATAGTCTGAAAACGGCTTTTGAACTTTTCATTGGCGCGCTGCAATGCGGCTTCGGGGTTTACTTGTTTGTGGCGGGCTAAATTTACAACGGCAAATAGCAGATCACCAATTTCCTCTTCAATGTGGTCCTGGTCTGTAGCTTCTTTTACTTCCTGTATTTCTTCGTCCACTTTGGCGTAAACAGGCTCCGCCTCGGTCCAGTCAAAGCCCACTGACGCAGCACGTTTTTGCAGCTTAGCGGCTTTTAAAACGCTGGGCAGTTGACTGGGGATGTCATCAAACACGGAGCCTTTAGCGTCCTTTTTTGCGCGCTCCTGCTGCTTTATTTGTTCCCACTGAGCCTTAATTTCCGCGTCGGACAAGTTGCGCTCGGCATCGGTGCCAAATACATGGGGATGTCTACTTATTAGCTTATCGGCAGTATGCGCGGCTATGTCGTCCAGTTCAAACTGCTGTTCTTCTCGCGCTAACTGGGCATAGAAAACCACCTGAAAGAGCAAATCACCCAGTTCATCCTTTATCGACTGCCAGTTTCCCGACTGAATAGCATCAACAACTTCATAGGTTTCCTCAATGGTGTAAGGAATTAACGAGGTCATGTTTTGCTTTAAGTCCCATGGACAACCGCTTTCTGGGTTGCGTAGCTGTGTCATAACCCGTTGCAGCTGTTGCATTCCTTTCACTGAGGTACCTCCACTGTTTTATTGGCTAATGTTCTAAAGGGCTAATGTTTTAAAGTGATTCGCTGGATCTGTTCAACACCGTGCACCTGTCGCAGTCTGTCCATAATTCGACTGAGTGCGTCGCTGTCTTTTACCGTTAAGGTTAACACCACAGTAGCTGACTGTGACTGAGCATCGCTTTCACTGTCCATTTGCGCTACCGCAGCCTTTTCGTTCGACAACACGCTGGTGATATCATGCAGAAGCCCGTTACGGTCTAATGCGGATACTCGCAGACTGGCACGGTATTCTTGTTTGGAGTGCCCCGACCAGGACACTTCAATGCCGCGTTCAGGGTGTTGGTGCAATAAATGCGTTAACTGATCACAGTCGCTATGGTGCACAGATACGCCCCTACCCTGAGTAATAAACCCGGTAATAGGCTCACCCGGCAGGGGCTCGCAACAATTGGCAAAGTGCATCATTAAGTTACCAATGCCTTCTACTGTTACATCAGACTTTGGTGTTTTCGGCGACTGTTTGGCTTTACGACGCTTAGTTAAACGCTCAACCTTATCGACTTCGGTTTCCTGCGGTTTCAGGAAGTTCACCACCTGATGTAAGCGCACATCACCAGCGCCAATAGCGGCGAGTAAGTCATCCAGTGTGGCCACATTAAATCGCTCTACCGCTTTGTTCGCGTCCTGCACATGCAACTGATGCTTCTGCAGTTCGTTTTCCAGCAGTTCTTTGCCCGCCTGAAGGTTCTTTTCTCTGTCTTCTTTTTTGAAGTAGGTATGAACCTTGGCTCGCGCCCTAGAGGAATGCAAATATCCGAGCTGTGGGTTAAGCCAGTCACGCCGTGGTTGAGCATTCTTCTGAGTTAAAATTTCAACCCTGTCACCATTCTGCAATTGATAGGTAAAAGGCACAATGCGACCGTCGATCTTCGCGCCAATGCACTTGTGGCCAACCTGGCTGTGAATATAATAAGCAAAGTCCAGAGGCGTAGAGCCCATGGGTAAATCGACTACCTCGCCTTTTGGGGTAAAAACGTAAACGCGGTCTTCAAATACCTGCGAGCGAATTTCATCCACCAGAGTTTCGCTGCCGGCCATATCCTCGTGCCAGGCTAATAGCTTACGCAGCCAGGCTATTTTGTCTTCAAAACCGTGACGTTTACCCGCCGATGCGCCTTCTTTGTACATCCAGTGCGCGGCTACGCCCAGCTCGGCGTCGTCGTGCATGTCGTGCGAACGTATCTGAATTTCAACGTTTTTGTGCTCGGGGCCAATAACCACCGTATGGATAGACTGATAACCGTTTGGCTTGGGTGTTGCCACGTAGTCATCAAACTCGGACGCGATATGCCGCCAGCGCGAGTGCACCACACCCAAGGCTGCGTAGCAGTCTTTCAGATTGTGCGTCAGAATACGTACAGCGCGAATATCGAACAGCTGATCAAACTGCAGATGCTTTTTCTGCATTTTGCGCCAAATCGAGTAGATGTGCTTAGGGCGTCCATAAACGTCCGCATCGATACCTTGCTGTCTCAGCGCGTTTTGCAGCTCAGAGACAAAATTATCAATATATTGCTCGCGGTCGGTCCGACGCTCATGCAGGCGTTTGGCAATGGTTTTATAGGTATTAGGGTGCAAATAGCGAAAGGAGATGTCTTCCAGCTCCCATTTCAGCTGGCCTATGCCTAAGCAATTGGCCAACGGCGCGTAAATTTCAGCACACTCTTTGGCGGCCAGCACCCGAGTTTCTTCATCGGCTTTTTTCACTTCACGCAAGTAGCAGATACGCTCTGCCAGTTTTATCAATACGGCACGCACGTCTTCTACCATGGACAATAGCATGCGTCGCACATTATCTATTTGGCCGCCGTCGGGCTGGCCGTGCTGAAAATGCTGTAAGTCACCGATACTCTGCATTTGTTGCACATTGCGCAACAGCACTACCAGGGTTTTAGACTGTTTACCGTTTAATTTATCTAAATCGAGTTTGCCGGCTTCTAAAAGAGGCATATACAGCGCCGCCAGCAGCGATTCGGCATCGAGCTTGAGCGGAGCCAGTATTTCAACCATTTCCTGGCCTTTTAACAGCGCTGCTTCTTCTTTCGGAAATTGCTGCTTTAACTGCTCCAGAGTGCTTTCTAATGGCTCAGGATCACTCACAGCGTTCAGCCAATGCTGTTCACTGTCTTTATACTTGGGATCATCCACGTGGGTACTGCGTACATGGACCATGATTTACGACGCTCGTTCCAGACAAACCATGGTTTCAATGTGATGCGTTTGCGGGAACATGTCAACTGTGCAGAGCTTAGTTATACGGTAGTCGGAGCTCTTTTTATCAGATTTTAACCCAGCGATTATAGCCAAGTCGCGCGCGAGTGTGTCAGGCGCACAAGACACATACACAATTCGGGAAGGTCGTTGCTCAGGTTTGAGCTTTTTGAGTAATGTCATAACACCTTCCGCGCCCGGACGTGCCGGGTCCAGACACCATAAATCTGCAGGGTTCTTTAAGTCGGACGCACTAATGTCATTCAAGTCAGCAGACAGCGGCGTTAAGTTATTCAAACCGTTGGCTTCTGCGTTGCTGAGCGTTTGCTTCGCCATGCGGTAGACTCCTTCGACGGCTAACACAGATTTCGACCGGCGTGCCAGTGGAATGCTGAAATTACCAATACCTGCGAAAAAGTCATACACTCGCTGTGTTTTCTCAGGTGCTAGCCAGTCGATCGCCTGCTGCACCATACGTTCGTTAATACCGCCGTTAACCTGCAGAAAGTCACCCGGCTGAAAGTAGAGTTTGTCACCGTCTATGGAGGTATCAAAGGGTAAACCTGCGTTGTTCAGTGGCGTTAATTCGTTTTCGCTTTGCAGCCAGATATCGATATTATGTTCTGCCTGCCAGCTCCCTAGTGACTGCAGAGCGTCTTTTGGCAAGCTATCCGTTATACGCAATAAAATAACTGGCTTATTGGTGCGAATAGCTTCTAAATGGCCCAGCTTAGTTGCAATACTTGAAGTATTCAGTACCGGATACAGCCTATTCACAGCTTGCAACAAACTTTCGTCGGCCACTAAGCAGTCATCAACCGCAACAATCTGATGGC
The DNA here is from genome assembly GCF_900116625.1 of Idiomarina abyssalis. Taxonomy (GTDB): domain Bacteria; phylum Pseudomonadota; class Gammaproteobacteria; order Enterobacterales; family Alteromonadaceae; genus Idiomarina; species Idiomarina abyssalis. The sequence goes on from NZ_FPBE01000001.1 coordinate 760,194, forward strand.
TTTGCGCTTCCCGGAAACCAATAAGCAGCTTTTGCTCTTTGCCTAACCAGCGCGTTGCTAACCGCACTCGCCTGCGGTACCTTGTGGGCTCGCTAACTAGCGGTGCCTGCCAGGGCAAACTCTCGGTCGCTGAGTCAAACACACCAAACTTCTGGAACAGCTCTTCCACCACTTGTTGTTTGTGGCCTAACTGATAACTTTCAGCCACATGCTGAAAGTCGCAACCACCGCATTGGTCATAGTATTTACAAGGAGCATCCCGGCGGTCAGCGCTTGGCTCCAGAATGCGTTCAAGCGTGCCACTATGCTTGCCGGTTGTTTTGTACTGAATAACTTCGCCGGGTAAGGCCCCCATAATAAAGCGTGTTTGCTTTTTACTACCCTCACCCCGGATAACCGCCCGCGCCTGATGTTCCAACGCAGAAACCTGCGCTCTCAGGGTTTTACTCACGGATTTATTACGCTTCTGCGGTTTAAAGAATTGCGCCATTTTGGTTGTTTTTAACCCAGTTTATTCAGATTCTAAAATGACCGTTGCCACGGCGTAATGCTGCTCGTCGCTTATCGACAAATGACTTGCAACAACCTTCATCTCTTCAATCCATTGTGCGGCAGTATCTGTGAAATGCCAGCCCGGCTTACCAAACTCGTCGTGAATCACTTGCATATGTTGGAATGAAAGTCCGGCCGAAATGCCCCGCCCAAAGGCTTTAGCACAAGCTTCTTTAGCGGCAAATCGTTTGGCTAAATACGCCGCTTCGTCAACCGATGCGCTCATTTCTTCCTGTTCTGTCGGGGTCAATACACGCTTGGTCAAACTATCGCCGCGCGCTAACGACTTCTCGATACGAGACACTTCAATGATGTCCGTACCCAGTCCTACTATCGCCATTATCTTGCCTTATCGAGTATCTCCCGCATATCGCGGACAGCTTTATCCAGACCATCTAGTACCGCACGGGCAATAATAGAATGACCAATGTTCAGTTCTACCATTTGTGGTATTTGTGCAACTTCTAACGTGTTGTGGTAGTGCAGACCATGTCCGGCGTTTACCTGCAACCCAATAGAGTGCGCATATTCGGCAGCTTCCATTAAGCGAGCTAATTCCCGTGTTTTCTCTTGCTCGGTTTCTGCTTCAGCGTATTGCCCCGTATGCAGTTCAATAATAGGGGCACCAGCATTTCTAGCGGCGTCTATTTGCTCGCGGTCAGCATCAATAAACAACGACACCTGAATACCAGCCTCAGTCAGTCGTTGAGTTGCCTGGGTAATAGAGTTCAGTTGACCAGCAACATCAAGGCCGCCTTCTGTCGTCAGTTCTTCACGCTTTTCCGGCACCAGGCAACTGAATGTCGGCTTTGTTTTTATCGCTATATCCAACATTTCCTCTGTTACGGCCATTTCTAAGTTCATTGGCACATTCAGAGTCTGCTTTAGCATGGCAACATCGCGGTCAGTAATGTGGCGACGGTCTTCACGCAAATGAATGGTAATGCCGTCAGCACCTGCACGCTCGGCAATGCCAGCCGCAGCAACGGGGTCGGGGTAGCGCACGCCTCGTGCATTACGCAAAGTGGCTACGTGGTCAATGTTAACGCCCAGACGCAGACCTTTCATCATTTAGCTCCTCTCACTTGGGTGATTTCCGCGGAACAATTCACGACTGCGCAGTGGTTTATCGCCTAAGTAAACAGATAAAGCGTCACGCATAATGTATTTCAATTGCCGTAAACGGCTCTCGTCATCAACGTCCCAGGCGGCCAGTTTTTCAATATCAGCCACCAAATACGCTCGTTGTTGATCATCTCTGGCTTGTGTCACAAAACCATGATCGGGAATAAAATAACACCAGTCGTAATTCGATAATGCCTGACCACTATCAGCATCATAATACCAGTCAAAAGCAGCGCCAAGGTGTTGCAACAAATGCCATTCGAACTGACGTAAAGCTGGCTCTACACGCTCACTCGCGGTCATATTATGCAAAGTGGATAAATAACTTTGGAACAATTCAGAAGCTTCACCTTCTGCTGGTACCAAGCGCTGAATCAGCTCATTAAGGTAAAAGCCGCTATAGAGTTTCTCGCCTTGTAGCTGCAACCTTTCGGTGGTCTGCTGCGGCTCGAGTAAGGTTAAGGTTTTTAACTCGCTGCGCCCCTGAAACTCGGCCAGTAGAGGTATAAAGGGCTGAGCCAGACCGCGCCATGGGCTTTTCGGGCGTTTTGCGCCTTTGGCAACAACCCGGACTCGTCCGTCATTTTCGGTGAACAAGTCCAGTATCAGACTGGTTTCCTGATAGTCCCAACGATGCAACACCAGTGCCCGCTGCGCCACTGTTTAGTCCTCGCGGTAACCCAGACTCTTCAATGCGCGCTCGTCGTCTGACCAGCCCGATTTCACTTTTACCCAAAGCTTCATCATCACCTTATTATCCAGCAGTTTTTCCAGGTCACGACGAGCTTCAGTGCCTATCGTTTTCAACTTACTGCCGCCCTGCCCAATAATCATACGCTTCTGCGCGTCGCGCTCTACCAGTATTAACGCATGAATATGGGTAGTTCCCTTATCAGAATGGCCGAACTGCTCAATTTCTACCGTGGTTTCGTATGGCAGCTCGTCGCCGGTAAAGCGCATCAGTTTCTCGCGAATAATTTCTGCCGCCATAAAGCGTACTGAACGATCGGTGACATAGTCTTCCGGATAATAGTGATACCCCGGTTGCAAATGACTGCGGACAATTTTGCGCAACTCGTCGATATTATCACCGTGAGTCGCCGATATTGGCAAAATAGCAGCAAATGAATGCTGTTCATTCAACCACTGCAAATGCGGTAATAATCGTTCTTTGTCTTTAAGCTGGTCGACCTTATTAACCAATAGTACAACGGGTGTTTTGCTGCGCTGAATTTTCTCCAGCACCATTTTGTCATCTTCCAGCCACTTTAAGTTCTCGACAACAAAGAGCACTAAGTCGACGTCTTTTAAAGCAGACGAAGCGGTTTGGTTCATCACACGGTTAATCGCGCGAGGCTCTTCTTTATGCATACCCGGCGTATCCACATAAATAGCCTGGCAGTCGCCATCGGTATCAACGCCCAGAATACGGTGTCGGGTCGTTTGAGGTTTATTGGAGGTAATACTGATTTTTTGTCCAAGCAAATGGTTAATCAGTGTCGACTTACCTACGTTAGGACGACCAACGATGGCAACAAAGCCACTGTGTTTATTCTCATCCAGTTCAATATCCAGCGTCATGCGCTCTCCTGCAAATGTTCTAAAGCGGCCGTTGCTGCTGCCTGTTCGGCTTTACGGCGGCTGGTACCTGTGCCTTTAAAAGGGTCATCGATACCTTCTACAGAACAGTTTACGGTAAATTGTTGGTTGTGAGCCTGACCCTGCGTAGCAACAACGTCGTACTCGGGTAAAGGCTGCTGGCGTGATTGCAGTAATTCTTGCAATCGGGTTTTAGGGTCTTTCTGACTGACGCCTGGCTTAATTTGTTCCAGTTGTGGTTGAAACCAGTTCAGTATCACTTGGCGGACAGTATCTATTTCACTATCGAGATAAATGGCGCCAATAATTGCCTCTACTGCGTCAGCCAATATAGACTCACGACGATACCCGCCGCTTTTTAGCTCACCTTGCCCCAGAGACAAAAAGTCACCCAAGCCCATCTTCTTACCAAGCTTAGCCAACGAGCGCCCACAGACTATGGCTGCGCGCATACGGCTTAAATCACCTTCGGCGACATTAGGAAACTGGTGGTATAGAGCCTCGGCTATAACCAGCCCCAAAATGGAGTCACCTAAGAACTCTAAACGTTCGTTATGATTCGATGACGCACTACGGTGGGTCATTGCCTGGCGCAGCAAATCCTGCTGTTCAAAACGATGACCAACAATTTTTTCCAGTTCCGTGAACGGTGGTCTGGGCAAACTCACTCAATACTCCCTAGCCTTTCAAATCGAACTCCGGTAGGAACCCATGACGGCAACCAACTATCGCGACTGCGATCCATTTCAAAACTCATCCAGATAAATACGGCTCTACCGACCAGTAATTCCTCATCAACAAATCCCCAGTAGCGGCTGTCACGAGAGTTATCGCGGTTATCACCCATTGCAAAGTATTGGCCTTCCGGTATCACCCATTCATCTCTTTGGGTGCCCGGCTGATTAAAGTACATTGCCATACGTGACGCAACACGCGGGTCTACGAGAATGTCGTGAGTTACGTTACCTAAGTCTTCGCTGTATGTCCGTAGCGGTGACGAGCCGGAGAAATAGGTGCCGTCTTCTTTTAATGACGATTTAACGACTTTCATTTCTTCACAGTCGCGTTGACCTTCAGCACACGCCGGTTGAATATAAAGTGTTTTATTACGGTATATAATGCGATCACCGGGCAAACCCACGATACGTTTTATATAGTCAATATTTGGGTTTTCCGGATACTTAAACACAGCGATGTCACCGCGCTCAGGTTGATTTGTTTCAACTAAAGTTTCCTGAAAGACAGGGTCCTTAATACCGTAAGAGAACTTCTCTACCAGAATAAAGTCACCTTTCAGCAAAGTTGGCATCATTGAGCCGGAAGGTATCTGAAATGGCTCATACAGAACGGTGCGAACCACTAACACCAAAGCGATAACAGGAAAAATGGACTCACTCAGTTCCATTAATTTAGGCTGAGGTGCCAGACTCTCTCTTTGTTCATCGGTTAAAGCACTGGTTGTTTTGTTCTCAACCTCAGCAATAACCGCTTTGCGCTTTGGCTTTAATACTCTGGCATCGTAGAGCCAGAACAATCCGGAGATAACAGTAATAAAGGTTAAAATAATTGAAAAATAATTGGCCATTTCCTATTTGCCCACTTTTAAAACCGCAAGGAAGGCTTCCTGAGGCACTTCAACGTTACCCAGGTTCTTCATGCGCTTTTTACCTTCTTTTTGTTTTTGTAAAAGCTTCTTCTTACGACTAATGTCACCGCCATAACATTTAGCTGTTACGTTTTTACGCAGCTGCTTGACCGTTGAACGTGCAATAACATGGTTGCCAATGGTCGCCTGAATCGCGATATCAAACATTTGCCGTGGAATTAACTCACGCATTTTATCAACCAGCAACCGGCCTCGCCCTTCCGCATGATCACGGTGAGTGATCATTGCTAAAGCATCGACGCGGTCGCCATTAATCAATATATCGACACGAACCATGTCCGCAGGTTCAAATTTCTTGAACTGATAATCTAACGATGCGTAGCCACGGCTGGTCGACTTTAATCGGTCAAAGAAGTCCATAACCACTTCAGCCATAGGCAGTTCGTAAGTTACCGAGACTTGTTTACCATGATAAGCCATGGCAGTTTGCACACCACGCTTATCAACACAAAGAGTGATGACATTCCCCAAAAATTCTTGAGGAACCAAAATATTAGCTTCTACAATCGGTTCATAAATGGTTTCGATATCGTTAACCGGCGGCAAGTTAACCGGGTTATCAACTTTCACCATACTACCGTCAGTTTTTTCAACTTCGTAAACCACGGTCGGCGCAGTGGTGATTAAGTCAATATCGTACTCACGTTCAAGTCGCTCCTGGATAATTTCCATGTGCAACATACCAAGGAAGCCACAACGGAAACCAAAGCCAAGCGCTGCTGAGTTTTCTGGTTCATAGAAAAGCGAGGCGTCATTTAACGACAGTTTCCCTAAGGCATCACGAAACGACTCGTAGTCGTCCGAGCTTATCGGGAACATACCCGCATAAACCTGAGGTTTTACTTTTTTAAAGCCCGGAACCGGTTCTTTCGCCGGATTACGCGTGTTGGTCAGCGTATCCCCAACCGGAGCACCTAAAATATCCTTAATGCCAGAAATTACATAGCCCACCTCACCGGTATGCAAAATACCGGTTTCGTGCGGTTTAGGGTCGAAATAACCAACTTTATCTATTTGATGAGACTGTCCGGTAGACATCACAGTCATCTTCTCACCAGCACGTAAAGTACCATTACGCACTCGAACTAAAGAGACCACGCCCTGATAGTTATCAAACCAGGAATCGATGATCAGGGCCTGTAATGGCTCTTCTGGTTCGCCCTTGGGCGGCGGTATTTGCCGGACAATGCGCTCAAGCACGTCGTCAATACCTAAACCAGTTTTAGCCGAACACTGAACTGCATCAACCGCTTCAATGCCCACAATGTCTTCAATTTCCTGAGCAACACCCATGGCATCGGCTTGTGGCAGGTCAATTTTGTTCAGTACCGGTACTACTTCCAGGTCCATTTCAATTGCGGTGTAACAGTTTGCCAACGTCTGGGCTTCTACACCCTGAGCAGCATCAACAACCAGCAAGGCACCTTCACAGCCAGCTAATGAACGTGATACTTCATAAGAAAAGTCAACGTGTCCGGGCGTGTCGATAAAGTTTAGCTGATAGGTCTCACCGTCTTTTGCTGTGTAATAGAGCGTTACACTTTGCGCTTTTATCGTAATACCGCGTTCGCGCTCCAAGTCCATGGAGTCCAGCACTTGCTCGGCCATTTCGCGGTCTGTCAGTCCTCCACAATGCTGGATCAAGCGATCCGACAAGGTCGATTTACCGTGGTCAATGTGAGCGATGATCGAGAAGTTACGAATATTACTTTGCTTGAACGCCCTATTCGGCATTGATGATACCTCTGTAAAACTAAATTCTGGAACTTAAAAAATTAGCCCCGATCATACTCATGTTAGCGGCAAGAACAAAGGACTTTATGCCAGTTCAGGGGTTTGAGTGCTGAACCTCAGCTGAAGCTTCCAGTTTAACCATCGCGTTGACTTGAATATCACGTTTGCGAAACCAGCGTTTTAACCCCCAAAAGGTTAAAGCGAAGCCCGCAAAAGACAGCAAAATAATAAAGCCTTCAGTTAAGGTGCCTGTATTCTCAAGTAATACGGCTATTAGAAGCAGCATCAGTATAGGTAAGCCATAAAGTAATAAAGCAAAACGCGTTACAGCAGTATCAGGTACTTCAAGTTGCACAAGTTCGCCAGGACGAAAAGCTTGTTCCGTTACTACCGTGAACTGTGCATTTCTGTCAGCAAAGACCTTGCTCAGAATACCGGCACCACAGTTAGAAACCTGTGCACACCCAGAGCAGGCTGTTTTAAGTTCAGTTGTTACTGTAACCCGGTTGCCTTCAACCGCGGTAACTTCGGCAATCTCTTTCATTATTTAACTTCTGTCGCTATACGTTGAGCCATGGCCAACGGCACCTGCCCCACAACGGTCACAAGAAAATTATTATACCGCTTTGAGAATAAAGTTTGTGAGGAAGATAGCGCAAGATCGGTTTCCATGCCCTCAGTAAGTTCTGCAACATAAACTGAATACTCTGCCAGACCATCTGAAAACAAGTAATGGTCGACTGGCGTTGAATCTAACACCAGGGTATGACTTTGCTGACTTAATAATCTAAAACCTTGTGGTGCCCAGCGGGGGTGCGCATCATACTGTGTTGGCCTTTTAACTCGAAGGTCCTCAAGCATGGGAGGCATTTCAATATTTTTAATTTCGGTCATTATTTCGGGCGCAGTTTCACGAACAGATAAGCTGGTCAGTTGTACCTGCTCTACCACATCGCCTGACTGATTCAACATAATGACCTTGAGCGGCATACCATGCTTACGATCAATCCATAACGAATAGCTGTAACGCTGGCTGTCTCTGCTTAATATGCGAATATGTTGCGCATTGCGCCCCAAAACCCTCGCGCCTCCACCAACTGTTACCTGGTAGCTATGACTTAAGCGTTCAAAAGGTTCAGCAAAGGCCGCTGGAAGAATTGCAGTGATGCTATCAGATTTTAATGCGTAATTACTGGCAGAGGTATTGAAGTGAGCAACCCGATCATCGACTCTTAAAATACGAAAATCAGGGCCGTTCATTTGAATTAAAAGTTCGGCACTTCCTGCGTCAGGATCGTTGCCCTGTAACCATTGGTAGGGCTCGATTTGATCGCCATGCGCGTGAACTAAAGAAGCTTCAAAATTCAGTTCTGTTAAGGCGACCGCCATACGGTTGAACCAGTCAGCACCGTTCTCTGTTTGTTCGCTATTTTGCTGTGCACTGACAACAGAGCTTCCTGCTAATAAAAAAGCCCCGCATAAAATGGACCGGTACAACCGAGATATCATGATTTTAATTACCTTTGTTGAGCTCCTGCTCAGATTGTTTCTCTTCGCTTTCTGCTTTTTGCTGCAACATAAGTTGTTGCTGGTGATCAATCATGTACGACTGAACCTGGCGACGGCGTTGCTGATCGTTAATTTGTGACATTGGTTCAACCCGATTCAGGCTGACAGGCTCACGACCACCTCCAATTGGGCTGGTTAGTAACGCAGGTTCCGCACTCCCCCCTTCAGGCGTTGCCGGCTGCTGGTAAGTTTGTACGGTCATTACCGCAACAACAGCAACACTGGCCGCGACAGCCACTTTAGCGAAAGGCTGGAACCAGCGTGACGCAGCTTTGTTTTGGCTCTTAGAGCGACCAAAACCTGGTGTCACAACTTTATTAGATTCCTCATTAACACTAATACGAACCTGTTCACTAATGTCCAGGCTGATATCGGCGTTTAAATCCCCTTTAATGGCTGCACGAATAACACTATAACGATGCCATTCCTGCGTTGCCTGTTCATCATCCAGTAGCGCTTCTATTTCATCAGCATTGATGACCTGGTCATCAAACAGCGCGGATGTTGATTCTGATTTGTTCCGAGACATAACTGCCCCTCTTTAGTTTACCGTTCCAGCAACGGTCGGAGTTGATTATCTATTGCTTCCCGAGCGCGAAAGATGCGAGAGCGGACAGTCCCTATAGGGCAATCCATTTCTAGCGCAATTTCCTCGTAACCGAGACCCTCAATTTCCCTTAATGTAATTGCCCGACGTAAGTCTTCAGGCAAATCATCAATTGTTTTCAGTACCACATCTCTGATTTCATCAGACAACATTTGTCTTTCCGGAGACGCACTGTCTCTTAGTGCCCCAGCCCCTTCATAGAATTCTGCGTCTTCAGCATCAATATCGGATGCGGGCGGCTTTCTACCTTGCGAAACCAAATGGTTTTTCGCTGTATTCACCGCAATTCGGTACAACCAGGTATAAAAAGCACTGTCACCACGGAAGTTCGGTAGCGCTCGATACGCTTTTATAAACGCTTCCTGTGCAACATCAGCTACATCACCCTGTTGTTTGACATAACGCGATATCAAACTCATGACTTTGTGCTGATACTTCTTTACCAGCAGATCAAAAGCCCGGTTATCACCTTGTTGTACTCTTTCGACCAGCTGTTGGTCACTCACCTGTTCGCTCATCCGAGCCTGTTCTCCCTTAACCCAGGAACTGCTGGAACTGGCGGCCCGTCCTGTATCTTACTGACTGTGACAGGACCGCATGTAAAAAGTTCGCAAAAATATCGCCAAATGCGTAAAATCGTTCAAAATTCACATTGAGTACTTTATGGAACCTGTTGCAAATTATCAATGCGATGTGCTGATTATTGGTTCGGGAGCCGCGGGTTTAACCACCGCTTTACAGTTGGCTGATGATTTAAAAGTCACCGTCCTAAGTAAAGGCCCGCTGACTGAAGGCTCAACGTTTTATGCTCAAGGCGGCATCGCAGCTGTTTTCGATGAAAATGACAGTATCGAAAGCCATATCGAAGATACCTTAATTGCCGGCGCAGGCCTCTGTGACCCCGAAGCGGTTAAGTTTACCACAGAAAATGCCCGCGCAAGTCTGCAATGGCTTATTGATGCAGGAGTGGGCTTCGATCAGGTGCAATCGAAGGATGACAGCCCTACCTACCATTTAAACCGGGAAGGTGGGCATAGTCACCGCCGAATTCTGCACGCTGCTGACGCCACCGGCAAGGCCGTACAAACCACCTTGCAGAAGAAGGCCTTAGAACACCCGAATATCACCATTTTAGAGCGTTACAATGCCGTTGATTTAATTACCGGCTCACGCATTGGGAAACCTGCCGGCTGTTACGGCGCCTACATCTGGAGTCGCCCTAAAGAACAGGTTGAAACAGTAGCTGCTGGCTGTGTCGTTCTGGCAACAGGCGGAGCCAGTAAAGTGTACCAATATACCAGTAACCCGGATATTGCCAGCGGTGATGGTATAGCCATGGCATGGCGCGCCGGTTGCGCGGTTGCTAATATGGAATTTAATCAATTCCACCCAACCTGCTTGTTTCACCCCAACGCACAAAGCTTTTTACTCACCGAAGCCTTGCGCGGTGAAGGCGCATTACTTAAGCGTCCGGATGGCAGCCGGTTTATGCCTGACTTTCACGAGTCCGCCGAGTTAGCGCCACGCGACGTCGTCGCCCGGGCTATAGACTACGAAATGAAGCGTCTGGGTGCCGACTCTATGTATCTGGATATTTCTCATAAACCTAAAGAGTTTATCCAGCATCATTTCCCCACTATTATGGAGAAATGCCTGTCGCTTGGGATAGACATCAGTAAAGAGCCTATGCCTGTGGTGCCCGCTGCACATTACACTTGTGGTGGTGTAAAGACAGACATGAATGCTGCCACCGATTTACCGAACCTCTATGCAGTTGGTGAAGTTGCCTGTACTGGCCTGCACGGCGCAAACCGCATGGCCAGTAATTCGTTACTGGAGTGCTTGGTCTTTGCTCGTGCCGCGGCTAAAGATATTTTGTCGAAACAGTCACAGCGACAAGCCTTAACTCACCTGCCAGGCTGGGATGAAAGTCAGGTAGCAGACTCCGACGAGGAAGTTATTATTCAGCATAACTGGCACGAGTTACGACTCTTTATGTGGGATTACGTCGGCATTGTCCGCACTACCAAGCGGCTGGAGCGTGCGTTACATCGCATTGAGTTGTTGCAGCGCGAAATTCACGAATACTATTCTCACTTTAAGGTGAGTAATAACCTGCTTGAATTACGGAATTTGGTTCAGGTATCTGAGTTAATCGTAAGAAGTGCTATGAGTCGCAAAGAAAGCCGCGGCTTGCACTATACACTCGATTATCCTGAAACTTTGCCTGAAACAAAGCCAACCGTACTCTCTCCTAAGTTAATCACCCAGGCTTAGCTCTTGAGTGTTAATAATCAGACAACTGCTGCAGTTGGCGTCGCAATTTAAATTGCTGCGCCTGCGGCAGCTGAAACCACCAAATCCATAGCCAGTGGCGTACTTCTTTATTCGTTTCAGTTCTACGGGTGAGAGGTAAAAGCACCAACAAGCCAGCAATAACCAGCGCTTTACTAAAAAACTGCCAGCGCTGCTGTTGCCACCACCAATAACGGCCACATGAAGAAACAGACAGTGTCCCCATTGGCCGCTGTAAATTAAAGAAATGAGCAGGATTCACACTTTGACGCGTGACAGCATAAACTGAACCATGGCGTCGAGCTCTTCATCTTCACACTTCTGGTGTCCCATAAACCAGGCAAAAAGATCCGGGTCATCGCAGGTAACCAGACGACGAAATACTGCTTTCTGCTCTTCGCTCAATTCGTCATAAGCCTGATCGACAAAAGGTTCAAATAATACATCCAGCTCCAGCATTCCCCGGCGGCAGGCCCAACGTAAACGACGCTTGTCTTTAAGTGCTTCTTCCGATTGTTTTAACGGCAACATAAAATCTCCGCAGCAATTGCCCTTGTAATTCGATAATGTGCCCTAATATTACCACGTAAGCCATTTAATAAGGAGTCATTGTGGTTGAGTTAACACAGCATTTTAGTGACGCAAATCTGGACAGCCTTTCCGTTCAACTGACGGATTATGGTATCCTTTCTGTTTCCGGTGCAGATGCTGACAGTTTTTTACAGGGTCAGCTGACATGTGATTTACGCAAACTCGACCAGAATAATTGGTTATATGGCGCACATTGTGATCAAACCGGAAAAGCCTTTAGCGTTTTTTGGCTTTGTCGTGAAGCCGATGCCGTATTGCTGATTATGCATCGCAGTGCAATTGAAGGCTCTTTGGCACAATTAAAGAAATACGGTGTGTTTAGTAAAATTACAGCTGAAGATGTCAGTGACGACTGGAACATTGCAGGTGTTTTTGGCAATAAAGCAGCCAGCGTTGCATCAGAATTTGATGGCCGGGTAATACAGGTTGGGACAAGTCCCGACCAATATCTGTTACTCAGCCAACAACCAATTTCTACGGATTATTCGCAACCCTACTGGGATGCGTTGGAAATTGAACGGGTTCGCCCACAACTTACGTCTGAAAACAACCAGGCGTTTGTCCCGCAAATGATGAATTTGCAGGCGTGGGATGGAATCAGTTTTGACAAAGGATGTTATATCGGCCAGGAGACTATTGCCCGAATGAAGTATTTGGGCAAACAGAAACGGGCACTCTTTCGCTTATCCGGTAAAGTAACGGCTCAAGTTACCCCGGGTATGCAATTAGAGAAAGCCATTGGCGATAACTGGCGTCGTGCAGGTACGGTCATTATGGCAGTGAACCGCACCGACACCCACGTGGACTTACTAGCTGTTTTACCCAGCGATATAGACGCTGACACAGCTATTCGGGTTCGGGATGACGACGCAAGTCTTCTGGAAATACACTCACTGCCTTATCAATTAGGTTAAACTTATGAGCGAAACCATTGCACCAAACAAAGTCGTGGCTATTAACTATGCCGTTAAAACGGAAGATGGCCAGACACTGGACCAGTCTAAAGATGGCAGCCCACTGAACTTCATCCACGGTCGTGGCATGCTGATTCCTGGTCTGGAAAATGCACTGGAAGGCAAATCAGTTGGCGATAACTTCACCGCAGAAGTTAAGCCAGAAGAAGCTTATGGCGAGCGTCATGACGGCTTAATCCAGACTGTACCGCGCAATTTATTCGGCGACAACGAAGTACAGCCTGGTATGCAGTTCCGTGCCAGCACGGATCAAGGCGAGCAGTCTGTCGTTATCGTTGAAGTAAAAGACGACGAAGTGACTGTTGACGGTAACCACCCATTAGCAGGTGTTAACCTGAACTTTGACGTAGAAGTGCTTGAAGTTCGTGATGCGACTGAGCAAGAACTTGAGCACGGTCACGTGCATACTGAAGGCGAAGATCACTAAGCACAGCTTTTTGATTTCGATAAAAGAAACCCGGCTAATTAGCCGGGTTTTTTGTTTCAAGAAAAGTTCATCGCATCTATCACTTATTAATTTCTCTCAACATTGCTTCGAGCTCTAATATTTTCTCGCCTTGTTGATTTATGATTTCCTGATGCTGCTCTAATTTGGCATCATAATATCTACAGGTCACAGACAACACAACTGCTAGAAAGTTTAAAACCAAAGCACTCCAAATTTCTCCAACGATTACTAGTAAACCAGTAAAAACAATTAGGAAAATGCCATAAATCGTATTATTTGGCTTCACTGGAAGTTTATAGTTATCAAGTAAATTATTAATCTTCACGAGAACACTCAGCACTGTTATTAGAAGATGTGACTGATACATCTAAATCAGTAATCGTGACATTTCCTTTCCTGACACATTGAAGCAAAGCGTTATGCCGCAACATATTTATAGAAAGTCCCCCTGTAATTAGAGCATTACTGTCTTTAAATCCACTACTATTACGAGGCTCCCTAACCTCTTTATCGCAGTCATCTGCCGCCTGAATCGTTTCCTGATAAGAAGCCTTACACATTTTATCTGCATCGATTAGATTAGCAGCGGATCCTGCAAATGCCACTACCAATGAATTACAAACTATTTTACTTCTATCTGCAATACACCCCACTATCATACTCATCGCGGCCGCCATATGGCTTAGCCTAGCCGTGCCGGTGCAAGTTAATAAATGTGAGTGTCCAGCGTATGGTTTTTGAACTTCTCGCTGAACTCTCTCGCAATATGCTGAGCTATTTGTTGTATATGTTGATTCGAAAAGTGAACTATGACTTGATTGCTTAAAACTTTTTATTTCAATCGGTTCGCATGATTGACCAGGCAGCGGCTGAGTTGGACAATCATTCTTACCGCCATCATCTAAAGCAACCATGTGAGCTTCATACTCTTGTAGAATTAAAGCTGCCTCAGGAGAGATCTGAACCTTAGAAAGATCAGAGTCAAAATTGGCACTATTAAGTTCATCAATAACCTCGTTATAACTTAAGATAAATTGCTCAGCGTTACTAATAGCCAAAAAACTTCCGTCTGAAAAACCTATTGTAGTAAAATCTTCATTCACAATGATTTCAAATGCACCTGTACTATGCCCATAAAAATGAAAGCCTCCCGCCATGTTCATATATGAGATCCCATGACTTGATTGTTCGAAGTTCGTCTGTGTAAGGCCTTGTTTAGAATAAATAAATAACACAGGAAACGTAATTAAAATTAAGATTTTTTTCATTACTCATCCTTAAGAAATTATATTTTTAAGTATATATTCAACATTCAAAGGTTTAACGAAACAGTAGACTCTCGATTTTCAATAATGCTATAAAGTCAACATAAAATCAAACTTTCCATAAGAAAATTATAATAAACCTGCTTTAGTTGAATTAACGCTTCACTTCCCTGAATCCACCAAAGATTTTAAACGGAGAGGGTATAACGAAAGTTGAGAAAGGATGAACAAAATCAAATCTATAATAAAGGTTTAAAACCGAATATCCGTACCCAAAAGAATTAGCCGCGAAACGCGGGAAGTATCAATATTTCTTTAAAAGGCAAGCCTAGATGTATGAAAGGAAGTCAAGCAACAGCAACGCTGCTCTCTAAATCTAATAGCTGCTGCTTACGATCCAGCCCAGCCGCAAACCCACGTAATGAACCGTCCTGCCCGATAACCCGATGACATGGAATCACAATAATAAGCGGATTTTTCGCAATAGCGGTTGCCACAGCGCGCGTTGCGCTAGGTTGCTCCAGCTCATCGGCAACCTGTTGATAGCACAGATAATACACGTTTCTGAAAGTCGGTTACCTGAGGCCTTAGTGGTAAGTCAAAGTGATAATTTGAGTTGCTGAAATACGCGTGAATTTGATGGGTAACGGCCCGGAGCACGCTATTGTCTTCACGAGGTTCAAATGCGCTCATATCCGGACAGTGTTTTTGTCCCTGATAATACAAGCCCAGCAGAGAGTGATTGTCCGCCACCGCATACATTCTTCCCAGCGGCGTTGAAAACTCAGAATAGTACATACAAGCCTCACATTTTGATGCTGCGCTTATAAAAACGCGTTAACTTTCTATAGAAAATGACTATAGCAGTTAACGCGTTTTCTGCGCAATTTTTAGCCGGCCAATTAATCAGCTTTTGGACGCATGTGCGGGAACAAGAGTACATCACGAATAGAAGCAGAGTCGGTAAGCAACATAACCAGGCGGTCAATACCAATCCCCTCGCCCGCTGTTGGCGGCATTCCGTGCTCTAGTGCGGTAACGTAGTCTTCATCATAGAACATGGCTTCGTCATCACCCGCTTCTTTCTGTTCAACTTGCTCACGGAAACGCTCAGCCTGGTCTTCTGCATCATTCAGCTCAGAGAAACCATTAGCCAGCTCACGCCCACCGGCAAAGAACTCAAAACGGTCAGTGACAAACGGATTGTCGTCGTTACGACGTGCCAACGGTGATACTTCCGCCGGATACGCAGTAATAAAGGTTGGCTGAATTAAGCGGTGTTCTGCAACCGTTTCAAATATCTCAATTTGGATTTTACCCAAACCCCAGGAAGGCTTAACGTTAACACCTACCTGCTCAGCAATTTCTGTCGCGCTGTTCAGATCGTTCAGCTGTTCGACCTTCACTTCCGGCATATATTTGAGAATAGCTTCCAGTACCGTCATACGCTCAAATGGCTTACCGAAGTCGTAATCAACACCCTGGCTGGTAAACTGAGCGGAACCCAGCACGGCTTCCGCCGCTCCGCGTAACATTTGCTCGGTTAAGTCCATCAGGTCGTGATAATCGGCATAGCCCCAGTAGAACTCCAACATTGTGAACTCTGGGTTATGACGCGTCGATAAACCTTCGTTTCGGAAGTTGCGGTTAATTTCAAAAACTTTTTCAAAACCACCCACCACCAGACGCTTCAAGTAAAGTTCCGGCGCAATACGTAAAAACAGTTCCATATCCAGCGCATTGTGATGCGTACTGAATGGACGCGCTGCCGCACCGCCAGGAATTGCCTGCATCATAGGCGTTTCCACTTCCAGAAACTGACGTTCACTTAAAAAGCGACGAATGTAATCAATAACTTTAGAACGAACCACGAAAGTGCTGCGTGACTCGTCATTAGTAATAAGGTCTAAGTAACGTTGGCGGTAACGTGTTTCCTGATCGGCTAAGCCATGAAACTTGTCTGGCAATGGGCGTAATGCCTTAGTCAGCAAGCGTATGTCGTCTACCTGAACACTCAGCTCTCCGGTACCGGTAATGAACAACGTACCTGACGCGCCAATAATATCGCCTAAGTCCCACTTTTTAAATTCAGTGTTGTAGTAACCTTCAGGCAGATTGTCGCGGGCAACATAAAGCTGAATTTTCCCGCTCATATCCTGAATGGTGGCAAAGCTCGCTTTACCCATAATACGGCGGGTCATCATACGGCCGGCAACTTTGACACGAATGCCCTTTTCAGCCAGCTCTTCTTTGCTCACTTCATCGTATTCTGCATGTAAGTCGGCCGCTAACGAGTCCCGACGGAAATCGTTCGGGAATGCGATACCCTTATCGCGAAGCGCCGACAGTTTCGCCTTTCGTTGCGCGATCTGTTCGTTTACGTCTACTTCGGGTGCTTGCGATTTATCAGTCATTATCGATTTTCCTCTGTCGGGATACTTAAATTAAACTTACAGCCCGCTTTTTAAGCTGGCTTCAATAAATGGGTCTAAAGCGCCGTCTAGCACGGCTTGCGTATTGCGGTTTTCAACGCCGGTACGTAAGTCTTTTATACGTGCATCATCTAAAACATATGAACGAATTTGACTGCCCCAGCCAATGTCTGCTTTCGAGTCTTCCAATGCCTGCTTCTCTTCGTTCTGCTTCTGTAACTCAAACTCATACAATTTTGCCTTTAGCTGCTTCATTGCTGAGTCACGGTTCTTATGCTGCGAACGGTCACTTTGGCATTGTACAACAATGCCTGTCGGTTCGTGTGTTAAGCGAACGGCGGAATCAGTCCGGTTAACGTGCTGACCACCTGCGCCAGAAGCACGATAGGTATCAACTCGTAAATCTGACGGATCAATTTCAATGTCTATATCGTCGTCAACTTCCGGGTAAACGAATACCGATGCAAAAGATGTATGCCGACGATTACCTGAGTCAAAAGGTGACTTACGAACCAGGCGATGAACACCAGTTTCGGTTCTTAGCCAGCCATAAGCGTACTCTCCGGCTACACGCACCGTAGCCGATTTTAGTCCGGCAACATCCCCTTCTGACAGCTCAGTAATTTCCGCTTTAAAGTCATGCGCTTCAGCCCAACGCAAATACATGCGCAGTAACATATTGGCCCAATCCTGAGCCTCGGTTCCGCCAGAGCCTGACTGAATATCCAAATAACAGTCGGCAGAGTCATTGTCTTTTGAGAACATCCGGCGAAACTCTAAGTTTTCAAGCTGTTTTTCTAAGCCTGATAATTCTTCCTGAGCTTCGTTAAAGGTATCTTCATCATCAGCCTCTACAGCTAAATCGACGAGGCCTTCTACATCATCCAGACCTTGCTGAAGTTTATCCAGAGTTTCTACTACTTGCTCTAATGCGGCACGTTCTTTACCTAACGCCTGCGCTTTTGGTGGATCATCCCAGACATCGGGCTGTTCCATTTCACGGGTAACTTCTTCCAGACGCTCTAACTTAGCATCGTAGTCAAAGATACCCCCTAAGCGCATTGCTACGCTCACGCATATCTTTAATGTTATTGTAGGTTGCGTTGGTCTCAAACATGCGACTACCTAATTCTGTTTATTTTAAAGGGGCGTAGTTTAACGTATTGCGCGGATTTGCTCCACCAACAACTGGACGTTTGTGCGTCCGCGGAAGTGATTAAGTTGCGGCTTGTATAAAAGTTCAACAACCGTAGCCTGCCGCGCTGGCCATTGTTGTGTATCAACGTTAAAAGCGATGCCGTCTAACAACTCCCCTTGAGGATGGCGCACCACCAATTTTAGATGGCGTTCGCCAACAATGCGTTGATCAACCAGCTCGAACTGCCCGTCAAACATGGGCTCAGGAAACTGCTGCCCCCAGGGACCTGCATTTTGCAGAGTATTCACACTGTCGAGTGACAACTGCGGTACAGTCAACTCACCATCTGACCAGAATACCCGCTGCTTTTGTTCTTCCGATAACCATTCGGATGCGACTTGTTCAGCCAGTTCGGAAAATCGCGTTAGGTTCACTTTTTTTAGCGTTAACCCCGCTGCCATAGCGTGTCCGCCAAAACGTTCCATAATGCCAGGCTCCAGACTATGAATACGCTCCAGTAAGTCACGCATATGCAAGCCACTGACCGAACGCGCCGAGCCTTTTAGTAAGTTGTCATCGTCGTTCGCCAATGCAATAACCGGACGGTTCACCTGTTCTTTTACCCGGCCCGCAACAATACCAATAACACCAGCATGCCAGTCTGGCTGATACAGGGTGACTAAATCCGGTACCTGCCCCTGGTCAAAACGTAATTTCGCGACTGCACTTTCGGCATGCTCACGCATTTCCGTTTCAATAGACTTACGCTGTTGGTTTAAATCGTTAAGTTGCTGCGCTAACTGCTTTGCCCGGGACTCACCCGCTAATAAACATTCTATTCCGAGCCCAATGTCGTCTAACCGGCCTGCAGCGTTAATACGCGGACCCAGGGCGAACCCCAAATCACTGGCTGCCAACTGACTCGCGTCACGGTTGGCAACTTCCAGCAACGCTTTAATTCCGGGGCGGCTCATACCTTTACGAATACGGGCTATACCCTGTTGCACTAATACGCGATTGTTATAATCCAGCGGTACGACATCGGCGACAGTGCCTAAAGCCACAAGATCAAGCCAGTCTGCCAGATTGGGCAAAGACTCAATGCCTTCTTCTCTTAACGCTGCGCGCAACGCCAGCAACACGTAAAATGCAACACCAACCCCGGCTAAATTCTTACTTGGGAACTCGCAGCCCTGCTGGTTTGGGTTAACAATGGCATCAGCATGAGGAAGCTCCGCCGGAGGTAAATGATGATCGGTTACCAAAACTTGTATGCCGTTATCCCGCGCAAGAGAGATGGCGTCGTTTGCCGCAATGCCGTTATCAACGGTAATAATAAGATCGACGTTGTCTGCGGTCAGTTGTTCTACCATAGCAACAGAAAGCCCATAGCCGTCTGTCATTCGGTTCGGAACACGGTAACCAACCTTTTCTAAGCCAAAAGCCTGCAAAGCGGAAACCATCAGCGCCGAGCTGGTCGCTCCATCAGCGTCAAAGTCACCACAGATGCATACGCGTCGCTGCTTTTTTAATGCAGTTCGAAGCAGTTCAACAGCTTTAGCAATATCTTTCAGCGAAGAGAAATGAAGAAGCCCTGAAGCTTTAAGAGACAATTCGTCCGCACTGCGAACTCCGCGCCGTGCATAAATTTGCCGCAACAAAGGAGGCATTTGCTGCGGCAGAAAACCATCGTCAACAACCTGATAACGACGTATTTCATAGTCACTCATGAATTACTGCGACTCACCTTTTTTGATTTCAGCCACTAATCTTGAGGCCGGTAATGCGCCAGGCACCATACGTCCGTCCGGCAGGATAATAGCTGGTGTACCGGTTACGCCAAAGGATTTACCCAGTTGATAATGCTCAGCAACCGGATTTGAACAGTTAGAGCTGCCGCTAAAACTTTCTTCATCTTTAAAGGCGGCAATGGCTGCTTTTTTATCATCAGCACACCAGACGGTCTGCAACTGACGCGCACCTTTGCTACTCATACCACCACGAGGGAAGGCTAAGTATTTAATGGTAATTCCTTCAGCATGATAACTGCTCATGTTTTGATGCAAACGCTGACAATAGCCACAGGTTGTATCGGTGAAAATGGTAACTTCATATTTTTCGTTCTCTGCCGGATAAACAATCATGTCATCAGTGAAACCTTCCAGCATTTTTAAGCGCACATTGGCCATTGCGGCTTCGCTTAAATTAACAGGCTCCTTACCGGTAATATCGAAAACATTTCCACTGATTAAGCGCGTACCATCGTCAGAAACATAAAACATGCCCTGATTAGTAACAGCACGGACATAACCGTCTATTTCACCCGGCGCGGTCGACAACACCTCAATACCAATTTTATTCAAATGGCGGGCATCAACTTCATTTTGTACAGCACCAACAGCGCTGGTACTAAAGCCGACACTTGCCAGCCCCGCAAACCCTAATACAAACATCAAATTGCGCATAATAACCTCGTAAATTAACTGTCCGAACCCTACCCTTTTAACGGCTAAAATGCAATTAACCGCGTGGGTGATGCTGAGCATGCAAGGCCTGCAGACGCTCGCGTGCAACCTGGGTGTAAATTTGAGTGGTCGACAAGTCGCTATGCCCCAAAAGCAGCTGTAATACGCGCAAATCGGCGCCATGGTTCAACAAATGCGTGGCAAACGCATGCCGTAACGTATGGGGCGACAAATGAGCATAAATTCCGGCTTCCTCTGCGTAATGCCGCAAACGGTACCAAAATGCCTGACGCGTTAGTAACGAACCTCTTTGTGTCACGAATATCCAGGGACTGCTTTTATCCGTTATCGCCGGACGGCCATGTTTTAAGTATGTATCCAGCCATTCCAATGCTTCTTCCCCCAAAGGCACCAAACGCTCTTTGTTTCCCTTCCCAACAACCCTTACCAAGCCTTGCTGGCGGCTCAGTTGGTCATACTGCAGACGAATAAGCTCCGTTACCCTTAACCCCGTAGCGTAAAGCACTTCCAGCATGGTTCTGTCACGCAGGCCAATGGGAGTTTCTGTATCAGGCTGCTGCAATAACGACTCAACGTCAGCTTCGCTTAATGAGTGAGGAATGCTCTGTGGCAATTTAGGACGCTTCAGGCGCGCAGTTGGATCAACCGCTACCCATTGCTGTTTTACCGCAAATTGGAAAAACTTTTTTGCCGAACTTAAAAATCTCGATGTGCTTCTTGGCGAGAGCCCTTGAGTTCTGCGCCAAAGCAAGTAGTCCTGAAGTACTAATTCATCGGTGTCCATCAGCGATTTTTTCGAGGGTATAAGGTACTCACAAAAACGTCGTAAGTCGCTACGGTAAGCCGCCTGAGTGTTTTCGCTGGAACCATGATGCAGCCACAAATGCTCAGTAAAGGCGTCAATACGATCTTCGTCCTCTGGGCGCAGTTGCTTCATGTTTTATCGAATTTGCGAAATGGTAACAGCATTATGCAATATAGAGAGGTTGTCGGGAACTCTTTAACACCAATAAAAAGCTTAGTGGGTAATTCCCAGTTTTTGCAGCACATCGTAAAGACCGGCGGGCCCTTTGTGTCGGTAGTCGTTTTTGTCATCAGCCTGAGGTTGCTTTTTCTTCTCAAGTCGCTGCCGTACTCTCCAGTCCAGGTTCTGAATCAGCTCTAAAGGCAAACGATCCGGCGTTGCATCCGGAATGAGGGGTTGAGGATGAGTCGCGTCCTGTAATTTAAAGTCCGACAGCTGGCTTACGGTTGCATAAACGCCTGAGGCCATCACAGCACCTGGCTGAACATCTAAAGGTCTTGCCCTGCCTGCACCGATAGAGCGCTGCCAATTCACCTCAGTTGGGCGTTCAGAGACAACCGGGTCAGCGCCGAGTGCCGAGACCCAATAAGCGAACTCACCGGAGAAACCGTGGTTAACGGCTTCGCTCGCGTGTTGCTCAAAAAAATGAGCGGCATTGTTCTGAACAGCAGAAACTTGACTCATTAAGACTCTGGATTATCAATTACCGATAGTTCTGTATCGGCCAAAGTCCTAAAAGTTTAAGTTTTCTCTTTACAGCTAAGCTAAGACTGTTATTATACGCGCCACTTGAGTGGAGGGGTTCCCGAGTGGCCAAAGGGATCAGACTGTAAATCTGACGGCTCAGCCTTCGCAGGTTCGAATCCTGCCCCCTCCACCATTTACTACTGCTCGGCCAACTTCAGTATTACCTTTCCCTGCGTCTTATTCGCCGCAACATAGTCCAGCGCGTTTTGAATATCATCAGCTGTAAAAACCTGATCGATAATCGGTTTTATTTTACCGGTTTTAAACTTATCGCTAAAGTCATGCCATAAACCGTTTAAAATATGACCTTTTTGTACTGAAGACAGCGCCCGCAACGTCGAGCCCATAAGCTTCTGACGCTTCATTAGCATTCGCCCGAAATCAACTTCGCCCGTACGACCGCCCATTAAGCCAATCAAAATAATACGACCGTCTTGCTTTAAATACTGCTGGTCTTTTGCGATAGATTCGCCGGCAACCGGATTGAGGATGACATCGACTTCTCCCAGCGCCTTAACTTCTTCAACAATGTCTTGCTGGTATCGGTTAATAACATGCTTCGCGCCGAGGTTCAGACAAAATCGTGATTTTTCATCGCTGCCTACGACCGCAATAACGTCATTACCGCTTTCACGGCACAACTGTATTAGCGAAGTTCCGACCCCACTGGCACCGGCATGCGCCAATACCCGCTCTCCCTGTTTTAGCCCGGCT
The DNA here is from genome assembly GCF_900116625.1 of Idiomarina abyssalis. Taxonomy (GTDB): domain Bacteria; phylum Pseudomonadota; class Gammaproteobacteria; order Enterobacterales; family Alteromonadaceae; genus Idiomarina; species Idiomarina abyssalis. The sequence continues at coordinate 782,941 of NZ_FPBE01000001.1, forward strand.
AACTGGAAAACATTGAGATAAGCAGTAGCAAAAGTCTCAAGCCAGCCAGCTGCGGTTTCATGACTCCAGTCATCCGGCACTTCCAGCAGTTGTTTTGCCGAAACGTTGACCCGCTCTGCAAAACCGCCTCCGGCTAGTAAGGCACTAACACGTTGCCCTGTCTTCCAGTCGGAAACCTGGCTGCCAACCTGCTCTATAACGCCACAGACTTCTAACCCGGGAATATCGGATACGCCGTTAGGCGGCGGATACTTCCCTGCTATTTGCATTAGATCGGCGCGGTTAACCCCGGCGCTTAAAACACGCAACTGAACCTCATCTGCACGCGGCTCGCTTAAATTAATACCGTCTTTCCATATCACTTTTTGCTCTGAAATCTGAATTGCTTTCACATCAGCCTCCGTTGCCGCTTAACATTATTGAAATTAGCCAGTATGCTGTCGGTATTGAATACTATCAGGATACTGTTTGACACTAATGGACAAAACCTTAGAGCTCAATGATAAACGTGTGTTATTGATTGATGACCAGAAGCCCTTTCAGGTTATGCTCAAAGGCCTGCTGTTAAACTTGGGGGCAAAAGACGTCCAAATCAAGACAACGGGTGAAGCGGGCATTGCTGCCTACATCAAAAACCCGCACGATATTCTGTTGGTAGACTATAACCTCGGCCGTGGCCGAAATGGCCGACAGGTACTGGAAGAGCTTCAGGTTCGCGGTTTAATGAAAGAACACACCCTGTTCTTCATTATTACCGGCGACAATACCCGTCCAATGGTTTTAAGCGCGCTGGAGCTGCAACCAGACGACTATTTAATGAAGCCTTTTTCCCATCGTGTTTTGCGCTCTCGTTTAATGCGTGCCTACAAGCGTCGCATGTGGTTAAAAGATGTATTTAAAGCTCTGACTAAACACGATTATGAGGCCTGCATTAGCGCTTGCCAGAAACACATTCAGTCAAACAGCCGTTACAGCAATTATTGCCGAAAACTGCAAATTGAGCTGTACAATAAAACCGGGCAACTGGATAAAGCCGAAATAGCCATTAAAGATCTGCTGGAAGAAAACTCCCATAGCTGGGTGTTTCTAAAGCTGGCGGAGACCAGACTGCTGCAAAACTCACCAGAAGAAGCGCTTAATATTCTTAACCATATTATTAAGCGTATGCCCAATGCCATTGAGGCCCATGATTTAAAAACCGAATGCTACCTGCAACAACAACAGCTTGAAGAGGCACTGGAAAGCGCACGCGATGCAATAACCATGGCGCCCTTTTCTATTGAACGACAAACCAAACTGGCCCACATAGCACGCGACAATGGTGACTTTGATATAGCCAAGCAAGCCATGAATAACGTTTTGCAAATAGCACGCAAATCGGTCTTTCGTAATGCGCAGCACTTATGTAATTACTTGCGCAGTATTCTTGATGCAGCTGAACACAGCGACACGCCACAGCAGATTAGTAAGTACCAAACCGAAGCTACGATGGAGCTTCAGCGAGCCCGTTACGATGAGCATCTATTGCATGCCGATATTTCATTTGAAGATTTAGAAGCCATTTTACTGTCACGAATTGATTCGTTTAACGGTCGTTTACGCGAAGCCCAACAGCGTTTAAACGAAGTTGTCGGGGAAAATCTGGCAACGAACCAACCTATCAACAAAGATTTATTACCAGACGTTATTGCGATTCTGCTCGATGTAGGCGAGTACGAAAAAGCCAATACGCTCGCCGCCTATAAAGACGACAACCTGCTACTTGACAGTTACACCACTAAAATCCTGCAAGCCAGACTTGCCGCCGCTCAAAAGCAGCAGGACGCCTTCTTTAAAGTGCACAAAGCAGGTGCTGAAGCGTATCAGGAAGGTCATTACAGTCGCGCATTAGAGCTGTTCCGTGAAGCGATGGAGGTGGCTCCAATGAACAGTGGCGCTGCACTTAACTTTATCCAGGCGGCCGTGCGCTTTATCGAAGAAACGCCTAACGCAGAACGGAAGTTATTGAAAAAGGAATGTGACCAGTGCTTTAAAGTATTAGAAGGTCTGCAACTTTCCAGCAGCCACAGTAACCGCTATGAGCGATTACTGGGGCAGACTGAAGCATTAGAACTGCGCTAACTTAGCTTTTGATTGGCTGCCAGAGTCCCTGCCTGGTAGTCTTTTATCGCCTGTTCAATCTCACCTGAGTTATTCATGACAAACGGCCCATACTGAGCAATCGGCTCTTCGATGGGTTTTGCCGCCAGAAGAATAAATCGTGCACCTTCGTCAGCAGTGCACGTTAACGTGTTCGCCGGATCAAGCACGAGCAATTCACCTTCCTTTGCGAGCTCCCCGTTAACCATTAAACTTCCCTGATAAACGTAAAGCAGGCGACGTTTTTGTCCCTGAGAAGGCAAGCTAAAGTCTTTCTTCCCTAAGTGTACGTCCAGCATTAAGAAATCACGCCCGGGCGCTCTTACCGGACCTTCTTGCTGCTCATATTGCCCCGAGATAACTCTGACAAGAGCATCATCAGTTTTTACTTCGGGAATAGTCGCCGATGGAAAGTCATGCCAATCAGGCTCGCTCATTTTTTCGTCAGATGGCAAATTAACCCATAACTGAAAGCCCCACATCAGGCCTTCAACCTGCTTCGGCATTTCAGCGTGTATGATGCCTTTAGCTGCTTTCATCCATTGTACGCCACCGGCCTCTACTGCCCCCGTATTGCCAACGGAGTCTTTGTGCTCCATGGTTCCGGCCAGCATATAAGTCAAAGTACAAAATCCGCGATGCGGATGAGGTGGAAAGCCTGCAATATAATCATCGGGATTATCCGAGCGAAATTCGTCCAGCATTAAAAATGGATCCTGATGCTTCAAACCCGGCTGATTAATAATGCGGGTAAGCTTAACCCCGGCACCGTCCTGAGCAGGCATACCACGGTGTTTTGCCAAAATAGCGCTCATGATTTTTTCCCTCCATTTTGACCCCGATTATGTGTTTGATGAAAATTGATTTCAGGGCCCTTAGGCACCACCTGAGTCGGGTTAATTGTGGTATGGCTGGCATAGTAGTGAGTTTTTATATGATCCATCACAACCGTTTCTTCCACACCCGGGTGTTGATACAACTCCAGCAAGTAGTTCCACATATTAGGATAATCGACAATGCGTTTCTTATTGGTCTTAAAGTGACCGAAGTAAACCGCATCAAAGCGAACCAAGGTCGTAAATAACCGCCAGTCCGCCTCTGTCAGTTCATCACCAGCGAGGTAACGACTCTGGCTAAGAATATCTTCGACTTTATCCAGTGCCGCAAATAAAGACTGGTAGGCCTCTTCGTAAGCCTTTTGCGTGGTTGCAAAGCCGCTACGGTACACACCATTGTTAATGTCGTTATAAACCCACTCGTTAATTTCTTCTATCTGCTTTTGCTTACTCGCCGGAAAGAAGTCCAGAGTATTACCGGTCAGCTCATCGAAAGCAGAATTAAAAATTCGTATAATCTCCGCTGACTCATTATTGACTATGGTCTGGGTTTTCTTATCCCATAATACCGGTACAGTGACTCGCCCGGTATATTCCGGATCTGCTTTCAGATAAATTTGATAGAGAAAGTCAGCGTCATAGAGAGGCTCGTTAAGAGGAGCTTCAGAAAATTCCCAACCATTCTGCAGCATCAACGGATGCACTACCGATACATCAATATGACTTTCCAGACCTTTTAGCTTCCGAAAGATTAATGCCCTGTGAGCCCAGGGGCAGGCATAAGAAACGTACAGATGATATCGGCCGGATTCGGGCTCAAACTCTGTACCTTTAGCGACTGTATTTCGAAACTGTGACTCGCTGCGCACAAAGCGGCCACCATGTTTCTTTGTGTCATACCACTTGTCGTGCCACTGACCATCCACTAATAAACCCATAATAAATTCCTCTTGTTTAGATACCTATATAATAAGGTCTATTTTTTGGAATTATTAGCGCATTGTATTCAGGTTTTATTTCTAAAAAATAGAACTATAGAAAGGAGTCTACAACATTAGCCGCTTTTTCACTGGCTGAGACTTTCAACTGCTGATGGATAGTTTTGAACTGTTCAAGCAAAGCGGTGTTGTCCTGCTCGATTAACTCAACTAAGGCCTGCTCGATACCTTCTTCAGACGCCTCTGACTGAGCAAGTTCCGGCACAATTTCTTTGCCCGCTAAAAGGTTCGGCAATGAAAAGAACGGCGCATGGAATAAACGTTTAATAATTTGATAAGACAACCAGTGGAACCTATAAGCTACCACCATAGGGCGTTTAATAAGTAATGCTTCAAGCGCCACAGTTCCCGATGTCAGTAGCAGGTAATTTGATGCCGCCATAACCTTACGGCTTTCGCCCACAGGAAGTGCAATGGTCAATTCCGGACTGTATTGCTTAATGAGTTCCTGAAACTGCTCAGCACGAGCATGGCTTATCATCGGTGCCACGAAACGAAGGTTTGGATACTTCTCTGCTATTTTCTTGGCAACTCGCAAAAATACAGGCGCCATACGGGCGATTTCACCTTTTCTGCTACCAGGCAGAATAGCCAAATACTCGCTTTCAGGTTCGAGTTTTAACTCCTTTCTCGCTGGACCCTGCTGCCATTGCATTGGGATGTCATCGGCCAGAGGGTGGCCAACAAAAGTCGCCGGGAGACCGTGCTTATCGTAAAAGTCCTTTTCAAAAGGCAGCAAGCACAGTACATGATCTACTGCCTTCTTAATGCCTTTAATACGCCCTTCTCGCCACGCCCACACCGATGGACTTACATAATGAATCGTTGCTATACCAGCATTTTTAAGGCGAGTTTCAACCGTCAGGTTAAAGTCCGGAGCGTCAATACCTATCATTACATCGGGTTGTTCTTCGATAAGATATTGCACCAGTTTTTTCCGGTGTCGTAGTAGCTTAGGAAGTTGCTGTACCACTTCGGCTATCCCCATAACGGCTAAGTCATCCATAGGAAAGTAAGAGTCCATGCCCTGCTCAGCCATTAATGGTCCGCCGACGCCAATAAAGTATGCACCGGGGTGACGTTTTGAAATGGCCTGCATTAGTCCGGCCCCTAACAGATCACCCGAGTGCTCACCGGCAACAATGGCAATTTTCGGCGGCTTTTTGTTACTCATTACGGACGAATAATGCCTCGTGAACTGTTTTCTACAAAAGCCGTGAAGCCGTCAAGTGCCGGTTCATTTAGTGCAGTAATACCTTCCAGCGCTTCTTCTACTGTCAGGCTGGAGCGATACAATATTTTGTATGCCCGGCGTACATTCTGAATTTGCTCAGGAGTATATCCCCGACGCTTTAATCCTTCCGCATTGATTGTTCTGGGCTTAGCATTATGGCCCTGCGCCATAACAAATGGAGGAATATCCTGCACCACTATTGAATTCACCGCAGCAAACGAATGTGAACCAATATGGCAAAACTGGTGCACTCCCGTCATACCTCCCAGGATAACCCAGTCTCCGACATGAACATGCCCGGCTAATGTCACCTGGTTAGCAAAAATATTGTCGTTACCTATTACACAATCATGTGCCACATGCACATATGCCATAAATAAGTTGTTGTCGCCGATCTTGGTGAGCGAGTCATCCTGCACGGTGCCACGATGAATGGTTACGGATTCACGAAATACATTATTATCGCCAATCACTAACTCAGTTGGCTCACCATCGTACTTTTTATCCTGACAATCCTCGCCAACGGAAGCAAACTGATAAATAGTGTTGTTTTTCCCAATGGTCGTAGGGCCTTTTAAAACAACGTGCGAGCGAATGTCGCAGTTATCGCCAATAACAACATTTGGACCAATGACTGTCCATGGGCCAACGCTGACATTGGCTCCAATCTCTGCGCTCGGGTCAATAATTGCGGTTTCGTGAATCACTTAAACTTCTCTTCTTGCACAGATAATTTCAGCAGTACAGGCGACATCGCCATCAACTTCGGCGCGCCCGGTGAACTTCCAGATACCACGGCGTTCTTTTTCAAAGGTGACATAAAAGTCTACTGTATCGCCCGGGATAACCTGACGCTTGAAACGCGCGTTATCAATACCAGCGAATAGGTATAAGTCGTTTGCGCTCTTTTTACTCTCTGTAATTTTAAAACCGAGTAAGCCACAGGCCTGAGCTATTGCTTCCAGCAACAAGACTCCCGGGAAAATTGGTTTGCCCGGGAAATGGCCATTAAACATCGGTTCATTAAAGCTGACATTCTTTATCGCGTGCAAAGAGTCCTTCGAGTTTGTCTCGATAACTCTGTCTATTAATAAAAACGGATAACGATGGGGAAGTAAATCTAATACCCCTTGAATATCAAATCCTGATTCCGTAATTTTCAAAGCTTTCACCTTACTCAGTTGTTATTGTCAGCTTGTTTTTCCAGTTCTTTAACACGCTTAAAGAGATCATCCAATTGGCGGAACCTGGCACCATTACGCCGCCATTCACGGTGTCCGCTGGCAGGTATACCTGACGCATAAACGCCCGGCTCAGTGATCTCTTTTATTACCATAGCAAATCCCATGATTTGCACATCATCACATACGCTAATATGACCATTAATGGCTGAGGCACCACCAATCATACAGCGTTTACCGATATGACAACTACCGGCTAAAACCGTACAACCGGCAATAGCAGTGTCTTCATCTATAAATACGTTATGAGCAATCTGGCACTGATTATCAATGATACAACCCGATGAAATAACGGTGTCATCGAGTGCGCCACGATCAACCGTAGTACTAGCACCAATTTCAACGTTATCTTTAATAACAACACGGCCCAGTTGAGGAATTTTCAACCATTTACCATTTTCAGGTGCCCAACCAAAGCCATCAGCTCCAATAACCGCACCTGCATGAAATAGACAGTTATCACCAATAACACAACGGTGATAAACTTTTACTCCCGACCAGAGCGTACAACCAGAACCAAGCTGTGTTTCAGCTCCAATATAGCAGTGAGCTCCAATACTGGTGTTATCCCCAATGATAACCCCGTCTTCGATAACGGCGTATTCACCAATACTAACGTTAACGCCAATACTGGCAGATTCAGCAATTTTCGCGGAATCAGCCACGCCCTTCGCAGGCTTAGGCGTGGTATCCAATAACTGTGCAATTTTGGCAAATGCAGCATAAGGGTTGGATACCCGAATTGCGTTATTAACGGCATCACTGTCGTCTTTTTCGGAGACAATAACCGCCCCGGCAGACGTAGTTTCTAGCTGACTTTTGTAACGACTATTTGCCAAAAAAGCTATAGCGTCACCAGTAGCAGACTGCAAGGTCGCCACGCGCAAAATGGGGAGCTGCGCATTTCCTCGCACCTCCCCACCCACATGGTCAGCCAACTGCTGCAATGTGTACTCAGTCATAGATTAGTTACCTGAGGTCATTTTCTCGACAACCGCACCAGACAAGTCGTTATCTGCTTTCATGTAAGTTACAGCGTTACTTTCAAGAACCATATCGTAGTCTTTGTCTTCAGCTACTGCAGTAATTGCATCCTGTACCTTGCCAAGCAACTTGTTACGCTCTTCGTTTTGACGACGACGGGTGTCTTCCTGAAGCGCTTTGCTTTTTAGCTGAGCCTGAGAGATAGTCTCTTCCAGGTCACGCTCTAGCTGAGTTTTTTCAGACGCAGACATAATTGACGCATCACGTTCTTGCTTTTGACGCAATTCCTGAACTTTTTGTTCAAGACGACGCATCTCTTCAAAGCGATCCTGAAACTCGCTCTGTAACTGCTCTGAAATTTGCTCACGCTGTGGTAGCTGCTGGAATACTTCCATCATATCGACCACACCAATTTTCTGCTGTGCTTGCGCGGCACCTGCAAAAAGTGCTGTTGAAACAGCAACAGCTGCAGCTGTAGATTTAATTAACTTTTTCAAGGTAAAACTCCTTCAAATTTTATCACTATTATTTAATTATTATTATCAGAATGTGGTTCCGATATTAAACGAGAACACTTGAGTTTCATCACCCTCAACTTCTTTCAGAGCCCGCCCCAGTGAGAAGGTCAGCGGACCCATTGGTGATATCCATTGAACGGACACACCCGCTGAAGCTCTGAAGTCGCCTGGCGAACTGTAATCCGTTAACGGCTGACTTCCCTGAGCCAGTTCCAGGCCTTTATACCTATCGTAGTCGAATTCTGTATCCCAGACCATACCGAAGTCAACAAAGACGCTTGTTCTTACGCTATTACGCATGCCTTCATCGACAAAAGGTGTTGGTACAATAAGCTCAAGCCCACCGACAACCTTTGCATTACCGCCAACGGCAAAACGACTCACCTGAACTTGTTGTGAATCTGATCCAGATGGCAAACCATTTGGCGCTCCGGTTACATCTGGTGGTGCCGGTAACTGGCTTGCAGAACTGTAAATGGCTCGAGGTCCAACAGTGTTAGCTTCGAAACCCCGTAAGTCGCCCTGCCCACCAACTCGGAAAGACTCCCAGAATGGCAATAAGTAATCATTGCCTCTGTCATCTGTACCATAACCATTACCATAACCTAAGTTAAGGCGTGTCAGGAATGTCCATTGCTGGTCACGCGTTAGTGGGTAGTAATGTTTATATTCATAGTTCGTCCGGAAATACTGCACGTCACTAAACGGCGCAGAGATCTCAATGCCAGCACGTTGAGAAGAACCACTGGTTGGAAAGCGACCTCTATTTAAGGTTACACGGGACCAGCCCATATTAAACTCATAAATATCGAAAGCGACACCGTCATCAGGGTTCTCCCGGTTTAAGTATGCGGAATAAAATTTCCGTATTTGCTCATAACCGTCAACGTTCGTTACTTCCTGGTTTTTATAACCAATACCAAAGTTAAAGCTGTTAATTTCATCAACCGGGAAGCCTACACCGCTGGAAACACCAAAGGTTTTTTGATTATAACGAATTAAGTTTTCCGCCTGACCGGCATCAAACTCACTCATATACACTTGTCCTGAAAGGCTAACGCCATTCATTGTGAAGTACGGGTCAGTATAAGAAACGTTAACGTTTTTATTAAAGCGGCTGGTGCTGACATTAAATCCAACTCTGTTACCAGTGCCCAGGAAGTTATTTTGCTGAACACCCGCATTAAGTTGCAAACCTGAGTAGTCACCATAACCAACGCCGGCGTTAAAGGAGCCCGATGGTTGCTCTTTCACCTTATAGGTCACGTCAACCTGATCATCGCTGCCTTCGACTCGCTCGGTCGATGTTTCAACTGTCTCAAAGAAACCAAGACGTTCAAGACGAACCTTACCTTGTTCAATTTTATTGTCAGATAACCAGGCACCTTCCAGTTGGCGCATTTCACGACGAAGCACCCGGTCTTTTGTCGCACCGTTACCTTCAAAATTAATGTGACGTACATAGACACGCTTACCCGGTTCTACCGAGAAAGTAATTTTAACCGTCTTGTCATCGTCATTATGTTCTGGAATAGCTCGCACTTCCGGGTAAGCATAACCGTAACGACCATAAAAGCGGCTAATCATATCCTCAATATAAGTCACCTGTGCGGCGTTATAGAGGGTGCCTTCTTCGATAGTTGCAATTCGACTGACTAACTCGTCGTGGCCTTTTAAATCGCCAATAACATCGGTTTCGCTTACGTTGTATTTATCGCCCTCATTCACATTAATGGTGATATAAATACCTTCACGATCGGGTGTCATAGATACCTGAACGGATTCAACCTGAAAACGCAAATACCCACGGTCCCGATAAAAAGACTCTAAAGTCTCTAAGTCACCACTTAACTGCTGTTTCTGGTAGCGCTTTTCGCCAATAACGTTCCACCACGGAAGGTCATCGCGAAGTTCGAAAGCATCAAGAAGTTGCTCATCGGCAAACGCCTTATTACCCACAATATTAATTTGTGCAATTTCAGCAGCGTCGCCTTCGTCGAAGTTCATACGCAACTCAACTCGGTTGCGCGGCAAATCAACAACTTGTATATCCACCGATGCATTGTATTTACCAACACTATGATAGAAATCTTCCAGACCTTTCTCTATGCCTGAAATAGTGGTTCTGTCTAAAGGTTCACCGGTAACAATATTATTATCAAGCAAGCTCTCTTCAAGCTGCTCGTCTTTGATATCGCTGTTACCTTCAAAGGTAATTTCAGCAATGGTTGGTCGCTCACTAACGGTGAAGATTAACGTATCGTTATCTCTCCGCGCATCAATATAGTTAAAGTGAGTCGAAGAGTAGAGCGAGCGAATGGCACTACGAATCTGTAACTCACTCACCTCATCACCCACCCTAACCGGAATATAAGTTAACGCAGCACCTAAAGCGACACGTTGTAATCCTTTAACTTCAATATCCTGAACAACAAACTCGTCTTGTGCGTAGGCTGGTGCTACTGCACCTGCAATCATGGCACTCACTAACAGCTTTTTAAACGTCATTATCACTAGCTACTTTTTTGTTAATTCGTGACTCAGAATGCGAAACGGGCGATGTCATTTGATATTGCTAACGCCATCAACGCGAATACCAGCACCCCACCAATCCTATAGCAAACGTCTTGCACTCTTTCGGATACCGGCTTACCACGAACCCATTCAATGCTGTAAAACACTAAATGACCGCCGTCTAACACCGGTAAAGGTAATAAATTTATTATCCCTAAATTGACACTTAGTAATGCCAAAAAACTTAAAAAATAGACGAACCCGTTACTGGCGCTAACGCCGGCACCTTCAGCAATACTTAAAGGCCCTGCCAGGTTCTTTACAGAAACATCTCCGGTCAGCAGTTTACCTATCATTTTCACGCTAACAACCATCAACTCCCAAGTTTTTTCTGCGCCTTTCGCTAAGCCCCCGAAAAAACCGTATTGATGGTCAAAAACATAATTATCAGGTAACGGTTCAGTCACCGGAACTACGCCAAGGTAGCCTATGACACCATTTTGACTTTCCCGTTCCCCTATTTGAACAGAAACTTCCTGCTCAACGCCATTTCTTTCAACCGTAAACAACAGACTTTGCCCAGCCGACTGAGCAATAATCTCACGTATTCTTTCCCAACTATCGACTTGTTCACCGTCAATAGAAATAATTGTGTCGCCCGCTTTAAGGCCGCTCACATCAGCAGGTGAGTCTGCTTCAACCTGACTAAGCTCGGTGTAGACTTCAGGCTGATAAACCTCGATACCTAAACTTCCAAAGGTCGACTCTGTCTCAGGATCAAACCGCCAGCCAGTTAAATCCAGTTTGCGCTGTATTTCATTTCCCGCCGGAGTTCTTAACGTTATTATCGTCTCGTCATCGCCAATAGCGGACATTAAGCCCAGCTGCACTTGTTGCCAGTCATAAGCTTCTACATCGTCGACTGACAAAATTTCACTGCCTCTTTCCAGATCTGCTTTTGCAGCAATGGAGTTTTCTTTGATATCACCAATAACCGGCTTTACCGTCGGCACACCAATACCAAACATGAGCCATAGCACCGCTACCGCAAGGACAAAGTTAGCAACAGGACCCGCTGCCACTATGGCAAAACGTTTATAAACCGACTGTGCATTAAAGCTTACATCTCGCTCTTTTTCGGTGACATCATCAATGCGTTCGTCCAGCATTCGGACATAACCGCCAAGAGGAATAATACCAAGTTGATAAACCGTGCCGTCTTTTCCGGTGCGTTTCCAAATAGCGCGACCAAAACCAACAGAAAAGGTTATTACCTTAACGCCACAGCGTCGAGCAACCCAAAAATGCCCGAACTCGTGAAACGCAACCAAAATTCCCAATGTGACAACAAACGAAAAGAAATACCAAATTGCGTCTATCACTGTGCGTACTCCTGCAACCATTGTTTAGCTGCTAAACGCGCTTTTTTATCGATAGCTAATAGCGTCTCGATGCTATCAGCCTCATGAGTTGTTACCGACTGTAATACGGAATCACAGACTTTAGCGATATCGGTAAAGCCCACCTGTTCCTGCAAAAACGCATCAACGGCTATTTCATTGGCAGCATTTAAGGCTGTCGTTGCCCACTGCCCTGCCCAACACGCTTCTATTGCAAGCTGCAGACAGGGGTAACGAGCTGACTCGGGCTGTTTGAACGTTAACTGTCCAATTTGAGTAAAGTCTAAATTAGATACGCCGCTTTCTAACCGCTCAGGATACCCCAGTGAATGAGCAATTGGGGTGCGCATATCAGGCTCCCCCATTTGCGCCAGAACCGAGCCATCGGTGTACTGGACCATAGAATGGATAACACTTTGAGGGTGAATCACCACTTTCAACTGTTCACGTGAGCAATTGAATAACCAGCGGGCTTCAATATATTCCAGTCCTTTATTAAGCATAGTGGCCGAATCGACAGATATCTTTCGTCCCATAGACCAGTTGGGATGGTTACATGCCGCCCCTGGAGTTTGTTTCGATAGCTCTTCAAGTGGTATATCCCGAAACGGGCCACCGGAGCCAGTTAATAACAGATGCTGAATACCATGCTCTGCTAAAGACATAGTGCCAACCAACTGCTGGGCTGCCTGGGGTAAGCACTGGAAAATAGCATTGTGTTCGCTGTCTACTGGTATTATTCGAGCGCCAGAACGTTGTGCGTGGTCAATAAACAATTGACCGCTCATTACCAGGGCTTCTTTGTTGGCCAACAAGACATCTTTACCCGCATCAATAGCAGCTAATGTCGGGGCAAGTCCTGCAGCGCCAACTATCGCTGCCATAACAATATTGACGTCGCCTGCGGCACTAACTTCTGCTAAAGCTTTTTCGCCGTAGGTTACCTGTGTTGATACCTGAGTGCCTAAAAGTTCTTTGAGCTCTGACGCACTGCTTTGAGAGCCCATAACGGCGTATTGTGGATGGTGCTTCAAACACAGCTCAGCCATAACCTGAACCTGGCTGTGAGCGGTTAGCGCAAAAACCTCAAAGTCTTCCGGGTGTCGTGCAACAACATCCAGAGTGTTTTGACCAATGGAGCCTGTTGCTCCCAAAACCGTAATTCGACGCATAGGTTTAATGCAAAAACTCCAGATAAGCTAAGGTGAAAATAGGCACTGCAGCTGTAAGACTGTCAATACGGTCAAGAATTCCCCCATGCCCCGGTAAAATTGATCCGCTGTCTTTTACTCCGGCACTGCGTTTAAACATACTTTCGTTTAAATCTCCGAATACCGACGCCACTACAGTAAACAACCCGGTTAGGTAATAACCGGTGAATTGATCAGCGGGCACTTTAGTCCAGTGCGCCACAACCATCATCACCACAAAAGCCAGAGTTACCCCGCCACATAAACCTTCCATCGTTTTGCCCGGACTTACGGCTGGCATCATTTTGTTGCGCCCATAACGAACGCCGGCAAAATACGCACCGACATCGGCAGCCCAGACTAAAAGAAGAATAAACAGAACAACCCAGCCACCAAAGAAGCGTGACTCATCAATATCGATAGAGCGGACCGTGACTAATGCAGCCCATGTAGGAATAAAAATCAGCAACCCAAAAACACCAACAATGGCACGGGTTCGCGACCACATACGGCGACTTGAGGGGTAATTAACTATCATTGCCAAAGCTACGACCCACCAGACGCCGCCGGCAAGGATAGTGTAATAAATCAGTTTAGAAAGCTCGCCATCGCGCCACAAGTGTTCATACGGTGCCAGCCATGAAAGCACTCCGATTATCGCTCCGACAAACAGAGTATAAGCAATACGCGCTGATGTACGACGCACGCCCATTAGAGGAGACCATTCCCAGGCACCCAGCATTAAAACCGCCTGAATAAACAGAGAAAAGCCCCAAAGCGGCAGCATAAAAACCCCGTATAATGCCACTGGAACCAGCAGTAATGCTGTAATAATACGTTGTTTTAGCAAGTGTTATTCCTCTATCCGAGTTTCTATGCCTTGCATAAGCACGGTCAATTGTTCGCTGGTTAAACCGAAGCGACGTTCACGTTGAGCTAAATCCGTTATAGCTTTAGCAAAAATGGCATCGTCAAAGTCTGGCCACAATGTTGAAGTAAAATACAACTCTGCATAAGCCAACTGCCATAATAGAAAATTACTAATACGACGCTCACCCCCCGTTCGGATGAGTAAATCCGGTAATGGCTGATCGGCCATCATAAGTTCACCAGATATTGCCTCTTCGGTAATTTCTGAAGGCTCGATCTCGCCGGTTTTCACTTTATCAGCCAACTTACGACTGGCTTGAGTGATATCCCATTGACCACCATAGTTTGCAGCGATATTTAAATTTAGCCCACTATTATTCTGAGTCTTTTCTTCGGCTTCTTGTATTCGCTTTTGTAAACGCTTTGAGAAAGCGCCTTTATCGCCAATAATGCGCAAGCGAATATCATTATCGTCTAACTTTTTTACTTCGCTTTTCAATACTGACATAAACAACTCCATCAGTACCGATACTTCAGTAGCGGGACGCTTCCAATTTTCACTACTAAAAGCAAATAAAGTCAGAGACTCTATACCGTTACGGCGAGCAAAAGCGACCGCTCTGCGCACAGCTTCTGCTCCGGCCTTATGCCCAAAAGTTCGTATTTTACCGCGTTGTTTCGCCCAACGACCATTGCCGTCCATGATAATGGCGACGTGTCGGGGAACTAACTGCTCTATTGACGGTAATTCTTTCATTCAATCTGCCGTAAACATTAAAAAACGCCGTGCGAGTATACCTGACACGGCGTCATAGACCAACGTAGGTAAGGTTTGATGGTTAAATTTCCATCAAGTCCTCTTCTTTTGCCTTCAACGATTCATCAATTTGCTTGACGTATTTATCCGTCAGTTTTTGAATCTCATCTTCAGCACTACGTTCTTCATCTTCAGTAATTTCTTTTTCTTTCAAAAGGTCTTTAATATCGCTGTTCGCGTCACGACGAATATTGCGTACCGCCACTCGCCCCTGCTCTGCTTCCGCGCGCACAATTTTAACCAGGTCGCGACGACGCTCTTCAGTCAATGGTGGCAAAGGAATGCGAATAACAGCTCCGGCTGATGCCGGATTTAACCCCAAGTCCGAGTTAATAATTGCCTTTTCAACCGCAGCTGAAGCCGACTTGTCAAATACGGTCAACGCTAAAGTTCTGGAGTCCTCGGTGGTGATATTAGCCAACTGTTTCAGCGGAGTGTCAGTACCGTAATAGTTCACCATAACACTATCTAAAATGCTGGGGTGAGCTCGTCCGGTGCGTACTTTCGACATTTGACTACGCAATGACTCAACACTTTTTTCCATGCGATCTTTAGCGTCTTCTATAATTTCTTTTATCACTGTCTTATACCCTTCTATTCAATAGCGGCGATTACTCTGCGTCTTTACTAATTAGTGTACCTTCTTCTTCACCCATAATCACGGCTCGTAAAGCACCCGGCTTATTCATATTAAACACCCGGATAGGCAAAGCGTGGTCTCGCGCCAGAGTGAATGCCGCTAAATCCATTACTTTTAACTGTTTTTCCAGTATATCATCGTAATTAATATGCTTATACAAGGTTGCATCCGGATTACTCACGGGATCATCCGAATAAACCCCATCAACTTTCGTTCCTTTAAGAACAACTTCAGCTTCAATTTCAATTCCGCGTAAACACGCCGCTGAGTCTGTCGTAAAGAAAGGGTTGCCAGTTCCGGCAGAGAAAATCACCACCCGACCTGACTTTAATAAACTAATAGCTTCTGCCCAGTTATAGCTGTCACAAACACCCGTTAATTCAATAGCTGACATTAAGCGCGCGTTAACAAAAGCACGATGCAGAGCGTCACGCATTGCCAGACCATTCATCACTGTTGCCAACATACCCATATGGTCACCCACAACACGATTCATACCAGCTTTGGCTAAACCTTCTCCACGGAATAAGTTACCACCACCAATGACTAAGCCTACCTGAACCCCAAGTTCAACTAATTCCTTAATTTCCTGTGCCATACGATCAAGCACTTTAGCATCAATGCCAAATGGTTCGTCCCCCATAAGGGCTTCACCACTGAGTTTTAACAATATGCGTCGATAACTGGGTTTCGGATGGGTGCTCATCATTGCCTCTACTCTTTCCTTTAGTTTAAAAAAAACCGCGTCCTGAACGCTCAAGACGCGGTTTATAATTTTCTATTTCATGGGGCTGGTCGAGACCACGCTGTTAGCCTTTGCTCGCTGCCGCCACTTGTGCCTGAACTTCAGAAGCAAAATCTTCTTCTTTACGTTCAATACCTTCACCCACTTCAAAGCGAACGAAAGTAACAACATCGGCACCAGCTTTCTTCAGTAACTCACCAACAGTCATTGATGGATCTTTCACGAAAGGCTGACCAGTCAGGCTGATTTCACCGGTAAACTTACGCATACGGCCTTCAACCATCTTTTCAGCGATTTCTTTCGGCTTACCGCTTTGCATTGCGATATCAACCTGAATAGAACGCTCTTTCTCAACAACTTCAGCTTCAACGTCTTCAGGCTTAACAAACTGTGGATTACTTGCTGCAACGTGCATACATAAGTCACGAGCCAAGTCTTCATCACCACCGGTAAGAGCAACTGCAACACCGATGCGAGCACCGTGAGTGTAAGTTGCAACAACATCGCCAGCTTCAAGAGTTTGAACACGACGAACGTTCATGTTCTCACCAATTTTAGCCACTAAGTCTTCACGAGTTTTCTCAACCGTTTGACCACCGATGTCTGTCGTTTTTAACGCTTCAACGTCATTTTCTTTGTTAGCAAATGCAACGTTAATGACTTTATCGCCAAATGCCAGGAAGCTGTCGTCACGTGCTACGAAATCAGTTTCGCAGTTTAGTTCAACTAAAGTTGCCTGGTTGCCTTCAGACTTAACTAAAATAACACCTTCAGCTGCAACACGGCCTGCTTTCTTCGCTGCTTTGGCCTGACCGCTTTTACGCATCAGGTCAATTGCCGCTTCCATATCACCGTCGACTTCCTGCAATGCTTTTTTGCAGTCCATCATGCCAGCGCCTGTGCGCTCGCGCAGTTCTTTTACTAGAGCTGCTGTAATTGCCATGATTCTATTCCTCGATTATTCAGTTGCTTCGACGAAATCGTCAGAGTCTTTCGCTTCAACTTGCGCTGTACGTGCTTCTTTTACCGCTTCTGCAGCAGTGTTCAAATACAATTGAATTGCACGGATCGCGTCATCGTTACCCGGAACAATGTAATCAACACCGTCAGGGTCAGAGTTTGTATCCACAACAGAAACAACTGGAATGCCCAGGTTATTAGCTTCTTTAATAGAGATGTGCTCGTGATCAGCATCGATAACAAACAGAACGTCAGGTAAGCCGCCCATGTTTTTGATACCGCCTAAGCCTTTTTCCAGCTTTTCCATTTCACGAGTGTTAACCAAAGCTTCTTTCTTGGTTAGTTTGTCGAATGTTCCGTCCTGGCTCATTGTTTCAAGGTCTTTTAGACGCTTGATTGATTGACGAACTGTTTTCCAGTTAGTCAACATGCCGCCTAACCAACGGTGGTTTACATAGTACTGACCACAGTTAATAGCTGCTTCTTTAACCGCTTCTGCTGCTGCGCGCTTAGTACCAACAAACAGGATTTTACCTTTGTTTGAAGCAACGTGCTGCATGTAGCTCAACGCATCGTTGAACATAGGCACAGTTTTTTCGAGGTTAATGATATGAATTTTGTTACGAGCACCAAAAATGTAAGGTTTCATTTTTGGATTCCAGAAACGAGTTTGGTGACCGAAATGGACACCTGCTTTCAGCATGTCACGCATTGACACGTTAGCCATAATATTTTTCCTTTTAGGGGGTTAAGCCTCCATACATCCCATAAGCCGACTTGTTCTTAGACAAGCACCCCGCCTTATGTGTCGATGTATGTGTGGATTATCATTTACATACAAGTTTACTTTGTTGGCATAAGGCCAAAAAAGCGTGCGTTTTATACCATAACGAGCACACTTACACAACAAAAAACGTTACTTAACTTATGTTTTAACCCGCCTCAAAGATAGCGAATTCTATCAGTCGCTGTTAAACTGTCGGCTTTTCCAGCAGTCACGGACAGGAAGAGAATGACCATCTCAATTAAGACACCCGAAGAAATCGAAAAAATGCGCGCTGCAGGCAAGCT
This sequence comes from Idiomarina abyssalis, assembly GCF_900116625.1. Lineage (GTDB taxonomy): Bacteria > Pseudomonadota > Gammaproteobacteria > Enterobacterales > Alteromonadaceae > Idiomarina > Idiomarina abyssalis. The sequence goes on from NZ_FPBE01000001.1 coordinate 801,098, forward strand.
TGCCGCTAGTGTTCTTGAAATGATTGGTGAATACGTAAAACCCGGTGTAACCACAGAAGAGCTGGACGATATCTGCCACAAGTATATTACTGACCATGGCGCTTACCCTGCTCCGTTAAATTACCATGGGTTCCCTAAGTCCATTTGCACCTCTGTTAACCATTGTGTCTGCCACGGTATTCCTGGTCCCAAAAAGCTTAAAGATGGCGATATTATGAACATTGATGTCACCGTAAAGCTTGATGGTTACCACGGCGACACCTCAAAAATGTTTGTGGTAGGTAAGCCTACTATTATGGCAGAACGTTTGATTAAAGTGACCCAGGAGTCCCTTTACAAAGCGATAGAAATGGTCAAGCCAGGGATCAAGCTCGGCGACTTTGCGGAAGTTATTCAAAAGCACGCGGAAAGCCACGGCTACTCAATTGTCCGCGAATACTGCGGACACGGTATTGGCTCCGTGTTTCATGAGGATCCACAAATTCTTCATTATGGCCAGGCAGGTACCGGCGAAGAGTTAAAAGCCGGAATGTGCTTTACTATCGAGCCTATGGTTAACGTTGGCAAGCGCCACACGAAATTGATGAAAGACGGCTGGACCGTACTTACCAAAGATCGCAGTCTGAGTGCACAGTGGGAGCACACTCTATTAGTCACGGATAACGGTGTAGAGGTTCTCACATTACGTAATGACGAACCTGACTTAGCGCGAGTTATCGAGCACAACTAACTGACTTCAGGGGGTATTATGGCTGATGTTGAACAGGATAAAGACTTCCATGGCCGTTGGCCTGACAGAACTCATACCCCTTGCATTAAAGACTATAAAGCACTTCTGGAGAGCTACCGTAACTGGTCTGCGGCGCGTTTTGTTACGGCCGACATTGATGAGCTTGTTCATCACCGTTCGACATTTTTTGATCAGCTCATTTGCCAATTGTGGCAACAGTTTAAACTTAACAATGAACCCGCCACTATATTAGCTGTTGGCGGTTATGGCCGTGAAACACTGCATCCGGGTTCAGATATCGATTTACTCATTTTAATTGCCCCCCGGAGCGAAGACGCTGAAACCAGGTTGTCTGAAAAGCTCAGTCAGCTTATTACCTTTTTATGGGATCTTCATTTAGATATCGGCCATTCGGTACGCACCATCGACGAATGTTTTAGTCAATCAGAAAACGATATTACTATTGCTACAAACCTTATTGAGAGCCGTTATCTTGATGGCTCTGAGGATCTTTATAACGAATTTCATCAACAGTTACTGAATGACTTTCCATGGTCGAGCCGAGACTTTTATCAGGCCAAACTTGATGAGCAAAAACAACGACATCAGCAATATCACAGTACGTCCTATAATCTCGAGCCTAATATCAAATCAAGTCCCGGTGGACTGCGTGACATCCAGACCGTTGGCTGGATTGCTAAACGTCACTTCCGCACCCATTCGGACGAAAACCTGGTTGAATACGGTTATATGACGGCCGATGAGTTCGTCGAGCTACGTGACTGCATGAACTGGTTATGGCGCATCCGCTTTGCCCTCCATCTTGAAGCTGGTAAACGCGAAGACCGCCTGTTATTTGACTTTCAGCCCGGCGTAGCGGTTCGCCTGGGGTATGGCAATGACGGTAAAGCATCCGTCGAAACCATGATGAAAGATTACTTTAAAGTGGTTCTTCGTGTCAGCGAGCTCAACCAGATGTTACTGCAATTCTTTCATCAGGCCATACTGGGTACACAGGACTTACAACACGCAGAGCATATTAGCGATGACTTTGCGGTCTCAAATGAGTTGCTCACTGCACGACATGACAACGTATTCGACGACCACTGCAATATTGTCCGGGCTTTTGTCTGCATTGCCGAACACCCACAGATAAAAGGCATCCATTCAAATACCATTCGTTTACTCAGAAACGCGCGCGCTCAGTTAACCGAGCCTCTTAGCCATGACCCTGAATGCAGAAACCTGTTTAACCAGCTCATTCAGCATCCCCGTGGCTGTGGCCTGGCGTTTGCACTTATGCATCACCACAGCGTATTGGCCAGTTATTTATCTCAGTGGCAACAAATTGTGGGGCAAATGCAGTTTGATCTGTTCCACGCTTACACTGTTGATGAGCACACTTTTCGTCTGGTGAGAAACCTATACCGCTTCAGCGACGAAGACTACCAGGACCAGTTTCCCTTATGCGAAAAGCTGGTAGCACAGATGGATCGTCGCTATTGCCTTTATTTGGCGGGTATTTTTCATGATATAGCCAAAGGCCGCGGAGGTGATCACTCTGAATTAGGCGAAATGGACGCGCGCAACTTCTGTCATCAGCATGGTTATGACGAAGAAGACGCTGAGCTGGTTGCCTGGCTGGTAAGACACCACTTAACCATGTCAGTTACCGCACAGAAACGTGACATTCATGATCCTGAGGTTATACAAGACTTTGCTAATCAGGTTTCAACGCTCGAGCGGCTGGACTACCTTTATTGTCTTACGGTGGCGGATATTCGCGCAACCAATCAGTCGCTCTGGAATAACTGGAAGGCAACCCTGCTGGAAGAGCTATACAACGCAACATCTTATTTGCTGCAACAAGACAGTAATAAACCAACTCTGGATATTCGCCAGAAAATAAACGAAAACAAAGCCAATGCAATGGCTTTGCTGTTAAGTGCCGGGTTTGAAAAGTCAGAAATTCTCGCTTTGTGGGGCCGTTTTACTGCCGATTATTTCTTCCGGCATACGCCAGAGCAGATCAGCTGGCATTCACAGCATATACTAAACTTGCCGACCGACCAGCTACCACTGATTCTAATTGGTGATGAAAACAACTATGGTACAACCGAGCTGTTTATTTATCATCATGAAGAAAGCCACTTGTTTGCGTCTGTTGCCGGTGTTCTGGATAGCCAGCAGTTAAATATTCTGGATGCACAAATCCTTGCCACTCGTGACGGTTTTGTCATGGATACTTTCGTTGTACTGCAACGGGACGGCAAGCCATTGACAGAACCTCAGCGCATTGAAGAAGTCAAACAACAATTGCTGGACGTTCTGCATAAACGCATACCTGTCCCCAGTACAAAACGCCCCTTGTCACGGCGCATGAAAAACTTTTCAGTCGCCACAGAAGTGACATTTATACCAAGTAAGCATCACGGTCGCACAACCTTTGAGCTAGTAACTCTGGACAGACCCGGCCTTATTGCTAAACTTGCGGCTATTTTACAGCAACAGAATGTCACCTTACTTGCCGCAAAAATTACCACCATAGGCGAGCAGGCAGAAGATTTATTCATTGTCACCACGGAGCAACAAACCGCTTTGGACGACAAGCAGAAACAAACGTTAAAAAAACAAATTATCAAAGACCTGGAGTTTTAAATTCTTATCATGGAAAACATAAAACAACGCATCATCGATGCATTTGAACAACGTGATCAGCTCAACGCCCATACTGAAAATGACGACTTGCGTGAAGCAGTTCGCTACGTCATTGACGAGATTGACCGCGGCGAGTTGCGAGTCGCTGAAAAAATTTCGGGCGAGTGGGTTGTTCATCAATGGCTGAAAAAAGCCGTTCTGCTGTCGTTTCGTTTAAACGACAACGACCTGATTGAAGGCGGCGAAACCCGCTTCTGGGACAAAGTGCCGGCGAAATTTGCTGACTATGACAGTGCCCGTTTCCGTGCCGAAGGCATGCGCGTTGTACCACCGGCTATGGTGCGTAAAGGTGCTTTTATTGGCCGCAATGTCGTCGTTATGCCGTCATACGTAAATATTGGTGCATACGTTGGTGAAGGCACTATGGTTGATACTTGGGCTACTGTCGGCTCCTGCGCACAAATCGGTAAAAATGTGCACCTATCCGGCGGTGTTGGAATCGGTGGTGTTCTGGAGCCGCTGCAGGCAAACCCGACGATTATTGAAGATAACTGCTTCATTGGTGCGCGCTCAGAAATTGTTGAAGGCGTTATTGTTGAAGAAGGCGCGGTGATTTCCATGGGCGTTTACATTGGCCAGAGCACGCGCATTTATGACCGCGAAAATGACCGCATTCTATATGGTCGCGTACCTTCAGGTTCCGTTGTTGTACCAGGTTCATTGCCTTCTGCAAACGGTACACACAGCCTATACGCTGCCATTATTGTAAAACGGGTAGATGCTAAAACTCGTGCCAAAGTGGGTATCAATGCCCTGCTACGCAGCGCGGAATAACTTTTACTTAAGAAATGGCTGGTGAAACTCATCCGGCAGTGGTATTTCCAAATTGATGGACTCGCCACTGACTGGGTGTTTAAAGCTAAGTCCAGTCGCTGCCAGCAGTAAACGGTGGCAATTAAAGTGCTCGCGAAAAAAGTTATTATGCCGGCCATCCCCATGGTTGGTGTCACCAACAATGGGATGTCGAATGTGGGCCATGTGGCGGCGTAACTGATGCTTGCGTCCCGTTTCTGGTTGTAACTGAACCAATGAATAACGCGTGGTATCGTGTTTTTTGCTGACCTTATAAGGCAATTCAACCTGCTTTAAGCATTTATAATGCGTCACCGCCGGCTGTTTTTCTTTATCGGTATCCGCGTCAGCGTCCGCTAATTTATCCAGTTCTTCTTTTAGCGCGTAATCAATAGTACCGCTTTCAGCTACATAACCTCTGACGACCGCATGATAGGTTTTTCTTACCTCACGAGCGGTTAACTGTTCAGTCAAAGTTCGTGCGATATCACTACTAAGAGCAAAGATGAGTAACCCTGACGTTGGCCTGTCCAGCCGATGCACAGGGTAGACATGACGCCCCAATTGGTTTCGCAGCATTTGCATAGCAAATTCACGGGCACCGCTTGCTATGCGGCTTCGGTGAACCAGTAAGCCACTGGGTTTATTAATAACAGCTAAATGTTCGTCTTGGTAAACAAGTTCTAACTGCTTCACCGTTAGACGTCTTCCTGCAGAGGATCAGTGCCACTTAGCAGCACATCAAACTCACGGATTAGAGCGATAAGTTGTTCGTATTGTTCAAGCTCGTTACGGTAGGTATGAGCAGCCATTGGACTAACCGCGACGCCCTCAGGCAAAGGTCGTTGACTGTCGACCAGAGACCACATCCGCGGCAACATAATAAATTGCAGCCACTGATGAAACTCCAGCGTATCAACAGCAAAAGGCTGCTGACTTTCCAAAGCCTGCACGGGAGGCTGGTGAGACTGCCATAAGCCAAGACTGTTCAGTTCGCGCTCTATTCTATCAAGTAATCGAGCGGCTTTCTGATACTGCTCCATATCAGACTCCGTTACCACATCATTGTATAAACCGATATAATGGCGCCATAGTGATTTAATACGCCTTAAAATTCAAGCAAAAAGGGAGCGCCTGTGTCAGCACCGACCATCACCACCTTGGGTGAGTTTTTGCAAGCCGGCCAAGCAGAGTACAAAATTTTTGATATTGGCAGATGCCTTACTGAACTGTCTCAGGATGACTTTGCTGCTATTGAGCACCAGCAACGTCCTTACCCCTACCCGATAGCCAGACAGGCTCAACTGGCGATATTGTTTCAGCATAAGCAGCATGATCAGCAGCCTTTCATCTGGTTTTTGCAGTTCCCTTTGGATGAGCGCGGGCTTTTAAATTTAGCGGCACGTAATCAATACCTTGAATATGTGGTTAACGCATTGGGCCACGAAATTACCGGTGAGATGACCGAGGAGCAACAAAAGCAACTGCAGCAGAATCCTTATTTACTCACACCGAATGAGCATCAGCGGGCTGCGTTGCATGCACGGGTTCAGCGTCAGCTAAAGCTGTCACCCTCAATTCACTTTGAGACCGCGGAAGCTTACTTAAAACAACCGGAAGCTGACATTGACTGGCAGCAAATTGGCTTACAAGGCCTGCACGACTGTGCAGCCCGATTAGAGCAACTGCCGGAACTGAGCGAAGCCATAGCAACACATTTTTCAACTTACCCTAAAGCGGTAAGGCAGCCGCTCGCTGTTGCCCTTGAACAGCAAAGCATCACGCCACGACTACGAGATTCATTGCTTGAGCATGTTAAGAGCAATGGTGCACTGCTTTGTACAGACAGCCTGAGAGCGTTAGCTTCCGTTGCCACTCACCCGCGCGTACAAAAGTCCGTCAACGAGACCATTCCTGATGCAAACGCTGACCAACTGGTTGTTGTCGCCGCCCGATTATGGCCCGTACTTAACGATGAGCACAGCTTGTTAAGCTATTTAGATGCAATCGCTTCACTGGATAACGCCCTGTTTGATGCGTTATTTCAGGATATTATTGCCTTACCGGATATACGTCCCCTGCTTCTGTCTATATTGGCACAGCAGAAACAGTCGGAAGCCGTTGGCGAAGCTTTAAACCGATTAAAACAGCAAACCCGGAGCGCTTGATGAACTTACTTGATGTTATTGTTTTTCTCGGGTTGGCAACCGCAATATGGGTTTTCTGGCAACATCGCCAGCAGTCGGAAAGCGCGCAAAAACACGCTGTTTTTTATTGTAAACAGCAAGGTTTGCAGTTTCTGGATATTCGTCGTGAGGATACCCGATGGTCTTTTAAAGGAAGCCAGCCGGGCTGGCGAAGTACATTTAAAATGGGGTTTAGCAGCGACGGAGAAACTCGTTATGAAGGAGAACTGACTCTTCATAACCAGCGCTTAGTTGGTGTTGAGTTACCGCCGTTTCGAATTCCCGGTCAATAATTTAACCCAGGCATCTTTATACATAACCCAGTCACCCAGTAAGCTATATAAAGGATACTGAAAAGTGGCTGGCTTATTCTTCTCAAACACAAAGTGACCCAGCCAGGCAAATCCATAACCAATAACCGGCAAAGCCAGCAACCACCAATAGTTAGCGCTAACCAAAGCGTAAACTAACACAGCCAACACCAGGGTGCTGCCAATATAATGTAGGATCCGACAACGCTTGTCAGAGTGCTCTTGCAAGTAGTAAGGGTAAAACTCTTTAAAACTGGAATAACTCATTAGCTTTAATCTTCTTGCCTAGGGTAAAAGAGTACTTCACCGGGTAGCTTTTCAACTTCTATCTGGGCCTGCAAACGGTAACCGCGCTTCTTGAAAAATGCCTGATAATCAGAGCGGGTGACGTAGACTGCAATGCCCTGCGATTCAGGATCTTCTTCAAATACCGTTTTAGCAGCCTCAACCAATAAATGCCCTACCCCTTGAGATTGATACTGCGGCGCTACGGCAATAAAAGCTAACATATGGTAGGGAACATCGGGCATCGCTTGCTGAATAAGACGTTCTTTTTCAAGCACCTGTCGGGTACTTAAAAAACCTGCAGTCAGCAGCATACTAATGCGCCAATGCCAAAAACGGCCAGGACCAAAGCTCTTACCAGGACGGGTGAGACAGGCGACACCTAATAGTGTGCCGCCGTCACGGATACCAATAATGGGTTGTCCACTTTCCCAAAACGCATTCAGATCTTCACGAATTGCGGCTCGTAGACGCTTTTCGTAATCCGGCTTATCGGCCCGAAAAATCTTTTGCAACAATTCATCGTCATAGTAAGTCTGAAACAAAAGCGAAGCCGCTAATTTAAGATCTTCGGCAACAAGATAGACAAGCTCTCCCTTAATATGCTCGCTGCTGTTCTCACTTGCCTTATCGATTTCACTTTCTGTTTTTTCGGTTAAGCCTTGCATAACAACCACTGGTTAGTTTTTTATAACACCAAGTTAACCATTTTTCGGGATCCTGTCGAGAGCCATTTCTCCGGTACCTGCCAGGGTACCGTCAATGAACACAATAGCCGTGCACTCATCACGGGTCGTCATACCATCAGCATGTTTTCTGTGTGTGCGATAATACAGAACCTGATATCGATGTTGTTCAGATTCCCAGGAGTCATTAAAATCGGGAGTTCCTAATCGGTTCAAGGCTTCGCTAACCGAAAGTGAGGGTGGTAATGCCGCAATCGAAGAGCGGTTTCTTTGCTCTGACTGCTGCCCTTCATATTTTTCGTTACTACCATCGTAACTCGACTCTTTTACAACAACACAACCGGATAAAGTTAACGCGCTTAGCAACGCAACAGCCAATAAAGATCTTTTCAGCATGCTTCATGTTCTCCTGATTATTTTATTAATAAGTTTGCTTCAATATATTTTCAGCAGCTCATTTAAAGCAAGCTTCAGGCCAAAACGTAACCCTATGTTTTTATTGCGCTTTATATTTTTCAGGTTTTGCTAATTTGCTAATTAATCGTTATTTTCACTAATTTTAGGCTCGCATTCATTGAGCCACTCAGACAAAGAGTCGGCAAGGACTTCATGCTGTTCCTTCCCCACCCATTCAAGTCCAACAGCACCGCTGTGGTTATCTATCGACAACAATAAGTCATCGTTATCTGCTCCTAACCCAATAAAGACCGTTTCTGGTTGTTTTAACCGACGTTTCATTAAAATATGTCCGGTTATATTTGCCAACAACCGCTCACCATCTTCTTCACTTTGGATCTGTAATAAATGTATCGGATGTCCCTGATAAGAAAGCGCCAGGTCGCCCGCATACCAGCGCCCAAATAGCGCTTTAATACTGTCATGGAAGGTTATTTCTAAGGCTTTTTCCAGCTCATCAAAAGCCAGAGGCTTAGTTTGTAAAAACGGCGTCCATTCAACCGTATCGTCATCAATAACCTCGCCATATATTGGACTGCTCCACTCTTCTACATACTCCGTATAACGGACAGGAACCTGATTTTGATAACGCTCCATTAAGGCATCGATAGTTTCTTCTAACGTCTTCATCTGGCACTTACACCTAAGAAAATTTACAATAAGGGCATTGTACTTACGGAGCGACTTAAATGCCAAAAAAGCACGCACTCGACCACTTATCGCTGGGGCAAAGCACAGACTACCCGAGTGAATATGACCCGAAGCAGCTACAACCTGTCCCCCGCTCACTGAATCGTGAGCCCATAGGTCTTGTTGGTAAGCTGCCTTTTTCCGGTGTCGATTTATGGACTGGCTACGAAGTATCCTGGCTGAACTCAAATGGATTGCCACAAGTCGCTGTCGGCTACTTTGAAGTGCCTGCGGAAAGTCCGAATCTCATTGAATCAAAGTCCTTTAAACTTTATTTAAACAGTTTCAATGACACTCGTTTTGGTTCCTGGCAAGAGGTTCAGGTACTTATAGAAAAAGACTTATCTGCATGTGCCGGAGCCAGGGTCAGTGTTACCTTAAAGCCCTTGTCTGAGCTAGAAGGTGAATCCATTGCAACCTTCCCCGGTCTTTGTATTGATAAGCAGGACATTACAATCTCGCAATATGACTATCAGCCGTCATTATTAATAACGGAGCATAATGAGACAGAAGAGAAGCTACACAGTCACCTGTTGAAGTCTAACTGTCTTATCACGAACCAACCAGACTGGGGATCCGTCTATATTCATTATCAGGGGCCCAAGTTGGATCATGCGTCATTATTGGCGTATTTGGTCTCATTCAGGCGCCACAATGAATTCCACGAACAATGCGTTGAACGTATTTATCAGGACTTAAAAGCGCTGGGGATGAAAAAACTGACGGTTTATGCCCGCTATACTCGCCGCGGAGGCCTCGACATAAACCCATTTCGTTCGGACTTCGAACCAGCGCTGCAGATGCAGCGCATGGCCCGACAATAAAGCCTTAGGCGTTAGGATGCGGAATTTGTAACCATTGAAGAAACCGGGCCTGTTGCTCAGCCGTTGGCTCATCCACAGGCTCAATTTTCGCATCTGTGGCGGGTTTGGCTTTCACGCTCAAGGTTTTTTCATGCAACTGGTCACGACGGAAGAACGTAACGGTTATAGACTCTCCTGCCTCATACTCTTTAAAAGCATCGCTGAAACGACCATCAACCACTTTGTGTCCGTCAAAGGCGACAATCACGTCACCGGGGGTAAAGCCAGCTTCCCACGCGGGGCTTCCTTTACTAACACGAGTCAGTTCCATACCGCCGCTTGTGTCATTAGCATTCCAGCCTGCCCACACTTCTGGCTCATCATCTTTCTCATAAACCAGTTCCAAACCAACTCGCTCCAACATGGTTTCAAACGGAATATCGGCAGGCGTTTCAACATTATTCTGCCACCAGTTCTGCCAGGAGCGGCCTGTCAGCTCTTTTAATATGGTTAATACATCCGCGGCAGTGAATCCTTCATGGTCAGCATCAAAGCGCTGATAGAGTTCATTATGAATATCGCGGTAACTAACTTCACCTTCAGTTGTTTCCAGAAGTTCACTGTCCAGCATCCAGGAAACCAGCGCCCCCTCTGAATAAATATTAACAGAGTCGTTATGAGCCCTGTCACCGTATTGGTCTATCCATGCTTCAAATGACGCCTCAGCTACCGACATGACGTCACGTCCGGGTTTCGCTTTGTGCCGATCAATACTTGTGGCCACACGCTCAAAGTATTCTGACGGTTCCATAATGCCTGCGTGTAACAACAGATGATTCTGGAAATAACTGGTGGAGCCTTCTGCTATCCAAAATAAATCTGTGTAGTTTTCTTTTTGATAGTCATAAGGAACTAAACCACTGGGGCGGTATGCTTTTACGTTCCAGGTGTGAACAAACTCATGCGATGCTGTCGACATAAAAGATAGGTAGTCATCGCGGCTGGCAAAGCTATAACGTGGTCGCTGAATAACCGTGGAGTTCTTGTGTTCCGTTGCGCCACCGGCACCAGTTGTTGCGTGGATCATGAACACATAACGCTCGAACGGATAATCACTCCATATAGAGTCACCAGTTCCCACCAGCTTTTTTAAATCTGAAACCGTCTTTTCAGCATCGTAATTTCCTTCACCCCAGAACACCACTTCGTAGTTCCGTTCATCCTGAGTAAATGCATAGTGTGTGTTAATACCGGTCTCTATTGGGGAATCAACAAATACATCCCAATTCTGAGCAGTAAACTGATGATCTCCCTGGCGCTCCATTCCCGAGTAGCTTTTCCAGTCCTCAGGAACGTCAAGAGAAACTGAAATTGGTTCATTGCGCCACGCGTCGGCATACATAAATACGGCAGATGCATCCAAATAAGCGTGAGTGTCGTCTATATGGCGACTACGACGCCCCAACTGATTCGCATAGATTTCGTAATCAACGGTAACCTCACCGCTTTGCTCTGGCAGGTATATGCGCCAGGTACTTTTATCAACTTTTTCCCAACGCAGTTCTTCACCATTGCTGCGCACTTCGAAGTCGCGCACGCCATTCGCCAAGTTTAAAATTCGGTAGTAACCTGTTCTCCAGGCTGGCATTTTTATATCCAGGAACTTTTCTTCGCTGGCCGGAAAAGTAATTGAAACCTCACCCTTATGGTGTTCTGGTTGCGCCAGGTCAATTTTATAATCGGTATTTGCCAATACTACTGAAGGGGCTAACATAACACCAACAGCCAATAAGCTCTTACGCACAGTCAGTCTCCGTTAATTTCGAGTTTTTTGTTAGTCTGTTTTTGCAAAGACTACCACAATTCACCAATAGTAAATAAATTCAGATAGGTTAGACTTTATAATAATAATTTTCGTATCATAGCTATTGCATTCAGTATTGGGTAGGTGAGCATTGGCAGTACCTGAAACACCACAAGAAAAGATTCAGCATCTTAGCAAAAAGTTGCAACAGAGCATCCAGTCTCGTAAGCAATTAGAAGATGACTATTTACGTGACTCACAAAGATACTCAAATTTTGTGAATGATCTTTGCTTAGCGTTAAGTGGTGTTGATACGGAGCTGGACACTCTGCTGCATAAGCTGCGCGGACACCTGCAGCAGAATGCTTCTGCGGCCGTTCTCGAGCCAATTATGCAGAAGCTTAGCGACGCAATATCGCAGCATACGATTCGTTTGCAGACACAGCTAAAGCTAACCAACGAAAGCATCCGTCAGGCGCTGGCTTCAATTAAACCGCACGATAATAACAGCCGCTCTAAACTGCAGCGTGTCGCCAGCGAATTTGAGCAACCGACAATGACGGTTTCTCACTATCTTCCGTTGATGAACCAATTACTGGCACTTTCCTATCAACAGCCTGCTGTTAAGACAGAGACTCAAGTTAGTCAGTACCAGAGCCAATTGCTCGACTTACTAAGCGAAGTTGAGTTTTCAGGAAACGCTGCCGATACTCTGCGACAAATGAAAGTTGCCCTGCAAAAACCGCAGACAAGTGAAACTCTGCTCGCCATCACTTTAAAAATCATGCGGTTAGTTTTCAGTAACATTAATGATGAACGAAAGTCGGCACAGCATTTCTTAAAGCAACTGAATGCTTCGCTGGAATCGGTTCAAAGTGTGCTGGGTAAAACTATTAATCATTCTTCAGACTACGCTGACCAGCGCGTTCATCTGAATCAAAAACTGAAAAATGGCGTCTCAGAGATCAGTGCATGTGTCACCGATGCCTGTGAGCTTTATGACTTAAAAGAGTCCGTTGGCAAACAATTACAGACATTAAGTGAAACACTGAATCAACACTTGAAGTTGCATGATGAAGAGCGTGAAAACTTTAACAGCAACACGCTGGAAATAAAGCAGCAGCTAAGGGATACCGAAGCTCAGGTCGAGTACTATAAAAAAGAATTAGCAAAACAGCAGTTTCGTAGCTTACAGGATAATCTGACCAAGTTACCCAACCGGTCGGCTTTTGAGGAACGCCTAAACCTCGAGTTTGAGCGTTGGGTAAAAGGTGAGACACAGCTTACTATCGCGGTAATAGACGTCGACCACTTTAAAAATATTAACGATAACTTCGGTCATATTGCCGGCGATAAAACTCTGCAAGTTATTGCAGGAACCCTCAGCAAGGCACTCAAAGAGTCTGGTTTTGTCTGTCGCTACGGTGGCGAAGAGTTTGCTATTATATTCTGTTCGGATGATCGGGAAGCTTATCAGCACATCGAAAATGCACGGGGAAAAGTTGCGACTATTCCGTTTAAATTTAAAAGTGAAGACATTCGTATTACTATTTCAGCAGGAATAGCGAAGTGTCAATACAACGAAGATACGCCATTAGCGGTTTTCGAAAGAGCAGATAAAGCTCTATATGATGCAAAAAATAGCGGGCGCAATAAGGTCATGAAAGCGAAATAGAAACTAGACGCACGACCAACGCCGGCACAAGGATGACGCCGAGTCATCGTTTTTACAGGAGTATGAAAACATAATGAGAGCAAGCATTTCTCCAAGAGGCAGTATGTCTCTTTTGTCACAGCTCGAAATAGAGCGTTTAAAGCAGTCCTCAAACAGCCAACTTTATAAATTATTCCGTAACTGCTGTCTTGCGGTTTTAAATGCCGGTAGTAACACCGACAGCAGTGCTGAAATCTACGATAAATACAAAGACTTCGCAGTTAATATTATTCGCAAAGAGCGCGGCATTAAAATTGAACTTATAGAACCACCTGCCGAAGCCTTTGTTGACGGCGAACTGATTGTCGGAATACGTGAACTGCTCGAGTCTGTATTACGTGACATTCTTTTTACCGGAGACCGTTACTCGGAAGAAGAACTTAAAGACGCTGATAGCGCTACCCTCACCCATGTGGTATTCGATATTTTACGCAACGCCCGCACCATTCAGGCGATGCAAGAGCCGGACATGGTAGTTTGCTGGGGAGGCCACTCCATTAATGAAGGCGAGTATAAATACACCAAAGAAGTGGGTTATCAACTCGGTTTACGAGGCCTCAACATCTGTACAGGGTGTGGCCCCGGAGCAATGAAGGGGCCAATGAAGGGCGCTACTATCGGACACGCTAAACAGCGTATTAGCAGTGGCCGTTACTTAGGTCTTACAGAACCCGGGATTATTGCAGCAGAACCACCTAACCCTATTGTCAATGAGCTGGTTATTCTGCCTGATATTGAAAAACGTTTGGAAGCTTTCGTGCGCTGCGCGCACGGAATTGTGATTTTCCCGGGTGGCGCGGGTACAGCAGAGGAACTGTTGTATTTACTTGGCATTTTGATGCACCCGAAAAACCAGCAACAAAGTTTGCCCGTAATTTTGACAGGTCCCGAAAGCTCTAAAGACTACTTTGATGCTTTAGATACTTTTATCGTCGATACGTTAGGCGAAGACGCCCGCGGTTTTTACCGTATTATTATCGCAGACCCTGCCGGTGTCGCTCAGCACATGCATGCGGGTATGGCGGCGGTAAAACAGTATCGCCGTGACTCAGGCGATGCTTACTACTTTAACTGGACCCTCTTTATCGATGAAAACTTTCAGCGTCCTTTTTATCCGACTCATGAAAATGTTTCATCGCTTAACCTGCACCCAGAGCAGCCCAAAGAAGAACTTGCCGCTGATTTACGTCGCGCCTTCTCTGCCATTGTTGCCGGTAATGTGAAAGACGATGGTATTCGCCAAATTAGAGAAAAAGGCGTATTTACTATTCATGGTGAAAAACAGTTAATGAAGCGACTTGACGTATTGTTAAGAGCATTCGTCGAACAGGGTCGTATGAAACTGCCGGGTTCGGTGTATCATCCTTGTTATAAGGTTGTTACTGACTGAAGGATTTATGAAAAATAAAGTCTTTGTCATACTTGCTATTGGTGCCGTAAGTTATCTGGCTATTGTCGGGGCAGTACTGATGCTTTATCAGGCTGACCCCGCCGACTTGCAGTGGCAGGAACGGGAAACCTACAACGCCAGACAAATTGGTCAGTTAGATCTCGGTATGTCCAAAGACAGCGTTATCCGAATTTTGGGCTCCCCGGACATCAACGAAGCAAAAGCCTCACCCAAAGGTGACATGCAAGTATTGTTTTATCGTACACACCACGTGACTTCTGACGGCATCACCACCAAAGATGAATGCACGCCTCTGGTATTCAAAGACAATGAGCTCATAGCCTGGGGTAACGATTCATACCGCGACTATCAGGATAATCAGAGGCGCGAATGAATAAACTGACGGAGTGTTGTGAAAAAGCCGGTAATTTACTGAAACAACACGATATTCGTCAGCTTTATCGTTTAGTTCAGTTTATTGATGAAGAATACCAGCAAAACCGCTGGCCGGAGCTTCTTCCAATTTATGCCGAGCAACAGTATCCGGAAGACAACCACGCGATAAGTGAGATACTTGCCGTTTGCGTTAACGCCTTAAAGTGCGGTTATCAGTGGTCTTTACACACCCATTATCGCCGAATTCTGGCTGCGGCCTGCATTAGTGCAAAACTTAATCCCGACCCTGGCTATTGGAAACAGCGTCAGCTGCGACAATCACTGTGGCTTTCTGCTTTAGAGACATTGACGTTAAGCTCGCCCGATATCGTTGTATTTAGATACTGGGTTGAAGCATTGACTCAAGTGCAGCTAAAACGAATCGAACCCAGCCTGGCGTTTTTTCCGTTATTAAACGGAGATTTTCGCTACCGTTTCTGGGCGCTTCTAACCCAGCAAGACACCTTCTCAGTGCGGCTGACAGGCCAGAAGTTTTCGAATGAACAAAACAAACAAACCGCCGTATTGCTGGGGTTTGAAGGCAAGCATGCCGTCGTAGCCTTAATTCATAAGTTGGACAGTCCATTTTACCTGAGCCCGGAAGAGTCAGCCAATTGGCAAATAAACAATCGAGCTCTGACGAATGAACAACTCAACGCTCTGAGTAGCCATCGCTTAATGAAACAAGAGCAACAGAGCTCAGTACAGCAAACACCGCGGTCGCTGTTAAAAGCGATTAATCGATACGCAAATGCAAATGGCGCCTTGAATGCCGTCATTCAACAGGTAAACCAGCTTCCTTTTTTAGCCAATAGTTTGCACGCTGCAGTCCAACAAAGTGAGCGTATTGGTTACAGCGAAGCAAGCCGTATGGATTTAAAACAGGCTTACTTGTGGCTGGGTTCTAAGCGAGCTTCCGTGATTCTGGCCACTGCATTCCTGCAGCATCAGTTTTCTTTAAACACTATTCCCTTGCATAAAAATTTGATGCAAAAGCTCGGCTTATTAACCACTTTATTGCAGCGCTTATCAGATACCACAAGTATTAATTTACCCACACCGGCGCCGCTACTGGCTCTACTTTCAGGTTCCGACTTATTTCGTCACCCAGAACTGATAAAGTCCGCTAAATGGCCTCGTCCAAAATACGTTGAGCATTGCTACAGCACCAGTTGGGTAGGTTCAGCGCTGGATATTAGTGATTTTCGCCGGAGTAAGCAGTTGGTCAAACGCTGGCAGCTGCCTCCGGCTACTGAGCGCCTATTAGATCCAGATAAGGAAGAAAATGATGAGTTAAGTGCCCTTTTCTTTTTGTCACACTATTTGACCTTAAGCACTTATTATCCCGATGTATCATTAAGCAGCTCAGTCAAATCCCTGCTAAAATCCAGTTGTCAGCAATTAAAAATCGATGCTGATCAATTGACAAAAATTAAAACAAAAGCAGCCTTCGACAGTCATTGTTACTCACCGTTATAGTGCTTATTCGCGTGGTGAATAGTACAGAGCTAGTCAGTATTATCAACGCGGTGGTAGAATGACCGTTCCTGTTTTTTGTTGTAACACGGTTTAAAGGAAGCAATTCATGAGTAGAACCATCACAGTTATTCCAGGTGACGGCATAGGCCCGGATATCGTTAAGTCAGCAACCGCAATTTTAGATAAAGCGGGTTGTGACTTTCAGTATGAATACGTAGAAGCCGGCCTGACTGCTTTGGAAAAAACCGGAGAGCTATTACCGCAAAATACTCTTGATGCGATTGAACGTAACGGTGTTACTTTAAAGGGGCCATTAACAACCCCAGTTGGCGAAGGCTTTACTTCAATTAATGTCAGCCTGCGCAAACATTTTTCTCTCTACGCAAATGTGCGCCCTGTATTGTCCTTTAAAGGGACTCAGGCCCGCTATGAAGATATTGATATCATCACCATCCGCGAAAATACCGAAGGTATGTACTCGGGTTTAGGACAAAAAGTCTCTGAAGATGGTAATGAAGCTGAAGCTATGAGCAGAATCACGCGCGAAGGTGCAGAGCGTATCGTGCGGTTTGCTTATGAAACAGCGCGCCGCGAAGGTCGTAAAAAAGTTACGGCGGTTCACAAAGCCAATATCCTGAAGTCAACGTCAGGCTTATTCCTTAAAGTTGCTCGTGAAATTGCAGAAGAATATCCGGATATCGAGTCGACAGAAATGATTGTCGATGCGGCTTGTATGCGTCTGGTAATGAACCCGGAAGAGTTTGATGTGATTGTTACCACAAACCTGTTCGGCGATATTCTATCTGACCTTTGTGCTGGTTTGGTCGGTGGGCTAGGTATGGCACCAGGCGCTAACATTGGTAAAAACTGCGCCATTTTCGAAGCCGTACATGGTTCAGCTCCGGATATCGCCGGTAAAAACCTGGCAAACCCAAGCTCAGTAATTCTGGCTTCGATTCAAATGCTTGAGTATTTGGGAATGCAAGAACAAGCAACCAATATCACCAAAGCACTGGCCGACGTCATTGCCAGCGGCGACCGTACAACTCGCGACTTAGGCGGTTCACACGGCACTACAGACTTTACTCAGGCGGTTATTGACCGACTTTAAAATTTTCGGCATGGCCATGGCTCTCATGGCTATGCCGAAACGAGCTAGCTCCGTGGCAGCCAACGTAAGTGTACAGTGACTTCTTCACGGTCGTGATAAAGGTGCTTAGCCTGAATTTCAAAAGGCTTGGTGCCTTCAGTCTGAAGCTTATCGGTAATCTGACTCAAATACTCTTTCACTGCCGCATAGCGCTGTCGCATTGGCAACTTCAAGTTAAAAATGGCTTCTTCACAGTCACCTTCCAGTAACCAACTGGTCATCAACTCACCGACTCGTGCCGGCTTTTCGACCATGTCACAAACCAACCAGTTAATATTCTTACGTTTAGGACGAAACTTAAAACCATCTTCTTTAATATGCTTAACCTGACCTGTCTCCATTAAAGACTCAGCCATCGGTCCGTTATCGACCGCCTGTACCATCATGCCACGACGTACTAACTGATAAGTCCATCCGCCTGGAGCAGCACCTAAATCCACGGCTTTCATGCCCGAGTGAACACGTTTTTCCTGCTCATTTTCAGGTACAAACACCTGGAAAGCTTCGTCCAGTTTCAGGGTTGACCGGCTAGGTGCTTCTTTGGGCATACGTAAACGAACAATACCGCCTTCGTGCACTGTCTGGTTATAGCTATAAGAATACCCCACCAGCGCATGTGCCGAGTTAACAAATAACACGTGTAACATAGGTCGCTTAGCCAAAGGCTTATTACTTAAAAGCTCTTCTTTACGCAAGGCCTGGCGCAGTGGAACACTGAACTTCCGGCAAAACTTTGATAGCTGATTGGCTTCGTTGGTATCCGGCGTTTCTACTCGCAGTTCACCCGCTAAACCAAAAGTTTCTCTGTGAGGTTTCAGCACATCAATAACTTCGGACGCACGATCTTCAATACCGGCCAATTTTACCGGGCCAAGTAAGGCGAACATTTCTCGTGCAAAAACCAGATCTTTAAGCGACAGCTTACGGGCAATGTGTTCAGCTTCTTCATGCTGGCAGTTATAAGTGACATAGGCCTGATCAGGTTGAGTCTGACAGTAGCCGTAAACACCCAGCTCTGCCGTTTTATCCTGAATTTCAGCCGCACAATCGCCTTCAAACCCAGCGCGACACAGTAATACAATACCACTGCCTTTGCCGCTAACGATGTCTTTCATTAACTACCTGCTCCTAACTTCACTGCGCCAACTAACAAACTGAGCCAACCGGCAATAAATAGCAATCCACCGAGAGGCGTTATTGGCCCGAACCATTTAATGCCCGTCAACGCTAACGCATACAAACTGCCCGAAAACAAAATAACACCCGCCAACCATAAATAACCGCTGGCAACAAACCAAACCGAATGTGACTGCTTTAACCAAAGTGCTAAGGCAAATAATGCCAGAGCGTGATAAAACTGATAAGTAACACCAGTTTCAAATGCGCTTAACAAGTTTTCGCTTAACTTCGATTTAAGCCCATGGGCAGCAAAAGCCCCCAGCATAACGCCTGTACCGCCTAAAATGGCCGCCACAATTAAAAATAACTGACTCATTGAATGAACTCCTTAATAGCATCTGCCGCCTCTTGCCATAGCTTAGGCGTATCCGCCGCTTTGGCTTTTGTGGCGGCAAAACCGTGATCGGCACCCTCTAGCCATTGTAACTGCCAGTTGTGCGGTAACTCCACGCATTGCCCCTGCTCCGCTCTTTTTAAAAGAGGCTTACTAAATGGGTCCCGAGTGCCCTGTAAAATAAGGCCGGGAGCCTGCGTCATTTCCAGCTCTTCCAAACGTGACTTTTCCGGCTTATGCGGCGGATGAAACGGAAAACCCAGAACAATTACTGCTTTCGCGCTGTACTTGTCAGCTAAGCGCAACATCACCCGGCTTCCTAATGACTTACCCATCAAAACTAACGGCTTATTATCTTGCTGTAATTCGCTCAGCAGCTCGTCAGTTGCATCGGCGAGCACCGGCATTTTATTCGGAGGTCGTTGCTTACCGGTTTCCCGGACCATTTCCCAATAAGGAAAATCTGGCCGCACAACTTCCGCGCCAAGCACCGCCCCCTGCTCCGCAAAAAAATTCATAAACTCTGTATCCGGCCCACCACCTGACCCGTGCAAAAAAACAATACGAAAGGTCCCGTTCGAATTCTGCTGTTGATAGCGCATTATTGATTAAACTCTTGCTCTTCTTTTTGAACCAAACCGAGTAGCCATTGACGGAAGGTCGCGATTTTACCTATCTCCGCCTGATTGTCACGACAAACCAGATAAAAGGCTTTATTCCGCTGCAAAGCCTGAGGAAAAATACGAACCAGATGCCCGCTGTCAATTTCGGATTTAACCAGTACATTATTCGCTAATGCAATGCCCTGTCCGTGAACCGCCGCCTGCAAAGCCAGGCTGGAATGGCTAAATACTGGTCCGTTATCGCCTTTATACTGAGGCAACCCTACCAACTGAAACCAATCCTTCCAGGCATTTCGGGTTTCATCATGCAGCAGCGTTTGTTTGAATAAATCTATCGGCTCTTGAATGTTGGCTTTGTCTAACAACAAGGGAGAACAGACTGGCCATAAATATTCTTCATGCAGCTGGTAAGCTTTTACGCCGGGCCAGCGGCCATCACCATAGTAAATAGCAACATCAACATCGTCCGTCAAAGAGCCACTAATTTCATCCACCGCTTTAATGCGTATGTCCATATCGGGGTGCTCTTCACGAAAACTACTGAGCCGTGGGACAAACCATAAAATAGCAAAGCTGGGTGGAACCGAAACGGTCAACGCGCCTCGTTCAGACACTAACCGAAGCTTATCGGTGGCCTGTGCCAGTTGCTCAAAAATATCCCGTAACTCTAAGTAGTATTCCTGCCCTTCTTCGGTCAGCAACAGCGAGCGATTACGTCGAATGAAAAGTTTAAGCTCAAGGAAGTCTTCTAACGCTTTTACCTGATGACTGACGGCCGCCTGAGTCACAAATAACTCTTCGGCTGCTTTGGTAAAACTAAGGTGACGCGCTGCCACTTCAAATGATTTAAGCGCGTTTAAGGGAGGTAATTTCCGCATGCCATTAATTAAAAAGCGTCTCTGTTTAGTAGATAACCTCCACTATAACAGAGACGCCCTTAGTTCGGCTATTTATCATTACTTTAACTAATGTGACTTACAGACGAACGCCGCCATCAATCTCGACCACACGGCCGCTGAAGAAGTCATTTTCAATAATGTAGCGAGCGCTGTGAGCAATTTCATTGGGCTGCCCCCAACGTTTCAACGGAACCATAGATAACGCGCGATCAACCGCTTCGGGTTTCATCTGTGCCGTCATTGGGGTTTCGATAAAGCCAGGCGCAATGGCACCACAGCGAATGCCGTAGCGACCCAATTCACGAGCCCAGGTGACTGTCATGGCAACCACACCGGCTTTGGTTGCGGAATAGTTAGTCTGTCCCATGTTGCCGGCACGCGCGACACTGGAAATATTGATGATAACGCCTTTCTTACCAGCTTTTACCATCTGCGCTGCGGCTTCACGGCCGCATAGGAAGGTACCGGTGAGGTTCACATCCAGAACCGACTGAAATTGCTGCAGTGGCATCTTCTGTTTCAGTTCGCCGTCTTTGAATTTAATCAGCAGGCCGTCACGCAGTAGGCCTGCGTTGTTTACCAGCACATCAATACCATCAAACTCTTGCTGAATTTGTTCAAACACGGTTTCTACCGACTCTTCGTCAGTAATATCAACTTCATAGCCAACTACTTTGGCAGCACCCAGCTTTTCGCAGTGCTCCTGAGCTTCACCTAATACGTCGCCGTTAATATCGATAAGTGCAAGTTTAGCGCCTTGTTTGGCGAAATCTTCAGCCATTGCAAGGCCCAGCCCCTGGGCACCACCGGTAATAACAATAACACTGTCTTTAATTTGCATGTGCTTCCTCG
Source organism: Idiomarina abyssalis (assembly GCF_900116625.1). Taxonomy (GTDB): domain Bacteria; phylum Pseudomonadota; class Gammaproteobacteria; order Enterobacterales; family Alteromonadaceae; genus Idiomarina; species Idiomarina abyssalis. Next base: position 822,614 of record NZ_FPBE01000001.1, read on the forward strand.
TTTCTTAGGTTACTTCTGTGACTTAGGTGCCACATAATTAAAAATACTGGAAAAATCCTGACGACCGTGGCCTTGTTCAGACCAGCTATGGTAAAGATTACGAGTCAGTGACCCCATAGGCGTTGCTGCACCACTTTCTAACGCGGTTTGTTGCGCCAGGCCTAAATCCTTAGCCATTAAGTCAACCAAAAAGCCGCCCTGATAGTCGTTACTTGAAGGCACGTTGTCCATTACGCCCGGACATGGGTTATAAACCTGTAAAGTCCAGTTGCTACCCGAGCTTGCCAGCATAATTTCAGACAAAACTTTCGGGTCCAGCCCGTTTGCCTTACCTAGTTGCAGAGCTTCTGAAGTACCCACCATTAACACCGACAACAGCATGTTGTTGCAAATTTTTGCAATCTGTCCGGCACCGACATCACCGGCACGGAAAACATTTTTCCCCATGTCGTTAAGCACGGTGCGAGCGCGGTCCACATTGGTTTCTGTGCCGCCGCAAATAAAGGTTAAGGTGCCGGCTTTCGCGCCACCCACACCACCAGAAACCGGCGCATCAATAAAGGCAATACCGGCTTTCTCGAGCTGTTCACCCACATACATAGCGGTATCTGATGAAATGGTACTGCAATCAATAACGAGCTGATCTTTGGTCAGTTTATTAATTAAACCGTCGTCTCCAAGGTAAACAGCTTTTACGTGGCGGTCTGCCGGCAGCATAGACACCACAAACTCAACGCCGTCGATGGCTTCAGCCGCTGTTTTCGCTGCCTGTGCACCGTCCGCAACTATAGCTTTCAGCGCGTCTTCCGATAAATCAAAAGCCTTAACGGTGTGGCCTGCTTTTGCCAGGTTGCTGGCCATAGGGCCACCCATGTTTCCCAGTCCAATAAATCCTACGGTTGCCATACAGGCACTCCTTCTTGTTAATTCGTTTTATTTATCAAGATCGGCTAATGGATGCGTTCGCTCGCCCCAGGGCGGTAAAAAGAATGCATCAACCTCTTCCGCTGGTACTTCTGCTACCGAGCTATGCTGCCATTGTGGATTCTTATCTTTATCAATCAGCAATGCCCGAATACCTTCAGCGAAATCGCCACGAACCGCACAGTTACAAGACAGGGTCAGTTCCAGTCGAAAGCAATCCGCCAACGACAAATCAGAACCCTGCTGCAATTGGTTCCAAACCAGGTGCGAAGTAAACGGGCAACCATTTGCCAGGTTCTTCCGCGCCCGCGCCAGCCATTTGTCATCGGTTTCATCATTCACAATACGTGTAACAATATCGCCAATATCATTGCCGGCTGTTAATTCTGTAATAAGCGACTGGTGCGGCTCAACCTGAGGGTTAGGTAAGGCCGTTGTATCGTTGCTGGCAACTGAACTTAATAAGTCGGTCACTTTCTGCTTATTTAGTGCAGAGGTATTCCCCCATTCCATTTCTTTAAGCTGAGTCAGGATCGTCTCTTTACTTTCGTGACCCACGAAATGGTCTGCCAGGTTCAGATATAACGCATCATTTGCGTTCATCGTGGCACCGGTAATACCTAAGAATAAACCACAGCCCTGTGGCATAAGGTTTAGGAAGTAGGTAGCGCCAACGTCCGGGTACAAGCCAATCGTCACTTCCGGCATGGCCAGTAACGAGCGCTCAGTCACAATACGGTGGCTGGCCCCGTTCATTAAGCCCATACCTCCGCCCATGACAATACCGTCACCCCAGCAAATTAAAGGCTTAGGGAATGTCTGGATAAAGTAGTCCAGCTGATATTCCTGGGTAAAGAAGTTTTCAACCTCTTCCACTAACTTGCCTGGCTCGGCCTGCATAGCTTTGTACATAGCGACAATGTCACCACCGGCACAGAAAGCTTTTTCACCAGCGCCCTGCAACCAGACACAAGCCACTTTGTCGTCATCTGCCCATTTCTTGAGCTGTGGCAACAGCTTTTCAGCCATTGCCAGGCTTAGAGCATTTAGCGATTTCTCGGAATTTAATGTAGCAACGCCGATGACTTTGTCACCGGCGTTCAGTTCTTCAAAAAGTACAACGTCTTGCATGGAGTCTCCTTACAAGATTTCGCGGTCGTTATCCGCCAACATACGGCGACCAATAATCATACGCATCACTTCGTTCGTCCCTTCCAGAATCTGGTGAACACGAACATCACGCACATGGCGCTCTAATGGATACTCTTTTATGTAGCCATAGCCACCGTGCAGTTGCAGTGCGTCGTTACACACCTTAAAACCAACATCGGTCGCAAACTGCTTCGCCATAGCGCAATAGGTGGTTTTGTCAGCGTCGTTGTTATCAACTTTACTGGCTGCCAAACGCACCATTTGACGGGCTGCTACCAGCTCAGTGGCCATATCAGCTAACTTAAACTGTAGCGCCTGAAAAGCTGCCAACGGCTTACCAAACTGCGTACGTTCCTGCATATAAGCTTTAGCTGTGTTCAGCGCTGCTTGGGCGGTACCGACAGAACAAACCGCAATATTAATACGTCCGCCGTCTAAGCCCATCATGGCAAATTTAAAGCCTTCGCCTTCTTTACCCAGCAGGTTTTCTGCCGGAATACGAACGTCTTCAAACGTTACTAAGCGAGTTGGCTGGGCGTTCCAGCCCATTTTCTCTTCGGCTTTACCGTAAATAACACCTTTGGCATCGGCTGGTACAGCAAAGGCAGAAATGCCTTTAGGACCGTCTTCGCCAGTGCGTGCCATAACCACCAGAACGTCAGTTTCACCGGCACCGGAGATAAACATTTTAGAGCCGTTCAGAACGTACTCGTCACCATCTTTTTTCGCACTGGTGCGTAAGCTGGCAGCGTCTGAACCTGAACCGGGTTCTGTCAGGCAGTAAGAGCCCAGCTTCTCGCCGGTAACCAACTCTGGTACCCACTGGTCAATTACAGACTGTTGGCCGAAGGAGCCAATCATCCAGGTGACCATGTTATGAATCGTCATCATGGCCGTGGTTGCTGTACAACCACCCGCCAACTGCTCAAAAATGAGCGCTGAGTCTAAGCGGCTCATTCCAAAGCCGCCAGCTTCTTCCGGCGTGTACATGCCCATAAAGCCCATTTCACCGGCTTTACGGAACACTTCAATTGGGAAGTGGTGTTCTTCATCCCACTTAGCCGCATTAGGCGCCAGCTCTTTATCAGCAAACGCTTTAGCCGTATCGGCAAAGGCTTGCTGGTCTTCTGTCAATTCGAAATTCATCGCTATCCCCTACTACCTTAGGTTAATTGACATGTTAGGGCCGGCTGGATCTTCCAGATCGCTCTCAAACCAACGCGCCGTTACTGTCTTCGTTTCACTGTAAAAACGAACGCCCTGCTTACCATAAGCGTGGAGGTCACCAAAGAATGAGCGCTTCCAGCCAGTAAATGAGAAGAACGGAAGTGGTACCGGAATTGGAATGTTGATACCGACCTGACCCACTTCAACTTCGTGCTGGTATTTACGCGCTGCCGCACCGCTTGCAGTAAAGATAGACGTACCGTTACCGTAAGGGTTGTTGTTAACCAATTCTAAAGCGTCTTCTAAGCTGTCTACTTCTGTGGCGCACAATACCGGACCGAAAATTTCCGTTTTGTAGATTTCCATATCCGGCGTTACGTTAGAGAATACTGTTGGACCAACCCAGTTACCGTTTGGCAGGCCATCAACTTTGCAATTACGACCATCAACCAACAATTTCGCGCCTTCTTTTTCACCCTGAGTAATCAAAGCTTCAACGCGCTCTTTTGCTTGTGGGCTAATAACCGGACCATAAGCGGCATTTTCATCATTCCATGCGCCCGGACGAACTTTCGCAATGGCTTCAGCAATTTCAGGGATCCACTCTTTTGCCGCACCAACAAATACTGCGACAGAAATCGCCATACAACGTTGACCCGCTGCACCAACAGAAGAACCAACCATGTTGTTGATCACTTGCTGTTTATTGGCATCTGGCATAATAACGCAATGGTTTTTCGCACCAGCAAAGGCCTGTACCCGCTTACCATTTTCTGTACCACGACGGTAGATGTACTCTGCAACCGGCACAGAACCAACGAATGACAAGGCACGAACTGCCGGATGATCCAGCAGGAAATCAACCTGATCTTTATTGCCATGCAAGACCTGCAACACACCTTTAGGCGCGCCAGCTTGTTCAAATAATTCCACCAAACGATTTGGGGTTAATGGATCTTGCTCAGAAGGTTTAAGAATAAAGGTGTTACCACAAGCAATTGCCAGCGGGAACATCCACAGTGGGATCATAGCCGGAAAGTTAAACGGCGTAATACCTGCACAAACCCCAAGTGGCTGAGTGTAGCTGTAAGAGTCAATTTTACGGGCAACGTTCTCAACAGTTTCACCCATTAATAACGAAGGAATATTGGCTGCGTGTTCAACCACTTCGATACCACGCCAGACGTCACCTTTTGCATCTTCAAAAGTTTTACCGGTTTCCTGCGCCAGAGTTTCTGCTATTTCTTCCTGATGTTCTTTTAACAAGGCCTGATAACGCATCATGACACGAGCGCGTTCAGAAACAGGCACTTCTTTCCAGGTTTTAAAAGCTTCGCGTGCACTCTCAACCGCTGCTTCCATTTCACTCTGGGTAGCAACTGGCACTTGTGCGATAACTTCCTGTGTCGCTGGATTGGTGACAGGAATCCACTGTTCTGACTTCGAGGCGACAAATTCGCCATCTATATACAGAGGCACTTTCTTAGACATAATTCACCTTCTTATTGTGTTATTTTGTCATCTATTGATGAGCTAAATTTAGTTAAGTGAGTCTTAACGTGACCCTCTTAATTCTGATTACTTTACTTTGGGCCGCCAGTTTTTCGCTAATCGGCGTTTATCTTGCCGGTCAGGTTGACGGTTATATTGTTGTGTTTATCCGCATGATTTTAGCACTGATAACCGTGTTACCGTTATTTCGTTGGCGGCATTTGTCTCCCAAAAGTGGGCAGCTACCTCAACTGACTAAACTGGCCGTTATTGGCGCTATACAAATTGGCGCCATGTATTTGTTTCTTTACCATGCGTTTTTGTATTTGAGCGTTGCCGAAGTGCTTTTGTTCACTATTTTTACACCGCTCTACATAACCCTCATTGACGAACTCATACTCAACCGCAAGCATTTACCTCTTTTATGGTGGATTGCTGCGGCAGTATCCGTTTGCGGCGCTGCCATAATTCGGTATCAACCGCTGTCTGATGATTTCATCACTGGTTTCTTTTTAATTCAGGCCGCCAATGCTTGCTTTGCCTTAGGTCAAGTTGCTTATAAACGTTTACCGACCGGTAAGACATTGGCACAAAGTCAGCAATTTGCTGCGTTTTTCTTTGGTGCCAGTGTTATTGCCGGCCTGGGTGTTTTGCTTTTTGCTGACCTAAACATGATGCCTGCAACTAACCTCCAGTGGGGCATTTTACTGTGGCTAGGTATTGTCGCCTCAGGCCTTGGTTACCTTGGTTGGAACCTTGCCAGTAAATGGGTCAACACCGGACAGCTTGCCACTATGAACAATGCCTTAATTCCCGCTGGAATTCTGGTTAATGTCTTATTCTGGGAACAGTCCTTTGACTACACCCGTTTAAGCATTGGTGCTTTGATCATAGTGCTTGCCGTTTGGCTAGCCGGGCGGGTTCAAAAGCTGAAACCCGCAGGCTAGCCTATACCGGCAAAGCCCGACTAGATCATTTCCACAGCCAGAGCGACAGCTTCGCCGCCACCGATACACAACGAAGTAATGCCTCGTTTCTGGCCTTTTTGTTTTAAGGCGTGCAACAGCGTTACCAGCAAACGTGCACCGCTTGCGCCAATAGGATGCCCTAAAGCGCAAGCTCCGCCATGCACATTCACTTTGCTCGCATCCAGTTTCATTTCCTGAATTGCCAGCATGGTTACCATGGCAAAGGCTTCGTTAATTTCCCATAAATCGACGTCGTCTTTTGTCCAGTCCAGCTTGCTCAACAATGAGTTCATTGCGCCAATAGGTGCAATAGTGAATTCAGACGGTGCCTGCGAGTGCGTTGTGTGACCCATCACCCGGGCCAACGGCTGCAGACCTTTGGCTTTTGCTTCACTTTCACGCATTAAGATAAGCGCCGCAGCACCGTCAGAAATAGAGCTTGAGTTAGCCGCGGTGATCGTACCGTCTTTTTTGAACGCCGCACGTAACTGAGGAATTTTATCCAGTCGTGCTTTACCCGGCTGTTCATCGGTATCTACGGTAACTTCACCTTTACGAGTTGAGTAAGTCACCGCTGTAATTTCATCTTTAAACAAGCCGTCTTTAATGGCTGCCTGCGCTTTGGTTAAAGAATGAATCGCAAATTCATCCATTGCTTCACGATCAATACCGTACTCATCAGCAGTACTTTGCGCGTAGCTTCCCATGGCTTTATTCTCGTAAGCATCTTCAAGGCCGTCGAACATCATGTGATCCAGCACTTGTCCATGCCCCATGCGATAGCCGCTGCGACCTTTAGGTAGCATATACGGCGCGTTGGACATGCTTTCCATACCGCCCGCCAGTACAACGTCAGCAGAACCGGCTTTGATTAAGTCATGAGCCATCATCGCGGCTTTTAGGCCCGAGCCACAAACCTTGTTTATCGTTGTAGCGCCGGTCGAACGAGGTAAGTCAGCATAAAGCATCGCCTGACGAGCCGGAGCCTGACCTAAGCCTGCCGGCAAAACATTACCCATGATAACTTCCGAAATATCATCGGCTTTCAAACCGCTGTTACTCAGTGCTGCCTTAATGGCTGCTGCACCCAAATTAGGAGCAGAAACTTCACTCAGACAACCCTGAAAACCGCCCATTGGCGTACGGTTGGCCGCCACAATCACGATGGAATCGCTTGACATCTTTCCTCCAAATGCACTTTACGTTAACGTAAACTTCCTCTAAGCTTAGATCCCAGAGCAACCAAAAAGCAAGTACCGATGGACAATAAAGTAACTTACAGTATTGGTGAACTGGCAAAACAATTTGACATTACCACTCGCAGCATTCGTTTTTACGAAGACGAAGGTCTGCTCTCTCCCAGACGCCAGGGCCAACAGCGCATTTACACCAATAAAGACCGGGTTCGTTTAAAGCTGATTCTACGCGGCAAACGGCTGGGGTTTTCACTGGCTGAAACCGGCCGTTTATTTGAGTTGTACGATGCAGACAACAGCAGCGCGGCGCAGTTACAAAAAGTACTTGAGCTCATCGGTGAGAAAAAGCTCTCGCTCAAACAACAGATGGAAGATATTAATGTGTTACTGACCGAGTTAAGCGGTCTTGAGCAACGTTGTCAGGACGAGCTTAAGACCATTAGCTCATCAGTTTCAGAAGTTCATTCTCAGGAGTCGTTATGATCAGTCAATACACCACCTTTAACTTTGGGCTCGGCGAAACAGCCGACATGATCCGTGAGCAAGTTAATGCCTTTGCGCGTGACGAAATTGCCCCTCGCGCCGCTGAAATCGATGAAAAAAATGAGTTTCCCAGCGACTTATGGCGCAAGCTTGGCGATATGGGTCTGCTCGGTTTAACCGTTGCCGAAGAGTATGGTGGTTCTGGCATGGGCTACCTTGAGCACGTTATCGCGATGGAAGAAATTAGCCGTGCATCAGCCTCTGTTGGCCTGAGCTATGGGGCACACTCCAATTTGTGTGTGAACCAGATTCACCGCAACGGTAATGAAGAACAGAAGCAAAAATACTTACCTAAGTTATGTACTGGCGAACACGTTGGTGCCTTAGCAATGAGTGAACCTAACGCCGGCTCTGACGTTGTCAGTATGAAGCTACGCGCCGATAAAAAAGGCGACAAATACGTTCTGAACGGCAACAAAATGTGGATCACAAACGGTCCTGAAGCGAACGTCTTTGTTATTTACGCAAAAACCGAACCCGAAAAAAACTCTCGTGGTATCACCGCTTTTATTGTTGAAAAAGACACGCCAGGGTTCAGTCAGGCACAAAAGCTCGACAAACTGGGTATGCGTGGCTCAAACACCTGTGAACTGGTGTTTGAAGATGTCGAAGTGCCTGCAGAGAACATTCTGGGTGAACTTAACGAAGGTGTTAAAGTGCTGATGAGCGGCCTTGATTACGAGCGCGCTGTTCTTGCTGCTGGTCCTTTAGGCATTATGCAGGCCTGCCTTGATACTTGCGTACCTTATATTCACGATCGCAAACAGTTCGGTAAAGAGATCGGCGAATTCCAGCTGATTCAAGGCAAAGTTGCTGATATGTACACTCGCACTAATGCGGCGCGTGCTTACGTTTACGCAGTAGCTCAGTCTTGTGACCGTGGTGAAACTACCCGTAAAGACGCCGCAGGCGCAATTCTTTACGCAGCCGAATTAGCGACTCAGCTTGCGCTGGACGCTATACAGTTATTGGGTGGTAACGGCTACATTAACGAGTATCCGACAGGCCGCCTGCTGCGCGACGCGAAGCTTTATGAAATCGGTGCCGGTACGTCGGAAATTCGTCGTATGCTTATTGGTCGCGAACTCTTCACTGAATCAAAATAATAAGGAGGCAACGCCGTGGCGATTTTATCCAGTAAAATCAACACCCGCGATGCACAATTTGCGGCTAACAGTGAGTCTATGCAAGACGTCGTTAACGACTTGCAGGAAAAAGCGACAAAGATTCATCAGGGCGGTGGTCCTAAGTATCAGGAGCGCCACTTATCTCGCGGTAAATTACTGCCTCGTGACCGTATTAATAAGTTGCTGGACGCTGGCTCGCCATTTTTAGAAATTGGCCAGTTTGCCGCCTGGGAATGCTATGAAGATTACGTTCCTGCTGCCGGCGTTGTCGCTGGCATAGGTCAGGTTGAAGGCACTGAGTGCATGATCATCGCCAACGATGCCACTGTGAAAGGCGGCACCTACTACCCACTGACCGTGAAAAAGCACTTGCGCGCTCAAGAAATTGCCGAGCGTTGTCACTTGCCCTGCATTTACCTGGTGGACTCTGGCGGTGCCAACCTGCCCCGTCAGGACGAAGTATTCCCGGACAAAGAGCACTTTGGCCGCATTTTCTTTAATCAGGCGAATATGTCAGCCAAAGGCATTCCGCAAATTGCGGTGGTTATGGGCCTTTGTACTGCCGGCGGTGCGTACGTACCCGCGATGGCGGATGAAAGTGTTATTGTTAAAGAGCAAGGTACTATTTTCTTAGCCGGTCCCCCGCTAGTTAAAGCGGCTACGGGTGAAGAAGTTTCAGCCGAAGAGCTTGGCGGCGCCGATGTGCATACACGCATCTCCGGTGTTGCTGATCACTTCGCTCACAACGATGAACACGCTTTAGCCTTAGCACGCCGCTCGGTCGCACGCCTTAACCGCGGCGAGCCGACTAAGCTGGATCGCCAACCGGCCAAACCGCCGCGTTACGATGCAAAAGAGCTGTACGGCATTGTCGGTACCGACCTGCGCAAGCCTTATGACGTTCACGAAGTCATTGCGCGCATTGTTGATGATTCGGACTTTGACGAATTTAAAGCTAACTATGGTAATACACTGGTGACGGGTTTTGCCCGCATTGACGGCTACCCCGTTGGTATTGTGGCGAATAACGGCATCTTGTTTTCCGAGTCGGCACAAAAAGGGGCTCACTTCATTGAGCTTTGTGCCCAACGTAAAATTCCACTGGTGTTCTTACAAAACATTACCGGCTTTATGGTCGGTAAAAAGTACGAAGCCGAAGGCATTGCCAAACACGGCGCGAAAATGGTTATGGCCGTTTCCTGTGCGAAAGTTCCTAAGTTTACCGTCTTAATTGGTGGTAGCTATGGTGCCGGTAACTACGGCATGTGTGGTCGCGCTTATGACCCAACCATGATGTTCATGTGGCCAAATGCGCGTATCTCGGTCATGGGTGGTGAGCAAGCTGCAGGCGTTATGGCGCAGGTCACCAAAGATAACTTAGCCCGTAAAGGCGAAAGCCTGAGTGAAGAAAAAGAACAAGCGCTGAAAAAGCCGATTGTTGAGCAGTACGAGAAACAAGGTCATCCGTATTATGCATCTGCCCGTTTATGGGATGACGGCATTATTGACCCGGCACAAACGCGCGAAGTTCTGGCACTAAGCCTTGCTGCTTCATTAAATGCACCGATTGAAGACAGCCGTTTCGGCGTCTTCCGCATGTAATCGGAGGTTATTAACCATGGCAAAATACACAGAGCTTGATATCAACAGCCAAGGCGTTGCGACGCTGACGTTAAACCGCCCTGACGTTCACAACGCTTTTGACGATGTGATGATTGCGGAACTCCTGAAGGCATTAGAACAAGTTGAAGAAAGTGATAGCGCGCGCGTGTTGGTGCTTCGTTCAGAGGGTAAAAACTTTTCTGCCGGTGCGGACCTGAACTGGATGCGCTCCATGGCGGATAAAAACTACCAGCAAAACGTTGATGACGCCGGCGAGCTTGGGCTGTTAATGGAGCGTTTAGACTTGCTCAGCAAGCCCAGTATCGCGTTAGTCCAGGGCGCCGCTTTCGGCGGTGCCGTAGGCCTTGCCGCCTGCTGTGACATTGTACTGGCGCAACCGCGCAGTAGCTTTTGTTTGAGTGAAGTGAAAATTGGACTGATTCCTGCGGTTATCAGTCCTTATGTTGTCCGCACCATTGGTGAAAGACAGTCTCGTCGCTATATGCTGACAGCAGAACGTTTCTTTGCCGATAAAGCGCAGGAACTGGGCTTAGTTAATGACGTTGTTGAAGACTTCGATGAGCCCCTGAACAAACTTTTGGAAGCGCTTTTAGCGAACAGTCCACAAGCGGTAGGTGCCTGTAAGAAACTGATTCGCAATGTCGGTTCACGACCAATCGATAAAGGCGTACGTGAACACACCATTAAAGCCATTGCCGAAATTCGCGTGTCGGACGAAGGTCAGGAAGGCCTCAGTGCGTTTCTTGAAAAACGCCCCGCCGCCTGGCTTAAACAGAGTTAACAACAGGTCTCATTATGATCAAAACATTATTGATTGCGAACCGTGGTGAAATTGCCTGTCGTATTATTGCCACAGCTAAAAAAATGGGAATTCGCACCGTAGCGGTATTCTCTGACGCCGACCGCAAATCGCGCCACGTTAAACTGGCCGATCAGGCTGTACATATTGGTCCGGCAGCAAGTACTGAAAGTTACCTCCGGGGCGACAAAATCATTGCTGCGGCTAAACAAACCGGTGCCGAAGCTATTCACCCCGGTTATGGTTTTCTTTCGGAAAATGAAGACTTCGCTGACCAATGTCAGGCTAATGACATTATCTTTGTTGGCCCGCCGGTATCGTCCATTGCTGCTATGGGCTCTAAGAGCGCGGCTAAATCTATTATGCAGGACGCCGGCGTTCCACTGGTTCCGGGTTATCATGGTAGCGAGCAAGACATCGAAACCTTAAAAGCAGAAGCTGAAAAAGTCGGCTTTCCGTTACTGCTGAAAGCGGCTTACGGCGGCGGTGGTAAAGGTATGCGTGTGGTCGAAAACATGGGCGAATTTGATGAAGCTCTGAATTCGGCGAAACGCGAAGCTAAGTCCTCTTTCGGTAATGATAAAATGCTCATGGAGCGTTTTATTCGTAACCCCCGCCACGTAGAGATTCAGGTGTTCACCGATGAACACGGTAACGCCGTTTATTTGGCAGAGCGCGACTGTTCGGTACAACGCCGTCACCAAAAGGTGCTTGAAGAGGCTCCGGCTCCGGCATTAACCGAAAAAACGCGCACCGAAATGGGTGAAGCCGCCATTCGCGCCGCTCAGGCAATAGACTACGTTGGTGCAGGTACGGTTGAGTTTCTGTTTGACCAAAGTGGCGAATTTTATTTCATGGAAATGAACACCCGCTTACAGGTTGAGCATCCGGTTACAGAAATGATCACCGGACAGGACTTGGTCGAATGGCAATTACTGGTTGCATCCGGTCAGCCACTACCTCTGGCGCAGAATGACATTCAGGTAAACGGTCACGCGTTTGAAGCCCGAATTTACGCTGAAGATCCGGACAACGACTTTTTACCTTGCACCGGTACCATTAAACACTTACGCACTCCGGCAGAAGAAAACGGCGTTCGCATTGATACCGGTATTGAAGAAGGCGATGAAATTTCCGCCTTCTACGACCCTATGATTGCGAAGCTCATTGTCTGGGACACCGATCGTACTCGTGCTCTGCTACGCTTACAAAAGGCCTTACGTGAGTACCGTTTAACCGGCCTAACCACTAACGTCGACTTTTTGCATCGTTTGGCTTCACACCCAGAGTTTGTGAAAACCAACCTGACAACAGAGTTTATTCAACAATATCAGGAAGACCTGCTGCCGGATAACTCTGTGAATTATCAACAAATTGCGACTGAAGCCGCTTTATTTGATATTAGTCAGCGTCAGCAGCAACGTGGCAGTTCACCATGGCAAAGTGGTAATGCGTTTAGAATGAACTCAGCAGCTGCACATACAGTGCCACTGCAGTTTGGCGAAGAAACCTATGCCATATCACTCATTGAAACTGCCTCAGGCGAATTCCTGCAGAAAGTTGATGAGGAAAGCATTCGCTGGCAGGCGTCTTTAACCGACGACAAGCTCACGCTGACTGCGGGCAGTATGCGTTATCATCGTTATGTCAGCGCCGATGATCAGCAAATTACCGTATTTACTGACAACGGCCCTGTCATTTTCCATCGACACCGTGTGGCAGACACCCTGTCCGATGACGCCGCTCATGGTGGCCATGTTGCGCCAATGAACGGTACCATCATGGAAGTGCTGGTAGAAAAAGGCGATACTGTTGAAAAAGACCAACCGCTTGTCATCATGGAAGCCATGAAAATGGAATACACCATTCGCGCCGGGCATGAAGGTGAGGTGACCGACATTTTCTTCGCCGCTGGTGACTTAGTCAGTGACGGTGACGAGCTTATAGCAGTTAATGAAGCGGAGTAACAATGAGCCTTGCAGACAAGATAAAGATCGTTGAAGTAGGTCCGCGTGACGGCTTACAAAATGAAACCGCCGTTTCTGTCGATGCAAAAGTTGCTTTGATTGAAGCGCTGGCTGATGCTGGCGTTTCCTACATTGAAAGTGCCAGCTTTGTGAGCCCTAAATGGGTACCGCAAATGGCCGACAGTAGTGCCGTTATGGAACAAATAACGCGCCGTCCAGGCATTACCTACGCGGGTTTAACCCCCAACCTGAAAGGCTTTGAAGCAGCCGTTGCAGCCAATATGGACGAGGTTGCCGTATTCGGCGCAGCGTCGGAAGCCTTTACACAAAAAAACATAAATTGCAGTATTGATGAATCGCTGGAGCGTTTTAAGCCGGTTATTGCAGCCGCCAAAGAAAAAAACATACCTGTCAGAGGTTATGTATCCTGCGTTTTAGGTTGTCCTTATCAGGGTGAGGTGCCGCTGGAAAATGTAGTCAAGGTTGCTGAAGCGCTTTACAACATGGGCTGCTATGAGGTTTCACTTGGCGATACCATAGGTGTCGGAACCCCCTTAAAAGCACAGGAAATGCTCGCTGCGGTAGCCGAAAAAGTGCCCATGGAAAAGCTTGCATTGCACTTTCACAATACCTACGGACAGGCTTTAGCTAATATTATGGCTTGCCTTCCATTAGGCGTTGCTACTATTGATACGGCCGTTGCTGGTTTAGGCGGATGCCCTTACGCTAAAGGCGCCAGTGGTAACGTTGCCACCGAAGATGTGGTGTACATGCTAAACGGTATGGGAATTAAAACCGGTATTGATCTGGACAAGTTAATCGCAGCCGGGGCCGATATTTGTCAGCATTTAGCGCATGGCCCCCGTTCACAAGTCGCGATAGCAGAATTGGCAAAACAAGGGGATTAAACATGACTTCAGAAGCATTGTGGCAACCGTCAGCAGATACCATTGCCAATGCCCGCATGACGGATTTCCTGCAACAGGTGAATACAGAAAAAAATGTAGCACTGGCCAATTACCATGACCTTTACCAGTGGTCAGTCGACAACGACGAAAGCTTCTGGTCTATGGTATGGGACTACTTTGATGTTATTGGCGAAAAAGGTTCTACCGTCGTTACCGATAAAGAAAAAATGCCGGGTGCCAAATGGTTTCCTGAAGCCAAACTAAACTTTGCTGAAAACCTATTACGCCATAAAGATGATCACATTGCGCTTATTTTTCGTGGTGAAAACGGCGTAAGACAACAACTGACGTATGCTGAACTAAACCACGAAGTAGCCGCCTTTGCCGCGGGCTTGCGTCAACGCGGAGTCGAAGCTGGTGACCGTGTTGCTGCCATGATGCCCAATTGCATTGAAACCATTATTGGTATGCTGGCAACTACCAGTATCGGTGCTATCTGGTCATCCTGCTCTCCGGACTTTGGTGTTCAGGGTGTGCTTGACCGCTTTGGTCAAATTGAACCCAAAGTACTGATAACCGTTGACGGCTATTTTTATAATGGCAAAAACCTCAACATAAAAAGCAAAACCGCGGATATTATAAAAGAAATAAAAAGTATTGAAGCCACCGTTGTGGTCAATTTCAGTCAACAAAAAGACCGCCTTAAAGGTGAAAATGTTTTTGCCTGGAATGACTTTGGCGATGCCGAACAAACACAAATAGACTTTGTTCCTCGTAATTTTAATGATCCGCTCTATATTATGTTTTCATCTGGCACCACGGGCGTACCTAAATGTATTGTTCACGGTACCGGTGGCACGCTATTGCAGCATGTAAAAGAGCACGGCCTGCATACCGACTTAGACCGTGACGATAACCTATTCTATTTCACCACCTGTGGCTGGATGATGTGGAACTGGTTAGTCAGCGGTTTAGCTGTTGGCGCTACCCTTACCTTATTTGATGGCTCTCCTTTTGCACCGGAACCTGAATTTTTATGGGACGTTGCAGACGAAGAAGGCATTACCGTATTTGGTACCAGCGCAAAATACTTAGCGGCACTTGAAAAAGCCGACGTTAAACCAAGAGAAAGTCACAACCTGGAAAAGCTGCGCAGTATCTTAACAACCGGTTCTGTACTGCCGCCAGAAAGCTTTGATTACGTATATCGCGACATTAAAAAAGACCTTTGTCTTTCGTCTATATCGGGTGGTACTGACATTGTTTCTTGTTTTGCCCTTGGCTGCCCTATTCTGCCTGTTTACCGTGGTGAATTGCAGTGCCGCGGGCTTGGTTTAGCCGTGAATGTTTATGACGATAACGGCAAGCCGGTTCGTGGCGAAAAAGGCGAACTTGTCTGCGAAAATTCCTTCCCTTGCATGCCAGTGAGCTTTTGGGGAGATGATGACGGTGAGCGCTATTACAACGCCTACTTTGCCCGTTTTGAAAATACCTGGGCCCACGGTGATTTCGCCGAGCTAACTCAGCACGATGGCGTGATTATTTACGGCCGCTCTGATGCGGTTCTTAATCCTGGCGGCGTGCGTATTGGCACTGCTGAAATTTACCGTCAGGTAGAAAAAGTTGATGAAGTATTGGAAAGTATCGCTATTGGTCAGCAATATCACGATGACGAGCGTGTCGTTCTTTTCGTTAAGCTAAGAGAAGGTATAGAGCTTAACGACGAGCTGCGTCAAACCATTGCAAAAACCATTCGTGCAAACGCGACTCCGCGTCACGTTCCTGCTGTAATTTTGCAGGTTGACGATATACCCCGTACTATAAGCGGTAAGATAGTTGAATTAGCGGTACGTAATGTGGTTCACGGTGAGCCTGTTAAAAACACAGAAGCTCTGGCAAACCCAGAAGCACTGGATTACTTCCGTGATAGAGAGGAGTTGCGTTAATCCATGATGTTCCTGCACGGATCACGGCAGGCGGTCGTAGCAGCCATTGTAGGCCTGGTTATTACGGTTACCGCTTTTAGCTATTTGCGTTACCAAGAAAACCAAGTTGTCCACGACGCACTGGAAGCTGAAACTTACAGCTTACAGCGTGATATCCGGCAAAGTCTGGTTTCACATTTATTTGTCGCTGAACTTCTGGCGAGAGAGTGGGAACGCAGTGATCTGACCATAAAGGAACGCTGGAAGGAAAATGCCGATATCGTTACCTTGTACTATCAAAACGTGCAAGGTATCGCCTGGCTTAATGACGACCTCAACATTGAATTAATCTATCCCCAAAATGAACAGCCGGAGTTATTAGGCACCTCTTTCTCTAAAACTTCACTGGTTGGAAAACTGGAAGCATCTGAAGGTAATAGGCATGCCATGATGGGGCCTGCCGGAAATCTCGGTCGTATTAGCAGCGACATTGCCATTTTCGTCCGGGTTGAACGAGAGCAAAATCCAGGCTTTCTGGGGTTCATCATTAGCCTACAGAGTCTGTTCAGCAATGTTGTTCGCAGTAATATTAGTGAAGGCTTTCAACTGAGTGTACGAAGTGAAGACGACGTCCTTTTCCAGTTTGCCGGAGACTCTTCGTTACGTGATGAATGGTCCCATTATCACTCATTACAGTTGGTCGGCAACAGTTGGGAGCTTTCGGTTTGGCCTACGACGAATCATTTGGAACAGCTGCGCGGTGGTATCTCAGTAGCGGCCTTAATTGCCGGGCTACTGGTTACCAGTATGTTGACTTTTGTGCTTTATATTCTGGGGCAAAGCCGCTTTAAGGCGCAACAACTGGCCGATTCAAACATTGAGCTTTATAGTGAAATTGACGAGCGAGAGCGTATTGAAAAGCAAATGGCATACCTGGCCGAACACGACTCGCTCACCGGACTGGTAAACCGTAATGCGCTAAAACGTATTTTGGGTGAATGGCTGGAAACTGAATCACCGCATAAGAAAGCAGCTTTGCTTTTCATTGACTTAGACAGATTTAAAGAAGTTAACGACGCGCTGGGGCATACCGTTGGTGACGAACTCTTACGCAGAGTTGCGCGCCGTATTACGAAGCTGGCTCCTAAGTCCAGTGTTCTTGCCCGGGCTGGTGGTGATGAATTCTTACTCGCTATAGCAGAGCCGGACAGTCGCGAGAGCGTTATAAAGCTATCTGAACAGTTACTGCAAGCTCTCGACACCCACTTTTTCGTTGATGTCTACGAGTTATTTATTAGCGCATCCATTGGTATTACCTTTGCTGAGGATGCCGACTTTAACGCCGAATACTTTATTCGTAATGCCGACACAGCGCTTTACCAGGCTAAAGAGCATGGCCGTAACACTTATAAAGTTTACGATAAAGCCATACACAGAGACTTGACCAAGAAGCTGGAACTCGTTAAACGACTGCGCCATGCTGTTTCTAAACAACAATTAACGGTTTATTATCA
Source organism: Idiomarina abyssalis (assembly GCF_900116625.1). GTDB lineage: Bacteria > Pseudomonadota > Gammaproteobacteria > Enterobacterales > Alteromonadaceae > Idiomarina > Idiomarina abyssalis. The sequence continues at coordinate 839,918 of NZ_FPBE01000001.1, forward strand.
GCCTAAGGTTGAGTTAAGCAGTCGCCGTATCAGTGGCCTTGAAGCCTTGGTTCGCTGGGTCGATGAAGACGGCAGTATTATTCCACCGGATGAGTTTATTCCATTGGCTGAAGATACCGGTTTGATTATTCCGATATCAGAATACGTTATGGAAGAAGCTTTTCTCCAATTGAAGCAATGGCACGATATCGGCTTTGAAGAGCTCAGTATCGCGATCAATATTTCAGGAAAGCAGCTACACTTACCTGAGCTGGTTGATGATATTATGGAGCGCGTAAATGAAGCTCAGATACCACCGAACAAAGTGGAACTAGAGCTTACTGAGCAAGTCTTTATTGAGAATATTCAGTCACATACCCGCTTTATGCATTCGGTACGTGAACACGGAATGTCACTGGCAATCGATGATTTTGGCGTAGGTTACTCTTCATTGTCGTATCTTAAGAACTTCCCGGTGACTTCATTAAAAGTTGACCGCTCCTTTGTTAAAGACCTGCCCCACAACGAAGATGACGCAACCATTACGCAGGCGATTATTAGTCTTGCACGCAACCTGAATATTCAACTGGTTGCAGAAGGTATTGAAACAGAAGAACAAGTCGAATTTTTATTACAGCGTGAATGTAGTACCGGCCAGGGGTTCCTTTTTAGTAAACCCGTGCCGGCACGACAAATCACCCAATTATTACAGCAGTATAAAGGGCTTATCCCTATCCAGATTGCCTGAATATAGCGGAGGTTAACGTGGAACGCGAAAGTATGGAGTTTGATGTCGTAATTGTTGGCGCTGGCCCTTCAGGGTTGGCAACGGCCTGTCGACTCGGTCAACTCGCACAGGAAAATGAGCAAGAGCTCATGATATGCGTTGTTGAAAAAGGCGCTGATATTGGCGCGCATATTTTATCAGGTGCCGTTTTTGAACCACGTGCCTTAAATGAACTTTTTCCTGACTGGAAAGAGCGCGGCGCGCCGCTTAATACGGAAGTTACCGGCGATGATATTCTGCTGTTAAAAGACGAAGATAGTCACACTCGTCTACCTGACTTTACCGTGCCAAAAACCTTCCATAATAAAGGCAATTATATTGCCAGTATGGGTAACCTTTGTCGCTGGATGGCAGAACAAGCAGAGCAACTAGGTGTAGAGATTTTCCCGGGCTTTGCAGCCTCAGAAATTCTATACAACGAAGACGGCAGCGTTGCCGGTATTCAAACTGGTGACATGGGTGTTGCTAAAGACGGTAGTGAAAAAGATGGCTACATGCCAGGTATGGAACTGCGTGCTAAGTACACTTTGTTTGCAGAAGGCTGCCGTGGACACTTAGGTAAAGAACTGATTAATAAGTTTGAACTGGATAAAGACAGTACACCTCAACACTACGGTTTAGGCTTTAAAGAAATTTGGGATATACCAGAAGAGCTGCATGAACCCGGGAAAGTGGTTCACACCGCAGGCTGGCCGCTAACCGACAGTAATGCCAGTGGTGGTGGTTACCTTTATCACGCTGAAGACGGACAGGTGTATTTAGGGTTAATTGTGGACCTCAACTACGCAAACCCATATCTGAACCCCTTTCAGGAGTTCCAACGTTTTAAAACGCACCCGGCAATTAAAAACGTGATAGAAAACGGTAAGCGCGTATCCTACGGGGCTCGAGCCATTGCCAAAGGTGGTTATTACTCGTTGCCGAAAATGACATTCCCGGGTGGTTTACTTGTCGGCTGTAACGCCGGCACTTTGAATTTTGCCAAAATTAAGGGTAACCATACTGCCATGAAGTCGGGCATGGTTGCCGCTGAATGCGTCTTTGAACAACTTAAAAATGGCAAAGCCAACGACGACATCAGTAGCTTTAAAAACGCCTTTGAAAACTCATGGGTATTTGATGAGTTATACCGCTCTCGCAACTTTGGCGGCGCTGTTCATAAGTTAGGTACCATGTTAGGCGGCGCATACAACATGGTTGACCAAAATTGGTTTGGCGGCAAATTACCCTTTAAATTTAAAGAGTGGACACCGGATTATAAAGCCACCGGTAAAGCCGAAGATTTTAAGGCAATTGACTATCCTAAACCTGATAATAAACTCACATTTGATCGTTTATCATCTGTCTTTTTATCTAATACTAACCATGCTGAAGATCAGCCTTGTCATTTAAAGCTGGAAAACGCTGATATTCCTTTAGAGGTTAATTTACCGAAATACGCCGAGCCCGCGCAGAGATATTGCCCCGCCGGCGTTTATGAGGTTGTTGAAGAGGACGGGAAACAAGTTTTCCAGATTAACGCTCAAAACTGTATACATTGTAAAACCTGTGACATTAAAGATCCTAGTCAGAATATTACCTGGGTTGTTCCGGAAGGTGGTGGCGGACCAACTTATCCTAATATGTAAGTAAAGTGTAAATCTCATAACAAAAAACACCAAAGCATGCTAAATGTTTTGGTGTTTTTTCATTTTAGGAACTTGTAAATTTTTAACTTGTCGACTTATTAAGTCCTAAATGTCCCTTAAACGAGGTGTATTATGAAACTATTAACGTCCTTAGCAATATTATCTTTATTAGCGTCTCCTTTCGCTCTGGCTCAGCAATCTGAAGATAATAACAATGAAGAACAAGAGCGCAGCGAAGAAGTTCGCAAGCAGCAAGACGATTTAAAAGCTGACATGGAAGCCATGCGAAACGAGCAAAAGGCTGAAATGGAAGCTATGCGCAACGAGCAAAAAGCGAAAATGGCAGAACGTAAAGAGGAACGGAAACAACAAAAAGCAGAGCGCAAGGAAGACAAAGCTGAGAAAAAAGAGAAATGGAAATCGATGAAAGATAAACGTAAATCAGAAAAAGAAAAAATGAAAGAAAAACGCCAATCGCTTAAAGATAAGTCTGACGACTCAGATAAGAATGAAGACAAAGACGACGATAATAACGATGATGACAATGGTAACAATTAATTGTTAATAACTGAGTGTATAAAAGGCGGATCAATGATCCGCTTTTTCTGTTTGACACATAATTTTTAATTAATAATAAACTTCAATTAAAATACTTTATCTCGCTATAATGAAAACAAATCAACATGAAATTTAAGTCAATCAAATAAGGTAAGCATCAATGAGTGATTTCATTAATATTCTGCGTCATGAGCGTCGTTTAAAAGCTGCACTAAAAGAACTTAACTTAAATGAACTGGAAAGCATTAAAGAAAAGTTCGATTCGGTTATCGCTCAGCGTCGTGAAGAAGAAGCTGAGAAACTGCGCCAGCATGAAGCCAAACAAAAGAAAATTGAAGAGTTTAAAAGTGCAATGGCAGACGCCGGTATCGAGCTTTCAGACATATTAGAGCAAGAGCTGGGTGGAGAGCCTATTGTTAAAACAACTCGCAAGAAAAGAGCGCCTAAGCCGCCTAAATATGAATACACTGATGAAAATGGTGAAAAGCAAACCTGGACCGGTCAGGGGCGCATGCCAAAAGCTATGAAAACAGCGATTGATAATGGCAAACCGTTAGAGTCTTTTTTAATTAAGTAATAAGACGAATTTATGCGTAGTCGCGATGAATAATTAATCAAGACTACGCTTTTTGTTGAACAATAGACTCAGCTTGATTAGGCTATAGAAAATTCAAACTGGCAAGGATCGACATTGCGCTATCGTTTCATAGCATTCGTATTAACGCCATTATTCGGCCTTTCTGCCTGCAGCATCTTACCTCAGATGCCAGGAGGCTTTAATCAAATCGACTCGGGTGACATCAGAATTTACCATACAGGCGACACGCCATCGCGCGCATACGAGCTCGTTAGTGTTGTAAATGGTGAAAGCTGCCAGCGGCAATTTAACGGTGAACCGGCGTCAGATAACAAAGCTATTCAAGCTCTACGGGTCGACGCTGTTCGATTTAAGGCACATGCCGTCATTGAAACCCAGTGTTTTTCATTAAAACCTAAAGCCGACTCCATCTGTTACAGTGAAGTCAGCTGTGTAGGCCGTGCAATTCGGTGGCGTGACTAGTTGCTTCTGGTTAACGTCACGTCACCTACCCCAACTTCAACCTGAACATCCGTCGAACCATTACCCCGATAACTGGATTCCGACGTTACTAACATTCTGTTTTCCTGAGTATTACCGAAGTTTCTCAAGCTGGTATCGCCAACACCTACTGAAGCTTCAACCAAACCATACTCACCGTTGGCAAGGTTCAGTGACACATCGCCTACGCCCAAATCTACTTTTACATTGTTGAATGGCAAGTCACCGGATATTTCGCCAACACCCAAATTTACTTCCAGTAACCGTGAGCGAGGAACTGACACCTTCCAATGTTGAGACATATCATCGTGCGGCGTGGCCGATATTTCCAAATGATTACCGCTACGCTCCCCTTTTATGAGCACCTCTGACAAATCACCACCACTGGCAAACCAGCCGTCATCATCAGATTCAACGCGCAGTTCAATTTCAACCGCCTCACCTTCAGTAACTCTTAGCTCAACAGTCCCGACCGTTGCATCCAGGCGAATTTCTGTATCGCTGCTGACAATATAGCTGTCAGTCAGAGTGCGCTCGCGATCATTTGCAGAGAAAGCCGCTGTGCTAAGCGTAACTAAGCCGATAAAGCCTAAAGTTAAAGGCCAAATTTTATGTTTCATCATTTTTCTTTTCCTATTGTTATTAAAACCGTTCATGCCAAACTCTAAAGCACGTCATGTAATTTATTGATTAGCTCTGCAACGCTTATGCCAAAGATTAAAACCTTTTAATATCAAACATTTAAATAATTCGAAAAGTAATCAGTTAGCGAAATAGCTAACTATGTGGTGAAATTGGCTACCTGTATTTCGCGTGTTCACTAACGGAGGCGATATGAAAAGCCAGCAACAACTGACACAGGTTGCGGTTATCCGTACGCCTTTTCCTGAGAAATTCAGCGTTCCCCGACAGCCGGGGTTGGTTCCTTCTGCACTCGCTCAAGTGGAACTGGTTGGTGACTACCAACACGCACAAGCCATAGAAGGCATCGAGCAGTTTTCACACCTTTGGCTAACTTTCGAGTTTCATCAGCACGATACCTGGCAGGAAAGAGTCCGGCCGCCGCGTCTGGGAGGTAACCAACAGTTAGGGGTATTTGCCACACGTTCTCCGTTTCGGCCTAACCAGTTGGGTTTGTCCGTTGTCGAACTGATTGCGGTACAAACGGAACCGAATGTCGTCTTGACTGTTCGCGGAGCAGATTTAGTCGATAAAACGCCAATTGTCGATATAAAGCCTTATATTCCCTACGTTGACTCTATTACCGATGCCCGAGCGGGATTTGCACAAGAAAAGCCTGAGTCTCGTATGAAAGTACAATTTTCGGACGCCGCCGAGGCAGTGTTGAAAAGCGCACATTCGAGCTCTTCCGGCCTAAGGACACTGGTTACTGAGGTACTTAGTCAGGACCCTAGGCCGGCCTATCACAAAGCGCAGTCACCCCAGAGAACTTACGGCACCGCACTTTTAAACTATAATATTCGTTGGTATGTACAACAAAACACCGTTTTTGTTGAAGAAATCTCATTAAAACAGCCGTAAAAGGCTTTTGAGCTGAGTCAGACACTGCTAAACTTCGCTCTAATTTTTGACCACTATAAATTGCAGAGATGCCGGACTATGCGCAGCAGCCAATATTTATTATCTACGCTTAAAGAAACACCTTCTGACGCTGAGATCGTGAGTCATCAGCTTATGTTGCGGGCAGGCATGATCCGTAAGGTCGCCGCCGGACTTTATACCTGGACTCCCACCGGCCTGCGTGTACTACGTAAAGTTGAGAATGTTGTCCGTGAGGAAATGGAAGCCATTAACGCATTGGAAATTTTAATGCCAATGGTACAACCGGCCGATCTCTGGCAGGAATCTGGACGCTGGGATGATTACGGCCCGGAGTTATTGCGTATCAAGGATCGCAATCAACGTGACTTCTTATTGGGCCCAACCCACGAGGAAATTATCAGTCAGTTGGTACGCAAGGAAGTCAGTAGCTATAAGCAACTGCCATTAACCTTATTCCAGATCCAGACAAAATTCCGCGACGAAATTCGCCCTCGTTTTGGCGTTATGCGTGCACGTGAGTTTATGATGAAGGACGCTTACTCTTTCCATCTCACTGACGAGTCGCTGCAAAAAACTTACGATGACATGTACAAAGCGTACAGCCGTATTTTTGAGCGCCTGGGTCTGGATTATCGTCCGGTTATTGCAGACACAGGCTCTATTGGCGGAAGTCACTCGCACGAGTTCCACGTTTTGGCCAGCTCCGGCGAAGACGCTATCGCATTTTCTGACTCATCAGATTATGCCGCCAATGTGGAAATGGCCGAAGCTTTGGCCCCTGCAGGAGAACGCCCTGCTGCAACGCAAAAAATGGAAAAACATCAAGTACATGGTGATGAACTGGCCGCTGTATTACAGCCACTATCTGTAGAAAGTCAGCAAGCTGTTAAGTCCGTTATTGTCAAAGCATCAGATGACATTGAAGCCGAGTACATTCAACTTGTATTACGCGCGGATCATGAACTGAATACAGTGAAAGCGGAAAAACTCGAACAAGTCGCGGCTCCGTTGGAAATACTGACTCAAACTGAAAAAGCAACGGGTATAGAAGCGCCTTACATTGGCGTAGTAAAGTCAAAGCTCCCATTGCTGGTTGATCGCAGCGCTGCTCACCTGGCCGATTTCGCCTGTGGCGCCAATGAAGATGGTCACTGGCTGACAGGCGTTAACTGGGAGCGCGACACTCCGGACTCTACCGTAGTGGATATTCGCAATGTTGTTGCCGGCGACCCAAGCCCTTGTGGTCAGGGTAAAGTGAAAATTGCCCGAGGCATTGAAGTCGGCCATATTTTCCAGCTCGGCACAAAGTACAGTGATGCCATGAAAGTTGGTGTACTGTCTGAAACCGGTAAACACGAAACTCTGACTATGGGTTGTTATGGTATTGGTGTATCGCGCATTGTTGCTGCTGCAATAGAACAGAATAACGACGAGCGTGGTATATGCTGGCCAGATGCCCTGGCGCCCTTCCAGGTCGTCATTGTGCCAATGAACATGCATAAATCAGCACGTGTTCAGGCGGCCGCTGAGAAGCTTTACGAAGACTTGAAGGCTCAAGGTATTGATGTTCTTTTTGACGACCGTAAAGAGCGCCCTGGGGTCATGTTTACGGACATGGAGCTCATAGGTATTCCACATCAGGTTGTGGTTGGTGAACGTAATCTGGATGAAAACCAGGTTGAGTACCAGAGTCGTAAAGGCGGCGAGAAGCAAAAAATCAGTTTAGACGACTGCGTTAGCTTCATTAAACAGCAGTTCTAAACTCAATAAACAAAGAAAAAGGCCTGATAGCAAAACTATCAGGCCTTTTTACCTTAACAGGGCGAGTTTTAAGATTCCTGCCCTGCCAACGGCTCAATGTAATGCAAGTGCATGTCCCAGGGGAAGTGGATCCAGGTGTCTTGTGCTAAATCAGCAACAAAATCATCAACCAACTCCATTCCTGCCGGTTTTGCATAAACCGTAACAAACTTTGCTTTTGGTAAGCGGTCACGTAAAAACTTCAGGGTGTTACCCGTATCAACTAAATCGTCTACAACCAAAAAGCCTTCGCCATCAGTCGTTGCGGTAACGTCTTTCATTACCTGTAAGTCATCTCGTTGCTCGGTGTGATCATAGGAACTCACCGCCACACAATCGACCACACGAATATTTAACTCACGCGCCACAATAGCCGCAGGCACCAGGCCACCACGGCTTACCGCAATAATACCTTTATATTGCTCCGCCGGTAATTGACGGCGCGCCAGTTCACGCGTCGCACGGTGCAACTCTTCCCATGATACAAAAAACTCGCGGTTTGAATGCCATCCCATAATTTCGTTACCCTAACCAAATAAATTTAGCGACAAAAAGCGCGCCTAAGAAAATTACGCTCGGTGTTAAATCTTGATAGCGTCCGCCGAGTAATTTCACCACAACGTAACTGATAAAACCTAACGCAATACCATCTGCTATTGAAAATGTCAGTGGTGTCATCAATAAAACCACAGCAACAGGTGCGGCCTCCGTAATGTCATCCCACTTTACGTCTTTCAGTGTAAACAACATTAGAACCGCGACATAAATTATTGCCCCGGCGGTTGCGTAAGCTGGGATCATACCAGCCAACGGCGCGAAAAACATTGCCAAAAGAAAGAGAATACCGACCACCACCGCAGCAAGCCCGGTTTTACCACCCGAAGCGACTCCTGCTGCAGATTCTATGTAACTGGTGGTGGTTGAAGTACCCAGTATTGACCCCGCGACGGTGGCGGTACTGTCCGCCATTAGCGCTTTATTCAGCCGGGGCATTTCACCATTAGCTTTGGCCAGACCCGCTTTTTGTGCAACGGCCAGCAAAGTGCCTGAGGTATCAAATAAGTCCACGAACAAGAATGCAAAAATAACGGACAACATACCAATATCGAAAGCTGCCGCTAAGTCCATTTGCATAAAGGTGGGAAGCAGACTTGGAGGGGCCGATACAATACCATTATATTCAACTAACCCCGTTGCCCAGGCAATAAGAGTGACCAGCAAAATACTGATTAATGCCGCACCCTGTACTTGCCGTGCAACCAAACCAATAATTAGGAAGAAGCCCGCTGCTGCCAGCAATACAGACGGCTCAGATAAAGAGCCTAAGCTCACCATTGTTGCGTCGTTGGCGACAATTATGTTGGCATTCTGCAAGCCAATTAACGCCAAAAATGCACCAATACCGGCGGCTATAGCCAAACGTAAGGTGGTAGGAATGGATTTTATAATCCACTCGCGCACCCGAAAAGCAGAAAGTAAAAAGAACAAACAACCAGAGAAGAATACAGCCCCCAACGCCGTTTGCCAGGTATACCCCATGCTAAATACAACGGTGTAAGTGAAAAAGGCGTTTAAGCCCATTCCCGGCGCCAGTGCTACCGGGTAGTTCGCCCATAGCCCCATAATCAAACAACCAATGGCTGCCGCTAAACAAGTAGCCACAAATACAGCCCCATAATCCATACCTGTTTCGCTCAAAATAGACGGGTTAACAAAGATAATGTAAGCCATGGTCAGGAAAGTTGTCAGTCCACCAATAATCTCGGACTTAACAGAACTACCACTTGCTTTAATTGAAAACAGCTTTTCCAGCATGAGAAACCTTGAAAGTTTGGCGTTGTGGTTAAAAGGCAGGTATTTTATCCTAATTGCCGCGTAATTTGTTGTTCACTTTTTATTTTTTAAACAGGATACAGAATTTATCATGCCAACCGTTTATTTCGTCGATGCCGATGGGAATCAGTTTGAAGCCACAGTCGACTCGGGAACCAACGTTATGGAAGCCGCAGTCGAGAACTTTATTGACGGCATTATTGGAGAGTGCGGCGGCGTTATGTCGTGTGCAACTTGCCATTGCTACATTCCGCCTGAGTGGCAGGATAAGCTCCCTGCTCCGTCAGAGCAGGAAGAAGATATGATCGATATGGTCATGGAGCCACAGGAAAACAGTCGGCTTAGCTGCCAAATAGAAATAACTGACGAGCTGGACGGCTTAGTTGTCCATATGCCTAAGTCTCAGTTCTAAATAGATTAGAGAGACTAATTGACGGCTGCCACCGGCATAAGAACTTCGTCGTGGTAGCCGGTAATTACCCGGATAGTTCCTGAAAGCGAACTGTCTAATTCAGCATCGCCCGTATCGACCCGCAACGGCTTATTGTTCAGTGCCTGTAGCTTAGTCTTAGTAGCAACGACCCATATATTGTCTTTACCAATATGGCGAATAACTCTAGGACTCAACTGCTGATTACCCCGGCCAAATAAATGACCTTGCCCGCCTATTAGGGTAATAACCAATTTAATGCTTCCCGTTTTATGCTGGCTCACTTCGTCATACAAACGGCTTTCAGTAACATCGCTGGCTAGTAAGTTATCGTTTTGAACCAAGTCAACGCCAAGTAAGGTGTTCTCGTGCCCCATTGCCTGCATAACGGCTTCCACTGTAGAACCCGACCCCATTACTAAAAGTTCATCATCAACCCGTTCAATAATCTCTGCAGCAATATCGTCCAGAACCAGTTCATCACTTTCTTTGCCGCCCATTTTTACTGCCTGAACGTATTCCAGCTCCGCCGGTACAGACATTTCACCAAAACGTCTGGCTTTTACCGTACCTTTTCTAAAAGCCTCTTCGTCAATATCCATAACGTCGGCATTGTGAATACTTGATAACTCTCCCTGAAGAATTTTCTCAATAACTCGCCCCGCGGCTGTAGGACTAATAGCATAAACTCCAGAATGGATTTTTACCCCGGCGGGTATCCCCAATACCAGTTGTTGTTCAGGCACCACTTCATAAATATCGCGTGCGGTACCGTCACCTCCGGCAAATAAAAGGATATCGACCTTGTGAGCAATAATTGCTGACACTGCTTTTTTAGTGTCTTCAGGCGAAGATGGTGATTCAGCAGCTGAATAAACCGACTCAAAAGAGAAGCCGAGGGTATTTAGACTGTCTGCCCCCATTTCATTCTCAGCGGTGACAAAATTCAACTGTTGCTTGTATGGTTGGAGTAATTGTAATGCGGTTTCTGCGCGTTTCGATGCCTTTTTTTCAGCGCCGGCAGATAATGCTTTTTCGCGAATATCGGCGCCATCGCTTCCTTTCAAAGCTAAGGCGCCGCCAATCCCCGCATAGGGGTTTATAATGAGACCAACGGTCAGCTTACTGCTCACTTCCATTATTTATTCGTCGTTAGCCTCATCTTGAATCGCTTCGCCTGCTTTTTCTAAGTCACGCCCCGCGCCTTCTATCGTTTCGCAGGCAGATAAGCCTAATACCGCTATAGCAACTAATAACGCTCTTAAGAACATAAGTAACTCCTTGTTATTAACTAATAATGAATACGAACTTTTTGGCGGTTAGGCCAGCTACAATTAAACTCCCGACACAACGCTTTTGCAAACGTTACCGCACGCTTTGGTAGCGCATCAGTTTCCAGCAATTGAGTGAGTTGCTCTGCCACCTTTTCGGTAAAAGCCTGCCTGTCTACTTCCACGTCATTGAGATTATCTACGCTGACTTGAAAAGGAAAGTCACAGCATAATGAAAATAACCATTCCAGAGCTTGCGGTTTTCGTTCAACCTGCTCAAAAGACTTTTGCTGGGCTTCATTTCGTCCATCGGGTTCATACCAATAGCCGTAATCAAACTGCTTGCGCCGAGCTTCACCGGCTATGCACCAATGAGCCGTTTCGTGCAGTGCTGAAGCAAAAAAACCATGCGCGAACACCACCTGGTTATGCTCGCCTTCATGCCTTGCTGGTTGATAATAAGGCTCGTCCTCGCCTGCAACCAATAAGGTGTTGTAATCCTCTTTAAAACAGCGCTTAAACACCTGAATTAAGCGCTGGTAATGATGCTCTGACTTCTGACTCATATCCGCTTAACGACTAATATCCGGCGTTTCAGTTTGTGCTAACAAGTTGTGCGCACGCTGACGTAACCAATGGTCCACCAGGACCAGGCTGGTCATAGCTTCAACAATAGGAACCGCACGTATACCAACACAAGGATCATGACGGCCTTTGGTGACGATAGCCTGCTCTTTGCCCCAGCGGTCAATTGTCCGGCCACTAATGGCAATGCTGGATGTGGGCTTTAACGCAATATCGGCAAACACAGGTTGCCCACTACTAATACCACCTAAAACACCGCCAGCATGGTTCGACAAAAATCCGTCCGGCGTCATTTCATCACGGTGTTCACTGCCCCGCTGACTGACCACGTCAAAACCGTCGCCAATACTGACCGCTTTCACCGCATTAATACTCATGAGAGCTTTGGCTAAATCAGCGTCTAACCGGTCAAAAACCGGCTCTCCCCAACCCGGCGGAACACCGGTGGCCCGAACGCGAATTTTTGCGCCAACCGAGTCGCCTTCTTTTTTCAGTTGACGAATAAGATCCTGCATAGGCTCTACCGCATTGGCATCGCCACAAAACAGTTCATTATCACGTACTTGCTGCCAGTCAATATTACTGGCCACAACATCACCCATTTGTGTCAACGCGGCCTGAACTTCAATGCCCTGCTGCTGCAACAGTTTGTACGCTATAGCACCCGCAGCTACCCGCATTGCGGTTTCACGGGCGGAAGAACGACCGCCACCCCGATAATCTCTTACACCGTATTTATGCTGGTAGGTGTAGTCGGCATGACCCGGGCGAAAAGTATCTTTTATATCAGAGTAATCCTGACTTCGTTGATCGGTATTTTCTATCAGCAGACCAATAGGCGTGCCGGTTGTGACACCTTCAAAAACACCGGAAAGAATCTTGACCTGATCAGACTCGCGGCGAGCCGTGGTGTAACGGTTTTGACCCGGTTTACGGCGATCCAGTGCTTCTTGTAAATCAGCTTCCGTCAGCGCCAGGCCAGCCGGACAGCCGTCCACAACCGCGCCCAGCGAAGGGCCGTGACTTTCACCAAAAGTGGTTACTTTAAATAACTGCCCAAAACTGTTTCCTGGCATTAGCTGACCTTAGTCTCTCGTTGTTTATGTTCAATAAGCTGCTCTTTTGTCAGAAGGAAAACGCCGTCTCCACCATTGGCAAACTCAAGCCAGGTAAAAGGCGTTCGTGGGTACTTTTCGGCAAGTGCCGGCATCGAGTTACCCACTTCACAGACAAACAAGCCACCATCGTTTAGTAAGTCAGGTGCTTCTAAAAGCATTTTATCCACCAAAATTAAGCCGTCATTGCCTGCAGCTAAGCCAAGCTCAGGTTCATGATGATATTCCGGCGGCAAGTCAGCCATATCTTCTGCATCCACATACGGCGGATTACTGACAATTAAATCGTACTTCTCAGCTTTAACCGCCTCAAATAAGTCTGACTGAATAGGCGTTACCTGATGGGTTAAACCGTGTTGCTCAATATTAAATTCCGCTACTTCCAGGGCTTCGGTCGAAATATCCAACGCATCGACCTCTGCTTCAGGAAAAGCGTAAGCACAGGCTATCGCAATACATCCTCCACCCGTACATAAATCTAAAACGCGGCGCGGCTGTTGCGTCAGCCACGGCTGAAAGCCGTTCTCGACAAGCTCAGCTATTGGCGAGCGTGGTACCAGCACTCGCTCATCAACATAAAAGGGCAAACCCGCGAACCAGGCCTGATGCGTAAGGTAAGCTGCCGGAATATGTTGCTCAATACGCTGCTTCAGCAATTCACTAAACTCGTGCTTCTCAGCAGTTAACAGTCGGCAATGACCCATGTCAGCCAGCTGAACAGTGGTAAGTTGTAATACATAGCTTAATAAAGCCCGTGCTTCGTCAATTGGGTTGTCCGTGCCATGGCCATAATACACATCAGACTGGTTCAGCTGTGTTACGCTCCAGCGGATAATGTCATCAATACTCACTAACTCTTGAATGGCTTGTTCCAGATTACGCACTTGCAAAGGCTGTCTCCCGACCACTGAATGTTTTATACTGAATAAACTTAATGCCTTAAAGATACCTTAATTCAGCGCGGTTTTCATCAATCATGGTTGCAAACAAACGTCAGTCCTCATCACTTTCTGAAGACGATATTGAGCTTTTTCGTGAAGCCGCGAAAGGTGCTGCCCGTATTAAGCAGGATAAACTGCCACCCGAGCCACCAAAGATTGCAGAGCTGCGCAAACGTCGACAATTATCACAACACCCCAACGCGCAACAGATTGCAGACGCGAGCCGCTCTGCCAGCCACTACTTTTCCGATGATTTTGAAGCACATTTTGGTGAAGGCCCGGTGCGTTTTGCTGCCGAAGGTGAATCTGCTTATTTGGTAAAACAACTGCGTCGGGGAGACTACACGCCCGAGTTGTTGCTGGACTTACACGGTATGACACTGGCCACGGCACGCCAGGAGCTGGCGGCATTATTACTGGCATGTGAGCGCGAACATATAGACTGCTGCTGCATTATGCACGGGCACGGCAGTGGTAAGTTAAAACAACAACTGCCGCACTGGTTAGTGCAACACCCGCATGTTCGGGCGTTTCATCAGGCGCCACTGGAATGGGGTGGCGCAGCCTCGTTGCTGGTTTTGTTAAAAGTTGCGAGCTAACATTTAACCCGCACAGCGCTCCGCTATTAATAACTGCTGAAATTTACCGCGTAAGGTTTCCGGCGAAAAATCGACAACCGCAATGCCGGCTGTTGGAAAAATAGGCGGCTGTACACTGGCATCCAGTTCATGCACCAAGTAACTCACCAATGGCATGTGCGACACCAGCACAACGCTGTTAAAGTTATGCTCCTGAATTTCCGCAGCAAGCCAACTGACAACCGAAGCAGCATGGCCGTCGGGCGTAATGTCATCGCAATCCTGGCGTTGCCCGGTTTTCAAATGTGACAGTAAAATAGAAGCCGTTTGCTGGGCCCGCAGGTAAGGACTGACATAAACACAGTCAACTTCTGGCTGCTTGTCTATCAGCCAGGTCGTTGTTGTCATTACTTCGCGTTCACCGTTGGTTGTTAAACGGCGTTCGCGGTCAGAATAACTGCCCTGTGGGTAGTTCGCTTCACCATGACGCATGATATACAGCTTCATTCTGGCTTAGACTCCTCAGCCTGCGCTCGGCGTTTTGCATCAGGTCTGCCGCCGGTAACACGATCAGCACGACCTGACTGCTTGGCTTCTTCCGCACGGCGTTTACGTACAGCCTTGGGATCGGCAATTAGCGGACGATAAATTTCAATGCGATCGCCGTCTCTTAGCTTTGCATCTAATTTCACCGTCTTATTCCAGATACCCACTTTTTGCTGTTCAAGATCAATTTCCGGAAAGTGTTCGAACACATCCGACATTTTAATGCACTCTTCCACCGTCGCGCCCTCTTTTGGGTGCACCGTCAGTAACACCTGTTTTTCGGGCGTCGCATAAGCCACTTCTATGGTTAACTTCTTATCCATGTTGGTTGCCGTACACCTGCTCGGCTCGCTTAACAAAGGCATCGACCATGCGCGAGGTTACCTCACTGAATATTTTACCGAAGGCCATACCCAGCAAACGACTCGAAAATTCAAAATCCAGCTTAAGTTCAACTTTGCAGGCGTCATCTGCCAGTGGTGTAAACACCCAACCACCGGTCAATTTTTTAAATGGTCCGTTTACTAAGTCCATATCAATACGTTCGGGTTCGTGCAGCGTATTTCGGGTCGTAAAGGTTTTACTGATACCCGCTTTACTGATGTCTAGCGAAGCCACTTTTTGCTGGCCAGATGACTCCAGTACACGCGACGCAGCACAACCGGGAACAAACTCCGGATAAGCTTCAACATGATTAACAAGATCAAACATTTGTTTGGCGCTGTACGAAACTAAGGCACTT
Organism: Idiomarina abyssalis; assembly: GCF_900116625.1. Lineage (GTDB taxonomy): Bacteria > Pseudomonadota > Gammaproteobacteria > Enterobacterales > Alteromonadaceae > Idiomarina > Idiomarina abyssalis. The sequence continues at coordinate 855,352 of NZ_FPBE01000001.1, forward strand.
TTTTGGATACTGGGCATTTTTTTCCCTACAACAAAAATCAACTGCGCAATAATAACGCAACCAGAAACGCTTTGAAGCCCTTAAAGCAATTTTCTTTTCAGTGCGCATAGGTATAATAGCCGCCATGAGTAAAAAGAAACCACAACAATCGTCCAATACCATCGCTCGTAATAAAAAAGCGCGGCATGAATACTTCCTTGAAGACAAGTTCGAGGCAGGTATTAGTTTGCAAGGCTGGGAAATTAAGAGCATAAGGGCTGGCAAGGTCAACATTAGCGACAGCTACGTCATTATTAAAAATGGCGAGGCTTACCTTCTGGGTGCCGAAATTCAGCCACTGAACCAGGCCTCAAGCCACGTTTATTGCGAACCCGACCGCAGCCGTAAGCTGCTTTTAAAGCGCCGCGAGCTCGATAAACTTATTGGTGCTTCAGAGCGTGAAGGCTATTCCATAGTAGCAACAACTATGTACTGGAAAGGTCCATGGGCAAAGGTGGAAGTCTTTTTAGCGCGGGGTAAAAAGTCACACGATAAACGCGACACCATTAAAGAGCGCGACTGGCAACGCCAGAAGGCTCGAATAATGAAGCATTCGGTTCGTTAGCCAATCATCAGGTAATTAGGGCAGCTCTGCGTGCCCTTTGCCACTTTGATAGTCAAGCGTAACGACAAAGTGTTTAAAGACACCATAGCCGGCTAGCCCCTCAACCTTAACGCCTCTTATGCGACTGTGTTGAATTTTGTAACGTTCGCCAAAGTCTGCTTCTTCACCGGCAACGGGTACAGCCACATCCACATTCTTCACTTTGAACGGTCCAAAAATAACGGACGGTAAAGTGAAGGTGTCGGTGTAAGCAATACCGTTTACACCGCGTGACATGGTCTTACCCAGCGCAAACTCATCGAGCCATCCCCTGCGGGCAGCGATGCCTCGTTTCATATAAATTCCGCCGCTGTTACCGGTATCAAGAATCATCCAAATATCTTTTTCATCATTAAGAGTGACCCGGACCAATGGCCTACCCGACCCTTTTTGAGCTCTCATAGGCAAGTTAGCAACTTCATCCAGATTAAGAGCATCACGAGTGGCAAGGCGTAAGCGCCCGTTGGGATAGTCAAACTGCACAATAAAATTTCGTAAAAACGGAGCACCAATAATGAGCGCATTACCTGAGTGACCAAAGTCTGCACCAACCAGGTTAAGCTCCATTTCAGAGCCAAAGAGTTGGGTCGGAACGCTTTCATATATAGGTTGACGCGACTTGTGATGAACGCCGCTAACGCCCGTAAAAGTTGAAATTTCGTACTCTAAATCATGCTTTTCTATAAATTTTTTATTAATAACATTGAGCTGAGAACCTGAGTCAATTATTGCATTGCCTTCAATGCCATCGACTTCAACGGTAATTCTTACGTGACCACTGTCCAACTCAAAAGGGATCCAATCGGTAACTTCAGCATGACTTGTAAACGCAAGCGCAAGCAGCAATAAACCCAAAAAGCGCACATCGACCTCCATGTATTGATTCGCGTCAGAAAATAACATTTTAGCAACAATCCTACTAAAATATTATCCAGCCGCCAATAGGGGTTTCATATTCAAATGCCGTACGCGTTAGCTTTATTAGTAATCTTTCAAATTGATATAAAAAAAGCCCCTGCTTTAATCTCAGGGGCTTTCGTGTCCACAGGAACTATCTGAGCCTAAAACTCTACGCAAATTTTACCGAAGTGTTTGCCTGATTCCTCATAACGAAAGGCGTCAGCCAACTCTTCCAACGCAAAGATTTTATCAATCACCGGTTTAACGCCATTGGACTCTATGGCGCGCACAAAGTCTTTTTGATGGTCACAACTGCCTACAATGAGTCCCTGCAAACGAGCTTGTTTAGCCATGAGTTTTGCAGTTGGAACTTCACCTTCACTTCCGGTTAGCACACCAATTAGCGCAATATGACCTGCAATAGCAACAGCATTAATAGACTGAGGCAGAGTACCCGGCCCGCCGACTTCAATGACGTGGTCGACACCCCGACCATTGGTCAATTTGCGAACTGTTTTACCCCATTCAGGGTCTTCTTTATAGTTGATCAGGTGATCCGCTCCCAACCTCTTGTAATGCTCCAGCTTGTCATTGGAAGACGAAGTTGCAAATACGGTCGCACCCAGGCTTTTTGCCAGCTGGCAGGCAAATACGGAAACGCCGCCACTACCCAGTACCAGCACCGTGTTCCCCGGTTTAATGCCGCCGTCCACCACCAGAGCACGCCACGCAGTAAGCCCGGCCGTGGTCAGGGTAGCGGATTCAGCATGACTGTAGTTTTTAGGCTGGTGAGTAAAAAACTGAGTTGGGCGTACTACAACTTCTCTGGCGTAGCCATCAATTCCATCACCCGGCGTATTGCGGAAGTCGCCGACAGGCGCCGGCCCACTTTGCCAGTACGGGAAAAAGGTAGAAACGACATTGTCACCTACCTTAAACTCTTCCACTCCGTCGCCAACAGCTTCCACTACACCTGCTCCGTCTGACATAGGAATGCGCCCGTCATCGGTCGGTATAAAACCGGCCGCGACACCGTAATCATGAAAGTTAAGAGAGCTTGCTTTTATTTTTACACGAATTTCTCCAGGCCCTGGCTGCCCTGGATCATCCATCTCTGTCACCTGAATATTATCAAGCCCAAATGGCTCTTTCAGTCTTAACGCTTTAATTTTATCAGTCATGATCGCAGTCCTTTAACTAAAACATGTGTTGAATAGTAGTTCTTATAAAGGGGAATTGGATCATCAGACGCAGACTAAAAAGCCCGGTCGGTTTCAAAATAGCCAAACAACACCCGATTAATGATGTCAGCCATCGGCCATAACATCTTTGCAAATTAACTAATTTGAATCTAACGTTATTTATGTGTTTGCCAAACAAGGAAAAATGCTATGAGTTACGAAATGTTCGGTGGTATGGGATTTCTATGGATGTTAGTGGTTGGTATTATTTTTGTCATTCCTGCATGGCGAATATGTCAGCGCATCGGTTATCCGGGCCCGTTAGGAATATTAATTCTGATTCCCTTTGCCAATATTATCCTTCTCTATTTCATTGCATTTGGCCCGTGGAAAACAAAGCAATAATTCAGAATCTGCCGAGAAATACTACGCTAAGAGAGAGCAAAGCCATAAAAAAAGCCGCTCAAATGAGCGGCTTTTTATGGAATTGGTGGAGCTGGCGGGAGTTGAACCCGCGTCCGCAATACCTACATCCTCGGTCCTACATGCTTAGTCAGTCTTTTAGTTAATCAGTGTGACGCCGACTGACAGGCTTCACAACTGACGAGTCCGATTAAGTTTAACGCTTCAGCTCCGGACAAAGCATCCACGCGAGTCTACATTAGGTTGAGCCATCCTGGTCCGGTCTCGCAGACAAAGCGCCGGGGGATGGGCTTAGCGGGTTATTAAGCCGCTAGAGCGTAGTTGTCGTCGTTTGCAACTATTAGGTTGAGGCTTTTTACGAGGCCTGCCTCACCTCGGCATGCACCTTGGGTTTCGTGTATCCCGTCGAATCCAGATCAGCCCCAAAGCTATTACTTACGTAATCTGTGTACTATAACTCAGACACCGCTTAAGTGCTATAAGTTCCGCACTCAAGCGGTTATTTATTGGGCTTTAATTCAGCTACTAGGCCGCCATATATAAGACTTTTTCAACCAATTTGCTGATGCCCTCTTCTGCGTCTGGCAAGTTTTCGGCCAGCATATAGGCTGGTGTGGTGACTAATTGGTGTTTATCATCCACAACAATATCGCGAACACCGCAGTTCACATGCTCGCCGCCCATTTTATTAATAGCGCTGGCTACTTCGCCATCGTTACCGATGGTGACTTTGACCCCTTTCCCGTAAATATGCGGCAATAACACTGGCGCAATACACATATAGCCCGCAGGTTTCTTGGCATCGACAAAAGCCTTACCAACTTTTAAAACCTCGTCATTGACCGTCATATCGGCGCCTTTTACAGCAAAGTCACACAGGTTCTTCGCCACACCAAAGCCGCCTGGCAAAATTAACGCATCAAATTCAGTTGAATCTAAATCGCTTAGCGGCCGGACCTCACCACGGGTAATGCGCGCGGCTTCCTCAAGCACATTGCGTTTATCACCGCTTTCTTCACCTTTAAGGTGGTTAATGGTGTGCATCTGCTCTATATCTGGCGCAAAACATTCGTAGCTTGCGCCTTGCTTCGCTATATGCAACAACGTCAATACCGTTTCGTTCACTTCGGCGCCGTCAAAGACACCGGAGCCGGATAAAATAACTGCTACTTTTTTCATCGTAGAAACCTCCTGTCCGCTACTTAAAAACCGCTTCAATCCAGTTCAATGTGCGCGTCATTTTCGTCCCGCCACTTCCACTCATTTTCAAGTGTAGCGGTTGGTTGGAGCATGGCAAAATCTAACTGGCGTAATGGTTCAGAGGACTTTATCCGAATTGGAAAGTCCGGATTTGCCAATGACGTTTTCGCCATAGCCAGTAACGCATTCGGATAATGTGCCGCTACATGCTCATAGTTTTTCTCACTAATGCCGCCATTAACAATTAACGGAATATCTGAGAACTCTTGTACAACATCACCCAGCGTTTTATTGCTTCCACCTTTAAACGGTTTACGCATAACATCAGTGTCTGTTGTATGAATGTAATCCACACCAGCTTTATCCATAGCCTTAACCACTTTTATCATGGCGTCTTCACCTTCCGGCCACTGATATTCTGAATCCGTCACCGTAATTTGACTGAGTCGCACACCAACAATGAAGTCGTCTCCGGCTGCCGATTTCGCCGCCTTAACTACCAACTCAAGAAAGTGCATACGTTTCGCCATGCTACCGCCCCACTGGTCGGGGCGCTGATTAAAGTAGTCGCTCAAAAATTCATTCAGTAAATAGCCATTAGCCGCATGCAGCTCAATGCCATCAAAACCAGCTTCTTTAGCACGGTTTACTGCACCAACAAAGCCGTTCATAACAGCATCAAAATCGGTCTCATCCATGGCTTTCACTTCAGGCCAACCGTCTGTTTTACCATATAAATCTAATGGCTCGCCCTTAGGCTTTACTTCACTGGGTCCGATTGGCGTATCGGTGTATTCGTTGTGTTGAAACTGCGCGCCGGCATGCATCAACTGCATAATGAACTTACAGTCGTGCTTGTGAACACGCTCGACAATTTCTTTCCAGGCATCGGTTTGAGGAGCATCGGTAATACCCGGCTGGTTTTCGTAACCCTGACTTGCCTGGCGGTCAGTGTAAACGCCTTCACTGATGATCATACTCCAGCCACCTTTGGCGAAGCGTTCGTAATATTCACCCATTAACTCGGTTGGCTTACCTTTTTTATCGGCACTGGTTCGTGTCATTGGGGCGACGACAAAACGGTTTTCCAGTTTGTGGCCTTTTAGTTCAAAATCATCAAATGCTGAGCTCATAAGGAATTCCTTTATCATCTGGTACTGTTATATGACTTTGAGCATAATTACGGATAATTCAAGGGCAATTGATCACTTTGTTATCTAATTAGCCCAAAGCACAACCGCCGCTTTTTGCTTACGACCGCCGTAGCCAAAGGCTTTACTGAAGGTGCTTATAGGTACAGGTAAGTATTGACGCTCAGTTGGAGATTCCCAGGGCAGCGTGTCATAGTCCGGGTCATTGATGTAAATAAAGTCGTCATCCGCAGCGCAAATTAAAACCCAGTGTGGAGCGCGAATACCATCAAACTGATAAGTTGAAATCAGCGCCATAATCAGACAGCCGTGGCTTAAATCTTCTTTTATTAAATTAACGTCATAATCACGTACAACAATGGGCACATCGTGTTCACGTAAATAGGTCATATCGGCCTGCTGTATACGCTGCATCACAGTCTTTTTCTGTTCCTGACGAACTGAATCTACAAACAGGGGCTGCTCAGTATTAACTTCCACCCGTACTTTCAAGCCACGTTGATACGCCGCGCGCGCCAGCCCATGTGGCCCACAACCACCATGTCCGGAGGTCATATAAATGGTGGTTGCCTGACGCCAAATTTCCAGCTCTTCAGCTTGCGGATCGCTGCTCGGCCGGCCGAAATAATCCATCGCCATTAACAAGCTGGCTGGTCCGCAGGTAAACTCTGTCGACTGAGTCAGCATAGGAACATATTCATCCGTTGCTCCCACACCGGAGTCCTCGCCCATTTCATATCGGGGAAGCAGCTTTTGTAAAACTAATGCGTCGGTAGATTGTGAAGATGAAGGAGGAAAATACGCCTCGCGCAGTTCTATAGCACGGAACCCTTCACTGTTCATCAACTGTTGCGCAACCGTATTAGAAGTAGCGACTTCGGTGCGCAGAAACAGTGAATGTCGCTTATCCGCGAGCTCTTCTGCAGTTTGCAGTAAACTCCGTCCATATCCCCGGCTTCTGCAGCTTTCATCGACAACCAGCGCATAGAGCCGAGCCAGATTAGTATTATTTCGGTATAGAACAACGGTATAGCCAATTACCCGGGCATCGGCCACCAACACATGAAAGTCTGCAGTGGATGACTCAATGAACCGCCGAAAGCTGCGCTTACTAATAGCATCTTCGGGGAAAGTAAGAGCTTCCAGCGCAGTTACTGCATCCAAATGCGACGTTTGTGCAGGGATTATTCGAGTTCTTTTACCAGTCATAAATTTACGGTCTCTCCAAGCGCTGCTCCCGAGGTAATAACCTAAGGCTTCAGGCTACCTTTTGTACCACGAATCGTGTTAAACTTGCGCGCAAATTTTGCCAGTCGGGATTATTCTGTGAGCGATAAAAAACCTTCTTTAAGTTATAAAGACGCGGGCGTCGACATTGACGCTGGTAATGCATTGGTTGAACGTATTAAAGGCGTTACCAAGCGCACGCACCGCCCTGAAGTCATGGGTAACATTGGTGGGTTTGGTGCTCTGTGTGAAATTCCGGCGGGTTATAAGCAACCGGTTCTGGTTTCCGGAACCGACGGTGTTGGTACCAAATTACGCTTAGCTATCGATCTTAAACGTCATCGTGGTGTGGGTATCGATTTGGTTGCTATGTGCGTTAACGACCTTATTGTACAGGGTGCTGAGCCTCTGTTCTTTCTTGACTACTACGCAACAGGCAAACTGGACGTTGACGTGGCAGCCGATGTGGTTGCCGGTATCGGTGACGGCTGTGAGCAATCAGGCTGTGCCCTGATTGGTGGCGAAACCGCAGAAATGCCAGGCATGTACGAAGGCGGCGATTATGACTTAGCCGGTTTTTGTACGGGTGTGGTCGAAAAGTCAGAGGTTATCGACGGCACTAAAGTTGCCGACGGTGACGCTCTAATCGCCCTGGCATCAAGTGGTCCTCACTCGAACGGTTACTCGCTTATTCGTAAAATTATTGAAGTCAGCGGCGCAGATTTAGAGTCTCACCTGCAAGGTAAAACACTGGCAGACCACCTATTAGAACCTACACGCATTTACGTGAAATCGGTTCTGGAATTGATTAAACACGTACCGGTACACGCGTTGTCACACATTACCGGTGGTGGCTTCTGGGAAAATATCCCTCGCGTACTGCCTAAAGGTAGTAAAGCCGTTATTGATGGCAACAGCTGGGACTGGCCGGTTATCTTCGACTGGTTAAAAGAAAACGGCAATGTCAGCATGAAAGAAATGTACCGCACCTTTAACTGTGGTGTGGGTATGGTTATTGCGGTTCCAAACGAGCACGCAGACAAAGCCATCCACATTCTGACCGATGCAGGCGAAGACGCCTGGAAAATTGGCCGTATTGCCAATGCAGCTGAAGGTGAAGAGCAAGTCGACATTCTGGCCGACGAGACTCACTAATGAAGCGTATTGTTGTTCTAATTTCAGGCACGGGCAGTAACATGCAGGCCATTCAACAGGCCTGTGAAGAAGGTAAAGTCGCCGGTGAAGTGGTTGCGGTTATTTCCAATAAAGCTTCCTCTAAAGGTTTAGAGAAAGCTGCGGCTAAAGGCATTGATACCGGAGTATTAAGCCACAAAGAGTTTGACTCTCGTGAAGCTTATGACGCTGAGTTAAAGACATTGATAGACAGTTACCAGCCCGATCTGGTCGTACTTGCCGGCTTTATGCGTATTCTGACAGGCGAATTTACGCGCCACTACGAAGGCCGTATGTTTAATATCCACCCGTCTTTGTTACCCAAATACAAAGGGGTGAATACGCACCAAAGAGCTTTGGACGCAGGCGATACCGAACATGGTGTGAGTGTGCACTTTGTAACAGAAGAGCTGGATGGAGGCCCCGTCGCATTGCAGGCTAAGGTTCCTATTTTCGAAGGCGACACGGTAGAAGATATTCAGGCCCGGGTTCACGAGCAGGAACATCGTATTTATCCACTGGTGGTTAACTGGTTCTGTCAGGGGCGTCTGAAGCTGGAAGGTGGGCGCGTCACCCTCGATGGCGAAGTGCTAGGCGCCCAAGGCTACGCAGCAGATTAATTTACATAGACAAGCTCTTAAGCGACATGGTCGCTTGCTCGTCACCTTCTTTAAACTGCTGCATTTTAACCATCACATAGTTTAGCTCCGGCGCAAACCAGAAAAAGGTCTGACGCCGGTTATTATCCCTTATGCGCCCTACCTTTATTGCTTTAACCTCGCCGTAAGGTAAAGATAACTGCTGGTCTCGTGCTAATACCTCAAAACGATACTCATCTTCGTTCCCTTTTTCATCAACAAGCCGGTATTCGAAGACTTCAGAACCATTGGCTAAATCAACACGCAACTGCTCCGTCACGTTGGCTTCATCGAACAAGGCATCTTCCCAGTTCACATCCAGCATGCGCCCGGTATCAACGTTACGGACTTTCTTCTCATCCGCTATAAATTCGCCATGAAAGGACTTATCCGACCCCGTTCCGGTTCTCATATAAATAAATTCGCGCGGTTCCAATCGGCTATTTTTTTCATCCACAATAAATACGGAGCGAGCTTCACGCGTATCGGACAAAATAAACCAGGAAATATCGGACTTCGTTCGCAACTGCCATTCGTCCTCAGGCGACACTTCCAGGTAACGATAACCTTCCCCATATTCGCTATCACCACGCGTGATCACATAATCAGCCTGATAAGGTTTCATCGACTGTTCGATAGACTGCTCGGCATTTTGATGGTTATCGGCGCTGGCATAGCTCATTGTCATACTGCCTACTAAAACACTGGATACCAGCCAACTGACTGTCCTTTTCACTGTCACTTCTCCACTTTATTTACTACTGGACGTTTATATTGACAACAAAATTCAAACGCCCGTTCAATTTTTGCTTGAAAATAACCGCTCGTTGATCTAACTTGCACAGTATCACTGGTCAGACCTCCAAGTCGGAGTATTACACTATGAGTATTGCACTTTGGATTGTCGCTACTGTTTTAGTTGCGGCTGCATTAATTTACAAACGAGCCAGCCTGGCTATGTTCAGCGCCGGTTTAGTTATTATGTTCGCTATTGGTAGCGCAATCGACATTGTTGGCCCGGTTCTTTGGGTTATCTTAGCCATTGTGCTGGTACCACTCAACTTAGCACCGGTTCGTTTGAATCTGCTGACTAAGCCTATTCTTAGCGCATATCGCAAGGTAATGCCAGAAATGTCTGACACCGAGCGCGATGCACTGGAAGCCGGCACCGTATGGTGGGATGGTGACTTGTTCAGCGGCGACCCTGACTGGAAAAAACTTCACGACGTACCTAAGGCCGAATTAACGGCTGAAGAAAAAGCTTTCTTAGAAGGCCCCTGTGAAGAAGTCTGTAAAATGCTGAACGACTGGGAAGTCACACACGAACTAACGGATATGCCCGAGCATGTCTGGCAGTACCTGAAGGATGAGAAATTCTTCGCCATGATCATCAAGAAAGAATACGGTGGTCTGGAGTTTTCTGCTTACGCGCAGTCTCGTGTGTTACAGAAGCTGGCCGGCGTTAGTACGGTACTGGCTTCAACCGTCGGTGTACCTAACTCATTAGGCCCGGGCGAGTTGTTGCAGCATTATGGTACCAAAGAACAGCAGGACCATTACCTGCCTCGCTTAGCCAGCGGTGACGAAATTCCATGTTTCGCACTGACCAGCCCGGAAGCTGGCTCTGACGCCGGTGCTATTCCTGATTCAGGTGTAGTCTGTAAAGGCGAATGGAACGGCGAAGAAATCGTCGGTATCAAACTGAACTTTGACAAGCGCTACATCACGTTAGCGCCAGTCGCTACTGTACTAGGTCTGGCATTCAAAATGTACGACCCTGACAACCTTATTGGTGAAGAAGAAGAGCTGGGTATTACCTGTGCCCTTATTCCTCGTGACACTAAAGGTGTTGAAATAGGTCGCCGTCACTTTCCGCTTAACGTCCCGTTCCAGAACGGTCCTATTCGCGGTAACGACGTATTCGTTCCATTAGATTACATTATTGGCGGCCAGAAAAATGCCGGTAAAGGCTGGCGTATGCTGGTTGAATGTCTGTCAGTCGGCCGTTCAATCACTCTACCGTCAAACAGCGCCGGTGGCATTAAATCGATTGCTCTGGCAACCGGTGCGTATTCCCGCATCCGTCGTCAGTTCAAATTGCCTATCGGTAAAATGGAAGGTGTTGAAGAGCCAATGGCACGCATTGCTGGTAACGCTTACCTGATGGACGCGGTTACCATGTTATCGACCAAAGGTATTGACCTGGGCGAAAAGCCTTCGGTTATCGGCGCCATTGCAAAATACCACATGACTGAAAAGTTACGTTCTTGCATGGACGACGCTATGGACATCCATGGTGGTAAAGGCATCTGTTTAGGTCCGAATAACTACTTAGGCCGTGGTTACCAGGGTGTCCCGGTTGCTATTACCGTTGAAGGCGCCAACATTCTGACTCGTAGCATGATGATCTACGGCCAGGGCGCCATCCGTTGTCATCCGTTTGTTTTAAAAGAAATGGAAGCATCAGCGGAACAAGGGCCTGAAGCTCTGAAAAAGTTTGATAAAGCCGTATTTGGTCATATTGGTTTTGCCATGAGTAATTTCGTTCGCTCGGTATTTTATGGCTTTGGTGGTCACCGTCTGAGCTCTGTTCCGGCAAGCGACGAAACCCGTAAATACTATCAGCAGATGAACCGCTTTAGTGCCAACATGGCGTTATTGTCAGACATTGCTATGGGTAAACTGGGTGGCAGCCTCAAACGCAAAGAGCGCGTTTCTGCACGCTTAGGCGACATGCTTAGCTACTTGTACATTGGTTCTTGTATTCTGAAGCGTTTCCATGACCAGGGCCGCATTAAAGAAGACCTGCCGTTAGTTCACTGGGCTATGCAGGATACCTTGCATAAGCTGCAGGAAGCACAGCTGGAAATGCTGGCAAACTTTGGTGGTGTTGGTAGCTTCATGCGTGCAGTAATGTACCCGTTAGGCCGCATTGCTAAACGTCCTTCAGACAAGAACGATCACAAAATTGCCCGTATGCTGATGTCACCTAATGACGTACGCACACGCTTAGGCGAAGGTCAGTTCCTGAGCCCTGAAGGTCACTTCGGTTTCCTTGAGCAAACACTGCAAGACGTCATTGCTGCCGAGCCGTTGTACGACAAAGTCTGCAAAGCAGCCGGTAAACGCTTTAGCTTTACTCAGTTAGACCAAATTGGTGCTAAAGGTAAAGAGCTGGGCGTACTAAGCGACGATGAAGTTGCGTTACTAGAGCGCACTGAAGCGGGTCGCTTACGTACCATCAATGTTGATGACTTTGCTCCGGAAGATCTGTTAGCCGGTAAAGCAGCATTTGATTACGCATTAAAAAATCTAAAGAAAGGTGAAGCGGCATAATCGCTAACCTCTAAGTAAAAACGGCGCCCTGGTTTCAGCGGCGCCTTTTTTTTATGCTAGAATCTTGCGCTGGTTTAAAAACTTATAATAAAGGCGTGAGTTATGCAGTCTCCCAATAACGACTACAACGCAACCAGCAAGCGCGGTTGGTTTACCCGTTTTCTTGATACCGTTGAGTGGCTCGGTAATCTGTTACCCCACCCAATTACCTTATTCGCTCTGTTCTGCCTCTTCATTATTTTCATTAGTGGCATTGCCGCTTACTTCGGTGTCAGCGCAATAGACCCCAGAGACGGCGAAACCGTTATAAAAGCCGTCAGCTTACTGAATGCTGAAGGGATACAACGCATTGTGACCAACCTGGTCACTAACTTTACCGGGTTCACGCCTTTAGGTACGGTTTTGGTCGCTCTTTTGGGTGTGGGCGTTGCTGAACGTTCGGGCTTAATCTCAGCCGCCATGCGCGGACTGGTTATGAAAGCCCCGCCACGTCTTATTACCGTTACTGTGGTCTTCGCCGGTGTCGTTTCCAATACCGCGGCCGAGCTTGGTTACGTGGTTCTGGTACCTCTTGCTGCCATGATTTTTTATGGACTGGGTCGTCACCCCCTGGCTGGTCTTGCAGCAGCTTTTGCCGGCGTCTCTGCCGGTTACAGTGCCAACCTGCTAATTGGAACGGTTGACCCTTTACTGTCGGGCATTACCGAAGAAGCCGCTAAAATAATCGACCCAAGCTATACCGTCGGCGCCGAAGCCAACTGGTACTTTATGATGGTCAGCACCTTCTTGATTGCCATTATGGGTGCTTTGATCACAGACAAAATTGTTGAGCCAAAACTGGGCAAATACAACAAAGACGAAGCCTCTATTGATTTATCCGATCAATCGTCCATGGATCCACTCAACCAAAAAGAAAAACGCGGGCTAATTTACGCTGGTATCAGTGTGTTGATTCTCGCCGGCATTCTGGCGTTAACGGTCGTGCCTGAATGGGGCATTCTGCGCCACCCTGAAACCGGTGAAGTCACAGGCTCCCCGTTCCTCAAGGGCGTTGTGGTTTACATCTTCTTCTTCTTTGCCATTCCGGGTTATGTTTATGGTCGCACCGTTGAAACCATGCGAACCGACCGTGATGTCATTGACGCTATGTCGCACAGTATGAGTACTATGGGCATGTACATTGTGTTGGTGTTTTTTGCCGCACAATTCGTCAACTTCTTTAAATGGACTAACTTCGGAACCATTTTTGCCATTAACGGTGCCGAGTTCCTGACCAATATTGGCATGACCGGTCCTATCATTTTCTTGTTCTTCATTATGGTTTGCGGCTTCGTTAACTTAATGCTGGGCTCGGCTTCGGCACAGTGGGCTATTACTGCGCCTATCTTCGTACCTATGCTTATGCTGATTGGCTACTCGCCGGAGGTTATTCAGGCCGCCTACCGTATTGGTGACTCGGTAACGAACATCATTACCCCTATGATGAGCTACTTCGGTTTGATATTGGCAGTCGCCGCTCGTTATAAGAAGGACTTGGGTATAGGGACCCTGATTGCCATGATGCTGCCATACTCTATGGTCTTCTTTGTCGGTTGGTCAGTACTTTTCTTCCTGTGGGTGTTTGTGTTCGGTTTCCCTGTTGGGCCTGCAGCACCGACTTTCTATAATTAAAAAAACTATTCTGGCCGGCGCATTACGCGGTATGCAATAACCGCTAATAAGCCGGCCACACCTATCACCCACGCCATAGCGTAGTCAGTAAACGAACCAGCCTGACTCACCCCGGCAGACACCAAACCGGCAATTAAAAACTGTAAACTGCCGGTTACCGCCGAGGCTGAGCCCGCCCGTTCTTTTTGTTCTGCCAAAGCCCCGGCCATAGCATTGGGGAAAACCAAACCAAGCGTTGAAATATAGGCGAATAAAGGCAGCAAAATTCCCCAGAAGCTCGCATTTAAGTAAGCCATAACACACATTATGACCGAAACTATTGCCAGCATAGGCAAAGAAACATTAAGAATTTTGCGAGAGGAATGGTACTTCAACAACCAACCATTTAATTGAGAAAGCCCGATAATACCAATAGCATTCAGACCAAATAACCAACTGTAGTGAGTTGGCGAAAGACCGAAAACTTCTATAAACATTTTCGGCGAACCAGTGATGTAAGCAAACAGACCCGACTGAGCGATAGCACCTGTTAACGAATAACGAAGAAAAGACGGATCGCGAAGCACTGACCAATAGGTGCTGCCGGTGTTCCGCATACGCACATCGTAGCGGCGCCCCCGCGTTTCCGGCATGACAAAGTGAATGGTTACCGCTGACGCAACGCCCAATGCAGCCACAATCAGAAACAAAGCGCGCCAACCCATCCATTCCGTTACATAAGCCCCAAATAACGGGGCCAGAATAGGCGCGACGCCCATAACAAGAATGAGAAAAGAGAACACACGGGCTGATGCTTGTGGTGTGTATAAGTCACGCACCACCGCCCGGGCAATAACAATACCGGCACAGGCCCCAATGGCCTGGAAAAAGCGTAAAACGACAAGCCACTGAATGTCCGGGGCAAAAGCACAACCAATAGACGTCACCACGTAGATTGCCAGCCCGATATACAACGGGTTCTTGCGTCCGAACTTATCAGTCGCAGTACCGTAAAGTAACTGACCAATAAAAAGACCGAAGAAAAAGGCAGTCAGTGATAACTCAACGTGATGTGTATCGGTTGCATAATCAGACGCAATAGCGCTGAATGCCGGCAGATACATATCGATGGAAAGCGGGGCAAAAGCCGTCAATAACGCCAGAATGACAACAATAAAATCAAATCTGGCGTTATCTGAAACAGGTGCAGGCTCGAACTGTCGAGCCACTAATTATCTCCGGCAGGAACGTAAGACTGTGTTGCAAAATCCTCTGGGCGTTTTAATACGTCCTGAGTACGGGCATAATTCACCAAAGACTCAGCGTAGTCTATTCCTGTATTGCGGGCCCGACCTCGCTCACTGACACGATAAAACGTATCATAACCATCCTGACCACCGGCAATAAAGCTATTGGTGACCATGACATAGGTTGCCCTTGCCATCATTGGTTGCCAACTGTTGCTGCCTTTATCCCACACCTGCAGATTAGACACACGGCTGCCCTTTTCTTTGGTTAAATCAACCGAGTAACGAATACCGGCACCATAAGGGTACGCTCGTGTTGAGCCGCCGTCAGAGACTGAATAAGCTAACGCCTCTTCCATTGCCTGCTTGAACTCAGAACCACTGAGCTCCAGTTTCACCAGCGTATTCGCAAAAGGCAGTACGTTAAATGCGTCACCGACTGTGAAATCTCCCTCACTAATATCAGACCTTACGCCACCACCGTTTTGTATCGCAAAGTCGGCCTCCGGCACTGAATGCAAAAAGGCTTCGGCTACCAGGCGATGAGCACCTGAACTCATTACATCAGCGCAGCCGTCGCGTCGTGGTAAATCAATTTCCTGACTGCAAATTTGTTGCGGAACTTGCGCTAACACTTCAGCAGAAAAGTCCTCAACTTTGCTTTGATAATCTTCCAGCATATTCTGCAGCTCAGCATCCGGCTCGACAAAGCTGAACACACCACTTTCTTCCAATGCAGTCTTGATGGGTTCATAAGTTGTCACAATGCCGTCACTCACTTGAATATCATTACTCAAGAGGTAGTGCGGCCGGCCACCGCATTCTTCAATTTTGTCACCGTCAAAAAACGCCTGCATTTCACCAACTACGAGTGAATACTGGTAAGCATGAGCAAGACAAACTTTGTCGCCATCGGCATTTGTTAACTCAGTTGGGTAGGGTCCATCAGATTCCATTCCAAAACCGCTGAAATCACCCAGTAAGGTGTGTGAGTCACCGCCAATAACAATATCGACGCCAGGCAGTTGCTGCACCAGCTCTTTGTCACGTTCGTACTGAATATGAGTCAGCAGGACAATTTTCTCAATGCCTTGCTGTTGAACTTCGGCAACATATTTACGTGCCGTTTCCAGTTCATCTAAAAACTCAGTAGTTTCATCGGGCTGTGACGATTTTTTAGTTTTACTGGCGATATCCAGACCAATAATGGCAATTTCCTCACCATTACGCTCAACAACGGTATAGGGTTTGAACATCTCCCAATCACGGTTCGGTGTTAAAGGGGAATCGCCCACTTTAGGCTTAATGTTCGCCCCCAGCTTAGCTGTCGGACAACGTTCAGTGCCCAACTGCTGCAGAAACTTGACCAGCCCTGCATCGCCATTATCAAACTCGTGATTACCAATCGTGAAAGCATCAAAACACACGTTATTCATCATACGGGCGTCGGCTTCACTGCCAAATAACGTAAAATACAAGCTACCAGTAAGAGCATCGCCAGCATGCAGGGTCAGCACATTGTTATTCGCTTTTCGGAGCGCCTTAAGTTGAGCCGCAACCCTTGGGAAACCGCCTGCTTCAACCTGCCACTCCTGATCACCCCAAACCAGAGTTTGCTGTTTTGGCGCCAAAGTGGAGTGATGATCATTAATGTGTAACAGCGTTAATTGGAACTTATTGCTTTGGGGCTCCTGAGGAGCTGAGGCACAACTGATTAACAGCGCAGAAGCTGCAACAGCCGTCCACCCTCGAACCATACGTTTTAAATTAAACTCGCCTGTTTTCACCAGCTGATCCTTTTAGTCTTTTATCAACCCAATTTCACGTAAGCGTTGCATTAGATAGTCATCCGCAGTAATCGGTTCATCGCGCTGCGGATTTTCTTCGGAAATACAGCTTTCCAAAGGCGTAATCATCACATCCGGATTAAAGTGCAAAAAGAACGGAATAGAGTAACGTGATTTAGCATTGTATGGTGCGGGAGGGTTAACTACCCTATGCGTCGTGGATGGCAACACATGATTGGTCAGCCGCTGTAGCATATCACCCACATTACAGATAATAGCACCTTCGATAATTGTTACTGGTACCCACGTCCCGTCTTTAGCTAAAACTTCCAGCCCTGGCTCACGCGAACCCACTAATAAGGTTAAAACGTTAATATCTTCATGTGCGCCGGCGCGAACAGAAGGGGTATCTTCATCAATAATAGGCGGATAATGCAAAGGACGCAGAATTGAATTGCCGTTGTTAACCTTATTTCGGAAAAAGTCCTGCGGTTGACCTAAATAAACGGCTAAAGCATCCAGTACCTGATTACCCAGCTTATCTAATGCCGCGTATATAGCAAGCATGTCGTCCTTAAACTTAGGCAGTTCCTGCGGCCACACGTTAGGTAACAACTGTGGGTAAGCCGGCTCACCTTCCACTTCCCGGCCCACATGCCAGAACTCTTTCAAATCAACATGCGTCGCGTCTTTAGCAACCTCGGTACCAAAAGGAGTATAGCCGCGCGCGCCACCCTCGCCCGGACGATGATATTGCTTCTTAATGTTTTCCGGTAACGCGAAAAGCTCACGGCAGGTATCCAGTGCCCGTTCAATAAGCGTTGTATCAACTCCGTGCTGAGTTAAGGCAATAAAGCCATATTTCTCATAACCGTTGCCTACATCTTGAGTAAAGGCATCAAAGTCGTCATGGTAACGACGCATATCAACGTGTGGGATAGACTGCATGGTGGCTTCCAACTTCCTAAAAGAGCTCAATGAATAGGCCTGTATTGTATGAATATTCAGGTTAAATCACAAGTTTGCGAGCACACGCTTTACTGGGTTAAAGCCCTTGCGATGTATAGGGCACGGCCCATACTTTTCTAATAGTTCAAGGTGCTTGGGAGTGCCATAAGCCTTGTGCTTGTCAAATTCATACTGTGGGTAGAGTTCATGCCACTTTAGCATCTGTCTGTCCCGTTCCACTTTCGCTAAAATCGATGCTGCTGCAATGCACTGTTCACTCGCGTCTCCTCCCACTATAGCTTTTGCAGGGACGTTTAATTCAGGCACCCGGTTACCGTCCACTAAAACCATGTCAGGCTTAACTGGAAGTGCTTCAATGGCTCTTTGCATGGCTTTCATCGACGCCCAAAGAATATTAATAGCCTCAATTTCATCAGGATCAGATTGAGCAATGGCCCAGTAAAGCGCCTTTTCCTTTATTTCCAGACTGAGCTTCTCGCGCTTTTTCTCGCTCAGCTTTTTCGAGTCGTTTAGCCCTTCAACTGGATTCTCCGGATCCAGTATCACCGCTGCCGCCACAACCGGCCCTGCAATAGGCCCCCGACCGGCTTCATCTGTACCACAAATCATTGACACTTTTTTCACCTTGTTTGCTTTGTTCCGCTGCACAATAATGGTTATGATACCTGCGCATAATAATTAGACCAATAAAATAACAATCAGGGGTTACACCATGGCTCAATCTCCACAACCAGACCGTTCACAAAAGGAAAAGCCGGACAGTCTGCTTAACCGCCTTCTTGATGGCGTTGAAAAGGTCGGTAATAAACTACCTGACCCGGCCGTTATGTTTTTTGGCCTGCTCGTTATTGTCTGGGCAATGTCCTGGCTATTATCCGGCGTCAGCTTTGACGAGAAACACCCGCTAACCGGGGACACAATAGGCGTTACTAACCTATTAAGTGGTACCGAAATGGCCGCATTCCTTGCCAATATGGTTGACACCTTTATGGGCTTTGCGCCTTTAGGTGTTGTGCTGGTTGCCATGTTGGGTGTCGGCGTAGCCGAGCGCTCAGGTTTTATTAATGTCGCCATTAAGTTAATGCTGAACGTCACGCCCAAAATGCTGCTGACGCCAGTGCTGATTCTGGTTGCTATTGTCAGCCATACCGCCGTTGATGCTGGCTATGTACTGGTTATTCCTTTGGGTGGTGTTATTTTCTACGCTGCCGGTAGACATCCATTGGCCGGTATTGCCGCCGCTTTCGCCGGTGTTTCCGGTGGCTTCAGTGCCAACTTTGTTCCTTCCGCTATTGACCCGTTACTGCAAGGCTTTACTGAAAGTGCAGCACAAATTATTGATGCGGATATGCAGTTAAACCCATTAAACAACTATTACTTTACCGCCGCTTCGTCAGTTATCGTTGTCGCTATTGGCTGGTTCCTGACCGATAAGGTGGTTGAACCACGGTTACGCGGTGCCGAAATTGACGGTGATGCGAGGATATGCCTGCACTGGATGATGTTTCCCCACGTGACCGCAAAGCGTTTTACGCGGGCGTAATTACCATGGCCGTAGGTTTGGCCTTATTGTATTTTTCCGCAACGGCTGAAAATACACCATTAGCTGACCCGGCAACGGGTGAATTGGCATCCTACTCAGCCCCTCTTATGGGCATGATTGTTCCGCTTATTTTCCTGCTGTTTATTATTCCGGGCATTGTTCATGGCTACGTTTCCGGTAACTTTACCAACTCGCAGGACGTTATCGGCGCAATGACCAAGTCGATGGAAGGTATGGCTTACTATATGGTCATGGCGTTCTTCTGTGCCTTATTTATTAAAGCCTTCGGTGACTCTCAGCTCGGTACGCTAATTTCCGTTAAAGGCGCGAACTTCCTGGCCAGCCTGGAGCTGTCCGGTGGAGTTACCATGGTCGGCATCGTCATTCTGGTAGCATTTATCAACCTGTTTGTGGGTTCAGCTTCAGCAAAATGGGCTTTGATATCACCTATTTTTGTGCCCATGCTAATGCAGCTGGGTTACTCACCGGATTTAACTCAGGCTGCTTATCGCGTCGGTGATTCATCCAGTAATATCATTACTCCGTTGCTGCCCTACTTCCCGCTGGTTGTGCTTTACTGCCAACGTTACGTAAAAGGCACCGGCATTGGCACATTGGTTGCGATGATGCTGCCTTACACTATCGCTCTGTTGATTTTGTGGTCAGCGTTCCTGATTCTATATTGGACACTCGGGTTCCCTCTCGGTATTCAGGCAAACTACGTTTACCCGGCGGGCTAAGCTCATGACCTCTGTTAATAATAAAACAGTCTGGCTAACCGGTGCCTCTTCGGGCATCGGTCTGGCTTTGGCAGGTCAGTTAGCCAATCAGGGTGCCAGACTGATTTTAAGCTCACGCCGTGAGCAGCAGTTGGAAGAGTTACGACAGAGCCTTCCAAACAGCGCACAGCATCAGGTATTAGCTCTGGACTTAAGCCAGCCTGAGAAAGCCAAAGAAACAGCTTCTGCGGCATTGAAAAATACATCGGTCGACATACTTATTAATAACGCCGGTGTTTCTCAGCGCAGCCTGGCTATGGAAACTGATCTCACTGTATACAGAGCGCTGATGGAGGTCGATTACTTCTCGGTAGTGGCGTTAAACCAGGTGGTATTAGCTGACATGGTAAAGCGCCGTAATGGCCATATTGTCACCGTTTCTAGTGTGGCAGGCAAAGTTGGAACCAAACTACGCAGTGGTTATTCAGGTGCTAAGTTCGCAGTCATTGGCTATATGGACTGCCTGCGAGCGGAAATGGCCGAGCACAATGTGCGTTGCACCACGGTGCTTCCCGGCTTTGTACATACACAAATAGCGCACAACGCACTGACCGGCGACGGCTCTTTAAGAGGGAAAGAAGACCAGGACAACGCCAGCGGCATTAGTCCTGAGCAATGCGCCGCCGATATTATCCGCGCTATTGAAAGCAATAAAGCGGAAGTCATCAGCGGCAAAGGCATGAGCAAAGTAGCACCGCTACTACAACGCTTCTTCCCGGGGTTACTCAGAAAAATGTTAGCTAACCGGTGAGTTCGCTTACCGGTTTTAATTCCAGGCAGGGTTCCAGGTAACTTCCCAAATATGCCCATCCGGGTCTTTAAAAAAGCCCCCGTAGCCGCCCCAGAATAAGTCTTTCGCGGGTTTAATAATCTCAGCCCCTGCTCGTTCCGCTTCTACCATAACGTCATCAACCGAACTCCGGGAACTGACATTATGGCTCAGCAGAACTTCATTAGCCGCACGAGCGACATCCACGCCCATTTCTGCCGCAATACTTTTACGTGGCCATAACGCCAATCTGAGCCCACTGGGTAATTTAAAGAACACCACGGCACCATGCTCAAACTCTTCACCTATAATGCCGTCGGTTTCCCAACCCAGGCCGTCCTGATAAAACGCCAACGAACGTTTCAAATCATCAACGCCTAAGGTGATCACACTAATACTGGGGTTCATAGAACCTCTTCACGATTAAGGCTAAACTCTTACAATGTACTCTAATCAACATTGATACTCCGGTCAAAACATGGATAAAGAACTGCTAAGCCATTATAAGAATACAGATTACTGGTTCACAGTTGATGACAAGACAATCACTCTGAATATAGGGCGGAAGAATAATGACTTTAACCGCTTATGTGAACGTTTCGGCTGCACTACGGGTGCTTTTATCACAGCCTGTAACCCCCAAAGCCAACTGCTCGCAGATGACGAAAATAAACGCAGAAACAAACAATTAGCCACTCATTTAGAGAAATTAAGCCAAGTTTACTGCTTTTCTGGTGCAGGACAGGACCGCGACCAACAATGGCCGCCGGAAGCCAGCTTTATGATTTTAGGACTCAGTCAGGAAACAGCCATTGACCTGGCACGAGAGTACCAGCAGAATGCGCTGGTCTGGATTGAACATCAACAAGCTGCAGTGCTCATCGACGTATGAGTTAAGGGGACATCATGCCATCACACCATAGCCGCTGATAAACAAGCTTTTGCTTATGCGATCATCGCCGTACTGTTATGGTCAACGGTCGCTACTGCATTTAAAATAACTCTTCAGTACATGACACCACTGCAGATGGTCACGGCTGCCAGCACGGTATCTTTTGTCATTCTAGCGCTGGTCTGCTTTATTCAGAAAAAAAACTCTGAGCTGATACTTGAGCTGCGTAAAATGCCTCTGTATTACCTGCTGATGGGGCTTATTAATCCACTAATTTACTACCTGGTGCTTTTTCAGGCTTATAAACTATTGCCGGCTTCCGAAGCCCAGCCACTTAATTACACCTGGGCCATTGCCCTTAGTATTATGGCCGCGCTGTTTTTAAAACAAAGCATACGTCGTCGCGACTGGATTGCCTGCGCCTTAGGTTATTTTGGCGTTTTGGTTATTGCCACACGAGGTAATGTGCTGGCTCTTAGCTTCAGTGACCCCTGGGGCGTTACGCTAGCGTTAATTTCCACTTTCTTGTGGGCTGGTTACTGGATCCTGAATACACGCCGCAACGCCGACTCCGTCGTGAGCTTAGTACTTTCCTTTGGCCTGGCTTTACCCATACTCATTGTGGCTAGTTTTATCTGGAGTGACTGGTCTGCAATACCCTGGCAGGGTTGGGCAGCGGTAAGCTACGTAGGCTTATTTGAAATGGGAATAACCTTCTTATTCTGGTTAAAAGCTATGAAGACAGCTACCAATACGGCGCTTATCAGTAACCTTATTTTTATTTCGCCTTTTATCTCACTGTTGCTGCTCTCAGTAGTAATTGGCGAAACCATTTATCCAAGCACCCTTGTTGGCCTTATGCTCATCATTTTCGGACTGTTAGTTCAACGTATTCACTTTCGGCGTAAGCTTAAGCCATAGCCTTGTTCACAATCTCATCGGCGGCTTCTTTGTCCTCTTCATCTGGTGAAGGGCCGTCATCCACACCGTTCTCTCCCGGTGCCAAAGCAAGCTCCGTCAGTAACGGAAAATGATCGGAACCAAAGCCCGGTAAACGCGTCATTGAAACCAAAGCAAAATGGTGGCTGTGGAAAATATGGTCGAGCGGCCAGCGTGCAAACCAATATTCCGCATGAAAGGTATTGAACATACCGCGCCCAATTCTAGGGTCTAACAAGCTACTGATTTTTCTGAAAAGAAGCGTGGTACGTGACCAGGCAACGTCGTTCAAGTCTCCGGTGACTATGGTTGGGTATTTCTCCGGCTCTACCCTACGAGCAACCAGCACCAGTTCGGCATCCCGCTCTTCCGACTCTTCATTCTCAGATGGACTCGGTGGCGCCGGATGCACAAAATGCGCTTTTACTCTCTGTCCGCAAGGCAGTTCGATAAAACAATGTATTGAAGGTTTGTCATCTTCTACCAAATACTCGACATTAACGTCAGACAAAACATAACGAGAATACACATGCATACCATAGAGGTTGTCCAGAGGTACCTTTACCGTACACGGATAATCCTTTTCAATTACATCTAACCGTTCCTGCCACCAGTCATCCGACTCAAGCGTGACCAGTACATCTGGCGTAAAATCATGAACAAGCTTAATCAAGCCATCGCTATTATGGTTAGGGGTAAGAACATTGGCCGTCATAATACGTAAACGCTCGTAATGACTACCCGCCCGGACAGCTTCAACTTCCTTAGGAAAGAAAAACGTATAAGGCACAACCCACCATAGCTGACAAACTAAACAACCAATGAGGAGCCCCAAAGCAATAGCAGTAACAGACGTCCAGTCACGAATAACAACCAGACCCACAACCAGCAAGGCCGCTAATAACACCGACAGCTGCAAACGCGGGAAGTCCAGACCCCGTATCCACCAAACCTGCGACCTCGACAACGGTGCCAAAGTCAGCACCATCAGCACTGCGGCTAGAGAAAAATAAATAATTTCAAACATGCTGGCTCTCGATACTTCTCAGATAAGAAAACCATAGCACAGCTATAGAAAATAAGGGGAAAGGAAGTGTTAAGGCTCCTACGGATAGTGTGTGTAGCGCCAGGAGTTAAGACCCTCTGATACAGGAGTGTCGAAGGCCAGAGATGGCCTTCGTCAAGCCCTCATGGATGAGCTCGTTGCGTCTCCTGTATCAGAGGGTCTTGGCTCCTAGCGGAGCGCAATGTCCGTAGGAGCCTAGCCTTTATCTCAGACCATGTTTACCAGCATGCTGGTTGGGTCTTCGAGGTATTCTTGCCAGAGTTTGTTGAAACGGGCAATGGTACCACCATCGATAATGCGATGGTCGCCTGACCAGCTTACCGTCATTATCTTACGGGCAACAACGTTGCCGTTAGCATCAAAGCGCGGCAGTTCCTGCACTTTACCTAAAGCGACAATCGCAGCTTCCGGCTTATTGATGATAGGAGTTGCCACTGTACCGCCAATAACGCCGATGTTTGAAATGCTGATGGTACCGCCTTTCATATCGGCTTGCGGCAACTTGCCTTCGCGCGATGCCTGAGTCAGACGAGTGACTTCATTGGCTACATCAATAATGCTCTTGTTTTGTACCTGTTTGACGTTAGGTACTAACAGGCCAATTTTGGTATCAACGGCCATGCCAATGTTGTGGTCATCAAAGTAAGTGATCTCAGTACAGTCTTCATTCACCTGTGCGTTCATCACCGGGAATTCTTTCAGTGCCAGCGAAAGAGCTTTAATGAAGAATGGCATTACAGTTAAACGAATACCTTTCTCTTTGTACTGCTCTTTCAGCTTTTCACGCAATGCGATTAGCTCAGTAACATCAAACTCATCCGCGTAAGTGAAATGAGGAATGGTGCTGACCGAGCTCATCATTTGCTTAGCCATAGCCGCTTTCACACCGCGGATAGCCTCGGTACGAGTACCACCAGTAGTAGCCGTTTTTTGTGACGGCTGACTATCAGTTGTTGTCTGCGCTTTCTGGTCACCTGACTTAAAGGCTTCAATATCTTGCTTCAGAACCCGGCCTTTTTTACCCGAACCCGATACTTCCGCAATATTAATATCGTTCTCACGTGCCAGGCGGCGTACTGCCGGGCTTGCAATGGCTTTGCCCTGACGTGCTTTCGCTGGCGGTTCAGCCTCTGCTTTGGAATCCGATGACGGTGTCTTAGACTCAGGTTCAACATGACTCTGCGGAGCATTTGAATCCGATTCTTGAACGCCACCCGCGGGCTTCAACGCAAACAACGGCTTGTGTACTTCCGCAATATCACCCTTCTTGTGATACAGCTTAACCACGGTACCGTCGTCTTTCGCCGGAATTTCAACCGTTGCTTTGTCCGTCATGACTTCAACAACCGGCTGGTCTTCTTTTACTTCATCGCCTTCAGACACCAGCCATTCAACAATTTCACATTCAACAATACCTTCGCCAATGTCCGGCAAAATAAAGTCGGTTGTATCGCCACCGGCTGAGGTTTGTTTTTGCTCAGTTTTCGATTCTTCTTTTTTAGCCGGCGCGCTGTCTTTTTCTTTGGCCGGCGACTCATCAGAAGAGCCGTCAGCTGGCTTAATGGCAAATAACGGCTCGTGGACCTTAGCGATATCACCTTTCTGGTAATACAGCTTTTCTACAACGCCGTCGTCTTTAGCCGGGATCTCAACCATGGCTTTATCGGTCATTACCTCAACCACAGGTTGGTCTTCTTTAACCTCGTCACCTTCGGCAACCAGCCACTCAACGATTTCGCACTCTACGATCCCTTCGCCGATATCGGGCAGAATAAAGTCTTTACTCATGTCGATGGGTCCTTAGTAGTTCATTGAGCGTTTGATCGCTTCATAAATCTTCAAATGATCAGCCATGTACTCTTTCTCATGACACAGCGGATACGGTACATCGATACCGCAAACACGGGCAATTGGAGACTCAAGATACAAGAAGCATTTGTCCTGAACGGTTGCCGCGATTTCGCTGGCAAAACCACCGGTAATAGGTGCTTCCTGGCTAATCACCAGGCGTCCGGTTTTCAGAACTGACTGAGTCACAGTTTCAACATCCCACGGGGAGATGGTGCGCAAGTCAATCACTTCGCATGAAACGCCATCTTCTTCGGCTTTTTCAACTGCTTTTTCGGTCATTTCCATCTGCGCGCCCCAGCCAAGAACGGTAATATCTGTACCTTCTTTGACCACGTCAGCTTTGCCTAGTGGAATAGTGTATTCTTCTTCAGGAACCTCACCTGTTGAGGCGCGGTACAACCGCTTCGGCTCCATGAATAACACCGGGTTTTTATCAAAAATAGCGCTCAGCAGTAACCCTTTTGCTTCGTACGGGTTACGTGGAGTCACAATTTTAATGCCCGGCGTATGCGCAAAGTAGGCTTCCGGAGACTGTGAGTGGTAATGACCACCGGCGATACCGCCACCGTACGGTGTACGAATGGTTAAACCACCAACGTTGAACTCATTACCTGAACGATAACGGAACTTGGCCGTCTCATTCACAATTTGGTCAAATGCCGGGAATATGTAGTCACCGAACTGAATTTCAGCAATAGCAAAGCTACCCTGCGAAGCAAGACCATTGGCAAAACCAATAATGCCTTGTTCAACCAAGGGTGTATTAAAGTTGCGATGTTTGCCGTATTTTTCGGTCAAACCTGAGGTTGCACGGAATACACCGCCAAAACCACCAGTATCTTCACCAAAACTGTATACGTTGTCATGTTTGGCCATCGCCAGGTCTAGCGCGCTGTTGATGGCCTGTAGTAAATTCATTTTAGCCATTAGTCCAGTCTCCCCGACGTTTTACTGTAGGCATCCGGGTATTTGCGGATGTGCTCTTTTAACTCGTCTAACTGCTCTTTCAGCATGTCAGTCGGTTCGTCGTAAACATCATTGATCAGTTCATCAATGTGCGGGACCGGTACTTTTTCTGACTCTTTTAATGCTGCCAGAACTTTCGCTTTTACTTCTGCGTGATGCTCTTCAACGTGATCTTTATCCAACCAGCCTTCATTCATCATCCACTTCTGCAAACGTTCAAGTGGGTCTTTGGCCTGCCAGTCTGCTTCTTCATCACGAGTACGATAACCTGTAGGGTCATCTGACGTAGAGTGACCTGACATACGATATGACATAGCTTCAATCAATACAGGCTCGTTTTCTTCTACAGCTAAACGACGAGCTTCCTGCGTTGCCTTCAACACAGCGAAAACGTCGTTACCATCAATACGTATGGTTTTCATACCATAACCAATACCACGCGGTGCGATACCGTCACCAGCATACTGCTCGCCTTGCGCTGGTGTAGAAATAGCGTAACCATTATTACGGCAGAAGAAGATAACCGGCACTTTATAAACCGATGCCATGTTCAGAGCGGCGTGGAAGTCACCTTCAGATGCTGCGCCTTCACCAAAGTAACAGATAGTGCACTTTTCGGTTTTATCCATTTTCTGACCAAACGCATAACCTGTTGCCTGTGGAATTTGCGTTCCCAAAGGCGACGATATGGTCATGAAGTTTAAGTCAGCGCAACCGTAGTGAACCGGCATCTGACGGCCTTTACCTAAGTCTTTCTCGTTAGAAAACAGCTGATTCATAAACTGTTCAACGGTAAAACCTCTATATGCTAAAGCGCCCTGCTCACGGTACTGGCCCATGATCATGTCACCGGCATCCAGCGCGGCGGCAGAAGCCACGCTTTCAGCTTCTTCACCCCGGGAGGCCAGGTAAAAACTGATACGACCCTGACGCTGAGCGGCAATCATGCGTTCATCAAGAATACGGATAAATTGCATAGTGTCGTGAATTTTCACGATCAGCTCTTTATCGTACTCCGGCATATCGGCATCTTTATGGAAACTGCCATCTTCTTTTAAGATTTGCAGCATTGGAATTGTGACTGAGTCTTTATCAAACCATTTCGGTTTGGTCACAATCTCTGTGTTGTGTTTTTTATCCTTGGCCATAACCTTCTCTTTCGGTTTTAAGCTGGGTGGAAAATTGCCGCTACTTTACCTTTACGTAAAGTGACATGCAAACCACACACTAATGAAAACTGAGTGCGCTAAGTGTAAATAGAAACGAACAGTAATAACAACAAAGCCTGACTACTTAGACCAGTGAGTCTCAGACCAGGTCGAGCGATTCTGTCGGTACCCGTACCACAGTTAATAGCGCCCGATGTCCCAGCGCCACTTTGGCATTGGGGAAAATAATATGTTCACCATCGTGCTGAGCGTAATGCTTTTTTTCACCGTCTCGCGCTAGTAAATCCCCTTTATTAAAAGAGGTAAAGTTAGCAACATTATCCGCAAAGTTTAGCTCAAAGTCCTGCTGAGTGCGGTTAATGGTTTGTGCTTCTTTAAAGACATAGTGTTGTTCTGGCTCAAAGGGACCAAATTCCAGCTCCATTTCAGAAATCAATTTCCGCAGTGAATTTTCGGCTCCGGCAAACTGAGTACGGTCATTTTCGCCAAACGGACGAACCTTTCCTAACTCAACCGTAAATGCCTGTGCGTTAAACTGCCTGACGCTGAAGTAAGAAAAGGTGGTTGTCGGCGCCTGGTTTAATAAAACGGTATCGACCCCACAGGCCAGTAAGAACTGGAGCTGCTGCCGACTATAGGGGGCTCCGTGTGTAAACGGGTAAACGGCAAACTTCTCGCGTTTTGAGTCCCGAATTGCTGTATGCAAATCATAGTGCAGTCGCTCTAGGGAGCCATCAGGAGCTGACTGATAAAACCGCTCTACGTAACTCTCAATTTTAGCCGCACGCTCGCGTTCTTTGTTCTGGGTATCACCTTTACTATGCGCGCCGCTGAATAACCGGTTCATATTTTCTTCAACAAAGCGTTCGCCTTTATTAATTGAAGCCGGGTTTGCAATTAGAAACAGTGTACGGTGTGTCACTGTCTGCTTTTCATTAATAATATCGTTAATAATGTCGCGACAAATTTCGATAGGAGCCGTTTCGTTACCATGCACTGCACAAGATAAAATAATGTCCTTTCGGCCAGGGTTTTCTGGAGTAACTTCGAGCACACCACTGTCCCAAACCGACAATTTCGTGCCATCGGCAAGCTTTAAATTATGACTTTCATCGCAGCCCCACTCGTTTTCGCGAGTCCAGGCAAGAAAATCAGAAAAGACCTTAATCACAATGTTCTCCTATTATTTTTTTCCCGGTACATAACCTTTAGTCGCCAATAACTCGCGTAATACGCGCGAACGATACTCACGACGATACAGAACTGCAACAACAATAGTGCTTGAAATGATCAGCATGACGGGGTGTAGAAACCAGGATAAATAGGCCAAAGCAAAGTAGTAGGTACGTAAGCCTTTATTGTACTCGTGGCCGGATTGATCCAGTACTTTGGCTGCATGCATAGCAAAACGCTGACGCTCCTCCTCAGGTTTATTCTCCTGATGGTACTCGACTGAAGCTCCTAACAGCACCGATACAAAGCCAAACTGACGAATTGACCAGGTAAACTTAAAAAAGGCATAGATAAAAATGAGCGCCAGAACCGACAGCTTAAACTGCACTAAAATAGGAACCGTATCCGGACTCATTGGAATTTCATTTAACACCAAAACGACTTCATCGGCATGAGCTAATACAGTAATGACACCAGCCAGCACCAAAATCGTAGAAGATGCGAAGAAAGTGACTGTACGCTCCACATTGCCAATTAAAGACGCATCGGCAACCTGATTGTCCTTGTGCATCACGGCACTAAACCAATCAATTCGTAATGAACACAGGATACTCGATAGGCAGTGAGTGGTTCTGGCACGCTTACGTGCAAACAATGAGTAGCCTATCCAGCAAAAAAAGAAAAACAGTAAAGCGCTAAGATCAAGAAGTGACAGCAACATGTCAGCGTTTCCTATGAAATGATCCATTTATTAAATAGTGTAATGACATTAGTTTACCAGTTTATGACCGCCCATACGATAAAGCCGGAGACTTAGCTCCGGCTTTATTTTCTCTTCTCAGGCACTTAGTAGTTTTCTAATGCCTCTTTCGTACTCATATCTTTGGGTTCCGGCGGTTTTGCCAACCCATACCAGGACAACATAGTACGCAAGCCCCGTTTACTATCGGCCAGAATGAGATACAGGCAAGGTATCAACAATAAGGTGATAACGGTGGCAAAGATAATACCGAATGCCAATGATATCGCCATTGGAATCACTATTTTCGCCTGCAGACTCTTCTCCAGTACAATCGGTAGCAAACCAAAGAAGGTGGTCAACGAGGTTAAGGTAATGGCCCGGAAACGGCGACAACCGGCATCCAGAACAGCCTTACGTAAGTCGGTTCCCACTTCACGTGCACGGTTAACATAGTCGACCATAACCAAACTGTCGTTTACCACAACCCCAGCCAGCGCAATGATACCGAACAGACTCAAAATGCTAACCGGCATACCAATTACCCAGTGCCCGATAACCGCACCGATAACCCCAAAAGGTATCACCGACATAATGATCAACGGCTGACTGTATGATTTCAATGGAATAGCCATTAGCGCATAGACTGCAAACATCGCCAACAAACCACCAATTGCCAACGAACCAGTCGCTTCCGCCTCATCTTGAGTAGCGCCCTGTAATTCAAAGCTGACACTTGGATACTTATCCAGAATAGTCTGGATTTTCTCTTTACGAACCTCTTCGACAATGCGGAAAGGCTCAACTTTATCTTTATCCGCACGAGCACGAACATTCACAGAACGTTGACGGTCTATACGAGTAATGGTGCTGTAACCTTCAGCAAACTCAATATCCGCCAGTTCGGTAAATGGAATTTCAGACCCGTCCGGAGCGCGCAGTTTCATATCCTGTAAGTTACCAACAGACTCGCGTTGATCACGAGGGTAGCGAACCATGACTTTTATTTCTTCGTCACCTCGCTGAATACGCTGTGCTTCAGCGCCATAAAACGCGTAGCGGACCTGTGTGGCCAACTCGGCCAGGTTAATTCCCATAGCTGTAGCTAGTGGCTTAGTCTGTAGCAGAATCTCTTCTTTACCATCCCCAAAGGTATCTTCTATATCGAATACACCGTCGTAGTCGGCAAGCTCGAGTTTCAGTTCATCCGCTGCCGCTTTTAGCTCATCCAAATCTTCGCCTACTAACTGGAACTCAATATCAAAGCCGCTGCCGCCGCCAATACTTCCCTGGAAATTAAGGGCACGTACGCCAGCCAATTCTGGTACTTCTTCACGCCATTGGTTTACGATTTCAAAGCCATCTAGCTGGCGATCTTCACCTTTTTTCAGCTCAACGAAAACCGTACCTGCCGTAGTGCCGTTCATCCAGATATTGGTGTGTCTGACAGCGCCTTCGCCTTCTGTTTCCTTAATGCGATTATCAACTGCCGTCAGAGACTGCTCCACACTATTCAAAACTTCAATAGTTCGTGTTTCTGACGTACCCGGCTGCATTTCTACATTTGCCTGAACAAAGTCACTCGGAATATCCGGGAAGAAAACCCAGCGAACGATACCGCCGCTCATAAGGCCTACCATTAGAATCAGCAGACCAACAAAGCTCGCTAGTGTTGTATAGCGATAATGCAGGCACTTTTTAAGAAACGGTCGGTAATAATTTTCAACGAACGACTTAATGGCACCAGCAAATTTGTTACGGAACCGCTGAAAAGCGTTAGCTTTTTCACCTTCTTGTTTGGAGTACTTCATTTTGCTGATGTGCGCAGGCAGAATCAGCTTTGACTCGACCAGTGAAAACGCCAGACAAAGAATAACGACCCAGGCAATAGACTCCCAGATTGCTCCCATCCCCCCTTCAACCGTTAACATAGGGACGAACGCAACCATGGTAGTCAACACACCAAAGGTTGCCGGCATAGCGACTCGCTTAGCCCCCGCAATAACGTTATCAACTGTCTTGCCGTTTTCTTCTATTTCTGTGTATGCGCTCTCCCCTATGACTATGGCATCGTCCACCACTATCCCTAACACTAATATGAAGCCAAACAGCGATATCATATTAATAGAAACGTCAAACATAGGGAGCGGCATTAATGCAATGGTTCCCAGGAAACAGACAGGAATACCTATCATGACCCAGAACGCCAAACGCAACTGCAGGAAAAGCGACAACATGAGGAAGACCAGCAAACCACCCATCCACATATTGTTGAGCATAAGGTCTAAGCGACCCTGAAGGTAATAGGAGGAATCTCCCCATTGCGCCAGTTGAACCGCATCCGGTAATTCTTTGTTTTTCCGTTCAACGTAGCCGCGAACATACTCCGCAATTTTGAGGTCATTCTGGTCACCAACAGACTGTACCCGGACAAAAGTTGCCGGTTTACCATCAAAGCGGGTATAAGATTCCTCTTCCACAAAGCCATCTTGTACTTTGGCAATGTCATCCAGAGTTAGGCGCGTTCCGTCTGCGCGGCTCAACAGAACAATTTTTTCAAATTCGCCGCCGACATAGGCCTGGTTATTGGCTCGCAACAGAATGTCACCATTCGGTGTTTTAATTGAGCCGCCCGCCACATCAATTGAGGTACCACGCACCGCTTCAACTATTTGCGAGAAAGTCAGTCCATAACGCTCAAGGTCTTGCTGAGAGATCTCAATCGAAATTTCGTAGTCGCGGTCGCCAACCACGTCTACCTTTGTAATACCGCCGACCGTTTTAAGTTCATCACGAACTTCTTTTGCTAACTCCTTTCTACCCCGCTCGTCGAGATCTCCATAGACCGACATCCAAATAACTTGTCGCTGAGGTCGAATCCGGTAGATATTCGGCTTCTCAATTTGCTGAGGAAAGTTAGGAATAGCGTCCACCAGCATTTTGACTTCATCCATGACAACCTGTACATCATAATCAGGCTCCACTTCCAATGTGACGCTACCACCGCCTTCTCTGGACTGCGATGTCATTTCTTCAATACCGTCAACATCTTCAATAGCGTCTTCTATCAGCATAATCACACCCTGTTCTACTTCCTGGGGTGCGGCGCCGGGAAATGGCACCTGAATACTGATAATATTTAATTCAACTTCTGGAAACATTTGCTTGCGCACACTAAATACCGATAACGCACCTGCAACCAGAATGATGATCATTAATAGGTTGGCGGCCACGGTATTGCGTGCAAACCACGCAATAAGGCCTGTCTGTTTTTCTGTCGTCATGATACTTACCCGCCTACATTTTCAGAGTCGGTGTCTTCTTTGTCACCGTCATCTGACTTGGCTGCTGTTTCCATTTGCTCAGGCAAAGGGTCTCCTGGCAAACGAACTTTCATGCCCGGTAAGGCATTTTTGAGCTGAGTAAGCACCACTTTGTCGCCACTTTCCAAACCAGAACTTATTAGGCTCTTGTTGCCTTGCGTACGCACTACCTCTACATCGCGTTTTTCCAGTTCACGGCTTTCCGGAACAATCCATACAGAGCTATCTGGATTCAAAGCATAGGTAGGAACTTCCATCAGACCTTTTGCAGATTCACCTTCAACTTTTGCCTGAACAAAACGGCCATAACGCAATGGCACTTTATGGGTTTCACCGCTCAAATTATAAGGATCAGGAACTTCAACAACACCGTAAATGACACGGCTGTTTTCATCCAGAACGCCTTCGGTGCGGACCAATCTTCCCTGCCAGGTCGCTGACTGACCTGAAACCAGAGACTCTAACTGCACACGAGGCTTTTCTTCAGCAATTGCCGGATCCAGAATATAAGTCATATCAAGGTCGCTCAGAGGTAGGCGAACCTCTGCGGTGCGAGTGTCAAACACCAAGGCTATTTGACTACCCGTTGAAACAAACTGCCCTAAGTTTGCTTCTTTACTTCTTAATACACTGTCAAATGGTGCCTTAATGGTTGTACGTTCTAAGTCACGCTCTGCCTTTGCAAGGTTTGCCTCTGCAGATTCAACCGCCGCGATAGCACTAGCCAGTTGCGGCTTACGTAAACCTAATTCAGGAGCCTTACCGTCTTCAAATGCTGCCCACTCTTCTTCGGCAACTCTTGCCCGTGCTTTCTCCTGCTCAAGTTCCGATTGAGCTTGCAGCAGCGCTGCCCGGGCTTGTTGAACTGCGACTTCATAATCAGAAGGGTCCACCTGAATGAGCATGTCACCTTCTTTGAAAAAACCGCCGGCATTATAGTTATCAGCCACATCGACAATCTGACCGGTAACCTCTGCCACCAGCATAGTGGAATGCTTAGGTCTTACTGTTCCCTGGGAATCAACAATAAAAGTCATGTCACGGGGACTAACTTCGAGAACCTCAACCATTGCTGCAGGTTTTGTCTGGTCGCGTTGTTTTGGAGGCTCAGCGGTCATGCTGGCCAAGACTGATAAAACAATAGCACCCACAATGATTAACGGTGGAATAAAGGCGCGTTTTGGAAATTTCATTTTATTGTTCTGCTCTTATTGATTAATTCACAGCCTTATTATCGCTGTTAATATTGTAAAATGTTAGACGTTAACTGTTGCCAGTTGTGTGAATACGCCGGAAAGTTGTAACTGACTGTTTCAACCCTCCAGTAACCAACGTTCAGCAGCCTCTACATAACGCGGTTTACCCATTAACAGAACCACATCCTGCGACTCCAGTTCTGTATCACTATCGGGCTCAGGAAATTCCTCGTCATCACGTCGCAAAGCTTTCAACTGAACCTGATGCTTGTCCCAGTCGAGTTCATCAATGCGTTTACCGATAGCCCAGGCACCTTCCGGCAAAGTTAACGCCTTCAGAAACTCCAGCTTATCCGAGAGCTCTGGGTCCATATCGGTTTCTGAACCCTGGAAGAAACCGTGCATTTCTCCATAGTGGTTACGACGTTCTTTATCCAGCCGGGCAAGAATACGGCGTATCGGAATTCCGCTACGATTCAACACATGAGAAATAAGCATCAGGCTTGCTTCCAATGTATCCGGCACCACCTGAGAAGCGCCTGCTTCCTGCAGCTGAGTCAATCTCATGTCATCTTTACTGCGCACAATAATGTAAGCATCAGGGTTCAATTGACGCAGTTCTTTCAATACATCCAGGGCGCGTAGATCATCGGCGAAGCTGATAATAATCAAGTCCACCGTTTCAGCTCCTACGGCTCGTAAAATGTCTTTACGGGCACTGTCTCCGAAATAAACCCGGGCGCCACCGGCGACTGCTTCCTGAACCCTCATAGGATCATTGTCGACGGCAATATGCGTAATGCCCTCAGCATCAAGGAACCGGCTCATGGTTTGCCCAACCCGACCAAAACCGCAAATGAGTACTTGATTTTCAAGACCCTCACCGCCCGTTGTGCGTTGCTTCTCAATATCGACTAATGGATCAGGGTGACGAACCACTAGGTTAACCAGGGGTTTAAGACGATGAATGACTATAGGGGTCATGGCCATACTCAGTACGCCAATACCTATCATGCTGGTAACAATTTCTTTACTCAGTAAACCATGAGTGCTTGCTAACGCCACAATAACGAAGCCGAACTCACCCATTTGAAACAGCGAAATACCACTGCCCCAGGCGTCTTCATCTCGCTCACCCATAAAGCGGGCAACCGAGCTTATCAGGGCAATTTTAATCACCGCCATAATAACCAGCGCCAGAAGTATCCAGTGAAAATTTTGAACAAAACCATAAAGCTGAAGCTGCATACCAATGGTAGTAAAAAAGAGCCCCATCAAAATGTCACGAAACGGACGAATATCAGCCTCTAACTGGTGTTTATATTGGCTTTCACCCAGCATCATACCTGCAAGGAAAGCCCCCAGCGCCATGGAAAGCCCAAAGATATGCGTCATACCGCCGGCAACCAGAGCTACCAGTAACGTAGCAAGAACAAAGAGCTCATCGGTTCTCTGTTTAGCTATTTCCTTAAATAAGTAAGGTAATACCCATTTCCCAATAGTCATAAGCACGGCAATAACCGCGGCACCTTTGGCTAAGGCAAACAATAAAGTGGATCCAATATTGCCGTCATCGGATGCTAATAATGGAATGATAATAAGCAGAGGAACAACGGCTATATCCTGAAAGAGCAGAATAGCAACAGTCATCTGCCCTCGCCGGGTGGAGGTTTGCGCACTCTCTTTCAACTGCTTAATAACAACCGCCGTCGATGACAGAGCCAGCGCACCCGCTATTGCTAACGAAGCTGCCCATTCATCTAACCAAATAAAAGCTATAAGCAAGAATACCAGCAGTGAACCAAGAACCTGTGCCGCCCCTAGTCCGAATACCCAGCGTCGCATTGCAATCATTTTAGGCAACGAGAACTCCAGACCGAGCGAGAACAACAGCAACACAATTCCCAACTCTGCGACCAGATGATAGTCATCGGGATCGGCTATCCAGCCCATAACATCTGGACCGGCGATAATGCCTGCAACTAAGTAAGCCAAAATTGCTGGTAACTTAATTCTTCGGAACAACCAGACCAGAATCACGGCAACGGCCAATAGAAGCAGAAGACTGGAAAAAGTACCGTTCATTCAGAAGCTCCCGAATTGTTTTGTTTTTGTAGTGTCAAAATAGTAACACTCTTTTGTTTCAGAAAAACTAGCTCTTATAAAGTTTTGTAAATTATAAAGATTTTAATTCTGGCTCGAATTTTGCAGAGTTAATTTCAATTATTAAATTCAGGCACAAAGGTTTGTCATGTTAAACAGAGCTGTCGCTAAAGCTGAGAGTAAAACAACTGAGAACAAAACTCAGGCGATTATCAGTCAGTTAACATCATCAACAGAACTAAAGTCCAAGTCGGCTCCGCTCAGCGAACGCTTGCAAACCTCTCTCGACTTAAATCAAGTGCTGTCAATTTATGCCGAATATATGCTACAACGACTGCCTGTTAGCGCATTACAATTCATCTCAGACGACCAAATTATTAACCTGGTTGGTAATTACCAAGACCAAAATAGTGAGTACTCGGTCATGCTTTACGCTGATAACGAATACTTAGGACAAATGGTCTATCAATTTAAACGCCCCCCTTCCTACGTTAATAAAGTACGGCTGGAACAAATGCATAAACACCTGACTTTCCCGCTGAGAAATGCAATACACTTTTCTCGTTTACGGAAAGTTGCGGTGCGCGATCATTTAACCGGATTAGGCAACCGCGCTCTGTTAGACGAGACTTTAGAGCACCTCAGCGCTCGTCTAAAACGGGACAACAGCCAGTCTCATATTGTTATGCTACTGGACATGGACGGCTTCAAAGCGGTTAATGACCGCCATGGCCACCAACAAGGTGACGAAGTGCTTAAGCAGTTTGGTCAATTACTACAACAGCAGCTACGAGATACAGACCGAGTGTTTCGTTACGGTGGTGACGAGTTCGTACTTATACTAGAAAACACTCAACCGGAACAAGCCGAGGAAGTGTTCCTACGCATACGTAATGCGCTTAATAACGACATTAAACTTGCCACTTTTAACATTGGGGTCAGTGCCGGCAGCCTGGCCATGGAAAGCTTCCACAGCGCACAAGACATTATTGATGAAGCCGACAGACGTCTTTACGCCGCTAAAGTAGCGGGAAAAGATCAGCATTTGAGTTAAACCACACCGGCTCCGGCAAACTGATAGTGTCCTCAGTCTGAAAACTAAACCAACCCATACCGGCAACCCAAAGGTATTTTTCATTAAGTTCGAGTATGGGCCGTCTTTGTCTTAACCAGGGCGGAACACCGGCTTGCTTTAGCCATTCTTTAAGTTTTTTCCGCCCCTGACGCCCAGGCTTTGCCAGTTTTTCCGCGGGCAATGAAAAGGTAAGTTTTAGCTGATTACTGCCCTCGACAAGCTCAGTCGGGACAGTCAGTTTACCCCACTTGCCCAAGTCGATGTTCGTTTCAGTTACTAAAGAATCACCGGGTAATTTGGCTAGCTTAACGTCACACCAAAGTGCATGCTGAAAATACCGTACAACGTAACCGTCACACTGTATTTGTAGCTGACTGTCATCGCTGGCCGTAAGTGCCTGACGACGGATTTGTTCTAGCTGCTCGTAACTTGGTAATGGCTTTTTCTGCTCTTGCAGCCAAGTGCGTAGCAAGGCACGTTGCATTGCTTCTGAGCGTTGATTTAGTAACAAGAGAGGAAAGTGATGGGTATGGCTCTGTTGGTTATGTAGTTTTTCTAACAACAGTTCATCCATAACCTGCTGTTGTTCAGCACAAAGCTTTGCGGCACGCAAAACACTTTGACCAAACTGAGGCCAACGTTGTTCCAGTACAGGAACGACATCATGCCGGAGAAAGTTTCGCTCAATGCTTGTATCGTAATTGGTATCGTCTTCTATCCAGGTCAAATTACGCTGCGTTGCGTAATCTAAAATTTGTTCTTTACTGACACTCAGCAGAGGTCGACATAATCGACGGTTTCCTGCCCACGGCTGAATACGTGCCATAGAAGACAAGCCCTTAGGACCGCTGCCACGTTTTAACTGCAGAAAAAAGGTTTCAATTTGATCGTTACGGTGCTGACCAAGCAGTAGCACGGTGTCATTTTGAGTCAGTTCAGCCATCCGTTGGTAGCGCCCTTCACGACCTGCGGCTTCTTTGCTCTGCCTGTTTGCAACAGGCACATCGAGTGGCTCAAAAATGGTTGGAATACCGTAAGCTTTTGCTGCTTCCTCTATGGTCGAGGACCAGTCAGCAGAGCTTGGATGGAAACTGTGATCCAGATGAATCGCCAGGTAGTCATACTGAGGATGTTGCTGACGATAACGCATCAGCAAATCAAGAATGGTTTGTGAGTCAGCCCCACCGCCCAGAGCAGCAACTAATTGCTGCCCCGGCTTTAATGCGAGAGATTCTAAAGCGTCACAAAATAGGTCGTATAGACCGTCAACCGTCATTGGAAATTAGCAGTAACCGAAAGACATCAGTTTACGATAACGCTGGTCCAGCAACTCTTCGTGGCTTAGGTCTTTTAGGCTTTCTAAGTCTGACACCAACTGCTGCTTCAGTCGCGTTGCCATTTCTTCCTGATGGCGATGCGCACCGCCCAGAGGTTCAGGAATGATAGCGTCGATTAAACCGAGCTCTTTACTACGCTGCGCAGTTACCCCCATAGCTTCTGCTGCTAAAGGTGCTTTACTGGCACTTTTCCATAAAATTGAGGCACAACCTTCAGGAGAAATAACCGAGTAGGTACTGTACTGCAGCATATTAACCCGGTCGCCAACACCAATAGCCAGTGCTCCTCCAGAGCCGCCTTCGCCTATAACAGTACAAACAATTGGAACGGTTAAACGAGCCATAACTTTTAAATTACGAGCAATTGCTTCACTTTGTCCGCGCTCTTCAGCACCAATCCCAGGATACGCACCGGGCGTATCAATAAAGGTTACTACCGGCATATTGAAACGTTCAGCTGTCTCCATAAGACGCAATGCTTTCCGATAACCTTCCGGTTTTGGCATACCAAAATTACGGCGGATTTTTTCTTTCGTTTCACGCCCTTTCTGCTGACCAATAACCATCACCGGCTTGCCATCCAAACGTGCAATACCACCGACAATTGCTTCATCATTAGCAAAAGAGCGATCACCCGCCATTTCATCAAATTCGGTGAAGATCATACGGATATAATCAAGCGTGTATGGACGTAGCGGATGACGCGCCAGTTGTGCTACCTGCCACGCACCGAGATCAGAGAAGATTTTCTCTGTCAGTTCCTGACTTTTTGTTGTCAGTCGCTGGACTTCTTCTTCCAAGTTAAGATCCAGTTGCCCGCGGTCGCCAACAGATTTCAGTTCTTCAATCTGCGCTTCAAGTTCTGCAATCGGCTGTTCAAAATCCAGAAAATTAAGGCTCATTCGCTGTCATTTCCTTTAAAATTCGAGTGAAACTTGCTGAGTTCCCAACAAGTTCTGTAATTCGTATAGTAGTTCATCAGACGGATTCACATACCATTGTGCGCCAACATTTAAAGTGGCTTCAACACGTTCCGACTGATACCGCATTTTTATCGGGCAAGTCCCTTCAGCAAAGGGTTTTAATAGCTTTTCCAGTTTGCTGGCAAGGCCATTAGTGAGCTGCTCATCGGTGACTGTAATTGCTATGTGTCTGAGATACGTTTCCCGAGCCTGCTCAATTGCCATCACTTCTCTGGCTGTCATTGTATTGCTATTACTGAAGTTATCAAATCTGACCTCACCTTTTACCCACAAAATTCGGTCTTTTTCTAGCAATTCTTGATAACTTTCGTACTCATTGCTGAATAAACGCACATCCATGCGCGCTGTTTTATCATCTAAAGTAACTATAGCAAAACGCTGACCACGTTTATTGGTCAATACGCGAATATCGATGACCAGCCCCGCAATTGCGATACTTTCATCTTTGCGCGTAGGAGTCACACTGGACAGCGTGCTATTAATGTAGTGCTTGAGCTCTTTACGAAAGCGATTGATCGGGTGTCCGGTTAAATATAACCCCAGAGTATCACGCTCACCCTCTAACCATACCGCTTCTGACCATTTGCGCACGCTGACAAACTCTTGTTCAACCGCTTCGGGTTCGGTCGTCAGAACCCCAAACATGTCAGACTGACCAATTTTCTCAGCATTAAGGTGCTGCTCTGCCTGGCGAATCGCTTTTTCCAACGTTGCCATCAGCGCTGCACGGTGCGGTCCAAGGTTGTCCATTGCGCCGGCGCGAATTAAGCGTTCGAGAATACGCTTATTCATGCGCTTCAGGTCAACCCGACAACAAAAATCGAATAAATCCCGAAACGGACCACCCTCTTGTCTCGCCTGAATGATCGATTCAATAGGACCTTCACCGACACCTTTAATGGCCCCAATCCCGTACACAACTCGCTGCTGCTCGTCGACAGTAAACTTGTACTCACCTTTATTCACATCGGGTGGTAATAAATCAAGCCCCATGCGTTCGCATTCATCAGCTAAAGTGACAATTTTATCGGTATTGTCCATGTCTGCTGACATCACCGCAGCCATAAACTCTGCGGGGTAATGGGTCTTCATCCATAAAGTCTGGTAAGAAACCAACGCATAAGCGGCAGAGTGCGACTTGTTAAAGCCATAACCGGCAAACTTCTCAACCAAATCAAAGATTTTCATGGCCAGTTCAGGGTCGATGTTATTTTTAGCGGCCCCTTCACGGAAAATCTCGCGCTGTTTGGCCATTTCCTCTGGCTTTTTCTTGCCCATTGCGCGACGTAATAAATCTGCACCACCAAGCGTGTAACCTGCCAGAACCTGCGCTATCTGCATTACCTGCTCTTGATACAGAATAACCCCGTAGGTAGGCTCCAGTATCGATTGCAAGCTATCATGCTGATACTTAACATCCGGGTAAGAGATCTCTTCACGACCGTGCTTTCGGTCGATAAAGTTATCAACCATTCCCGATTGCAATGGCCCCGGACGAAACAGCGCAACCAAAGCGATAATGTCTTCAAAAGAGTCCGGCAGAAGCTTTTTAATCAGCTCTTTCATGCCACGAGACTCTAACTGGAAGACCGCCGTTGTTTCGGCCTTCTTCAATAATTTAAAACAAGCCGGATCGGTTAAATCAATTGCGGTAATATCTATAGGGTCTTTGCCACTTTTAGCGTGGCGCCGGTTTACCATGTCCACAGCCCATTGGATAATGGTCAACGTTCTGAGGCCTAAGAAGTCAAACTTAACCAGGCCCGCTGATTCAACATCGTCTTTATCAAATTGAGTAACCGGGTTGTTGCCTTCATCGTCACAATACAGTGGCGAAAAGTCAGTTATTTTGGTTGGAGAAATAACCACACCACCAGCATGTTTACCGGCATTACGGGTCACACCTTCCAGAATACGGGCCATATCTATAATGGCCTTAACTTCTTCGTCTTGCTCGTACGCAGCACCAAGTTGAGGCTCTACCTCAAAGGCTTTAGCCAGAGTCATGCCCGGGTCACCCGGTACCAGCTTTGAAATTCTGTCGACAAAACCGTAAGGATGGCCCAGCACCCGGCCAACGTCACGGATGGCCGCTTTAGCCGCCATGGTGCCAAAAGTAATAATCTGCGAGACCGCTCCACGCCCATAAAGATCAGCTACGTGGTCAATAACCTCGTCACGGCGATCCATACAGAAGTCGACATCGAAATCGGGCATGGAAACCCGTTCTGGGTTTAAAAATCGTTCAAAAAGCAGGTCAAACTCAAGCGGATCAAGATCGGTAATTTTAAGCGCATAAGCCACTAAAGAGCCCGCACCCGAGCCCCGGCCCGGTCCTACGGGTATACCGTTATCTTTACTCCACTGAATAAACTCCATAACGATAAGAAAATAACCGGGAAAGCCCATATCGTTAATAACGCCCAGCTCGCGTTTCAGCCGTTCATCGTATTCAGGACGCTTTTGTTGCCGCTCCTCCGGGTCTGGAAATAAAAACTCTAAACGCTCTTCCAGACCTTCTTCTGAAGCTTTGATGAGAAATGCTTCAGTAGTCAGGTCGCCCGTTGGAAACTTGGGAAGAAAATACTCCCCTAAACGCACAGTAACATTACAGCGTTTGGCTATCTCAACCGTGTTTTCTATTGCTTCAGGAATATCAGAAAACAGCTCTATCATTTCTTCGCTGGAACGAAGGTACTGCTGCGGAGAATATTTTTTAGGACGGCGCTTGTCTTCTAGCTGGTAACCGTCATGAATGGCTACTCGAATTTCGTGCGGGTCGAAGTCTTCTTCTTTAAGAAAAACAACTTCGTTAGTCGCAACGACAGGGAGTTCCGTTTGACCAGCTAAGGCAACCGCTTTATGCAGGTAATCTTCTTCCTGAGGACGCCCTGTACGCACCAACTCAAGATAATAGCGATTTGGAAAGTACTGCTGATAAAAATCCAGAGCAAGATCAAGTTGACTGTCATGCCCTTTAATCAGAGCCTGTCCAACATCACCTTGTCGACTGCCCGACAGAAGGATAATGCCTTCGTTATGCTCTTTGAGCCAGTCTTTGTCGATAACTGGCTTACCTTTAATATTACCTCTTAAATACGCCTTTGAAATCAGCTGTGTAATTTGCTGATAGCCTTCATTGTCCATCGCCAGGGCGGTTAACCGAAAAAGCTCGGACTCAGGATAATCTGCCTGAACCCAAAAGTCGCAGCCAATTAAAGGTTTTAACCCTAACTTATGCGCCGCGCCATAGTAGCGGACTAAACCACAAAAGTTCATTTGGTCAGTAATGGCCAACGCCGGCATACCGGCATCAGCAACCGCTTCACAAATGGGCCCAACTTTCGCCAGGCCATCTATCATGGAAAAGTCACTATGAATTCTTAGGTGAACAAAATTTGGTGCAGTCATTTTACGAATACAGTCTGGCTTTTTTCGTTATCATTTTATGGCCTTTATTGTGCCTTAAGCGGCTTTCGAAGTATATCGTCAGTGTAACTTCAGGCGCGGTTTTACCACATGGTTCAGTTTATCAACCATCAACAACAGCAACATTTTCCACCAGCCATGTAGGGCTCTCTGGTGCATCCGGTATAAACTGGCGTAAGCCCAACGCGCCAGCGTGCCTTCAAGCGACATTGATAAACTTTTACTTTGCATCAGGTTGCCAACAGCAGAAAAACGACTTAACGAAACTAACGAGCCGCGATCTTTATACTTAAATGCTTTGGCTGACTTGCCTTTGTATTCACGAACAATATTGTCATACAAGCACTCTGCCATTTGATGCGCAGACTGTGCTCTGGGCGGCACCCAGCGCTCATCATCGATTTTGCAGCCCGCACAGTCGCCTATGGCATAAATACTTTGATCAGATACCGACTGAAGGTACTCGTTAACTTCAATCTGATTATTTTTTCTAACAGTCAGGCCCCATTCCTTAACCACATCCGGCGCCCTGACTCCTGCCGCCCAAACCATTAGGTTTGCCTGAATCGGTTCGCCTTCCGACAGAACCAGTGTGTTTTCTTTAACCTCTGTCACTGGGTTATCCAGAATAACTTCGACGCCAAGCGACTTTAGTTTTTTCTCCACTGACTTCGACAGGCGTTCAGGCAAAGCAGGCAATAATCTTTTACCGGCTTCAATTAAACGTACTTCAAAATGCTTTTGGTCCAGATAAGACAAACCATAAATCGATAGCAACGAAACCGAGTGAATTAACTCCGCTGCCAATTCAACTCCAGTAGCGCCGCCGCCAACGATAGACAACGATAATTTCGTTTCCTTACCATCTTCAATTGACTGATTTACCCGTAAGAATTCATTGAGCAGGTGCTCGT
The DNA here is from genome assembly GCF_900116625.1 of Idiomarina abyssalis. Lineage (GTDB taxonomy): Bacteria > Pseudomonadota > Gammaproteobacteria > Enterobacterales > Alteromonadaceae > Idiomarina > Idiomarina abyssalis. The sequence goes on from NZ_FPBE01000001.1 coordinate 899,123, forward strand.
GAAACTCATCTGCCTGGCGCAATGAATCCAGGAAATAACAGTGCTCGCCAACCCCGGGGGTTCCAAAGTCCGCGGTAACACTGCCTATCGCAAGAATTAATCTATCGTAGTGAATGCTTCGCGGCGCTAACACTTCATGACCCTGTTCATCTTTTATCGCCGCTAATTGAATCGACTTTTCATCTTTATCCACCGACTCTAAAGTGCCAACCAGAAACTGGAAGCCTTCGCGAGCGCTTTGCCCGCGATAATCCAGCTCAGCCAGGCGCGAATCTAGCGCACCTGAAGCAACTTCGTGTAATAGCGGTTTCCATAAATGAGTGCTATTACGATCAATTAAGGTAATCTTTGCTTTCTTTTTACGACCCAGCTTTCTCCCCAGCATGGTCGCTAATTCCAGTCCACCTGCACCACCACCAACAATGACAATCCGTTCTTGCATTTGTGCCTCGCCTATCTGCAGATAATAAAAAAGCCACTGACGATGATAACGCCAGTGGCTTTAGATAACGACTGTTCAGTCGAAATTATTTCAGTATGACTTAGTCGATACTTGGGTCTGTCAATCCGCGACGTTCAAGCAGAGCTTCAACAGTCGGTTCCTGACCGCGCCAGTCGATGTACTGTTGCATTGGGTCTTTGCTGCTGCCCTGTGACAGAATTTCCTTACGGAAAGCCTGACCATTTTCAAGACTCAGACCACCGTTATTGCCCATGTGTTTGAACGCATCGGCCGCCAGTACTTCACTCCACATGTAAGCGTAGTAACCCGCTGAATAACCGCCGGCAAATACGTGAGCAAAATAAGTCGAACGATAGCGTGGTGGTACCGCTTCAACGGCTACACCGTTTTTCTCCAGTGCCTCTTGCTCAAATGCCGCAACGTCGTCAATCTCAGTTCCTGGCTCCACAGTGTGGTATTCAAGGTCAAGTAATGCAGCAGAGAGATACTCTAAGGTATCAAAGCCCTGGTTGAAGTTACGTGCATCCAGTACTTTTTGCAGCAGTTCGTCAGGTATCTGCTCACCGGTTTCGTAATGCTTCGCATACTTCGCGATAACTTTTTCGTTCAGTGTCCAGTCTTCCTGGAAAGTGGATGGAAACTCGACGTAGTCACGAGGTACTGAAGTACCAGCCTGAGACGGGTATTTAACGTCAGAGAACATACCATGCAAGGCATGTCCCATTTCGTGGAACATAGTTGATACCTCATCAAAGCTGATTAAGGTTGGTTCACCTTCCGGCGCTTTAGTGATGTTCATGTTGTTCAGGATAACCGGCTTCTGGTTCATCAGCTCAGACTGAGTACGGAATGAGCTCATCCAGGCACCGCCACGCTTGCTGTCGCGAGTAAAGTAATCGGCATAGAACAAGCCAATACTTGAGCCGTCAACGTCTTTTACTTCATACACAACCACTTCGTCATGATAAACCGGAATGTCGTTGCGCTCTTCAAAGGTGATACCAAACAATTGGTTCATTGCGTAGAAGACACCGTCTTCTAATACGCGGTTAAATTCGAAGTATTGTTTTACTTCGTCTGCGTCAATTGCGTATTTCTCTTCACGCACTTTCTCAGCGTAATAGAACCAGTCCCAAGGCTTCAATTCGAAATCTTCGCCTTCGGCTTCAATCATTGCCTGAATTTCTTGCGCTTCTTTCTCTACGTTGCTGACAACAGCCGGAACCAGGTCACGCAGCATTGACTGAGCAGCTTCTGGAGTACCCGCCATGTTATCGGCTAGTACGTAGTCACCCCAGCTGTCATAGCCTAATAGTTTTGCTTTATCGGCACGAAGCTTAGTTAAACGCTGAACCATAGGACGAGTATCAGTCGCGGTATTACCTGAGCCACGATTCGCTGAGGTTTCCCAGATTTTCTGACGTAATTCGCGATTTTCCAGATCAGTAAGAATTGACTGACGAGTGGTGTTTGTCAGAGTAATTGCATACTTGCCTTCCATATCACGACTTTCTGCCGCACTTGCCAAAGAAGCAATCTGGCTGTCGCTTAATCCGGCCAACTCTTCTTTAGTATCTACGACAATAACGTTTTCCTGCGTCAACGCCATCAAGCTCTTCTGGAACTCAGTGGTTAAACTTGAAAGTTCCTTGTTGATATCCCGGATTTGCTGCTTTTGCTCATCGTTCAGTTCCGCACCAGCACGAACAAAGCCTTTATAAGTGTCTTCCAGCAAACGCTCAGACTCTGAGTCCAGCTCTAGCGCATCACGGTTATCAAATAACTGCTTAACCCGCGCAAATAAGTCTGCGTTAAGCATGATATTGTCACGGTGCGACGCCATCTTAGGTGCTAACTTACCTTGTAAGTCACGAATTTCATCGCTGCTGTTAGAAGATGAAAGGTTATAAAATACTGAGCTTACGCGGCTAAGAATTTCTCCCGCTTTTTCCATCTCAACAATGGTGTTTTGGAACGTAGGATCTTCTGAGTTTGTCGCAATAGCCTCAATCTCGGCCATGTGCTCTTCCATACCACGCTCAAATGCAGGTTCAAAATGTTTGAACTCAATGGCATCAAAATTAGGAGCTTGATAAAGCAATGAGCTTGCCTCGAAGAAAGGGTTTGATGCTGTTGCTTGTTGACTGCTGTCAGCAGATGCAGCTTGGTTTTCAGTAGTTGATGAGTTATTTGCATCACTGCAAGCTCCCAACGATACTGCTGCGCCCACAGCTACAGCCAGTAAAGTTTTACGCATGGGTATCTCCCGTTGTCTTTGTTATGTCATTGTGATTTTGGTGACAATACTCTAGCCCCAGGAAAGCTTTGGCTCAAGAGTTAAACGGCAAAAAGCATGATCTGCAGGGTAAAAATGTGAAACAAACTGTGATCACGGAAATACAGGCGTACTGTAATGGACAAAATGGGAAAGCAAAGCTATAAAACAGGGAGATTAAACAGAATAATGGCGGAGTGGACGGGACTCGAACCCGCGACCTCCGGCGTGACAGGCCGGCATTCTAACCAACTGAACTACCACTCCGCAAAATTCTTGGGGGCGTACTAAATGGCGGAGTGGACGGGACTCGAACCCGCGACCTCCGGCGTGACAGGCCGGCATTCTAACCAACTGAACTACCACTCCGCATTAGTACTACACGTTGAAGTCTCCCTCAACGCGGCGTGCATATTACGAGTGAGGGGCAAATGAGTCAACACTTTTTTTAAAGATTTTTGCCGACTGTCTGATTTATATTCAGATCTGCGCTTTTTTAACCACAAAGGTCATTTTTTACCACTTTTCTCTGCATTTCCTGTTTCAGGATTAGCCGCTTCAGTGGATACTTTCTTTTGCCTGAATTTAAACCACCACAGCGCAAACAAAGCCAGACCAATCAAAACAAAATTCACGACAACAATGATGATCAGATTCGTCATTGCCTGCTTTTCTTTTATTGCTCGTTCCTGGCGAGCCTGCTCCCGCTGTCGCTCTAATTCTCTTTGCTGCTGCTCAGCAAGTTCGGCTGCGGTAGGCTCTGGTGGTGGTGGCTCTTTTGCAATAAAGCTGAAGTCGTCAATTCTGGCCTCAAACTCCCTACCATCGACAGTTGTCGCAAAAATATCCAAGTCGACTAAATGCTTACCAAAGGCCAGGTTTGCAATCTCAACATGGTGCGGAAACCCTTCGGTTTCGCTGACAGTGAATTTACGCACTTCACCATTAGGAAAAGCGGTCTCTCCATTAATAACCAAGCTGTTAGGATCTATCCAGTTATCATCCACTTCAATCTGCAACCGGTGATTCTCGTCGACAGATTCAGACTGGATAACTTCAAATTCAACAGGCAGCGGTTCAACTTCAAGCGGACCAAATTCAAACACTCGCTGATACAGCGGTGTTGTCATTTCATAAGTGGCCATCCACTCACCCGGTTCAACACTCAGGTTAAAAAAGCCGGTAAAAACACCGTCACCAGCTTGCTCATCGTGTCCCCGCCCATTATCTTCAAATTGGGCAACCCGCGCTGGATTAGCCCCAAAATTGTCAAAATCCGGGTTATTTGTGCTGACAAAAAGCACATCTAATATGACCGTTTGGCGAAAACGTGCAGTTTCGACCATTTCATCGCCATTATAGAGCTTACCCTCAACTTTTAGCTCTTCATGCTGAAATAAAGGGTTCGGCAACGGTTCGGCTTCAAAACGAATATCAGAAATTACCAATGCTTTATTATTTTCATCGATACGACCCGCAGCCTGCCAAGGACCCGGCTGAGGCTCTTTAATTCGAATAATGTCAAAATTAGGATCGGTATACCACGTAACTTTATTTTCTGGGTAGCGTGAGTCATACCATTTACTGCCATCCGGTTTTATCAAAACCAGAGGCTTACTGCCCGGCTCTCGAAAAAACAGTAAGGTAATTTCCTCTACATTGTCGTCGATACGAAAGCGTTGACCTTTAATTGGCAACTTATTGATAATATCGCCCTCTATCAGGCTCATCGCCTGCTTTTCAACTTCCTCTTTAGAGTCAACATCACTAAAACTCTGTATCGCGAGTGCTTTTGAGCTAGTCGCCAGAACCAGTAATAAAGCTAAGAGTCTTGCCACAGACAGCGCCCACCTTCTTCTTTAACTCGCGCTAAACGCGCCTCATGTAATGCTTCTTCATCGGCCGTTGCGCGTAAAACCTTTAATGCCGGAGGGTTAGTCACTCGCTGGTGCTCAACTTTTTGCGAACCATCCTGATGATTTTTTCCGTGGCTAGCCAGGTTCAAATCTGTCTGACCGCCTGTCATCATTAAATAAACATCAGCCAGAATTTCAGCATCCAACAATGCGCCGTGCAGTTCACGAGACGAGTTATCAACACCAAAGGCACGGCACAAAGCATCCAAATTATTTTTTTGCCCTGGCCGCATTTCGCGCGCTAACTGCAAAGTATCCAGTACCGTACAGTAGTCATTCGTTAAGCCGACATTCGGTCTTATACGGCTAAACTCAGCGTCCATAAAACCCACATCAAAAGGTGCGTTGTGAATCACTAACTGCGAACCTTTAATGAACTCGATAAAATCGTGGACAACCTGAGCAAATACAGGCTTGTCGGTCAAAAAGTCGTTCGTTATTCCATGAACCTCAATGGCCTCCTGCTCAACCACCCGCTCAGGATTAATATAAACATGGAAATGATTACCGGTTAATTTGCGGTTAATAAGCTCCACACAGCCAATTTCGATAATTCGATGGCCCTTGGCAGGGTCAATACCGGTAGTTTCTGTATCTAATACGACCTGACGCATGCTGAAATCCTGATATACTCGCTGAAAACAATGGATATAGTAGCAAGTAACATGTCGAACTCAAAAACTGTTCATTTATATACCGACGGCTCTTGCCTGGGGAATCCCGGTCCAGGCGGTTATGGTGCCGTGCTGGAATATGGCAAACATCACAAAGAGCTAAGCCAGGGGTATCAGCTAACAACCAATAATCGAATGGAGATGCTGGCTACTATTGAAGGTTTACGTGCTCTAAAACGCTCATGTCACGTTATTCTTACAACCGATAGTCAATATGTAAAACAAGGCATTGAACAATGGATGCAACGCTGGAAACAAAATGGTTGGCGTACGTCAGCACGTAAAGCGGTAAAAAATAAAGATCTGTGGCAACAACTGGATCAGGAGGTTAGTCGCCATAAGGTAGAGTGGAAATGGATTAAAGGCCACTCCGGGCATAAACAAAATGAGCGTTGTGATGAACTGGCCCGCAACGCCGCAACGCGCGAGCCACTACTAGAAGATAAAGGGTTTGAAGGCGAGTAAATTACTCGCCGGCAACTACCGGCAGTTTTTTCTCCTGCCAGGCACTCATCCCTCCATCGACGCTATAAACGTCGTTGAACCCCATGCGTTGCAGGCTTTCCGCTGCCAGAGCTGAACGCCCACCGGTGCGACAAATAAGATACAGGGGCTTCTCAGCAATGCGCTCAAGTGCATTATCATAACCTGCCACATCGGGGTGTTGATTCAATTGCATTTCCAGCACACCCCGGGGCATATTCACTGCTTCGCGAATATGGCCCTGACCGTATTCCGCAGGTTCTCTCACGTCGATGACACGAGCGCCCTGCTCTATTGCCTTTTGTAAGTCATCGGTTGTTACTTCTTTTACATTAGATTTCGCTTTGCCACATAACTCTTGTGCTGTAATCATAAATTCAATACCTCTTTAATTGCGTTTAGATTTTGAAAACTGTTTTGTCGTCATTGCCGCTGCCGTTTGTCTTCCATTTACCGCAAGCTGTTTGCGCTGAACAGAGGGTTTCAATCGAGTTATTAAAGTTTGTTTCCTGGCCACAATAAAGTAAGCGGCGCGCATTCCCGGTATCACTTCGCTCAGCTTTGTTGACCAGTCGCTTCCTCTGTGTTCGCTGTGGTGTAAAAAGTGTGAAACATAAAATTCAGACTCAAGCACCTCAAACCCTAAAACTTCCAGCCAGTCTTTTACTCTTATCAACGTAAAATACCGCCCACACCAGGGAAAGCTCTTTTTATGACGAACAAAGAATCCACTCGCTACTGCCGGGCTATATGGATTAAAGCCAGTCAACACCAGTACACCGTCATCATCCAGAACTCGAGTAACCTCTCTTAATAGCTTGTGTGGGTTTTGACAAAATTCAAGGACAAAAGGAGCAATAAGGTTATCCACACTGTCTTGTTTTAGCGCCATGTCAGTCAACTTACTACGCACCGCCACCTTTCCGGCGGCACCTAAAGTCAGCCAGTCTGCGTTGCCTCTAAAGCACTCATTGAGCCCCGGTCCCAGTGAGCTAATTGCTACCGTCTTTCCGGGTTTCAACCTGCGTTGGTGAGACCGGATAAGCTCCGCCGTTTGCTCCACCATGTACTGCCCACAGGCCATTTGTTGCCAATCTTCCGGAGCTGCTAAATCAATTTTTGAGTACGCTGGTTTAATTAACACGGCTAATTCCTGTATTATGAACTTATCTTCAACTTACTCGCTGGGTTTCTCATCCTAGCGTTATAGGGGGTAACATGCGAGTTCATGCAATTGAAGCTTTTGATGACAATTATATATGGGCGATTGAAACCAGTAATAATGACACGGTTATTATTGTAGACCCTGGAGAAGCTAAACCCGTTCAACAATGGCTGAAACAAAACAATAAAAGTATTGATTCTATTCTGGTCACTCACCACCATTACGATCACACAGGTGGTATTGCTGAATTGCTCCAGGAAACTCCATGTCAGGTCATTGGCCCGAATAACCCTGAAATAAAAACCTTAACTAAAACGGTCAGCGAGGGTGACACAGTAACGGTTGGCGGCATTTCATGGCAGATTTTTAGTACGCCGGGACATACTTTAGATCACATTAGTTTTTATACTCCAGGTTTCCTATTCTGCGGTGACACACTATTTTCTGGCGGATGTGGTCGAATGTTTGAGGGCACACCAGAACAGTTTACCCGTTCTCTTTTAAAGCTACGCAAGCTTCCGGGTGAAACCCGAGTATTCTGTGCGCATGAGTACACCCAGGCAAACCTCTCATTTGCATTAAAAGTTGAGCCAAACAACGCTGTACTACAAAGTTATGCTGAAAAGGTCAAAATGCTGCGTGAGCAAGACCTAATTACTCTACCGAGTACGTTACAGCTGGAGTTAGCCATTAACCCCTTTCTTCGTTTTGATCAGAAAAGTGTTATTGCAGCGGCCAGCGAACATGCCGGAAGTGTAAAAAATACCCCTGAGGACGTTTTTTACACAATTAGACAGTGGAAAGATAACGCGTGATTCTTTAAACTCCTCAAGATTTTAATAATTATCGGAAGTAAATTACGCATGACAAACAGCAAGCGAAAGAACACATGGTTTAAGTACTGTATGGTAGCCAGTGGCCTGGCATTGGGTGGCTGCCAAAACACGATGCTGTTTAGCGACAACGACCCGATAGAAACCAACCAGCCATCTGAGCTCAAATTAACACCCATTCCTGAAGAAGTGATTAGCCAGCCCACTGAAGAAGAAGTGGCTGCGACCAAACCTGTCGAGTTGACACCTCAGGAGCAGGACGACCTATGGGTAAGAATTCGGCAGCAGCTGCATTTTGAGGTACCGGATGTACCCAGAGTTCAAAGTCAGCGCAACTGGTATGCGAGTCACCCCGAATATTTGGACCGAGTAGCTAAGCGGCCCGAGCCTTATCTTCACTTAATTGTTGAAGAGCTGGAAAAGCGCGACATGCCGGTTGACCTGGCCTTATTACCGATAGTAGAAAGCGCCTTCGACCCATTCGCCTATTCCCACGGCAGTGCTTCGGGTGTTTGGCAGTTTATTCCGGGTACAGCACGCCAATATGGTTTAGACATCAACTGGTGGTACGACGGCCGCCGTGACGTTTTTGCAGCAACTCATGCCGCGTTAGACTATTTACAAGCGTTACACCGTTACTTTGACGGCAACTGGATGCATGCCCTTGCTGCCTACAATTCGGGTGAGGGTCGCGTGGCCGCAGCCATTCGGAAAAATGAACGATTAAACAAACCAACTGACTTCTGGAACCTATCTCTACCGCGCGAAACAAGAGCTTACGTGCCCAAGTTGCTTGCGTTAGCAGAAATACTTGCCAACAGTGAAGAGTATGGCATTGCATGGTACCCCATTGAAAACCAACCCAAACTGGAAGTGGTTGAGACTCCGGCGCAAATTGATTTAGCATTAGCCGCTGACATGGCTGATATGCCGCTGGATTCACTGCACCAATACAACTCAGGTTATAACCGTTGGGCAACGGCACCAAACGGGCCACACCGTTTACTTCTTCCTCACCAAAATGCGGAAAAGTTTAAGCAGGCATTAAGTGAAACCGAGCCTAAAGATTGGCTGAGCTGGACGCGCCATGAGGTTAAATCCGGTGAAAGTCTGTTAACCATTTCTAGTAAATACAATACCTCGGTCGACGTCATTCAGCAGGTTAACGATATAAGCAGTCATATCATCCGCGCAGGTGAACATCTGTTAGTGCCTGTTGCGACCTTGAATATCGACAACTATAAGCTATCTCAGGATCAGCGACGCGAAGACCGTCAAGATCAAAAGCGTCAGGGTAAACGTCTAGAGCACGTTGTCCAGTCCGGTGATACACTATGGGATCTTAGCCGTGCTTACAGTGTCAATTTACGAGATCTAGCACGTTGGAATTCTATGGCTCCTGGTGATTATTTAAGACCAGGGCAAGAATTGGTGGTTTGGACGGAAGCTGAACCCTCTTCGGCAGTACAAAGCGGTATCAACAGTATTATGCGTAATATCCGATACCGTGTACGCACCGGTGACTCACTGGCCAGGATTGCTGATAAGTTTAATGTCACCATTCGTCAAATAGAGCAATGGAATAATATTCAGCGCAATCGATATCTACAGCCAGGACAAATGCTTAAGTTAAAAGTAAATGTCACTGAGGTGAGTAGTTGAGGCAACCTATGAACAACTTAAAATTTGTTTTTGTCGTTATAGCATTACTTTTTAGCGCACAAACTTTAGCTGACTGGAAAGCAGAAGGAAGCGGAAAAGTCATTTATCCTTCGGGTCGCACTGAACCGTTAGATTTTGGTTTCGAATATAAAAAGGTTTATGACACCATTATTTTCACCGCAGGAAAATCTCAGATGCGGACCTCGGAAATGCCGCCGAACTATATTCTGAACCTGTTTGTTAATAAGCAGGGGCAAGTTTATGTGGCTGAATTTGCTAACGGCTTCTTCAAGGGTTTTGAGTTAAATATTGGTGAGCATAAAATTAGTGTGAATCGCCGCCGAGAATTTGATGAAGAAGAGCCACTTCGACATCTGCGCGTACAAATTAATGATCGTAGTTTTTTGCTGGATACAACGCACCCTACTATCAAGTTTGAGTTCGACGAAGAGAAAGGCATTGTTGATATCAATGGCTCAGGCCTGCTAAAAGACCTGAGCTCTCGCGGGCGCTAGTCTTTTAGCAGCTCATGCAATGCCTCTTCGTCGAGTATTGAAAGCCCGAGGGACTGGGCTTTAGTCAATTTAGAACCCGCATTCTCTCCCGCAACCAAAGCTGTTGTCTTTTTAGAAACACTGGAAGCGACTTTTGCTCCCAGCGCTTCAAGTGCTGACTTTGCTTCATCGCGAGTCATCGTCGACAAAGTACCGGTAATCACATAGGTATTACCCGTCAGACGATCACTTTGAACAGAGCTGGCGTCTTCGCCTTCCGGCCAGGAAATAAACTCCCTTAGTTCCGCCACAACCTGCTGATTATGAGATTCCTGAAAGAAAGACACAATGTGGTGCGCCACAACGGCTCCTACATCCGGGACTTCCTGTAACTGCTCACTATTAGCTGCAACGAGCGCATCCAGGTTTTTAAAGTGATTTGCCAGCGCGTTGGCCGTCGCTTCACCCACTTCTCGAATACCTAATGAATAAATAAAACGGGCTAACGTTGTTTCTTGTGTTGCTTTAATCGCATTTCGAAGATTTTCAGCAGATTTACTGCCCATTCGGGGTAAAGTTGCCAACTCGGCTTTTGATAAACGGTAAAGATCCGCAGGTGACTTTATCCAGTCTCTTTCAACCAGTTGCTCTACAATTTTATCGCCTAACCCGTCGATATCCATGGCTTTGCGAGAAGCAAAGTGTTTAATCGCTTCTTTGCGCTGAGCCGCGCAATACAAACCTCCCGTACACCGGGCTACAGCCTCACCTTCGACTCGCTCAATATCTGACTGACAAATCGGACAGTGCAGAGGAAACTCAATAGCTTCGGTTTTTTCAGGACGTTTATCTTTTACCACACTCACAACTTGCGGAATCACGTCTCCGGCGCGACGAATACTCACACAGTCACCAATTCGCACACCTAAACGCTCAATTTCATCAGCATTGTGCAAGGTTGCATTCGATACCGTTACTCCTCCGACATTAACCGGCTCTAAGCGTGCTACAGGCGTAATAGCGCCTGTTCTGCCAACCTGGAAGTCGACTCCGGTAATCGTCGTCAGCTGTTCCTGCGCAGGAAACTTACGAGCAATAGCCCAGCGCGGAGCCCGGGCTACAAAGCCCAAATCTTGTTGCAAACGAACAGAGTCGACTTTAAAAACGACACCATCGATATCGTAGTTCAGAGAGTCCCGACGCGCTAAAATAGATTCATAGTAGTCATCACAGCCCTGCACCGACTCAACAGTTTTAATTTCAATGTTGACTGGCAGCCCCCAGTCTTTCAGTTGCTGTAAACGCATATAATGACTGTCAGGCAGTTGAGTGGTTTCTGAAATTACCCCCAGACTGTATGCATAGAAATGCAAAGGCCGTTTAGCCGTAATTTTAGAGTCTAACTGTCGTAAACTGCCTGCCGCCGCATTACGCGGGTTGGCAAAAACTTTTTCATCGCGCAAACGTGCTTGCTCATTGAAGCGTTCGAAAGCACCTAACGGCATCACCACCTCACCGCGCACTTCGAGCCGTTCGGGAACATCGCCGGAAAGCTTTAGTGGCACGTTACGAATGGTTTTCACATTTTCTGTAATGTCTTCGCCGCTTTGACCGTCGCCACGTGTTGCCCCTCGTACTAATAGCCCATTTTCATAAAGGAGACTAACTGCAGCACCATCGAGTTTAGGCTCACAACAAAAAGTCACTGTTTGATTAGTATCTAAGCGCTGCTCAACTCTTTTACTGAACGCTTCAAACTCTTCAACAGAAAAGGCGTTATCCAGTGATAACATGGGGACTTCATGCTGAACGGTTTTGAACTGACCGAGCGGCTTCCCGCCAACTTTCATCGTGGGCGACGAAGCATTTCTTAAATCGGGATGCTCAGTTTCTAATGCCTTTAGCTCATGAAATAAACGGTCATACTCAGCATCAGGTACGCTTGGTTCGTCGTTTTCGTAGTATTCTTTATTGTAACGATTAAGTAACTCTTCCAGCTCTTGCATACGCTGGGAAACAGACTGATTCATAGTAACCTGTAGTTAAGCTGAATGTTTACGTTCAAACTCACGAATACGTTGGCGAGCTTCGTGAATCGACTGGCGGGTCAATAACTGGCGCTGCCCATCCAAAACCTGTCCTTGCGGAATTTCGGTGGCAAGCTTCTTAGCCGCATTAAGCATCATATTAAAGGCTTGCTGGCCGTCAAACTTCATGGGTAACGCCATGAAAAAGGCAACACCTTCAGTTTCGAAGTTTTCCATATTATCCAGATCAAAAGTTCCCGGGTTGAACATATTCGCCACACTGAAAATCATCGGTCCCGTACCGGCCGTATTTTCGTAGCGATGGAAGATACCCAGCTCTCCGAACTTACAGCCCAGCTCAGTCATCATTTGCAATAAGACAGCGCCTTGTACCGGCCCCTTAACATGCAAGGCAATAACTTCTTCCGGAACCGCCTCAAAATCTTCAGAGTTTTTCTGATTATCTTCCTCTACCGTTTCGTACTGCTCGACTTCCTCGTCATGTTCGTCGTTATCGTCGAATTTAAGCTCCGTTTGCTCAACGTCAACTTGCTCTTCATTACTGACACGCATAGAGGGTAGTGACTCGGAAAGCTCGTCATCACGATCTAAATCCATCGACATTTGTTCAATATGCTCGTTGTCGTCCTCTTTCTCTGAGGTCGAAGAGCTTAGTTCAGGCGCAACAGACTCTTTGGCTTCTGCCGCTTCTTCCGCCTTATGTTTAACGACACGTACTTCGCCTATACCGTCGTCATCAAAAGCTGACGACTGTTGTTGCCTATTTTCAGCGACGCGTTGTTCACGTTGACGCTGTTGCGCATTGCCTTTACGTATTTTCCAGACGCCATGTGCAACAATGCCGGCTATTGCCAGAATCCCAAGAATACTAAGGGTAATTTGTAAACTGCCCATTTTCGCTCCATAAAGCCTGTTTTAACCAGCGTCTGTCATCGCCACAGCCTGTTCCACATCAACGGCTACTAACCGCGAGACACCCGCTTCTTGCATGGTGACCCCGGCCAGGTGAGTTGCCATTTCCATAGCCACCTTGTTGTGACTAATATAAATAAATTGTACCGATTCCGACATTTCACTGACCAGGCGACAAAAACGACCCACATTGGCGTCATCTAGCGGTGCATCAACCTCATCTAGCAAGCAAAAGGGTGCCGGATTCAAGCGAAATATCGCGAACACCAATGATAATGCGGTCAGCGCCTTTTCTCCACCGCTCAGCAAATGAATTGTACTGTTTTTCTTACCCGGTGGCCGTGCCATGATAGTAACGCCTGTTTCCAGTAAGTCATCATCGGTAAGTTCCAGCGTAGCACTACCACCACCAAAAACTTTAGGAAACAAAATTTGTAAATCATGGTTTATTGCATCAAAGGTTGTTTTAAACCGGTGACGCGTTTCTTTGTCAATCTTACGGATAGCAGCTTCGAGAGTCTCTAACGCCGATGATAGATCATCCACCTGCTGGTCGAGATACCGTTTACGCTCTCTTTGCGCTTCAGCTTCATCAATTGCCGCTAAGTTTATAGCACCGAGTCGTTTTATCTTACTCTGTATTGATTCCAGATCTTGTTGCCACTGCTTTTCGTCAGCTTCAGAGGACAGCTCTTCCAATATACTTTTCAAAGTAAGACCTGTCTCAGCCAGAGTTTCAAGCACGGCCTGACTGCGTTCCTGAAGCTTAACCTGCTCAATTTCAGTGGTTTGCATCGCCTCTTTGGCCTGACCTATTTTGCTTTGAATTGCACTCTGTCCCTGAGTTATTTGTTGCAAGTCATGTTCTAACCGCGACAATTGCTGGCGTTGCTCCTGCAATTGTTCCGCAACTTCACCGCGCTTATCCAGTAACTCCGTCAACCGCTCATCGAGTGCATCTTGATTCTCATCTGTGTCTGCAGCCTGTTGCTCACTGCGTTCCTGCAGAAGTTGCTGGTAGCGTTGTTCACTACGTTGCAGTAACTTCTGCAACTGCGCGGCCTGAGCCTGTAAATTCTGCTGTTGCAGTGTCATCTGTTGCTGTTGACTGCGCAGTTGCTGCAACTGTTCATCTTCGGCTCGAACTTTAGATTCCAATTGTGCGCCAAAGTCTTCATCAACCTGCTCAGTTTGTTCCAGCATCGATTCAAACTCTTCCAGCTGCATTTCAATTTGCTGTTGCTGCTCTGCCGAACTTTCAGCATGCAGTTGTTGCTCTTGCTGCTTATCTTGCACGTTCGCTAATTGCTGCTGTATTTGCTCAGCCTGCTGCATATTCCACTGCAATCGCTCTTCGACTTTACCCTGCTGATTACGAGTCTGCTGAACCTGCTCCTGAACCTGCTCCAGTTGCTCTTGTGCCTGCTCAACCTTCGTCTGAGTCTGTTCCAGCTGCGCTTCACTTTCAGACAACCTGGCTGCCAGCGACTCCAATTGTTCGAGTAACTTCTGACGCTGTGTCTGCAGGTGAAGGACACTATTATCCTCGTCAACACGAGCTGCAATAAAGCCGTCCTGCCAATACCAGTTACCGGCTTTCGACACGGCAAAACTGGCATCACTCTGTTGCAAATGCTGCCTGGCACTTGCTTCCTGGTCAATTGCCAGGCACTGCTGCAACGGCGCCCAATAACGTAATGGACCTTTGACTTTATTAGCCAGCGACCAGCTCTCGGGCTCTTGTGCGCTTGCAGGCCAAATCAACTTTACACCGGAAACTGCTTGTGTGTCTTCCGGAGCTTGCTCCAGAACCACGGCATCCAACCAGTCATAAGCCAGCTGTTCAACCGCCATTTCCCAGCCACTTTCAGCCTGCAGTAATTCCCTGACCTTCAAGTTGTCTGGATACTTCTCCTGTATCCATCTTTCACTGCGGCTGTCGTTATTTTGCTTCCCTTCCAGCAATTGCTCAATGGCGGTTAACTGAGCCTGAGCTTTATCTTGTTGCTGTTGAGTCTGTCGATGTTGTTCCTGTTGTTCTTTAAGAGCTTGCTGAAGTTTCTGCAGTTGGTCTTTACTGTGCTGATACCGAGTTTCTTCCTGCTCCAGCTGACCCTTTAACTCAACCAGAGCCTGTTCGTTCTCGTCAACAGATAATGCTTGTTCCTGTTGCTGCAACTCTTGTTGCTGGCTGTGAAGTTGCTCGACTTGTTGCAACGCATATTGCTGGCTTTGTTTGAGCTCTTGCAGCTTCAGTTGCGCCTGCTGTCGCTGTTTTTCAACATCGCGTTGCTGTTGTTGGTGTTGTCTTTGTTGTTGCTGCCACTGCCGCCATTGCTCATTAGCTTGTTGAGACTGTTCTGATACCCTTTCGAGCTGTTCCTCAACCTGCTCCAGCTGAGGCTCCAGCATCAGTTGCTGCTCTTCCAGTTGTTCTCTTTGCAGGCGATCATCCGCCAGTTGCTCATCCAGCTGGTTAATTTCTTCGTTTAACTGCTGCTGCCGTTGACTGCGCTGCTCTTTTAACTCTTGCTGATGCTTCAGTGTTTGCTCAATACGGGTTATTTCATTACCCACCGAGAACATCTTTTCCTGCGACTGCTCAACCTTATCGCGCGCTTCTTCTGCCTGCTCTTTCAGCTCAATCGCACCCCGTTCATCACCACTTTGCTGTGCCTGCCAGCGTTCAAGCTCCGTTTGCTGCTCCGCGTACTGCGCCTGCAACTGCTGTCGTTGATTATCCAACTTCAGCCAGCGCAGGGCCTGCAGTTCACCTTTAAATCTACGCTCACTGGCTTTCAGTTCTTTATAACGAATGGCAGCAGCTGCTTGACGCTCCAGCTTCTCGAGCTGTTGACCGAGCTCTTCGCGAACGTCACTCAGGCGTTCAAGGTTCTCGCGTGTATGCAGCATCCGGTTTTCGGTTTCTTTACGACGTTCCTTGTATTTTGAAATGCCTGCGGCTTCTTCAATAAACACCCGCAGTTCCTGCGGACGTGATTCAATCAGGCGGGAAATCATGCCTTGTTCAATAATGGCGTAACTTCGCGGACCCAGTCCGGTTCCCAGAAATAGGTCGGTAATATCACGGCGTCGGCAACGGCTGCCGTTCAAAAAATAGTTCGACTGGCCGTCTCGGGTCACCAGACGCTTAACTGAAATTTCATTGAATGCTGCGTACTCACCCTGAATACGTCCCGAACTGTTATCAAATACCAGCTCAACACTGGCCTGAGAAACCGGTTTACGGGCACTGGAGCCATTAAAAATCACATCGCTCATGGCATCGCCACGCAAGTTTTTGGCTGAACTTTCACCCAGCACCCAGCGCACGGCATCAATCACATTGGATTTGCCACAGCCGTTCGGACCGACGACGCAGGTCATTTGGTCAGGGAAAGGAACTTTGGTTGGATCCACAAAAGATTTAAAACCAACCAGTTTGATGTGTTTTAGGCGCATTCAGTTGTTTTTATTCGTTATTAGCACGACAGTTTATTATCACAAGACTCTAGCAGATCCGGTAGCCATTTGTAACAATTTAGCCCTCACATTGCCACTGTATTGCCTTATTATAATAAGCAAATTTATACCTCTGGAGTTTTCATGCAAAAAGCAGCCTACAGCGATTCTGGACTTGCTTACATAGGTCGAGGGTTACAACTTATCCGAACTAAGGGCCTCCGTCGTTATGTCCTAGTACCTATTCTGACCAACCTTATCCTGTTCTCGCTTGCTTTCAGCTGGCTGTATAGCCAAGTCGACTATTGGTTGAATCGCTTTATGAGCTGGCTGCCCGACTTTTTCCAATGGCTGGAATTTCTTTTATGGCCACTTGCAGTTATTACCATTATTGCGCTCTTCTCGTTTATTTTTAGCACCATCATGCATTTAATTGCGGCCCCTTTTAACGGGCTTCTGGCAGAAAAAGTTGAGCGCTACGAAAGTGGTGAAAGCCTCGGCGACGAGGGTTTCTTAGGTCTTTTTAAGGATATTCCGCGGACATTAAAACGGGAAATGCAAAAACTCATGTACTACATTCCGCGAGCGCTTGGCTTTTTTCTTTTGTCGCTCATTATTCCCGTTATCGGGCAGGTGCTTTGGTATATCTTTGTTTGCTGGATGATGTCGATACAGTACCTTGATTACCCCTTCGATAATCACAAACTGTCCTTCCCGAGGATGCGTTCCGAGTTGCATAAACGCCGCGGTAAAACACTGGGGTTTGGTTTCGGTGTCACCGTACTAACCATGATACCACTGATTAATTTAATTATTATGCCGCTGGCGGTTTGTGGCGCGACCTCATTGTGGGTTGATCATTATCGTCGCAGTGCATTAAGTTGATAAAAGTAAACGACTGAGCGTTGGCTCAGTCGTTTTTCTTATCCGCACCATCGGATTCAATACCTTCCGGAGAGGTTTCTTCGGAATCAAGGTAATCCGGATTTAATCGCTTATTCGTTTGCACACCCATCTGACGGAATTTATCCACTCGGCCAATGAGGTTACCGCGCCCGGTACTCAGCTTCTTCATGGCTTCCTGATAACGGTTATCCAACGTTTGTAAGCCGTTACCAATTTTCTCTAAGTCTTCGACAAAGCCCACAAACTTGTCGTACAAACGTGCGGCATCGGTCGCTATTTTTTCAGCATTCTGGTTCTGATACTCATACTGCCAGATATTGTGAACGGTACGCAGCGCAACCAGTAAATTCGTAGGACTTACCAGCATAATCTGGTTGTCCAGCGCCAGCCGAATAAGCTCAGGATCACGATCAACCGCCAGCAAGAACGCCGGCTCAATAGGAATAAACATCAACACGTAATCCAGCGTGCGTAACCCTTCCAGTTGATGGTAGCTCTTTTTACCCAACTGTTTTATGTGTTGCTTCAGCGACTGAACATGCTCATTTAACGCCCGTTCGCGGTCTGCATCATCGTCAGAATTAAAATACCGCTCATAAGCCGACAAACTAACTTTTGAGTCGATAACTACGTCTTTTTTATTCGGCAAATGCACAATCACATCGGGCTTGAACGACTTGCCGTCTTCGTCGCGGTGATGCGCTTGTGTCTGATACTCGTGCCCTTCACGCAGACCGGACTGCTCCAGAATACGCTCCAGTACTACCTCGCCCCAGTTCCCCTGTTGCTTGGTGTCGCCTTTTAATGCGCGGGTTAATGCTTCAGCTTCAGACGCCATTTGGCGATTCAAATCCTTAAGCGACATAACCTCATTTTTTAAAGCAGAGCGCTCTTTGGTTTCGTCAGTATACTGCTGAGTAATTTGCTTTTTAAACGCATCAATTTGTTGTTTGAAAGGCTCCAGCGTAGCCTGCAAGGACTGTTGATGATGCTGTTGCAGTCCTTTCGACTTTTCATCGAAAATACGATTCGCTAGGTTTTCAAACTGTTGGGTCAGACGTTCTTCACTGACTTTTAATAAGTTCAGCTTCTCTTCTGCGGTTTTCTGCTCATGCTCAGCTCTGGCCAGCGTTTCGCGCAAACGACTGTCTTTTTCATACACTTCACGCTGAAGCTCATCAACGCGCTCACGAAGAATATCCGAGTCCTGTTCCAGTGCCGTATTTTGCTGCTCTGCCTGTAAACGCAAACGGCGCTGCTGTTGCCAAAGCAACAACAACGCCGTAATGACAGTCACAACCGGCACTCCAATTATTGCCATCCATTGCCACAGTGCCAGCGACATCATTAAGCTCCTAATTTTTCATTAAGGTCAGCAATTTTGGCTTTCCAAATAGCAGGACCTTGAGTATGCGCGTTTTGACCATCGCTATCCACAGCAACAGTGACCGGCATGTCTTCCACTTCAAATTCGTAAATGGCTTCCATACCTAAATCTTCAAAGGCCACCACACGAGATTTCTTAATAGCTTTAGCCACTAAGTAAGCCGCGCCGCCAACGGCCATCAGATAAACGGCTTTGTGCTTACGAATACTTTCTACGGCTTCAGGGCCACGCTCTGCTTTACCGACCATGCCGATAATGCCGGCTTCTTCCAGCATCTGATCAGTAAATTTATCCATACGAGTTGAAGTTGTAGGACCTGCCGGACCAACAACTTCATCACCCACAGGATCTACTGGCCCTACGTAGTAAATAAAGCGGTTGTTGAAATCAACCGGTAGTTTTTCGCCGTTATCCAGCATGCCTTTAATGCGCTTGTGAGCGGCATCGCGACCAGTGAGTAACTTACCGGACAAGAGCACAGTTTCACCCATTTTCCAGTCCTGAATGTCTTCTTTAGTTACTTCATCCAGGTTCACCCGACGAGCATCATCGCCTAGCTCAAACGTCACATCCGGCCAGTCTTCTAATTTAGGCGGAGTTAAATCTGCTGCACCGCTGCCGTCTAAAGTAAAATGCACGTGACGCGTGGCTGCACAGTTTGGAATTAAGGTCACCGGCTTAGAAGCTGCGTGGGTCGGCAGTGATTTAATCTTCACGTCCAGCACCGTTGTTAAACCACCCAGACCCTGAGCACCGATACCTAACGCGTTAACGCGGTTAAAAATTTCTAAACGCAGCTCTTCTTCGGCATTTTGCGGGCCACGCTCAATAAGCTCATGGATGTCGACAGACTCCATTAAGGATTCTTTTGCCAATACCGCAGACTTTTCAGCCGTACCGCCAATACCAATACCGAGCATACCCGGCGGACACCAGCCAGCGCCCATCTTCGGCAAGGTTTCAACAACCCAGTCCGCAATAGAGTCACTTGGGTTTAACATGGCCATTTTGGATTTATTCTCTGAGCCACCACCTTTTGCAGCAATCATGACTTCAATTTCACTACCCGGTACCATATCAATATGCACCACGGCCGGAGTGTTATCGCCAGTATTCTTACGGGAGCCCGCTGGGTCAGCCACAATAGAAGCACGCAGCGGGTTGTCCGGGTTGTTGTAGGCTCGACGAGTACCTTCATCCACCATTTGCTGAACCGTCAGGTCAGTTTTATCCCACTGCACACCCATGCCCACTTTCACAAAACAGGTGACAATACCGGTGTCCTGACAAATCGGACGGTGCCCTTGTGCAGACATACGCGAGTTAGTCAGTACCTGAGCAATGGCATTTTTTGCCGCTTCGCTCTCTTCACGCTGGTATGCCTCATCCAGTGCTTTAATAAAGTCCAGTGGGTGATAATAAGAAATGTACTGCAACGCATCGGCAATACTGTCAATAAAATCGGCCTGACGAATGGTGGTCATGGAACTGCCTCTTGGTTAACTTTTGCGTGGCGCTATAATAGCGTTTTCGCTAACAACTGACCAGTGCCACTGACCGGCGAATATTTGCTGTGGTAGTATATTGGTAATGAGTAACCAGCCTGAATTGCGAGCATGATGTGAGTGTTTTCCCGGATCTCTGTGCGATAAAACTTAATTGCCAGGCCTCAGCTATTGAGTTGTTTCAGCGCTGTCAGCATGAAAGCTACGCACTGTTACTGGACTCTGCTGCACAAAGCCATGAAAACTGTGCCTATGATATTATCTTCCGACAGCCAGAACTGGTTTTAAGTTGTAAAGCAGGCAAACTGAAAGTAACAACAGACAAGCCGTCAAAACTTCCCCCCGCTCCCGAGTCGGCAGCCGAGCTTTGTCATTATGCCGAGCAATTGAATCTGTTATCCGGTCATTATTCCGGGCCTGCTGAACTGCCTTTTCAGGGTGGCTTTGCCGGCGCTGTTGGCTACGACCATGGTCGTTCACTGGAAGTCATTCCTGAGTTTAATGCGGATACCTACCAGTCTCCGGATGCGGTACTGGCCTATTACAGCCAGGCGTTGATTATCGACCGGAAGAACGACAGGGTATGGCTAGTTGCGCCAGTCGATCAGTTAGAAGAGCTCACCGAGTTTTGGAACCAGGCAACGAAGCCTAAGAAAGCTGCAGCCTTTCAATTAGTCAGCAACTGGCAAAGTAACATGAGCGAGCAGCAGTACACCGGGAAATTTAACGCGGTACAAAACTATCTGCTGGCTGGTGATGCCTATCAGATCAATTTAGCACAGCGATATTCAGCCAGGTATCAAGGCAGTGAATGGTCGGCTTACCTGAAGTTACGGCAAGCGAATTCAGCACCATTTTCTGCTTTTATGCGACTTCCCGGCAGCGCTATTCTGAGTCTATCGCCGGAACGCTTTTTGCTCACCGATGCCAAGGGGCAGGTAGAAACAAAACCCATTAAAGGTACGCGTCCGCGGTTTGAAGATTCGCGCAAAGATCAAGCTAGTCAGCAGGCTCTGTTAACCTCAGAAAAAGACCGGGCAGAAAACCTGATGATTGTTGACTTACTGCGTAATGACCTGAGTAAAAACTGTGAGTCAGGTAGTATAAAAACACCAAGTTTGTTTGCCATAGAAAGCTTTCCGGCAGTTCACCACCTGGTATCAACAGTTACCGGCAAACTGCAACCCGACCGTACCGCGTTAAGTCTGTTTAACGGCGCTTTCCCGGGCGGTTCTATTACCGGAGCTCCTAAAATTCGGGCCATGCAGATCATTGAAGAGCTGGAACCGCATCGCCGTAATATTTACTGCGGCAGTATGGGGTATTTTTCTCAGCACGGTCGCAGTGACACCAGCATTACCATTCGTACGCTGCTTGCCGAAGACGGTGAGCTTTACTGCTGGGCCGGCGGCGGACTGGTGGCTGACTCCACAGCCGTAGATGAGTATCAGGAAACCAAAGACAAAGTGTCACGCATCCTGCCGGTATTAGCATCATGACGATTAACACCCGCGCAGACTTTATTCGTCGCTTTAGCCTTTACCCATCCCCCCCGGTTGAGCGCAGAGTTGATGAGCCTTTGCGTAAACGTTTACGCCCGGCAGCGGTGTTAATCCCCATTATTGAGCGACCACACGGACTCTCACTCATACTCACCCGGCGCTCCAGCAAACTGCGCAAGCATGCGGGTCAAATCAGTTTTCCTGGTGGCCGGTTTGATGATACTGATACTGACCTGCTGGATACTGCGCTGCGCGAAACAGAAGAAGAAATTGGCCTGCCCCGCAGTCAGGTCGAAGTCATAGGGCGTTTACACGACTACCCTGTCTTATCGTATTTTATGATCCGCCCTTATGTGGCTTTTGTCTCACCACAACAGCCCTTGGTTGCCGAGGAAAGTGAAGTCGCAGAGATTTTTGAAGTACCACTGGCTGATATTCTCGATCATGGAAACCATTACGTTTACCGTATTCGTAAGTTTATCTACGACCGGGTGTATTTCATCCCCTGGCAACATCGAAATATCTGGGGCGCAACCGCCGGAATCTTGCGCGAATTGTCAGAACAATTACAGCCCGACGGGAAAAATCATTTCAGACCACTGAACTGACCACTTATTTTTGTTTAAAACTTGCTTCCCCCCACATGAATCATGCGACAATACTATAATAATTAGAACGAGCATGCGCGACAGGTAAGGATAACTATGATTAGCGTTTTTGATATCTATAAAATTGGTATTGGTCCTTCCAGTTCTCATACGGTAGGGCCAATGAAAGCAGCCTATGACTTTTTGCATATGGCAAAAGAAGCCGGGCATCTCGACAACGCCGACGGCATAAAAGTCGAATTGTTCGGCTCGCTTGGTCAAACCGGTAAAGGTCACGGTACGGGCAAAGCCGTTATTCTTGGACTTGCCGGCGAAACGCCTGAAAGCGTCGACACTGACAGTGTTGAGGACTTTCTGGAACAAACTCGTAAAACCGAAACTTTGAATTTATTGGGTGAGAAGGAAGTTTCTTTCCCGAATGAAGGTGCTATTACCTTTCACCGGCGCAAAACCATGCCGAAACACGCTAACGCCATGGAGCTCAAGCTGTTGAAAGACGGTGAGATAGTCTATAGCGATCTTTACTACTCTATTGGTGGTGGCTTCATCGTTCGCGATAAAGACTTTGACGAGACTTTGGAAGAAGCAATAGAACAGTCCGCCAAACCTATTCCGTACCCGTTTGACAGTGCCGCTGACCTTCTGGCGCATTGCAAAGAACATGGTATGCGCATGAGTTCATTAATGATGGCCAACGAAAAGGCCTTTCGTAGTGAAGAGGATATTCGTGCCGGTTTAATGAAAATCTGGCGCACAATGCAGGAAAGCATCAAAAACGGTATTACCACCGAAGGTATCCTTCCCGGCGGTCTCAAAGTGCGCCGTCGCGCGTCGTCTTTATATCAGCGCCTGAAGAAAGAAAAGTCCAGCGATGCTATGCAGGTAATGGATTGGGTAGATTTATACGCATTAGCCGTTAATGAAGAAAACGCTGCGGGTGGTCGTATAGTCACAGCCCCCACCAACGGTGCCGCAGGTATTATACCGGCAGTAATGAGCTATGCTGACAGGTTTATCGAAACCCTGGACGAAGATGCCGTCGTGCGCTTTCTGCTAACCTCAGCGGCTATCGGTATTCTGTATAAGAAAAACGCTTCTATTTCTGGCGCTGAAGTCGGCTGTCAGGGTGAAGTCGGTGTTGCCTGTTCAATGGCCGCAGGTGCGCTGGCCGAATTTATGGGCGGTGATCCATCCAGAGTCGAAAATGCGGCAGAGATCGGTATGGAACATAACCTTGGCTTAACTTGCGACCCTGTGGGCGGTTTAGTACAAGTACCCTGTATTGAACGAAACGCAATGGGTTCTGTGAAAGCCATTAACGCTGCCCGCTTAGCCATGCGAGGCGAAGGCGACCATAAAGTGTCTCTGGATAAAGTAATTAAAACCATGTGGGACACTGGAAACGATATGAAAACCAAATACAAAGAAACCGCTCGCGGCGGCTTGGCAGTCAATATTATTGAATGTTAACGACAAAAATCATTGCCGGTGCTTAACGCATCGGCAATGAGCAGTTCTCAAACAACTTATCAATTTCTTCCTGAGTTTTCAGTTGCGTCGCTTTTTGTACCTGCTCCCTGGTTAGGTGCGGTGCAAAATTCTCTATAAAGTCATACATGTAAGTGCGTAAAAACGTACCTCGGCGGAAACCTATTTTGGTCGTGCTGTGCGCGAACAGGTGTTCAGCTGGTATCGCAACAAGATCCGTATCAACTTTAGGGTCATAAGCCATACTCGCTAATACGCCAATTCCTAACCCCATCCTCACGTAAGTTTTTATGACATCAGCGTCGGTTGCCGTAAAAACAATTTTAGGTTCATGCCCGGCCGCGGCGAAAGCTTTATCAAGTTCAGAACGACCGGTAAAACCATGCACGTAAGTCACTAACGGGAATTGAGCAATATCATCAATACTTATTTTGCTGAGCTGCGTAAGCGGGTGCGACTTTGGTACCACAATAGAACGATTCCAGTGATAACAGGGCAGCATGATCAGATCATGATATAAGTGCAATGCTTCAGTGGCGATAGCAAAATCAGCTCGCCCCTTTGCTGCTGCTTCACTAATTTGTTCAGGTGACCCCTGATGCATATGCAGCGACACTTTAGGGTAATGCTGAATAAAACGTTCAATAACGTCAGGTAATGCATAACGAGCCTGAGTATGAGTTGTCGCAATATTGAGTTTCCCCTGATCTGGCAAGGTATGCTCAGCTGCAACGGTTTTTATTGACTGAACGCTATCCAGAACTTGTTGTGCAACCGAAATAATGTCTTTACCAGCAGGTGTTACGTGGGTTAAATGCTTTCCTGTCCGGCCAAATATCTGCACGCCCAGCTCATCTTCCAGCATTCTCACCTGTTTACTGATTCCCGGCTGCGACGTAAATAAGCTTTCAGCCGTCGCGGAAACATTCAGGTTGTGATTCATTACTTCAACAATGTAGCGTAACTGCTGTAATTTCATTGAGGAACGTGCCACTCTGTTTGCGAAATGTGATATAAGAAAATACTATAATAATCTTAATAACTATGACAAATAAAGAACGGATAGCAACGGTATTTGTCAAAATTGCAGGAACTGCCTTCTATGACTCAGCCCACATTTGATTTTTCAACCGTACTGGCGTCCTCTGTGCACGACATGAAAAACTCATTGTGTTTACTTATTCAAATGATAGAAGAAGTATCTGAACAGGTCACTGACAGCAGTGCAACAGAAAAAATGGCAAAAGTCCATTACGAAGCTCAGCGCATCAACTCCAGTTTAATGCAGATGTTGACTCTCTATCGTGAAAATAACGACGCGCTGCCATTAAATATCGACCAACATCATCTGGATGAGCTGGTCGAAGAGCTGTTATTAAACAACGAACTGTACCTTGAGCAACGCGGTATTACTGTCAGTACAGAAATTGATGAGAGCGCTGTAGCATGGTTCGACAGAGACCTGATTTCTAATTTGCTCAATGACATCATCATTAATGCAATGCGTTATACCGCCGATAAACTCTTTATTGAAGTACAAACAAAAAATGACGGTGGCTGCCAAATCAGAGTTCATGACAACGGGGATGGCTTTCCCCCTGTTATGCTCAAAAATGCCGCTATGCTCATGCAAGAGTTAAAGGTTCAACAGGCACGAACCGGCCTTGGGCTCTACTTTGCGCAGTTAATCGCAAATGCACATGAACGAAATGATAAAAAAGGTTTTATCGAACTAAAAAATAATGGACACTTAGGTGGTGGTGTTTTCTCTTTAACATTACCCTGAGAACAATAATAACCTAATGAGCGTAATATGATTTACACCATTGTTATCGCACTGATTATATTACTGATAATACTGGCAATTGTTGTCGGTGCGGTGCAGCAACATAAGCAACGTTTAGAGCTGGAACGGCGCAAGAAAATGGCGCGTTTGAGAAGCTCGCTTGAGCAAATCGAAGACCTCATCCATATGTCGAGCTTTTTCCCTATTGGTAAGTCGATGCTGGCGGTGTTAAATAGTCGCGCTTATGAAGTGCTCAAAAATATGAACAGCGTCTCACCGTCAAAGGACTATCAGGCACGAATACAGGATTACGAAGAGCGCATTCAAAGCGTCGACCGCAACGATACTTCTCTTATTAGTGAAGACTTTGAGATTCCGCAAAACAATAAACAAATTATTGCTATGATAAACGGGCTCAAGCGCTTAAGAGCGACATTGAGAAGCGAGCATTCGCGCGGCAGAGTTGACAGTAACGTCTTTAGCGTTGAGGATCAGCGTTTAACTAAGTTGCAGTTAAAAATCAGTATTGAAACTCTTATACGCAGAGGCCGCCACGCCTATGAAAGTCAAATGTTGGGCTCTGCTCGTCAGTACTATGAGAAGGCTTTACGCACCATTGAAGACCAGAACTTCAGTGATGATTACACAACCTCGCGGCAGCAATCAATAAAACAGGCGCTGGAGCAAATAGCTCAGGAACTGAAAGATGCTCACGCACGAGACAAAGAAAGACACAAAAAAGAAGACGATTTAGAAGAACTGTTTCAACCGAAGAAGAAGTGGTAAATGGCATGCCAGACTGGAAAGACCAATTAAGCCAAGTAGTATATTCAACAGATTCAGGCCGAATTGATCCGGAACCAGAACCCGAAAGTGTTCCAGAAGGCGACGGTATTGTGCGCCTGCGACGGGAAACTAAAGGTCGTAAAGGCAAAGGGGTGACTATTGTCAACGGACTGAACAAACCCCAGGCAGAATTAAAAAGCATCGCAAAAAAATTAAAACAGCTTTGCGGTGTTGGTGGCGCAGTTAAAGAGTATGAAATTGAGTTACAGGGCGACCAAAGGGACAGTATTGAAAGCTGGTTGAAAAAAGAGGGTTACAAGGTCAAGCGCTCGGGAGGCTAAGATCATATTCAATATACAAGCAGCGCCCATTGTCGCGCCACTCGACGTGACTCGAAAAGTTCCTGATAAGCTGTAATCCTCGTCCGAAAGCCAGCGACTCATCTTCTTCTGTATCATTTACAGATTCATTGAAACCGTTTTCGCTGTTAGAGGACAGGCTAAAAGACAACAGGCTGCTCTTTGGCCGATACTCGATATCAATTTCTATCTCTACTCCTTCCAACTCTGCCAGTCGCTCTTCACGCGCCCGGTAGTACTCATCAAAGCCCTGGCCTGTCTGTTTTATTTCAGAATCAAGCTGAAGAAAACTGTGCTCCAGCGTGTTATTGAAGGCTTCGGCAAGCAATAAATATAAAGTTGTTTTATGTGCCCGGATACCTTCCAGATGGCTCAACGAATCGACCAGCTTAATAATTGGATCGCGCCCTCTAATTTCATCTTCTTTTAAATAGACTACCAACCGAAAAGGCAGATGCGTCACATTTGTATCAGGGCTGATGACTGGCAAATTTGTTGGTGCACAATCCAGACACACCAATGAAACATCATCAAACTGCTCCTGCCCCTGCTGGAACTTTTGTAGAGCCGTTACCAGGCCGTCAAAATCGCGTTTGCACGCATAGCGTCGCAATAATTCTTCAAACCCATTCTCGGACAACCTTTGATCGTCCTGGTTTGTCATTTCAACAACACCATCCGTATAAGTAATAAGACGGATACCCTTCTCAACAAAGCAGTGGCTGACCTGACTGCTAAATTCTTCAGGAGGTAAAATACCTAACGCCATATGTTCCGGCGCCAAACGTTTTTCAACCTGACCAGCTTCATTAATCAACAGAGCGTCGGGAATTCCGCCGTTCCAATAGGTAAGGCGCTCGCCATTTGCCGATAACTCCGCAACGAAAGCAGCGCAAAACATATCGTCAGGTAAGAGTTTAACCAGCTTGCGGTTAAACTCTTCAACCATATTAGCTATTGAAAGGCCTTTATCAGCCAAATCAAAAAAGGTTTGAGAAACGGGAAGAGCCCCTGTAGCCGGCGCCAAGCCGTGTCCGGTAAAGTCACCAACAAAAAGGTAAAAATTGCCCAAGGGGCCGGCTTTAGTCAGAACTAAGTCGCCATTGAACTCACTGGCAGGCGCCAGATAGGTTTTCAGGAAAGGATATTGTGTTTCATTTTCCTGCAAAGCATTAGCCAGCATGTGACTGACAACGTTTTGCTCCCGCTCCATACGGTTTGAGTGATAAGCCAGCGCTTCATTTTTTCCTTTTAATGAATGACTGAGTTCACGAACCCGTGCGTGAGCATTCAACTTAGCCTGCAAAACCACAGGTTCGAAAGGCACGCTAATGAAGTCATCGCCGCCTGCTTCCAGACACTTCAGCAAGGTCTCCTGATCATCCAGTGCGGTAATAAATAAAATAGGTAAATGAACATCGCCACTCAAAGCCTTTAAACAGGGTGCGGTTTCAAACCCATCCATAATAGGCATCATAACGTCCAGCAACACGACGTCCGGCTCCAGACCAGAGAAAACATCTATTGCCTCAATGCCGTTTGAAGCGCACCTTACCTGATGACCAAAACGCTTAATTAACCCGCTTAACATGACTTGATTTGCGGGTTGGTCATCAACAATTAAAACCTTCATTAAGCGATAACAAACATCTTATCAAAGCGCGAAATATCAAGAATCCGGCGTACGTCAGGCTTAGCATTCACTAACTGGATACCTTTGACACTGCTACCTAAAGATTTACGCATATTAAGCAACATGCCCAGCGCAGAACTGTCTAAATAGTCCGTTTCCCTCAAATCAATAATAACCGTGGGTTGGGAATCACCAATATGACTGTAGGCCTGGCGAAACTCCTGAACCAGACTAAAATCAAATTTACCTTTTATGGCAATAACTAACTGCTTATCATCATTTGAAAAATCGCGACTAACGCTCATACTTCCCCCTTTTTTTAATGAGCTTAACACAGATTTTCTGATTGAGTTTATCTGCTGAATACCCTACTCTTTCGGACACAATAAATCCTAGTTATTTTATTATGGCTATAGCCTTCGACGAACTGCGTATTTTGCTCATCGAACCATCCGATGTGCAACGAAAAGTCATTACTCAACACCTGAATCAAGCAGGTATTCAGCATACCCGCGGCGCTTCAACCATTGCAGAAGCCAAAGAAGAAATACTTCGTTGGCAACCTGATATTGTTACCAGTGCTATGTATTTTTCCGACGGTACTGCCCATGAGCTGATTCAGTTTATTAACGCTAAGGACTTAAAAGATACCTTACACTTTATGTTGGTGTCATCTGAACATCGCGCGGATCAACTCGAACAGTTCAAGCAAGCAGGTATTATTGCCATTTTACCCAAACCTTTTACGCCGGATCAGCTGCAACGAGCCATAACCGCCACCATGGATATGATGGAGCCGGAACCACTGCACCTTGAGCTCTATGATATCGAAGACTTAAGAGTGTTAATTGTGGACGACAGTATGACCTCGCGACATGTTCTGCGCCGTGTATTTGAAAACCTTGGTGTTGAAAGCTTTGTTGAAGCGGAGAACGGACAGCAAGCCATTGATATTCTGGCAGAACACCAGTTTGATTTAATTGTCACCGACTTTCATATGCCACAAGTGAACGGTAGCGAACTGACGCAATACATTCGTAACAGTTCAGCGCATGCTCATACACCGGTACTCATGGTTACAGCCCGCGCCAATGAGCCTCAACTAGCCAATGTGAAGCAAAGTGGCGTTGATGCCCTGACGGATAAGCCATTTGAACCGGCAACGCTAAGAGCTCTTATAGCGCGCTTGCTAAATAGCTAAGTTAGGATGTCTGAAATGAAAAGCCCCTGTCGTAAATGACAGGGGCTTTTTTGTTTGCCTAACTAAAACATTGTCTTTATTCAGATGGTTTCTGGCGATACTTCTCGTAGAGTTCCGTATGGCGGCTACTTAAGCTCACTTTGCGTCCGTCAATATAAAGGTGCGTTAACTTTTGCCCAATAGGGTCTAGTAAGTCACCTTCCGATACACTAAGTGAGGCACTTTTCCCGACTTCCAGCGAGCCCAGTTTATCCGCAACCCCAAGAATCTCTGCAGGTTTCAATGTGATTGCCGCGAGCGCTTGTTGCTGATCCAGACCAAATGCGACTGCATTACCAGCCGCAAAAGGCAAGTTACGCACGTCCCAATAGCCAGGGTAAGAAATCGCAAAGTTCACTCCCGCTTCTGCAAGTCGAGCCGGTGATGAAAAGTCTTGATCATAACCTTCATCGTCACGACCTGGCAGACCATATGGAGAGCCAAAAACAACCGGAACATTCAGCTCGGCGAGTTCGTCGGCAATACGCCACGCATCTCTGGCGCCCATCAATACCAAGTCAAACCCATATTCCTGAGCGGTATCAATGGCCTGCTCCAACTGACGCTTGTCATCAGCATGAACATACAGCTTTTTACTGCCATCAAACAGTCCCAGCATAGCTTCCCAGCGCTGGTCTAAGTCAATAGCGCGATCAGCCTGCTTGGCGTCGTAGTAAGCTTTAGCATCGGCAAATACTTTCATCAGCTTCTGCCGATTTTCTTCATTGGCTTTACGCTGCTCTTCGGCAGAACGACGTTCCCACCAGGTATTAACAACGTATGTCCGTGGCCAGGAAATGTGTACGCCCAGCTCACCGGCAACCAGCGCATCCTGGTAATTCCAGCCATCGAGGTGCATTAACGACGACTGACCAGCCACAAGCGAGCCTTCAGGCGCTACCTGAGCATGAGTAATGCCGTGATAACGTACGGTCGGTATAATTTCCGAGTCGGCGTTAAACGCAATATGCCCTGCTACTTCCGGGTGAATGTCACCCACTTCGCGAGCATCTCGTGTAGCGCGTACCGCTTCAATTTCATTCAAACCAATTGTTGTATCCATTGCAATAACACCCGGATAAACGTGTTTTCCTGAAATATCAATAACCTCGGCACCTTGGGGAATACTAACATCACGACCAATAGCGGTAATTTTCCCATTCTCGAAAACTAAGTCTGAGTCGGTTAGTACGCCATTAGATACCGTGTGCAGAGTTCCTCCCTGAAGCACAACAGGAGCCTGCTGCTTTTCACCCGGAACTTCATCATGTGCCATTGCACTATTCAGCGTCAGCGCACTAACTAATGCGGCACTAACAGTGGTAAGTAGTTTATTCATTAGTGTTGTCCTCCGTGCTGATGCCCTTTACCGGTAAAGTGATCCAGCCAAAAATCATGCTCAGTATCACAATGCCAGGTTGGCTGTTCCGGTTTATAACCATCTTTAGCGCCCTGCTTAGCATCATCACCTGCTGCTAAAACTTTCTGGATAAGTGCGTTTTTCTCTTCTTTAACGGCTTGCTGACGTTGCTTGTCCAGCTCACGATCAAAGAACTTACGACCATTTATCCAAGTCTGCTCTGCGCGGGCATACGCACTTAAAGGATAATGACTCCATAAAACAAAGTCGGCGTGCTTGCCTTTTTCGACAGAGCCGACATAGTTATCAACTTTTAGCTGTTTGGCCGGGTTAATCGTCACCATTTTCAGCGCTTCGTGTGGCTCCATACCGCAGTAACGAACTGACTTAGCTGCTTCAGTATTCAAACGGCGCTGCAAGTCGTTGCTGTCCGAGTTAATACTGGTTAATACGCCACGCTCTTTCATCAAACACGCGTTATGTGGAATAGCGTCGTAAACTTCAAACTTATACGCCCACCAGTCAGCAAAAGTTGAACCGCTGGCACCATGTGCAGCCATTTCATCAGCAACTTTGTAGCCTTCAAGAATGTGGGTGAAGGTATCCAGCGTGAAGCCAAAATCCTCAGCCACTTCCATTAACATCAGAATTTCTGAAGCAACGTAAGAGTGAGCATGAACAAAGCGTTCACTGTTTAAAATCTCCAATAGCGTATCCAGGCGATAGTCCGGACGTGGAGCAGAAACCTTATTACGCTCCGAACGGCTCATACGGTCATAAGCTTGTTTACGCTGCTGGTACTCAAGTGCAGCCTGGAAAGCATCGCGCATGATAGTCTCAACACCCAGTCGAGTTTGTGGGTAGCGAACCGTCATATTGTCGCCCCAGTTACTCTGCTTAACGTTCTCACCTAATGCGAATTTAATCGACTCCGGTGCAGCATCAAACTTCATGATATTGGCATCGGTACCCCAGCGTAGTTTAATAACCTGCGCCTGGCCCCCAATTGGGTTGGCTGAACCATGAAGCAATTGCGCCATAGTTGTACCACCGGCCAACGAGCGATAGATGTGAATATCGTCAGGGTTAACCACGTCACCAATTCTGACCTCCGAAGTCACAGCCTCGGAACCTTCGTTCACACCACCTTCTATAGCAATGTGCGAATGCTCATCGATGATGCCCGGAGTTAAATGCATGCCTGCACCGTCAATTTCTGTGACGCCGGAAGGAGCCGACAGGTTATCGCCTATAGCCGCAAACTCACCGTTTCGGACCAAGACATCCGTCTCTTCCAAAATGCCATCATCAGTGGCTGTCCATACAGTTACGTTGCGAATAAGCACATCCTGACGCTCTGGCAAGCCATCCAGACCATAAGCAACATTAGGGAAAGTCAGCTCACTGACGTATTCAACCTGGCTACCTTCTTCTGGAGTTTCAGTGGCACCTTCAGGTGCATCCATCTGCGCCTGTAAGGTTACTTCTTCACCCGCTGGAGAAACCGCCGTTACAGCAAATGTTTGCTGTGCCTCAGGCACTAGCTTAAAGCGCCAGCTACCCGCAGGCTCTATGTCCAGGTCAGCAACAAAGGATAAAGACTCCGTGCCCGACTGAACATTACGCAACCCACTAGACTGCTCACCAACGTTCACTTCACCAGTAAGCACTGGACCTGGCTTAATCGAGATTTCAACATCGCGATCATTCCAGTCGATAGTGTAAGTGCCAACAAAGTCGACTTTATCTCTGGATACCAGTTCGTTTTCTTCACCCTGTAACCAGACCGACTGAATGGTACCGTCTTCGAACAAATCGCCTTTTACCATGACAAAGTCGGCCATATAGCCTTGTGCCAGCTTACCCACTTTGTCTTCGACACCTGCAATTTTTGCCGGGACCGTTGTTAAAGCAGCTAGAGCTTTGTCTTCACTTAAACCATGCTTAACGGCTTTACGCAGGTTAGGCCAGAAGCTTTCCGATTTCTCCAGGTCATGCAGAGTCAACGCAAAGTTAACACCAGCTTCAGCTAACATTGCCGGGTTAGAAGGTGCGCGCTCCCAATGACGCAGTTTGGCTAAATCGACATCCAGATGGCCGTCAACGTCACCCACTTCTGGTGCAGCCGGAAAGTTTAGCGGCAGAATCAAATCGCTACCCGCGTTTTTCACAGCTTCCAGACGAGAATACTCATAACCTGAACCGACATAAATGGAAGGAACGTCAAATTGGTCAAGGACATCATCAGCTCGCAATAGTGATTTTTCGTCACTGACTTTAAAAACGATTCCGGTATTTTCAATGTCCGTCAACGAATCCAGAGCCGCATTAAACTCAACCGGTTGGTTGTGTGATTGTTTACCGTAAGAGTTTTCGTACCAGTTAGCATCTGAAAGCGTCTGTCTAACCAACGCAATACTGCCCATTAAAGACGAAGGATATTGTTGCTGCGATGAACCTTTGTCAAAAGAAGCGAAATGTTTGGCTTCGCTTTGATAAATGACGTCGTTCGGTATTTTATCAGCAAGCGAAACCGTTACGGCACGCCCCTGGAAAATACCATCCAGATTTGCTGACTGAACACTGGTAAAACCTTGTGAAACCCACTTTTTCGCATCGTCGGAGTTCGTTTTAAACTCACTAAACCAACGCTTTTGTGAGTGGATAGCGTCATTGGCCGCATTACCACCTTCACGTTCATTATTATAAATTGGCGCATCCGAACGTTCTTGCTCGGCGCTGGCTTTTATACCGTAGCTTCCGTAAGGGTCGATAAAGCCTGGATAAATAGTGTAACCAGTTCCGTCAATGACTTTTGCACCCGCCGGCGCACGATTATTGCGCTCAATAGACTGGACGGTGCCATTTTCTATAACCAGAGTCGCGTTCTCAATAGACTTCCCTGGTTCGGTTATGATTGTTGCGTTTTGTATCGCGGTCAGACTCGGCGTGTTATCTCGCATCCCGTTAGTCCGGGAAGTTTGATCAGCCGCAACCGAAGCGGTCAGTACAGACGTTACTGCTAACGTCAAAGCACTGAGCTGATGCACTTTTTTCATGAATTGTTCCCCATTTTGACTTATTTTTAGTCTGGTTGTCCCATAAGACAAGTTACTTTGTTATATATAGAGGTGACAAGCATTAACCGACAGATCGTGTATTATTAACGATCAGTGAACTCAACAAACCGGAGTGTTTTCGATGAAAAAACAATTATTAATAACGGCTATAGCAGGCTTTATGGGCCTTTCGTTTAACGTTTCTGCCGATGAAAACGCCTTTAACGACGGCGATAAAGCTGTAGAGTATCGCCAAAAAGCCTTATCGGTTATGAAAGAAAACTTTTCCGCTATGGCCGCTATGGTCAAAGGCGAAGTTGAATACAATGCTGACTTCTTCCAACGCCGTGCCGACGACTTTGAAAAAATGTCCAGCATTCCATGGTCCGGCTTCGCCGTTGAAGGTGCTATGCCCGGAGACAACTCCGATGCATTGACCGCAATTTGGGACAACTGGGAAGATTTTCAGCAGCGCGCTAACGACTTACAAGAATACGCAGCAAAACTCTCTGAAGTCAGCCAGCAAGGTTCAATTGACTCAATTAAACCTGTATTTATGGATGCCGCGAAAACCTGTAAAGGTTGTCACGACAATTATAAAGACTGATTAAAGCAACAACATTAAAACGAGCCAAACAGCAACCGCTAATATCATGCCCTGCCAACCGGGTTTTAGGTTAGGGGCTTGCTGTTTGGTTATGCGGTAACCGTGTACCATTGACGCAATAAGAGGCGTTCCTTTAAAGCGGTAAAAAACCACGGCCAGAATATGGATGGCAATCACCACTAATATGACGTCAAACTGACTCTTATGCCAGCTGGTTACTGCTTTTTGCCCATCAGATGACAACCAGTTTGATAATGGACCGGAAAACAAAATCCCGTCTGTTGAAAATAGCCCCGTCATCACCTGGCTTAACAACAACGCCAGCATTAAAACAACCGCCCATCCACCGGCTACGCTGTGCGTATTTTCGGCTTCATAAGCACCACTGAACAGCCTTCTCAAATGCTTTAAAATAGCGGCTGGCGATTTCAAAAAAACATGAAAACGCGCATTCTCACTACCGAAAATGCCCCAACCTATTCTGACCACAAGTAGAGCCAACAGCGCCACTCCAATATCTTTATGCAGCTCCATCCGGCCGTTTTCGACGGTCCACCAAAGCCCTCCCAGAAAAACAATGAGTAAGCCATGGAACACCCGGATAAAGCTGTCCCATACTTTAATAGAATTTCCTTTCTGTTTCATATTGTTAGCTCCAAATAACTGGGAATATAAACAGCTAAGTGCTAGGGTATAATTAATTATGGCAAATGGGTAGTGACTATGCGTAAAGTTCTTATTGCTGACGATGATTTTATCAGTATCGAAGTATTAAAAGCGATGCTGGCTAGCTTTGAAGTCGACCTGCTTGTCGCAATGACAGGAGAGGAAGCTTTGAAATTAGCAGAGCAGGGACCCGAGCTGATTTTTCTCGACTATGAAATGCCCGATATGTCCGGTGCTGAGGTCTGTCAGCATTTACGACGGACTGAAAAGCATAAAACAACGCCAATTATTGCTATTACCAGTCACCAAAGTGCCAGCGAAATGAGCGCTTGCCGTGAGGCGGGAATGGACGCCACGCTGCATAAGCCTGTTTCTCCGGAAGCACTCAGTGAACTCATGTCGGAATATCTGCCATAAACGTTATTCGTGTCTGAATCTTTGGTCGTCCGCCAGTTGCACCAAAGATTCACTTTCTTGCAGAAATTGGTTAGAAAACTCGCCGAAATATTGACTAACATCTTCGAAAAGAAGAACAAAGTCTTTTTTCTTACCACTTTCTATATCGTCGAGTATCTCAGAGAATCGGAGTAAATAACGTCTAATTGAAGAAAATTGCGATTTATTTGCGGCGATGATATCAGCATAAAGTTCTGCGTTCTGAGCAAACAAACGGCCTATCATCATCAGTTCCATTCTATAAATAGGTGAGCTGAGTTCTAACAGCTCCTTAATGTCTACCTGCTCTGATGCCAGATGAACGCCGTAAGCGAAAGTACTTAAATGGCGCATAGCCTGTATCCAGCCCATAGCGTCATCGTGCTTATTTGCATCAACCTCGTGTAAATGCGCTCCCCAGTTAATAAATTGGTCTAACAGCCACTGATAATGCTGCCGCTGCCTGCCATGAGTAACAACAACCAATTGTTTTGCCAGGTTCTGCACCGATGGCCCGAACATGGGATGTAACCCGACAACCGGTCCATCATGCTGCTCCAGCATTGCATTTAAAGGGGCAGCCTTAATGCTGGTCACATCGGCTAAGACACAATCATCGGGCAACGGCGGTAAGCGCCTTATCAGTTCAGCAGTCTTATTAACAGGCACACTCATGAGTACTAACTGCGCCTGACTTAATTCATCCTCTGTTGGCCACTCATTGTTTTTATCTATCGTTATGACCCGATAGCCTGTTTGCCTTAACTGAGCAACCAAACGTGCCCCCAGAGCACCCTCACCACCAAACACAAAAACGGGTCGTTCAAGATGGCTGGAGGTAGCTGCCGCCTGAGATGTTTGCGTACGATACGACTCACGAATAATGCGGCGCACGACGTCTTCGATTAAGTCCTCAGACAAACCGGCTTGTTTTGCTTTTACTCTGCGAGCCTTCACTAAAGAGCGCTCTCTCTCCGGTACATAAAGCGGCTGCTTCAATGAACGTTTAACCTCACCAACTTCGGCCGTTAGCTTAGCTCTACGCGCAATAATTTCAATTAACTCATTATCAGCCGCATCAATGGCATTACGCAGTTCTGATAGTCGTTTGTCCGGTTCTTGACTCATGGGTGGCTACTTTGTTCCTCTTTAATGACACCAGTAATACAGCGATACGCCTTTTGAATTTTTTGCATCTTAGCAACACTTCCACCTTTATCCGGGTGGTATTTATGCACTAATTTTCGATACTGCTTTTTAATCAGTGCACGACTGGCTGGTGGTTCAACTTCCATCAACTGCCAGGCTTCTGCGACTGGCATATCTACCGTTACAGAAGAATGCCCCATGCGTTGCCAAAAATCATCAAGCATTGACTCGACATCGGCTCCCGATGTGCTACTTAATTGATTTAAGTCCAGGTAGTACTCTGCCAATGGGTCATTTTCAGATAAAGCAGAAGTTCCTTTGTGCCAGGGCTGGCATTCAATATTCAATGTATGAATAAAAAGCTCATACTTTTTCTGCTCACGCCAGCGCTCACGTAATTTATACAAACAATGAAATAATAAAAAATGCGTTTGAAACAGAGTTAAGGGGTCCCGCAAGGCGCCCTTGTCAAAAAATTCATAGGGCTGAGACTGCAGCCGCTCTATAAGCTCAAGCTCAGTCCAGTGAGGCTGCGTATTGAGGTTCTCAGCCAAAATCTGAGTCAGTATTTCTATATCTTCTTTCATTTTTAAAACACTAACAAAAAACCCAGCACAAGGCTGGGTTTTTCTTTGCTATTTCGTTTTTTGCTAAAAGCTTAAGACAGCTTCTCGCGGATACGTGCAGACTTACCAGAACGCTCACGCAAGTAGTACAGTTTCGCGCGACGAACCGCACCACGACGTTTGACTTTAATACTGTCAACTAATGGGCTGTGCGTTTGGAAAGTACGTTCTACACCTTCACCGTTCGATACTTTACGTACTGTGAACGCTGAATGCAGACCGCGGTTACGAACACGGATAACAACACCTTCAAACGCCTGAAGACGTTCGCGGTTACCCTCTTTTACTTTTACATTTACAACAACAGTGTCACCTGGTGCAAACTCAGGTAAATCTTGTTTCATCTGCTCTTCTTCAAGAGCCTTAATGATGTTTTGGCTAACTTTTGCCATTTTTATATCTCCTATCCTAGATAAACTGTACTTTATTTGCCGGATGATTGTTGTTCGATAAACTCTTGCAACAATGTTTCCTGCTCGTCAGTCAGAGCTAGGCTATGAATTAACTCTGGTCGTTGCAGCCAGGTTTTACCCAAAGACTGCTGTAAACGCCAGCGACGT
Source organism: Idiomarina abyssalis (assembly GCF_900116625.1). Classification (GTDB taxonomy): domain Bacteria; phylum Pseudomonadota; class Gammaproteobacteria; order Enterobacterales; family Alteromonadaceae; genus Idiomarina; species Idiomarina abyssalis. Next base: position 937,172 of record NZ_FPBE01000001.1, read on the forward strand.
ATCTTTTCATGATCACCGCTTAATAAAACCGGCGGTACTTGCTGCTCATTATAAACTTCTGGTCGAGTATAGTGAGGGCAGTCCAGTAACCCGCTGGCAAAAGAGTCTTCTGCCGCTGAATCCTGATGTCCCAACACCCCGGGAATTAAGCGCGAAACTGCGTCAATAAGCACCATTGCTGGTAACTCACCACCGCTTAATACGTAATCCCCTATCGACCATTCCGCATCGACGTACTGCTTAATAACACGTTCATCAATGCCTTCATAACGGCCAGCAATTAAAATCATTCGATCATTTTTGGAGAGCTGCTGCACTCCGCTGTGATCAAGTTTTTGCCCTTGTGGTGACAAATAAATAACAGGAGTGTCCTCACCCAGGTTTTCTTTAGCTGCGTTGATAGCATCCACAAGTGGCTGCACCATCATCAGCATACCCGGACCACCGCCATAAGGCCTGTCATCAACAGTCCTGTGGCGATCATGTGTGAAATCACGAGGATTCCAAACACTCACTGTCAGCAAGCCTTCCTTTATTGCTCTGCCGGTGACACCGTAGTCGGTGACTGCAGCAAACATTTCAGGAAACAAACTGATGATGCCAACCTGCAATGGTTTACTCATCAAAAGTCTGACGGCCACTCAACCTGAATACGTTTTTCTGCCTTATTAACCTCAGTGACGTACTCACTTTGGATAAAAGGAATTAAACGTTCAGACTTTCCGAACCCGTCGTTGCTGTTTGCCTTTACGACCAACACATCGTTCGATGCAGTGGGCATAATTTGTTCAACCACACCCATATCATAGCCTTGAGTGTTTACTACACGCATACCAATAAGGTCGCGCCAATAAAACTCGTCGTCAGCTAATGCCGGTAACTCATCTGCTGTAATGCAAATATCCGCACCAGTAAGGCGTGCAGCCTCATCACGATCGGATATACCTTCTAACCTGGCGATAAGTCCGTTGTTGTGGCGACGCCACTCGACAACTTTCATTTCGCGCTCAGTTTTCTGGCTGAGTAACCAAGGGCTGTATTCAAATATCGATTCTGGATCATCAGTAAATGACTGCACTTTCAACCAGCCTTTAACGCCATACACCGCACCAAGGCGACCAACGACGATTTGTTCTGATTGCTGCATTAATTTACCTACCTGAATCTATTAATGCTTACGCCGCAGCGCTTGCATCTTTAACAAGTTTAGCAACACGATCAGATAACTGAGCGCCTTTGCTTACCCAGTGCTCAATGCGGTCAACATCAACACGAAGTTTTTCTTCCTGACCACGAGCTACAGGGTTAAAGAATCCTACTTTCTCAATGAAACGACCGTCGCGTGCATTGCGACTGTCAGCAACTACCATTTGGTAGAAGGGGCGTTTTTTAGCGCCACCACGTTGTAAACGAATGGTTACCATTGCGTTCCTCAATATAACTGTTTTGTAAATGTAAAAAATAGCAAAGCCCTCCGACAGAGTCGGAAGGCTCGGCAATTCTACTGATTTTTACTGCAAATGCAAGCTTGACGCGCTTTTTCCTAACGCCCGGGGAACATTCCCGGAGGTAACTTTCCACCCATGCCGCGCATCATTTTTTGCATGCCGCCGCCTTTCATTTTTTTCATCATTTTCTGCATTTGGGTAAACTGCTTAAGTAATTTGTTCACGTCCTGAACCTGTGTACCTGAGCCGGCCGCTATACGGCGCTTACGAGAGCCTTTTATAACATCCGGTCGGGTCCGCTCTTTTGGGGTCATCGAATTAATGATGGCTTCCATACGTAAGGTCATTTTATCGTCCATCTGACCTTTCATTTGTTCCGTCATTTTACCCATGCCCGGCATTTTGGTCATTAATCCCATCATGCCACCCATTTCCCGCATTTGAACTAATTGGTCACGAAAATCCTCCAATGAGAACTGGCCTTTTTTCATGACTTTTTTAGCAACCTTCTCAGCTTTTTCTTTATCGACTTTTTGCTCAACTTCCTCAATTAAAGAAAGCATATCGCCCATGCCGAGAATTCTGGAGGCTACACGGTCAGGATGAAACGGCTCCAGCGCATCGTTTTTCTCACCAACACCCAGGAATTTAATGGGCTTACCGGTAATATGACGAATAGACAGGGCAGCACCACCGCGCGCATCACCGTCGGTCTTAGTCAGAATAACACCGGTTAGCGGCAGAGCTTCACTGAATGCTTTGGCCGTATTCGCCGCATCCTGACCAGTCATAGCGTCAACCACAAACAGCGTTTCAATTGGGTTGATGGCTGAGTGCAGTTGCTGAATTTCCTGCATCATGTCTTCGTCAATGGCTAAACGACCAGCGGTATCCACTAACACTACATCAATAAACTGTTTACGAGCCTGAGCAATGGCGGCATTAGCAATATCAACCGGCTTCTGCTCTGTCGTAGAAGGGAAAAACTCAACCCCAACCTGCTCAGCAAGCGTTTCCAACTGCTTAATAGCCGCAGGACGATACACATCGGCACTGACCACCATGACTTTTTTCTTCTGGCGTTCAGTTAGATATTTGGCCAGTTTGCCCACACTGGTGGTTTTACCCGCACCTTGCAGACCCGCCATTAAAATAACGGCCGGTGGCTGAGTGTTTAACTGCAACGGAGCATTGGCCTCGCCCATTGCCGCTTCAAGCTCAGACTGAACAATTTTTACAAATACCTGACCCGGCGTGAGACTTTTGTTCACCTCGGTGCCAACAGCCCGCTCTTTCACTTTGCCGATAAAGTCTTTGACCACAGGCAAAGCAACATCGGCTTCGAGTAAAGCCATGCGAACTTCGCGCAAGGTTTCTTTAATATTGTCTTCGGTCAGTCGGCCCCGGCCGCCAATAGAATGCAGCGTTTGCGACAAACGTTCCGATAAATTCTCAAACATGTCGATCGTCTCTTATATTGCGATTTCTGACGGAAATAGTAATGGGGGCAGTATATCTGATTTGCAAGAAAGTTTCGCCCCGTAAGTATTGGGTTTAACTGACTGACATCGTATACTCATGACTACGAACAACTCAGAATCAGGAAATTCGAGCGCGTGATGCTCTCTTTATTGTTGCTAATCAGCTTATTGGGTTATAGTGCCAGCGCTTTTGTTATTCTGCGAAATATACTTAAAAACAAAGCGCTTCACCCAACTTACCAAATTGTACCTGCTGCCTTGGCAGTCATCGCCCATGGTTGGCTCATCCTGCTGCAACTTTCTTACGACGACTTCGATCACATTAATGTCTCGTCAAGCTTAGCTATTGTGGCCTTTTTAATAGCCACCCTGACTTTGCTAAAAAATAATCAAGCCAGTAATTTATTTCTAAAGCCTGTTATTTATCTGTTTTCAGCCCTGACTACCGTGCTGTTAGTTTTCACTCCGGTTGACTGGGGCGCTGATATTAGTGCCGGGCATGGGTTAGTTTTTCATATTACCTTGTCATTGGTTGCTTACGGCATTTTAGCCTTAGCCACTCTTTACGCGTTACAGACAAGTTACTTAAACCGGGTTCTTAAGAATAGAAAAGGTCATATTCTCTTAAGCAAGCTACCGCCGTTAATGACCGTCGAAAAATATTTCTTCAACCTTCTGGCTTTAGGCACCTTTGTTTTATTTATTGCGCTTGGCTCAGGTTTTGTATTTCTGGACGATATGTTTGCACAGCAACAAGCACACAAAACTATTCTGACTAGCCTAGCCGCTCTTCTCTATTTAATTGCGGTAATTTTACATCGCGCATCGGGGTTACGTGGACGCATTATTGTTGTACTGACGGTTATTGCCAGCACTTTGCTTACACTGGGTTATTTTGGCAGTCGGTTCGTGAAAGATTTTCTCTTATCCTGAATGGTACTTGACTTCATCGCTGAGAACTCTACATTGTCACATTCACAGTTTAATTAAGGAATAACGCGTTGGACGAGATATCGACGGGCATGTTGCTCGTGATTTTAGCCGTACTGATATTTTTATCCGCATACTTCTCTGGCTCCGAAACTGGCATGATGTCTATCAACCGGTATCGGCTGCGCCACTTAGTACAAAATAATCACCCGGGTGCCAAACGTGTCCAGTATCTGCTTGATCGTCCTGATCGGTTGATAGGCTTAATTCTCATTGGAAATAACCTGGTTAATATCGGTGCATCAGCTATTGCCACCATACTTTGTCTACGCTGGTTTGGTGACGCCGGGATCCTTATCGCAACGTTAGGTTTGACCTTAATTATTCTCATTTTCTCAGAAGTCACCCCAAAAACAATTGCCGCCCTGCACCCTGAGCGTATTTCATTCCCAAGCTCTTTTATTTTGCTGCCGTTACTAAAAGTCATGTACCCCATCGTTATTGGTATGAACTTCATCACCAATTCGTTTATGCGACTACTGGGCGTTAACCCAAAACAATCGCAAATGGCAGACGCCTTAAGTTCAGATGAGCTACGCACAGTGGTTAACGAAGCCGGAAACTTAATTCCGACTTCGCACCAGGAAATGTTGGTCAGTATTCTAGACCTTGAGAAAGTCACGGTTGAGGATGTCATGATCCCCCGCAACGAGATTGTCGGCATTGATATTAGTGACGACTGGAAATCTATTGTGAAACAGCTATCAAACGGCCAGCACACTCGCGTTTTGCTTTACCGAAATGAAATAGACGATGCTATTGGATTCCTGCACGCCCGCGATGTTATGCGGTTAATGAGTAAAAACCAGTTTACTGCCGATAAATCCATTTTAGTCCGCGCTGCACGTGACGCTTATTTTATTCCGGAAGGAACACCTCTGAATGTTCAGCTACTAAAGTTTCAACGACGTAAAGAGCGTATTGGCCTGGTTGTTGACGAATACGGCGACATTCAGGGTCTGGTGACTTTGGAAGATATCCTTGAAGAAATTGTCGGTGATTTCACTACGTCCATGGCGCCGGCTCCCAGTGAATCCGTTACTCTGGAAAGCGATGGCAGTTTCTTAGTGGACGGTTCCGCTAACTTACGCGAGCTAAACAAAGAAATGAATTGGGACTTTCCAATAGATGGGCCTAAAACCTTAAGTGGTCTGATTATTGAACAGTTTGGTGATATCCCTGATTCCAGATTGTCGCTACGCCTAGGCGGTTATCCGGTAGAGCTCATCGAAATTGGCGACACTATGATTAAACAAGTCAGAGTTTTGCCTAAGCTTTACCGAAAACCAGATGTTCAATCTAATGATTAACCAAAGAACAATCGCCACAGCCAACCGCGTTTTAAATCTTCTTCGCATTTATTCAATTGTGCGGCATAGGTCATAGAGCGGCTTTTCACTACCCTGGATACTTTAACCAGCCAGGGTTTCTTCAAATAAGATTTTCTCTGATACCCACCCCAACCTTCATGGTAATTAAGGTATTGCCCGTAAGCATCCCATTTTGAGACCCCGTTAATTTTGTGCGTTTTGGAAATAAACCAACCCATGAAATCAATAGCGTCTTCAAAGTCGTCACGACTGGCCCAACCATTACCGGTTTCCCGTTGATAATCTTCCCAGGTCATGGTTTTAGCTTGTGAATAGCCGTAAGCTGAACTGACTCTTCCCCAGGGAATGAAGCCCAGCAGGTAGTCTCTTGGAGGCAGAGCATTATGCTTAAATGAGCTTTCCTGATACATCATTGCCATTGGCACATGAATGGGGACTCCCCAACGCTCACGTGCATCGGCAGCGGCGTGATACCAGTCTCGGTGCTCTTCAAAAATATGGCAGACATTTTCCGGGTTCGCCGGTGGAGGTGTCGCGCAGCCGCTAAGTGTCACGATGAACAGCGCACTGGTTAACAGTTTCGGCTGAATAGGAAAAAAATATTTTATTGCCATTGAACTTTATTCACTCATTAAACTCTTAGTAATTGAATACAGGTTGTAACTGAGAAAATGCATTCATGTTCATCCCTGAACGTTTTGTTTAACGCAGTCCTTTTGGGCTGCGTTTTTTTATGTCTTTCAGTTAGATACCTGACCAGACTTTGCAGCCTGACTGAAATAATTTGCCAGAAAGGTATCAAAGTCAACTTTATTGTCTTGTTTGTAACGGTCTGCAAAAGCTTGTTCCGACTCTTGCGCCCATTTAGTAAAGTCACTCTGCACGTAATAACTTAGTGACTCATTATTAAACTGCTCACGGTACTGCTTAGCCAGTTGCATGCCTAAACTGCTGTTGTCTCTATTCTGTTCTTTAAGCAGCCCTAAAATTTGTCCTGAAAGTGTTCGTTCCGGATTCAAAACCCACTCGTAAAGATCAGCTAAATGGTTTTGGTAGCGTTTCTCTCCCGAACTATCATCTAAAGCTTTTGCCAACGGAGTAAAATCAGCAAACAGCTCTTCTAACCAGTCTGCCATTAAACGGTCAATACCATTTTGTTGCAAACTCAGGCGCGGATCCCGACCCTGCATAACCACTTTGGTAAAGTTTTTATCGGCTTGTTGCTGTTGTTCCCAGCTCATGTCTTCACTTGGTTGCAACAAACAGTACAGCAACATCAAATCAAGAAAATGCATTTGCTGAGCGGTAATACCAACATCGCTAAACGGATTTACATCCAGAGCTCTGATTTCAACATATTCTACACCGCCTCGCTCAAGAGCCTGACTTGGTGTTTCGCCGTCATGCGCGGTTTGTTTAGGGCGGATAGGTGAGTAAAACTCATTTTCTATCTGCAAAATATTATCGTTAAGTTGACGGTAGTCGTCGCCTACTTTTACACCAATTTTCGAAAACTGCTGAGACGGCGTTGTAATGGCTTTACGTAACCCTGAAACATATTCCTGCAGAGAGTTGTAGGTTATCTTGAGCGTTGCCTGTTCTTTGTTGGTATAACCCAAGTCACTCATTCGTAATGACGTACCATAAGGAAGATAGACTGTTCCTTTACCAACGGTATCGAAATTCCACTGGTTCAGTATTTCCTCATTATTGGTCTGGCAGAAAAACGACTTACACAAAGCCGGAGACGCTCCAAACAAATAAGGAATAACCCAGGCTATGCGCTTGAAGTTACGAATCAGTGCAAAATATTGATTAGTGCGAAAATCCTGGCTATTGCTAACGCCTTCAATCGCAGCCAGCTCTTCCCACATTTCATCGGAAACCGAGAAATTGTAGTGCACACCGGCAATGACTTGCATAGTGGCGCCATAACGATAGGTTAAACCGCGGCGATAAAGACTTTTCATTCGCCCGGAGTGAGAGTCACCATACTTAGCAATACGGATATCCTCGTCAGATCCGATATAACAAGGCATGCTCATTGGCCATAACAGCTCATCACCAATGGCTTTATAAGTTACCCGGTGAATATCACGAAGCTGCTCCAGTGTGGTTTCAATATTACTTGCCACTGGGGTAATAAACTCAAGCAGATTCTCTGAATAATCGGTCGTAATTGTTGGGTGAGTCAGGGTTTTTCCTAACTCCTGCGGGTGATCGCCTGGCGCCAGCGTTCCATTTTCTTTTATGCGCAAAGCTTCTCGCTCAATACCACGCCCGATGCCCTGCCAGACTGCTGTTTTACCCGATTGCTTAAGCTTTTCGATAACTGCTTGAAATGTTGCTTGCAAAAGACAACTCCATTCACTGAGGCGGATAGTTTTCTGCCGATTAGCTTACTGGTAATTCGCTCAAAGGTCTATGTTTGTCACTGTTAATTTGCGTTCATACCTTGGCGATTCAGGCTCAACGTGGCAGACTACATGCCGATTATATAACCACTCGGTTACGGATTAACCATGAACTCATTCTGGACGTTTTTACAACTAATTTTTGTCATCCTTCAGGTAACCAGTCTGGCGTTGTACGCACTATTGCCTGCACCCTGGAGCGACACAGTATTAGTCGCAATGATATTGTTCAGTTTGATTATCGGTGTCGTTATTTGGTGGTGGTCGAGACGTAATGCTCTGACCGCACCTTTTCGCCAACCCTTTCTGTCGTCCGACTCACTGCAACTATTTGAGCAAGTATTTAATGACCTGCCAACACGAGTTTACTGGCGCGATCCTCAACTTAAACTGCTGGGCGGAAACCGCGCTTTTGCCAACGATTTTGGCGTTGCACCGGAGTCTTTGACTGGTAAGTCAGATGCCGAAATTGAATCACTTGCTGCTAATGACGTTTTACTGGAAAGAGATAAAAAGACATTTAGCCAGAAAGCCCCTTCTGTCAATGCAGAAATAGAACTAAAAGTTGACAATAAGAGCCAATGGGTAGAGCACTCGAGCGTTCCTCTTTACGATGATGACCATAACATTATTGGTATCCTTGGCAGCTACTACGATATTTCTGGTATTAAGTCTGTTGCTGAGGAGATGGAGAAAGCAAAAGAAACAGCTGAACGCGCAAACCAGTCAAAAGGCGAGTTTCTGGCTAACATGAGCCATGAAATTCGTACTCCAATTAACGCAATTGTGGGTATGGCAAACCTTTGTCTAAAAACAGAACTGAATCAAAAACAGAAACGCTATATAAAGGTCATCGATTCCTCGTCGCAGGCACTTCTCGGTGTCATCAACGACATTCTGGACTTTTCAAAAATTGACGCCGGCAAACTAACCGTTGAGCGAATTCCTTTTGATTTACAGGACGTACTAACCTCTCTTGCAGACATGTTTGCCTACCGGGCCTATGATAAAGATCTTGAATTCATCATTAATTTGCCGGCCAATATACCCACCCGCCTGATAGGCGATCCGCTGCGGTTGAATCAGGTTTTGGTTAACCTCATCAGCAACGCCATTAAGTTCACTGAAGACGGCGAAATTAATGTAGCGGTTAACTTGCTGGATAGCTCAAAAGACAATGTTCTGTTGCGTATTTCCGTCACCGACACCGGTATCGGTATGGATGAAGAGCAGCGAGCCAACCTGTTTAAAGCTTTTACTCAGGCCGATACCTCGACAACCCGAAAATATGGCGGAACGGGCCTTGGGCTGGCTATTTCCCGTCGCCTTATATTGCTTATGGGTGGCGATATCGGTGTCACCAGTGCGGCTGGGCAAGGCTCAACTTTTTACATAGAAGTGGAGCTCCCCCTACAGAAAGAACAAGACAACAGCCACCATCAATATCTTCTGCAAAAGCTCAGCGGCGTACGTATTCTTGCCATTGATGACAACTTAAGTACTCGTGAAATGTTGTATGAAATGCTGCGCAGTTACCAGGTTGATGTAAAAGTTTGTCGCACTGCAGAACAGGCGTTGCAAGTTTTCCAGCAGTCCGTAGAAGAGGACAACCCTTATCAATTAGTATTAGTTGACTGGCGTCTCCCCGGCATGGATGGTCTTGAATTTTGCCAGACAATAACAGAACGTTACGCAGACGATGTTCGTCCTAAACTGACTCTGGCAACGGGTTACTATGCCGAAGAGTTATCGGAAAAGGCCAAACAAGCGGGAGTCAATGACATCATTTCAAAGCCTTTTACCGCGTCAACTTTGGGTAGGAGTCTGGCTTCGACGTTATTCCAACGTGAACTCCCTGATGAAAGCGATGCAGAGAGCGGCGACGGTATCCCGGAGAGTATTCTGCGGGCCCCCATTTTGGTGGTAGAAGACAATGAAATTAATCAACAAGTCGCCAGAGAAATTCTTACAAGCCATAAGTTCAAAGTGGATATCGTAGAAAATGGGCAATTAGCCGTAGAGGCCGTTCACAACAAAAATTATTCTTTGGTTCTAATGGATATTCAGATGCCTGTCATGGATGGGCTTAAAGCAGCCCGGACCATACGTGCGGACTTTAACTATCAGCAGCTTCCTATCCTGGCAATGACCGCCAACGCAATGAGTGGTGATGAAGAGCGATCATTAGCCGCTGGCATGCAGGGGCACATTGCCAAGCCTATTGATGAGCAGCAGTTGATTAAAGCCATTATTAAATGGGCTGTTCCCGGCGACTACACGAATAATCAGCAGCCAGAAGTGCCTGCCGCTACTGAAGAGGATGAACCGGCTAAGCCACCCGTTCGTATACCACAGGTGAAAGGTATTGAATTTGAGGCCGCATTAAAACGGTTACAGTATAACGTAGAGCTTTACCTTAAGCTGGTTGAGCAGCTTTATGAAACGTACCAGGGCAGCGCAACCAAGGTCTCTGATTTTATCACCCGGGGTCAGCACGACAGCGCTCGTCGTTACTTTCATTCGTTAAAAGGCGCAGCGGCTAACCTTGGATTTACACAATTACAAAATAAAGCGGCTGATTTAGAGCAGTTTATGGCCGAAGGCAATATCGATAAAGTTGCCGACCAGATTACAGAACTGGAAAAGCGTTTACGTTATGCCCATCAGGCAGCAGTTGATTTAGAAGCCATTCAGCAACATCAGTCTTAAGGACTTGCCATGACAAGATACTTTTTTATTATTCCGTTATTACTGAGTCTGCTTTGGTTGCTGTATTTGCGCGCTAATGGCTGGAGTATCAAACAAGGTTATAAAGGCTTTGTATATATTGCAGTAATAAGCGCTGTCATCGCCGCTTTTTACACGGCGATGATGTTTCTTACCGGACGTTAAACCAATGCCAGTAAAACGCCCGCAGCTACTGCTGAACCTAATACTCCGGCTACGTTAGGGCCCATAGCATGCATCAGCAAGAAGTTTTGCTGGTTTGCCTGTAACCCAACTTTATTCACCACCCGGGCCGCCATAGGAACGGCTGAAACCCCTGCGGCTCCAATTAACGGATTAATCGGGTCTTTACTCAGTTTGCCCATCAGCTTCGCCATTAAGATGCCACTGGCGGTTCCAATGGAAAATGCCACCGCACCTAATACCAAGATGCCCAGCGTTTGGAAACTGAGAAATTGATCTGCCTGCAATTTAGAGCCAACAGCCAAACCAAGGAAGATGGTCACAATGTTAATCAGCTCGTTCTGAGTGGTTTTTGTTAAACGCTCAACCACACCCGATTCACGCATCAGATTTCCGAGACAGAACATGCCAACCAAAGGCGTTGCTGAAGGTAAAAACAACAACGTCAGGCCCATAGCTATTAGCGGGAAGAAAAGCTTTTCACGACGAGCTACCGGGCGCAGTTGCTCCATTTTAATCTCACGCTCAGCTTGAGTGGTTAGCAACTTCATTATCGGGGGCTGGATAATAGGTACCAATGCCATATACGAATACGCCGCGACAGCAATTGCCCCCAATAAATCAGGTGCCAGCTTTGATGCCAGGAAAATCGCTGTTGGCCCGTCAGCCCCACCAATTATAGAAATTGCAGCAGCATCCGACATCGAAAACTCAATGCCCGGAATCCCGTTCAGGGCAATAGCTCCAAATAAGGTTGCAAAAATACCGAACTGAGCGGCACCACCCAAAAACAGCATTTTGGGGTTTGCCAATAACGGCCCGAAGTCAGTTAATGCGCCAACCCCCATGAAAATAAGCAACGGGAACATACCCGTATCGATGCCAACACTATAAACGTAATAGAGAACACCACCCGGCTCTGTGAAACCGCCTAAAGGAATGTTTGCCAGAATTGCACCAAAACCTATTGGCAGCAGCAATAACGGCTCAAACTTCTTTGAAATGGCCAGGTACAGCAACACACCACCAACAACAATCATACTGAGTTGGCCGAACGTCATTGCGGCAATGCCAGTGGTTTCCCATAATATCTGCAGCTTATCCATATTAGCCTACCGTCACCAGAGCATCGCCGACGGTCACAGCATCACCTTCTTTCACGTGAAGAGACTGAACCTTACCGTCTTTCTCCGCTTTAATGTCGGTTTCCATTTTCATCGCTTCCAATACCAATACGACATCACCGGCTTTAACCGTTGTTCCCTCTTTGGCGACAACCTTAAAAATGTTACCGGCCAGCGGCGCTTTAATGGTTTCGCCCTCACCAGAACTTGATTCACCGGAGGCATCGGACTGCGTTTCAGATGACTTAGACTGTTCGTCAGATGAGGCTGACTTCACTGAATCTAACTTACCTGTAGGTCCAACTTTGACGTTATAGCGTTTACCGTCAACTTCAACTTCGTACTGCTCGACACTACCCGTTGTTGCAGGCGCTTCTTTTTCTTTGGCCTCAGCTTTTTCTTCAGTCTCTTGACCCGGCGCAGGTTCAAAAGCATCGGGGTTATCGCGATTTTTAAGAAATTTCAGACCAATTTGCGGGAAGAGTGCATAAGTCAGAACATCATCCACAACGTCATCAGCAAGACGAATATCTTCATCAGTTGCTTTATCTTTAAGCTCTTTCGTGAGTGCATCCAGTTCGTTGTCCAGCAAATCTGCCGGACGACAGGTAATGGCTTCTTCACCATCCAGAACTCGTTTCTGTAGATCTTTATTCACCTCTGCTGCAGTCGCACCGTATTCACCCTTCAAAACGGCAGCTGTCTCTTTAGAGATGTTGGAGTAACGCTCACCGCTCAATACGTTCAGAACCGCCTGGGTTCCTACTATTTGTGACGTTGGTGTAACCAGCGGAATAAAGCCAAGGTCTTCGCGTACTTTTGGAATTTCTTCCAGTACTTCATCAAACTTATCCAGAGCCCCCTGTTCTTTCAGCTGGCCTTCCATGTTAGTCAACATACCACCAGGAACCTGGGCCAGAAGAATGCGTGCATCGACGCCTTTTAAAGAGCCTTCGAATTTCGCGTACTTCTTCCGAACTTCACGGAAATAACTGGCTACTTCAGCTAGGTCTGGCAGAGACAAGCCGGTGTCCCGGTCTGTGTTCTCTGTCATTGCAACCAAAGTTTCAGTCGGCGAATGACCATAAGTCATGCTCATTGAAGAAATAGCGGTATCGAGCATATCAATACCGGCATCTATTGCCTTTTGATAGGTCGCAACACTTAAGCCTGTTGTTGCGTGACACTGCATTGCAATAGGCAAGTCCGTGTTTTTCTTCAACGCACTAACCAGCTCATAGGCATCGTTCGGTCTTAATAACCCAGCCATGTCTTTAATGAACAGAGAGTCACAGCCTAAATCTTCTAACTCCTGTGCCATTGCTACCCATTTATCCAGTGTGTGCACCGGGCTGACAGTATAGGCAAGTGTTCCTTGTGCATGGCCTTCAACATCTTTGGCCGCTTTAATCGCAGTTTTTAGGTTACGAACATCGTTCATCGCATCAAAAATACGAAAAACATCAACGCCATTTTCTTTAGCTCGTTCAATAAAACGTTTTACAACATCGTCAGCGTAATGACGATAACCCAATAGGTTCTGGCCTCTGAGCAACATTTGCTGACGAGTGTTAGGCATCGCTTTTTTCAATTCACGAATGCGCTCCCAAGGGTCTTCGCCCAAGTAACGAATACAAGAATCAAAGGTCGCTCCCCCCCAGGATTCCATTGACCAATAGCCGATGCTGTCCAGCTTCTCGGCAATAGGTAACATGTCTTCCAGACGCATCCGCGTTGCGAGTAGTGACTGATGAGCGTCACGAAGTACCAACTCTGTCAGTAACAGGGGTTTACTCATTATGATTTCTCCTTGTTATTCGCTGCTTTCGTGCCATTGCGATAATGATGAATGGCAGCTGAAATTGCAGCCAGTACCGCAGGAGGTGCCGTATCAGAGTTTTTATCTTTGACTGGAGAGTGACGGCTGGTAACAGCCTCCGGCGTTGGGATCAAACGCTTCATCGCGCTCATGGCAACGACCAGTAGACAAAGAAAGATAATGACTGCACCCATACCAACGAGCATGAGTTGCGCAGCTTGACTGAGCAGTTCCGACACGAAGCACTCCTAATTGGTTGCTAAGGTATTGTTATAAAATTATTAAATACTATGGTAGCAAGTCACGCAAGGAGATACAGCAGTAAATAGTGGGTATTCAGAGATTAAATGCGATTGAAAATTAAGCAGGATACACTATAGGGAGTAAAAAGAATGGCGCGCTCGGGAGGACTCGAACCTCCAACCGCCTGGTTCGTAGCCAGGTACTCTATCCAGTTGAGCTACGAGCGCGTATTCAGGTTAGTAACAATATGGCGCGCTCGGGAGGATTCGAACCTCCGACCGCCTGGTTCGTAGCCAGGTACTCTATCCAGCTGAGCTACGAGCGCGTATTGTTACTATAAACGACTGGCGGAGAGGGAGGGATTCGAACCCTCGATAGGGCTACAAACCCTATACTCCCTTAGCAGGGGAGCGCCTTCAGCCACTCGGCCACCTCTCCAAATCGTTGTGGCGTGAATTCTAGCGATGTTGGCAATAATGTCAATCGCTTTTTTAAAAACTCGGGTCTAAGTGTGGGATAATTAACCATCTCGCATGAATTTTCTGCAAAATGCCCGAAAACATAAAAAAAGACCGGCTTTCGCCGGTCTTAGTCTGAAAGTTTATTCTTTATCTTGCTCATCGTCCTTTTCGGACTGAATACGCATATAAATCTCTTCGCGATGAACGGAAACGTCTTTCGGGGCATTAACACCAATACGCACTTGGTTTCCCTTAACGCCGAGAACAGTGACCGAAACATCATCACCTATCATCAATGTTTCACCTACACGGCGAGTTAAAATTAGCATAGATTGCTCCTTCAATACTGTTCCGATTCTTACCGCGAATATCGAACATTTCCCTGAACTGTCGTAAGCAGTCTACCAATACTGAGAGCGATTACACTATAACGAAACGCATAATTTTTCGTTGTGTTTTTAACCCTCGGTACGACAACTAGAGTTGCTGTTGTAACCAAGTTGTTGCGGTAGCCAGAGCTTCATTTAACTGTTCCGGGAGTGAACCACCCGCCTGGGCCATATCAGGGCGACCACCGCCTTTACCACCAACCACGTTAGCCGCCTGATTCACAATATCCCCTGCTTTAACTTTAGACGTTAAATCGGCAGTAACGCCAGCTATAAGACTGACTTTATTACCATTTGCAGTTCCTAATAATACGATGCCGGAACCAATTTGGTTCTTCAGGTCATCAACTAAACCGCGTAAAGATTTAGGATCCGCCTGATCCAACTCCGCAATTATTGCTTTAACGCCATTAATATCAATGGCCTGGGCGATTAAACCGCCACCAGCTTGCTGTGCTAATTTCTGTTGTAACTGTTCATTTTTACGCTCAAGCTCACGAAACTTCTGCTGCAACTGCTGTACTTTTTCAGCGACAGAGTTCGACTCGGTTTTTAACTCACCGGCAAGATTTTGCAATATAGACTGTTGTTGTTGGGTGTAGCGAATAGCGGCTTCACCGGTTACAACTTCAATACGACGGACACCCGATGCGATTCCCCCTTCAGAGGTTATTCTGAATAAACCGATATCACCAGTCGCTTTTACGTGCGTGCCACCGCAGAGTTCCATAGAGAAGTCTCCCATGCGCACAACACGCACCTGATCGTCATACTTCTCTCCAAACAACGCCATGGCGCCGGCTTCTTTCGCTTGATCAATTGCCATGAGTTCAGTTTGTAATGGCAAGTTAGTTCGAATTTGAGCATTCACCTCACGCTCAAGCTGAGCCAGTTGTTCATTTGTAACGGGTTCAAAATGCGAGAAGTCAAAGCGCATTTTATCGGCCTCAACTAACGAACCTTTCTGCGTAACATGTTCACCCAACAAGTTTCTAAGAGCGGCATGAAGCAAGTGAGTCGCAGAATGGTTGCGTTTAATATTTTCTCTACGCTCTGAATCAATTTCAGCTTTTACACTGTCATTTAACTTCACAGGCGCTTTGGCAACACCATGGTGCGCTATTGCTTTACCAATGTATTGAGTATCAGTAACTTCAAAAGCGTTACCGCTTGCAACTAACACACCTTTATCGCCTATCTGACCACCACTTTCTGCGTAAAACGGTGTTTCTGAAAGAACAACAATACCTTTGTCACCAGCTTGTAACTCTTCCACCGGTTGCCCTTCTTTGAAAAGCTCAACCACTTTTGCCTGCCCGGCAACATCATCGTATCCGGTAAATGTCGTTTGATTTTCAGACTTTAACTGTTGGTTATAATCCATACCAAACTGAGACGCCTGTTGAGCTCTCAGACGCTGTTCAGACATAGCTTGTTCAAAGCCTTCCTCATCAACTGTCAGCTCATGCTCACGTGCAATATCCGCCGTTAAGTCAACCGGAAAACCATAGGTGTCATAAAGTTTGAATACGACATCGCCGGGTATCACTTTGCCTTTAAGCTGACTAATTTCATCAGACAAAATAGCCAGGCCTCGCTCAAGTGTCCGGGCAAACTGCTGCTCTTCTCGCTCCAGCGCATCTTTAATGATCTGCTGTTTCTGAACTAACTCAGGGTACGCATCGCCCATCTGTCGTGCTAACTCATCAACTAAGCGGAAAAAGAAAGCATCTTTAGCACCTAATAAATGTCCGTGACGCACGGCTCTTCGTATTATACGACGCAGCACATAACCACGGCCTTCATTAGATGGCATCACGCCGTCAGTAATCAGGAATGAACACGAACGAATATGATCAGCGATTACCCGCAACGACTTATTATCAAGATCGTCGGTACCAATAATTTCAGCTGCCGCTTTAATCAAGGCCTGGAATAAGTCAATTTCGTAGTTGCTGTGAACGTTCTGCATAATGGCAGAAATGCGCTCAAGCCCCATGCCTGTATCAATCGACGGATCGGGCAATGGTTCAAAAGTTCCGTCAGCCTGACGGTTATACTGCATAAAGACCAGGTTCCAGATTTCTATATAACGGTCGCCGTCTTCTTCTGGTGTCCCCGGAGGACCGCCCCAGACTTCCGGACCATGATCATAAAAAACCTCAGAGCAAGGTCCACAAGGACCAGTATCACCCATAGACCAGAAATTATCCTTTTCACCAATGCGTGAAATGCGGTCTTCCGGAACACCGATATCTTTTGCCCAAATATCGTAAGCTTCATCGTCTTCAGTGAAGACCGTTACCCAAAGCTTTTCCGCCGGTAATTTCAACTCTTTGGTTAAAAAATCCCAGGCATATTGAATTGCCTGCTTTTTAAAATAATCACCAAAGCTAAAATTCCCCATCATTTCAAAAAATGTATGATGACGAGCGGTATAACCAACGTTTTCGAGGTCGTTATGCTTACCTCCGGCACGAAGACAACGTTGCGCAGAGGTGGCTTTGTTATAACGGCGCTTGTCAGTACCCAGAAAAACATCTTTGAACGGAACCATTCCCGCATTGGTAAATAAGAGGGTTGGATCGTTGCCTGGAATCATTGATGACGAAGGCACTTTTTCGTGTCCTCGTTCAGCAAAGTAATTTAAAAATGCATCACGAATTTGGGCACTGTTCATGCTCATGTTGAGTCCTACTTTTCTTAACTGAGTGACTTTAGGTCAATATTTTAATGGCCTAAGACTATCATGAAGTAGCCGCCTAGCCTAGCGTCGTGGTCGATTGACACAAGCGAAAATTTGCTCCGGAGCAAAGCCTCTTTGCTGCAAAAAACGAACCTGACGACTCCACTCTTTTTCGTCCGCAGGCTGGTCATCGCCGAATTTCTTTTGTTTCAACTCTGCACACAACTCAAACCAGTCAACTTCCATTGAATCGAGCACACTTTCAGCAATCTGCGCAGAGACGCCTTTTTGTTGAGTTACTTGAGCAAGGATTTTTAACCGCCCCTGCTTTTGCCCTACTTTCTCGCGAATAAAACTTGCGGCAAAACGCTCGTCGCTCTGCCATCCTTCGTTATCAAGTTCATCAACAACGCGCTTAACCATGTCTGCGGGCCATTGCTTTTGTATTAATTTACGCTTTAATTCAGTACGACTTTGTTCGCGCATAGCAAGCAACCTGAAGGCACTGTCGCGCAACGATTTCTCGTCATATTCTGAACTTTCGTCCATGGTCTATACTCCAACACGTAACTATGGAATTTGGTCTAAGGATGATTAATATGACTCAGAGCCACACAAAATCAAGGTTTCTCTTAACCTGTCTTGCTTTTCTTACAGTAGCATTTAGCACTGTCACTCAAGCTAATGAACGTACATTGTCGACCTCGGGCAGTGGAAGCGTATCGGCTATTCCGGACCAAATGTCACTCACCTTCTGGATTGAAGAGCGCGGAAATAAGCTCAGCTCGCAAAAGACTTTAGTCGATGAAACAACCAACCGTCTGATTAACGATTTAAATAATAAAGGAGTTGAAGATAAAGACATCCGCTCCTATCAATTGCAGATTTATCCACGTTATGAACAAAATGACGATGGCAAAACAGAACAAAACGGATTTGTCGTGCAACGCGAAGTTCAGATCACTTTGCTGGAACCGGAGAATTACGACAGCATTATCGATCTTGCCCTGGCGCGCGGGGTTACTCGTGTTGGTCAGGTTAAGTTTGAAATTAGCGACCAACAAGGTTTATATGAACAAGCACTGGTGAATGCATACCAACAAGCCAAGGCGAAAGCTGAGCGTCTTGCTACAGCGGCAGGACTGGAACTAAAAAGCACATTAAGCATTGCTGAGCAATCAATGTCACGGCCGGTAATTATGCAGATGGCCGAAATGAGTAGTCGCTCAGATAAAGTATCGCTACCGGGCCAGCAGACCATTGAAGCACGTGTTGAAGTCACTTTCTTAACCCAAAGTCAGTCTTCCTCTGACAATTAAATCATTGCTATGCGCTGCACTCGGAGTAAGATACTTGATACTTCAACACTTTTTTAACAGTCAGGGTCGTTTTGTTCCAAAAAATCCGTAACATCTTATTCATCATTCTGCTGGTAGCCGCTCCTATGGTAATGGCTCAAGAGTGGCAGCAGCAGCGTGTTGAAGCCAGCAGTAACCCCGATGTATGGATAGAAAAGACTTCGGAGCTCATAGAGCAGTACGATAACCAGCGTCAGTTTGAAGAATTGGCTATGGCCTACGCATTGCAAGCAGAGGCTTACCGTTATTCTGGTAAAGAAAGTGAAGCACAACGTGCAATTCAGGAAGGCTTGCGTTTTGCAGAGTTGGCGGAGTCAAAAATTGCAAAAACGCTGTTGAAAATGAACCAAACCTGGTATTTCCTGCAGCGAGGGAAACTCCGGCAGGCTAATACAAGCATTGTCTACGCAATAGAGTACGCAAAAGCTTCCGGCAATAAAGACTTGCAGATTGAAGCAGAGATTCTGCACGCTCAAGTCATGCAGAACACGGGTGATATTGCCCGTGCCCTTCAAATTTTGGAGCAGCTAAACCGAAGCGCCTACACTGCGCGCCCCAGACTGCAAATGGAATTCCACGCCCTTATCGGCTCTATTTATATGGATGTCGGGGCTAATGACATCGCGTTAGCACACATACAGGACGCTCTGGATATAAGCAGGGAGCACCTTGGTGAGTGGGATGTCTCGGTATTGGAATATAACCTTGCCCGGGCCTATCAGGCCGCAGGAAACGACAATCAAGCCGAGCAACATTTTAAAGCCGCTTTAGAAATCAGCGAAGCAATTAATGATGAGCTGGGTGTTGCATACGCACTGTTTCAAATGGCTTCAATAGATATTGCAGACAAAGATTACCAGCAAGCTTTAACACGCCTTAATGAGGCACTCCCCCAGTTTAAGTCTGCCGCCGCACACCCCATGGAAGCACAAAGCCGATTAAGTATGGTGTCGGTCTATTTAGGCACTGATAAACTTGATAATGCTCTGAGTCAGTTAGAGGCTGCAACTTCTATCATCAATACACTCACAAATGACGAGCTAAATCAAACTCTGCACGAACATTGGTCGGACTACTATCAGAGAATAGGTAACTACGAAGCTGCTCTTAAGCATTATAAAATGTCCGTAAACTTCATGCAGAAAGTTCAGCAACAAACTCGTGATAAACAGGTGCAGGAAATTATGGTGCGCCTGGAAATTAAAGAACAGGAAACAACTAACGAATTGTTAAAGAAAGAGAACGAATTGCAGCAACTGGAGCTCCAGGAGCAGCAAACGTCGTATTACCTCCTCATATGGATTATCATTTCCGGTTTCCTGGTTGTCATTATCGTTTCAGCCTTTTTATACCAACAATGGAAGGCTCGTAAGAATTTCGCAGAACTCGCTCTGAAAGATGATCTGACGAATGCCCCCAATAGACGGGCTATTGTTCGTATATGCAAAAAAGGGCTGGAGCAAGCTCAGGAGCAACAGCGCCAATTGGCATTAGCCGTTGTAGATTTTGACTATTTTAAAACGATAAACGACCAGTTCGGCCACGATGTCGGCGACAATGTACTGAAACGTTTCGCTGCAGTTGCTAAACAAAGTCTGCGTAATCATGACAGTTTTGGCCGTTTGGGCGGAGAAGAATGGTTAATGGTGTTTTTCGACGCCAGTAAAGAAGACGCGAAAAACATTTTCGAGCGCATAACTGAAGAACTGAATAAAAGCCCCATTGACGGTTTACCAAATGATTATCGCGTGACCTTTAGCATGGGCTTCACTAACGCCCACCCGGACGATAGCTTTGACTCGCTCTATAAACGCGCTGACAAAGTCTTGTTTGAAGCTAAAGATAAAGGCCGCGAGCGTTTGATTATTACTGACTAGCCAGCGGTTAGCTTCAATCAAGCTGGCAGATTATGGCTTATACAATGCAAACCGCCACCTCCAAGGACAAATTCCCTGGCGTTAAACGGCAACACTTTCCTCTCCGGCAAAGCATTTTGAATTCGCTGAAAAGCCTCATCATCTGTTTCTAAACCAAATTCAGGAATCACGAGCAGCTTATCGGTCTGCAGCACATTCACGTAGCTGCAAAGCAAAGGCAAATCAATGGTTCGCTTTAAGCTCAGTTCGTTAAGCTCTATATCCTGTCTTTCTTCTGGCATTGCTGACTGCGGCCGAGGCAAGGGAAGTGGAATTGCGTTAATAAACTTTGGTAATTGACTGACAAGCTTCTGCAACTGCTGGCAGGCTTCATAGTCCGGGTGTGTTACGTCGTCGGTAAACACATATAACAAGGTGTCAGAATCGACAAAGATCGCCATATTGTCAATGTGGCCGCCGGTTTCATCAGCCGACAAAGAGTTATTGAAAAAGTAGAGACGCTGGCCAGGTAATAACTTACTGAGTATCGCTTTTAACTCATTATGACTCAGGTCCGGGTTTCTTCGTTTTATGCACGCTAACCCAACTATCCAGTCACCTTTCCCGTTGTGGGTAAAAGCACCACCTTCTGCAACCAGTTGTGCTTTGTCGTGCGACAAATTGAAATAACCGCATAAATTTTCAGCAAACTGCCTGTCCGCAGTTATCGCTTGTTGCACACCGCTCCAACCATCAAAGTTGAAGGACAAGGCTTTTTCCTCTTTTCCATTATTCAGCCAGAGCGGAGCAATATCCCGTAACCAGATATCGTCATAATCAACTTCAATACGGTGAATCCGTTTCAGAGAGTCAGGCAAGTTACCTTTAACCTGAGAGGATACTACCAACGAAACTGGCGCCGAGACCGGTAACTTATCCAATAACCTGAGCAAGGCGTTTTGCGCCGGCTTTGCATGACTGCGCCAGACATCTCCCCGGTACGGCCATGCTAATAACAAGCGCTGGTTTGCCACAAAATCTGGCAACCAGCCTTCACCGATAACCACTTATTTACCCCGTCGTTTGCTCTGCTTCTTATCCTGCCGATGACGGGCTGTAGCTTTACGTATTTTCGCAAAACGCCGCTGTTTAGATTCTTCATTGCGAGGATCAAGAAATGAGTGCTGCTCCGGAGGTAGGTTCACTTGCGCCCTTAATGCATTAACCTGCTCAAGCTTCATCTCCGCCCAGCCACCTTGCGGCAACCCGGCTTCCAGAGGAATATCACCGTATCGAACACGGATAAGGCGGCTCACCTGTACTTCCTGAGACTCCCACAAACGGCGAACTTCACGATTACGCCCTTCGCTTAAGGTAACATGAAACCAACGATTCATGCCGTCACCGCCTGCCGGTTTTATGCTATTAAAATGTGCCGGCCCATCTTCCAGTTGCACACCTTTTCTCAGGCGTTGCATCATAGCCTCATCTACTTCACCAAACACACGTACGGCATACTCCCGCTCAACCTGCTGGCTGGGGTGCATCAGGCGATTAGCAAGCTCTCCGTCAGTGGTGAAAAGCAACAGACCAGATGTATTCACATCCAGACGCCCTACAGCAACCCAGCGTGCGCCGCTCATTCGTGGTAAGCGGTCATAAACTGTCGGTCGCCCTTCGGGGTCTTTACGCGTACAAAGCTCACCTTCGGGCTTGTGGTAAATCAAAACACGGCAAATGACCTCTTCTTCAGGTTTAATCTGAACTTCGTGGCCATCAATGCGAACCTTAGCGTCTGCGTCGATACGCTCACCTAACTGCGCCACTTTACCGTTCACACGAATGCGGCCTGCGGAAATTTTAGCTTCAATTTCGCGGCGTGAGCCATGTCCAGATCGGGCTAAAACCTTTTGTAATTTCTCGGTCATTGCGAATCATCTCTCTCGTTAGTCGCTGTCTCAGCGGTACGTTCATCATCTTCACTGAGTGTATCGATATCGGGTAATTCCGATAAAGTACTCAAACTAAAATCATCTAAAAAATCATTGGTGCTGGCATAAAGTTGAGGGCGTCCCGGCACTTCTTTGTGCCCGACCACTTTGACCCATCCCCTTTCCTGCAACGTCTTCATTATGTGGCTACTGACACTTACGCCACGTATCTGTTCAATTTCACCGCGGGTTATTGGCTGCCTGTAAACAATTAAAGCCAAAGTCTCCAATAAAGCATTTGAGTATCTGGGTGGCTTTTCCTGCCACAACCCCGCTAGCCGCTGCCCAAGCTCAGCTCGTGTTTGGAAGCGGTAACCAGAAGCCACTTTTACTAACTCAATACCCCGCTCCCGGTAATCCGATTGCAGCTCTTTCAGCTGTTGCTTTATTGCCGTAAGTGACGCTTCCCCTTCATTCAGCAAAAGCTGATGCAGTTGCTCAGCTGATAAAGGCTGAGGGTGTGCAAATAAGGCCGCTTCGATAAGTTGTTTAAGCTGTAACGGATTCATCGTGGCTGTGCTGTCTCAAACTCAGGCGAATATCACTCATAGGCTCTACTTGTGACAATTCTACCATTGATTCTTTCACAAGTTCTAAAATTGCTAAAAAACTGACCACAGCCCCAGCTCGCCCCTCTTTGCGGGTGAACAATTGACTAAAAGAAACATATTTTTTATTGCTTAATAGTTCCAGTACCTGGCTCATTCTTGCCCGTGTGGATAGCTGTTCCCGTTTTATCTGATGGTGTGCTTTTAGCTCAACCTGCTGCAATACTCGACTAAAGGCAAGCGTCAGATCTTCTAAAGTAACTTCCGGAGGTGTCGATGTTACCCACTCACGCGCATTGGTATTAACCTCACTCAGCAATATGTCCCGCCCCACCTGAGGCTGCTGGTCAATGTACTCAGCCCCCTGACGTATGGCTTCATATTCCTGAAGGCGCCTGATGAGTTCCGCTCTTGGATCTTCTTCTTCATCTTCTTCCTGAGGCGGTTTCGGTAATAGCAGTCGACTTTTAATTTCCGCCAGTATGGCGGCCATCACCAAATAATCAGCCGCCAGCTCCAGCTTAAGCTCTTGCATCATATCCACATACTCAACGTACTGTCGGGTAATGGCCAAAATAGGCATATCAACAATATCGAGCTTTTGTTTACGGATTAAGTACAACAGCAAATCCATCGGACCGCTGAAAGTATCCAGAATAACTTCCAGTGCATCCGGTGGTATATAGAGGTCTTCTGGTTTTTCTATAACCGGTTCGCCGCGGACAAAACCTAAAGGCAGTGACTGCTGTTCAGCCATAATTAATCCAAGTGCTTACCAAGTCATTAAAAGTCAAAAGGTTCTGTGTCTCCGGAGCCTTCACGGCGAATGGTCGGCGCGCCTTCAGACAAATCCACAACCGTGGTTGGTTCTTCACCTTTATGACCGCCGTCAATAATTAAATCCACCAACTTTTCCAGCTTATCCCGAATCTCTTCGGGGTCGGATTCAGCCAGCATTCCTTCGCCAAGGATCAAGCTGGTCGACATTAAAGGCTCGTTCAACTCTTCCAACAAAGCCATTGCTATACGGTTGGTCGGAACCCGTATGCCGATAGTTTTACGTTTGGGATTCAAAAGTCGTTTAGGAACTTCTTTAGTGCCTTTTAAAATAAAAGTATAAGGTCCGGGACTATTATTCTTCAGTAGACGAAAAGCATCGTTATCAACTCTGGCATAAGTCGCAAGCTCAGATAAGTCACGGCACATTAAAGTAAAGTTGTGCTCTTTATCAATTTTACGAATCTGGCAAATACGATCCGCCGCTGCTTTGTCACCAATTTGGCAACCAATGGCATAACCCGAGTCCGTAGGATAAACCACCACACCGCTTTTACGAATAATTTGAACCGATTGCTGAATTAAACGTGCTTGAGGATTTTCCGGATGAATTTCAAAAAATTGACTCATAATCTCCCCCTCAATCCTTCTACTGTGACCAATGCTCCCATATTGGCACACAGTCCGCCGGCAGACAAAGACTTTTGCCAAGTTCGCGCCAATTCCCCGGATAGTGAAAGTCGGAACCCTGAGAGGCTAACAGCCCGTATTCCTGGCTCATTTTTGCCAAAGCGTCACGATGGCCCGGAGACTGCTGACACAAACTGACTTCCATTGCATCAAGCCCCCACTCTTTACCCTCTACCAAAAGTTTACGAAGCCACTTGTTTGACATCTTATAGCCATGCGGATGCGCCAGCACTGCCTTGCCTCCGGCGCTATGAATAGCGTCTATTGCTTCGGGAATATCGCACCATTCGGGGTTTACATAAGCACTACTGCCTTTACCAATATAGCGGTCAAAAGCCTGCTGTGGTTTACTGACCGTTCCCTTGCGTACCATGGCATCGGCGATGTGCTTGCGTGTTGGCATACCATCCGCCTGACAGTCCTCTGCAGATAAACTAACGCCACGTTGGTATAACTTCTCAAGCATGGCATCAAAGCGATCATAACGACGTTGCTGCTGTTCGTTTAACAATGCCTTTAACTGTCCCTCTTCAGGATCGATATTGAGACCGACGATATGGATCTCAAAACTGTGCCAGCGACAGCTGATTTCAACACCGTTAATCAATTTAATCGGCAGGCTTTCCTGAGCAATCAGACTGTTCGCTTCGGGCAGGCCGTCAACACAGTCATGATCGGTAATTGCCAGTACATCCACTTCCTGCTCACAAGCCCGGTGCAAAAGTTCAGAGACGGACAATGAACCATCCGAGTGCGTACTGTGACAATGTAAATCATAAACTGGCATTAAATCTCCGCCGCCAGTTCTGTACCCTGACGAATCGCGCGTTTAGCATCAAGCTCGGCAGCAACGTCGGCACCACCAATTAGGTGCACAGTCTGACCAGCAGACTGCAACGCGTCGTGTAATGACCGTTGCGGTACCTGCCCCGCACAAATAATCACATTATCAACTTCCAGCAATTGTTTTTCACCTTCACGCTCTATTTCTATACCTTCTGGCACAATGCGGTGATAAGTCACCCCATTCCACATATTCACAGACTTACTTTTTAACTCGTTACGATGAACCCAGCCAGAGGTTTTGCCTAACCCCTTACCAACTTTACTCTCTTTACGCTGAAGCAACCAAACCTGACGCGGGCTCTGCTCTGGCTGCTGAGGTTTTAGGCCGCCGCGGTCACTGTAGCTTTTATCAATACCCCAACGCTCTGACCACTCAGATTCATCCAGTGTCAGTGACTTTTCGGTGGTCAGGTATTCAGAAACATCAAAACCAATACCACCGGCACCAATCACAGCCACTTTTTTACCCACAGCTTTGTGGTCACGTAAAACATCTAAGTAGCCCAGAACATGCGGTAAATCGATACCCGGAATATCGATCTGCCGTGGGCTGACGCCAGTTGCCAGAACCACATCATCGTATTTTTCTGCCAACAGCCCTTCGCAAGTTTGCTCTTTTCCAAGCTTCAAATTAACCCCAGTGTCTTCAATGCGGTACTTAAAGTAGCGCAGGGTTTCATAAAACTCTTCTTTACCCGGAATCTGCTTGGCGTAGTTAAACTGACCACCAATTTCATCGGACTTGTCGTATAAATCGACCTGATGACCACGCTCTGCTGCGTGACAGGCAAAGGCAAGCCCTGCCGGGCCAGACCCAATGACCGCAATGCGCTTTTTCTGCTCAGCCGGTTTCATGACCAGTTCCTGCTCAAAACACGCCTGTGGGTTAACTAAACAGGACGCTCGTTTATTCTCAAACACATGATCCAGACACGCCTGATTACAGGCAATGCAGGTATTAATGCGTTCAGACTGACCTTGTTCCGCTTTTTTCACAAACTCCGGGTCAGCCAGTAATGGTCGCGCCATGGAGACCATATCAGCCTGGTTGCTTTCTAAAATATGCTCGGCAATTTCCGGCGTATTAATACGGTTAACGGCAACCACAGGCACCGATAATTCTCTGCGTACGCGCTCGGTTATCCAACTGAAGGCACCGCGCGGTACCGAAGTGACAATGGTCGGTACACGGGCTTCGTGCCAGCCAATACCGGTATTAATAATGGTAACCCCCGCCTGCTCCAGTAGCTTACCCAGCTGCAGCACTTCGTCCAGCTGATGTCCATCTTCCACCAAATCCAGCATCGACAAACGGAAAATAATAATCGACTTTTCACCCACCGCGGCCCGAACGGCTTTGACAATTTCCAGTGGAAACCGCATACGGTTTTCGAAGCTGCCGCCCCAGTTATCATCGCGCTTATTCGTTCTTGGACACAAAAACTGGTTAATCAAGTAACCCTCCGAGCCCATGATTTCTACACCATCGTAGCCAGCCTTCTGCGCCAGCTTTGCGCCGCGGGCATAATGCTTGATGGTGTTTTTAATCTGGCGCTCCGACATGGCTTTTGGCTTGAACGGGTTTATCGGCGCTTTTATCGCGCTGGGCGCTAAGGAAAACGGATGATAGCTGTAACGACCGGCGTGCAGAAGTTGCAGACAAATTTTGCTGCCATACTTGTGAACGGCATCGGTCACCTGACAATGCTTACCGACATGCCAGGGCTTTGACATTTCACTGCCAAACGGCGCTAAGCGTCCTCGAAAGTTTGGGCTGATACCGCCGGTA
The DNA here is from genome assembly GCF_900116625.1 of Idiomarina abyssalis. Taxonomy (GTDB): domain Bacteria; phylum Pseudomonadota; class Gammaproteobacteria; order Enterobacterales; family Alteromonadaceae; genus Idiomarina; species Idiomarina abyssalis. The sequence continues at coordinate 964,323 of NZ_FPBE01000001.1, forward strand.
ACAATAAGACCTACGCCACCTTTTGCACGCTCTTCATAAAAGCTGGCTAATTTACTAAAGCCATTTTTTTCTTCTTCCAGGCCAGTATGCATTGACCCCATCAAGACTCGGTTCTTTAACGTTGTGAAGCCAAGATCCAGGGGTTTTAGTAAATTTGGGTATGAATTTGCCACGCCAACCTCTTATTTTAAACGGGTGTTTAACTTTTCCTAACTGTACTGCTTAAACCCGTTTAACTCAAGCTCAGAACGCCATAGCTTCACGCAGCAAGAAGCGGGAAAGCGCCATACTATCTACCTGTAAATTGGGGTTACCATCACGAACTTGCTCAGCTACCTGCTCTAGAATGGGCCACAGCAATTCTTTCACCTGTGCATCAGCACTTTGCATTGACTGCAGATCAGTCAGCTCAAGCTCTCTTACATGTACGCTTAAAATGGGTTCACCTTTGTCAAACAAGTTAATAGTGACGTCTTCCATCAGCCACTCATCAACTCGCCAGTTTAACGGTACCGAACTCACTTTCTGCACTTTCACTGAGTTCATCTGCTTTAAAAACTCATGCAAATTCGAGCGCCCGGTGCCGTAATATGCCACGGTCAGTTGAGCACCGGACATGGATACTTTTGAAATATCAACACGACTGCTGCCAAGCGCCTGCCAGTCACCAGTTAACACCAACTGCTTGGCTAACAACAATTGATTCTCAGGCTCCGACAAGGCATCCACACGAGTTGCAAAGCGAACGTTATTTGCCGTCAAGCCATCAGTTAGTGAGTTAACCTCAAGCTCCTCCACTTCGAGATCGGCATTTAACTGCTCCGACGCCATTGTCTGTAAACCGTCTTTCATTGCATCAGACAGGTTTTGGGCATTAACTGACAAGCTGATAACCGGAAGCAAAAGCCAGCAAAAAGCCTGTGTTAAATGTGTAATTTTCATCGGTGACCTCATTCAATTAGGATCCAGTCGCAGGAATAAACCCAATAATCGCATAACCTTTGACTCTTTAAAGTAATTATTTGTTAATCTGAAGCGACATTATAAAAAAACGGAGAACAATCTCATGCGAAAGAGCCTTGCTTTAATTGCTTCTTTGTCACTGATGGGTTGCTCGGTAGTATCAGCACCTGTTGTTGCCGAAGAAAGCTCAACGAATCATAAACGCATGTTGCCGGTAGACACCGAAGTGGTTACCGAACACAGCGTAGAAATTAATGGCGAAACTGTCGACTACACAGCCACAGCCGGCACTCAACCGGTATGGGATGACGAGGGCAACCCAACCGCATCGTTATTCTATACCTATTATGAACGCCAGGACGTTGATAATCGTGAGTCTCGCCCTGTTGTTTACTCCTTTAACGGCGGCCCTGGTTCAGCATCGGTTTGGATGCACATTGCCTACACAGGCCCAAAAGTATTAAATTTGAGTGACGAAGGCTATCCGGTTCAACCTTATGGCGTGCAGGACAACCCGCACTCCATTCTTGATGTCGCTGACATTGTTTTTATTAACCCAGTCAATACCGGCTACTCACGCGTGTTGCCAAATGAAGATGGCGAAATGCCGTCGCGCGAAAAGCAGAAAGACATGTTCTTCGGTGTTAATGCCGACGTTAAATATCTTGCCGAGTGGATGAACACCTTTACTTCGCGCATGAACCGCTGGCAGTCACCTAAGTACTTAATTGGCGAAAGCTATGGCACAACACGTGTATCGGGTCTTGCACTGGAGCTGCAAAACAGCCAGTGGATGTATCTAAACGGCGTTATTCTAGTGTCACCAACTGATATTGGTATTGACCGCGATGGCCCAGTAAAACAAGCTAACCAGCTGCCTTATTTTGCTGCAGCCGCCTGGTATCACGATGCACTGCCAGACGCATTACAGAGCAAAGATCTGGACGAGTTACTACCAGAAGTTGAACAATTCACGCTGGACCAGTACTTACCGGCATTGGCGAAAGGCGCCATGCTAACGGGTGAAGCCCGCGAGCAAATGGCTGAACGCGTCGCTTATTACTCAGGTTTATCGAAACAAGCGGTATTAGATAACAATCTGGCACCGAGCACTTGGTATTTCTGGAAAGAACTCCTGCGTGACCGCGACCGCACTATTGGCCGCCTTGACTCACGCTATTTAGGCCTGGATGAAAAACGCTCGGGCGACCGTCCTGACTATAACGCAGAACTGACGTCATGGTTACATTCGTTCACGCCAGCCATTAACTACTACCTGCGTGAAGAGTTAAATTTTGTAACCGACATTAAATACAACATGTTCGGTCCGGTTCATCCGTGGGATCGCTCGAACAACAACACCGGTAAGCAATTACGTCAGGCCATGGCGCAAAACCCTTACCTGAATGTGTTAATTCAGTCAGGTTATTTTGACGGCGCTACTAACTATTTCGATGCGAAGTACAACATGTGGCACTTAGATCCAAGCACGCAAATGAGCGACCGTATCGACTTTAAAGGCTACCGCAGTGGCCACATGATGTACCTGCGCCGTGCCGACTTAGAGAAAGCCAATGACGACTTGCGTGAGTTTATTCGTCAGTCGGATTCAAAAGGCAAACCGGCAGAATATAAATAGAAAGTATAAATAGAAAGAAAAACAACTATTGACAGACTTTCGCTCAAGCGTTAGTTTGTCAGCATTAAAACGAATTAAGAGAGCTATACAACTTATGTTTTTACGTACAACAACCCAACATTGGTGGTGGCACTTCCCGAACGAGCGGGTGGTGTAGTTGTGCGTGTAACGTAAATAGCTTCACTTTGAGAAACCCGCTCCTTTGAGCGGGTTTTTTATTGCCGTTTCACTGGAGCAGGTTTAAAAATCAACAAGAGAAAACGAGGTCTGAGGTGAAAAACCTGACAACTGAACAAGACGGCAATTTAGAGACACTGAGAGTGTCACTGCCTTATCAGGCGGATCCACTACAAGTATTTCAGAACACTTGCAGCACACAAGGTGAGCATTTACTGCTGGACTCAGCTGATATCGGAACCAAGCAGCAGGTAAAGAGCTTGCTGCTGATTGATGCAGCGTTACGAATTACCTGTAACAATCAACAGGTCACTATTGATGCCCTGACTGATAACGGCTCTGCCTTGCTCAGCTGGATTGAAGAACAACTTAAAGATAGTGCCACTATTGAAAGAGCACCAGGCCAACTGACATTAACCTTCAGTGCAGCAACTATGCCACTGGATGAAGACTCCCGCTTACGTCAAATCAGTAACATGGAGCCGCTGCGACTACTCCAGCAAAATCTCAATAAAGCAAACGACACAGCAAAACAGCACCCATTTTCTGTCTTTCTCGGCGGCGCTTTCGCCTATGACTTTGTTGCCAGCTACGAGCAGTTGCCTGAAGTTGAAGAAGGCGAGAACAACTGCCCTGACTATGTCTTTTACCTGGCAGAAACCTTGCTGATTATTAATCATCAACAGCAAACCACTGAGCTTCTTGGCAGTGTTTTCAGCGGTGAAGGTCACGACCAGCGTTATCAGGCTATGAGTCAGCGTATAGGAGAACTGGCAGCGCGCTGTCAGCTGCCGGTAATAGAACCTCAACCTCAGCCGATTGATGTAAAAGTAACAGCCACACCCTCAGCAGAAGAATTTGCAGGCATTGTTACCCGGCTAAAAGAAAACATTGTGGCGGGCGATATTTTTCAGGTAGTGCCGTCCCGGCGTTTTAAAATGCCCTGCCCTGATCCGTTAGCCGCTTACCAACAGTTGAAGAAGAATAACCCCTCACCCTATATGTTTTTTATGAGTCATCCGGATTTTTGCCTGTTTGGAGCCTCACCTGAGTCCGCACTGAAATATCAGCAGGACACCAATCAGGTAGAGCTTTATCCGATTGCCGGTACCCGTCCACGCGGTAAAAATGCCGATGGCAGTATTAACCCGGACTTAGACAGTCGCATGGAGCTGGAACTGCGGCTTGACCAAAAAGAACTGGCAGAACATTTAATGTTGGTTGATTTAGCCCGCAACGATTTAGCCCGTATTAGCGAAACCGGCACTCGTTACGTTGCCGACCTGCTTCAGGTTGACCGTTATTCGCATGTTATGCACCTGGTTTCACGCGTAGTAGCAAAACTACGAAACGATTGCGATGCTCTTCACGCTTACCGCGCCTGCATGAATATGGGCACTTTAGTGGGAGCTCCAAAAGTTAGCGCCGCGACTCTTATCCGCCAGGTCGAACAACAACGTCGCGGCAGCTACGGCGGTGCTGTTGGGTATCTGGCCGGTAATGGCGACATGGATACCTGTATTGTTATTCGCTCCGCGTTTGTTAAGAACGACGAAGCCATAGTGCAGGCCGGTGCTGGCGTAGTGCATGACTCAGATCCGGCCAGCGAAATCGCCGAAACAGAGAATAAAGCTAAGGCCGTTATCCTGGCAATTCAGCAAGCCCATACTTTACCTGAACAGGAGGCGCTATAATGACTCAGTCAGCTCGTATCGTACTGATAGATAACGTCGACTCGTTCTCGTACAACCTGGTGGATGAGTTGCGCCAGTTAGGTTTTCCGCTGGTCGTTTATCGTAACCAACTGGCAGCAACCGATGTGATTGAACAGCTGGAAAATTACAGTGGCCCTCAACTGGTATGCTTGTCACCGGGACCCGGACACCCATCAAATGCCGGAAACCTGATGGAAGTGATCCAATACTGCAGCGGCCGCATACCCATGCTGGGTATTTGTCTGGGCTTTCAGGCGTTAATTGAGCACGCAGGCGGACGAGTTGATACCTGCGGTGAGATTGTCCATGGCAAAACCGCTAAGGTCGATACTGTGACGCATCCCGTATTTACCGCCGCAACGGATAACAACCAGTGCGTTGTAGCGCGTTACCACTCATTAAGTGGTTACGACCTTCCGGAAGCAACAAAGGTAATAGCCAGTTTAGATGGCCCCGATGGCAGTATCCCCATGGCTGCCGAGTTTTTTAATGAAGCAGGAACCGTTAGTCATGCCATTGGCTTTCAGTTTCACCCGGAGTCGCTTTTAACGCCAAAGGGAAAACAATTACTTAGTAACAGCATTCAGTATTTATTAACAGGAGCAAAGCCATGAAAGCCCTACAAACTCTGATGTCTGGTGAGGCTCTGACGCAGGATCAAACCCGTGAGTTTTTCCAGCGCTTAATTAAAGGCGAGCTCAACGACATTCAGGTGACCGCGGCGCTCATTGCCATGAAAATGAGGGGCGAAACCCCAGCCGAGTTAGCCGGTGCCGCTGAAGCGATTTTATCGGCCGCAAAGCCTTTTGTCCGTCCCGATACCACAGTCATTGACAGCTGCGGTACCGGCGGCGATGGCAGCAACACCATCAATATCTCCACCACGGCTGCTCTGGTTGCCGCCAGTATGGGTCTGGCTGTGGCCAAACATGGTAACCGAAGTGTGTCTTCACGTTCAGGCTCAGCCGATGTACTCGAAGCACTTAAACTTCGCGTTAATCTGGATCCTTCGGATGCCTCTGTCCAGTTGGCCGATAACGGCTTTTGCTTTTTATTTGCTCCGCATTATCACCCGGGCATTAAACACGCTATGCCGGTAAGACAAACACTGAAAACACGCACCTTATTCAACCTGATTGGTCCTTTAGTTAACCCTGCCCGACCCGATGCTCAACTGCTCGGCGTTTATAGTGAGGAATGGGTAAGACCCATGGCTGAAACCCTACAGCGACTGGGGGTTAAGCGTGCTATGGTCGTACATGGAAGTGGACTGGATGAACTGGCTCTGCACGGCCCGACTCAAGTCATTGAACTGCGTGACGGCGAGCTGAATGAGTACCGGGTTACTCCTGACGACTTTGGTGTTCCCAGCGCCCCGCTTGACGAGTTAAAAGGCGGCGATGCTGACTTCAATGCCCGTATTCTGGAAGACATTCTTGCCGGAGGCGGCAGCCCCGCTCAGCGCCACTCAGTTGCTATGAACGTTGCAGCTTTGCTTTATTTAAGTGGACAATACAGCGATATGAAAGCCGCAACTGCAGCAACATTGGAGCATTTAGACACCGGCCAGGCTCTGTTGCATTTACGCCGCGTACAAGACGCCCAGGAGACTTATCATGTCTGACAGCATCAGCTTAAAAAAGAATGTGCTGAAAACCATAGTCGATCGCAAAGTTGAGCAAAACAAAGCTCAGGCCAAGCTCATGCCCCTGAGTGAAATAAAGCCTCAGCTCAGGCCCAGTGACCGTAGTTTATATGAAGCGTTAAGTGGTGAGCAGGCAGGTTTTATTCTGGAGTGTAAAAAAGCGTCACCATCAAAAGGTCTTATTCGTGCTGACTTTGATGCACCGCTGTTGGCAATAAGCTACCAGCCTTATGCTGCGGCCATTTCCGTATTAACCGAGCCTGAGTTTTTTCAGGGCCGGCTGGACTACCTGACCGCCGTGCGCCGACAAGTGACTCAGCCGGTTTTATGCAAAGACTTTTTTATTGATGAAGAGCAGGTTTACCGCGCCCGTTACTTTGGCGCAGACGCTATTTTGCTTATGCTGTCTGTACTCGATGATGCTCAGTATACCATCCTGCGTGATATCGCCGAATCGCTCGCGATGGACGTGCTCACCGAAGTCGCTAACGAAAACGAAATGAAACGTGCCGCAAACCTGGGCGCGAACATTATTGGTATTAACCACCGCGACTTAACGGACTTAAGCATTGAGCCTAACCGCAGCGCACAATTAGCTCCGCTGGCACCGGAGAATGCCTTACTCATTGCGGAGTCGGGATTTTCCGAACACGCGGACATTCGCCGGGTTGCTCCCTTTGTTAACGGTTTCCTTATTGGCAGCGCATTGAGCGCTCAGCCAGACGTTGATTTAGCCTGTCGAAAACTGCTTCTCGGGCAAAACAAAGTCTGCGGCCTGACTCGCACAGAAGACGCTATAAACGCCCGCTCACAAGGCGCCGCATATGGTGGATTGATATTTGTTGAGCACTCTCCCCGCTGCGTAACCCAGCAGCAGGCGAAAGAAATAACAGCCGAAGCCACTGGCCTTGAGTACGTCGGTGTTTTTGCTGATCAGCCGTTAGAGAGCCTTATCGAAACGGCCGAAAAAGTCGGTCTTTCCGCTATTCAACTGCATGGTCATGAAGATATCGACTATGTTGTTCAATTGCGTCAGCAATTACGCCAAGCCGGTATGGAAGCCGTCAGAATATGGAAAGCTTTAGCGATTGAAAGCCCGGCACAACTGCCGGACCTGCCGGTTGATGCCTTTGTCCTGGATAACCGCGGTGGCGGCAGCGGCAAGGCTTTTAACTGGGATCTTTTGGCACCATTGAGCTCTGAAGAGCGTCTGCGCTGCCTGCTGGCAGGAGGCATTGGCCCCGACAGTATTGCCAGTGCAATTGAACTAGGCTTTGCCGGAGTCGACATTAACTCTCAAGCAGAGTGGAAGCCCGGCGTTAAAAATAGTAGTAAAATAGCTCAAACATTCACGAAAATTCGCCACTACGGTCGATTTTCGTCAAACAGAATATCAGACAAGCATACCCAACAGGAGGCTGTATGAGTCAGTCATTACCCGCTTACTTTGGCGATTTCGGCGGCCAGTTCGTTCCTGAAATCTTATTACCGGCATTAGAGCAGTTGGAAAAGGCCTTTATCGAAGCGCAGCAGGATGAAGATTTTCAAGCTGAGTTTCGCGGATTGTTGAAAAATTACCTAGGTAGGCCAACGCCGCTCAGCTTGTGCCGTAACCTGCCGCTGCACAGCCCGAATAAAACGAAAATTTACCTTAAGCGTGAAGACTTACTTCATGGCGGCGCCCATAAAACCAACCAGGTACTGGGGCAAGCGTTGCTGGCTAAACGCATGGGCAAAACCCGTATTATTGCCGAAACCGGCGCAGGGCAACACGGAACCGCGACAGCCCTTGCCTGTGCCCTGCTGGACTTAGAGTGCATTATTTATATGGGTAAGAAAGACGTTGAACGCCAACAACCCAATGTCTTTCGTATGGAGTTAATGGGCGCAAAAGTTGTGCCCGTCGATACCGGCAGCGGTACTTTAAAAGACGCGGTCAACGAAGCGCTGCGCGACTGGACTTCCAGCTACCCGGATACTCATTACTTATTAGGAACTGCCGCCGGAGCACACCCCTTCCCGACCATAGTGCGCGAATTCCATCGCATGATTGGTGAGGAAGCTAAGGCTCAAATTAAAGAGCAGGCCGGTCGTTTACCCGATGAAGTTATTGCCTGTGTCGGTGGTGGCTCAAACGCCATTGGCATGTTCGCCGACTTCATCGACGAAGAAGACGTGGAGCTGGTTGGTGTTGAACCTGCCGGTAAAGGTGTGGAAACCAAGCATCACGGGGCCACACTCACTGCAGGAAAGCCCGGTATTTTGCACGGTTGTCTGTCATTTTTAATGCAAAACCCGGAAGGACAAATCGAAGAGTCCTATTCCGTATCAGCGGGTCTCGACTACCCTGGCGTAGGTCCTCAGCATGCGCATCTAAAAGCTATTGGTCGTGCACGCTATGAATCGGTTACCGATGAGGAAGCACTGGAAGCCTTTAAATTACTGTCGCGTCATGAGGGTATTATTCCGGCGCTAGAATCAGCCCATGCTTTAGCTTATGCATTGAAACGCGCAGCCGAACCAGATGCACCTGAAATTTTATTGATTAACCTGTCGGGACGCGGCGACAAAGACATCGATCACGTACGTCGTATATTCAGTGCTCAGGAGAATGCTGGAGTTAGTGCTACGGAGGAACAACAATGAGCCGTTATGAAACGTGTTTCGCACAATTAAAAGATGATAATCAGGGCGCTTTTGTGCCATTTGTCACCATAGGAGACCCGACTCCGGGGCAAAGTGTCGACGTTATCAAAGCACTTATCGATGGCGGCGCCGATGCGCTGGAACTTGGGCTCCCATTTTCGGACCCTGTAGCTGACGGCCCCATGATTCAACGTGCAAACCTGCGAGCTTTAGACGCAGGCACAACCTTTAATGATATTTTACAGATTTTAAAAGAAGTTCGCGACTATTCACCGCAAATACCCATTGGGTTATTAGTTTACGCCAACTTAATCTACGCTAAAGGTGTTCGCGACTTTTATCAGCAAATGAAAGATGTTGGCGTCGACTCAGTGCTTATTGCCGATGTTCCGACCAAGGAAGCCAAACGTTTTGCCGCCATTGCAAAAGAGATTGGTATAGACGCTGTATTTATTGCCCCACCGGATGCCAGTGATGCACTGTTAGTCACTATTGCTGAACAATGCTCAGGTTATGTCTACCTACTGAGCCGCTCAGGGGTTACCGGAGCCGACACGCAAATGCAGGCTCCGGCATCTGAGCTGATTAATAAACTGAAAGAAGCCGGTGCGCCGCCGACTTTGCTTGGGTTTGGCATATCCCGGCCTGAGCATGTACAACGGGCGCTTGCGGCAGGTGCCGACGGTGCAATTAGTGGCTCAGCTGTGGTTGCGCTTATTGAGAAAAACCTCGACAATAACGCGCAGCAAACAGCGGACCTTAGAGCTTTTGTAAAAGGCATGAAGGCCGCAACCCAATTGTCATAGAGTTGCCACCGGAGTAGTTAATGGCCCTGTTGTTAGAATATTTACCCATAATCGCTTTTTTTGTGTTTTACAAAATGGCCGATATTTACGTCGCTACCGGCGTGCTAATGGCAGGGACAGTGGTTCAGTTATTGGGCCTTAAGCTGCTGAAGCAACCACTGACAACACGCCACTGGGTGATATTAGTCGTTGTTATGCTATTCGGTGCAGTAACGCTGTTATTGCGTGACGACTGGTTCATCAAAATGAAAGTCTCTGTTGTGTATCTCGCTATTGCATTTCTACTTTTGGGCGGCTTAGTTTGGAAAAAACGCAGCCCGATTCAGGCTATGATGGGTAAAGATATCAAACTGCCTGACATTGCCTGGCTGAGGCTGACCTACGCATGGATCATCTTTTGCGTGGCATTGGCAGCCGTGAACCTCTACATTGCGGAGTATTGGAGTCAGGAAGCCTGGGTTAATTTTAAAGTATTCGGCATTTTGGGTATTTCACTCATATTCACAATTGGCACTGGGTTTTACATGTACCACCACGCCATTGATGAGGAGAACACACACTAATGTGGTTTGTTATTTTCGCAGAAGACCATGAAAACTCACTGGAAGGCCGCAAGCAGGCTCGTCCCGCTCACCTTGAGCGCTTAAAAACCTTACAGAACGACGGTCGCTTACTGGTCGCCGGCCCCTGCCCGGCTATTGCAGAGCTTGACCCGGGTGTACTCGGTTTTACCGGCTCAGTGGTCATCGCTGAATTTGACTCTCAGGAAGAAGCGGAACAATGGGCCAACGACGATCCTTACTGGCAAGCCGGTGTTTATAAAAAAGCGACGGTGAAGCCATTCAACGCCGTTTTACCGAACTAACCGAATTAATCAGTGACTATGAAAAGCGTTGAGCTCACCGCCAATAACCGCTACCTGCATTGTGTACGTTTTGAACCTGAGTCGACCGTTAAGGCTACAATTGTTATAGCCGCCGCTTTGGGTGTGAAGCAACGTTTTTACCAGCCTATAGCCCGCTGGTTAAGCGAACAGGGCTACCGGGTCATTACTTTTGACTACTACGGTATTGGCCAGTCTGTTGATAAACCACTTAAGCAAATAAAATCCGATATTATTGACTGGGCTGAGCTCGATATCACCTCGGTACTTGACTATGCGCAGTCCTGTCAGAAGGGCGAACCCTTAATCTGGCTGGCACACAGCCTGGGCGGGCAAATTGTTGCCATGGCACATAACGCCAATAAGATAGATAAGATGGTGACAATTGCCAGCGGTACCGGCTATTGGTTGAAAGCCAGCAAACAGGTCCGCTGGACATCCTGGTTGTTATGGTATTTTGCCGCTCCTATTAGCACTCCCATTGCCGGTTATTTCCCGGGAAAGCGTCTGAATATGGTCGGCGACATGCCTGCTGCAGCCATGAAGCAATGGAGTCGCTGGTGCCGCAGTAAAGACTACTTGTTTGATAATATCAGTACTGAACAAAAAGCCCGCTATAAAGCATTTTCAGCCCCTATCAGCGCCTTTCATATTGCTGATGACGAGTTGTTGCAACGCTCCAATATTGAAAACCTGCTAGCGCATTACCCTAACGCAGACAAGGTATTGAAAGACCTGACTCCGGAAATGGCCGAGAGTAAAGGTATTGGCCATTTCAACTTCTTTCGCAGTCAGTTCAAAGAGTCTCTCTGGCGTAAAAGCTTGCTAGACGCACTGAAGGTCAATTAAAGTCATTATAGAGTCAGTGTAATTAAGGACGCTTCACAATGCATTACCAAATGGAACTGGCCTTATCTTTACTGGCAGCTCTGGCATTGGGCCTGATGATAGGCATTGAGCGCGGCTGGAGCGGCAGAGACAGTGATGATGGCACGCGAGTTGCCGGCGTAAGAACCTTCAGTTTAATAGGACTCAGTGGCGGCGTTTTTGCGATTTTAGCTCAACAATGGGGCGTGTGGCTTATCGTTACCGGGTTCTTTGTTGTTGCCATACTCATTGCATCGTCTTATATCAGTCATAGCAAGCTCTCCGATGACGCGGGTATTACCACCGAATTCTCAATGCTGCTGACTTTTGCGCTGGCAATTTGGGCAGCCTCCGGCGACCCTTTACCTGCACTCAGTTGCGGCGCGGTAGTGGTTGCGCTTCTCGGCCATAAAAAAAGTCTGCACAAATTGCTAAAACGCATTTCACCTAAGGCTTTTTACTCTGGTATCACTTTATTGCTGATATCTGTGGTTGTCCTGCCTTTGCTGCCAAATGAGGGTTACGGCCCCTGGCAGGCACTAAACCCCTACTGGCTGTGGTGGATGGTGGTACTAATTTCGGGTCTGTCTTTTATTGGCTACCTGTTTACTCAGTTGCTGGGAGAGAAGCGCGGCACCTTAATTACCGCCATTGCCGGAGGCTTCGCATCATCCACCGCAGTGACCTTAACGATGGCTCGTTTTGCGAAAAAAAATTCTCACAGTGTCATTTACGCCAGTGGCATGCTGCTCGCCTGTAGCATTATGTTCCCGCGTGTTCTTATTGAGGTCTTCGTTGTTAATCGTGAGCTTCTACCACTATTGTGGCCGCCTGTTGCTCTCATGTTCATCGGGTTATTAACGGTCATAGCACTCATGTACAGACAACATAAACGTAAGCCTGCATCCGAAACCGGAGAAATAACCATTAATAACCCACTGCAGCTAACTACCGCCATCCAGTTTGGTATTTTGCTAGCGGTTATTCTGCTACTGGCGGAGGCAATGAAAGACTGGTTTGGTGATGCAGGGGTATACAGCCTGGCTATAGTATCCGGTCTGATGGATGTTGACGCCATTACCCTGTCGCTGTCACGCTCGGCTCAGGGCGAACTCTCCGGTCAGGTAGCAGCAATGGGAATTATCTTAGCCTGTGCCAGCAATACTCTGCTTAAAGGCGTAATGTTCGCCTCTGTCGCAGGCATTAAATTACACTATCGCTACGCTGTTTACATGATTTTAAGCGTTATTCCCGGCTTGCTTTACGGCATTTGGCAGTTTTAATCATCACAAACGCAGGACAACAATTATGAAATCCGCTCCTGACTGGATCGCACATCCGGATACACCTTATTTGCTCATCGATGAAGCTAAATTAAAAAGTAACATTGGCTATCTTAAGCAACGGGTTGAGTCTCTGGGCAGTCATTTACGCCCACATTTAAAAACTCTACGTACTCTGGAAGCGGCTGAATACCTACTCGATAGTAAGAATGCTCCGGCTACAGTATCAACCTTAGCTGAGGCAGAAGCCTACGCGAAGGCAGGTTATACCGATTTACTCTATGCCGTCGGCATAGCACCCGAAAAGCTCAAAAGGGTAGCCGCACTAAGGCTGCAGGGTATTAACCTGCATATTCTGATAGATAATATGGTGCAGGCGCAAGCCGTTTCCGATTTTGCTGACCAGTTCGGGCAAGACTTTTCCGTTTTCATCGAAATAGACAGTGATGACCACCGCGGTGGTATTAAGCCGGGAGACCCGCAACTGTTAACCATTGCCAAAGAACTTGGCGCTCATTTCACCGGTTTAATGACCCACGCCGGTGGCTCGTACGCGTGCAATACGGAACAAGGGTTAAAAAACTTCGCCAAACAAGAATGCGATGCCGTTAGAGTTGCTCAGGACAACCTTCAGGCGGTTGGCATTAGCTGCGCTATAACCAGCGTTGGTTCAACGCCGACAGCACATTTTGGCGAAGACTTTAGTGACATTAGTGAAGTCAGAGCCGGCGTTTACACCACCTTTGACTTAGTTATGAAAAACATCGGCGTGTGCGGCTTTTCGGACATAGCCATGTCGGTAGTCACAACAGTCATTGGCCACAACAAAGAAAAGAATTGGTTGCTGACCGACAGCGGCTGGATGGCCCTGTCGCGTGATCGCGGTACAGCAGGCCAGAGCCAGGACTTTGGCTACGGACAAGTCTGCAGAGTAGACGGTTCCCTGCTGGAAGGCTTGTGCGTTAACAGCACCTCGCAAGAGCACGGTGTCATTGAGTTAACCGAAGCTTACCAACCAGACGACTTTCCTGTTGGCCATCAGCTGCGCATTCTACCTAACCATGCCTGTGCCACTGCGGCTATGCATCCGGTTTACCACGTATTAATGAGTGACGGTTCGCATAACACCTGGCAACGCATTATTGGCTGGTAATCAACTGTACAACTTCATAGCCGCCAGGTTACAAGCAAAAGGGAAAGCTACAAGCTTTCCCCTTCGTTTAAAATAACGATTTCAGCTGAGGTACCAACTTTCTCTGCCATATTCAGAAAACGAGTTAGTGCGGAGTGAGATGACAAGTCTCCCATTCCCCAGCTTGCGTTGCCGTAGCCCCAGGGAATAAATACTTTACAGTTAAGGTCATCGGCTGCGGTCAGGGCATCTTCAGGGGTCATATGAACGTAGCGGTACCATTCAGGTGACTCCTCGCTGTAATAAGACGCTATTGGTAACAAGCACACATCAATATCACCATAACGCGTATTTATTGCTTTAAAGTGCTCTGAATAGCCGGTATCTCCGGCGAAAAGCAATGTTTTTCCTTTGCTTTCTATCAGCCAGGCATTCCAGGAGTCTTTATTGTTATCTTCGTAAATAAAGGGTACCCAGGTGCGACTGCTAAAGTGGTGAGCAGGCACCGCAGTAACCAAAGTCTGGTCTATCATTTTAGAAGAATACCAGCCCAGCTCAGTTATATTAGCCCCGATTGATGGAAAGTGCTCGGCCACATTGAGAGGCACCAAGTATTCGGGCTTGAGCCCGATCTTTTCGATATCACTCTTATTAAAATGATCGTAATGAAGATGGGAGTACAATACGGCATCTGTGGCATTAATCAGTTCTGGTAACAGTTCCAAATTCATTTCTCGCTTTTTGCCACCATCAAGTGAGAACAGCCAATTTATTGGCCAGTCAAATTCATTGAAAACAGGATCCGTTAAAAACGTCTCTCCGGTTGAGGTTTTAATGGCAAAAGTTGCGTGACCCAGCCATTTCACAGAGAAATCCTTCCCCCCGTGAAAAGCCTTCTTATTTCCATTGTACTGACACAATCCATCGCTACCACACTGAATATCGCTACGAGGCTTGTAGCAATCTTGTTTACACGTTAACGGATAGTTCTTCTCACCCGCGTCCAGGTTTTGGAAACGTCTGGTTTCCCCATTAGTCGGCTGGGGTTCCTCTTCTATCGTTGTCACAGAGTTTGCGCTACAACCTGTTAATACCAGTGTTAGCAATGCCAAAGTATTTACTGATACTAAAGTTCTAAACATTGACACCAGCATCCCACCTCTAAAGTTTAATTAAAACAAGAAAGCTAATATCAATACGTTAAGAGGTCACGCGCTAAATTGTTAGTTTTTGTAACACTAAGGTATGGGCTCTGATATTACCTGATAACCTCAGTAGTCACTTTGATAACCCCTAAATCAAGATCGGCTATTTTATCGAAAGCTGAGCGGGATAAATCGATGATTCTGCCGTCAATAAAAGGACCACGGTCATTAATTTTGACCACAATACTTTTATTGTTAGCAATATTGGTTACACGCACTTTAGTGCCAAACGGTAAGGTTCGATGAGCCGCCGTACTTGAAAAGTGGTTATAACGTTCGCCGCTTGCGGTCGTTCTGAATTGGTATTTCATGGCATAATAAGAGGCTTTTCCGGACTCTGTGGTACCAACTAAGTTTTGAGGACTTTCAGCGGGAATCGAAGTACACCCTGTAAGCGCCAGCATAAAAATGCCAACGCCAAGGGTTAATCGTTTATGTGGATACTGGTTTTTTGTTTTCATCCCTCAATTTTACTGAGTTTCGAAAACACTGTCCGTTAAGAAAATAAAAAGACGTGTAAAGAATTACACACTAACCTGAAAGGCTTCCCGTACCGTAGGGTACTCAAATTCAAAACCATGGCTGCGCAACTTATCGGGCACCACAGCCTGACCTTTAAGCAGCATCGACGACATTTCCCCCAGACCTAACTTGAGCACAAAACCCGGTACTCTCATAAAGTGCGGTTTATTCAGTACCGACGCCAGAGTACGGCTAAAGGCTTCATTAGTAACGGGCCCCGGAGCGGTCATGTTAACTGGCCCAGACAAATTGTCGTGTTCCAGCAGATACTGAATCGCGCGGATCATATCCTCAAGCTGTATCCACGACATCATCTGATCACCATCGCCCAAAGGGCCACCTAAGCCAAACTTATATGGAAAAAGCATTTTGGCCAGAGCGCCCTCGCCCTTTGTCAGAACCACACCTGTGCGTAGCAGAACCACGCGGGTTGCATCCTCTGCAGCTAAAGCCCGACGCTCCCATTCCTGACATAAGGTCACCGCAAAGTCAGTATGCTTAGGGCTCTCATTCTCATTTACGGGCTGAGCGTCACGCGGGCCATAATAGCCAATAGCGGAACCACTCAGAAATACCTTAGGAGGCGTTTCTGCAGCCTTGATCATAGCCGCCAGCTTTTCGGTAACCTGCCAGCGGCTGTCTTTTAACGCCTGTTTGCGGGAGTCGCTCCAACGCTTATCCGCAATGCCTTCCCCTTGTAGATTAATAACGGCTTCAAATTGACCAATATCCGTTACTTCGTCCACCGAAGAGAGCAAAGTGACATCATCACCCAAGGCCTTTTTTGCGCGTTCCTTGTTGCGGGTAGTGACCGTAAACTGATGCTCACTTCGGTACTTGCGAATAAACGCTGAGCCAATAAGCCCGGTACCACCTGTCATTAAAATGTTCATTGGTCACCTCCCTATTTTGTTAAGTCAGCTTGCGTATTAACTGAGCGGTATTTCTCTGAATAAGTCGGTAGCAGGATAAGCGGCCTAAAACAGCAACCACTACGGCACCAAATGCCGGCCCTAACAGCCACAACTTCCAGTGAATAACCGGCGTCATGTTAAACACCTGGTTCTGCAGTATGAACAGTGATATCTCCATTGCCAAAGTTGCTATCAATCCACTAATGGCACCTAACACCAAAAACTCATAAGTAATACTACGGCTCAGTAATTTACCCGGTGCCCCCAGTGTTCTTAGAATAACTAATTCTTTCTGGCGCTCTTCCATACTCGCCTGAACTTGCGCTACCAGCACTAAAGCGCCAGCAATGATCACAAGTACCAGTACAAACACAATCGCTAAGCTCACCTGCCCAATCACTTCCCGTATTTGATCTATCATGGCATCCAAATCAATTAAAGATGCCTGTGGGAAAGGCTTGAACAACTCATACAGGTCACTTTTACGTTCTTCATCCAGTCTGAAACTGGTGATATAAGTCGCCGGAAAATCTTCCAGAGTCGAGGTATTGAAGATCATGTAAAAGTTTGGCTGCAATGTATTCCAGTCAGCTTTACGCAAGCTGGTCACCGGTACAGTGAATTCTTCGCCACCTAAGTTAAAGCGTAGTTCATCACCGACTTTAATATCCAGTCGTTCTGATACATTCAGCTCCACCGAGACCTGAGGTTCGGCATTGTCGCCCCACCACTCTCCTGCGGTAAGTTCGTTGTTAGGAGGCAAACTGTCACGCCAGGTTAAAGAGAGCTCTCTGCCTATGCCTTCACGACCGTCATTTTCTGACGCATCTTCATCAGAGACTTCCTCGTCACGCTCCTCTTTGGTAACTTCGTCCTCGAGTTTCTCCCCGTTAATATGGGTTAAACGTCCCGGAACAATTGGATAGAGATCGGTCGACGGAATATTTTCCCGCTCGAACATTGACTGCATGTCATCAACGTTATCTTCAGCAATGTTAATTGCGAAATAATTTGGCGCATCGGCAGGTAGCTGACGTTTCCAGTCTTCCAGTAAATCGTTCCGTAGAACAATGACAAGCAGCAACAGCATAATGGCCGTTGAAAAGCTCAGCATTTGAACGCTATTTGCTGCCGCCCGACGTTGCAGGCCAGCCATTGCCAGTCGCCAGCTGCTGCCTGCCTGCATACCCGCTTTACGGCTGGCTGAAATAAACAAACGACCCAGCCCCAGTAAAATAACAGCAGCAACTGCGCCACCGGCAAACAAGGCCGTGGAAAGCCACCATTGCTGACTGTAAATCACCAGCAGTGCGTAAATGGTTCCGCCACTCAGTACCCATTGCAACCAACGCACCGCATTACCAGCCGTCAATTGACGGTGCAATACGCGTAGCGGCGGAATCGATACCAACCTGAATAATGGATACAGGGTAAACATAACCGCACTGATAACACCGGTCGCTCCGGCTAATGCGTAGGGCTGCCATCCGGCTTGAGGTAAGGTCGCATCCAGTTTCTGTGCCACCCATTCAATAACCACATATTGAATGGCCCAGCCAAGCGCCATACCCACCGCCACACTGGCCGCTGTAAGCAATAACAGGTGAAGTAAAAAGATACGTCGTATCTGCTGGCGGCTGGCCCCTAAGGTTTTGAATATGGCAACCACATCGTAATTTCTCTGACAATAGCGCTGCGCTGCTACTGCCACCGCTGTTGCAGCCAGTACCACACCGAGCAGGCTGGCCAGCATCATAAAACGCTCAGCGCGATTCAAAGAACGCGACAACGGACTGTCACCATCTTCTATACTGCGCCAGCTATGAGTGTCGTCATTCAGGCGTGGTAGCAACCAGTCTTCATAGGCAGTAATGTCGCTGTTGTCACCCGCCATTAACACGTTAAAACGCACTCGGCTGCCGGGCTGGATCAAGCCCGTTTCTTCCAGTTGTGAGTGGCGAATAATAACGTTTGGGCTATCAGTAAATACTGAAAAACCAACGTCCGGCTCATAGGTAACAACTTTCGTTACTTTAAAGCTGCTGTTGCCAACCTCAATGTCATCGCCGATATCTAACTGCAGCGCCTGAAATAACTGAGAAGCGACCCATGCCTCGCCTTCTGCAGGCAAGCCTTCGGCCACATAACCTTGCCCAAAAGGTTCATCAGCAATTTCCAGCTGACCTCGTAACGGGTAGCCATCGCTTACCGCCTTAATATCCACCAGGGTCATGTTCTCATCAGCAAACGCCATTGAGTTGAACACCACTTTCCAGGAGGTCTTTAAATTCATTTGCCCGGCTTGCTCTAACCACTCTTGCGGTATATCTCTCCGCGAGCTCAATACTCTGTCGGCAGCAAGAAACTCACTACTACGCTCAGTTAATCCAGCCTGTAAGCGATCGCTGAAAATGGACAGTGACAACACGGCAGTGACTGACAAAATAATTGCCAGCGCCATAATTGTCAGCTCACCTCGTTTCAGCTCATGCTTCAGCAAACGAAACGAAATTTTATGCCACATCCTGAGCTGCCTCCGATAACTGCCCTGCATCCATTTGCAACACGCGCTGACAGCGCTTTGCAAGCCGTTGATCATGAGTTACCACAATCAGCGTGGTGCCATAATCCTTGTTTAAATCAAATAACAGCTCTTCGACTTTTCCACCGGTTTTCGCATCGAGGTTACCCGTTGGTTCATCGGCAAAAAGAATCTTCGGTTGTCCGACAAAGGCTCTGGCAATAGCTACTCGCTGCTGCTCGCCACCAGATAATTGATTTGGATAGTGATGCCAGCGATCTTCCAGCCCAACCTTCGCCAGTAATTCTCTGGCTTCTTTCTCTGCGCCTTTATGTCCGGCCAGCTCTGCCGGGAGCATAACGTTCTCTAAGGCACTTAAACTAGGTACCAGCAGGAACGACTGAAAAATGAATCCGACTTTGTCAGCACGAACTTTTGCGCGCTGCTCCTCATCCAATTCGCTTAATTTTTCGTTCTCTATAAGAACCTCTCCGGAGGATGCGAGGTCTAAACCCGCCAGTAGTGACAATAGCGTCGACTTACCGGAACCCGAAGCGCCGACAATGGCTACGGTGTCACCGGCATTGATACTGACGTTAATTGGCTGCAGAATCTGTAATGGACCCTCAGAGGTGTCTACGGTTTTTTCCAGTTGTTGAGCTTGAATGAGCATAAGATGAAAAACTTCCTTTTGAAAACGTGTTTATTTTTAGCGCTGTTGTTGGTTATACGCAGCGTTTCCGCAAATGTCTCACTTGTTGTTTTAGGTGACAGCTTAAGCGCCGGTTATGGGCTTTCTCAGGAACAAACCTGGGTTGCCGAGTTAGATCGTCGCTGGGAGAGCTCTCACCCCGATATAAACATCATTAACGCCAGTATTAGTGGCGAGACCACTCGTGGTGGTTTGCGCCGCTTAGAAGGCGTTTTAGAGCGTCACAAGCCCGACGCTTTATTTATCGAGCTAGGCGGTAATGATGGCCTTCGTGGGTTCGACCTAAACACAGTTCGCTCGAATTTAAAACAAATCATCGACCAGGCGCAGAAACAAGGCGTTAAAGTCGGCTTAAGTCAGGTTATGGTACCACCTAACTATGGCCAACGTTTTGCAGAACAGTTCCGCCAAGTATTTGAAGAAGTTGCAAAAGAAGAAAATGTAACGCTAATACCATTCTTCATGGAAGAGATAGCCACCAATGCCGATTACGTGCAGGACGATGGTATTCATCCCACCGCTGAAGCCCAGCCAAAGATAGCTGATTTTCTGGAGCCTTATTTGCTGGAGTTGGCGAAGTAGTGAAAGCCAGAGACAAAAAAACCGCCTGCGGGCGGTTGATTTAAGTGGCGTCCCCTAGGGGATTTGAACCCCTGTTACCGCCGTGAAAGGGCGGTGTCCTAGGCCACTAGACGAAGGGGACCCATGGACTTAATTCTTAAGTGTTTAAAAGTAATGGCGTCCCCTAGGGGATTTGAACCCCTGTTACCGCCGTGAAAGGGCGGTGTCCTGGACCACTAGACGAAGGGGACGCAGTTATTACTTTTTACACTTCAGTATTTGAATGGCGTCCCCTAGGGGATTTGAACCCCTGTTACCGCCGTGAAAGGGCGGTGTCCTGGACCACTAGACGAAGGGGACGCAACCAAATACTTATTACTACCAGTGTGCTTTACCAAAACAACTTGGTGGAGCTAAGCGGGATCGAACCGCTGACCTCCTGCGTGCAAGGCAGGCGCTCTCCCAGCTGAGCTATAGCCCCGCACTAAACAGTCTCAGACTGCCCTGACAGCGGGGCGCATTCTATTGTGACCTGAGCTAATGTGTCAACTATTTTTTCTAAAAATACTGTTGTTTGAGCATTTTTATTGCAGTTTGCTCAGTAATTCATCAAATCTTAACCACGAACCGCTTTTGGCAGTTTTTGATGGTAAACGTGGTAAACCTGCTCCAACCCTTCCCGGCTCGAAACCGATACATTCATATCATTGACTAAGCCGTTATCCAACCGATAAACCCAACCATGTATCGTCAATGGCTGATCTTTATCCCAGGTTTCCTGAACAACATTGGTTTTTGCCAGATTTTTAACCTGCTCCACCACGTTTAACTCACACAAGCGATCAAGTTGGTCATTTTCATTCAACCGCTCTAACTCTTCTGCATGCTCACGGTAAACGTCGCGAATAGGATACAGCCAATGGTCAACCAAACCATGGGGTTTACTCTCAATTGCAGCCTTCACACCACCACAACCGTAATGACCAACAACAAGAATATGCCGTACTTTAAGCGCTTCAATAGCGAATTGAATAACTGATAAGCAGTTAAAATCTGTCTGAATGACCTGGTTTGCCACATTTCTATGAACAAAGAGTTCACCCGGCGCCATGCCGACAATTTCATTTGCCGGAACCCGGCTGTCAGAACAACCTATCCACAAGTACTCGGGAGACTGCTGACCCACTAAACGTTTGAAAAAATCAGGATCTTTTTTTACCTGCTCTTCTGCCCACGCTTTGTTATTTTCAATCAAGTGTTTTATATCTGGCATTATTTATCCCATGGTCCCGGTAGCCTGATAAGACGCTTCCACCAAATTTTAGGCATCGTTAATCCTATATAGAGGTCAAAGCTTCTATATAAACAAAGTGGAGAGAACTAAAGGCTATTGTAACCAGAATTGCACTGAATTTGGCAAAGGATTTTATTCAGATTTTTGCGCTAGATAAAACCAGCGGAGAAAAGTGGGCAGTCAGTCACTCAGGTTTTATTGAATTCCTGAGCACTCCGACTGACTGCCGTTATAAAAATGACAAAAAGAGAATTACCACTCGATAACCACGGGCTGCTTTAAATAGGGATTGTCGTGAGCACGTAAACTCTCTTTCATGGCCTCTTCCGAGTTCAGACCGTGATCAACACTGCCATCGCTATAACGCATCGCAAATGGCTGATTAAAAGGCCGTGAGCGGACATGCTCGTAAAGTTCTTTAAATGTATAACAGGTTACTCCGTTAGCTGGCGTTATTCTGCTGTTACTTGGCATAACTCACCTCCTGCATTCAGCCGATACAGATTGATCCACTGCTGCTGAAATAATTCGTTAAACGCGGTAGCGCCAGCTAACGCACGCTGAATGGTGGCTTCATCGGCTTCAATAATCACCTGCAGCCGCACCGGTCTGTGTACAAAGTCACTACCATCGTGCACCGACTGCCAGGCCAGTCCCTGACGTAAGTCACCACCATTTCCCTCGAAAATACCAATGTCATTCGCGACCCGGTTGTGCAGCAATTTATTGCCGCTACCCAGCTGTTTCGGATCAGTCACCGAGCAGTAGTACTGCCAGTTTATCCAGTTGGCGACCAGTCCCGGGGCACTCAACAGTTGTGTCAGCAATGCCCCTTTAGGGTCACGCTCGCTGCAGTAGTCATGCAAAAAGTTACTGCCGACCGTTTCCGACGACGTTAATCGGCTAGCTCGTCCGAAAAACAGCACATTATTATCGGCTAACCCCCACTCCGGACGTAGCTCCGCCCAATGGTTCGCCTGCTTTTTAAGCTGTTTAGCTGACCCATTGGTCGACGTGGTTAATGCCTCTGTGGCATTGCTGAATAAACACTTAACCTGATCCGGTACGGAATCGGATAGCCACACTACCTTGTCGGTTACTGTTTCATGCAGCGCTGAGTAAAACCGAGTGTCCGCGGGGATCTGAACTCCCCGGTCAACGAGGTGCTTTCGGATTTCACCATCGTTTAATAAACGGCTTAGTACCCGGGCACTTAAGGCTCCGGACTGACCGCCACAGGCCCCACAGTTGAGCCCTGCACGCTGAGCATTATTGCTGTGATGTGAACCGTGTCCTACCAGAATTACGTGCTTCCCGAACGAGTCGAACTGCATACCCGCCAATGCCTGCTCGCATAAGCTCACCAAAGACTCTACTGACGCCTGACCATCAGCCTGAAAAATAGCGCTGCCGGAAACGGCAGTATCGTCGGCAGTTGCCAATTTTCCGGGCGCGCCGGTCAGCAACTCTTTCAATTTGCCAAGTCCAAGCGCTTCAACGCCGCTGAACATCGACACTGGCGTATTAAACAGGTTACTGAGTAATGACATAACCGAATGCTTACGCTCCGGTGCTTTAACGTAATAGGCCGGTTGCAACAGACCTGGCGCATGGGGAACGTTCTGCTCCTTCATCTGAACCGCCAAAGGCACACCAAAAAAGCCAGCAAAGCCTTTGCTTTGTGTACTTACCCCCAAGCGCTCCCCTGCTTGTTCTAGCGCACGACGATAACGCTCAGAGCGCACATCGATACAAAACACCGCCTGCACCACTGAGGTTTCATTCGCGGCCTTATCTGAGTTTTCCGGGCTGAATTTCAGTGTCTTCAACTGTGAGCGTTCATAAGCCGCCTGCCACTGCCACAGAACATCGTTATATTCTTCAATATGAGACACTTGCCCTTCACAGTTTTCTATCTGCGTCGCAAGCGCTTGCTGCAACTGCTGATAAACAGCCGTGTTGGTCCGCTCAGCCAGTTGCCAGAGAATGTACTCCCAGGCCAGTCGAATGCATAACAACTCAAATACCCACTGACTCTGCTGGCGGGCGTCCTGATAAGCCATAGCTGCGGCCCAGCCCCACAGGTCACTGATAAGAGCCTGGCAGTAACAGCGCAGTGCATAGTCAGACGCATCGGTTAAAAAACTCGCCTGACAGACGCTAATAAGCTCATGTGGATCATCCGGAAGCTCCGCAAATAAATCGTTTAAGTCGGCCTCGTCCATCAAGGTTTCAATACCGCGGTCAGCACGGGATATCGTCAACCAATGTTGATACAACGAGCTGTCCTTACCCGCTTGCTGGAAGCGTGTAGGAAACTGCATAAACAAGCCGCAGGTCTGGCTAATTTGCAGCACCACTTCGTCATTCCAGCGCATTTTTCGGCGACGCTGCTGATATTTATCCACCCACTGGCTTAGGTTTCGCCATTGCGGCAGCAACTCACGGGACTGAGTTCGTTGATCCAGCTCCCGCACCATGTCTTCGGTCACTAACTCTGGGGCAATTTGATTCTGCTGCCACTGCTGCCAATAGAAGTCGGGGCTCATTAGCAGTCGACTCCCCGCACAGTAACGCCAATGTGCAGCGACACCGCTAACCGGTTGCTGACGATAGTGCCAGAAAGGGTTAACCGCTATCCATTGAGACAAGGGCCACTGCGGCGCAATGGACTGACTGACCTGTTCCGCGATAGACACAAAACGACTGACGGTGATCATAAGCGCCCCTCTTGTCGGCTACGACGTTGGTAATAACGAATGGGATGACTGGGCCACAACCACAACACCAGTCGCGTCAGCCACTCATCCAAATAAAGTCCGGCGTTCAAAGTGATGAACCAGCGTTGGCTCAGACGACGCGATGGCGTGTGATGAACCAACCAATAGGTAAAAGCGAAGATATTGAACAGCACGGTAATAATCGGCTCCAGTAGCAAGCTGTTAAACGGCGGTTGTGGCTCCACAACTTGTTGTACCAGCGCACCAAGAAGCAGGTAAGCAGCTATCGCCAGCACTGAAACAGCAAATCGCAACAGCCATTGGTGGAGATTCATCCAAATAGTCGCTAACGCCATGGCTAATAGAGCCGACGGTAACCACTTCGGATCACCCAGTAACCACCAACAGGTAGCAGCAACGAGTGCCTGAAAAATCAGAAAGACCAGACTCACCCGTAATATTGAGCGCGCCTGAGGCTGTTTAATGACAGCAACTTCGCTGACCGATAAGAAGGCATGAGCTTTGTAAACCGAGTGTGCAACCAGGTGAAGCAAGGCTAAGTCGTAGTATCCCAAACCAATTTCCAGCAACATCAGACCCATTTGCGCACAGGTTGACCATGCCAGACGCACCTTGATGCTGATTCGTGTTGCCATAATTAATGCAGCAAAACAGCAGGAGGCAGCCGAGACCAGGCACAATAACCACACGGCGAGAACACTATTGCTCCATAAAGGTACGGTAACCAGCAGCAGGAAGCCGCCAAGGTTAATAATACCTGCGTGTAATAATGCAGAAACCGGTGTTGGTGCTTCAACGACCTGAATGAGCCAGCCATGCAGGGGCAACTGAGCGCACTTTATCAATGCCGCCATAACCAGACAGACTGCCGCAATGTGCTGGGGAATACTGGTAGGTGCCGTAGCGAACTGCTTGAGTATGGTGTCTAATTGAAAGCTGCCTGTGTTGAGGTACATAAGGACAAAAGCCGTGCCTAAAAAAGCTTCTGAGCAGCGTGCCAGAATGAACTTTTTATGAGCCGCCAGTACCGCTCTGTCACGCTCAGGATAAAACATGAGCAGTCTGTGCAGTTGCAGGCTGATGCTCATCCAGGCCACAAAGAAGACCACAATGTGATTACTGACGATAAGTACAAGTACCGCTACTAAGCAGCCGACCAATTTAGAGACGAAAGAACGACGGCGCGGATCCAGTCGAAAGTTTGTGACAGCGTAGCGCGTTACTACCAGTGCTAATAAAGCCACCAGAGCCAATAACACAGGGCGAACGCCAGATAATGTCAACCATTCAGTCATTGATGCATCCTGGGTATTTTGTTTGGGGCAATTATGGGGGCGCCTTTAATGTTAAGTAAAATAGATATAAAATATAATATTGTTCTATTTTAAAGAACGGTTATTAGCAACTATGAATTACAAACATCTCTTTTACTTCTGGCATGTGGCGGAAAGTGGCCATTTAACCCAAACCGCTCAAAAACTTCATGTATCGCAATCGGCGTTATCGGCGCAAATAAAACAGTTGGAAGAATGGCTGGGCACCCCTTTGTTTGACCGGCAAGGGCGCCAGCTAGTACTGACTCAAGCCGGGTACATTGCTCGTCAGTACGCCAACCGGATTTTTCACGAAGGTGAAAACCTCGTCAAGCAGCTAAAACAGGGAATCGACGGGACCGATTTAGTGATTCGAATAGGTCATGCCTCGACCATGTCACGCAACTTTGTCGAAGCATTTATCAGCGACTTAGTGCACCAGCAGGACGTGCAATACCGACTACACTCAATGACCCCCGACCAGTTATTTAATGAGTTGGCTAACCATCAAATTGACCTGGCGCTGGCGAATACCAACGTACGGGGCAGTGACAAGCAATTATGGCAAAGCCGCCTGTTAGCGCGTCAGCCAGTATCCGTTATAGGGCCGCCGGGACGCGATATAGAACGTCTGACAGATGCCTCTTTACGGAACAAAAACTGGGTTCTACCGCCGGAAAACATGCCTCAGCGTGCGGCTTTCGATATGCTAAGCGCAGAATACAAATGGCAACCACGGGTACTTGCCGAGGCGGACGATATGGCCATGTTGCGACTACTGGCGCGTGATACCGGAGCCCTGGCGGTTATTCCGGATGTTGTTGTGAGGGATGAATTGAATAATGGGCAGTTAAAACGCTACCTGACTCTGCCCAACGTGTTCGAACACTTTTATGCGATTACTCTAAAGCGCCCTTTCGAGCATCCAATGGTGGCTCGGCTTCTCAAGCGCTTTGCGTAGCCCGTTGCCGGACAACCGGCTACGCCTCCAGTTCATCAGAGTAAGTTACGCATTCTCGCGATTCGCAATAAACTCTAAAGCAAGGTCAATACGCGCCAGAACCGTCTTTTGGGGGATAAGTTCCAGCGTTACATCTAACGAAGGAGAGTTGCCTCCACCGGTTGCTGCAACACGCAGCGGCATGCCAACTTTGCCCATGCCCACGTCCAAATCAGCGGCTGTCTGATTAATCGCAGCCTGAATATTCTCTGCATTCCAATCAGCAACGGTTCCAAGCAGTTCTTTGGCTTTTACCAGCGGCTCTTTCGCTACCGGACGTAAATGCTTTTTCGCTGCTTTCTCATCAAACTCTTCAACCGACTCAAAGAAGTAACGGCTAATTGCTGCCATTTCTTTTAAGGTTTTTACCCGGTCAGCCTGCAACGACACAACTTGCTCTAGCGCTGGACCATTGCTTGTGTCCACACCTATTTGGTCAAACTGCCATTGCAATTGCGGTGCAACTTGCTCTGCAGGCAAAGTTTTCATGTAGTGCTGATTTAACCAATTAAGCTTTTCGGTATTAAACGCTGACGCTGCTTTGTTAACGTCATCCAGCTTAAAGTACTCAACCAGCTCTTCACGGCTGAATATTTCCTGGTCACCATGAGACCAGCCCAGGCGTGCTAAGTAATTCACGACCGCTTCCGGCACATAGCCATCATCGCGATACTGCATCACACTGACTGCACCGTGACGTTTCGACAGTTTCTTACCATCGTCACCTAAAATCATCGACACGTGAGCGTACTGAGGTACCGGCGCGCCCAGAGCTTTCAGAATATTAATCTGACGCGGGGTGTTATTAATATGGTCTTCACCACGCACTACGTGAGTAATATCCATGTCCCAGTCATCAACCACCACACAGAAGTTATAAGTCGGCGTGCCGTCAGTACGGGCAATGATCAAATCATCCAGTTCGGTATTAGCGAACTCAATACGCCCACGAATGTGATCATCAAAAACCACACTGCCGTCTTGCGGGTTACGGAAGCGGATCACGTACTTATCACCGCCGACGTCAGGATTGTCACGGCAATGACCGTCGTAACGAGGCTTTTCACCAGCCGCCATTTGCTCTTCACGCATTTTCTCTAAGCGCTCCGTTGAGCAATAGCATTTATAGGCTTTGTCTTCTTCCAGTAACTTGTCGATTAACTCTTTATAGCGCTCAAAACGTTGAGTCTGGTAATAAGGTCCGCGATCCCAGCTTAAGCCCAGCCATTCCATACCTTCTAAAATGGCATCGATAGCAGGTTGCGTTGAACGTTCACGGTCGGTATCTTCAATACGCAGCACGAACTCGCCGCCCTGTGCCTTTGCAACTAACCATGAATACAATGCCGTACGGGCACCACCAACGTGCAAATACCCAGTCGGGCTGGGGGCAAAACGCGTTACCACACTCATGTTTATTCCTTTCTTTGAAACCGGTCAATTTAATGAGCGTAAGTTTATCAAGACTGAGCGCTTGACGCATCTGCTATTCGAAGTGATTAAAATGTCAGCAAACGAACCAAAGTTAGCAATTTTTATTTGACAGTTTATATCTGCGCCCTATAATGCCACCTCGCAACGACGCAGAAGTGTCACAGTGAGAATGGTTGCTTAGCTCAGTTGGGAGAGCATCGCCCTTACAAGGCGAGGGTCACTGGTTCAAGCCCAGTAGCAACCACCACTTCTCTTCTTCCCCTTAGTTGCAGACCTTCAGGATGGTTGCTTAGCTCAGTTGGGAGAGCATCGCCCTTACAAGGCGAGGGTCACTGGTTCGAGCCCAGTAGCAACCACCATTTTTTATCCCTCAGCTCTCTATTTTTCCAGTATTAATTTTTCAGATAAATAATCCAGTAGCACCCGTACTTTAGGAATCACCTGACGATTTTCCGGATACAACGCCCATATACCATCATCCGGTTGTCGAAAATCCGCTAACACTTCCTCTAACTGTCCATTTTCCAACGACTCAGTCACATAATAATCCGGCAGCATTGCCAACCCCAAGCCTTTTATTGCGGCATCACGAAGTGCCAGACCATTGTTGCAATGCAGGTACGACTCCGGTCGCACAGTTTCCAGCTTGCCATCAACCTGAAAACGCCATTGCTTAACCGTTCCGGTAAAACAGCGATGCTCATCCAAGTCATCAATGTTTTGCGGACATCCAAATTGACTAAAATAAGCCGGTGAGCCTACTACAAAATGCCGGCGTGACCCTAGTTTCCGGGCGCGTAACCTCGGGTTCCCCAGTTGCCCTAAACGTATAGCCACATCATAACTGCCTTCAATTAAGTCGACCTGCTCGTTTGTCAGCTGTAAATCCAGACGACAATCCGCATAAACCTGCAAAAAATCATTCAACAGAGGTGCAATAAACCGCTCGCCATAGTAGACCGGTGCCGTAATGCGAATTAAACCCTGTGGCTGTTGTGTGCGCTGCTGAATGGCCTGATCGGCATCTCTCAGGCTGGCAACGAGGTGCTGGCAATGGGGCAAGTAGAGCTTTCCCTCTTCTGTTAAGCTGACACTTCGGGTTGAGCGATACAGCAGTTGCATCTGTAGCCTTTGCTCCAGCGCTGCAATATTTCGGCTTACCTGTGCCACCGACAGTCCCAATTGGTGAGCCGCTGCGGTAAAACTATGCAATTCAGCCACTGCCGCAAATTCGCTAATTCCCTGCCAAGGCTTCATACTGCCCCATTATTTCATTAATGAAAAAGTAATTTGTAAAAACAGTAGATTACCTGCTTATGAGAAAAAGTTAAACTTAGGCTACGCTTATACGTAATTAAATTAACTGTCTAAAAGGAAACATCATGGAAACAATTAAGTCACGCGCTATGGTTGCCTGGGGTCCGGGCGAACCACTGAAAGAAGAAACCATTGACGTTGCACCACCGAAAAAAGGCGAAGTTCGCGTTCGAATTATTGCCACTGGTGTCTGCCACACAGACGCTTACACCTTGTCAGGTAAAGACCCTGAAGGCATTTTTCCTTCCGTATTAGGCCACGAAGGCGGCGGTATTGTTGAATCTGTCGGCGAAGGCGTTACTTCAGTTGAAGTCGGTGACCATGTTATTCCTTTATACACTGCAGAATGTGGTGAATGTAAGTTCTGTACCTCGGGTAAAACCAACCTGTGTCAGGCGGTTCGTGCCACTCAGGGCAAAGGTTTAATGCCGGACGGTACCAGCCGCTTTTCAAAAGACGGCGAGACTATTTATCACTACATGGGTACGTCGACTTTCTCTGAATACACCGTTCTACCAGAGATTTCACTGGCGAAAATTCCAAAAGAAGCACCGCTTGAAAAGGTGTGCCTGCTTGGCTGTGGTGTGACTACCGGCATGGGCGCCGTTAAAAACACCGCCAATGTGCAGGAAGGCGACACGGTTGCGGTATTTGGCCTTGGTGGTATTGGTCTGGCCGCTATTATTGGTGCGGTACAAGCTAAAGCGTCGCGCATTATTGCCATTGACGTGAACGACGACAAAAAAGCAATTGCGAAAGAATTGGGCGCAACCGACTTTGTGAACCCAACCGAATATGACAAACCCATTCAGGAAGTCATTGTTGATATGACCGACGGTGGTGTCGACTTCTCATTTGAGTGCATTGGTAACGTGGACGTTATGCGCGCTGCGTTAGAGTGCTGCCACAAAGGTTGGGGCGAGTCCGTTATTATTGGTGTGGCAGCAGCCGGTGAAGAAATTTCCACCCGTCCGTTCCAGCTAGTTACTGGTCGCGTATGGCGTGGCAGTGCCTTTGGTGGCGTTAAAGGCCGTACTGAACTGCCTGACTATGTTCAACAATACATGGACGGTAAGTTTGACCTGGATACCTTTATTACCCATACCATGCCGTTAGAAGACATTAATAAAGCGTTCGACCTAATGCACGAAGGCAAGTCGATTCGCTCGGTCATTCATTATTAATGGAGCCAGTGATGAAACAAATTAGCGAAACTCGCTGTTTTGGCGGTCGTCAGCTGCGTTTTGAACATGACTCTGAAGTACTGAACTGCACTATGCAGTTCAGTGTCTTTTTGCCATTACGCGCAGAGAAAACAGAGGTTCCGGCGGTTTATTTTCTATCGGGCTTAACCTGCACTGATGAAAATTTTTCCACCAAAGCCGGCGCACAGCGGGTAGCCACAGAGCTGGGTATTGCCTTAATTATTCCCGATACCAGCCCGCGTGGAGACGATGTAGCTGACGATTCAGACGGCGCTTACGACTTAGGTTTAGGTGCAGGCTTTTACGTCAACGCGACTGAAGAGCCGTGGAAGTCGAATTATCAAATGTACGACTACATTGTGAAAGAGCTGCCAGAGTTGGTCGAAGCGGAACTGCCAGTTAATGACAAGCGCGCTATTGCCGGTCATTCCATGGGCGGACACGGAGCTTTAGTTATTGGCTTACGTAACAGTGACCGCTACACCAGTATTTCGGCATTCTCGCCGATTACCAACCCAACACAATGCCCCTGGGGCGAAAAAGCCTTTAGCGCGTATTTGGGCGATGATCGCGAACAATGGAAGCAATACGACGCTGTTGAGATCATCAAATCTAAAGGTCAGACACTCCCAATTCGAGTTGATCAGGGCTTAGCTGACGGATTTTTAGACGAACAGTTAAAACCTGAGAACTTAAAAGACGCCATTAGCGAAGTTAACGGCGGCGGTACGGTTCATTTACACGATGGTTACAACCACAGCTATTACTTCATCTCGTCATTTATCGAAGCTCAGCTTCGCTTCCATGCGAAGTACCTCACCGCTTAACAAAACTCCAGAAACCCAGTAGGTATTACTTACTGGGTAAATACCCCTATTCGTTAAACGGTTATACTTCTGATCTCGCTCAATACTTCTCGCTTAAAAAGGAAGCAGTAATGAAGGTAAACTCAGCGGTAGAAGCCCTGTCAATTCTCAATGATGGCGATGTCATCTGGTGCCAGTCGATGGCTGCCACCCCTTATAAACTTCTTGAAGGTCTGAAAGAGGTAGCTACACAGCGTAAAGACCTGACGTTGTTACAGTTGCATACAGAGTACAGCGAGATACTCTGTGACCCTGAGCTTAAAGGACATCTTCGCCAACGTGCTTTCTTTGTTGGGGCCTCAACTCGGCAGGCGGTGAACCAAGGGCTAGCCGACTATGTCCCTATTTTTCTCTCTGAAATTCCCAAGCTGTTTCGCTCTGGCGAACAGCCATTGGATGCCGCAATCATTCAGGTGTCACCACCGGATAAACACGGTAATTGCAGTTTAGGTATTTCAGTTGAAGCAACCCGGGCCGCACTGCAAGTTGCAAAAAAAGTGGTTGCCTGGATAAACCCCAACATGCCACGGACGCACGGCGATGCGTTAGTCTCGTTAAAGCGGTTTGACCGTTTTTACGAAGAAGCGGCTCCTATTCCACTGCACAACCAGCCACCACAAAACCCAGTGACACAAAAAATTGGCGAGCGCGTTGCCGGCCTTATTAATGACGGGGACTGTTTGCAAATGGGTATTGGCGCAATACCAGACGCGACTTTAGCCTGTCTTCATCATCACAAAGACTTAGGCATTCACACCGAAATGTTCTCTGACGGCGTATTACCGCTGGTTGAGCGTGGCGTCATAAACAACAGCCGCAAGCGTAAGCACCGTGGCCGCATTGTCACCACTTTTGCGATGGGTTCTCAGGCACTTTATGACTTTGTTGATGACAACCAGGAAGTTTTTTTCCTTGATGTTGAGTACACCAATGACACCTCGGTTATTCGCCAAAATAAGCAAGTTATGTCCATAAACAGCGCCCTTCAGGTCGACCTGAGCGGTCAGGTTTGCGCAGACTCTATTGGCACTAAAATATACTCGGGCGTCGGCGGCCAAATGGACTTTGTTCGCGGCGCCAGCTTGTCGGAAGGCGGGCGTTCGGTTATAGCTCTGCCTTCTACAGCCTGTGGCGGAACAGTGTCGCGCATTAGTTCACTGCTTGCTCCGGGTGCCGGCGTGGTTACCACACGCGCCCATGTGCATTATATTGTCACTGAACATGGTGTCGCTAACTTACGCGCCAAGAGTATGAGTGAACGCGCGCGCGAACTGATTCATATTGCCGACCCTAAGTTCCGGGATGAGCTGGCACAAGCAGCTTATAACGATTGGGGACTGAACATAACCTGATGCAATGGCATCAGGTTACTTCTTCTTCGTAGGCAACGGTACCAATGCCTCAGTTTTAGGCAGCGGCTGCTGTTGCTTACCAAGCGCTATGTAAACAAAGCAACACAAACCAATACCAATAACCAACGCACCAACCCACTGAATTTTTATAAACTGAACACTAAATAATACAGTCAATGACATCATCAAAAAGGCGTGTAAGGCCATATACTTTTGTTTGCCAAAACGCGCCACCGTCAAGTTTAGATTGTCGGAGTAAAGCCGGATTAAAGAGTCCAGCGAGTTGATCACGAAAACAATTCCAACAAACACCATCGCCAGATTAATGAATCCGGAAGTATCCAGTCCTTTTAAGTGGAATAAGTATAAAACACTAAACCAGAGACCAATGGACAATGACGGCCATATCAGCATGGCTAAGAACAGCCAGATGGTGCGCATGTTACCAACAAAGCGCGCAGTGAACTGACCAATCATAATGCTCCAGGCAAACCACCAGAACAGGTAAAACGCATGGTAATCATTAATCGGCAGAACAAACCGGTGTAGATGTTCAAAGTAGTCGGTCAATAAGGGTAAGGTACTAAAATAATCAGGCGCAGAAACATTGTCAGACAGTAAGGCGATACTGCCGAGCCCAAGAATTAACGCAAAGAACAGCCCACCAGATGACAAGCTAAGAATCTTAACAAACTTAAGCTCGGTACTTGAGTACACCGCAAATAAAATGGTGCCGCCGACAATCAGCGCATAGTACCAGGGGAAGCCTTCGCTGACCGCAATACTGGGTAGATACCAGCTTAAGTTGGCAAATAACAAATGCGCGGTAAAAGCACAGGTGCCAATTATCACGATGTTATTAATCCACTTAACCCAGGTAATCTCAAAGAATTTTACTTTGGGTTCAATTGCACAGAAATAAAAACAAGTGACAAAGTAAATGGCCCAGACCAGAAAACCCCAGAAGCCAAACTCAATAGCCAAAGGGTTGGCAAAAGCGTACTCGCTGTTTTCTTTTATATCGGCGTAAACCGGGAACTCTGTCAGCGGAAACATGATGAGCCCCACATCCAGACCCGAGGTAAACAAAATGGCAATGAATGTCAGAGTAGACACTGGGTAGCGACCGTTAAGTTTCAGCCGCCCCCAGCGCATAACAATAAAGACCACCATGGCCATGAAAAACAGCATGCCAATACTGACAAGAGTTAACATGACGTGCTCCGCTTGGCCTCACCACTGCGCTGACGCTGTTGCCATTGCGGGTCTTTATAAACATCAACTTCAGCTCTCGGCAAGTTCTGATGCTTGATGATATCAGCCGCTCGCTCCGCGACCATGATGGTTGGCGCGTTCAGGTTGCCGTTTGGAATCGTTGGGAAAACCGACGAGTCAATAACTCTAAGTCCTTGCAAGCCCCGCACACGCATTTGTGAGTCAATCACTGCCATGTCATCATCTTCGGCACCCATACGACAACTGCCGCAGGGGTGATAAGCACTTTCTACGGCATCACGCACGAAAGCATCTATCTGCTCATCGGTCACAATGTCTTTTCCGGGCTGTATTTCCTGGCCGCGGTATTCATCCATTGCCGGTTGAGCAATAATCTCGCGGGATAATCTTACGCAGGCTCGGAATGCTTCAATGTCGTCCTGGTGCTGCAAATAATTGAATTGAATCTGAGGCGAGGTAAAAGGGTCCGAGCTTTTCACTTTAACCCAACCACGGCTTTTAGGTTTATTGTGCCCAATGTGCAACTGAAAACCATGCCCTTCAAAAGCAGATTTACCATCGTAGCGAATGGCTGCCGGCAGAAAATGATATTGCAGATCCGGCCACTCAACACCTTCTTTCGAGCGAATAAAACCGCAGGACTCAAAATGATTCGTTGCGCCCAAGCCGGTTTTGAATAAAATCCAGCGTACACCAATAGCCAACTTGCTCAGAGGTCCTAGCTTACTGTTCAGCGTCAGCGGCTTTTTGCATTGATACTGAAAATAAAACTCCAGATGGTCCTGCAAGTTTTCCCCGACACCAGGCAGCTCATGCTGAGTTTCAATGCCTGCTGCAGATAAAGTCTCGTTGTTACCAATACCCGATAGCTGCAGAATATGCGGAGAACCAATGGAACCTGCACTTAAAAGCACTTCTTTATTCACAAAAAAGCGAGCAGTGTTGTTCTTCTCATAAAGCTCGACGCCAATAGCCCGCTTGTCTTCCAGCAGCACTTTACTGACCTGAACCCCGGTTTTTATTGCCAGGTTAGGTCTGCTCATAGCTGGCCTTAAATACGCATTAGCAGCGGACCAGCGCACACCATTTTTCACGGTCATATGCATGGCACCAAAACCTTCTTGCTGAAAACCGTTATAATCATTGGTTTCCATATAGCCGGCATTTACTCCGGCTTTAATAAAGGCTTTGTACAACGGGTTTTGCATGTTGTTTCCGTTATTCACCGCCAAAGGGCCACCTTTCGAACGGTATTCATCGGCACCAAAAGCCCAGTCTTCTGCCTTTTTAAAATACGGCAGGCAATTCTGGTAGTCCCAGCCTTCAGCACCATGCTCTTGCCACTCATCAAAGTCCCGCGCATGACCGCGAACATAAACCATGCCGTTAATCGACGAGGAACCACCAAGAACCTTGCCCCGGGGGCAATGCATTTCGCGATTATTCAGGTAAGGCTCAGGTTCCGAATGGAACTGCCAGGCGTACTTTTTCGTATTCATCGGAATCGACAGCGCGGTTGGCATCTGAATAAAAATGCTTTTGTCTGAGCCGCCAGTCTCTAATAACAATACCGAGACATCCGGATCTTCTGTTAACCGATTGGCCAGCACACAGCCGGCCGAACCCGCCCCCACAATGATGTAATCGAATTTCTCATTCACTGTCATTAGAATGGACCTTCCAGCTTATCCATTCCGACATAAATTGATTTTGTCTGAGTATAAGACTTAAGTGCTTCCACACCGTTTTCACGACCAATACCCGATTGCTTGTAACCACCTACCGGCATCTCTACCGGCGAATTAGCATAGGCATTAATCCAGCAAATACCGGCTTCCAGCTGAGCGATGACACGATGAGCTCTGCGCAAGTCCTGACAGAAAATACCAGCTGCCAGTCCGTAATCGGTATTGTTAGCTCGTTGAATGACCTCTTCTTCCGTTTCAAAGGTCAGAACGGACATCACCGGACCAAAAATCTCCTCGCGCGTAATGCGCATGTCGTCCGTGCAGTCAGTAAAAATAGTGGGGCCAATAAAATAGCCATTCTCACAGCCCGCAGGCGTTAAT
This sequence comes from Idiomarina abyssalis, assembly GCF_900116625.1. Taxonomy (GTDB): domain Bacteria; phylum Pseudomonadota; class Gammaproteobacteria; order Enterobacterales; family Alteromonadaceae; genus Idiomarina; species Idiomarina abyssalis. The sequence goes on from NZ_FPBE01000001.1 coordinate 1,000,341, forward strand.
CTTTCGCCACCAAATGCCAGAGTAGCGCCCTGCTCTTTGCCAAGCTCAATATAAGCCATGACCTTATGCAGGTGATTTTCAGAAATTAGCGCGCCCAGGTTGGTTTCAGGCTCCATAGGATCGCCGACTACGATATTGTTCTTGGTGCGTTCTAATAAACGCTCCATAAAAGTGTCGTAACAGTCTTTGTGCACGAAGACCCGAGTGCCATTGGTACAGACCTCGCCCTGGGTGTAAAAGTTGCCCATCATGGCACCAGTTACCGCTTCATCAATGTCAGCATCGTCAAAGACAATCAGCGGTGATTTACCGCCCAGTTCCATGGTCACATTCTTCAGGGTACCTGCCGCCGCGGCCATTACCTTTTTGCCCGTGCCTACTTCACCTGTCAGCGACACTTTCGCAATTGACGGATGCTGAACCAGATAATTACCGACAACACCATCGCCATGCACCACGTTAAATACGCCTTCCGGTACGCCTGCTTCGATAAATATTTCTGCCAACATCGCCGCGCCACGAGGTGTCTCTTCGGACGGCTTGAAAATCATACTATTACCTGCAGCAAGGGCCGCAGCCGCTTTCCAGCAAGCAATTTGCAACGGGTAGTTCCAGGCGCCAATACCAAAACAGACACCTAAAGGCTCGTGCCGTGTGTAAAAGAAGTCGTTACCGACACTTTGTTGCTCGCCCATCATTGACGGGCATAAATTACCAAAATACTCGATAGCATCCGATCCAGTCTGAACATCAACTTCAACAGCTTCCTGCCAGGGCTTACCGGTATCCAGCACTTCAAGCTTTGCCAACTCGTCATTGCGCTCTCGTAGAATCGTCGCTGCACGTTGTAATACTCGGGCTCGCTCAATTGCAGGGGTTTGTGACCAAACCTCAAACCCTCTTTGAGCACTTTCCACCGCGTCTTCCAACAGCGACTCTCCTGCCGACTCTACGGTGTAAATCACTTTCCCGGTACCTGGGTTGATCACGTCAAAGTATTCATGGTTACTGTCGTCGACGTAACGCCCATGAATAAAGTTTTTAAGTAATGTAGAGGACAACGATAACTCCCTTATAATTTGGCAATGGTTTAACTGACACCGTGCTGTTCCAGCACACCATTAATGTATTTTTTGCAGTATTTTTTTGCCTGACTGAACTTCTCTTCATTTGCCCGGCTTAATGCACAGCGCAACCAAAAACCATCAATTAACGCGGCCGTCACTTCCGCTGCCTCACGCGCACTTTCGGGATTCAGTAGTTGCTTGAAACTGTAACGCAAATTACTCACAAGCCGGCGCTTATTCAGCTCCTGTAAGCGATATAAGTCAGCGTCATGCATTGACTGCCCCCAAAAGCTTAACCAGGTTTTTGTGCTTGAATCTGCCTGTTGCACATCAGAAAAGTTCAAATCAACAATTTTCATCAAGCGGTCATACGGATTATCCGGTGACTGCTCCATTTTGAGCTGAGAAAGCAAATACCGCACAGAGGCCTCAATTAGCGCCTGCTTACCGCCAAAATAATGGCTGATGATACCGGACGACATCCCCGCCCTGCGCGAAATCAAGTTTATGGTTGCTCCTCGTAAGCCTACGTCAGCAACCACATCGATGGTGGCATCGATTAACTGCTGACGCCGCATTGATTCCATTCCTACTTTTGGCATAGCTTTCTCACATGGTTTAATTTTTATTCGTAAGGTTCCAGCGTTGACAGCCTGAAGCGATGCTCGTTAACTACATCACCTGCTTCATCGTAAAGTCCAAGAGTCACAACCGGATCGTCTTTTTCCCAGTCAACGTCCAGCGCACCATAATTTACCTTATTGATAAACTGACCGATGCGGTGTTTATTGGGGCTAACGTCTTTCCACTCCTGAGTCAGTCCTGATGACGTAACTTCCCATAGTGGGTAGTCTAAATCTTCGTCGTAGTAACTGATTTCACCCCAGTGGGTGTCGCCGCTTATCAAGATAACACCATTAACCTTATGTTTTTTAATAAGATTAAACAAACGTTGGCGGTCAGAGGGGAAATTCGCCCACGACTCCCAACCAGTAAAATCAGCTAAAAGCTGTAAGCTGGAGCCAATGACTTTAATACGCGCCGGCTTTTGTAACTGTTCTTCCAGCCACTGCCATTGTTTTTCGCCAATCATACTGGCGTTAGGGTCGCTGTGAACTTTATAAGGCCCCATGTTTTTCGGTTTGCGTTCGTTTGCATACTCTTCACGCGTCACGTGGGCAATATCATCCCGGTTCCAACGCAAATCGGGCAAAATTACGTGAATGCTTTCTTCGCCCTCACCGTAGGTGTATGAGGTGTAAATACCATCTTCACGAGTGCGACGCGGAGAGCTCTCCGGCTCACCCCAAAAGTCGAGCATGATATCTCTTGACGCTTCTTTTTTAGGGTAATCCTTGCCGGCGTCGTTCGCACCGTAGTCATGATCATCCCAAATAGCGATGAGCTCTGCTTGCTCTTTTAGTTCTTTAAAACCCGGCTTAGAGCCCAGTTTTTCATATTTATTCTGCAACACTGACATGTCTTCGGTGTCGCCATAGACATTGTCCCCAAGAAACACAAAAACTTCGGGGTCGTCTTCAATAATGCTGTTAAAAATGGGAATGTCTTTGTCCTGATGCGAACATGAACCAAATAAAATCCGGCCGGGTGCATCAGCAAAAACAGAACCACTCAGTAATAATGTGGATAGTGCTAATAGTTTATACATGTGTATTGATTACCTTGTTGTTGCTTGCTACTAAAGCAACCACATGCGGCGTTAACCGCATGTGGTTCGGGGTAGTTTTAAAATACAAACTTAGCATTTAGTGCTGCCGTGCGTGGCGCACCAATCCAACCTGCCCCCGGAGCAATAGTACCCAGGTAGTCTTCATCAAAGACATTGTTGATAGTGAAGCTCAGTTCTAGACTGTCAATTGCACCATCATTGTTGGAGTAAAGCGTCTTACCTATATACAGGTCACTCACAACATAAGAGTCGCTTTCCTGAGTGTTCGCCTGGTCTAAGAAACGCTCACCAACATACTTGGTGCTAAAACCGGCATAGAAGTCTTCTTTGGTATAATCGAAGCTAACAACGGCCATGTCCTGAGCACTGCCCAATACCGTATTGCCGCGGAACGCTTCATCAGTATAGGTTGAGTCATTTTTTGTGTAAGACACATAAACACCCAAGTTATCACTGATGTTGTAATCCAACGATGCCTCAACACCATTTGACTCAATACCACCTGTATTAACATAACCGCCGGCAGCCGCTTCTAAGAAGTCGATACCGTCAACGTCTTCGTTACTAACAAAGGTAATACGGTTTTCAAAGCTAATGTCATAGTAAGTTAAGCTCGCATTGAAACCCGGTGTTGAATAACGTAAACCTAAGTCAATATTGTCTGCCGTTTCCGGTTCAACCTGGCTTACATCCGTATCATCACGCTCTAGTACAGCATCTTTAACGGCTGCAAAGTTTTCAGCATAACCACCGAACACTTCCATTCCGTTAACCGGCAGAGGCGCAACAAAACCAGCTGACAATAAAGCATCCGAGTCCGACGATACACTCAGGTTGTTGTCAGGGTTAAACTGATCTTCTTTTGAAACCTCAACATCAAACTTCTTCGCACCCAGACGGAATTTCGCAAATCCGGCATCAATCTCGTCTTCAATGTAGTACATCAAAGTTTCGACCGGGAATTCACGGCTGTACTGAACCCAGTAAGGGTTACTTTCAGGACGCGGGCTCGCTGCTGCATCAATGGTTTTATGCCAGTCACGGTACTCATCACGCTGGTAATCTTCGTACCAGAAACCACCACGCAAGGTGTTTGCCATACCGGCAATTGTGGTATCCCATACAAAATCACCATTGACGCCGTAGCGTTGCTTTTCGTAGTGAGTATGGCGATGCGAACTGACCGGCATAGCGCCTTGCTCATAGCAACCAGGGTCTACTTCGGCTCCGCCACCGCCATAAGGGTAGCCAATTGAGCTCTCGCAGCCTGCTTCAGGTGATAATGACTGGCCGTCGCGGTTAACAAAATAGATAAAACCTTGTGAAGAACCGCCGTAAGCTGTGGTTGAAGGGTCCAGTTCCGAGTGAGGGTTTCCTGCACCGTCGTCGGTAACATCAGCGATGTAATATGGAATCCACTTACCAGCACCTTCGTTTTCGTGATAGTAAACGTTAGTGCTGACATCCACTTCACCCAGCATGAAGTCGGCTTTTAGGTAACCAAACAAGTTTTCACGTTCAGTTACCCAACCTTCACGCCATGCTTGGTCTTGATAAGGAATGCCTGTCCAGTCTTCAGTCAGGCCGTCCCATTCAGAGTTCTGTTCATACTGTGCTAAACCATAAACTCGTTGATAGGTATATTCCTGAGCGTCGTCGTAACTCACGTAACCCGTTAAATCTACGTCACCAACACGACTGATAATTTTACCTTCAGCATGGTCACGCGTATTGGTTACCGAACCATCCATGTAGTCATCGTTTTGTTGGCTCGAAAGAGAGAACCACGCGTATGTGTCTTTAGCAATTTCGCCAGTATCGTAACGTGCATACAATTTTTGTGCGTTATGCTCGCCAATCGTGGTGCTAACGGTAAACTGTTCTTCGTACGCAGGACGAATAGTCGTAAAGTTCAAGGTACCGCCCAAAGCTTCGTTTGAACGAGAACTAATGTCAGCTGTACCCTGAGAAACTTCCGTGCCACGTAAGTTTTCAGTGTCAATGTAACGGCTGGCTTTAGTACCACCACCGTAGTTTGAGTTGCCGTTAGAAATACCATCTACAGTCATACCAATTTGCTGAGATTCTAAATCTAACTGGAAACCGCGAATTGAGATGCTGGTTGACCATTCATCAGAGCCGAACGGGTCACCTTCGTTTACCAAAACGCCAGGTAAGTTATCAACCATTGCCAAAGCGCTGGTCATAGACGTTTGTTGCTTTTTCATTTCTGCAGAAGCGGCGTTATTCGCATAAGAAACACTGCGGCCAGTAACCACAATGGCTTCCATTTGTTCTTTTTCTTCTTCTGCTTGCTGATCTTGAGTGTCTTGCGCCATTGCTGGCAGGGAGGTAGCAGATAATGCTGATAGTACAGATAGTGCGATTAAGCTTTGCTTCATAGGCACATAAGTTTTCATAAAAGTTCCTGTTTCTTGTGTTGTAGTGAAGTTCCTTAATGTATGGGGCTAATGTGACAACGGCGTTAAGGTTAATTGATCATTCAATTAAAATAAAACTTAGTTAATTGACCGTTCAATTAAAATAAATGCAATATAAATTAGATATTTTTCATCTAAACTCTGCGTTAACTTGCTTTAGAAACTAAGGTAGGCTGTGTTTAAAAGACGGTTGCGGAGGCTTTAATGAAAACAGTCGGCATTATTGGTGGCATGAGCTGGGAATCAACCAGCACTTATTATAAGCGTTTGAACCAGCTAATAAATAAGCGCCTGGGAGGCTTGCACAGTGCTGAAATTCTTCTGGCCAGCCTCGACTTTGCGCCTATTGAAGAGATGCAAAGTAAGGGTGACTGGGATGCAGCTACACAAGCTCTTATTGCCAAAGCCCGGCAGTTGGAAAAAGCGGGTGCTGAAAGTATTGTTATAGCAACAAATACGATGCACAAAGTGGCTCCACAGATTGAAGATGCCGTTAAACTGCCTTTATTGCACATTGTCGACGCCGTGGCGGAGCACCTTAAACAAAACAACGTTAACCAGGTTGGGTTGCTGGGTACACGCTTCACCATGCAGCAACCGTTTTATAGAGAGCGCCTTGAACAACAAAACATTAAGGTACTGATACCCGGTGAAAGTGACGGCAATACAGTCGACAACATTATTTTTAAAGAACTGTGCCATGGCCAATTTACTGATAGCGCGCGCAAACAGTACCTAAGAATTATTGAAGATCTGGCAGCGCAAGGCGCACAAGGCGTTATTTTAGGCTGCACTGAAATTGGTCTGCTGGTTCAACAAGAACATTCTGCCCTGCCATTGTTCGATACCACCGAACTTCATTGCCGCGCCATTGCAGACTGGATGCTAGATTAAAAAGCAGGAAGACCATGACCGATATAACAATCAACTTTTCTCGTTTCTATGACAGAGCCTGCCAGCGTAAAGGTGGCGAAAGTGCGATGCTTGCACGCCTGCCTAAAGTATCGTCCGTAACCCAATTAGAACAACTCGAAGACCGGGAGGTACTTGCTACTATTACCCGCTGTATTTTTCGGGCGGGCTTTGTCTGGCGAATTATTGAGGCGAAATGGCCGGGTTTTGAGGAAGCTTTTAAAGGTTTTGTTCCGCTTTACTGGCAACAGGTGCCGCCAGAAGTACTAGAAGAACTGTCAAAAGATGAACGTATTGTTCGCAACCAGCAAAAAATAAATACCGTTCCAGCCAACGCCCGTATGATTGTTGAAGTATCCGAAGAGTACGGCAGCTTTGGTAAGTTCTTAGCGCAGTGGCCATCAAACCGGCAAGCAGAATTGCTGCACTACCTTAAAAAGAACGGATCTCGGCTGGGCGGCGTTACTCCACAATACGTTCTGCGCGAGCTTGGCTGGGACGGTTTTATTATGTCCAATGACGTTGTCACCGCATTAACCAATTACAAGTTAATAGATGCCTCCCCCACCAGCCAAAAAGGTCTGAAACAGGCACAAAGCGCGTTTAACCACTGGCACGAACAAACCCAACTGCCCTATAGCCATTTGTCACGAATTTTGTCTTACTGCGTTGGAGATTAGGCATCAGTTAATCTACATGAAGGTTAAATATAAGCAAATTGAAGTACTTAGTTATTAAAGGTATATTGCCCGCTTTTCTCAAACAAGGAGAGATTTATGAGAAAAGCTGTTGTTGCATTGTTAATGCTGAGCTTACCGGGTGTTGTTTTAGCCGAATCCCCTAACTGGAATAAAGTTGATGCCTCTTATCTTGATACCGATGTTGGTGTTGACGGAGTTGTCGATGATCTTTCTTTTGATGGATTCAGAGTCGGCGGTTCAGCCGCTATCGACCCAGATATGGTTGTCTTAGATAACCTTTTTGTATTTGCAGATTTCGACTCTGTCTCGAATGACGACTCTAATTTCGATTTAGACATCGACTTTCTGTCAGCAGGTATAGGCTCGTACAAACACTTAACAAAAACAACGGATTTGTATGCGACAGTGTCTTTTGAACATGTTGAGAGCGAGGCTTCAGCTTTTGGACTTTCGGAGTCGGGCTCCGACAAAACATGGGGTGTAGGCATTGGATTTCGCTCTATGCTGACGCCAAACGTTGAAATCGATACGAAACTTGATTACGTTGCGTTTGACGAAGAACTTATTCGCTTTAACCTTTCAGCTTTCTATCATGTTACAAAAAACTTCTCTTTCGGTCTTGGTTATGAAACCCATAGAGAAACTCAGGACTTTGATATTGATAGTCTAAGCGCAACCGTTCGTTATTCATTTTAATTCACTAAAGCTAGCCCCGTCCCTGCTGTCTAAACTGCAGCAGGGCCAAGTACGCCCTGGAAAAATTCTCGTCTATCGCCTATAAATAAGTGGCACAGAGTTGCACGACTAACTTTTACTACAAGTCACTTTTTCAAAGAACCTTGAGGATTTCGATGAGCTCAACTAAAAACACTCTGATACTCGGTATTTCACTGATCATCAGCTTCGCCATTATTGCTGTGATTGGCTCAAATGCAGCACTTGAGCATAAGTCGATGGAACGCACTGTTACTGTAAAAGGACTGTCAGAGCGTGAGTACCTTGCTGACACCGTTATCTGGCCCATTCAATTTACAACTGCCAGTAATGATTTAACCGCTATTTATCAAACCATTGAAGAATCCAATCAGAAGGTCATTGAGTTTCTGCAAAGCAAAGGAATTAACCGGGATGAAATTTCCTCGTCAGCGCCTTCTATCACGGATAAATCGGCACGAAGTTACGGTTCTTCACAGCCTGCAGAGTTTCGCTATACAGCCACAAAAGCTATTACGGTCTATTCCGAGAACGTTGAGCAGGTTCGTGGTGTTATGAGTCTTCTTGGCGAGCTGGGTAAAGAAGGTATTGTCTTTACTACCGATAGCTATCAGGCCCAACCGGACTATTTATTTACGCGCTTAAACGAAGTAAAACCTGAAATGATAGAAGAAGCGACCAAAAAAGCGCGGGAGGTAGCCGAAAAGTTTGCCTTAGACTCTAACTCTGAACTGGGCAAAATAAAGCAGGCTCGACAGGGGCAGTTTAGTATCAGTGCACGCGACCGTCATAACCCTCACCTGAAAAAAGTACGGGTAGTATCCACCATAGAATATTACTTGTCCGATTAAGCTATTACTTTCACAATGTGACTCAATTTACGCCACAAGGGCCGGATAATGAAAAGAACCTTACAGTATTTGTTTAAAGGGTTAGCTATTTTACTGCCCATTGTCGTGACTTTTGCCTTATTACAATGGCTGTTAGTCACAATAGAGACCTGGCTGAAGCCAATTTGGACAACGTTACTCGGTGAGTCATCTTACTTCCCTGGTTTGGCTTTTATTAGCTTTTTAGCGATTGCACTTCTTATTGGTTTCAGCTCTCGTTGGAATTTTATTGATTCACTATGGCAACTACCCGGCAAACTGATGAATAGACTGCCTTTGTTGCGCAGCTTATACGGCACAATTAATGATGTGTTCGAGATGATGTCAGGTAAGAACTTTGCTGAAGAATCAGTTGTACTGGTTACCCTGCCCGGTAGTAACTTACGACTTATTGGCATTGTTACTAAAAAAAGTGGCATTAAAGGCGATCGCCTGTCCGAACTCATGAAAGAAGACCAGGTCGCCGTGTTCTTACCCATGAGTTATAACGTAGGCGGTTATATGGTGATTGTTCCGGGTGACTGCGTTGAGTCACTGACCATGAAACCAGCTGATGCCTTACAGTTAACCATCAGTGGCGGACTGGGTAAGAACCATTCGGGTAAAACCGACTAAAATTGCAGTTGAAATCATAGCGCGTACTGGTAAAGTTCGCGCTATGAAAATGACAGAACCCTGCCCTTGCGGCTTAGATAAAACCTATCAGGATTGTTGCTACGCTTACCATAGCGGAGAGGCAACAGCCCCGTCTCCGGAAGCACTTATGCGTTCGCGCTACAGTGCCTTTGTCGGCCGCCTGGCCAGTTATTTAGAAGCCACCTGGCACAGTAGCTCGCGCCCGCCGTTGCTCGACTTAAGTGACTCTCCAAATTGGCTTAAACTGCAGGTCATTTCATCCAGCGTTGACCAGAATAAAGGACAAGTTCATTTCCGGGCTTTTTATAAAGACGGCAATGACGTAGCTTTTATGGAAGAACAGTCTGACTTCGTGCAAGAAGATGGTAAATGGTTTTACCTGAATGGCCGTGTTAATAACGACTAGCTAAATGTCGACGATAGAACCGCCAACGCCTGGAATTTATTAAGTACCAACCACAAATAAACCAGCCAAATATAATGCCAGCCCGGCCGAAAGAAAACGCACCATGCTGTTCAATAAACATCCACAGAATTAATGTTGCATCGACAATAAGCGAGAGTAATAACAAGGGTTGGGCAAAACGCATTAATACATTGGCCCAGTTGCGCTCATCTTCACCAGCAAAGGTCGTTGCCAGCAGAACAATTAACGCCGGTAATCCGACCAGCAGCATCAGTCCAAATTGCTCCGAACTGGTATAAAAGAGTTTTAGCAGTCGGGTACGATCTTCAGCGAAAGTCAGAGAAATAATGGCGGCGACATAACCGCGCATTTCAAATAACAGCACCAGCAGGAGCGAGAGCGGTATACTCGCCCGGCCCTCTTTATCCAGGTATCGTGCCCTCTCTACCAATCGCTGCCCGGCGCTTGTCGCCTCGCTGCCAGATTTTTTCATGGAAATAGTAACCTACTGTATTCACTAAAGGTTCAATCAGAGCAATAGCACCACCAAGCACGACATCGCCTGTCATTAGCCAGACTACGCCAAAGGCGATGGTAAAATGCATGATACCAAATGATACTGTCTTTACTGCGTCTTTCATAACAATCTCCCACTTCGACTCTTACTAATTATTGCCGATTAAGATTGTTACAGCCAATTGATAAAAGCGATAACCCTGTTCGTTGCAGGGCATTTTTTTTTAAACCGCTCGTTTAAGCTGTTCACGCAGTTCAGCGACTTCATCGCGCAGTTTACCTGCTTGTTCAAACTCAAGATTCTGCGCCGCTTTGTACATCTCTTTCTCTTTAGCGTCAATTTCTTTCATCACCGCTTTCGCGTCTTTGACAACCACAGTGCGGGCATCATACCCGGAGGCCACTTCAGCCAGCGCTTTTTCAGCCTTACTCTTACGAGCTTTGGCTGAGCCCTGCCCCAAGTCCATCACGTCGGTAATGTCTTTATTCAGTCCCTGCGGGGTAATACCGTGCTCTTTGTTGTAAGCAATTTGCTTCTCGCGGCGACGGTCAGTTTCATCCATAGCGCGTTGCATAGAGCCGGTAATACGGTCGGCGTATAAAATGGCGCGGCCGTTAACGTTACGTGCCGCACGACCAATCGTCTGAATTAACGAACGATCGGAGCGCAGAAAGCCTTCTTTATCCGCATCTAATATCGCGACCAGCGACACTTCCGGCATATCCAGACCTTCCCGCAGCAAGTTAATACCGACCAGCACATCAAACTTACCCAGACGCAAATCGCGGATAATCTCCATACGTTCAACGGTATCAATGTCTGAATGCAGATAACGCACCTTTATGCCGTGTTCATCCAGATAGTCGGCTAAATCTTCCGACATCTTTTTGGTCAAAGTTGTCGCCAGCACCCGCTCGCCGACCTCTGTCCGCAAGCGTATTTCAGACATTAAATCATCCACCTGGGTGGCAACCGGACGCACTTCTATCTGCGGGTCAATCAATCCTGTCGGCCTGACAACCTGCTCAACCACTTCATTACCACTGCGCTCTAATTCATACTTGCCCGGTGTCGCTGACACATACAGGGTTTGTGGCGCTATAGCCTCAAACTCATCAAATTTAAGCGGCCGGTTATCCAGTGCTGACGGTAAACGGAAACCGTATTCCACCAGATTTTCTTTACGCGAGCGGTCGCCTTTATACATAGCGCCAATCTGCGACACAGTAACGTGTGACTCATCAATGATAAGCAGTGCGTTATCCGGTAAATAGTCCATCAACGTTGGTGGCGGCTCGCCCGGCGCACGACCGGATAAATAGCGTGAGTAGTTTTCAATGCCCGAGCAATAGCCAAGCTCCAGCATCATTTCAATATCAAACTGCGTACGCTGATTAATCCGCTGCTCTTCTATGAGTTTATTTTGCTTAAGCAGAATATCGCGACGATCTTTCAACTCATCTTTTATCTTTTCAATGGCTTTAACCAGCACTTCTCGCGGTGTTACATAATGCGTTTTCGGATAAATAGTGGCGCGCGCAACGTCTTTTTCCGTCACCTGTCCGGTTAAAGGCTCGAAAAAGCTAATGCGATCAACTTCGCTGTCAAACAGCTCCAGACGCACCGCTATTTCTTCCGACTCCGCCGGAAAGATATCTATCACATCGCCACGAACCCGGTAAGTACCGCGCTCGAAGGCTGCGTCGTTTCGCTTATACTGCAACTGAGCCAAACGCCGCAGAACGTCGCGCTGATCGATAATGTCGCCACGACGCAAGTGCAGCATCATTTTCATGTAAGACTCGGGGTCACCCAAGCCGTAAATGGCCGATACCGACGCAACCAGAACCACATCACGGCGTTCCATCAGAGCTTTGGTAGCTGACAAACGCATTTGCTCTATGTGGTCGTTAATTGAGGCGTCTTTCTCAATGAAAGTATCGGTTGTCGGCACATAAGCTTCAGGCTGATAGTAGTCATAGTAAGAGACAAAGTATTCCACCGCGTTATTGGGGAAATACTCTTTCATCTCACCATAAAGCTGCGCTGCCAGGGTTTTATTGTGTGCCAGTATCAAGGTAGGACGCTGCGAACGTTCAATGACATTCGCCATAGTAAAGGTTTTACCTGAACCAGTTACCCCCAACAGCACCTGATGCGCCAGACCGGCGTCCAGATTATCGAGCAGCGACTCAATGGCTTTGGGCTGGTCACCCGCCGGCTTGTATTTAGAAACCAGTTCAAATTTCTTAGCCACGTTCTCTCCTCAACTCGCGTGAAAACCACCAATACGCAATAACAGCAGTAAACAGATTAGCGACCACCCCGCCAATGAATAAACCGGTTAAGTCAGCGAGTACACTCCCCAAATAAGAGAGCGGTACGAATAAAACAAATAACCGAATGATACTTAACCACAACGCGTTCATTGGCCGGTGCACAGCATTAAAGCTGGAATTGGTCAGTATAATAATGCCCTGTAACCCGTACCCCAACGGCATAATATAAATAAAGAGCTTAACAATGTCGGCAACCGCTTGCTCTTCAGCAAATACCTGAGCTATCCAGTGTGCGGTTACCAGCATCAGTAAATAAATGATCGCCTGAATGGCCAGCACGGCTTTTAACGCGGTTCGATAGGCTTCTTTCACCCGATCAATACGATCCGCACCGTAGTTCTGGCTAATTAATGGCGGCAACGACATAGACAACGCCAGTATAATGACGCTGGCCAGTGACTCCAGTCGGGACCCGACACCGAACGCTGCCACGGCTGGAGCTCCATAAGATGCGACAATAGCAGTCATCACTGACATAGCTAATGGAGTCAGCATATTGGCGCTGGCTGCCGGCATACCTATTTTTAAAATACCGCGGGCTGACTTAACCCATGCCTGAAAAAAAGGTCGTCCGGCCGGCGGTTTAGAAGAAACCAGCTTGTTTCTGCGCAGCAACCAAAACACTAAAAAGACACCACTAAACCAGGAAATAACACTGGCAAGAGCGGCACCTTCAATTCCCATGGCAGGAATAGGCCCTAGCCCAAAAATTAAAATTGGATCGAAAATGGTGTTCGCCAACCCACCGGAAGCCATAATAAGCGATGGTGTTCGTGTGTCACCGGCGGCTCGCAGAACCGCATTCCCAACCATAGGCGTAACCAACATCACGCAGCCCAGATACCAGAGCGTCATATACTCCCGTATCAATGGCATTAGCCGTTCCTGTGCCTGCAATAAACTGAAAACCGGGTCCATCAGCAAATAGCCAATGAGTGCCAATGCAGCAACTAATATGGCGGACACCGAGAGCGCAGAAAAACCGTCAAAATGAGCCTCTTCCGGCCTGTCGGAGCCGTATTTACGGGCAATGACGGCAGATGTTCCTATACCTAAACCTATGGCCAGGCTTATAACGGTGAAAGTAACGGGAAAGGTAAAGCTGACAGCCGCGAGAGGGTCTGTTCCGAGCATACTGATAAAGAAGGTATCGACAACATTGAAGCTAATGAGAGTAGCCACACCGAAAATAACCGGCCAGGTCATTTCCCAGAGTTTTTGTCCTACCGGCGCGCTGATAAGACTTCTTGATGCGTCGGCAGCTGCCATTCAATCCCTCCTCAGTTCGATAGCCGAATAGTGTACATGAGACTGTGCTTTGTGGCTACGGAGAATAGACTTTAGCCACTGCGATCCGTATAGTAATGGGCATTTCAACCCTTGCGAAAAACAGGATCTGAACGTGGATTATCAACTCTCTGATCGTATCAATGCGATTCAACCATCGCCGACTCTGGCGGTGACTCAAAAAGCCAATGAATTACGCCAACAAGGCAAAGATGTTATTGGTCTGGGCGTCGGCGAGCCAGATTTTGATACACCAGATTTTATCAAAGAAGCGGCTATTCAGGCTATCCATGACGGTAAGACCAAATATACGGCTGTTGATGGTATCGATGAGCTAAAAGATGCTGTTATTAACAAGCTAAAACGCGACAACAGCCTTAGCTACCAACGTTCAGAAATTATTGTGTCAGCCGGCGGTAAACACAGTATTTTCAATTTACTCAGTGCCTGGTTAAATCCGGGAGATGAAGTTGTTATTCCCGCACCTTACTGGGTTTCGTATCCTGACATGACCAAGTTGGTTGGCGCTACGCCAGTTATTGTTAAAGCCGGCATAGACCAACGTTTTAAAATTACACCAGAACAATTGCGTAACGCACTAACGGATAAAACACGTTTAATGTTCATCAATAGTCCGTCCAACCCGGCCGGAACAGCTTATACCGCGAACGAGCTTGAAGCCCTTGCGGAAGTGCTGCGTGATTATCCAAATGTACTTATCGCCACCGACGATATGTACGAGCATATTCTCTGGAGCGACTCGCCCTTTGCTAACTTCCCTATGGTGGCTCCAGATCTTAAAGATCGCACCGTTATCCTAACGGGTGTCTCCAAAGCTTACGCTATGACGGGCTGGCGCATCGGTTATGCTGCAGGCCCTAAACCAATTATTGCTGCTATGAAAAAAATGCAGTCACAAAGTACATCAAACCCTGCCAGCATTAGCCAGTACGCGGCAGCGGCAGCATTAAACGGCGACCAAAGCTGTATTAAAACCATGGTGACTGCATTTAAAGAGCGTCACGACTATTTGGTTGATGCTCTAAACAGCATTGACGGCATTGACTGCGTACCAGGCGACGGTACTTTTTACGCTTTTGCTCAGGTCGATAAGCTAATGGCTAAAGCCAATGTCAGCAGCGACGTTGAACTGTGCGAAAAACTGCTGACACAAGCCAACGTAGCCCTTGTGCCAGGCTCGGCTTTTGGCACGGATGGTTATTGCCGTTTATCCTTCGCTACCGGAATGGATGTTTTGAAAGAAGCGGTTAAACGTATCAAAAGTTTCTCAGAAAGTTTATAAAATGAAGGTTTTGGCGCCATTTTTTACAATGAGCGCCAAAACCCTATTAATTGAACGCTTGTTACAGCATAAATCCCATCAATACCAACTCTTTTCACTTTGATACTTTTATTACAAGTTACTAAAAATTCCTTCCTGCCATTAGTGATCGGATCCAGATCTAAGTGACCGATGTCAAGCCTAATAATTCAATTTAACATGAGATTTTTTGGCGCGTTTTTTAGTCAAATTCACTAAGAAATACACAAGTTGCTGATTCTTCACGCATTGACTGGTGAATCGATCACCAACCTGAAGATTTATTCACCAGAATAAACTAACCTATTGTTTATTATATAGATTTTGTTTTATCGTTACTTTTTAACCACTACGGAAATCGCCCTCAAAGCCGCATCATTATTACGACTTCACAGAGTTAAACACAAGGTTATCCACAGATTCCGTGGATAAGATCATGTAGCCTTTATCTACTGCGACATTCAGATATCTGTGGATAATCAGATCCTCGAAAAAGCTAATACTTATGTTATAGATGTGAATTTGACAGTTACTTGACATTGTCAGCGATAAGGATTAGCTCATCTTTTTGCATTGATGTGACTAAAAAAATCAATTTGCTGACTTTTTCGACAACCGAGCCCTTTTCCTTTAAAAACCTTCGCAGAATAGTTGACACCCCTGCGTATGAGCTTTAATATTCGCAGCCGTTGAATGTTGTTCCCCAGTAGCTCAGTTGGTTAGAGCGGTGGACTGTTAATCCATGTGTCGTTGGTTCGAATCCAACCTGGGGAGCCAAACAACATCCAGCCTATTCCAATCCCCAGTAGCTCAGTTGGTTAGAGCGGTGGACTGTTAATCCATGTGTCGTTGGTTCGAATCCAACCTGGGGAGCCACATTCAGAAGAACCGCCTATATGTCGGTTTTTTCGTTTCTGGACCAAAGCTCTGCACTGAGTTCAGCAACTGGTTGCGTTGCGCCATCGGCAATCCATTGTGCCAGCGTTTCCGCGACATTAGGCCAGTACAGTCTATGAGGTTCCCGTTGCGCCAGCCAGCTGTCAACGTCACTGGTCTCAACTCGTTTTAAGACACTAGCCAGCCCATGCTCCTGTAATATGCGGGCATTCCACTTTTGTTCAAACTGGCCTGCTAAAGGTTTTACTGCCAAAGCCTTTCCCTGGCTCAGCGCTTCGCAACTGGTTTCAAAACCGGCATTCGACAAAATAGCGGACGCCTTACTAAAGTGCTGAGCAAACTCAGTACGTGAAGGCGGATAGCATTCGATGTGCCCCAACGACTTCCGCTCTACCTTAGGATGAAAAAGCGAGAACTCATAGTTATCCAAGGGTTGAAGCTGGTCAATAATATCTCGGGGGTCCTCAAAAGGAAGGTAAACCACAACGCGCTGCATTAACCCGACACAGGCGTTTTCTTCCTGTCTTACCACCGGGGGAATCGCATTGCCACTAGCCAGCCAATGCATACCAACGGGTTCTGAACATGGTGCAAAGGATGAAATCAGCTGCTTTTGCCACCAGGACAATCGTTTAAACAAATCGGGTTCATGAAAAGCGTATTGTCGGCCCAAACCAACACAGCGCACGCCTTGTTTCTTCGCCGCCCAGGCGGTTACCGGCTCATAGTCAGTAATTACCAGGTCATAGTCGGTAACCGATAAGTTTTTCACATCTTGCCAAAACTGCCGCCAATGGTTATTGAGTAATGTCTTGCGTCGGCGAAGCCTCCCCCTTTCGGTGACAAACGACAAGCCCTGACGCCATTGGTAGTCACCGAAAACCTCCATGTCAAAAAGCCCTGAAGGCTGGCGACCCGATATGAGGTAATCAATTTCAACATTACGATGTTTAGTCAAAGACTGAGCTAATGTGTGGCAACGACTTAAATGACCATTCCCTGTACCCTGAACTCCGTAAAGAATTTTCATATCGTCAGTTCCGAAACTAAGACAGCCAGTGCAACACCGGCAACAATATCACTCGGATAATGAACCCCGACCACCACTCTTGACGCCCCAATAGCCATTGCCCAGCCAAAACAGGCTAACCCCGCGGCAGGATAATAGTGGTAGGTAACCGTGGCGAATAAAACCGCTGCCGCCGTATGCCCGGAAGGAAAGCTAAACTTGTCGCTGGCAACAATAAGCGCCGCAAAAGACAAGTTACGCTCACAGGGACGTTGCCGACGGAAACTGTTTTTCATGATCCAGTAAAAAGGAAGTTCAAGAGAAAATGCGAATATCAGACTGGTAAAATATTCGTCGCCGCTGTCATCGAGCATCCAGACCATTAAAGCAATAGCGAGGTATCCATAGCCATCGCCGCTGCGGGAAGTCAGTAGAGCAATTTGTCCGGGAAGATCTTTCGCCCTCAACCCGGAAAACAGGCAATAACAGTAACGATCAAAGCGTTGTAAATAACTGAACAATACCATGGTAGAAAACCCAAGTTGGCTTCAGTTGGGGCTACTTTGCCAAGCCTTTATGACACTAAATAATCAGTTTCGTGAATAAAATATGACAATGTCTGAATTTTCTCCTAAACCCATGCTCGCTGTCTGTTGTTTATGGCGGCCAAAACACCGATAATATGCGGTCTTAAATAACCACAGTACCCGGAAAGGTAAATGACCGATTACTTACTGCTACTGATAGGCACCGTGCTGGTAAACAACTTTGTGTTGGTAAAGTTCCTGGGCTTGTGCCCGTTTATGGGCGTTTCCAGCAAGTTAGATACCGCCATAGGTATGTCCGCTGCCACCACATTTGTGCTGACACTGGCCTCGGTCTGCAGTTATCTGGTCAATCAGTATTTGTTAGAGCCGCTGGATTTAATGTCACTGCAAACCTTAAGTTTTATTCTGGTTATTGCCGTGGTCGTGCAGTTCACCGAAATGGTGGTGCATAAAACCAGCCCAACCCTGTATCGGTTGCTGGGCATTTTTCTGCCTCTAATTACTACCAACTGTGCCGTTCTCGGTGTTGCTTTGCTTAACGTCAACGAGCAACACAACTTTGTGCAGTCCATTGTTTATGGCCTGGGTGCCGCAGTTGGGTTCTCCTTGGTACTGATTTTATTCTCAGCTCTGCGTGAGCGCTTAGCTGCCGCCGACGTGCCAGTAGCATTTAAAGGCTCAGCTATTGCGATGATCACCGCAGGGCTTATGTCTCTTGCCTTTATGGGCTTTAGCGGATTGGTGAGCGGTTAATGAGTTTATTCGGAGCAGTTATCGCGCTGGGCGTATTAGCGCTGATATTCGGGGTGATACTCGGCTTTGCCGCGGTTAAATTCCGTGTCGAGAGCGACCCCATTGTTGACCAAATTGACGAAATTCTGCCTCAAACGCAATGTGGGCAGTGCGGATATCCCGGTTGCCGCCCATACGCACAGGCCATTGCCGATGGCGATGACATTAATAAGTGTCCTCCCGGTGGCGAAGCAACCATAAAACAGCTTGCCGACTTAATGGGCGTTGAACCCAAACCCCTTGACGACGCCCACGGCGAAGAAGACGTTAAAAAAGTCGCGATTATTCGCGAAGACGAGTGCATTGGCTGTACCAAATGCATTCAGGCATGCCCGGTTGATGCCATTTTAGGCGCGGCAAAACAAATGCACACCGTTATTGAACATGAATGTACAGGTTGTGACCTTTGTGTCGAACCTTGCCCGGTTGACTGCATTGACATGGTGGCGGTTAAGCCTAAGCCTGAAACCTGGCAGTGGGACTTAGACACCGTAAAAGAAAACATAAAAGCCAACAGTATTCCGGTGAAGGTGGTTGAATGAGCGATGTAAAAACAGTAAACCGCGACTTTAACACCGATATCATCGGCCAATTTCCCGGTGGCGTTCATCCGCCGGAACGCAAACAACCGGCCAGCAGCCGTCCAATAAGACGTTTGCCATTGCCAGCAGAGCTCATTTTACCCGTACGTCAACACATAGGCCCGTCCGGCAAAGTATTAGTTGAGGTAGGTGACCGTGTTGATAAAGGCCAGCGCCTGACTGAAGCCGGGTTAAGCCAGGGGTTACCGCTGCATGCTCCAACCTCGGGTATTATTGCGGCCATTGAAGAACGCCCTACGGCCCATGCCTCGGGTCTGCCCGAGCAAGCCATTGTCATTCATCCGGATGGAGAAGAACGCTGGGGCAACAAACATGCTCTGCCCGACTATCACGATGTTGAAATATCGCGTTTGCTGGAGCTGGTTCAGGAAGCGGGTATTGCCGGTCTGGGTGGCGCAGGTTTTCCTACTGCGCAGAAACTGGCACAGCAAAAACCCCTTAAGCATTTAATTATTAACGGGGTTGAGTGCGAACCTTATATTGCCGCCGATGACCGTCTCATGCAGGAGTACGCAGACGATATTATTGCCGGTACCCGAATTTTACAATACATCACCCGATGTGACTCGGTGTTGTTTGCTATTGAAGACAATAAGCCCGAAGCAATAAAAGCCATAGCCGCGGCCATTGATGATGACACGCAAATAAAGCTTAAAGTGGTACCAACCAAGTACCCTTCCGGCGGCGAAAAACAACTGATTGAGCTGCTGACAGGCCATCAAGTGCCCAGCGGCAAGTTGCCCATGGACATTGGTTTACTGATGCAAAACGTCGGTACCGCTTATGCCGTTAAGCGCGCCATTATTCACGGCGAACCTTTACTAGAGCGAGTGGTTACCCTAACCGGCGAGGCATTAGAACAACGCGGTAACGTCTGGGCATTATTAGGTACCCCTATTCAACATTTGCTGGATGAATCCGGTTTTAATCCGGAAAAGAAACAACGAATTATTATGGGCGGCCCGATGATGGGGTTCACCTTACCCAGTACCGAAGTACCGGTCATTAAAACCACAAACTGCATTTTAGCACCAACCGATCACGAGCTGCCGGCTCCTGGCCCCGAGCTGGCCTGTATTCGTTGTGGTGCCTGTTCGGACGTCTGCCCCGCAACTTTGCAGCCACAGCAATTGCAGTGGCTGGCCAAAGCGAAAGACTACGACGAACTGGAAAAGCATCATTTATTTGACTGCATTGAGTGCGGCGCCTGCGCCTATGTTTGTCCCAGCGAAATTCCGCTGGTGCACTATTACCGCAAAGCTAAGGCTGAAGTGCGTAACATTGCCCGTGAAAAGGCCAAAGCCGAACAGGCTCGGAAGCGCTTTGAAGCTCGCCAGGAAAGGCTGGAGCGCGAAAAGCAGGAACGTTTAGAACGCCATCGCAAAGCCGCCGAAGAGCGCAAAAAAATGCAGCAGGAAAAAGCCAGTAGACCTGACAGTAAAACTGACAGTGGCGACGAGAAACCAGCTGGGAAATCCGCCGCAGTTGCAGCCGCTATTGCCCGCGCCAAAGCCAAAAAAGCGGCACAAGCAGCAAAAGACAACGCCGATGAGGACAGCTCAGCCAAAGGAAATGAGTCATGAGTTTCAAAATTGCACCATCACCCCACGGGCATAACCAAAGAACCACCAGCGAAATGATGCGCTGGGTCTGCTATGCCTTAGTGCCCGGCGTCTTGCTGCAAAGCTACTTTTTTGGTCCCGGAGTCTGGTTTCAAATTACACTAGCCGTTGCTACTGCGGTATTAGCCGAAATGGCCTGTACGGTTGCCCGCGAGCGACCGGCGTTTTCCGCGCTGCGTGACAACACCGCAATAGTCACCGCCATTTTACTGGCCATTAGCATTCCCTCACTTGCGCCCTGGTGGGTCATCGTTATAGGAACCTTATTCGCCATTGTTGTGGTCAAGCATGTGTATGGTGGCATGGGTCAGAACCTATTTAACCCGGCCATGGCAGGTTATGTGCTGTTGTTAATTTCGTTTCCGGTACAAATGACAAACTGGCTACCGGCTTCCACTATTAGCGAGCACTCGCTAACTTTGTGGCAAACACTGCACACCATATTGTTTGAATACACCCCTGCCGGTTACAGCGTAGAGCAACTGCGTGCAGGTATTGATGGTGTCACCATGGCAACACCGCTGGATACCATAAAAACAGAACTGACCCGGGGTTATACGCTGACAGAAATTTATCAGGGACCAGAGTTCAGTTATTTTGCCGGTGCCGGCTGGCAGTGGATTAATCTGGGCTTTTTAGTCGGTGGCTTACTTTTAATTCAGCAACGCATTATCAGCTGGCACATTCCGCTGGGGTTCCTTGCAGGCCTTTGCCTACCGGCTTTTATTGCTCATATTTTTGCGCCCGACCTTATGCCCGGACCTATCGTGCACGCCTTAAGTGGCGCAACCATGTTAGGTGCTTTCTTTATAGCAACCGACCCGGTATCGGCCGCCACGTCAAACCGGGGCCGCGTGATTTTTGCCTTATTGATTGGCTTCATCGTCTTTGTTATTCGCAGTTGGGGCGGCTACCCCGACGCCGTAGCCTTTGCCGTGTTGCTTGCCAATATGTGTGTACCATTAATAGACCGGTATACGCGGCCTGTTGTTTACGGCCACGGAGACTGATATGACCTTTAACAGTATGCAGAAAAATGGTTTATTACTGGCCGCTTTTGCGGTCATTGCTACCGCTTTAATTATTGGTGTGCAACTGCTGACAGAAGACAAAATCGCCAGACAACAGCAGCAGCAAGTGCTTCGCACACTGAATCAGTTGATACCGCCGGCACTGCACGACAACGACTTATACCAATCCTGTCGATTACTACAGGATCCGGCTCTGGGCAGTACTAAGCCGCAGCCGTTGTATCGCGCATGGGTTAACGATGAGCCCACTGCTTTAGCGGCTGAAATTGTAGCTCCAGACGGCTACTCCGGCGCTATCCGTTTGCTGCTGGCTATTCAACCCAATGGCGAAGTTTTAGGTGTAAGAACCTTGCGCCATCAGGAAACCCCGGGGTTAGGCGATAAAATTGAAATTCAGAAAAGTGACTGGATAAAGAGCTTTGCTGAGAAGCGTGTTCGCGGTGAAGATGATAACCGCTGGGCTGTTCAGCGCGACGGCGGCATGTTTGATCAGTTCACCGGCGCGACCATCACCCCCCGGGCTGTGGTCTCTGCCGTAAAACGTGCGACATTAAAGCTTCAGCAGCAAGCAGACGTTCTGTTTAACGCCGACTTACCACATTGTCAGGAGGCTCAGGAATGAACGAATACAAAAACCTGACCAAGCAAGGCCTGTGGGAAAACAATCCCGCATTAGTGCAGCTTTTAGGCTTGTGTCCACTATTAGCAGTGACTGCCTCAGTCACCAACGCCATGGGCCTGGGTCTGGCGACCTTGTTCGTACTGGTTGGTTCAAACATCACCGTGTCTCTGGTGCGTGAATTTATCCCTTCGGAAATCCGCATACCCGTTTTTGTCATGGTCATTGCCACCTTCGTAACCATTATTCAACTGCTCATGAACGCCTATGTGTTCCAGCTTTATCAGTCGCTGGGTATCTTCATTCCGCTCATTGTGACTAACTGCGCCATTATTGGCCGCGCCGAAGCTTATGCCTCTAAAAACCCCTGGCAACGCGCAGCATTCGATGGGCTGGCAATGGGTGTTGGCTTTGCATTGGTACTGATAGTACTGGGCGCTATGCGAGAAATTATTGGTAACGGCACCCTGTTTGATGGCGCAGAATTGCTGCTGGGTGAGTGGGCAGCACAATTGCGAATTGAGCTCTTTACCGTTAATTACCCTTTATTACTGGCTATATTACCGCCAGGAGCCTTTATTGGCATGGGCTTTATCATTGCCCTGAAAAACAAGATTGACGCTGTGCGGAGTGCCCGTGCCGAGAAGAAAACCGTTACCCGGGCACGGGTCACGGCCTAATAAAAAAACACAAATAAAAACGAACTCTTATGAATAAAAACAAGCGCTACGAAATTTTGAGTCGGCTGCGGGACAATAACCCGAACCCAACAACTGAACTGGAATATGACTCCCCTTTTCAGCTGTTAATTGCAGTCTTGTTGTCCGCCCAGGCAACCGACGTGGGTGTGAATAAAGCCACCCGTAAACTATTCCCTGCCGCACCTACCGCTGAAGCCATGCTGGCCCTGGGAGTAGATGGAATAAAAGAATACATAAAGACCATTGGTTTGTTTAACTCCAAAGCCGAAAACGCTTACAAAACCTGCAAAATTCTGGTGGAAGAATACGGTGGCAAAGTACCGGAAGACCGGGCCGCGCTGGAAGCTCTTCCGGGTGTTGGCCGAAAAACGGCAAACGTGGTTTTAAATACGGCTTTTGGCTGGCCCACTATCGCAGTCGACACGCATATATTTCGGGTGTCTAACCGCACCAAACTGGCCCCCGGTAAAAACGTTAAAGAAGTGGAAGAAAAACTGATAAAAGTGGTGCCGGCTGAGTTTAAAGTAGACGTGCACCATTGGTTAATCTTGCACGGGCGTTATACCTGCATAGCCCGTAAACCAAGGTGTGGTTCCTGCGTCATAGAAGACTTGTGCGAATTTAAAGAAAAGACCAGTGACTGAGCCTTTTACAGCTCAATCATGGGTGGTTTGCTTAACTGCACAATAACACGGCGGTTGATCTGACGGTTTAACTCGTTGTCATTCGATTTAATCGGCCGGTCTTCACCGTGAGCAACGGTTTTAATACGCTCCGCATCTATACCCCGTTCGACGAAAAACTGCTGAATTTCTTTCGCCCGCTCCTCAGTTAATTCTTTGTTCGGGCCTCGCGCGCCAAGCGAATCGGTATAAGCGTCGACTAAAACCAGTTCCAAATCGTTATCCACCTGCAGGTAGTCACTAATTTGTTTTAGCTTACGCTGCGACGCAACAGTCAGCTTTTCGCTTTCGGCTTCGTGGTTCAGCACCGTATACGCAATGTCGTCAAAACTGAACGGTAATAACGCATTAACACAGCTCATGAAGTCATCGTAAGCACGGCGGAAGTTCACTGAAGAAATAGAGACAGCAACTTCATCGCGGCTGTTATACCAGTCGTTGTAAAAGAATGTCGGGTAACGCCCTTTTTCCAGCTCGCTCAATAAGGTCCAGGCCAGTTGCTTCTGCAGCTCGCCATCAAACTGCTTATAGAGCTTCATGTCGCCAATACGGTAACTGGACTCGCCTGGCTGCCAGCGCGGCGGAACGGACTCAATGGCAGACACACCATAGCTGTCCGGTAACTTGCGCATTTCCATTTTCATACGTAAGTTGAGCTCTTTACTCGCCTCGCTTTGAAAGCGCACCTTACCGTAACGGGGAATCTCATGCTCCATTTCACAGGCTAAACGGTTCTCTTCGCTTACCTGCCACGCGGAGTTATCCAGGTTTGCACTGTAGTGCCTGACTGAGTTTGCCTGCGCCTGCCCAATTGATAGCAGCACAGAAGCTGAAACAGCAGTCAACATCGGCCAATTTTTCATAAGCGCCCCTGATTTATTTCTGATACGTCTGTTATCGGCACGCATTGCTGTTGCTTTAGTATTTCTGCAAGCAGAGCGTGATGATCTTTGGCATAATGGCGTTATCTTTAAGACACTACGGAAATTCTATGTCAGACAGCTCTAACTCGCTTATGAAGCAACGCTTTCGCGGATACATGCCCGTCGTGGTCGATGTCGAAACAGCGGGGTTTAACGCAAAAACCGATGCGTTACTGGAAATAGCTGCCGTCTTGCTGGATTTCGATGACAATGGTCTGTTAAAGCCCGTGGACTCTGTTCATTACCATGTACAGCCTTTCGAAGGCGCCAATATTGAACAGGCAGCTATCGACTTTAACGGCATTGATCCGCACTGCCCATTACGCGGCGCGGTAGAGGAAGGTGAAGCCCTGCGTGAGCTTTTCAAACCCATTCGTAAAGCGCAGAAAGCCGCGGGTTGTCAGCGTTCAGTTTTAGTCGGACACAACTCAAACTTTGATCACGGTTTTGTTATGGCCGCCGCCGAACGTGCTAGTTTAAAACGTAACCCGTTTCACCCTTTTGTCAGTTTTGATACCACGTCGCTTGCGGCAATGACCTTAGGGCAAACCGTACTGATTAAAGCATGTCAGGCAGCCGGTATTGAGTTTGACAGCAAACAAGCACACTCAGCCCTATACGATACCGAACGCACCGCAGAGCTCTACTGCTGGATGATTAACCGCTGGAAAGAACTCGGTGGCTGGCCACCTGAGTCTCGTCAGGACAAAAGTTAATCCGAGTACAAATTTCAGACATAAAAAAAGCCGCTCAAACGAGCGGCTTTTTCGATTCAGTAAACGCTTACAGTTTGTCAGCGTTTTTAGACAGGTAAGAAGCAACGCCTTCTGCGTTTTCTTTCATGCCTTCTTTACCTTCTTCCCAGCCTGCTGGGCAAACTTCGCCGTGTTTCTGGTGGAAGTTCAGTGCGTCAACCATACGCAGCATCTCGTCGATGTTACGGCCTAATGGCAAGTCGTTAACGACCTGGTGACGAACCATACCGTCTTCATCAATTAAGAATGAACCACGGAATGCAACACCAGCTTCTGGGTGTTCTACGTCGTACGCTTTACAAATGCTGTGACGAACGTCAGCAACCAATGGGTATTTCACCTGACCGATACCACCAGCGTCAGTTGACGTGTTACGCCATGCACTGTGAGTAAACTGAGAGTCAATTGAAACACCAATAACTTCTACGCCACGCTTTTTGAATTCGTCTAAACGCTTATCAAATGCGATTAGCTCAGAAGGACATACGAAAGTGAAGTCCAACGGGTAGAAGAAAACAACAGCTTTTTTGCCTTTGATAGCGTCTGACAGTTTAAAATCTTCAACAATTTCACCTGAACCCAATACTGCTGCTGCAGTAAAATCAGGTGCTTTACGACCTACTAATACAGACATCGATTCTCTCCATTTAATGTTGAGTGTTAAAGCTTCACCGGTAGTGATGGGGATGCCTGGATAAAAAAACAAGGGCATCCGTCAATTTCACTACAGATTGTCTACTGTTTGCTTAAACTTTATTCAGCCGAAGGCTGCTTATTCCGCTGAAGGCTCTTTATTCAGCTGAAGGCTCTTTACTCAGCTGAAGGCTCTGGATGCCGCTCAGCAACCTCAGAAACCAACTCTTGCAGCTCGCCGTTCTGGAACATTTCCATAATAATATCACAACCGCCGACCAATTCACCTTCAACCCACAGCTGCGGGAAGGTTGGCCAGTTTGCGTATTTAGGCAATTCTGCACGAATATCCGGATTTTGCAGGATATCGACGTAAGCAAACGCCTGGCCACAGCCCATTAAGGCCTGTGATGCTTGTGAAGAGAAACCACAGCTAGGCAACTTCGGAGAGCCTTTCATGTATAACAGGATTGGGTTTTCTTCGATTTGCTGCTTAATTCTGTCAACCGTTTCCATAACACCTCTGCTTAATATAATGGTTGATTAAAACACTCAGGTATTTTAACACAGCCTATAAAGTTTTGTCCTAAATTGAAAGATTTCCTTGAAAAGCAAACCAGTCAGCCCTATATATCGTAAGGTATAACAAGAAAAGAACTTGCACGCATTAACGTGCGAGTCGCAAATTTGCACTCAAAAAAGAACTACGGAGAGAAAATTATGGCATTTGAACTACCGGCTCTTCCATACGAGAAAAACGCTCTGGAACCACATATTTCAGAAGAAACTCTGGAATACCACTACGGTAAGCACCACGCTACATACGTGAGCAAGCTGAACGACGCCGTTAAAGGTACCGACCTTGAGAGCAAATCTCTGGAAGACATCATCAAGTCTGAAAAAGGCGGACTGTTCAACAACGCCGCACAGGTATGGAACCACACTTTCTACTGGAACTGCCTAAGCCCGAACGGCGGCGGTGAACCAACTGGCGCAGTAGCAGAAGCTATCAACGCAAAATTTGGCTCTTTCGAGAAATTCAAAGAAGAGTTCAACGCAAGCGCTGCTGGTAACTTTGGTTCTGGCTGGACTTGGTTAGTGAAAAAATCTGACGGTTCTGTCGATTTACTGAACACAGACGATGCAGACACTCCTGTCGCGCACGATGGCGTAGAAGCTCTGCTGACCGTTGATGTTTGGGAACACGCTTACTACATCGACTACCGTAACTCTCGTCCTAACTACTTAGAAGCTTTCTGGAAGCTGGTAAACTGGGACTTCGTTAACAAGAACTTTGCTTAAAGCAAATTTGTGAATGATTAAAAAAGGCGCCGTTTGGCGCCTTTTTTTAGCTTTTATCAATTAATGTCTCGAACAAGGCGCACTGTATTACCAGCGTTTTTGGGAGCTTCCCGAGCCGCACCTATTTCGAAGTCTACTACTATTGCTTTTTCGCCTCTTTCTTCAGATGTCCAAAAAAATGGATAGGTTGGATTACCAAACAAAGGTGACATTGGTATAGAAAGTCTTTCAACTATCTTAGTACCTTGAGACTTACAATTACTATCCAGAATAGTCATCAATTCTTTTTCCGTAGGCACCCGCCAGTCTGTATAGCCTTGTATTTGACTGTTTTCGGCTTTAGACATTGCTCCTTCCCAGCCAACCCAACGATTTCCACCAGATAAAGTCTCATAAAAATGATCGTTAGTTACCCACATTAAATTCGTTTCTGTGTCGGTAATAGTTCCGTCTTGGTTATCTACTAAAGAGGGTTGGCAGTCCAGCTCACTAACTTTTGAGGTAGAGGCGCACGCCGAAACAAAAAGAGATACAAGGGTTACAATTAAAATTTTAAACTTCATTTTTTTCCTTTAACAGTTTCGTTTATATTAAAAACTTACCGGCCATATGGACGATTAGATTCATCGACACCTATAGCTACTTAGCTATAAATGTAAAATCTCTAATATCACCTTTACTATTGGCTCGTAACAAATAGTCAGAATGCAAACTGCCGGTATTTTCATAAAACCGAATTCTGTAACCACCGTTCCGATCACTGGAAACTCTATACTTGCTACTTACTTTTTTCTCAATGAGCTGCTTATCTATTTTGCCTTCTACTATTTTTCCCGACCCTATAATATAAGTAAGCTTATTTTCGGATAAATCATCGAAAGTAAGGATAGCGAATCTGTTATTGGTTGAAGTCGATTCGAGAGATTCTGAGTTTAGGTTGAACTTAGCCAATTGCTCTTCAATTGCTTTTTTTGCTTTTGAATTGCCGTCAGAGTAGTAAAAGCCATTGGTTTTAACTAAAGATTCGAACTCAGCTTCTGGATTTTGAAAGATAGAGGCACAGCCTGACACCCCCACAATGGCTAAAGTCATTAGCCCCCACTTATTAAACATCAGTCACCTATTTTTGTTGTAATAACCCCATTAAGATTACTACATTAGTTTACCTGATTTGCCGGCTCAAAACCGGTGGAAATTCATTTTTTTATCCTATATGACATGATCTTGATAACCCTCTTCGTTATTATTTTAAGGTCACCTAAAAGATTTTATCCAACTGCTCGCGATAGCGATCAAAAGCTTCAAACTGCGGCATATGACCAATACCTTCCAGTTCATAAAGGTAGCCGTCCGGAATTTGCTCTACCACAATTTCACCGAGTTTATCGTAGCGACCCAGTTCGTAATTAACGCCCTCTTTCTTCCAGCCTCGACCGGGGCCTGTAGTATCACGCGTTCCCAGAATCAAATGTGTCGGCACCACCAACTGGTCAAACTCATTAGACACATTGCCGGTAAAAATCATGTCGTAGGTTAGCGCATTATTCCAGGCAACCTGATTCCAGTCATCTCCATTTATCCAACCTACGTGAATTTCAATAAGCTCTTCATAATCTTCTGACCATTTACCGTCATAGTAGTTTTTGCGCTGGTAGGCGCGGATCTGGTCAATGGTTTTACCCTTCTCATTCTCGTAAAAGAACGCTGGGTCTTTGTATTCGACATAGCGCAGATAATCTTCCAGGCCAACCGGGTTAACTAACACCAGTTTTTCAACCATAGTGTCATGGTTTAGCGCAAAGCGAGTTGCCAGCATTCCGCCCATGGAATGACCCATAACAATCACTTGTTCAATACCCTCAGACTTTAATAACGCCTTAGTGTTATTAGCCAGGGCTTCGAAAGAAAACTGATAATGTGCCGGTTTGGACGACTTACCAAAACCAATTTGGTCCGGCATAAGCACCCCGTAACCTTTTTCATGAAGGTAATTAGCGGTTTCTTCCCAATAGTCGGCGGCAAAATTTTTGCCATGTAACAGCAACACGGTTGGCTGCCCCTTTTCGGCGGGCAAATACATGTAGGCCATTTCCAGGCTCTGTCGCTGGCTATCAAACTCAAAGGTCTGAACGTCAAATGGGTACGAATAACCACTTAAGTGGGCATCGTATTCGGGAGCTTTGTCGTCTGCAAAAACAGGTGCTGTCAGCCCGAGTAGAAAGGCAGTAAGCAGTGTATAACTCCAACTACGCATGTGTGACTCCTTGCGTCTAATTTTCAATCAACACTATATCGGGCTCTTTCCTGATGCAATAGTTCCGCTCGACAACCTTCTGCTAGAAATGACGTGTCACACTGAGGCGTCTACACTATGCTTATTGGTAATTCAAATAGAGGCTGACTTATGCACAGAGGTTCACTACATCGGTTCGGTAGCTACCTGAAAACGAGATGGGCCTCTCCACGCCGAATTCGGTTCTGGCTGATTGTACTGGTTGTTCTGTACACTTTGCTGGGATTTTTTGCCTTGCCGTTGGTTATTCAGTACGTGGCGGTGAATACCGCAAAGGAAGATTTTGACCGTGAACTTCGCATAGAGTCAGTACAAACCAACCCCTACACCCTGACGCTGCAAATCAACGGCCTTGAACTGGACGACGTCGATGAGCGACAGTTACTTGGCTGGGAACGTCTGTTCATCGACCTCACCTGGGCGAGCATCACCAACCAAGCCTGGACCTTCGAAACCATACATCTTGACAAGCCTACTATTCAGGAAGAACGCTTTACCTCGGGCGAAACCCGCTTTTCGCGGTTAGCCGCTGAAAACACAGGCACGGAACCTAAAGAAAGTGAACCAGCACAACTGCCTGCCTTAGAGATCAGAAAACTGAATGTGGAGAGGGGCGTTTTGCGCTTCGCCGACAACTTAAAAAACGGCGAAAAAACGAAGCAAGTGTCGCTGGCATTACAGAGTATCGGAGTGTCGCTACAAGACTTCACATTGCAAAAGGATACGAGCTTTCCGCTACGCCTGGATGCGCAGTTCTACGAAGGCGGCAAAGTTAACTTCGACGGTCAACTTCAGGTGCTGCCAACCTTTACTCTGGAAGGCAGTACCTGCATTAATGAGCTGGCACTGATGCAGGCCGAGCCCTACCTGCAGCAATTCATGAACGTACGGCTTGATAGCGGAACCCTGACTCTCAATGGGAAAATACAAACAGATGCACAGCAACCTTTTGCCTTCCAGGGCTCTGCCGGTATTAGCTCGCTTAGCATCAGAGAAGGCACCAAGGATGAACCGCTAATTGGCTGGCAGAATCTTGAAACTCAACAACTTAACCTCAGCCTCAACGATAAGCAGGTTGAGACCGACCCCATTACCATTGAAGGCTTGTCTGGCCGGGTCGTCATTTACGAGGACAAAACCACTAACTTTGGGCAACTCGTCACTCAGTCTCCAGAAGCGACTGACAGTAAAAACGAGGACACAGATCCGTTCAGTATCACCATTGAAGCTATTGAGTTGGCCGAAGGCACCATCCACTTTGCCGATAATTCTTTGCCGCTGCCCTTCTCAACCCGCATCCATACATTAAACGGAGAGGTATCAACCTTAAGCTCCCAATCGGCCGAACCGGCACGAATTAACCTGGAAGGCGAGGTTGCAGAGTATGGCTCGGCGCGTGTCGATGGTTCCGTGCACGCCTGGCACCCTGCTCGCCAGACCAATATTAACCTAAGTTTCCGCAACCTCCAGATTCCGGAATACTCGCCTTATACAGTGAACTTCGCGGGCCGTAAAATTGCAGGCGGAACTATGGATCTTGACCTCGACTACAGCGTCACCGACAACCAACTCAATGGCGAAAACAACCTACTGCTTCATGACTTGAAACTCGGTGAAAAGATGACTTCCAGCGAAGCCATGGATCTGCCGCTGGACCTTGCTATAGCACTGCTACAGGACAGCGATGGTGTTATTGACCTGACGCTACCGGTAACAGGAGATATCGACAACCCTCAATTCGACTTCGGCAAAGTGATTAAACAAGCCGTGGGCAATGCCATTACCTCTGTAGTTACAGCACCTTTTAGTTTTTTGGCAAGCCTTGTCGGCGCTGACTCAGAAGAGCTTGGCCAGATTGAATTTTCGGCGGGCCGCACAGACCTGAGTCCACCGCAACGAGAACGGATAAACAAGCTTCGCGAAGCCCTTAACCAGCGGCCACAGCTGGTTCTGGAGTTGGCTGGGCCCTTCAACAAAAGCTTTGATAGCCCGCCTCTAAAACGAGCGAAAGCGAAGGAAGCCCTGCAGCAGAAGCTCGCGGAGCAAGCCCGGAAAATATCAGACTCCAGCCTGACAAGCGAGGCAAACCAGGACATTGTAGAGGCAATGTTCACCTCTCATTACCCGGAAGCCGAACTTGCAACCGTAAAGGCGCATTTCACTGATCAACAAAGTGAGTCAACCGATGAGCCAGCGTTCGATGCTCTGGCCTATCGAAACCATTTGGCTGAAAAAGTCATTGAGGCGCAACCAATTACAGACTCTGAACTCAAATCTTTAGCCAATGCCCGCGCTGAAACGGTGCGGGAAGCTTTGGTTAATGCCGACGCAGATACAGCTATAGCAGCTGAAAGAGTCCGCATTCTGGAGCCTAAAAAGGCCGGTTCACCCGAAGGTGAACGCGTTGCTATGGAAGTGAGCGTTAGCGCAGAGTAATTAACAAGGAGTCTGGCGGTAGAATTGACACAATAACCGGTAGACCTCCGGCATATGCTCTTTCATCGTTTCTGGGTCTTCAAAAAAAGTCTCGCTGCAGACGGCAAAAAATTCAGCCGGGCTGGTTAACGAGTAACCGTCTAGTGGTAACGGTCTGTGATGAACTGAGTCACTCTGCAGCCTTTCCCAGGCCGCTGAAAAAATATCGTGCCATTCTCCGGGCTTCATATCGGGATGCATGGGTGGTGCGCCATTGGCACCATCGCGCAACATATCAAGCTTGTGCGCAAATTCGTGTATGACAACGTTCGCGGCCTTTCCGTGACGGGAATGAGGGCCTGTATGACACACCGACTGCCATGAAAGAATCAGCGGGCCTTGCAACCAGGCCTCGCCGCTTAGCCCCGGACTATGAGTGTGAACAACACCGTCGTCACTACGGTAAGGACGATTAGGTACAAAGTCGCCTTCATAAAGAATAATGCTATAGATGTGATCGTACCAATCTAACCCAAGGTGCAAAACAGGTACGCAGGCCATAGTTGCTATTTTAAGACACATAGCGTCGTTGAATTGGAAGCCGCCGCCTGAAGCAAAGTTTTTACGCACCAAAAAGCGAAGGGTCATATCCCGCAGAGCATCACGCTCAGCACCTTTATACCGGGCTATAACAGGCCAATCTGCGACTGCGGATTCCCACTCGCTTTCTGTGAAGCCCATTTTTTTAATGCGCCGGTTTTCAAACCACGTACGCAGTCTTTTAAACATCTGTTGTTACAGCCATACTTCTTTCCATGTACGCACTATAAAAGCACTGAGGTTAATCCTCAACGCTGCTATCAGACTCTTCAGATTCGGCAGCCAGTTCCAGCATTTTTTCACGAAAGTTATCCAGACCTTTCATAACCAGCTCATAGGTTTTATCGACATCGCTTTCAACATCACCTTCATACACCTGAAAGCTGCTAAGAATATCTTTGGCGCCTTTAAAGCCCGTTTCGATACCACCACGAATAATTTCCATAAACTTGTTCAGGGTTTCTTCTTCAGACTCGCCTGCATTGACTTCTTTATAGCGACTGTAAAAGTTGGTAGCAAAAGAAACAATACGATCCGCCGTAGCCTTGGGGGAAGTATCCGTACCGGACTCATAAGTTTTCTTCACCGCATTTTTGCCCATTACCGGCTCTAGCTCAGCATTAATGCCTTCCAGTGCGGTTTTATACAGCAAGCTGAGTGCGTCATTATTGCTGCTAAGCGATACTCGCTCATGGGCACGTAAAATGGCTTCGTTTTGTGCCTGCCTGGAATTTGGAGCGACCTCTTTCGTATTGCGATTGTCATCCGCTTTTACATTATTGGTATTTTGCTTACCAACGCCCGCTACAGAAGTGCCATTGCCTGAGATAATTGACATGATGTTGTTCCTGAAAAGTCGACTATAACTTGATTTTAGTATAGCCCGTAACTGGTTATCGGCAGGTAGTGGTTAAAATTTAGACTTTTATTAAAATGGCGCTGTGAACCTATGGATTTTTAACCGAAAGGAAATAAAGCGAACATAAAAAATGCCTGACAACTCAGTAAGAATCATCAGGCACTAAATAATAAGAAATTAGGCTTTATCAAGAAAACTGAAAAAGCTCCCCTAATCAATCCACCAAGTCATTTGGCATATCACCACGCAGGCCATGCCAAATTTCAGCGGACTCATAACCGTACCGGCGAACCAGATTTACCGACTCGTTGTAGTCGCCTTCGCGCGCTACGGCAATTAGGTCGGCGTAGTAGTCGCGTGCTAACTGGCGAGCTTCTGACGATGAAAAGTAGTACTGGCCAATACGTGCGTACAGACCTTTAAAGCCGTTTAGTACCAACACATAAATAGGGTTGCCGGAGGCCATAGCTAAGTCATGGTTTAACTGGTAATCGAACTCGGCAAAGGTCTTTTCGTTGTCTTCCAGCTCGCTGGTGGGTTCCAGCAGCTCGATAACCCGCTGTGGGTTATGACGAATAGCGGCACGAATATAAATAGCACTAATATTGGTGCGCGCAGATAACAGCTGATCCACAAGCTCAGGCATACCGTCTTCGTCCAAACGTGCCAGGGTTTCTAAAATATTCAGGCCGGAGGTTTCCCAAAAGTTGTTCACTTTGGTGGGTTTGCCGTGCTGAATGGTCAGCCAACCGTCACGTGCCAGACGCTGCAGCACTTCACGCAGAGTGGTTCGTGTAACACCAATAAGTTCAGACAGCTCACGCTCTGCGGGTAAGATAGTGCCCGGTGCAAAATGCCCGTTCCAGATAGATTTTACGATGTACTCCTCGGCAAAACCCGCCGGACTTTTAGCTTTTATTATCATATTCCCGCCTGTGTACTGACTAATAGAGCGATTCTAGCAGTCTTCTGTGAGGTCGGACAAGATAACTTCTGGCTTTATATCGACAACACCAAGCTATTTGGGTATGGTTTCTACGTTTTTACAGTTTCTTAAGGAAAATCACCATGCTATCTGTGGGTCAGTGGCCTAACAAACCTTTTGCCTGGTTATTATTGTTTTTAGGATGTTCGGGACTGTTAGCGGCAGCGTTGTATTTCCAGATGGTTCTGGGTTTAGAGCCCTGCGTCAAATGCGTGTATCAGCGTATGGCAGTGGTCGGCATTGGCCTGGCTGCCATTGTTGGCCTGTTTGGTTCGGGCTTTTGGTTAACTCGCTGGGCAGCTTTAATTGGCTGGCTTTACAGCAGTTACCAGGGTTTGCTCATTGCTTACGATCACTGGGACTTACAGACTTCAAAAAACGCATTTTTTGCCGTGTGTGAAAGCGCGCCAAACTTCCCGGGCTGGGCACCGCTGCATGAATGGATGCCCGGGCTTTTTGCCGCCCCCGGCTTATGCGGTGACATTGACTGGCAATGGCTTGGCTTAGGTATGCCGGGCTGGATGACGGTAATTTTCGCAGGCTTTTTACTGATAGGTATTATTGTGGCTGTCTGTCACATTATTGCGTCGTTTAAGAAAAAAGACGGGCTGGTGCTTTACCACAAATAGTTCAAAGCGCTTTTAAGTTAAGGGCCAGGTCACTATTCTGTCTTCAAGATCGCCTTTAAACTTCGCTTCACTGACACAATGGCCGGCAACATGATAGCCGGCTTTTTTCATTGGCTCTTTGCTACCCTCATGCCTTAATGGATGCCACTCAGGCAAGGGTTGTCCTTCTGCCCGCAGCCGGTAAGCGCAGCTGGCAGGCATAAAATAGACATCTTCGAGGTTATTCGGCGTTAAAGTAACGCAGGCAGGTACGCGTTCGCTTCGGTGTGCATAGTCAGTACAACGTGCGGTGTCGGTATCTAATAACCGACAAGCAACGTCAGTGGAATACAGATTATCTTCTTCGTCTTGCAGCTGATTTAAGCAGCACTGCCCACAACCATCACACAAGGCTTCCCATTGTGCGTGACTCAGCGTATGCAGTGGCTGCTCATACCATTTCATCAATGCCGACAAGTCATTACCTTGGGAAACGAATGCGGTCGGACAAATAGCCCACTGCCGCTACGAAGTAATGCGAACGATTCCAGCGCATTAACGCATCGTAGTTAGCGTAAGCCAGATAAACGCGGCCTTCGTTATCATCAGGAATAACAACTGAGGCGACAATATCATCACGCGACGGTAATTCCGAACCATCGAAACGGGTAATACCCAGTTCGGCCCATTCGGCCAGTTTTTTCTTGGTATCCAGGCCTGCCAGTGACTCATCGAAGCCTTCAGGTAGTTGCACCTGACGTCCCCAGGTTACGTCGTCTTTCCAGCCAACAGAGCTTAAGTAATTAGCCGCTGAAGCAAAAACGTCCGGGAAGCTGCCCCAAATGTCTTTTTTGCCGTCACCGTCGTAGTCCACTGCGTAACTCATAAAAGAACTGGGCATAAATTGAGTTTGCCCCATAGCACCAGCCCATGAACCCTTCATCTGTTCGGGCGCAATATGGCCTTCTTCAATAATGGTCAAAGCTTCCCAGAGCTGCTTTTTGAAGAACTCTTCGCGGCGACCATCAAAAGCCAGGGTAGTTAAAGCCGAAACCACATCAAAACCACCGGTGAATGAACCAAAGTTGGTTTCAATTCCCCACAGCGCCACAATAAAGCGTGGCTGCACACCGTACTCTTTACCGACTTTTTCCAGCAGTTCTTTATGCTCGTTGTATTTTTCCAGTGCCTTGTCAGCCTTCCACTCCGGAACCGCACGCGGCAGGTAGGTGTCGAGTGTGAGTTTAAATTCAGGCTGATTTTTATCCAGTTCGACTGCACGCTCGTAGTACTTCACCTTAGCAAAGGCTTTGTCTAAGGTATCTTGCTTATAGCCGCTTTCAATGGCTTCAGCTTTCAGGGCTTCAACGTAAGTGGCAAACTGTTGGTCAACCTGTTCACTGCTCTCTTCTTTCGCTTTCTTATCGGTATCCTGGTAAGCAAAAGCCGGCGCACTCAGCGTAACTACAGAAGCCAGACATAACGCCAGCCCTGTGAATTTTATTGTATTTGTTAACATTGAAGTTCCTCTCGTTTCGGTGGCAACTGCAAATAGAAACCATCGTTTTGCAAATGTTCCTGTAGCTTTTCGACCGTTAAACGGGCCAACTGTTCACGCCCGGCAAGGTTTATTGTCATAACCTTTTCGGCGCGACCAAACTGTTCACACAAAACGTCAGGTACTTCTGTGAATTCATTACCGTGAGGCAAGTAAAGGTAGGTATCGGCTTTCTTTAAGCTGCGATAAACATCACACAGCATGGCAGTTCTCCTGAATAAGGGCTAAGCGCACTAATGGTTAACAAATACTATGTTAACCAATTATAGCCTGTAATTCTGCCCCAATTGCTTGCTTGCGCCAACCCATCATTAAGTCGGGTTGCGGCAAACGCTGTTGTTGCTGCGTTGAATACTGCCAGTGAAAGTTAATAACGTCATTAATTTGTTTACGTGACGCGACCAGGGATGCAGGTACCTGCAGTTTTTCGGCAAGTTCAGACACCACTTTTTTTATGGCTTTAAAGGTTGGCTTATAGCCTTCCATGTCGTCTAAGCGTTCAAGCGTTTTTGGCAGTTCGGACTCAGGCACCTGCTCAGCTTGCTGAATGCAGCGAATAATATCCCGCCCAGAATACTTCCGGGACATAGGCGCTAAGTCCGGAATTCGGCTTAGCTCCTCGTCGCTTTTGGGCATTCTGCGAGCCAGCTCAAGTAGCACGCCGTCTTTGGCTATAAAACCCAGTGGAATATCCCGCTCGCGCGCTTTATGCAAACGCCATGGCGTCAGAATTTTAAGTGCGCCCAGCTGGCGTGCATTTAACTGCCAGGCATTACCTACAGCTAAATACAACAAATCATCCGGCCAGCTTTGTGTGCGTTTTCGAACCTGAATTTGCGACTCCTCGTACACAATATCCAGACAGCCCTTTTCCTCACACAAAGCCTTCAAATAAGGGTACATTACCGCCAGGTAGCTGGCGTCAGCCGCGGCATAATCCAGCTGCTCTTCGCTTAACGGGCGCTTCAGCCAGTTGGTGCGTGACAAGCTTTTATCTAACTCAACGCCATCAAATAAGGCATCGACCAAACGAGCATAGCCCATAGAGTCACCGAGCCCACAAAAACCTGCGGCTATTTGACTGTCAAAAATACGGTTAGGCTGACGGCCATTACTTTGCTGGAAAAACAGCTCAATATCTTCACCGCCGGCATGCAGGACTGTTTCAACGGAGTCATCTGCAATTAGCTCCCACAGTGGCTCTAAGTCGATATCGGCGAGAGGATCCACAACAGCCGTTGTGCCGTTGGCATAAATTTGTAAAAGCCCCAACTGAGCATAGTAAGTGCGCTCGCGGACAAATTCAGAATCAATGGCAAACCAGCCAGCTTCTTTAGCTTGCTGACAAAGACGTTCTAATTCCTGAGTTTCAGTAACGAGCCGGTACTGGCGTACCGACTCGGGTAGGTTCAACGGCAGAGTCAAGCGTCTTCCTCGTCGCGTAGCTCGCGGCGAAGTATCTTGCCTACGTTAGACTTCGGCAGTTCATCACGAAACTCAACCAGTTTAGGTACTTTGTATCCGGTCATGTTCTCGCGAGAAAAATCAATCACTTCACGTTCTGTTAATGACTTGTCTTTTGCCACAATAAAGACTTTAACCACTTCACCCGAAGACTCATGCGGCACGCCAATAGCAGCCGACTCAAGAATTTTAGGGTGATCGGCTAAAACATCTTCGATTTCATTTGGATAAACGTTAAAGCCCGAAACTAAAATCATATCTTTTTTACGGTCTACAATTTTGAAGTAACCACGCTCGTCAACGGTTGCCATGTCACCCGTTGCAAACCAGCCGTCTTTAATCGATTCAGCAGTAGCATCAGGACGGTTAAGATACCCGACCATAACTTGCGGGCCTTTTACTTCCAGCTCACCAGGTTCACCTAAAGGCACTTCTTCGCGGGTTTCAGGATCAACAATACGCACATCGGTGCTGGGTACCGGTAAACCAATGCTGCCAGTATAATGTTCAATGTCATACGGGTTAACGGTAACAACAGGCGCACACTCGGTTAAGCCATAGCCTTCAAGCAAACGAGACTTTGTGACACGTTCCCATTCTTCGGCAACCGCTTTCTGAACTGCCATGCCGCCACCCAACGCAACTTTCAGGTTAGAAAAGTTAACGTCTTTAAAGCCTTTGGTGTTCAACAGACCATTGAACAAGGTGTTAACACCGGAGATCATTGAGAAAGGATACTTATTAAGCTCTTTCACAAAATTCGGCATATCACGCGGGTTAGTAATAAGTACGTTTTTACCACCATGCTTAATAAAAGTCAGGCAGTTCGCTGTTAACGCAAAGATATGATAAAGCGGTAGCGCCGTAATGATGGTTTCTTCGCCGTCACTCATAATAGGAGTGATGCACGCAGACACTTGTTCCAGGTTAGCCACCATATTGCGGTGAGATAACATGGCACCTTTTGCTACGCCGGTGGTTCCGCCGGTGTACTGAAGAAACGCAATGTCATCACCGGTAACCTCAGGGCGCTGGTACTCGGCTATTGCGCCTTTCGCCATTGCCTGATTTAAGCTAACGGTCTCTTTTACATTATGAGAAGGCACCATGCGCTTTATGTACTTAACAACAAAGTTCACCAAGAAGCGCTTATGCACAGGTAACTGATCACCAATTTGTGTGGTGATAACGAAATCAAGCGGAGCTTCGTCTTTTATTTTGTCGTAGGTGTGAGCAAAGTTTTCTAAAATAACCAGGGCTTTTGCCTGAGAGTCGACCAGCTGATGCTTTAGCTCGCGCGGAGTGTAAAGTGGGTTGACGTTAACAACCGTCATTCCGGCACGTAAAATACCGAACAAGACCACCGGATACTGAAGCAGGTTTGGCATCATGACCGCAACTGCATCGCCTTTTTTCAGCCCTTTACTTTGCAAGTAGGCCGCAAATTCGCGAGACTTCAAACCCAGCTCTTTAAAGCTCATTTCTGAGTCCATATTGACGAACGCCGTTTTCTCGCCGTACTTTTCTATGGACTGTTCCAGTATATCAACTAATGACGCAAAATGATCCGGATCAATGGTTTCCGGTACGCCTGCTGGGTAATTTTTCAGCCAAATTTTATCCATAAAAGGCTCCGCCTCTCACTATTTATCATTATTTTCAGTGGCGCAATCATCGCATATCCGACCAGTTAATCCTAGTCGTTAACAACCGCTAAACGTGTGATTTGAGCAATTCAGCTATTTTTTCAGGTTGTTCCATATGCACGTGATGCCCACCTTCCAGCGTTACACAACTGAGCTTTAATACTTTATGCTGCCACTTTTCTAACGCGCTTTCTAACTTGTCATAGCCTTTACTGCCACGCACTACGACAACCGGCATAGTCAACTCTTGCAGAAGGTCATCGACAGCTGCACTGGGCAATCTATAGGGCGACGTTGCTTTCACTCTGGCATCTGCCCGCCAATGCCAGCGCCCATCTGAACGAAGTTCAGAACCGCGCTCTACAATTAGCTTAACCAAGTCGGACGAGAAATCTGCCTGTGCAGCACGAGCATCCACTGCAGAGTCAAAATTACTGTGGCTGCGCCAACGTGGCGTCTTTAATTTTTTCCGGCTTACAAAGCCCTGCTGTAACTGTTCTCTGGCATTGGTTCCGTCAGAGACCAGCAAGCCAAAAGCTTCGACTAGGATTAAACTTTTTATCCGTTCGGGGCACAAAGCCGCCACAACATTACTGACAAAGCCACCCATGGAATGACCTAACAAGGTTAACTGCTGCCAGCCTTGCTGCTCAATCAACTGCCATAAGTCATAAGCATAGTCGATAAAATGATAGTAGTTACCTGTAGGTCTGTGGTCACTGTGACCATGCCCGGGCCAGTCAAGTGCTAACAGACCACCGCGATCAGCTGACCAATTTGCGGCCAAAGGTAAAAAGCTGTGGCTATTGTCTAACCAACCGTGAGTTGCGACCACACGAATATCGTTTGGGTCACCCCAACAAAGGCCTCTTACCGTGCCCCAGTCGAGTTCATAACTGACTGGGGTGGCTTGGTCTAATGCAATGCGGTAATCCATTATTTGGTGGATTAATTGCGGTCTTTAGCAGGTGTACCAGAATTGTCCTGAACGCGAACACGCACCGGAACAGGGTAACGGTATGGGTAATAAGGTGAATAGAAGTTGTGACGGAACCAAAGCGGTGAGTAATCAACTTCTACGTGGCTTTTCTTGCGCTCAGGCTGCCACAGGTAATAGCCTGTTGCTTCAATAACCGGATAGGTATAAACGTACTCGCCAATTTTGCCTTGTTGCGTTTGGCCAATGGTACCAACAAAGCTCATTGAACGCCCTTGCTTATAAACATCGGGATCAATGAAGTCATTTACCACGGCTAAAAAACGACCCTGGCTATTATCGCTGACCTCAGGACGACCCCAACGCTGCAGTGGAAAACTGACAATTTCCAGAACAGTATGGTCTTCGGCGTTGCGAACATCGGCAATAACTCCCCCCCAACGGGCAGGTTCACCGGCAACTTTCTCGCCCTGGTGTTTAGCGACTTTATAGCCAACTAAAGCCTCTTCGTTTTCACTGGCAATTTCATCAGGGACTGAGGAGCAGCCCACCAACACCAATGCCATTAATGATGCATAAATAATTTTCATAACAGACCTCACTCAGGCGTAAACATCAACACCAAACATTGACGTGATTTGTTCTCTTTTCTCACTTAACGCGATATTTTGATACGCATTGAGTGCTTTCTGAGAACGCTGTGGTGGTTCATCGTAAAACGTATTCAATGACTCCCACCGTTCCGCACGCCGCTGACTTTGCCGCACATTAGGGACAACTTGCCGGGACTCAGCAACTTCCGCCCGGTTGTTCCCCTGGCGTTGCTGATCCTCTGGCGCAGGCCTTTGCGGTGCCTGCTGCTGATTGTTTAGCGGCTGAACCGCTTGCGGATTAATTCGCACGTCAACGATGACTCATCTGTTACTAAGACTGGTTTTATTATGGCGAGTTCAGTGCCATTCGGCAAGTTACCGACCCGGCAATTTTTTCCAGGTTACTTCATTACGTACATAAAGCGGTTCCAGATGCTCCGCACTTACGGCTGAAACCTCACCTTTCACAGCGACTGTAAGCATATCCTCTGCCAGTGGCAGCCGACAATCGTTGCTGTATTTTAATTTTTTATTCGGATCCAGCACGTCAGAATAGTTATCCCAACCAGTACCCGCCGTATAGAATCCTTGCAGATCATGCTCTGAAAACAAGTCCGCAGATGGCACCGCAACAGCCGGTTCTGTTATAGCTTCCGCAACACCATTCTTGCTGCGATAAAGGCCGTAATAAATTTCGCCCATGCGTGCATCAATGCAGGCAACAACGGCTTCTGCACCATGCTTGCGTATAGCCTGCTGCGCTAACGCCTGCAAGCTACTGACTGGAAACACCGGCAGTTCGGAGCTAAAAGCCAGCCCCTGCGCCATCGACACGCCAATACGTACTCCGGTAAAACTTCCCGGGCCGACACCGACAACCAGCCCGTCCAACTGATTCAAGTTTGTTTCTGCCTGCTGCAGTACTTTTTCAACAAAAGGCAGTAACCGCTGCGAATGCTCTCTTGGGCTTTCAATCGCTTCACTTAAAAAGGTGTTTTGCCACTGTAAAGCCACGGAGCAATTTTCAGTTGATGTATCAACTGCTAGTAAGTTCTTCATTTTTGGTTTCATCTTTCTCTGCAACCTGCGCTAAAAATTCCAGCGCCTGATTTAAATCGCGGGTTCGTGACATAGCCGGAAGGCTGGATAAAAATTGTTTGCCGTATTGGCGCGTAACCAGACGACTGTCGCAAACAATTAATACGCCGGAGTCGTCTTTGTCGCGAATTAAGCGCCCTGCCCCCTGCTTTAAAGCAATGATGGCCTGTGGTAATTGTATCGTGCTAAAAGCATCAACGCCACGTAGCCGTGCGTCTTCAACACGGGCATTTAATAACGGGTCATCGGGTGATGCAAACGGGAGTTTATCAATAATAACGCAGCGTAACGCCTCACCACGTACATCGACCCCTTCCCAAAAAGAAGAGGTTCCCAACAGAACGGCATTGCCCTTTTTCGTGAAGGTTTCCAATAATTCTGTTTTGCCCGATTCGCCCTGAACCAGAATATCCCGGTCCAACCGGTCCCTTAATATTGTTGCCATTTGTTGCAGCATTCGGTGGCTGGTAAACAACAAAAATGTGCCGCCTCGGTTTACCTGAACGCACTGCTCAGCAATTTCTGTCAGCATTTGATGCCGGTTTGGATCATTGGCCTCGGGCAAATAACGTGGCAGACACAATTTAGCCTGGCTGGCGAAGTCAAATGGGCTTTCCAGCAACAGCGTATCGGCCTCTTCTATACCCAGACGCTTGGTAAAGTAGTCAAACTGGCCGTTAACAGCCAGCGTTGCGGAGGTAAACACCCAGCTCATTTTGTTGCGTTTGATATAACCACCAAAGGTTTTAGCAACGCTTAACGGTGTCTGGTGCAAACTGACATGCCGCGGCGTGGTTTCGAACCAGAAGCTGTAACCCGTGCGATCCACATCCATTAACTGACGCCATATGTAGAGATGCTGCTCGGCACGTTCATGCAAGTTATCCAGGTCTTTATTACGGCCTATGGCGGTTTTCATAACCTCGGTCAGCAAAGTCAGACGTTCCTGCACACGCTCTGCGACTTCCGCCACCTCCGGCTTTTTACGCCAGTCACGCCAATTGCCGCGCATAGGGTCTCGTGGAAACAGCAATCGCCAGTCTTTCAGAGTCTGCAATAACGTACGAGCCATAGCGCTGCCCTGAGACAAGTCCTTAAGCTCAGTCATACACAAACGTTGAAGCTCCTCACACAATTCGGATAATTGTCGACTGGAAACTGTTTCGCCAAAGTACTGGCTGGCGATATCCGGAATTTGATGCGCTTCATCAAACACCACAGTATCAACACTGGGAATCAACTCGCCAAAGCCCGTGTCCTTTAGCGCCATATCGGCAAAGAAAAGGTGATGATTCACCACCACAATGTCGGCTTCCATGGCTTCTTTGCGGGCTTTGACTAAGTGGCAGTCTTCATACACCGGGCAGTCGCGGCCCAGGCAGTTGTCCTGAGTACTGGTAACCTGAGGCAAAACCGAGGCGTCTTCCGGCAGAGCATTCAACTCCCCCATGTCGCCGCTGCGTGTCGATGTCGACCAACGCTTGACGGTAATTAACTGACTCTGAATGTCTTTATTGAATTGGCCGGCTTGCTGAACCGCCTGTTCCATGCGGTGCAGGCACAAATAATTTGAACGACCTTTAAGTAAGGCGACAACTTTTTCAGGCGCCAGCACTTTTTTTAGCGTGGGTAAGTCACGGTGGAACAATTGTTCCTGGAGGTTTTTAGTTCCGGTGGAAATAATGGCTTTACCTTTACCCAGCAGAACTGGAGCAAGATACGCAAAAGTTTTCCCGGTACCGGTTTCGGCCTCAACAACAAGTTGGCCTTTTTTCTTAACGGTGGCAGCTATGGCTTCTGCCATCTGCTGCTGAGCGGCCCGCGGCTGGAAGTTTGTAATTGCCTGCGCCAGTTCGCCTGTTGGCTTAAATACTGATAGAACTGTTGCCATAACCCTAACCGCTAAAAAAATAGACGCGTATTATGACATAGATGTTTGCTCAGGCGTAGGTGTCTATATGTCCTGAAGATGAGGTTTCATCGTCATCTGCAAGCTCTTCAACTTCCGTTTGAGCAGATGGCTGGCCTTGCTGCTGGTGTTGCTCATTTTCCTGTCTTTGCTTGTCGCTGTTAACAGTCGAACCTTCTTCTTCATTGACGGCGCGAAGCTCTTGTATTTTTTCAACCTGGTTGATTTTCATCTGCTCACGGGCGTGGTCCACAGGCACACGAGTGTCTTTGGGGATCAGCGGAACCATTGCATCAAAGTTAGCCATTGCTTTTGTCTTACGCCTCTTCAGAAGGTTTGTTATTTATTTGACTATACAACCACTGGTTAAATAATAACCTGATATCGACTGAATAACCAATAAGTTTACTCTTGCATTACATTTCTCAAGTGTTATAGTGCTATACAACTTAACGAAGTACATTTATTTCTTTGGAGCGTTAATCATGCATTTTGTTCACAGCCACCACCATCATCATTGGAATTGTATGGCTTAGCCGTGAACTTAATGTTTGGGCTAGCCGTATAAACGCTAGCCTTTCGATTGACTATACAACCCCCGAAAGGCATCCACCTTCGGGGGTTTTTTATTTTAGGAGCTGTTATGACTGACCGTTTAACCATCGCGATACAGAAATCTGGACGACTGAGTAAAGAATCTATGGCACTGCTG
Organism: Idiomarina abyssalis; assembly: GCF_900116625.1. Taxonomy (GTDB): domain Bacteria; phylum Pseudomonadota; class Gammaproteobacteria; order Enterobacterales; family Alteromonadaceae; genus Idiomarina; species Idiomarina abyssalis. The sequence continues at coordinate 1,045,056 of NZ_FPBE01000001.1, forward strand.
AACGCCTGTGGCGTGAAATTCAGTGTTAACGAAGCGCGTTTAATTGCGCACAGCACCAGTCATCCTATCGATTTACTGCGCGTTCGTGATGATGACATTCCCGGTCTGGTTATGGACGGTGTGGTTGATTTAGGTCTGGTTGGCGAAAACGTGCTGGAAGAAGCTCGGTTAGAGCGCATTGCAACCGATTCTGTCGCGGCCTATCAGCCATTACGTGGACTTGAGTTCGGTCAGTGCCGATTGTCGTTGGCGGTTCCACGAGAAAGCCAGTATCAGTCATTAAAAGATTTAGACGGCTTAAGAGTCGCAACCACCTACCCTCAGTTGCTTAAGCGTTACCTGAAAGACAACGGCGTGAATGCGCGTACGGTAATGCTGACTGGTTCTGTGGAGGTTGCTCCCCGTGCCGGTCTGGCTGAAGCTATCTGTGACTTAGTATCCACCGGTGCTACGCTGGAAGCGAACGGACTCGTAGAGAAAGATGTGATATTCCGTTCCCAGGCTCAGCTAATACAACGCGCTGACAGCCTGTCGGAAGAAAAACAAGCCATGATAGATCAGTTGCTGCCACGCATAGACGGTGTGCAAATGGCGCGGGAAAGCAAATACATTATGCTGCACGCTCCAAAAAACAAATTAGAGCAAGTGGTCGAGTTATTACCCGGTGCAGAAACCCCCACCATTTTGCCGCTTAGCCACACCGACGAGCAAGTTGCCGTACACATGGTCAGCACCGAGAAGCTATTCTGGGAAACCATGGAAGATCTTAAGTCTATGGGCTGCAGTTCAATACTTGTATTGCCTATTGAAAAAATGATGGGGTGATCATGAGTGAATTACAGATACCCATTGAACAGTGGCAAAGCCTGTCGGAAGCGGAGCAAGCTCAACGCTTAGCGCGTCCCGGACGGGCTCAGGCGGAATCTTTACGTGAGAAAGTCTCTGTTATTCTAAGCGACGTGCGTGATAACGGTGAGCGCGCGGTACTGAATTATACCCGCGAGTTCGACAACCCGGAGGCGACCTCATTGCGCATGAGCAGTGAACAAGTCGATGCGGCTATAGCGGGTTTAGATGACAAAATAAAACGCGCCATAAACACCGCGTACCAAACGATCTATCGCTTTCACGAAGCACAGCGCCCGCAGAACTTAAGCATTGAAACCGCGCCAGGCGTGCAGTGTGAGTTGCGTTATACGCCGTTAGATGCGGTCGGTTTATACATTCCCGGTGGCAGCGCAACCTTGCCATCCACTGCATTAATGCTGGGTGTGCCGGCGCAAATTACCGGGTGTCAGCGTGTGGTTATGGTTAGCCCGCCTAATAAGCAGGGTGAATTACCAGCCGCCCTGCTCTACGCGGCTAAGTGTTGCGGAGTGACTGATATTCTGCTGTGTGGCGGCGCTCAGGCAATTGGCGCGCTGGCCTACGGCATAGAGTCATCGCCCGCGGTGGGTAAAGTCTTTGGTCCGGGAAACAGTTTTGTGACCGAAGCCAAGCAACAGGTGAGTCAAAATGACAGCGGCTGTGCCATGGACTTACCGGCAGGCCCCTCCGAGCTTTTGGTTATTGCTGATGACAGTGCAAACCCCGCTTATGTGGCGGCGGATTTACTCTCGCAGGCTGAGCACGGCCCTGACTCTCAGGTTATTTTGCTTACGCCATCAATGGCTGTAGCCGAAAATGTACGACAGGAGCTGATTGCACAGTGCGCTCAGTTAAGCCGTGCCGATATTGCCGAGCAGGCATTACAGGCCAGTCGTCTACTGGTGGTTTCAGACATGAATGAAGCCATAGCCATTAGCGAAACCTACGCGCCCGAACACCTCTCTATTCAGACGGATAACGCGCGTGAGCTGCTGCCACAGTTAACCCGCGCAGGCTCTGTCTTTGTCGGACACTATACGCCGGAATCCGGCGGTGATTACGCCACCGGCACCAACCACGTACTGCCAACCTATGGCTATGCCCGCAATTACAGCAGCCTTGGACTGGTCGACTTTTACCGTCGCTATACGGTACAGGAAGCCAGTCAGGATGGGCTACGCCAGTTAGCAGAAGCCATTACCACTCTGGCCGACGTTGAAGGCTTAGACGCACACAAGCGTGCCGTAACTATTCGCACGGAGAATAAGCCATGAGCATTGTTGAGCAGTTACAGCGACAGCACCTGAAGCAGTTAACGCCTTATGCGTCAGCGCGTCGCAGCATGAGCGGCGGCAATATCTGGCTGAACGCCAACGAGTCTCCGTACAGTAACTCGTTCACTGTCGATGACAGCAAGCTTAACCGGTACCCGGAGTTTCAGTCTAAGCCGCTGAACCAGGCCTACGCTGAATACGCCGGAGTTGAATCCTCACAGGTATTGAGCAGCCGCGGGTCGGATGAAGGTATTGAATTACTGATACGAGCCTTTTGTGAACCCGGTCAGGACAAAGTACTGATTTGCCCGCCGACTTACGGTATGTACGCTATTTCGGCTAAAACCTTTGCCGTTGGCGTAAATGAAGTCCCTTTACTGAAGAGCTGGCAACTGGACACCGAGTCAGTGATAGACGCTGCGGCAGAGTCTAAGGTTATCTTCTTATGTTCACCTTCAAACCCTCTGGGCAACAGGTTGAATCCGGATGACATTGAGCAAGTTTTACAGCACTCTCCAAGCTCTATTGTGGTTGTCGACGAGGCCTATATTGAGTTTAGTTCTGGTAACAGCGTTGCCGGTTGGCTGAGACGATACCCGAACCTGGTAGTGCTACGCACCTTGTCTAAAGCTTTTGCTCTGGCCGGCATTCGCTGCGGTTTTTTGCTGGCGAATGACGACATCATTGAGCTACTGCAAAAAGTTCTGGCGCCGTACCCTTTGCCAGACCCGACAGTGCAAATTGCGGTTCAGGCTTTGCAAACAAGTTCGCTGGAACGACTTCAGCAGCAGGTAGCAAGCTTATTAGCCGAGCGCGACCGTGTGCAAACAGCTTTAGAGCAAACACCACTGACTCTGGTATCGGAAAGTGACACGAACTTTTTATTGTATCAGTGTGAAGATGCCGCTGGTTTAGTGAAATCACTTGCCGATAACGGCCTATTAATACGTAATCAGTCGGCTCAGCAGGGGCTGGAAAACGTTGTTCGCATAACCATTGGTAGCGCCGCCGAAAATGACGAACTGATTCAACAGTTAAAGGATTATTTTTCATGAGCCAGAAGCCTATTTTATTTATTGACCGCGACGGGACTCTGGTAGAAGAGCCCGCTATAGACAAACAGCTGGACAGCGTTGAGAAGCTGGTATTTGAGCCCAACGTGGTACCGGCTTTGCTGAAACTGCAACAGGCGGGTTATCAGCTGGTGATGGTGTCCAACCAGGACGGTCTGGGTACTGATAGCTTCCCGCAAGCTGATTTTGATGCGCCACATAACTTAATGATGGCGGTGTTTGAATCACAAGGTATTCGCTTTAACGATGTTTTGATTTGCCCTCACTTTGACAGTGATAACTGCAGCTGCCGCAAGCCTGCTCTTGGGCTGGTAAAGTCGTACCTGAAAGAAGGTCGTGTCGACTTTACCAACTCCTACGTTATTGGCGACCGTGAAACCGACCTGCAACTGGCTGAGAATATGGGTATTGAAGGCCTGCACTACAGCCGCACAGAACTCAACTGGGATGCCATTGTTCACCAGCTACTGGACAACCCGCGTACAGCGTCAGTTACACGTACCACCCGGGAAACGGATATTAACATTAAGGTGGATTTAGACAGTCAGGCACCGCGCGAATTTGATACCGGTATTGGCTTCTTTGATCACATGCTTGAGCAAATAGCCACACACGCGGGCTTCTCGCTTTCGGTTAAGGTTAAGGGTGATTTGCACATTGACGATCACCACACCATTGAAGACACTGCTCTGGCGTTGGGTCAGGCATTACGCTCAGCGCTTGGCGATAAGCGCGGTATTGGCCGCTTTGGTTTTGCTCTGCCTATGGATGAATGCCGGGCGGAATGTCTGATCGATTTATCCGGACGTCCCTATTTGAAATGGGAAGCAGATTTCACCCGCGACAAAGTCGGCGAGTTATCCACCGAAATGGTCGAGCACTTCTTCCGCTCGTTAACCGACGCCATGGCAATGAGCTTGCACTTATCGACCACCGAGGGTAATACCCACCATCAGGTTGAAAGCCTGTTTAAGGTGTTTGGCCGGGCTCTGCGTCAGGCTATTACCAAAACTGGAGACCAACAGTTGCCGTCGAGTAAGGGGATGCTGGCATGAATGTGGTGATTGTCGATACCGAGTGTGCCAACCTGACGTCTGTTCGCTTTGCAGTTGAACGTTTGGGCTACTCAGTGCTTATTACCGATGATGCAGAACAAATACGCACCGCTGACTGTGTCATTTTGCCCGGCGTAGGTACCGCTGCCGCGGCTATGCGTAACTTACAGCGAAAGCAACTCGTAGAGCCGCTGCGGGAATTAACCCAGCCGGTGCTGGGTATTTGTCTGGGTATGCAATTATTGACCTCGCACTCAGAAGAAGGTGACGTTGATTGTCTTAACCTGATTCCGGCGAAAACCAAACGCCTTCGCGAGCATGGTCTTCCGTTGCCGCACATGGGCTGGAATACACTGGAGCCAACCGACGACAACCCATTAGTCGACACAAACGACAGCTACTGCTATTTCGTACACAGTTTTGCTGTAGCCGTTGATGAGTACACCATTGCCAGTAGCGAATACGGTGAACGATTTGCCTCTATGATACGACACAACAACTATTTTGGTGCGCAGTTTCACCCCGAACGCTCAGGTAAAACCGGCGAAGCTCTGTTGAAACGTTTTTTGGAGTTAAAATTATGCTGATCCCTGCTCTGGATCTTATCGATGGAAAAGTTGTGCGTCTGTATCAGGGCGACTTTGCGCAAAAAACTGAATTTGATTTAACACCTTTAGGCCAGGCTCAGCTTTATGCTGAGGCAGGTGCAAAATGGCTGCACCTGGTGGATTTAGACGGTGCCAAAGATCCTGACAGACGACAACAAACCTTACTAGCTAAGCTTGCCTCAGAGTCAGGAATGCGGTGTCAGGCAGGAGGCGGAATACGCACAACAGCAGATTTGGAAGCCTTATTTGAAGCCGGCATTGAACGTGCTGTAATTGGTTCAACTGCGGTGAATAATCCGGATAAAGTCACTCGCTGGTTCCAGACCTACGGACCTGAAAAGATAGTCCTTGCTCTGGATGTCAATATTGACGCAGATGGCAATGCAATGGTGGCTACGCACGGCTGGCAAGAGGCCAGCACGCATACACTGGATGATATTCTGAAACGCTATCTGGATTTAGGTTGTCGCCATGTGCTTTGTACCGATATCAGTAAAGACGGCACCATGACAGGCACCAATGTCGAGCTCTACAAGCGCTATAAAGCACTTTACCCACAAGTGGTCTGGCAGGCATCCGGTGGTGTCAGTTGCTTAGATGATCTTAAAGATTTGAAAGCCGTTAACTGTGACTCAGTTATTCTTGGTAAGTCTTTACTTACCGGCGCTTTCACGATGCAGGAGGCACTGGCATGCTGGCAAAACGCGTAATTCCTTGTCTGGATGTTCGTGACGGACAAGTGGTAAAAGGGGTTAAGTTCCGTAATCATGAGGTTATTGGTGACATTCAGCCTCTGGCTAAACGTTATGCAGAAAGCGGCGCCGATGAGTTAGTGTTCTATGACATTACAGCATCGGCTGACGGACGTACGGTAGACAAGTCCTGGGTGGAACGAGTAGCCCGCGAAATTAATATTCCATTCACTGTGGCCGGTGGCATCCGTTCGGTTGAGCAAGCACAGACCATGCTGTCTATGGGTGCGGATAAAATTTCCATTAACTCGCCTGCTCTGCTTAACCCGGACTTGATCAATACCCTGGTCGAAGAGTTTGGTCAGCAATGCATTGTTATTGGCATCGACAGCTTTTATAACGAGCAGTCTGATCAATATGAAGTCCACCAGTTTACCGGTGACGAGAGTAAGTCTCGTAAATCGGCCTGGCAAACGAAGGACTGGCTGCAGGAGGTTATCTCTCGCGGTGCCGGTGAAATTGTTCTGAATTGTATGAATCAGGACGGTGTTCGCCGGGGTTACGATATCGCTCAATTGTCAGCTTTACGTGAATACTGTTCTGTACCTTTAATCGCCTCTGGCGGCGCCGGCGAAATTCAGCATTTTGTCGATGCCTTTCAGCAAGCTAAAGTTGATGGCGCACTGGCAGCGTCGGTTTTTCATAAGAATATATTCAGTATTAGCGACGTAAAAGCCGCTATGGCAGCGAATAATGTTGCTGTTCGCCCTATAGAAGCGATTCAGGAGACACAATGAGAATTAAGTTAGATACAATAGACCAGCTAGCCTGGGATAAAATGTCGGGGCTGCTACCCTGCACGGTGCAACACGCATTAACCGGTGAAATCCTGATGCAGGCCTATATGAACGCTGACGCTGTTAAAGAGAGTTTAGCAACTGGCAAAACAACGTTTTACAGCCGCAGTAAAGAGCGTTTATGGACTAAGGGCGAGAGCTCAAAAAACTACCTTCAGCTTGAAGGTATTTATTCAGACTGCGATAACGACGCATTACTGGTTCAGGCTCTGCCCGATGGTCCTACCTGCCACTTAGGCAACCGCAGCTGCTTTGCCGAAGCACCTAAACCTTTACTGCACGAGCTGGATGCGCTTATTGCCAGTCGCAAAGGCGCGGATGCCAGTAAAAGCTACACCGCCAGCTTGTTTACCAAAGGGTTAAAACGAGTTGCACAAAAAGTCGGAGAAGAAGGCGTTGAAGTTGCTCTGGCCGCAGCAACCGCCGATAAAGACGAGCTGGTTAATGAAAGTGCGGATTTACTTTATCACTTGCTGGTCGCGTTGCGAGCCAATGAGCTTAGCCTGGAGGACGTGCTGGAGGTGTTAGCTAAGCGCCGCGGTTAAGCGGCACTGTTTAACTGCTCACGAAAGTGCTTACGCTCGTATCGACGGGATACGCGGCGTAAGCGCAATGACAACAGGACAGCTGCAACACTTAGACCGCTGATAAAGCCTATCCAGAAACCTGCGGCCCCCATTGCCGGTACTACCCAGTCGGTACGCCCCAAAATAAAGCCCACACTTAGACCAAATGGCCAGTAGGAAATAAAAGCGAGGATCATCGGGTACTTGGTGTCTTTATAGCCACGCAGTGTACCTATAGAAATGGCCTGGAAAGTATCTGACACGGTGAATATAGCCGCCAGCCCCATAAGAGTGGCTGCTAAGTTAATGATGTCCTGGTCCGGTGTATAGAGGCTTGCTAACCAGCCTCCCCCCAAATACATGATAAGCCCATTGACCGTTGCGAATGCGCCACCAAACAGCATAGCGATTTTAAAGCTCAACATGGCATTTTTCGGGTCTCCTGCTCCCAACGCAAAGCCAACCCGTAACGTTACCGCCATAGAGATACTCAGCGGCACCATGTACACCAGCGAACTGATGTTCAGCGCAATTTGATGAGCAGAAACCACCGTTGGCCCCAAAGGAGCTATGAGTAAGGCTACGGCCGCAAACAAACTCACTTCAAAAAAAAGTGACATTGAAATAGGAAAACCGATACGAATAACGTAGGTGACATCGTCCCAGTTCGGACGATACCAGCGGCGCAGTAACCTTAACCGTTTGTAACGTTTGGCGGTAAAGGTATAAATGGCCATAGAGAGAGCCATACCCCACAGCACGATAGCGGTAGCAAGACCACAACCCGCACCACCAAGCTCCGGCATGCCAAATTCACCGTACACAAAGACATAGTTTGCCGGTATGTTGATCAGTAAGCCAATGAAGCCAATGATTAGCGATGGCATGGTATTCGACATACCTTCGCAGAAATTTCTTAGTACCGCGTATATAACAAAGCCAGGTATACCCCAGGCTATATAAAATAGGTAGTCCAGCGTAATAGCACGGAAGTCATCTTCCACTTCCATAATATCCAGTAACCATGGAGCGGAGGACATTCCAATTAAGGTAATGACACCGACAATGGCACACGCATACAAGCCCTGCTGCAATATATTGGCAACGCGCTTGTGCGAGTTAGAACCATCGAGATGAGAGATAATTGGCGCTAATGCCAACGCCAGACCGAACACCAATAACGTGGCGGGCACGAAAATACTTCCGCCAACGGACACAGCCGCCAGGTCAAGCGCGCCCTTGCGTCCTGCCATGACCGTGTCGACCACACTCATTAGCATTTGAGTGAGCTGGGCAACCAGAATGGGACCGGTCAGTTTGGCCAGTTTATGACATTCGTCTTTGTTATTGCTCCACCAGTTCACTCGTTCTTATTCTCTGGGTTAATGAGGTTGGTTGCGCAAAAAGCGCAGAATACGTTGGTTAACATCCGCCGGGTGAGTTAGTGGTCCCATATGCCCGGCAGTAACCGATTCTCTTGTAATATTAGGCAAAACCGTGGACAGTGCCTCAGCAACCGCCTTAGCACTACGCCGAGTGTGATCGCCCTGCAACAGCAGCAGGTTTTGATCAACACCACTGTAGTCAGCCAGGCGCCTTGGTTCGTTAAGCAATGCATCAAAGTCCAGCGCTACTTTATCGGCCTGGGCAACCATTAACTGTTGGATTCGCTCCGGCAGAGCATCGAAATAACCGGCATCGTTCCAGTAGTCGACAAAAGTGCGAGTGCATTCTTTCGCGTCTCTGCCATGCATTGCCTGACTAATTTCCTGAATTTCCAGCATGCCCGGCGAGTCATCCGGTAGCACATGAAAGGCCACAGGCTCATAAACCACCACGTCGGCAATCTCAAAGGGCTTCTCTAATGCCAGTTTTAGCGCAACGGCACCTCCGTATGAGTGTCCGACCAGCTGAACGGGCTGCTTCAGCTGTAAACTTTCGACAGCAGAAAGGATACGTGGCAGCTCCTGCTCCAGCCGAAAGTTCGCCGTATATTCAACTTTAGGCGCCTGCCCATAACCAAGGAGATCAACCGCAATAACAAAGTGGCTGCTCACTAAGTCCTTTAACAGAGCTCGCCACTGTGTACTGGCACTCTGCGAGCTGTGCAACAAAATGACCGGGGGATTTTGCTGCTCGCCATATAAATGAATTCCGGGTTCTATTTCAGACATAACTTCACTTTAAGATAAACTGACACCAACAAACTGACCGATACCGTAGCCAGCAGCTAATAGCAAAACGGCAAAAGTTGTTAATACACCAATGGTTCTTGGCAGGCTAACACCTACACTGCGAGTTAACCCAATGGCATGGCATAAACGAGCAATAACCAGCGCAATACCTAAGCCATGCAGTAAGCCTAAAGGCGCATTCTGAACTTCCATCATAGCAAATAGAATAAGAGCCAACGGCACATATTCAATAAAGTTGCCATGAATGCGAACGGCTGCTTTTAGATCCTGAGCTTCGCCGGTACCAATACCGACTCGGTGCTTCCAGCGTAAGCGTATAATACGCGCCGCCAGGGCAAGATAGATTAAGGTTAAGACTCCGGCATAAAAACCGGTAATTGTAAGTTGTGATGTCACTTGCTGCCCCTTATTTTTCTTTGTTAGTCGGCTTCATCAAAAAAGGCTCACCATGTGAGCCTTTTGCTAAACCTGTTATTTTCTAAGCAAGTCACCAAGCTGCTCACTGACTTTGTCGACAGGCTGCGTACCATCAATTTTGTGGTACTCTGTTTTCCCTTCCTCAGACAGCTTCTGGTAGTACTCAACCAAAGGCTCTGTCTGCTCATGGTAAACCGACAAGCGTTTGCGAACCGTCTGCTCCTGATCGTCCGGACGAATCACCAGCTCTTCACCAGTTTCATCATCTTTACCATCTACCTTCGGAGGGTTGTGCTCAATATGATAAACACGACCTGATCCAGGGTGGACACGACGCCCACTCATACGATCAACGATAATTTCGTCCGGAACATCAAACTCCAGTACATAATCAATTTCAATACCGTTATCGCGCATTGCATCGGCTTGTGGAATGGTTCTTGGAAAACCATCGAGCAAAAAGCCGTTCTGGCAGTCCGGCTCGGCAATACGTTCTTTAACCAACTCAATGATGATATCGTCAGACACTAGTTGCCCGGCGTCCATCACTTGTTTGGCTTTTTTACCCAATTCCGAACCCGATTTTATTGCTGAACGCAGCATATCACCAGTGGAAATTTGAGGGATCCCAAAAGTGTTCATCAGAAACTGTGCCTGAGTTCCTTTTCCAGCTCCTGGGGCGCCTAACAAAATAATGCGCATAGAAAACCTCTTTGTATGATTCAAAAGTCTGCCCCGAACTTTACCCTGACGGGCGGGCTATTACAAGCTCAGAAAGACGCTGCGGGCAATGACTTACCCGCAGCAGAAGGTGCAAAATTAAGCGTTTAGCATTAATTTATTAAGGCGGGTGACAAAAGAGGCCGGGTCTTTCAGGTTACCCCGTTCTGCCAAAGTAGCCTGGTCCAATAATACCTCGGCCCACTCTTTAAATGTGTCCTCGTCCTTAGTCAGCATTCGTTCTACCAGTGGATGCTCGGGGTTCACTTCAAAGATGTACTTAGTTTCAGGAACCGCCTGTCCAGCCGCTTCCATCAACTTGGCCATCTGCGTGCTCATATCATTGTCATCGGTAATGATACAAGCTGGCGAGTCGGTTAACCGGTGAGTTACGCGAACCTTCTTCACTTTATCGCCTAATGCTTTTTCAAAACGCTCAAGGTTCGCTTTGAAGGCCTCTTCGGCTTTTTCCTGTTCAGCTTTGTCTTCCTCGTCGTCCAGTTCACCTAAGTCCAGATCACCACGAGTAACCGACTGCAATTGCTTCTCTTTAAACTCTGTCAGGTGGCTCATTAACCACTCATCGATACGCTCAGAAAGCAGTAAAACTTCAATGCCTTTCTTATTGAAGATTTCCAGCGCAGGGTTGTTTCTGGCGGCTTCGTAGCTGTCGGCCACAATGTAGAAAATCTTATCCTGACCTTCTTTCATACGCTCAATGTAGTCATCCAGGCTGACTGACTGAACCGCGCCTTCATTGTGGGTCGAAGCAAAACGCAGGAGTTCAGCGATACGTTCACGGTTAGTATGATCTTCTGCCGGACCTTCTTTCAGAACGTTACCGAAAGTATCCCAGAACTGTTGATACTGTTCTTTATCGTCTTTTGCCAGCTTTTTCAGCATCTGCAGCACTTTTTTGGTACTGCCGTTCCGCATAGCACGGGTAATTTTATTGTCCTGCAGAATTTCACGTGAAACGTTCAGTGGTAAGTCGTTTGAATCGACCAGGCCACGCACAAAACGCAGATAAGTGGGCATTAACTGCTCAGCGTCATCCATAATGAATACGCGCTTCACATAAAGCTTAACACCGTGCTGCTGCTCACGGTTCCACAAGTCCCACGGAGCGCGTTTAGGAATATACAGTAAATTAGTATACTCGGTCGTGCCTTCGACTTTGTTGTGGCTCCATAAAAGTGGCTCATCAAAGTCATGTGCGACAGTCTTGTAAAACTCTTTGTATTCTTCGTCAGTAATTTCTGACTTCTCACGAGTCCAGAGTGCCTGACCTGAGTTTACAGTTTCCCATTCGCCGGGTTGCCCTTCTACTTTGTTGCCTTCGTCGTCTTCTGACTCAGGTACCGGTTCTTTCCACATTTGAACCGGGATACTCAAGTGTTCTGAATATTTATTGATAATGCCACGCAGACGGTTTTCATCTAAGAATTCATCGGCATCGTCTTTCAGGTGCAGAATAATATCTGTGCCACGCCGGGCTTTATCAATGTCAGCAATTTCGAAATCACCCTCACCTTGCGAGCGCCATTCAACTCCGCGAGCGTCTTTATCTAATGCTGAACGAGTTCTTACGGTAACTTCATCAGCAACGATAAAGGCTGAATAGAAGCCAACACCAAACTGACCAATAAGCTTGCTGTCTTTTGCTTCGTCGCCGGACAGTTGACCAAAGAATTCAGCGGTACCTGACTTGGCAATGGTTCCCAGGTTGTTCATGACATCGTCACGAGTCATGCCAACGCCATTGTCACTGATAGTGATAGTGCGGCTGTCTTTATCAACAGAAACCCGAACGTGCAGGTCGCTGTCGTCGCCATACAGGGAGTTGTCGCTTAAGGCTTTAAAACGCAATTTATCCGCTGCGTCGGACGCATTTGAGACCAGTTCGCGTAAGAAAATTTCTTTATTGGAATACAGAGAATGGATCATCAGGTGAAGCAGTTGTTTTACTTCTGTCTGAAATCCATGTTTTTCCATTTGACCGGCTTCCGCCATAGTATATTTCTCCTGCTGTTATTACCTATGCCAATAACAATGGGGGCGCAGGAGATATTTTCAAGTCATCGGGAAAATTGTTTTCGACCGCTGAAAGCGTGACCTAAAGTCGTTTGGTCGACATAGCCCAACTCACCACCAACCGGCACGCCATGAGCTATTCGGGTAGTATTGATATTCTGTTGGGCGGCAATATCGGCAATATAGTGCGCGGTAGCATCACCTTCTACCGTCGGATTCGTTGCCAGAACAATCTCTTCAACGGGTTCATTCTGCAACTGTCGCTCAAGCTCATCCAGACCAATGTCTGACGGCCCAATACCGTCCAGCGGCGACAAATGCCCCATTAACACAAAGTAGCGGCCCTGGAACTGCGAAGTTTGTTCAATCGCAAGTACGTCGGCGGGTGTTTCAACCACACAGAGCACACCGTTCTCACGCCGCATCGGATTGCTGCAAATTCGACACAGCGGCTCTTCAGTTAAGGTCCGGCAACACTCGCAGTGCCCCACTTTTTCAACAGCGGACTGCAAAGATTCGGCAAGCCGGGAGGCGCCGCCGCGATCGCGTTCAAGCAAATGAAATGCCATACGCTGTGCTGATTTCTGACCAACACCTGGCAGACGCTTTAAATTATCAACAAGCTGATCAATTGCCGGACTAATACTCATGAACTGACCTTACTTCTTAGAACGGCATTTTAAAGCCAGGAGGTAAGCCCATGCCGCCTGTAATTTCTGACATATGTTCTTTGCTGGTCTCTTCAACACGGCGCACAGCGTCGTTGGTCGCAGCTGCAATCAAGTCTTCCAGCATTTCCTGGTCGTCTTCCATTAGGCTTGGGTCAATACTCACACGTTTAACATTGTGGTTGCCAAGCATCGTCACTTTTACTAACCCGGCACCGGCTTCGCCAGTGACTTCCATGTTAGCCACTTCTTCCTGGGCTTTTTGCATGCGCTCCTGCATTTGTTGCGCCTGCTTCATCATGTTACCCATTCCACCTTTAAACATAATTATTTCCTCGTTTAAGCTTTATAAAATTAACGCGCTTGAATTGATGATTCATCAACCTGCGCTTGAAACCTTTGCTGTAATTCCTGTACACCGGTGTCGGCCTGCAATATTTCGCAAGCACGCCGATGCCGGTACTGATCAATATGCTGCTGCACCATAAGAGGCGTTGGCTGACTCGGAACGCCAATATCAAACTGCACCCGTGCAGTTGGCCCTAACAATCCGGTTAGTGACTCTCTGACGGCTTCACTGGTTGAATCGTTCAATAAACTTTTCTGCTCTTCTGCAACCAGAATGAGCCAGTCGTCGTCCCCAACCTTTTTTAACTCTGAATTAAGTAGTACCTGACGCGCTAAACCTGAAATGTCCATGCCGGCGATCATCGCACTCCATTTATCAATTTCTGCGGCTTCTCGGATATCGTCATTTAACTCGGGGAATTGATAGTCTCTGTCTGGTGTAGCTTCAGCCAGGGGCTCTTGTCGTGTTTCGGGTTCAGGGTCTGGAGCGGTAGGCCTCTCTTCACTAACGACCGGAGTGACTACCGATTCATTACTGTTGTCTGGCTTTTTTTTTTCCGCCAACTGCTCACGAACACGCAAAAGATCAGAAACACCGGAGTCTTGTTGCTGTGTTTCCGTTGGTTCCGAATAACTGAAGTCAGGTTCCGGTTGATCTTCAGGTTCTGCTTGGTGTTCGGGCTCCGCTTGGTACTGAGATTCGTACTCCGCCGGTTCCGGTTCCGGTTCTGACTCTGATTCAGGCACTGACTCAGGCATAGCTTCGACAGCGGTCTCATTCACTTCGGCGCTGGCCAAGTTTGAATGAGGAACATCGGTATGCGCGGTAGCTCTCAGTTCACTGGTATCGTTATAGCTTTCGTTTTCTGCTGGACGAAAGCAGAGCATTCTCAACAGAGTCATTTCCAGACCGCTGCGCGCGTCAATCGCATAGGCTTGCTCACGACGCCCTTCCAGAACAATACGGTAAAATACCTGAATTAACTCGGCCGGCATGCGCCTTAATAGCGGCTTTAGTACATCGCTATTCTCAAAAGCATTTGCTGCACCTGGCACTTGCTGTACCAACGCCAGTTGATGCAATAAACTTTGCAGCTCAACCAACACGGAACTTAAATCCGGTACCATAGATACCATAGCGTCAACACGCTGCATGACACTTTCAGCTTCACCATCAAGAACACAGTCCAGTAAGGCCGCAATGTCAGCGACCGGTACATTACCCAGCATGCGTCTGACACTGTCAATACTCACAGCTCCGTTGCCCTGAGCGATTGCTTGATCGGTTAAACTCAAGGCATCACGCATGCTGCCACGAGCAGAGCGAGCTAATAATGGTAGCGCGTCAGCGTCCGCCTGAACCTGCTCCTGTCCCAGAACGTAATTAAGCTGCTGTGAAATATCGTCGTTCGACAACGCCTTTAAGTTAAATTGCAGACAGCGTGACAAAATGGTCACAGGAAGTTTTTGAGGGTCTGTTGTCGCCAATAAGAACTTTACGTGTTCAGGCGGCTCTTCCAGCGTTTTAAGCAAAGCATTAAAACTGTGCCGCGACAACATGTGGACTTCATCAATCAGGTAAACTTTATAGCGCCCGCGGGTTGGACGATACTGAACGTTATCCAGTAACTCCCGGGTATCTTCAACTTTCGTTCTTGACGCTGCATCTATTTCGAGCAAGTCAACAAAGCGCCCCTGCTCTATCTCAAGACAAGCACTGCATTGCCCGCAGGGTGTCGAAGTAATGCCTTGCTCGCAGTTAAGAGCTTTAGCTAAGATGCGCGCAATGGTCGTTTTACCGACGCCGCGTGTTCCGGTAAACAAGTAAGCATGGTGCAACCTTTGCTTATCCAGCGCATGTTCAAGCGGTTTCAAAACATGTTGTTGACCGACAACTTCCGCAAACTGGGAAGGTCGCCATTTTCTTGCCAGTACCTGATAGCTCATAGGGGAGATTCTTAACTCTGTCTCGTTAAAACTGACATAAGGTATAGCACGCAACGCCTGCCTGCTGCAATTTATCTTCACCACCTAACTCAGGTAATGAGACCACAAAAGCGGCTTCCTCTACTTCAGCGCCGGTTGCTTTAATCAGCTTGTGAGCCGCAACTACGGTCCCGCCAGTGGCCAGCAAGTCGTCAACAATTAAGACCCTATCGTTTGCGGTCAATGCGTTCTCGTGCATTTGCAGTTCATCAGAACCATACTCTAAATCGTAACTCTGGCTTACTACCTTGCCGGGCAACTTTCCGGGCTTACGCAAGAGAGTGACACCACAGCCCATAGCATAAGCTAACGCTGAGCCAAATATGAAGCCTCGCGCTTCAATTGCCGCTATTTGAGTTATTCCGCTCTGCTTATATCTTTGCTTTAAGGTGTTAATTGCCAGTTCAAAAGCCGCAGGGTTTTGCAACAATGGCGTGATATCACGAAAGATAATACCCGGCTTAGGGTAATCAGGAATAGCACCTATTGAATCCCGAATACCTTGTACAGTTAACTCCATGTTTTTGCTCTCTTTACTAGGCAACAAAGCGCACCGCCCAGGTTTTCAAAGTATCGAGCAAAAACTCCTCATGCAAAGGCTTTGCAAGGCATTGAGTTGCACCAGCTTTTAACGCTTTAGGCTCTATTTCTACCATGTCCTGAGTAGACATAAATAATAATGGGCTGTGCTGATAAGCCTCTAATTCACGTAAGTTTTTCAGTAATGACAAACCATCCATCACCGGCATTTTATGATCCAGCAAAATAATATCAAAATACTGCTGTTTCGCCTTACTTAAACCGTCCAGTCCGTCGCGGGCTATCGTTACCTCGAAGCCAAGCGGTTCTATCATCGTACAAATGGACTGAAGGGTTTTGTCTTTATCCTCGACAACGAGCAAAGAGACTGACATAAATGTCGCTTACCTGATAGTTAATGAGGAGCTGATTAAGCGGAAAAAACCTGTGCTAAACGTAAAATTAATGGCAAGCAGCCAGCAATTAGAAATAAAACCACGGCTATAAGCAAAAAGCCCTTGCCTGCCGGTTCTTTAAATGTTTCTGATGACATAACTTTTACCTCTCGATGAAATCGGTGCTGATCATACTCGATCCTCAGCAACGATAAAAGTTGAATTCAGCTCTTTACTCTTAATAACAATTGCTGGGAAGCGAACTGTTGCAATGTCTGCTCAGCCCCCCTCTGAATTTGCTCTGCCGGCCATTGAGGTAGCAGCTCCGGCAACAAATCAAAAAAATCCTCCAGCCTAATATGACTGCGGCTTTGTAGCTCTGTTAAAAGCAGGTAAGTCATTGCATTTATACGAACGAAACGAACCTTTCCTCCCGCATCACGAAACACAACTAAAAAACGCGGTTGTGAGAGTGGTTGCTCCGGTTTGAAATCAATGCCAATTTCGTCAACCGGGTACTGATACGCAGAAATAACCGCCGTTGGGTTTAGCTCTATAATTTGATCTTCATGAAGCTCATCTCTCACACAAATATGGCTTTCTGGCCACGGCTTTTGCTCCACGGCGAGTTCAAGCCATTCGTAATGCGCGAGTTCCGGCGCGAAGACAAAAAGTGCATTATAAGACTGCAGATACTCAACAAAACTTTCAGCAATACCAGTAAAGTATGGAGAGTTTGATGAAAAAGAACGAAAAAACTGCTCTTTAGTTTCTTGCCATTGTTTTTCATCACATAGCTTTTTGAGGACCGGAAAAGCGCTGTCTACAAAGCGAAAAATGTTATTACGGAGTAACCGCTGATAAATTGCCATCCGCCGCTCTTCGATATCAGCTAACCAGGGCTCTTCTACGGATTTTTGTGGATCTTTCAGTTGCTGAACAAAGCGATCCTGAATTTGTTTGAATGTGTCATTACTCATGGCGCTTTTGTATCACTCTTATTTGGTTCAACTCGCCATTTAACTCAGACAAAGCCGGGAAGTTAAAATCCCTTTCCAGAAGAGTCGGATAAACGCCATGGCACTTATAAGCATAATCCAACAACTCGTACACCTCATCTTTTACTTTTGCACCATGGGTATCAACATAGAGATCATCGAACTCTTCATGGTGCCCCGCTATATGCCCATAAGCAATTTTCTCTGAGGGCAAGCCGGCTATAAAATCATAAGGGTTATACTTGTGATTCACACTGTTTACAAAGACATTATTCACATCAAGTAATAGCTTACAATTGCTTCGCTTCAACACCTGGCAGATAAAGTCTAACTCACTTAACTCAGGCGCCGGACTCGCGTAATAAGATACATTTTCCAATACTAGAGGCCTTTCTAAATAGCGCTGAACATCTTCAATTCGGTCTGAAACATGAGAAACCGCATCGGCCGTAAAAGGTATCGGCAGGAGGTCGTATAGCTGCCCTTTATGAGAGCAGTAACTTAAATGTTCACTGTAGATTTCAACATTAAATTGCGACACAAACTGATTAATGTCTTTCAGAAAAGCATGGTCCAGAGGGTCCTGGCTACCAATAGACAATGACAGACCGTGGCTGGTTAAGCGATAATTCTCGGCAACTTTCGCCAGAGTTTCCAAGCGATGTCCTTTAAAGGGTATCCAATTTTCCGGCGCGAGTTCCAGGAAGTCTGCATCAATATCACCCGCTAACGCAGCATCCAGTAACTCATTTCTTAAGCCAAGGCCTATTGAATTCGGTTTCATATTACCCTCTAGAAAACAAAAACCCGACACAGTGGCCGGGTTTTACGATGCAGTTCAAACGAAAAGTGATTAATCGAGATCGATACCTTTTCGCTCTGCTGTCGACTTAATGTAGCCTCTCCAGCTGCGAGCACTGCGACGTTGGCCGTCAAAGGTTGCCGCTTCATCAACATACCGCATTGCCTGGCGATAGTCACCACCATAAAAATACGCTTCTGCTAATGACATATAGACACGACCTTCATCTTCACGGTCAAGATAGTCCAGGGCTCTCTTCAAAGGTTCAGTTGCCGCAATATACTGTTCATTCAACAGCATCAAGTTACCTTGTTTACGGTAATATTCACCTTTGTCGCCAGAATCGTTAGTTGCTTCAGCTGCGCGCTCATACCAAGAAACGGCTTCATCAAGCTCTTTCGCTCTGTGGTAACTGTTTGCAATAGTTGCAAAGTTCCGAGCAGATTCCTCAATATCACCAGCTTCTACGTGTTTTTCCATGGTAGTAGCTGCTTTGTACGGAATACCCTCATTGTCGTACAACTGAACCAACATTTTAAACTGGCTCTCTGTACTCAGGTATCCGGCTAAATACGCTACTTCCAAAGTTTGAAGAGACTTAGATAAGTTTTCTTCTAACATGTAGAATTGAGCTAGCTGTGGCCACCAAGTAGTAACCTCTGGAAGCTTATTTAAACCTTCTTCAAGAACGCCAATTGCTTCAGGATACATCTTACGCTCGTAGTAAGAGGCCATCATCAAATTGTAAACGTTCTTTTCTGGCTTATCTGCAGCTTCTAAAGATGCCTCTGCAAACGGAATGACCTTAGCAAAGTTCTTTAACTGATAGTGGGCATTAGCCATATAAAGGAAAACTTGAGAGTCGCGTTTACCTGTAAATTGAATCCAATTTTTAAGGTATTCAAGACTCTGTTCGTATTTCTCTTCCTGAAGACTAATTTGACCTACCAGTTTCATCGCTGCTGCCTGGTCGTTCCAACCAAGAACGTCTTGATCAACAGCGTCTTTTAAAACTTCTAAAGCGTCGGCCATGCGCTCATCGGCTGCATAAAGGTTTCCAAGAAAGCGGCCCAGGTAAGCAGAGTCGTAACCTGGGTCAGGATCCTGTTCTTCAAGAACAGCTATTGCTTCCTTAATTTTTTCTTCTTCATACAGCTCGAAGGCGTCCATGATGGCTCGTCCAATACTCTGCGAAGCAGCTTTATTGTCGCGAGCTTTTTTCTGCGCCTCAACGGTCTCTTGATCCGGTATGCTGAAGCCAAAATCCTGAGCCGAAGCCTGAACCGTTGTCATCGACATAACCGAAGCAAAAGCCAGGGCACTAACAAATGTTTTTAATATATATTTCATTTCTTAGTTCCCATCCATTGTGAAGTCGAGCTGAACGGTCATGCCTTCCTGACGGACAGGCTTACCATCAACAACCTTCGGCTTATACTTCCAGCGCAACAAAGCGCGGCGCGCCTCTCGGTCAAACACTCGACGAGGTTCAGAATCGATGACTTCAACGTCAGTTACACCACCTTGTTGATCGATAGTGAAGCGTAGTTGAACCCAACCTTCGGTGCCATTTCGAGCAGCTGATGGCGGGTAACGCGGTTCAATTCGAACAATTGGTGTTGCGTCACCGTCAGAACTTAAACCTCCGCCCGGACCCGAAAGTCCTGTATCAGCTCCACCAACATCAACATCAAAACCCATGTTCATGTTCATTCCACTGTCTGTTGTATCTGGTTCAGACTGTGGTGTCTCTGGTGGTTGCTCCGGTGGCGGCGGTGGCGGCGGCGGAGTACGCCGACGCTCCTGAACGTCAGACTCAGGTGGCGACGTTACGATGTCAATAACCGGGGTTGGGGGCGGCGCTTCGTTGCGCTGCGCTCCTCCGCCGATTAAGTAAGCCATGAAAGCAAACAGAGCAAACGTAACGGCGGCACCTAGTAGTAAAGATACTAAAAAGCGCACCATATTAGTTATTCTCCGCAGCTATGGATATCTTATCGATACCCGCTTCCTTAACCTGGTCCATGACTTCTACAACGACACCATGCTCAGCTTTCTTATCGGCCTGGATCACAACAACGTCAGTTGGCTGCTCGGCAAGCATACGTTCAATGTTTGCGCCTACACGCTCTACATCTACTTGACGCTTGTCCATCCAGACTTCACCGGTATCGCGAATTGCGATAAAGATGTTAGCTGAAGGCTCCTTGGTCGTGTT
This sequence comes from Idiomarina abyssalis, assembly GCF_900116625.1. GTDB lineage: Bacteria > Pseudomonadota > Gammaproteobacteria > Enterobacterales > Alteromonadaceae > Idiomarina > Idiomarina abyssalis. The sequence goes on from NZ_FPBE01000001.1 coordinate 1,065,348, forward strand.
ACTGGCTTCAGGTTTATTAACCTGAATACCTGCTTCTTTGACGAATGAGGTCGTTACGATAAAGAAGATCAACATAATGAAGACGATGTCGAGCATCGGCGTCATGTCGATCGACGCATCTTCCTCTTCTCGATTACGATTACGTGCCATAGTTTTACTCTCTTAGTGATGTGGCAAACTGTCAACAAGGCCTTCTTTCGCTCTACGCACTTTACTCTCAAGACGTGTCGCGAAAAACATACCGGATAACGCTGCAACCATTCCCGCCATTGTCGGGATAGTCGCCATCGAAATACCCGATGCCATCAGACGAGGGTTACCCGTCCCTTGTACTGCCATGATTTCAAACACCGTAATCATACCTGTCACGGTACCCAACAGTCCGACCAGCGGACATAAGGCAACACAAGTTTTTATCAACAGAATACGTGCATTCAGTTTTTCGTTCGCTTCGGAAATCCATGCTTCACGGATTCTATGGGCGTACCATGAGGTGGTGTCCTTACGGGCATCCCATTTCGCAATAACTTCTTTACGAAATTTAGGGAACGCACCTGTAAGGTACCAATAACGCTCAATCATCAGTACCCACATTAGAAAGAGCACCCCCATGACGATGTACAGGACATCGCCACCGGTAGCCAGAAAATCCCTGATAGATTCCCAAAGTTCCATCAGGTAAAGCATGGGTTACTCCTTCTCCGAGTGCGAGGCTACGATACCCGCTGCTTGCTCATCCAAAATATGAACAATAGACTTGCCGCGAGCAGCCACAATACTGTGAGCCAAAATCAATGGTATAGCAGCGATCAGACCCATAGCGGTTGTTACCAACGCCATAGAGATGTCACCTGCCATGATCTTAGGATCACCGGTACCAAACAGTGTAATCGACTGGAAAGTACCAATCATACCAACAACTGTACCTAACAGACCAAGCAATGGTGCGATAGCCGCAAGAATCTTGATGACATTAATGCCACTTTCAACTTTCGGTGTTTCGCGCAGAATAGCTTCGTCCAGTTTAAGCTCTAAGTTTTCAACATCAGCGTTCTTATTCTCTTGGTAAACCTTAAGAATACGACCTAATGCGTTGTTGTCTTTAGGCTGTTCAGGATTCTTCAACTGAGAACGGATTTTTCCGGCAGCTGCTGTCAAGGTAACCAACTTGAATACAGAAATTAACAGACCCAGAATTAATACCGCAGTAATGACATAACCAACAGTATCACCCGAGTGATAATGCTCTTCTAGAGTCTTCTTTCCCGTCAACAGGCTAAGAATCTGACCTTTTGAAGGATCAAGGTATACACCTTCGTAACCTTCTTCTGTACTAGTAAACTCTTCAGCTTGTGAAGTTGCAGCACCCTCCGGTTGACGACCTAACGGCTGAACTTGTTCAGTTGTGTCGTTATAAACCAGGTACTGATCGCCTGAAATCAAGTTAAAGGTACCAACGCGAACCACTTCACGGTTTTCAGTTCCACCGTCCAGAAGGGTAACATCGGTATTAAATTTAACGACTTTACCCGATTCGACCATTTCAGTCAGAAGCGCTTTCCAAAGCTCTTCAAGTTCTTCCAGAGTAGGAAGCTCTTTTGCTTCAGATAAACTTTCCAAGACGTCTTCACGGCCTGGGTACTGAGCGCTAACAATTGACGTTGCAACACGACCGATAGTTTCTGTCGCTGCACCACGTACAACACCGAACATTTCACCTAAGGTACCTTTGGCATTCTCAAGTTCTTGTTCTTTGTTCGCAAGGTCGACTTCGTTTTCAGAAAATTCTTCCTGTAAACGTTTGCCGCGAGCTTTCTCTTCTTCTAATTCCTGCTGAGCCTGATTAAGCAAAGCCTGCTTGTCAGCACGGGCAGCTGTAAACTCACGCTCACGTTCAGCGTTAAGTTCACGAGAAGAAACACGATTTTTCTCAACAAGCTGTAGCAGCTCATTAAGGTTCTTAGCTTCAGTTTCATCCTGAGCCTGTGCAGCGAGAGTCGTACCGGCAGAAAGGGTGACTGCTGCTGCAATCATTAACGATTTAATTAATTTATTCATTCTGCACTCTCCGCTGCGAATACTGGAAGTTTCACCAGATCGTAAGCAAGTTGCTTACGAGACATACGAATCGCTTGGGTCAGAGGACGGATAAACTCGTCTTCCAAAGCAGTCCACTCATCGGTTTCGTTGTTGTAGATCCAAGCATTTTTCAAGTCCAGAGACTGAGCTAAGAAAGCAACACGACCCATGTGGAAATAATCAACAGCAATTTCCTTACCATCAATTTCCAGGTTGCCCTGATAAGAAATCAAACCTGAACCGTAGTCCATTTCTGTCTGATAAGCTTCGATGATTTGACGGAATTGCTCTGATGTAGAAACACTTGAGCTGTCCATGATGTCACGCAGACGCTCAACACGATCCATACGCTTTTCACGGTGAATTGGAATGTCCAATTTCACGAACTGTTCAAGCGAATCAATCATTTCATACATCAAAGGAACAACGCCCTGCTTAGTGCGTTCGATTCCATCAATTTGTTTCTGGAGAGACTCGAGCGTCGCGTTTTGGTCATTGACCAAACGCTGAACGTGATCGTTATAGACTTTCAAGTTCTCGTACTCAGAAACAACTGAGCGATACTCGATAAGAAGATCTTGGCTCTGCTCGAACAAAGAGTCGACTTTCTTTTGCGACTGTTCGTCGGCGTTCAAAATCTTCTTCTCTTCGTTTTGTAGCTTAGCTACATCTACTTGCTGTGCAGCGGCAACGCCGGTGCCAGCAAACGCCATCACACCCATCAGGGTTGCAGCGAGTTTGGTTCTTTTGATTACTTTGGTCATAGTTCCCAACCAATTTGACTTAACTTCCGCTTCAACGCCTAAGGCGCGAAACACCAGTTGTTTGAATGACGAAAAGATCTAGTTCTACACTTTATTTTTATTGCCTAAAATGCAGCAATACCAATGAATACTCCCACGATGACTATACGCTGTCAACCAAGTAAACTGAGTCAACCGCGCTATAGCTGTCGCTATATATCCAGTGTAGAACACGGATCTGGAGTCGCGTAATTTCCAGATTTTTTCTCGGACAACATCCTGTCGTCAACTCTTTTCATACCCTGAATTTAGGTGCTTATCTACCTAACTCTGGATATTACTCCTTCTAGAATAGTATCACTTTTTGATCGGCGAACAACACTGACTTTTGAATTTCAACGTTTTTTAAACAACTAATTCGTCGACCTATATTCAATGACAGACCCAATTTAGTGACCTAAGTTCCAAATTCCTTTAAGATAAAGGCATGAGAGAGATATTAAATGCAACGTCAATACAACATATTGAACAGCTGCTCACTAATTTAAGTGAGCGTGCTGAACAGATCGATGCAAAAAATCGACAAAAGCAGAACGAGCTGAGCGAAAAATGGTTCAGTCCATCACTTTTCAGCAAACGCTCTAATCTGGCAATTGATTACGTAACTGAAACTCAAGACACCTTTGCTCAGCTTCAAAGAACTGAAGGTCAACAAGCTCAGTATTATCTTGCGGAGCGTCTGAGCCTGCAATTGGAAGCTTTAACCACGGCATTGCGTATTAATAAGCTTCCTAAGCAAGAACAAGACAGCCGCATTACGGCACAAAATAAGATTCAGCAATTGCATCAACAGCTTGTTACTTACAGAGACTATGAAAGACGGTTGACTGAAAACCTGGATAACGCCGTTTCTCAAAACAATCCGGTGTTAATACAACGAGCTCAGCAACGACTTAACCGCTGCCAAATGGCTATTGATACTCTGGAGAAAAAGATCAGTCGTTATGAAGAAGGTTGACGTCCCTTTTATTTATTCACCTATATATAGTGAATTAAACTTACCTCCCCGGCATCGCTATCCAATAGAAAAATACCGTTTGTTAAAAGACTGGGCAGTTAAGCATGGTGCCAAAGAGCACCAGTGGCATAGACCAAGCGCTCTTAGTTGGCAGCAGGTCGGTCGTACGCATTGTTCAAATTACATTGAACAGCTTCGCCAAAACAGCATGGAGAAAGCACTCTGGCGCCGCATTGGCTTCCCCTGGTCGGAAAGCTTATTGCAGCGCACATTAACCTCAGCCGGAGGAACTCTGTTAACCACTGAGCTGGCATTAACTCGTGGTATCGCCATTCACTTCTCCGGAGGTTACCATCATGCTCATAAAGACTGGGGAAGTGGTTTTTGCTTAATCAATGATTTGGCAATTGCCTGTAATGAACTGTTGCTTAAGTACCCAAGCTTAAAAATCGCGATATTGGATACCGATGTTCACCAGGGAGACGGAACGGCCACTCTGTTTGCTAATGACGACAGAGTTTTTACTTGCTCACTCCATGGCGAGCGCAACTTTCCGTTCTCTAAAGTTCAGTCTGACTTAGACAAACCCTTAGCTAAACATACGTCCAATAAGCAGTACCTGGATACTTTGCAGGAAACCCTGCAGTTTATTAAGCGAGACGTTAAGCCTGACCTTATTTTATACGACGCCGGTGTCGACATTTATCAACGCGATGAGCTCGGTCACCTGAGTATTAGTCTGGCCGGAATTTTTCAACGTGACCTTTCTGTACTAGGCTTTGCAAAGCGCAACGATATTCCCCTGGCTGCCGTTATTGGAGGCGGTTATCAACGTAACTTGGATCGTTTAGTCCGCGCTCACGCTCAACTACTAAGAGCCAGTTATCATGTCTATACTGAAAGTCAGCTAACAGAAGGAACGACGTATGAAGTTTGACGATGACATCCACAATTACTATGAACGCTTAGTTGCCGACCGAATAGAAGAGTTGGAATTAGAAAAACAGTACAGTCAGGAGTTTCTTTCTGACCTGTGTTGTCTGGTACTTAATCAGTTACCGCCCCGCTACATTCGTCACGAAGTGGATATGGCATTCTTCCTGCCACCTTCAAAGCGACTGGATATGGAGATGCAAGTACATAAAGCAATAACGGAAGCATTAGAATTTCTTAAAGGAAGGAAACGCCCCGACGGCGATTAATAAAAATTGGGTGGCGACTCTACCAGCCACACCTCGGCACACACATCCCTGACTACGGCTGCTCCCTTCCGGGCCTGACCGGGTTCGCCAGTTAGCGTTGCGAGGGGACCCGCAGAGTCACCATAAACGCTTTATTCAAAGCGGGCTGCATTATGAACCAGTTATTCGACTGAAACAACCCGCAGCTAGCCTTTTGCTTACTTTTTCTGCAGCTTTGCCGCAATAGCCTGACGAGCTTCATCAGAACTTAATGCTTTAGCAAAAAACGTCGCTTCCCGGCTGATGCGATCAACGACAGATTCAGCCGGTTGCTTAAGTAACCGCTTAGAAATTCGCAGCGACTTACTGGATTGCTTACGCAGCTTGTCGAGCGTCTCATCAACCACTACGGGCAGGCGCTCAAGCGAAATAATATGATTAACAAAGCCCGCTTGCTGTGCCGCCTGTGCATCGAAGCTTTCACCAAGTAACAACAGCTCCGCCGCTTTTTGATAACCACAAATTTGCGGTAGTAAGAGACTAGAGGCGGCCTCAGGTAACAGCCCCAGCTGTACAAAAGGTAAGGCAAACACGGCTTCATCGCTACTGTAAACAATATCGCAATGCAACAGTAAAGTAGTTCCAATACCTATCGCTAACCCGTTAACTGCCGCAACAACAGGAACCTCGACACACGCCAGCGTATGCAGAAATTGAAATGGTGGCGCCGACTCGTCTAAGTTCTCAACCGCTAAGAAGTCATTTAAATCGTTTCCGGCAGAAAAGCTGTCACCGGTGGACTCAAAAAGTACCGCATGGATTGAGTTGTCAGCATCTGCAGCTTTCAACGCTTCGTTACACGCTGTGTACATATCCTGGGTAAAAGCATTTTTCTTTTCAGGTCGATTTAGCCGTATACGTACAATGCCGTTATCTTGTGAAACCTGTACCAGTTCTTGAGTACTCAAAATCCGTCTCCTGTCACCGTCTACTGACCGCGGTTTTTCCACGCTTTTTTGGTTGCTTCATGCATTGGGACAATAAGTTCCAGCGCCGTTTTATCGCCGGCTGGTAACTCCATCTGGTTAGGTCGTTTCGGCGTGACTCTCTGTCCCCACTTAATTAAACCGGCTCCGCAAGTGAGCCCACCTCCAAATACCGCCGACATAATACTATCACCCGGCTTAATAATGCCGTTGTCAGCAGCTTCAGCAAAAGCGATAGGTAAGGTTGCTGAAGAAGTATTACCGTATTTCTGAATATTAATAACTGTTTTTTCACTCGGTACTTTGCACATTTTACCGAGAAAATCGATGAGTCGCTTGTTCGCCTGATGCGGGATAAGCGCGTCGATATCGTCGGTTGTCATTCCTGTTTGCTGGAAGACATTCTCTACTGCAGCACTCATACCTTTTACGGCACGTTTAAAGATTTCCTGGCCAACAAAATCAAACTGCATAATTCCGTCAAAACCGAAACGGTCAAAGCTTAAGCCGAAATCAAGGCTGAGCACATCGCGGGCATCAGCATCACAACTAATATGACTGGCGAGTAAGCCGACTTCTTCGTCTGACGCTTCAAGCACCATAGCTCCGGCCCCGTCACCAAACAGCACGGCACTTTCACGTTTAGTCCAGTCAAGAATACGGGTAAGACGCTCTGCTCCAATGAGCAAAACCTTTTTATGAGCGCCAGTTTTTATCGACTGGGTCGCTACATGCATCGCGTATAAAAAGCTGCTGCAAGCAGCATTTAAGTCAAACGCCGCAGCGTCTTTAGCGCCAATGTTACGCTGTACAGCCGAGGCAACGTTTGGGATGATTTCGTCCGCAGTGCAAGTGCCGACAATAATGAGGTCAAGTTCGCTGGGGTCTAAGTCAGCTGCTGCCAGCGCGTTTCGCGCCGCTACAGTTGCCAACTCGGATGTCCCGACATGGCTCACTCTACGTTCAGAAATTCCTGTTCGAGAAACAATCCATTCGTCAGATGTTTCCAGAAAGGTGGCAAGGTCATCATTGGTCATTACAGCCGGTGGCAGACATTTTCCCCAACCGGTAATTTCAGCAAATTTAGTCACGGCAAAACCTTTTACTTCTGTCGGCTAGTATCCTCATAATGATAGAGTGTTTTATGACGATACCGTTTCATCGTATCATAGCACGAATCGACGTCAGGTGAATGACCGCCAGGAAAAAGGATAAATCATATGTTTCGGATAATACTTGCAGCTACTTTTGCGCTTTTTATTAGTGCCTGTCAAAGCCAGCCTGATCCATTAATCATCAGTGCTGATGCTGTTACAAATAGTCTCAACACTAAAGTAAATCAGTTAAAAGTTGAGGACAAACGCTCCTATTCATACCTGTATCGTCATAAAAAAGAAGAGGACAAAGCAGAGTTCGCGCCGGCCCAAAGACCTTTAACAGCTATCGTTGAAGAAGCACTGCAGCCGGTAACAGGCTCGAGCAGCAACAACGGCTTAACCTGGTATGTCACTATTGAGAAAGCATTGGTTGACGCTACCCTGCACACGATTAAATACGAGCTTGAGCACAGTGTAACTATACGAGTCGAAGCAACGCGCGCTAATCGCAGATACAGTAACTTTTACTCCGGAACCTACAGCTCAACAGGCGGTCTGAAACCTGCTCAGGCCACAATTGAACGTCAATTTAAGCAACTGTTGAACTCTGTGCTGTCTGACATTGCCAATGATCCTAAACTGCGTCTGCCAGAACAAGAGGACTTTTAACCATGAAGTGGTCGAAGTATTTACTGGGCGTTGCTGCCACCTTATTTCTCAGTTTCAGCCACGCTGAAATTCAGCCAGATAATCCTTTCCCACGAGTGAAAATGGTGACCTCTATGGGTGATATTGTGGTTGAATTAAACCGCGACGCTGCTCCCTTAACGGTTAAAAATTTTTTCCGTTACGTTAAAAAAGCACAATATAACGGCACCATATTCCACCGCTTAGTACCCGATTTTGTTATCCAGGGCGGTGGTTATGACAAAGACTTTCAGGACAAACCCTCTTACGAGAAAATCGTCAATGAGTCAGGTAATGGCCTTAAAAATGAATACGGGACTATTGCTATGGCGCGGGAACGAGGCCCACACAGCGGCACCCGTCAGTTTTTCTTTAATTTAAACGACAACACCTCTCTCAACCCTGATGATGGTGACTGGGGATACGCTGTCTTTGGTCGCATTGTTGAGGGGATTGAAGTGCTGGAGGCCATGGCTGAGCTAGAGTCACAGGCTTACAGTGATGACATAGGCTGGGCCGACGTACCGGTTGACCCGCCGACTCTGAAACGCATTGAGGTTGTACCGCAAAACTGATGGCAGTCACTAAACCGACGTTCTGGCAGGATCTACAAGTTTATCGTCAATCGCGTGTATGGGTGATATTCGTTCTGGGTATAGCCAGCGGATTTCCATGGGTAATGATTGGCTCCGCTTTATCTGCCTGGTTACAGGAGGTAGGGCTTACGCGCTCGGTCATCGGTTATTTTGGAGCGGTTTTTGGCGCCTACTCCATTAACTTTTTGTGGTCCCCGCTTATTGATAACCTCAAGATTCCCCTTCTGACTCGTTGGTTAGGGCAACGGCGAAGCTGGATATTTCTGTGTCAGGCACTCATTGCTGCAGGATGCTTTTCTCTGGCGAGCCTGGATATTACAAGCAATTTGCACTTAGCCGGCTTTATTGCTCTGGGCATAGCAGTTAGCTCAGCGACTCAGGATATAGCCATTGATGCCTATAGGATTGAGTCTTTTGCAGAAACTGAGGGGCGTCTACAAAGCGCCGGGGCAGCAATGACCACAGCTGGCTGGTGGACAGGTTACAGCGGCTTAGGTGCTTTACCCTTTTTCATTGTCGATGGCGTTGACTGGCAATGGCAGCATGCTTATTTCGGTCTGGGCTGCGTTATGCTTGCTCTGGCCGTTGTTGTACTCTTTGTGCGTCGTACGACTTACCATAGCGATCCCACGATAAAAACAAAGCTGACTAACTTTTGGCCAGCGATGAAAGAACGCATTTCTATTACTGTTGTTCAGCCAATAGCCGAATTCTTTTCCCGAAACGGTGTAAAGTTGGCCTTATCCATTCTTGCCTTTATCTTTCTGTTTAAAATTGGTGAGGCCTTTCTTGGTCGCATGTCGATAGTCTTCTATAAAGAAGTTGGGTTCACAAACGCAGAAATTGGCACCTATTCCAAACTCGTTACCTGGTGGGTGACTATTGTATTTGCGTTGCTTGGCAGCGCAGTCAACCTGCGCCTGGGCATTGTTAAAGGCTTAATGATTGGCGGTATTGCTATGGCGTCATCTAACCTGATGTTTTCCTGGATAGCGTTAGTCGGCCCCGATACTAACCTCTTTTTAAGCGCAGTATTGATTGATGGCTTTACCAGTGCCTGGTCTACCGTTGCCTTTGTTGCTTTTATCAGCCTGCTCTGTAACCGAACTTTCACCGCAACCCAATACGCATTGATGGCCTCACTGGGGACCCTGGGTAAAACCATGCTAGCGTCCTACAGCGGTGTTATTGTTGACTCTATGCAGGGTAACTGGGCACTGTTTTTTGTCCTAACCGCGGTTATGGTCATACCCAGTCTGGTGTTCCTTTGGTTTATTCGTAAGCCGTTAACGGCATTGGAGAAACAGCGTGACGCCAATTAAATACCACTGGATTACGCTAGGCCCCGGAGCCGTTAGTGGACTTATTGCCAGCGGGTTGTGCGATAACGGCGAATCGGTGTCTGTGGTGCCACGCCATGACCGGGCGGAAACTATTGAATGGCAACTTGTTCGCGCACAAGAGAAAAACAATTACAAAGCCTCTGTAACTCAATTGCCAATCCCAAAAAATAGTGTGTTCATTGTTGCTGTTAAAGCTTTTGATGTTATTAGTGCCTTGCAGCACATAACAGCGCTTGAAGGTTTTGATAAAAGCATGCCTATTGTTTTGAGTCATAACGGCATGGTTGAGTTACCTAAAGCATTAAGCCAGCTTAATCTGCATCCTTTAGTGACGACTCATGGAGCAGTAAAAAGCACAAACGGTATTATTTGTATTGAACACAGAGGCAATGGCCGCAGTTGGCTCGAAGTCAGGCAAGAAGAGTCAGAGCCCTGGTCAACTCTTCAACAAGCCTTCCCGCCACTTGTACTTGAGCAGAATATTAGCCAGCGGCGCTGGTTAAAGTTAATAATTAACTGTGTAATAAATCCATTAACAGCCATTTATAAGTGCGAAAACGGAAAGTTACTTGAGGATAAGTGGCAATCGCAAATCATAAGCTTGGTTAATGAAGCCGTTGCTGTGGCTGAAACTCAGAACGTAATCTTAGACGCTAATATGTGCCACCGGGAAGTATTGAAAGTTGCAAAAGAGACGGCGTTAAACAGCTCATCGATGTTGCAGGATATCAAGCAGCAAAGGCGCACTGAAATAGACCAATTAACCGGTTACTTGATTAAAACAGGTGAGTCGGCAGGCATTGCCACGCCAACTCACCAACAACTCCTGAATGAATTTCAAAAGCGTTACGCGTAATTAGTCTTTATCTTCAATAAAATCGACTACTTCAAGCCCAAAACCTGATAAAGCCGAATAGCGTTTTGGTGAACTCATTAAATGCATCTTGTGAATATCAAGATCAGCCAAAATCTGTGAACCTAAACCGACATTCCGTGAAGCATTTGAAGCTGACGCAGTCGGTTTGTGCTCACCTTTGTCCTGCGCCTCAAACTCCTGAACCTGTGCAATGATATTGTCCGGGGTTTGTTGACGACCAATAATCACCAATACGCCGTCATGTGCAGCAATATAAGACATAGCCTTTTGAATTGGCCAGCTCCGCTTGGCAGCTCGTTCCGTTAAAAAGGTGTCATGGAAAGTGTCCTGTAAGTGAACACGCACATTCGTTACCTTATCCTGGGATAAGTCGCCATGAACCAGTGCATAATGCACCTGCTTGTCTATCGTGTCCTGATAAGTCACCAAATGAAACTTACCAAAGGCTGTAGGAAGGCTGCATTCTGCGACACGTTCAATGGTTTTTTCCTGGATTGAGCGATACTCAATAAGGTCAGCAATGGTGCCTACTTTAATGTCATGCGCTTTAGCAAAAGCTTCAAGATCAGGGCGACGCGCCATGGTACCGTCTTCGTTTAACACTTCGACAATAACCGAGGCGGGCTCAAAGCCAGCTAAACGCGCTAAGTCACAACCCGCTTCGGTATGCCCGGCGCGGTTGAGCACACCACCCGATTTCGCTTTTAACGGAAAAATATGACCCGGCATAACTAAATCTTCGGGCTTCGCATCTTTTTTAACGGCATCCAGCACTGTTTTCGCTCTGTCGGCAGCAGAGATCCCCGTTGTTACTCCCTCTGCAGCTTCAATGGAAACCGTAAAGTTTGTTGCATAAGGCGCGTTGTTTTTATCGACCATTAACGGAAGATTCAGTTGTTTACAGCGTTCCTCGGTTAGCGTCAAGCAGATAAGTCCACGACCATAACGCGCCATAAAGTTAATGGATTCAGGCGTTACGCACTCAGCGGCAATAATAATATCGCCTTCGTTTTCGCGATCTTCATCATCCATCAGGATAACCATTTTTCCCTGACGAATGTCTTCAATAATCTCTTCTGTGCTATGCAGTGACATAACGCTTTACCCTTAATCTTGTGTTTGAGGTACTGCTACCAAGCGTTGATCCGGGCCAACCTGCCGGCGATCAATAACTTTAAATCTTGGCGCTGAAGCTAATTCTAATGGTTCACTCATGTCGATAACCGAACGGCCATGGTGACCCAGTATTTGACCAGAGCTGTATATCATCATTCGGTCACAGAGTTGCTGTTCAATAAGCGCGCCGGCCAGACTTGCGCCGCACTCTGTCCAAACCTGATTAATTTCACGTTTAGCTAATTCAACCATCAGTGCCTTTAAGCACACTTTACCGTCTTTGTCAGCGTCAATAATAAGCTCATGGCAATGTGGGTGACGAGTGTCCTTGCCCGGCGTTGTGCGTACCAGCCAAACAGGCGCCGGTGACTCAAACACCCGGGCATCATCATTCACCCGATGTTGGCTGTCGATAATAATACGTACTGGCTGTTTTAATGGTTCAGGCAGTGGTCGTGATGCCGGCCATTGATTAACTCGTACGGTAAGCTTCGGGTTATCCGCTAAAACCGTTGTTGCGCCGGTCAAAATAGCATCAGCCTGAGCTCGATAAATCTGCACGTCACTGCGAGATTCCGCAGAGGTAATCCACTGGCTGCGACCGTCCGCCAAAGCGGTTTTCCCATCGAGTGAAGTCGCCATTTTTAAGGTGAGCCACGGGCGTTGTCGTGTCATGCGGGAAATAAAACCGGGGTTCAAACTCTCGGCTGCGGACTGCAACGTACCAACGTCAACACGTATGCCTGCCTCTTCTAAACGCTTAATCCCGTTACCACTGACGCGGGGATTAGGGTCGCGCATAGCCACAACAACGCGGGCAATGCCAGCTTCAATCAGAGCGTCGGCACAAGGCGGAGTCCGTCCAATATGGCTGCAGGGTTCAAGAGTGACATAAGCAGTTGCGCCCTTTGCCTTTGTACCCGCAAGCCGCAAAGCGTGAGCCTCGGCATGAGCTTCACCGGCCTGATGATGCCAACCTTCTGCGATAACTTCTTCGCCGACAGTAATGACACAGCCCACAGCCGGGTTAGGCCGGGTTGTCATTAACCCACGCCGCGCGAGTTTTAACGCGCGGTGCATCATTATATGGTCAAACTGTTGTTCTAATAAATTAGTCATTCAGGCGTGCGATTTCTTCACCAAACTCACGGATATCTTCGAAAGAACGGTACACCGACGCAAAACGAACATAAGCAACTTTATCAATCTGTTTCAGGTTTTCCATAACCAAACTACCGATAAAGTTGCTGCTAATTTCGCGCTCACCGGTGGCGCGTATGCTCGACTTTATTTTGTTGATTGCCTGCTCCATCAGTTCAAGACTCACAGGACGCTTTTCCAACGCTCTTAATAAACCGTTGCGCAGCTTGTCTTCGTTAAATGGCTCACGCGAACCATCGGTTTTGATGACTCGCGGCATAATCAGCTCTGCCGTTTCAAAGGTCGTAAAGCGCTCTTTGCAATGGTTGCATTCACGCCTGCGACGAACTGAGGCCCCATCCGCAACAAGTCGCGAATCGATAACCTTAGTATCCTGTGTGCCGCAAAATGGACAATGCATTGCCTGACTCCTTTAAGTGCGCTTTACAACTGCTATTCATTAACCGTAAACAGGAAACCTGGCGCATAACGCTTTTACTTGCTCGCGAACTTCGCTGATTTTGCTTTCATCAGAAATGTCATCCAGAACATCGCAAATCCAGTTCGCAACGTGCTCGGCTTCTGCTTCTTTAAAACCACGACGGGTAATAGCCGGTGTGCCTAAACGCAAACCTGAAGTGACAAAAGGTGAGCGCGGATCATTCGGCACGGCATTCTTGTTCACGGTAATAAAAGCATTACCTAAAGCTGCATCGGCGTCTTTACCGGTAATATCTTTGTCAATTAAGTCTACCAGGAACAAGTGGTTCTGAGTGCCATTGGAGACGATTTTATAGCCGCGCGCCTGCATGGTTTTAACCATAGCGTTGGCGTTCACTAAAACCTGTTTTTGATAGTCTTTAAATTCCGGCTGCAAGGCTTCCTGGAAAGCAACCGCTTTACCAGCAATAACATGGCAAAGTGGGCCACCCTGATTACCCGGGAATACCGCGCTGTTTAACTTCTTGTGCAGTTTCTCATCGTCACTACCTGAAATGATCAAACCGCCACGTGGACCAGCAAGAGTTTTGTGTGTGGTCGTCGTAACAACGTGAGCATAAGGTACCGGGTTAGGGTATTCACCGGCAGCAATTAAGCCTGCAACATGGGCCATGTCGACCATTAGATAGGCATCGACTTTGTCAGCAATTTCACGGAATTTTTTCCAATCAACAATACCAGAGTAGGCTGAGAAGCCTGCAACAATCACTTTCGGCTTATGTTCTTGCGCCAGCTTTTCAACTTCGGCGTAATCGATTTCGCCAGTGGACTCATCCAAACCATATGAAACCGCGTTGTAGAGTTTGCCTGAAAAATTAACCCCGGAACCGTGAGTTAAGTGACCGCCGTGAGCCAGACTCATACCAAGGAAAGTATCACCGGCTTCCATAAGAGCCATGAAAGCAGCGGTATTTGCCTGAGAACCTGAGTGCGGCTGAACGTTTGCGTACTTAGCACCAAACAGTTGCTTTGCGCGCTCAATAGCTAAGTCTTCGACTTTATCGACAAACTCGCAGCCGCCGTAATAGCGCTTATGCGGATAGCCTTCTGCGTATTTGTTGGTTAGCTGCGAGCCCTGAGCCTGCATAACCCGCGGACTGGTATAGTTTTCTGATGCAATCAGTTCAATGTGTTGTTCCTGACGTTCAACTTCACCTTGCATCGCCTGCCATAAGTCCGCATCAAAGTCGGCAATGTTCATCTCAGATTTCAGCATTACAGCTCTCCAAATCATTAAATGGTCTTAATTTGTCCGGTATTTTACCTTAAAACACAAATGAGTGCCTAGTTCAGCGCAACAAAGTTTGGGGATGTTCGTAAATAACAGTAAACTATGCAGTAACTTTTTTGTTGATAGGAAGGATTTTACGTCGCTATGGCGCAATATATCTATTCAATGTCTCAGGTGAGCAAAGTTGTTCCACCTAAGAAAACCATCTTAAAAGATATTTCTCTGTCGTTTTTTCCGGGGGCCAAAATTGGTGTTCTGGGTGTCAACGGTGCCGGTAAGTCAACCTTACTACGCATTATGGCGGGTGTTGATAAAGAGTACGAAGGTGAAGCCCGCGCTTTATCGGGAACTCAAATTGGTTATCTGCCTCAGGAACCACAACTGGACGAAAATAAAACGGTGAAAGAAACCGTTGAAGAAGCGGTGGCGGATGTTAAAGAAGCCTTCGCTAAGCTCGATGAAATTTACGCGGCTTACGCCGACGAAAATGCGGACTTCGATGCCCTATCAAAAGAACAAGGCGAATTAGAAGCTTTGTTGCAGGCTAAAGACGGTCACAACATCGACAACATTCTTGAGCGTGCAGCCGATGCACTTCGCTTACCAGAGTGGGATGCTAAAATAGGCAACTTGTCGGGTGGTGAAAGACGCCGTGTCGCGATTTGCCGCTTGCTGTTATCTAAGCCGGATATGCTGCTGTTAGACGAGCCTACCAACCACCTGGATGCGGAATCTGTGGCCTGGCTTGAACGTTTCCTGCACGATTACACCGGTACCGTCGTTGCCATTACCCACGACCGTTACTTCCTTGATAACGTTGCTGGTTGGATCCTTGAACTTGACCGTGGCTATGGTATTCCATGGGAAGGTAACTACTCTTCCTGGCTGGAGCAAAAAGAGAAACGCCTGGAGCAGGAAGAGCGTTCAGAAAAAGCACGCCAGCGCACCATTAAACAAGAGCTGGAGTGGGTACGTACTAACCCCAAAGGCCGTCAGGCGAAAAGCAAAGCGCGTCTTAATCGCTTTGAAGAGCTGCAAAGTGGCGACTACCAAAAACGTAACGAGACCAACGAGTTGTTTATTCCGCCAGGCCCTCGCCTGGGTGATAAGGTCATTGAAGTTAACGGTATTAGCAAAGCTTACGAGAAGCGCCAGCTTATAGACAACCTAAGCTTCAGTGTTCCTAAAGGAGCTATTGTCGGTATTATTGGTCCTAACGGTGCGGGTAAATCAACCTTATTCCGCATGATCAGCGGCGAAGAAAAGCCTGACAGCGGTTCTATCGAATTAGGTGAAACCGTGCAACTGGCCAGTGTCGATCAGTTCCGCGACAACATGGATGACAAGAAAACCGTCTTTGAAGAAATTACTGACGGTAACGACATCCTGAAGATTGGTAACTTTGAAGTTAATGGTCGCGCTTATGTCGGTCGCTTTAACTTCCGCGGTACCGACCAGCAAAAACGCATTGGCGAGCTATCTGGTGGTGAACGTAACCGGGTGCATTTGGCTAAGCTGTTAAAAGCCGGCGGTAACGTCCTGTTGCTCGATGAGCCAACCAACGACTTAGATGTTGAAACCTTACGGGCACTTGAGGAAGCCATTCTGGAATTCCCGGGCTCTGTCATGGTTATCTCGCACGACCGTTGGTTCCTTGACCGTATCGCTACCCATATTCTGGATTACCGTGATGAAGGCGAAGTGGTCTTCTACGAAGGTAACTACAGCGACTACGAAACTTACATGAAAGAGAAGTTTGGTGAGCAGGCGATGGAGCCACACCGCATTAAATACAAACCTATTGGTTAATAGGCAGGGTATCAAAAGGGAGCATAGAGCTCCCTTTTTTCTGCAAGCTACATCACATCCAGTGCTTGTTGAAGGTTCTTCACTCCAATCACTTCCATGCCTTTCGGTGACGTTTTTGGCGCATTACCGACAGGCACAATAGCTTTTTTGAAACCGTGTTTAGCTGCTTCGTTTAAGCGCTCCAAACCATTGGGTACCGGTCGTATCTCACCGGCCAGACCAACCTCACCAAACACAATTAATTCGCGCGGCAATGGTTCTCCTTTAAAGCTGGAGACAATGGCAAGCAACAACGCTAAGTCTGCGGACGTTTCGGAGACTTTAACGCCACCAACAACGTTCACAAAAACATCCTGATCAGATACCTGCAAGCCACCGTGCCGATGCAAAACAGCCAGCAACAATGCTAATCGTGTTTGCTCCAGCCCCACAGCAACCCGCCGTGGATTTGCCAGAGCCGAGTAATCAACCAGCGCCTGAATCTCAACCAATAGCGGTCGCGTACCTTCCCAAACCACCATAACAACTGAGCCATTGCCCTGGTCTTCCGCTCGTTGCAGGAATATAGCCGATGGATTTGAAACCTCTTTCAAACCACCGCCTGTCATCGCAAATACGCCAAGCTCGTTCACTGCACCAAAGCGGTTTTTAGTACCACGCAAAGTGCGATAGCGCGAGTCTGATGAGCCATCCAGAAGTACAGAGCAGTCAATGCAATGCTCCAGGACTTTAGGTCCGGCCAAATGCCCTTCTTTGGTCACGTGTCCCACCATAATAATGGCAACGTTCTTTTGCTTTGCATAGCGCGTTAAAAAAGCTGCCGCCTCACGAACCTGCGACACACTGCCCGGCGCTGACTGAATGTCAGCCATATGCATTACCTGAATGGAATCAATGACCATAATGGCAGGTTTTTCTTTGTCGGCCAGCTGACAAATACTTTCTACCGAGGTTTCAGAGAGCATACGCAATTTGTCGGTTGGCAGATTAAGCCGCTGTGCCCGCATTGCTACCTGCTGCAAAGATTCCTCACCGGTCACGTAAAGCGCTGGCATACGCTCCGCCAACTTACATAGGGTTTGCAATAATAAAGTACTCTTACCGGCACCGGGTGAACCACCTATCAGTATTGCCGAACCGGGGACTACACCACCACCTAAAACCCGGTCAAATTCCTGAAAACCCGAGCTGAAACGCGGAACTTCCTGCAAGTCGACCTCGTTAAGAGTCTGAACTCTGGCATCGGTAATACCACTAAAGCCCCGACGGTCTGACGAATTAGAGGTTGTTTTAGACGTTAAACGAATTTCAGTAAGCGTATTCCAGGCCTTACATTCCGTGCATTGTCCCAGCCAACGAGGGAAGTCTGCACCACAGTCATTACACACATATGCACTTTTTGCTTTTGCCATTCGTCTGCTTCTCGTTTTATGATGAGGTATTACTCAAGAATAATTATAAAAAATAGTAGACTTCGATGCCTAATCAGTATTTTGACCAACTTATCGATCAGTTAAAGCCGCTCGTTTACGATACCGACTTTGATACGCTGTTTCAGTCTTTAACTGAAAACGAAGATGGTCCGACCCGCTTCAAACTAAAAATGGAGCTTAGACGTTTGGCGGCTCCTTGTCACCGTACTGTTGATTTACGTAATCAAGTAGACGGCGAATGTCACCCTTACGAGTACAACGGCCGCAGACATCAACTTGACGATGTCGCCATTGAAATTTTTGAGCGCGGCCTGGAAACCTATAAAGGCGTTTTCACACAAGATACTTTCGAGCAAATTCTGGATGCTGATAACCATCTGCGCCAGGCTCGTGAAGAAGAAAGAGCTTTTGCCCAAAGTTTAGCCGACCATAACGCCGAGCCTTTAAATGGTCAATCGCCCTTTGCTAATGCAGATAATGAAGCCGAATCCTACTTGTTGGAAACCTTTCACTTTGGTCAATACCCGTATCGTGCCGAAGAACGGATGAATTTTACCATCGAAGTTGGTCTTGAAGACAGTGAAGGAAAAACCTATAACGCGGTAACAACGGATATTTCAATTACCGGCATGCGCGTGCGTGTAGATGACGAGCATAGCTTTCAGTACGACGAACTGATATCGCTTTACTTTACCGGGCTGGCAAAAGAGTTCACGGTAGATCCCGATACTCGCATCCCATACCGCGTTGTTGGTGTACAGGAGGTTGACAACAAGCACTACCTCAAATTAAACCGTGACCCCGACTACCACTCTGCCGAACTGGATAAGTTTTTTCACCGCTTTATCAACGGCTACAAAAAGCGCTACCGGGTCAATGTCGATAACACCTACAACACCATCATCACTAAAGGTCATGAACAGCTTCTGTTGCCCAGAATGCAGCAACTTCCGGTGTTCTTTTCTGAATCTAACCGTCAACTTGTTGCCGACTATGTCTTAACCACGGATAACAACCGGTTCATTTTAAATAACTGGATAAACGAACTGAACCAAATCAGTTTCGGTTCCGTCTTTAATGTCCGTCGTAGCCGCTGGTTACTGCAGGACTTACTCAACAAAAAAAGTGCACGGTTACTGGTTCTGACCTTTTCAATAACCGCACGAGGTAAAATATATAACTACTCTGCAACGGTTGAAGAGCTACAGAAAACCGGGTTATGGGAAACCTATGTTGCGTTTGGAAGTCAGAAAGCCTCGTGGCGAGTCTACCAAATTGATTTGCGCCCAGTTGACCTGAATCAGGCCTGGCAGCCGCAGAGTGTGCCAAAAAATATCAATGTCCCGTTCCGGTTAAATCCGCCTACCGCGCAGGTCAAAAGAGCAATTTCTCCATTGCGGTACATGGGGGTCGTTAACGATATTACCGACAGTTTAAATGGCTTTTTCGATACCGAACTGGACAAAAACAACCTTTCATCACTGAAGGCTTTTGCCCACCCCCCTGCGGTACCAATTCGAACAAAAGAGGCGCGGCTGGAGTTTATCAATTTACGCAGTGAGAAACGTTTTAGCTACCGTAGCCGCTGTCGCGTTCGGGTTGGAAAGTATGTCCGGGACGGCATGATCATTGACCTTTCCGTTAGTGGCTTACAGGTTCAGATTGATACCCCGGTTGCCGCTGAGAAAGGTGATAACGTCGAAATATCGATGACTGGCTTTAAGAAGCTGTATAAAAAAGCAAAGCTTGAGCACTTGCCTTATACCATTGCTTCAGTTGATGACGCTCGCACAACATTACGATTAAAGATAGACGGCGATCATGAACAGCATATGGGTTCTGAGTTCATCCGTTTTTTAATTCGGGAACAAAGAGACCTATTAAAACTGCAGGTTGAGAACACCTCGATAAACGGCCTGGAGCTTTGTCTTCGCAATTTGTATTGTGATGCACCCGGCTCACTCCCCATTTTCTTCTATAGAAATAAAAAACGAAAAACATCAGTACGTCGTGCTGGTTTGTCTAACTGGCCGTCTGACTGGGTCAGGCTCTTGTCTAAACTTCCGGGAAGCCAACAGAGTGCTCTAAACTTGCAACCGTTAATGCGCGGCTCTTCAGTAACGGAAAAGCTACTGCCAAAGCTTGAGGATATGGATCGCACATCGGAACCGGTTACATTGCTGCTGTTATTACGTCTTTATCGCCAAAGTGGTGAAGATATTGTTCAAACTCAATGGCTGGAAAGTAACGACAACCACGCCATTGAATCTTTTATTGAGCAATGCTTGCCTAATTCTATCTTCCGCGCAGTAACGGTTACTTTATCAAGAACCGGGAAACCTGATACTCAATTTATTCAGGCCGAACTTAACTACATTAGCCGGTACGCGGCTTACCGGGCACAGGAAATAGAAGAAGACTTGTGGCAAGTCTATGCCATTGCCGATACCGTTGATGTTACTGAAAGCTTACTGGAGTTTGTTCTGCCTGATACCAATACTATTGAAGAGCAACAAGAACGGCTAAACACCTGGGTCAATAAGTTTTGAGTGCTGCAGACACGGAATGATCTCAAGTAGACTGTTTGAATTTATCGAGTAATCGGCAACCGCCTGCAAAGCGGGCTTTGCGTTGTAAGCAATACCAATTGCTGCAGTTTCAAGCATAGGGGCATCGTTCGCGCCGTCACCGACGGCTACCGTCCTTTCCCGTGGAATATTCCATTTGTCAGCAAGTATTTCCAGCTGTTGTGCTTTCATCTTTGCATCAACAATGCTTCCCAGAACCTTTCCCGTTAAACAACCATTGACGACTTCAAGCCGGTTCGCCAGCACGGCATCCAATTTGAGTGCCTTCTGCACTTTATCAGCAAACCATGTGAAGCCACCCGAAACTAACGCGGTTTTCCAGCCTCTATTTTGCAATGCAAGCAGTAATTCTGATGCCCCGGGGTTAAATGGAATGGGGTTAAACAGACTTTCTAAGTCACTTTCTTTAACTCCCGATAAACAAGCGACACGTAGCTTCAGGCTCTCACTGAAATCAATTTCCCCCCGCATAGCGGCTTCCGTTATTGCTGAGACTTTAGTATAACGGTCATTTAATCGTGCAATTTCATCGATACACTCAATACCAATTAAGGTAGAATCCATGTCGAAGACGATTAAACCGGAACTGTGTTTCATTGAACGGAAAACTCCTGAGCTGGGCCCATGCAACTAACAGAATTTAAGCAATGGCATCGATTAAAAAGTACCTTGCTTAACAACAAAACCAAAGCGATTGCTCGTATTATGTTTAAACGAGCGCTTCGTCTGGCTACTGCTGCCGGCTTGTTGCTGATCATTATTAATGTTTGGAATATTGCCAGTGTCCAGTCCCAACAGCAACTGTTCTCTCAAACTCAGTCAGTTACTCAATTAATGATTGAACAGGCTGAGCATGAGGCGCATTACTGGCTTGAGCACCAAAACACCGAGCGTCTGACTGCATTAACCGATCATATCGCCAGCAACCCGCAGGTAATGGCAGCCACAATCCGTAACCGTTTTGGTGAGTTATTGGTTCATAGTGGGGTCAGCGCATCGATGATTGACTGGCCGGCAACCGATGATGCATCAGAGCCCTGGGTTCTCGTAGAGGAAATAAGCCTTGAAGATAACGTAAGTGGTTACTTACAAGTGGTTTTCGATAAGAATCTTTTGCTTAAAAAAAGCCAGACCGCCCACAATGGGCTAATGCAGCAAGGAAAGTTACTTCTGCTACTGGCTATGTTGGCAGGCGTATTTATTATGCTTGGTTTTAACCGGATACGTGACCGCTACTGGCAGACGGAACATCACTAAAAAGCTCGCAACTGTTTTGCCACAAAGTATCACTCAGTGACTCTTTACTCATGTCTCTAAGCTCTACTAAAACATCCAGAACCTTTGCAATTCTGGCCGGCTCGTTACGCCGGCCCTGATAACCGCAAACCGGCATATCCGGTGAGTCTGTTTCCAGCACTAATGCAGATACAGGGACTTTTGCTATTGCTTGCCGCGTTTTTTTCGCCCGAGTGTAAGTGATTACTCCGCCAACACCCAGTTTATAACCGCAATCGACAAATTTCATAGCCTGCTCGTAACTGCCACTAAAGGCGTGTATGACACCAGAATCAGGGCCGTGCTGCTTCACCAGCGGATGCGTTGTCTCCAGAGTTTTGCGGTGATGAATAATAGCCGGGAGACGGTATTGCCGCGCCAGCTTCAACTGTTCAATGAAAAGTTTACGCTGGAGTTCTGAGTTTTCACAGGTGGCATCCAGCCCTATTTCTCCTACCGCCAGTAAACGTTCCTTTGGTTTATCCAGCGCCTGTTCCAACTCATCAATTTGATTCAGGCTGTGCTTCTCTATAAACCAAGGGTGCAAACCTAACGCAAAACGCCAGCTCGAAAACTGTTCAACCAGTTGCTGCAACCGGGGCCATTGCTCAGCACTGACACCCGGCACCATAAAACGCCCTAAGCCTACCTCTTTAGCGTTCTCCAGAACCTGCTCCCGATCGTCATCAAATGCCTGAAAGTCGAGATGGCAATGCGTATCGTAAAGCCTACTCATAAGCCTTAATGTTCGCGTGTGTGAGTAAATTCAATATCGGGGTAACGCTCTTCCGCCAGGCTTAAGTTCACCATAGTGGGTGCAATGTAGGTCAGATTATCACCACCGTCTAATGCCAGGTTAGACTCGGCTTTACGACGAAATTCGTCCAGCTTCTTCTCGTCTTTACTACTGACCCAGCGCGCTGTGGCAACATTGATGTTTTCATACATGGCATCTACTTTATATTCTGTTCTCAAACGATGCACAACAACATCAAACTGCAGAACTCCAACAGCTCCAACTATCAAGTCATTGCTGATAAGTGGGCGGAACACCTGCACAGCGCCCTCTTCGGATAACTGCACCAAACCTTTCAGCAGTTGCTTCTGCTTTAGGGGGTCTTTTAAGCGAATGCGACGGAAAAGTTCAGGCGCAAAGTTAGGAATGCCGCTAAATTTAAAATCCTCACCTGCAGTAAATGTATCACCAATTTGTATAGTGCCATGGTTGTGCAAGCCGATAATGTCACCAGGATAAGCCTCTTCCACATGCGAACGGTCACCGGCTAAGAAGGTTAAAGCATCGCTAATACGTACGTCTTTACCCGTACGCACCTGCCTCATCTTCATGCCCTTCTCATATTTGCCTGAAACAATTCTTAAGAAGGCGACACGGTCGCGATGGCGCGGATCCATATTCGCCTGAATTTTAAAAATAAATCCGGAGAAATCTTTGTTATCTGCACTGACGCTTTCTTGTTGATCAGTCTCCCGGGGCTGAGGTCTTGGAGCCCAGTCGACCAGGCCATCCAGCATATGATCAACACCAAAATTACCTAATGCGGTACCAAAGAACACCGGGGTCAACTCACCGGCAAGAAACAGTTCTTTATCAAAAGGATTAGAAGCACCGTTGACCAGCTCTATTTGCTCACGCAGCTCGTCCGCCCATGCACCTATTTTTTCATCCAGCTCAGGGTTATCCAGACCTTTTATAATGGTCTCTTCCTGTATTCTGTGTCCCTGCCCTGTTTTGTACAATATGGTTTCATCTTTAAGTAAATGATAAACACCTTTAAAGTTCTTACCGGAACCTATTGGCCAGGTAATTGGTGCACACATAATTTTCAGTACGTCTTCCACTTCATCCAGCAACTCAAGAGGGTCACGAATATCACGGTCAAGCTTGTTCATGAAAGTAATAATTGGTGTGTCGCGTAAGCGAGTCACTTCCATCAACTTAATCGTCCGGTCCTCGACACCTTTGGCACCATCAATAACCATCAGGCAGGAGTCAACCGCTGTTAGTGTACGGTAAGTATCTTCAGAAAAGTCCTCGTGTCCCGGTGTATCGAGTAAGTTTACCAAGGCATCGTTGTATGGAAACTGCATGACTGAGGTCGTTACCGATATGCCACGCTCTTGCTCCATCTGCATCCAGTCTGATTTTGCATGCTGCCCCGATTTCTTCCCTTTAATTGTACCGGCCTTCTGAATCTGATGACCATGCAGCAATACCTTCTCAGTAATCGTTGTTTTACCAGCATCCGGGTGAGAGATAATGGCAAAGGTACGACGTTTCGCGACTTCATTCTGCAAGCTGGATTCCGACATCAATGACACTCTTTGTGGTTAAAATGGTTTATGCGGCTTATTTTCGCTGATCTTATACCGATACACAAACCAAGGATGGTTATCAAATGGTAGCTACCGTATTTATACCAGAAGGATAGCTCTCTACAACTTTATAGCCTGCCCTTCTTCCATGGGCGGTAAATCAAATAAATGACACAGGGTCTGACCTAAATCGGCAAAGCTTTGTCTTTTACCTCGGTTGCCTGCAGCTACATGGTGACCAGACAGCAACAGAGGAATGTATTCGCGAGTATGATCGGTACCTTCCCATGTGGGGTCACATCCATGATCAGCTGTTAACACCAGGATATCCTCCGGCTTCATTGCAGACTCAATTACTGGCAGCCATTTATCAAAGGCTTCAAGCTCACTTGCATACCCTTCAATGTTACGGCGATGCCCGTACAAGGTGTCAAAATCAACAAGGTTCGTAAAAATGAGTGAGTTGTCCGGACCTGTTTCCATCGCATTTAATGTTGCGGTTAACAGACCTTCCAGACCGGATGCTTTTATTGACTGAGTAACACCCTGCCCTGCAAAAATATCGGCTATTTTTCCAATAGCAATAACCTCTCCAGCATTCTCCTGCAACTTGTCCAGTACCGTCGGTTTAGGCGGTAAAACCGAATAGTCTTTGCGATTTGCGGTCCGCTCAAAGGTGTCGGCATTTTCACCAACAAAGGGGCGAGCTATAACCCGGCCAATATTATAGGGTTCCAGAAGCTCCCGTACTTTTTCACAAACCTGATATAAACGTTTAAGGCCGAAGTGCTCTTCGTGAGCCGCAATTTGAAAAACTGAATCGGCAGAGGTGTAAAAAATTGGCCAGCCGGTACGAATGTGTTGCTCACCTAACTGTTTAATAATTTCTGTACCCGATGCATTACAGTTGCCAAGTATGCCTTGAAGTTCACAGGCTTCGGTTATCTGAGCTAATAGTTCCGCCGGAAAGCTGTTTTCCTTATCTTCAAAGTAGCCCCACTCAAAGTGCACAGGAACGCCCATCAACTCCCAGTGACCTGAGGGTGTGTCTTTTCCCGATGAAATCTCTGCAGCACAGGCATAGGCACCGCTTAGAGCGGAAGGTTTGTGACCTCTGGCATAAAATCCCGTCGCCTCTTTATGAGCTTCAAACAGTCCCAGACGGGTTAAATTCGGCAAGTGCAGAGGTTTACCCTGTTTTTGCCGATACTCCGCGATATGACCAAAGGTATCGGCTCCGGCGTCACCAAACTTTTCAGCATCCGGAGCGCATCCAATACCAAAAGAATCTAATACCACGACAATGGCTCTGCTCATGCTTAACTTCCCGCTATTCTTTGATAGATTACGCCAGTAGCAGGTGGTTTTTGCGTACTAAAGCTTATAGCTTTTAAGATACGTTCAGCAGCCTCATTCCAGTCAGACTCACAACTTGCATGTAATGTTGCCAGCTCTGTATCTGAATCAACTTTTGAACCAATACCAAGGATACAGCTAACACCAACACTTAAGTCCAAAATATCATCTGCTTTGCGGCGCCCTCCTCCCAAACACACTACTGCCATTCCCAGCTCTCGGGTATCAACTCCACTAATATAATGCCCGTTGTATGCAGCGGGAGCGATAAGAGGCTTAACGATTTTTGCCTGCGGCAGGTATTCATGACTTTTATCCAGAAAGTCACCGGGGCCACCCAATGACTTAACCATTTTAGCAAAACGTTCTGCCGCACTTCCGTCACTCAGTACTTTCTCTACCATGGTTTCCGCTTGTTCAGTATTGCCCGCCAACTTTCCTGAAATTAAAAGCTCAGCAGACAAGGCTTTGGTTACCTCGTGCAAACGTAAGTCACGGCGCTTCCCACTTAAGTAATCTACAGCTAACTGAACTTCAACGGCATTACCGGCAGCTGAGCCTAAAGCTTCATTCATATCCGTTATTAGCGCCGTGGTCTCAACCCCTAACTCACAACCAACAGTAACCAGACTCTGCGCCAGTTCTTTTGACTTCTCAAAGCTGGGCATAAAAGCGCCGTTACCCGCTTTAACGTCCATAACCAGACCGTCTAACCCTTCAGCAAGCTTTTTTGCCAGAATCGAGGCCGTTATCAAAGGAATTGATTCTACCGTCGCACTGATATCCCGCGTTGCATAAAAACGACTGTCTGCAGGAGCTAAACGCCCCGTCTGACCAATAATTGCGACCCCGGCATTTTTAACGGTATCGCGAAACAACTGATTATCGGGAGCCGTCTGATATCCGGGGATAGAATCAAACTTATCGAGGGTGCCGCCTGTATGCCCTAACCCCCGGCCGGAGATCATCGGGACGTAACCACCGCAGGCAGCAACAATAGGGCCCAACATTAAGCTGACCACATCGCCCACACCACCCGTAGAGTGTTTATCCAGTATAGGGCCATTCAGATCCTGCTGTCGCCAGTCAAGAACGTCCCCTGAGTCACGCATCGCAACCGTCAGGGCTTTCTTTTCCTCTGCTGACATTCCCTGAAAGTAAACCGCCATAGCAAGAGCGGCTATTTGGCCTTCACTGACCGACTCGTCACAAATGCCGTTAATAAATTCCTGAATATCGACTGCAGACAAGACGATACCGTCTCGCTTTTTACGAATGACCTCTTGTGGCAAAAACATCGGTTAAGCCTTAACCAAAATTTTCTGAATGTCCTGCAACAAGCTACTGGCACCAATGCGGAAATGACTCGCTGTGACCCAGTCTTCACCCATCAGCTGTTCAGCTAATTCAATATACTGAACGGCGTCGTCGACTGTACGAATACCTCCGGCAGCTTTAAACCCGCAGTCGGTTTGACTGGCTTTTATTACTCCTAACATAGCTTCAGCTGCTTTTAAGGTCGCATTCACTGAAACTTTGCCCGTTGAGGTTTTAATAAAGTCCGCACCATTTGAAATTGCAAGTTCACTAGCAAGAACAATTTTATCGTGCTGCTCCAGTTCTCCGGATTCGATAATGACTTTTAATTTTACTGAGTCACCGCAAATATCCTTGCACTCTCTTACCAGCTCGGCCGGCGTACTTTCATCACCATTTAATAAAGCTCTGTAAGGCAGGACAACGTCCACTTCGTCAGCACCCGCAGCAACCGCACGCTCCGTCTCAGCAGCGGCTCTCTCAACGTTACTGCTGCCATCAGGGAAGTTTGTTACGGTAGCAACCTTAGTATTAAGCCCCTGCTCTTTCAAAAATTGTTTAGCTAAAGCAACCCACTCCGGAAAAACACAAACTGCAGCAACGCTTTTTTCATTGATAGATGCACGTGAGCATAAATCTTCAATGACCTTTCGGTTGTCGTCATTATTCAATGTTGTTAAGTCCATAAAGGACAAGGCTTGTAACGCCCGCACTTGTTGCGTTGATGGCATAATTACTCCGTTAGTCTTGTTGACGGCTCCAGCGCATAACTAAAGCATCTTCTCTGCCGCCATCCAATGGATAATAGTTTAACCTGCGACCTACCGTATCAAATCCATTCTGTTCGTATAAGCGAATAGCCGCTGAATTCGACACGCGAACCTCAAGGAAAACAACATACTGATGGTCAGAGGCGTAGTCTAATAAGTCCTGCATGAGTTTGTTACCATAGCCCCGCCCCTGAAAAGCAGGATCGACCGCAATGTTGTGCAAGGTCAATTCATCTGCCACTCGCTGACAGATAGTAAAGCCTATAACTTGTGAACCTTGCGTTAATCGCCTGCAACGGTAATGCTCGCCAACACTTTGACTGAATACCGTCCATGACCAGGGGTGGCTGTGTGCTTTGTTTTCGACCTCAAACTCGGGTTTACCGGGTTCAAAACTTTCAATTTTAGTGTCTTCAGTACTCACGGTCTTCATTTTGCAGCTGCAGCCAAAGCGTCTTTTTCTGCTCAGTAGAAAGGGGCTTAGCCAGCCAGTCGGTGTAATTAAAACACAAGCCTGGCGTTTGAACTGGCGCTTTTACGGCAACCGGACGTTGCTCAAAATACAAACTAAGATCGTTAATCCAGCCAGGAAGGGAAACCGGCAATTCAA
Source organism: Idiomarina abyssalis (assembly GCF_900116625.1). GTDB lineage: Bacteria > Pseudomonadota > Gammaproteobacteria > Enterobacterales > Alteromonadaceae > Idiomarina > Idiomarina abyssalis. The sequence continues at coordinate 1,093,435 of NZ_FPBE01000001.1, forward strand.
CAGCTCCCTGCAAGTAGAGCGGGCCCAGTCGGTAGTAAAATACAGGTGCTGTCGCACTTTTGGTTTGCCATACGGGAATACCCATCAATTGCAAAGCAGTGCGTTGTTGACTGGTCCATTCAGGAAGCATAACGATTACCGTTGAAAACAGATAAGTGCAGTTTACTCAAGCTTTGGAAGGATAGCCAGTCAGAAACTGGCAGGGGCGGAGGGATTCGAACCCCCAACCGTCGGTTTTGGAGACCGCTGTTCTACCAATTGGAACTACGCCCCTAACACTTGAGCGGAGAATTATACCGACACCGAGCATTCAAACAAGCGATATTTGCAAGTCTACTTATCGTTTGCAGATTAATTAAACAATTCTGACTAAGCTTCTGCGTCAAAGAGCTCTTCATGAACAATTTGTAATATTTCTTCTACCTTAAACTCATCAATTTGAAAGTGTTCCAGCACCCCATCCTGAACCTGCTCCCATTCTTCTTCTCCCGCCAGACTCCGAGTTCTCATATCCACCGCGTAACGCGCAATTTTAAGTATTCCCAGAAGATCCAACGTCAGGCTATCCAACTCACTGGAGTGAGTGAAAATAGAGCTGTCTTCAAACAAGTAGTAAATTACTTCGACAACGATTTTGGGCAATTTCCAATGCTGAGCCAATAAGGCACCTATAGTGGTATGTGTTGTCTGAAATAACTCTTGTTCTTTTATTTGCACTTTGGGCCAGGGAGTACTGGCTGATGCGTTAAGCAAATCGGCATAATCATCAAATTCAGCCAGCATGACCGGTATGCCGGAGCTTTGAAATAACCCGAGCATATACGCATGGTCTCTTAATTCGGGGCGTCCTATAGATTCTGCGACCAAAACACAGGCGCTAGCAACCCACTCGTTATACCGCCAGAACTCGTTAAGATCGTAGTCGGAAGTTAACGCTGACTTTAAAGCAACGGCCCGAACAATAGGAAATACCCGACGGAACCCAAGTGTCATAACCGCCTGCTGGATAGAGTCGACCTCTTTAGCCCGACGGTAAGCGGCGGAATTAACTACCTGCAACACAGCTGCAGCTATACTCATATCGGCAGAGATAGATTCAGCAATAACACCAACATCAGGTTCATCTTTTTTGGCTTCACTACTGACAGTTAACAGAGTTTGAGGGCGCGGAGGAATACTGACTCTTTGTAGCAATCGTTTCTCTGCTGTCGTAATTTCTATCGCCATAGTATCTCCAGGTTGAACCCAATGATTTACATGAAATCTTAAAGCATGTCATTATGTTGAAACGTTTTATCAGGTATAACACTTCAATGTCTTACTTTCGATGTATTCTCTTTGTTTGTGCGTTAATTTTCAGCGCCTTTGCTCATGCTTCGGTAGAAGTTGAAGTTTCAGGTGTTGAAGGCGATGAGTACAACAACGTTATGGCATTGTTGCAAATAGCCCGGCTGGACGAAAATAAAAGTTATGCCGCTTATCGAGTCCGGTATTTACACCGACAAGCACCTAAAGACATCAAAAAAGCACTACGTCCCTACGGATATTATCAGGTTGAAGTGAATGCTCAACTAGAAACTGTCGATTACGGCTGGTCAGCATCGTACCAGGTGAGCTTAAACGAACCGGTTCGAATTTCGCAAAATTCATGGAAAATACAAGGCGATGCGACGGACGATAAAGTTTTTAAGAAAGTTATTGAAAGCAGCAACCTGAAGGAGCAGGAGCGCTTTATTCACAGCCATTATGAAAGCGTCAAATCGCGTCTTTTATCCTTAGCCAGTCAACGCGGCTACCACGATGCCCGTTTCATAGAACACAACGTTGAAATAGATGTTGAAAAAAATACAGCCGCAATTAATGTCGTATTTGATTCCGGACAACGCTACAAATATGGGCAAATTACCTTTGAACAAGACATTCTGGATGACGAGTTACTGCAGCGCTACGTTCCCTTTGAACAAGGGGAAGGCTACAACACTCAAGAGCTCAGCCAATTACAAATAGCTCTGGGCGATAGCGGATACTTTTCATCGGTTCAGGTCAGTCCGCAGTGGAATGAATCGAAGCAACACAGAGTGCCTATTGCTGTCAATTCTGAGCCAAACTTCAGAAACCAATACCAATACGGCATCGGCTACGGTACCGATACCGGAGCCCGCGTGAGAGCCAGCATTAACCGCCGCTGGGTGAATACAGAAGGCCACCAGCTGCGCGGAACGACACAAATCTCTGAAGTCGAAAGCACTGTCGGCGCTAATTACATTATTCCCGGTAAGAAGCCACAATCCGATTATTACCAAATACGAGCAGAAGCCTCTGATAAAAACAACGAAGGACAGAACAACCGACTCTATCGTCTGGGAGCTTCAAGTATCCTGGCAATGAATAAGTGGCGCCGTGAATATGGACTGCACTGGCAACGCGACGACTTCGAAATCGGTGAAAGTTCCGGAACCAGTCAGTTCCTTATTCCTCAGGCAAGCTGGAACTATATGACCGCTGATGGTCGCTTAAACATTGATAAAGGTTTTCGATTTGATGTGACCTTAAAGGCCGCCAATGAGGCTCTGTTATCCGATGCAGACCTGGCGAGCCTGGAACTTGGCTTTAAAGCTGTTGTCCCTTTAACTGAGAGAATACGCTTTCTTGCCCGGGCAGAAGCCGGAGCGACTTATATTAAAGACTTTGATCAACTACCGCCGTCACTACGTTTCTTTGCTGGTGGCGACAATAGTGTGCGTGGCTATGCCTATGAACAACTCGGGCCGGAAGATGATACAGGAACTGTTATCGGTGGCCGTTACCTGGCCGTCGCCAGCGCAGAAATCGACTACCGATTTAAAGATAACTGGCGTGTCGCTCTCTTCACCGATATTGGTAATGCCATGATTGAACCTAATGAAAAACTCAAACAAAGTGTCGGCTTCGGTGTTCGCTGGATATCGCCCATTGGCTCAGTCCGTCTTGACTTGGCGCAGGCGATAGACGAGCCAGGTAAGCCGTGGCGCCTGCACTTTACATTAGGCCCCGATCTATGAGGGTATATCGCTGGTTAGCAGGGATTATCCTGAGTCTGGTTCTCCTGATTCCTATTATAGCTTTTAGTCTGGTCGCCAGCGAAAGCGGCAGTCGATGGGTATTAACCCAGGCGCAGAAGTATGCCCCTGTTGAATTCAGTTATAGTCAGTTTAATGGAAGCCTTTTAAATGAGTTTGAGTTCAGAGACTTTAGCTTAGAGGCCGGTACTTTTTCTTATGCCCCGGAACAGCTCAAAGTAAGCTGGAAACCTTTTGCTCTATTATCGGGTGTGCTTAGAATAAACAGCGTTAAAAGTAACGGCGGTGAAATAAGACTGCGAGCGGCAGAACAAGAGCAAAATGGCGACTCAGAAACTTCTATTCAAGACATTTCAATTGAACTCCCTATAGACTTCAATGTGCTCAAGTTATCCATTGAAAAAACGCAATTTTTTATTCTAGAAACTCCTGCGCAGAGCCTAAATATTAATGCGTCAGTGAGGCTTGATACAAGTGGGAGCCTAAACATTCGGGAGCTGCAGCTCGAGCATCAATACATGACAACGACAATTAGCGGCAGAACCAAGCTTTCTTACCCGTTTGATAGCAACCTTAATAACAACACACACCTGCACTCGCCGGACTACCCCGAGCTAAAAGTCAAAAGTCGTATAGTCGGTAACCTGCATAAGCTATCGACGACTAGTGAATTATCAGAAGGCCTTATCGGCACGATCTCGGCTGAATTACAGGACCCAATTAATGACCTTAAGTGGCAGCTTACGAGTCAATGGCAAGACAATAATATAACTCCATGGTTGGCGAGTTTCGGCGCAGATACCCTCAACCTGAGTTTCAACGGAACCCTTAACGGACAAGGCGGTATGGATCATATCGAGCTGGAGCCTTCGATTTCCGTCATGGTTAATAAGCAACAAGCAGATATTGATGGCAACCTGAACTACAGGAACAACGTACTGGCCCTGAACGCTCTTAATATTCAGCCCCAGGGAGACATTGACGGTGTGTTAACTCTTCAGGGAGAAATCTCATCACTGAAAGCTAATCCGGAAATAAATGTATCGGCAACCTGGGATGAGATTATCTATGAACCCAATCAACTGACTAGCCGAAATGGCAAACTGACAGCGCAGGGCACGATAGGTGATTTGGCTATCTATTTGGACAATACGCTTACCGGATTACTAGGGAATGATTTAAACCTTACAACAGAAGCCGAACTAACGGAGAAAAGTTTAAAGCTAACTCAGTGGCGACTGTCTCAAAACGACGAGCAAGTAAATGGCAACGCGATCATTGAGTGGAAAGATAACCTTTCGCTGGCCGCTAACCTCACAGGTAGTTTTCAACAGCAGACAGTAGACGCAAAAGTTAGATTGCGTCTGTTAGATCCCTATTTATTTGTCGACCAACTAGAAGCACGCTGGGGCCCACACTCGTTATTAGCCAATGGGGCGCTCAGTCCTGGCAGCAAATTAAACTGGAAGCTAAGCTCCGCAGACTTAAGCACGCTATCAGATATCAAAGGTGAACTGGCAGCGGAAGGAAGTATCAACGGTCAACTCAACCAATCAAGGTTTGATTTTGATATTGCAGAGTTTCACCTGAAATTACCTGACTATAATGCGATTACTCTGAACCAGTCAGTAGCCGGCTCTTTTAATTATCAAGAAAGCACATTTGACGTAACTCCGGTTTGCCTAAACTATAAAGGACTACGTAAACCGTTATGTGCTCAATTAGAGCAACAAAAAGATTCAGTAAACTTTACTGCAGACGCCAGCCAAGTGCCTTTGAATTTGCTTCAGGCAATTGTCTTACCTGACAGTCCTTACACCTTAAGTGGAGAGCTCTCTTTAGAAATTGATGGTGAATTTAATAATCAGACAATGAGATTGGAAAAATTCGAGGGAGTCGTCAACGCAGATAACTCTAAAATACAAGCGGGTGAAGAAGTCATAACCTTAAATCAGCTAGTGCTAAAAGCAAAAAACGGCGCAGAGCAAGATCTTGATATTTCACTGACTGCTAAAGCCAATGAACTGGACTTTGATCTGTCTGGAGAGCTGAATATTGAGCAGTTAAATACCAATAGCCCAATATCGGGAAAAGTGCTACTGAGCTCAAAAAGCCTGGAGTTGTTAAATCTATTTGCACCACAGATTAATATAGGTGACGGAAACACTAAAGCCGAACTGACTATAGCGGGTAAGCTTAACGATCCAACCGCATCAGGAAGCATGAACTTATCTGCAGACAGAATTGTTTTGCTTTCTAGCGGTACTTTGATAACGAATTTAGAGGCCGAGCTAACAGCCGACGCAAATGTTGGGCAGTTTACCGTTAGTGCTAATGGTACGGTAGGTCAAGGAGATGTCGATATTAAGGGTCGATTCAATGTCCTTAAGCGAGTTGGCCTGCTAACGATAAAAGGCAAAGACTTATTAATTTTAGATACGCCGGATCTCTTACTATCGGCTTCGCCTGATGTCAAAATTGAGCTGCAAGAGAACCTCATAACTCTTACTGGGGACTTAGACGTTCCCAAAGCACGCATTACCCCGGTAGAGTTAAACCAGGCTGTTACAGAGTCTGCTGACGTTAATATAAAAAACGAGAAGAAAGAAGAATCTTTGTTCAGAACAAAAGCAGATATTACGGTGAGTTTAGGAAAAAGTGTACGCGTTGAAGCTATGGGGTTCTCCGGGAACCTGCAAGGACAGTTACGAATTAGCCAACAACCAAACTCTGCCGCTACAGGAAATGGAAGTATTGGCGTTGTTTCAGGAGATTACGAAATCTACGGGCAGAAACTGGCTATAGAGCGCGGCGATCTCTTATTTAACGGCGGGCCTTTAGATACACCGTCTTTAAATCTACGAGTAACGCGAAATATAAAAGGTAACGGTGCTTCACAACGTCCTCCTGAAATTATCGGAGCACGAGTAACAGGGACAATAGAACAGCCTGAACTCAGCTTATTTTCGACACCACCGCTTCCTGACAGCACAATTCTTTCTTACCTATTATTTGGTAAACCACCAGGAAACCAGGGAGATGTCAATAACCTTGAGTTACAAGCTGCACTATTAGTCGGGGGGCGGAGCACGGAGTTTCTGACTGAAGGGATAAAAAGTACTTTTGATTTAGATGAAGTGTCGTTGGACTCAGAAACCAACGATGTAAATGATACATCTCTTTATATTGGTAAATACTTATCGCCTCAATTATATATCAAATACGGAATAGGTTTACTGGAGCCCACTTCCACTTTCATATTGCGCTACACACTATCTGAAAGGCTGCTGTTCGAATCGACCTCAAGTACTGAAGGTCAAGGTGGTGACTTGATATATACCATAGAAAACTAAAATTAAGCTTCGCACTCAGAAGCAAGCTGAATAAGCCCCCTCTTCCAGGCTACTTCCATATTATAATCAGACAGTTTACCTGACCTTTTAGTACCTGACGCTGCTGAAGTGAGGTATTTTGTGACGGACATAAAAAAACCCCGGCGCGTTAGCACCGGGGTCTTCCTATTTGTAGTCTGGACAAGGTTTCGCAGAGCTCAACCTGTTCAGCGGGGTAAAGCCAAATGGTTGGCTTTACCAGGGACCCGCTTCACCCTACTCTCGCCGTAGCTCCCCACCAGAAATAAAAAACCCCAGCCGATTGGGCTGGGGTGTTTTATTTGTAGTCTGGCGGTGACCTACTCTCGCATGGGGAGACCCCACACTACCATCGGCGCTGGTGTGTTTCACTTCTGAGTTCGGAAAGGATTCAGGTGGTGCCACACCGCTATGGCCGCCAGACATAAACTGTCACACAAAATTGTCCGGAACTATTTTGAACGCACTTTAGTGCGGCCCGTCAGGGCAAAGTTCAGGACGAAC
>NZ_FPBE01000006.1 GCF_900116625.1 Idiomarina abyssalis
TGGACTTCCCAGCTTTTACTAGACAGTCTGTAGATTCTCAAAGTACGCCTTTTCAAAGTTAGCAGGTGATACCCCGCCTGTATGAGAATGACGCTTTTTGGGATTGTAAAACATCTCGATAAAATTAAATATCTCAGTCTTCGCTTCGTTCCTGCTCGGGTAAATCTTCTTCCGGATGACCCGCTTTTTAAATGTGGCAAAAAAGCTTTCAGCAACAGCGTTGTCGTGGCAGTTCCCACGTCGGCTCATCGATGGTATTAGGTTGTGCTCTTTCATGAATGTCAGGTAATCAGAGCTGCCATATTGGCTGCCCTGATCGCTGTGTACCAGAACTTTCTCTTTCGGGCGTCGCTGATAAACCGCCATCAGTAATGCTTTGATAACCAGGTGTTTATCCATATTTTTGTCCATTGACCAGCCGACAACGCGTCTGGAGAACAAGTCGATAACCGTTGCCACGTAAAGGAAGCCCTCGTAAGTGCGCACGTAGGTAATGTCGCTTACCCACGAAGTATTCGGCGCTTTCGGGTTAAACTGCCGTTCTAAGACATTGTCTGCCACCCGGCCAGGCTTACCGCCTTTGATATGCCGGCGCTTATAGCCGATTTGAGCTCTGAGTTTATTGAGACGCATGATCTTAGCAACACGATGGACACTGCATTTTTCACCAGCTTCACGTAAGTCTTTGTGGATCCAGGGGCTGCCGTAAGTGCCGCCACTGGCAATGAAGAACGCTTTGATGCGTTTTAAAAGTCTCGCGTCTTCTATGGCTCGATTGCTTAAAGGCTTCTTTAGCCAGGCATAGAAACCACTGCGGTTCAGTTTCAACACCCGGCACATGGCTGAAACAGAGAACTGATTTTGATGATCACGGATAAAGGCGTACTTTACTCGGACTCGCCTGCAAAGTACTTTGCGGCCTTTTTTAATATATCCCGTTCCTCCTTAACGCGTTTTAGCTCGGCCTCAAGCTTTGCTATGCGCAGTTGTTCATCGGAGGATTTATTGATTTTATTGTCCTGACCGTATTTAGCACGCCAGTCGTAAAGTGACTTGACGGAAATGCCCAGACGATCAGCGACGTCATAAACAGAGTGACCGCGCTCGGTGACCTGCTTGACGGCTTCAATCTTGAATTCTTCGGTATACCGTTTGCCTTTGCTCATAAACACCTCTAGTTTAAGTTACATTGTAACTGTTAAAAGTGTCTAGCAAAGTCTGGGAAGTCCACAACAACACACCCTAAAACCCATATAGATCTTTTATGTTGTCTATCTTCCAATTCAAGATCTAGCTTTTCTTGTTCGGCTTTGTTCTTTAAATATTCATTTGCAGAGGCAAAACCATTTTCGGTTACATTTTCTATGGTTTGGGCTATCTTCTCGATGTTTCTCATTCTAACATCGAGCTGCTCTATATTAGTTGGCAAATCACTTCTTACTTCTTGTAATTCCTTTTCGCACATGCTCAGTTATCCTCTAACAGCGTACAATACCTAATCTTAATCTTTATTATGTAACTGACATTAAACGACTTAAATACACAACACAATAACAAAACGTGCAATATTTCTGAGGTAATTCTGTCGTACACCTTTAACGCCATCCAATGTTAATAATTACAGTGCGATTAGCCTTTAGTTTAGGTAGGCAGCGGATCGTAGCATAGAAGAGCCAAAGCTCCGTTCTTCGCTCCAAGCGGCCGTTCGTTGGTTTAACTATTATATCTAGTTATCTGTTTCTCTCTCATGCATAAGACCTAAAGACTCCAATAGGCGGCTTCATACTTTCCTCTGCAATAAATTACGTTTTTTATTGTCTTGTATACATGGTTCGTTTAATGTCGATTAACGCATAACCACAGCTACTTATCGCGCAGTCGTTAGGGTTTCGAGTGGTTTTTGATTTACCAATAGTGTGTCTTGATAACGGTATTCTTCTGCTGACCTATGAGTCAGTACCCTATTATTAAGCGATTTACACCACCTGCATGAAAAACACATGAATGTTGTATAAAGGGGAGCTTAAAGTGATAAAAAAGTTGTCATTGGTGTTGATTCTTGTCTCGCTTCCGGTGCTGGGATGGTCGTTCGCAAAACCAGTTAGACTACTATTTCCGCATTTAAACGGCATGAAATGTAACAACTCGATTTGTGTTGAGTACACAAAAGAAATGGAAAAGGTCGAAGAGTTGTACGGATCTGCTTTCGATGCAGTCTCTTCTGCTGGAGTGCCTCTTCGCTCAAGGCCCGTATTTGTATATTGCTCTACTTTAGAGTGTTATCAGTCATTCGGAGGAGGCAGTGAGCGGGCCATTTCATATCCTTTTCTTGGTACGGTAATAGCTCCCGAGTCTTGGCAAAGTCACATTACCCAGCATGAATTGATTCATTGGTTTCAATTTTCCGAAATTGGTGCTGTTTCGACCATGATGAAACCGGAATGGTTTAGAGAGGGAATGGCTTATGTTTATAGCAACGCGCCCGAATCAGATATTCCTGAGCACTACCTACCCTTGATGGAAAGATATAAAGATTGGCATTCTAAAAAATCATGGACGGAAGTTATTGAGCAGGCGGGTGAACTCTGACTTGAATAGCTTATCCACCATACTCAATTCTACAAGAGTGCCATATCCCTTTATATTCGATCTCTAAAGGCCTGATTTAACGTCAGCTTTGAGCGAAGAGCGGACCTTGGGACTTTCAGCCTACTCCAACTAGTGAGACTAGCCGTCCCATTATTCGTCAGTGTGGGTGTCGCTAGCGGTGCACGGCACATTCACGTCGGCAATGTTGCGCGTGTTGTTGTGTTGTTTATTTAAGTCGTTTACTGTCAATGACATAACAAAAAATGAAAGTTGGATATTGTGCGCTAGGTAGAGTGTAACTGAGCATTCTCAAATTGCCTTTGCTAACTCGGGACCTTTCAAGTCAGGAATGCCTGCTTGATCCGTAAGTTAAGAACCGAAAACTATCAATTGGACGAGTTTCTAAATGCGCATGCACAATATACAAATGTTAGGTCTAAGGAGTAACCTATGCACGATATGTATATCCCAAACAATGAGCTTTCAGAATGGATAAACGAAAGTGATGTAATTAAGAATGCGGTCTTAAGGTGTTATAAAGAAACTATTTCGGATATGACAAATGATGTATTAAATGATCCTCGTTCTCGTCATAACCACCATATTGTTAACCCTGATTTTAACCAAAACCCTAAATACATTATGGGTTTTTTTCCTGATATGGAGAACAATCAATTCATTTTATCTTCGTTATACGTTTTTCCAGAAGAGCGCGGGAAAGGTTTTGGCAAAAAATTAGTAAATGCAGCTCAATCTTACGTAACTGATAAAGGCTTTATTCAAGTTGCAGTTGAAGAGCCTGAAATAAAGAATTTAGATAATTTTTATAAGAAACTTGGTTTTATTACCACCGGCGACAAAATACGTAATGACATAGGCAAGGTATACCAAGACTATTTTTGGTCAGGAAAAAAAATTGCCCTTAAAAGAGTTGGCAACCGTATTGGTGTGCAACCTCTTTAGACCTAACAAGTCATTTCAGCAGGACAAAAAACAGCTGGTTTTTGCTCGTGCCTCGCTAATTTTATTGCGTCTGAATGAGGCGTTAAGCATAAGGAGTAATTCATCTAATGGAACAGTTTTTAAATATTCTTCTTGGTGCAGCAATAGCTAGCATAGTTCCCATTGTGACTCTTGTTTTGGGCCAAAGACGCTGGAGATCCGAGAAGAAGATTGAGTTATTAAGAGCTAAACATGATCGCCTAGAATTGATGTATTCAGATATTTTATCGAGAATGCATGACCCTATCGTTAATAGTGTCTGGCCATCAGATATCACTAGTAAAATTTCAGTCTATGGGTCAAAAGAAGTCAGAAAGATTTACTTTGACCATATCGAAGATAAAGAAAAAGATGACTCTAAAAAGAAATTGTTTTACCTAGATCTAAGCAACGCGTGCAACAGGCATCTCCATGAAGTTCAAGATGAGCTAGAGGCTCAACTATAAATACTTAACAAGCCGCTCAAATACGTTCCGGCCACAAAAAAATGTGGCCTCCACCGGACTCGCTAACGTTCGCCGTTTAGCGGGGAGTTAACGTCCGCTCATGGAACGAAGCGGACTATCAATTCATACTCAAATCAAGTGTTATTAACAACCCTGTTAAAAATTTTTATAGCCCTCTTAAAGTCTTTTAGTTTTAATTAAATACCTTGTAATCCATATAAGGGCTTTTATATAAATATAATTACGTCCCTTAAATAGTCTGCTACAATCTAATCATCAGTTTAAAGTCTATTTAAGGTTCTTTATATGAATTCTGATCGTGTTTCAGCACTCATTGGTCAGCGAGTCAGGCAGTATCGGTTGAACCAGGATTTAACTCAGGAGGACTTAGCTACCTTAGCTAATGTCTCACTGAATGCCGTTAAGTCCGCCGAGGGTGGTAAAAGCACCTTACCGACCTATGTCGCTATTCTTCAGGCTTTGGGTCATATCGACAATTTACTGGCCGCGTTCCCGGACGAGGGAGTTTCTCCTGTGCAACTGCTTAAAAGCAGCACCAAACAGAAGAAGCGAGCGAGCGGTAAAACGCGTGTTAAACCTGCCGATGACAAGGAGCTGGACTGGTGATTAATACCATTGAAGTTCGCTATAAAGGCGAGCCTGTCGGTGCCTTAAGTTATAACAAAGGCGACACGGCGGCGCGGTTCGAATACTTATCTGAATTTGTCGAAAAAAACATTCCGCTGGCGCCTTTAACCATGCCTGCCGAGAAGGGAAGAATTTATTCCTTTCCGGGGTTAAATTGGGATACCTTCAGAGGCCTGCCGGGCATGCTGGCAGACTCTTTGCCCGATGACTTCGGTAATGCAGTACTGAACCAATGGGTTGCGCAACAGCCCGATCGAACCGAGCCTTTGAGCCCGCTTGAGCGGCTTCAGTATACCGGCGAGCGGGGCATGGGCGCTCTTGAGTATCACCCCGCACGGAAGAATCAAACCAACGCCAAAAACAAAGACATAGAGCTCGAGAGCTTAATGAGGTTAGCGCAGGAAGTGCTCGATGCACGAAAGGGCTTTCGTCAGCGCACCCACTTTGACGACGCGGCAGACAAAGAAATGATGCAGGCCTTATTAGCGGTTGGCACCAGTGCAGGTGGGGCGAGACCAAAAGCGGTACTGGCATTTAATAAAGACTTCAGCCAGGTTCGCTCCGGGCAGGGACTTGTGCCCGAAGGGTTTGAGCATTATCTGCTGAAGTTTGACGGAGTAAAAGAGCGCGACCCGTCTCAGCAAACTTTTGGCGATCCGCTCGGTTACGGTGCCATGGAGTATGTGTATTACTTAATGGCCACGCAAGCCGGCATTGATATGATGCCATGCCACCTGCTGGATGAAGGCAACAGACGCCATTTTGTGACCAAACGCTTTGACAGAATAGGCAATGAGAAAAAGCACATTCAAACGCTTACCGCTATTAAGCACGTGAACTATCACGACATTGGCGCGTTTTCTTATGAAGAGCTGTTTCAGGTTGCCCGACAGCTGAGGTTGCCACGGACGGACGCTATAGACTTGTTCCGCCGTACGGTGTTTAACCACGTAGCAACCAACCACGATGATCACTCCAAAAACTTTGGTTTTATGCTGGAGGACAAGCAATGGCGGTTGAGCCCGGCTTACGACGTTGCCTTTAGCTATAAACCCGGAAACCCCTGGGTAGAGCAGCACTGGATGTCGTTAAATGGCAAGCGCAGCGGACATACCCGCGCCGATTTTTATGCGCTGGCAGACGTTCAGTTACCAAAGGTAGAGCGCAAAGAAATTGATGCCATTATTGATGATGTGATAAACGCGGTGTCTCAGTGGCGGGAGTTAGCCACTGAACATGAGGTGCCTAAAGCGCTTGCCGACTCAATAGACAGGCACCTCAAGTTGAAAGATTTTGCCTAATAAGGTTGTTTACTAGGAGCCTTCTGCTTTTGGTTTAAGGTTTTCATGCACTTCGCTGGCATCGAAAGTTGATTCTGAGTCCGGTTGCTCACCTTTACCGAACTTAATGCTCATTATGGCTTCGACTTCGCTGTCGCGATTACCTCCTACAAAGACACCCGTTTCATAAGATGTTGATGGCCTGGTAGTGGTGCGGCACGACAATATGCCACATTCGCGAACTTGCTCGTAACGACGAGTAAAACCTACTTGAGATGTATTCTGTGTCTGCTCTTTGTCGACCAGAGTTTCACGGCTGGAAACAGTAAACCAGTCGTAGTCATTTTGTAAGGTCAATTCAGCTGCGCGAAGCATAGCAAAGTCCATTGCTTTTTCAGTATCGGAACCTTTCGCCTTAAAGTGAACCCGGTATTGGGTATCGCTTAGCTGGCTTTCCTTATAGCCGAAACCGTTATCTTCTGCCTGACGGTACTCAGGCGAACTTGAGCATGCAACTAATGCTATTGATGAAAGTAAAGCAAGTGCCCAATATTTCATAATATTGCCTCCTCATTGAGTGAGTTAGGTCAAAAACCTATTTATAGACTAGGTAAACTTTTGATAAATAGATTGGTATTTTCGAAATTTTTACGGCGGTTGACGCTGCTAAGGCTAACCAGTGGGCAGATGAGTTACTATGAAATGATTTATGTGCCGGAGTCTTATTATTCTGACCATACTGCGTACTCATTCCCGCTAGGGCAAGTAAAAAGAAAGCGGCGACCACCGAGAAAATCAAATATCGGCTTAATGATTTTACCGCCTGCGTCTTCAACGCTTTTTAAACTTTGTTCGAGGTCTTTGCTGTATAACACCACCAAGGCACTGCCGGTTGAGGTTTGCGCCACCAAATCAGATTGGTAAAAGCCGCCATCGAGCCCGGCATTTTGAATAGCAGAGTATTCTGGACCATAGTCGACAAACTCCCAGCCAAAGGCCTGCTGAAAAAAGCGCTTGGTTGCATCAAGGCTCCGCGCCGGTAGTTCAATGTAATTAATTTTGGTTGAGCTCATCATATGCCTCGCTTAGGGCTTTTTGAAAAACGATTTTGCTATGCAACGGTAAGATCAAGCTTCTGAACCTTATCTAAACTTAAGTTTTTTCCAGCATGCCATAAGTCGTATGCATCCTGCATCGCTAGCCAACTCTCTGGGCTTCTGCCCAAAGCTTTCGATAAACGTAACGCCATTTCAGGGCTTATGCCACTTTGGCACTTCAAAACTCTGTTTAAAGTGGAAGGGGAAACATTAAGTTTTGTCGCTAAATACCGACAACTCAAGCCAAAAGGCTGCATATAGGTTACTAGAATAAATTCACCAGGATGGACAGGGTTATGCATAGTAGACATCAGTGATAAGTTTTGATCATGAAAATATCAGTGTAGCGTGTTGCGCAACGGTGTCAATTTGTAATTTATTTCTATTTTCGGCATATGCGTTCTGTACTGGGTTCTATTCATCCTCTACGTTTTCCCTAATTCGCAAAAAACTGGCAAAGCGTGGCACGCCATTATTGGTGTAGCCGTGGTACTTGTAGGTAATGATACTCCTGACAGGTGGCGGGTTAGCGCGTTCTGCATCTGTAAACCCAGTACCAATAGAAAATTCAATGCCTTGTTGATTTCGCACGCGTAAAGCGCCGAGCATACCGGTATATTTGCCTTTGCCCGGTAAATGGGCGATAACCTCGGCCTCATCGTCGAAATAGGGTTTTAACTTCAATAAAGCGTCGCTCCTGCCAAACTGATGAGGTGCCGTTGCCAAGTGTAGCATCAGGCCTTCTGCGCCCTTTTCAACCATAGCTTGCAAGTGTTTGCTTAACTCATGGTTGGAATGAAACCGTTGCTGCTTAACCGCTTTAATATGTTCAGTGTTTATTTGCCCAATTAAGTTCGAATAGTTTTTGTATCGTTCTTCGAAAGGCAGCTGAGCGTCAGGCATATCAAACACCATATACTGGACTTCGCGCCAACGTTCTTCTTCTGGTATTTGCGTTCTGACAATAGAGCTCAAGTCCTCAAAGTTCTGACGCTTTGTCCATAGCTCACCATCAAGCCAGACGTCAGGTAGTGGTGCAGTAAACCACTCAGGAGCTGATATTTGGTTGCCTTGCCTCTTATCTTCTATGGAATACAGCGACCCTGCGCTAGCGTTTGGTGAAGATGTTAGCACTACTTCCTAAAGTTGGCTGCGTGGTGATGACGTACTATCAGGTAAGTAAAGCCTAGGTTCAGGCCGGCGACTTTTTAGTCACATTCCCTTTGCTAGTCTATAAGCTCCGAATTAACTCATTAGGGCGGATAGCTGGAGGAATAAGAAAATGAGCAGGCATTTGAAACAGGTATGGCTGTTAGTGCTGTGGGGGCTTTTAATGAGCTTTCCACTTTTTACATACGCAGCAGAGGACCCCGGTGCGCTGACTTTTATCATCAAAGATCAAAAGACTGACCGGCCACTATCAACTGTGCAGATTACGCTCACAGAACGCGAAACCAACTCCAGCCAGTCGGTAGAAACTGACTCTCAAGGTCGCGTTGTTGTTGATGAGCTCGACCCCGGTCTTTATTCCGTCAACGTATCCAAAGATGGGTTCGCTTCAGCTTATGAACCAAGTATCCGTGTGATCACGCGTAAAAATGTCAAAATTGAATTCGAACTTATTGAACAGGCAATAGAGCGAGTCTTGGTTCAAGGGCAACGAGCCGAAACCTATGCTTCAGCCAGCAGCACCTATTTGGACAGAGAAGCCTTGCGCAGTGCGGTGGGCGGTGGTGCCGACCCGTTACTGTCGCTGGACGGTTTACCGGGTCTGGCATCGGCCAGTGAGTTCGCAAGTTTTAGCGTACGCGGTCGCGGACCCAGAGACAATTTACTTTTTGTTGATGAATTTCCTTTTGATAAAGCCATTCATTTTGATGCGACTCTTGGCGAAGAAGAGGATGTTGGCGGTGGTGGCCGCTTCTCGATTTTTGCACCTAACGTGATAAGTGGTGCCGAGTTTTCGCCAGGTGGCTGGAGTGCCGCCTATGGGGGCCGAGCTGCATCGTTACTTAAACTGGAAGTCGCAGATGGCAACCCAAGCCCTTCCGCAAGTTTTCGTTATGACCTTGCGGGCTATGAAGTCGGCTATGACGGCCCCAGTGGTATCACAGACGATGCAACTTTGCTGGTTTCTGCCCGCCGACTGGACTTCGGTTCCCTATTTGAAACCATTGAAGAGTTAGACATTGGTGAACCGGTGCTAAGAGACGTCATCATCAAATCTGTCACCCCTATTAATGATAAACACACTTTAGAAGTTCTGCTGATAGACACTCATGAGGACTACACGCGCGGTGTGACGCACGTTGCCGAGTCACCAAATTTTGAAGATACGGCGCTGCAAGACTCCGAGCAAGATAGCGATTTATATGGCCTGACATTGCGCTCATGGATTGGGGAAGATTCAGTTTGGAATAACAAACTTTATTACCGTAAAAGCGACAAAGTGAGCTCTGAGGGCGAGGCGTTTCCTGAACGTGTTCCAGAGGGGGCTCCAGCGTCCAGTTTCCCGGTGCGTGAAAACATTATCACCATCGGTGAGGGTGAAACGGAAATTGGCTGGCGCAGTGACTTCGAGACAATGAACTCGTGGGGTGTATTAAGTGCCGGTGTTCGGTTAACTCAGCTTGAGCTGGATTACGATACCGTTTTAGACGGTGACTGGATCCGGTATGTTTATGATAGTGATGATTTTAGACCGAGCCCGGATCAAAAGTATATTGTGCTAACGCCAGAGAACATCAACTCGTCATTAAAGCGCAAAGAAACGAACTATGCCGGTTATGTCGAGCAGGTTTTTGAGCAGGGCGATTGGGATGTCAGCGCCGGGCTGCGGTTAGAGCGCGATGGTTTTGCCGATGAAAGCCTGGTATCGCCCCGTTTCAGTGTTAATTGGCGGCCCAGTGCAACCGTAAGATACTTTGCGACGGCGGGACTTTTTCATCAGTCGCCACGCTTTTTAGAGCTTGCCGCAAATGAGTCGAACAACCTTGAGAACGAGGAAATCATACACAGTAGTGTCGGTGTTCAGTTCTTCCCCGGTGATCGTTGGTCTGTGTTAACAGAAGCTTATTATCAAAGCCTCGATAATCTGGTGGTTGATCTTGACCGCGCAAACGGAACCTTTGCAAACAACGGCGAAGGATCATCCTATGGTGTCGATATTGTCGCTAACGGTATGATTACCGAAGGTTTGTACACGACCGCGACTTACTCGTATAACGACGCCGTTGTTGACCGTAAAGACGGTCGCGGTGACGTGGCGGCTGAGTTCAGCCGTGAGCATGTTGCTACGCTAGGCCTGACCTGGGAAATAAACGATCGCTGGAAAGTGGCTGGACGATACAAGTATTTGTCCGGCCGGCCCGATGATAACTTTATTATCCACGCTGACGTGCTGGGGCCGGGGCAACCTTTGCGCTACTCTAAGGAAATTACAGAACGTAACATTGGTCGTAAAAGTGGCTCGGGCATATTTAATCTTCGCGTAGACTACCGACGTGCAATTGGTCCTGTCGATGTGACGGCTTTTCTGGATGTTATCAACGTAACGGCGGCGTCTTCGAGTGACGACACCGAGTTTGATTATCGCCGGGGCGTGCAAGTGGATGATGATAGTGAAGCGGAGCCGCTGATTGGCTTGCGATTCGATTATGCCTGGTAAGGGGAACCAAAAATGGGACAGGTGCTTGCGCCGACGCCGATTAGAGCATTAATTGTCGAAGACAACCGCGATATTTGCGGCAACATTGCCGGGTACCTGGAAAAGCATAATTATGTCTTAGATTTTGCTTATGATGGTCCAAGTGCGGTGGAGCTGGCGCTGTCGAACGCCTTCGACGTTATTGTTTTGGATTTGATGCTTCCAAGGATGGATGGGCTAAGTGTGTGTCAGAAGTTGCGTAACGAAGCCGAATTAGAAACGCCCATTTTGATGTTAACAGCACGGGATACGCTGGACGATAAGCTCGATGGGTTTAAGGCGGGAGCCGACGACTATTTAAGCAAGCCATTCGAGTTACAAGAGCTGCACGCGCGTCTGCAGGCACTCTGTAAACGTAACCAGAGAAAAACTACGAATTTATTAACCGTGGCAGACTTAACGATGAACCGATCCACGCTGCAAGTGCATCGGGCGGGAGAGCATATTGATATTACGCCTGCGGGTATGAGGCTGCTGCAAAAATTAATGGAGCAGTCACCGTCTGTTGTAACGCGCGATGAGCTTGAAACACTGCTGTGGGCAGACGAGCGTCCTGATAATGATGCGCTTCGCTCACACATGTACAAGCTGCGTCAGCTTATCGATAGGCCGTTTGAGCGACCGCTTATTCACACGGTACACCGTATCGGCTATCGCATTGCAGAGGAACCGGAGTGACCTACCGTCATAGTTTGCGCAAGCGTGTCGCTATTGCATTTGCGGTCTGCGTCGCCGTACTCAGTGTGGTTTGGGGGTTCGCCTTCTTCGCTGCAATTAAGTTAAGTGAAGACCGTGCAATGACGCAGCAACTTCAGGTTGCCGCCGACAGTTATCCTGCTGTGACGATGAACCCTCGTGGCTATGATGACATCGACAGTTTGCCGGAACCGCTTCGGGACTGGGCCCGATCTCACCCTGAGGAGGGAACCTATGAATTCACGGCCGACGAGTTTCATGTCGCGGTAATACCTTCCGACAATGAACTGGGGCGTGCATTTGTGGTGTACGACGTTGCCGGAATTGAGGCTGAGTCGTCAGAGGATTGGTGGTGGCTGCTAATTATATCAGGTGTTGTGGGTACGCTGGGTGTGCTCGGTTTTGGACTGGGCGTTATGGTTATTCGCAGAGCTGTTGCTCCGGTTGCGGAACTTGCCAAAGTTGTCGCGGGCATCGACCTGGAAAATTTATCGGCTGGCGACCATAAGCGCATAGAGTCAAGCCGCTTCGGCGATGACGAGGTGGGTATGCTGGCCGAGACTATCGAGAAGACGCTTGAGCGAATCAGCGCGTTTGTGGTCAGAGAGCGAGACTTCACCGGTTCTGCCAGCCATGAGTTACGAACGCCAATAACGGTTATTTCGGGCGCGCTTGAACTGTTGGAGCAAAGTGATTTGTCAGCGGCTGATGTGAAGGTGTTAGACCGGGTACGGCGTGCCACACGCGAAATGAAAACCACCGTTGATATGTTTTTATGCCTTGCTCGCGAAACCGATGACGAACGCTATGACCAGCAGTTCTTAGTCGCGCCGGTGGTAAGCCAGGCAATAGAGCAGCAGCGCCATCTACTGAACGGGAAAAACATCGGGGTGGATATCGATGAGCTTGCGAATCCGAGCGTTTTTGGACATCCGCAAGCCTTCTCTATAGCCGTTAATAACCTCGTGCGGAACGCGTTTGAGCATGCCTTTGAAGGCCGCGCAGCGGTTACCGTCACTATTAAAGAACACGAGCTTTTAATTGCCAACCAGAAGAGTCGCAACACCGATGAGCTCTACGCTTCCACCGAAACCCCTTCGTCACATGGGTATGGCCTGGGTTTAGGAATTGTTCAACGATTGTGTGAGCGCAATGGTTGGGCGTTTTCATTAGTTATTGAAGAAACATGTGTTGCCGCGCGTCTTTCCTGGTGACAGTTGCCGGTTAAAGGGTTAACTAACAAATCTTACTCGCAAGCGTTTTGACAATAAAAAAGTTGTTTTTATATTGAATTACAACATTTGTGATGTATATTGAGTGTGTATACATCATTTGGGTTGTTTTATGACTACGCTAAAAGACATTGCAGAGCGCCTCGCTGCGGAGCGCAAAAAACAGAACTTATCGCAAAAAGACATGCGAATGCTTATTGGCATGTCTCAACAGCAATACCAACGAGTGGAATCAGGACAAGATTTAAAATTTTCCACATTGCTGCGTATTTTAGCTGGCTTGGGGCTTGAGTTGTCCATTACCGATCCAAAGCAAATAGAGAATCATCAACCGGTAGAATCCTCCTCGTCGACGGATGACTTTTGGGCAAACAAACATAAGCATTTAAAGGACGGATGATGACAGCCATGAAAAGAGTCGAAAATGTTGAAGGACTCAGAATGTCTCTTAATGGCCAAGAAGTTGGAGTGTTGACGCACTATTCGGGCGGTAAAAATATCTTTGTATTTTCGCCTAGTTATATTGCGCTTCCGGTAACTCAACGTGAAACGTTGACGTTAACACAGCTGGCAGATGCGAGATATCTAACTCAGCCCTTAGTTAGCGCGCAGCGACTGACCCCTGTTTTATCGAACTTATTACCTGAGGGTGCTTTAAGAGAATGGATGAGTCGTTCATTAAAAGTGCACACTGACAATGAATTTCCCTTAATGGCTCATATGGGGCGAAACTTGCCTGGCGCTTTGCTAGCTGAGCCAATACAAGCGGGTCAGGTACCGGGCTGGGCTCTTGATCATCGAGAACAGGTTGAGCCGGTACAGATTGATGTCGAACACAGTCAGGATAAGTTTTCTCTGGCTGGCGTACAAATGAAGTTCTCTTCAGTGAAAGGACAAGACGGTCGATTTAACGTTGGTAGGGATGCCAACGCTGATAGCTGGATAATCAAAACACCCTCAACAGTGCACAAACATGTGTCTTATAACGAATATACTGCGATGCGGCTAGCGCAAATTGCGGGTATTGAGATACCGGAAATTAAGCTGGTTGAACTGAATCAGTTAGATAATTTGCCTGATATTCAGCTCCCTAATGAGACACATGCTTACGCAATAAAGCGTTTTGACCGGGATGACGGAAAGCGTGTACATACCGAAGATTTTGCACAGGTTTTTCAGGTGTATTCCCATGACAAATATAAAAAGTTCAATTATGAGCAAATTGCGGATGCGCTATTTCAATATGGCGCTCAGGGGTTAAAAGATGTTCAGCAAATGGCGAGAAGGCTATTGGTTAATATTTTATTGGCTAACGGTGATGCACATCTAAAAAACTGGTCTCTAATTTATTCTGAGGGGCTACGACCAAAGCTTTCTCCGGCGTATGACATTGTATCTACTTTGCCTTATGTAGCTGGCGAACTCGAATTTGCTCTTAACATGGCCAGGAACAAGAACTGGTATAATGTCGATATGGCTTCATTTGAAGCCTGGGCAAATAGAATAGGTGTGCCATGGCAAGCGGTTAAAGTGCACTTAAATGAAACATTGATTTTAGCGAGAGAAAACTGGCCTGATAAGCTGTCGGAATTGCCCATGGTTGATTCTCAAAAAGACGTGTTGAAAAGACATTGGCAGAATTTGCAAACCGATTTTCGCATTACATCATGAATCAAATACGCAAAAGAAGCGTATAAGAAAGTGAAACTCAATAAAGTGGTGGTCGCAATGCCTCAACAGAGCTCGGAACTCATTATTTTTTTCGATGGCGGATGCCCATTGTGCGTTAAAGAAATGCGGCATTTAAGGAAGCTTGACGAGAAACGACAAATAAAGTTCGAGAATATTAATGAGCCGGATTTTAACCAACGCTACCCTCAAGTTGACGTTGCTAAGGCCAACCAGTATTTACATGGGCAGACCAGCTCCGGTGAAATGATCTATGGTCTGGATGTCACCTATGAGGCCTGGTCGTTAGTCGGTAAAGGCTGGATGATCGCCCCTCTGCGCTGGCCTGTTATTCGTTGGTTTGCTGACAAAACCTATTTATTTTTTGCACGTAACCGCAACCGCATTTCAAAGCTATTAACCGGTAAAGAGCGCTGCGCGCAGTGTTCTATTGACTAATACTTATTCTAAGCCTTGTCGTTTTAAGTAACGGCTAAGCTGCTCAGTGAGTTGTAAACGCTCACTTTCTGACAGAACGCTTAGTAGCCTTTCCTGGGTCTGGACATGTTGATGAATGACTTGGTTGCTAAGAACTAGCCCTTTATCGGTGAGTTTTACCCAGTTAACGCGACCGTCATTTTTATCCTGCTCACGTGTCACGAACCCTTTTTTCTGAAGCAATGTCAGGCGGCTGGTCATACTGCCCGAAGTAACCAGCATTTGTTCCAGTAGTTGGTTAGGGCTCAACCGGTAAGGTTTTCCTGAACGGCGCAAAGTCGCCAGCACATCAAACCCTGCATCGGTGAGTCCGAACTGGCGAAAAGTATTACTCATAGCAGACGTCATATGTTTATGGATTACCTGGAGCCTGCCGACAAGTTCCATGGTTGAGGTATCGAGCTCAGGGAGCTCTTTGGCCCATTGTTGTTTTATTCGTTCTAAATTTTGCATCGCTAGTGAACTCAATATGCTCTATTATCGTATATCTTGAATTCAAGATAAATGATAGTAAGAGTACTTTCAATATGAAAAATCGGTATTGGGTTTTACTGCTGGCTCCTATGGTGAGCGCAGCGGCGCAAGAGCCGCCTAAAGTAACAGCGCAGCAATTTGTGAATTTACAGCAGGGCGAAGCGGCTCACGAAGGTTTTCGGAGAGCTCACGCTAAAGGCATTTGTGTTACGGGGGAGTTTCGCTCTAACGGGCAGTTAGCTACTTATTCTGAGGCCGCACTATTTGAACAGGGGGTAACGCCTTTTATCGGGCGCTTTTCGGTGGCGGGCAATAACCCAACCGCACCTGATTTAAAAGCACCAGTGCGTAGCCTGGCATTAAGCTTTGCTATGAGCTCGACCGAGCAATGGCGTATTGCAATGAATACGCCGCCGGTTATGGCAGTTAAAGACCCTCATACTTTTTACCAGCAAATTCAGGCCATTCAGGCAGGCCCTAAAGCAATACAGGCGTTCTTTGCTGAGCACCCTGAGAGCAGCGACTTTTTAAGCTGGAAGGCGCAATATCAACCCACTGGAAGCTTTGCTGCCGAAACTTATAACAGCATTAATGCGTTTTACTTAATTAACTCTGAAGGCAATGAGCAAGCCGTACGCTGGGCCATGCAACCCAAGGTTTTTGTTCCTGCTGATAACTTAGAGGGTGTGGATGCTCTGCATCAAGAAATTACTAACCGGGTAGTGAAAGAAGACATTGTTTTTGACTGGATGTTTACTTTGGCAAACGAGGAAGACGACGAGAACAATCCAGCAAAGGCGTGGCCGGACAGTCGCGAGCAAATTACGGCGGGGCAAGTTGTTATTACCGCGGTAACGCCGCAATTACAGGGCGAATGTCATGGTATCAATTACGACCCGCTGGTGTTACCAACAGGCATTGAAGCAACCCGTGACCCGATACTGCGGGCTCGGTCTGCGGCTTATGCCGAGTCTTATCGGCGCAGAGCAAAAGAAGCGTTAATGGGTGAGCTAGAGGGGCAGGGCAATGAGTAACCCACATAAGTTTTCGGTATCAATGCGCTTGTTCCACTGGGCTATGGCGGCGTTGGTTATTTCGATGTTGGCGGCGGGGTTATTAATGGTTCGCTCATTAGAGCCCTGGCAGTTAAGCATTTTAACCGTACATAAAGCTTTCGGTGTTGTTGCTGCCGTATTGGTTATTGCGCGCCTGGTTAATCGTTTGTTCCATGAAATTCCGGCATTACCTGGTGACCTATCGAGTTTACAGAAGTTTGTCGCTAAGGCTTCTCATTGGCTGCTTTATTTGCTGTTGTTCGCCATGCCTATTTCCGGGTATTTAATGCAGTACTTTGCCGGGCGGCCCATAGACGTATTTGGCTGGTTCCGTTTACCGGCGGTGCTTACTGTCGACATTGAGAATTATGCCGTATTTAGAGAACTGCACGGCTGGCTGGCAATGGCACTTATGGCATTGGTTGCTTTACACGTTGCTGCGGCCTTGCATCATCACTTTATTCGTAAGGACAAGGTTCTAAGAAGTATGCTTTAGTGCGTTATTGCCTAACGCTGTTTATATTGTGTTGGGCAGTAGCCGCGTGACACTCCCGCGGGGCGCAGTTTACGATGTTTAGTATTGCGCCCCGACACACGTTCCCGCCACAAGCGAAAGCTGCCGGGCTTAAGTTGCGAACGCATAAACTTCACAACCTGCTTTTCCTGCAGGCCAAATTGTTCTTCAATAGCCTCAAACGGCGTGCGGTCTTCCCATGCCATTTCAATAATTCGGGATTTCTCAGGTTCGGTCAGGTTCATAGGTGACTATGTAAAAGGTTTTATCAAATTACGTTGGCCAATCTTAATCGGATCGTTTTTTTGTGGTATCGATAAAGCGCTAAAACTATTTAGCATCGTTGAATGAACCCTTTGTCTGGCGCAATCGTATAACTAATGACATATTTAAACGCGAGTTGGGTCTATTTGATAATCCAATTCGTACCACGTAGAACCTGTGCGGGTGACCCCCAGCAGTTTAACCTCAGACTAGGGGAACCTTTGGCTATAAAAAAACGAAGTTCACTGATAGCGATAATCCTCTATATTGTGGGGTTAATTCCTTTATTAATGGTCGCGGCCTGGATCGGAGCTTTAGTGGAGGAACGAATTAAGCAATCCGCTAAAGATGAAGCACTAACAGAGCTTCTGCTTGCTAAGTCCTCTTTAGAGGCGTCTCTTTTCAGGGATGTTTTTTTATCCGATAGTCTGGCAACCGTATTCAGTATCGACCCTGAAGATGCGTCTAAGAATTTTCAAAACATTGGTTCTCGTCTGATTGAGAGATCGCAAAATGTTCGTAACGTTGGTATAGCACCAAATGATGTGGTCGAGAAAATTCTACCTCTAAAAGGAAATGAAAGGGCTGTTGGTTTAGATTTTAGAACCGTACCCTCTCAATATAAAACGGTGAAAGCTGCTCGTGACTTAAAAGATGTCTTTCTTGCAGGGCCTTTAGAACTGGTTCAGGGGGGGCGAGCTGTTATAGCCCGGCTTCCTATTTTTTATGATTACCCACGTAGTGAGAATTACTGGGGCTCAATAAGTGTGGTTATTGATTACGACAGACTGATGAACTCGGCAGGGCTTTTATATATTGAGAATGCCAAAGTCGCTTTACGCGGAGTTAATGGACTTGGGGAAAAAGGGGAAGTATTTGAAGGGGACAAACTAACTTTTGAGCAGTCGGATTACCAAGGAACCTTAATAGTCCCTAATGGTGAATGGGCGGTAGCTGCGAAATTTGATGCGACAATCACTCAAACACAATCTCTTCTAATCGATATTGGACGGCTGAGCCTGTTATTTTTGTATACGTTGATTTTCTTTGGAACCTTTATGCTTTGGCGTTCTTACCAAATAGAGCGCAGTATGGCGAATCGAGATGCTTTAACTCAGCTTTTTAATCGACGGTTTTCACTCAGTTATCTCGAAAACTTAATGAGTAAGAGAAAGCCCAAAAAACATTTTTATGTGTTGGTTATTGATCTCAACCGGTTTAAGGAAGTGAATGACAAATATGGTCATGATGTGGGTGATAGCATGTTACAACTCGTCGCTAATGGTCTTGAGAAGTCGGTCCGAGCTTCGGATATCGTGGCCCGAATGGGAGGTGACGAGTTTTTAGTAGTTGTGAATAGAGTTGAGACCGAAGAAGCCATTACATCTATCATTGAAAATATAAAAAAGAACGTTGAAAGTGAGAGCGTCGAAGTGTCAGGAAGCATATTGAAACCGTCGTTGAGTATTGGGTTCGCGAGTAATACAGAGGGCGCGGGCACACCTAAAGATCTTTTGAAGCTTGCTGACCAGAGAATGTACGAGGATAAGAGTAAGGGCTAAGTGTATGCCTTTATTTTACTGTTTTTTCTTCTACACTTAACGATGAAAAGGAAAGAAAACGCACTGACATTTTTAATGATTAAGGAGGCTTTATGACAGGGCCAATGAATCCGAAAGTTAAAAAACACGAGCAGGATCTGACCGAAGAAGAAAAGCGTAAACTGCAGTCTCAGCAGGACAAAGAAAACCAGAGCCGCGAAGATCACCGTCGGCCGGGTTCAACGCATGATACGCACTCGCAAAAAGATAAGCAGATTGCCCCTGAGCAACGTGGCAAGGACTCCCAATAAGAGTAGGAGGCTGTTATGCCTGACGTTTGGCGTGATAAAGACGAGCGAATGTATCAGCATATTAAGCAGTCTCAGCTGGATGACGGAAAGAGTGAAGACGAAGCAGAGGAAATAGCCAGTCGCACTGTGAATAAGCAGCGGCGCGAGGAAGGGGTTACTGATAACACCACCACTCAGGGTACCGGTAACCCCAATACCCGGCTGGAAGAGCGCACCAAAGATGAGCTTTATAACCGGGCGCAGCAGCTTGATATTGATAACCGCAGCGAAATGACAAAAGACGAGCTGATTGAGGCTATAAGGCAAAAGCAGTAAGGGAGTAAGGCTGACGAATGACTGTTTTGGTGGTTTAATATGACCATCATTAGAAATAAAGAGCAGTCAGTTTGTCATGGCCGACACGCAGTACATAACCAAGAATCGTCTCTCTCAGGAAGTGAATAAAGCCCGTATTTGGGTCGCTATTATTGGCGCCCCTATTGCGGGTTTTTTAATGTACAAATTACCAAATCTCTGGTGGATTGTCGGATTAATTTACCTCTTCAGTATTGTTGGGGCGGCATCCACTAAACGTTCAGGCGCCAGAGGCGAATTGAAAACACTGAAGCTTTTAGAGAAGCTCCCCGATAGCTATGTCCTGTTTAACCAGGTTGATGTCCCTAACTCGCGAGCAAAACGCGGGTTTACTGAGCTGGATTTAATTGTTGTGGGCCCTAACGGTGTGTTTGTAGTAGAAGTGAAAAACAACAATTCCAAAGTAACAGGAGACGATCAGGCGGCTTACTGGACAGCTCATAAAGTAGGGCGTAAAGGTGGCCGTTATACAGCCAAAGTCCGCAATCCAATAAAACAGTTAAAAAAACAGGTTCATGTTTTAGCTGAGCACCTGAAGAAAAACCGCGCATCTACCTGGATAGACGGCGTTGTGTTTTTCTCACACCGCAGTGCACGGGTTAAACTGTCTTCACCACCCAGCGTGCCGGTTCTTGAACGTAAAGGACTGGTTGAATATATATTGAATTATCAGCCCAAGCGGGCACCCTCAAATGTAGAGAAAGTCGTGCAGCAGCTAGTAGAACTTAAGCAAATGACGGTTTAGTAATACTAACCAATGATTCTTCATACCTTTGCCACAACCTGTTAACAAAACCGTAACAAAGTTCTTTTAATGTGTCCCGGTGTGTGGTACTTATGAGTTGTGGTTTTTTTTGTTAACGAACAGATTAACTGCAGCGCTAATACCATAATTAAAAAAGTTGTATCAAAAAAGCAGAGGGTCATACCATGGATAATTCCGAAGAACTGCAAAAGGTAAATGACAAGTCTGGAAAGGGTCGCGCCGCAAAACGTAAATGGCGTGAAATAGAACAACTAAAAGAGAAGTACCGGTTGCGGGAAGAACTCTCTGAAATGGATTACTCGCTAGAGCTCGATTTGGAAGAAATCGAATTATAAAAAGAACGCCGTCTGGGTTAGCTCAGACGGCGTTTTGCTTTTTAGCGACTGAAAAACAGCTTAGCGAATTTGTGCCAGCATTTGTTTTAATGCTTTTGGTGCACCGGCTGCTATGTTGCCTGACTGAATGTAGTTGTGACCACCTTGAAAGTCACTGACTATGCCACCTGCTTCGCGAATTAATAATTCGCCGGCCAGCATGTCCCAGGGTTTTAAACCCATTTCCCAAAATGCATCATGGCGTGCAGCAGCTACGTAAGCTAAATCTAAAGCGGCTGCGCCTGCGCGACGTACGTCAGCACAGTGTTCAAACAGTTTGCTGAACATGTCCAGGTATTCTGGTAAGCGGTTTTTCATTTTGAATGGGAACCCGGTAGCAATAATTGCGCCTTTTAATTCCACTTTCGGTGAAATACGTAAACGACGGCCATTCAGCTGAGCGCCTGCCCCGCGAGATGCGGTGAAGAGTTCTTCGCGCATAGGGTCATACACAACGGCCTGCTGAACAGAGCCTTTGTGAAGCAAAGCAATAGAAATACAAAAGTGGGGAATACCGCGCATGTAATTGGTGGTGCCGTCTAGCGGATCGATAACCCACTGGAAGTCATTTTCTTTACCAGCCTGGGTACCGCTTTCTTCTGCAATGATGCCATGGTCCGGGTAGGACTTTTTGATAGTGTTGATAATAGCCTGCTCTGCGGCTTTATCCATTTCAGTAACCCAGTCATTTAAGCCTTTTGATTCGGCTTCAACAGGGCTGCCCTGATCGAAATTTTTAACTAAAATTTTGCCGGCCGCACGCGCTGCGCGCACCGCAATATTTAACATCGGATGCATACCAATTACCTGTGCTGTAAAAGAACAATTTTCGGTCGCGGATCATACCAGTGTTACGGTATCATGCCAAACTTTTCCATAAGTCGAGAAAAATCCAAGGGAAACGCCATGCTTGATAACATTCGTATTGTTCTGGTGAACACTTCTCACACCGGGAACATAGGCTCTGTTGCCCGTGCCATGAAAACCATGGGACTGTCTAAATTAACGTTAGTAGACCCTGTGCAGGAGCCGGACAGTCACGCATCCGCTTTGGCGGCTGGTGCAACTGATATTTTGGCATCGGCGACTATTGTGGACACCTTGCAAGAAGCGATTGCCGATTGCGGTCTGGTTATTGCGACCAGTGCTCGTAACCGTACGCTGGACTGGCCGCTTTTAGGGCCTCGCGAGTGTGCTGAAAAAGTGCTGGAAGAAGTAGGACAGCACGAGGTAGCTTTAGTATTTGGTCGTGAAAACAGTGGCCTAACCAATGAAGAGCTGCAGCAAAGTCAGTTCCACCTGCATATACCAACAAACCCGGATTACAGTTCTCTGAACCTGGCTATGGCGGTACAAACCGTGTGCTATGAACTGCGCATGCAGTGGCTGGAATCACAACAACGCAGCTCTGGAGAATTACCGGAGTATCCAAGAGCCGAAGATTTAGAACGGTTTTACGAGCACCTTGAGAAGACGTTGAGCCAAACGGGTTTCATTGTGCGTCAGCACCCGGGGCAGGTAATGACGAAATTACGCCGCTTATTCACCCGTGCCCGGCCGGAAGAGAACGAAATTAATATTTTGCGGGGTATTTTAGCCTCGGTGGATAAATCGACAGGCAATACTTGACTAAAATAGTCAGGAATGTAAAATTTCATAACATATTATGCTGATTTAAACACCAGAGGAAACCACCATGCGCCTGACGTCAAAAGGTCGATACGCAGTTACAGCTATGCTGGACGTTGCGCTTTTTACGGCAAATGGTCCTGTGCCGTTAGCGGACATTTCTGAGCGTCAGGGAATATCTCTGTCGTATTTAGAGCAACTGTTTGCGCGTTTGCGTAAGCACGGACTGGTGGACAGTGTGCGTGGTCCGGGCGGTGGTTATCGTCTGGGTTGCCCGGCAACCGATATTTCTGTTGGTGCGGTCATTCATGCCGTTGATGAATCTATTGATGCGACTCGTTGCCAGGGTAAAGCTAACTGCCAGGGCGGTGAGCGCTGTTTGACGCATTCGTTGTGGGAAGGCTTAAGTGACCGCATAGCGGACTTCCTGGACGGCATTACCTTGGCTGAACTGATGAAAAAGCGCGATGTTGGCGATGTTCTGAGTCGGCAAAATTCACTTCATAATAAAAGTGAAGAAGAGATTAAGTTAAACTCACATCTTTAATATTGTCTTTAGTTTGTCAGGAGCAACGAAGTGCCCAAGCTACCCCTTTATTTTGATTATGCTGCAACCACCCCTGTAGATCCTGTTGTAGCAGAGAAGATGATGGGCTGTTTAACTCAGGATGGTCTCTTCGGAAACCCCGCGTCACGTTCACATAAATACGGCTGGCAGGCTGAGGAAGCCGTTGATGTTGCCCGGCATCAGGTTGCTGATTTAATCAATGCCGACGCGCGCGAAATTGTGTTTACCTCCGGCGCTACTGAGTCGGATAACCTGGCAATAAAAGGTGCGGCTCAGTATTACTCAGATAAAGGCAAGCATATTATTACGCTGAAAACTGAGCACAAAGCGGTATTAGACACTTGCGCTCAGTTAGAAAAAGAAGGTTTTGAAGTTACTTACCTGGACGTTGGCAGCGACGGACTGCTGGATATGGATTTGTTCCGCTCAGCTCTGCGTGAAGATACTGTCCTGGTAAGCGTTATGCTGGTTAATAATGAAGTTGGCGTTATTCAGGACATTGCTGCTATTGGGCAACTTTGTCGTGAAAATGGCACCTTATTCCACGTTGATGCTGCCCAGGCTTCCGGTAAAGTTTCTATGGATATGGCTGAGTTGCCTGTCGATTTAATGTCACTTTCTGCTCACAAAATGTATGGCCCTAAAGGTATTGGGGCGCTCTATGTGCGTCGTACGCCCAGAGTTCGGCTACTTGCGCAAATGCATGGCGGCGGTCACGAACGGGGTATGCGTTCAGGTACCTTACCAACACACCAGATTGTCGGCATGGGTGTTGCGGCTGAAATTGCGCGTAATGAGTTGGAGCTGGAGCCTGTGCGGGTTAAAAACCTGCAGCAGCGGTTATGGAAGGGTGTTAGTCAGCTAGAAGGTGTAACCCTGAATGGCTCTGACCAGCAACGGGTTCCGCATATTACCAATATCAGCTTTGCCGGAGTTGATGGTGAACTGCTGCTAATGGCGTTAAAAGATCTTGCGCTTTCGTCGGGCTCGGCCTGCACGTCGGCCAGTGTTGAACCTTCGTATGTGCTGAGGGCATTAGGCGTTGAACATGAGCTGGCAATGAGCTCATTGCGCTTTAGTATTGGCCGTTACACGTCCGAAGACGATATCGACAGTGCAGTAGAGCTTATCCACCGCACTATCGGTACCTTGCGAGGGGCTGCTTAGTCTTTCAGCAGGCCGGCAAAGGTTTTGCGGAACTTAGCCAGCTTAGGTGAAATGACTGCCTGACAATACGGGTTTTCCGGGTTTCTGGCGTAGTAGTTTTCGTGGTAATCCTCCGCCGGATAAAAGGTCCCTAACTCGGTGACTTCCGTTACTATAGGTGCTGCAAATGCGTCGTCAGCCTCTAGCTCTGCAATAATTTTCTCGGCTTCTCGTTTTTGCTCGTCATTATGATAGAAAATCGATGTGCGATATTGCGTGCCAACATCGTTACCCTGGCGATTCACCTGAGTAGGATCGTGCAGGGTGAAAAAGATTTCTAAGATTTGACGGTAAGAGATCTGCTCCGGATCGTACTGGAGTTGAGCGACTTCTGCGTGGCCCGTGTTTCCCGTGCAAACTTGTTCGTAAGTGGGGTTTGGCGTATGACCACCCGTGTAGCCGGATTTAACCGACTGAATGCCTTTTACCTGAAGGAAGGCAGACTCAACACACCAGAAGCAGCCGCCGCCCAGAGTAGCTTGTTGGTATTCATTGTTCGCCATGTCAGAACTCCTTATCGTCAAATAGACGTCTATATGGCTAATTTGTTTTAGCATCCTAGCTGAGAATAAGTGAAAAAACAATCACTGGGTATTCGATTTCTGTGCTGATCTCACGTATAATCCGCGCGACTAATTTATCCCTTTATTTTATTGGAGTTTATAACCATGGCTTTAGAGCGCACTCTATCAATTATCAAGCCTGATGCAGTTGCAAAAAACTTAATCGGCGCTATCTACAACCGTTTTGAATCTGCGGGCCTTCGCATTGTCGGTGCTAAAATGATGCACTTAAGCAAAGAACAGGCGGAAGGTTTCTACGCTGAACACAAAGAACGTCCTTTCTTTGGCGCTTTGGTTGAATTCATGACTTCAGGTCCTATCGTTGTTCAGGTTCTTGAAGGTGAAGACGCTGTGCGTAAAAACCGTGACATTATGGGTGCTACGAATCCTGCAGAAGCACTGGCAGGAACTATCCGTGCCGACTATGCTGAGACTATAGACGAAAATGCGGTACACGGTTCAGATGCAACTGAATCTGCTGCGCGCGAAATCTCTTACTTCTTCAGCGACGAAGAAGTTTGCCAGCGCACTCGTTAAGACTGTCTTTGAATGTAGCCTGATGCTCTTAGGTAGCCTGACGTTTACGTCAGGATCTCACCTGACATGAATGTCAGGCTACAGCAGAATGTCAGGCGATATCAGAACATTGGAGCTTTATGACCAACGCAATAGATAAAAAAGTGAACTTACTCGACCTGAATCGTGAGGGAATTAAAGAATTCTTTCGTGAAATGGGTGAGAAACCGTTTCGTGCTGAACAGGTTATGAAATGGCTGTATCACTTTTGTGTCGATGACTTTGATGAGATGACGAATCTCAATAAAGCTTTGCGTGAAAAGCTCAAGCAAGTAGCCGAGATTCGCGCACCTGAAATTCGTGAACAACAGCAGTCGTCAGATGGCACCATCAAGTTTGCGATGACTTTGTTCGACGGTCAGGACGTGGAAACGGTATGGATACCCGAAGGTGACCGCGCTACTTTGTGCGTGTCCTCTCAGGTTGGTTGTGCATTAGAGTGCACTTTCTGTTCTACAGGGGCTCAGGGCTTTAACCGTAACCTCAGTGTGGCAGAAATTATCGGCCAGGTGTGGCGGGTGAACCAGCTGTTAGGGGCTTATGGAAAAACCGGAATTAAACCCGTAACGAACGTTGTCATGATGGGCATGGGTGAACCACTGCTTAACTTAAACAATGTTGTTCCGGCAATGGAGTTAATGTTAGATGACCTGGGCTTTGGTTTATCAAAGCGTCGTGTCACTTTAAGTACTTCCGGTGTTGTTCCCGCATTGGAAAAGTTACGTGAACGCATTGATGTCATGCTGGCAATTTCGCTGCATGCACCAGACGATGAACTCCGTAACGAAATTGTACCTGTTAATAAGAAGTACAATATTGAAGAATTTCTGGCATCGAGCCGTCGTTATGTTGAGCAGTCAAAAGCTCAGCGTAAAGTAACGGTAGAGTATGTCATGCTGGACCATGTGAATGATTCAACCGATCAAGCGCATGCGCTGGCGAAAACATTAAAAGATACCCCAAGTAAAATTAATCTTATTCCGTTTAACCCTTTCCCGGGCTCGGACTACGGCCGTTCCAGCAACTCGCGTATTGACCGTTTTGCTAAGGTACTGATGGAGTATGGGTTTACTGTAATGGTAAGAAAAACCCGGGGTGACGATATTGACGCAGCTTGCGGACAATTGGTCGGCGATGTCATTGATCGTACAAAACGCATACTGAAGCGTCAGCAGAAACAGCGTGGTGGAGAAGCAATAGCTGTAAAGACCGCGTAAATTAACAGAATCGCAGGCACAAGGAGTGTGATAATGCGAGCCGCTTTATTATTGATAGCCGTAGTGCTATATGGTTGTACCGCTAACCCTGAACAGTCGGTTTCTGAGGGTAAAGATGTACGGTTGCAGCTGGGACTTGCTTACTTAGCGCAAGGGAAGTTAAAACTTGCGCATCCACATTTGCAAACCGCATTAAAGAATAACCCTCAGTCTCTGGATGCCAACCTTGCCTTAGGGCAATGGTATTTATCGACAAATGACGTTGATTCAGCTTTGTCACTTTACCAACAGGCATTATCATGGCAACCTATGAGCGGTGCATTGTACAATAACTATGCGGTTGCACTGTGTGTGGCTGGTGACTGGAAAACAGCACTGACGTATTTTGATAAAGTGAGGTTGGATAGTAAGTATTCACATCACGACCGGGCCAGGAAAAACAGAGCCGAATGCCTGGCACGAGGAAGTCACGACGCAGCTCAACCATAACAGGGAAACCCCTTACAATCATGACTGCTGAAAACGAACCAACACAAGATAACGAAAAAACAGAACCTGAAGCGGTAAAAGAAACAGAACAAACGCCGAGCAAGGGTCCTGGACAAATACTAAAAGAAGCTCGTGAAGCAAAAGGCCTAAGCCAACGCGAGGTTGCAGACCAACTGCGTTTGAGAAAGCAGATCATTGAGTTGCTGGAAGTCGATGACTACTCAACTTTTTCGACGCCAACTTTTATTAAAGGTTATTTACGAGCTTACGCCAAGTTACTGGATCTGGACGACACTGAGTTATTTCAGGCCTACAAAGCAAAAGGCTTTCAAGAAGTTCAAAGTAGCCAGATGCAGAGCTTTTCACGACGTAAGAAGCATCAGGAAAACGATAACCGCTTAATGCTGATTACATACGTGGTCATTATTGTTGTTATTGCCTTAGTTATTTGGTGGTGGCAGGAGCCTGACCTTGGTTTTAATGAAAAAGCTAACGGCACTCAGGAAAGTTCAGAAGTTGCTCCGACGGATGCCGATGATGAAGCCGACAGTGTTGGCGGTATCGAAATTTCGAATCAGCCGACCGAGCCACAAATTCGGCCTGACGAAGAAGACGCTGTATTAGAGTCCGATGTTGAGACTGAAGACACTAACGTCGCTGTTGAGTCTGTTCAGGAACCGGCTACGGAAGACGAAGAATTGAGTAGCGAGTCGGCGGACGGCACTCTCGCAGATGCTGAGCCGGTTACCGAAGAGACAAATAATGATCCGGAGTCTCTTGAGAATACTGAAGAAGCCACGCCTGAAGCTCAGCCAACAGAAGCTGATGCTGAGCCGGTGGAAGCCGCTCAAGTGCCGGCAGAGCAATCTGAGCAGCCTGAAGCAAGTTCAGCCAGTTTGGTTTTAGACTTTAATGAAGAATGTTGGGTGAAAATTGATGACGCTACCGGTGAAACTCAGGCCGTTGGTGTGAAAGCAGCGGGCTATCGCATGCCGGTACCGGGCGAGGCCCCATTTTCGGTTACACTATGTAAACCAGAAGCAGTTAACGTAAGCTTTAACGGTAATGCCGTTGATATGAGCCAGTTCCGTACGGGTCGTGTTGCGCGCTTTACCGTGCCGACAGAGTAGTAGAGGTCAATTTAAGGTTATGATGCACGAAAATCCAATTAAACGCCGTCCTTCACGCCGTTTGTATGTAGGTAATGTACCTATTGGCGATGGCGCACCGATTGCTGTGCAGTCTATGACAAATACTGAAACAACCGATGTTGATGCTACCGTTGCTCAAATTGATGCGTTGGCTCAGGCCGGAGCTGATATTGTTCGGGTTTCGGTACCGACAATGGAAGCGGCGGAAGCTTTCAAACAAATCAAATTACGCAGCCCTGTCCCTCTGGTTACTGACATTCACTTCGATTATCGCATAGCACTAAAAGTTGCTGAATACGGCGCTGACTGTTTACGCATTAACCCGGGCAACATTGGTCGTGAAGACAGAATCAAAGCCGTTGTTGATGCTGCGCGTGAGCGCAACATTCCAATTCGCATCGGTGTTAATGGCGGGTCGTTGGAAAAAGACTTACAGGAAAAGTATGGTGAGCCTACGGCTGAAGCCTTAGTTGAGTCTGCCATGCGGCATGTCGATATTCTCGACAAACTCGACTTTCACGACTTTAAAGTGAGCGTTAAAGCATCCGATGTGTTTTTAGCCGTTGACTCCTACCGTCTGCTTGCGAAGAAGATAGACCAGCCACTGCACTTAGGTATTACCGAAGCGGGTGGTAAACGCAGCGGCGCCGTTAAATCGTCAGTAGGCTTAGGTATGCTGCTCGCCGAAGGCATTGGTGACACGCTTCGGGTTTCGCTAGCGGCCGACCCAGTCGAAGAAATTAAAGTGGGATTCGACATTCTGAAGTCATTGCGCATTCGGGCTCGTGGTATCAACTTTATTGCCTGCCCAAGCTGTTCGCGTCAGGAGTTTGATGTAATTAGCACGGTTAATGAGCTGGAACAGCGTCTGGAGGATATAACCACGCCTATGGATGTTTCGGTAATAGGCTGTGTTGTTAATGGTCCGGGCGAAGCCTTGATATCTCATGTTGGTCTTGCCGGCGCTAAAAATAAAAGTGGTTTGTATATTGGTGGTGCACGCCAGAAACAACGTTTAGATAACCATAATTTAGTGGATGAGCTGGAAGCGCAAATTCGCGAGCAAGTGAAGTTTATTGAAGCTAATAAAATTGACGTAAAAGAAATTAACGGTTGATTTTACCCGCATCGACAAAGTCCTTATAATACCCGCTTATTTTCTGTATCGATAACCAGACGAGAAGGTTCCGTGGCGAATACAATACAAGCAATTCGTGGCATGAATGATTTGTTGCCAGAGCAGAGTCCGGCCTGGCAGCAGGTTGAAGCAGTAATACGCCGTGTTGCTGCAAGCTACGGCTATAGCGAAATCCGTATGCCTGTGCTGGAAAGTACGCAACTTTTTAAACGTTCAATTGGCGAAGTAACGGATATTGTCGAGAAGGAAATGTACACTTTCGACGACCGTAACGGTGAAAGTGTCACTTTACGCCCTGAGGGAACGGCCAGCTGTGTTCGTGCAGGGAACCAACACGGTTTGCTGTATAACCAAATTCAGCGTTTGTGGTACATGGGGCCCATGTTCCGTTACGAACGCCCGCAAAAAGGCCGTTACCGTCAATTTCACCAGTTTGGTATTGAAACCTTTGGTTTAGAAAGCGCTGATGCCGACGCTGAAGTCATTCTGCTTTCTGCCAGGCTATGGCGTGAGTTTGGTATTGCCGATCAGGTTGAACTGCAACTGAACTCTTTAGGGTCTAATGAAGCACGGGCGAATTATCGGGATGCGTTGAAAAATTATTTATCTGACTACATTAGCGAGTTGGATGAAGACAGTAAACGCCGGCTGGAAAGCAACCCGCTGCGTATTCTGGATAGTAAAGATGAAAACACTCAAAAGATTCTTGAAGGTGCGCCTAGCCTGTCGGAATACTGGGACGCAGAATCGAAAGAACACTTCGAGCAATTAACGGCTCGTCTGGAAGCGGCTGGTATTTCCTATACCCTGAACGAACGTTTGGTGCGTGGTCTGGATTATTATAACCGTACCGTGTTTGAATGGGTAACCACAGCCTTAGGTGCTCAGGGTACTGTTTGTGCAGGCGGTCGTTATGATGGTCTGGTTGAACAGTTAGGCGGTAAAGCAACGCCTGCGGTTGGCTTCGCAATGGGTATGGAACGTCTTGTGCTGCTACTGCAGGAGCAAGAAAAGCTGACCCCAAGACGAGTCGTTGATGCTTACTTAATGCCGTTAGGCGAAGAAGCGGAACTAAACGCCCCGCGAATTGCCGAACAGCTGAGAAATGAGTTACCGGAACTGCGGCTGGTAAGCCACTGTGGCGGCGGTTCCATGAAAAAGCAAATGAAAAAAGCTGATAAGTCAGGTGCTGAGGTTGCTCTGATTATCGGTGCTGATGAAATCGCTCAGCAGCAAGTAACGGTAAAACCGTTGCGTACTGCTGAAGAACAACAAACTCTGGGCTGGCAGGCACTAATTGAGTATCTGCAACCAATGACGAGAGGGTAGTCAGGTGGATGAAGAACAACAAGTAGAACGTTTAAAAGAGTTCTGGAAAGAACACGGTAAAGGTATTGTTGCCGGTGTAGTCATTGGCTTTGGTTTGTTTTACGGTTGGCGTTACTACGATCAGCATACACTGGAAACGCAGGAGCGTGCGTCAGCAAACTATGAACAATTAACCTCGGGCTTATCTGAAGGCAGCGAGAACGCCGTACTCGAAGCTCAGAACTTTGTCAGCGAAAACCCAGAAAACGTATACGCACAGCTTGTCGCGTTTCAATTGGCACAGCATGCAGCTGAACGCGCTGATCTGGCAACGGCAGTCACCGTTTTACAATCCGTTGTAGATAACGCTGATGACGAAAACATGTCAGCTTTGGCCAGCATTCGTTTGGCTCGGGTGTTAATTGCTCAGGAACAACTGGACACGGCTTTAAGCCTAGTTAAAAAGCCTTTACCTGAAGCTTACGCTGGTTTTGCGGCGGAGTTAGAAGGTGACATACTTGCTGAACAGGGCAATACCGAAGAAGCCCGGGCAGCCTATGAACGCGCATTGCAGGCAGGCGAGTCACTGACTCCGGCTCTGCAAATGAAACTCAACAGTCTGGCTAAGTCATAATGCAATTGATTCAACGCTTTATTAAAGGCAGCTTATTATTCTCTGCCACTCTTCTTGTCACCGGTTGCTCTATTTTTGGTGACGATGACGAAGAACCGAAATTTGCTGAGTTACAGCCCATTTCTTCGGAAATACAGCCGGAGGTTTTATGGGACGCCTCTGTTGGTAGTGGTATCGGCGAACACTTCTCCCGGCTGAACCCTGTGGTTGAGTACGGCAAAGTTTTTGCCGCTGATCGCAATGGATTAGTCAGCGCTTTTGATAAGTCCACAGGTGAGCGCTTATGGCGAATTGATTTACGTGAGAGTATTCAGTTTGACCAGGCAACCGATGAAGGTTGGTTTAGCGGTATTTTCTCAAGCCCATTCCCTGCACGTATTTCAGGTGGTTTAGTGGCGAGTTATGACCGTATTTTTCTGGGAACAGAGAACGGTGATGTCGTTGCACTAAATGCTGAAAATGGTGAAATTGTCTGGCATGCCGAAGTCAATAACGAAGTTATTTCAGACCCCGCTGTCGGTGAAGGACGCGTCGTTGTGCATACTGGTGGCGGAAAAGTTCTGAGCCTGGATGCGGAAACTGGCGAGCAGCAATGGGAATACGAATATCAGGCTCCGATGCTGACCATTCGTGGTGCCTCTGCACCAGCCATTATTAGTGGCGGTATTGTTGTTGGAGACAGCAATGGTACAGGCATGGTACTTATTGCCAATAATGGACAGCAGGCATGGACTCAAACCATTGGTAAGCCAAGCGGAAGCAATGAGCTCGAGCGTCTGGCGGATGTTGATGCGAAGCCAGCGGTTCAGGGTACTACGTTGTACATGATTGCGTTTAACGGTGAGCTGGTTGCACTGGAGTTAAGAGATGGCGAAGTACGCTGGAAACGCGACTACAAAGCCTTTGAAAATATGCTGGTAACCAATGGCCGGATATTTTTAACTGATGTGAAAAGCCACGTTTATGCACTAGACCAAAGCGGTGGTGTAGAACGCTGGGGTAATTCACAGCTGTTCGGACGTGAGTTAAGTGCGCCTGCATGGCATCGTGATCACGTTGTTGTCGGTGACTTTGAAGGTTACTTGCATTGGTTAGATAGCGACAGCGGCAATATTGTAGGCCGTTATGAAGTCGGTGGCGATGGTGTTTATGTAGCCCCGGTTGTTGATAACAACATTATGTATGTACAGACTCGGGACGGTGATATCATCGCGCTCGATATTCAATCAGGAAATTAATAAGAGATGTTACCTGTTGTCGCGCTGGTTGGGCGCCCAAATGTGGGAAAATCCACGCTTTTTAATCGTTTAACGCGGACACGCGACGCACTGGTAGCGGACTTTCCCGGGTTAACCCGGGACAGGAAATACGGTCAGGCAAATTACGACGGTTTTCAGTTTATTGTTATTGATACCGGTGGTATTCATGGCGATGAAGAGGGCATTGATGAAGAAATGGCAAAGCAGTCCCTGCTTGCTGTTGATGAAGCCGATGTCGTTCTCTTTATGGTCGATGCCCGCGACGGTGTGACCGTTGGCGATCAGGCTATTGCGGAACATTTGCGTAAGCAAAATAAAAAAGTTTATTTAGTCTGTAATAAAATTGACGGCATCGATGCGCACTCTGCGATGGGCGACTTTTATTCGCTGTCTTTGGGTGAACTCTATGGTATCGCTGCAGCTCATGGGCGAGGGGTTGAGCAGTTATTAGAAACCTGCTTTAGACCAATAGCGGAAGACTATCCTGATGTTATTGTGCCCAGGGACGTTGAGTCTGAAGAGCTTGAGCATGACGAAATCGATTACGAAAAGCTGCCGTTAAAGCTGGCTATTGTCGGCCGTCCTAATGTTGGTAAATCAACTTTAATTAACCGAATACTGGGTGAGGAACGGGTTGTTGTTTACGACATGCCGGGCACCACGCGTGATTCGGTTTATATCCCCATGCAACGCAACGAACGCGAATATGTCCTGATAGATACGGCCGGGGTGCGTCGCAGAGGTCGTATTGGCGAGGCTATTGAGAAGTTCTCTGTGGTCAAGACATTGCAGGCGATTGAGGATGCAAACGTTGTCCTGATTGTTGTTGATGCGCGTGAGACTATCAGTGACCAGGACCTTAACCTTATTGGCTTTGCATTAAATGCCGGCCGTTCAATTGTTATTGCAGTGAACAAATGGGATGGTCTGCAAAACGACCACAAAGAAGAGATAAAGCGCGAGCTTGATCGTCGCTTAGGTTTTGTCGATTTTGCACGGTTACATTTTATCTCTGCTTTGCACGGTACTGGTGTAGGGCATTTGTTCGAGTCAGTGGAAGAAGCCTACAAAAGTGCAACTCAGCGAATTAGCACCTCTAAGCTGACTAAAATTATGGAAATGGCGCAGGAAGAACATCAGCCGCCATTGGTTAGCGGCCGCCGGGTGAAGTTAAAGTACGCGCATGCCGGGGGCTATAACCCACCACGTATTATTATTCATGGTAATCAGGTTAAAGATTTACCTGGCGCTTACCAGCGTTATCTCATTAATTACTTCCGTAAAGCGCTGGGCGTCATGGGAACGCCGATAAAAGTGGAATTCCGCGAGCCGGTTAACCCGTATGAAGGAAAGAAAAACCAACTGACGTTATCGCAGCAGCGAAAGCGCCGGCGTTTGATGAAGTTCCTGAAAAAGAAAAAGTAGTTTTGATAGAAAGAAGCCTGCAAAAACTGCAGGCTTTTTTATTGATTAATTAAAGTCTGAAGGCGCAAAGCGATATTCCGTCAGGCAATAATCGCAAGTCATGACAATTTCACCCTCTTGCGCCAAAATTTCCTGAATTTCTTCAGGGCTTACTGACGCCAAAGCCTCTAATGTTCGTTCACGCGAACAACCACAAACAAAGCTGACGCCTTGTGACGGGTACAGATGGACTTTTTCTTCGTGATAAAGGCGATGCAACAACTCTTCAGCAGGCAAGGTATAAATTTCTTTTGCCGTAATAGTGTCGGTCAGAGTTGCCAGGTGCTCGAAGCCGCTTAAGTCTTTTCCGGTAGCGGGTAAGCGTTGCAGTAACATGCCGGCAGCATGCTCGCCGTCGGCGTGTAGCCAGACTCGAGTGTGCAGCTGTTCTGATTGTTCAAAGTAGTTTTCCAGCATGGTGGAAATTGAGTCGGCGTCAGCACTTACGACACCCTGATAGCGCTCACCGGTATCCGGCGTTAAAGTGATAACAAGCTGACCTTTGCCTATCATTGAGCGCAGATCTGTAGCTTCAAGCTCGCTTCTTAACCGTGCAATGCCCCGGAGCTCCTGATTATGGTTACCATTAACTGCGATAAAATTAAGCGGCCCGTCACCCTGAAGCTGAACGGCTATGTGGCCGTTAAATTTTAATGTTGCCGTCAGTAAGGATACTGCCGCCATCATCTGCCCCAGTAACTCCTGAACCGGTGCCGGGTAATCGTGACCACGAATTAAGGTTTGGTAACTGCTGGTCAACTGAACGAGTTCACCGCGCACATCGTGCTCTTCAAAGGTGTAACGTGACAATTGATCAGTTGGGTATTCCATGGGCACTCCTATTTATCGACGACAGGGGCTTACTCGCCGCTATCTTTCATTCTGATAAGTTGACGGCGCTGCTTCTTATCCGGCCGTCCTTCCGGGTGCGGATTATACAACGCATTAAGCTTTCTTGCTTCAGCATTTTG
Source organism: Idiomarina abyssalis (assembly GCF_900116625.1). GTDB lineage: Bacteria > Pseudomonadota > Gammaproteobacteria > Enterobacterales > Alteromonadaceae > Idiomarina > Idiomarina abyssalis. Next base: position 34,689 of record NZ_FPBE01000006.1, read on the forward strand.
TTCGCGCTTTTCAACGCTTTCTGCGGTTTCCTGATAGAGCAGCTGAGCTTCACTTGCGCCCCGGCGCTGCTCACTCAAAGCCATTACTTCGACTTCTTTGGTATCAAAGCCCTGGCGCAAAGTAATAAAAGCACCCACCTGTACAATTTTTGAAGGTTTGCTACGCTGTCCCTCATAATGTACTTTGCCTGACTGAACCATTTGCCGGGCAAGTGCTCTGGTCTTATAAAACCGGGCTGCCCATAGCCATTTATCAAGGCGAATAGAGTTCTCTTTTCGATTTCTTGTCATAAAAACGCAACGAATTCGTTATAAACTTTGTGTTAATCGATTGTTGACTCATGTTGCCTGCGCTAGAATGCATGAATCGTCTTTTGTCAGTGTAACAAGAATAAGAATAAAGTGACTGTCCGACTCAAACAAATATTTACAGATCCTCAAATGTGGCGCAGATTAATGCAGGCGCTCACGGCATTCGCGTGGTTTTTGGTCGCAGTACTACTGGCGCGTTTTACCTGGTCTTTAATTAATCCGGCAGAACCGGAGGGGACTGCGGTTCTGCCTAAAGTGACGGTTGACGTTGCGGATAACCGGAGTACTGACTTAAGTAGCTTAAAATCATTAAACTTATTCGGTGCCGCTGAGCGAAATGACCGTTCAACGAATACCCGTAACGCGCCAAAAACATCATTAAACGTGCGCTTAATTGGGGTTTCTGCCAGCTCTAATCCAGAGCGTTCAGCCGCTATTATCCAGCAAGGAACTAAGCAACAAACCTATGTTATTGGTGAGAACCTTGGTAGCTCATCTGTCACTGTTGAAGAAATTCATGCTGACCGTGTCATTCTTGATAATAACGGACGTTTAGAAACTCTTGAAATGGAAGACATTGGCGAAGATAGACCGGCACTGTCGCTGGTTATTGATGGTTCAGGAAATGGTGACGGGGCTTTGGTCCCGGAAGATGACGAAGGTTCTAATGCTGATGAAAGCAACTTGCCAGACGATGCGAGTGTTGAGGAGCAGTTGGCTCAGGTTGCCAATAACCCATCTTCTCTACTGGATTACGTGAGTATTTCACCGGTGCAGGCGAATGGTGAACTCAAAGGGTATAAATTAAATTCGGGTAAAAACCCTGAATTGTTTCGAGACGCAGGTTTTCAAAACGGTGACTTAGCAGTAGCCATTAATGGCTATGACCTGACCGATATGGAGCAAGCAATGCTGGCCAGTCAGGAACTCTCAGAGCAAAAGCAAGTCAGTATCGAAATTGAGCGCGACGGTGAACGCATGGAGCTGTCGTTTGAGCTACCGGTAAAACAGGATAATTAATATGAACGTGGCAAAGAGTGGCTTAAAAGCATGGCTGGGAGCCTTAGGGATAACTTTAACCCTTATGAGCTCGCCATTAAGCAGCGAAGAGTATGCCGCTAGTTTCAAAAATACCGACATCAACGAATTCATTCAGGTGGTTGGACGTAACCTCGAGAAGACCATCATTATCGATCCAAACGTCAGAGGCAAAATTGATGTCCGCAGCTACGATGTCATGAATGAAGAGCAGTACTATCAGTTTTTCCTGAATGTGCTTGAAGTTTATGGTTTTGCCGTTGTCGAGATGGAATCTGGCGTGTTGAAAGTGATTCGTGACAAAGACGCAAAAACCTCGTCTCTGCCTGTGTTGGACAGAGATACCCGCGGCTCGGGCGACACTATGGTAACTCGTGTTGTGCCGGTAGAGAACGTATCAGTGCGTGAGTTGGCTCCTTTGCTTCGCCAGTTGAATGATCAAAGCGGGGGCGGCATGGTCGTCAGCTATGACCCTTCTAACGTGATTATGATGACCGGCCGTTCAGAAACGGTGCAACGTTTAGTCGAGATTATTGAGCGAGTGGATCAGGCCGGCGATCAGGATGTTGACATGGTCAGCCTGGAATACGCTTCTGCCAGTGAAATAGTGCGCATTGCTCAGTCGCTTTATGAAAAAAATAATGAGGGTGTGCCAGCTTTATTGATCCCGAAAATTGTTGCCGATGAGCGCAGTAACAGTGTCATTGTGAGTGGTGAGCCTCGTGCCCGCTCTCGCGTAGTGAAACTGATTAAACAACTGGACCAGGACTTAAAAACCGAAGGAAACACACGGGTTTTCTATTTGAAATATGCCAAAGCTCCCGAGGTTGTTGAAGTATTAAAGAACGTTAGTAGCTCTATTCAGGCGGAAGTAGAGCAGCAAACAAGCACCGGAAATAACAGTCAGCGTCGCCGTAGCAGCGGTAATGAAACGGTTAGTATCAGCCCGCACGAACCGACTAACTCGGTTGTTATTACAGCGCAAAAAGACATGCTGGCGTCACTGGAAAAGGTGATTCGGGAGTTAGATATTCGCCGCGCCCAAGTTCAGGTTGAAGCCATTATTGTCGAAATTATGGAAGGCGATAGCGTTGATTTTGGCGTGCAATGGATTAGCGAAGATGGCGGCATGGTGCAGTACAACAATGGTAACCAGGTTCCCATTGGCAGTTTGGCGGCAGGGGCTTATCAGGCTCGTGAAAGACCAGGAACCACCACCACTCGTATAACGGACGGCGGTGTCGAAGTTACGACGACAGAACCCGACGAGCCAGGCGATATTTCGTTGTTGGCGAATTTACTCGGATCGGTAAACGGGATGATGTTCGGTACAATTCAGAATGATTGGGCTGCTGTCGTACAGGCCGTCACTCAGGATACTCGTTCCAATATTCTGGCAACGCCCAGCATTGTCACAGTGGACAACGAGGAAGCAAGTTTTCTGGTTGGTCAGGAAGTACCGACTATTAGCGGCTCAACTACTGGCGATAACAATGACAACCCATTCCAGACAGTTGATCGGACCGAGATAGGTATCAAATTAAAAGTTACCCCTCAGATTAACGAAGGGGATGCTGTGCAAATGACCATTGAGCAGGAAGTTTCCAGCTTGAGCGGTGCTACAGCGGTTGACGTTATTATTAATAAACGTGAACTGAAAACGACAGTGATGGCTGACGATGGCGAAACCATCGTACTTGGCGGTCTGATTGATGAAGACGTGCAGGAGTCGGTATCCAAAGTTCCTCTATTGGGTGATATTCCTATTTTGGGTAAGTTATTCAGTTCAACATCAACTTCTAAGCAAAAGCGAAATTTGATGGTGTTTATTCGCCCGACAATTGTGCGTGACGGCAACCGTATGCGAGATTTGAGCTCGGCCAAGTACAACTACATCAGGGCTTTGCAACTGGATGAACGCTCACGCGGCATTTCATTGATGCCAACTGAGGAAACGCCTTTACTTAATGACTGGGACAACAAACTGACATTACCTCCTGGATTTGATGAGTATCTGGAGAAGAAGGGTAAGGAAAGCAGCGACGACAAAAACAATGAGTCGACAAATGACTGAAGCTAGTGCCATTGCAACAACCCGCCTGCCTTTTGGCTTCGCCAAGCGTTTTGGCGTGGTCGTGGAGCATGGCGAGCCCATGATTCTGCATTGTCGCGCCGGTATTTCTGCAGCCGCATTGAAGGAAGTCCGGCGTGCTATGGGGCAGCCGGTAACTATAAAAGAGCACGCCGCCAGTGACTTTGAAAGTCTGTTAACTCGTGCTTATCAACGTGACTCATCCGAAGCCAAACAACTGATGGAAGATATTGGCAACGAGTCGGACCTATTTTCACTGGCTGATGAGTTACCGCAAACGGAAGACTTGCTGGAAAGTGAAGACGACGCGCCTATTATTAAGCTCATTAACGCTATGCTGAGTGAGGCGATAAAGGAAGGGGCTTCTGATATTCATATCGAAACCTTCGAGAAAGCCTTATTAATTCGTTTCCGTATTGATGGTGTATTGCGTGAAGTGCTGCGTCCAAACCGCAAGTTGTCGTCGCTGCTGGTGTCACGAATAAAGGTTATGGCGCAGCTGGATATCGCTGAAAAGCGGGTGCCTCAGGATGGCCGTATCTCATTATTAATTGCAGGCAGGGCGGTAGATGTTCGTGTTTCGACCATGCCGTCGAACCATGGCGAACGGGTGGTACTGCGTTTATTGGATAAAAACAACGCGCGGCTCAATTTAACTGAACTGGGAATGACTGACGAGAACCGGAAAATTTTCCAGGAACTGATTTATAAACCGCACGGTATTATTTTGGTGACTGGCCCTACGGGGTCGGGTAAAAGTACGACCTTGTATGCAGGCCTTAGTGAGATCAACTCAAAAGACCGTAACATTCTGACCGTAGAAGATCCGATAGAATACGCTATTGATGGCATTGGTCAGACTCAGGTTAACCCTCGTGTTGATATGACTTTCGCTCGCGGACTTCGTGCTATTTTGCGTCAGGACCCTGATGTTGTAATGGTCGGGGAAATACGAGACGTTGAAACGGCACAAATTGCTGTTCAGGCGTCCTTAACGGGCCACCTGGTACTTTCTACTTTACACACCAACACCGCTGCAGGTGCTATTACCCGTCTGGAAGACATGGGCGTTGAACCGTTTCTGCTGTCCTCCAGCTTGCTGGCTGTGTTGTCCCAGCGTTTGGTGCGAACACTTTGTACTGAGTGCAAACAGCCGCATGAGCCAGACGACGAAGAAAAAAATATGCTGGGGCTCAGTGCCTCAGATACCAGCGTAATTTATCGGGCCGGTAGCTGCGAACGTTGTAATCATACGGGTTACCGTGGGCGGACCGGTATTCATGAATTACTGGTTGTCGATGATCATGTGCGTGAGTTAGTGCATAACGGGCACGGTGAGCAGTCTATTGAAAAGTACATTAGACAGTCGACTCCGGGTATTCGTCAGGATGGTCTGGCTAAAGTACTGAAAGGCAAAACAACGCTGGAAGAAGTGCTGCGGGTTACCCGCGAGGAGTAAAGGGTGGCAGCATTTGAATACCAGGCTGTTGAAGCTAACGGCAGAAAGAAAAAAGGGGTTTTAGAAGCTGACACTGAGCGTCAGGTGCGCCAGTTGCTGCGTGAGCAGGGCTTAATGCCATTGAGCATAGCCCCCGCAGCTGATCAGGACAGAAAGAAAACCTTAACGCCGCGTTTCGGCTTGCCTCAACGTAAAGTTAAAGCTCAGGATTTAGCGCTTATAACCCGTCAGTTGTCTACGCTGGTGGGTTCTGCACTTCCTATTGAACAGGCACTGCTGGCTGTTGCGGATCAAACCGAGAAGCCACGACTTAAAAAGCTGCTAATGTCAGTAAGAAGTAAAGTCGTTGAAGGTTACGGGCTGGCCGAAGCCATGTCTGAGTTTCCCGGGGTATTTGACTCCTTATATACGGCCATGGTGGCTGCCGGGGAAAAGTCCGGGCATTTAGACACCGTACTGGATGAGCTGGCGAACTATACCGAGCAGCGGCAGCACATGAAAAGTCAGTTGACTCAGGCGCTTATTTATCCGCTCATGCTGACTTTGGTTGCAGTTGGTATTGTTGTCTTTCTGTTGGTGTCTATTGTGCCGCAGATAGTGGATAACTTCTCTACTATGGGACAGGAATTGCCCCCTACAACACTGGCGATGATAGCCATAAGTGAGTTCTTGCAGAACTGGGGGCTGTGGTTGTTAATAGCTATCGCCTTAGTTTTGGTGGCTTTCAATCAGTGGCTGCGAAACGAAAAAAACCGCCTGAAATATCATCGTCGACTGTTAAAACTTCCTATGCTGGGTAAGGTCATAAGAGGGGTGAGTACGGCGCGTTTTGCCAGAACACTCAGTATTTTGACTTCTTCTGCTGTTCCGCTGCTTGACGGCTTGCGCATTACATCGTCAGTGATAGGCAATTTAGCCATACGGCAGGCTGTCGATGAAGCTGCTGACCGTGTGCGCGAGGGCTCTTCAATGCGAGGTGCGCTGCAGGAAACCGGGTTATTTCCACCTATGATGCTGCATATGATAGCGGCTGGGGAGAAGTCAGGTGAACTGGAGCAGATGCTGAAACGCTCGGCAGATAACCAGGATAAAGAGTTTGAGAATTTGGTATCGGTCAGTTTAAAGGTATTCGAGCCGGTGCTCATTGTGACTATGGCCGGTATCGTATTCTTTATTGTGCTGTCTATCATTCAACCCATTTTACAATTAAATAATAGTGTAGGGCTTTAGCTATGAGACGTAATCAATCAGGTTTTTCATTAGTCGAAGTAATGGTCGTTATTGCCATTATCGGTATTCTGGCGACTATGGTGCTACCCAATGTTCTGGGCAATCAGGAAAAAGCGAATGAACAAAAAGTTATCGCTGACATTGTTGCTTTAGAAAATGCATTGGCACAGTATCACCTCGACAACGGCATGTTCCCAACGACTGAGCAAGGCCTTGAAGCTTTAGTTAACGAACCGAACTTAGATCCTCAGCCGCGCAGTTATCGTCGTGGTGGTTATATCCGCCGGTTACCACAAGACCCTTATGGTAATGACTATCTGTTATTGAACCCGGGCCAGTATGACGATGTTGATATTTTCTCGCCGGGTCCTGATGGGCAGCCGGGCACTGATGATGACTTCGGCAGCTGGATGATTGGCAACAACGACCGTGATCAATAAGCGTCGTCAATTTGGTTTTACCTTAATTGAAGTCATGCTGGTGATGGCCATCCTGGGCCTTATCGCCAGCGCTGTTGTGTTTACCCTGCCAGGCGGTGAGCGTGGCGGAGATTCTCCTCATAACGCTGCTGTTGCGTTACGTCAGCAGCTTAACTACGCACGCGAATATGCCATGGTCAGGCAGCAACCTGTCGGTCTCAAGTTTCATGAGGACGGATATCGTTTTTTATTCTGGCAGGACGAACAATGGAAAGAGAAGAGTCCTCGTGGTTTGCGGGCCCAGAAGACCGAATGGCCAATGCGCTGGGAGTTTACCAGTCGGGGTATAGCCATAGTTGAGCAAAGTGAGTCCTTAGAGAGTGGCCTATTCGCGGATGAAAGTGACGATGACAGTCTGGTTCCCGATATTCTGATTCTTCCAAGCGGCGAGATGACATTGTTTAGTGTTCATATCGAGCATTTAAACGAGCCTGAAGCGGAACGCTGGTTGATTGCACAAAACAGTTGGTTAATCAGTATCTCCGAAGAGGCTCCGGAGTAGTTATGCGGCTAATGCGAGGGTTTACATTAATTGAAGTGATGGTCGCTTTATCGGTTTTTAGTCTGGCCGCTTTGGCGGCGTTACAAGCGGCCAGTGGACATTTGACCGGGTTAAGTGCCCTGCAGGATAAAACCTTCGCACAGTATGTGGCCTCTAACCGTCTGGCTGAGCTTTCTATTGAAAACAACTGGCCGCTGGAAAACGGACGAAAAGGCCAGCAAGAACAAGCTGACATTACCTGGTACTGGCAACAACAAGTGACCGAAACCGTAACGCCAAATGTGGTTGCGGTAACGATAAAAGTGATGAAGAGCGAAAACGGCCGTGAACACTTTCGGCTAACCCGTTACGTGCGTAAACCGGATTCAGCGGTGGAGTCTCGCAATGGTCGCTAACTCTGCAAACAGAGGGTTCACCTTAGTTGAGGTGTTGGTCACCATGGTGATATTCGCCATCATCGGTATTGCGAGTTTTCAAGTGCTGAACCAAATGGTCAGCACAGAAGAGCAATCGCAGAAACAGCGTGATCAGCTAGAGCGTTTGCAGTTTAGTCAGTTGCTGATGCAGCAGGATATTCGCCAAATGGTCGCTAAACCGACGCGGCCATCGGCTATGGAAATTACGCATCAGTATTTAAGTAACGACCCAAGATACTTTGAATCAGACGGCGGCGTGCTGGCGTTTGTCAGAAGCGGTTTTGATAACCCCGGCTATATTCTGCCGCGCAGCGAATTGCAGCCGGTGGTTTACCGCCTATGGGAGGGTGACTTACAGCGCGTTACCGAGACATTTGTTAATGATCGCTCATCAGAGCCGTCAATTCAGACGTTATTAGAAGATGTGAATGAACTCTCTTTTCGGTTTTATCGCAGTGAAGCGGGGAGTCGCTCGAGTCGAGACACAGAAAAGGGCTGGAGCGATAGCTGGGAGAGTGCAGGTGACTTACCTCAGGCGGTTGAAGTTATCATTGGCAGTGAAAACTTTGGCACCATTAGGCGGGTGTTTCTGATTGCTGGTGTTGGTCAGTTAGCAGTTGATGACTCTGAGGGGGATCGAGGTGCCAACTAACTTAACCCGGTCGTCGCAAAAGGGAGCGGCACTGATAACCGTCCTGCTGGTCATTGCTTTAGTATCGGTTATTGCCGTCAACTTAGGTGGCAAACTACAGTTGCAAATAACCCGTATGGGAAATCTGCAACAAGCTGAGCAGGGCTACTGGATGTGGCTAAGCGCCGAAGATGTTTTAAAAGAAGTGCTTAAAACAGAGCTCGATGAGAATGATGGTGTCGCCCATAGTGAACAAAACTGGGCGGGTCGCAATGGGCCTTTCCCTGTCGAGGGCGGCCAAATCGCCGCACGAGTAAATGACTTGTACAGCTGCTTTAATCTAAACAGTTTGAGTGCTGACGCGGAAGATCCAGGCACACTGGAAAAGCGCAAACGGCAATATAAAGCCTTGTTACAGGCATTAGATATTGATAATTATCAGGCCGAAATTTTGACCGACAGTCTGGTAGACTGGATAGATGAAGATAGCGAGTTATCGGGAAGCAATGGTGCAGAAGATCCAGACTACGAAAGCTTACCCAAGCCCTATCTTGCAGCAAATAGTCACTTGCTGGACTTGAGTGAGCTAAGAATGGTACGCGGTTACAGTGCTAAAATTGTTAATAAACTGAAGCCCGTTGTTTGTGTTATTCCTAATGAATCTGAATTAAAAATAAATATAAATACACTGGAACAAGAGCAGGCAGCGGTACTGACGGGCGTGACAGAAGGTAAGTTGTCAATTGCTGATGCTATGTCGCTTTTGGCCAATAGGCCGGAGCAGGGCTACGAGTCGGATGAAGAGTTAACCGAATTAGCTGAGCTTGAAAATGTTCGTTCTGAACTGGAAAGTGACCTTTCAGAGCTGACGGTAAAAAGCGAGTATTTCCAGCTGGTTGCGATGATCCAGTGGGGTGAAATAGAGATGAGAGCGCGCTCGGTATTACATTTAAACCAAGGTCGAGTACAGACATTGTACCGGGCGATGGGAGATTAGTTTATGCAAGAAACACTGATTCTGCGTTTGCCAGCTTACGGTACGAATGAACCCATACCCTGGCTGGTTTGGCATAAAAATCAGCAGGAGTTAATTGCCAGCGGTAGCCTGAATTCAGTCGATGAGCTTTCTCAGCTCAAAGACAAAGCAGGCCGTTGCGAGGTTGTTGTTGCCTTGCCGGGGCAGGACGTCTTTATGACAAAGGTAACACTGCCTGCGGGTACTAAGAGACACCTGCAACGCATTATCCCTTATGCACTGGAAGAAGAGCTGGCAAGTGACATAGAGCAGCTGCATTTCTCCTGGCCGGACGTAAAAGGAACGGAATTACCTGTCGCCGTAGTCGCAAAAGAGCGAATGGATGAATGGCTAAAACTGTTTTTAGAGGCCGGTATTGACGCTCCTTACTGGGTGCCTGATTGTTTCCTGCTTCCGTATCAGGAAGATGTTTGGCAGGCGATAGAGCTTGGTGACAGCGTTATTGTCAGAACGGGAACCTGGGAAGGTTTTACCGTTGAAAAAGGACAGTTTGCAGAGTTAGCACCGGCCCTTGCTTCAGAGCAGGAAAACCCAACCGAAATTGTTCACTACGGTGAGTTAAACTGGCCTCAGTCTCCGGCACCTTTAACTGCTGCCGATATCGAAGTACCTTTTACTATTGCGGTGCAAAGTCTTGAAACGGGTAATAAGCTTAACCTAAGGCAGGGAAACTATCGTTCACACAGAGCGAAACGTTCAGTAGAGCTCCCCTGGCAGGCTTTTGCCACAGCCGCAAGTGTACTTTTTGTCTTGGCTATTGTGTTAAATGGTGTGCGTTACTGGCAGCTAAATTCACAAAGCGAAACGTTGAAAGCTCAGGCTGAGCAACTTTATCGGGATGCATTTCCAGGTAATACCCGAATTGTGAATTTGAAAGTTCAATTGCAACGACAGTTAGACGGACTGGGTCTCGGTAATTCAGACCAGGTATCAGTGCTTGCTGTTCTGCAGCAATTAGAACCGGCATTTAAGTCTCAACCTGACTTGCAGCTTGAGCTGTTGCGGTTTCAGAATAACGAATTGCGGTTGCAGGCAACGGCTAAAAGTTTTTCCCAGTTTGAATCTTTCCAGCAAGCCGCAAAGGCAGAAGGCCTGAATATTGAAGCCGGCTCAATGAGTAACCGCGGAGAAACGGTATCAGGCGCATTGACGGTGCAAGTTGAAAGTGGAGGGGCACAGTCATGAACGGACTCAAATGCTACTTAAAGCCTTATCTGGATTTGGGCGCCCAACGCTGGCGCCAGTTTAATCAACGTGAGAAGACGTTGCTGTCTGTATTAGGCGGTGTGCTTTTTATTGCTTTACTGTATTTCGCTGTGTGGCAACCCAGTGCTCAGGCAGTGGCTAATGCCGAGCGCAAGTTAGAGGCTCAACAGCAGCAGTACCAGTGGGTACAGCAAGCTATCGCACGTTATAAAAAGTTAGAGGGTAAAACCGGACAACGAGAAAGCGCGTCTGGTTCAGTGAGTCAACGCATTAACCGTGCTGCTGCAGCGCAAGATATCCAAATAGCGCGTTTGCAACCTCAGGGTCAGGACTATTTATTGACCGTGGATGAAGTGTCTTTCTCTGACCTGGTAAGTTTTTTGGCTGAATTAGAGCAGCGCCAGCAGTTAGTATTGACGTCGGTCGATATTGCAAAATTGAATGCACCCGGACAAGTTAGGCTCCGTAAATTGTTAGTAAGAGAGGCTTCATGAATCTAAAGCGCTGGATACCCTGGTTAGTTGTCGTGTATCTGGTTGCCATGCTGGTTATGCTACCGGCACGAGTGGTTTACTGGTTTCCGCTACCGGATAACATCCGGATATCTCAGGTGAGTGGTAGCTTATGGCAGGGGACTGCCGGACAGGTGGCTGTTGATGACATAGTGCTGAGTAATCTGGCGTGGGACTGGCAGGTCTCGTCTGTGTTGCTGGGCGAGCTTGTGGTGGATGTTAACCTTCCTCAGAACAACAACCCTTTTGCGTTGAACGGTCAATTGCTGGCCGGCTCAACAAAGGTTGGCGCGAAGAATGTAACAGCCAGTGGTGATGTCAACGCGCTATTACAGCTGGTTGGTACTCGCTTACCGCTAAAAACGGGTGGTAACTGGCGCTTGTCGCTGGACAGCTTTGTGGTCACTGCTCCCGGGCCTGTGCGTTGGTGTGACGAGCTGCAGGGGCAGGCACGAGGAGAACAAATACGCGTATTGGTCAATAACCAATGGCAGTCTCTGGGGGATTTTCCGGTTGAACTCGGCTGTAGTGATAATAATGCCGTTACGCTTGCTATGGACGGAAATAATAGTCTGGGGCTGAACTTTAACGGCAGTATTAATAGTCAAAGTTTTAATGCTCAGGGAACGGTTAAACCGACACCAAGAACACCTGAAGGTTTAGCTAGAATGATGGAGTATATGGGGAAACCTGACTCTCAGGGACGTTACTCCTTCCGGTTGTGATCTGACTTGCAGGTCAGTCCGTTTACAATTACTGTAATTAATAACTCGTTTAAGCCTCTGCCTAATAAGGAATTTGTATGGATAACATCGTTCAGTGGATTAATGATAACCAGGATATGCTGATCGGTTTCTCGATTAAGTTTGTTATCGCTATTGCGATACTCATTATCGGTAAAATGGTTGCGAATACTGTTACCGGTGTAATGACCAAGAACATGCGTAAGCGCGAAGTAGACGGTGCAGTCATCAGTTTTGTGGGTGCGATTCTGAAAACGGTAATATTCATTGCCGCTATTATGATGGCGTTGTCACACGTTGGTGTTGAAACCACTTCCTTTATTGCTATTTTAGGTGCGGCAGGTTTGGCCATTGGCCTTGCTCTGCAGGGGTCTTTGTCAAACATTGCATCGGGCGTTTTACTTATTATGTTCCGTCCTATTCGTGCCGGCGAATATGTAGACGCTGGTGGTGTTTCAGGAACGGTTGAACAAATTAATATTTTTCAGACGATAATGAAAACGCCGGACCGTAAGGTGGTTTTTGTTCCTAACTCTGAAATTATTGGCGGCCCCATCGTCAACTACAACCGCGAAGAGTTGCGCCGTATCGATTTAGTGATTGGCGTTAGTTACAGTGCTAACTTACAGCAAACGAAAAAAGCACTGATGGATGTTATTACCAGTGACGAGCGTGTACTGAAAGATCCTGAACCTGTGGTTACGGTAACCAACCTTGGTGACTCTTCGGTCGACTTTAACGTGCGTCCGTGGACAAAAAATGAAGATTACTGGCCGACCCGCTGGGATCTTCTGGAACGTATTAAAGACCGTCTGGATGAAGAGGGTATTGGCATTCCCTTTCCCCAAATGGACGTTCACCTGAAAAAAGAAGACTAACGTTTTGTTTAAAAAGGCCACTGAAAGTGGCCTTTTTTTGTACTTAATTAACTCAAAGCTTGTGAGATATCAGCAATAATATCTTCCACATTTTCAATACCCACACATAAGCGTATGGCTTCAGGTTTTACGCCAACCGAGGCTTGCTCTTCCGTTGATAGTTGCCGGTGCGTTGTTGATGCAGGGTGGCAGGCCAGTGACTTGGCATCACCGATATTGACCAGACGCTTAAACAGTTTCAGCTTGTCATAAAAAGTCACACCGGCATCGTAGCCACCCTTAACACCAAAGGTTAGTAGCGAAGCCGGTACTGCATTCTTAATGTATTTCTTTGCCAGTTCTTGATTCCGGTGTTCTGGTAAAGCTGCAAAGTTAACCCACTCTACCTGAGGATGTGCTTTTAAATATTCAGCCACTTTTAATGCGTTTTCACAATGACGTTCAATACGTAAGGCCAGAGTCTCCAGCCCCTGCAATAGCAGGAAGGCGTTAAACGGTGATAAACAGGCTCCGGTATTGCGCAGCGCAACGGTTCGCACTCGTGCTATAAATGCGGCGGGGCCAAAAGCATCAGTATAAACCACGCCATGATAGGCGGGCTCGGGTGAGCTAAACTGAGGGAAACGCTGTTTTTCCTGAGCCCAGTCGAAACGACCACTGTCAACAATTAGACCGCCAACCGAATTGCCGTGGCCACCGATGTATTTCGTCAGCGAGTGAACAACAATATCTGCACCGAAATCAACAGGCTTGCAGAGTATGGGGGTTGCGACTGTATTATCAACGACCAAAGGCACCCCATGTTTATGTGCAACCTGAGCATACCCTTCTAAGTCGGCGATGTTACCGGCAGGATTGCCGATACTTTCGCAGTAAACCGCTTTGGTTTTACTATCAATAAGCTTCGCTATATCTTCAGGCTTGTCGGAGTCGGCGAAACGCACCTCAATACCAAATGATGGCAGCATATGGCGGAATAGCGTATAAGTTCCGCCGTAAAGCTGTGGTGTAGTGACAATATTGTCGCCCTGACTGGCCAAAGTAATGAGAGCATATTCAATCGCGGCCATGCCGGACCCCACGGCAAGTGCTGCAACACCGTGTTCCAGTTCTGCCACGCGTTTCTCCAGAACATCGTTGGTCGGGTTCATAATGCGCGAGTAGATATTTCCTTCAACCGCTAAATCAAACAGATCGGCGCCGTGCTGAGCGTTATCAAACTCGTATGACACCGTTTGATAAATGGGCGTTGCTACCGACTTGGTTGTTGGGTCGGTTTCATAGCCATGATGTATGGCTAGTGTTTCGTCTTTCATGCGGACTCCAGTTGAGATTCAGTTAAAAAATGCGTTAAAGCCGATTGGTATTGTTCGACATTTTTAATAAAACCATCGTGACCAAAAGGTGTTTCAATGGTGACTCGACCTGTGTGATTAGGGAGTAATTGCTCCAGCTCCGTGACCAGACTTGGAGGCGCGATAGCATCATTATGAAAGTCGATAAGTTGCACCTTTGCCTGAACCCTGGTTGGATCAATGCTGTAGTCATTCAGTATTGGTGTCAGGTGTGTGAACAGGCTGCGACAGTTATTACCGTTTTGTTTTAACAGCTTTTCTCCCTGATACAGAAGATACTCAAACGCATCGTCGGCGTGGTTAAACCGTTGCTCGAACTCTTCAGCGGTACGGTAACTCAGCATGGCCAGCGCCCGGGCGAGAATAATTCCGGACTGATCATCACCGCAGCGCTGAATCAATGCTTGTTGAAAATAGCGCAACAGGGCGGAATGAACAGAAGGCTTATGAGCGGCTCCAATAGCTGTCAGATGAGTTAATTCCGTTGGGTGGTCAGCAGCAAACTGAAGCCCCAAAACACCACCAAAGGATCCGCCAACCCAGGCTTGCAGATCACTGGTTTCATCTCGTAGTGCCTGACGTATGGCCTCACTGTGCTGTTGAACCGTTAAAGGAATAGCAGGGCAGTCAGAACCTCCCAACCCGCCAAAGTAATCAAAGCTAATGACTTGTACATCATCGAGATCAGAAAATACCGGGTGAAGTGACTGCCACCAACCGCTTTTATCTGGCTTCCATAGTCTACCGCTGGCGCTGATGCCCCCTTGTACAACAATTGCAGGCGCGTCGGCATCGCCATAACGGTAGCCTTTGATGCGTCCGAAGGAGGTCTCTTTGTAAAAACTGCGGGCAACTGGCTGAACCATAGCTAACCTCGCGTTGATGAACCATTTCCTGACTGTAATAAATGGATATAAAGCCGTCAAGACATTTAGACGTCTAAATGCAATTGGGCTTATTTTGATATCCGTTGAGTGTGGTATGATTTCGCTATTAACTTTAAAGAAAAGAGTGACGTTCATGGTGTATTCGGTCAGCCAGTTAAACATTGAGATCCGGCAACTGTTAGAGCAGGGGTTCGGGCAAATTAGTCTGGTTGGAGAAATCTCAAATTTTGCGGCACCGGGCTCCGGACATTGGTACTTCACTTTGAAAGATGAGCGTGCTCAGGTTCGTTGCGCTATGTTCCGCAATGCCAATCAACGCGCTAAAGTTCGACCGCAAAATGGTATGCAGGTTCTGGTGCGGGCTAAGGTCACGGTTTATGAGCCGCGCGGCGACTATCAACTGATTATTGAACAGGTGGAAGATGCCGGGCAGGGGTTATTACAGCAACGCTATGAGCAGTTAAAGGAGAAACTCTCGAGCGAAGGGTTGTTTGCGACTGAACGCAAGCGGGTACTGCCCGAGCACATTCATAAAGTTGGTGTGCTGACGTCGCCAACGGGTGCTGCAATAAAAGACATATTAGCTGTCATGAAGCGTCGCGACCCTAGCGTGGAAGTCATTATTTATCCTAGTGCCGTTCAGGGTGAAGCGGCGGTACCACAGTTGCAGGCCATGCTGAAAACCGCTTTTGAACGTAATGAAGTGGATGTGCTTTTAGTCAGCCGTGGTGGCGGTTCACTGGAAGATTTATGGTGCTTCAACGATGAGAGTTTTGCGCGTCTTTTGGCCACGGCACCCATGCCAACCATTAGCGCGGTCGGTCATGAAATTGACTTCACCATCTCTGACTTTGTTGCGGATGTCAGAGCTCCGACGCCGTCGGCGGCTGCCGAGCTGGTAACCCGCGACCAGCAGCAACAGCAACAAAAAGCTCAGGCTCTGCAAAAACGCTTAGCTCTGGCCCAACAAAGACTGTTACAGCGTTTAAAGCAGCGCTGGCAGTTTCTGCAGACTCGTCTTCAGCAGCAGCACCCGCAACGTCAGCTGCAACAACAATCACAATTGGCTGATGAATTGCAGGCTCGAGCCAGCCGTGCACTGCAGAATCGTTTAGCACGTCAGCAACAGCGGGTTTCTTACCTGCAAGGCCGATTACAGGCGGTTCACCCGCAAAAAGAGCTACAGCGTTTACACGACAAGTTGAATCATCAGCAACAGCGCCTGCCATTAGTCATGCAACGGTTGTTAAAAGAGAACAGAGCCCGGCAGCAGCAGTTAATGCAGTCATTAAACCTGGTTAGTCCGCTAAACACACTGGAACGCGGCTACGCAATTGTCCGCACCGAGAGCGGTGACGTTGTTCGCAGCGAGAAGCAGGTGAGCGTTGGCAGTACCATAGAGGTTAGGCTGGCCGACGGAAGCATTACCGCTAAACGGCAATGATCCTGAGTTTATTGTCATATTCCTGACATCCTGGCTTTGTTATACTGCGCAAGTTATTCAAAAAGGAGTCGTGGTATGAAACTCAAAGCATTAGTGGCTGGTATTGGACTGGCTTTCGCATCCTCTATGGTGCATGCAGAAGAACAGAAGCCAAATATTATCTATATTATTGGCGACGGTATGGGGTTTGAATTTATTACAGCCTACCGTTATGCCATGTCCGATTTAGACAGTAAAACCATTGCTAAAACCGAGTTTGACGCCATGCTGAAAGGCGCGGCAACAACCTATCCAGATGATGATACCTGGGTGACCGATTCGGCAGCCGGTGCAACGGCCCTTGCAACAGGGGTTAAAAGTTACAACGGTGCTATTGGTGTTGACGCTAACAAGTATCCTTTGCAGACGATGATGGAACTGGCACGTGAGAGCGGTTGGTCAACGGGCTCGGTATCGACTTCGCAAGTGAACCATGCCACGCCGGCATCCTTCTTTACTCACCACCCATCGCGCTACGAGTACAACCAAATAGCGGATAAAATTGCGACTCAGGTGGTTGAGGGTGAAGCTTCTTTTGATGTCATGTTAGGTGGTGGACAAAGCTACTTTGACCGTGATGATAAGAACTGGCTGGATATTTTACCGGAACATGGTATGCAAATTGTAACCGACATGGAGCAGTTGGAGTCAGTCGATACGGCACCCGTAATGGGACTTTTTGCTGAGAAAGGTTTGCCTTATGCCATTGATGGTGATGTTGATGCTCTGGCAAATATGACACGCACTGCTTTACGTTTGTTGGATAAAAAGCAGCAGCCTTTTGCGCTAATGATTGAAGGCAGTGAAATTGACTGGTGTGGTCATGCTAATGATATTGCCTGCGCTGTGCACGAAATGGACGGCCTGAACCGGGCTCTGCAAGTTGTTCGTGAGTACCGCGAGAATAACCCGAATACTTTGATTGTTATGACGGCCGACCACTCAACCGGCGGACTGACTATTGGACGTGATGGTGAGTATGCCTGGTATTCTGATCGCGTTATGCAAATTGAAAGCTCAATTGCGCATATGAGTGAAGAAATGCTTAGCATGGACTCCGACAATTGGCCGGACTACGTTGCGGACAAAGTGAACTTTGAGCTCACTCAGGACTATATTGATGAACTCGCTATTGCCGCTGAAGAAGAGGGCGAAGCGCGGGAAGACAGCTTACATCAGGCGTTGGTTTATATAACGGGCGATATTACCGGTACCGGCTGGACCACCAGCGGGCATACGGGTGTTGATGTTCCTGTATTTGCCGCCGGCCCTTACAGTGAAAACTTCGGTGGCTATATGGATAACACCGATATTGGTAAAGCACTGATTGAGATTGTTCGTTAAAAGTAGTTAAATCGTTAGTTGTTGATGATGCAGTTTGGGATAAAACAACAATAAGAGGAAACCTTATGACAATGGAAGTGAACTCAGAACATCAGGAACAACTAAAGAAAATGGCACTTGTTGGGTATATTTTATATGCCCTGAGTCTCATTATTCCTTTTGCGTCGATTGCCGCTGTTATTTTAGCCTACTTAAAGCGCAGTGAAGCCCGTGGCACTTGGGTGGAAAGTCACTTTAACTGGTTAATTAAAACCTTCTGGGTAGGCGTTATTGGAACAATCATTGGTATTATACTGTTGTTTGTTGTGATCGGTTATTTAGTGCTACTGGCGGTTACCATATGGGTTATTTACCGTGTAATCCGTGGTTGGCTGGCGCTGTCAGAAAACAAACCTGTTATTGCTGACATTTAATAAAGAAAGATGTGTAGCCTGACATAAATGTCAGGCTACGCGGTCTTTAGAATTTATACATCGCCATAAGTTGAAGGCGGTTTAAGTCACCGTCTACACTAGCTTCCGTTTCACGATTTGCTTTTGAAATCTCTGCACCGAAAGTCAGGTTAGATGCCGGTGAATACATTAAGTTAAACGCAAGGCGTTGAGTGTATTCTGTCATATCGCCTGCCAAAGCCAGTACTTCACCATCGTTATCTGCCCAGCCGCGAGAGTACACCACGTTTGAACGCAGTTTCTCTGACCAGAAGTGGCGATAAGCAAAGGATACACCGGTTGAGTCAATGGCTTCTAACTCACCATTGCTGTCAATATAGGCACCGTTCCAGGTGTTTAGACCTAAATAACGACCTAAACCTGAACCTGTGGTAACTGATGCGCGGATATCATCCATGCCGAAGGTGTATTTAGCGCCAAAGCTGACACCGTAACCAAAGGTGGTTTCATCATCGCCAGTTTGACTGACATCGTAAGTTAATTGGCGTAAAAGTGCAGAAGCCTGCCAGGTTAAGTTGTCAGTTTTACCGGTATATTTAAAGGTTACGTCCGGTGCAAAACCGTCACTGGAAATAATACGACCGCCACCAACCGGAGTTACGGTTGTTTCAGGGTTTTCAATTGAGGCACTAAAGCCCCCCGAGGTATAGCGGATTTGTGCCTGGCGCACGAAAATAATGCCGTCAGTAATACCGATAAAGTCGACGGATTCAGCCAGAATGTTTAGGTCCTGAAAGTTAGACCAGGTTTGACCAAAAGTCCATTTCCCATATTTTAAAAATGCGTGACGTAGACGCGGATTATAAGAGTTTGAAATACGTTGGTCACCGTCAGGCGTCAACATAAAATCCATTTCGATATGGCCGGTCAGAGTTTCGCCATTATCTAACTCAGTGTCGGTGGTAAGGAAAAAACGCGACTGACGTGCGTGAAAATCGGTGACCATGTCGTCGCCTTCACCACCCACAGGGGTGAGGCTTGGAATATACTGTTGCCGAGCGATACTGCCGCTTGAAGGTGCCTGACCATCGGTGTAGTCCGATACCATCATGTCCAGTTTAACAAAACCACCAAAATCGATGTCAGTTTCGTTTGCCTGAGCGCCTAAGCTCATAACACCGAGTACGGCAGCGCTTGCTGCTGATACGGTGAATTTCTTTGCGATACTTGCTTTAGCCATGGTGTTCTCCCCTGTCAGCCAAGTGTTCGTTTTGATCGTGCATTTTATTGTTATGCCAAAGATAAACGCTGTTAATTCTCGTTAACTGGTCAATTTTTATCAATCTAGACTATGGTCTAATAGTGTTTAAGCCCTTTAAAACGTACAACAGATACCATCTTGCGAATAAGGAGGAAGAGGTAATGTCGCAACTGTATTCAGTTCCTGAACATATCAAAGCTAAAGCCAAAATCGATAATGACGGTTATAAGAAACTTTACCAACAGTCAGTAGACGATCCTGAAGGTTTCTGGAGTGAACACGGACAGCGAATTACTTGGTTCACACCTTACACCAAAGTTAAAAATACCAGTTTCGAACCGGGTAAAGTCAGTGTTAAGTGGTACGAAGACGGCACTCTAAACGCCTGTTACAACTGTGTCGACCGTCACCTTGCTGATAAAGCCGATAAAACCGCGATTATCTGGGAAGGCGACGACCCTAGTGTAGACAAACACATCACCTACCGCGAGCTACATAAAGAGGTATCCCGTTTTGCTAATGGCCTGAAAAAACTAGGTATAAGCAAAGGTGACCGCGTTGCTATTTACATGCCAATGGTGCCGGAAGCGGCTTATGCCATGTTGGCTTGTGCGCGCATTGGTGCGGTTCACTCGGTTATCTTCGGTGGGTTCTCACCAAACGCCATTGCTGACCGTATTAACGACTGTCAGGCAAAAGCCATTATTACCGCGGATGAAGGTCGTCGTGGCGGCAGCACTATTGGCCTGAAAGCCAATGTGGATAAAGCTTTGTCGGGCGGCGCCTGCCCTTCGTTAGAGCACAGCATTGTGTGCCGTGTAACTGAAGGTGATGTCGACTGGACTGAGGGTCGTGACGTTTGGTGGCATGAACTGGTTGGTAACGTCAGTGACGAATGTCAGGCAGAAGTGATGAACGCCGAAGACCCGCTATTCATTCTTTATACCTCGGGTTCAACCGGCAAGCCTAAGGGCGTGGTGCATACTACCGGTGGTTATATGGTGTACGCATCCATGACCCACGAGTACGTTTTTGACTATCAGGAAGACGAAGTTTACTGGTGTGCCGCGGACGTTGGCTGGATCACTGGTCACTCGTACATTGTTTACGGACCGTTAGCGAACGGTGCGACAACCCTGATGTTCGAAGGCGTTCCTACCTATCCGGGTGTTGGTCGTATTGGCGAAATTGTCGATAAACATAAAGTGAACATTCTTTATACGGCACCAACAGCTATTCGTGCGTTAATGGCAAAAGGTGACGAGGCAGCGAAAACCTCGACCCGCGAAAGCTTACGTATTTTGGGCAGTGTTGGTGAACCGATTAACCCGGAAGCCTGGGAGTGGTATCACCGCGCTATTGGTAACGGTAAATGCCCAATTATGGATACCTGGTGGCAAACGGAGAACGGTGGTATTTTGATTACTCCACTGCCGGGAGCCACGGATTTGAAGCCGGGTTCTGCCACTCGTCCTTTCTTCGGTATTCAGCCGGCATTAGTCGACAGCGAAGGCAACCTTCAGGAAGGCGAAGCGGAAGGTGGTCTGGTGATTAAAGATTCCTGGCCGGGTCAAATGCGGACACTGTGGGGTGACCACGAGCGTTTCGAGCAAACTTATTTCTCGACCTTTAAGAATATGTACTTCAGTGGCGACGGCGCACGCCGTGATGCCGATGGTTACTACTGGATAACCGGCCGCATGGATGACGTTCTGAATGTGTCAGGACACCGCCTGGGTACCGCTGAAATTGAAAGTGCGCTGGTAGCACATAAGTCTGTGGCGGAAGCGGCCGTTGTTGGCTATCCGCATGACTTAAAAGGTCAGGGTATTTATGTGTACGTAACGCCCGTTGAAGGTGTTGAGGTAACCGATGAATTGACCAAAGAAGTTCGTAACTGGGTTCGCTCTGAATTAAGCCCAATTGCAACGCCTGATTTGATTCACTGGACCAC
The DNA here is from genome assembly GCF_900116625.1 of Idiomarina abyssalis. GTDB lineage: Bacteria > Pseudomonadota > Gammaproteobacteria > Enterobacterales > Alteromonadaceae > Idiomarina > Idiomarina abyssalis. The sequence continues at coordinate 55,899 of NZ_FPBE01000006.1, forward strand.
TGGTTTGCCTAAAACACGTTCGGGTAAGATCATGCGCCGCATTTTGCGTAAGATTGCTGCGAATGAGTATGAAAACCTCGGTGACACCTCTACGCTTGCTGATCCAAGTGTGGTAGATTCATTGATAGAAAATCGAATGAATAAATAATGTCACTTAATTTGGAATCTCATGGCGAAATTTTTAATCGCAGATGACCACCCATTGTTTCGCGAGGCGCTGCAAGGCGCTCTCGCGAATCACTTTTCTGAACTTACCTTACGCGAAGCCGAAGACTTAGATTCAACTTTGGCTGCGTTAAATAAAGACGATGACGTTGATTTACTTCTGCTGGATTTACATATGCCCGGAAGTGGCGATTTATATGGCCTTATTCGTGTAAGAGAAGATTACCCGCTTTTACCCGTCGCTATTATTTCTGGTAGTGAAGACTCGTCAATTGTTGCTAAGTGCATTGGTTTTGGCGCTTTGGGCTTTATTCCAAAGTCGTTACCCTCTGCCGAAATAGCAGAGGCTATAGATACCATCTTACAAGGTGAGACCTGGGTTCCAAAAGAAACCCGGGAGCGGCTGGATGTGATTTCAGATGAAGATCAGGAGCTGGCACGTAAGGTTGCCGAACTGACCCCGCAACAATACCGGGTGCTGCATTTCCTTCACGAGGGTCTGTTGAATAAACAGATTGCCTATCAACTGGGAATAACCGAAGCAACGGTTAAAGCGCACATTACTGCAATATTCCGAAAACTGGGAGTTTACAGTCGTACCCAGGCTGTTTTGGTGGCTGAACGTCTGCAATTATGACCTGGCTACTAATATTTGCCTCACTGGCTTATGTGATCTTTCTTTTCGCTGTTGCCACCTGGGGTGACCGGATTGGTTCCTGGGCGAATAAGGTTAGCCATAAACCTTTTGTCTACTCCATGTCGTTGGCAATTTATTGCACGTCCTGGACTTATTATGGCGCTGTAGGAAATGCCGCTGTCGACGGTTGGGCATTTTTCCCTATTTTGTTGGGGCCTATTCTTCTGTTCTTGTTTGGTATCCGAATTCTGGAAAAACTGGTTTCGGTTAGTAAACAACAAAACATCACCTCCATTGCCGATTTCATTTCATCCCGATTTGGGAAAAGACGACGCCTTGCCGTAGCTGTTACCGGCATTGCAGCTGTTGCTATCATTCCTTACATAGCACTTCAGCTTAAGGCTGTAGGTATCAGCTTTGCCGTATTAACCGAAAATACCGGCATGATGGCTGAGTTCTCAATCAAAGAATTGGGTGCTGCGGCCTTAATGGCTATTTTCGCCATGCTGTTTGGCACCCGGCATGTTGAGGTTACCGAGTATCGCAGCGGTATGATTCTGGCGATAGCGGTAGAGTCCATGATTAAACTGGTGGCACTAATGGCTGCGGGTATATTTGCCTGGTCTCTTATTCAGGGCGATGCGCAGTCTGATTTAATCAGTTCGTTTACCGACATTAGTAAGCCGCAGTGGTCTTTCGCCTCATTCGGCGAGTTTGAGTTTATTGTCCAGACCTTTATGGCCGCCGGCGCAATTCTTTGTCTGCCCAGACAGTTTCACGTTGCGGTTGTGGACAATGTCGACGTTCGACACTTACGCACTGCCCGTTGGGGGTTCCCACTTTATTTAGCGTTAACGGCCGCCGCTATAGTTCCCATTGCTATTGCCGGTACCTTTTATCTTTCGGCAAGCTCTGACGGTTCAACTTATGCGCTGCAGCTGCCGCTTTTGAAAGATCAGTTGTGGTTATCTCTGGTTATCTTTATTGGCGGAATTTCGGCCGCAACGGCTATGGTGATTATTGCCTCTGTCACGTTGAGTACCATGATCACTAACGATGTCATCATGCCTATTTTGCTGCAGCGTGAATCGCGCTTGCCGTTAAAGCACAGACGAAGAGAATACGACCGGGCGTTATTGTTAATCCGCCGTGTGGCCATTGCCGTGACTATGGTTTTGTCTTTTCTGTGCTACTACTTCTGGGCCGCACGTACCAACCTGGTCAGTATTGGCTTGCTGGCGTTTTCTCTGGTTTTGCAGCTGCTGCCGGCTTTACTCGCTGCACTTTATTGGCGAAAAGGTCACGCCCGTGGTGTTTATGCCGGGCTGCTGGCTGGTTCCGTGGGTTGGGTCATCGCGGTATTAATTCCTTTGTATACGAACAGCCAACTGACCGATGTCGAAATTATCACCCGTGGAACCGTTGTTTCACTGGGGCTTAATACCTTCAGTTTTATTGTTTTTTCTCTGCTGGCAAAGCCGCGGTTAGTCGACAGGATTCAGTCAACGGCTTTTGTAAAACCAAGAGCGGCTCTACCAGACTTACACTTAAACAAGAACGACAACGCGACCAACGCAGACATGTTGTTGCTGCTCAAAACCTTCCTGGGCGCAGAGCGTGCCCAGCAACTTATGCAGTACTATCAGCGTCCCGAAAATACGGAACTTAAGCTCGAAGAAATTGCAGAAAAGCCGTTTATTAGCTTTGTTGAACGGGCTATTGCCGGTGTCTTGGGTTCTGCAACAGCCCGTTCGTTAATTGATGCCGCCCTGAGGGATAAGCAGCTTAACCTGGAAGAGGTTGTTCACTTTTTTGACGACACGACTCAGGCGCTACAAACGCAGCAGTCAATACTGTTCAGTTCGCTTGAGAACCTGGCCCAGGGTATTAGTGTTGTCGATGCTGAGTTACGACTGGTAGCCTGGAATAAGCGGTATCTGGACTTGTTCGAGTACCCTGAGGGCATGGTTAAGCCGGGGCAGCCGATTGCTACGCTCATTCGTTACAATGCAGAGCGTGGCGAATGCGGTCCGGGTGAGGTGGACGAGCTGGTTGATAAGCGTCTGCGTTATATGCAAATGGGCTCGGCGCACCGCTTTATTCGCCGCAGAGCCGATGGACGGGTTATAGAAATGGTAGGAAACCCGTTACCAACCGGCGGCTTTGTTACCAGTTTTACCGATATTACGTCACACGTTGAGACTCAGCAGGCGCTGGAAGATGCAAATATTGACCTTGAGCAGCGGGTTGATGTTCGTACGCAGGAAATTCGCGAAATTAACCAGGAGCTGACGGCTGAAATCGATAGGCGTCGTCAGGTAGAAGAAGAATTAAAAAAGGCGAAAGCAGAGGCTGAAGCTGCAAATGCTTCGAAAACACGCTTTCTGGCCCTGGCCAGTCATGATATTTTACAGCCACTAAATGCAGCACGGTTATACCTCTCGGCAATTCAGGAAAAAGAACTCTCAGAGCGTAACTTGTCGTTAGTGGGTAAACTCGATACGGCGCTTGGCTCAACCGAGCATCTTTTGTCGACTTTACTGTCGATAGCGAAGATGGATCAGGGGGCGTTAAAGCCGCAGTTCCGGCATGTTCAGCTCAGTTCCGTTCTGGATCCTCTGGTGGAAGAATACGCTGTACTTGCTGAACAGAGAAAGCTGGACTTTCGCGCTTTTTACAAAGACAGGCCTGTGTATACCGATCCGACGTATTTACGGCGTATCGTGCAGAACTTCTTATCTAATGCCATTAAATACACGCAGAAAGGCAGTGTATTATTAGGGGTTCGTAAGCGCGGAGACGAACTCCAAATTGCGGTGTGGGATACCGGTCCGGGTATTGCTGCGCAGCAACAGAACAAAGTATTTGATGCATTTTATCGAGTGCAGAACCAGACGGTAGACGGAGTCGGGTTAGGGTTAAGTGTTGCTCAACGTATGGGTGAGCAACTCAATTGCGATATTCAGGTTGAATCGGTTGAAGGCAAAGGTTCCTGTTTTTCGGTGCGAGTACCGTTAGGTAATGCCGCTCAAGTCATCAGCCGCCCTAAAAAACAACAGGAAGATGCGCTGTCTGACCGCCTGCAACTGATGGTTGTGGATGACGATAATGAAAATTTGAGTGCCTTAAGTGCTCTTTTGAGTAAGTGGGAGTGTGAAGCTCTGACTTTTAACAGTTATAGCAAAGCTTTGGCTTATGCCAAGGCACACCGTGGTGATAAAGCTCCTCAGGGGCTGCTGCTGGATTACCAACTCGGTGACGGCGACGGTTTAGCCTTAGCAGAAGAGTTACGTGACATTTGGCAGCAAAAGATACCGGCGGCGTTAGTCACTGCAATGCGTGATGACGCTGTGAAACAGGCCGCCAGAAAAAGCGGCCTGCAATTTTTACCAAAACCGGCTAAACCCGCCGCATTAAAAGCATTTTTGAAGTACATCAGCACCCGAAAGGCAGGAGGAGCCAGAAGTTGATAGAGCTTGCTGAGCGACATACTTTTAAGTTACCGGCCAAATGCCGGACTTTAATTGAACTGAACAGCAGCGACGAGGTTGAGCAGTTAGCTTTTGAAGAGCCTTATTACTTGCTGGGTGAAGGCAGCAACACCTTGTTTCTGGAAGACTTTCAGGGAACCGTTGTCTGTAACCGTTTGCTTGGCGTGTGCATTGAAGAGCTGGAGACAAGCTTTTTAGTTACCGCGGCAGCCGGTGAAAACTGGCACAATTTTGTGACCGACTTACGCGGCCGAAACATTGATGGTATGGAAAATTTGGCATTGATACCCGGCTCAGTGGGAGCGGCTCCTGTTCAAAATATTGGGGCCTATGGTGTGGAAGTGGCGACATTTATTGAACAGGTAACAGCCTGGGATATTAGCGAAAAGTGCTGGGTGAGTATGAGCACAGAGGACTGCCAGTTTGCTTACCGGGACAGTTTGTTTAAACAGCACCCCGGGCGCTGGCTGATAACATCCGTAACTTTTCGGTTACCTAAAGACTGGCGGCCTGTGACTCATTACTCTCCACTGAACCAGTTGAGCGATAATGCGAGTGCACAAAGCATTTTCGACAAGGTTATAGAAGTACGCCAGAAAAAATTACCTGACCCCAAAGTCATTCCGAACGCAGGAAGCTTTTTTAAGAACCCTGTTGTTTCTAATGCGCTACTGGAAAGCTTATTGCAGAAATGGCCAGATATAGTCTATTTTCCCGCTGACGAGAGTCGTTCAAAAGTAGCAGCTGGCTGGCTGATTGAACACCTGGGTTTGAAGAGCTTAAACGAGGGCGATGCAGCGGTTAATCCGAATCAGGCACTGGTGTTAATTAACCGGGCAAGAGCGACTGGAGCAGATGTCAGCCGGTTGGCACAGAAAATTATGAAGCACGTAAAAGAAGCCAGTGGAATTGAACTGGAGCCGGAAGTTCGTCTGGTTGGCCAGCACGGGCTTGTGCAGTTGGCGGCAGAAAAATGAAACAATCAGAGCGCCTTGATCAACTGATTACCTTGTTAGCTAATGGTGAATTTCACTCCGGGCAAGCTATTGGTGAGTCTCTGGGGATATCCCGGGCAGCGGTTAATCAGCATATTCATAAGCTGGAAGAGCTTGGTCTTGAGTTGTTTTCTGTCACAGGGCGTGGCTACAAACTGGCAAGGCCTATTGAATTGCTGCGCTCACAAGCGATTGAAAAAGAAACACCGGCGCAATGGAAAAATAAACCAGAGTTTGAAGTACGCTCCGTGGTTGATTCCAGCAATGACCAGGTAAAAGAACTTGCTAAGTCAGGAACTTTGGACGCCGGCTTCTCCTTATTTGCAGAAGCTCAGACAGCCGGTCGTGGGCGGCGAGGCAAACAGTGGTACTCGCCTTTTGGCAGTAACCTCTACCTAAGTATTTACTGGCCGCTGGATGACGGTATTCATGGCGCTATGGGGTTAAGTTTAGCCGTTGGTGTTGCTTTGGCGGAATGCTTTACCAATTTGGGTATTGATGAGGTCAGTGTAAAATGGCCTAACGATGTTTATATTGCTGGTAAGAAAGTGACCGGAATTCTGGTTGATTTAGAAACCGCTCCGGAAGGTGCTGCGCACAGCATTATTGGTATTGGTATTAATTTAAGAATGCCGGACCATGTCGGAGAAAAAATTGATCAGGCGTGGACAGATTTAAACTCTGAGTTACCACAACCTGTTTCACGTAATAAGGTTGCGGCCGAGGTGCGGGCATCGGTGTTGTCTGCTTTGCAGCAGTATGGACAGAGCGGGCTTTCCGCGTTCCAGCAACGCTGGCAGCAGTACGACCGCTTTATCGATCAACCGGTAAAACTGATTATGGGGCAGAGGGTTTGCTTAGGAACCTGCCGTGGGATTGATGAGAACGGTGCTTTACTCGTAGAAGATGAGCAGGGCGTACGTCGCTATTTTGGTGGTGAAGTTTCATTGAGGGCGCAAGATGCTATTAATTGATGCCGGTAATACCCGCAGTAAATTTGCCTGGTGGGATACTGACACCGACGAGATTGAAATACTGGGTGCGATACCTCACCAAAGTTGGCTTAATGACTTGAGTCATTCGCTAAAAGAGCTATTGCTGGAAGTGATCAGTAACCAACAAATTCAGCACGAGCAAAAAGCCATAGGTTGCAGCGTTGCTGCGGTACAGGTGATGGACACCCTGAATAGCTCACTGGCGGAGCTTGGTATCAGTGTTGTCTGGCAAAAAACGAAAGCGGAACAGGCCGGAGTCATTAACGGCTATGGTGAACAAGCTGAGCGTCTGGGTTCTGATCGCTGGATGGCATTACTTGGCTGTCACGAGCAAATTCAAAAGAATGCCTTGATAGTAGATGCCGGTACTGCATTAACGATTGACTGGCTGAGAGCTGACGGCCGACATCTGGGAGGCTGGATAGTCCCCGGACGGCAGCTCATGCTAAATGCCCTTGGCCAGGGAACAGCGAATTTAAAAGGTATTACGGTAGACGACATTGAGCGTGACGGGCTTGCGGCCGGGCAAAATACCTTTGACGGTATTGCTCAGGGAACGGAAGCTGCGCTCACAGGCGCTATTGCACAGGCTATTCAGTTATCTCGGGAGCATTTCTCGCAAGAGTCTTTTGATGTCGTTGTTACCGGTGGCGATGGTGAGCATTTAATGCGAACCTTGTCTGGTAAATTTCGTCGTTATGACGATTTGTTGTTTAAGGGTTTGCGACTCTGTGCCGATAACCTAAACAGTTAAACCTTTAGGTAAATTCAGAGAGAGCACAGGCAACTTTATGAAAATAGTCATTCCAATGCTGATTGCTGTAGCCGGACTGACCGCAGTGCACAAAGCGCAGGCGCAGGACGTTGAGGCTGTGCAACTGTACTCAGACGCCGAACTTGTTGAGATGTTTGCAACCAACGCGCATCTTAAACGAGTACGCGATACCGACCGCTGCCAGCTGGCGCAGGATATTGAAGCTCAGGCAGAGCTCGAGCGTCGTCCAACGTATCAGTTCTTATATGGCGACATGATGGCCTGGGGCGTCTGTTATGACCGTGACCCTGAACTTGGCCTGCTTTATATGGAAAAAGCGGCTCAGCATGGCTTACTGGAAGCTCTGGAGCAGTTGGGGCGCTATTATCATGAAGGAGTTCTGGTTCAAAAGGATATTGACCGCGCCATTTTGTATCTTCGTGAAGCTGCTTCGCTAGGGAATTTGCCGGCGCAACGACGCTTTGCTGAGATCTTGCTAGCGGATAAAGGCAGCCCGTATGACTACGAAAAGGCCTATCATTGGTTACATAATGCGATAACAGCAAACCAGGGCACCTATCAGGATATTGAGCAAAAACTGGCAAAGCTGGCTGAGAGAATGCCACCTTCGGTCGTTGAAAAAGCAAAAAGGCCACTGGATTAGTGGCCTTTGTTTGAGTTGCGCAAGTTTACTTGTGCTTAAGACAAGCGGTTGCGGAAATCTTCGTAACTAAATTGCCGTACACAGTCAAACTGACCACTTTCCCGTAAAATACCAATAGCCGGATGCTGAACGCCGTTAAAGAAGGATGTCTTCACCATGGTGTAGTGCATCATGTCTTCAAAAACTAAACGGTCACCAACAGCCAGAGGCTGATCAAAACTGTACTCACCGATAACGTCCCCGGCTAAGCAACTGTTGCCACCTAAGCGGTAACTGAAGGCTTTTTCGGCGGGTAAGCCTGCGCCGGTAATGACCGGGCGATATGGCATTTCCAGCACGTCCGGCATGTGAGCCGTTGCTGAAATGTCCAGTAAAGCGATTTGTCCCTGGTTCTCAACAATATCCACCACTTCGCAGACCAGCGGACCGGTTTGCCAGGCCACTGCCGAGCCAGGCTCCAGTATCACTTGCAGATCATAAGTTTCGCGCAAGCGTTTCAGCTGCTTTATCAGGTGATCAACATCGTAGCCCTGACGGGTCATGAGATGCCCACCGCCTAAGTTCAGCCACTTCATTTGTTTCAGCTGTTCGCCAAAACGACTTTCAACAGCATCAAGTGTGCGCTCAAGAGCAAACGAGTCGCACTCGCAGAGATTGTGCACATGCAGACCTTCCACTCCGGTTAAGTCCTGCTGCTGAAGCTCGCTGGCGCGAATCCCCAGACGTGAACCGGGAGCACTGGGATCATAAAGCTCGGTTTCTGCTTCCTGATGCTCCGGGTTAATACGAAGACCAATAGAAACACCGACAGCTGCAGTTTGTTCACGGTATTTATGCCACTGAGAAATACTGTTGAAGGACAAGTGATTGACCAACGGCAATAGCTCGTCGATGTCTTCTTGTTTATAAGCTGGCGCATAAGCGTGAACTTCGCGTGAAAACTCTTCCGCTGCCAGCTTTGCCTCCCAGACAGAGCTGGCTGTGCAGCCTTTCAGATACTGACGGATAAGCGGAAAGGCCGACCACATGGCATAGCCTTTCAGTGCCAGAATAATGTCAGCACCACTTTGCTCTTGCACCTTTTGCATCAGCTCCAGGTTCTTGCGCAGCAGTTTTTCATCCAGCACATAGCAGGGAGACGGAATTTCCGGCGATGTATATTGGCTCATGCGTTGTCTTCTCTGTTACTTCTCAAATGGCTTGTCGCATTCCTGAACCTGCCATGGCAGGCCATATTTATTAAGGCGCTCCATGAATTCATCCGGGTCAAACTGTTCCATATTCCAGACACCGGGCTCCATCCAATGACCCTGCAACATCATCGATGCGCCAATCATGGCCGGTACGCCAGTAGTGTAGGATACCGCCTGAGCGCCCACTTCTTTGTTAGTTTCGGCATGGTCACAGTTGTTGTAGATGAAGATGGTCTTTTCCTGACCGTCTTTCATTCCTGTCACATAAGTACCAATACAAGTTTTGCCGGTGTAGCCTTCTGCCAGAGAACCCGGGTTAGGTAGCACGGCTTTTAAAAACTCCAGCGGTACAATTTTTTTGCCTTCAAACTCTACCGGCTGGATAGAGGTCATGCCAACGTTTTCAAGTACGCGTAGGTGAGTCAGGTATTGATCGCCAAAGGTCATCCAGAAGCGTGCGCGTTTAATGGTCGGGAAATGCTTAACCAGCGACTCTAACTCTTCGTGGAACAGCAGGTAAGAAGGGCGCACGCCAACATTAGGGTAGTCCAGATCTTTACGAACACTGATAGGATCTGTTTCGTGCCACTCGCCGTTTTCCCAGTACTTCCCTTTTTGGGTAATTTCGCGAATATTAATTTCCGGGTTAAAGTTGGTGGCAAAGGCCTGACCGTGGTCACCACCGTTACAGTCAACAATGTCCAGGTAATGGACTTCATCAAAGTAATGCTTAGCGGCATAGGCGGTAAAGACGTTGGTTACGCCCGGATCAAACCCGGCTCCTAATAACGCCATTAAGCCTTTTTCTTTGAAACGTTCCTGATAAGCCCACTGCCATGAGTATTCAAATTTGGCTTCGTCTTTTGGTTCGTAGTTTGCGGTATCAAGGTAGTGCACGCCGGTTTCCAGACAAGCGTCCATGATAGGTAAGTCCTGATACGGAAGTGCGACGTTAATAACCAGTGACGGGTTAATGCCACGGATGAGCTCAGCCACTTCTGCTGAATCATCGGCGTCTACCTGATACACACCAACAACGCGGTCTTTACCCGCTTTTTCCTGCAACGCCTGACATTTTGACAGGGTACGGCTGGCCAGGTGAATCTCAGAGAATACTTCCGGCAGGCCCGCACATTTTTGTACGACTACGCCAGCAACACCGCCGGCACCAATAATTAGAACTTTAGACATGAATGCTATCCTTCACAGAAATCTTTTAACTAATAAAGTTGCTGCGAAAGATAGCATATTTTTATGGAATCATCATTCAGAAGCGTTGCTTTGTGCTGCCTCGGAATCCATACCTAAATGCTTATGTAAAAATGCCCAGTTTTCGGCATGTTCTTCAATGCGCATCCAGGTTGGTGTGCCGGCACCGTGTCCGGCCCGGGTTTCTACGTTTAATAATATTGGGTTGTCGCAGCTTTGGTCTCGCTGCAGTGCTGCTGCAAATTTATAACTGTGCCAGGGGACAACTCGGTTGTCGTGATCACCCGTAGTAATAAGGGTTGGCGGATAACAGGTACCACTCTCTGTATTGTGAACAGGGGAGTACTCGTACAATGTCTTAAAGTCTTCCTCGTTTTCGCTTAGACCAAACTCACTACTCCAGCCTCTGGCATTCGCGCTGGGAAGCTGATACCTCAGCATATCCAGCACGCCAACAGCCGGAAGAGCCGCAGCAAAGAGTTCAGGTCGCTGAACCATTGTTGCTCCTACCAGTAAGCCACCGTTACTGCGCCCCTGAATAGCCAGTTTGTCTTTATTCGTGTAGTTATTATTTATTAGCCATTCGGCCGCGGCAATAAAGTCATCAAATACATTTTGCTTGTTTTCTTTAGTGCCCTGCTGATGCCATTTTTCGCCGAACTCACCGCCACCTCGTAAGTTGGGAATGGCCAGTACGCCGCCCATTTCCAGCCAGACAACACGAGTTGTATCGTAGCCGGGAGTGAGGGAAATATTGAAACCGCCGTAACCATATAACAGCGTCGGATTGTTACCATTCAGTTCCAGGTCTTTATGATGAACAAGGAACATAGGCACTTCGGTGCCATCAGCACTGTTATACACCACTTGCTCGGTTGTATATTGGTCTAAACTCGCTGGCACCTCGGTTTCATACCAAAGGGTTGTGCGCTGTTGTTCTGGTTGGTAACGATACACTTTGGCCGGCTCGGTAAAACCTTTAAACGTGAAGAATGTATCCGGCGCTTTGTGGCTGCCCTTAAAACCGTCAATTGAGCCAATACCCGGTAAAGCAAGCTCCTGCAGCATCGTTCCCTCGATATCAAAGATAGCCACCCGCGAGCGAGCCGACTGCAGGTAGTGAGCAAACAGCTGTCCACCTACGGCGCTGACCTCTTTTAAGGTATGAGTTTTAGGTGCAATAATTTCTGTCCAGTTTTCGGGAGCCGGTTGCTCAGGGTCAACGGCAATAACCTGGCCAGTTGGTGCGCCATTTGTGGTTTTAAAATAAAGCTTTCCGTTGTGACTGGTAACATATTGGTATTGCCCGTCCCACGCTGTGAACAAGCTCTTAAAGGGCGCGTCTTCCTGTGCTAAAGGTCGCACGTATACCGCGTTGGCATCATAGCCTTTGAATACATCAACGAGTAAGTACTGGCCGTCGTCAGATATTTTTGGATAAGGGTTCCAGCTTGGTTTTTTATCAAAAGCAAAAATGAGCTCATCTTCACTTTGTTTGGTTCCCAGCTTGTGGAAATAGACACTGACCGGCTTTGAGTCATCAAAGCTTCCGTCTTCTTTTTGCGGATAACGGCTGTAATAAAAACCACGCTCGTTAGGCAGCCATGCCACCTCACTAAATTTCACTCCTTTAATCAGATCGCTGGTGTCTTTTCCTGATTGAATATTACGGACTTTTATCTGTGTCCAGTCACTGCCCCCGTCAGATAGTGCGTATGCCACGTATTTTGCCTGTGGTGAAACACTAATGCGGGCCAGTGAAACGGTACCGTCGTCGCTAAATGTATTAGGGTTAATCAGTACATCCGGTGCGCTGCTTAGGTCGGTCATAGTATAGAGAACGGCTTGGTTTTGCAGCCCGTCGTTGGAGAAATAGAAGTAACGATCAGCATAGCGAAAGGGCGTACTCACTTTTTCGTAGTTCCAAAGCTCCGTCATTCTGTCTTTAATGTTCTGAAATTGAGAGTAGTCCTGAAGCGCTGGTGTTGATAGCTGGTTTTGCTCGTTAACCCAGTTCTCAACTTCTTGGTTGTTTTGTTCTAACCAACGATAAGGGTCTTCCACCAGAGTCCCGTGGTAGTTATCTTGTTGATCAACGGTTTTTGTTTCCGGGTAAGGGCCTTCAGGTTGTTCTTTCTCCTTTTCAAAAGAACTACAGGCGCTCAGTATCAGCACAGTAGAACAAGCAATAAAAACCGAATAACGAGTCATGGTAGAGATTCCTGGTGAAGTTCTGTGTTGATGATAGAAAGTTGTAACGAAAACAACAAGTCACATTAGCGCAGTGCTCGTATGTCTTTACACAGTTTTTCGTTAGCTTGCCGCTGCGAAAGCCCGCCCCAGACTTGGCCGAGTTGTTTCAGTGTTATATCTGGCTTGCAGATCAACGATGTTAATGTGTGGTCGGGATGTTGCCAGTAAAGCCACTGTGCTAAGGCAAAATGCGCGGCATCGAAGGGAATTATATGGCGAGTATAGGCATCGATAATCAGGGCTCTTATTTCGCTAAGATTTTCGGTGGAAGCTAACGCAGCTATATCTTTAGACAGCCACTGTAACTGCTGCTGCCCCCACGCACTGAGGCGTTGAAACTGTTGCGAATTGTTGGTGCTAAGCGGGTATGCATAAATAGCAGCAGGGCGGGCGGAAACGGAATCAATACGACTGCTTATACGCCATGGCGCGTAATTGTTATTTTGCCAAAACGCATCTAACTCTGATGACCAGGCAAAACTGGTTCCTAATACTTGAAAGTGATTATCTCCGGCCCACGTGGAAATTTCAGCGAGTAATGCTGAAGCGTATTTGCGGCGACGCTTGTCGGCAGGTACTGCTATTCGGGCTACTCGTAACCAGGATAAATCGAAAGCCCATTCTTGTTGCAGGAAATAGCCGATAGCCTGAGGAAGTAAGTTACCTTTTGGACGGCGTCGCCCCTGTTTAATATCGTGCTTTAATGGTGCGTCAATAGGGCCTTCAGCCATTAACCAGGCAACAGCAGTAACTCTGCCTTGCTCAAGGCTATACGCAACTTTATGCAGCGGCTCGGTTAGTAAGAGGTTCAAGTCGTTAGGACTGCTTTGGTAGTGAGCATTTAGCAAGAGTTGAAAGCATTGTTGTAAGAGGCTTTCTTCGAGTTCAGACGCGTGCTTTATAAAGGTGCCTGTTATGGCTTCAGTTGAGGAAGCCAAGGGGCGTTTTTCGTCTAACAAAAAAGTTTCTGTTAGCCATTGTTCTAGTGGGTCATTGACGGGCCAGCGCATGGGCTGAGTCAGCTGGTGAATAGCAACTCCGGCCAGGTTTTTCTTTGCCCAGTCTGTAAAATGCACCGCAAAGCCACGGCCACAGCCTTCATATCCGGCTACTGTGGTGGCAAGCAGCCACGGTGTAAACTTTTGACAAAGCCTCTCAGTTGCCCAAAGCGGCAGACCGGCGGCTTCATCAATAATTAACTGCTTGTCGGGGGCGTCTGGTTGTTCGAGAAGCTTATCCCAGGCGACAAACTTAGCCTGAGGAGCTTGTTGCAGTAAAACTTTGGCGTTGGCTTTTCGTGGGGCGGTGACAATAACAGAGCTTTTATTCTTTGCATGGGCGAGAGCCTGCCCCAGTAAAGTACTTTTACCCCGTCCACGCTCAGCCGTTATGATGTGAGTTGTCGGCTCACTCTTAGCGCCTGAAACGGTCTCGTTAACGAGCTCCAAAATGTCACTTTGTTCCGATGTGAGTTTAAGCTTGTTACCTGCCGGTAAAGATTCAGTAGAGGTTTCAGGAGAAAGGTCAGCGACAGTATTGCTCCAGTGCTTCAAAGCAAAATATTCCATGCGCTGACTCATGGCATTGGGCTTTTCAGGTAGCAGTATCGATAAGAGCCCGCCGGCGGTTACCGTTCCGCAAAGCGCCGCAATGGCGTCAGCATGCAAACTGTCGCGGCAATCTATAAAGACACGTTCAAATTCATGGCCAAGGTAGTCACGATAACGTGAGAGCGCAGCATCTGCCCGTTTATCCTTGTCGGATAAATAGATAGAAAGGCCGGAGCGAGCCTGACAATGTTGTTGCCAAAGGCTCGCATCATGCAGCAGTTCAAGTTTTCTGTAACCGCTGCGTTTAGACATGCTAGAAAATAGAAATTGCGAAGAACTTCGTGAGCACCGTATTAATAAATACTGCTGCCAATATCAGTGGAATAAAGGTGCAAATGGATAAACGCACGTATTTAGCCAGCAGCGTATTTGGGTACCCTGGGTTGCCTTCGGCAAGTTCAGCGTCCAGATTTTTGCGGCGCCAGTGGAAGCTGACAAACAAGCAAATCAGCAGGCCATTCAGCGGCAAAATAGTGTCGTAGAAAACGTCATAAATAACATCAAAAACTGACTTTGGCGTGTCCGCATAGGAAGTAAACTCGGTAAATGCCGGAACAAAACCAAAGGAGGTGGCGGCAATAAGAGTTAAAACGGTAACGGCAATACCCATAAACAGCAGGGCTTTTTTACGGCTGATCTTGGCTTGCTCAATAACCGCTGCGGTCGGAACTTCAAGAATTGAAACCAATGAAGTAATGGCTGCAATAAAGGTCAGAAGAAAGAAGACCGTCGCCGCAATACTCGCTCCTACATAACCGACAACGCCTTCAAGCGCGATGAAGATTTGCGGGAAAAACGAGAAGATCATGCTAACCGATGAGTCACTTAATGCGTCCGGGTCAGTATTTGGGTTGATGGCAAATATTGCCGGCAGTGTCATTAAACCTGCGGTAAAGGCTACGGCGGTATCTGTTAATGCGACCAGTTTACCTGAAGTAACAATGTCATCGCGACGGCTAAAGTAAGAGCCATAAGTAATTAAAATACCCATGCCCAGAGAAAGCGAGAAGAATGCCTGTGCTAAAGCGCCGTTTATCACTGAACCGTCAATTTTTGAAAAGTCAGGGACTAAATAAAACTCCAGTCCGAGTACGGCGTTGTCTAGCGAAAGAACAAAGATAACCAGCAGAATAAGCATAATGAACAAGGCTGGCATAAGGAATTTGGCCGCTTTTTCGATACCCTGGCGAACCCCTCCAATCAAAATAACGTTAATAATGATAGTGACGGCGACAAGAAAGCCAACAAAACCGTAGTCGTTAACGAATTGAGAAAAATACTCCGGGTTGGCAAGCATATCGAGGTTACCCATGATGGAATGCCACAGGTAACCAAATATCCAGACAGTAATGACCATGTAGAAAACGGCAATCATGAATGGCGTAATCACCGCCAGTATGCCAGCAATGTGCCACCCTTTATTATTTGGCGATAAGGCCTTATAGGAGCCGAGAGGGCTTTTTTGTGCGCGACGGCCGAGACCCATTTCGGCAAGCATGACCGGTATACAGATGAAAGCAACGAACAAGGCATAGATAATTAAAAATGCACCGCCACCGTTCTTGGTAGCCGCAACCGGGAAGCCAACCAGGTTGCCAATGCCGACAGCAGAACCTGCTGCCGCTAATATAAATCCAATCTTAGAGCTAAATTGATCGCGTTGTTCGCTCATTCTGAACCTTCTTTTCTCGTTATTGTTTTAACGCCTTGTAAGCGCTGCCGTTCAGCAAATTTCAGCAATCCTAGCAAGGTGGCAATTTAACGGCAAGCAGCTAATCAGTGATTGTGCGGCAGAATGCGGGAAATTAGGTTTAAAAACAAAATTTATTTTAACATCCATTACAATTGCAATATTGGAATTTGTTAAAAATAATATAACCTTTTTATAACTCAGTTTTAACACGCTGGTAAATACAGGGAATTTAGCTCTCTGGAACAGATTGGCGTCTTTTTACCAGCGTGTTTCCTTTCATTGAGTTTCCCCACTGCTGCATTTCAAATAGACGAGAAACGCACCGTCTGAAAGGAAACTCCAGCTGCTTTGCCTGATACAACTTATCGATATCGGTTTCTGCGGTCAGTATTAGCAGGCACTTGTTGTCGTAGCATTCGTCAACCAAAGCGATAAAACGACGCGCTTCATTATCCAGTTTGCTGACGCTATTGGTTTGATGCTCACGTTGATAAGTTTCTTCAACGCCGTGTACCAGGTCTTTATCGGGCAGATAAGAAAATGTGGGCACACCATGCACCGCAATTGCACTATATTGAGCGGCTAACTCCATGTAGTCGCGTTGGCTTCTGGGGCCTGAGCAAAGTGCCATAAACTCAAAGCCAATGACGTTATTGTTTCGCCATAAAGAGTGAATTGACCGGTTCATAACCGAAACAGAGGAGCATCGGAGAGTTTCCCCAAACTGCTTTTCTGCGACCGAACGCAACTGCTTTTGAGTCCCCTGTTTGAGGTAAAACGGCAGGTCTGTATTCTTAAGCCGCCGATAGTCGATGCCTAAGCCTAAATCCAGACATTCACATTCTTTATTCAGTAAGTCGATGGTAGGTTCAAAACGGTGACGTGCCAAACCACCTTTGTAAAGTTCTTTGGGCGGTGCGTTTGAAGTGGTTACCAAGGTAACGCCGTTATTGAACAGAGCTTCCCATAACCTGGCCAGGATCATTGCATCACCAATGTCTTCGACAAAAAATTCGTCAAGACAGATAACCGAATATTGCTGCGCCCAGGAACTTGCAATGGCTTCCATAGGGTCGGCTTCGCCTTGTCTTTGGTTAAGGGCTGTATGAATTTTTGCCATAAAGTGGTGATAGTGCAGACGTATGGCTTTGTCTTTCGGAAGGTATTGGTAAAACAAGTCCATTAAAAGCGTTTTCCCACGGCCTACAGGGCCAAACAGGTACAGGCTTTGTGGTTGATTACCTCGGGCAAGTGAGTCCAGTCGCTGTTGCAGTGCATTAACAGCACTGTGTTGGTGTTTATCGGACTGAAGTGACCCGGACTGAATACGCTGATGATAGATTTTCTGCATGGAGTTATTATCACGAAAAGCCAGGATAAAAAAAAGCCGGCTGAGGAAGCCGGCCAAAGTTGCTAGTGAACAGCCATTAATACATAGTGCTGTATAACTTCCTACGATAGGTCGCTGCCAGAGGATCACCATCCGGTAAGGAATTGATAATGTCGAGCGCGTATTTTTTCGCATCAGCAAAGTTCACATCTTTAGCTAACACGGTGAATACCAGCTCTAAGGCTTCTTCATCGCGGTGCGCTTCATGAAGTTTAAGAGCAAGCTGCAGCTTTAGAGATAAATCGTCGGGTTGCTTTTCGACCTGCTCCTGCAGAGCTCTCAGTTCCGGTGAGTCGGCGGCATCCTCGGCAAGTTCAAGTTTGCCTTTTATGCGCTGATAGTCGCCATCTTGTTCAACCATTGGAATTTTAGAGACCAGTTCTTTTGCCTGGTCGAGGCGGCCAGCATCAACGGCAGCTTCGGCCAGCAGTTTCAATGCCTGCATATTGCTGCTGTCGATATCGTAAGCTTGTTTCGCTAAGGTATAAGCTGTGTTTGCATCGCCTTCGCCCATTGCGGTTTGAGCTTGCTGAATCAAGTCGTCAGACGGACTGGGCAGGTGTTTATCCAGTATCTCACGAATTTCGCCTTCAGTTTTGACTCCGCCAAAACTGTCTACGGGCTGGCCATCTTTAAAAAAGGCGACTGTAGGCAGGCTTCGAATACCAAACTGCATTGCCAGCTCTTGCTGTTCATCACAGTTTATTTTGGCGAGGATAACCTGCTCACTGTATTGCGAGGCCAGCTTTTCCAGTACTGGCATGAGCTGTTTGCAGGGCTCGCACCAGTCTGCCCAAAAATCGATAATAATGAGTTTTTCTTTTGAACCTTCCAGTAGAACCTGCTGGAAGTTTTGCAAGTCAACGTTAACGATGTTGGATTCAGACATTAGCAGCGCACGCTCCTGTAGATATTTCATTTCACTAAACTGTTACTAGTGATATGCAGACGCGCCCGCTGAATTTCAATGCCTAGGGACTAAACCAGGATAAGATTTTGTCCTTAAACTTGCTGTAAGGCGGGTAGCGCAAGGCAACATCAAACCGAAAACTGCGCTTCATAACGGGCTTTAAATGGCTGAATGTGTCGAACCCAAACTTACCATGGTAGCGACCCATGCCACTGCGACCAACACCGCCAAATGGCAGTTTGTCGTTAAGCATAAACATGAGCGTATCGTTGTAGCACACGTTTCCGGCAGAAACTTTCTCGGTAAATAAAGAGAGTAGCCGTTGAGTGTTGCTAAAGACATAAAGCGCAAGCGGTTTAGGATGGCGATGGATTGTCTCAATCGCATCGGCTGCTGATTTAATGGTAATAACAGGAAGTATTGGGCCAAAAATTTCTTCCTGCATGAGGGCACTGTTTTCTTTAACGCCATCGACTATGGTTGGTGCGATATAACGCTCCGCTTTATCAAAGTCGCCTCCAATAACGATGTTTTCCTGATCCAGCATTTGCGTGAGACGCTGCCAATGTCCCTGATGAATAATTCTGCCGTAACAGTCACTGTTCTGCGGGTCATCGCCGTAAAAGTTAACCAGTTCCTGACGCATAGCGCTAATGAGTTGTTCTTTTACGCTGTCTTCGACCAGTACGTAGTCAGGTGCAATACAGGTTTGACCGGCATTTAGGAATTTACCCCAGACAATGCGTCGGGCTGCTACCTGAATAGGTGCGTCGGCTAAAACTACCGCGGGACTTTTGCCGCCAAGCTCAAGTGTGACGGGCGTTAAATTTTCAGCTGCGGCTGCCATAATTGATTTAGCGGCATGTTCACCACCGGTATAGAAAATGTGGTCAAAAGGCAATGTTGTCAGCTGTTGCGACTCGGTTGCCGCTCCGGTCACAATTTTTATGGCGGAGTTATCCAGGTAGTCGGGGAGCTGTCGGGACAGTAAATCCGCCGTTGCAGATGCATGCTCGGATGGTTTTATTAACGCGCAATTACCCGCGGCAATAGCCGCCACTAAAGGTGCTAAAAGCAATTGCAAAGGGTAGTTCCAGGCCCCTAAAATTAATACGGTACCTAAAGGCTCCGGGACTAACTGACTTTTAGCAGGCCAGGCGAGTAATGGGTTGCCGACTTTACGGGCTTTGCTCCATTTCGGTAAGGCTTTTATCGTGTGTTTAATATCGTTTTGCAGGAACTGCAATTCAGTTAAGCGTGCTTCACTCGGATGTTTGTTCAGATCGCTTTTTAATGCTTCCAGTAAAGGCTTTTCATTTTCATCCAGGAAGCGTTTCAGTTGTTTTAGTTGATTTAAACGCCATGACAGCGGACGGGTAAGTCCGCTGTCGAAATGGCTTTTCAGCTGTTTAAGTGTGCTTTCGAATGGGTTCATCCAAGTCCGCCAAGAGTCACTGTTTTTAACTCAAGGTATTCGTCAATACCATATTTAGAACCTTCACGACCAACGCCGGACTCTTTAATGCCGCCAAACGGATTGTAGGCGTGTGAGATTCCACCCGTGTTAACTCCGACCATGCCGTATTCAAGCGCGTCGCTGACGCGGAAGATACGAGCTGTGTCTTTTGCTGCAAAGTAAGACGCCAGACCAAAAGGTGTGTTATTCGCTTTCTCGATACCTTCTTCTTCGCTTTCAAAGGTATTGATAGCCACCACCGGGCCAAAGATCTCTTCTTCACTTATGTCCATGTCGTCTGTGACGCCAGTTAATACCGTCGGAGCGTAGAATAAATCGCCGAGTTCGGTCATTACTGAACCGCCGGTTTCTATGGTTGCACCATCAGACTTGGCCGACAATACCAGCCGCTGAACCTTATCAACTGCATCCTGATCGATAAGTGGACCTAAGTCGACGCCTTCTTCAGTTCCCGGCCCCACTTTCAGACCTTTTACCTTGCTGACAACAGCATCTGTAAACTTCTCGGCGACAGATTCTTGTACCAGTATTCTATTGGCCGATACGCAGGTTTGCCCGCCGTTACGGAATTTGCAGGCAATGAGCTGCTCAGCTGCTTGTTCAATATCGGCGTCATCAAAGACGATGAAAGGGGCATTACCTCCAAGCTCTAATGACAGTTTGGTTACGTGCTCTGAACATTGTTGCATTAAAATTTTGCCAACCCCGGTTGAGCCGGTAAATGACAACTTGCGAACCTTAGGAGAGGTAGCCAAACGTTTGCCGACTGTTTTTGCGTCGCTGGTTGGAATGATATTAATGACACCATCGGGAATACCAACTTCACTGGCTAGCTGTGCCAGGGCTAAACTGGATAAAGGCGTTAGCTGGGGCGGCTTAACTACGATAGTGCAGCCTGCTGCCAATGCCGGTGCTATTTTGCGAGTGATCATGGCATTCGGGAAGTTCCATGGAGTAATGGCCGCACAGACACCCACTGGCTCTTTAGTTACCATGACGCGCTTACTGCTGTCAGCATTAGGCAATATATCGCCATCGATGCGTTCAGCCTCACCGGCAAACCAATCGACAAAGCTGGCGCCGTATTCTACCTCACCAACGGCTTCGGCGACGGGCTTACCTTGCTCAGCACTCATTAATTCGCCCAGTGCTTGCTTGTTTTCCATCATGGCTTCGTACCATTTACGCAGAAGAACTGCACGCTCGCGAGCGGTTTTCTTACGCCAGCTTTTCAAAGCCGTTTCAGCAACATTGATAGCGCGTTGCGTTAGATCCTCGTCGGCGTCAGCAACTTCGGCTAACACGTCGCCGGTTGCCGGGTTGGTAACTGAGAAACGTTTGTCTGTAGGAACCCAGTGACCTTCGATAAAGCAATCTTTCTTAGTCAACGATGACATAGAATGTGCTGACATAGTGCCTCCAAATTTGAAAAAACTCTCTAATAATGTAGGCAATATAAAGAGAAATGGTTCAACTTTTTCGATGATTTTGACAGAAATTGATGTGTTTGGTGAAAAAAAGCTCAAATACATTGCGTTCCTGGTAAAAAAACGTATAATCCGCCGTTCCTCAAGGAACACCGCATAACTGATGAGGCAGCGGTCACCCTTGATTCGTGGGGTTGCAGCGCCTGATTCCAGTCCAGACAGTTTAGAGACTGAATACTGATTCCTGTTGCCGGGCCATAACCCCTTTTTTGTTGTGTTTGCCAATGGGCAAACGGGAATAAAGTGAGACAAATATGTCAAATACCCAAACGGGCGTGTCGTTTAACGACATGGCCTTACCTAGTGCTGTGCTTGAACAATTAAACGCAATGCAGTTTTTAACCCCTACTCCTATACAGCTGCAGGCTATTCCTGCGTTGCTTGAAGGTCAGGATGTATTGGGTGAAGCCCAGACAGGTACAGGTAAAACTGCCGCTTTTGGTCTACCAGCGTTGGCAAAAATAGACGCATCAGTTAAGCAAACTCAGGTATTAGTAGTAACACCAACTCGTGAGCTGGCTATTCAGGTTGCTGAAGCGCTTGAAGGCTTTGCTGCAAAAATGCGTGGTGTTGGCGTCGCAACGGTATACGGTGGAGCGCCATTTGGACCGCAGGTCAAAGCTCTGAAGCAGGGCACCGCTATTGTTGTTGGTACCCCGGGTCGTCTTATCGACTTACTGAATAAAAACGTTCTGCAGCTGGACGGTTTGAAAGTTGGTGTTCTGGATGAAGCTGATGAAATGCTTAATATGGGTTTCATTGAAGACATCGAAACCATTTTAAAAGCTGTACCGAATACGGCGCAACGCGCATTATTCTCAGCAACTATGCCAAATGCAATTCGTAAACTGGCAAAAACTTTCCTGAAAGATCCGCTGAACATTCAGATTGAAGCTATTGCTCGCGAGAAGGCGACCATTAAGCAGAAAGCCTGGAAAGTTCAGGGCATGACTAAAATGACTGCTCTGACTCGGTTGTTAGAAGTGACTCCGTATCAGCGCGCATTGATATTCGTACGTACCCGTCAGGATACAATGGACGTGGCTGAATTATTGCAACGCAACGGCTTTAAAGCGGCGCCATTAAGCGGTGATTTGAACCAGGCTCAGCGTGAGCAGACCGTCAGTCAGTTACGTAGTGGACATATCGAAATTCTGGTAGGAACCGACGTTGTTGCTCGTGGCTTAGATGTTCCTGAAATTACGCACGTGATTAACTATGACCTGCCAAGCGACACTGAATCTTATGTTCACCGTATTGGACGTACTGGTCGTGCGGGCCGTACAGGTGAAGCGATTTTGTTCTTCCGTGCAAAAGAACGTCATTTGTTGCGTCACTATGAGCGCTTAACCAACGCTCCGGTTGAGTTCTTTGAAGTACCAAACGCTAACGAACTGAGCAAGTATCGTCAGCAACAGTTACTAGAAAAGCTACAAGCGTCTTTGGCTCCTGAAACTGCAAGTGCTGATAAGCCTAAACTTGAAAAGCTGTTAGGACAGTGGCTGGAACAGTCTGAATTGAGTGCTGAAGAAATTGCATTAGCTCTTCTGGCTCAACAGAACGAGCAGCGCCCATTGTTCCTGAAAGAAGACCGTCCGGTGCGCGAAATGCGCAGTGAACGTTCAGGTCGCAATGAGCGCAGTGACCGTGGTGATAAACGCAAACCTCGTGCAGAGCGTGCGACAAGTCGTGCAGCAGATGTGGATTTTGAAACTTACAAAATTCAGGTTGGCCGCGAACATGGTGCTCGCCCTGGCGACATCGTTGGTGCTATTGCTAACGAAGCTTCAATGGACAGCAAGTACATTGGTCAAATTCAGTTGTTTGATAATCATTCATTAGTGCAGCTACCTAAGGGGATGCCTAAAGATATTATGCATGTACTGAAAAAAGCCCGTGTGCGTCAGCAGCCAATGGGTCTTGAGTTAAGCGATGAGCAAGTAAAACGTGCGCCACGCCCACCGCGTGACCGTGATGCTCGCGGCGGACCTAAGCGCAACTCCGGTAAGGGTGCTGCGCGCCGCTTTAATTAATTAGCGTCTTGAAATTCGGCCGGATGATCAACCATGATCATCTGGTCGATATCGTATCCCCACTCATGAGCCTTAGCTAAGGCATAGTCAATATCATCCTGAGCAACATCGGGAGTCCGCGACAATAACCAAAAGTATTCGTGTGAGTCACTGGTTACTATTGCCAACTGATAGTTGTTATCCAGCCAGCTGACATAGTACCCACCGTAGAATGGCCAGAAAAAAGTCACTTTGTAAGCTGCTTCCATGTTTTCAACCGGCTTAGCCAGGCCAATGGCTGTCTGCCACTCTTCGTCTTCAACATGATAACCGCGATTTGTAACCTCTAAGCTACCATCACCGTTAAGGCGATACTCTGCCGTAACGCTTTGCAGACCTTCTTCAAAGCTATGTGGCATACGGGCAATTTCGTACCATTTTCCTAAGTAACGTTTTGCTTCAAAGTCTTCTACAACATTGGCTACCGGTGTTGGCTGCGTGTTACAGGCACTCAGCAGAACGGTTAGAAGTAGCGGAATTATCCATTTGTTCATTATTTTTCCTTTTATAACTCATTGATATTATCTAAATAAACTTCGGCCTGTTTCATTAACGCCTGCTGTTCTTTGTGGGTTTTCTTACCCCATACCTGATCCATCATGCGCATTCTGTGATTATCTTTAAACTGTTCTTTATGACGCTCAATAAAATGCCAGTACAGGCTGTTAAAAGGGCAGGCTTTATCTCCCGTTTTCTTCTTTGGGTCATAATAGCACTCTTTACAATAGTGCCCCATTTTCTGCATATAGTTAGCACTGGCAATATAAGGCTTTGTGGCAATCAGACCGTTGTCAGCATACTGACTCATACCTCTGGTATTAGGCATCTCTACCCATTCAATAGCATCAATGTAAATACCAAGGTACCAGTCATCCAGAGCGTCTGGTGACACACCCGCCAACAAAGCAAAGTTTCCGGTTATCATTAACCGCTGTATATGGTGTGCATACGCATATTCTAAGGATTGCTCAATAGAGTGATGCAGGCAATTCATTTTGGTGTCACCAGTCCAGTAAAAATGAGGCAAAGGTCTATTATGATCCAGGGCGTTAAGGTTTTTGTAGTCAGGCATATGCGCCCAGTAAATCCCCCGGACGAATTCACGCCAGCCGATAATTTGCCGGCAAAAGCCTTCAATCTGAGCGATTGATATACTTTCTTGATTCTCAGACCAGGTATTAACAGCTGCTTTTACAACTTCTAGTGGATGTAACATTTTCGTGTTTAAAGAGAACGAGAGCCTGGAGTGATACAAACTCCAGTGAGCTTCCTTAAGTGTGTCTGCTGTTGCCATAGTGTCCTGATAACGACCAAAATTAGGCAGCCCAAACTGACAAAAATGTTCAAGTAACTGTTTTGATTGTTGACGGTTTACCGGCCATATTAATTGGTTTGGGGAAGCTTTGCCCATTGTCTGAATATGGCACTTTTGCAGCAAAGTATCGATATCTGAGACATCATTAGAAAATACCAGGGGAGGTTCTACACCTTGATTGGCAGGAATCTTTTTCTGGTTTTCCTTATCGTAATTCCAGCGACCGCCGACCGGGCGACCATTCTCCATCAAAATGTCGTATCGCTGGCGCACCTTTCTGTAAAAGGTTTCCATTAAGTAGTTTTTGCTATCGGGAAAATATTCTTTTAATGAATCACGCGTAGTGAGGAAGTGCTCAGTATCATACCAGTTTAACTTGATGCTTCTGGCGCCGGCCCAGCTTCTAAGTTGGTGATCGAGCCGATACTCGTCGGGTTGCTGACATTCCAGGACCGCTCCCTTGTTTTGAGCGATAATATATTCAAGGTTTTGTGTCAGACTTTGCTGGTTGTCGCTGTCATCCAGTTTAATGTAGTGTACGCGATGTCCCGCCGAGTCTAATGCATTAGCAAAGGCGCGCATTGCGCTAAAAAAAGCCAAAACTTTTTGTCGATGATGAACGACATAGTCAGTCTCCTGTTTTAGCTCCATCATGACATAAAGTATGCCTTGCTCCTTTTGCCGGAACCAGGAGTGCCTGACATTGAGTTGGTCGCCGAGTATTAACCGAACGGTATGAGTTGTCATAGTCTCTTAAGTTTGAATATCCAGTCAGTCAATCAATACGCAGGCTCTGAGGATTCAGATCGGCGTACCTAAATGAGCTAAAATATGGCATGATGCGCGGTAGTTTAAGATCCAGGAGTGATTATGAATCAGGTTACAGAGAGCGGGAGCTCTTCAGAGCAAAATACAGTTAATGTGATTTGCATTAAATGGGGTAAAAAGTATGGCTCCGATTACGTCAATACTTTGCACTCTATGGTCAGCCGACATCTCAGTCGGCCATTCCGTTTTGTTTGTTTTACCGACGATTTTGAAGGCATTAATGACGACATTGAAGTAAAAGCTATTCCTAAAATCGGCTTTAAAGACTTTGATGAACAGCTTCCCTGGACTAAAGGGCACGGTTGGCTAAAACTGACTTGTTTTGCAAACCCTTTGTATGACCTGGAAGGGCCTACACTGTTTCTGGACCTGGATATTATTATTGTTGGCAGTCTTGATGAATTCTTTGAACCTGAAGGTGATTTTATGGTGATCAAAGAATGGGATAAATCAGACGCTACGGGCAATACCTCGGTATTCCGGTTCAATATTGGGGCACATGAAGATGCCCTGGAGCATTTGAAGAAAGACCCTGATGCAGCTACCGCCGATGTGCGAAATGAACAAGAGTACATTACGCACTTTGTCGATCGTCAGAACAAGCTGAAATACTGGCCGGAAAAGTGGTGTCGTAGCTTCAAACGTCATTGTCTGCGTCCGTTCCCGTTAAGTTTCTTCCAGGAGCCCCGTATACCTGAAGAAGCAAAAGTTATTATCTTCCATGGCAAGCCACACCCGGATGATGCATTAGAAGGCCGAAGCGGTAAGTGGTACCGGAAAGTCTTGCCGACTAAGTGGATTGCCGAGTATTGGCGTTAAAGAATATGAGACTGTGGCTCTATGGAATGCTATTGCGGCTGGTCACTCCAGCCGTTTTTGTCTGGTTGTGGCTGCGCGGTAAGAAGGATGCCCGTTATCGCCAGAACTGGTCAGAAAGGCTTGCATTAGGCGCTGTTGATAAAAAGCTGCAGGGTTGCCTTGTTATCCACAGTGTTTCTGTTGGAGAAACCTTAGCGGCTAAGCGATTAATAGAGCAGCTACTGTATCAACAGCCCGGACAGAAAGTGTTGATTACCTGTATGACACCAACCGCCAGGACACTCATTCAGCAGCATTTTGGCGAGTCTGTCAGTTGTCGTTATTGGCCAATTGATACTCCGGGTTCAGCGAAACGTTTCGTGCGTAAGCTGAAACCTAAAGGGGTATGGATAATGGAGACAGAGCTTTGGCCGCAGATGCTGAAGCATTTTTCCAAAGCTAATGTGCCTGTAAGTTTATTGAATGCCCGGCTTTCGGCGCGCTCCGCTAGGGGGTACCGGCGTTTCCATTGGCTTATGAAGGCTGTATGGAAACAACTGACTCTGGTGTCGGTTCAGAATAAAGAAACTGCGCGTCGAATGAAGGTTCTGGGGGTAGCGCAGAGCCGACTTTTTGTAGACGGAAACCTTAAATACGATATCCAACTTTCCGGCAAGGATATCGATAAAGCTTACCCGTGGAAACAGAGTTGCTCTGGAAGGAATGTTTGGTTGGCAAGCAGCAGCCATCCCGGGGAGCATGAAGTTCTTCTTGAAGCACATAAGCTGGTTCAGGAAGAGCAACCTGATGCCTGTCTTATTATTGCGCCAAGGCATCCTGAGCAATTTGAAAAAGTTGCAGAGCTGACCCGGCAGTCTGGACTAAAGTTGGCTCGCCGCACCGAGTTTAATGAGATACCACAGGACTGTGATGTCTTTCTCGCTGACAGTATGGGCGAAATGATGCTGTGGGGGCAGTTAGCTTCAGCGAGCTTTATTGGTGGAAGTATCATTGAGCGTGGAGGGCACAACCCCCTTGAAGTTATTGCTGCTGGCTCCAATGTTATGTCTGGGCGGCATGTATTTAATTTTCCACAGGTTTACGCTGAGCTGTCTAAAGTTGGCGCTGTGCGGTGGGTAAAAAATGCCGAAGAAATTAAACAGGCTGTGAGTTTGATGCAGCAGGCAGCGGTCATGAAAACGCAACATGAAGCTGCTAAAAGCGTTTTACAAACGCATCAGGGTGCTACGTTAAGAGTCTTAAAGCGAGCACTGGAATATACTCTGACAGGAAGCGGTATGATAAAAACAGAGCAGACTCCCCGAGGGCTCATTCGCTATGACAGCGATATTATAGAAACGATAGAAGATAAGCATTTTTCAGCCCAGTATTGGCAGCAACAAAAGGCGATTGCCGGGAATTCGACGGGGCGTGCAACTGTCTGGTTTATTCAACAAGGCGATTTAGGGCTTTTGTTACGACACTATTACCGTGGTGGTTTGGTTGGAAAAATTAATAAAGACCGTTTTTTACGCGAGCCAGCGGAGAAAAGCCGGGCAATACACGAATTTGATTTGCTCTGTAAACTCCGTGATATTGGCTTGCCGGTTCCTCGCCCTGTGGCGGCCAGAATGGAAAAGACCGGCGTATTTAGTTATAAAGCTGATATTTTAGTTGAAGTGATTCCCGGCGCAGTTGATGTTTATCGACTATTGCGCGAGAAACAGCTCTCAGCTGAGCTTTGGCAAAAGCTCGGTAGTGCTATTAAGCAATTGCACGATACTGGTGTTTATCACTCGGATTTGAATTGTCACAACCTTATGCTGGATGACAACGACAAAGCCTGGATTGTGGATTTTGATAAGTGTGATTTCCGTGAAAGCGGGGAGTGGAAGGAAGCGAATATTCAGCGTTTGCTGCGTTCCTTGCGCAAAGAAAAAGAAAAGAATGAGACTTTTTACTGGAAGGAGTCTCGTGACTGGCCTGAGTTATTAACGGGTTATCGCCGTTAAGCTTCAAGCCATACCATAAAAAAAAGCCCCGACTCACTTCAAATGAGCCGGGGCTTTTTTATGCGTTAAAGCACTGAATTAATCGCGAACTTGACCGTTACCGGTTACCACGAATTTTTCAGTTGTTAGGGCTTCAAGACCCATTGGTCCATAAGCGTGCAGCTTACTGGTAGAAATACCAATTTCAGCACCTAAACCTAACTGGCCGCCGTCTGAGAAGCGAGACGAGACATTTGCCATGGTAACGGCTGAATCTACTTCACGAATGAAACGCTTAGCGGTTTCGTCGTTCTCGGTAATAATCACTTCTGTATGACCACTGCCAAACTCCTGAATATGCTCAATAGCACCTTCGTAGTTATCAACGGTTTTAACCGCGATTTCCAGAGCAAGGTATTCTTCGCCAAAGGCATCGTCTGCAATCTCATCAGCGCCGTCAAAGTAGCTTACTGAACGTTTATCGGCGTGGATTGTTACGTTTTTCTCAGCCAGGGCTTTAGCAGCCATAGGTAAGAATTTATCAGCAACATCCTGATGAACCAGTAAGCCTTCAAGCGCGTTACAAACGCCGGTACGCTGGGTTTTACCATTAAGTAAAATCGCCAGGGCTTTATCAAGGTCAGCGTCTTTATCAACGTACAGATGGCAAACGCCTTTGTAGTGTTGAATCACCGGGATCTTACTGGTGTCACTAACAAAGTGAATCAGACCTTCGCCGCCACGAGGGATAACCAGGTCAATATAATCTTTTTGTTGCAGTAACTCGGTCATCAGTTCACGATCAGGTGTTGGTACTACCGTGATGACGTCTTTCGGCAAGTTGCTGGCTTCTAAAGCTTCGTGCAGGGCTTCAGCAATGGCTTTACTGCTCTCAATTGCTTCACGGCCACAACGTAAGATTACGGCGTTGCCAGACTTAAAGCACAGGGCACCGGCATCGGCGGTCACATTTGGACGCGCTTCATAAATCATGCAGATAACACCCAGTGGAATGCGCATTTTTTCAATTTTCATTCCGTTAGGGCGCTCATCCAGCACGTAGCTGTCGCCGACCGGATCTTTTAATGCAATGATTTCTTCAATGGCAGAAGCCATGCCCTCAACACGTTCCGGTGTCAACTCCAGGCGATCCATCATGGCATCGCTCAGACCTTTCTCTTTACCGGTAGCCAGGTCTTTCTTATTGACTTCAATAATCTTGTCCTGGCGTGCGCGAATTGCGTCTGCCATCTTTTGTAGCACACTGTTTTTATCTGCTTCAGATAAGGTTGCTACAGCGCGTGCTGCTTTTGCGGCGCGTTGTGAAATCTCTTTTGCTAATTGCTGGCTCATGCGTCCTCCAAAATCATTAGATCGTCACGGTGAATGACTTCTGTAATTGGGCTATAGCCAAATTTTTCAGCTATGTCTTCTGTTTGCTGCCCTTTAATGTGCATAAGTTCATGCGCGCTGTACTGACAAATACCTTTTGCAATAGCGTCAGTATCATTGGCGCTGCGAACCAGCACGGCGTCACCGCGATCAAAATCGCCTTGTACATCAACAATGCCTGAACTTAATAACGAGGCACCGTTCTCAATTAATGCTTTTTCAGCACCTTCATCAACCAATATTTCACCCTGGGCAACCAAGGTATGTCTTAACCAATGCTTTTTGTTGCTAATTGGATCAGATTGGCGACGGAATAATGTGCCGGGGATGTCACCTTGTAACAACGATTCAAAGGTTTCACCTTTGCGACCGTTGACTATGTAGGTATCGATACCATGGGAAGTGGCTTTCTCAGCGGCTTCAACTTTGGTCCGCATACCACCAGTACCTACAGAACTCACAGAACCACCGGCAAGTGAGTAAATACTTTCGTCAATTTGTTCAACCACCGGTATTTTCTTGGCGTCCGGGTTCAGGTTGGGATCGGAATCGTACAGGCCATCGATGTCTGAACAAATAAACAGAGCGTCAGCGTCGACTAACGTGGCTACCATGGCTGACAAGTTGTCGTTGTCGCCTACTTTCATTTCGTCGGTAGCCAGAGCATCGTTTTCATTTACCACAGGTAAAATGTTGTGCTCTAACAATCTGTTTAAGGTGTTTTTAATACTTACGTAGCGAGCGCGGTCGCGTAAGTCACTGTGTGTCATTAACAACTGGGCGCAGGGGGAATCAAAGAAGCGCGACCAGTAGCCCATCATTTCATTCTGACCGACGGCTGACATTGCTTTGCGTACGGCTACAGGAACTTTCTTGTGTTCAAAGTTAATATGCTTGCGTCCGGCAGCGACACTGCCCGATGACACTAAGACAACTTCTTGTCCGCGTTCGCGGCATTCGTTAATAAAACGAGCGATGGGTAAAAGGTATTTGGTACTAACCCCAGTTTCATCTGGCGCGATGAGCGCACTCCCCACTTTCAGTACGGCTCTTCGCCAGGATGGCGCTTTCATAGAGACTCCCTTTTGTTGAA
Source organism: Idiomarina abyssalis (assembly GCF_900116625.1). GTDB lineage: Bacteria > Pseudomonadota > Gammaproteobacteria > Enterobacterales > Alteromonadaceae > Idiomarina > Idiomarina abyssalis. Next base: position 86,311 of record NZ_FPBE01000006.1, read on the forward strand.
TTCGTTAGTAGTCTAACAGATTGGCTGTCTAAGCTCCAGTGAGGCTCATAAGCCATACCTATTGTCAATATATTAGACAATAATTTAGATTGACAAGAAAAAAGAGCATTCTTTAAAAAAGATTACTGAGACAATTACTTCTCGGGAGGAGTATAGCCCTCTATTTGGGGATCTTTGCCTTCAAATAAAAAGGCCGTCATTTGGGCTTCAAGAAATTCGCGATCAGATGGATCCATCATATTTAGTCGCTTTTCATTAATCAGCATGGTCTGTTTCTTTTGCCATTCAGCCCAGGCTTCTTTTGATATGTTATTAAAAATTCGTTCGCCCAGTTCACCGGGGTAAAGCTGAAAGTCCAGTCCCTCGGCTTCTTTCTGATAATGCTGGCAAAATACGGTACGACTCATGTTGTACTCACTTATTGGTCATTAATTGTTTCATCAGTCTAACGGTTGGTGCAGCAAAGCCCAAGTCCTTATCGGTGTCAGGTTCTACCCAGAGGTGCTGGTTTTCGTTAAGCTGAGTTTCAGCGGGAACGACGTCTATCAGCAGAGGGTAGCAATCCAGATGAAAATGGCTGAAGGTGTGCCTGAAACCGTGCAACTGTTGGCGGCTATGCTCAGTTAACCCGTACTGCCTGATCACTGAGGGCACTTCTGTTTCTTCTGAGCTTTGAGGGAAACACCACAGTCCTCCCCAAATACCTGTTTGCGGTCTTTTCTCCAATAACAACTGACCCTGGTGGCGGAAAAGCAGCATATGCGTTGCCTTGACTGGCTTGGCTTTTTTTGGCTTCTTACCCGGGTACTGTGCCATTGTATTCTTTGCTTTGGCTAAACAAGTATTGTTGACGGGACATTGCTCGCAGAGCGGCTTAGTTCGGGTGCATATCATTGCACCGATATCCATCATGGCTTGATTATAGGCACCAGAGTCACTCTCAGGAGTAAGCTCTTCGCTGAGTTGCCAGAGCTCTTTTAATACACTGGTTTTACCCGGCCAACCTGCGACAGCAAAGTGGCGGGCTAAGACACGTTTAACATTGCCATCTAAAATTGGAGCGTACTCACCATGCCCAAGTGAACGAATAGCGCCTGCTGTCGAACGACCAATACCGGGTAATTCTTCAAGCTCATGAACTTTTTTAGGAAACTTACCGTTAAAACGGGTGCAAATGATTTTTGCGGTTTTATGAAGGTTACGGGCGCGGGCATAGTAGCCTAAACCTGTCCATAAGTTCAGTACTCGGTCTTGCGGAGCCTCGGCTAATGCTTGAACTGTGGGAAATGTCTCCATAAAACGTTCGAAGTACGGAATAACGGTGGTGACCTGGGTTTGTTGGAGCATGATTTCTGAAACCCAGACACGGTATGGGGTGACATTTTTCTGCCAGGGAAGATGCTTGCGACCATGCTGTTGAAACCAGCGAAGGACTTGAGAGCTGAATGTTTGAGTCAACTGTAAATCTCTGCAAATAAAAATGACTAATTTCAAGAATGTACTATTCTTTATGACATACACAGTGTCTCATATTCCGAGCATGATTGTTATTGCAATTAAAAGGAGCTTTGCAATGAAAACCTTAAACCTAATTACTTTATCTTTGCTTACCGCCGGGTTAACTGCTCCGGTTTTTGCACAGCAGACTGAGGTTGAGCAAAACGACTTTTATCTGGGTGCGCGTTTGGGCGTATTTTCTGCTGATGATGATCGCGTTGCGGTCAAAAATGAGCAGTTATTTTTTGTTGATGACGGTTTCAAAACCATCACCTCAGGTATTGAAGCTGGCATGATGTTTACTGAGGCATGGGAAGCCCGTATCTATTACGATTACATGGAAGCTGACTTAGTTGGCGGCGGCGATGGCTATGGCGACAGCTATGGTGTTGATGCGCTGTATCACTTCAATAACAGCTTTTATGCCGGTTTAGGTGTGAATAACACTGAAATTGGTGATGTAACCGATGTCGCAGCTCGCCTGACCCTGGGTCACCGTAGCTTTATTAACGATAACCTGGCGTGGCGGATTGAAGGTGGAGCCCAGCGTGGTTGGGAAGAAGACTACACCGAAATGTTTGCAAACATTGGTTTGCAGTGGTTCTTCGGCGGCCGCGATACAAGCCCTGAGCCAAGACCACGTCCTGAACCACAGCCAGAACCTCAACAAGCAGCACCTGAGCCTGAATCAGAGCCTGTAGATTCAGACGGTGACGGCGTTGTTGACTCTAAAGACAATTGCGCAAATACGCCTAAGAATTACTCAGTGGATGAAAACGGTTGTATTTTATACGAAAACGAGACTATCACTGAAGAGTTACTCGTTGAGTTTGACCTGAATTCATCTGAGATTCGTAGTGGCGAACGTAACGATATCGAGGAAATGGCGGAGTTCATGAAAGAGCATCCACAACTCGATATTACTATTCATGGACACACCGACAGCACAGGTGAAGCTGAGTACAACCAGTGGTTGTCTGAACGTCGTGCAGAAACTGTTGCCAACGCATTGGTTGAAAAGCATGGTATCGCCAGAAGCCGAGTGGACTTTAAAGGACACGGTGAGTCTCAGCCTAGAGTTCGTGAAGACAGTGCGGCTGACCGCCAGAAAAACCGTCGCATTGAAGCAACATTGAAAGTTGTTAACCGTGTACCTAAAACACGTTAATACCAATTGTATTGATTGCTTGAAATAGCGATAATAGCTCTACTGTAAACAGGCCTGATTTTTCAGGCCTGTTTTTTTGGTATTAGCTAAGTCACTAATTGTCAGGAAAGTCATGAGCCAGTTTAAAAGTGCCGAAGAAGCCGCAGCGGCGGGTAAGTATGTCAGAACAGTTCGGAGTTTCGTTAAAAGAGAAGGAAGGCTAACGAAAGGGCAGGCAACTGCAATTGAGCGCCTTTGGCCGACTCTTGGCTTAACGCTGGATAGTGGTCGGTTGGATCTTGCCCAGGTTTTTCATCGAAAGGCTCCCGTAACTTTAGAAATCGGCTTTGGTATGGGGCACTCACTGGTTGAAATGGCTGCTAATGACCCCGAGCGCGACTTCATTGGTATCGAAGTTCATGAGCCTGGTGTTGGTGCCTGCCTTATGGCTGTCGAAGAAGCGGGGATAGACAATCTTCGGGTATTTCACGAAGATGCCGTTGAGGTGTTGAAACAGTGTATTCCGGACAAAAGCCTAAACTGCGTTCAGATTTTCTTCCCTGATCCCTGGCATAAAAAGCGTCATCATAAACGTCGTATAGTGAACCCCGAGTTTTTGAGCTTATTAACTCAGAAGCTAGAATCTGGTGGGATTATTCACCTGGCAACAGACTGGGAAAATTACGCTGAGCACATGCTAGAGGTGTTAAATGGAGCCTCTGATTTAAGCAATTTATCAGCTTCAGGAGATTACGTGCCCAGACCAGAAAGTCGACCCAAAACCAAGTTTGAACGCCGGGGCGAAGGTAAAGGGCATGGCGTCTGGGATTTACAGTTTCAGGTTAAGTAGTGATGTCGCTTCTGGATTAATCCAGAAGCGTATCTAAAACTGAGTTCAGGAAGCGATGGCCTTGCTGTGTTAAACGCCAGTGCTGTGTGTTTTCAATTACCAACCCCAGAGATTTTGCCTTGCCCAAGTGTTCTGACGCTAAGTCGGCGGGAAGTCCGGTAGTATGTTCAAAATTATCTTTGCTAACTGGCTCCAGTAAACGGAACTGATTCATAAAGAATTCAAACATACGGTCGTCAATTGCAACTTCTTTTAACTGATAACGCAGAGCTTTAGTCAGATCCAAGTAACCTTTAGGGTGCTTTATCTTTTCACAGCGCAGAATCTTATTTTGCTGTGGAAGTGTGACTTTGCTGTGTGCTCCGCAGCCAATGCCTAAGTAATCGCCATACTGCCAATAGTTTTTATTGTGGAGGCTTTGGTGACCCGGTTTTGCATAAGCACTCACCTCGTACTGATGGTAACCGGCCGCTTCCAAAAGCTTATGACCCTGTTGGTAAATTTCCCATAAGGTGTCATCGTCAGGCAACTCAGGCGGCTGGCTTGCGAACAGGGTGTTAGGTTCAATAGTTAACTGATACCAGGAAATATGCGGAGGGTTCAGCGCGATGACCTGACGCAAGTCATCTAATGCCATTTCTACGGTTTGGTCCGGCAGTCCATGCATAAGGTCAAGGTTAAAGCTGGCGAGCGGTAACTGACTTGCGTGTCGGGCTGCTTCTTTTGCCTGCTGCGGGTTATGAATACGCCCCAGACGCTGCAGTTGGTGCTCCTGCAGACTTTGAATGCCAATAGACAATCGATTTATGCCAGCAGCAACGAACGCGGAGAATTTTTCGGTCTCAAAAGTACCCGGGTTGGCTTCCATGGTTACTTCGCAGTCAGAACTCAGGGTTACGGTTGCCCGCACACCGTCCATTAATTGCTGTATTGCTGCAGCCGAGAGTACACTGGGTGTGCCTCCGCCAATGAAGATAGACCGAATTTCTCGTTCCTGTACCCACTCAAGGTCGGCCCTTAGATCTTCCAGCAGACGTCCGACATAACTTGCTTCGGGCACATCGCCCGTTAGCTTATGTGAGTTGAAGTCGCAGTAAGGGCATTTCTGAATACACCATGGAATGTGTATATACAGAGATAACGGCGGAAGCGTCAGTGGGTAAGTCATTTAGTGAGCTGCTCAATCAGTTGTTTCAGAGCCTGACCACGATGGCTGAGCGCTTGTTTTTCTGTTTTATCAAGTTGTGCGGCTGAAGCATTTTTTTCTTCAACCCAAAAAACGGGGTCGTAGCCGAAACCATGTTCACCGACTGGCTTTGTTAATATGCGTCCGTCCCAGCGGCCCTGGCAGATAATTGGCGTTGGGTCTTCTGCACTTTGCATATAGACCAATACGCAATGAAAACTGGCCTGTCGCTGGTGCTCTTCAGCGCCCTCTAAAGCCTGTAATAATTTATTGATATTATCGGAATCTGTCGCATTGGAGCCGGCATAACGAGCAGAATAAACCCCCGGTGCGCCGTTTAACGCTGCAACGGCAAGCCCTGAGTCGTCGGCAATAGCGGGTAGCCCGGTTTGTTGACACGCATGCCGCGCTTTAATAATGGCGTTTTCGACAAAGGTGGTTCCAGTTTCGTCAGCTTCAGTGAAGTCCCAGTCGGATTGTGGGCGGACCTGCCAGTCGGCAGTAGCCTTTGTTCGACTTAACATATGACGTAACTCGGCAACTTTACCTGCATTACCGGTAGCCAATACCAAAGTTTTTTGTGGCTTCATAAAACGGACCTGTACACTCATTATTAAGAGGCACAGGATAAAGGGTTTTAACGGGATTTGAAATCTTACATTAGCGTCTAAGTTAAATCTGTTATGATAAATAGGCAGAGACAGAGACAGAGATAAGGAGATTCTATTTGGATTCGGCTAACACCTTGATTTTACTGTGTGGCTTGTTGTTGGTTGTCAGCATTTTAGCCGCTGTGGCCTCCAATCGACTGGGAGCCCCTGTACTACTGACTTTTTTGTTAGTTGGCATGCTTGCCGGTGAACAAGGAGTGTTGGGAGTCGAGTTTAACAATCCGGATATCGCCTTTTTTATAGGCTCTGCTGCTCTGGTCATTATCCTTTTTGACGGGGGGATGCGAACTCACCCAGAACGCTTTCGGGTCGCCTTGTGGCCTGCCATTAGCCTGGCAACAATAGGTGTTGCCTTAACCTGTACCTTAGTTGCCTCCCTCGCTGTTTATTGGTTTTCTTTGCCCTGGCCTGCAGCTTTGCTTATGGGGGCGATACTGAGCTCAACTGACGCGGCAGCGGTGTTTGGTATATTTCAATCCAGAGGACTACAAATTAAAGAGCGGGTTGCCTCAACACTTGAAATAGAGTCGGGCAGTAACGATCCAATGGCGGTCATTCTGACTTTAACGATGACCGGCGCCGTAGCCAGTGGCAGTTTTCCAGATTGGTATTGGATAGGTCTTGATATTGTCTGGCAGTTAATTGGCGGTCTGACAATAGGTTGGTTAGGTGGGCGGCTATTCATTATTGCCGCTCGAAAACTGCCGTTAAGCTTTAGCTTTTTCCCCTTATTGGCCGTAGCCTGTGCTATCTCCATTTACGCATTAACGGCGAAACTGCACGCCAGCGGCTTTCTGGCTGTTTATTTAATGGGGTTTGTTATTGGTAACGCCCGGTTGCCTCAGTTGGTTCATATTCTGCAGGTGCAGGACGGGCTGGCGTGGCTCAGCCAGATAGCGATGTTCCTCATTCTCGGATTACTTGTTGTTCCTTCTTACTTAGTCGCTAACGCACCGGTCGCAATTGGTATTGCCTTTACTCTAATATTTATTGCTCGTCCGTTGGCGGTGGTGGTGAGTTTATTGCCCTTTAGCTTTCCTTGGCGAGAGCAGGTGTTTATTAGTTGGGTGGGGTTAAGAGGAGCCGTCCCCATTATTTTGGCTTTATTCCCATGGCTGAGTGGCGTACCAAATCAGGAGCTTTACTTCGATATTGCTTTTGTTGTGGTAATGATTTCATTGATTATTCAGGGCTGGAGTATTGCGCCGGTAGCGCGCTGGCTGGGGCTGGAAGTGCCGTTAAAAGCAAAACCGCAGCAACGTATGCCACTATCATCTGTGCCCAGTAAAGAGGCGCTGGAGGTCTGGCTTTATCGCATTGATAAAAACTCACCTGCCTGTGACCATACCTGGAAAGAGCTGAAGTTAACTGCGCCTGCCACTTTCGTTGGGTTGATCCGCGACGGCGAATGGTTGCAGCCGGAAACCCAGCCCATGGTTGAAGAAGGTGACGGTTTGCTGGTGGCTGCTACGGTGAAAGATATTGACGAGGTCAGTCGAATTCTTGCATCAGGTGGTAAAGGCTTAAAGGTATCAGAAAAAGACTTCTTTGGTGACTTCACGTTACGTGGCGATCTGACGCTGGCCGATGTCGGTAGCTTCTACCCTGTGGGGGAACTTAACGAAGGTTTATTGAGCACGACGATATCCGACTATTTCTTGCTGAAATTCCACCGGCGAGTGGTTATTGGCGACACCATACGTTTAGGTGATGTTATTCTGACCGTACGAAAAGTCAGTGACAAAGGCGATATCCAGTCAATTGGTGTCAAGCCGGTAAAAGGCTAGTCGTTTAACCAAAACTCCTGGTTAAATTTAAGCGTTTGCTGGTCACCAACTTCAATAGTAAAGCGCAGGGTTTCGGCATTGGTGTAATTAAACTGTGCCAGATAGTAACTGGCATCGCCTTCTGTTACCTGCTGAAACTCGAGTTCCTGTATTTGGCCCAGCGGGTTAATAACTTGCCCGGTAACGCCAGGGGTTTGTGCTTTTTGAGTTTGTTTGTCGAGCACGGCAATATTAAGTACACCTTTTGAGGCGCTTCGGGTTAAGTCATATTGCGTTGCTACTGCCGGAGCTAATAAGGTGGAGGAAAAAGCGCTGTAGTGAACATCCCATTGACCAAGAGTCTTTTTTTGCTCAGCCATAAGGCTGGCAGAGAGCAGCATGGACATAGCTATTACTGTCTTAACAAAGAATGTTTTACTCATCACTTTATCCTCCACCAGTAACGTTAAACGCCAATTAATATTCGTAAAAACTGCAGGGCAATAATAACAACCAGTACCGATAAATCTAGGCCACCAATTGGCGGAATAACTTTACGTACAGGTGCTAACAGAGGCTCTGTAATTTGATGCAGCATGGCTTCTACCGGGTTATACCCCTGTGAGAACCAACTGAGTATGGCGCGGATTATCAATACCCAGAACAGCATCGACAGCAGGCTGCTAATGGTTGTTAGTATGCCCTGAATGACAATAACCAGTGGACCCACAGCCAGACCATTTAGCCAGACCAAAGCTGCCACTTTCAACATGCCTAGCGCTAGCGCAAATATTAAACTGGCAGTATCCAGCTTACCTATCATTGGCATGAAGCTACGAAGCGGTCCGACAACGGGCTGTGTTGCTTTATACACAAATTGGCTGACCGGGTTGTAAAAGTCTGCCTGGGTTAACTGCATCCAGAGTCGCAACAGCACAATGATCAGATACAGATCAATTAGGGTGGCGACTAAAAATGTGAGGGCGTTATTCATAGTGACTCCTAGAAGAGTTTCGCCATTTCCTGATTACGGTTTACCGCTGCTTTTACGGCTTTTTCCGAAATGCCGTGTAAGTCAGAGTCCTGGTAGGCTTCAACACCTTTAGCTGTTGAGCCGCCTTTACTGGTGACTTGCTTGCGCAAGTCTTCTAATGACAGTTCACTTTCTTTAGCCATTTGTGCGGCGCCTAAACAGGTTTGCTGAACCATTGCGCGGGCTTTCTCTGCATCAAAGCCAAGCTCGGTCGCTGCTTTTGCAAGGCTGTCCATAAACTCGAAAAAGTAAGCTGGTCCGCTTCCGGCAACAGCACCGAGAATATCGAGCTGATCTTCATCACTAACCCAGAGGGTTTCACCTACACCGTTAAATGCTTCTGTGACAAAGTTTTTATCGGCATCGTCCACTGAGTTGTCTGTGACTAACCCCGACATGCCCTGGCCAACCAATGATGGCGTATTGGGCATAACGCGGATAATACGGATGTTTTCGCCTAAATACTCGCGATATTTCGGAATACGAATACCCGCAGCAATGGTAATAATTAGTTTGTCGGTCAGGTTGTGGATATTTTCACGTAAGTGAGCACAAACTTCTGCCATTAACTGAGGCTTAACGGACAATACGATAGCATCAGCATTATTCACAACTTCCAGATTGTCATTGCTGGTATTAACGCCCAGCTCCGACTTCATTTTCTCTAATTTGGCATCGCTGGGGTTACTGACCCAGACTTTGTCAGCAGGGTAACCGCTTTTACACATACCACCGACAATGCTTTGTGTCATGTTACCTGCGCCGATAAAGGCAATATTGCGAATGTCGTTCATTAGGACTCCCGTTCTCCAAAAATTGCTGTTCCAATACGTACCATGTTAGCACCCTCAAGCACTGCTTGTCGCATATCGCCCGACATCCCCATGGATAAGGTATCAATTTGCTCGCCACAGGTTTGTTGCAGTTGCTCATAAAGGCGAAACATGTGCTGAAAACTTTGCTTGCGTTGCTCTTCCGTTGTTCCTGCTTTGAGTATGGTCATTAAGCCGCGTAATTTAAGCTTTGAGCAGCTCATCACATACTCAGCTAATTCTTCAACTTGCTCTGGCGCCAGACCCGACTTGTTGTCATCGTCGTCAATATTCACCTGTAGTAAAATGTTGAGTTGCTCGAGACTGTCTGGGCGCTGTTCATTCAGGCGGCGAGCTATTTTTTCCCGCTCCACGCTTTGTACCCAGTCAAAGTTCTGAGCAATATCTTTTGTCTTATTGGACTGAATCGGTCCAATAAAGTGCCACTGGACCGGGTCGGGTATGTGTTCTTTTAGCTGGGTGATTTTATCAACCGCTTCCTGAACGTAGTTTTCGCCGAAATGCATTTGTCCGGCGGCGATTGCGGCTTTTATTGCATCCAAAGAGTGTTTTTTACTCACGGCTAGCAGTTTCACTGACTGCCCATGTTGCGACTCTTCGGCTAAAATCTGCAATTGCTGACGTATTTCCGCAAGATTATTTGTTATCTTTTCTGATACCTTAGTTGTCATTGCCACCGTCATCTCACTGATTCAGGAATAAGATATATGAATGTTAACGAATTACTGGCCTTTAGTGTGAAACAAAATGCCTCGGACTTACATCTGTCTTCCGGCAGTGTTCCTATGATTAGAGTGGATGGGGACATTCGGCCATTAAATCAACCCGAGCACCAGCCTGATGAGCTGAAAGATATGTTGTTTGAGGTGATGAGCAAAGGTCAGTGGCAGGAGTTTGAAGAAAAATTTGAGTGTGACTTTTCGTTCGAGCTTGAAGGCATTGCGCGTTTCCGGGCGAATGTATTCACACAACGAAAAGGTATTGCGGCAGCGTTTCGTATGATCCCCAGTGAAGTCACCACACTGGAACAACTGGACGCTCCTGAAATATTTAAAGACATTGTCAGTGCCAACCGTGGTTTAGTTTTGGTGACCGGGCCAACGGGTTCCGGTAAATCAACGACCTTAGCGGCTATGGTCAATTATTTAAACCAAACCAGGTCGTTACATATTTTGACTATCGAAGATCCGATAGAGTTTGTTCACGACAACCAGAAAAGTCTGGTCAGTCAGCGCGAGGTACACCGGGATACGCGAAGTTTCAGTGCGGCGCTTCGCTCTGCATTGCGTGAAGACCCTGACGTTATCCTGGTAGGGGAAATGCGTGACTTGGAAACCATTCGTTTAGCCATGACAGCAGCTGAAACAGGACACTTGGTTTTAGGTACTTTGCATACAACGTCGGCGCCAAAAACCATTGACCGTATAATTGATGTGTTCCCGGGGGATGATAAGCCCATGATCCGCTCTATGCTGTCGGAGTCATTACGTGCAGTAATTTCACAGAGTCTGCTGAAGCGTGTTGGCGGTGGTCGCGTCGCTGCCCATGAAATTATGCTGTCGTCACCCGCTATCAAGAACCTTATCCGTGAGGATAAAGTGGCGCAAATGTACTCGTCCATACAAACAGGGGCAGAGCGTGGCATGCAAACATTGGATCAGGCGCTCAAGAAATTGGTGGCACGTGGCGATATAGAAGCAAGTGAGGCGCGCCGCTGCGCGGTGAATAAAGAGGATTTCTGATGCAAATACGGAGTGTTTGGCTGTTTTTACTACTGGCCTTTGCGTCCAGTGTGTCGGCACAACAATCAACACGAGTGGCCTTTGGTTGCTGCATTGACCATACCAGTCGGCAGGAAATCTGGGATGCCGTTAACCACGCACAGCCTGAAGTGTTTGTTTTTCTGGGCGACACGGTTGATGTCGATGCTGATGATATGGATGACCTACTCGATGCCTACGAGGTTTTTAACCGTTACCGGGGGCCGAGGGTTTTACGCCGCAACTCGGCAGTAATGTCCGTGTGGAACCGTAACGACTACAGCCTGGATGGCAACGGTGGCAAGAATAACCCGAATCGCTATGCCGTCAGGAATCACTTTTTGACCTTCTGGCGCGAACCCGCAACCTCGGAACGACTTTTTCAGACGCACGGTATCGCTAAGAGCGTGATTTTTGGCAGTGAACCACAACGTGTTCAAGTCATTGTGCTCGATGGGCGCTGGAATAGAGACCCACTCACTACCGTGGGGTGGATGGAGCGCCAAACGCGCCGTTTTAATTCTGACTTAGGTCCTTATCAGGCAAATAATACCGGTGCCTTACTGGGTGATGAACAATGGCAGTGGCTTGCTGAACAGTTACAAAAGCCAGCTGAGGTTCGTATTATTATGAGCGCGACACCGGTACTGGCTCCGGCAAACGGCTATGACAGTTGGGCGCTCTATAAACGTGAACAAAAACGCTTAAAAGAATTGTTAACTGAGCTGAAGCCCTCTGGTTTACTCTTGGCCAGCGGCGATAGGTTTTTTGGTGAATTTGCAAAGTCTGACGAGTTTCTTTCTTACCCACTATGGCAGGTAACTCCGGGTACTATTAACTTTGACGGTGATACGCCTTACCAGTCGAGTTATCGCGACGGAAAGGCTTTTACGGAAAGCCGTTATGGTCAAATTGAAGTGATATGGAAAGAGCAGCCGGAATTGGTATTAACGCTCAGAGATATTGATGGCCGGCCGCTCGATAGTCGTAAACTTAACCTTAGTCAGTTGCAACCAGATTAGGAGCTATACGATGTTGTGTGGCTTGTTCGTAAGCAAAAGCCGCTTCTATCAGTGTTGCTTCAGAGCGTGCTGCCCCAAAAAAGCTCATTCCAACAGGTAGAGCCGGTTCGTCACCTATTTGAATGTACCCCATCGGCACGGTGATGTGCGGGTACCCGGCAACTGCCGCGGGTGAACTGGCCGAACCTGAATAATTGTCTCCGAGAACATGATCAATTTTCCAGGCCGGGCTGGTTGTTGGAGCAATGAGTACATCAAGGTTGTTTTCGCTAAGCATGGTATCAATACCTTCTTTACCGGCCAGCTTTTTGCTGTTAGCCAGGGCCTGCTGATAAGCCGCTTCATCTTCCTGCGCATTGGCCATTTCAAAAAGTTCCTGGCCAAATAATAAAAGCTCTTGTTCAGCCAGTTCATTATTGGCTTCTATCATGTCGCCGAGGTTGCGGTAAGGAAGCTGGGTGTCGGCAAGGTACGAAGCCATGTCAGTCTTAAACTCATACAGCAGTACTGTGAACTCGTCACCGCCGTATTCGCCGTAGGTTGGCATTTCGACATCAACAAGTTGCGCCCCCTGCGCTTTCAGAATATCAAGCTGTTGTTCAAATTGTTTGTCCAGTAGCTCGTTGTATCCCATTAAATTGCGAACCACACCAATGCGTTTGCCTTTTAGTCCGTCTGTTTTTAAATGAGAAGCAAAGGTTGTTTCACTGCGGTAGCCGGCAGGGTCGCCCGGGTCATGTGCTTTCATTGCATCGAGCATCAAGGTAGCGCCGGTGACAGTGCGTGCCATTGGACCTGCGGTGTCCTGACTGTGTGCGATAGGAATAATACCGTCGCGACTGATAAGCCCCAGTGTTGGTTTTATGGTGACAATGCCGTTAACAGCGGCAGGGCAGACTAACGAACCATCGGTTTCCGTACCGACCGATAGCGCAACGAAGTCTGCCGCGACTGAAGTAGCGGAACCTGCACTTGAACCACAAGTTGAACGGGTTCTGTCATAAGGGTTTACGGCCTGACCGCCTATGGCGCTCCAGCCTGAACTTGAACGCGTTGAACGAAAGTTAGCCCATTCACTTAAGTTGGCTTTGCCCAGAATAATCGCACCGGCATTTCTCAGTTGTTGCACTAAAAATGCGTCGTCTTCCGGGTAATTTTCTGCAAACAGAAGCGAACCTCCGGTGTTTGGCATGCCCTCGGCGGTATCAATGTTGTCTTTCAGAAGAACCGGTATACCATGCAGTGGACCGCGAATTTTTCCCTGCTGGCGCTCTTTATCCAGCCGTTTGGCATCAGCTAATGCGTTTTCATTCAGGCTATTTACCGCTCTTAGTTCGGGACCCTGCTGATTGTTTTGGTGGATGCGTTGCAGGTAATACTGTGTGAGCTGTTCGGCAGTTAGTTGCTCCTCGTTCATGGCTTGCTGAAGCTCAGTTACAGATGCATCCTGCCAGGTAAATTCGGTGTGATCTGCAGGTGATGTCTGGCAGGCTGTTAAGGCCAGAACAAACAGAAGTGAAACCAGTTGTCTCATGCTTAAACCCTTGTTGTTTTTGTGTTTTCATAAAGTGGCATAACTTTGGACGTAAGGCGAGTCATGCGAATAAAAATCAGGTAAAATGGCAGCAATTGTCGATAAAGAACTGAAGTGGTTAGCGCTATGCGGGTATTGGGTATTGAAACCTCCTGTGATGAGACAGGGGTTGCGGTGTATGACACTGAAAAAGGGTTACTGGCACACCAGCTGTATTCTCAGGTTAAATTGCATGCAGACTATGGTGGTGTGGTGCCCGAACTTGCCTCTCGTGACCATGTGCGTAAAACGTTACCGTTAATTAAGGCGGCGCTTAAAGAAGCCGGTATTACACATCAGCAATTAGACGGCGTGGCCTATACCATGGGGCCGGGGTTAGTCGGGGCACTGTTAGTTGGCTCTTGCATTGGCCGCAGTTTAGCTTTCGGCTGGAACTTGCCGGCAGTGGGTGTTCACCATATGGAAGGGCATCTGCTGGCTCCTATGCTGGAAGAGAACCAACCCGAATTCCCGTTTGTTGCTTTGCTCGTGTCTGGTGGCCATACTCAATTAGTGCAGGTAAAAGGCATAGGCGATTACCATTTGCTGGGCGAATCCGTCGATGACGCAGCTGGCGAGGCATTTGATAAAACGGCTAAGCTAATGGGGCTGGATTATCCGGGAGGACCACGACTGGCCGCGCTGGCAGAACAAGGTAACAGTGAACGGTTTACTTTCCCCAGACCAATGACTGACAGACCCGGGCTTAACTTTTCATTCAGTGGTTTGAAAACCTCCGCAGCTAATACTCTGGCCGCTAATGATAATGACGAGCAGACTCTGGCCGATATTGCACGGGCATTTGAAGATGCGGTCGTTGATACGCTGGTGATCAAATGTCGCCGGGCATTAAAAGAAACCGGCTACAAGCGTTTAGTCGTTGCTGGTGGTGTCAGTGCCAATAAACACTTACGCGCCAAACTTGAGGCTTTGTTGCAAAAGCAAAATGGGCAGGTGTTTTACCCCCGTACTGAGTTCTGCACCGACAATGGTGCGATGATTGCTTTAGCTGGCGCCCTGCGGTTACAAGCGGGAGAACGTGAGTCACTGGCAGTAAAAACACATCCAAGATGGCCGATGACGGATTTGAAACCTATGGTGAATATTAACGACGCCGTTTAAAGGCTTTTTCTTCGCCCGACGACAAGCGCAGAATATTGGCCTGGTGACGCCAGAGAATTAATAGTGAAATCATAATAACCGGCACCGTGTATTGAGGTTTTATCCAATAAGCATAAAACGGTGCCAGGCAAACGGTTACCAGAGCGGCTAAAGAAGATACCCGGCTTATACGGAAAACTAATAACCAGGTCACAATAAGCAATAAGGCCATTTCCCAGGCCACAGGAAACATCGCACCTAAGGCGGTCGCTACGGCTTTGCCGCCACGAAAATGGAAGTAAAGCGGGAAGATATGGCCAAGGCAGGCAGCAACGGCAATTAAGCCAAGGAAAAATGGTTCAATGCCGAGAAAGTAAGACCCCCATACCGGAACCATACCCTTTAAAACATCAAACCAAAGAGTTAATAGTGCGGGAATCTTTCCGCCCACCCGGTAAACATTGGTTGCTCCGGGGTTACCAGAGCCTTCTTTGCGCGGATCAGGCAGCCCCCAAAGCCGGCAGATAACCACAGCGCTACTGATAGAGCCCAGAAGGTAGGCTGAAAGTATCATCAGTAAAGTAAGCGCTGTCATGGGGTACGAATCCCTCGTTGGTTAAGGTAGACTGCGATTAAAAGTCAATGCCCATAGAATAAGCGGTTTTTTGGGCAATTACCACGGGTTAACACAAATGGAACAAGCAGATATTGATGTCGTCAGTATTGAGGGTCTAACCATAGAAACCATTATTGGCGTTTACGACTGGGAAAAAGAAAAAAAACAGTCGTTAGTGCTGGATATTCAAATGAGCTGGGACAACCAGCGTGCAGCAACTACCGACAATATCGATGACGCTTTAGACTACGCTCTGGTCAGCGAGCGGGTTTCTGCCTGGGTGGCAGAGAAGCCGAGACAGTTAATTGAAACGGTTGCTGAAGGGGTTGCTACCTTAATTCTGAATGAGTTTGGTGTTCAGAATGTTGAAGTGCGCGTAGCTAAGCCCGGGGCAGTGCCCAATGCGAAAAATGTTGCGGTTACGGTTCGCCGAAGCGTGTTTGATAGTCCGTTTGGGTAAGAGGTAAGGTTGTGGCGCAAGTTTTTCTCGGGGTAGGCTCTAATACGGATCGTGAAAAATACATTCGTGCCGGCTTAGAAGCAATTGCCAAAAGCTTTGGCTGGCGTCAGCGTTCACGAATTTTTCGCAGTGAATCGGTTGGATTTTCCGGCAGTGATTTTTACAACCTGGTGGTAGAAGTGGAGACAAGCCGCTCGGTTACCGAGGTTTTAGCCCAGTGTAAGCGCATTGAACAGCAAAATGGACGAGTGCCTGAAAGTGCCAAGTACAGTCCACGGACGCTGGATATTGACGTGCTGCTCTATGATGATGTAATACGAGCGCAACAGCCGCAATTACCACGTGCTGAGATCCTTGAAAATGCGTTTGTTCTCTGGCCGTTAGCTGAAATTGCTGGCGATCTTCTGCATCCTGTTTTGGAAGTCAGTTATCAGCAACTGTGGGAACAGTATCAGGCGTCCAACAAGCAGGTGCCGCAGCAGTTAGAGCCTATTGAAAATACTGGCTGGCTGGAGGGTTAAACCAGCGCCTCTGCAAGTATTTGCTCGCGCTGTTCACGCAGTGCATTGCCCAGTGCTTTACCGGTGAGTCCCTGCTGCTGCAAAGCCTGAGAACTAAGTGCTGACGCTTTCTCGGCAGCTAAGCGCAGTTTTTGGTGCTGCTTATCAATAGTTGTCTTTTGTTCTGACCGACTAAACTCGGCTTCCCTTAATTGAAGTAACTGCTCGAGTTTCTCCGGGCGTCGCCAGTAGTCAATTTGTTTTAAAGTGGCCGAAAGCGACTCTGCCTCAGGAAGCTTAGCCTGGGTTATAAAGAGCTCATTATTCCTGGCAAGGGTCGCGGCATCGCGGTAGTGGTTTGGAATAGCCAGTCGGCGACAAAACTGCTTGATATCATCGGGTGTCTTTTGCTCTACAAATAAACAGGCAAAACGCAGTATTGCCGAATCTGAATAAGCTGAAGTCCTGTTGAGTCTTTGCAGCTGGCTATCACCGGCCGTGAT
Organism: Idiomarina abyssalis; assembly: GCF_900116625.1. Classification (GTDB taxonomy): domain Bacteria; phylum Pseudomonadota; class Gammaproteobacteria; order Enterobacterales; family Alteromonadaceae; genus Idiomarina; species Idiomarina abyssalis. The sequence continues at coordinate 102,829 of NZ_FPBE01000006.1, forward strand.
ACCCGGTAAAACCTGGGGCAGTGCGTCGATACTTTTAAGTAAGTTTAAGAAGACGGAAGGTGTTTCGCTTAACAGTGCTTTTTCCCATTCTCTCCAGACTCTCTCGGGAACTAAGTGACTGAGCTCTTCGCTTTCCGACATCTGTTGCAGTAGCTGCTGGGTTTCTGCAGCCACACTAAACCCTAAATGTGCAAAACGAGCCGCGAACCGTGCAACTCTCAAAACTCGGAGAGGGTCTTCTGTAAAAGCCTCTGATACATGTCGCAGTTTACGAGCCTCAAGGTCCTGCACACCTTTGTAAGGGTCAATAATTGTTCCGTCTTCGCTTTCTGCAATGGCATTAATGGTTAAGTCACGACGAGCAAGGTCCTGCTCGAGAGTAACCTCTGGCGAGGCATAAACGGTAAACTCTGTGTGACCTCTGCCTGACTTTCGTTCGGTACGGGCTAACGCATATTCGTCATGCGTATCCGGGTGCAAAAACACCGGGAAGTCTTTACCCACCTGCTGAAAACCCTGGTTCAGCAGCTCTTCTGAGCGGGCGCCAACGACCACCCAGTCGCGTTCATGCACGGGTAATTTAAGGAGTTTGTCGCGTACTGCGCCACCGACTAAATAGACTTCCACTGTTCACCTCAACTTTGTTTGGCATGATCATGTCGAATCACTGGTCGATGTGCAAGCAAGTCGTTACACTGTTGGACAAATAATAACATCAGCACAGTAGCGGACCGATATGTATCAAAACTATTTTGGTCTTCAGGCAGAGCCTTTTTCTATTGCCCCGGACCCAAACTACCTTTACCTGAGTGAACGGCATCAGGAAGCTTTAGCGCACCTCACGCAAGGGCTGCAGGGCAGCGGTGGTTTTATCTTATTGACCGGTGAAGTGGGGACGGGAAAAACCACGGTGTCGCGGGCGTTGCTGGAACAATTGCCAGAGTCGACTGAAACCGCCTTTATTCTGAACCCTATGCTGAATGAGGACGAATTGCTTGCCAGTTTGTGCGATGAATTTGGTATCCGTTATCAAAAACGATCCGCCACTCGTAAAACCTTGACTGACAAACTCAGTCAGTTTTTCCTGAAAGCCAATGATGAAGGTCGTCAGTGTGTGGTGCTTATTGATGAGGCTCAGCATTTGCGCCCGCAAGTGCTGGAACAGTTGCGGTTGTTAACCAATTTAGAAACTCATGATCGAAAGTTATTGCGAGTGATTTTAATTGGTCAGCCAGAGCTTCAGGATCTATTGCGCAGGCAGGAATTGCGTCAGCTGGCACAGCGAATTACCGCCCGTTATCATATTTTGCCGCTGACAGAAGCTGATACTCAACGTTATATTGCATATCGACTTCAGGTGGCAGGAGCGAACCGGCCACTTTTCAGTGCAGCTGCGGCGCGTAAAGCGCATCAACTGACTCAGGGGATTCCCCGTTTATTAAACCTGTATTGCGACCGGGCACTACTGGCGGCCTATACGGAATCAAGTGCAGAAGTTTTACCACGGCACTTACAACAAGCACATGCCGAGCTCAATGGTCCGGCTGACAGAAGAAGCGGTGTTAAGCACCAGTCACCCTTCTGGCGTTGGGCTGGCGCACTTATCTTATTCGTGGCCAGTGCTATAGGAAGCTATAGCCTGGTCAGAGAAACGGCCCCTGAGCCGGACAGGACAACCACCATGCAGTATAAGGCAGCGCAAGAGCTGGCCAGTGTATGGGGTTTACCAGAGCCTCCGTTAGACACCGATTTTTGCAAGTGGGTAGAACAATATGACCTTGCTTGCCTGGAGTTACGGCAAAGCCTGCAACAGTTGCGCAGTATTAATTACCCGGCCTTACTTTATAAACGCGACAAAATGGCGAATCTGGTTACCGATGGTACGGCTATAGACACTAACGGCTGGAATGGTGCCTTTTTAATTTTGTACCAGAAACCGCTGGCAGACAGTCCAGATGAAAAAGAACAGTGGGTGCGTGAACAAGTGCGCGAACATGTAAGTTCAGAATGGCAAAAAAAGTCATCTGAGGAGCAGTTTAAAGCGTTGCAAAAGAGCCAGGGACTTCGCGTGACCGGCAAGTTTGATGAAGCAACGATGGCATGGCTGGCCTCAAGAGCTTCAGATTTTGGGCCCAGATTGAATAAAAGAGCGAGTAAAGAGAGTTAGTCATGTCCTCCTTATTAAAAGCATTAAAGCAACAGCAGTCGCCGCTATTAAAGCAACGGTCAATATTAGACGCGTCTTTAATGGCTACCGACAATAGTACCCGACGTTGGGGGTGGCTAATATGGCCCGCAATAATTGTTGCAGGGGGAGTGCTGGGGGCAGGAACCGCTCAGTGGCTCGCGAAAGAACCAGAGCCTGAAACTGTTGCGGCGGAGCGCTTTAGTTGGGGGAAAACCGAAACCGTTGAAGCGATAAGCTGGGATGCTGAACCGCAAGAAGAAACAGTCGAGGTTGCTAAGCGCTCAGAGTTGCCAGAGCCAGCTTCCACGGACGCATCTCAACCCGAACAAACAGAACCACAGCGTGAAGCTCTCGATTTGTCTGCCGTGTCGCCCGACTTGTTAGAGCGTTTTGAAGCCGCAGTGAATGATACCGGTAGTAACACTAGTGATAATGCCGATACAAGCGTTATTCCGCCACTAGGTGAGCTTTCGCGTTCATTTCAGCGACAGGTGCCAGCCTTTAGCTACGATAGCCATATGTACCGTTCCAGTGCGTCCCAGCGATGGATTGAACTCAATGGCCAGCGACTATACGAGGGCGATGCGCTGAATCAATTGACTATTCTGAGAATAGAGCCGCAGAAAGTGGTGTTGGTGATGGATTCACAAGCATTCTCACAAGCCGCTTTAGAAGACTGGCAACCGTAGAAATTATTGACATCCCGCAAAGGGATTCATACTCTTGTGCGATAAAGTTTAAACAGGCGTTTGAATTATTTGTTTGAATGCCCCTGTGATTCATACAAGAGGTAATGATATGGCTGACTACAGAGCTCCCCGCGACGATATGGACTTTGTCCTGCACGATGTATTCCGAGTTGCCGACGACTGGCAGCAAACCCCTGAGCTTGCCGACATGATGGATGTCGAAACTGCCGGTGCTATTTTGGATGAAGGTGCCAAGGTTGCTGAAAACTTAGTAGCGCCGCTGGCCCGTGAAGCCGACGAGCAAGGCGTTAAATTTGAAGATGGGGTAGTAACAACTCCTAAAGGTTACAAAGAAAACTTTCGTCAGTTGGCTGAAGGCGGCTGGGTTGGCGTAACAGCTAATCCGGACTTTGGCGGCATGGGTTTACCTAAGTCTTTGTCGGCTCAATACGAAGAAATGCTTTGTAGCGCCGATATCGCCTTTTCTCTTTACCCGGGCTTAACCTCCGGCGCTATTATGGCAATTAACTCGCATGGTAGTGACGAACTGAAGAATCATTATCTACCGCGCATGGTTTCAGGTGAGTGGACAGGCACTATGTGCCTGACAGAATCTCATGCCGGAACAGATTTAGGCATTATTCGCAGTAAAGCGATACCAGCTGAGGACGGCAGTTTTTCTATCAGCGGCACTAAGATATTTATCACCGGTGGCGAACACGATTTAGCGGAGAATATCGTTCATTTAGTGTTGGCCAAATTACCTGATGCTCCGGCAGGTACAAAAGGCATTTCCTTGTTTGTGGTGCCTAAATTTTTGTCCGATGAGCAAGGCAACCTGACCGAGCGTAACGCCGTTAGCTGTGGCTCAATAGAACACAAGATGGGTATTCATGGGTCAGCCACCTGCGTCATGAACTTTGACGGCGCAAAAGGCTGGCTGGTCGGTGAACCTCATCGCGGGCTGCCGGCTATGTTCACCATGATGAACTACGAGCGTCTGGGGGTTGGCATTCAAGGGTTGGGAGCTGCGGAGCGCTCCTATCAAAATGCTCTGGAATACGCTAAAGATCGCATTCAGGGACGTGGCGCTAAAGCAACTCGCAACGACCAGGCCGAAGCTGACTCAATTTTAGTGCACGGCGACGTGCGCCGTATGTTGCTGACCATGAAGTCGCTTACTGAAGGCGGTCGCGCGTTCTCAACCTGGGTGGGTCAGCAGCTCGACCGCTCGAAATACGCGGAAGATGAGCAGGTTAGACAAAAAGCAGACGCGATGGTCGCGTTATTGACACCTGTCGCTAAAGCCTTTTTAACTGACACCGGACTCGAGTGCACGATTCACGGGCAGCAGGTTTTTGGTGGCCATGGTTACGTGCGGGAATGGGGTCAGGAGCAGTTGGTTCGTGATACTCGTATAGCGCAAATTTATGAGGGCACAAACGGTATTCAGGCACTGGACTTATTGGGTCGTAAAGTGTTTGGTTCGCAAGGCAAACTATTGCAGCCGTTTAATGAAGAAATTCAGAGCTTTCTGGATGAAACGGCTACCGGCAGTGAATGGATCAAGCAGCGTGAGCAATTGCAGCAGGCGCTGAATATACTGAATGGTGTCAGCGAGGAAGTACTGCAAAAGGCCGCGGGCGATGAAAACCTTGTTAACAGCGTAGCGGTTGAGTATCTGCATCTGGTGGGTTATGTTTCTTACGCTTACTTGTGGTTGAAGATGGCGATAGCAGCTGAGCCACTGGTAAACGAGAAACCCTATTTGGCAACCAAAACAAAAACGGCCCGCTTCTATTTTGCGCGTATTCTGCCACGTATTCATAGCCTGGCTTTAGCGATAAAAGACGGCAGTGAGAGCCTTTACTTACATAGTGACGATGACTTCTAAAAACGAAAAATCACAAGAAACAGCACTGACGTTTTATCGTGACAGTCGCCGCCCCCAAGCGTGGGGCGGCTTCTTTTTAGCGATATGGATGGCAATTTATATTGGTGATGCAGTTCCCCTGTGGATTATCATCACGGGCGCATTGCTGACCATGGCGATTGTTATGACGATTGTCGTGAAATTCAGGCCATTGCAGCCGGCTGCGTTTTATCGTGACCTTGAATTGACGGAAAAGCGCCTGATTTTGCCTCCCAGAACTTATCAGCTCGATAAACCACCGGTATTACACCGATACGAGAAAGACCTGGCCGGGTTGAGTTTTGCTGATGAAAAAGGACGTCGGCAGGAAATTATTATCGTTTTTAATGATAGCCTCAGGCAGAAGTTGGATGACTATCAAATAGAATTGAAAAATTACGAAGAATAAAATAAAAAGCCAGCGAGGAATCGCTGGCTTTTTTGTGCCTTACTTTTCTTTTAATCGTCTAAAGACAAGAGCGTTGCGTTACCACCAACGGCAGTAATGTTATCACTGCGCGTTTTCTCGGTAATGAAACGAGTAAGGTAGTGTGGACCACCAGCTTTTGGCCCGGTACCTGACATGCCTCGACCACCAAATGGTTGCACTCCGACAATTGCGCCAATCTGGTTACGGTTAATATAGACGTTACCCACATCGATACGGCTTGCAACATCGTACGCAAAGGTTTCGTTACGGCTGTGAATGCCAAAGGTTAAACCAAAGCCGGTGTTGTTGATGCTGTCAATAACCTCATCAATTTCACTGGTTTTATAACGAATCACGTGCAGTATTGGACCAAAGTTTTCTTTAACCAATTGGCTAATACTGTCAATTTCTATGGCGGTTGGTGCGACAAAGGTGCCACCCATAGCGTAATCCGGCATTGGGGCACGAGCGATTAAGCGACCTGCCTGCTGGATATCGGAAATGTGCTGTTCCAGATTGGTTTTAGCGATACCATCAATAACCGGACCGACATCGGTTTCATGCAGTAATGGGTCGCCAACCTGCAGCTCTTCCATAGCACCGCGTAGCAAGTCGATAATGCGATCAGCCACGTCATCCTGCACAAAGAGAACACGTAGGGCCGAGCAGCGTTGTCCGGCGCTCTGGAAGGCACTGGCGACAACGTCAGTGACAACCTGTTCCGGCAGGGCGGTGGAATCAACCATCATAGCGTTCTGTCCGCCGGTTTCAGCTACCAGAGGTACGATTGGACCAGTACGTGCCGCTAATGCACGGTTAATTGCCTGAGCTGTATAGGTTGAACCGGTGAAGCAAACACCGCCAATATCTTCCTGGCTGGTTAAGTAGCTACCGACCTCGGCACCACTACCCGGCATAAAGTGCAATACGTTGCCCGGAATACCTGCTTCTAAAGCTAACTGCACCGCGCGGTAGGCAATTAAACCAGTCTGCTCTGCCGGTTTGGCAATAACTGAGTTACCGGTAACTAACGCTGCCGCAACCTGACCGACGAAAATTGCTAACGGGAAGTTCCACGGGCTGATACAGATAAAGGTGCCGCGACCTTCAACGAACAGCTCGTTGTCTTCGCCTGTCGGTCCTGGCAGCTGAATGGGTTTACCCATTAGCTCGCGGGCCTGATTAGCGTAATAGCGACAAAAATCGACCGCCTCACGAACTTCGTCAATACCGTCCTGTAAGCCTTTACCGGCTTCGACTGAACACAGAGCAATCAGCTCATTGCGGTTAGCTTCCATCAAGTCGGCAAACTTCTCTAAGCATTTCGCGCGCTCTTCGGTAGGCACATCGCGCCAGGACTTGTAGGCGGCGTTGGCACTTTGTAATGCCTGCTCAGAAAGCTTTTTATCGCCCCAATAAATGCGGCCTACATTCTTGGCCGTTTCCTGAGGGCTGGTAATACTGACATGATGGTCGGTTTCTACGGTTTTTCCATCAACGATGGGACCGCCTTGCCATTGTTTGTCACGGTACTGTTGAACCGCTGCAATAAAATCATCTGCTTGTGAGTGAATATTCATATTCAATCCTAACGAATTTGTGCGATCCCCATACATTTGCGGGGGAAGTGGAATTTTGCTGTTTGCGTATTTTTCGTAACCTGAAGCTGTTTTCATGGGGTGTTCAACCAGTTCATTGACTGGCGTATCTGAATCTAACAGCTTGTGAACAAACGACGAGTTAGCACCGTTTTCTAACAGACGACGAACTAAATACGGCAGCAAATCTTTGTGTGGGCCAACTGGCGCATAGATGCGCACAACCATGCCCGGATTTTGCTCCATTATGGTGTCGTATAAGCTGTCACCCATGCCGTGTAAGCGTTGATATTCAATGCGCCGCTTATGGGTTTCGTTCATTTGTTCAATGGCTACAAAGGTTTGAGCATTGTGAGTAGCAAACTGCGGATAAATAGCTCCGTCGGTGTCGTCGCTTAACAAATAGCGTGCGCAGGCCAGATAGGAAATATCACTATGAGACTTGCGGGTAAACACCGGGTAGCCAAGCAGACCATTTTCCTGCGTCCACTTAATTTCGTTATCCCAATAGGCGCCTTTAACGAGGCGTACCGGTATTTCGTCGCCACACTCTTTGGCCAGAGCTGTTATCCAACATAAAGTTGGCAGGGCACGTTTTGAATAGGCCTGGACTACCAGACCAAACCGAGGCCAGCCTTTGCAAACACCGCTGCGATAGACTTTTTCAAATAATTCCAGCGAGAGCTCATGGCGGTCGGCCTCTTCGGCAGCAATGGTCACCCCAACATCGGCTTCTTTTGCCAGCTTAACTAAGTCAGTTAAGGTGGTGGCAAGCTCAGTCAGTACGCGCTCGTGGTTCGCTGATTCATAACGTGGATGCAATGCCGATAATTTAATTGAAATGGTCGGTCGTGGTGCATCCGGGTTATTAAATTCTTCTTTGGTAATGGTCTTAATTGAGTTGACGTACTGCTGCTTGTAGTAGTTCGCATCCTTCATAGTCAATGCGGCTTCACCAAGCATGTCGTAAGCGTGAGTATAACCTTTGTCGCGGTTGTCGCGACTTTCTTTCAGGGCTTCCTCAATGCTGCGTCCCAGCACAAACTGCTTACCCATAATTTGCATGGCGGTGTACGTCGCCTTGCGAATGACCGGCTTGCCGAGCTTACGGATAAGGCGTCGAAAAGCACCGCGTGGTGTTTCCATTGGCTTGCCGGTGGGGTTCGTTACACTGTTTGTCAGTGCCAGACCCCAGGTACCGGAATTGACTAACCATGAGGCGCTCTGGCCCATGTGTTTTTGCCAGTCGCCGCCGGACAGTTTGTCCTGAATTAATGCGTCTGCTGTATAACCATCGGGTATACGTAACAGTGCCTCGGCAAGGCACATTAAAATGATACCTTCTTTAGTATCCAGGCTGTACTCTTGCAAAAAGGCGTCAACAACGCCGTTATCTGCCCGTTCCCTCACTTGCTCAACTAATTTAGCTGCGCGCTCGGTAACTGCGCTAACCGTTTCATCATCAGCAGGAACCAGCGGCAGTAGCTCACGCATATATTGGTCTTCGTCAACAATATAATTGTCAGTGATTGCCTGCTGTAAGGACTTTAAGTCCTCAGCCTGATGCTGTTTGGATAGCACCTCACTCGCTTTGAACATAGCATCTCCTGTATAGCCAGGCCGAAGCTCGGCGTGCTTCCCCAATGTTGGGAATCAGCGCAAGTATAAGCTTATTATTGCGCTGGTAAAGACCCTTTATGGTCGGATCTCACGTTGCAACTTTTCACCCTTAGTGTCAAGTGAACTAAATGCCCGTGTTTGTTGACCGTTAGCCGCCAAGCCAGTACCTTTAATCTAACTTATTAAACGCATCGGAATCGATTTATGTCACAAGAAGTTGAGCTCAAATTACTGATTGCTCCGGAACAACGAGAAAAAGCACTCGAAGTCTGCCAGTCGTTGGCGGATGCTAATCAGGCTAAGCCCAATAAAGAGCAGTTTGAACTTACAAACGCTTACTTTGACACATCCGATTTGCGTTTACGTCAGTTCGATATTGGATTACGGATACGTAGCTATAAAGATCATAAAGAGCAAACAATCAAATTAGCTGGTCGGGTTATGGGCGGTATGCATCAAAGACCCGAGTACAATGTAAATGTTGATAAAGACAAGCCTGACTTAACCTTATTTGACAACGAAATATGGCCGGATGACTTCCCGGTGTACGATATTCAGCGAGACTTAGACACCTTGTTTGTTACTGACTTCACCCGAACCCAATGGCGACTCCCCAGTGGTGAAGGTGTTATCGAGATGGTTTTTGATGATGGCTATATTGAGTCCGGGGAGCAACGTGAGCCGATAGCTGAAATTGAGCTTGAAGTGCAAAAGGGCTCTTTAACTGAGGCCTATCGACTGGCAAATGAACTGGTTAAAAAAGCGGGTGCGAGAGTAGGCTCGCTCAGTAAAGCTGCAAGAGGTTACTTATTAGCAGGGAAAAGCCTGCTTGAACCATTTACGCAGATGCATTACGTACCGCTAAAGTCGGAATATAATGTCGGTCAGGCATTATATCGGTCGTTAGAATCGGGGCTACGTCATTGGCAGCACAATGAAGCCTGTCTGGAGTTTCAGCCCAGTGTAAGAGCCGTGCAGGGCATGGCAGATGGTATTCAAATGGTGCAGGTTGTACTGGAGCAGCTGATTGAAAATGGTATAGGAGAGCGCCGGCTACTGACCAATATCTCGCAAATAATGTCGAAGCTGCAGTGGTTAAAACGTTTTGAAGGGCTGGACGAATTAACCGCTGAAGATGGGGCGTATCATCGCGCGCTTAAGCGCTATAACAAGCTTTATGAGTCGCTGCTTAATAGCCAGGAGGATGTGATAAGGCTGACGGAAGTTTCGGAGCTGGTTCACTCCGTCAGCTATCAGAGAACGCTACTGGAACTGTCTGAATTTCTTTTCAAAGAAGAAATGACCGAAGAGTTGGAGCAGCCAGTTTTGCCCTGGAGCAGCCAGCTATTGAAAAGTGACTGGCAACTCGTGCAAACGGCTTTTTCAGAGCACGAAAGATTAAATGAAGAAGGTTACCTGAAATTGCTGACCCCCCTGCAAAACAGCTTGCTTATGGGGACGTGCTTCGGTCATTTGTTTGATCCTGACTTAAGGGAAAAATTCCGTTTGCCGTGGCAAGATTTAGCAAGAGGCATCCGCGAAATTACGGCCCTGCATATTTTGCATGAACGTATCAAAGAACGTGACGACGAAATTGATGAAAAGTTAATGGAATGGCAAAAGGTGCAGCGAGAATCCTTGTTGAAAGCGCTGGAGTATTCGCGAAAAGCAGCTCTGAAACGTGAACCCTATTGGATGAATTAAGGTAGCTATGCTGACTCCCGGCAAAGAATTACTTAAAGAGAGTGAGGCCGCCTGGCAACGCTACCAGGATGTTGCTTCCGGTTCCCTGTTAAACAATGAACAGCAGCAACTGCTAAGGTCTTTATTTGCTGTAAGCCCATTCATAGGCCGCGTAGCAGAAAGTTATCCCGAGCAATTGGTCACTGAGCTTTTTGTTGCTAGTAAGACAGCCATTCAGCTGCCCGACGTGAGCGGCTATGAAGCGCATATTGCAGAGGCGTTAGAACCTTTAAATAGTGAAGAGGACGCCAAAAAGTGCCTTCGGCAATTGCGTCATTGCTGGATGGCAAAGCTGGCCACCGCTGATATTTTACAGCAACTTTCTCTAAAAGAGTCTCTGGCTCACTATAGTGCTATTGCTGATGCTGCAATCAGCGAAAGCTTAAGTTGGCTGTTCGATCGTTATATTAACCGTCATGGTAAGCCGCTTGATGCCGGAGGCAACCTCCTGCCGCTGTTGATTATTGGTATGGGAAAACTGGGCGGAAGGGAATTAAACTTTTCGTCGGATATCGATCTTATTTTTGCGTTCCCTGAGCAAGGTGAGACTCAGGGGCCGGGCCGTAACTTAGAGCATGGTGTTTTTTATAAACGATTGGCGCAGTCGCTTATTGGTTTACTCGATGAAACGACCGCCGACGGCCAGGTTTTCCGGGTTGATATGAGGCTTCGGCCTTTTGGCCAGTCGGGTCCTTTAGTGACCAGTGTTAACGCGTTAGAGCATTATTATCAGGAGCAAGGGCGTGACTGGGAGCGTTACGCTATGGTAAAAGCCCGGATGATAGGCGCAGATGAACAATACCAGCAGGCATTTCAGCAATTAATACGACCCTTCGTTTATCGTCGCTACATTGATTTTGGTGCGATTGAAGCCTTGCGTAAAATGAAGCTTCTTATTACGCAGGAAACCCGGCGCCAGGGCGTGAAAAATAATATAAAGCTGGGTGCCGGTGGCATCAGAGAAGTCGAGTTCATTGTTCAGGCACATCAGCTTATTCGCGGGGGACAGGAAAAATCTTTGCAGACACGCTCGGTTTATAAAGCGATGAATGAACTGACTGAGTTAGACTTAATTGGTCAGAAGCAAGCCAGTCAGTTATTGGATGACTATGAATATTTGCGTGTTATAGAGCATCGTCTGCAGCAAATAGATGACCAACAAACTCAGCAATTACCGTCAGATGAGCTGGGTCGAGCGCGCTTATGCGCTATGTTAGATGAGCCGAATTGGCAAGAGCTGCAAGATAAAATTGATCAATGTATGGCTCGCATTCATAGTGAATTTCGGCAGGTGGTTGGGGCTGAGTCCGAAGATGACGAAGATGAGCAGAGCTTGCAGGTTTTATGGCAGGACATGCTGGATGATGATGCGGCGATAGAAATTCTGGAAAGTGAAGGGGTCAACGAGCCACAGGCTTTATGGACACCAATTAAAAACTTCCGTCAGGAGAGCCGTCGCCGCAGTTCCGGCCCCCGTGGACGAGCAGCTTTAGCTCGCTTAATGCCCATGATGCTGCGCCACGCAATTCAACATCAACATCCGGAACGTTTGCTGGAAAGGCTGTTATCCATCATTAAAGCCGTGATGAGTCGTACGGCCTATATCGAGCTGCTTGCGGAAAACCCCGGTGCACGCGAACAACTGTGCAAACTTTGCATGGCAAGCCCATGGATTTCGGAGCAGCTGGCATTACACCCGATACTTTTAGATGAGCTTATCGATCCCCAGCAACTCTATAGTTTGCCCGAATCGAAGGATTATGCGTCGGTGTTGCGGGAGTATTTGCTGAGGATCCCCGAGCAGGACTTAGAAACGCAGATGGACGCTTTACGGCAAGCCAAACAAGCGTTGCAGTTAAAAATAGCGGCGGCCGATATTAGTGGTGTTCTTGAACTGATGAATGTCAGTGACCACTTAAGCGCGCTGGCTGAAGCTATTATCGCTGAGGTGGTCGGTCTCGCATGGCATCACCTGACACAAAAGCATGGCAAGCCAGAGGGCACCAGTGTCGACAACACAGGCTTTGCCGTGCTCGGCTATGGAAAGCTCGGTGGTCAGGAATTAGGCTATGGCTCTGATCTCGATCTCGTTTTTGTTACAGACGCCAATTATCAGGGCCAGACCGATGGTCAACGACCTATAGAAGTTCAGCAATTTTACTTGCGTCTTGCGCAACGGATCTTGCACTTATTTACTACTCGGACTGTGGCTGGCATTTTGTACGATGTTGATTTGCGCTTAAGGCCTTCAGGCCAGGCGGGACTACTGGTGACTCAGGTAAGCTCATTTGCACGTTATCTGAGGGACGATGCCTGGACCTGGGAATTACAGGCATTGGTTCGGGCCAGACCGGTATTTGGTGTTCCGGCATTGCGTGAAACCATTATGGATATACGACGCAGTATTTTGTCTCAGCCCAGAAACGAGCAGGAATTGCGTAAAAGCATTGTGGAGATGCGAGAGAAAATGCGTGAGCATTTAGCACAACGTAACAGCAGCATGTTTGACCTAAAACAGGACGCGGGTGGCATTGCGGACATTGAGTTTATAACGCAGTACATCGTACTACGGCACGCACATAATCACCCGGAGTTATGTCAATACAGTGATAACGTCAGACTTCTGACTGAGGCACAACAACTGCATTTGTTATCTGAGGTGAATGCGCAAAATTTGATTAACGCTTTTCAGATTTTCCGTTGTGAGAGTCACGCCCTGGCGTTGCAGGGAGAGCAGCTTTTAGAAAAGCACAACTTAGACACAGAGCGCCAAGCTGTTATTCGTTGCTGGAATAAGCTGCTTGGCGACACTGAGATAGAACCTACTGATAATAACTAGGCATATCGGGGTCAGGCCGCGTTTTAAACCGGCGATGAACCCAGAGGTATTGCTCGGGAGCTTTTTTCACGGCCTCTTCGACTAGGGTATTGACGTAGCGAGCGTCCGCTTTGTCGTCGCCTGACGGGAAGTTTTGAAGCTCAGGTTCGTAATATAAGTCATAGCCCGTACCGTCTTTGCGGCGAACACAGCGAGATACCAACACTTTGCAATTAGGTGCGTTGGCGAACAACATAGTGCCAGTGGTGGTTGAGGCGTCAGGGACCTCAAAGAATTTAACGAACTCAGTACGGCGGCGGCCGTAATCCTGGTCAGGTAAGTAACCGGCAATATCGCCTTGAGACAGAGCTTTAAGCATGCCTTTAACGTCTTTCCGCTGAATCATGTATTTATTGGAGCGAGCACGTCCGCGAGTTTGCAGAAACTCCATTACTGCGTTGTTATGAGGGCGATACAAACCAACAGCAGGCTCTACAAACCCGTGCAAGCGAGCATGCACTTCCAGGCTGAGAAAATGAAACAGCAATAACAACACGCCACTGCCGTCTTCCTGGGCTTTGCGTAAGTTCTCCTCACCGTGAATATGGAGCTTGCGACGAATGCGCCAGTCCGGCCACCACCAAGCCATGCCGACTTCAAAGTAGGCAATGCCGGTGTTTTTCATGTTCTCGGTGACCAGTTCTTCAATGCTGTCGTCGCTGTATTCGGGAAAGCATAGCTTTAAATTAGTGCGGGCAATATTAACGCGCCGGGGCATAAGCTTTTTAAACAGTAAGCCAAGACCACGCCCCATAGCCAGCTGTACACGATAAGGCAGCCAGGAAACGGTATAAAGGATAAGAACGCCAAGCCAGGTAAGCCAGAACTTTGGGTGCAGAAAATAGAATTTAAATTTGGGTTGTTCAATCACAACAAGAACCGTTGTTGTTTATAAAATTGGAGCGGATAGTAACATAGAAATAAGGGGATAAGGCACCACTAACGGGCAGTGGTGCCTGTGGTCAGCGGAGTTAGTCCGCTGCAGTTCCTTCAACGTCCTCTGACAGACTGCTGTTAATTGCCAATAGGTCGTTTTCCTGAAGCTGTCCTGCCGCTTGCTCTAAACGTAGCATTTGGCGAATATAGCCATAGCGAGCTTCTGATAAGTTACGCTTAGCGTTATACAGGTTTTGAGTGCTATTCAGTACGTCAACGATAGTACGGGTACCGACTTCAAAACCTGCCTCTGTTGCTTTTAAGGCACTTTCTGCTGAAACTACAGACTGCTGGAATGCGCTAATACTGGCAATTGACGCAGATACTTCGTAGTAAGCGTTACGCACTTCACGCTCAATTTGACGACGGGTCTGAACCATTTGCTGGCTACTTGCTACGTAGTTGTCACGCGCCTGAGACACTTCAGCTGAGGTGCGGAAGCCTGAGAAAATAGGTACGCTGACGTTTAGACCAATTGAACGGCTATCAAGACGGCCCGTATCTGGGGATGGCTCACCTTGTATTGTTCTATCGATATCATTGGCTGAATAGTTCGCTGATAATGACACGGTCGGGTAGTGACCCGCTTGCTGAAGCTTAATTTGCTGTTCAGCAATCTCAACCTGCACCATGCTCTCTAATAAGCTTAGATTACTATTTTCCGCTTTCTTTACCCATTTCATGACATCTTCCGGTGCAGGGTTACTGGGCGAAAAGGTTTCGGTGTCTAATGCGGCCAGCGTCTGTGGGTATTGCCCAGTGATTTCACGAATGCTTTCGTAAGCAATTTCTACGGCATTACGAGCCTGAATTTCACGGGCGACGGCGCTGTCATATTGTGCTTGTGCTTCGTGCACGTCAGTAATGGCGGTTAAACCAACAGAGAAACGTTGTTTGGTTTGCTCAAGCTGACGTTTAATGGCTTTTTTCTCGGCTTCAGCAAATGACAGGTCGTCTTTTGCCTGAAGTGCCTGGAAGTAAGCGTTTACAACACGCAGCATTAATTCCTGCTGAGCATTACTGTATGAAATCTCGGCTTGATAGGCTTGCTTTTCAGCAATGTCAGCGTTTTTCCAGACGCTCCAGTCAAAGATACTTTGGTTTAAAGTAACGCCTGCTTGCCAACCACTACTATCTATTGCAAATTTCTGGATTTGATTGTTAACAAACTGTGGCGAGTCACTCGTAGACTCACTATAACCAGCTTCACCGTTAACCTGTGGTAAGAACCCTGATTTGGCAATATCGACGCCTTTTTGGGTTGCATTACGTTCAGCCGCAGCTCTTAACAACGTAGGGTCGTTATCAACCGCTAAACGATAAATTTGAGCTAAATCTTCCGCATTTGACGTAAAAGAGACTGTAGTTAATGCAATTCCTACAGCCGCTGACAAGAGGTGCTTTTTCATGGTAGTCAGTGTCCCGTTACTTGACATGCAATAGTCTTAAAGTGATTGCGCGTTAGTTTACATACAGTGTTGAATGATTACCAGTGTAATTGATTCACGCTGATAATTTAAGCAAAACATGGTTTCAGAATCTGCTCAAGTGTAACAGAATGTTTGCTGTATAGTAGATCAGAAAGCAGGCTTTACTCTCATATCAAAAAAAGTTGAAGTGAGAAGGTGAAATGGCGTCAAGATTGACTCGAAAAGATGTTGAACTCGATAAAAAACAGCCGCTTTATGAAGGCTTTTTGTCGGTTTATAAATACAAACTCAAACACCGTTTGTTTCAAGGCGGCTGGAGTCAGCCTATTGAGCGTGAATTGATGGAGCGTGGCCACGCTGTCGTGGTGATACCTTATGACCCTGTTCGCGACGAGTTAGTCGTGCTGGAACAATTTCGGGTAGGTGCATTAGACGACCCCAACGGGCCTTGGCTATTTGAATTTGTCGCCGGGATGTTTGATGCCGACGAGAGCGCTGAAGAAGTGGCAACTCGTGAACTGGAAGAAGAAGCTGGTTTAACAGCCAAACGTTTAATTTACGCTACCAGTTATTACTCCAGCCCGGGTGGTACCGATGAAAAGTTAACGATTTATATTGCAGAAGTTGATAGTAAATCGGCTGCCGACTTTGGTGGTCTCCCTGAAGAAGACGAAGATATACGCGTGCATGTGATACCAAGGGATAAAGTTATCGCTATGCTTGAACGTGAAGAAATCAACAACGCAGCCAGTGTAATTGGGTTACAATGGTTGCAGTTACACCATGATAAGGTGTTCTCTGATCTGGAGTAAACTGAGGTTTTATTATGCTACAGCGCTATGTTGTCGACGTGGCTGAACTGCACCGACTGAACGAACTTAACTACGCAGGGTTGTTGCCTCTGCTGTCCCAGCTTGAGTCTCAGGCTCAGGTTACGATTTATGCCGGGGAGCATTTAGCGTTCAGTTTGCGCAACGTGAGTGAAGCGCGCTATACCTCAGACATTGAAATTGAACAGTTGAAGCCGGACTGGGCAGACTACCTGCATGCTAAAATGACGGTGCGGTTATATCATGATGTGCGTATGGCTGAGATTATATCCAGTCAGGGCGTTACTCGTTTAGCCGCACGTTATCAGCAGCCTAACCGTGAAATGCGGCACCAGGATGAAAAGCATCAGGTGAATCAATTTTTGGCCGACTGGTTAACCTTGTGTCGTAAGCAGGGCCATATTCAGCCTAAGCTGAGCGAAACTGCTCAGAAATTTATGCCGTACTACTTCAAATAGACGCCAGTTAGCGGTAAATTGAAGCACACTTTTCGTGGATCGAGCCAATAATAAAAACAGGGACTCATGACAGACTATAAATCCGACTCCATTGAGGTGCTGAACGGACTGGAACCGGTTCAGCGCCGCCCCGGTATGTACACTGACACCTCTCGGCCTAATCATTTAGGTCAGGAGGTTATAGATAATAGTGTCGATGAAGCTCTGGCGGGGCATGCCAAAACGTTGCTTGTTGTTCTGCATCAGGACCAGTCGCTGGAAGCCACCGACGATGGTCGGGGAATGCCGGTGGATATTCATCCGGAAGAAGGTGTTCCGGGTGTTGAGCTGATCATGAGTAAACTGCATGCCGGCGGTAAGTTTTCGAATAAAAACTATCAATTTTCCGGTGGTTTGCATGGTGTTGGTATCTCGGTGGTTAACGCTTTATCCAAGCGTGTTGAACTGACGATTAAGCGTGATGGGCAAGTTTATGAAATGGCCTATGAGAACGGCGATAAAGTCAGTGAGCTGGAAGTAACCGGAACGGTGGGGAAAAGAAACACCGGTACACGAGTTCACTTTTGGCCGGACCCTCAATATTTCGATTCTGCAAAATTCTCTGTTACCAAGTTAAAACACATATTGCGCGCTAAAGCTGTGCTATGTCCAGGCCTGACAATTACCTTCCGTAATAAAATTGATGACACGGAAGATACCTGGTTTTATCAGGATGGCTTAACGGATTATTTGGTTGAGGCGGTTAAGGATGTACCGACCTTACCGGAAGAACCCTTCGATGGTAGTTTTAGCTCGCAAACAGAAGGTGTTGACTGGGCTGTTACCTGGCTGCCTGAAGGTGGCGAAGGGGTCTCTGAAAGTTACGTTAACTTAATTCCGACCACGCTGGGCGGTACCCATGTAAACGGACTACGTCAGGGGCTACTGGAGGCTATGCGTGAGTTTTGTGAGTTCCGTAACCTGTTACCCAGAGGGGTCAAGTTAACTCCGGAAGACGTATGGGAACGTTGTAGCTATATTTTGTCGACCAAAATGCAGGACCCTCAGTTTGCAGGGCAGACAAAAGAGCGCTTGTCCTCGCGGCAGTCCGCCAGCTTTGTCTCCGGGGTGGTAAAAGACTCTTTTAGCCTTTGGCTGAATGAGCATACCGATCAAGCTGAACTTTTAGCCGATGTCTGCATTAGCAACGCGCAAAGACGACTAAAAGCCAGTAAAAAAGTTGTTCGTAAAAAAGTAACGCAGGGCCCGGCGCTCCCCGGAAAGCTCACAGACTGTTCAAGTCAGGAGCCCGGCAGAAGTGAACTGTTTTTAGTGGAAGGGGACTCGGCAGGAGGCTCTGCGAAGCAAGCTCGAGATCGTGAGTTTCAGGCGGTTATGCCGCTTCGCGGTAAAATTCTGAATACCTGGGAGGTTGACCCGGAACAAATTCTGGCGTCGCAGGAAATTCACGACATTTCGGTTGCGGTAGGCGTTGACCCAAACAGTGTCGATTTAGACAAATTGCGTTATGGGAAAATTTGCATTTTAGCGGATGCCGACTCAGACGGTTTGCACATCGCAACATTGCTTTGTGCACTGTTTGTGAAGCACTTCAGACCATTAGTGGAAAACGGTCATATTTTTGTCGCGATGCCACCACTTTATCGCGTAGATGTCGGCAAGGACGTCTATTACGCGTTGGATGAAGGTGAAAAGCAGGGCATTTTAGATCGTATCGAGGCTGAAAAGCGCAAAGGCAAAGTGAATGTTCAGCGTTTTAAAGGTTTGGGTGAGATGAACCCGTTAACCTTACGTGAAACCACTATGGATCCAAATACCCGCCGACTGGTTCAGTTGACCATTGACGATGGCGAACTAATGGAAGAGCTGATGGATATGCTTTTAGCGAAAAAACGAGCTGCAGACCGCCGTACCTGGTTGGAAAGCAAAGGTAACATGGCCGACTTGGCTGAACTGTAAGCACTTGTGAGCAAGGAGAAGTCAGAATGTCGACGGAAGTTACAGAAACCCGCCCACTGAGTCGCTTTACGGAAGAAGCCTACCTGAATTATTCCATGTACGTGATCATGGACAGGGCACTACCGAATATCGGTGATGGTTTAAAACCGGTACAGCGACGCATTGTATACGCAATGTCAGAGCTTGGACTCTCGGCACTTGCTAAATATAAAAAATCAGCCCGTACCGTGGGTGATGTTCTTGGTAAATTTCACCCTCATGGTGACAGTGCATGTTATGAAGCTATGGTGCTCATGGCTCAGCCCTTCACCTACCGTCACCCGCTGGTCGACGGTCAGGGTAACTGGGGTTCACCGGATGACCCTAAATCCTTCGCAGCTATGCGTTATACCGAGGCCAGACTGTCTAAATTTAGTGAAGTCTTACTCAGCGAGCTGGGTCAGGGGACGGTCGACTGGATACCGAACTTTGATGGCACCATGAAAGAGCCTCAGGTGCTGCCTGCGCGTTTACCCCATATTTTATTAAATGGTGTAACCGGCATTGCTGTCGGTATGGCCACGGACATTCCTCCTCACAATGCTCGTGAAGTGGCTAATGCCTGCGCAATGTTACTGGAAAAGCCGGGTAGTCAGCTTGAAGATATTATGGAAGTGCTGAAGGGACCGGATTACCCGACCGATGCTGAAATTATTACGCCAACGGATGACATCACTAAGCTTTATGAAACGGGGCGCGGTAGTATTAAAATGCGTGCCTGCTACAGTGTTGAAGATGGTGAAATTGTTATTACGGCCTTACCGCACCAGGCATCCGGGGCAAGAGTATTAGAGCAAATAGCGCATCAAATGCAGGCCAAGAAACTGCCTTTAGTTTCGGACTTGCGTGATGAGTCAGACCATGAAAACCCGACACGGTTAGTTGTGGTTCCTCGCTCAAATCGGGTGGATACAGAACAGTTAATGAATCACCTGTTCGCCACAACAGATCTGGAAAAGCAGTACCGGGTTAACCTGAATATTCTGGGCTTAGATGGCCGGCCGAAAGTGAAGCCGCTGGTTGGCATTCTTAAAGAGTGGCTGGAGTTTCGTCAGACAACAGTAACGCGACGTTTGCAGCATCGCTTAGATAAAGTGCTGGCGCGCCTGCATATTTTAGAAGGCTTACTTATTGCTTATCTCAATATTGATGAAGTTATTGAGATTATCCGTACTGAAGATAAACCGAAAGACGAGTTAATGAGTCGCTTTGGGTTATCGGATAAACAAGCTGAAGCTATTCTGGAGCTGAAGTTACGCCACTTAGCAAAATTAGAAGAAATGAAGCTGACCGGCGAGCAAGATGAACTTAATAAAGAGCGCGAAAAGCTGCAGACTTTACTGGGCTCAGATCGTCGTTTGAAAACACTGATCAAGAAAGAGTTGCTAGCTGATGCGGAAACTTATGGTGACGAGCGCCGTTCGCCAATTGTTGAGCGCTCTGAAGCTAAAGCGTTAAGCGAGCGTGATTTAACGCCAGCCGAAGCGGTAACTGTTGTGTTATCGAAGAAAGGCTGGGTGCGCTCTGCTAAAGGTCATGATATCGAAGGTGAGAAGCTCAGTTATAAATCCGGTGACAGCTATTTGGCGTCGGCTGAAGGTAAGAGTAATCAGCCTGTGGTGTTCCTTGATACTTCAGGGAAAAGCTTCTCCTGTGAAGCGCATCTGTTGCCATCAGCAAGGAGCCAGGGTGAACCTCTGACCGGACGTTTCAGTTTAGTTGCGGGTGAAAACGTTGAGCACGTTCTAATGGCCAAAGACGAAAGTCATTTACTATTGGCATCCGACGCTGGTTATGGGTTTGTTTGCCAGTTCAGCGACTTAGTCAGCCGTAATAAAAACGGTAAAGCTATTATCACATTACCGACCGGCGCTAAGATACTGCCACCTAATAAAGTGAATGATTTGCAGGAAGACAAAGTTGTTGTTATTTCCAATGAAGGCCGGATGTTGGTCTTCCCTGTCGCAGACTTGCCTCAACTGAGTAAAGGAAAAGGCAACAAGTTAATTAGTATTCCTGCTTTGCGTGCGCAGTCTCGCGAAGAATATGTGGTTGCATTGGCTACTGCGGCGCCGGACAAAGCTATTACTTTGATTGCCGGTAAGCGTAAGCTGACTCTGAAACCTGCAGATTTAGAGCATTACTATGGAGAACGCGGACGGCGTGGTAATAAACTACCGCGCGGATTACAACGTGTTGATGAAATAGTGGTTGAGCAAGACAAGGATAATTGAGGAGTTTGAATGTTAGCCTTGTTGCGGTGGGTATTTCTTGGTGGATTCGTTGTATTGTTCGGTGTGGTCGGTTGCTTATTTTGTATCATCCGCCCCTTTCATCGTAATAATACTTACAGGTTCGCTCATATTTTTGGGTGGGCAATACGAGTTTTAGGCATGCGAATTGAAGTGAGTCGTCACCCGGACATTGAAAAGGGTGGCCCTTACGTCTTTGTCTGTAACCATCAGAACAGTTGGGAAATATTCACCATTGCAGCAATGCTGCCTAAAAATACCGTTACTGTGGGCAAGAAAAGCCTGCGCTGGATACCGTTCTTCGGGTGGCTTTATTGGTTAGCAGGAAATATTCTGATTGACAGAAAAAACGCCGGAAAAGCTCATGGCACCATAGGACAAACGGCGGATGCTATAAAGCAACGAGACATTTCGGTATGGATGTTTCCGGAAGGAACCCGAAGTTACGGAAGAGGGCTGTTACCCTTTAAGAATGGTGCTTTTCATACTGCGTTTCGGGCTCAGGTTGACGTGGTTCCGGTATGTGTCTCTGAGTTACATGGCAAGGTAAAGATGAACCGCTGGAACAATGGTGTGCTGAAAGTTGCTTTTCTGGAGCCGGTACGAATTGCAAACTACCAGCGTGAAAACTTACGTGAGCTGAGTGGGCACTGCCATCAGCTAATGGATGATAAAATTAAGCAGCTGAACACAAGTATTGAACGAGAACAGGCGGAAAAGGATAAATCATGAGCCGAGATCTTAATGATCTACTTAAGCAAAGTGAAGAAACCGTACAGGCTTTGATAGCTGACGGTGCGGAGACAGATCTCCTGTATGAAATTGAGCATCACCTGGCCAGCCAGGACTTTACTAAGTTGGAAAAAGCGGCCGTAGAGCTTGTTAAGCAAGGCTACCATGTGGACGATGCCGATGAGTTTGAAGACGAACGCGGTAAGCGTTGGTTTGCGTTTATGGCGGTCACAGATGCTGAGCTTGATAGCGATATTCTAAACCGGCAGGTGAGAGAAATAGCTGCTATAGCCGATGACTGTGAGGTTGAATACGATGGCTGGGGCACCTTGATTGAAGATGATGAACTTGAAGGTGAAGAGTTCGACGATGGAGAGGAATAACCTCTCCTGATTTTACAAACCTTTTTCTTTCATCATATTGCGGTAGTCACTTCCTAAGCCGGATTTTTCGGACTCACTTAATACCTTTCCTGCGCGCTGGAAAAATCCCTGCTCTTCATCTTTCAGATGATGTAAAACTTTATGTTTTAAATTTTTAAAGTGTTGAAGCCAGGCTGGCGACGACATTTCCGTTTGTTCTAAGGTTTCAATCAGTTCGTCAATTTCATGGTGCTCAGCGATACCGTGTCGCGACATTTCTATTGTGTCATCGTCTTTGATAAGAGGGTTATAAAAGTATCGTTCCTCAGCGGCAGCGTGTTGTTCCAGCTGGAGCTTTAGTTGCTGATAGTATTGTTCACGCTCCGGCGCTTCTCCGGTCGTTTCCAATAGCAATTCAAGCAATTTACGTTGTTTATCGTGATCAACTCTCAGTTCTTCGAAAATAGTCATGACTCTCTCCCTTTGTCTCGTTATTTTTCACTACGAGAGCCCTCTTAAAATAGATTATTTTTCAAAAAAAAGCCCGAATCAGAGACTCGGGCTTTTAGCGATACACTTTTAATGAAAATTAAAGCGCTTTAATTTTCTCCTGCTGCTCTTGCAGTTGCTTGAGCGTAGTTTCTGCTTCAGCAAGCTTCTCACGTTCTTTAGCAATGACAGCTTCTGGTGCTTTACTGACAAAGTTATCGTTGCCCAACTTACCGTTCAGACGCTGCCACTCTTTGTTCGCTTTCTCGATAGATTTTTGCAGTCGCTGTAGCTCTGCTTCTTTATCAATTAAACCGGCCATTGGAATATGCAGCTTCAACGTATCAACCAGTGCGGTCATACTGGCTGGTGCATCATCATCGCTTTCAATAAACTCAATAGACTCCAGCTTTGCCAGGCTACTGAGGAAGCTTTGGTTATTCTCAATACGGCCTCTGGCCATTGAATCAGCATTTGAAAGCAGCAGAGGCAAAGGCTTATTCGGTGATAAATCCATTTCGCCACGAATATTTCGAATAGCTAAAATAACGCGCTTCAGCCACTCCATGTCCTGCATTGCCTGATGGCTGACGTTGTCCTCAACCTGCGGGAACGGCTGCAGCATAATGGTATCATCCGTATTACCAACCAGCGGTTTCACCCGTTGCCAGATAGTTTCAGTAATGTACGGCATAACCGGATGCAGTAAGCGCAGTAACTGTTCTAAAACATTCACCAGTGTGTGGCGAGTACCGCGTTGTTGCACTTCCGTGCCACTTTGGAGAACCGGCTTAGTGAGTTCAAGATACCAGTCACAAAACTGGTTCCAGGTAAACTCGTATGCAATAGCGGCTGCCTGATCAAAACGATAGGTATCTAAAGCCTGACGGAAGTCTTTTACTGTGCTGTTAAAGCGGGCAATAATCCACTCATCAGCCAGTGACAGGGTCATATCGTCGTTTTCAAGACCACAGTCATTCTCTTCGGTACTCATTAACACATACCGGCTGGCGTTCCACAGTTTGTTGCAGAAGTTGCGATAACCCTCCAGACGCTTCATGTCCCAGTTGATATCGCGCCCAGTCGATGCAAGTGCTGTTAATGTAAAGCGCAGTGCATCGGTTCCGTGAGCGGTAATGCCTTCAGGAAACTCTTTGCGGGTGCGTTTTTCAATTTTCTCGCGCATTTTCGGCTGCATCATATTGGCTGTGCGTTTAGCAACCAGCTCGTCAGCGCTAATGCCGTCAATCATGTCCAGCGGATCTAACACGTTACCTTTAGACTTAGACATTTTCTGGCCTTCTTCGTCGCGAATAAGACCAGTCACATAGACCTTCTTAAACGGAACTTGCGGCTGGCCTTCTTCGTCTTTCATAAAGTGCATGGTCATCATGATCATGCGGGCAACCCAGAAGAAAATGATGTCAAAACCAGTCACCAACACATCGGTAGGGTGGAAGGTTTTTAAGTCCTCGGTATTTTTTGGCCAACCTAGGGTAGAAAAGGTCCATAACGCGGAAGAGAACCAGGTATCCAGTACGTCTTCGTCCTGCTGAAGAGGCGTATCACCTAAGTTGTGCTTCTCCCGCACTTCTTCTTCGGTGCGACCGACATAGACATTGCCCTGTTCGTCGTACCATGCCGGAATACGGTGCCCCCACCATAATTGACGCGAAATACACCAGTCCTGAATATCGCGCATCCAGCTGAAATACATGTTCTCGTATTGCTTAGGGACAAATTCAATGCGTCCGTCTTCAACCGCTTCGGTTGCTTGTTTGGCCATAGGTTCAACGCGAACATACCATTGGTCGGTTAAATGCGGTTCAATAGGAACGCCACCGCGGTCGCCGTATGGTATTTTGTTGGTGTGTTTTTCAATTTTTTCCAGTAAGCCAAGTTCGTCAAATTCAGCAATAAGTTGCTTACGGGCCTCAAAGCGTTCTTTACCAGCGTATCGCTCAGGTAAAGCCCCATCAAACCCGTTCAGCTCTTCAAGCGCTTCACCCGTACTGGTGTAAAGGCCTGCTTTTGCCATGACGTGCGCAGTGTCATCAAAAATAGAAATCATCCCAGTTTGATGACGCTTGCCAATTTCGTAGTCATTAAAATCATGCGCCGGAGTTACCTTTACGCAACCTGTACCGAATTCGCTGTCAACGTGGTGGTCGGCAACAATAGGAATACGACGGTTAACAATAGGTAACTCGAGGTGTTTCCCAACCAAATGAGCAAAGCGCTCGTCGTCGGGATGCACAGCAACACAGACATCGCCTAACATGGTTTCCGGGCGGGTGGTCGCGACCACTAAATGGTCTTTGCCGTCTTCGGTTTTCTCGCCATCGGCTAGCGGGTAACGTAAATACCAGATAGAACCTTGTTGCTCTTTATTCTCGACTTCTAAATCAGAAATAGCGGTTTGCAGTGCCGGGTCCCAGTTGACCAGGCGTTTACCACGGTAAATCAAGTTATCTTCGTGCAGTTTTACGAAGACTTCACGTACCGCATCTGAAAGGCCTTCGTCCATAGTGAAGCGTTCACGATCCCAGTCAACAGAGTCGCCTAGACGGCGCATTTGCTGAGTGATGGTGCCGCCTGACTGTTCCTTCCATTCCCAAATTTTATCAATAAAAGCGTCACGACCAAGTTCCTGGCGAGTCTGTCCTTGAGCGGCTAACTGGCGTTCAACGACCATCTGCGTGGCAATACCAGCGTGGTCAGAACCGACTTGCCATAATGTATTACGGCTGTTCATTCTCTGGTAGCGGGTGAGCGTATCCATAATGGTGTGTTGGAAGGCGTGACCCATGTGCAGACTGCCGGTAACGTTGGGCGGCGGAATCATAATAGAGTAGGAGTCGCCCTTACCTGAAGGCTTGAAGTAGCCTTTGTCTTCCCATTGTTGGTAGAGGTCTTGTTCTATCGCTGCAGGGGAGTATGTTTTATCCATATTAACCTTACTTCTGTTCGGATGTCAGGGGCTCGGTATGCATTTGGCAACCTCTGGCCCTGTAATGTTTGTATCGCTCGCGAGCTACCTTTTTGCCATTGTCATCGGCTGGAACTGTGTCATAAAGTTTCTGGCTCTGTTGAGCTTGTACCGGAATGTCTTCAGCCAGGTTAAACAGGGCGTAACCGGGTCGGCTTTTAATGTCGCCAGACTCCGGCCAACAAAGTTCTACCGGCGCTCCGGTAGCCGGGCCTTCTCCAAGCAAATTATGCGGAATAAAGGCATCACTTGGTTGTTGCCATAACAGTTCGTCCAGCGCTTCCGCCTGTTGCTGATTGCGGGCCCAAACCCGCAACCTTTTATGCTTTCTGTATAGCTCCGCTATCTTATCGCAAATTAACCGATTTTGCTCGTCTTCAGCTTTGTCAGGCATTAAGAAAAAAGTGGCTGAGGGCATCTTACTCTGCGACCTCTGCGCTGCACCGGTTAATTAAAAACTGCGTCAATAATGGAACCGGGCGGCCTGTGGAGCCTTTGTCTTTACCACCTTGCCAGGCCGTACCGGCAATATCCATGTGTGCCCAATTGTATTTCTTTGTATAACGAGATAAGAAACAAGCGGCGGTAATGGTGCCGGCTTCGCGACCACCAATGTTAGCCATATCTGCAAAAGGGCTATCGAGCATTGACTGGTACTCATCCCATAGCGGCATACGCCAGGCTTTGTCGCCACTTTGTTGGGCAGCATTTAGAATTTCGTGTGCTAACGGATTATGTTGACTGAGTACGGCTGAAGCATGGCTGCCTAACGCAATAACACAGGCGCCTGTCAGCGTGGCTAAATCAATCACGGACTCGGGTTCGAAGCGCTCGATATAAGTCAGGGTATCGCACAGTACGAGTCGACCTTCTGCATCGGTATTCAGCACCTCAACTGTTTGACCGCTCATCGTCGTCAGGATATCTCCTGGGCGGTATGCTTTTCCATCTGGCATGTTTTCACAGCCTGCCACAGCGCCAATAACGTTTATGGGGAGTTGCAGTTCAGCAAGAGCCTGCATAGCTCCTAAAACACCGGCGGCACCGCCCATGTCGTATTTCATTTCATCCATATTGGCGGATGGTTTAATGGAAATACCGCCAGAATCAAATGTCAGGCCTTTACCGACCAGAACTATGGGAGGCTGGTCATCGGGTGCGCCTTTGTAATGCATTAAAGTTAGTACTGACTCATGCTCTGAACCACGGCCAACGGCTAAGTATGCGTTCATACCCAGCTTTTCCATTTCGGCTTCTTCAACGGTGCTAACCGTTAAATTGTCGTAATTTTCAGCCATTAATTTGGCTTGATCGGCTAAATAACGAGGTGTACAAATGTTAGGTGGCATATTTGCTACGTTGCGGCAAATATCCATACCCGTAGCTACGGCTAACGCGTGCTGCACAGCTTGTTCGCCCAAAGCCAGCTCTTTTCGGCTTGGAACATTAAAGACCAGTTTACGCAACGGGCGTCGAGGTTCTTCTTTTTTACTCTTAAGCTCGTTAAAGTTGTACAATGTTGCCCGCGCAGCTTCTACGGCCTGACGAACCTTCCAGTAAGTATCGCGACCTTTAACGTGCAGCTCACTAAGAAAGCAGACCGCTTCCATTGAGCCGGTTTCGTTCAACGTGTTCATAGTGCGGGCTATAATTTGGCGATACTGGCGCTCATCAAGTTCGCGCTCTTTACCGCAGCCGACCAGTAATACCCGTTCGGCAAGAATATTGGGGACATGATGTAACAGCAGAACCTGACCTGATTTACCTTCAAGGTCTCCGCGGCGCAATAAGTTGCTTAAATAACCATCACTGACTTTGTCTAATTGTTCGGCAACGCCAGACAGACGACGAGGTTCAAACACGCCAACAACGATGCAAGCAGAACGTTGTTTTTCCGGATTACCACTTTTGACGCTGAACTCCATGACAGTGCTCCTGTTTCAGGTGGCTTCAATGCCTGCTATAGTTTCACTATAAAGACACTTTGTTGTTAAAATAACAAGTTTACTTAAAAATCACAGCTATTCCAGTAAAAACCTAAGTTATGAGTGAACGCCAGTGCGCATATTCCGCTATTTGATCAGTGAAACATTGAAGTCGCAGCTTGCTGTGCTTTTTATCCTGATGACGATTTTTGTCAGTCAGAAGTTTGTCCGTGTCCTGTCGGATGCATCAGAAGGGGATATTCCCGGCGCAATTATTTTTCAGCTTCTGTCGCTGAACCTCCCTGCATTAGTGTCTCTGATTCTGCCTCTTAGTTTGTTTTTGGGTATTTTACTGGCTCATGGACGTATCTATGCTGACAACGAAATGACGGTTCTGCACGCCTGTGGGGTAAGTGAGTGGTATGTAACCCGGGTGACTTTGGTGCTGTCATTAGTTTTGGCTTTGATAACAGCTTCTTTCACTTTATGGTTAGTGCCCTGGTCACTCGATCAGGAACAAAAGCTGGAAGACAAAGCTCGTTCAGAAAGTGGCTTAACGGCTTTAATGCCGGGACGCTTCCAACAAGCAAGTAACCGCAAAGCAGTCATATTCGTGCAAAGTGTCGGTGATAATGGCGACCTTGAGGAAGTTTTTGTCGCGCAGCATAACCACAGTCAGGGCGAGTTACAGTCGGGCAGCGTGGTTATGGCAAAGACCGGTAAAGTAATCAGTGAAACAACGGGGTCGCAATGGCTTGAACTGGGTGAGGGAAAACGCTACGCCGGTGACAACGACAGTTATCAGATGATGTCGTTTGACAGTTATCAGCTTCAAATTAAGGAGCAACAGGCCAGTGAGCAATTACGAAAACTCGAAGCCTATCCCACTGTGGAGTTAATGTCGCAAACTGAACCTGCTGCGGTTGCTGAACTGCAGTGGCGTATTGCGATTCCTCTGGCTATGCCGTTATTGACACTTATTGCTGTACCGTTAAGCCGTGTGAACCCTCGTCAGGGTAAGTTTGGACGAATGGCCCCGGCTTTACTCATTTATTTAGGCTATTTCCTATTGCTTATGGCAGCTAAGTCGGCCATACGTGACGGCGTCATTCCTCCAGTTATCGGGTTATGGTGGATACACTTCATATTACTGGTGTTTGGCTTAGTGTTGATAGGTAAAGGCAGACCTGTTGGCTTGAGATTATTGGCAAATCTACGCTTCGGCGCGGCTCGGGGGCAATGATGTTTAGTATTTTAGATAAGTACATAGGTCTGGCCGTACTACGAACCTCGCTGTTAAGTCTTGCTGTATTAACCGGTCTGTCGTCTTTAATTCGCTTTGTCGAGCAACTGAAATCGGTTGGTCGTGGCGACTACAACGTTATGGATGCTGCACTTTTCGTCTTTTACAGCTTGCCCAGAGATGTTGAAACCTTCTTTCCAATGGCCGCTTTACTCGGTGGCCTCATTGGTGTCGGTATGTTGGCGAGCAGCTCTGAACTTGTGGTTATGATGGCAGCAGGACGTTCTCGCTTGAATATTATTGGAGCTGTAATGAAATCCGCCATTATTATGATGGTGGCAGTCATGGCGATAGGCGAATGGATAGCACCGCCCATGGAGTCTCAGGGACGAGCTATCCGCTCACAGGCTATTTCAGGTGGCAGCTTAATTTCGGCACAACAGGGCGTCTGGGCAAAAGACGGTTCTGACTTTATCAATATTGGTGAAGTTGAGGACACCGGGCGTCTGAACGATGTTCTGATTTATGACTTTAATGATAATAGGGAATTGCAGCAGGTAACTTACGCCCGAACCGCTAATTTTAGCGGTGACAAATGGCGTATGCAGGAGGTGACGGTAACGCAAATGACGGAAAACCGTATGCTACGCGATGAAAAAGCCAGTATGGCGTGGCAGTCGAGTTTGACGCCCGATAAACTCGGGGTTGTTACCATTAAACCAGAGTCACTTTCCATTAGCGGGCTATTGGATTACCTGACGTACCTGGAAAGCAACCAACAGTCTGCGGAACGTTATGAACTTGCGTTATGGCGTAAGCTTTTTGCTCCAATAACTGTGGCTGTAATGCTGTTGGTCGCTCTGTCGTTTATCTTTGGACCTCTGCGTTCGACAACGATGGGCGCAAGGGTCTTGTTAGGTGTTATCACCGGCTTCGGATTTCATGTGAGTAATGAGATTTTTGGGCCTCTGGCGCAGGTTTATCAAATTCCGGCTATTTTAGGGGCATTACTACCGAGTATGTTGTTTGCGGGGATTGCGGTCTACTTCATGCGTGGGCGCACGGCCTGACAACAGGCCGACCACACTTAAAGTTCGTTCCAGTAAAAAAGCTGATTCGCTTCTTTCGAAAGGGTGACAACCTCTGTTGCTGCGGCGTAATCCTGCCAGGCTCTTCGGTTTTTAAAGTCAACAAGAACCCAAAGATTCCCGAGACCTCCGCAGCAGGTCAGCAACCTTATGAATACCTGGCGGTTGGTTAAGCGTGAGCCGTCACGGTTTTGCAGTTTTAAACGCCAGGCGCGCATGCCTAATGTTTGTCCTGAACGTTTCCAGAACCAGCCAAAAAATACCGCAACAACAGTAATAAGATATAAGCTGTACCATGGCCCCTGAGCCAGCCAGGCGGCGTGATCCATATCGTCCGATAGCACCAGCCAGTTGAAAGAGGTTAGTAGCGCGGCAAAAAGTAACGCTAACGCAGACGCCAGCATAATAATTGCTGCAGCAACTAAAAGGTCATAAACCCAGGCTGCCAGTCGTCTGGTAAAGCCAGCACTGGGAAAGCTGGCGTGTAGTCTTTGTGCTTCAGAACTCATGCGGAACTCATTCGAATTAGTCGTGGGTATGATCATACCATGAGCAAAGCAAGCTGACAGCAGCCTCAATCTGTACAAGGAATCAGCAGTTAATCAGCTTCCCATGACTTTTCGCGAATTATTGCTTGATTAGCGCAAGTTCAAGGGTATAATCCCGTCCCGTTACCAAATTGAAAATAGTACAGCACACCCCTTAGCCGAGGTGGCGGAATTGGTAGACGCAGTGGATTCAAAATCCACCGCTGGTAACAGCGTGGGGGTTCAAGTCCCCCCCTCGGCACCAAATTTCTTCTTTGAAATCCCGAACGAAAATAGCAGAAGCACTGACATTATCCTTTTCAGCACGTATACTGTCCGCATCGGTCGTCCTTAACCGTGCAACCATACATATATAGGATTCTATGTCAGATAATCAGCAGAACAACAATACGCCAGACTACGAAGTCGAAATTCCAAGCCGCGAACAGTTATTGGAACTTGTTACTTCCAATAAGAAACCTGTTCATTTTGACGAGTTTATTCGCCATTTCAACCTGGATGACGAACGTCAGGCTGTTGGCTTAAAACGTCGGTTGCGGGCAATGGAGCGCGACGGGCAGCTTATTTACAGTAAAGCAAATGCTTATGGTCTGCCTGAGCGTATGGACTTGATTAAAGGTCGTATCATTGGTCATAAAGACGGTTTTGGTTTCTGCCAGACTGAAGACGGCGGAAAAGATCTCTTTATTCCGCATCACCAAATGTATTCTGTATTACACGGCGACCGAGTACTCGTTCAGCCTAGTGGTAAAGACAGTCGGGGTCGCACCGAAGGGCGTATTGTACGTGTTACGGAGCCAAGAGACAGTAACATTGTTGGCCGCTACTTCATTGAACACGGCTTAGGTATTGTAGTGCCGGACGATGGTCGCATTAGTCAGGATATCCTCATTCCGGATGCGGATAAAAGTGGTGCTCGTCACGGTCAGTTAGTTGTTGTAGAGATAACTCGTCGGCCAAGTCGTCGCACCAGCCCCATAGGCCGGGTGACCGAGGTTCTGGGTGAACATATGGCGCCTGGCATGGAAATTCAGGTGGCTATTCGCGAGCACGATATTCCCACTGAATGGCCATCAGAAGTTGATGAAGAATTAAAAAAATACAGTGAAGAGGTTCCGGCAGAAGCTTATGAAGGACGTAAAGACCTACGTGAACTTCCGCTTATTACTATTGATGGTGAAGACTCTCGCGACTTTGATGACGCGGTTTGCTGTGTGCCTGAAGAGAAAGGTTGGCGTTTATGGGTCGCTA
This sequence comes from Idiomarina abyssalis, assembly GCF_900116625.1. Classification (GTDB taxonomy): domain Bacteria; phylum Pseudomonadota; class Gammaproteobacteria; order Enterobacterales; family Alteromonadaceae; genus Idiomarina; species Idiomarina abyssalis. The sequence goes on from NZ_FPBE01000006.1 coordinate 134,418, forward strand.
TAGCCGATGTTTCCTATTACGTAAGACCCGATACGGTGCTTGATAAAGCAGCAACTGATAGAGGGAATTCGGTTTATTTTCCCAGTAACGTTATTCCTATGTTACCGGAGAAGCTTTCAAACGGCTTATGTTCATTGAACCCCGATGTTGACCGTCTGTGTATGGTTGCAGAGATGGAACTTGGACCTCGTGGGAAACTGAAATCGACTCAATTCTACCCGGCAGTAATGAAAAGTCATGCTCGTCTGACTTACAACAAAGTTAAGAAGTTGCTTGATGGCGACGAAGAGCTGCAACAACAGTATCAGCATGTGATGGACAACGTTCAGGAGCTTGAACGTCTTTACAATGCGTTAAGTGCTGCCCGCAAACGCCGTTCGGCTATCGAATTCGATACGCAGGAAACCCGCTTCATTTTTAACGCTGAGCGTAAAATTGAAAGTATCGAGCCGGTTAAACGTCATGTTGCTCATAAAATTATTGAAGAGTGCATGATCATGGCTAACGTGGCATCCGCCCAGCTTATTGAGTCTGACAAAGAAATTGGCGCGTTATTCCGTGTGCATGAAACCCCGGCGGATGAACGTCTTAACAACTTCCGCAGTTTTCTTGGTGAACTTGGCCTGAATCTCGAAGGTGGTGATGAGCCCTCTCCGAGGGACTACGCGACACTGCTTGAACAAGTTAAAGATCGTCAGGATCACGAACTTATTGAGACTATGTTGCTGCGTTCAATGCAACAGGCCGTTTATCAGCCTGAGAATAAAGGCCATTTCGGTCTGGCATTGAAATCTTATGCACACTTTACTTCACCTATTCGTCGTTATCCCGATCTGATTTTGCATCGTGCGATAAAAGCTATTCTGCGCAAAAATGAAGGCGAAGGTAAAGGGCTTGTCGGAGCCTGGGCTTATTCGGAAAAACAGCTGGATGAACTGGGCGTGCATACCTCAATGACAGAACGTCGGGCAGATGATGCGACTCGTCAGGTAGATGAGTGGTTAAAATGCGAATTCATGCTCGACCACATTGGTATGGAGTTTGAAGGGGTTATTTCATCTGTTACTAACTTTGGTTTATTTGTTCGTCTTAGTGACTACCAAATTGACGGTCTTATTCATATTAGTAACCTCGACAATGACTATTACCATTTTGATCAGCAAAAAGGGATGTTAGTTGGCGAGAACAGCCACAGCGTATTCCGTCTGGGTGATAACGTTAAAGTGAAAGTTAAAGACGTAAACCTGGACGACAGAAAGATTGATTTAACCTTACTGGAAGCGACGAGCCCGGGTGGCAAAAAGCGCAGTATGCCGGCAAAAGGTTCTGGAAAGGGTAAACGTAAAGGTCAGCCCAGAGGCAAGGGTGGCCAACGGAAAAACACAAATCGCGGTGGCGGTAAAGGACGTAGTAAGTCATGAGCCAAAAAGTGACCGTGTTTGGCCTGCACGCGGTGCGGGCTATATTAAAAAACCACCCGGATCGTTTGGTTGAGCTCTATGTTTCTAAAGAACGCCAGGACGATTCGGTGCGTGACATTGTAAACCAATGTCACGCGACGGGAGTTCGTCCTCAATGGGTGCCTAAACAAGCTTTAGAAAAACGAGCCGAAGGCGGGAATCACCAGGGGGTGGTTGCAACGGTTCAGTCTCCACCTACCTTAACGGAGCAAGATCTTCCGGGGTTATTGGAACAAAGGGAACCCGCGGCGTTGTTTCTGGTGCTTGATGGCGTAACTGACCCGCATAATTTAGGAGCCTGTCTACGTACAGCCGATGCCGCTGGTGTAACAGCTGTTATTGTCCCTAAGGATAAATCGGCACAGATCACGCCAACGGTACGTAAAGTCGCTTCTGGTGCGGCAGAAAACGTGCCTATGGTTGTTGTTACAAACTTAGCGCGGGCTCTGCGCGATATTCAGGAGCTGGGCGTCTGGGTGTACGGTACGGCAGGGGAAGCGACTCAGTCAGTCTACGATGTCGATTACCGCGGACCGGTGGCTTTGGTGATGGGCGCTGAAGGAAAAGGAATGCGCCGTTTGACCCGCGAAACTTGTGACGATTTAGTATCTATTCCTTTATCTGGCAGTGTCAGTAGTCTGAATGTTTCAGTAGCCAGTGGTGTGTGTCTATTTGAGGTAGTCAGGCAGCGCAATGGATCTTAAACGTCGTCTTTTGCCTATTGCTATTGCTTTAGGCATGGTTGCTGTGCTCTTTGTAAGCTGGACGCCTAACTGGGAATCTCCCACCTGGTTGCGCTCAGAAAAGCCTTATGTTGCTTTTCATTTCGAACTGCAGGATGACGCTGAAAAGTCGGTGGAAAACTTGGCTTTTGATATCAGTAATCGCCTGGAAGTCAGACACGAATGGCACAGGGTCGAGGACAATAACGCTGAGTGGCAGGTGAATCTGGTGTTTCAGAACCAGCAGGAAGCGATACAAATTGATGCCACTGTAAGACGTCAGGAAAAGATTGTTGATCATATTGTTGTACGCGGAGAAATTGCCGTGGCTAATGAGTTAGCCGACCGCATTGTTGCTCTGCTCAGTTCCCGCATTGAAAAAGCCCATAAAAACGCCGATTAATTTGCAATTGGCGTTCATTTTAGTTAGTATCGCGCGGCTTAAATCAGCCATATTTTAATTTTACTGAATGTGTTCCTTGCTTCTATGTTAGTGCGGCTGAGCTAAACTGAGGCTATACGAACCAAAAGGAAACTGTAATGCGTCATTACGAAATCGTATTTATGGTCCACCCGGACCAAAGCGAGCAAGTACCTGGCATGATCGAGCGCTACAGCGAAACGATCAAGCAAGGTGGTGGTCAAATCCATCGTTTAGAAGACTGGGGCCGTCGTCAATTGGCTTACCCAATCAACAAACTGCATAAAGCTCACTATGTTCTGTTGAACATTGAAGCGTCTGCAGAAGTTGTGGAAGAGCTTGAAACTGCATTCCGTTTCAACGATGCAGTCTTACGCAACATGATCATGCGTAAGAAAGAAGCTATTACAGAGCCTTCGCCGCTGACTAAGCCGAAGGAAGATCGTAAAGGTGACAGTGAAGCAGCGTAAGCTTGCTGACTTTCTATAACCCTTATGAATCGACTGCATTTAACCGGAACACTTGGCAAAGTACCTAAGCTGGAAACCAGCCCTTCAGGTATTGAGCATTTACAATTAGTGATTGAACATCGTTCTATGCAACCGGAAGCCGGTATGAATCGCCAATCTTATGTGCGTATTCAGGTCGTTTTAAGTGGTGAAGGTTTACAACACTGGTTAGAAAAATTGACGGTGGGTTGTGAAGTTTTAGCAGAAGGTTTTCTGCACCGTCACGAGGATAGCAATGGCTCACCTCGTTTGGTACTTCATGCTCAGCATCTCGAATTGATTTAAGGAGACCATCATGGCTCGTTTTTTTCGTCGCCGCAAATTCTGCCGCTTTAAAGCAGATGGCGTAAAAGAAATTGATTATAAAGATATCGCTACGCTTAAGAACTACATTACTGAAACTGGTAAAATCGTTCCTAGCCGTATTACTGGAACATCCGCTAAGTATCAGCGTCAGTTAGCGCGCGCTATCAAGCGTGCTCGTTATTTGTCACTGCTGCCTTATACTGATTCACATCAGTAAGCTAGCACCGGTTCGATTACCAAAAGTAGAGGTAGCGAGAAATGAATGTCATTTTGTTAGATAAAATTGCTAACTTGGGAAGCCTTGGCGATCAAGTCAGTGTAAAATCAGGTTACGCACGTAACTTTCTTTTCCCTCAAGGAAAAGCAGTACCTGCAACGAAAAGCAACGTTGAACTGTTTGAACAACGTCGTGCTGAGTATGAAGCTAAATTAGCTGATCACTTAGCTGCTGCGGAAGCACGTGCTGAAAAAGTTAATGCTTTAGATACAGTCACTATTGCCTCTAAAGCAGGTGATGAAGGCAAATTATTTGGTTCTATCGGTACTCGTGACATCGCTGATGCAGTAACAGCTGCAGGCGTTGAAGTGAAGAAGAGCGAAGTATTAATGCCGCACGGTACACTGCGTGAAGTTGGTGAGTTCGATATCGAATTACATTTACACGCTGATGTATTTGCAAACATCAAATTGAAAATTGTAGCGGCTGAGTAAGTCACTATAGTTTTTAGAAAAAGCTGCCTTATGGCAGCTTTTTTTTTGGAAAATTTTCATTCGTGTAAACCTTTCCTGTGTAAGTGTCGTCTAAACTAACAAAGCAATTATAAAGTGGTATCAGGGAGATAACCTTGCAACGTGAACCAGCCAGTGATGACGTGCTATTAGCGGCGCAAGGTGACGTGGACGCTTTTCAGCGACTGTATTACCGACATATAAAGCAAGTGTATGGATTAGTGCTTAGACTCTGTGCTGATAAGGCGCTCGCAGACGACTTAGTTCAGGAAGTTTTTGTGCAACTCTGGCAAAAATTAGGCTCCTTTCGGGGCGAATCAAAATTTAGTAGTTGGTTGTATCGGGTAACAACCAATATCTGCCTAACCGAAATACGTAAACAAAAGCGATGGTTTTCAAGGTTTACCTCTGACAGCAAAGAGACTTCAGAACCAATAAATGAAGGTAACTTCGATGTGAGCCAACTGGATAAACTGATTTTAAAATTACCGGAACAGACCCGGCAGGTCTTTGTTTTACATGCTTTGCAAGGTGAGTCCCATCAACAAATTGCCGACTGGCTGGGAATTGCGCCAGGCACCAGTAAAGCGCAGTTTCACCGGGCTCGTAAACGTTTAGAGGAGTGGCTACAAGATGAGTGATAACAAACAGGCTCAAAACCTTGAAGACCAACTCGAACAGATTAAAAAGGAGGGTATTGAGCCTCCTCAAGACTTCTGGCCGGTGATTGAGAACCGACTGAGTCACTCCGAGCCTCTGGCAAAAAAAGGGCGGGGTTTTTGGTCTGGTGCGGTAGCCGCGAGTATTGTTATTGCTACCTTCATGGCAGGATGGCAGCTTAGTGTGCCGAAGTCACTGGATAATCCCGTGACCGGGTACTATTTATTGGCGGAAAAAATGAATGCAGAGCAACAGGCACAAATATATAGCATGCGTGTTGGCTATGAAACGGCAGGTTACCGCCAGGTGAATGGTAATACTGAAGAGAATTTAACCCAGCTGGCTTTTGCCAGAGAAGAAATTACAGAGTCCCTGCGCAAAACACCTGGAGACCCGAACTTATTGGAATTATTGCGTTGGGTTAATGAACAGGAATTAAAGTTACTTAGTCAATCTTATACGTTGACCAAGACCGTACAAGAAATCTAACCAGGAGTTAAAAATGAAAAAAATATTAACCATAGTTGGTTTATCGCTACTTATGTTCGGCTCTGCTATAGCAGCTCAGGAAAAGGTGGATGAAACGCTGGCTGTTTCACCAGCGGCAAGGGTCTCTATTGATAATATGAGAGGGAAGGTTGAGCTTATAGTAAATGACAAAGATGAAATTCGGGTTGTGGGAAAACTCGATGAAAAAGCGGAAGACTTTGTTTTTGAACAGAGGGGGACAGGGGTTCACATTAACGTAAAAGTACCTGAACAAAGAGGCTTTAACGTGTCTTCAGACGACTCTGAAGGTTCAGATCTCAAAATATACCTGCCTTCATCTATGGATATTAGTGTCAATGGTGTCTCCATGGATGTCTCTGCAAATGACTTTGATGGCGGCCTGGAAATCCGCTTGGTTAGTGGTGACATAGAGGTTAGTGGCATTAAAAACCGGGTGCTTTTAAAGACTGTCAGCGGTGATATCGATGCTGAAGAACTTGAAGGAGAGGTTCGCTTCGAAACCGTTAGTGGCGACATTATGGACATTAACAATGGTTCAGAGTCAGCGACTTATCAGTCAGTAAGCGGTGATATTACCAGCCAGTCAGATTCTGTTGCGGAACTTACAGTGCAGTCAGTGTCAGGCGATATTGATGTTAAAGCCGGTGTACTGCGCAAAGGGAAAGTGACAACAGTCAGTGGCGACGCCATACTGACCGCCGGCTTGCACAGTACTGCTCGCATAGAGTCCAGTTCGGTAAGTGGGGACTTAACCTTTAAGTGGATGGGCGATATTCATTCCAGCTTTAATATTAAGTCTAATGCAGGTGGTGAAATCACCAACCGACTAACTGATGATAAAGCCAATGAAGCAGAGTGGGGCCCATCGTCCAGACTGGAGTTCTCTGTCGGTGACGCAAGTGCAGATGTTTCAGCGACAACCGTTAGCGGTGAAATTACACTCGATAAAAATTAAATACTTCAGTTAAGCCTTGCTGTGCTTTCTAAATAAGAGGGGATTTTGTATAGTAATCCCCTCTTATTATTTCCCTTGGCGAGACAACTTTCCTCATGGCAGAGAAGTCAAAAAAACGCGACGCATCCATAGAAGCTTTAAGATCAGCTCCACATTCAATTGAAGCGGAGCAGTCCGTTCTTGGTGGACTCATGCTGGACAATGATGCCTGGGATAATGTCGCCGGCAGTGTCATCGCAGAAGACTTCTATCACCGCTCGCATCGACTCATTTTCAAAGCAATGCACGAGCTTGCGCAGCGTAGTCAGCCAATGGACTTAGTTACCGTCTCTGAGACCCTGGAAAGCTCTGGTGAATTAGAACAGGTTGGCGGGTTCGCATACTTGGGAGAGATTGCAAAAAATACACCAAGTGCCGCTAATATACTCGCCTACGCAAATATTGTCCGCGAGCGAGCGGTATTGCGTGAGATGATAGGTGCAGCAAATGAAATTGCTGAGTCCGGCTATGATACACAAGGGCGCAGCAGCGCAGAGCTTTTAGACTTAGCCGAATCTAAAGTCTTTCAGATAGCAGAGAAACGTGTCAGCTCAAGTGAAGGGCCGCAAGGCATTAACCTGATTTTGCAGCGCACGGTTAGCCGTATTGAGCAATTAAGTAAACTTAAAAACAATAATGGCGTAACCGGTGTGTCGACCGGCTTTACCGATTTGGATCAAATGACTGCCGGGCTACAACCTTCCGATTTGGTTATCGTTGCAGCACGTCCTTCTATGGGTAAGACAACCTTTGCTATGAACCTGGCTGAGAATATTGCGCTTAACGATGACCGGCCAGTGTTGGTATTTAGTTTAGAGATGCCTGCTGAGCAGTTAATGATGCGTATGTTGGCGTCGCTAAGCCGGGTTGATCAGAATAAGGTGCGTACGGGTAAACTTGAAGATGATGACTGGGCGCGCATTGCCTCGGTCATGAATATGTTAAATGATAAAAACAATATATACATAGACGACTCTTCAGGCTTAACGCCTACCGAAGTTCGTTCCCGTGCCCGCCGTATTCATAGAGAACACAAGGGTATTTCTATGATTATGGTCGATTACCTTCAGCTCATGACAGTACCGGGTATGTCGGAGAACCGGACACTAGAAATTGCCGAGATCTCGCGTTCTTTAAAGTCCCTGGCGAAAGAATTGGAAGTGCCGGTTGTCGCACTGTCGCAGCTTAACCGTTCATTAGAGCAACGCTCGGACAAGCGTCCGGTTAACTCAGACTTACGTGAGTCAGGTTCTATTGAGCAGGATGCAGACGTCATTATGTTTATCTATCGGGATGAGGTTTATCATCCCGAATCAGCGGAACAAGGCCTGGCGGAAATTATCATTGGTAAGCAGCGTAACGGGCCTATTGGCAGGGTAGAGCTGAAGTTCCATGGGCAACTATCGAGGTTCGATAACTATGCCCGTAACATTAGCGACGACCGTTACTAATCGTCGCTAGTTAATTCTGTCGAAGCAGATTTCAATATAAGCTTTTCCGGCGACATGATTGAACGGCATAATCAGTTTTGAACCTTCTGATTTGTGCGAAATGGTATGGTCCTTTCCGGATACCACTATCGGTGTTGCCATATCAAAATCATAGCCTTTTTCACCCAAAGTTTTTTTTGCGCCACCAGTGACCATATTGGTGATTTCACCGACCATGTCACACACATCTTCATTAATTGAGTCCGGCAGCTCGCCTAACATCTTGTTCATTATTTCGCAGGCTAAGTTCTCTTCAAAAGATATGGAAAATGAGCCTTTAATTTGCGGTCCGACCATACCGATGATGCCCGATACATCCCCACGAGCGTACTCATCTTTTTTAAGCTGCGCTTTACCGGGTTTCAATTCCATTTGAGCCATCATCGACAAGACATTTTGCAGTGCCTGAAGAAATGGATTTACGAACTCGGCATTCATTGTTTATTCCTTTATATCTTGCTGACACTTAATTGTGTCAGATGTGTTTTCAATGGTTAAAATTAGACTACGATTACCATAGTCATCAACAACATTGATAGTATTTACCTGTGCTGAAAAATTGTTCATCAAAAGCGTATTGGATAATGTCCACCTGCACAGGTTATCACGCTTAGGGACTTCCTGATAAATCCAAATTTTCTGATAGTCTGCTTCAAAACCTACCCAGCTTGGTTTAACGGTTTCTCCCTGGGCGTTTGTGAGTTGAAACTCTTCATTTACCCAGCTACGAATTTGCTTTTCCGCATCTTCTTGCTCAAGTCTGAAGGCTTTACCCAGCCGCTTTTTCAGCGCCTGCTGTACGTCGTGCAAAGTATATTGATGCACAATTTCAATAGCATCGGTGTTCTTGTTGGTGCTAATTTCGGTCAACCCAAAAAAGTACCGATGCGCTGATACCGAGGGTATCAGCGCAAAAGTCAGAACAATAGCAGCAACGAATTTAATCATCGTTACCTGACTCCAACTCCTGGTTATAGTCTTCCATCATGCTCTTATTACGGTCATCTCGTTTGAAAAGCTCAATTCGTGATGGTACAGCACGAGCCGGCCAATAATTATTATCGGTGTCTACGTCTGCTGTTTCCCAGTTAGGGTCAACAATGACCTGAGTAAGCGTTTTATCACGGATTAATAACTTACTGACGCTCTCTGGTGAACGTCGCCAAACTTCAGCAGGAATACGAACATGCTCTTTAGTACCGTCTTCATAGTGAAGGTCTAGCAAGATAGGCATAACTAAGCCGCCTTTGTTAGCAAAGTCGAGCACATAGAAATTACTGCCGTTTTCCAGCATTTGTTTCTGTTCGTCATTGAGTCCTTCAATGAGTTTTCTGTATTCGTTACGGTCTGCATTAGTTACCGTAAACTCATCGTTCTCGTTATAGAAGTCGGCAAGCTGTGGTTGTTGATGAATTTTATAATTAACATCGGCGTTGCGCTTGGTGGTTAAAGATTCAGGCTCTGCATCATGCTGTTCTTCCGCCCAGGCTTTTTCAACTTCCGGATCCTGAGTATTAATCGTTAACTGGTTAACTTGTTCCAGCGAGATATCAACATGGTCAGTCGAATAGAACCAGCCGCGCCAGAACCAATCCAAGTCGACCCCTGAAGCATCTTCTAAGGTTCTGAATAAATCTTCTGGTGTCGGGCGTTTAAATTTCCAACGCTGCGCGTATTCGCGAAATGCGAAATCAAACAGGTCGCGACCGACAATGGTTTCACGCAGTATATTTAGAGCGGTAGCTGGCTTCCCATAGGCGTTATTACCGAACTGCAGGATAGACTCTGAGTTGGTCATAATGGGCATCTGGTTACTACTGGCCATGTAACGGGTAATGTTACGCGGCTCACCACGCCATGAAGGGTAATCTTTTTCCCATTTTTGTTCAGCCAGGAATTGCAAATACGTGTTTATTCCTTCGTCCATCCAGGTCCATTGACGCTCATCCGTATTGACGATCATCGGGAAGTAAATATGACCAATCTCGTGAATAATGACCGAAATTAAGCCGTATTTCGTGCGTTTGGAGTAGTACTTCTCACCCGAGTCTTCGTCAACGTATGGACGAGGGCCATTGAAGGTTATCATTGGGTACTCCATACCACCGACAGGCCCATTGACTGAAATTGCTACCGGGTAGGGGTAGTCAAAGCTATAGTCATTGTAATGCTCAATGGTGTGGATAATAGAAGCCGTTGAGTAACGCTCCCATAAAGGGTTGCCTTCTTCGGGGTAGAAGGACATAGCCAGTACATCAGTGTCGTTTTTCTTGTAGCCCTGAGCGTCCCAGATAAATTTGCGTGAGGAAGCCCAGGCAAAATCACGAACTTTCTCAGCTTCAAAAATCCAGGTTTTGGTTTGGCTGGTCCCTTCTTTTTGGTTCTCCAGAGCTTCTTCTTCGGTAACAATTTTTATTGGTTCGTCGGCGTTACGTGCAGCTTCCAGACGCTGGCGTTGGATGGACGTCAGAACATCTTCCGGGTTCTGTAAAACACCGGTAGAGGCAACAATGTGATCCGCCGGAACCGTAATTTCTACACGGTAGTCACCGAACTCCAAAGCGAACTCCCCATTGCCGACAAACTGTTTGTTCTGCCAACCTTCAGCGTCATAATACGCTGCCATACGAGGGAACCACTGTGCCATTTCGTACAAGTAGTTGCCGTCTTCTTCAAAGTATTCGTAGCCGCCGCGACCGCCCAGCACCTCAGCTTCAATGATGTTGAATTGCCAGTTGATATTAAATGTGACGCTATCACCACTTTTTAGCGGCTCACTGAGATCAAGCCGTAACATGGTGTCGTTAACATAATGCGCAAGCGGTTCACCATTTTCTTTACTGATTTCAGTAAGCTCATAGCCAGCAGGAAAGCTTTCCTGAGTTAACATACTTTCCATACGGGAAAAACTAACACGCTCTAAACTTCCTGTGGCCCGGCTTTGTGGCCCGATAGAGTCCTTTTTGAATCGGTTTTGATCAAGCTGAACCCACAAGTAACGCAGGGTGTCTGGTGAGTTATTGGTGTAAGTAATGGTGCTTTTAGCGGTAATACGTTGATTCTCGTCATCTAACGCGACCTGGATCTTATAATCGGCTTCTTGTTGCCAGTATGCGTGGCCGGGCGCTCCGGACGCTGTCCGGTAGATATTTGGACTGCGAAATTTGTCGTCGTTCAGTTGACGGAACTGATCCTCGAATGCCTGGGCTGTTGCCGCTTGGTTTACGGTAAAGCAAACCGCTGCAGCCGCTAAAAGATGACTGAGTTTCATTGTGCTACCTATTGTTATTTATTATTTATGGGTACAACTATTCAATGGCACTTAGCGCACAAGCCATGTGCCTCTATAGTTTGGTTTTGAACTTTAAAGCCTTGATCTTCCGCCTGGTGCTTTAACTCGTCATAAACACCCTCAGACTGAATTTCCTGAACGTCTCCGCAGGATTCACAAATGAGCATTTGCACAGGATGCTGATGATCAAAATGTGAGCAAAGAACAAAGCTGTTTGATGATGTGATTTTATGAACGAAGCCTTGCTCTTGTAGAAAGTCTAGAGCGCGATAAATAGTAGGAGGTTTTGCGTTTGGCATGACCTCACGCAGTTGATCGAGTAAATCGTAGGCTCCGACAGCTCCTGAGTGCTCAGCGAGTATTGCAAAAACTTCGCGCCGGGCATTTGTGAGTCGGGCACCGCGTTGTTGGCAGAGCTTCTCTGCTTTATGTATCAATCGTTGTGCTTCTTGAGCTGTCATTGTCTACTACTATTTAAGATCGTTCTGGTCATTGTAGAGAGTTTTACAGGCAAGGAAAAGGGTTTTACGGAAGAGGCTGCTTAGTCGCCTATTCTGAGTTAAAATGTCAGGCAATTACTCGAAATTTATTGACTAACTTTTTAACCGGGTGGATGTTTTGGCTGTACCATATTCTTACAAGCTCTCAGTAGCGCCTATGCTTGACTGGACCGATCGTCACTGTCGGTACTTCCATCGTTTACTAACATCAACCACCCTTCTTTATACTGAAATGGTGACGACTGGCGCTATTATTCATGGCCAACAGGATTTTTTAGCATTCAACTCAGAGGAACACCCCGTTGCGCTTCAATTGGGAGGCTCTGAGCCTGACGCAATGGCTCACTGTGCCGCTTTAGCCCAAGAGCGGGGCTATGATGAAGTTAACATTAATGTTGGTTGTCCTTCTGACCGGGTTCAGAATGGAAGTTTTGGTGCATGTTTAATGGCGGAACCTAAAAAAGTAGCTGATTGTGTGAGCGCGATGAAAGCGGTTACCGATATTCCCATAACGGTAAAGACCCGACTCGGAATAGACCATCAGGACTCCGATGACTTCCTTTATCAGCTAACTGATGCCGTAGTCGCAGCAGGTGCCGACCAATTGACTTTGCACGCGCGCAAAGCTTGGTTACAAGGCCTGAGTCCTAAAGAAAACAGAGATATTCCCGAGTTGCAATATGAGCGTGTTTACCGGGCACAGCAACGGTATCCCGGTATTCCTGTTTCGATTAATGGCGGAGTTGCAACTATTGAGGACGTTAAAGAGCATTTAGCTCAAGTTCAAGGTGTGATGATAGGGCGAGCGGCTTATCAGAACCCCTGGTTGTTGACTGAGTTGGATTCGTTGACGGGGGTTGAGCGGTCAGAGTTGTCCCGGGAAGCGATTGTTACCGCAATGATACCTTATATCGATAACCATATCCGTCAGGGTGGCCGAGCATGGCACGTGGCCAGACATATGCTGGGACTCTTTCAGGGAATGGCCGGGGGGAAGCGTTGGCGACAGTATCTTAGCGTGAAAGGTCCGAGGGCGACTTGTGCTGAGCAATTGCTTTACGGTGCCTTGGCGTTTCGGGATGACCACAGTCAACATGTTTCGTCACTAACCTCATAAATACACTAAAAATTAGTGAAAAACACTAACCTGCTGAAGGTAAGGTTTTTACTGTTAATTCAATAAATCCATATAAAACAAAATCTTAAATAAAATCAAAAAGCTGGCACAACCTTTGAATTAGTTAGTGCGACTTAACTAACGCACTGTCATTTATTCAAAGGAGAAAAATTATGAAAGCGTTAATCGTAAGTGTTGTCAGTGGTGTTATGTTGTTCAGCGCATCGGCTTCAGCTGCCGATGATAATAGAGATTCTATCGCTGCTGAGATACAAGCTCAGATTGCTGAAATATCAGAGCAAGGTATGGAAACTATCAAGCAGTCAGTTTCTGATTCTATTCAGGAGTGGGGCCTTGAATTGTTTTCCAGTCTGCAGTTGACTGAAACTCAAAGTAAAGCGTCCGAAGAAAAAAGTCAGCAAACTCAGTAGGGAGCTCCCATGATTTTATTAGATCAATGGTGGCTCATTTGGTTGACCGCGCCGGTATTAGGAACGTTAGTCGTCGGTGCTGTCATAAGTTTCAGCGCATCCCTAATGCGGCACAGCTAGACTTTTGGTACTCTGCGTATATCTCGTTATAACAATAAAAGAGGAATACGTATGTTTAAGTCTCTGATAGCCGCGTCCGTGCTGGCCGTAATAACTGGCTGCGCAACAGCCGCACAGCCCACAGAAGGTAACGCTGAACAAGCAAAGTATACAGCGAGTGATAAAGCTGAAAGGCTGGCAAAAGAGTACCTTCTGGTTGATACACATATTGATGTGCCTTACCGAATTCACGATAAATGGGAAGATGTAACAGAAGCGACTGCCGAAGGCGATTTTGACTACCCCCGCGCTGTTGAAGGCGGCCTGGATGCGCCTTTCATGTCAATTTATATTCCAGCTTCTTATGAGCAAAGCGGTGGCAGTGTTCAACTGGCTCACGAACTTATTGATGGCATGGAAGCTCTGGTTGCACGAGCCCCTGATAAGTTTGCCATGGCTTATAGTACGGATGACATCCGTAGTAATAAAGAGCAAGGGCTAATGTCTATTGCTTTGGGGATGGAGAATGGCACACCAATTGAAGGTGACCTTGATAACTTGCACATGTTTTATGAGCGTGGCATTCGCTACATTACTCTGGCTCACTCATTATCTAATCACATTTCTGATTCCTCTTATGACATTCGCCGCCAGTGGGATGGTTTAAGCCCCTTTGGTAAGGAACTGGTCAAAGAAATGAACAAAATTGGCGTTATGGTTGATGTTTCTCACATCTCCGATGAGGCGTTCTACCAGGCCGTCGAAATTAGTGACGTGCCAGTCATAGCGTCGCATTCGTCGCTGCGCTCATACACCCCCGGTTTCGAGCGTAATATGAGCGATGACATGCTAAAAGCTTTAGCGGAAAATGAAGGCGTTATCCAGATTAACTTTGGTTCATCGTTTTTGGCTGAGCAGGCAAACCGTTACCGCGATATGATGAAAAAGCGTATTAATGCTGTAAAAGAGCAGTATGGTGAAGACAGCGATGAAGCCAAACGTCGCATTAAAGACATAGAAGCAAATAATCCGTACCCGTTTGCGACATTAGACACAGTTCTGGACCATATCGACCACGTGCGCGACTTAATTGGCGTTGAGCATATAGGTATTGGCTCAGATTATGACGGTGTCGGTGATTCATTACCGGTCGGCTTAAAAGATGTATCTACCTATCCAAACCTTGTTCAGGGCTTAATGGACAGAGGGTACTCAGATAAAGAAATTGAAATGATTCTGGGTGGTAATTTAATGCGTGTTTGGGAACAAGTGGAAGACTACGCCGAAACACATTAAGGGCTTGACACCCGGCCGTGAGTCGGTATAATTCGCGGCCACGTCTTTTGAGTTTATCGGCTTTGGCCGTGTAAAAGGCGTTCGACAACAGTCCCGATTGGGGACTGAACGGTTGACGTAGAATGTCGCACCCCCGGTATGTGCCAGGGAGGTTGCGATTTTCTGTGCTCTTTTTTAAATGCTCTTTTATTGAGGCTTTGATTTATTTATGGCTAATCAAAGAATTCGGATTCGTTTGAAAGCGTTCGATCACCGTCTGATCGACCAGTCGACTGCAGAGATTGTTGAAACTGCAAAACGCACTGGTGCTCAGGTACGTGGCCCTATCCCACTGCCAACTCGGAAAGAACGCTTCACCGTGCTGACTTCTCCACACGTGAATAAAGACGCGCGTGACCAGTACGAAATCCGCACCCACAAGCGTCTGATTGATATCATGGACCCTACTGACAAAACGGTTGACGCGCTTATGCGTTTAGATTTGGCAGCTGGCGTTGATGTACAGATCAGCTTGGGTTAAGTGGGCAGTAATAGGATTACACACGAGAGGTTTTAACAATGGCTATAGGTCTAGTCGGTCGTAAAGTAGGAATGACGCGTGTCTTCCAGGAAGACGGCGCTTCTGTTCCTGTTACTGTGATCGAAGTGCTGGCGAACCGTGTGACTCAGGTTAAATCTGATGACACTGACGGTTACCGTGCCCTTCAAGTGACCACAGGCGAGAAGAAAGCGAGCCGTGTAACCAAGCCTTTAGCAGGTCATTTTGCTAAAGCTGGTACAGAGGCAGGTCGTGGTCTTTGGGAATTCCGCCTGAAAAACGGCGAAGGCGAAGATTACGCGGTTGGTTCTGAACTGACTGTTGATATTTTCGCAGAAGTTAAGAAAGTAGACGTTACTGGTACTTCTAAAGGTAAAGGCTTTGCCGGTACTGTGAAGCGCTGGAACTTCAGCATGCAGGACGCTACTCATGGTAACTCATTGTCCCACCGTGCACCGGGTTCAATCGGTCAAAACCAGTCGCCTGGTAAAGTATTCAAAGGCAAGAAAATGGCTGGTCAGATGGGTAATGAGCGAGTCACTACGCAGTCACTTGAATTAGTTCGAGTTGATGCAGAACGCAGTTTGTTGTTGATCAAAGGTGCGGTCCCGGGTGCAACCGGTAGTGATGTGATCGTTAAACCAGCGGTCAAGGCGTAACGTCTGAGGAGAATAGTGATGGAATTAACATTGAAAGACGCAAAAGGCGCTCTTGAGGTTTCCGAAGCTACCTTTGGACGTGAGTTTAATGAAGCCCTTGTCCATCAAGTAGTTGTAGCTTACGCTGCAGGTGCTCGTCAGGGCACTAAAGCTCAGAAAACTCGTTCTGAAGTAGCCGGTGGTGGTAAGAAGCCTTGGCGTCAAAAAGGTACTGGTCGTGCCCGTGCAGGTACAATCCGTAGCCCTATCTGGCGTTCTGGTGGTGCGACTTTTGCAGCTAAGCCGCAAAATCACAGCCAGAAAGTTAACAAAAAAATGTATCGCGGTGCGATTAAAAGCATTTTGTCGGAATTGATTCGTCAGGAACGTTTGATTGTTGTTGAGAAGTTTGGTGTTGAAGAACCAAAAACAAAACAGCTGGCAGCGAAACTGAAAGAAATGGATCTGAACGACGTTTTGATCGTGACTAAAGAAGTTGATGAGAACTTATTCTTAGCTTCTCGCAACTTGCATAAAGTCGACGTGCGTGATGTTCAGGGTATCGACCCTGTCAGTCTGATTGCTTTCGAGAAAGTGCTGATGACTGCAGACGCCGTCAAGCAGCTTGAGGAGGTGTTATCATGATGCGCGAAGAACGTTTGCTTAAAGTGATTTTAGCACCTCACGTTTCGGAAAAATCGACTATGACTGCTGAAGGCAACAACACGGTTGTTTTCAAAGTAGCAGTTGATGCGACGAAATCCGAAATTAAAGCGGCTGTCGAAAAACTGTTTGAAGTTGAAGTCAAAAACGTACGTACAGTAAACGTAAAGGGTAAAACCAAGCGTACTGGGTTCCGTTTTGGAAAACGCAGTAACTGGAAAAAAGCGTATGTTGCCTTGAATGAAGGTGCTGACATTGACTTCTCTGGCGGCGCTGAGTAACAGGAGGAATAAACATGGCTGTAGTTAAAAGTAAGCCTACGTCTCCGGGTCAACGCCACGTCGTTAAAGTCGTCGGTCAGGACCTGTACAAAGGCAAGCCTTACGCACCATTGCTGGAAAAAAACAGCAAGTCTGGTGGTCGTAACAATAACGGTCGTATCACGGTTCGTCACATTGGCGGTGGACATAAACACCACTACCGTGTAATCGACTTTAAACGTAATAAAGATGGTATCCCTGCAAAGGTTGAGCGTATTGAATACGATCCTAACCGTTCAGCGAATATCGCTTTAGTTTTGTATGCTGACGGTGAACGCCGTTACATTCTGGCTCCGAAAAACCTATCTGTAGGCGATCGTATCCAGTCTGGTGTTGATGCACCGATTAAACCTGGTAACAGTCTGCCAATGCGCAACATCCCTGTGGGTAGTGTTGTTCACGCAGTAGAGTTACAGCCAGGTAAAGGCGCACAGATGGCTCGTTCAGCGGGTGCTTATTGCCAGATTCTTGCTCGTGACGGTGCTTATGTTACCGTTCGTTTGCGTTCAGGTGAGATGCGTCGCGTTCAGTCTGAAGGTCGTGCAACTATCGGTGAAGTAGGTAACGCAGAACACATGCTGCGTCAATTGGGTAAAGCCGGTGCAAACCGCTGGCGTGGTATTCGTCCTACCGTTCGTGGTGTGGCGATGAACCCAGTTGATCACCCTCACGGTGGTGGTGAAGGCCGTACCTCTGGTGGACGTCATCCTGTGACTCCATGGGGCACGCCGACCAAGGGCTACAAAACCCGTAAAAACAAGCGTACTGATAAGTTCATCGTACGCCGTCGCAACAAATAAGAGTTGAGGATAAAACATGCCACGTTCTCTTAAAAAAGGTCCATTTATTGACCTTCACCTGCTAAATAAGGTGGAGAAAGCGTTGGAAGCCGGGGATAAAAAGCCAATTAAAACTTGGTCCCGTCGTTCAATGATCATCCCAGATATGATCGGCCTGACAATCGCTGTTCACAACGGTCGTCAGCACGTTCCTGTCTACGTGACAGATGAAATGATCGGTCATAAATTAGGCGAATTCGCGCCAACCCGTACTTATCGCGGCCATGCTGCTGATAAGAAAGCGAAGAAACGGTAAGAGGTAGAGAGTGATGGAAGCAATTGCTAAACACCAATTTGCCCGCGTTTCAGCGCAGAAGGGCCGTTTGGTCGCAGACCAAATCCGTGGACTTCCAGTAGAAAAAGCACTGGATATCCTGGCATACAGCCCCAAAGCATCTGCTGTCTTAATCAAGAAAGTACTTGAGTCAGCAATCGCGAACGCGGAACATAACGAAGGTGCGGATATCGATGAGTTAAAAGTAGCCCGGGTCTTTTTAGACGAAGGTCCTACTATGAAGCGCATCAAGCCACGGGCGAAAGGCCGTGCCGATCGTATCTTTAAGCGCACCAGCCACATTACTGTGGTCGTGTCAGATAGCTAGGAGATAAATTATGGGTCAGAAAGTACATCCTAATGGTATTCGCCTAGGTATCTCCAGACCATGGAATGCAACCTGGTATGCGAATACAAATGAGTTCGCTGATAACCTGCACAGTGATTTTCAGGTACGTAAGTTCCTGACAAAAGAACTGCGCAACGCATCAGTCTCTCGTATCGTTATCGATCGTCCAGCTAAGAGCGTTCGTGTGACTATTCACACGGCACGCCCTGGTGTGGTTATCGGTAAGAAAGGCGAAGACGTAGAAAAGCTGCGTAAGCAAGTTTCTAAATTGACAGGTGCTCCTGCGCAAATCAACATCTCAGAAGTTCGTAAGCCTGAGTTGGATTCGCAGCTAGTAGCTGACAATATTGCTGGTCAGTTGGAACGTCGTGTCATGTTCCGTCGTGCTATGAAACGTGCTGTACAAAACGCCATTCGCTTGGGTGCCAAAGGCATCAAAGTTGAAGTGAGTGGTCGTTTAGGCGGCGCAGAAATTGCACGTACTGAGTGGTATCGTGAAGGCCGTGTACCGCTGCACACATTACGTGCAGACATCGACTACTCGACCTCAGAAGCGAACACCACTTACGGTATCATCGGTGTTAAGGTCTGGATTTTCCGTGGTGAAGTTCTTGGTGGACTTCCAACTGAAGAAAAGCCAGCTCCTAAGCGCGGCAAGAACCGTAAGTAAGGAGAGACGATATGTTACAACCTAAGCGTACAAAATTCCGTAAGGTTCACACAGGCCGCAACCGTGGTCTGGCGCAGTCTGGTAACAAAGTCAGCTTCGGTACTTTTGGTTTAAAAGCTACTGATCGTGGTCGTATGACCGCGCGTCAAATCGAAGCAGGCCGTCGTGCAATGACTCGTCACGTTAAGCGTCAAGGTAAAATCTGGATCCGCGTATTTCCTGATAAGCCTATTACCAAAAAGCCTTTAGAAGTTCGTATGGGTAAAGGTAAAGGTAACGTCGAATACTGGGTTGCTCAGATTCAACCAGGTCGCGTTCTGTATGAAATGGACGGTGTTCCTGAAGAGTTGGCACGTGAAGCGTTCCGCCTGGCGGCGCGTAAACTGCCTTTCAAAACCACTTTTGTGACTCGGACGGTAATGTGATGAAAGCAAGTGAACTGAAAGATAAAACCGTTGAGCAGCTGCAGGAAGAATTGCTAGGCTTGCGTCGTGAGCAGTTCAATCTGCGTATGCAGGCGGCAACTGGTCAGCTGAATCAGACTCACATGATGAAACAAGTGCGTCGTGATATCGCACGTGTTAAAACCATCTTAAATGAGAAGGCAGGTGCGTAATGACTGATGAAAAACGTGTTCGTACTCTGCAAGGCAAAGTTGTCAGCGATAAGATGGATAAAACCATCACTGTAGCTGTTGAACGCCGTGTAAAACACCCGGTATACGGGAAGTACATCACGCGTACAACTAAAGTACATGCGCATGACGAAGAAAACCAGTGTAAAGCTGGCGACACCGTGATTGTTCGCGAAAGTCGTCCGCTGTCTAAGAATAAATCTTGGACTCTGGAAGAAATCGTAGAGCGTGCTACTGTTGTCTAAACGCAGATAACGAAGTAAAAAATACAAAGGCCTCCCTTGCGGAGGCCTTTTTTTTGATCTAAACCTTAATAGGTTGAGTACAAATATCTGAAATTAAATAATTTATTTTTATTAAAGAATTAATAATAAAAGCGCATATCAGCGCGTAATACTCAGAGGGAGTCAACCTATGTCAAAGAGCTTATTTTTTGCAGCTACGGTACTTGCAGCAAGTCCGGTGGTTGCCGCTCCACAGGAAAGTAACTCTGTCGAACAAGAGATACAAGCGCTTAAAGAGCGGTTGGCTCAATTGGAAAAGCGTTTAGCAGAAAAAGAAGAAAGTTCGAAAGAAGAAGTTGTTGTTGTCAAAGAACAAGATATTGAGGAAGAAACAACAGCTGATAAAAGCGATGGCAAGCGCAGAGTTGTCTATGACTCAGGTGTTCACGCTCGCTTAGATGAATTGGAAAAAAGAACGGAAGAAAACGAAAATTGGCCAATAAAGGTTCATGGTGCGGTCCGTTTTCAGTATGAATACAATAATTACGATTCTGATAATGAAGACAGAATGGGTGATTTAGATTTCGATATTTTCCGGCTGAATTTTGATGGCGAAATGGGTGGAGTGATTTTATCTGCCGAATACCGTTGGTTCAATTATCAAGATGTCGTTAAACATGCCTGGTTTGGTTATGATTTTACTGACAAGCTTCAAGGCCAGGTTGGTGTCGTAAAAATACCTTTCGGTAACATGCCGTATAACTCCCACAGTTACTTTTTTAACACTACCTTTTATGTCGGTTTAGAAGATGAGCACGATAATGGACTTCGGTTTAAGTATCGGGGGGACGAATGGGATTTTGATTTAGCTTATCTTAAGTCTGATGAGCAAGGTGGTATCGATGGCTCAACCTCTGACAGAACCGCTCGCTATAATTACGATACAGTAGGTATTAGGCTGCCAGGACAGGGTGCCTATGATGAACCTGGATTACCTATTGGAGAAAGTAATAGCTATGCATTCCGTACGGCTCGCAAGTTTAATTTCAGTGATGACGAAAACTTAGAGCTCGGTGTATCGGTTCAGGGGGGTAACTTATATTCAGGAACTGCAGGAGAAGGCTTTACCGCAGCACAAGAATACGAAAACCAAAATGTTGGTAATCGTTTAGCATGGGCTGCTCACGGGGTTTATAATAACGGACCATGGAATGTCCAGCTGCAGTATTCTGACTATGACTATGACTTGAAATTAGAAAACAGAGGCGTCTATATGGCTGCCTATGCTTATTACGACGCTATCCCAACCGAAGCTAAGCTTTATACCGCTAACGTGGCTTACACCTTACCTGTTGATATTGGTCCTATTACTAGCTTTACCTTTTATAATGACCACAGTTTAATGACGGATAAAATGGGTTATCAGGACGATACCTGGATGAATGTGTTGGGTGTCGCTGTAGCAGCCGGCGGGGGCTTTTACACTTACGTTGATTACGTAAAAGCGAAAAACCAACCCTTTATTGGAGGTAATACAGCGACAGACGGTGGGGAAGTCAATGACCGTTTCAATATTAACTTCGGGTATTATTTCTAAAAAGCCTTAAGCCTGTATAGAAAAAATTGAAGACATGGTTCCCTATTAGGGTTCCATGTCTTTTTCTTTGGGCAGTATATGTTCGTAAGAATCGCCTTCCTGACGGAAATCTCTTGTGCGATTGAACATTTTTAGTTCCGTATGCAGAGCTGCTTTTGCCATAATATGTGCGCTGATAGGAGCCGTCAAAAACAAGAAAATGGCGATTAAAAGCTCATTAAAATTTGGTGTTCCCTGAGCTGCCGTAATGATAATAGTGGCAATAACAATACCGCCAATACCAATTGTCGTGTTCTTTGTTGGAGCGTGAAGTCTGGTAAAAAAGTCAGGTAATATAGCCAGACCGAGTGAGCCAATAAAAGCAAAGCAAGCACCTAAAAGAATAAAAAAAGCAGCTAACCATTGCGACCATTCGGGTAATTGATTTAGTGCGTCCATAATTGTCTACCTTTATTCTATTAAGTCGCCGCGCAGTAAAAATTTACCAGCGGCGATGGTGCCAACAAAGCCAAACATGGCAATAAGCAGGGCGGCTTCAAAGTAGGTTTGGGTGTTCTGATACATTCCCAGCAGAAGTAATAAAGCCAGGGAGTTAATATAAATGGTATCTAATGCCAATATCCGGTCCGGTAAATCAGGGCCTTTAACCAGCCGCCAGAAGTTTAGCAACACCGATAAACTGAATAGCAAGAAGGCAATTTGCAGTACTGTCGTTAACATTTAAAAATCTCCTTCAGGCGTCGCTCGTAACGATTTCTAATGGTGTTTATGACTTCTTCGGGGTTTTCCTCAGAGAATGCATGAATAAGAATCCCTTTACGTCCGCGAGTTATTTCGCAAGAAACAGTACCAGGCGTTAATGTGATTGTGCTGGCAAGAATAGTAACCGGTAGTTCCTCTTTCATATCCAGTGGAAAGACGAAAAGTGCCGGTTTTATCGAGCGAGGTTTTCCTATTATCATTCCTGCAATTTTAAAATTGGCGACGACAATGTCATTTAAAAGAATAAAGAAATAAACCAACGCTAAATCTGGGCGCTTAATGGTTGCGAATTTAGGCCATGCTGAGCGAAAAAGAAATGGAACAAACCACGCAAATATGGCGCCCAGCAATACGACTCCGGGAGCAATAGAGTTAAACAGCAGCATCCAGACAGCCAGTAAAAATACTGACAGCCAAGGTGTCGGGAAAAGTTTTTTCATGACGATTATTTCTCCCCTTCAGTTAGTACGCGTGATGGATACTGTTGTATATCATAAAGCTGCTCCGCGACATCAGTAGTGTAACTACGAATAGGGTTGGCAAAAATTGTCATGGTCAGTGACAGCGCAAGCAGCATGATGACTGCAGCGCGTTTGCCTAAAGGAGCCGATTGCTCATTAGGTTTGCCTGATAGCGTGTGCCAAAGCATCTTACTTCCCGCTCTGGTTACAGAAATAAGCATAATAAGGGTGGCGCCTAATACAGCGCCCCACAGCCAAAAACTTGTTCCATTAGGACTGGCTGACTCTAATATAAAGAGCTTTCCAACAAAGCCGGACAGCGGTGGTAATCCGATAATTGCAATTGCTGCGACCAGGAACATGACAGAATAAGTTGAGTGATTTGCCATTTTCTTACCAGAGACAATGCGAGAGGCTGTTTTACCACGCTCAAATGCAATGAGATCAGCCAATAAGAACAACGCACCAGTAATAAAGGTCGAGTGTATTAAATAAAACAGCATTGCGCCGGTGGTGGCGATGTCATTTAAGCTGTATGTCGCTATAAGCGTGCCTATAGAAATGACGACTAAATAGGCGACTAATAATCTCAGGTCGCGCGCGCCAAGAATACCAATGGCTCCTGCCAACATGGTAATAAGACCCATAACCCATAGCCAGTCATGGGCAATAAAGGCCAGTTCGTTTGCTTCGGGACCAAAAATAAGAGTGTAAACCCGAACGATAGCGTAGACACCGACTTTCGTCATTATCGCGAACAACGCAGCTACCACTCCGGTGGTTGTAGAGTATGCCTGAGGCAACCAGAAATGCAGAGGCAAGATAGCTGCTTTTATTCCGAAAACGATTAATAACATCATACCGCCGGCTTTCGCTAAAGCGGCCTGATCACCGGTTAACTGCTGAATTTGTGTGGCAAGGTCAGCCATATTCAGCGTACCAGTCACACCATACAATGTACCTATGCCTATTAAGAAAAGTGCAGAACCTAACAGGTTAAGCAAGACATAATGCAATGTGGTGCGTAAACGGAATTTTCCTCCTCCATGCATAAGTAATGCATACGAAGAAATTAAAAGCACCTCAAAAAATACGAATAAGTTGAAAATATCGCCCGTGGCAAAAGCCCCCATTATGCCCATAATCTGAAATTGGAATAGGGCCTGGAAATGGGAACCGAGATTATCCTCAGCGTAGCAGCCATAAATCAGAACGGGCAGGGCTAATATTGCTGTTATTAGCATCATCAATGCACTGAGTTTGTCTACCATCAGGACAATGCCAAAAGGCGCCGACCAGTTCCCCAGAGCATAAACAATCATTTGGTCCTGATTAACCTGAATGAGTAACGCGATGCTTAATACGAGTGTCAATATACTTGCCAGAAGACCAATAGCTCTTCTTTTGGGTTGAGGTCTATCTCCCCAAGGCAGAAGTTGTAAGAGTGCTGCAAAAAGCGGCACTAAAATCGGAAGTATCGCCAAATGTTGTTGCCACATTAGCGGTTGCCCTCCGTGCTGTTATCCTGCTGATTAACTTCGTCGGTTCCAATTTCTCCACGGGCCCGTACGGCTAAGATGATTGAATAAGCTGTCATAGCAAAACCGATAACAATAGCGGTAAGAACCAGGGCTTGAGGCAACGGGTCTGCATAAGTTTCCTGGGTACCATAAATTGGTGCCCCGTCTATTGTTAGTCGTCCGGTGGAAAAGAGAAATAAATTAACAGCGTAAGACAGCATAGTTATGCCCACGACCACAGGAAAAGAGCGGCCGCGTAAAATAAGGAAAACGCTGCATGCGGTCAAAACGCCAACGGTAACAGAGTATAAAGTTTCCATTAATGTCCCTCATGCGTTGGGCGATGACGCGTCGTCATCTTGCCAAAGTTACTTAAAATCATCATGGTTGCGCCGACAACGGTCAGGAAAACGCCCAAATCGAACAGTAAGGCTGTTGCAAATTCAAATTTACCAACCAACGGCCATTCTAAGTAGGTAAACCATGATGTCAGGAAGGGCTTATTAAACACCCAGCTACCAATCCCCGTTAATGCCGCGGTCATCACACCAAACGACATGAGTGATTGGTAATTAACATTGAACCGTTCTTTTACCCAATCAACACCATTTGCAATGTATTGCAGGATCATGGCGGATGCGACAATAAGCCCGGCGATAAAGCCGCCACCGGGTAAGTTATGCCCTCTAAGGAAGATGTAAGCTGCAACGATCATCGCTATAGGCAGAATGATATTAGCTACCGTAGTTAACATCAGTGGGTGTTTGATACGGTGCCAAGGGCGGCCATCGATATCGCTGGAGGGCATAAAGGGCTTCAATTTGTTTAATAGTTTATGAATGCCGGCTGCAGCTATAGCCAGCACGGTAATTTCACCTAATGTATCGAAGCCACGGAAATCTACCAAAATCACATTAACCACGTTTGTTCCACCGCCACCGGATTTGGCATTGGCAAGGAAAAAGTCCGAAATGCTTTCAAACGGTGAGGTAAGAATGGCGAAGTTAAGTGTCGCGACAATACCACCAATAAAGCTGGCAATAATAATGTCTCTAAAAACGCGGTGTCCTGAGGAAGCCCGACTGGTTTTTTGTGGCATAAAGAATAGCTCCAGTATCATCAAAATAATGCTAACTACTTCCACGACTAATTGAGTCATAGCTAAATCGGGCGCCGAAAAATGCGCAAACGCCAGTGATACAACCAGGCCAACGACCGATAACATGCTTAGCATGACAAAACGGTTGCGGTGTAATGTTGCTGTTGCAAATGCCGCTCCAATAAGGACCAGAGCACCCACCATGCTAACCATATCAACGGGCAGTTGCGGTTTGCCGCCGGTGACGACACTTAAATCACTTAATGACGGCAATAAAACAACAATGACACTGATAAGCACAAACGCAATGTAGCGCTGCAGCGAGCCTGTATCTAGCCGTTCATAGAAGTTTGCTGCGGCGTCCGACACTTTTTGAATAATGTGCTCAAAGTTGTGTTTCGCGTCCTGTCCGTCAAACTGTCGGTTGAAAGTAAATAGCTGGTCTCGCGCAAGATAAATAAGGATTCCGCCTATAACCGCTACAGCACTCATTAGTAAAGGTATATTGAACCCGTGCCATAAAGACAGTTTAACCTCAACAGGGGCGGCGGTAACTGCGGCTGCAGCCTGGTCAAGTATACCTGAGACCATTGTCATGGGAGCCAGCCCGATAGCGATACACAGTAAAGCCAGAACAACGACCGGAGCCGACATCATCCTTGGAGGGTCATGAGGTTTCTTCGGTAACTCTTTGTATTCGCCGTTAAAGAAAACGTCATGAATAAAACGGATAGAGTAGGCTACAGACAACATCGCTCCGACTGTCGCCAGGATTGGAATAAACCAGGACAATCCGCCAAATAGGTGTTGTTGGAGTGCCTGATCAAGGAAGAGTTCTTTCGACATAAAGCCATTGAAAGGCGGAATGCCTGCCATAGAGGCAGCAACAATCATGGCCAGTGTTGCGGTAATTGGCATCAGGCTCATCAAGCCTTGTAATTTGCGCATGTCACGCGTGCCTGATTCATGGTCAATAATACCGGCGGTCATGAATAGACCGGCTTTAAAACAAGCGTGATTAATAATGTGGAATAAGGCGGCTATGACAGCACCCTGCGTGCCAATGCCGAGTAACATACAAATGAGACCGAGATGACTCACGGTAGAGAATGCCAGTAGTCCTTTTAAGTCATGTTTTAGCAGCGCAAAGTAAGCACCTACTAACATGGTGATTAAGCCGGTTAAAGTTACTAGGGTAAACCAGAGCTCTGTCTCAGCTAATACCGGATGAAATCGTGCCAGTAAAAAGATACCAGCCTTTACCATGGTAGCTGAGTGTAAGTACGCACTGACCGGAGTTGGGGCTGCCATGGCGTGTGGCAACCAAAACTGAAAAGGAAACTGCGCTGACTTAGTGAAGGCGCCAAGTAAAACCAATATTAAAGCGGGGACATAATAGGCATGAGCCTTTATTTGTTCTGCCGCCGCAAAAATATCATCTAACTGATAACTGCCGGCGATACTGCCAATAATAAGCAAACCCGCCAATAAAGCGAGTCCGCCGGCTCCGGTCGTTGCCAGTGCCATTCGCGCACCGCGTCGGGCATCACTACTATGAAACCAATAACCAATCAGTAAAAAGGAAGAAATACTGGTCAGTTCCCAAAACACCCACATTAATAAGATATTGTCAGCCATAACGATGCCAAGCATCGATGACATGAATAATAATAAGCACGCATAAAAACGAGCTTCATCGTCTTCGCGACTTAAATAGTAGTGGGCGTATGTAATAATGAGTACGCCAATTCCTAAGATAAGCCCGACAAAGAGCAGAGAGAGTCCATCGAGCCGAACAGCAAAGTCCAGACCGATGCTGGGAAGCCACTCAACCATTTGTTTGGGGACATCACCAGCTAACGTTGCAGGTGCGTATTGAAATAAAACAATTAAGCACAGAACAGGAACCAGTAATGTAACTCCGGTCTTTACCGGTCGTGACGCACGTTTAACCAATAGTGGTAAGAGCGCACCAAAAAATGGGGCAAAAATAATGAATAACAGATTCATACCATCGAAGTCCCAAGTCAGCTTGTGCTCTTTATATTAAGGTGGATGTAGCAGAGCAACTTAAAGTATTGAATTTACCATTGGTTTTGTCGCAATCCAACTAAACTAAACCGTTATAGTCGTTAGTTCACCGTACACCTACGAAAAATTCTGAGATTACCCTACCACTCCTAAAATTTATCTGTTACACTTCGCGACCCTTTTTATAAGGGAAAAACCAAAGGCAGCACGACCCGAGAGGGTCTGTTTTTTTAACTAAGCGGGGCACTGAAATGATCCAAATGCAAACTACCCTGGACGTTGCCGATAACTCCGGCGCGCGCAGCGTACAATGTATTAAGGTTCTAGGTGGTTCGCACCGTCGCTACGCAAACATCGGCGATATCATCAAAGTTACTGTTAAGGAAGCAATTCCTCGCGGTAAGGTGAAGAAAGGCGATGTAGTGAATGCGGTGGTCGTTCGCACCAGAAAAGGCGTCCGTCGACAAGACGGGTCGGTCATCCGTTTTGACCGCAACGCGGCTGTGTTGTTGAATAACAACCAACAGCCCATTGGCACTCGTATTTTCGGGCCGGTAACTCGTGAACTGCGTTCAGAGCAGTTTATGAAGATTATCTCGCTGGCACCAGAAGTACTATAAGGAGTCAATTATGGCGGCAAAAATTAAACGTGATGACGAAGTAGTCGTCCTGGCAGGTAAGGACAAGGGCAAGCAAGGCAAAGTCCTGAAAGTTCTTACTGATAAAGATCGCGTGATCGTGGAAGGCGTCAACGTAGTCAAGAAACATCAGAAGCCAAATCCGGCTTTAGGTGAATCTGGCGGCATCGTTGAACAAGAAGCAGCCATCCACATTTCGAACGTAGCGATCCTTAACCCAGAGACAGGTAAAGCAGATCGTGTTGGATTTCGTATTGAAGATGGCAAGAAAGTTCGCTTCTTCAAATCGAACAACGCAATCATTTAATTCAAACTTGGAGTTTTACGATGGCGAAACTGCATGATTTTTATAGAGAATCGGTAGTTCCTGGACTGATGAAAGAGTTCAGCTACAACAGCGTCATGCAAGTCCCTCGGATTGAAAAAATCACCCTTAACATGGGTGTTGGTGAAGCTCTGGCTGACAAAAAAGTACTTGATAACGCAGTGGCGGACCTAGAGGCTATCTCTGGTCAAAAGCCAATTCGTACTGTGGCACGCAAGTCTGTCGCCGGTTTCAAAGTCCGTGAAGGCTTCCCGATTGGCTGTAAAGTAACTCTGCGCGGCGAGCGCATGTGGGACTTTTTGCAACGCTTAATTTCGATTGCAATCCCACGTATCCGTGACTTCCGTGGCCTGAACCCTAAATCGTTCGATGGTCGTGGTAATTACAGCATGGGTGTTCGTGAGCAGATCATCTTTCCGGAAGTCGACTATGACAAAGTCGACAAGGTACGTGGTCTGGATATCACCATTACCACTAATGCTGGCACAGATGACGAAGCTCGTGCTTTGCTAGCTGCCTTTAACTTCCCGTTCAGAAAGTAAGGTGTAGAGTTATGGCAAAACAGTCAATGAAAGCGCGTGACGTGAAGCGAGCTAAAATCGCTTCAAAATACGCAGAAAAACGCAACGCACTGAAAACGGTCATTAATGACCCTAAAGCATCAGACGAAGAGCGTTGGGAAGCCGTACTTAAGTTGCAACAGCTCCCACGTGATGCCAGTCCGACGCGTCAACGTAACCGTTGTCGTATAACTGGTCGTCCTCATGGTTTCCTTCGTAAATTCGGTATGAGCCGAATCAAGGTCCGTGAGATGGCGATGCGCGGTGAAATTCCTGGCTTGAAAAAAGCTAGCTGGTAAGCCACGAATCACGGGAGAAAGCAAATATGAGCATGCAAGATCCAATTGCGGATATGTTCACACGCATTCGCAACGCTCAAGGTGCTAACAAAGTAACGGTTAAAATGCCGTCTTCTAAGCAGAAAGTGGCGATTGCTCAAGTTCTGAAAGAAGAAGGTTTTATTACTGGTTACAGTGCCGAGAGTACTGTTAAACCTGAGCTTGAAGTCGAATTGAAATATTTCGAAGGCAAGCCAGTAATTGAAACAATCGAGCGCGTTAGTCGCCCCGGTCTGCGTATCTATAAGAAACGCAACGAGCTGCCTAACGTAATGGGTGGCCTTGGCATCGCAGTAGTTTCGACGTCTAAAGGCCTGATGACTGATCGTGCCGCTCGCCAAGCTGGTCTTGGTGGCGAAATTATCGGTTACGTAGCGTAATTAGGAGGTAGGAAATGTCACGTGTTGCTAAAGCACCCATTGAAATTCCTGCTGGCGTTGAAGTTACGCTAAATGGCCAGGAAGTCACGATTAAAGGTGCCCAGGGCTCACTGAGTCGTGTTGTAAACGATGCAGTTGAACTAGTGAAAGAAGACAGTGAGTTACGTACTAACGCCCGTGAAGGTGTTGCTAACTCCACTGCTCAAGCTGGTACGGCTCGTGCATTGTTGCAAAACATGGTGGTCGGAGTCACTAAAGGATTCGAACGTAAGTTACAGTTGATGGGTGTTGGTTACCGTGCGCAAGCACAAGGTAAAAAACTGAACCTGACGCTAGGCTTTTCGCATCCTGTGGAGTTCGAAATTCCAGAAGGAATTACAATCGATACTCCGACTCAGACTGAAGTCGTCGTTAAAGGTGCAGATAAGCAGTTAGTTGGTCAAGTTGCCGCTAACATTCGCGCATACCGTAAGCCAGAGCCTTATAAAGGCAAAGGCGTTCGTTATGCTGACGAGCAAGTGCGCCGTAAAGAAGCCAAGAAAAAGTAGGGTAATACGATGGACAATAAAGCAGCTCGCTTACGTCGTGCTACTCGCGCACGTAAACAAATTAAAGAGTTGGGTGCAAATCGCCTGGTCGTTCACCGTACACCACGGCATATTTACGCACAGTTGATCGCACCTAACGGTTCTGAAGTGCTGGCAGCCGCATCGACTGCAGAGAAAAGTGTTCGCGAAGGGCTTAAATCTACAGGTAATGTAGATGCAGCCAAAGTCGTGGGCAAAACTATCGCTGAACGAGCGATTGAAAAAGGCGTCAAAAGCGTTTCTTTCGATCGTAGTGGTTTTAAATACCACGGTCGCGTAGCCGCATTAGCGGACGCAGCTCGTGAAGCCGGACTTCAGTTCTAGGAGACGAACATGGCAAATGTAGAAGCTCAAACCGGTGAACTGATAGAAAAGTTGATCACAGTTAATCGTGTAGCAAAGGTTGTTAAAGGTGGTCGTATCTTTAGCTTCACTGCACTGACTGTGGTTGGCGACGGTAAAGGTAAAGTCGGTTTTGGTTATGGTAAAGCGCGTGAAGTACCCGCTGCTATTCAAAAAGCAATGGAAAAAGCACGTCGCAATATGGTTACCGTTCAGCTGAAAGGCGACACTTTACAGCACCCTGTTAAAGGGCGTCATTCAGGTTCACAGGTATACATGCAACCTGCTTCAGAAGGTACGGGTATCATCGCTGGTGGTGCAATGCGTGCGGTTCTGGAAGTTTCAGGTGTACATAACGTGCTGTCAAAAGCATACGGTTCAACCAACCCAATCAACGTTGTTCGCGCGACTATCAAAGCGTTGAACGGCATGAAATCGCCGGAGCAAGTTGCGGCGAAGCGTGGATTGCGCGTTGACGAAATACTGGGGTAGTGAACAATGGCGAATAAGACAATCAAAGTAACACAGACGCGTAGCTCTATCGGCCGTTTGCCGAAGCATAAAGCTACACTACGTGGCTTGGGTCTCCGCCGCATTGGTCACACAGTAGAGTTGGAAGACACTGCTGCAGTCCGCGGTATGGTGAACCGAGTTAATTACATGGTTAAGGTGGAGGGATAAGCGATGGAACTTAATACTCTTGCTCCCGCACCTGGTGCAAAAAGCAGCAAAAAGCGCGTTGGACGCGGTATTGGTTCAGGTCTTGGAAAGACTGGTGGACGTGGCCACAAAGGGCAGAAATCTCGCTCTGGTGGTACTGTTAAGCCAGGTTTCGAAGGCGGACAAATGCCAATTCAACGTCGTCTGCCAAAATTTGGTTTTACTTCTCGCAAAGCAATGGTTACCGCGGAAGTAAACTTGGCAGAGATCGCGAAGGTTGACGGTGATACCGTTGAACTGGCGACTTTGAAAGCAGCAGGTCTCGTTCGTAAGAACGTACTACACGCTAAAGTCATCAAATCTGGTGAGTTAAGTCGTGCTGTGACTGTAAAAGGTCTGAAAGTCACCAAAGGCGCTCGCGAAGCTATTGAAGCTGCTGGCGGCAAAATCGAAGGATAGAGCAAATGGCTAAACCAGGATTGGAATCAAATCGAGCGCAAGGTGGCTTGTCGGAACTTAAGCGTCGCCTGTTGTTTGTGTTAGGAGCGATTATCGTTTTCCGAGCGGGCTCCTTTGTGCCTATTCCTGGTATTGATGCCGCTGTATTAGCTCAGCTATTCGAGCAGCAGAAAGATACCATCGTTGCTATGTTTAACATGTTCAGCGGTGGTGCCTTGGAGCGCGCTTCAGTATTTGCATTAGGTATTATGCCGTATATTTCGGCTTCGATTATTATGCAGTTGGCAAGTGTGGTTCATCCACGCCTGGCCGAGCTTAAGAAAGAAGGTGAATCTGGTCGTCGTAAGATAAACCAGTATACGCGGTGGGGTACTTTAATACTGGCTACGTTCCAGTCGATTGGTATAGCTACTGGCTTACCAAACTTAATGCCAGGACTCGTAATAGACCCTGGTTTCGGCTTCTATTTCACTGCTATTGTGAGCTTAGTCACAGGGACAATGTTCCTTATGTGGCTAGGTGAACAAATTACTGAGCGTGGTATAGGCAACGGTATCTCTATCCTGATCTTTGTGGGTATTGTTGCAGGATTACCTTCCGCTATCGGCCAAACGGCCGAACAAGCGCGTCAAGGTGACTTGCACTTGTTATTGTTATTGTTAATTGGTGTTGTGGTTATTGCAGTAACCTACTTCGTTGTTTTTGTTGAACGTGGTCAGCGTCGTATAGTCGTTAACTACGCCAAGCGTCAACAGGGTCGTAAGGTATTCGCTGCACAAAGCACTCACTTGCCATTGAAAGTGAATATGGCAGGTGTTATTCCACCAATTTTCGCGTCGAGTATTATTTTATTTCCGGGTACCATTGCCACTTGGTTTGGCTCTGGTGAAGGTGCGGTTGCAGACTTTTTGCAACAAGTATCAATGACATTGTCTCCCGGTCAGCCGTTATATGTGTTATTGTACGCGGCTGCGATAATCTTCTTCTGTTTCTTCTATACAGCGTTGGTATTTAACCCTCGCGAAACAGCGGATAACTTGAAGAAGTCAGGTGCGTTTATCCCGGGTATACGCCCAGGTGAGCAAACCTCGAGATATATCGATAAAGTAATGACGCGCTTGACATTAGCAGGCGCACTGTACATTACCTTTGTCTGTTTGGTTCCGGAGTTCATGATGATTGCATGGAATGTGCAATTCTACTTCGGCGGTACATCATTATTGATTATCGTTGTTGTTATCATGGACTTTATGGCACAGGTTCAGACTCATATGATGTCGCATCAATATGACTCTGTCCTGAAAAAAGCCAATCTCAAAGGCTACGGCCGGTAAGATTGGGTAGAACGGAGAGTAGCAATGAAAGTTCGTGCTTCCGTGAAGAAAATCTGTCGTAACTGCAAAATCATCAAGCGTAACGGTGTAGTTCGCGTTATTTGCACTGATGCTAAGCATAAGCAACGACAAGGTTGATTCGAAGGAAAGGCTAGCGGCTTAACAGCCGCGGCCTTTGAAGTATTTGCAATTCGGCAATCGGTTGAGTATCCTAACGGGCTTTTCAACTGAAGCCTACAAATTAAAGGAGACGTGTTAGTGGCCCGTATCGCTGGCATTAACGTTCCTGACAATAAGCATGCAGTCATTGCCTTGACTGCAATCTACGGTGTTGGCCGTACTCGTTCACAGCAGATTCTTGCTGCAACGGGTATTGCTGAAGACACTAAGATTGGTTCATTGTCAGAAGACAAACTGGACGCGCTTCGTGACGCAGTATCAAAGTTCGCAGTAGAAGGCGATCTGCGTCGTGAAGTATCTATGAACATTAAACGTTTGATGGACCTCGGGTGTTTCCGTGGACTTCGTCATCGTCGTAGCTTACCTCTACGTGGGCAGCGCACTAAAACAAATGCGCGCACTCGTAAAGGTCCGCGCAAACCAATTAAGAAATAGGGGGATTGAGTAATGGCTAAAACACCAACTCGCTCTCGAAAGCGCGTTAAAAAGCAGGTCGCCGATGGCATGGCTCACGTACATGCATCTTTCAACAACACCATTATTACCATTACTGATCGCCAGGGTAACGCATTAGCGTGGGCTACCGCAGGTGGATCGGGCTTCCGTGGTTCACGGAAATCAACGCCGTTCGCAGCACAGGTTGCAGCAGAACGAGCAGGTGAAATGGCGAAGGAATACGGACTGAAAAACCTGGAAGTATTTGTGAATGGTCCAGGCCCAGGTCGTGAATCATCGATTCGTGCCCTGAACGCCGTTGGTTACAAAATCACAAATATTACCGATGTGACACCGATTCCTCACAACGGTTGTCGTCCGCCTAAGAAACGTCGCGTTTAAGGCGTGAATCGATAGTTGGAGAAAGATCATGGCAAGATATTTGGGTCCTAAGCTCAAGCTGAGCCGTCGCGAAGGAACAGATTTGTTCCTGAAAAGCGGCGTTCGCGCAATCGATTCTAAATGTAAGATCGAGACTGCACCAGGACAACACGGCGCGCGTCGCGGCCGTTTGTCAGACTACGGTGTTCAGTTGCGTGAGAAACAGAAAGTTCGTCGTATGTACGGCGTTCTGGAAAAGCAATTTCGTAACTACTACAAAGAAGCTGCACGACTGAAAGGCAATACCGGTGAGAACCTGTTGCAGTTGCTGGAACAGCGCTTGGATAACGTAGTGTATCGCATGGGTTTTGCGTCAACACGCGCAGAAGCTCGTCAGCTGGTCAGTCACAAAGCAGTTGTTGTGAATGGTCAGGTAGTGAACATTCCATCGTTCAAGGTTCGTCCTGAAGATGTCGTTTCTGTTCGCGAAAAAGCGAAAAAGCAGGCACGTATCGGAGCAGCACTGGAGCTTGCAGAACAACGCGAGAAGCCAGTCTGGATAGAAGTAGACAACAGCAAATTGGAAGGTGAATTTAAACGTCTTCCAGAACGTAGCGACTTGTCTGCTGAAATTAACGAACAGTTGATCGTAGAGCTTTACTCTAAGTAAAGCTTAAGCATAGAGAGAGGACACAATGCAGGGTTCTGTTACCGAATTCCTAAAGCCGAGGTTAGTCGACATCGAGCAAATCAGCCCGACTCATGCCAAGGTGACACTGGAGCCTCTGGAACGCGGCTTTGGTTATACACTGGGTAATGCGTTACGTCGCATTTTACTGTCGTCAATGCCAGGCTGTGCAGTGACTGAGGTTGAAATCGATGGCGTGCTGCACGAATACAGCAGCAAAGAGGGCGTTCAGGAAGATGTCATTGAAGTTTTGTTAAACCTGAAAGGGCTGGCTGTCAGCATTGAAGGTAAAGATGAAGCGACTCTGACTTTGAATAAATCCGGAGCAGGTCCTGTAACAGCAGGCGATTTCACTCACGATGGTGATGTTGAGATCGTTAATCCTGAGCACGTTATCTGTCATTTGACAGGCGACTATGAACTCGTTATGCGAGTTAAAGTTGAACGTGGTCGCGGTTACGTGCCTGCGGCATCACGTCAGTCCGCTGATGATGATGAACGTCCAATCGGTCGTCTACTTGTCGACGCGTCGTTCAGCCCGGTTGAGCGCATTGCATATTCTGTAGATGCGGCACGTGTTGAGCAGCGCACCGACTTAGATAAGCTGGTTATCGAAATGGAAACCAATGGTACATTGGATCCAGAAGAAGCAATCCGCCGTGCAGCAACAATTTTAGCTGAGCAGCTGGATGCCTTCGTTGAACTTCGTGATATCAGCGAACCGGAAGAGAAAGAAGAGAAACCGGAGTTTGATCCGATTCTTCTTCGTCCGGTAGACGACTTGGAATTGACTGTTCGATCTGCGAACTGCTTAAAAGCAGAAGCGATTCAGTACATTGGTGACTTAGTACAACGGACTGAGGTCGAGTTGTTAAAAACTCCGAACTTAGGTAAAAAGTCGTTGACTGAAATCAAAGACGTGTTGGCTTCACGTGGTTTGTCTCTTGGCATGCGCCTTGAGAACTGGCCACCAGCTAGCTTAATTGATAACGACTAAGGTCACCTTAGTAATAGATTTACTGAGAAGGGTATAGGTATGCGCCATCGTAAGAGTGGTCGTCAACTAAATCGAAACAGCAGCCATCGTCAGGCAATGTTCCGCAACATGGCAAGCTCTTTGGTGCGTCATGAGATCATCAAGACGACTTTGCCAAAAGCAAAAGAGTTACGTCGCGTTGTTGAGCCGTTGATCACAATGGCAAAACAAGACAGCGTAGCAAATCGTCGTCTGGCGTTCGCACGCACACGTGACAAAGAAGTTGTTGGCAAGCTGTTTAATGAGTTAGGTCCGCGTTATGAAGAACGCCCAGGTGGTTACACTCGTATTATGAAGTGTGGCTTCCGTACAGGTGATAACGCACCAATGGCTTACATTGAATTAGTTGGTCGCCCAGAAGTAGAAGAAGTTGAAGAAGTAGCGGAAGAAGTTACTGAGTAAACTGATTCAGAAAGTTAAAAAGCCGACTGTACGCAGTCGGCTTTTTTGTTTTTGGAATTGCGATTCTTTTTTAGTTTAGCTTTTCGTCAAAGATTTTCGCTAACGTCTCCTTTTCTAAATACCCTTCATTAACCAGCCACTCAAGTTCTTTACGGCTTACTCCCGACTGCTTTGCTTCTAAAGTAAGCAATCTCCACTCTTCCTTATTCAAACTGTAGTTCTGCTTTTCTTTATCAGTACCGACAAAGAAGTCCTTTAACACAGAGACTAGTGCCGTAGCTGTGTCTGGCAGTGCTTTAATAGATTCGGTTATTGAGGAGAGTATAGAGTTAGGTGCTTCCTTGGCTGCAGTGCGTAAAACGGATTCGGTGAAGTCTGGGTGTGATGCCACTGCTTTTCGTATAATTATGTCTGCTTGCCCAGGTTCTCGTTTGAGAGCAATACTAATGATGTCGTCGATATAAGCCGGTTCGGTTTGAATAGCCGATTCGACGATAGCGTCACATAAGTCAGGGTAGCGTTGAATAGCTATGTCGACCACGCTGTAGGTAACAGCGGGTTCCGCCTGCATCGCAGCAACGACAATAGCGTTAACTCGATTTTCCCTCGCATCAAATGCTGCATCAACAATATAGCTGGCGTGCTCAGGGTAATGGTTAATTAAAATGCGGACTGTGCGCATAATCGAGAAATTTTTGTTTAGGTGGTTATCAATGATATTTCGGTAGGTACTTTTTAAATCGGACTCTGAACTTGTTGTGTTGCTATCAAGAGTGATAGCACTGCTCGTTCGTATTGCGCTCGGATTTAGAGTTGCCACAAGTAAACAGGTAAACGTAATTAATTTCCAGCGCATATAATCGAAGCCCCTAAATTGAGTCCATTTATTATTTGAGACTTTAATATAACAACAGTTCAAATAAAGTACAAAAAAACAACAAAATAGATTTAAAATCGTTCAATAATAAGGGGTTTTAAAGTGGTTCGTTTGTTTTTTAGTCAGTTGACGTTTGAGATCAAAAAAAGATCTTGAAAGGCTCAGAAAGATCACTATAATTCGCCGCCGTTGTCATGAGTTATCCGGAAGGGATTCAGGCAACGGCGTTTGTTTCAACCGGGCTGAAAAAAAAGCCGCTAAAAAGTGGTTGACGAAACGACTGGGAAGTGTAGAATACGCCTCCCTGCTTCGAAAGAAGCAACGCTCTTTAACAATACTATCAAGCCAAGCAAACTGTGTGGGCACTTGCAGAAGTAAGCAAACAGAAATATTTGTATTGCAACTTTTGAATGAGTGTTCAGCAAGGTTTCATTAATGAAGCTAAGCAAAAACGCGTAATTCATTGAGTTGATTGAACTACTTTTAATTGAAGAGTTTGATCATGGCTCAGATTGAACGCTGGCGGCAGGCCTAACACATGCAAGTCGAGCGGTAACAGAGAGAAGCTTGCTTCTCTGCTGACGAGCGGCGGACGGGTGAGTAATACTTGGGAATTTGCCTTTAGGCGGGGGACAACCAC
>NZ_FPBE01000002.1 GCF_900116625.1 Idiomarina abyssalis
TGGCGTGTCATATTCAACGTGTGACGTTGAAATAGTAATACCACGCTCTTTCTCTTCTGGCGCGTTATCGATGGCTGCGAAGTCTTTCGCCGCACCACCATAAACTTTTGCCAAAACTGTTGTGATAGCAGCAGTCAGTGTAGTTTTACCGTGGTCAACATGACCAATGGTGCCGACGTTTACGTGCGGCTTCGAACGTTCAAATTTTTCTTTAGACATTGCAGCCTCTCTAACAAAATTCTTTCGGTGTGTTACCTAAGCTAAAAAGCAAGACCGAGGTTTATTAGGGGCCTAAAGTGAAATGGTGCTGATAGGCGGATTCGAACCGCCGACCTCACCCTTACCAAGGGTGCGCTCTACCAACTGAGCTATATCAGCACTAACGGAATTTGGAGCGGGTGGCGGGAATCGAACCCGCGTCATCAGCTTGGAAGGCTGAGGTAATAGCCACTATACGACACCCGCAAATTCACAATTTTGTGAGGCCACCTCAAAACCAAGGAAATTGCGTGGTGGAGGGGGCAGGATTCGAACCTGCGAAGGCTGAGCCGTCAGATTTACAGTCTGATCCCTTTGGCCACTCGGGAACCCCTCCCGCATTTTGCAATTTGAATTGGTGCCGGCAGAGAGAGTCGAACTCCCGACCTACTGATTACAAGTCAGTTGCTCTACCAGCTGAGCTATGCCGGCACCCCGGTTAGGTGGAGCGCATTCTATGGTACTAAATTTGATAGTGCAATAGATGCGTGCAATTTTTTTGATTTTTTTGTTCTGACTGGTCAGTTTTTATCTACATCGGATGAAAACTGACCGTCTTTTAGTAACATATACTATAGTCGTTTACTTGCCAAAAGGGTGTCGTAAAACGATGGTTTCTTTACGATCAGGACCGGTTGAAATGATGTCTACCGGAACACCTGTTAAGGCTTCAATACGGGCAATATAAGCCAGCGCTTCAGGAGGTAACTCATTGTGCTGTGTTACACCCACTGTGCTTTGTTGCCAGCCAGGCATGCTTTCGTAAATAGGCTCAACGACTTCGTAATCCTCTGCAGATAGCGGCGGGTGATCGGTCACACTGCCGTCTGCAAGCTGATAGCCGGTACAAATTTTCAATTCCTTAAGCCCGTCTAACACATCTAACTTAGTTAAGCAGAAGCCACTGATAGAATTGATTTGTACAGCTCGGCGCATGGCAACGGCGTCTATCCAGCCAGTACGGCGTTTACGTCCCGTTGTTGCACCAAATTCATGGCCTTTTTCACCTAAATACTGCCCCACTTCACAATCGAGTTCTGTCGGGAAAGGTCCACTACCGACACGAGTGGTATAGGCTTTTACAATACCTAACACATAGTCAATATAACGAGGACCAAAACCAGCGCCTGTAGCAACGCCACCGGCAGTCGTATTTGAAGAGGTGACGTAGGGATAAGTACCGTGATCAATGTCCAGTAAAGTGCCCTGCGCACCTTCAAACATTATTGACTCGCGGTTTTTGCGAGCCTTATCCAGTAACGATGGTACATCGGCTACCATTGGTTTTAATACTTCAGCGAATTCTTCGCATTGCTTCAGAACCGTTTCAAAGTCAATCGGATCAGCTTTGTAGTATTCAACCAAAGAGAAGTTGTGGTAGTCGACCAGTTCTTTTAGCTTTTCACCGAAGCGTTTCATATCGAACAGGTCGCCAACGCGCAGACCGCGGCGGGCAACCTTATCTTCATACGCAGGACCAATACCACGACCAGTTGTTCCAATCGCCTCTTTACCTCGGGCACGCTCACGTGCCTGATCAAGAGCAATATGGAATGGTAAAATTAGAGGGCAGGCTTTGCTAATTCGAAGACGGTCAGCAACAGGAACATTACGTGCTTCCAACATGGCCATTTCTTCCATCAGCGCTTCAGGTGACAAAACGACACCATTGCCAATAACGCACTGAACGTTGGTGCGTAGAATACCTGAAGGAATTAAATGCAGAACGGTCTTTTCACCGTCAATAACCAATGTGTGTCCAGCGTTATGTCCACCCTGATACCGCACAACCATTGTGGCTTTATCGGTTAACAGGTCGACAATTTTACCTTTGCCTTCATCACCCCATTGGGTGCCTAGAATTACAACGTTCTGACTCATGATTGCCCCGCGTAAAAAAAATCGGAGCGATCTTACCTTTTATCGGAGGGTTTGTACATCGGAGGAGAGCGCCTGATGATCACATCAGACGCTCATTCTTGATTACTCTTCAGATTTTCCCATCATATTTTGTAAATAACGGAAGAAGTCACTGTTCGCATCCAGCACTAACATGTCATTGCCGGTACCGAATGAGCTACTGTAAGCTTCCATGCTGCGAATAAATGCAAAGAACTCAGCATCTTTTTGATACGCCTCAGCATAAATTCTCGCTGCTTCCGCATCACCTTCACCACGTAATTCACGTGACTGACGCTTAGCATCAGCAAGCATTACCGTGACACGGGCGTCAACATCAGCACGAATAAACTCAGCCTGCTCACGACCTTCTGAACGGTGCTCTGTCGCCACCGCATTACGTTCTGCACGCATACGCTGGTAAATGGACTGACTCACTTCGTTCGGTAAGTTGATTTGCATAACCCGAACATCCAGCACTTCAACACCTAAGTCTGAAGCACTTTCTGAGCCCTGAATCAGAGCTTCGCGCATTAACTCATCACGCTCGCCGGAGACGATGTCTGAAATAGTGCGGTTACCAAACTCACTGCGTAAGCCACTGTTAATACGACGTGTCAGCAGTGCTTCGGCCTGGAGATAGTTACCGCCATTAGTACTCAAGTAAAAGGTCGAGAAGTCATTAATACGCCACATGACGTAGGTATCAACAATCAAATCTTTCTTCTCACTTGTTACAAAGCGATCCGGATCTCCGTCCAGCGTCTGTAGACGCGCATCAAGCTTTTTAACCTGCTCAATGAAAGGAATTTTAAGATGCAGACCTGGTTCGAAAACCATGGCTTCACCCGTCTGAGCGTCACGTTCTACCTTACCGAACTGGATTAAGATGGCACGTTCGCCCTCTTTAACCACATAAACGGAGGACAGACCCAGAACGACCAGGACCACAACAATAATTGCGATTAGGTTTTTCATTAGTTTCGACCTCCGCTACGGTTACTGCTGCGCGTATTTTGTGACTCTGAACCACTGTTTGAAGAGCCACCTGAAACATTTTCAGGAACACGCGTCGGAGAGAATGTATTCGTATTTCGACCTTGTTTTTCCAGAAGCTTTTCAAGCGGTAAATACATCATGTTATTACCACCTTCAACGTCAACCAATACTTTAGGCGTTTTTGCATAAAGGTCTTGTAACGTATCTAAGTAAATACGCTCGCGAGTGACTTCTGGCGCATTTTGATATTGAGGTAACAGCTCTTCAAAGCGAGCAACCTCACCCTGAGCTTCCAGGATAATTTGTTCACGGTAAGCCTGTGCTTCCTGCAACATACGACGTACCTGACCACGTGCCAATGGCTCTACTTCACGAGCATAAGCCTCAGCTTCACGGATGAAGCGTTCTTCATCTTCCTGTGCTGAGATGGCATCATCAAATGCGTCTTTAACCGCTTCCGGCGGACGAGCTGGCAGTAAGTTAATATC
Organism: Idiomarina abyssalis; assembly: GCF_900116625.1. GTDB lineage: Bacteria > Pseudomonadota > Gammaproteobacteria > Enterobacterales > Alteromonadaceae > Idiomarina > Idiomarina abyssalis. The sequence continues at coordinate 3,645 of NZ_FPBE01000002.1, forward strand.
GACGATCTGTAAACCAACGGTGTACGGATTCATCGTTTTTTCCAGCATTTCCAGCGTGTTGGCTCTGACCTCTTCACGACCACGGGTCAAAACTTCGTCCATGGTTGTGTGACCAACCACATAACGCAATGCGCTATCGGTCGCTCTGGATAATACGCCGTCAGCATCTTCGACATTAAATAGGTAAGAACGCGGATCAACAACACGATACTGAACATCAAGTTCAACACGCACCACGTTTTCGTCCTGAGTCAGCATATAACCGTCGGTCTTATCTGAGCGAATGTTGTTAACGTCAACATGCTCTACCGAGTCAATAAATACCGGACGCCAGTGAAGTCCCGACTCAACCAGTGAATGGAATTGACCGAAACGCAGTACAACACCGCGGTCAGCTTCTTTTACTGTGTAGAAGCCAGCGATAAACCAAACAATTAACGCAATAATTGCGATAATACCGATGCCTTTACTCGGGATACCTGAACTGCCACCCGAGCCGCCGCCTTTCTTGCCACCAAAACCGAATTTGGAAAACAGTTTGCGAACTGCTTCGTCGAGATCAGGTGGCCCCTGATCCCGGCCACCTTGATTTTTCCATGGGTCACGGTCGTTGTTATTACCGTTTCCCGGTTGATTCCAAGCCATTGAGTGCTCCAAGTTTTTAATAAAACTGTTGCTAATAATTTTTATTCAGGGATGACCAAGTCATCCAGTTGATCGCCGTAGGCCTTATGTAAACGCTGCCAGTCTACCGATGACATTCGCACTTGCAACGCAAGTTCGCCATTTTCGTTAACATCTTCTGATGTTACGCAATTCCAACGGTATAATGTACCACGTAATTTACCCATTGAGTGCGGGATTTTAAGGGACAGCTCAACCATCTGTGGACCAAGTATCTGCCGCAACGCTTCCAGCACATGCTCAATACCAAGCCCCTGTTGAGCTGAAACCCATACTCTTATTGGCTTTTCGTTATCATCGTAATCGATTCTGGGTTCGGCACCATCTACTTGATCTATTTTATTACAAATAATTAACTGAGGTACATCACCCGCATCAATTTCTTCTAAAACCTCAGCAACCTGATCCATATTATTTTGCTGCTGTTCGTCGCTGACATCAACCACATGCAACAATAAATCCGCTTCCTGGGTTTCTTGTAACGTAGCTTTAAATGCAGCGACCAAGTCGTGAGGCAAATGACGGATAAACCCAACGGTATCGGCCAGAATAACGTCGCCAATATCTTCTACTGCAAGTTTTCTGAGGGTTGGATCAAGCGTTGCGAATAGTTGATCCGCCGCATAAACACCCGCCTCAGTCAGGCGATTAAACAACGTCGACTTACCAGCGTTGGTATAACCCACCAGCGATACCGTCGGAATATCTGCTTTCTTACGTGCCCGACGACCCTGTTCCCGCTGCTTTTGCACTTTTTCCAGACGCTTTAAAATGTTTTTAATACGTCCGCGAATTAAACGTCTGTCGGTCTCAAGCTGGGTTTCACCCGGTCCACGTAAACCTATACCACCTTTTTGTCTCTCAAGGTGGGTCCAGCCTCGTACCAGCCGGGTCGATATATGACGCAACTGCGCAAGCTCAACTTGCAGCTTACCCTCGTGAGTACGCGCACGCTGCGCGAAAATATCCAGAATAAGACCTGTACGATCTAAAACCCGGCATTTACAAACAGCCTCAAGGTTTCGCTCTTGGGTAGGTGACAGCGCGTGATTAAAAATAACAATGTTGGCGTCTAACAGCTTCACCTGTTCGGCAATTTCTTCTGCCTTACCACTACCAACAAAATATCGGGGAGTTGGGGAGCTACGACTGGATGTCATCACTCCCATCGTTTTCACGCCCGAAGAATCAGCTAAGAGTTGTAATTCTGAGAGATCTTCTCGGTCAACTTCTGCGGGTAAATCCACATGAACCAATATTGCGTAGTCGCCACCTTCATACCTATCGAACAAGTTGTTCAGACCTCTCTTTCATTATTAATCTTCTAATTCAGCCATATCTTCTGCGGCTTGCTGCGGCAAATAATTTTGTGGGATACGCGCAGGCACAACCGTTGAGATTGCATGCTTGTAAACCATTTGGCTAACCGTGTTTTTTAATAAGACAACAAACTGATCAAAAGACTCAATTTGCCCTTGTAATTTAATGCCATTAACTAAGTATATAGATACTGGTATGCGTTCACGACGTAACGCATTTAAGAATGGGTCTTGTAAAGTTTGCCCCTTAGCCATCTTGGATTCCTTTTTATCGTTATTAATATCCAATGTGTAAATAGTAAGCCACAGGACTGCCAATTTGCAGTCACCTGTAAAGACACACTAGACCAGTAAAGAATTTTTGCAATAAGAAAAACGTTAAGAATTACTCATTTAGTCAGAAATTGGATCTGCGGGCTTAAACGTCGTATTTCAATCCTGACGGTCAAATTTCTTTGCCGGCTGCTGCATTACCCTTAATACTTTGGCCTCCATGTCGGTATCGCCAGTGGTCAGCCAATGAACGCCGGGCCAGCCCCGTAGCCATGTCATTTGCCGTTTTGCCAACTGCCGTGTTGCTATAATGCCGCGCTCGCGCATTTCATCATAGCTGAGTTCACCGGCAAGGTACTGCCACATTTGACGATAACCGACGCTGCGTATTGACGGAAGATCCGTATGCAGATCATCGCGGTCAAACAGCTTTTTGACTTCGTCTTCAAAAGGTTGTGCCAACATCTGGTCAAAGCGCTGTTCGATACGCTGGTGTAAAACTTCCCGTTCTGCCGGGGCCACCGCAAATTGATAAATAGGTTTATCCAACTGACCGTAGCGTTCCCGCGTAAGTTCCGTCAGGCTTTTACCGGCGAGTTCATACACTTCCAGAGCACGTATAATCCGCTGAGGGTCATTTGGGTGAATGCGTTCAGCGCTTACCGGATCCACTTCCTGCAGTTGCTTGTGTAACTCAGTTAGCCCTTTGTCATGCCACTCAGCCGAAAGCCTTTCTCGTACGCTCGCATCCGACTCAGGTAAGTGCGAGAGTCCTTCCAGCAATGCTTTAAAATACAACATGGTGCCGCCAACCAACAAAGGTACTTTGCCACGTTGCTGAATGTCTTCAATTAATGCCAAAGCGTCTTTTTGAAAGTCGGCCGCGGAATAGGTTTCAGCCGGGTCACGAATATCCAGTAAATGATGAGGAACTTGAGCTTGTTCCTCGGCGCTGGGCTTAGCTGTACCAATATCCATACCGCGGTATATCAGTGCTGAATCTACAGAAATAATTTCGCAATCCAGTTGCTTACATAGAGCCAGTGACAACGCCGTTTTGCCCGATGCTGTCGGCCCATAAATCGCTATAACAGCGTCCTTACTGTGCATGACGTTCTCCGGGTAGCGGCAATCGCTGCAGTACATCCGGTGCTTCAAAAAGCTGTGAACGCCACTGGATAAGCCAATGTTCAGCCTGAGTGATGCTGTATGACTCAAGACCCGCAAACTGCGCAAGCCAACTCGCCAACGCCTCAGTTTCAGCACCTTCTGTTAATAGCTTTAATAATTCGGTAAAGCCACTAACCACATTCCCCTGACGCAGCATTTCAGGCATTTGCTCAATAATGACCTGTTCGCGCTGACACTGATACACTACGCCACACTGATTCAACTCCTGTTGCGGCCACTGACTTGCCGGGCCCGGTAAGTTGGCTAAATTAATCGCCACCGGTACTAGCAGTGGCTGGCCATTGAGCCCGTCCTGCAGTTGTTGAACCAGCTTTTGGGCAACGCATTCGGTATGCACTTTTGCCAGGTTTAGCCAGGCCAGGTTTTGTTCATTTCTAATAAGCGCGTAAACACCATTAAAAACCGTAAGGACCCGCCAGTTTTCTTCCGATTTTACCGCCCCTGGCTCTGTCTGGGGTTGTCCGCTACTGATACTATTTTGAACTCGGGCGGCATTTGGCAACAACGAACCTGATGCTTTTCTTTCACCTAAGACACTTCCGCCTGAAGCTCTGCCGGAAGGAAACGACGTTGGTCCTGACGGGCGTTCTTGTGAACCATAATGATGCTGGTGAGTCACAGCAGATTGCGGGCTATCTGTTGCAACCAACTGCATCAAAGCTTGCTCAATACGCGTCAGAATAAAGTCGTGCACTTGCCGCTGGCGATGAAACCGCACTTCATGTTTGGCCGGATGCACATTCACATCCACCTGCTCTGACGGCAATTCAAAATAGAGCACAAAAGTGGGGACCCGCTCGTTTGGCAAATACTTTTCATACGCCTGGCGTACCGCATGCGACAACAGCTTGTCCCGCATCATGCGACCATTTACGAAAAAATATTGAATATCACCCTGGTGCCGGCAATGCTCAGGGGGAACGAGCCAGCCAGTTAAATGAAAATCTCCGTCCACCGCATCGACAGTCGAAGCTTGTTCAGCAAAGCCACCACCGCAAATTTTTGCCAACCGCTGCAACTGTTGTTTTTCGCTCAGCGCCTGCGGAAACATACGGACTGATTTGCCGTTATGATTCAGTTGGAAACCAACTTCAAAACGACTGAGCGCAATACGCTTTATCACTTCATCAATATGAGTGAATTCAGTTTTTTCTGTACGCAGAAACTTACGTCTTGCCGGCGTGTTAAAAAATAGGTCCTGAATATCAACCGTGGTGCCGTCGGGGTGAGCAGCCGGCTCAATATTAACCTGCATGTCCCGGCCTTCGGCCCAGGCCTGCCAGGCTTCTTCTTGCTCCGGCGGTTTTGATATTAAACGTAAACGAGAAACCGAACTAATACTGGCCAAAGCCTCACCACGAAAGCCAAGGCTGCCAATATGTTCCAAGTCATCCAGACTTTTGATTTTACTGGTGGCATGCCGGCTTAACGCCAGCGTTAGTTCCTGCTTAACAATACCGCAGCCGTTATCACGAATTCTTATTCGCTTGCTGCCGCCCTGTTCTATATCCAGTACTAACTGGGTTGCACCGGCGTCGAGCGCATTTTCAACTAACTCTTTAACCACCGACGAAGGGCGCTCAACCACTTCACCCGCAGCAATTTGGTTCGCCAGCTCAATGGGTAACTGCTGAATAGCCATCAGCGACTCGGGATCGTCAGCTTCTGGCCAATTTTAAGCGTATTACTGGCCAGACTATTTTCAGATTTAATGGCTTTGACGGTAGTGTTATAACGCTGAGCGAGAACAGACAAAGAGTCACCCGACTTCACGGTATAGGTAAAACTACTTTGATTGGCCAAGTAAGTATTGTCGATTGGGTTACTGACAAAATAACGCCGGATACCATTATAAAGCGCTCGCGCCAGTTTTTGCTGATGGGCATTACTGGTTAGCAGTTGCTCTTCTCTGGGGTTAGAAATGAACCCTGTTTCTACCAGTAATGACGGTTTATCTGGTGATTTTAGCACGGCCAGGCTAGCAGCCTGTGGCGTGCGCTTATGCATTTTGGTTACTGCTGACATTTCATCAATAATGTGTTTTGCCGCACTATAGGCACCGGCAATAGAACTGTCCATTGACATGTCCAGTAGAGTTTCAGCCAAATAAGGTTCGTGTCCATTTTTACTGAGGATGTCCGTTACCCCACCCAGCAACTCCGATTGCTGTTCGCGGTTTTCCAGCCAACGACCCACTTCAGAATCCGCCCGGCGTTTTGATAGCACCCACACAGACCCTCCATTGGGCTGAGGTGAATGAAAGGCATCAGCGTGAATAGAAACAAAGAAGTCCGCTTTAGCATCCCAGGCTTTCTGCGGGCGTTCATTAAGGCCTACGTAGTAATCACCAGTACGAATCAAATAAGCCTGCATACCCGGGTCATCATTAATCAGCTTAGCCAGCGCCCGCGCGATACGAATAACGACGTGCTTCTCGTAGGTGCCGCGTGGACCAATAGAGCCGGGATCATCACCACCATGACCAGCGTCAATGGCAACGGTTACGCGCCTGTCTTTCAGTTCAGAAACGGATTTTGCCGGTCCGCTGCGCTCAATCGACTTACCCGGTAAGTCCACCACTAAGCGATCTTTATAAGAGTCGTTGGCCGGAAGGGTAAACAGGTTCGCGTCACTTTTTGAGTCCAGTTCAATAACGATGCGAGTGCTACGGGAGTTTTTGGGCGAACTGGTGCGAATTTTATCCACCAGCAGAGAGTCTTTACCCAAATTACTCAAATCCGCTTTTAGCGACGTATTGTTGAAATCAATAACCAGCCGATAAGGCTTTTGCTGATAAAGCGTGAAATAGGAATAGTCCGGTGTATCAGACAAGTCAAAAACCACCCGCGTTTTATCCGGAGATGGCCACACCCTTACACTGTCTACACTATTGTCAGCCCATGCCCACAGAGGAACACAAGCAAACAAAAACACCCAAAATCGCTGCATCATAATGTTTTAATTATTCTTTGTCCGGCTTCAGTTAGCGCACTGAAAGTTATTTTACGTCCTTCACCAGCATACTCGATTCGGATTTCTATGTCCGCTCCCGGTAGCCAGCCATAGCCTTTATCAGGCCATTCTATAAAGTTTAGCGTATCTTCGGCAAAATAATCACGAATTCCCATGTACTCAAGCTCTTCCGGATCAGCCAACCGATACAAATCAAAATGGTGAATGCGCCATCCCTGCAGCTGATAAGGCTCTACAAGGGTGTAGGTGGGACTTTTTACCGCGCCACAATGGCCCAAAGCCTGAATAACACCACGACAAAATGCTGTCTTACCGGCACCTAATTCCCCTTTCAAATAGACCACCAAAGGAGCTTGTAAAACTTCTGAAAATTTCTTCGCAAGCGCCAGCGTCTCAGCTTCATTTGCTAATTTACAGTGGTGTACCTCAGTCATCGTCCCTTCCATATCCATTCACCAACCGCCGTATATAGGGCAACAAATCAGAGGCTAAGGTTCCCCGCTCGCCATCTTTTCCTGCTTCTTCACCAGCCATGGCATGCCATAAGGCGCCGGCAATTAATGCCTGTGCCGGTGCCATTCTTTGCGCTAACAGGCCGCTTATCAACCCCGTTAATAAATCACCCATACCACCCGACGCCATTGCCGGTGAACCTCTGTCAATCAGGCATCTCCCGCGATCGGTGACCAACAGTGAGCCGGCGCCTTTAAGTAAAACTTGAGCACCGTACTTTTCGCGTAGTTGTGTTACCGCTAAAAACCTATCGGCTTCCACTTCATCAGCTGTGGTTTGCAGTAATCTGGCCGCCTCTCCCGGGTGTGGCGTCAGCAATAACTTTGACGACCGGGCTGGATAACTTGCCAGTAAATTCAACCCATCGGCGTCTATCACTTTCAATGCATCCGCCTTCATCACTTGTGAAAACACATCGTGACTCCAACGGCTTTGCCCTAACCCGGGACCAAGAGCAATCGCCGAGGCCTCACGTAACAACGGCTTTAACGTATCTTCGTCTTTAATAGAATGCACCATAGCTTCTGGCTGAGTCGCTGCAACAATTGCTTGTACGTCGGGGTGGCAGGCCACTGAAACTTTACCGGCACCTGCTCGCAAGGCGGACTTCATAGCCAGTATCACCGCCCCTGACATACCCGGTTGTCCACCCACGATAAGCACATGGCCTTGTTCGCCTTTATGAGTGCAGCGCGCCCGGGCCGGTAGCCAATTGCCTAACCCTCCGGCATCGACCCGAAACCAGTCGGCTTCATTTTGCTGCTTAAAGGTCTCACCAATGCCTAAGTCCTCTAAAACAAGCTCACCCGTATGATTCTGAGCTTTACCTGTGAGTAAACCGCGCTTTAATGCCACCAGACTTACCGTTAGGTGGGCGCGCACGGCAGCACCGGGAACATGGCCGTTATCGGCATTTAAACCAGAAGGCACATCGACTGAGATCACCGGCGTAGAACTGGCATTGACATGTTGTACCCAGGTCACGGGGTCTCCCTCGAGGGCTCTATTCAGTCCAACACCAAACAACGCATCTACCACAAGGTCAAACTGATCAGGTGCACAATCGAGCAGGGCTTTTTCGTTGCCCCCCTGCTCGCGCCAGGCTGAGCGAGCCCGGTGCGCATCAGATTCTAAGGGGTCTGAAAGCTCTGCATTGGGCTTTAGAGCAAATACCTGTACCTGATACCCCGCCTCCTGAGCCAGTCGGGCAACAATGTAACCATCGCCACCGTTATTGCCCTCACCGCAACATACTGCAATACGCGCCGGTGCCGGGAAGCGTCTTTGTAACTGCTTGAAAACGGCTTTACCAGCGGCTGACATCAGCTGCATCATATTCATTGCGCTGGCTTCAGCTGCCTTTTTTTCGCCTTTCTGCAATTGCTCAACACGATAAAGGCAGTTCTCATAGCGGCTACCGTCGGTGTTTGTCATGGTGCCTCCCCAATAGTGCGTTAGTCTGGCTTAAATACGCCAATGACCTGGTCAAACTGACGCTCGCTACCACCACCCTGCTCCTTGGGCTCACTAAACCGGTGCTTACATTGCACGCATTCAACTTGTTCGATATCGTTTTCGATAAAAAGCATGAGCGTGTCCATGGCATCGCATTTGGGACAAACCGCCCCGGCAATAAATCGCTTCTTTTCTCTAGCCACAACAGCTCCTGTGTTAGAATTGTGAGCAGAACATGTCTATGATACCGCAGCTGAACAGCTGTACAAAATGAAGAGTAGTTTATGATCCGTGCTGAAGCTATCACCTTGTTGCGTGGCGGTGATGTTTTATTTGAAGACAGTGACTTACAAGTATTCCCGGGACACCGCGTTGGCCTGGTAGGCCGCAATGGCTGCGGCAAGTCATCGCTGTTTGCCTTGCTGCGTGGTGAGCTTAGTGCCGACAGCGGAAACATACATTTACCCGCCGACTGGCGCATAGCCAGCGTAGCACAGGACACTCCGGCACTGGATAAGTCCGCTATCGACTATGTAATGGACGGTGACGCCGAGTTCCGTCAGCTAGAAGCGCAACTTACCAAAGCCGAGGCCGACAATAATGGCGAAGCCATTGCGCACTGTCACGACAAACTCGCTGCAATTGGTGCCTACGACATTCAGCCAAGAACGGCCAGTTTAATGGCCGGCCTTGGTTTCACTCAGCAGCAGCTGCAACAACCGGTGAAAGCCTTTTCCGGTGGTTGGCGTATGCGTCTTAATTTGGCACAGGTACTGATTGCCCGTGCCGATTTAATGCTGTTGGATGAGCCAACCAACCACTTAGACGTTGATGCGATTTTCTGGCTGGAAAGCTGGTTAAAGCAATACGATGGAACGCTATTGCTGATATCGCACGACCGTGATTTTCTCGACTCTGTAACCACCGACATTGTTCATATTGAGCATAAAAAGTTGAACAGTTACCGCGGTAATTACTCTCAGTTTGAGCGCCAACGGGCAGAGCATATGGCTCAGCAACAGAGTGAGTACGAAAAAGCACAGGTTATGCGTCAACATTTGCAAGCCTACGTTGATCGGTTTCGCTATAAGGCCAGCAAGGCCAAACAGGCACAAAGCCGCTTAAAAGCCATTGAAAAGTTGCCCAACCAGGCGCCACTTCGCGCCGAAAGCGGCATCGATTTTCACTTTCTGACACCAGAAAAGTTACCTAACCCACTGCTGACCCTTCGTGACGCCAAAGCAGGCTATGGTGACACCACCATACTAGAAAAAATTAAGCTCAACCTGGTGCCGGGGACCCGCTTAGGGTTACTTGGCCGTAACGGCGCAGGTAAATCAACGCTGATTAAACTGCTGGCGGGGGAATTAAAACCTATGGCCGGAGAGCGGCTGGTTAACCCGGGGCTCAGTATTGGCTATTTTGCTCAGCATCAGTTGGAAACTCTGGACCTGGCAGCATCGGCGCTGTTGCATTTACAGCGCATAGACAAGCAAGCCAGTGAACAGAAGCTGCGTGACTTTTTAGGTAACTTTGGCTTTTCCGGAGATCAGGCAACCCGCTCGGTTGAACCCATGTCAGGCGGTGAAAAAGCGCGTTTAGCCCTGGCGCTGATTATTTATCAACGGCCAAATTTATTGCTGCTGGATGAGCCAACCAACCACCTCGATTTAGGTCTGCGCGATGCTCTGGTTGCCGCTTTGCAGGAATACGAAGGCGCGCTGATTGTGGTTTCGCACGATAGACACTTGCTACGCACCACTGTTGATGAATTTTGCCTGGTTGCCGATGGTAAAGCCGAAACCTTCGACGGCGATTTAGAGGCCTACCATGACTGGCTGCAGCAACAGGCAGCCAATGACAAACGCAGCGAGCAACCGGCCACGCGTCAACGCGACGATCGTAAACAGCAAAAACGCAAAGAAGCCGAAGCACGACAAAAGACAAAACCTTTGCGCCAACAAATCGAAAAAGCAGAAAAAAGCATTCACACACTGGAACTGAAGTTGGCCGATATTCATGAACAACTCAGCGATAGCAGCCTCTATGAGGATGCCAACAAAGCTAAGTTACAGAAACTATTAGACCAACAGGCGCAAGCGCAGAAAGACTTACAACAACAAGAGAGCGCCTGGATGACAGCGGAAGAAGAGCTGGCAGAGCTAACCGAAGAACTACAGCAAACGGAGGACAAATGATTATTCCCTGGCAGGAAGTGGATCAGGAAACACTGAATAGTTTACTCGAATCCGTAGTACTGAGAGAAGGAACAGATTACGGCAGTCAGGAACTCAGTTTCGACACAAAAGTCGAGCAACTGAAGCAACGATTAAAGTCCGGCGAGGCCGTTATTGTTTTCTCCGAATTACACGAAAGCGTCGATATTGTCGATAAAGACAGTGTTACCGGAAGCGAGCCTGGCGAGCAATGAAGATCTCGTCCCATGGAACGCTTTGGTCGCCCAAAACCAGAAAGTTAGGGTTTAGCAAACTGACCGTTCGATTGTAGGTAATTGGCTCAAAGTTTTCATTGACGATACGCCCACCAGCTTCACCCACAATCACTTGAGACGCGGCTGTATCCCATTCGCCGGTTGGGCCCAGCCGTAAAAAGCAATCGGCTTTGCCTTCGGCAATGAAGCAGGCTTTTAGTGAACAACTTCCGGTTGGCAAAGGCTGGACATCACGTTCAGTTTGAAGGCGGTTCAGCACCGGTTCCCGGGCCTGGCGACGGCTAATGGCAATAATAATGGGGTCAGTCTTAGGGTCATTAAACTTACGGACATTAATAGACCGGCTTTCTGTGGCGTCCTTTTTAAAAGCTCCTAGCCCTTTCTGCGCGTAATAAAGCGCTTCACCTACCGGCCAGAAAATAACACCAATAACCGGTTCATTGTGTTCCACATAAGCAATGTTTACGGCAAAGTCACCCGAGCGGGCAATAAACTCCTGAGTTCCGTCAATAGGGTCGATAATGAAATAGGCCTTCCACTGACGGCGCTCGTTATAGTCCTGGTGCTCACTTTCTTCAGAAATTACAGGAATGCCCGGAAAGGATTGTTTAAGCCGGTCTTCTATCAGCTCACTAGCGACAATATCGGCGGTAGTAACGGGGGAGTCATCAGTCTTTTCTGCAGTACTGTAGTCACGTCTTTCGTACATGGACAAAATAACGCCGCCGGCTTCTATTGCAATCTCTTTCAGTCGATTCAGCATGGTTTCTGCCACTACCGGTCCTCACCCTGATTACGCAACAACATTAACAGCGCAGCAACGCTGCGGGCTTCTGAAAAATCCGGCTGAGCAAACAGGTTATTAATGTCACTGATAGACCAGGTAACTTTTTCCAGAGGCTCAGGCTCATCACCGGGTAAGCTCTCAGGGTATAAGTCACGAGCGACAAAAACACTCATTTTCGCGGAAAAGAACTGAGGCGCGAGACTCAATTCCATTAGAAACTCAAGCTGGTGACTACCGTAGCCAACTTCTTCTTTCAACTCGCGCTGTGCTGCTTCTTCCGGTGTTTCACCCGGGTCGATAAGCCCTTTGGGAAAGCCTAGCTGATAGTCATGCAGGCCTGCTGCGTACTCGCGAATAAGCAATAAGGTGTCATCGTCAATGCAGGGAACAATCATTACCGCGCCACGGCCACTGCCTTTCATACGCTCAAACTGGCGCTGCTCACCATTGCTGAACTTAAGATCAACCGCTTCTACACGCATTAGCCGGCTTTGCGCAACAACGCGACGGGATAAAATTTGCGGGACTTGTTTTTCTTTACTCATACGACAGGTCCAAGTCATTGTCTCTCTTTACTATAACGAGTCTGCGCACAGAAAACAGTGTCAATTTACGCTTTTCTTATAGAGTGCTACTATCTAAAACCCGTCCACCGGTAGTGAAGCGAGTAATATGACTGCAATAAAGCCTGAAACCGAAACTGAATACGATGTGGTTGTCATCGGTACTGGCCCCGGCGGCGAAGGCGCTGCTATGCAACTGGCCAAAAGCGGCTACAACGTTGCCATTGTAGAAAAACATAAAGCTCTTGGCGGCGGCTGTACTCACTGGGGAACCATTCCCTCAAAAGCCCTGCGCCATTCGGTCAGTCGTTTAATTGAGTACAATAACAACCCACTATTCTCAGGGCCAGGCTGGCAAAGCGGCATGACTTTCAGCCACATATTGCACTACGCTGAGTCGGTTATCCGCAAACAGGTCAAGCTGCGCAGTTCGTTTTACGACCGCAATGATGTCACCGTCGTACACGGTAAGGCCTCATTTTTAGACAAGAACCGTATTCGGGTAACTAAGCTAGACGGTTCGGTGGATGACCTGATTACAAAACATGTTGTTATCGCGACCGGCTCCCGGCCGTATAATCCCGAAGACGTCGATTTTTCGCACCCCCGCATTTACGACTCAGACAAGGTTCTGTCATTGTCACACGAGCCTAAAACCATTTTAATTTATGGTGCAGGTGTGGTCGGAAGTGAATACGCCAGTATTTTCCGTGGAATGGGCGTTAAAGTGGATCTCATTAATCAGCGCGAACGTTTGCTGTCTTTTCTGGATGCTGAAATTTCCGATGCGCTCAGCTACCACTTGCGCAACAGCGGCGTAGTCATCCGTCATAACGAAGAATATGACACCATTACTGGCTATGACGATAAAGTCGTTCTGAAAACCAAGTCCGGCAAGACCATGGCTGCCGACTGCCTGCTTTTTGCTAATGGCCGTTCTGGTAACATAGAAGAGCTAAACTGTCAGTCTGTGGGCCTTGAGCCCAACTACCGGGGGCAACTGGAAGTGAATGACAACTACCAGACAGCCGTGGAAAATATCTATGCAGTGGGTGACATTATTGGGTACCCCAGCTTAGCCAGTGCCGCTTACGATCAGGGCCGCATCTGTGCGTCAGCCATTATTAACGGCGACTGTGACAAAGTTCTGGTGAGTGACATACCGACGGGTATTTACACCATTCCGGAAATCAGCTCAGTGGGTAAAACCGAAGAAGAGCTCACCGAAATGAAAGTGCCTTATGAAGTTGGCCGAGCTCAGTTCAAGCATCTTGCCCGGGCGCAAATATCGGGTGCCGATGTGGGTTGCCTGAAACTGTTATTCCACCGCGAAACCAGAGAGCTGCTGGGTCTTCATTGCTTTGGTGAAAGGGCTTCAGAAATAGTACACATTGGTCAGGCTATTATGGAGCAGAAAAACGGTGGTAATACCATCGATTACTTCGTCAACACCACCTTTAACTATCCGACTATGGCAGAAGCGTACCGCGTTGCCGCATTAAATGGCATTAACCGCCTGCTGCAATAAGCCAGGTTACTGCCGTTTCTGGTACAGCGGCAGCTCAATTCGGACACACAAACCGCCTTCCGGGCGGTTTTGCAGTTTTATATCGCCGTCGTGACGATCAACAATACGCTTAATAATTGCCAACCCAAGCCCTGAGCCTACACCACCACGCGCTTTATCACCCTGAGTGAAAGGCTCAAAGAGTTTCTCTTGTTGTTCCTCGGGAATGCCAGGGCCGTCGTCGGTTATCCGGAACCAGACCCGTTTTTGCTTTTTATCGTGACCAGAGCTGACCACAACCCGCTGCTTACCGTAACGCTCAGCGTTTTCCAGCAAATTAATAATGACGCGCTTCATCGATAACGGGCGCAACCAAACCAAAGGCAACGTCCCTAAATCAAGTTCAAATTGCTTTGTCCAGTTGTCCGGTACATTCGCCACCGTTTGCTCAATGAGTTCATTAAGAGACTCTTTGCTGCTGCGCTCCTGCTGATCAAGACGGACATAATCAATAAACTGATCGATAATGTCATTCATGTCATCGATATCTTCAACGATCCCCTGAGCCAGAGAACCGTCTTCCTGCGGCATCATTTCAGCGGCCAGGCGAATGCGCGTCAGTGGCGTTCTTAAGTCATGAGAAACCCCTGCCATTAACAGGTTACGGTCATTTTCAAGCTCACGAATACCCCGCGACATTTGGTTAAAAGCCCGGGTTACCGCCATAATTTCGTTTGCGCCTTTTTCAGGCAGTTGCTCAGGGAATTCTCCTCGCCCTACTCTGCGCGCCGATTCTTCCAGTGCTTTAAGTGGCCTGTTCAGCCAATTAGCAAACAGCATACCGCCGAATACACTCAAAAGACCAATTAACACCAAGTACATCACCAGCGGAGAGAACTGTCCGCGCTGCATGCTATCCAACGGAACACGTATCCAGAAGTCGGGCGCCCGGGGTGGCTTTACCCAAAGGTAAAACTTTTGCCCCTGAGCAACTCTAACCTGTGACTCCCCGCCCAGCATGTCGCTCATGTCATCCGACAAGTAGCCGTAATAGGTGGAGTTGCCCAGGCCCTGCTGCTCGGCTTCAGTGTCATTAAACACTTCTATGCCAGTGGCTTCAGTGTAATAAGACATCAATTCACGTTCGGTTTCAGCTGAATGCTGACGAGGAATGAACATCGTGCGGATATGTTTAGCCACCAACTCATTAATTTGCTCAATGGAAGGCCGGACAACATAGTTACTCACCATCACGTAAGAGACGAGCTGGTTAATAAGCAATACAAGAGCCAGCAGCGCAACCGTGCGGGCAAACGCTGACTTGGGAAATAACTTCATCAGGACTTCAGCTGACCATCCGGTACAAACACATAACCTAAGCCCCAGACCGTTTGAATATAACGCGGTTTAGTGGGGTCAACTTCAAGCATACGACGTAAGCGTGATACCTGAACATCTATAGAGCGTTCCAGTGCGCTGTAGTCACGCCCGCGTGCAAGGTGCATTAGTTTATCGCGGGAAAGCGGCTGACGAGCATTGCTGACTAAAGCCTTCAAAACAGCAAACTCACCACTGGTCAGCGGCATTGGTGTGTCGCCACGAAACATTTCACGAGTTCCCAGATTCAGTCTGAACTCACCAAAAGTGACTTCCTGATCTTCCTGCGAAGGTGCACCAGGTACTTCGGTACCGCGGCGACGCAATACCGCCCTTATCCGCGCCAGCAACTCGCGGGGGTTAAAGGGTTTTGCCAGATAATCGTCAGCCCCCAACTCCAGGCCAATAATACGATCAACTTCATCGCCTTTGGCGGTCAGCATAATAACCGGCAGGTTATTACCTTCGCTGCGTAGACGTTTACAAATAGACAGTCCGTCTTCACCCGGCAGCATCAGATCTAATACCAGTAAATTAAAATTCTCACGGGTCAGCAAACGGTCCATTTGCTCCGAATCCTGCGCGACTCGTACCTGAAAGTTCTGCTCAGTAAGATAACGTTCCAACAAGCTTCGAAGCCGCGCATCGTCATCCACTACCAAAATTTTTAATGTTTCCTGCATCATCAGTTTTGTTTTCCAAGCTGCCGTGCCTTAACCATAAAGATACACCGCTTAGCGGCGTTATAGAAGCAGGCTTCTGTTAGCAAATGTTTCAACTACCGGTGCCAATAACGCTGCATTTCGACATACAGGAAAGAAGCCGTCCAGGTAATTAAAACCAGTCCTGTTAGGCCCTCAACACCGGTTAAGAACCTTAAGGTGCCTGATGGCTCAATATCACCAAAACCCACCGTAGTAAAAACCGTAAAAGAAAAGTACAAGGCATCTAAAAAGCTGCCGTCAAAGTTTCCTACTAAGGTGCCGAACCCTTGTTCGTGGTGCATGAGGTAATAGGCAACAGCAAAAATGGCAACTTCGACAGTGTGAGCAATAATAGCAAGTATGACCCCAAACATGAGTCGAATTTGGCTGAACATTCTCATGTGGGTAATAAGCCAGCCTATCCGGTTTAGCGCTTCATAATGAAAAATAACCGCCAAGCCAACCACAATAGAATTACACAAAAAGGATATCAGCATAACTTAATCTTTCTCACTGGAGGTCCAAAAGCTGACCGGCTCTGGCCTTGCAAAATAATACCCCTGAAAACGAAAACAGCCCATTTCCTGAAGCTTAAGCAAATGCTCTTCGGTTTCCACGCCCTCAGCAATAATGTCTAAATCCAGGCTGTTTCCTAAAGCGATTACAGTGCGCACAATGGCTTCGTCACTATTGTTGGTGTGCAAATCCCGAATAAAAGACTGATCTATCTTCAGTGAGTTCAGCGGCAAGCGTTTTAAATAACCTAACGAGGCATATCCCGTACCAAAGTCATCTAAAGCGAACGTGACACCCAGAGCTTTAAGCCGCTCCATGTTGTTCGCAGTATGCTCAATATCGTCAATCAACATACTTTCTGTGACTTCTAATTCCAGCAACTCTCCCGGTATGCCTGTTGCCAGCAACCGTTGTTCGATATCTTCAACAAAACCTTCGGTTTTAAACTGACTGGCACTGACATTTATAGCAACCCGCGCACCACACTCAGGAGCGGAACGCTGCAACCTCGGGATGCTAGACAGCACCTGGTCAAGCACCAGTCTGTGCAGGTCGGGCATGAGCCCCTGACTCTCTGCTAATGGAATAAACTCAGCGGGAGAGACCCAGCCAAGCTCATCATCGCACCAACGTAACAAGGCCTCAAAACCTAAACAGTTTAAAGTCGAGTCGGGTGATACCTGCTGGTATTGCGGCTGTAAATAGATTTCCAGAGTTTCAGATTTTATCGCCTTTCGCAAAGCTGCAATGAGCTGCTGTCGATAATTAAACTCTCTCTGTATTCCGGTATTAAAAAACTGCAATTTCGATGCATTTGTTTCTTTTGCCTGTGATAACGCCAAGTCAGCCGCTTGCATTAAATCACTTGTACTTTGCGCATCAGAAAATAAAGTAATCCCCATACTCACTGACACTGACTCAAGACTGCCGCCTAGCTTATAAGGCTCCCCCAGCCGCTCTAAAAGTACTTGTAATCGCTGACGCAAATTATTGTCGTCACGTAAACTTTGGCCTTTTTCACTTTTCAACAACACCATGAACTCGTCCGAGCCTAAACGCCCGGCATTGTCAGCCTGGCGTAATTCAGACTCCAACCTCTGACCAAATAAAATGAGCAATTCGTCCCCGGTGTCATGGCTAAAGCTGTCGTTAATCTTTTTGAAGTGATCAATGTCGAGCATAACCAATACGCCGTCTCCGCCGCCACTCTGGTAAAGGTCAAACTCTTCGTTTAAGCGTTCAAGCATAAAACGTCGATTTGCTAACCCGGTTAAGGGATCAAAGTAGGCAAGAGACTGGATTTCTTCCTTCATATTCTGGTATTCGGAAATATCTGTCGAAATACCGCACAATCCGACTACTTGGTTCGTTGAATCAAATAGCGGGACTTTAACTGACCAAAATTGATGGATATCTTTATCGCCGGGCAGGTTATTCACCTCGCTCTGAGCCAACCGGTGTCCACTCTCCAGCACTTTACTGTCATAACTCTTAAGCTGATCGGCCGTGGTCTTATCGAACAAGTCATAATCGGTTTTGCCAATAATATCTTCAAGCTCCAGCTTGAACAGCTTTAACACCTGCCAGTTCGCATACTGGTATTTTAGGTCTTTATCTTTAATGTAAATGTAGGCTTCCACGCTATCCAGAATGGTATTTAAACGGTACTTACTTTGCGCCAGAGCTTTTGTTCTGTCTGAGACTTTACGTCTTAATAGCTGATTAAAGAACAGCACGCCCACAGCAAGTAACACCAGTGCCGCTATTATCCACCACACATAGGAAGGAACACTGACCGCCTTTTGTTGGGAGCTCCAGCGTTCAATTATTTGGTAATAAACTGAGTTCTCGTCGGCCTTTAAGCGCTTAAGCTCGTTATCTATTGTGGTTAGAATGTCTGAACTTGACTGTTGAGATACGGCAAAAAAGAGTTCACTTGGTAGGAACATGATAGGCGTCATTTCAACGCTTCGATCAACCACTTGCTGGTTCCCGAAAAACTGATTGGTTGCAACTGCGTTCGCTTTACCTGTGAATACTGCGTCAAAGCCCTCGCTAAAACTTTCCACCGGATAAAGCTCACTTTTTAATTCAAAGCTTTCAATCAGTTGTTGTAAGTAGCTTTCCTGTACAGAGCCTTTTAAAACCGCGACACGTTTACTGTTTAAATCCAGCAGACTGGTAATTTTCTCATTCTTTGCGGCATACAGTTGCGACCAGCTAAGCAGTGCAGCTTCCTCATGAAACTCTGCCCATTGAGCCCGGGTATCATTTTTGGCAACGTCCGGAAGAATATCTATTTTCCCTTGCTGCAAAAACGTCAGGCACTGCTCCCAATCGCATTCAACAGGCAGCAGTTGCCAATTGTGGCGCTCGGCAATAACCGTTAATAGCTCACCATGAATACCGCTTAACTTCCCGTATTCATCGAACATGATTTTCGGCGGATTATGGTACACACCCACTTTGAGTGTTTTATCCTGTGCCATTAAAGGCGCCGCAGCTAATAACAGAAAAACAGTAACAAGAAGGTTTCGCAAAAAGATACCTTAAGTTAATAAGTTGTATAGGCCTAGAATAGGCCTATTTCCACGCTGTGAAAAGCCCTGTTACTGCTGCGGACATTTAATTACCAATAACTTACTTCCTAAGGAAGTAAGGTAAAAAGAGAAGCAACGCAAGTAGGCTGACAATAAGCCCGACATAAATCCCGTAACTTAAGGCCGACAGAGTAAATGCGGCGTAGTAAAGAACGTCTAACAGAAGGTATGCCAGAAAAACGCGTTTGAACCAGCTTTGCTTTGTCCAGAGTCCAACCAACAAAGCCAACTGAAGCGGAACAAAAAGCACCAGTTTCCAGGGCAAACCGTACAAAATCACCTTCTGTATACTATCGGCGTTCAAAATCATTGAAAACGCCATTTCATAGGTACTCGCTATGCCAGCAATGAACATACCAAGGTAAAAGAAACTGAATGT
The DNA here is from genome assembly GCF_900116625.1 of Idiomarina abyssalis. Lineage (GTDB taxonomy): Bacteria > Pseudomonadota > Gammaproteobacteria > Enterobacterales > Alteromonadaceae > Idiomarina > Idiomarina abyssalis. Next base: position 22,938 of record NZ_FPBE01000002.1, read on the forward strand.
ATAAATTAGACCCATGACAAGATAAAAGGAAATCAGCTTCTTCGGCACTTTCGCGCTCGGTGCTGAGCCACTCTGAGTTGCCTGTCGGGTCGCGACAACCACTACGGCAATAACGTACAACACCTCTGATGCGATATAGAGAAGACCACCAAACACGCCCACGTCAATCGACCGTGCTATGCGCGACGGTGACGGCCAGGGGAGTTCAGAATAAAAGCCAACCAGATGCAATACACTGGCCAGCATAACCTCCAGTTCGTAGGCTATTGAATCAAACCACTCCATCGGGTAGGTGAGAATATTCGCCAGGTAAATTTGTGATACGGCGCCGACAACAACAGCAAGGCCTAACAGAGCCATCATTCCGGCCGCTGGCGGCATTTGACGGGTTAAAGTAAAATGCATAGCAATCATTAGAAGGTAAGTTCCTTTATATTTTTTTGAAAACTATACCTTTTTTTTAATTGTAAGTCTTGTTCACCTATTACTTGCCACCATAAGCAAGGGAGCTTTACTGCGCGGTATAGCCCCCATCAATCACTAATTCCGTTCCGGTCACAAATTTAGATTCATCCGACGCCAAATACAGCACGCCGTAAGCAATGTCTTCAGACTCACCAACATGACCAATGGGGTGCAGGCTATCCAGCTGCTTTCTGAACGCATTCACGCCTTCATCAGACTCTTTCCCTAGCTGCTCCACCAGTGGCGTCCAGATAAAGCCCGGGTGCACTGAATTGACCCGAATTTTGTCCTTTGCGTAAATGAGTGCATCGTTTTTGCTCATTAATCTGACCGCGCCTTTAGAAGCATGGTAAGGCGGTAAATCGGCAGCACCTATCATTCCGTAAATTGATGACAAATTAATAATGCTGCCCGCGCCTGCTTTTTTCATTGCCGGAATGGCGTGTTTAGTACAGTAAAAAACACCACTGACATTAACGTTAATCACCTTATCCCATTCGTCTTTGGTAATTTCGTGCGTCGGCTTATTAACCCCAGCAATGCCGGCGTTATTGACTAAAACATCGATTGACCCGAACTCTTTCGCAATGTCGGAAAACGTTTGGCCTACTTCGTCTTCATTGGCCGTATCGATATGCCAATATTTGGCTGTACCGCCAAAGCCTTTAATTTCATTGACGACTTTTTGCCCTTCATCGTCCGCTATGTCCGTTACTGCAACCTTGGCACCCTCTTTAGCTAATTCCAGACAAACGGCCCGTCCAATACCTAATGCGCCGCCAGTAACAATGGCAACTTTACCTTCGACTCTTTTCATCACTGTGTCCTATTTTAGCTCTTTTCCTGAGTCTAGTATGGGTCACAAATCGGCATATAGACAGGAATCAAAGTATAGTGATCTAAAGCAACCTTAATCCGTAGAAAAGCAAAGTATCTATAAGTTAACAAGGAACCGTTATGACCACCTATAAAGCCATTAACCTGATTAAACGCCCTGAGCCTGGCCCTGTCACAGCCGACATATTTGATGTTGTAGAGAAAGAGCTACCCAAAGCTGGCTCCGGTGAAATTCTGATTAAGCAAACACAAATGTCACTAGACCCTGCCATGTTCGGTTGGATGAGCCCTGATACTGAAAGCTATATTCCCCCTGTTGAACTGGGCAGCGTAATGCGCAGCTCTGGTGTCGGCAAAGTCATTGAGAGTAACCACCCTGACTTTAACGAAGGTGACCGCGTCATGGGTATGATGGGTTGGCAGGAATATGCGTTGAGTAATGGCCAGGGTATTAATAAAGTACAGGCCGATGTGCCCGACGAAACCGTGCTGTCAGTGTTTGCATTACCGGGTCTGACGGCCACACAAGGACTGTTTAATGTTGGTAAACCTAAGAATGGTGAAACTCTGGTGGTAACCGGCGCCGCAGGTTCGGTTGGATCAATTGTCGGGCAGTTGGCCAAAGCCGAAGGACTGAAAGTGATTGGCGTTGTCGGCAGCGATGAAAAAGCCAACTGGATTGTCAACGAACTCGGGTTTGACGGTGCCATTAATTACAAAACCAGTGACTTGCGCGACCAGCTAATCAAGCTAACCCCTGAGGGCATAGACTTGTACTTTGAAAACACCGGTGGCCCCATTCAGAACCTGGTCGTTGAGCGCATGAACGCTCATGGGCGTGTCGTGGTTTGCGGCATGATAGCCGACTACGACAAAGAAGTACCAAGCCCTGGTCCAAGCTGGATACCGGTTATTAAAAAGCGCCTGACCATTCAGGGCTTTACTATGCCGGACCATTTTGAGGAGATTCCCAGTTTGCTAAGCAAACTAACGCCTTACGTTATGTCTGGAAAAATCAAATACCGTTCTCATATTCTTGAGGGGCTGGAGTCCGCCATTGAAGGCTTGAACCTGTTCTTCACGGGTGAAAACAAAGGCAAATTGATTGTTAAGCTGTAAGTCACTGGAAACTCTTCTCACGCCAGTTTTACCGTATTCGGGTTATCCTCCAAATACGGTAAAACTCAGTCCTACGTAAGCTGCGTATCCTAACAGAAGCAGACCGCCTTCAAATCTGCTTAGCCTACGCCCGGTATAAAGAAAAAGTAGCAAAACTAGTGACGCGCCCAGCATAACCCACTGATCAAACTGCAGTATTCGTTCATGAACGGGTAGCGGCTGTAACAACGCCGAAATACCGAGTATGCCCAAAACATTAAAAATATTACTGCCCAGAATGTTGCCAATAGCCACGTCAGCATGTCGCCTGAAGGCCGCAATAACTGAAACGGTGAGTTCAGGTAAAGAAGTGCCAACCGCCACAAGAGTCAGCCCAATAACGGCTTCAGAAACACCCAACGACTCGGCAATATCGACCGCACCTTTTAAAAGTACCTGAGAACCGACAATTAACAACGCCAGACCAAACACAATGGCTGCTGCTATACGGAGCTTGGTTGTGGGCAAAGAGGTCACCTCCTGCGCCTCTGCTTTATGCAAATCTGCAGATGGTGCATTTCCGAAACGCTCGGTTCTGTATGCCCAGATCAAATAACTTACCAGCGCCAGCAACAAAATAGCGGCATCAAACCTGGCCAGCGCACTTCCACCGACAAGAACCAGAAACAAGACTGTTCCGGCAACTACGGTAATACCGTCACGGCGCAGTACCAGCGGCTTCACTGCAAGAGGCGCGATTACAGCACACAGTCCCAAAATAAGCAGAATATTGCCGATATTACTGCCAACAACGTTACCAACAGCTATGTCCGGCCGCTCGTTTATAGCGGCATCAATTGAAACCACTAACTCAGGGGCAGAAGTACCAAACCCGACAATCAGTAAACCGCTAAGCAAAGGTGAAACACCCATACGCTTCGCAGCGGCCAGCGACCCTCGAATAAGGGCTTCACCACCCGTGGTCAACAACAAAACCCCAATAATGACGAACAACGCACTCAGCATAGCTTTAAGCTCCCGGCCAGACACGTTACATATAAAAACTTTCCAATAGATAGGTGGCGGCCAAACAAACGCCAATAAAAGCACTATTAATAACAGCCCTAACTCCCCACGGGAGACCACCGTAGGTAAGGTCCAAATACTTAGTTACCACAACCATAAGACCCATAAATACAAACCACGGTGTAAAAAAGAGGATGAATTGCCACTTAACAACACTAACCGCTATGTCATGCAGACCACCACTGACTGCAAAAGTTATTAAAACCGCGAGCCAAACCGGCAAAAAAGAACTCGCAGGTTTCATGACGTTACGCGACAGATAGTAGCCCCAAATAGGATTCCAATAATGCCAAAACTGCGTAAAAGAGCCCGCACCCAAAGCTCGCTGAAACATATTCTTCATAGAGCCCGACGCGCCTATGGCGACACCATTTCTCTTCTTTACGTACTTAGCCAAGGATACTGCTTTTTGCATATAGACTCCGTATGGTTAGCGCTTAGCTGCCCAGCTGGGTAAAAATACCAACCGCGAGCTCGGCCCAAACATACAGTAGCGCTACAACGCATAACCCCGCCCAAAGCAACCAATACTTGCCAGGTACTTTTCTTGCCACCAGCACAAACAAGCTGCTTATTGAAAGCAGCAGAGCTCCCATAACAACAAAGTCGTTAAGCTCCCAATTAACGCTTGTCGTGAACTGCATGGCAACAAACGGCACAAGCAAAATGCACCCTGTAGCTACTGCAATCCAGATAAAGACGTCATTGCGCATTATTAAGTTAGTGGTTTTGTTTTTCATTTTGAATTAACTCTTATTGGTTAATAGCTCAGCGTTCTGTTTAAGGCGCCTGTGCAGGCTGCCCCTAAAGCTTATAAAACCACAAAAAACAAATCTAAAGCTATAAAAATGATGTTAAGTATTATTTCGGGCTTTGCATGTAAGGCGGTGAAATCCGCGGAATCTTGTTAAGGAGCTTAAGAAACTGAGTCATAGCTATCGCTTGCCGAGCCATTCTGATGTTCCCGTTATTTACGCTCAAGCTTGCTTACTAACACCATTAGCTTAGTCTGGTCGATTTCTACTGATGCTTCTTTATCGTAAAACACAGTCAGAGTAGGATTAATAACACTCTTCCCAACTTCAACGGCCGCCTGAACCTCAACCGTCTCGCCTTGCGTTGGTGACACGGTTAATTCATAGCGAAAGTCATCACCAACCGTCATGTAAGCCATTTTACCTTCTTCCACGATCATCACTGGCGACTCAACGAGTTCACCACTTTTAAATACTGAGCTTGAGACCCGAAAAGTATCTGCGGCTAAGCATGGCAACGATGCCAACAGTGATACCGACAGCAAATAAAGCCTTGTTTTCATTTCAGTTTTCCTTTGTCGGGTAGGCCATAGTGACTTTCCTCATAGTGGCTATTCAACGCAGCGTTTTCTGGAGAATGCCAGACTAATAGCTGCGAGCACTCCTGCACACAAAAGCCAGAAGGCAACAATAGATAACCACACCATCATTGAAGCATCTTGAACCCCAAACGCACTAAAAGCCACTGCCTGGTCGCTAAAAAAGTGTTCTAACCCCAGCCAAAACGGCGCATTCACCCAGGCGGCTAATAACGCAATGAGAAAGACAGGTTCGAGGCCCAGCTGTATAAATACGGGTGTAACAAGCGGGGGAAGATTAAGCACTAAAGCAACGATTAAAAAGCGCCTAAAAAAGCGGTTGGAGGTAAACATGCTCACATCCTTTTGAGTTAACCTGGCCTTCTGCCTACCAGAGCCAACCTACCTGTATGGTTAACTGAGGGCTCGAGAAGTCGCCGCTACCCGCTGTTATTCCAGGTTCAATATAGAATCCCCCATATTGGAAAGTGCCACTGACACCGGCGTAGTTCCAATCTTCGTCTTCATAGACCCTATAGACAACATCTTGAGTTGAGTAATAAGTAAGGGCGTTATCTTTTATTGTGGAGCTTCCGACTATTACCTGCCAAGAACGCATTGCGCTGTCACGGTTATAGTAAAAACTGTAACCGGCCTCAATTCCGTAGGCTTTTCCCGTGTATCCAACGGCTAACTGAATTGGGTGCCCGGCAATCTCTTTTTTCATAACCAGGTTAACGCCTCCCGGCGTACCTAAAGCAACACCTAGCTGAGTGTCGTCAGGCTCAGCGGCGTGCAGAGTCACAGGAAGCAGAGCAGCTATTGCAAGAAGGTATTTCATCTCATTCCTTTTTTGTTTGTTAACAATTGGCTAACACTAAATGAGAAGGAAACAAAAGGCAACGGTATAATATGCCATGTATCATATATAGTTAGTGCCGAATAATACCCTTAATCCTTCATCACAACCTGATTTCTTCCGTCACGCTTACCTTCATAAAGTAGGTTATCGGCTCGGGTAATCAGCATATCCAAATCGTCTTCGGCCTTGGCAACAGCAACGCCAATGGTCACACTCAGCTCCAGATCATTTAATTCGTCAGTTGATGACAAGGCTTCTACATTTTGCTTAAGACGCTCGGCCACCGCCTTAGCGTCGGCAGGACTCGTATGAGGCAGCCCCACCACGAACTCTTCGCCACCAAAACGACCTATAATGTCGGTTGGCCGAAGTGAGTGCTGACAAACTTCGGCTATCTTCGTCAGAATGACATCACCACGGGTGTGGCCCCAAGTGTCGTTAATACGCTTGAAGTGGTCAACGTCAATCATAAACAAGCAGAACGGAGTATCTTCCAGTCGAGATCTTTGCAGCAAAGCTTCAGCTCGTTTCATAAAATGACTGCGGCTATCAACACCAGTGAGCGCATCATTCTCAGCGACCATGCGCAACTGCGCCTCTAATGACTTTCGGTGTTTTATTTCCTGCAGTAACTCGCGGTTTTGATCGCGCTCTTCGTTAAGCAAGGAGTACTGCTGACGCTGCAAACGCTCTAACCGCCGCAGCGCCGTGTACCCAACAATATTGGCCATGATAAGCAACAGACCCAACCGGATTGCGCCTGTGGGAGTTACTCCTGCGTACAACATACTCGCCGCTAAAAAAGTAATACTTAAGAACAGGCTAGCCAGCGCCGCAACCGTCAACAAATTTGGAATAAGCAGATAAAAAGCCATAATAGCGACCACCACTGCGGTGATCTGCGTAAGAAGGCTTTCCGGGCGCAAAGGAACAATCAGAATAATCCCCGTTGCCAGAATCCATAATGGTAACGCGTGCAACCAAGCTTTTTCAGCATAACCACCCCGGTGACCAATAACAAAGGCTAACACCAGGCAGGAGCCCACTACCGCAACGCGCATAGTTAGCAGCGAGTAATACTCTTGCGTTAGTCCCAGAAGGTTGTAATCGGTAATGCCGAACATGGCAAAAATAATAGCTACTAAAAGTAGCGCAAGGCGGGAGTCAGACCTAACATTAGATTCAATAGAATGGCGGTATTTTAACTCTTTACCGGCGTCAAGAAACTGACCGGTCAGCCAGTGAGTATCATTTTGCTTTTGTTGTTGTGACAAAGTTTTACCTGTTAAAACGGTTTTGATTCCAGACAATAAGCGTTAATTCTGACCTTTTCTCCACCGTTTTGCTGTATTTTTCTCACTCTTCCTCGCTGAGCTTCCTTTTTAAAGCCTTGAGGTTGGCGTTAAGCTCTTTAACTTCCAGTCGAGACTCCCGTGCTATATCTCGAATGTCCTTAACGCGCTTTGAAATAAGAAAAATAAATATTGGTACTAGTATCCATAACAAAGCAATAGCTAAGTAGGCCAGCCCACCTATAATACCGATGCCAGCGAAAAATGTATCTTCCATAGAGTTAGTCTCCTTTTACTGTACCTGTACGAACCATGTTCGCCGAACCTCGGTTTGATCTTTTTGTCACTTAAGCTCATTCCAAACAATGCTCCTGCAGATTCCGTTTTATCTGAGCTTATCATCAAACGAACAATACAACGCCTAGCTATTTTATATATTATAAAATAGCCTTTAAGCAACCCACAGTAATGAAGCAGCACCTTACACCTCAAACCCAAAAAACAACTTTATGTACTGAAAGAAGTCTGGGGTAGCGTAATCTAGCAACGGTTCGCGCTGTACCCACCTACCATTTAAGTAAATAGCTTTAACCTTAGCTGAAAGACCTAAGTCTTCAAAAATACGACGGTGGTGCAGAGTAAAATTGGCTGGTCGACCTTCTTTAATGCCCCAATCCACATCAAGAAAATCATAGGCGCTGTATGTAGATCCCAGAACAATATCCCAGGGAGACATGCCCATTTGTTGCAAAAAGTACATTTCGCGATGAAAACCTACGCCTTGAAATACCGCGAAGTTTCCTCCATCCGAGCCTACCAGTATAGTGACTCCAGCGGCATCTAAACGCTTAATCGCATCCTTCCGATTTACGAGAGCTCCATCTTCTTTTAACCCTGCAATCCAGTCAAAATACACTTTATTTTCTGCGGTTATCGGGTAGTCGTTCAACAGATCTTCCTCGACTAATGCGTCCGTCATTGTAACGGAAAGTACTGAGGCAGAGAGCTCATCGGAGCTTGAATCGTGCAAGTGCAGCAGCTCGTTTATAACACTAACTGTAGGAATAATGACGGTTCCCTGTTTCACCAGTAACTCGGGAATATCCTCAGGCATTGTGTGCCACGGTAAGTGGGTAACAGCATCAGCGCCTAACTCCGAGGCCGTACGAATATCACTCCAGGAACCTATATGCACTACCGATTTAATATTGAGACTCCTAGCTTCGTTCAAAAACGCCTCAAGCGTAGCCTCATCAACGGTGGGTTTACTGCCCGCGTTATCGAATACAATTTTCACGACATCAGGCTTAGTGGGGCTTAAATCACGCAACTCCAAAACCGCTTCATCAGGCGTACTGATCAATCGCGTTTCACCAAAGTCACAATGTCCGGTTGGCACGGTAAAACAGGGGCCAGCGGCAAATACATAGGCTTCGTCGCGCTCCTCTGGAAATTGCTGATCACGATACTCAAAAATATCTTCCTCATCACTATAGAGATCGAGCCAGCCGTGCACGCCTGCGTATAACATGGCGTTCGCAGTGCCGCGTATACCAATGTATTGATAGTCGCTACGATCCAGCGAAGAATTGCCCATGCTGTGGGAATGCATATCGATAAAAGCTGGCATTATCACTTGTCCCTTACCATCACGCACATTGGTATGTGACAAAGGCACCGAGCTATCGACAATTTGTTTGAATTTACCATCCACCACTTCAATATTAACAGGCGTTAATTCACGCGTTTCGAAGTCTGGTAAAAGCACATTGTTTATCACAAAGTCATTTGCCAGAGTCGGCGCTGTAATAGCAAGCGCTAGTAATAACCATAGCTTTTTCATATTATTCTCCGGTTATAGGTTTAGATGCTTTCTTAGCGCTACGGCGCCGCGTCTGCTGGTCGTAATGGTGTCGTTTACACCCTCGAAACGAAGTAAAAGCGCTCCGTTTTGCCACTTTTCTATTTGATGAATATGTTGGGTATTTACGATGCGGTTACGGTGCACCCGCAAAAAGGAAGATGGCAACTGGCTCAACAAGCATTCCAGACTGCCATCCAAATGGTGTTCGCGCTCAAGGCATTGCGCTACCACCAAGCCCTGTGAAGCTTTTAAAAACCGAATATCGAATGAGTTCAGCATCCGTATTTTATCGCCGACTTTCGCGGTGAGTTGCACTGTGGCGGGCTCTGCAACCTGAGGCTCTGGTAACACCACGCGCTTTAAAGCATGACGCAGTCGCGGCAAGTCAAAAGGTTTCAGTAAATAATCTAATGCCTGTTTCTCGAATGCCTTCACGGCATATTGGCTATAAGCCGTGGTAAATATCACATGGCACGGGTGCTTTATTGCTTTCAGAACGTCAAAACCTGACAACTCACCCAGCTCAATATCTAACAGAACCAAATCTGGTTTGAGCGAGTTAATGTCTTGTATTGCCTGAGGCGCATCGGCGCATTCAGAAACGACCTCAACGCCTTCCACTTGTGCAAGCTGCGTGTTTAACTTCGAGCGCGCGGGCGCTTCGTCTTCAACGATAACTACACGCAAGCGTGGATCGGTAAGGTAATTTCGCACACCGCACCTCCTTGCTCTGACGTATCGTTATAAAGCGACAGCTCACCACCTGTAATATCAACACGTTGCTTTACAATATTGAGACCCTTACCAGCTCTAGATTGCTCATCCAACGACTGCTCAGAAAAACCTTTACCGTTGTCTTTTACTTTGAATATCAACTTGCCCTGCTCCACTTGCACGCTAATGATCAACTCAATAGGTCGGCACTTCACGTGCTTCATAACGTTCTCAATCAGCGGCTGCAGTAACAGCGGCGGCACCTTCAAGCGTCGCCTGTCGACGGAAGATGCAATTTGCCAACTAATGTTTAAGTTATCGGTGAACCTCGCTTTCTCAACCGTTAGATAGGTTTCGCAAACAGCAAGCTCCTGCTCCAGAGACACCCACTCATTTTGCTGATCAACGGAGTAGCGCAGTATGTCGGCTAGCTTGTGCAGTACATCGTCAGCTTTGTCGGGTGATGAATGAATTAGCGCCGAAATGGTATTCAAGGAATTGAACAGAAAGTGTGGATTTAAACGGCTGGTCAAATCAGCCAGTTGCGCTTCTTTTCGCAGCTTTTGTTCGTTAACAAAGCGTTGGTACAGAAGATACATATGCGTCATCGAAAAGATAAACACGCCCCACAGGAATGCCGATAGAATCTGCTCCTTTACCGGAAACTGATACTGCGGAAACGCCAGCGAATGCAGTCTACTGACAATATTGGCACCAGCGAACATCATCAGAACGTACAACGCGCCCTGCCCCACCACATGTAAGCGAGCAACACGCCTGCTCTTCTGAACCCAGTAGAACAGCCAAAACGGGCCGAGGTAAAAGAAGAGCAGCCAAATTGGCAGGCTGATTGCAATAAGGTGTAAGTGTTCGCTATCAAACTCTATCCACTCTAACCCTGCTGGTATCAGGTAGAGAATAACCAGCAACGCCGATATCGATAACTTTTCTTTTTTATTGAAGCTCATACGTCAGTGCCGTTAGGAAACTGGCTGCTAAGCTAGCCCAGCCTGCCGATAGATACAAATAGGGAATGCGTGAACGGTAGAAATTTAGGTCTGAGCGGCAAATAGTTCATTCATGGGAATGCAAACACGTTAACCAAAACGCCGTTCGGGTCAGCTACCATGAAGCGCCGCATACCAAAGCTTTCATCTCGCAATTCCAGTTCAATAGAGAAGCCGCGCCTTTTTACCTCAGAATAGGCTGTATCAACGTTTTCAACCTGTGCTGAAATAATCACTCCCTGTGCCGATTGCTGATAAGCCTCCGGCGTAAACTCGTGATCGCGCCGTATAATGCCGACTTGCAACTGGGGATTCGTTTGTGACGCCATTTGGGTGTACCACCCCTGATGTTCAAAGCCAACGACGAAGCCAAGTAACTCCATGTAAAAACTTTTAGTTTCTTCCACGCGATCTGTACAAATATTTGGAAGAAGTCGCGTGACGACAATTTCGCTTTTTGCCTTTTGATGACTTTCCATGATTCCTCCTGCCATCATTTTCCGTATTACATACTAATCTTTTAATGCCTGAATAGATTTTTGAGTCTTGCTTAGGTTTTCAGCCAACGCATCGAGTAATTTTTGATACTCCGCCGACTTCTCACCCAGCTTCGTGCGCTTTACCACAGTTGCCAGTTCTTCATCTTCCTGAAGACACTTATCCAAAATGGCGTTTTTAGAATTCGCAAAGAAAAACTGAGTAAGTTCCCCTTCTATTTTGTGCAGGAGTTCTTTATCAGGGTCAGGTTTAGCCGGTAGCTCGCCTAAGTCTTTAACTACATTCTCAAATGGCTCAATATAGGAAGATCTCTCGTTGGCAATATCATTAAGCTTACTGGCGAGGTTATCATCCCCAACCACTTTCGCTATCTCCCGGTAGTAATCCGTTGTCTCAATGACTAACTTCAGAATTTCTATACTATCGGCCTGATTATCTGTGCGTAATATCGACATTTTAATCCTTGTTTACGTTAGGCAGTGGCATATCACCTACAACAGCTTCAATAGCCTTAGGCATTACCTCGAAATTGGCCGGTGTATCGGTTTTAAACTCACCGTCAGCCTGAATGTGCTTAGCCCTGGAGGTTTTAATGCTAATTTTTCGGGCCTTTTTACAGACAACCCGTTCTGCCTTTTGCAAATTGCCGTTACGAAAATTGACTCCCAGTAATAACAACCGCCACCACCGTATTGGTTTCAAACAAAATAAGTTCAGTTGTCCATCCAGCAGTGTAGAGTCATCATCGACAACGTTCCCGCCACCGTAGTAACGACCATTACCTACCGCCAGGTGAATTGCCTTTACAGACTCCTTCCAACCGTCAGCTTCTATTTGAACTTTAAAACTCTTGTTGCGCTTCATGACGCTGGTAAATGCGCCCAAATACGCAAACACGCCAAAGTATTTCTTCATTTCTGACGTCAGCTCGCGGGTTACCTCTACGCCTAAACCAACATGAGCAACATTCACAAAATAGCTATTATTCACCTTTGCCAAGTTTATGCGTTCTCGCTTGTCATTAACAATAGCCTGAGCGGCTGCAACAACGTCATGCGAAATACCAAGCGAGCGCGCCAAGTCGTTAGCTGTTCCCATCGGTAAAATGGCCAAGGTTTGCTCGCTTTTATAGATTGACTCCAACGCCGAGCTGATGGTTCCATCGCCCCCGGCAACAATCACCACTCCCTTTTTCTCACGGTAATTTTCAATGCATGAGGCCATATGAGATGGACTTTCAGTGACGCAAACCTCAACCTCAATGCCGGAGTTTCTGAGCAAGTCGGTGGCTTGTGTTAACTCATCGGAATGACCATTACGGCTCTTCGGGTTGATAACTAACAACGCATGCTGCAATGCTTTACCTCTTCCTGTTATGCACTGCGTTAAATATAAGAGGTTTATTCCAAGGCTTCAAAGCACTGACGGAATATTTACGTTGGGGATTTGGGGGAGAGATCAATTTGAATTTATTTCGCCCTCAGCCATGAGCCAATTTAAGCCCCACAATACCCGCACAAATTAACCCTAAACTGACCAGTTTAAGAACGTCCGCCGACTCGCCGAACAAAAATATACCCATAACCGCTGTACCTACGGCACCAATGCCGACCCAAATGGCGTAAGCTGTGCCGACGGGTAAAGTTTTCAATGCCAAGCCTAACAAGACGAAGCTGCCGACAAGGGCAACGGTGGTGCCAACCGTAGGCCAAAGCTTGGTGAAGCCGTCGGTGTACTTAAGCCCAACCGCCCAAGCGACTTCCAAAAGACCGGCGATAAATAGTATGACCCAACTCATATAAACCTCTTCAGATTTTGGGGCCGTCCCCGAGTGAAAGTTGAGCGGTGAGGTCGTCCTCACTCCGAATCTCGGTTCGCTTGCGCCGGTAACTCATCAAAACTCGGAACATCACTCAAGTCAGCTGACCAGGCAGCGCAGTCAGCAACAAAGATTTTAGCCGTAGGCTTAACTGATATCGGCATATCGAGGCTACCGGCCGGCACCACAACACAATTAATAGACTCAGCGAATGTAGGAAGCGCTGAGCCGCAACACTGACAAAAGCTCTTCGTATGCAGCGAGCCGGGGTGTTGATAATAAGTTATGTCCGCCTCGCCTTTTAACCAAGCCAACCGCCCTGCTTTAGCAAACAAGTTAGCCGCATGAGCAGAGCCGGTGTCTTTTTGGCAGCGGCTACAATGACATAAATAAAATGCGTCAAAGTCACCATTAACCTCGTAGCCGACACGACCGCAAAGACACGAACCGTAATATTTATTCACCATGACATTACCTGTTAAATAAACCCGCCTATCAATTGGCTTGGTTAGCCACTGCGTCCAATACGACATCTTCAAGTTTTGAGAATAGCAAACAGGTTTAGCTGAGTTTTTCCATAACAAAGTTACGCAACTTCTTACCTCGAATTTCTATCGTTTGTTCCTTTGCGACCTCAAAGCCAAATTTCTCATAAAACGGACGAGCGGTAATGCTTACCTCAGAGTAAAACCGAGTAATTCCTTGTAACTCACCCACTCTCAGCACGTGCTCCATCAAATGACGCCCGATACCTTTCCCCTGATGCTCATGGTGACAAAAGAAATGATCAATTAACCCATCTTCCTGAAGGTCGGCATAACCAACAATTTCTCCGTCAATTTCAGCAACAAACGGAGAGATAGCATTCATCTTTCGCTCCCATACCTCAGGAGAAACGTCATCCGGCGCCCATGCTTCGACTTGCGTTTGTGTGTAGTCACGTGAGTTCACATTGCGAATGGTGTGATAAAAAATAGCCCATAAATCACGCGCATCTGATTCGTTATATTTTCTAATTTTTATCATGTTGGTGTTTGCCGTTCACTCTCAATCACTATCATGACAGAGATCTAAATAAGCAATGAGATACCCATATTCTTTATCCGTAAGCATCCCTTTTGTATGATGCTGCTTTGCTAGCTCATGGCTCCACGCTCTTCCTTCGGGAGGGGGCGGAATCGACAAATCCTTTTCGAGCAGAGCGGTATCTTCGACCGTGTTGCCTCTGGATACTGCCTCTTGAGCGCAATGCGCCAGAACATATTCAACCGCATACTTATCAACACTCGGCTGCCATGTGTATTCCGTTTCGCATGCAACCTTTCGTTCGCCCTCGGCGGTGAAATACTCCAAACGTCCGGATGTGCACGCCGATACGAATAAAGCTAACGCGAAAACAATACAGGTACTTTTAATGTTCACCGGTGTGGTTCCTGTTTATATAACGACCGCTTAAGCGCTTGTTATACGCTTCCTTCGGATTCTACGACCAAGATTCGTGCTTCTCCGCGAGGGTGCGCAACATGCTCAGTTCCAATAGACGCATAAAAAATATCTCCTGTTTCTAACATCGCTGATTGCTCAACCCCATTTTCTTTAAAAAGCATTTCGACAACGCCATCCAAAACAACAAATACTTCTTCGCCATCGTTTACATGCCATTTATATGGCTTATCAGTCCAATGCAAGCGCGTCGTAATTCCGTTCATATTTGCGATGCTTTTTGCACCCCAGGCGCGTTCAGATTTGAATTCTTTACTTCTAATTATTTTCACGATACTTCCAAATTATGAATAGTGTATAACGCCGCGTTCACCAGCTTGCCCGGTGCAACGCCTTGTTCTGCTCACCAAAGTGTAAATCTCGGTGACAGTTTGGACACAGAGCAACAGCATTAGCTACAGTGTCCTCTCCTCCGTCAGCAAGTCTAGTTTTGTGATGAACTTCCAAGTATGGACTTCCATCCTTTTTCCTTTTAAAAGGGGCGTCGGCCTTGCATCTCTCACATACCCCATTTGCGCGGGTAAGCACCTCTGCCACCACAAACGGATTACGCTCATATACTTGGACGAGTACGGGCTTGGTTCTTGGTAGCGCACTCGATTCAGAAATTCGCTTTTGCCGTTCATCCTTGGGCGTATTTATCGCTTTTTCAATCTCCTTATCGAAAGATTCATTCAAATTTTCAAGGCTGGATATGCCTTTCTCGATGGCAAGGTAAGATGAATGCAGATCACGAAGAGACTTAAGCGTAACGTTATTCCTTGCTTCGTAGTACTTAATGTGTTTCCACAACGCGTCGACCGGGTTAGTCAGAGCATTGGTTCCTCCATCGCTCATAAGACGAGCTAAGAAATAACTCATGTGAGCCACGCTCAGAGCACGTTTGAATTCTAGCCCTCTAACCATCTTTCCATAGACGGTTATCATAATTTTCGCGGAGTTAACGTTGACTCCATGTTCCGTATTCAGTTGGCGAGCGCCTTCAGTTTGAGATAACTCTCCTTCGAATACTCTCTTTGCTATTGCGAAAGCCTCTTCAGCAACTTCCATCCAATTCAACCTCAATAGAGCATAACGCTTGGCTTTGCGGCTAACCGGAGCGCAGCGTAGGTACGTCCGACAACCGCCTCTTGTTAAGCTTTTATCGCTCACTTGACCAAACTAATAGCTATCATCCGAAGCCTTTTGTCCACGAATTCATAGTGCACAGTGTAACGATCGGAAATTGACTTGATCCAGCGTTGGTAAAGCTCACTACATTCGGTGATATATTTAGCAACATTCGGTGTTTATTGTTCATTGACATAATTTTGAAGTTCTATAGGCCATGGGGATACTTCCCTCATTTGATTTTCAAAATGTGCGCTAACAGAGCGCCAAAGCAATAGGGCATCTTCACAAACACCAAACATCTTTCCCGGCACCCACTCAACTTCAACCCCTAAGTCCAAATCACTGTTATTGCGAGCTGTACCCTTCAGCCTTCTAGCAAAAAACCAACTCCGTTTAATCATTGGAACAGCCTCTGCTATTTCAATGATTTTTTCAGTACATCTGATATATCTTGTTCCATCCCAGCCCTCAATTGGTCATTGATTACAAATAGCCTTTACCATCACAGCGTGAGCAATTCCCCATGCCGCCAGTTCCTTTACAGACTGGACAAATATCTCCAGACCGACTTTTTGAGGTTTGTTTTTCAATACCTAATTTCTTTTCGTAATCATCAATCTTTGCCCAGCACCCTAGTAAGGCTTTCTTTAATCTTGCCAATTCCTCTTCTAATGGCATAACTCGTTTATTTATTTCCTGTTCTTGACTGTCGATTCGCTTTACAAGGCCATTTTTTATAGAGTGCTCATTTTCAAGGGAAGCTTCTAGAGAAGCACACTTTTCAATCAACTGATTTATGGCAATAACGTTGAACCAAATAATCTCTGACTTGCCCTGTGGGTCCTCTCCATTCTTAAATACATTTACAAAACGCTTCTCGTTAGGATTCTTAGGGCCTATAGAGCCATCATATAGGCCCGCAAGCTTGATACCCCATTTCTCAAGGAACTGCCGCCCTTCCTCGCTAAGGTAGGAGTCAAATTCTGATAGGTCTCGCATCAGGCACCTCTATGCATAGCGCTTTAAACAGCGGCGAACGTTAGTAAGTCCAGCAGCGATATCTGCGGACTGTTTTACTTTGTTTTGTGAAGTTGTACAAACTGCCTTATTCGAATACATAAACCGCAACGCCATTTAACCTAGTGTAAGTATCACCACGATTTACACTTGTCGCATTACCTGTTGCATGTGCGCTACCGCCACTACCTATTGCAGTGGCAGAGCCGTAACTAGTTGTAACGCTTGGTACATCTCGTTCGTCTATTCTTGTGAGTATCACGCCATTTGCGCCGACCTTTGCCGCTTCTTCTTTTAGCCGTTGAATTGCCTCGTTCACTAAAGTGCTACTCTTTTTAAAGTCATGCCCTGCACTTGCATAAACAATTGCGATCTCCTCAAAGCCTTCAGGAGCAGATCTATAAATATGCACACCATTAGGAGCTATAGCGGGACGAGCCTTACCGGTAACAACTGCATTACCGTCTATGACGGTACAACCGGGAATTGTTGTAATCGCGAACACAGCAATAATAAGGGTAAAAATCGTTTTCATATATCTCTTTCCTTATCGAGAGCTAGCCATATCGCACCTATGATCATTCCCATCTGCCTAACACGGTCACAAAGCATCCAATCAACATTAAACAAGTTAAAACTAAATTACAATAATATAAGCAATAGCTCATAGTGGTAACTTACACACCCTTACTAATCCGACATTTCCCTCAAACACATAACCCAGTAAAATCCCCTAATCATTCAACGTAGGCATTAACGAATCAGCGTATGAAAACTAATTTAATTACCCTTGGCGGTTATGAAAAGTTGCAGCAGGAACTCGAGCACCTCTGGCGGGTGGAGCGGCGCGAAACCGTGGAGAAGGTGTCGTGGGCAGCGAGCCTCGGCGACAGGTCAGAGAACGCGGATTATAAATACAACAAGCAGAAGTTGCGTAAAATTGATGGTCGTATTCGCTATTTAACCAAGCGTCTGGAGCAGGTGAAGGTTGTGTATTATTCGCCGCAACAGGACGGTAAGGTGTTTTTTGGTGCCTGGGTGGAAATTGAGGACGAAGACGAGAACATTCGGGCGTTTCAAATTGTCGGCCCGGATGAGATTTATGACCGCAAAGACGCGGTGTCTATTGATTCCCCCATGGCGCGCGCTCTGCTGAAAAAGCAGGTGGACGATGAGGCGGAGGTAAACACGCCACAGGGTACTAAGACCTGGTTCATTAATAAGATAAGTTACCAACAGCCCGCGTAGTCAATTCGTGATAGTATTCGTCCCCATTATTTGTCGTAACGTTTTAAAACCAAGAGATGTACTATGAGCCAGATACCGCAATTACTTGCTAATGAACTGAAGGTCGACGAGCGTCAGATTGCCGCTGTTATCCAGTTGCTGGACGAAGGCTCGACGGTGCCTTTTATTGCCCGTTACCGTAAAGAGGTAACCGGCGGTTTAGACGACACGCAATTACGTCAGCTGCATCAGCGCCTGAACTACCTGCGCGAGCTGGACGACCGCCGTCAGGTGATACTGAAATCAATTGACGAGCAAGGCAAATTAACTGACGAACTGGCTCAGAGTATCAAAACTGCCGATTCGAAAACCGAGCTGGAAGATTTATACCTGCCCTACAAACCTAAGCGCCGCACTAAAGGCCAAATTGCTATTGAAGCGGGCATTGAGCCGCTGGCGGATTTACTGTGGAAAGACCCAACGCAGAACCCGGAACAAGCGGCCGCTGACTACGTTGACGCTGACAAGGGTTTTGCTGACACCAAAGCGGTGTTAGACGGTGCCCGTGCCATTTTAATGGAGCGCTTTGCCGAGCAGGCGGAGTTGTTGAAGCGTTTGCGCTCGCACTTGTGGCAGAACGCGCACTTAACCAGCACCGTTGCGCCGGGTAAAGAGAAAGAAGGCGCTAAATTCCGCGACTACTTTGAGTTTTCTGAATTGTTTAAAACCATTCCCTCGCACCGCACGTTGGCGTTGCTGCGCGGTCGTAATGAAGGCTTTTTGCAGCTTTCTATGGACGCGGACCCGGGCAGTGAAGACAAAACCTCCGGCTCGCACTGCGAAGTGATGATTGCCGACTTCCTGAACTTTGAGCACAAAGGTCGCGCTGCCGATGACTGGCTGCGTCAGGTTATTCAGTGGACATGGCGGGTGAAGCTGTCGCTGCACATGGAAACCGAGCTTATGGCTCGTGTGCGTGAGCGCGCCGAGGAAGCCGCCATTCAGGTATTTGCCAGCAATTTAAAAGACTTGCTGATGGCGGCGCCAGCCGGTGCAAAAACGACCATGGGGTTAGACCCGGGCGTTCGTACCGGTGTTAAGGTTGCGGTGGTCGACGAAACCGGTAAAGCGGTTGCCACTAACACGGTCTTCCCGTTCCAACCGCAGAATCAAATGGACAAAGCCATGCGTACGCTGGCGACCTTGTGCAAGCAGTACAAGGTTGAGCTTATCAGCATTGGTAACGGCACTCACTCGCGCGAGACCGACAAAATGGTCGGCGACATGCTGAAACAGCACAGCGACATTAAAGCCACAAAGGTTATAGTGAACGAGGCTGGTGCGTCGGTTTACTCAGCGTCTGAGCAGGCGGCGCAGGAATTTCCGGATATGGATGTATCACTGCGTGGCGCGGTGTCTATCGCCCGCCGCCTGCAGGATCCATTGGCCGAGCTGGTTAAAATTGAACCTAAGTCTATTGGTGTGGGTCAGTATCAGCACGACGTTAGCCAGTCACAACTGGCTCATAGCCTGGATGCAGTGGTTGAGGACTGTGTAAACGCAGTGGGTGTGGACGCCAACATGGCTTCTGCGGCCTTGCTTCAGCGCGTTTCGGGTTTGTCGAAAACACTGGCGAAAAACATTGTCGATTACCGAGACGCCAACGGTGCCTTTGCTAACCGTAAACAGTTACTTGATGTACCACGCATGGGACCAAAAGCCTTTGAACAGGCGGCGGGTTTCCTGCGTATTAACAATGGCGAACAGCCGTTAGATGCCTCATCAGTGCACCCGGAAGCCTATTCGGTAGTAGAACGCATGGCGAAGGCAAATGACTTGCCGGTGCAGGAGCTTATTGGCAATCATTCATTGGTTAAAAGCCTGAACGCTGCCGACTACACCGACGAGCGCTTTGGTCTACCAACGGTCACCGACATTTTGTCTGAGCTTGAAAAGCCAGGCCGTGACCCACGCCCTGAATTCAAAACCGCGGAATTCAAAGAAGGTGTTGAGAAAGTCAGCGATCTGAAACCCGGTATGCAATTAGAGGGTGTTGTGACCAACGTGGCTAACTTTGGTGCCTTTGTCGATGTTGGCGTGCATCAAGACGGTTTGGTTCACATTTCAGCACTGGCCGACAAGTTTGTCAGCGACCCGCGTGAAGTGGTGAAGGCCGGCGATATTGTGAAAGTAAAAGTGCTGGAAGTAGATATTGAGCGTAAGCGTATTGGTTTAACCATGCGTTTAAGCGATGAAGCGCCAGCCAGCACCTCAGCTGACAAGCCTAAAACGAAAGCCGGTAACGGGCCTAAGAAAAAACCTTCGGGGAACGGTGGTCGTGCGCCGCAACCGCAAAACTCAGCTATGGGCAGCGCATTGGCAGATGCCTTTGCAAAAGCGAAGAAAAATTAAAACGGGATAGAGAGGCGTTAAGCAGTAGCGCTGAATGAGTCCACGGATGGACGAACACGCTTATCGTAGAAAGAGGCAATCATCTCGCCACGCTCCGGCGATGACAGAGTCTTTTTGCCCTGTTCGGCAGGTGCTGCAGCATCGACGCCATTTGACTGGCTATCAGCTTCGCCTTTATCTGCACCTTCCAGACTTTTGTTAAACGGCGCATTAATACTAATGTCCGGGTTTGGCTCTTCGCCCTCTTCACCATCCTGGCCGGACTCAATTTGCATCTGAGCTAACTCAGCCCGCGCCTGAGTTGCTTTATTGGTTGCTTCAGACGCTATTGCTCTGTCTGCCGGTGAAGGTTGCGCCGGTGCCATAGCTGCACGACGAACCACCTGCATTTTCTGGATAGTGGCTTGTGGGTCACCATTAACCGGGCTAACGTCTATCTGAACTTCACCGCCAACAGCATAAGACTTGCCATCGGGTCCTCGCTCATATTCGTACGAAGGTGAGCTGGCATACTGACCACCAACGGCAGCGTGAGCCTGTTCGTGCACACGAACTTCCTGGTCACGGCTTTTCAGTTCATCGACTTTCTCAATTTCTTCTTCACTGAGTTTTTGCTGATTTTTTTCAGCTTCATCGGTAACTTCCTTGCTGGCTTTGTCGGTGGCTGTTTTGTCGTCACCTTTGCCATCACTCTTGCCGCCGGCTTTTCGGTCGGCCTGAGTATTCGGTTTATTACTGGATTGGTCAGATTTGGCAGGTTCTTTCACCAATGGCCGCTCGAAATTATCCCTGTTCATCGACTCCGCAGGTGGAGCCGACGTTACAGGAATAGGCGGTAACGCTGGTGAGATATTCATGTTAGAACATTAAGCGTTGGTATCGATCATTGTGCCCAACACTTCGTCAGCAGTTTCTACTGTACGAGTGTTTGCTTCAAAATTGGTCTGCCCCTGATTCAGAGAAACAAGAGAGTCCGTTGTGCTTGTAGCCGTTACGCTTTGGCTCGTTTCAGATGCGGATTCTGTCGCTGTCTGAGCACCATTAACATTGGCATTGTCCTGCTGCTGAACGTCATTGCGCCCAGATGCAGAAGCTGAAGCAATTTCCTGGCTAGCCTGAGAAACTTGCTGGTTTGCACGTTGCATACCTTGCAAGCCTGAGTTCATTGCTGCACCAATTTCCATAGTCACTCCTAATCACGCGCTGCGCGTGTTACTGCGAATGTACTTGTCAGTATCGGTCATATTTTAAACATTTTCAAGTACTGACAAGTACCGTTCATCGCAATTTTCAGCCGGCTTTATGCGTGTTGTTGAATCTGGTTCAGCAAGGCTTTCCATGAGCGTTTCTGCACTTCTAAGGCTTCTTTCATTTCATCGACCTGCTTTTTCAGCACGTCAATATCATGGTTCACATGCTCTTTTAACGCTTTAGTTTTCGTGTCCAAAAGCTTTTTACGAGCCTGATAGTAAGCCTTCAAATGCTGACCCATTTGATCATAGTGCTCCTGAGCCCTTTCAAACAGCGAATCCGGTGCTGCTTTAGCTTTCTGCTGAGCGCGTTTTAACTGCATTTGCAGTTTCGCCCGCTCTACCTGATACGGCGAGCTACGCTTTAAGTTTTTCGCCAGACCCAGCCATTTACTGGCAACAATGAGCCATTTGGTCGGGTCAAAATGCCACCAGCGAATGCCGTTACGATAGTCCGCAGCAAAAATGTGGTGATAATTATGGTAGCCCTCGCCAAAGGTTAAAAAAGCCAGCACGCCGTTGTCGCGTGCCGTATTTTTGTCGGTATAAGGTTGTTTACCCCAAATGTGCGCCAGCGAGTTAATAAAGAAGGTAGTGTGATGGTTCAGCACCAGGCGCAGTACGCCGATAACCAGTAACCCGGCCCATACGTCGCCCAGCATAAAGCCAGCGGCAATTGGCCAACCAAAGTTCACAAATAAGGTCAGCGGCAGGTAATACTTGTGCTGCCACATAACAATTGGGTCTTTCTGTAAGTCCTGAACATTGTCGTAGTCGGTATAACGACTGGCCTGATATTCACGGATCATCCAGCCTATGTGCGAGTACCAGAACCCTCGCTTAGCGGAATACGGGTCTTTGTCGTTGTCATCAACATGTTTGTGATGTTCACGGTGATCAGAAGACCAGTGAAGCGCACTGTTTTGCAGTGCGACAGCACCACCAATAGCAAAAATAAAGCGAATTACGGGGTTGGCATCGTAAGTACGGTGCGCCCATAAGCGGTGGTAGCCCGCGGTAATCGATAGCCCGGCGAAACACGCCGTGCCTAACATAACCCACCAAAATGCGGCGCCAATACCTACGCTGTACGCGTATAAAGGCACGCCAACAAGGGCGACGATAAAAGTAATGGCAAAAACTAAGGTGTTTAACCAGATAATGGGGGGCTTTTCAGAAATCTGTTGCATGCATATAACCTAAAACAATCAAATAAAGGCAGGTGACAAAACAGCGTACACCTGTTCGCTGAATGTACGTGTTTCTCGGTCAAATTACAAGCGGTAAAAGTGTAAAAAGCTGTGTTATCATTCTTTACACACACGCATAAATAAACGAACACTATGGCCGGAATTCGCGCAAAGCAGAAAGAGAAAACCCGACAGGCGTTAATTAACGCGGCAATGAACCAATTAAGCGCCGAAAACGGGTTCTCCAGCTTAAGCTTACGCGAAGTGGCACGCGAAGCCGGTATTGCCCCTACGTCTTTCTACAGACACTTTCGTGACATGGATGAGTTAGGACTCACTTTGGTTGATGAGTGCGGTCTGGCATTACGTCAGTTGCTTCGTCAGGCGCGCCAGAGAATCGAGTCCGGCGGTTCTATTATTAGAGTATCCATTGAAACCTTTATGCAATTTGTGGCGGACAATACGGCGACCTTCCGGCTGTTGTTGCAGGAACGTTCCGGCCGCTCGCGCAGTTTCCGTTTAGCCGTAGTGCGCGAAATTGATCACTTTAAAGCAGAGCTGGAGGACTACTTAGTAAATGAGCAGTCCTTTACCCGAGAGCTGGCCGAACTGCAATCCGATACCATAGCTAAAATTGTATTCAGCGCCGGGGCCGACTGCTTCGATGTTGATGAAGAAGAACGCGAAATTATTACCGAGAAAACAATTCAGCAAGTTCGCCTGGTTGCCAGAGGCGCCGAAGCGACTCGCCGATTATTAAAACGAGAGTCATAGAAAAACAACTTTAAACAGACAGAACACTGGAGACTTATATGCTTTTACGTGCTGTAAGCGGTATGGCATTAGCAGTTTGGGCGGTTAATTTAGACGCCCGCGAAATGTCGCTAATAGATACCGTAACCACCAAAGCCATTCGTTCAGCTCAATTATCGCCGGATGGGCAATTCACGGCTGTTATCCGCTCTACGCCTCGTACTCCGTACGAAGACGACGACGGTTCCAGCTACCGTGAGTTAGTACTTATTAACGCCGAAGGCGAAGAAACTTCTTACCTGAGCAAAGATAAAAAGTTCAGCCGGGTCAGTTTTGGGCCACAAAGTGAGTACCTGTACTTTACCGCTAAAGAAGAAGGTGACGAGTACCAGGAGTTATATCGCATGCCAGTACGCGGCGGCGGTGTTCAGTCAGTCTTTGAATTTGAAGGTAACATTGGTAGCTACGCACTGAGCGATGACGGTGAGCAACTGGTCTTTTTATCTTCAGGCGCAAAAGACAGTGACAAGAAAAAGCTTTCGAAAAAGGGCTTTAAAGCTGAAGTGTACGAAGAAGATTTAACCTACACCCAGGTTTACCATGTTTCTCTGGGTAACGAAGAGGCAGAAGCCAAAGCGGTTACCGCCGAAGACCAGCACGCGCTTTCGGTTAGCTTCCACCCGAATAACGAACAGTTACTGGTTCGTACCGCACCAACTTCGCTGATTGACGACAACTACATGAGCAGTCAGTACCACTTAATGGGTCTGGATGGTGAAGTTGTTACTTCGTTCGAAAGCGAAGGCAAACTGGGACGCGCTGAATTTTCACCAGATGGTCGTTATCTGGCTATGATCCGCGCGGCGGACTACAACGACCCGTCTGCCGGCACTTTATTTGTTTATGACACCCGCGAGCAAGAACACCGTAATGTTCTGCCGGACTACAAAGGCTCTATCAAGGACTTTAGCTGGCGGACGGATGAAGAAATTGTCTGGTTAGGCCATCGCGGCACGGAGTCAGAAGTTCAGGCGTTGACGCTTAAATTCCTGGAAAGCCGTAGCCTGTTAGAAACTGGCGAAGCCATTTTCACCAGCCTGGACGGCGAAGCGGGCAAATCAGAATTTGTGCTGACGGGTCATCGCCCCAGCCATCCAAACGAAGCCTTTAAGTACAGCAATGGCCGTCTGGAGCGTTTAACGGATTCCAACCCCTGGTTGGCAGATATTGAAATGCCGCGTCAGGAAACCATGACCTACGAAGCTCGTGACGGGCTGAAACTGGAAGGCATTGTGGTTTATCCGACAGACTACGAAGAAGGCAAACGCTATCCGTTAATGATGGTGATTCACGGTGGTCCTGAGTCGCACTACAGCAACGGCTGGTTAGACCGTTATGGTTCGCCGGTTAAGCACGCTGCCGCCAAAGGTTATGCGCTGTTCTTCCCGAACTACCGCGGCAGCACCGGGCGCGGAGTTGAGTTCTCTAAACTGGGTCAGAACGACTACGCAGGTAAAGAGTTCGATGACATTGTCGATGCTAAAAAACACCTCGTTGATATCGGCCTGGCGGATGAGTCAAGCGTCGGTATTACCGGCGGTTCTTATGGCGGCTTTGCATCAGCCTGGGGCGCAACGGCACAGACCGAGCACTTTGCTGCCAGCGTCATGTTTGTCGGTATCAGCAACAACTTATCTAAGTTTGGTACCACTGACATTGCGAAAGAAATGCACGCGGTACACGCGCGCAGCTACCCATGGGACAAGTGGGAATGGTACTTAGAGCGCAGCCCAATTTTCCACGCAGAAAAGGCGCGCACGCCAATTCTTATCATGCACGGTAAAGAAGACACCCGTGTACACCCTTCTCAGTCAATGGAGCTTTACCGTTATCTGAAGACTCACGGTAACGTGCCGGTTCGCTTAGTGCTTTACCCCGGCGAAGGCCACGGTAACCGTAAAGTTGCAGCACAGCTCGACTACAGCATGCGCCTAATGCGCTGGATGGATAGCTTCCTGGTTGAGAAAGCCGAAGAGAAACCATCGTTTGAGCTGCCACACGCTGAGCAGTTGAAGTAAGAATACCTCTAATAAAAAGCCGGGAGCTGTGAAGCGTCCCGGCTTTTTTGTTCCTTCAACTTTTTTATTTACCGGCGACAGCTCGCCAAATTTCTTTCCAGCCTGGTTCTTTACCATAGTACTGAATGCCCATGGCGAATAAACGCCCGGCAACACTACGCATCCAGTAAACGAAGGCCGCCAGCAATACCAGGCTCAGCAACCACTCCCATACTGCAACGTCAGTTTGCAGCAAGCGCGCAGGCATCATTGCGAATGAACTGATCGGAATAATGCTCATCACCGTTGCGATAGTGGAGTCTGGCTCACCAATCACACTGAAGCTTAAAAACACCGGCAACAGCGGTACCAGCATTACGGTACTGCGGGACGAGTGATTCGGGTCATCAATGGTTGCCGAAAAGCCAGCCAGCATGGCGTTGATTAAAACTGTTCCCAGCACCACAAAGATAATACTGAGCAGAGTCGTTCCCACGCCCCAATCCAGGCCCGAACCACCGTCTTCTGAAAAGGCGGCAATCACCATGCTCACGCCCAGAATCATTAATCCAATAAAGGTCATGGATTTAATACTGTGCAGCGTAATACCTATGATTTTTCCGTCCATCCACTGCGTAGGCGTCACAATCGTCAGCAACTGTTCCGTCACACGTTGCTGCTTCTCGGCAGTAATCGACATCATCATCAATCCAAAACCGGTGAAAACGCCGACCATGATCACCATCAGTAACATGGTGGCGGAAGCGTCGCTGGCATCGTCTATCGAAGCGTCTTCGCTTTCTTCAATAGCAAAGGT
Organism: Idiomarina abyssalis; assembly: GCF_900116625.1. GTDB lineage: Bacteria > Pseudomonadota > Gammaproteobacteria > Enterobacterales > Alteromonadaceae > Idiomarina > Idiomarina abyssalis. Next base: position 49,152 of record NZ_FPBE01000002.1, read on the forward strand.
TATGTCGGGTTTCTCATTAATGACTGTGCGCTCTTCCGGCGTCAGTGACAGTTGTTGAATACGAAGAGTCTGCAACTGCTCCTGCAGCTCGCTGCGTAACTCCTGCTGCCAGCTTTGTGACTTCTTCACCCAAACCTTAGCGGTTAGCTCGGGTGTAATCACAATCAAGGTATCTAAGTCTTCTGGTAGCTGCGTTTGCCACTTTTCCACTTCCATGGTGCCGGCGCTACGAAGGGTTAAGTCTTTTGGTGCCTTGAATTCCCACGCCTGCGGCTTACCTTCCTGATAGAAAATAGCGCCCTGGTATTCATCGGAAAAAATTTGGGTAATAGCTCCCCAACCAGCACTCACCGCAAAAATCACCACTAAAAGCGCAATGGAAAACAGCTCCTGCTTCCACTTAAAAAAGCGTTTGAATTCCCACCAGGCAATAGCTTTTAACTGTTGTAAGTAACTGACTTTCATGACTGCACCTCCCCGGTTTGCTTACGTATGGTGTCCAGGTACAAGTCATGTAACCCCGGCTGAATAGGTGCAAAAGCCTTTATCGGCACCTGCTGTGCTAGCTGCGGCCACAACTGCTCAATATCGGCGTCCTTGTTAAACGTCAGTTCAACCTGCTCGTCGTTTACTTTATGAACTGAATAGACCTGTTCCACTGCCGCCCAGTTTTCCATTGCAAGCTGGGCATTGGTGGTCACCCGGTAAACCGGTTCCGGTAGTAAAGTATTGCGAATTTCCTGAAGGCTTCCCTGCGCAACAGCCCGGCCTTTATTCATTAACAGCATGGTATCGGCTAAACGTTCTACCAATGCCATCTGGTGCGCACTCAGCACCACGGTTTTGCCGCGCTCGCGCAGCTCACTAAGTACCGTCAGCACATGTTCCTGATTCACCGGATCCAGACCTGAAAACGGCTCGTCAAGAATCACCAACTGTGGGTCATGCAGCAAGGTGGCTATAAGCTGCACTTTTTGCTGGTTACCTTTAGACATCTGACGCAACGGCTCGTCTTTACGATCCGTCAGTTCAAACCGTGCCAGCCAGCTGTCAATGTCGCCACGTATGTCGCTCAGCTTCAGTCCGCGCAGACTGGCAATGTAATTAAGGTTATCGAGAATGGAGCGGTCCTGATACAAGCCACGGTCTTCGGGTAAGTAAGCAAAGTCGTGGTAAGTCAGGTCTATGGTTTGACCGTTGTTCTCAACCACAATTTCGCCTTGGTCGGGGTGCGTCAAACCAACCAGCATACGAACTAAAGAGGATTTACCGGCACCGTTGGGACCAAGCAGAGCCTGAATTTTTCCGGGTTGAATATCGAGTGATATTGCATCTACCGCCGTAACCGTGCGATAGCGCTTAGTGACATTATTAACTGAAAGGCGCATGTTGTTTTTCTGTTATTAGAATGTGCCGCCTATCTTAGAAACACAAAGGGCCCGTAACAAGTGTTACGAGCCCTTTAATTTGTTTCAAACTGTGACTTTACAGTTGCGGGCCTGCCGCTACCAGCGCTTTACCGTTATCGGTGTCGGTAAACTTCTCGAAGTTAGCAACGAAACGCTCAGCCAGGTCTTTGGCTCGCACATCCCACTCACCCACGTCTTCGTAGGTGTTACGCGGATCTAAGATGCTGCTGTCTTCAACGCCGGCTAACTGAGTTGGCATCGCTAAGTTGAAGTATGGCAGTTCGACAAATTCCGCGTCTTCAATCGAGCCGTCTAAAATAGAGTCGATGATAGCGCGGGTCGCTTTAATAGAGATACGCTTGCCGGTACCGTTCCAGCCAGTGTTAACCAGGTAAGCTTCTGCGCCAGCCGCTTCCATACGCTTCACTAATACTTCCGCGTACTGAGTTGGGTGCAGACTTAAGAACGCCGCGCCAAAACAGCTGGAGAACGTTGGCGTAGGCTCGGTTACACCACGCTCTGTACCCGCTAATTTCGCGGTAAAGCCAGATAAGAAGTGGTACTGCGCCTGCTCTTTAGTCAGCTTAGATACCGGAGGCAATACGCCAAAAGCGTCAGCCGTCAGGAAAATCACTTTTTTCGCGTGACCCGCTTTAGACACCGGTTTCACAATGTTTTCAATGTGATGAATTGGGTAAGAAACACGCGTGTTTTCTGTTTTTGAGTTGTCGTCAAAATCAACAACACCATTTTCGTCAACGGCTACATTTTCCAGCAGAGCGTCACGGCGAATGGCGTTATAAATATCCGGTTCAGCTTCCTTCGACAGGTTAATGGTTTTCGCGTAACAACCACCTTCGAAATTGAAGACACCGTCGTCGTCCCAACCGTGCTCGTCGTCACCAATCAGTGCGCGTTTCGGGTCAGTCGACAACGTCGTTTTACCTGTGCCTGACAAGCCAAAGAAAATAGCCACATCGCCTTTTTCACCGACGTTGGCAGAGCAGTGCATAGAAGCAATACCTTTAAGCGGCAGAAAGTAGTTCATCATTGAGAACATACCTTTCTTCATTTCGCCGCCATACCAGGTGCCGCCAATTAACTGAATTTTTTCAGTTAAGTTAAACGCCACAAAGTTTTCAGAATTCAGCTCTTGTTCTTGCCACTTAGGATTAATGCACTTTGCACCATTCATGACCACGAAGTCTGGCTCAAAATTTTCCAGCTCTTCTTCGCTTGGGCGAATGAACATGTTTTTTACAAAATGTGCCTGCCACGCCACTTCAGTAATGAAGCGAACCGCAAGACGTGTATCTTCGTTAGCACCGCAATAGGTGTCGACCACAAACAGACGTTTGTGCGACAACTGCTCAGTAACCAAACCTTTCAGTTCATTCCAGGTTTCAGTCGACAATGGCTTGTTGTCGTTCTTGCCCTGGTCAGCCCACCAGACGGTATTGCGAGTTGTGTCGTCGCGAACAATGTATTTGTCTTTGGGGGAACGTCCGGTAAAAATTCCTGTATCAACAGCAACCGCTCCAAGGTCCGTTACCGTTCCTTTTTCATAACCTTGCAGGTCATCGCGAGTTTCTTCTTTGAACAGCAGGTCATAGGACGGATTATGGACGATTTCTTCGACATCGGTGATGCCGTAGCGGCTCAGATCCAGATTTGGCATGACGTAAGGCTCCTGAGATTACGGTCTTGTTCGTTAACGTTAACAGCAGTAGCACCGCGCAAAGCATCCTGTTTTGCTGCTGGTTTACTGGTCAATTTTCAGGCCGCGAATGTTAACCCGATTCCGGTAAAAAAGATAGAGCAAAATTTTGTCAGTTCGATAGAATGCCCGCCTGACTTAAGCAAGCAGCAGTGGGTTTCTGATCATTTATGCGTGATTCTTTTCACAGCCGAATTGGCTTTATACTAGCAGCCGCGGGCTCGGCCGTTGGTCTGGGCAACATTTGGGGCTTTCCGACACAAGTGGCAAACCACGGTGGCGGCGCCTTCCTGCTGGTCTATCTTTGCGTAATCTTTATACTTGCTATACCAGCGTTATACAGTGAAATGCTTATTGGTCACAGTGCACAGGCGAACCCGGTTCGCTCTTTAACGCAGCTGTCTGAAGGTCGCGCCCGCCCCATTGGTCGCCTAATGGGTTACCTGAATGTACTGGGCTCGTGCTTAATGCTGAGCTTTTACCACGTGGTTGCCGGCTGGATGTTGGTTCACGCTCTGGGCTTTTTGGCGCGCGGTTTTGGCATTGAAGTTGCCGCCGAATTTTTGCTTAACAGCTCACTCACCCGCGACTTAATTTTTACCGCTGTATTTTTGCTGGCCACAGCTTATGTGGTTTTTCAGGGTGTGGAAAAAGGCATTGAACGCTGGTCGAAACGGCTGATGCCAACCCTGGTCGTTTTGCTGGTTGCTCTCATTGCTTACATGCTGACTTTACCCGGTGCTGACGAAGGGTTGCAGAAATACTTAGTGCCCGACTTCAGTCTCATGACCGACACCAGCATTTTGGTTGCAGCTATGGGCCAGGCCTTCTTCTCACTCTCTATTGGCCTGGGCGGCATGATGATTTACGGCTCTTACCTGAAGCCTGGTGCTAATTTAGGCCGCTTAAGTTTATCAGTAGCTGCGCTGGACACCTTTATTGCGTTTTTAGCTGGCCTGCTCATTATTCCCGCTTTGTACGCTGGTATTCATCTGGGCGTTAATGTCGGTGAAGGTTCCCAGCTTATTGGCGAAGGCCAGCTCATTTTTGCGGTATTGCCAGAGCTCTTTAACAGCATGGGCGTAGCCGGACCTTTCGTTGCTTTCGCATTCTTTATCTTACTCAGTATCGCCGCTTTGACTTCAACCATTGCTCAGGCCGAAGTCCCGGTCTCTTACTGCATTGAAGAACGTGAGCTAAAACGCCCTGCGGCAACGGCTTTATCACTGGGGGTTATCGCAACCTTCTCGCTGTTATTAATCTTGTTTTTTGAGCCGCTGTTTGGCTGGGTTGTCACGGCAGTTACTCAGTTTCAGTTGCCGCTGTCAGGGTTATTCTACTTGCTGGTGGTCGGTTGGTTATGGCACCGCAGCAACCACTTAAAAGCTATTGCTGCGGGAAGTCTCGGTTTAACTTTATTACGCTGGCATATTCGTTATTTATGCCCGGTGCTAATGAGCATTGTGTTTTATCACGTCGCTTTTAGTTAAACCAAGTTAACTTTTACCGGGACGTTTTCCGGAAAATTTTTGCCCTAATGCTGACGCCACCCGGGCGTCAGTGAATCCGGAAACGTCACCGCCGTGTAAAGCGACCTCTTTCACCAGCGACGAAGAAATGAACGAGTTTTCCTCTGCCGGTGTTAAAAAGACACTTTCCAGGTTCGGGTCTAAACGCCGGTTCATGTTGGCTAACTGGAACTCATATTCAAAGTCTGAAACCGCCCGTAACCCTCGAATCAGCACCGTTGCATCGTACTCATGCGCAAAGTCCACCAATAACCCGGAAAAGCCTACGACAGTTACGTTGTCGAGGTTTTCAGTGACCTGCTGCGCTAATAAAACGCGTTCTTCCAGACTGAATAGTGGCTTCTTGCTCGGGCTTTCTGCAATACCCACCACAATTTCACTAAACAGAGTTGAAGCACGCTCAATTAAGTCGGCGTGGCCGTTTGTAATAGGATCAAAAGTCCCCGGATAAATTGCTCGGCGGTGCATAGCGTCTCCTAAACCGTGATTGAGCCATTCTTAATTTTCAATAAAGAGTACACGCAAGTGCACACTAAACAAAAGCCCGATATTCAAATTAAGGATGCGAGTTACGACTAACATCAGTAAACTAGAGGGTAATTTACGTTTTCAAATAGTGGAGTAAAAAGATGAGCTCAGCCTTTTATCAGCAATTGGCCGACCAACTGGCCGAAACTAAAGCCGAAGGCCTTTACAAGAAAGAACGTATTATCAGTTCGGACCAAAGCTCGGAAATTACGGTTAATGACCGCAAGGTACTCAACTTCTGCGCCAACAACTACTTAGGGCTGGCAAACCACCCGGACTTAATTAAAGCCGCCAAACAGGGCCTGGACGAGCATGGCTTCGGTACGGCTTCTGTCCGTTTTATTTGCGGCACTCAGGACATTCACAAAACGCTGGAACAAAAACTGAGCGAGTTTTTAGGCACTGAAGACACCATTTTGTATTCATCATGTTTTGATGCGAACGGTGGCTTATTCGAAACCCTAATGGGCCCGGAAGACGCTATTATTAGTGACGAGCTTAACCACGCCAGCATCATTGACGGTATTCGTCTGAGTAAGTCCAAGCGTTACCGCTACAAAAACAACAACCTGGAAGATTTGGAAGCACAGCTTAAACAAGCTGACGCGGATGGCGCACGCCACAAATTAATTGCTACCGACGGTGTGTTCTCTATGGACGGCGTTATTGCCAACTTAAAAGGCATTTGCGACCTGGCCGACAAATACGACGCGCTGGTGATGATGGACGACTGCCATGCCACTGGCTTCTTAGGTGAGAACGGTAAAGGTACGCATGAATACTGCGACGTGATGGGTCGTGTCGACATTATCACCGGCACCTTAGGTAAAGCTCTGGGCGGTGCATCTGGTGGTTACACTTCAGGCAAGAAAGAAGTGATTGACTGGTTACGCCAGCGCTCACGCCCTTATTTATTTTCTAACTCAGTAGCGCCAGCCATTGTGCAGGCATCGATTCGTGTGCTGGATATGCTGGCCGAAGGCCATGAGCTGCGCAGCCAACTGTGGGAAAATGCCAGCTACTTCCGTGAGCAAATGACTAAAGCCGGCTTTACTTTGAGCGGCGCAGACCACGCTATTATTCCGGTCATGGTAGGCGATGCCAAACTGGCCTCAGAAATGTCAGACCGCCTGTTAGAAGAAGATATTTATGTGATCGGCTTTTCGTTCCCTGTCGTTCCTAAAGGCAAAGCCCGTATCCGCACACAAATGTCGGCGGCTCACACACGCGAACAACTGGATCGCACCATTGAAGCCTTTACCCGCATTGGTAAAGAGCTGGGTGTGATTTAAGGAGTAAAGAATGAAAGCTTTGTCAAAATTGCACGCAAAACCGGGCATCTGGATGACCGACGTTGAAAAGCCCGAGTGTGGCTACAACGATTTGCTGATTAAAATTAAGAAAACCGCCATTTGTGGTACCGACGTTCACATTTACAAATGGGACGACTGGTCGCAGAAAACCATTCCGGTGCCTATGGTAGTGGGTCACGAATACGTGGGTGAAGTTGCCGCAATGGGTGATGGCGTACGTGGCTTTGAAATTGGTGACCGCGTTTCCGGCGAAGGCCACATTACCTGTGGTCACTGTCGTAATTGTCGTGCCGGCCGTCGTCATTTGTGCCGTAACACCTATGGCGTTGGCGTAAATCGCCCTGGCGCTTTCGCAGAATACTTAGCACTGCCGGCTGAAAACGCCTTCAAACTGCCAGATGACGTCACTGACAAAATGGCGGCGGTATTTGACCCATTCGGCAATGCCGTTCACACCGCTCTGGCTTTTGACCTGGTGGGCGAAGACGTACTGATTACTGGCGCCGGCCCAATTGGTATTATGGCAGCAGCCGTTGCCCGTCACGTGGGCGCGCGTCACGTGGTTATTACTGACGTAAATGAATACCGTCTGGACTTAGCTCGTAAAATGGGCGTTACCCGCGCAGTGGACGTTAGCAAAGAGAAACTGTCTGACGTCATGACTGAGCTGGGCATGAAGGAAGGCTTTGACGTGGGTCTGGAAATGTCCGGCGTACCGTCAGCGTTTTCACAAATGCTGGAAGCTATGAACCACGGCGGCAAGGTTGCCATGCTGGGCATTCCGCCAGAGAACGTCGCCATTGACTGGAATCAGGTCATTTTCAAAGGCTTGGTCATTAAAGGTATTTACGGTCGTGAAATGTTCGAAACCTGGTACAAAATGGCCAGCTTACTGCAGTCAGGACTGGATATTTCACCGATATTAACGCACGAAATGCCCATAGATGACTTTGAGAAAGGCTTTGAAACCATGATTTCAGGCCAGTCGGGCAAAGTCATACTGAACTGGGACTAATAGGTAAATGAGCAATTATCAGCTAATGGAATTACCCGTCGCCGTTGAGCATTGGCAAAATAACGAAGCGGTTTTTGTTGATATCCGTGACCCGCAGTCTTTTGCTGCGGGGCATATTCCGGGTTCTCAACACCTGGATAACAGCAACCTGCCGCAATTCCTGAACTCAGTTGATAAAAGCCAAAAAGTGATTGTGGTCTGCTATCACGGCATTAGCAGTCAGGGCGCCGCTGACTACATAGCAGGCAACGGTTTCACCGATGTGCACAGCATGGACGGTGGCTATACGGCCTGGTCCATGTCTTTTCCTGAACACACTGAAAGGACCTAAACCATGCGACGATTGCTCAGCAGCCGCGACTCAGACTGGATGCACAAGCTGTATCAGTATCTACGTCAGCAAGGCATGCCAGTCAGCGTTACTGAACGCGGTGAGCAATTGGAATTGTGGTTACACCAAAGCAGCTATGAAGCCGCTGCTAAGACATTGATTCAACAGTTTAAAGACAACCCGGAGCTAGCCGCTGAACCGGTACAGCAGAAGCCTGCCACGGCATCGCGTTCAACCTCTTTGTCTTTTAGTTTACTGAAACAAAGTGGCTGGCTGACGCGTATTGTTGCGGTATTGACCTTGCTGGTATTTGCAGCCATTCAGATGTACCCGGAAACCATTCTGGATACGCTAAAAATCAGCATCTACTTTTCAGCTCTGCCTTATGAGCAGCCATGGCGCTTTATTACCCCGGTACTCATGCACTTTACGGCGCTGCACCTGGTGTTTAACTTGTTCTGGTGGTGGTATCTGGGTGGACGAGTTGAGCGCTCTCTCGGGTTCTCCTGGTTACTGGCTCTGCTGTTATTTTGTGGCATTACCGCCAACGTTATTCAGTATTTATTTAATGGACCTAACTTTGGCGGCCTGTCAGGGGTGGTTTATGGCTTGCTTGGCTTTTGCTGGGTATACAGCTTTAACCGCCCAACCCCGCTTTATCTGCCACCGGGCCTTATTATCTTTATGCTGCTTTGGCTGGTCATTGGCTACACCGATATGTTGTGGGTCAATGTGGCCAACGAGGCGCACTTAGCCGGACTCATTTCCGGCTGCTTTGCCGGCTTTGTGGTGCGTTGGTTAAACCCTAAAATGCGGCAACTCTACTGATAAATGTATTTAGTGAAAATAACATCGCGGATAACCGGGTTACCCGTTTCCTGCTGCATGAGTTCCTGCGCTCGCTCCACACACTTTAAGCGCAACTGATCACGGCCTGTCATCGTCCTGACCTGACGTTCGGTTGCGGTACTTAAAATTGAGACAAAGGCATTGCGCAATAACGGCGCATGATGCTCAACCACACTAATGTAGCTGGGGTCTGGCACCATCACTTCAATGGCTACTCGAATAAACCCAAGCCGGTAATCATTACCTTCTTTCAGGTAATTCGTGGTGATGTCCGGTTCAAAACCATAGTAAGAGACATCCTGTGCTGAGGCAGAAGAAACACTGCTGCACCAAAGAAAAATACTTGCTACTACTGTTATCAGAAGTTTCATAGCCCTACCCGGCCCGATTGCTGTTCAATTAAATTCTCTCTGCTATCATAGCGACAGAGCTTAATAACGCCAACACAAATGACAACAGAGTTTTATCCAACACCCGCTTTTCCGGTTAGCGAAGCGCTGCAGTGGTCGCCCCCACAACAATTCGAGTTAACAGCTGAGCAGGCCGACTGGCTGCTTTACGAAGGTTCGTTAACGCAACGTCTGAAAGAAGTCGGTGGAAATTTTTCGGTAAAATTACTGGGGCAGCAGGTATTGGAGCCTACCCCTGAAGAAAAGCAACGACTTAACCTTAACTGCAACGTCGTAGTTCGTGAAGTTCTACTATACTGTGATAAGCAGCCGTGGGTTTTTGCCCGAAGTCTGTTTTCGCCAAGCGCGGAGCAAGCCAGTACGCTGAACTTACAACAGCTTGGCAATCAGTCACTGGGTGAGTCCTTGTTTGCCCGCAGCGATTTACACTGCGGCGATATAGAAGTTGCAGTGGTTGGTGGTGAGCACCCAGTTGCACAATTAAACCAGCGATGGTTTCAAAAGAGCCACACGTTGCTTGGCAGACGAAGAATGTTTTCAACCGCGGGCGAACAGCTGCTGGTCAGTGAGATATTCCTTGAGCCGTCCTCACTGTATTCAGCGTCTGAAACTTTTCGTCGCAATAAAAGGAGTTAGCATGCAAAAGTTAGCCGCATTTTGGCAGTTAATGAGAGCAGACCGTCCTATTGGCACCTATCTACTTGCCTGGCCCACTATTTGGGCACTGATGATAGCCGGTGCCGGCAACCCGCCCATGCGTATTGTGGTTATCTTCCTGCTGGGAACTTTTGTTATGCGGTCAGCCGGCTGCGTTATTAATGACTTTGCTGATCGTAACTTCGACGGCCATGTTCGCCGCACTCGTCAACGGCCTATTCCTGCCGGTAAAATATCGGCAACAGAGGCCATGATAGGCTTTATTGCTCTGTTAGCAATTGCCTTTGGTCTTGTCATGCAGCTTAATACCCAGACCGTTATGCTCAGCTTTTTTGCCGCTGGTGTCGCTGCGCTTTATCCATTTTGTAAACGCTGGACTCATCTGCCACAAATGGTTCTCGGTATTGCCTTCAGTTTTGGTATTTTAATGGCCTTTACTGCACTGGAATCTGAGCAGTGGTTAATCGCCGGGCTATTATTCCTGACCAATGTTATCTGGACCGTAGCCTATGATACCGAGTACGCCATGGCTGACCGCGAGGACGACCTAAAGATTGGGCTGCAGAGCACCGCTATTTTATTCGGCCGGTTTGATCGCCTGGCCATTGGCCTTATGCAGTTAGTCTCTCTGGCGCTGCTGGCCTGGGTGCTTTATTTATTATCCGCCGAAATATGGGCCTGGCTGGGTTTAGCCGTGGTGTTGCTTCTGTTCGGATACCAACATTGGCTGATACGGCACAGAGAGCCCGGAAAATGCTTCCAGGCTTTTCTGCATAACCACTATGTCGGCATGGTGTTCGCTATAGGTTTAGCGCTGCACTACTGGTTCTAGTCACTCTGTTTTTGTTCGTCATCGGTTGGTGCTTTTAACTGTTGAACAAAGTGCTCAACCGACTGGCGAATGGTCTGCAGTACCGGACCATCGATAAGCTCATCTACCTGATCGCTTAACTGACCTACCGGTTGCGCAGCAATTTGCTGACCGTCATCGTCAATTTCCACCAGGCCTTGCTGTTTTAAACTGGCAATCAACGTCGACATGACTTTCTTGTCGTAAAACTCCGGTGCATCAATACCGTGAATTGAGCTTAAACGCTCAGCCAGCGTAATTGATTGCTTCTCCAGGTCGGCACGCATAATTGGCTGCGCCTGTTGCAACAGCTCCAGCACGATACAGTAACGTTGCAGAGTTTCACTGGCACTGTTAGCTAATAAGCGTAAACGATACCACTCGGCACTCTCGCGCTGCGCAATAGTACAGATACCGTCTTCCAGTGTGATAAGATTTTGCCGCGCCAGTTCCTCTGCTAAGGCTTCTGTCCACAAAGGCAGGTCATCCGCATTGTGGCTTAGGTATAACTCCGCCTTGAGCGAAGGATAAATTGCCTGAGTGCGTGCCGCTATCTCCGCTACGCTGACTTTCTTTTTCGCCATAATAATGGAAGCCACAATGCCCGGCACAACCATCATATGCAGTATATTATTGCGATAGTAAGTCATCGCAATGGCCGACATCCGCTCCAGTGAAATTACCTCACCCATGGTGTCACTACTGACGGTGAACTTGTCTGTCCTGAGAGCCTGTTGCCATAATTCTTCCGGCGTTTCTTCAGGAACACTCACTAAATTGCTGTAGGGCACTTCACGCAGAACCCCCAGATACACTTCTAACTGCGCTAAAAGCTCTTCTTTTAATAACGCATGGTGCTCAGAGCTTAATAACGCCAAAGCGGTCAGGTTAACGCTGTTGGCGGCCGCTGAATCGTTGATACCCTGCATTACTTGCTCCGCTAAACCATTTACCACTGGGTTAAGCCAGTTAGGTCGCTCAGGCTCCTGCGCGCCACGGGTAACAGACTGATGCCAGGTGGGTGCCTTTTTGTCTAAATGGTGTTTCAGGTTGATGGGCTGCCCAAAAGTTACAAAACCCTGTCCAAAGTTCTTTAGTTTTGTCAAGGTTTTCAGAATTTGAAATACCGACTCTTTCTCTTTGTCCTTACCTTTGAGTTCTTTCAGGTAAGTCGACACTTCCATAATGTGCTCATAGCCAAGGTACACGGGTACCAGCGACACAGGACGCTGCTGGTCTCGCAGCATGCCCTGAACGGTCATTGCCAGCATACCGGTTTTAGGCGGTAATAAGCGGCCGGTTCTGGAGCGGCCACCTTCGCTGAAGTATTCCACCGGGTAGCCTTTTTGAAACAACCAGCACAAATATTCACGAAAAACGGCTGAATACAGTTTGTTACCCCGGAAGCTGCGGCGAATAAAGAAAGCGCCGCCACGGCGGAAAATCCCCCCAACAGGAAAGAAGTTAAGATTAACCCCTGCGGCAATATGCGGCGGTACCAGTCCCTCTTTATAGATCACATAACTCAGCAGTAAGTAATCCATGTGACTGCGGTGGCAAGGGACATAAATAATTTCATGCCCTTGTTGCGCCAACCTTCGGATAGTATCGCCACCTTTGACATGAATACCGTTATAAATACGATTCCACATCCAGGTCATAAAGCGGTCAAGTACACGAACTAAGGTCGAACTGTAATTCGCTGCAATTTCATCAATGTAAGATAAGGCACGCTTACGAGCTGCTTCTTCGCTGATTTTCTTGCCCCGGGCTTCATCTGCTACAGCCTTTTTTAAGGCAGGGGTATCAATCAGTGCTGCCATTAGTTCTTTTCTGTGACTTAACTTAGGACCGGCAACAGCGTGACGCATACGCACAAAGTGCACCCGTGCAACTCGCGCCAATTTATGGGCGATGCGCATATCGGTACCATGGTCATGTGCCATTGTGCCCAGACTGACAGCTCGCGAGAAACGAAGTAAAACCTGGCGACCAGAAAACAACACCAACCAAAACTTGCGCCAATGGCCCGGGTTATCAAGATCCCCTGTCATCGCGCTACCCGCATTGGCTTCCTGACCTGCCTGACGCCCCCAGAACACTCCCGCAGGCACAAGCTGCACGTCGAGCTCTGCGTTGTCTTTGTGTAAGGTCAGCAGTTGATGAAATTCTGAAACAGTCTGCTCGGAGGTTTCCTCAGCAAACTCTTCGAGGAACATAATTCGGTCGTAGCTTTTACCGTCAACCACTAAAGGCACGGTCGGGTCTGGCAATCCCCGTTTTGCTGCAGCTCTTTGTAAAATGGATAAGTCTGCTTTAGAGGTTGAACGCATGACATACACAACTGGCTTAGCAATTGTGGTTTCATGCTCTTCTTCAGTACCGTCCCAAATTTCCTGAAAGCGTGTTAACCAACGCAACGGGTACTTAAAGACTGGGTAAAAGCGACTTATTCCTTTCATACTTAGACCTCTGTTTTAAACAGAAAGATAGGATACCAACTTCGTTTAAATTTGTCGTTCAAGAAATTACTTGCGAAATGAATTTACCTGTATATACTCACAGTATCACTGTACAAATAAACAGGTACATTATGCGCCCGTTAACACCAAGACAATCTGAAATCCTTGAACTTATTAAGGATAACCTACACGCCACCGGTATGCCGCCAACGCGTGCAGAAATTGCTCATAAGCTGGGCTTTCGTTCTGCCAACTCCGCAGAAGAGCATTTAAAAGCTCTGGCACGCAAAGGGGTTATTGAAATTTTACCCGGTATGTCGCGCGGTATTCGTCTTGTAGCCGATGACTACGACATCGCTGATGGCCTACCGTTGATTGGCCAGGTTGCAGCCGGGGAGCCCTTGCTGGCCGAACAGCACGTTGAAGGTCATTACAAAATTGACGAGTCTCTATTTCATCCTGCTGCCAGCTTCTTACTGAAAGTAAACGGCATGAGCATGAAAGACATTGGTATTTTAGACGGCGACTTACTGGCTGTGCATAAAACCGAGCAAGCTCGTAACGGCCAGATAGTCGTTGCCCGCGTAGAAGACGATGTCACTGTAAAGCGTTTTGAACAGCGTGGAAAAACTATTTTGCTTCATCCTGAAAATGAAGATTTCTCGACCATTACTGTCAATCTGGCAGAGCAAGTTTTTGCCATTGAAGGACTTGCCGTCGGTGTTATCAGAAACGGAGCGACCTTATGAAAACTCAACATCAGCACAAATTACATCACCCAGGTCTTTGGACTGCCGAAAATACAGCGCAATCGTTCCAGTTAGATGCTAAAAACACGCAGGACGCAATTGACGTCGACAAGCTGTCCCCTGTTGTTCAGCAGGCTTTGCAACAAAAGCCAAGCCAATGGGTAACGGTTATTGGCGGCGACAAAGACGTGATTCAACAGCTTATTGCTTGTGGTGTTGCTGAATCGCAAATTCGCTGGTTGCGCAGCCACTCAGCTGAACGCTGCGAGTGGGCGCTGGAACAGGCTCTACTGGCCGGTACCAGCAGTATGGTTATCGGTTATTTGGACTCAGTTTCTAACCGTACCTGGCAGCGTGCCCGTATGGCCAGTAAATTGAGTGAAACACAATATTTCCTGTTTGATAAAAACACACTGACATCCCACCTGCACTAATCCCACTTTGTTTGTGTGTTTTATCCCCCAAGGCTGCTTTTGCAGCCTTTTTTTAACAGATCCGTCTATTTTTTGTGCATTTGTTTGATTTGATCTGGATCTTTGGTTGTAAATTCGTTAATAAATGCACTACCCGACTATAAAAATAATATAACAACGATAACTACAACAAAGAGTCAGTAGAGAAAGCGATTTCTGGGGAGAAGCTGTACCTTTTTCTGCTTACCTCTTTGTTCTTCTATTTCAGGCTAGCGAAATTATTTGCTGTCTCATTGAAGAATAAGAGGAGAAGCCACGTGAAAATGAAGCCTTTGTGGGCACTATTGGCGCTAACGAGTCTACCGGCTGCTGCTCAGTCGCGTCTCAATTTGACCCAAGGTGTCACTGAAGTGAGTAACCGGGTTTACGATCTCCACATGACCATCTTTTACATTTGCTGTGTAATTGGTGTGGTCGTATTCGGTCTCATGTTTATTTCGATGATCCGACACCGGAAGTCTAAAAACCCTAACCCTGCAAATTTCCACGAGAACGTTAAAGTCGAAATTGCCTGGACTATTGTGCCTTTACTTATACTGGTAGGCATGGCCATTCCTGCAACAACGACCTTAATTGCCATGGAAGACACTTCCGATGCTGACGTTACTGTCCAGGTAACAGGTTCGCAGTGGAAATGGCACTACAAGTACTTTGAGAACGACGTGGAATTCTTCAGTCGTTTAGCCACTCAACAAGAACAAATTGATAATAAATTTGAGAAAGGCGAAAACTACTTGTTAGAAGTGGACCGTCCATTGGTTATTCCAACCGATAGAAAAGTTCGCTTCCTGGTCACTTCAGACGACGTTATTCACAGTTGGTGGGTTCCTGACTTTGCCGTTAAGAAAGACGCTAACCCGGGCTTTATTAATGAAACCTGGACTAAAGTCGACGAACCCGGTATTTACCGCGGTCAGTGTGCAGAGCTTTGCGGTAAAGATCACGGCTTCATGCCTGTCGTTGTTATAGCAAAAGAACCTGCTGAATATGAAAAATGGATTACCGAGAAAGAAGCTGAGCAAAAGGCGGCACGGGAACGTGAACAAGAATTGCTTGCTATGGAGATGTCGGAAGATGAACTGATGGATCTCGGTGAAAAAGTTTACAACAGCACCTGTGCTGCTTGTCACCAGGCCAACGGCCAGGGCGTCAACGGAGTATTCCCTGCATTAGCGGGCTCCGGCGTTTCTGTGGATCCCGAAGCCAAAGGTCAGCACATAGACATCGTTGTTAATGGCGTAACCGGCACAGCTATGCAGGCCTTTGGAAGCCAGCTGTCCATGCGCGAATTAGCTGCGGTAATCACCTACGAGCGTAACGCTTGGGGTAATGATACCGGACAGCTGATTCAGGCCGCCGATATTAACGAAGTCATGAATCAATAAGGAGACGGTGATGAGCACTACAGTGGAAGAGACACATCACGACACACACCACGATCATAAGCCGTCGGGTATTGGTCGCTGGCTATTTACAACGAACCACAAAGACATTGGCTCAATGTACTTGTGGTTTAGCTTCATTATGTTTTTGACCGGTGGCGCCATGGCCATGGTCATTCGTGCTGAACTATTTCAACCAGGCTTACAGTTGGTCGAGCCGCATTTCTTTAATCAGATGACCACGGTCCATGGCCTTATAATGGTTTTTGGTGCGGTCATGCCTGCTTTTACCGGGCTTGCTAACTGGATGATCCCGATGATGATTGGTGCGCCCGATATGGCGTTGCCACGTATGAATAACTGGAGCTTCTGGATTCTGCCATTCGCTTTCATTATCTTATTGGGCTCGTTATTTATGGAGGGTGGTGGCCCTGCCTTCGGCTGGACATTCTATGCACCGCTTTCAACCACCTACAGCTCGGACTCAACCGCGTTGTTCGTGTTCTCAATACACATTATGGGTATTTCATCCATCATGGGTGCCATTAACGTGATAGTCACTATCATGAACATGCGCGCACCGGGTATGAATTACATGAAAATGCCATTGTTTGTGTGGACCTGGCTGATTACCGCCTTCCTGCTTATTGCGGTTATGCCAGTATTGGCCGGTGCGGTTACCATGGTACTGACCGATAAGTACTTTGGCACCAGTTTCTTTGACGCTGCAGGCGGTGGTGACCCAGTTATGTTCCAGCATATTTTCTGGTTCTTCGGGCACCCGGAAGTCTACATTATGATTTTGCCGTCCTTCGGTATTATCTCCGCCATTATTCCGGCCTTTACCCGAAAACGACTCTTTGGCTACGCATCCATGGTTTACGCCACGGCAGCCATTGCCTTACTGTCTTTCCTGGTGTGGGCTCACCATATGTTCACTACCGGTATGCCAGTATTTGCTGAGCTCTTCTTCATGTACTGTACGATGCTCATTGCGGTGCCGACCGGGGTCAAAATCTTTAACTGGGTTGCCACCATGTGGCGTGGCTCAATGACCTTTGAAACCCCCATGCTGTTCGCCCTGGCGTTCGTTATTCTGTTTACCATTGGAGGTTTCTCCGGCTTGATGCTGGCGATTACGCCAGTCGATTTCCAGTACCACGACACATATTTCGTAGTGGCTCATTTTCATTATGTTCTGGTGACAGGTGCGATTTTCTCCATCATGGCGGCCTCTTATTACTGGCTACCGAAATGGACAGGTCATATGTACGACACCACACTGGCGAAGACCCACTTCTGGACATCGCTTATTTCCGTTAACGTGCTGTTCTTCCCAATGCACTTTGCGGGGCTGGCCGGTATGCCGCGGCGTATCCCGGATTACGCTACGCAGTTTGCGGATATTAACCAGATAGCAAGTATCGGTGGTTTTGCCTTCGGTTTGTCACAATTGATCTTCCTTTGGGTAGTTATCAAATGTGTCAAAGGCGGCGAGAAAGCAGAAGCTAAGCCATGGGATGGTGCAGAGGGACTGGAGTGGACCGTTCCATCACCAGCGCCTTATCACACCTTCGAAAAACCACCGAAAGTGGAGTGATGACTCATGTCTGATCAGCGCCCCGACAACAGCATTCTGGTTAAGCGACTGTTACTGACAGTCGCCGGGATGTTTGCCTTCGGCTTCGCGCTGGTACCGCTTTACGATGTATTTTGTGAAGTGACAGGCTTTAACGGCCGTACCAGCAATGAAGCCGCGGTTTATCAAGAGGTAGAAGTCGATGAATCGCGTACGGTTAACGTTCAATTTATTACGCGGAATGCTAAGGGCATTCCGTGGAAATTTGAGCCCTCAACCAAACAAGTCAAAATTCATCCGGGTGAGGTTAAAGTCGTTAACTTTCTAGCGTCTAACCCGACCTCTTCCAATATGGTCGCACAGGCTATCCCATCGGTTGCACCGGCTGAAGCCTCGCTTTACCTCAATAAAGTGGAGTGCTTTTGCTTTAACCAACAGCCTTTAGCTGCGGGTGCTGATACAGAAATGCCAATGCAATTTTATCTGGATCCGGATATTCCGGACCACATCAACACATTAACCCTGTCATACACGCTGTACGATATGACAGCCAATACGTCGGCTGAGCAAATGGCTCAGCTGTTAAAAACAGAATAAGGAAACGACGTTATGGCAGAACAACAGAGTTATTATGTTCCTGCTTCCAGCCCCTGGCCAATTGTTGGCGCAGTTGGGTTAGGCTTAATTGCCTGGGGCTCGGGACACACCGTTATCGATATGAGCAAAGAGCAGGATGGTTACGGCAGTACGGTATTAACCATTGGCTTAATCGTTATAGCAGTCATGCTCTTCGGGTGGTTTCGCGACCAAATTAACGAGTCCATGAGTGGCAAATACAGCGACCAGTTAGGTGTCTCTTATAAACAGGGCATGAGTTGGTTTATTTTCTCCGAGGTAATGTTCTTTGCGGCCTTCTTCGGTGCACTGTTTTACGCTCGTGTTATAGCCGTTCAATGGCTGGGCGGTGACAGCAACAACGCCATGACCAATGAGGTCTTATGGCCGGACTTTGTGGCTCACTGGCCTTTGGTTAACACGCCGGGTGGCACTGAGACTCAGGCAATGGGTTGGTATGGCCTGCCTGCTATTAACACCATTATCCTGTTAATTAGCTCGGTAACCTGTCACTTCGCCCATACGGGTTTAGAGCAAAACAAGCGTAAACAGCTGACAGCCATGCTGGGTATTACCATTATTCTGGGTTGTATCTTCCTGTACTTACAGGGTGCAGAGTACGTTCACGCCTACGAGGAGCTTGGCCTGGCAATAGACTCTGGTATATACGGCAATACCTTTTACATGCTGACCGGGTTCCACGGTATGCACGTAACCCTGGGTACCGTCATGCTTATTGTCATGTTCCTGCGGGTTCTGAAAGGCCACTTTACACCGGATAACCACTTTGCCTTTCAGGCAACCAGTTGGTATTGGCACTTTGTCGATGTCGTCTGGCTATGCCTTTTTGTCGTGGTGTACGTTCTGTAAGAAAAAAAACGCCCCGGTTAATAGGGGCGTGGATTTAAAGGTAAGAAACCACTGGCGGTCGCCGCTATCAGTATGACAAAGATAACGGCGGCTACTCCCACTCGCTTTCCCAAATAATGGGACATAGGTGGTTTGTCCGGGTCGTTCCGCAGCATACTAAATAACGCCCTGAACAGATTAACCACCATATATGCTAACAGCAGTACAATAATGATTTTAAAAAAGACCAACATACGTTTTCCTCTTGTCGCTACGTTAGTTACTCTGCTGGCAATTGCGTTATTGGTCAAGTTAGGTTTTTGGCAGCTTGAACGCGCTGAACAAAAACGCCAGCTGTTTAGCGACTATGAGCAACAGCTCTCAAGCGGTGAAGCAACCAAACTCGACCGTCTGCCGGAGGTGTTTCCTGAAAACGATCGCTTTCGCTATGTGGAAATGAATGGTGAATTTGTTCCACAACCCATTTTCCTTCTCGATAACCAAATTCAAGACGGCACCGTTGGTTATCAGGTAATTGCGCTCTTCCAGCCACAGGCAATGTCTGAAAATTATGTTCCGGTTAATATGGGGTGGCTACCAGCACCGGCTTCCAGACAGTCATTACCGGAAGTGAATATTCCGTCAGGTCAGCATAGGCTGACCGGTTTTCTGTACTTTCCGTCCAACAATCAATTTGTAAATAACACTTATGAGACCGACTTAGCTGATAGCAAAATTCGGGTGCAGGAGTTTCAGCCGCGCGCCATAGCTAAACAACTCGATATGTCATTAACCGATTATACTTTTTTACTTGAGTCGCCAGAAACTATGGGCTGGAGCCGTGACTGGAAACCTCAGGTAATGTCACCGGAAAAACACCAGGGTTACGCCATTCAATGGTTCTCACTGGCAATTGCCTGCTTGGTGATTTTTCTATTTGCTGTTATAAAACTGAATAAACAACCAAAAAAAGAGGAGACCCGATGAGCTCCCTGAATCGCTCTCGACGCGCCATTATTATTGTTTTCGTTGCCTTTATTGTCCCGTTACTAGCGGCCTGGCTGATTTTGTCACAGAACTGGTATGAAGCAGGTACCAATAAAGGCACCCTGCTGCAGCCGCCTATTACCCTAGATAAACAGACCGACCAACTGCCGGAAGGCTGGCAATTGGGTTATGTCGCGCCTAAAAACTGTGGCACAACCTGTGAAAACACCTTGTACGTTATGAACCAGGTCGACGTGGCTATTGGTAAAGACACCGATCGCCTGACTCCAGTGGTGCTTCACCAAAGCGAGAATGCACAGTCAGAGTTTAATCACAGCGCGCCTCACATTACGCAACTGGTAACACCGCAGCTCATTGAACAATTAAGCGAACTGCCGGAAAACACCGTCTTTATTATCGATCCTATGCACAACGTTATGCTGTACTACCCAACTCACTCGGATAAAGAGCAGATGATAACGGAAGGTAAAAACGTGCTGGCGGATCTTCGTAAACTGCTTAAATTGTCCAGAATTGGGTAGGAAAATCACATGCGTTTACTGGTAAAAATTAGCGTTTTTTTCGCTTTCGTCGTTATTGTTCTTGGCGCATTTACCCGGCTAACTGAGGCTGGTCTGGGTTGTCCGGACTGGCCGGGTTGCTACGGTTTTTTAGGGGTTCCTTCGCAAGCAGAGCACATCCAGGAGGCTGAACTTCGATTTCCTGATGCGCCAGTTGAACAGGATAAAGCCTGGAACGAAATGGTACACCGCTACTTTGCCGGCACCTTAGGCCTGTTGATTCTGGCTATTGCTATCATCGCCTGGATTAAAAGCCGTCGCTATAGCCATTACCCTACTCCGGTAAAATTACCCACCCTGTTGCTGGGGCTGGTCATATTCCAGGCAGCTCTGGGCATGTGGACAGTGACCATGAATTTGCAGCCACTTATAGTGATGGGACATCTGTTAGGGGGCTTTTCAGTGATATCACTGCTGTACCTGTTGTCCTTGCGTCTGTCGTCGTTCCGGCTTGCAGGGGGAGATTCAGAGCTAAGGCGCTACCGAGGGCTAGCTTTCTTCACCTTATTAGTTGTTATTGGACAAATAGCTCTGGGGGGCTGGGTTGCAGCCAATTACGCCGCCGTCGCCTGTACTGAACTGCCTTTTTGCGAAGGTAACTGGACGGCACAACTGGACTTTGCCGGCGCTTTTAGCATACCAGAGGCCGATACCTATCAGTACGGTGCCCATGACTACAACGACCGCATGACCATGCATGTCATGCATCGCGTTGGAGCCATTATCACTTTTCTAGTGGTCTGTGCTTTACTCTTTAAATGTTGGAGAAAAGCAAAGTCGCAGTTTTTCCGCCGCTCATTAATTGTTATTGGCTTGTTATTGTCTTTGCAAATTCTGCTCGGTATTAGTAACGTAGTCTTTCAGTTACCGCTTTGGAACGCAGTAGCACACAATGCTGTTGGGGCTTTGTTGTTACTGTCGCTGGTTGGGTTGAATTACAACCTGTCCAGAAAAGCGTAGAGGAGTTGTAATTATGGAATCCGTTGCCACAAAAAATATAACAAAAACGCGCAACGCTCACTGGCGGGACTACCTGGAGCTGACCAAGCCTCGTGTCGTCGCCTTGTTGTTGCTCACTGCTGTGGTCGGCATGTGTCTGGCCACTGAAGAGCTTGTTTCGATGAATGTCCTGGTCCCGGCCTTAGCCGGTATTGGGCTGATGTCTGCTGCTGCGGCTGCTATTAATCATCTGGTTGACCGCCATATCGACGCGAAAATGGCACGTACACTACGTCGGCCACTGCCTCAGGGAAATTTATCACCGACCAAAGTCACGGTATTTGCGGCAACTATTGGCGCTATTGGTTTTGTGACCCTGTATGCCTGGGTTAACCCGTTAACTGCCTGGTTAACCTTTGCCAGCATGGTGGGTTACGCTGTGGTTTATACCATGTTCTTAAAACGCGCAACGCCGCAGAACATTGTTATTGGTGGTCTGGCAGGTGCAGCGCCGCCGCTACTGGGCTGGACAGCAGTCACCAATGAAATTAACGCCCCCGCGGTGCTGTTGGTTATGATCATTTTTACCTGGACACCGCCTCACTTCTGGGCACTTGCCGTACACCGCGCAAAAGACTACGCACGAGCTGAAATTCCAATGCTACCGGTTACTCACGGTATCGACTTCACCAAAACCTGTATTTTCTTGTACACCGTTTTATTGACCGTAGTTTGCCTTATGCCTTTCTTAATTGGCATGACCGGCATGATTTACTTGGTAGGAGTCAGTTTACTTAACGCCATTTTCCTGGCTTACGCCTGGAAGCTGAAGTACGCGCCCAGCAAAAAGACAGCCTTTAACATGTTTGCTTTTTCTATCTGGCACCTCATGCTGCTGTTTGTCATTTTACTGGTCGATCACTACGTATAAATGGAGTAATAGATGAGTCGTATCGTTACACTGCTGGCTGCTCTTATTGCCCTTGCGGCCGGTTTTGCGGTTTACAACTTTTGGCCGGAAGAAAAGCCGGAAGCTTTAGTTTATGAACCGCCTCGCGCGTTAAAGCCCTTTACTTTAGAAAGCACGGCAGCCGGCACAGTGGAAAACGATGCGCTTAAAGGCCAGTGGACTTTACTCTTTACCGGTTATACCTTTTGTCCTGATATTTGCCCAACCACCATGTCAGACTTGAAGGGCGTGATCCCTGAGTTGCAGAAAGAAGTCTCTGAGCCGGTTAAAGTTTGGTTGATTTCGGTTGATCCTAAACGCGATGACATTGAGCGTTTAACTCAATACGTTAACTACTTTGGTGACGACTTTGTCGGTGTGCGGGCTGAGCACAAAGAGTTATTCCCTTTCGTGCGCGATTTAGGCTTAATGTATTCCATTCCCGATGACGGCGAAGAAAATTATCTGGTGAATCACAGTGCCGCTATTATTCTGGTAAACCCGGACGGTAATCGTAAAGCGATTTTCAACGCCGACCACCAGCGCGGAGAAGTACCGGTGGTCAGCATGGATAAACTCAAAAAAGATTTTGCCATTATTGCCGATTAGTCAGGCCAACTGCCTGACTGATCCGGCCGAATAAGCGCTACTGAATACCAATAGTAACGCGATTCTGAAGCACTGGGCGCGGTACAGTTAATTCGTGAGCGGCCAATGTTGATGTCCTGTTCTAAGCTTACACTGAACTTGGTATCACTTTCCCATTCAGGCTTTAGTGCTGAGCCACCAGCAAAACATTGCAACGCATCGGTGCGCATATCGTCCAGTGTATCGCCCGCTTCCAGCGTCACACTGATAGTTGGGCGCTTATTTTCATGTGCGACTAACGGCTCTTCCGGTTGGTAAGCATTTACCGGCATGGCTTTAGAATTCAACTTGGCTTTCAGCGTATTTAAGTTCGCATAGATACCCGATGCAGGGAAACGCGTAATGACCGTATCTTCGCTCCATTTGGACCATGGACCTGAATGCTGAGCAAAGGCCAGAAAACCCCATTCATCCAGTAAAGCTCTCAGCTCATTGTTATACTCGCCGTAAGGGTAGGCAAAGTACTTCTGTTGTTCGCCTAAGTTCTCATCAATGGCTTCCTGTGCCGTAATAACGTCGTAACGCATCCGCTCCTGCCACTCTTCATCGCTTTCACCTTCTTGCTTGCGAATAAGGTGTGCGTGAGTCTGTCCGTGGTTAGCAACGGTGGCGCCATTCTTCTGAATTTCTTTAAGTTCTTCCCAGCCCATGTAATGGCCGCTGTGCTTACGCATGAGTTCAGGGTTAACGAACACCGTATAAGGCATCTCAAACTCTTCCAGAACCTTTACAGCGTTTTCATAGACGTTTTGGTAGCCGTCGTCGAAGGTAATAACAACGGCTTTTTCAGGAAGCTCTTCGCCTTTTTCAATGGCATCGCGCGCGACGGTAATATCAATAACGTTAAAGTTGTTATCCTGCAGGTATTGCAGATGCTCTCGAAACGTCTCCGGGTCAATTGACGTTACGGCGGGAGTTGAGTCACTGACGTGGTGGTACTGCAGCACCACCACGCTATCGGCGCTGCCCGCCTGAGCCAATGGTGAGCACCCCAGCAATAAGCCCGATGCGGCACTCAACGTCATTTTGTTCAACATCTTCATACTGACTCCTGATAAAGTATAAAAGCCGTTTTTAACCGAGTTTACTTAAGGATAGTTATGCACAAGCTGTTTGGATTTTCATTGTCTGATCACAACCGCGTTTTTGCGATTGCCCTGCCAATG
This sequence comes from Idiomarina abyssalis, assembly GCF_900116625.1. Lineage (GTDB taxonomy): Bacteria > Pseudomonadota > Gammaproteobacteria > Enterobacterales > Alteromonadaceae > Idiomarina > Idiomarina abyssalis. The sequence goes on from NZ_FPBE01000002.1 coordinate 73,139, forward strand.
ATCATTTCCAATATTGCTGCGCCGCTTCTCGGTCTGGTTGATACTGCCATCATAGGTCATTTGCCTGACGCTATCTACTTATCCGCCGTTGCCGTTGGTGCCATGGTGGTCAGTTTTATTTATCTGCTGGCGGTATTTTTGCGTATGGCGACAACCGGCTATATAGCCCAGTCCTACGGTGCCGATGACATACATGCTCAGCGGCAGCACTTTAATAACGGCATTATTATCGCGCTGGGTTTAGGCGTTTTAATAGCCGTTGCCAGCCCGTTAATTAATGACTTAGCCATGTGGGTTATCGCCCCTTCTGTCGAGCTCGAAGGCTACGCCCGCGATTACATCGAAATTCGCTTATGGTCAGCACCGGCTTCGCTGATAACGCTGGTCGCTCTGGGGGTATTATTAGGCCGGCAAAACAGCCGCAAAGCCATGCTCCTGGTAATCATTACCAACGCCGTGAATGTGGTTATGGATGTGATACTCATTCTTGGCTTTGGACTGAATGTAAAAGGCGCCGCCTGGGCATCGTTAAGTGCCGAGTGGGTAACCGCCATTGTCGGTTTCTACTGGACCGCCCGTGCACTGGGCTGGCACTTACGTCACTGGCAGCTCAAATTTCAGCAGCTGCGTCAGTTTTTAGGCGTTAACGGTAATATTTTTATTCGCAGCCTGGTGTTGCAGCTGTGTATGGCCACAATGACAGGCTACGCGACGCGCTACGGCAGTACCATGGTGGCAGTTAACGCCGTACTCATGCAGTTCCTAATGCTAATTTCTTTAGGGTTAGACGGCATAGCCTATGCCGTGGAAGCTCTTGCCGGTGCCGCAAAAGGTCAGAAACGTTACGATAAAGTGCGTTACTGGTGCAAAATTACTTTGCTCTGGTCGTCACTCTTTGCTGTGGTTTATACGCTCGTTTTCGCTCTGGCAGGCAGTGCAATTATTCGTTTAATTACCGATATTCCCGAAATTATCCGGGTTGCTGAAGATTATTTACCCTGGATAATAGTACTGCCGCTACTGGCTCACTGGAGTTACTGGTTTGACGGTGTATTTATCGGTTTGTCGTTAAGCCGTGGTATGCGCAACACCATGATACTCAGTGCTGTCATTGGCTTTTTACCGTTGTGGTGGGCAGGATTGCCGCTGGAGAACCACGGTTTGTGGTTAGCTCTCAGCGGCTTTTTATTCATGCGTGGTATTACCCAGGCAATCTGGTTCAAATATCTTAGTTCGCCAGATCATCCATCAGGATAAGCTGTGGTGGCAAACCTCCGTCAGTTGCATCAACCGCAACTGCCGTGTAGATGCCACCGCCTTCTAATGTCAGTACAGGCGTCTGAATAGCAATATCCTGCGTACCTGTTGCCGTTACGTAGATATCAACATTACCGGCACTGGGTGCGGCATGAACCAGTTGTACCTTCGCTTCAGTCGCGACCCGACGGCGTTCTTCAGTCAGTACTTGTAAGCCAATAGTGCTCAGCTCACCAACCGCATAAACCGAATAGCTCATTGCGTTTTCTACAGCAAGAGCGGCATCTTCAATAACAACCGGATCACCGCCCGCAGCAGCAACGTCAACACTGTACTCAGCGGCTTCCAGGTTTAAGTACCCAGTTGCACTTTGGAAAGGCAGGTCTTGCACTTGGGCTTCTGCTGCATCATTTAATGTGACATCAACGTTCGGTGCATCCGCCACGGCATGCACAACACGAACATCGGCCCCAGCGTCGGCGTCATGTACTAAAGTGGTCAACTCACCGTCGCTGATCTGCAGAGTAACCGGTGAGTTAGCCGAGTTGGCCGCCACATTATTGGTTGCCGCAATGATGTAATCACCGCCATCTGCAAGGCTAACGGTGCCAGAGTCATAGAAAACCGCATCGTCACCCGCACCGGTTAAGCGAATGCGGTAGTCACCGGCTCCAACATCGACCTGACCGCTGTCTTCACCATAAGCAAGTGTCAGGGCAGGTGATGCCGCACTTAAGTCTGCATCCGGAGCCGTTAAATAAACATCGACTGTCGGCGCACCATAGGCGGCATGCACAACCTGAATACGACTCTCCCCGCCTGCTACATCAGATACCGGGTTAGAGATAATTAACGGCTCCAGGGATTCATCCGCCAATTGACCAACGGCGAACACTTCATAACGCGTATCGGCAGCAAAAGTTAAAGAGGCAGGCCCAATGGCATCGACGGTAGTCTCATCAGGCAGAATACCCTGAACCGTAATGTCATAGTCACCGGCATCAACTTCTAAAACTGCGGAAGAAGTATGATAAGGCACATTTTCTAATAGCGCTGCGTCACCTGCTAAAACATTAACGTTAGGTGAGTCGGCTGAGGTATGATGGACACGGACAAAGCTTGATTCAGCTTCAGGTGGAGTTGTGGTAGCATCGTCATTGTCGCTGTCGAACCAGTCACAACCCGTTATTAATAATAGAGATGTCGCCAGGACACCAAACTTTTTGATCCCTTGCATGATTAATTTCCTCGTATTGATTAGGCAAATATCGTTACGAGTGAAGATCGTGCAAGGGATCACATATTTTTAACACTAAAAAATCGAACAATACAAAGTTGTATAGTCGAAAGATCTAGTAGTACGAGTGCTCTCCGTGCTCATGATCAGTTATATCACGAACTCCGGTCACTTCTTCTGGGAAGCGTTCAAGCAATTCTTTTTCAATGCCGTTTTTCAACGTGACATCGATCATGCTGCAGCCGTTACAGCCACCGCCAAATTGCAAAATAGCCACGCCGTCATCGGTAATTTCGGCAATCATAACCTGACCACCGTGACTCGCTAACTGCGGGTTTATCTCAGCCTGAATCACATACTCTACACGCTCAATTAACGGTGCGTCATCAGCAACCTTACGGGCTTTCGCGTTTGGTGCTTTCAGAGTTAACTGAGACCCCATTTCCTGCTCTTCAAAGTCAATGGCTGCGTCTTCCAAAAACGGAGCGCTACCGGAATCTACGACGGCATCAAAGCCGTTAAACGGTAAACGTTCGTCGTCAGGCTCAACGGAATCTGGCGGACAATAAGAAACACCACACTCGGCATTTGCCATTCCCGGATTAACCACAAAAACACGAATACACGTGCCGTCTGGCTGGTCCGCTAATAGCTTCTGAAAGTGGGACTGCGCTGCTTCTGAAATACGAATCATAAATACTGACCTCACGGCTTATACCTGAGTAAATTACTAAGGTATAGTGTAACCGAGATACCCTTCAGTTTCTAGTCGTGTTGGTTATAGACAACCGCCCAGGCATCCACGGCTGCGGCCCCTTTTTTGTAGAGGGCATCGGCGGCGGCCATCATGGTGGCTCCGGTACTGAGTACATCATCAACAACAGCCACCGTACTACCACTAAAATCGTGAAGGGCTAACTGACTTCGCTTACTGTTTTCCCAGCGAGCGGACTGCGATGCCATATGCTGCATAGGCACCGAGCGTATTTTACGTAAGCCACCCGCAATGTAAGGCACCTGTAGTACAGCAGACAAATAGCGCGCCAATAATGCAGTTTGGTGAAACCCGCGTTGGCGCCAGGCGTGCTGCGTCATTGGCACCGCAACAATACAGTCCGGCATGGGCTGCCCCTGATAGCAAAGTCGCAAATGAGCCGCCAGCTGAGTAGCCAGTAGAGGAGCAAGCTCAGCCTTATTGCGGAATTTAAACAGAGTCATCAATTGTTGCACTTGCGGCTCCCATCGCAACGCACCATACCAATAGCGGCACCGCTTTTGATCTTCGATGAGATGCTGCTCAATATCGGACAGGTGCTGACAACAACGTGGATACCAACGTGGTAACGCCTCGTCGCAGTATGAGCACAAAGCCGTAGCTGTAGCACTCGCGCAACCACAGCTCCAACAAGTGCCTAATTCAAAAGCATTGGCGAGGCTTCGGAAAAACGCTAGCATAGTCACCTAAATAACAAATTTGGGAAAGTGAGTATAGTGAGCCTATCGGTAACATGCAGTGGCACAGGAACGCCTTTTGTTGTACTCCATGGCTGGGGCATGAACGGGAATATCTGGCAGCCGGTGGTGCCTGCTTTAAGCGAAAACTTCCAACTTCACTGTGTTGACTTACCCGGCTTTGGACTTTCCGAATGGTCGCCGACCAGCGAAGTTTCGCTCGAAGGCTTTGTGCAACAAATTATGCCCGCCCTGCCCGAGCGTTTTCATCTTCTGGGGTGGTCTTTAGGTGGGCTTATTGCTAAGCAGGCGGCTCTTAGTTACCCCGAACGGGTCATTTCATTAAATACCGTGGCCTCATCGCCTCACTTTGTGGAAAGTGATAGCTGGTCGGGCATCAAACCAGATATCCTAGAGCAGTTTCAGCAGCAGCTGGAGACAAACTTTAAAAAGACCATTGAACGCTTTTTGGCCATTCAGGCTATGGGAAGTGACGATGCACGTGAGCAAGTGAAGCAGGTAAAACAACTGATATTTGCCAAACCCATGCCTAACCCGGGTGTGCTTAAACAAGCGTTATCCATTTTGCAAACCGCCGATCTGCGCCAGCAATTGAAGAATATTGAAGTGCCCTTTACCCGTTTTTACGGACGCCTGGACAGCCTGGTTCCTGAGCGCGCTATTGCGGATATCTCGGCATTGGTACCTAACTCAGACGCGGTAATATTCAATAAAAGCTCACACGCTCCGTTTATTTCAGAACCGGAACGCTTTGTCAGCGAGTTATTAAGGGCAGTAAAAAGTTAAACTAGCGCTGGCAATGGGTGCAGTACACTGTGCTGCGCTGACCCAGACGAATTTCCTTCAGCCGTTTACTGCATACCATACAAAGCTTGCCACCACGTCCGTAAACCTGAAGTTTTTGCGCGAAATAACCGGGGTTACCGTCTACTTGAGTAAAATCTTTTAGCGTCGTTCCGCCCATTTCTATAGCGCCTGCCAGAGTTTCTTTTATGAGTGGCACTAATTTTTGGTAGCGTGCTTTACTGATTTTACCAGCCGCGCGTTTGGGGTTGATACCGGCTTTAAATAAAGCTTCATTGGCGTAAATATTACCAACACCGACCACAACTTTATTGTCCATAATAAAAGTTTTTACCGACTGCGTTCGCCCCCGCGAGCGCTCAAATAAATAGTCAACATGGAAGGCTTCTGTTAGCGGCTCCGGACCTAGCTGTTTGAGCAATTCATGCCCGGTCACATCGGTTTCACTGTAAAGCAAAGCACCAAAGCGGCGCGGGTCGTTTAACCGGAGTGTCTGCCCGTTAGCAAACTCGATATCAATGTGATCGTGTTTGTAATGCGGGGTTTCAGCCGGCACCACTCTGAGCTTGCCCGACATGCCCAAATGGAGTATCAGGCACCCATTATCCGTCTGCAGCAATAAATACTTTGAACGGCGGCTTACCGAGCGCAAAATATGGCCTTCCACCTGATGCACGGTCTCCGGTACCGGCCAGCGAAGACGCTTATCGTGAACCTGAACGGCGGTAATCTTGTGACCTTCGATGTGCGGAGATATGCCTAATCGGCTGACTTCAACTTCGGGTAATTCCGGCATAAACTTCAGACTTCCTTAATGACCCAGTAATTGACTGGCAGTGAATTCTTTTACGCGAAAACTCTGCTGTTGGTTCGGCAAACGAATTATCAACTCAGACTCGGCGTACAGCTCGACACGCGCTTCTTCTCCCCCGGCAAAACGAAAATAAACGTCAGTGATTAAATTTTCCGCTGTTTGGCTGGTTGGCTCCATAGTCAACGCCAGCCAGTTCTCTACCACACTTTCAGCGGCTTTTTCAGACAGGCGACATGGGTTCTGGCACCGCCATTTCTGTTCCTCAAGAACCAGCCGAAGTTCATCAATTTGTATCTCTCTTAAATTGCCATCATCGGGGATCAAGCCAATAACCTCACCCGGTGCGGCTTCATCCTTAATACCTTGCTCTGCTTCTTCTTTAACCGGCGGCGCGACATACCAGAACACCACCATAATAATTAATATGGCGTAAACCAGAACGTTGTTCCACGCTCTGCGGGTCATAGTCAGCCCAAATATTTTTCGCTTCTCATTCACTTTCATTGGCTTTCGCTCTATGTGATAACCTGTCGAATAATTTTCTTGTTGCTGTACTTCTTGTTGTTACTAGAAACAGAATACCCTATATTCTCGCGCGACAACAAAATACGGGACTTTATTGCATTATGGTGCTATCTGATATTATCGACAAAGTCGCCGACCAAGGCTACTGCATTATCGATGATTTTCTCCAGCCGGAGCGCTCTGAGGCACTGTATCACTATGCCCAGCAGTTACCCGCCCAGTACTGGAACCTGGCTGGCATTGGCCGTCAACAGAATCAAACCATTAATACCATGGTACGCAACGACCGCATTTACTGGTTAACTCAGGAAGAGCCCCGCCACAAAGATTACTTGGCCATTATGGAACAATTGCGCAATGAATTTAACCGCGAGTTGTTTCTTGGCTTGTTCGATTACGAATGCCACCTGGCTCATTACCCGAAAGGGGCTTTCTATAAAAAACATCTGGATGCGTTTAAAGGCCGGAGTAACCGCGTGTTAACCACGGTCTTTTACCTGAACCCCGAATGGGAAGAAACCGATGGCGGGCAACTGGTTATTTATGGTAATAGAGGTCAAGTGCTGGAAACCGTACTGCCCAAACAAGGACGCCTGGTGGTATTTTTAAGTGACCGTTTTGTACATGAAGTACTACGTTCAGAAAGAGACCGCTTCAGCATTACCGGTTGGTTCCGCATCAATGCCAGTATTTCCGGCATTGTGGACCCTCCACGCTAACCGTAAAAGTCAGGCAATAAAAAACCCAGCCGAAGCTGGGTTTTTTGTAAGCTTTAGAACCAATTACTTGATTTTAGCTTCTTTGAAGATCACGTGCTTACGAACCACTGGATCGAATTTTTTGATCTCCATTTTTTCTGGCATGGTGCGTTTGTTCTTGTCTGTGGTATAGAAGTAACCCGTACCAGCAGATGACACTAAACGAATCTTATCGCGCATAATTGAGTTCCTTAAACCTTAACACCACGGCCGCGGAGATCCGCTAATACCGCATCAATACCGTTTTTATCAATAATACGCATACCTTTAGTAGAAATGCGTAACTTAACCCAACGCTTCTCGCTTTCTACCCAAAAGCGGTGCGATTGTAGGTTCGGCAGGAAGCGACGCTTAGTCGCATTGCGTGCGTGCGAGCGGTTGTTACCGACTACCGGACGCTTACCTGTAATTTGGCATACTTGTGACATGTCTCTACTCCAAAATTGCTGCAAGCTCGCCTGTCGCCCAACGTGACCTTGCCTATAAATCCGAGGGCGCATTTTATACAGCAAACTGCCCTTCTAATCAAGCTAATACGACGGAAATATGATCCTTATCGATCGTTCGGGGCGGATTTTACGTGATTTTTAATCAAACTGCCAGTACAAAACTACAACAATCCGCGCTCCGCAAAAGAAATTGGATCGCCGGCACCAACAACGAAATGATCCAACAGCGCCACATCGATTAAAGTCAGGGCTTTTTTTACCCGCTCAGTCACCCGCTGGTCTGCCTGGCTGGGCTCTGCCACACCTGATGGGTGGTTGTGAGCCAGAATTACTGCGGCGGCATTGTACTGCATGACCAGCTTAATAACTTCTCGCGGATAAACCGGTGCGGCGTTAATTGTACCCTGAAACAATTCTTCATAACGTAATAACCTATGCTGACTGTCCAGCAGTAAAATAGCAAAGACTTCGCGGCCCTGATGTCGAAGCTGCGCAGTTAAATAATCTTTCACCATAGACGGGTCAGTGAAGCCATCTGAACGCTCTAGCTGCCACTTCAGGTACCTTCTTGATAACTCCATGACAACCTGCAACTGATTCACTCGCGCAGGACCGATGCCACTACAGGCTAAAAGTTGCTCTGGCTTTGCCGTAAGCAGTGCCCCTATCCCGTTAAACTGGTTCAATAAATGGCGAGCAAAAGCGACAACATCCTGTCCCTGACTGCCACTACCGAGTAAAATGGCTAATAATTCCGCATCACTCAGGTATTCTGCTCCCTGATTTTGCAGTTTTTCTCTGGGTCGTTCCGAAACAGGCCATTCCTTGACGCTCATTACTCTCTCCTTAATTCTAAAGAGAGAAGTATAACGACCATCTACCCTGTAACGGGGTCTCATGTTATCTTTACACGAATTAACACAGAGGGGTTCGCATGGCACAGTTGCAGAACAAACACATACTTTTAGGTATTACCGGCGGTATTGCCGCCTATAAAGCGCCTGACCTGGTGCGCCGTCTGCGTGAGCAGGGCGCAGAAGTTCGTGTGGTAATGACTGACAGTGCCAAAGCTTTTGTAACCCCACTTAGCTTACAAGCCGTGTCAGGTTTTACGGTCAGCGATGATTTGTTAGATCCGACAGCAGAAGCCGCTATGGGCCATATTGAGCTAGCTCGCTGGGCCGATATCATTCTCGTTGCGCCAGCCACAGCGAATACCATTGCCCGCATAACGCACGGATTTGCTGACGACTTACTCAGTACATTGGTGCTTGCCAGCAAAGCACCTGTTGTCATTGCTCCGGCCATGAACCAACAAATGTGGGCGGCAACCTCCGTGCAGGAAAATATTGAAACTCTGCTGAACCGGGGCGTACAAATGATAGGCCCTGAAAGTGGTGAACAGGCCTGCGGCGATGTCGGTTATGGCCGCATGAGCGATCCAACCCAGATTGTACAGGCGTTAATTGAGAAGCAGCCTAAAACGCCACAAACCTGGCAAGGAAAAACCTTTGTTATTACTGCCGGCCCAACTCGCGAAGCCATTGATCCTGTGCGTTATATCAGTAACCACAGCTCCGGCAAAATGGGTTATGCGTTAGCAGAGGCTGCCGCCCATGCCGGCGCTAACGTTATTCTGGTTTCCGGACCGACGCAGTTGGCGACTCCTGCCGGCGTTCAGCGAATTGACGTAGAAACTGCCGAGCAAATGCTTAACGCGGTACAGCAGCAACTGCAGCAGTGCGATGTCTTTATTGGCTGTGCTGCCGTGTCAGACTATCGGATTGCCGAAATTGCCTCACAAAAAATCAAAAAAGAGCAGAGTGACCAGCCTCCGCAACTTAAGCTGGTGCAAAACCCGGATATCCTGCAACAAGTAGCCAGTTCAGAGAAACCGCCGTTTACCGTTGGTTTTGCAGCCGAAACCGAAAACTTAAAGGCTAACGCGTTGCGTAAACTGGAACGAAAACAATTAAAAATGATTGTCGCTAACGATGTTAGCCAGACCGGTCTGGGTTTTAACAGCGACAGCAATAACGCCATTATTTTCAGTCAGGATAGTGAACAGTCACTTCCGACGATGAGTAAGCATGATATGGCCATTGCAATTATTGATGCGATAGCCAAACGCTATTTTGATAATACAAATCCTGAAATCAGGGCTAATTAAAAGAAAGTGAGAACTCCATGACGCAAGTCGAAGTAAAAATTTTAGATGAACGTATTGGCCAGTCTATTCCGCTTCCTGAATATGCCACCCAGGGTTCTGCCGGAATGGATCTGCGCGCCTGTTTGGATCAGCCATTAACCATAGAACCGGGACAAACCCAGTTAATTGGCACCGGTATTGCTATGTATATTGGTGACCCGAACTACGCAGCAACTATTCTGCCTCGCTCAGGCCTGGGCCATAAACATGGCCTGGTACTGGGTAATTTAGTTGGACTTATCGACTCAGACTACCAGGGCGAGCTTAAAGTTTCGTGCTGGAATCGCAGCGACAAGGCCTACACCATAGAACCTGGCGACCGCATTGCGCAATTGGTGATTTTACCCGTTGTACAGGCGCAAATGACCGTTGTCGACGAGTTTCACGAAACCGACCGCGGTGAAGGTGGTTTCGGTCACTCTGGCCGCTCATAAACCGAATTACAATAAATTCCGGCCTCTCAAATAAGGAAAGTTACAAGCATGGCAGAACAAAAACGTAACCGTCGTGAGGAAATTTTACAGGCTTTGGCGGCAATGTTGGAAACCAGCCCGGGTCAGCGTATTACAACAGCAAAACTGGCGGCTAACTTAGGTGTTTCGGAGGCGGCTTTATACCGTCACTTTCCATCAAAGGCGCGCATGTTTGAAGGGCTTATTGAGTTTGTTGAAGACACCCTGCTCACCCGCATTAACATGATCATGAACGAGGAGAAGAATACGCTCTCCCGTTGCTACGCTATTTTGCAGCTCTTATTAACCTTCGCTGAGCGTAACCCTGGTATCACACGAGTAATGACGGGTGATGCACTTATGGGCGAACACGACCGCTTAAGAGGTCGTATGGAAGACCTTTTTAATCGTATAGAAAGCTCAATAAAGCAGGTGTTGCGGGAAAAAGCGATGCGAGAACAGCAACGCTTTATTGTTGATGAAGCCGTGTTGGCGAATTTATTGCTAAGCTACGCCGATGGAAAAATCAGTCAGTTCGTGCGCTCTAATTTCAAACGTTTGCCAACAGAACATTTATCGGCTCAATGGCAAGTCATGGAACAACAGCTAATAAGTGCGTAAAACGGGTTACTGTGTGAAACAGGTCACTCCGTTTTACGCTCACGACTCAATAAATCAATAGCTGCCTGCTGCGGTTCTTTACCTTCATAAAGGACCGCATATATCTGCTCACAAATTGGCATTTCAACGTCATAGCGTTTGGCCAGAGCAACCACTTCACGGGTATTCCGATAACCTTCAACCGACTGACCAATACTTTTCAGGGCCTGCTCAACGCCTTTCCCCTGCCCTAAAGCCAGACCAAAACGACGGTTTCTCGACTGGTTGTCGGTACAAGTCAGGATTAAATCCCCCAGCCCGGCCATACCGGTAAAAGTATCGCTTTTAGCACCTAATGTCAGACCCAGTCGGGTCAATTCCGCTAAGCCACGGGTAATCAATGCCGTTCGTGCGTTTGCACCAAAGCCAATGCCATCTGCCATGCCGGCACCAATGGCAATCACATTCTTCACCACCCCGCCCAGCTGTACCCCAATAAAGTCATTATTGGTGTAAACACGGAAGGAACGGTCACAATGCAGAAGCTCCGAAAGCTCATCGACAAAAGCTTTGTTGGTCGATGACATTGAAATAGCCGTTGGTAACCCTTTTGCCATTTCAATCGCGAAGGTAGGACCTGACAATACCGCCAATGGATGCTCTTCACCGAGAATATCTTCTGCTACTTCATACAGTAAACGCCCTGTATCGGGCTCCAACCCTTTAGTTGCCCAGGCTACGCGAGCGTGCTTCGCTAACAAAGGTTTCGCCTGCTCTAACATAGACGAGAAAGAATGGCTGGGAACCACAACGACGACGTTTTTTACGTCATGCAATGCTTCGCTTAAATCTGCCGTTACACTTAAGGACTCAGGAAAAGGGCAGGCAGGAAGATACTCTTCGTTTTCATGCGCAGCCTGCATTATCGCCACTTTATCGGCGTCCCGGCCCCACAGCGTAGTCGCTATGCCTTTACGGGCGAAACAAATAGCAAGGGCGGTCCCGTAAGAGCCCGCCCCTAACACTGTCACCTGAGGTGTCTGCATTATCGTATCGCTTACGCGTCAGCAGTTTGCTGGCCTTGAGCCTGTTCAGCTTGCTGCTGCATGTGACGCTGGAAAATAGCATCAAAGTTAACAGGAGCCAGGTTCAACTGTGGGAAAGTCGCACGGTTAACAAGGTTTGAAACACACTCACGAGCGTAAGGGAACAAAATGTTCGGGCAGAAAGAACCCAGCATGTGTGCCAACTGACCTTCCTGGATTTCATCACCGATAGTGAAAATACCTGCCTGATGTACTTCACACAGGAATGCTACATCGTCTTCAACCTTGTTGGTTGCGGTCAAAGTGAGCACCACTTCGTAAACACCGTCTTCAATTTTTTCGTGTTTTACGTTTAAGTCCAGCTTCAGTTCTGGCTTCCACTCTTTGCGGAAAATAGCCGGTGAGCTTGGAGTTTCAAAAGAAATGTCTTTCGCGTAAATGCGCTGAATTGCGAATTGTGGTTGCTGTTGTTGGTTTTCAGCGGCCGCGCCGTTTGCTTGCTGTTCTTCAGCCATGATTTTACTTCCTATTCATTTTAAGTTTTAGACGAATTTTATTATTTTTTCTGCGAAACCGGCAATTTAGCACTGCGCCATGTGTTAATACCACCTTGCAGCACAGCCACCTGACTAAAGCCTTCAGCGATTAATTGGCTGGCAGCCGATTTTGCCGTCATTCCTGTTGCACAGACTATCACAATGGGGGCTTCTTTGAACTTTTCAATAGTTGAAAGTTCTTTTTGTTTGATTTTTTCAGCCGGTAATGACACCGAACCGTGAATATGGCCTTTCTTAAATTCGTCTTTATTACGGATATCGACGAATACGCCATCACCCCGGTTGACCCAAACCGTTGCTTCTTGCGGCTGCAGGCTTTTCATCGGCGACATAGCAGAGCGAATCGTCGTCACTATTAATGCGATTAACAGAACAACCCACACGCCACTCATCATTGGGTTGCGGCTGACAAATTCAAAAAGTTCTTGCATAAGACCTACCAGTAATCGTGGGTAACAGAAAAAAATAGCGGTCAAAGAGTATACCTGTACAAATCTCAGTTGCCAGAAAAATCTTGGGTGGATGCGTAAGCTCCGGAAATCGAGTAGAATGTTGACTAATTTCATCATCGAAAACACCGAGCAATGAGGCCCATTATGACTCCTACGATAAAACCTTTGGTATTGTTGATTCTTGACGGCTGGGGTTACCGTGAAGATGCACCGGATAACGCCATTGCAAAAGCCAATACACCGGTTATGGATCGTTTATGGAAGCAATACCCTCATTGTTTAGTCGATGGTTCAGGGGGCGCAGTTGGTTTGCCGGACGGCCAAATGGGCAACTCGGAGGTTGGTCATGTTAATTTGGGCGCTGGTCGCATCGTTTACCAGGATTTTACCCGCATCAGTAAAGCTATTTCTGACCGCAGCTTTTTCAGCAACACCGTACTGTGTGACGCATTAAATAAGACCGGAACAGCTAATGGTGCCGTTCATATTATGGGTCTGTTGTCTCCGGGCGGCGTACACAGCCACGAAGACCACCTGGTCGCTATGGTAGAAATGGCTATCGAACAAGGTGCAGATGATGTCTACTTGCACGCGTTTTTAGATGGCCGGGACACGCCGCCAAAATCCGCCCTGGCGTCTATTGAGCGCTTTGAAGCTTTATTTGCCCGTTTGGGTAAAGGCCGTTTCGCCACCTTAAACGGTCGTTTCTTTGCCATGGACAGAGACAAGCGCTGGGAACGCATTGAACAGTCTTACAAAGCAATTTACCACGGCCTCTCCGGGGTTACTTCACCGAATGCCACAGACGCATTAGAAGACGCATACGAGCGCGGAGAAACCGATGAATTCGTTACTCCGGTCGTCATTGGCCAACCTGCACCATTGAAAAACGGTGACTCGGTGTTCTTTATGAACTTCCGTGCCGACCGCGCCCGCGAAATGACTCAGGCTTTTATTGATAATGATTTCGACGGTTTTGACCGAGGACCACGGATCGAACTCAGCGACTTTGTCATGCTGACTCAGTACGCCGACACATTAAAAACACCTTGTGCCTTCCCGCCGGAACCATTGAATAACGTGCTGGGTGAGTGGTTATCTAAACATGACAAAACGCAATTACGCATCTCAGAAACGGAAAAGTACGCACACGTCACCTTCTTTTTCAGCGGCGGCCGCGAACAGGAGTTTGAGGGAGAAAAGCGCGTTCTAATCCCCTCTCCTAAGGTGAAAACTTACGACTTACAGCCAGAAATGAGCTCGGAACAGCTCACTGATGAGCTGGTTGAAGCCATTGAGTCTCAAGCCTTTGATGTGGTTATTTGCAACTACCCTAATGGCGACATGGTTGGCCATACAGGCAACTTCGATGCGGCCGTTAAGGCTTGTGAAACTGTCGACCACAGCGTTGGCCGTGTGGTATCGGCTTTAGAGGCTGTTGGTGGTGAATGCCTGATAACTGCAGACCATGGCAACGCTGAGCAAATGAGTGATGCGACAACCGGCCAGGCGCATACAGCTCACACTAATGAGCTGGTTCCTTTCATCTATGTTGGTCGTCCCGCTAAGGCACAAAATGGGCGCTTATCCGATGTCGCACCCACAATTTTGCATTTAATGGGCATGGAGCAGCCTGACGAAATGACCGGCACCCCGCTTATGGTGTTAAAGCAGGAGCAGGACTAACTCATGCCGCTACCGGTGTTCTTGCTGATTGTTCTGGGCTTATTGGTCAACCCGGCAGTAGCTCAGGACTACAGTGAAGACGACAAAGCCTCTACGGAGGCCGAAATAGCTGCTGTCAAAGAAGAACTGGCAGAGCGCCTGCAAGCCATAGAAGAACGTAATTCGGAACTAAGCTCAACCGAGCAACAGCTCCGCGACCTGGAAATAAGAACAGCGGAAGTTGCCGGCTCACTGCGTAAAACCCAAACCAAACTCGATAGCGTCAATGCTGAAATTGAAGAATCAGAGCGTAAGCGCAAAGAACTGCAGCAAAAGCAGAAGCAACAGATGGCGTTATTGGAAGACCAGCTTGTTTCCGCCTATATGAACGGCGACCATGACTTCCTAAAAATGCTGTTAAACCAGCAGGATCCCGGTCAATTCGAAAGAATGCTGAGTTATTACCAGTACTTCAACACCGCAAGAGTTGAAGAAATTAAGGTAATTAAGAGTACCCAACAGGAAATTGTTGCACTTACCGAAGAGTTAAAACAGCAGCAAAACCAATTAGCCGCTTTACGGCAGCAACAGGAAGAACAGCGTTCTCAGCTTGAGCAACAACAACATCGTCAGGAAGAAAAGTTAGCGGAGCTGCAACAGCAACAACGTAAAGACCGTTCACGCGTGGGACAACTGGAACAAAGCCGGGATCAGTTGGAGCAGGTATTGAGCGCCATAGAAAACGCTCTGGCCCAACAAAAAGACGTGCAACTGGTTGGCTTACAGTCAGTCAAAAACCAATTACGCTGGCCAAGTGACGGCGATGTAAAGCGGTTGTTCGGTCAACGCCGAGAAGGTCCGGTTGACTGGAAAGGCGTTCTAATAGAAGGCAGTAACGGACAGCCCGTTCGCTCAATTGCTAATGGCCGGGTGGTATACGCAGACTGGCTACGCGGATTTGGTTTAGTCATTGTGGTTGATCATGGGCAAAGTTACATGAGCCTTTATGGTCACAACCAGACATTAACGAAAGCCGTTGGTGACAAAGTTCGCAAAGACGAGGAAATTGCACTTATGGGGCAGTCCGGCTCGCGTAACAGCCCTACTTTATACTTCGAAATACGCCACCAGGGGCGTCCGCAAAACCCAAGTAACTGGATACGCTGATGCTACGCCTTATTGCGACTCTGGCTTTACTTACTTGCCTGGCAGCTCCGGTTTCTGCCGGCAAGATAGCTATTGTTATTGACGACATAGGTAATCACAAGAATGACTTAAAAGCGGCGCTTTTACCGGGCAATGTCAGTTTCGCCGTGCTGCCATACACCCCCTACGCCCGGGCTTTTGCATTACGTGCACACCACCAGCAAAAGCAAGTGCTTTTACACATGCCAATGGAAGCAATAGAAAACGACCGGCCCGGTCCGGGTGTGGTCACCGCCAACATGAGCAACGCGCAAATAAAGCTGCAGCTGGTTAACGCTCTCGACTCGATTCCTTACGTGACCGGAGTGAATAACCATATGGGCAGTAAACTGACTCAGCTCCCCATGCCTATGCAAGCGGTTATGGAAACATTAGCAGCCCGCAAACTCTTTTTTATTGATAGTCGGACGTCGGAATTTAGTGTGGCTGAACAAATTGCCGGACAGTTTGGAGTCAGGACCTCTCGCCGCCATGTCTTTCTTGATAACGAAGTTGACCAAAATTATCTGCAACAGCAGTTTGACCAGTTGCTTCGTTTAGCCAAGCGAGACGGTCAGGCCATTGGCATTGGTCACCCCTACCCCGAGACGTTGAGTTTTCTTAAGCAGCATTTACCTGAATTGCAAAAGCAGGGAATTGAGTTGGTGTTCGTTTCTGAGCTAACTCAGGCGACTAACCAGAACGGGTATCTTCTTCCAGTGACGTCAGCAAAATAATTGCCTGCTCGCGGCTTTCACCGCAAATCTCTCTATCCGCTGAAAACTCTCCACACACGGCCGGACGTTCGGGCTTACCAAACAGCCGGCATAAATTATCATCGTCGAGTTGGACACAGCGCACACCCGCCGGCTTGCCATTTGGCATGCCGGGGATGGGAGAACTAATAGAAGGAGCTATGCAGCAAGCACCGCAACCAATGCGGCACTTCATTTAGCTCATTGCGAGACGAAGTTTCTTCATCGCGTTCTGTTCAAGCTGACGAACGCGCTCTGCCGATACTTCGTATTTTGCTGCTAAGTCATGCAGCGTGGTTTTATCTTCAGACAGCCAACGCGACTGAACGATATCCTGACTACGTTCATCCAGGTGACTCATAGCACCCAGTAGTTTCTGCTGTGTATGACTTTCGTAGTCTTCGGCTTCAATTTCTGCCGCTAAATCGGAACGCTTGTCTTCCAGATACATCGCTGGAGAGTAGGCACTACCCTCTTTCGAGTCATCGTCGTCGGAGCTTAGCTCAAAGGCCTGGTCGTGAGCACTCATGCGGGATTCCATTTCCAACACTTCTTTCGTGCTGACACCCAGCTCATCGGCAACAGTTTCAACTTCTTTCTGGCTAAACCAACCTAAACGTTTTTTCATTTTACGCAGGTTAAAGAACAACTTACGCTGTGCTTTTGTGGTTGCCACTTTTACAACGCGCCAGTTACGCAGCACGTATTCATGAATTTCTGCTTTAATCCAGTGAACAGCAAATGACACCAAACGCACGCCCACAGATGGATCAAAGCGTTTAACGGCTTTCATCAGGCCAATATTGCCTTCCTGAATTAAATCGGCTTGCGGCAGACCATAACCTGAATAACTACGGGCTACGTGTACCACAAAGCGGAGATGCGACATGATGAGCTCTTTCGCAGCATCGAGGTCACTGTTCTCATAAAGTCTTGTTGCCAACGCCTTTTCTTTTTCGGCGGTGAGCATAGGAATACGGTTGACTGACTGAATATACCCGTCCAGTCCTCCCCCTTGGGGAACCGATAATGCCATGGTGTTTAATTCAGTGCTCATTTAACAACCTCTACTTAAAATACCGACTTAAATTACTGCCTTTCAGTCAGCTTCTAAGACCCTTTTAGAGTCTAAAAGTTCCATTATGATCGTTGTCGATCAGGTGATTTAGTATAACTAAGCCTATGGCTTTCGCAACCCTATTTTATTCAGGCTCAATACTCTGTATATGACGTCTTACAGCCAAATAAGAACCAGCTAAACCCAGGCCAACAGCAATCAACCATATAATCAATAATTCGCCTAACGTCAGACCGTTTAATTGAAACGGCGTTTCGTAAAGTTCGGTTAAATCTACTACGGCACTTTCAACCCACCAGATCAATAAGGCGGTTGCCAACCAGGCCACCAACCCGCCGATAATTCCGTACCAAACGCCAGTGTATAAAAAAGGGCGTTGAATAAAGGCGTTAGTAGCTCCTACCAGCTTCATCACCATAATTTCGTCACGCTTAGACAAAATGTTCAGCCGAATGGTGTTACCGACAATAAGAACAACCGACAAACAAAGAACCACGGCTAACGCACCGAGAATATCTTCAATCAAATTGAGAATTCCCTGTAGTCGATTAAGCCATTCCAAATCCATTTTCGCGTAAGCGACTTCGCGCTGTTTTTCCAGCCGGTTGAGCAACGCCTCCGCCCGCTGCGGCGAGCGATGCGACTCAGCCGGGATCACCACCAATACATCTGGTAACGGGTTCGACGACAGATAATCCAGTGTTTCGCCAAAGCCCGACTGCTCTTTAAACTCTTCCAGCCCCTGCTCTTTCGGAATAAGACGCACCGACTCAACACCCTCAGACAGTTCCGTTTGCGTTTTTAGTGTGTCGATTTCTGATTGCTCTAAATCTTTTCTTAAAAACAGCGTGACTTCGGAGGCTTCCTGCCAGTTATCAGCAATCGTGCTGGTATTTTTAACTAAAACATACAGTGATGACGGCAAAGTCAGACTAAGCCCCAGCACCGCCATGGTCATAAACGAAGCAAACGGATTGCGCCACAGTTCGCCTAAACTGGCGATGGCTTGCTGAGCATGATGCACCGGCACCATGATTAAACGTCGCCACCAAGGTAAACGCCCGCGGCTACTTGCGCCCTTTTCTATACTGCGGTTACGGAACAATAAACTCATAGTTCACTGTCCTCCAGGCCATCGTTAATCATACGCCCGTCTTTTAGGGTTAAAGTACGGTAGCGTAAGCGTGCAATGAGGCCCAGGTCGTGGGTCGCTATGAGAACAGCAACACCCACTTTATTGAACTCTTCAAACAGCCGGATAATCTCCATCGACAGCTTAGGATCAAGGTTACCGGTGGGCTCATCAGCCAATAGCAAGGGTGGCTTGGTGACAATAGCGCGGGCAATACCTACTCGTTGCTGCTCACCGCCGGACAACATCTGTGGATAATGCTTCACCTTGTCGGCTATACCGACTTTTTCCAGCGCGGCAACAACACGTTTGCGCGCTTCCTGAACACTGTAGCCTTCGATAATCAACGGCAACGCAACGTTATCGAACACCGTTTTATCCATTAACAAACGGTGATCCTGGAAAATCATACCAATGTCACGACGCACATAAGGCACTTGCGAAGGCTTAATTTTTCGCAAATCGTGCCCGTTAATCAGTACCCGGCCTGCGGTTGGCCTTTCCATTAAACTGATCAGTTTGAGCAGCGTACTTTTACCCGCTCCGGAATGACCGGTTAAAAAGGCCATCTCACCCGGTTCTACGTGAAAGTCGACATGGCTCAGTGCCTGATGGCCTCCACGGTAGGTTTTACTGACTTGCTCAAAGCGGATCATCTTTAACTCGCTGTTGTTTCTTCTGATTCGTCTACGTTACGGTCAAATAGCGCCGCGATAAAGTCTTTTGCCACAAAAGGCCGTAAATCTTCTAAACTTTCACCCACCCCAATATAGCGAATAGGAATAGCGAATTGGTCTGCGACCGCGAAAATCACCCCACCTTTTGCGGTACCGTCGAGCTTGGTCATCACAATACCCGAAACACCTACGGCCTCGGTAAAAAGCTTCGCCTGACTAATAGCATTCTGACCGGTACCGGCATCAAGCGTCAGCATCACTTCGTGGGGCGCTTGCGGGTCAAGTTTTTTCATGACCCGAACCAGCTTTTTCAGCTCTTCCATTAAGTTGGCTTTATTCTGCAGGCGCCCGGCTGTATCCGCAATAAGCACATCAACATCGCGTGCCTTGGCGGCCTGCAGCGCATCATAAAGAACCGACGCACTATCAGCACCGGTATGTTGAGCAATAACCGGAATGTCATTACGCTCGCCCCACACCTGCAACTGTTCTACCGCCGCCGCACGGAAGGTATCACCGGCCGCCAGCATTACCGACTTACCTTCAGCTTTAAATTGCTTAGCCAGCTTACCAATAGTGGTGGTTTTACCCACGCCGTTTACGCCGGTCATTAAAATAACAAAAGGTGAGTCGGACTCCGGTATTTCCAGACGTTTATCGACGGGCTTTAAAATTTCAGCTAACTGCTCTTGTAATAACTCGTACAAAGCTTCCGCATCTTTTAGTTGTTTGCGGTCGGCCTGTTTAGTCAGGTTATCGATAATTTTGGTGGTGGTCGCGACGCCGAGGTCCGCCATGAGTAACTGAGTTTCGAGCTCTTCGAACAGGTCATCGTCAATTTTCTTACCGCGGAATACGCCAATAAGACCTGAACCGATAGACCCGGAAGTTCTGCGTAAACCCTGAGTCAGGCGTGCCCAGAAACCTTTCTTCTCACCCTTCTCTTTCGGCGCGACTTCGGTTGGTTCAGGTTTAGCTTCTGGTTTAGTTTCTGACTCTGGCTCTGGTTCAACTGCGGGCTCAGGTTCGGTAACCGACTCAGGCTGAGCGGCTTCCCTCGCTTCTGGTGCGTATTTCGACGCGTGTGATTCAGCGGTAACTTGCGCGCAGTCTTCCGCCGCACTGGGCAACTCTTCGCGTGTCTCGGTTATTTCTGGTTCCCGCTCGTCGTGAGGCTTAGATTCAGGCTCAGCCTCAGACTCTGATTCAGGCTCTGACTGCTCCTGCTCTTCTACTACCGCATCTTCTTTTTTCTCTTCGGCCTCAGGTGCCTTTTCATTACGCTTTTTCTTAAACAGCGAAAACATCGACATATTGGTTTCCTTGGAACTGACACGCAGGAATCGTTAAACTATAGGCTTTAGTTTACCATGCTGTTAACAAACTGACGACGGTCTGAATGAAGGAAGCCACAGAGTGAGACAAAAACGCCAGACAAGCGCCAGCGGCGACTATCGGATTATTGGCGGACAATGGCGCGGCAGGCGTTTACCTGTTGCCGACAGCCCCGGTTTACGACCCACCACAGACCGAGTACGCGAAACTCTGTTTAACTGGCTGCAGTGGGACATCACCGACGCACGGGTGCTGGACTTATTTGCCGGCAGTGGCAGCTTAGGTTTCGAAGCGGCATCGCGCGGAGCGGCTCAGGTTACTTTGATAGAAGCGGTAAAGTCCGTCAGCCAGCAGTTACAGAATAATGTCACCTTGTTAAGCAGCGAAAACATTGATGTTATTACTCATAACGCGCTCGACTGGCTGCAAACTCAATCCGCTGAAGCATACGACATCGTTTTTATCGATCCGCCGTTTCGTGAAGGACTGGCCGATAAAACGCTGAAACTGCTGGATGAAGGTAAATGGCTGGCCTCCGACAATCAGGTGTATCTGGAAACAGAAAAGGAATGGCCATTGAAATTACCCGCAAACTGGCGTGTGACCAAGGAGAAAACTCACGGGCAAGTTTGCTTTCGCTTACTGACTAAGGACATAGAATGAAAGTTATTATTGTTGCAGGCAAAGTGGTTTTTGCCGTTATTTGGCTGGGTCTTTTTGCTCTGCTTGCAGGGGCAAACGGCGAACTCAGCACCCAGTCCATTGGTTTGCTGAGCTTGTTATTAGCCGTTATGGTTATTACTCACCTGCTGCTGCTTGGTATTTTTGTTGCCACCATGAAAGAGGTCTTTCCCTGGCGCAAAGGCGACAGCTGGCAAATTCTGGCCTTTGGCATTTTCGCCTGGCTGTCTATTCTTCAGCGTCCAAAGCCAGACCAAGGTTCGACACCCCCTCGTCCTTGAGCATCATTTTTAACTGGCTTACCAAAGCCTTGTTTACCGCAGGCTGTTGTTCAAGAAAGTTGAGCATAGCCTGCTGAATAGCAACTTCGTATTCCATTAATTCATGGTTCTGAACGTGTTCTTTTAATTGCTCGGTTCCCACTTCTTCGGCGTCATTGAGTTCGATAAACTTCGCCACACTCGCTTGTGATATTTTTGCCACATCCAGAAAGTTAGATCCGTTATCGTCCAGCAGCCCCTGCAACAACGTACTCAACGCTGTGCAGGCATCCATTGCCGGGTACACACCTAACATGTCGTGTCCGTATTCACTCGGGGTTTGCTCGTCGACTTTTTCCTGCCAGCGGGCATAATTCACTTTGGTTTTCTTCGGGTTGGCCACCCAATCCCAGCAGGCATTTAAGGTGCCATGCAAGGGTTTGCTGTCACCAAAGCCGGTTAACTGATGAAAGAAGTCGTAATTAGGAACCATGCGTTCGCACAAATATAACGCCATAACAATTTGCTGTTCACGCGGCAGTTCGCGTATGCGCTGAAAGGTATCGAGTTGACTCACGTTCCGGCTCCAGACAGTGTATGCTTATCACTGTGTCGTTTTATTCGTTAAGGGTCCGTATTATGCCGAAGTTATCGCTCCCCTGCCATGCCGATGTTGTGCAAGCCCGTCAGAGAATCAATAGCTACACCGTCAAGACGCCTGTGCTGACTAACCCTGCTTTAAATCAGCAATTGGGCTGCGAATTATTTTTCAAATGTGAAAATTTGCAACGTACCGGGGCTTTTAAGTTCCGTGGTGCCACTAACGCGCTACTTAAACTTAGCCCGGAGCAGCGCCAGCAAGGGGTTATTACGGTGTCTTCGGGCAACCATGGTGCGGCATTAGCTCATGCAGGTAAAGCTTTGGGTGTAAAAGTAAAAGTCGGCGTACCCACTAATGCTCCCGCAATAAAACGGCAAAATATTGAAGCCGGTGGTGCTGAAATTACTGATATTGAACCGGGTATGGAGGCTCGTGAAGCCATTGTTGCAAAGTGGCAAAAAGAAGGCGAAAGTCACTTTATACCGCCTTATGATCATGCCGACATTATTGCCGGTCAGGGCACAGCAACACTTGAATTACTGGAGCAAACGGATGCACTGGATGCGGTAATAACGCCACTGGGCGGCGGAGGTCTGCTTTCAGGCGCCTGTCTTGCCTGTGACGGTACCGAAATACAAGTGCTCGGAGCGGAGCCGGAATTAGCAAATGACGCTTTCTTGTCATTGAAAGCCGGAGAGCGACAGTCAGCATTACCTGCAAAAAGCCTGTGCGATGGCCTACTGACTCAAATAGGTGAATTGCCTTTTGCCATTATTCAGCAGCGTATCAGCGATATCTTAGTCTTGAGGGATGAAGACACTCTAAACGCCATGCAGCTTATTTGGCATCATCTGAAAATTATTGTGGAACCGTCGTCGGCTATTGCTTTAGCTGCCGTTATACAAAATAAAGCGCTGTTTGAAGGCAAACGAGTTGGCTTGGTGCTAAGTGGTGGTAACGTTGCAGCGCAGCCGGAAGAGGCAAAGCTGCGCCAGTAGTCGAGGAGATTTCAAAACTTAGGTCGCAAAAATATCGCTGTCGTCATTAAAGGTTTTGAATTCCAGCGCGTTACCGCAGTAATCGTAGAAGAACATGGTGCCCTGCTCACCCGGTTTGCCTTTAAACCGAATATAGGGCTCTATAACAAACTCAATATTCGCGGCTTTCACACGTTCAGCCAGTGCTTCCCAGTCATCACGCAATAAGACAACGCCAAAGTGCGGAACGGGAACGGAGTGCCCATCAACGCCACTGTGATTCTTTACACCAGCAACATTGGGTGCAACGTGAGTCACAAACTGGTGACCAAAGAAGTTCCAGTCTATCCATTCGTCACTGCTGCGTCCCTGTGACAGCCCTAGCACATCACCGTAAAACGACCGTGCATTATCGAGAGAGCTGACAGGAATGGCTAAATGAAAGGGTCGTACGTTGGTTGTATCTGACATACTGCTAATTTGCCTTCACTCTTAATGACTAAATTAATGACTGAGTTTTGCCGCAATATTTTGTGGTGAGCTGGTTTGCGGCGAACGGCGCCACATTCTGACACCAATAGCGAACACTAAAAGCGCCCAGTTTACCGGAGGAATAAAACCCGCGGTTAAAACCGCCAACAAATTCCACAGTGGCTTTTTCTGATGCTGGCCCACTAAAGTGTAAAACAATAGAGCGGCTACGAGTCCTTGGAGTACCATGAGGCTCAATAGCATAAGTCTTTCCTTCTCGTTATTTATGCAACGCTTTTGCGTTTTTATTTTTGTTTTCGATCAGTTTTTACTGATAGGTAAAGACTACTGAATTATGACGAAAGTGTAAAACTTTGTATAAATCTTTGAATTTAAAAACAAAAAACCGACCAAAAGGCCGGTTTTTTATATTAAGCGTTATGCTTTTAATCGTTGGTGGCGATTAAAATGCGTTTAGCGCCTTGTCTAAATCGGCTTTCAGATCATCCAGATCTTCAATACCAACCGACACGCGTACAAAGTTGTCTAAAATGCCTAACTTCTCGCGGTTTTCTTTCGGTACCGAAGCGTGCGTCATAATAGCCGGGTGCTCAATGAGAGACTCAACGCCACCTAAGCTTTCCGCCAAGGCGAACACTTCTACCGACTCCAGGAATTTACGCGCCGCTTCTAAATCACCTTTCAGCAGAATAGAAATCATGCCGCCAAAGCCCTGCATCTGCTTTTTAGCCAACTCGTGCTGCGGGTGGCTTTCAAGCCCCGGATAAATCACTTTTTCCACTTTCGGATGTTGTTCAAGCCATTTGGCTAATTCCATTGCCGCTTCGTTGTGATGACGCATACGCAATGCCAGCGTTTTCACGCCGCGCAGCGCCAGGTATGAGTCAAACGGACCTGCAATAGCACCCGCTGAGTTCTGTAAGAACAGCATGCGCTCAACCAGGTCGTCATTGTCGCCAACAACGGCAATACCGCCAACCATGTCTGAATGACCGTTTAAGTATTTGGTGGCCGAATGCATAACCATGTCTGCGCCCATTTCCAGCGGACGCTGGTTAAATGGCGTAGCGAAGGTGTTGTCCACCACCACAATAATGTCCGGGTTCTTTTTCTTCGCCAGTTTAACGATGGCTTCAATATCAACCAACTTCAGCATCGGGTTGCTTGGTGTTTCCACCCAGATCATGCGGGTGTTGTCCTGAATGCTGGCTTCCACTGCGCTTAAGTCAGCTAAATCGACATAAGAGAATTTCAGGCCAGCAGAACGTCCGCGTACCTTATCGAATAAGCGGAAGCTGCCGCCGTATAAGTCGTCCATAGCAACGATGTGATCGCCGCTGTCTAATAACTCCAGAATGGTTGAGGTTGCCGCCATACCCGAAGCAAAAGCCAAACCTTGCTTACCGCCTTCCAAAGAGGCAACAGAACGCTCCCAGGCAAAACGCGTTGGGTTATGTGAACGCGAATATTCAAAACCTTTGTGCTGGCCCGGGCTTTCCTGTGCGTAGGTTGAGCTGGTGAAAATTGGCGGCATAACCGCGCCTGTTACCGGCTCAGGAGACTGCCCGCCATGAATGGCGCGCGTCGCGAATTTCATTGTTTTTTCATTTGCCATGATTCAGGTTCCTTAATTTACAACAAGGGTTACAGCAAGTTTTGAGAACGCATCCAGTCGTCGTTGAACAGCTTGGACAGATAACGATTACCTGTATCACAAGCTAAAGTCACAACGCGCTTTGGTTCGGTTTGTTGTTGGCAATAGCGCAGCGCCGCGGCAATTAAATAGCCACTGGATGAACCGACCATCACACCTTCTTTTTCCAGTACCTTACGCGCGGTTTGCATACCTTCTTTATCAGAGATAGCAAACGCCGTATTAGCCAATTTCAGATCACAAATAGTTGGGATAAAGTCCTCCCCAATACCTTCGGCAAGCCAGCTACCCGCTTCCACTTCTTCGTTACGGTTAACCAAAGGCTCTAAAATTGAGCCTGCCGGGTCTGCAAGCACCAGGTCCACTCCGCTGTTTTGCTCGCGTAAATAACGCCCAACACCGGTCAAGGTACCACCTGAACCAACACCACAGACAAACGCATCCAGTTTACCGTCCATTTGTTTCCAGATTTCCGGGCCGGTCGTTTTGTAATGTGCATCGACATTTGCCGGATTTTCAAATTGGTTTACATAGTAGTAACCGTTTTCTTCAGCCATACGTGCTGCCATGTCCTGATAATACTCAGGGTGGCCTTTTTGCACATCTGAGCGAGTCTGTACCACTTCAGCACCCATAGCGCGCAGATTGTTCACTTTTTCCTGGCTCATTTTGTCCGGCATAACAATTTTCAACGGATAGCCTTTGCCAGCCGCTACTAACGCCAGACCCAACCCCGTATTACCAGCCGTTGCTTCAATAATGGTGTCGCCCGGCTTCAGCTTGCCTTGCTTTTCTGCTTGCTCAACCATCTCTACCGCAATACGGTCTTTAATGGAGCCGCCAGGATTCTGCAGTTCGAGTTTCAAATACAGCTCACACGGGCCGGTATCCATATTGGTGACTTTCACCATTGGCGTGTTACCGACCATTTCTATTACATTATTAAAAACTTTCATATGGGCTCGCTTTGTTGTCGAGTGTCTGGTTCAATATCGGGTCATTATCCCTTGACTGAGCTCGCTAAACAACCTTGCGCTTAGAACCGGATGATAGTTGTTATAACTAACCCCAAAATGAGGCTGTTATGCTGGATTTACGCAGTGATACCGTAACCCTTCCAAGCACCGCAATGCGCGCCGCAATTGCCGATGCCAAAGTCGGTGATGATGTTTATGGTGAAGACCCGTCAATTAACGCACTGGAAAAGCGAGTAGCAGAGTTGCTGGGTAAAGAAGACGCTTTGCTGTGCAGCTCAGGTACCCAAAGTAACTTACTGGGGTTAATGAGCCACTGCCGTAATGGCGAAGAGTACATTGTGGGTCAGGAATATCACACTTACCGGTACGAAGCTGGCGGTGCTGCAGTTTTAGGCAGCATAGTGCCACAAACCATTGAGGTAGAAGCCGACGGAACCTTGTCACTCGAAACCATTAAACAACGGATAAAACCTAACGATCCGCACTTTCCTATTACCCGGTTGCTGGCTTTTGAAAATACCCACGGCGGGCAACTGATTGACCAGGCTTATTTTGATAAAGCCCGCATTCTGGCGGACCAGAATGGTTTGTCGATGCATTTAGACGGCGCGCGTTTACCTAATGCAGCCATTGCCAGCGGTCGCAGCATGGCAGAACTGGCTGCGCCTTTCGACAGTGTGTCTCTGTGTTGCTCAAAAGGTCTGGGCGCGCCTATTGGTTCACTGCTGGCCGGCTCAAAAGAACTGATTGCCCGCGCACGTCGTTGGCGCAAAATGGTCGGTGGCGGTATGCGCCAGGCAGGGTTTGTTGCCGTAGCCATTGATTACGCATTAACGCATCAGTTTGAGCGCATTCAGGACGACCACGACAATGCAGAGTGGCTTTTCGAGCAGCTTTCTAATTTGCTGGCAGGCACCGAGGCTAAAGTTCGCTATTCCGGCACTAATATGACCTTTGTTGATTTACCTGAGTCTTTGAATGCAGACGGCTTACGCGCGCTTATGGCGCAACATGATATAAAGCTGCCCGGCGGCCAGAAGCTGCGCCTTGTCTGCCATTTGGATGTTAGCCGTGAACAGCTGGAGCACTTTATTGAACTGTTTAAGCGGTGGCTGAACGACGGGCGCTGAGGTTGCCTACGGCGCTACAGACTCTGCACTTGGTCTATGAGCCGGTCGAGTGCTCGGTAGTTGAGGGCTTCGGCCAGATGTTGCTGTTCTATGACTTCGCTATCGGCTAAGTCAGCGATGGTTCGGGCTAAACGAAGGGTTCGGTGATAGGCCCGATGGGACAACTTCATTTTTTCTGAGGCGGTTGCTAAAAACGCTTCCGTTTTCTCTGACAGCTCACATATTTGCTTCAACGCTTTGGGTTTTATCTCGCTGTTCAGGCAGCCCTGTCGCCTAATTTGGCGCAGCCGGGCTTTTTCGACTAAGTTTTTTGCTTGTGATGTGGTCATGGGTTGGTTGTTCTGCTTAGTAGCGCCGTTTAAACTCATAGATTCTGTTTCTCGGGGCACCATCACCTGGATATCGATGCGATCAAGCAACGGTCCGGACAGCTTGCTTAAGTATTTTAAGATTTGGTCCGGGGTGGAACGACAATTAGCCAGTGAGCCATCAAACTGACCACAGGGCGATGGGTTCAAAGCGCAGACCAGCTGAAAATTAGCCGGGAATTTGACGTTGTAGCCCGCTCGACTAATCGTTATTTCACCACTTTCGAGTGGCTCTCGTAAGCAATCCAGTACATGCCGGCTGAACTCAGAAAATTCATCAAGAAAAAGCAAAGCATTATTTGCTAATGATATCTCTCCGGGGCGAACAGAATTACCTGTTCCTGTCAGTTCGCAAATTAAATTCAACCATAAATAAGTGAAATCACTTAGTTACGATAATAATTTGCAAAATAAACTACCCGTTATTTCGCATAATAGAAACTACCAAAGTGAATATTCGCATAATAAATACATCTATCCATAAAGCTGTACCTACCTCAGATAAAATCTAAATCGTATTTACTAAGCAACTACCGACGTTTTGGTTAAACAGTTACTCCAGGGGACGGTACTAAGCACACTTTAACTAATGCTATGTCTAAATAGTTTAAACGCTACCTCATAGCGCGATTTTAAACTGTCCGTGATAACAAGGTGTCCCAGCAATTACTGCCCGCACAGAAGATTTTCAAATTTCACCGCTGTCTTTCAGTTGTTTAATGAACTCCGCCCTATCTGTTAATGCCCATTGCCCTGTTTTACTATCAAAATTACCTATATAATTTCTTAAGTTTAAAATATCCTCTACTGAATCCTGTTTACCAGGACCATTATCTTTTATAATTTTAAAGGCCTCCTCGATGCATTTGTTTTGAATCGCCTCACTTGCAGATGAAGGTACTCTCAAATCAAAACTGCCACGGCCAGCACTGAAACGAATACCAAAATCTGCAGGGATAGTCGCCTTTTCGCCTACCGCATCAATTTGTAAGATAGTTTTTCCAGGAATGCTGCTACTGAACATGAAGATGCTGTGTTTAAGTGCATCATACGCCACGTTGGCTAGCATACCTGTCGCTATGGATTGCACTAGCGAAGGAGCCATAAGCACATATATTTGACTCATTAATTCGGTCACGCACGCTTCTGGCCTATTCGTGCGGTCGTGAAGGTGAAGGTGAATGCCGTTATTTGCTAATTGCATTTGCGCGTTGCCAACCACTTCATCAGCAACAATGCCTTTATAATAACCTAACGCTAGCTGCATCGTTCCTCCTAAACTAGGTTACACGTTAAATGGGACCGCCTTAAAAGCAACGTCCATATTTTGTTTAAACTAAAACCACGAATCTCGTATTCTACTCCTCAGATTGGGCTCCACCGCTACTAGAAGTTAATACAAGATGTCCTTCAACCACTTGAAATTGACGGCCCGAGTCATCAATTAAATACTGTACATCAGGTCGTGGTGGCGGCTTCAACTCTCCGGTAGTAATATAATAAGAGTACTCATTGCCATTTTTGTCTTTGAGTGTCCAAAAGATACCTTTCTCCAAATCAATCTTGGAGCCAGCTAATGTTGTAAATTCTCTTCCAAGTAAGCTATCACCTCCAGCGTCTACTGGGTTTAACAAGCGGTGAGCAGAATCCTTCACAGCACTATACACGTCAAACGTGAAGGTTAATTTGTTGACAGTTGTTTGATTCGACTGGAGTTTCCCTGACAGTAACGAAATACTGACACCTCCGCTACTTGTTGACGAAAATGACACCCCGGCTTCAAAAGTGACCTGAGATAGTCTCAATGCACCTTTAGGAGATCCCTCGTTTTTCTCATCATTCACTACTGCCTCACTTATCTGCCGGCGTACTTCCTTTATCGCATCCTTTAGTTCAAAGTCTCGTTTACTCACAATGCTCCCTCTCTATGATTAGCTCGAACTATACGTTAACGAAACGCATTAAGTCAGTGTAGTACAAGTCATCATGAACGAGATAAGTCACCACTGGGAATATCGTACCTGACTGTAGGGGTACTATGAGAGAGAGTATGCACTTAACTTCGCTATTGTGCCGACACCAAACTTTAATCAACCACTTTTCGACTTAAACTTCAACGTCCTACAGTTTGCTTTTACATGGTTAGCCATAGCCTCTTTGATATCAAGAAACCCATCAACAACCGCATCCCTGACTTGCTCCTATAAGAGAGGCTTGGCTGAGCTTAATTGTTCATCTCCGAGACAAACTGTCTCCATAGTTATGGAGAGTCCGAAGACAAGGTGTCAGTTCACAAATTAAACTCAATTAATAGCCGTGCTTATTATGTGACTACCTTTTAGTCATGTGAAAATTAAGTCCTCAATACAAATTTAGCCATCATTTACGGTCAACGAGATACGCTGGAAAAACTCATAAACCTCCGGAGTGCTTTTAACCTCCTCTGGAAGTTTGCAATCGACATACTGCCTAATCTCATCTAACCATTTTTTATAAGAATTGGTGTGTTTTACTTCTGCTGGATTGCTCGCAGAGCTTAATACCAGAAGCGTAGATACATTCCACGGGGCATTCTTCTCGGATTCAAACCATTTTATCAATTTCCTACCCATATCATTTGCGTCAAAAACCTCGGAAAGAAGATTGTGCGCATAGTTAAAAAACAACTGGACGTGAAACTCCGATTTCCCGTCTTTTCGGTCACCAAATACAACACATTGATAATGAAATAGAAAAGACTCGGGGATTCCAGAGAGCAAATCCTTGTCCCCCAGTAAAAACCTATCGGTTATTTTCTTAAGGTAACCCTTAACTTTTGGTTCAGTCGCTTCAGTATAAATTTTTAAAAAATCTAAAAATAAAGGGCTTCCTCTTATTACATCATTTATAACGTCAAACCCAATTTTATCGACACGCCCTTTAAGATTTTTTATATAATCACTGATAGCTTTTACAGAGGCCTCTTTTAACTTCTGTTCAGAACCAGTCAAGCTAGAGTTTTTGCTTCGATTAGCAGGGATCAACGCTTTGTAAGCTCGAAAGGGGAAAGTAACTTCTAGAATTTTATTCAAATTCATATATTCAGTAACATTTTTTAATGTACTTTTCTTCTGGGCTTGATTAGCCTCCCCCTCTTCAAGCAGCGCTAACGCATCATAATGAACTCTGTGGACATCATACTCTTTAAACTGTGTATCTAGTTTATCGACGGCATGGTTCAGGTCTTCATCTAAATTCAACGCTCCGATTGACAAGCTCTTTGTCAAAGGTTTCAAGCTTTCTTTCGATTCTGATAACAAGGCATCACAATTCACCGGCATATTTTTAAAATAAGCACGCTCAAAGGATGCTTTTAAGCTAGGGGTTGCAGACTGTTTACTCAGGGAAAAACTAAGTGAATTTATAGATACTATTGCGCTACACAATAGTTGAAGAGTAATAGGGTGATGAGCATTACCATCCAATCCTTCACAAACAGTTTTGATCTTTTCTATATTTTTCTCCAGCTGGCGTAAATCTTCTCCCTCATTCTCTTCTTTGTTAACAGACCACTCGACAAGCTGCTCAAGAAAGGCAATACCTTTCGTTTCAGGGGACATAATTCTCATACCGTGCCCAGCCAGTAATGCCTGTTCTAATTCCGTATCAGCAAAATGCCGCTCTAAAAGACCCCTTAACACTAAATAAGGATTTGTCCTGCAGCGGACCCAATTGCCTTTTATGGCTTTATTTCTAGTACCGAGATACCATCTAGTCTCAGTTACGCTGTCTGCATTCGAGTCTTTTTTATCCTCTTGCGCCTTGACCTTATTAGGTAAATCTAATTGGCGGTCTACTAGCTCTGATTCGGCACAAATAAAAATTACATGTACATTATGCTCTTCCGTGTAACGGTTAACTTCACCAAAAAACTCGGTCAACGAGATTTGGCTGCGCTCAACATCATCTAAAACTATAATGACTTTATATTTACGGAAGTATCGCTCAATTGAAGGACTGAAGAGCCATTGTGTTAATGACTTTATAAACCCTGAAGAATTAACAATTCCTCCGATATCTCGAGAAACTTCACCCGCCATATTTGCAACGTCGTCTGACAACACGGATAGTCTTGAGCGAAGCGACGCTCTGAGTTCATAAATGCTAGTTATTCCATTTAACGAGATGTATGCGTAACGCTCCTGCTTTTTGCGGCCTAAATCATCCTTTGATGTCGCTTGGCATGGAGAATATTCTCTGAACATTCGAAGAAAATGCTTCCCTATCGATAGAAGTATGCTGTACAGCATCAATAACATTTGAGTGCCTGCTTGACGAATATAGCTACTATTCTTAATCCGCTTTTCGCGCTGATTAATCAATTGTTTCACTGCATAAGTTTTGCCAGCTGCCCAGTGACCCGACACCATAAACGCAGAATCCACATTATCTTGTTCTATATAGCTCTCTAGGCGACTTTTGACATGATCTTGAGGATGCTCTTTATCATATTCTAAAACGTAATGTTGTAGAGCTTCGTTAAGTTTGTTTTGCATCAAACAATTAATCCTTATAAACACACCTGGGCTAAAGTACATCATTAATTGAGCCTAGTTAAGGATGCTATGGTCTCCTCCCAGTTCAATTTTAGTATTGGCAGCCACTCAAAGGCCTGCTATGTTAAATTCATGTTCGCACAATAGCCGCTACTATCATGGACTTCAAAACGCCGGTTCGCAAAATCAAGCCTACACGCAGAAGCGTATCTGGCTACTTTTCTTTTCGAGGCAAAGAGCCAACTCCATACGAGTCAACTCTTGAGCGCGACTTCGTTATGCGGATGGATTATGACCGCTCTGTTGAGCGAGTGGTCTCGCAGCCTGCTCGCTTATTCTATATTGATGCAAATGGCATAGAGCGCCGATATACGCCAGATTACCTGGTTTACTTCACTAACCCTATGCGCAAACCATTACTGGTAGAAGTTAAAGAGAAACAAGAGCTGGAAAGCGACTTCCACAAACTGCGTTATAAATTTTCTGCAGCATTCGCGTTTGCAAAGCAAAACGGGTGGGCCTTTAAACTCTATGATGAACGACGCATCCGGGACTCGATACTGGAAAACCTTCAGATGCTTAGGAACTTTGCCAGCCGAAAAGTCAGTAGTGACATAGCAAATGAAATTAAAAGCACCCTAGAGAGCATGCTTCTTCCAATTGCCGTAAGGCGTTTTACTCAGAGGTTTAATTCAGAGAAAAAAACGCCCGGCATTCGAGAAAACGATATTTGGCGATTGGCGCTTGACCATAAACTAGAGCTGAACTTATCTGAGCCGCTATCTGAGGAAACTGAAATCGTTGGAGTTAACCATGGCAACTTCTAACGGACATCAGTTAAAAAGACGCCGGTTTAAATTGACGCCCGGTACCTCAGTTATCATGGGTGGTGATGAATATCTGGTAAAAGAAATACTCAACGAAAAAGAATGCATCGTCAAAAATGTTACCTCAAACACGGCCGATATCGTTGCAATTAATAAGCTCATAGAGCATGCCACTACCGTAACGTCTGATTTAATGCCTGCTGA
Source organism: Idiomarina abyssalis (assembly GCF_900116625.1). Classification (GTDB taxonomy): domain Bacteria; phylum Pseudomonadota; class Gammaproteobacteria; order Enterobacterales; family Alteromonadaceae; genus Idiomarina; species Idiomarina abyssalis. The sequence goes on from NZ_FPBE01000002.1 coordinate 106,305, forward strand.
GCCCGATTTAGATGACATTTCAGAAGCGGACTACAAAATAGCGAAAAACCGACTCGAAGCCATTAAGCCTCTACTTGAACTCGACCAACCCAAGAAAAGCCATGTCCGTTTACGTGCTGCTGAAGTTGATTGCCACTACACGACACTCTACAACTGGCTCAGGGCTTATCAATCGACTCAAGCACTCACAAGCCTTATTCCGAAGCGCAGAGGATGGAGTTATAACCGTAAGCGACTCGATAGTAATGTTAACGCGATAATTGATCACTACATTGAGAACCTTTATCTGACCATAAAGCAGCCAAGTCCTAAAAAGGTATATTCCGAAATCAAAAGAGCCTGCCTGAAAGCTGACCTTAAACCACCACATCAAGCCACTATTTACCGACGAATTGATAGGATCCCAGAGGAAAAACGTTTGCGCGGTAGAGGACGAATAGAAGAAGCAAATAATCGCTTCTCAGTAAAGGCAGGGAAATTCCCCGGCGCAGACACTATTTTGAATGTCGTTCAAATCGATCACACCCCTCTAGATATTATTATTGTTGATGAAGAAACTCGACAAAGTATTAAGAGGGTCTGGCTTACAGTAGCAATTGACGTGTTCTCTCGAGTTATCACCGGGGTATACCTATCGTTGGATGCGCCTAGCCTAACATCCGTCGCTATGTGCATATCTCATTCGATATTGCCCAAGGATAAGTGGTTAAAGCACATTGGTGTCGAGGGAGAGTGGAATGTCTGGGGTTTTCCGAAAAAGATCCACACAGATAATGGCGCTGACTTTCGCTCCATTAACCTATCAGAGGCATGTGCTACCAACGGAATTGATATTGAGTTCAGACCTGTCAAGAAGCCTAATTATGGAGGTCATGTAGAGCGTTACCTGGGAACTTTCTCTAAAAAAATAGCGGAGTTGGATGGTAAAACTTTCAATAGCGCAGGTAAGAGAGAGAGTTACGACCCGGAAAAGAACGCTACCATGACTATCGATGAGATAGAAAGGTGGCTCGTTCACGCAATAATTGAGTATCACCACACGCCTCACAGCTCACTAGGCATCGCTCCGATAACGAAGTGGCGGATGGGTATAGAAGGAGCGCCCGGAATTATGGCGACCGGACTACCGGATATACCTGATGACCCATTAACACTAGAGCTCGATTTTCTCCCTCGAACAATGAGGAGTATCTCTGGAGAAGGAGTGGTTTGGGATAGAATACATTACTATTCGGATGGAATCCGCCACCTTATTGGCGAGAGAGACGAGCACGGTAAAAACCGAAAATACATTGTTCGACGCGACCCTAGGGATATAACTAAAGTATGGGTCTACGACCCATTCCAGAAGCTATATCACGAAGTGCCTTATGCCGATCCGACACACCCCTATACGAATAAATGGGAACTTGAGAAGGCCAGAAAATATTTGAAGTCACTTGATGACACACTCATAAATGAGCAGGCAATTTTTCAGGCTATCGAGAGCATGAGAGAAATAGAAGAAGAATCCAGAACCACAACTAAAAAAGCGAGGCGCTCCGGCGCGGCCAACATCCGTCGAAAAACACAGTCGTCTCCGGCCCAGATATATACAGGCACTAACAACACTAAGGGGAGTAGCACTTCTAGCCCTCAACGCTCTTCTGATGAGTCAAGCGATCCAACCGATGATATCTGGGGAACGGATATCGAAAGTTTTGAAATAGAGTGAGAGCCAAATGGACGAATTCAAACACGTTGACAAGAAATATCGGCAGGTAGTCCTTTTACCAAACAAAGAGCGTGTTTCTTTTATCAATCAAAAGAGGTGGATAAGCTACCCAATAGCCATCAAAGCTATTCAAGAGCTAAAAAACCTTATGGATCAGCCAAAACAGCAACGAATGCGTTCGGCGCTTCTCATCGGTGAGTCCAATAACGGTAAATCGTCAGTTATTGAGAAGTTTTGCGAAGCTTATGGGCAGCCTATTGTTGACGAAGAGGATGAGATACTTAAGAAGCCCGTTTTAGTCACCGAAGTATCAGCCCCGAAAGTCAAAGATATCTACATATCAATATTAGAAGAATTCTGGGCGCCATTTAAGACGACACAAACGGAAAGCGAACTCAGAAAACAAGCCTTTGACTTGATGAGAGTTTGCGAGGTGAAAATGCTCATTTTAGATGAGTTTCACACTTTGTTGGCAGGCACTGCAAAACAACGAAAAAATGCCTTAGCTGAATTAAAAATGATTTCTAACAAGGTAAAAATCCCTATTATCGGTGCCGGCACTAAGGACGCTCTCTCGGTTATTCAGAACGATCCCCAGCTACAAAGCCGCTTTTGGGTGATGAAGCTACCGAAATGGGAGCGAAATAAAGATTTTGTTCAACTCTTATCTAGCTTTGAAAAGGCATTGCCCCTTAAACAGAAATCCAACCTAACAAGTAAAGAGCTGGGCGAACGTATTCTCAAGATTTCTGATGGAAACCTAGGTAATTTACATGAGCTGCTGAAAGTTTGCGCAATTGAGGCTATACATAGTGGTAAGGAGAAAATTGATATAGACATTGTGGAAGCTTTCTCATGGTTCACCCCAACGAAAGGACAGAGAGAAATCAAACTCACTTAAGACCCTGGCCGATACAAACCAAGCCTTTTGAGGATGAGTTATTATCTTCCTGGTTGATAAGAGCTAGCTTTGATAACTTCACAAAGCCATTGATACTGACATCATATCTCTGGGATAAATGGAGAGCTTGGACCTTAGATTTAGATCGAGAACTTACAAAGCCCCGCCTTCATAGACTAAGCATATACTCCGGAATCCCTGAGGAACGTATAGAGCAAATGATGCTGCGTTCAACGTTAGAGAAAATTTCTCGCGCCAAACTTATTTCACAAACGCCTTGGCCTTGGGTCGTAGCGAGGGGAACCCGGAATTTAAATACCTACCGTTATCAACCTTTCTGTCCTGAGTGCTTAAACAATGATTCAGAGCCATATTTCAGACGTATGTGGAGACTTTCTTTCATTACGATGTGTCCAAAGCACCAATGCCTTCTTCAAGACTGCTGCCCGTATTGTAAGCAGTCAGTAGAGCCTCATCAGCTTAAAAAGAAAACGCTGAGAGCTTGTAAGCATTGCCAAATGGACATTTCTAGTCATCCTTCCAAAAAAGCTAACGAGGAACTCACCAATACAACACATGAGCTTGTTCGTTTAATCAATGAACCCAACACGGACACTCAAGACAGGTTTCATCAATTGGATTTCTGGATAGCTATGCTTCGCAAGTTATCCTTGGGGCGCACAGAAGCACATAGGGAAGTTTTCGCAGATCTTGTAAATAGGAAAGATCGGGCATTAATAGCATCTTGCTCAGGAGTAAACTTCGACTTTCTGACCGTTGAAACTCGAGCTGTTTTCCTTAAGTATTGCGAAGCAATGGATAGCAATTCATTCAGCAAAGAAATCGCCCAACTGGCTCCAAGAGGTTTAAGCCAGTCATTCATGCGCTCCCTTCTAACAGTTACTCCACCACCAGTCCTAAAAATTTTAGGAGTAGAGCAATCATCAAAGCCCAAAGAGAAAAAAAACAACAAGCCTTCGGTGATTTTTAGTAAGAAGCCTTGCTCTCGGCCCGTTGTTGAGAAGAAGTGGGAACTCCTTATCAGGAAGCATAACCTTGGAAACCTCTAAAACAAAAATATGCGATCAGTGTGGTCGTTTTGTTGACCAGTTCACTCGACGTTATAAAGAACAAACCTACTGTGCCAATTGCTATCTGCGATGTTTCCCACTTACAACCTGCAGCAATTGCAATCAGCAAAAAAGAATCCACCAGGATGACAAAAAGCGCTTATGTTGTGACTGTTACCCCAGAGTAACGCCTTGTGTTCGATGCAAACGTACCGGTCGGAAAATAAGTAAGATACTAGCGGCCGGACCATTTTGCAGCAGTTGCTACCGTTATATAAAAGAGCTCAAGACGTGTTCAGTTTGTGGAAAACAGGATGTCGTTTCCAGGGGGCTCTCCGTCGGCGTCAATTCACCCATTTGTGATGGGTGCCGCCATAAGCTACGTCCTAAATGCCCGCAGTGCGGTATTCGCAGAAAGCTTTATACACTCGATAACGGAGCGCTCATGTGCTATCGATGTCGAGATAACATCAAATATTACTGTATCGGGTGTGACGCAGAGTTAACTGGGAAAGAGAAAACTATCTGCCAGCTTTGCAGCGCAAAGCGCCTTAATAAAATTAGAAAGCAGCAAAATGCTTTAGGATTCGACACGCCAAGTGGCAAAAGTCTGTTTATCGAATTTGTGAATTGGCTAGAAAAAACGCGAAACTCTTTCGATGCCGCACATAAACAAAACCGATACATCCCATTTTTTGAAAAGATTGAATCATTCCCTAATGATTGGTACCTGACGCTCGGTTTACTTAAGCAAATCGATGGTGGCTATTTAAGGCGCTCTTCAATGCCTCGACAATTTCTAGAGAGTAAAGGGGTTATATTTGACGAGATGTTACTCGTCACAGCCATGGATCTACGAACGATTGATATGAATACTTTGATCTTTGAAAAAGCAAAGTCATCTGCCCTCCAGGAAGCGATTCTTGAATATACCAGCCTGAGACAAAGTCAGCTTGAAAAAGGGGACATTAAAACACGAACACTACGTTTTGAAACCTCAGCGATGAAGAGTCTTATAGGCCACAACCGGTGGGCGGAACGTCCTCAGAAGGCGTTGGAAAGTCTCTTAAGAGAATCGCCGGGGCAGCGTGCATCGATATTTAAGTTTGTCAGCTTCACTCGAGAAAACACTAACCTCGGTATTTTCATGCCTAGCTCAAATGCCGAAAATGGAGTTGTTGCCTCTCTTAAACGTTATTCAAAGAAGCCAAGCTCAAAAGCTTTCCGCCTATATGCTTTCTTCGCATTGGATTACTTTCATGACTTTTACCTTCCCAGAAATGCACACATTCACATAAAGGAAGTTGGAGACGGCCTGGAAGTGACGTTTAAAAGCCATACATACTGGGTGCCATCTCCAACCCGGCTTCAGAAATTAAACAAAAACCTACTTTGACTCCGAATCATCGCGACTTTTCTTTCGGTCTATATGTTTCTTTAAGTGATACCCAGCGGCGTACCTTCTTAAGGCAGGGAAAAGCATAAGAGACATAGCCAGAGTATATACAATTACCTTCCATGAAGGTGAAATAGCGCTATCTTCATCAAGCTTCAAGTATACCCCCGTTAAAAATAATAGAGTGGTGCTTGAAAATAACAAAGTAAAGTAAATAAAGCATAGTTTATCGATTGGCTTGAACTTAACCCAAAGCGTTCTGGAAATCTCATCAATTCTTACATATTCCCAGGCTTTTGTTACCCTTGAGACAAGGATGCCAAGCTTTTCAACTTGTTCATTTAGAATCGAACGCTGTTCATCGGATAGCCGCTTTCCTAAATACGCTCCGCTGTTTTCCTCAAGATAGAGTTTTCTCAGCAATTCTTTCATAACGGACTCAGACTCTATCTTAGAATCCAGTTCATCAATCTGCTTTTTCAATGAACGTAACCGAAAGACTTTCAGATATTCAAAATGAAAGACTCTGGCTTTCGCTGCTACCGAAATGATTAATGACACTAGTACCGCTAACAGGTAAATTTCCCATATATCCATTATTTAGCCTTATTTTCTGTTAGTAATTCAAGTTTTCGTGCTATCTGACCCGCGATCTCGTTTTTCTCTCCTCGATGAGTGATTTGGGTGACCCCTCTGCTCATCGCTCTAGACGCTTTTTTCCATACCCCTTTCGCTGCGACAATATCTGACAGCACCGTAGGCAATACGTCGAGAAATTCGCTTTCAGAATCGAAGGAAAAAATACACGTTCTGAACTTCTCACTACTGAACCTTTCAATGCATACGAAAAAAAAGTGACAGCCTTGAAAGACAAGATGGAAAGTACCGAACTTTCTTTTTGGGAAGGTTTGATAGTGACGCCTACGATATTTTCTATGCTCCTTTCTAAAGCACCATGCCTCACTATTATCGGGCTCTATCAAACATAACTGCCCGGCTACAAATGTATATTGCCCGTTTGTTGAGGTTAGTGAGTCTGGAGGAGATACTTCTGATGCTTTATCACTAGCAAGCTTGTGCAATGCAGACCAAAGCAGGTTTATGGTGTTAGGTGAGTTCTTAACCGGATCATGCTCCTCTGGAGCATCACGAAGATTGATTTTGCCCACATCAGGGTTACTGCCGGTGTGGCTACTTGGGGATACCTTTTCCCGGTGTACTGGTTTTCTATCATTATATTGCCGCTTGCTTTTATTTTCTTTAGGTATTGCCTTTCGAACATCTGTTTCACCCCAGTTTTCAGTGCCGTTAATTGGGATATCCTCTCCAATAGAGTCGGAGGCAGGACATGATTTTGACGTTCCAGTCACGTTTTTACTGGCATTCCTGTTCTTGCCCGAACAACGCTTTTCAGCTTGATTGCCATTTTCACTAACAATGTTGCTGTTTTCTCGAACAAGAAAGAAATTGCTAAATTTCGGGAGCAAATACTTTTTTATTTTTAACGCTAGAAACCGCTTTTCTGGCACAAGCCAGATCCCCGACACTTTCCATTGGTGGTAACCCGAAGACCATGGTCGAACGCGCAAAAACGTCGAACCTTTCCTGTTTTTATTAAGTTGGGTTGCAATGTAGTTTACAGTTTTCATAGTATATTCGCTGTGCTTTAAGGAGTAGACGAAATACCGATCACTATCTAAAACGTCCTTGGCAAGGCCTAGTATGCACTCATTTTCTTTACGTTCGTTGCTGAAATCTTTCTCTTCAAACTCCGTGAACTCCAACTTTTTAATGGCCAGGCTAGCATAGTGACTGAGTACAACCTGCTGCAAGAAGCCTGATACCCCATAAGTTTTGTCGAAAACAGTCAGAGAATTCGTTAAAAGTTCGACACCACAATCAGTCTTTACAGTAAAAAACTGCGCTTCACTAAAGCTTTTTGGTACTTTATATACGTGGGGAGGAAATACGTAACGTTTGCGGTTTTTTTCGAGAGTTTCGTCTGGTAACTCATCGTCTTTGTCTCGATCCCAGGCTCCGGTGAAGAGTTCTTTATCATCAGCTCCGAACGAGAACCTGAATACCTTTTCAATCAGACCTTTTTGTTCTCTAACATACTCGCCATTCTTCCAGATGCTGCCTTTCTCAAGGAGCTTCGTGTAGCTTTTAGCGACGTCGCTATCACTAAATTCACCTGTATTAACGTTTTCTAAAAGTACGTTTACCAGAGGTTCATCGGAAACAGATGCGTTCCATTTAATCCCGCCATACTCTTTGATGAGCCATTCCTCGTCATCAAGTGGCAGTCCTTCAATTTTTATATTGTCGATCACGTAACACCTTTCATTCTGTATAACATTAAATGAAAGGTTTGGTTCTCAAAGCTATGTTGGTGAGTCTATGTCAATTTATTAGAAAGTCTCAGTCTGTCTGCGACTCTGATTCAGCTTTAATACGGAGGAAGATTTCTTCACGATGAACATCGACATCATCAGGCGCATCAATTCCTAAGCGAACCTGGTTCCCTTTTACACCAAGAACACTAACGCTTATTTCATCGCCAATCTTCAATGTTTCACCATTTCTGCGAGTTAGAATCAGCATATCGACAATCCCTGTTAAAAACTCAATCTTACCGAAACCGATAAAAAAGAAAAGTCAATCAAGCGCGTTTGCAGTGAGCTCCTACAGACCTATACGGCAATTTCTGACAACACTTCACTTACTAGCGTACGAAAACCAAACCGGGAGAATAAAATAGAGCCGGATAAAATCCGGCTCTAATCAGAGCTACTAATTAAGTTAAATCGTAAGCCGGAGCGTCCGGACCGTTCGCCTTAACCGAAGCTATACCTTTATCCCGGCCTTGTGTCGTCGTATACATTTGGCTGACTCCGATAACTTTCTCGTTACTGGCTTTTAGTACAAAGTAGTATTTAAAACTTATAGAGGTTTTGCTTTCATAGCGTTCATCAAGAGGGCTGTTCACTCTTACAGAACTAATGCCAGTTTCGGCGCCTTGTTTGGCTTGATATCCCTCACTTTGAAGGATAATTTCACCGTTAGCGGCCTTTAGACGGAAATAATACTGATCATCAGTTCCCTGGAACAATTCATAACGTGCTGACATATTACTTCTCCTTTCTCACGCCCTTGAAAGGCGTCTTGTCTGCTTTAACATTCATGAATTGCCCAGTTTCGGCATTTCGCTTCACCCAGTGACCACTGAGTATCTGAGTTTGTGAGCGCTGTCGAACAGCACCTTTGCGTTGGTTATCACCAACTGGGGGATTAGTCGCCATAATATGACTCCTGTTTAATTGTAAATGATTTGACACTAAACAGGAGTTAGTAGAAACTATCTGTCGCGAAACGGAAGGTTCCACTAATCCTGTATTAGTAACCTCAAAAAGAAGCTGCCATTATTTAGTGGTAGCTTTTTTTTGTAACTACGATTATACTAGTCAAATTGATTACGTCAAGCAATTTGATCTATTTATTCGATCTTTCTGATCGTCCTGATCGATTTTGTTGATTGGAGCACCGGTGATGAGTGAATTAAGTGGTTATCAAAAAGAGCTTTTGGCTCACATAGAGTTCATGGGTCGTTTTTATGGTGTGGTATCCAGAGCTGACCTAACAAAGCGCTTCGAGATTAGTGATGCGAGTGCTACGCGGACATTCCAACTCTATAATTCATTAGCTAAGGATAACCTAATCTACCGTCCCAATATTCGCCGTTACGAGTGGCAAGAGGAGGCTAAACCTATTATTGAAGTGTCTACAGAAAAGTGTGTTAGCACGCTAACCGACGGCTTTGGTGACAGCTATGCGCATATAGACGGCGAATCAGTTGCAGTTAAAAACTCACTATTTAATGTCGACCTAAGTATATTGTCGGCTGTGACCCGTGCAATAAAACGCAAACACGTTATCTTAATTTCATATCTTTCGAAATCTAGCCCAACCGGTTCCCTACGCGAAATCATTCCTCACTCTATTGCAGATAGTGGCTTGCGATGGCATGTGAGAGCTTTCGATAGAAAACGCAAGAAATTCATAGATTTTGTCATTAACCGAATCCAGTCGGTTAGTAAGGTTTCTAATCAAATAATTTTCGAGCATGAGAAAATAGATCATGACGAGGACTGGATGGAATTTGTTGAGCTAGAGATACAACCGCACCCACGATTAGGAAAAGTAACTGATGTAGTCGCATACGAATATAGAATGAAAAACCATGTCTTAACTAAGCGCATTAGACGTGCTTTAGCAGGGTACTTACTTGATAGTTGGAACATTGATGTTTCAAAAAGTGCGATTTTAACCGGCGACCATATACTCTTACACTTAAAAAACACTTCTAAAGTAGACTTCTCCAATAAGCATTTAGCACCAGGCGGAAACTAAAAAGGCTATTTCTGAAAACTAAAGTCCTGCACTGGAAAAAGAGAATGTTGTTCGTACTGCAAAATATCGTTGCCTTTAATTTGTTTAGCTGTCCGACGAGGCCTATTGCTTTCACTGTTAATAATTTTTATTTCTTTGCAATCCATAACATTCTGTAAAGCTTCTTTAATTGAGTCCTCCGTTGCCGCTGTTAGATCCCCTATAGTTGTCAATAGGGTTTGATAAGTTAGTGGCTGATGATCAAAAATAAACTTTGAAAGATCTTTAGTCAGCGCATTTACACATCGAAGCCGGCCTTCTTCGTCAAACTCCATTACATCATCAAATTCGAACATCGCTTGTTTAGGAATTTTTGATGCTTTAAAACCCAACCCAAAGAGACCATCACCTAAAACGTGGCTAAACTGACCATTCGACTTATTAGCTGAATCCCAGTGAATATCCATCATCACTGATCGGGCTTTGTACTGCTTAGATAAGTGAACCAACCAATAAGACCAACCTTTTTTGGGCTCTATAAAAAAAATCGTCATATGTTCAGCCCCTGATGCTTTCTTTATAGCTAAAGATAGTTGTTCTTGTATCAGGTGGTGCCATAGACCGTGGTGTTTCAACTCTTCCAATCTATCCCAATCAATATATTGCTCTAGTCCAATCTTCCGCATTGCACTTCTACTTGACTTATTATCCGAAAGAAAGCTTTGAAGTGATTCAAATCCAAAGGTCAATAGGATTTCGCTGTTCTTTAGGTGCCCCATAATTTTACTTACATATTGAAAAGGAACATCTTTATAAGCAAACTGGTCAAGGATAAACAAACATCTCTGAGCTTTATTTCTTTCATAAATTCTTCGAATTATTTTGTCGGCAGATTCATGAAACGAACTATTGTAGAGGAATAAGTTTTCGTTAACATTATCTTTGTACTGTGATCTATAAAGCTCACCTGTAAGAAAGTGAAAGTAATTACTATCTTTTTCGACAAAATGGTACTCTGCATGTACTTCTTTCGGGCGTTCATACTTCGCTTCAAGATAGGCCTGAGCTTCTCGAACTGAATCCAATATTACAAACGGGGAGCCCTTTACTATATTACCGTCTAAAATATTTGTATATTTACCTCCACCGGCAAAACCATCTACTATTGTTATTTTCAGCTGATCCCAAGCGAACCCGCCTAATAGAGTACATATATACCGATGAATATAGTCTGAAATTATAGAGTGTTTAACAATACTGTGTTCTTCAATAATTGGTGGCGTCTCATCTTTAATCCACTGATACTTATCCTTGTTTGCGACCACCCAGTTCTCCTAGATTCTATTATTATGAATATGACACCACAGCATCTATTTTAGGCATATCATCCCATGTTTTACCATTCAACAGCCTACCATTTGCTTTTTTTGAACGTTTTTTACCATCTGCTCCCCAGCCGCCCCATTGCTTAAAGAAAAAAGCCACGTCTTGCTCATCACATTGAATTCTTATGTTTTCAGCCCATTCAGGTTTCATTTCACGTGCGCTTGGACCCGATTCTCCGCCCACTATGACCCAATGGATATCGCTAAAGTCAACTTCACCCAAATCTTCAAGAAGAGGCTCTACCGATAAAAACCTAATTGTTGCATCTATGGAGCGTAATCGATCTATTCTTCTTAAACCTTGTTTTTTATTTTCTACGGTAACCCCCATCCATGCGTTTCTCGGAGCTGCTTTATTTGCAAAATATTCAGCCATTCTATCTGCTCGTTTAGTCAGAATTTGATATATGTGCTGAGGTGTCCGTTCCATAACGTCAAAAACTTGGTCTATATATGAAAAAGGAACCTCTTCATGAAATAAATCACTCATTGAATTAACAAAATATTTTGTCGGTTTCTTTCGCTTTATTGGTTGCTCAAGTCTTTCAGGTAACAAACTTAATTTAAAGCCATTCTCATAGCCCGCAGTCCCCATTGCTTGAAGACGCTGAGCCATTACCTCGGCGTAACAGTACTTACATCCGGAAGATACTTTTGAGCATCCAACCATAGGATTCCAAGTTTGTTCGGTCCATTCAATTTTGCTTTTAGTACTCATGGGATCTCCAATACTTTTAAAGCTTAACTTACCAGTCTAACTCAACCCTTGTCGAACTACATTCAATACTGATATGATAACATTTCATATTCCAAATAAAAATAAAATATTGAAATGACAGGTGCAAAAAAAAAGTTAGGTAACATAGTCCGAAAAGACGTCAACGAGCTAGGAAGTTACCAAAAGTTATCTGCAAAAATGGGCATTAGTGCATCGACTCTATTTAGGCTGGCAAATGAAGATTGGCAAAGACCTGGTCGGGCCATAAAGGAGGCAGCGGAGAAGTATAGTGTTCCCCTAAAGAAACACCGTAATCCGTCAGAATGTGAACCAGTATTAAAGGCTATTTCAGAAATATGGGATGGTTCTGATAGTCACGCTAAAGCATTAGCCGGCGCTTTAAAAAATATTCACAACTTAGCAATACACTCTTACAATTACCCCCCTAGCTCTTAAAATAATGAAATATTTTGAGTTAAGGGATCAACTAGATCCGACGAGTCTCTTACTAGAACTCGAAAACTGAAGTCATCTGGATAAGAAAATTTCCGTGCCCTTTTATCATTTATTGGTTCTATATTACCCTCTTCCTCCATTCTTCTTAATACGTTTTTTTTAACTCCGTCTGTCGGGAAACCTGTTTTATCCGAACCTATATATTCTATAATCTCAGCGGTAGTAAGGACTTGCTTATTAAAATGTTTCTGTATCTGCTCTATCAATGGGTCATAATTTTTTTTGTAACCATTGGCCAACAACCCTCCATCCCCACCAATATACTTAAAGGAACCATCTGGAATTGCTTTCCAAATCGCTGACTTCATTTTATCGGCTCCTTTCCAATGAGTACTCGCAAAGAATATTGTATAAATGAGTTTATTACCTCGATATAAATCAAAATGAATAACCTCGGATGCCCCGTTAAGCTTCAGTTGTTCCCTATATAACCGCATTAAGAAGCGCTTTCTATCATGAGCTTCCTCGATATCAATGGATTTTTTCCACTCATCTGTTCCAAAAAGAGCCGTTAAATGTGGTTCAAATTCTTTTTGTTTTTTAAACCTGTTTAAGTGCTCGTACATGACCGATATAAATACTTCAGTTTTTGGACGTGTCATCAGCCTACTAATCATACGCATTGGAATATCCGAAACCCCAAACGGATCAATCATGATAAAGCACGATTTCTTCGTCACGCAATTATCATAATCTTTCAATAAATGGGTACATAACTCTTCATTGAAAGGCTTATTGTGAAGTTCATAGGTTAGATTCTTGGGAAGGTTACTATACTTAGTATCCAGGATTTTCACTAAATGCTCAAAACGGCCTGCGTGTTTCTCAACAAAGTGATAAGTAACTTTTCCAAGGATAAGATCCTTGTAATAATGCTCCTGAAAGGCCTTAAGCATAATCTGTGGAGAACCATCATCTCCGTTCTTATACTCTCCAGGTCCTGAAAAGCCATCAATTATTACTAAATTATCGCTAACTGTCCCTACAATAGGCAGCCACGCATCCAAATACTGTTTCAGCACAAGGTGTTTTCCTTTGGTATGGGAATCGAGTTCCCATAGGTTTCGCTTATGTGCCATTTAAGTACCTTGAATGATGAATCAAATAATGCCATAACATATAGATAACGTTATGCTATATCAACTTTTGTTTAATTGGAAAGCGGAGAGTATTAAATGCAACAGACACTGGAAGTCACGAGCCCAGAGGAATACAAAAGCAAAGTCCCCAAATATGAAGATCGTTTATCAGAAGAATTAGTTATAGCACTAGTTGGGCCAATAGCATCTGGATCCACAGCAACCGCAGACTTAATTCAGGATTTACTCGGTTCTGAGTTCGATTACAAAGTTTTTAGGTACAAGCTGAGTGATGTCATTAAACAAGATGCTGAGAAAGTTGATATTGATATAGGAGAGCAAATTAGTTTTGCAAACCGAATTGATAAACATCAGACCGCTGGAGATGGTTTAAGAAAAAGGTTTGGAAATGGTTACCTCGCAAGCAGAATCGTCTCTGCCATAGCCAAAAATCGTAACGACAATGACGGTTTTCAGCAGCCGGGTGATGGGGGCGCGAAAAAAATAGCTAAACAGAAGCGCTGGGTTCACATCATTGACTCAATAAAACATCCTGAAGAGCTGAAAATACTTAAACAAACCTATGGAGATGTCTTTTGGTTGTTCGGAGTATTTGCCCCATTGCAAGTTCGCAAGGAACGCCTAAAAGATCAGTCAGTTTCTGAGGTTGATGCCACTAACATTATCAATCGTGACTATTCCGAAAATGAACAGCATGGCCAAAAAGTTAAGGATGTATTCCACCAATCTGACTTTTTTATCAGAAATGACAGCCAAAGCAAAGAAAGACTAGAAAGAGATATCCAGCGCTTTTTGGAAGTTATGTTCGGCTCTCCTCAAAGAACTCCGACTAAAGATGAGTCCTCAATGTACTCTGCTTATGCAGAAGCATGTCGTTCAGCGTGTTTATCTAGGCAGGTGGGTGCGGCAGTTGTAGACGAAACAGGCAATCTAATCGGCTTAGGAAGGAATGATGTACCCAAAACAAATGGTGGATTATATGAGGCTAACGAACCAAACGCACCTACAACCGACTCTAGGTGTTACGCTTGGAAAAATGGGCAATGTCATAATGACGCACGAAAGGATAAACTTTACCAAGATATTTTCGCCCAACTTAAAAGTAATAACCTCTTGAAAGAAAACTCTTCAGAAGCAGGAGTGATCGAAGCTGTAAAGTCTACTGATGTTAAGTCACTAATTGAGTACTCAAGAGCGGTTCATGCAGAAATGGATGCCATAATATCTATAGCGCGGACAAATAAACCAGGGTTATTAGGCGCTACATTATACTGTACAACTTACCCATGCCATTCATGTGCTAGACATATTGTAGCGAGTGGAATAACAAAGGTGTTTTTTATAGAGCCATACCCTAAAAGCTTGGCACAAGATCTACACTCAGACTCTATTGATTCATCTGAAAGCTCGGATAAGGTTAAGTTTCTTCAGTACATGGGGGTAGCACCTAAAAATATACTAAAGTTATTTAGGGTTGAGAAGGGCCGTAAAGAAAATGGAAAGATCGAACCTTTTGATAAGAAAAACTCTAAACCTGTTGTTAGAGTTTCTCTAGATGACTATACTATGCACGAAGAGCTAGAAGTCGCGCGATTGGAGCAAGATAATGATGGATAAAAACACACAAAGAAGCTCATCATATCAGCAGCTAAGTTTACCCTTAGAGGTAAACGTTCAGCCCCCTTTTAAGCAACCGGTGATTGGCAGTGAAGTAGCCGAAAGCAATGTTATCGATTTCCTCTCAGTAGCTGCAAAGAAAGAAAATAGAGAGATGGCTGTGTTTAGAGAGCAAGTTCTAAGAAACGTGACTGCATACTTTAATCTGTAAAGATACTCGCTTATTTTTCTAGGCCTCATAAGATAAGGAAAGCCACCAAACCGAAATTTGGTGGCTTTTTACTATACTGATTGGAATTCACCACAGTTAGTATCGCTTCATACTTGCGCCTAATAGTATTGCAACACAGTGCGCTAACCGCAAGTTTCCCTATTTATGCGAAAAACTAATTTATAACTATTTTTTAAGAAAACACGCTGCGCCTTGTAGCATAACTATCAGGGAATTTTGGTGGCTCCAATTGAGAAATGATAATTCTGGAGTGGACCGAGAATCATAGATAATTTCTGGCTACTATTTGAGAATAGGAAGGCGATTTAAGGACAACCGACGATACATCTAGTTAGTGGCCAAATTTAGTTGGCCTATATGCCGTTAAGGTAAGCACCTATGAAAAAAACAACCAACCAATCTGTAAACGTTATTACTGATATTTACTGTGATGCTTGTGGAGCTAGTGTCGTTCCTCAGTTTCAAAAAGAGCATAACGAAAACCTTAACGACTTTAATGAGTTTGGCGTATTACATGCCTCCTATGGCTACTGTTCAAACCAGGATGGCGACTCCTTTCATTTTGACTTATGCGAGACATGCTTTAAAGAACTGCTTGATAGAATCAAGAGCTTGCGGACTTTTCATGGCTTGAATAGCTAACGATTGGGAATCCAACTAGCCTAGCTGAATGCTTAACTAGCAAACCGTGTTAAAAATTGAACTGCTTTGGGTAGAACGAGCCACAACAGAAGCTGAAATATTAAGACAGTAACGTAAAAACTTGCGCTAATGGAAAGGGAGGCTAATACTTATCTCGCCAATAGGCGGGCAGCTATTAAGGATAAAGCTTCATGAAATACCTACTTGTCTCGTTAATGCTTTTATTAAATTTGAATTTTGCTGAAGCCAGTGATAGCCAGGGTGGAGCCAAAAACGTCTCCGATATAGAAAGCTCAATTACTATAGCAGACCAGGTAGACTGCGTTTCTCCTGACGGTGGGGCATCTGTAGATACTTTACTAAGTGAAGCCAAAAAGTGTTGTAAAGTCTGTAGGAAAGGAAAAGCGTGTGGCGATTCCTGTATAGCTAAAAGCAAGACATGTACTAAAGGTCCTGGGTGCGCATGTAACGGCAACTAGAAAAAATACAGTGCTCCATCGAACCATACAAAAGACAGAGGAGCCATATCTTTTTGGCTCCCCGTCTAATCATTTAAGTTAACAGCCCAGCTCTGAGGTGAGTCCGCCAGTTTGTCCAAGAACAGCCCCCTCTTTATAGCTAGGTAAGCTTGGCATGATGTCCAAGCCCGAGCGATATTCCACTGTGAAACCAGTCACTTCATAGCTACAAAAATCAGCGCCGCGAGCCGTATTCTGACTGAATATATACGCTGACGATTCCACCCACCCATTATTATCAGTGATAATAACTTTAAAATAACCAGATGGTATCGAGTGCTGTTTAGTCGTCCCCGGTAATGATGCGAAGTGCCATTCATGCAAAGGACCGGTAACGACATAAACGTCCTGCCCGGTGCGAGCTAAAACGCGAACTGCATTTTCGAGACGTGCCCAGGGTCCTTGATTAAGTCCCGAAGCCTGAGGAGTGATATTTGATAAGTAATTGGTTGTTGACCAATGAGATGTATTACTAAACGAAGCCAGTGGTACCTGGTGGCCTCGGTCGGTGCCGATTGTCGCATGGGCTCCAGTGTAATCGTCTGGCTCTAATGTTTGGCTTGATGGTATATCTGGGTCTTTTCGCCAGTAGCGGCTGCGTGAGGGGCCATCAATTGTTTGGTCGGTTACTTTGTATGCCACCCAATTGGTAAACTTCGTATTGGCATTATTCTGAAGAGTGTAAATTGGTCGTTCAATGATTTGACCGGAAGCTCCGGTAGGGCAACCGTAAACGCAGTTTTGGGCGAAAGTAGAAAAGCTAGCAACGAACAGCAAAAGCGTCGCAGATACGCGTAGTGAATTCATAGTAGATCCTAGTTTATTGGTTGTTTAACGAGTACTGCGAAAGTAAATGTACATGCAATTTATTACAGTTTTAATTGTCACTGTTCTGCCAGATACCGGTAAATCACAATAAAGCAGGCATACCGAACATTAGGGATGCCGTTAAACTACTTGCTACCTTTTCAATCATTCAAGTTCGAAACCAAATACGAAGTAATGACAGGTGACCGAGGCAATAGTTGTGCGCTGCGAATGTTTTTGTCATACTAATTTCTACTTTCGGTCTTGTACTACATTGCTAACGTAGATTTATCACCTACTTTAGCTAAAGAAGGTCGCTTTTGGCGGCCTTTTTTATTCGCCAAACTTAATTGCTCTTAACTTCCCCTCTGATACTCAAATAACAGTCAGAAATTGAGGTGTCTAGCAAACCAGAGGCGGTTCACTATGTCGAGGTAATGTACAAGCAATAGTATAAATAAGCGGGAAGGCTATATACCCCCGCCGCCCATTAGAGAGTAAAAAAATCTAGTGCTTTAGATCTAAGATAGCTTCACACGGTGTCACTAATTCCATCGAACTAAAGTAACAGGTACATCACCACCGGTGTATTCGAACTCGACTTCAACAAGACCACCACTATCGGCAATGTCTACCAAGGCGTCGCAATCTGCGTTTTCAGCGCAGAGGAATTCATATTGATAAAAGCCATAAACTCCCTCTTCTTTATCAGTAAAAGGGTTTCCGCTAAGTTCTACTTCGCTGTAGACGTAACTGGTGCCAACGGGGTCGGCCTGCGAGCTTATTACTTCGACCAGTTCAATTGATACTGAACTGCCATCGGCCTCCCCCCCAGTGTCAACGTTTTTCTCAAGTACACGTAACTCATAAGAAGTTCCGAACTCATGTTCAAAGCCTTCAATAGTCGTGGTGAAAATTTCTTGTCCACTTTGAGTCGTTCCATGTCCAGCTATTGGCGGGGTAAATTGAATACCTAAACCGTAATACACGGGTTCAGATGCTACTGTGACAGTATATTCAGTTCCATCATCAGAATCACTTGAGCCGCCGCAGCCAAACAAGTATGCGGTCACAAGTGCGAGTGACAAGGAACGTGATAGGGTTTTAAATTTCATTCAATCGTACTCCTATTATAAGCAGGGTGAATAGTAATGAACATAAAATGAATTTGAGGGAAGCGAACATGCTCCACTAGTGGTACATGCTTTTACCCGTAGATTACCAGACGTACTCAGATTCACTGTTGTTGAGGTGCTTGTCGTGGTCTTAAGTTGCGTCCAGTATCCCGGAGCACTTAAGCTGCGCTCGATGATATACTCGTCAGCACCACTTATTGAGTTCCAATCAAGTTGAGCTCGTCCGCGGCACATTGATGGAACGCCACTCAATGTTGGAGCTTCTAGCGCACCATAAATCTCTTGCAAAGCTGATTTATCAGTGCTTGATAAATTATTGTTACCCGTCGTAGCATTAGGATCTGAATGCACAGTAAGCATAGGCTCGCTAACGTCATAAACGAAAGACGAGTTATAAGTGAATCTACCGTAATGCATTATAGATTGGAGATCGTAATTTCCTACGTGAACTACACTTGAGTCGCTAAAAGTATACTTGTCAAAATTATGGTGATGATCAGGCTTTATGTTTGAATAGTTGACAGTAATGTAGTTATCACGATCCGCTCGAGTATGCATGTGGTAAAAGCCTAAAGCATGCAAGATTTCATGGATAATTGTTCCGACATGGCTTTCGTCTGTACTCTGGCAGTAACCCGCAAGACGGATGGCCTGTCTTCCTCCTTGCATTCCTACTTTTGAACTGCATAGGCCATTTGAAGAAGGTTCGAAATCAACGTAGTTAACGTGCCCGCTTCGCGGAACAAACTTAATGCCCGAATTATCTTCGATTTGTTCCATTGCCAGGGAGATGGCCGACTGAACCTGCTGTGGATTATCAAAGTATGAGCTACTTATAGTATAAGGAACAACAGCATTTGGCCATCTTAATGAAGAGTTGGAGACAACAACGCTCTGAGTTCCAACAAAGCCGTCGGAATCTTTAGATAGATTCTGTTGCGAATCTACTAACTGACCGGACTCGTCGACATATCCAACAAATATATCGCCTTCGAAATAAGCCTGATTCCCGATAACAGTTAGGGTAACTTCCTTCTGCTCAGAACCTTGATTAGTTAGTAATTCAATATTTGCGGTTATGGTTTCCGTTTGTGAGGTGGGCAGAGTCTCTGTATTTGCTGCTGAGAATAGCGGAATAACAGCCAACAAAAAAATTCCTGCTTTTATTTGTTGTTTTCCCATAAATAATAATCCTAAATTTAAGTTAAATAATTGTTACTTTATTTAGGTTTACAATTAAGAACGTGATAGTCAACCTTTTTGTATTTAGGTGACTAATTGGCATATTGACTTGAAATCTATGATTTGGACTAGCCCTGAAGCCACTGGATTTTCTATAAGCTATTGATATAAATAGTCAATATATTTATTTTGGATAAAGTTTTGCGCTAAGCAGCTCTTTATGAGGTTTAGTATCACCCTTGAGTTCAAGAGGTCTTATACTTGTTTTATAATTGTAAGAAAATATTACCAAATATTGTTGTACTCTAGTTACTCATCTGGTTTCTATTTTTGTTTTATGCAAGGTATTTCTCGGTATTTAGCCATGGTGCTACTCTTGGAGGAGGATTATATCTGACCCATTCACTTTTCAGGCTCTGAAGCTGTGGAATCACGCGCCTGATATTTTTAAGGTCAGGGGGGCGCCGGAATGCCGTTTTTTTGCCGTCCTTTCTTACGAGACTAACTCTGAGCGCTATTGGTTGCATTAAACGTTCGACACGACTCAGATTCAATTACTCGCCCTAAATCTCAGAGTAACTCTTTGGTCAAGAACGTTGCCGATTATCGCAAAAAAGCTCGTTTTTTTAGCCGCGCGACTTCTTCGTCAAAGGATAGTTTGGCCTAGTATCTTGACTTTTCAATAGATCAACAAGTATAACAATATTAAAACATTATATTGTACACAAGGATATAGAGCCTGTGTCGTTTCTCCTCTTGATTTTAGTGCAAGCTGGGCTCAGTGCATAGACTATCCTAACAAGGAACTTTAGGAGTTATTAAGTTGATTTATTCCAGATCGTTGACGATATTTTTGGTGAGCTGTGGGCTTCCTTTCCTAACATGTGCTCAAAGCACTGTTGAACTGCAATATGATGCCAAAGGGCGGCTGATAGAAGTTGGTAAAGGTGCTTTGTTTATTGAGTACTCATATGACAGTGGTGGAAACCGAAAAGCCGTTGGAAACGAGCGCTTAGCCGAGGGATCCCCGCTGCTGATTACTGAGTTCAACGTCCCAAATATTGCTTATGACTATGGCACAAATGCTACTGGAAACTGGGCTTCTACAGGCGCCAATTATTGTGAAATAACATTTGAAAACCAAGTCAACTCTTACGAAAACTTACCCACTTCTGGTTCAAAGCCAATAGAAGTCTATGCTTCAGGAGCAGTTTTTTTAACGTGCTTTAATGGCAGTGAAACAGTTCAGGAAAGTGATTACATAAGACACGAAGCGGGCGATGTGATAATGCCGTTTTAAGTTACCATACACATAATTATTAAGAGATAAAAGAATGAAACCTTCAAGGAAGAGCCTAGCATTATTCGGCATATTGGCGGTGCTTTTTACAACTTTTGTGAAAGCAGAAGACGAACAATATAACATTAAACCACTCGATATTGAGCCCGATATAAATAACGTCGATTTGTTAAGTGGTCGTTTTTATCCTAATTTGCCTGAGCTCTCCATCCCTGCCGCACCAAGGTTAACATTAAATACTTTGCAACAGTTTGATAGTAAAGTTACCGGTAAGTTATATCCGCGTACAACGCAACGGAAAGAAAGCTTCTCCCTTACATTTGGAGCGAAAACATCCGAGTACTTTGAATGTGAATCCAGTGACTGCCAACCTCAAGGTAATACGGGATCGACTTTTGTGGGTAGGGTTGGAGGTTCTAGTTTCCGTTATGTACAAGGAAAAACTGGTATCCGAGTCACCTATGCGTCTAAATCGTCTTACTTTGATTATTCAGACGATTCATATCCATCTATTAGTGCACAAGCAACTTATTATGCTACGAATATTAATTACCCTGATGGTGAGTCCCTGCAGATCTATTACGATAAAATTACTCAGTCAGGTGTTACTTACCATCGGCCTGTAAAAGTAACATCCGACGTTGGTTATCAGCTTATATTAAATTATTTCTCGAACGATATTTCTACCGGCGCGGGGGGATGGAGTAAACTGAAAAGAGCTCACATTGCCAAAATATCCAACCCTTCTAATATATTAGCTGAAGTTAACTACAGCTCAACGGGGACGTTCACCGACTTTGGGGGGCTTCAGTGGCAATTTTCCGGATTCAGTAATGCGCTTGGAGCCAGTGATTTCGCAAGGAGCTTTACACTAAAAGGGCCTGCAGATAAGAAGAGTAGACTGTCTTTATCGAGCGCCACCAGGAGTTATGCAGGGATATCCCACAATAATTTTGTAACCTCAGTCACGCATGACGGCCAGAATTACCAATATAGCTATACAGCCTCCTCCGGCTCTGGCTATGATCCAAGGAAGCAGTTCTCGAAGCTTATTATAACAGGCCCTGAGAGCTATCGAAGAACAATCGAATATTTTGTGTGGGGTGGTGCAGAGAAACGCCAATTAATCAAATCGGATACAGACTCCGAGGGAAATAAAACAAGCTATACGTACACAACCAATAAGCGAGTGGAATCGGTGACCTTTCCTGAGGGAAATAAAGTTAAATTTACTTATGATTCCCATGGCAATATTACGAGTAAACGAAGCATTGCTAAGCCAGGTTTCAGCTTGCCAGATAAGGTCGAGCGTGCGGTTTATCCAAGTACATGCACAGAACTGACCTGTTATCGGCCGATTTACACGGTTGATGCTAATGGAAATAGAACGGACTACACTTTTTCATCGGTTCATGGCGGCCTTCTCACTAAAACCGAGCCTTCCGATGCGAATGGCTTTCGCAGGAGAACAATAAATGCTTATTCACAAATTAATGGCATATATCGTTTAACAAAACAGACAGTATGTGTAGTCGGGCAGTGTGGCGGAGCGCAGGCTCAGGTTACAAATTATACATACTGGCAGAATACGGCCCTTATCAAAACAAAAACGCAGACAAATGGTAACGGAACACCTGCTCAGAAAACCACTTATACGTATGATGATGCGGGCCGGCTGTTGATAGAGGATGGGCCTCTTAGTGGGGCCGGTGATGCTAAATATTTTGGTTACGATGATTCCGGTCGACAAACCTGGCAATCAAATGAGAAAAATGCAGCGGGATACTTTGCTGCAGAGAGGATTAGTTACCCTACCTCTAGTAACCGAAAACGTGTGACCGAGCGTGGGACCATTTCTTCCAGAACAAGTACGGATTTGACAGTGGATGTGACGGTTACGGAGTTTTTAAATATCGACAATAACGTCATTAGAAAGGAATTAGCGACCCCAACGACGACTAAGCAAGTCTGGCAATATAGTCATGACTCGCGAGGGCGAGTGATATGTGAGGCGGTTAGGATGAATAGCGGAGCATTTTCACAGCTACCGAGCTCGGCTTGCAATCTAGGTACTGAGGGTATCTTTGGCCCTGACAGAGTAAAACGAATTACATACGATAACCTGTCCAGAACGATAAGTACGACAACTGCTGTCGGAACCCCTATTGAATCAATCGAAAGAGTAAATAGTTACTCTGCAAACGGTAATTTGATATCTGTTACTGATGGAAATGGGAATACAACATCATATTCATTCGACGGACATGACCGTCTTCAACGTACAATATTTCCAAACAGCACGTATGAGCAAAACACGTATGATTTAAATGACAACATTCTTACTTTAAGAAAGCGAGATGGTGTTGTTCTTACCTACACTTATAACTCGAAAGACCAGCCCATCAGTTTAACTGTTCCAAATGAATCGACGGTTTACTATCAATACGATGGAATGGGACGGCGTTCAGAGGTTTCTAGGGGGCCGAGTTTAATAGAATACCAGTACGATAATTTAGGACGTCTGGCTAAGTCGATAACAAATGGCAGAGCTCTGAGCTACGCATATACTAAAGCTAACGAACGAAAACGATTAACGTTTCCGGATGGGTTTTATGTAACATTTAACCATGACCACCGGGGGGAGTTGGTCAGTATCCTGCAAAATGGAAGCAGTACCGTTCTGTCTTATGATTATGATCGGATAGGTCGTATTAAGACATTAAACCGCTCAGCGGGCGCAACGTCCAGTATTAAGTATGATCGCATGAATCGAGTCACGCAATACAACCATAGCGGGATAACCGATATTAGTTTTAGCTATACACCGTCGAATCAATTAGCATCAAGAGCGGTCACTCATGACGCACACCAGATTTCCATACCAACACTAAGCACAGAAAGCTATTCGGTTAATAATCTCAACCAGTATACTAAAGTAACTGCTGGCGGGATAAATAAGTCACTCACTTATTCAACAGTCGGGAATATGACCTCATATGACGGGTGGAGCT
Source organism: Idiomarina abyssalis (assembly GCF_900116625.1). Classification (GTDB taxonomy): domain Bacteria; phylum Pseudomonadota; class Gammaproteobacteria; order Enterobacterales; family Alteromonadaceae; genus Idiomarina; species Idiomarina abyssalis. The sequence goes on from NZ_FPBE01000002.1 coordinate 129,939, forward strand.
ATCAATATAGTAATCAGAATCGGCTTAAGAAAGCGACCAAATCAGGAACAACCGTCGATCTGACGTACGATGCGCTGGGACATTTAAATTCAACGAATCACAATGGCAGTAAGATTGAATATCTGTACGATGGCGACAAGTTAGTCGCTGAGTATAATGGCAGCGGTACATTGCTGCGTAGATATATCCATGGCTCAGGTATCGATGAACCGGTTATCCGGTATGACGGAGCCGGTACTTCCAGTCGGCGTTATTTACATCGTGATGAACGAGGTACAATAATCGCTGAGACAACCGCCTCAGGGAGTATTTTAGCAAGACACCAATACGGGCCTTTTGGACAGCCTATGAATGGGAGTAACGCAAGGTTCCGCTATACTGGGCAGATATTGATCCCAGGGACTGAGTTATATTACTACAAAGCACGGATTTATCATCCAAAGCTAGGTCGCTTCTTACAAACTGATCCGATTGGTTATGAAGATCAGATGAACCTGTATGCTTATGTAGTTAATGATCCAATAAACAATACTGATCCTAATGGTGAAAAAACAGTCTTTATGAGTGCAGATGCGAAAAAGCAATACAATATCTCTAAGAGATATCTCACTAAAAAATCTCCAGCGGCGGCTGCTTTATTTCGAAACGCTGAGAGTTTAAAAACACCCACAATTGAAATTTCATTGGGAAAGCAAACTCTAATGACAACTGCTACAGAAAACTCTAATGCTAAAATTCAGTTTGATCCTAAAACAGGTTATATTTTTGAAGGTGGTACTCAAAGTCCAGCTACAGGATTAGCACATGAACTGATTCATGTTGAAAACCAAAGAAACGGCATGGATATGGATAGTCGAATTGAAGGTGCTGAAACTATAAGGCAAGAAAATGTAATAAATACGGAAACAGGTGAAGGACAGAGGGCTATTCATAATGAAATGAATTATGAAACTCAACCTGTTAGTGCTCCAAATTGTAGACCCGATGGTAAAGGAGGAGAAATCTGTGGCTAAAGTTATTTTATCACTACTCTTGCTAGTACTACCGCTGACAGTAAAGGCAAATAATATTGAAATATTTTACAATGGATTTTGGTCTCATAGCCCATTTCCAATGACCATAGAGCGTTTGCGTAAAACATACTCTTTACATATATCAGTTCATAAATTTTCGATACCTGAAGTTCATATCAATATTTTAGAGGATGATTTCCAAGAAAGTGAGGATTTGTCGTTAGATATTGACTATGTATTTTATTTAGTAGAAACCAATAGCGAAGGAAAAGTAGTAAAAGAGTTAGCTGGTAACAATAATGTCCTATTTGATTTAACGAAAAATACCTACAAGCAACTTAGCGAGAAAGAAAAAAGATTACTAAACAATTACATTAAAGATTTAAGCTGTGAAAAATCGGATTTTTTACCTTATAAAAAGGTTTGATTTCTTAGTCTAAGGCCCTGCTCGTGCGAGGACTTGTTTTGAAGCACACCTATTAATTCTTTAAACTCATCATTCCACCAATTGCCATGCGTGGCGGAAAGTAAATCGCTATTGTGATTTGCTAGACACCTCATAGCCATAGATTGGAGTGAACTAAGGCAGTGCTAATCGGCAGACTATAGATTAGATCTAACTTCATAATATTTCCCCCTTGCTTTTACTGTAAAAGGTTAATAACATTTTTTCTACAAGCCATTAGGTAAATAGTTTCAAGAGAAAGTCAGTCTGAATAGCTGAGCTACAGCGGATTTGTTAAGACGCAGAGTCATTTATGAAAATATTTAACCGAGTAGATAAGCTTTCACCTTTACAAAAAGACAACTTTTCTATGGTTAAACATTCATACTAAAAATAGTTTTAGAGTTCTAGTAGAGACAGGAAGTTGAATTTAGGGGGTGATAATGGATTATAAGCTTTGGTCGTTGTTTTTTTCGATTCTTTTTCTTGTTTCCTGTGGTTCGGGGGACGGCTCCACGCCACCTCCGCCATCAGACAAACAATCTATTAACTTATCGTTCGACTTTTCGGAAAATTCTCAGGAATTCGAGATTAGTGTTGCAGACTATGCCGTTGAGCATGAAAGAAATGATGAAATCATTTCAACGCTGTCTCAACTTCCTGAACCCTATGAGTATCGTAAGGGAGTTGAGTTTAGCTGGTTCAATTACTCAGACGATATTAAAGGATATATAAAGAGAAAATTTTCAGATTTAAAGCCCGATACGACGTATAACGTCGACTTTCAAGTGAATGTTTTAACCGTTGAGTCAGAACAGTGTATTGGTGCGGGTGGTGGCCCCGGCTCTTCTGTTTACGTAAAAGCCTCTCTCTTGCCGCAGGAGCCTACCCGCTTCGTATCCTATGAAAGTGCTCCAGAGGGCATTTATAGAGTCGATATTGATGATGGGCAATCAGGAGGCGATGATGTCGCGTTGTTAGGACATATTGGCCTGCCAATATCTTGCGAAACTTCTAAAGAGTCGCCCGTGTGGGAGGTTAAACCTTTAGTTAACGATGAAAGCTTTGTAATGGACTTCCCAGACTTTGCTAGACACTTTTAACAGTTACAATGTAACTTAAACTAGAGGTGTTTATGAGCAAAGGCAAACGGTATACCGAAGAATTCAAGATTGAAGCCGTCAAGCAGGTCACCGAGCGCGGTCACTCTGTTTATGACGTCGCTGATCGTCTGGGCATTTCCGTCAAGTCACTTTACGACTGGCGTGCTAAATACGGTCAGGACAATAAAATCAATAAATCCTCCGATGAACAACTGCGCATAGCAAAGCTTGAGGCCGAGCTAAAACGCGTTAAGGAGGAACGGGATATATTAAAAAAGGCCGCAAAGTACTTTGCAGGCGAGTCCGAGTAAAGTACGCCTTTATCCGTGATCATCAAAATCAGTTCTCTGTTTCAGCCATGTGCCGGGTGTTGAAACTGAACCGCAGTGGTTTCTATGCCTGGCTAAAGAAGCCTTTAAGCAATCGAGCCATAGAAGACGCGAGACTTTTAAAACGCATCAAAGCGTTCTTCATTGCCAGTGGCGGCACTTACGGCAGCCCCTGGATCCACAAAGACTTACGTGAAGCTGGTGAAAAATGCAGTGTCCATCGTGTTGCTAAGATCATGCGTCTCAATAAACTCAGAGCTCAAATCGGCTATAAGCGCCGGCATATCAAAGGCGGTAAGCCTGGCCGGGTGGCAGACAATGTCTTAGAACGGCAGTTTAACCCGAAAGCGCCGAATACTTCGTGGGTAAGCGACATTACCTACGTGCGCACTTACGAGGGCTTCCTTTACGTGGCAACGGTTATCGACTTGTTCTCCAGACGCGTTGTCGGCTGGTCAATGGACAAAAATATGGATAAACACCTGGTTATCAAAGCATTACTGATGGCGGTTTATCAGCGACGCCCGAAAGAGAAAGTTCTGGTACACAGCGATCAGGGCAGCCAATATGGCAGCTCTGATTACCTGACATTCATGAAAGAGCACAACCTAATACCATCGATGAGCCGACGTGGGAACTGCCACGACAACGCTGTTGCTGAAAGCTTTTTTGCCACATTTAAAAAGCGGGTCATCCGGAAGAAGATTTACCCGAGCAGGAACGAAGCGAAGACTGAGATATTTAATTTTATCGAGATGTTTTACAATCCCAAAAAGCGTCATTCTCATACAGGCGGGGTATCACCTGCTAACTTTGAAAAGGCGTACTTTGAGAATCTACAGACTGTCTAGTAAAAGCTGGGAAGTCCATTGTAGCTCTTTTTGCTCTTTTAATGACCGCGATGCTTCTTAAACAATTTGAACTTGTAAAAATAATTTTAGGCTCTGCGCTCGCTGTTGGCAGTGGGGCGGGCATTACAAGCCTTTTTAAAAGGAAGAAATAACTACGCGCAAAGTTTGTATAACAAGCCGCTTAACACTTTTCCTCCGGCCACTGTAACAGTAACGTAGCTGCACTTCATAAATATTCCGCCACGTTACTGCCCGTTAACTTAGCGTTATGTAATGAATAGAGAGATAAAGGAAGGTTATGTCGACTCCTAAGGTATTTATATCGTACTCACACGACTCGCAGCAGCACAAAAAATGGGTACTAGATTTGGCAACTCGGCTAAGAAGTAGCGGCATAGATGCAATCATTGATCAGTGGGAGTTACGCCCAGGTGACGATCTCCCGCATTTCATGGAAAAACATCTAGCTAAATCAGATTATGTAGTCATGGTTTGCACTGACAAATATGTTGAGAAAGCCAATGCAGGAACTGGCGGGGTAGGTTACGAGAAAATGATAATTACTGCCGATCTCCTTTCGAATATCGACTCAAACAAAATTGTACCTGTAATACGCCAATTCGGCACGCACAATGTGCCAACATTTCTAAAAACAAAATTATTTGTAAATTTTTCAAAAGACGATGATTACGAGTTCAGTTTTGATGAGCTAGTTAGAACATTTCATGGCGCACCTCTCTTTGAAAAGCCAGAAATCGGAAATAGTCCATTTATACCAATTAGTGAAACACCGCCTGAAAAAACAGGTGATCCGATAAGGGAAATGATGAAATACATCGTGAATGATTTTGAAAGTGGGGATGATTACACGTTATACAAAAATTTAATCCATGCAGTGGATATGTCGCGCATTATGCTTGATATCATAATTGGCGAAGCCGTCCAAAAAGGATACATAGGTGTAGATAATGACGGAGATATCTATTTGCTGCCTGAAGGTAAAAAATATGCCATACAACATAAACTGGTAAATGCATAACAAGGCCAACCACATTCGTGTAATGCAAGATACGAATTGATTGCGTTGGACAGCATACTCTAAGCTTTGATTGCCCGTGTAGGCAGCTTTATATAATATAGGGATAAATAGTAAACACATAAGAAAAGTATGGAAACTCGCTGATTAAAAGAGCTGTTACTAAGATCCAGTCTTGGTATGGCAGATTGGAATCTCAGACAAGAGATATAGCCATAAAAGCTTTTGATGCGCTAGAGGCGCATGGCGGTAGTGCAAAGGATTCGGCCTAGGTCAAACAAACTGTGAAGGTTGTATTCGGACATGGTTAAAGAGCGGAAATCTGTAATGCCATCGTATGCGGCATCAACGTCTGCTCCTGGCACAGGGCTGCCGTAGCAGCCCACTAACAGTTAGACCTCAATTGACTCAGAAATATCAAGCGCGTCATCCACTTCAATTCCGAGGTAGCGTACAGTGCTTTCCAACTTTTTGTGGCCTAATAAAAGTTGGATAACTCTGAGATTCTTAGTTTTCTTATAGATAAGATATGACTTGGTTCTTCGCATTGAATGAGTGCTGTACAGCGAACTGTCCAATCCTAGCTTCTCGATCCAACCATGAAATATCAGGTCGTACTGGCGGGTCGAGATATGTTCCGCGTCAGTAACTCTCGATCTAAATAAATAATCTGATTCTGATAGGTTCGCTTGCCTGTCCTTCAAGCAAGGATAAAAAAGCCCGCTAAAAAGCGGGCTCCATATTCATCTCAGCGAGCATCTCACCTGACGTGAACGTCAGGCTACATCAAAAGGCCTACCGATACTCTTCAATACTAGGGCATGAGCACATCAGGTTACGGTCACCAAATACGTCATCTATACGGTTTACGGTTGGCCAGAACTTGTCGTAACCAACGGCTTCAACCGGGTAGGTTGCCGTTTTTCTATCGTATGGGCGATCCCACTCTGCGTCGGTAATGTCAGCCAATGTATGCGGCGCATTTACCAGCGGGTTGTTGTCTTTTGGCCATTCACCAGCTGCGACTTTCTCGGCTTCGGCTTTAATGCTGACCAGGGCTTCAATAAAGCGGTCAAGCTCAGCTTTAGACTCAGACTCGGTCGGCTCAACCATAATGGTACCCGCTACCGGGAAGCTCATGGTTGGTGAGTGGAAGCCGTAGTCTTGCAGGCGTTTAGCCACATCAATTTCGGCAATACCGGCAGCGTCTTTCATTGGGCGCAAGTCGATAATGCATTCGTGCGCGACACGGTTGTTGCGGCCACGATACAAGATTTTGAAGTGCTTGCTTAGCTTCTCAGCCAGGTAGTTGGCGTTCAAAATAGCGGTTTCTGATGCTTCACGTAGGCCGCGTCCGCCCATCATGGCAATGTACATCCAGGAAATGGTCAGAATGCTCGCACTACCAAACTGCGCAGCAGAAACTGCGCCGTTACCTGCTTTAGGCCCGTCGATATTCACAATGGAGTGATTTGGCAGGAATTCAGCCAGGTGCTGCTTCACGCCAATAGGACCCATGCCAGGGCCACCGCCACCGTGAGGAATACAGAAGGTTTTGTGCAGGTTCAGGTGCGATACGTCAGAGCCAATGTAACCCGGTGAGGTTACGCCAACCTGTGCGTTCATGTTGGCACCATCCATGTAAACCTGACCACCGTAGCTGTGAACCAGGTCACAAATGTCTTTAATGCCTTCTTCGTAAACACCGTGCGTAGACGGATAAGTCACCATAATGCACGACAGGTTCTCGCCCGCTTCTTCAGCTTTGGCTTTTAAGTCGTCCATATCCACGTTGCCGTGCTTGTCACAGTCAACCACTACCACTTTCATGTTCATCATCTGAGCTGAAGCCGGGTTGGTACCGTGAGCAGAGCTTGGAATAAGGCAAATGTTGCGATGCCCGTCGCCGCGGCTTTCGTGGTACTTCTGAATAGCCAGCAGACCAGCGTACTCGCCCTGCGCACCAGAGTTCGGCTGCATAGACATGTCGTCATAACCGGTTACGTCAATTAACCATTCTGACAAGGTTTCAACCAGCTCGTAATAGCCTTGCGCCTGCTCTGCCGGGCAGAACGGGTGCAACTGACCAAACTCAGGCCAGGTCACCGGAATCATCTCGGCGGTGGCGTTCAGCTTCATGGTGCACGAGCCCAGAGAAATCATCGAATGGTTCAGGGCTAAATCTTTGTTTTCCAGCTTTTTAATGTAACGCAGCATTTCGGTTTCTGAGTGATACTCGTTAAATACCGGGTGCTGTAAATACTGAGAGGTGCGCACTAAGTCAGCAGGAATGGATTCTACGTCACCGCCAGCAACGCGGCTGTCCAGTACGTCAATGTCTAAACCGTGGTTGTCGCCAAACAAAGCAGCAAATAAGTTTTCAACGTCGTCACGCGTTTTGGCTTCGTCCAGGCTAATACCAAATACGCCTTCGCCGTCAACGCGTAGGTTAAGACCCAGCGCTTTACTGCGCGACAATACGTCTGCAGCGTTTTCTTTCATTTCAAAGGTTAAGGTATCAAACCAGTGGCTGTTCACCAGCTTCACGCCTTTGTCCTGCATACCTAGCGCGACAATGTCGGTTAAACGGTGAATGCGGTTGGCAATACGACGCAAGCCTTCCGGGCCATGGTACACGGCGTAAAACGACGCCATGTTCGCCAGCAGAACCTGCGCAGTACAAATGTTCGAATTCGCTTTTTCGCGGCGTATGTGCTGCTCACGGGTCTGCATAGCCATACGCAATGCAGGGCGTCCACGAGAGTCTTTAGAAACCCCGATAATACGACCCGGCAATGAACGCTTAAATTTGTCGCGGGTAGCAAAGAACGCCGCGTGAGGACCACCATAGCCCATTGGCACACCAAAGCGCTGAGCGTTACCGAACACCATGTCGGCGCCCATTTCGCCCGGTGACTTCACCATTAACAGGCTCATTAAGTCAGAAGCAACGGCGACAATGGCCTTTTTCTCCTGCAACTCACCAATTAACTGTTCAATGTTGTGCAGCTGGCCTTGCTTGTCCGGGTACTGCAACAACGCACCAAACACGTCGTGATCAGAAGCTTCACGCGCCGGTCCGACAATAATGTCGAAACCAAAGTATTCGGCACGGGTTTTCACCACGTCAATGGTTTGCGTGTAAACGTTGTCCGCAATGAAAAACGCGTTGGATTTTTTGTTTTTAGAAACCCGCTTCGCCATGGCCATAGCTTCGGCGGCGGCAGTGGCTTCGTCCAGCAGTGAGGCGCTGGCTAAATCCAGGCCGGTTAAATCCATAGTCATTTGCTGGAAGTTAAGCAGTGCTTCTAAACGGCCCTGAGCAATTTCCGGCTGGTACGGCGTGTACGCTGTATACCAACCCGGGTTTTCAAGCACGTTACGCAAAATAACGTTCGGCACTACGGTGTCGTAGTAGCCCATACCAATGTATGAGGTACAAATTTGGTTCTTTTTCGCGATGTTTTTAAGACGAGCCAGAGCTTCGCGTTCAGTTTGCGGCTCCCCTGTTTGCAGGAACGGTTCACGCAGAATCGCACCAGGCACAGTGTCTTTGGTTAATGCTTCTAAAGAATCTACACCCAGCTCAGCCAGCATGGCTTTTTGTTCATCAGCGCTTGGGCCAATGTGGCGGCTAATGAATTCATCGTGGTGCTCTAATTGCGTCAGGGTAGTACTGCTCATTTAACTCAGCCTCGTACATTTATCGGAAATTTATCGAAAACTTATCGGATACAAAAAACAATGAACCCCGGCTAATTTCCGGGGCTCAGGACGCTCTGTGTCATTGGTGCTATGCGCCAATGGCCTCAGTCTTCGTCGATTGAAGCCTCGTAAGTGTTCGCGTCTAATAAGTTGTCCAGCTCGCCGCTGTCATCTGCTTTTATACGGAATAACCAGCCGTCACCGTAAGGGTCGTTGTTGACCGTTTCAGGGGCATCTTCCAGATCTTCGTTAACCGCAACAACTTCACCGGTCATTGGTGCGTAGATATCTGAAGCGGCTTTTACAGATTCAGCGACAGCAATGTCGTCGCCTGTGGCAACTTTGTCGCCTACGTCCGGTAACTCAACAAACACCATGTCGCCAAGAAGTTCCTGCGCGTGCTCGGAGATACCTACAGTAAAAGTACCGTCGCCTTCATCACGAACCCATTCGTGGGTTGATGCGTATTTCAGATCTGCTGGAATATTGCTCATATTGCTTTCCTTCTACCCGGGTTACCCGGAATGTATTGAATCTTGTTCGATTATAAAACAGATTGACCGTTTCTGACGAAACCTGGCTTAACCACCTTCACCGGCATTTGTTTCTTACGCATTTCCACTTCCGCTGTATCACCAACACTGGATGGAACGCGAGCCATTGCAACTGAGAAACCAAGTGTAGGCGAGAATGTACCAGAAGTGATGATACCTTCGCCACCCTCAACGGTTACTTTTTGACCGTGGCGCAGCACACCTTTCTCTTCCATTACAAGACCGACTAATTTGTCATGACCTTTCGCTTTTTTCTGCTCTAAGGCTTTACGACCAATGAAGTTGCGATCAGCCGGTTCAAACGCTACGCTCCAGCCCATATTGGCTTCCAGCGGCGTGATGTTCTCGTCCATGTCCTGACCATACAGGTTCATGCCAGCTTCTAAGCGCAGTGTATCACGAGCACCCAGTCCACATGGAGCCACATCGGCTTTTAGCAAGTCATTCCACAAGGCTTCAAGCTGCTCGGCCGGAACCACAATTTCGTAGCCTTTTTCACCGGTGTAACCTGTGGTCGCAATAAAGTAATCGCCAACGTCTTTACCCACAAAAGGCTTCATGCCTTCAATTTCTGCGTATTGCTCTGCGGTTAATACGCCCTGGATTTTTTCAGCGGCTTTAGGGCCCTGCAAAGCCAGCATACCCATGTCGTCACGCTCTTTGGTGGTGACATCAAAATCGGCAGCGACTTTTTCAATCCATGCCAGGTCGCGGTCACGGGTAGCTGAGTTAACAACCATGCGGTAGGCAGTTTCTGAGAAGAAATACACAATAAGGTCGTCAATAACACCGCCGTTTTCATTCAGCATACTGGTGTATTGTGCTTTGCCTTCGGTTTTTAGCTTAGCAACGTCGTTAGCCAGCAGGTAACGCAAAAACGCCTGAGCCTGTGGCCCTTCTACGTCAACAATGGTCATATGCGACACATCAAAAACACCGCAGTCACGGCGTACAGCATGGTGCTCTTCAATTTGTGAACCGTAGTTCAGCGGCATGTCCCAGCCGTGAAAATCAACCATCTTCGCACCCGCTTTTACGTGTGCATCGTACAGTGGCGTTCTGCTACCCATACCGTGTTCCTTCTCTGTTCACTTTATGTGCGTGTGTATGGGCGCAAATTATAGGCGTGATTCGTTTAAACTTAAAATCAATAATGCTTATAATGGTATTAATTTTTCAAATACCTAGTAACGACTTTATAAAGCGAGCCAATGAAACATTTATCCTTAGAGGCCTTACGCAGCTTTAGTGCGGTGATTGAGCTGGGCAGTATGACACTTGCCGGCGAACGCATGGGGCGTTCTCAGCCTGCTATTAGTTTGCAGCTTAAAAAGCTGGAGCAGCAACTGGGCGTTGAACTGCTAACGCGCCAGGGTAGCGGCTTTGCACTTACCGCCGACGGTGACGTACTGTTTGACTACGCGCAGCGAATGTTGGCGCTAAATGACCAGGCCTGGGCGCAGTTCGAACCGCAACAGGTTAGCGGTAAAGTGCGGCTGGGTATTACCAGTGAATTCGCGTCCAGCTTGCTGCCCAAAGTGCTGGGTCAGTTTGCTCAGGTTTATCCGCAGGTGACACTGCAGGTGACTTCAGCGTTGAGTAAAGACTTACTGTCCGGACTGGGGCAACAGTTCGATATTATTCTGGCACTGCGCGAACAGACCAATAAAAGTGATGTTTTAATTCAGCGCGAAGAGCTGGTTTGGGTGGGCTTACCGGGCTTATTAGAACAACCCGGCTGGCCTATGGTGGTTGCTCCTGAAGGCTGTATTTATCGGCGCAGGGCAGAACAAAGCTTACAAAGGGCGCATCAGCCTTATCGTATCACTTATACCAATACAGACTTCTCGGGACTGACTGCGGCATTGAACAGTGGGCTGGGCATTACCGTTCTGGCTAAAAGTACGGTACCGAAGGACATTCCCGTATTGGAGAGTTTTTCTGATAACAAACCCTTACCCAACCCCGGTTCAGTCAACGTGATTATGCGCCTGGCCGGCGGTGCCTCAAGTGCGGCTTCTCAGTTAGCGGATTATCTGAAAGCAAGGATTTGAACATCTCACCTGACGTGAACGTCAGGCTACGAAAGCTGAGCTCCGGGATAGGTGGCGCTTATGGTTGGTACCTACTGGTCAGGGAGTGTGCGGCGCCATGAATGGCGACGCCCAAGCCCTACAGGGACGTATTCACGGGCGTCTCCCTGACCAGTAGGTACCAACCACAGCCGCCTAGCTCTGGGGGTCAGTGCCCAGCGCGATTTCGGCTAGCTTGCGTTTTAAAAAGGTGAGTTTGTTTGGCAGTGCGAAGGCCAGAGCGCGTAGGCCTTTTACTACTGGGTTTGCTGTACCGAAACCGCGTTTGAACGTTTCCATTGCAGCTATCATTAGCTGAGTGTCGGCTTTGCGCTCGCGCTGATACGCACTCAGCGAGCGGTGCAGTTGCGTCAGTGAAGACAAATCCACACCCTCAATTTTTTCGGTTAAGGCTTTCACGTCACCAAAACCTAAGTTCGCGCCCTGCCCGGCCAGCGGATGAATGGTGTGAGCCGCGTCGCCCGCCAAAACAATACGGTGCTGGTACCATTGGCGGGCGTATTGCATTTTAAGCGGAAAAGCTTTTATATCAGACACACACTCGCAGCCGCCTAATACCCGCCCCGACTCTGTTTCCACCTGTTTTGCAAAGCGCTCAACGGGCTCATTAAGCAAGTTTTTGGCGAGATCTTCATCGGCAGACCAGACAATGGAAACGGTATGAGAGTCAGGTGTTGGCAGAAGTGCCAGCGGCCCTGTTGGTAAAAATACCTGACGAGCCACGCCATTATGCGGTTGCTCCGTGCGAATATTGGCCACAATGCCTTGCTGTCCGTAATCCCAGAAGGTTAGTGGTAATTCAGCATACTGACGCACTTTCGAACGACCACCGTCAGCTCCTACTATAAGATCGGCTGACAGTAACCACTCACCAACATCGATTTCCGCGGGGTGAGAATCATCGCCGGCATGAACCATTGTCCACTGCTGCGTCTGCAATATATCAACACCGACCTGCTCAGCGCGGTGCCACAAAAAGTGCTCCACAAAATTGTTTTCAACTATAGCGCCTAAATCTGCGGCGTTAATTTCCCTGGCTGAAAACTCAATGTGCGCGGGGCTGTCTTTGTCCCACACTTGCATGCTTTGGTAGGGGCCACTTCGGTGTGCCTGCACTAAAGGCCAGGCACCACAGTCTTTTAATACGCTGCGACTGCGATCATTCAGGGCGCTTACCCGCAATGCCAGCTCCTCAGAAAGTTCAGGCTGAGAATGTCTTTCCAGAACCATCACTCGCCGGTTCTGCTGAGCCAGACGTATTGCCAGGCTCAGACCAATCATGCCGCCGCCAACAATCACAACATCGAGCTTTTTGCGTTTCATGGTCATGGTTGCATCCCCATGGTTAAGCGTGCGAAGGCGGATTTCAGCGGCGAACAATGCTGCAGTAACATCAGCGCACTGTTGCGACCCAATACCGTGGGCCAGTAGTGATTCGAAAAGCCGCGCACTAAACCGTCCGTCAGTTTAATAATGGCCTGATAATCACGTTCGCGGTTCTGCTCGTAGCCTTGTAATGCCTGAAAATTTCCGGCGTCATCAACATTGGCCAGCGACTCGCATAGTACTTCGGTATCGCGCAGCCCCAGATTAAAACCCTGCCCGGCTATGGGGTGTAAGGCGTGCGATGCATTACCGATGATCACACTGCGGTGGTGAGTCGAGCGCTTTGCCCGGCGTAACGTCAGCGGATAGAAAACTCGTTTCGACACGCCGCTAAATAAGCCCGCGCGGTAGCCAAACGCCTGCTGACACCGCTGCATAAATTCGGTGTCGGACCATTGCTGGGCAACGTCACGCTGCGCTTCGGTAAAGCTCCACACCAGTGAAGCCTGACTTCCCTGCATTGGCAGTAAGGCAATAGGCCCATTTTCGGTAAAGCGTTCATAGGCCCAGCCATCTAATGGCTGCTCTAAATCAAGCGTTGCAATACAACCAAACTGGCCATAGTCGTAAATATCCGATTTTAGCCCCAGTTGCTCGCGCACCAGTGAGTTCTGGCCATCGGCACCAATCAGTAACTTAGCCAACAGCTGCTGTCCGTTATCCAGGTTTAATTCCACCTGCTTTTGCTGCTGTTGCAATGAATCTAAACGAACACCCGATAACCACTCAAGGTTGGTCTGCTTCTGACAGCTAAGGTACAAGTTATTAACCAGCTCGGAAGCAGCAACAACCCGACCTAAGGCCTCTACCCGCTCGTTCTCAGCGTGCAGTTCAGTGGCGCCGGCAAAGCCCCGGTCGGAAATGTGAATATGTTTTATTGGGGTAGTGTCAATGCCATTGAGTACACCAAGGCTTTGCAGCCGCTGCGCTGATGCAGCAGCCAAAGCAATAATGCGTTTGTCGGCGGGCGGACCTTCGGCGCGGGGTTCACAGACAACAATGTGCCAGTCCGGCCGTTGTTGCGCCAGCATTAAGCCAGTTAAGGCGCCCACCAGGCCACCTCCGGCTATTACCACATCGGCGTGCGTTACTGGCCGTTCATCCATGTCTCAATCTCTTCAATGGTTTTGGGTACATCGGCGGTCATGTTGTCAAAACCGTCCGCTGTTACAACCAGGTCATCTTCAATGCGAATGCCTATACCTCGCCATTTATCTTCAACGTCAGCATCTTCCGGAATATAAATACCGGGTTCTACTGTCAGCACCATGCCGGGTTTGAAAGGTACGGGCTCGCCCTCACTGTCGCGATAACGTCCGACATCGTGAACATCCAGACCCAGCCAATGGCCCAGGCCGTGAATAAAGTACGTTTTCCAGCGTTGCTCTTTGAAGTTTTCTTCGGCATCGCCGGTTAAAATACCAAGCTCGGTGAGACCATCGCTAATGACCCTGGCAGCTGCTTCGCTCGCCTGAACCAAATTACTGCCGGGTTTAATTTCAGCAAAAGCCGCCTGCTGGGCTTCCAGCACTAGGTTATAAAGTATGCTCTGTGGTTCACTAAACTTGCCATTTACCGGGAAAGTCCGGGTAATGTCGGCCGCGTAACCCTGATACTCCGCGCCGGCGTCTACCAGCAGCAAGTCGCCATTCTGTAGCTCGTCCCGGTTGTCGGTGTAATGCAGAACGCAGGCATTAGCACCACCACCGCTGATAATACCGTAAGCCGGATGCAAGGCTCCGTTCATGGCAAATTCATGGTGCAGCTCTGCCGCTACCTGGTACTCGTGCTTGCCCGCTTCAACAAAGCGCATAATGCGGCGGAATGCCCCCGAGCTGATTCGGCCAGCTTCTTTCATCACAGCCACTTCATTGGCTGACTTAATAAGGCGCATGGCGTCCAGTTGAGGTCTTAAATCAGACAAGCTTTGAGGCGCTAATTTACCGCTTCGCCTTGCTTTTACACTGACGTCATCGCGCGCTTCGCTCACCAGTTCGGCCAGCACCGAATCTTCACCCATGGGGTAGAAAACCGATTCAATGCCTTCCAGCAACTCAGGTAAACGTTCCGGTAAGGTGTCGAGATCTTCCGCGCTGTCAACGGCTAAGGCTTCAACAGCATTGGTATAGCCTAAACGCAGCCCATGCCAGACTTCGTGCTTTGGGTCTTTGTCCTGACAGAATAAAACACTGCGAGGGTTGCTGTCGTTAATCAGCAGCAACACCGCGTCCGGCTCATTAAAACCGGTTAAATAGAAAAAGTCGCTGTTTTGGCGAAAAGGGTACTCGGTATCATTGCTGCGCGTAACTTCACTGTTAGCAGCCACCAGTGCCACCGAGTGCGGAGGCAAAGACTCCAGCAGCTGGCGTCGGCGCAGTTTAAATTCATCCTGAGGAATAACGTTTCTCATCAACGACCTCTACTCCGTCAGTAATTAATGCAGAATTTTGGGTGGCTGATTTGCCGGTAGCTCATTACGGCCTAATTCGGCGTAGCACATCATGGCTGAAACACGCAGATACTCGACAATTTCGGTGTAAGCTCGTTCTTCTTCCTCATCACCGTCATCGGTAAACTCTATTTTCGCCAGCTCGACCATGTCTTCAATGGCTTCTTTTAAGTCACCACTTAAGTTGGTCATATTTTCCTGGTTAACACCATAGCCCACTAAAAAGGCATTGACCCAGCCAGCCAGTGCGCTTAAGCGGTCAGACAGCGGCGTCGTGTCTTCAGGTAACAACAAACGGTAGCCTAAGTCTTCGTCACCCAGCGAGTGCTCAATTTCTTCGGCCTGCTGTTGCAGCAAGTTCTCCAGCTCGACGGGCAAGCCCTGGCCGTCGTATGCCAGGTCTGACATTAAGATCATTAATTCATTGCTTTTGGCGTCGCTGCCGGTGGCTATTAGCCCGGTTAACATACCCTGCACTTCTGACGCACTTGGCGTCATGTCGTATTGTGCGTAAAGTTCCACTAAGCGGTCATAATTAAAACGTGTCGACATTAAATTCTGCCCTTTATTTATCATGCATTAATCCTAACACTGGCTTTACATAATCGCTAGCTGACAAACACCGGTAGCTCATGCCATAATGCAGTTATCAAAGCTGTTGAGTCAGTTGCAAGGAGTCTTTTGAATGGCCGCAAAAACCATGGATATAAAATTGCTGGAACGTAATTATAAGGTGGCTTGCCCTGTTGGGCAGGAAAGCGCGTTGCAGCAAGCGGCAGATACGCTCAATGAAAGACTGATGGAAACCAAAGAACGAACGCAACTGACCAATGTCGAACAAATAGCTGTTATGACAGCCCTGAATTTATGCCATGAATGGATTCAGGATCAAAATGAACAATCTGCAAAAACGGCTAAGCTTGAAGAAAAAATTCAGTTACTTCAGGCAACGATAGAACAGGCAATGAGTGAGCAACGCTCACAACGTAACCGTTAGCGGTTAACCTAAAGCAACATTGTAACCCTTTTGCGGTTTCCTGGGGTGTTTGCCAGCAGGCTTATGTCCCTGAGCCGATGCTTGTATTAAAAGGGGATCACTGGCCTGCCATGTGCAAGCCCGGCATGAACCGGGAAGCCTACGGCAGATACCATTTGCTCCCCGCCTTGAACCAATGGGTTCAAGGGCTACAGCCAGCAGCGGCACCTTGGGAAACCACCCTTACTATTGGCGCTCCGCCTTTTCATCAGCAACAATGGCTTTAACGTCCTCTAGCAATTGTTGTGCGTCAAAAATGACACCGTCTTTAATGGTGTACTGAATGCCTTCGGTACGCATCGGCTGGTTGTTGTCGTCCAGCTTGAAGTGCCCCGTGCCGTATAACACTTTAAAGTTATCCATCGGGTTTTCGTTAACAATCACCATGTCGGCTTTTTTACCAATAGCAACAGAGCCAATGTCGTCTTCCATATTCAGTGCTTCAGCACCAGCCAGGCTGGCAGCGTGAATCACCTCTAACGCATTCAAACCAGCTTCACGTAATAACTCCAGCTCGCGAATGTAACCAAAGCCATAAATCTTATAAATGTAGCCCGCATCAGAACCAACCGTAATTCTGCCGCCGTTGGAGTGGAAGTCCTTTAAGAACGCCATCCATTTCTGGTAATTGTTTTTCCAGGCAATTTCATTGTCCGTGGTCCAGTCGAACCAGTAAGAACCGTGGGCGTAGCGGCTTGGCTCGAAAAACTCCCACAACCGTGGCAAGGTGTATTCGTCGTGCCAAATGGCCTGGCGTTCACGCATTAAGTCACGCGACGCTTCGTATATGGTTAAGGTGGGGTTAATGGTGAAGTCCAGTTCAATCAGCTCATTGCGCACTGAATTCCATTTCTCTGAACCTGGCTCCGCGGCCTGCTTCCATAAGCGGCCAGCCTCTTCAAAGCGGTTTTGCTCATTATTGTAGTTATAACCTGCCGGGTAGTCCTGCACGCGGCGCTCTTCAAACAGAGCTTCCGGCAAGCCGTACCAATGCTCCATAGAGGTTAAACCCAGGCGAGCGGAGTCCAGTGCATTCATCGACATTACATTCAGCTGAGCGTGGTGCATCATAGTGCCTAAGCCCTGCTTGTTGGCTTCGTCCAGCGCCGCTTCCATAACTTTGCGTGAGGCACCGAAGAATTTAATACCCTTTGCTCCCTCATCTTTAATGTAGCGAACCCACTCGCGCGCCTGCTCGCCGTTATAAATTGGCTTATCCCAGCCTTGCCCAAAACCGACATAAGGAATAATTCGCGGCGAAGTAATGCGATTATCGACAGCGCGCTCTTCGTGCCACTGAACCCAGTCCAGGCCGTTAAAGCTGCCGGGTTCCCGAATGGTTGTAATACCGTGCGCCAACCACAACTTCAATACATACTCCGCCGGAATACCTTTTGCGGAGCCGCCAATATGTGCATGCATATCAACAAAGCCGGGCAAGATGTACTGCCCGCTGACATCCAGCTCTTTATCGCCTTCGCCTGCTTCAGGACGCCCCTCGGGCTTAATGGGCACTCCCGGATTCCCAACACTGACAATATTCACGATACGATCGTCTTCAATTACGATGTCTACCGGACCAATTGGAGGTGCGCCTTCGCCATTAATTAATGTTCCGCCCCGCAGTATCAGCCGCTCGTACGGACCTTCACCGCGATCACGCTCCGGTGCTTTCGGGGGAGCCTGTACAGCATGGGCTGCAACCGTAAAAGCCATCGCTACCATGGCTAAAGCTATCGTTTTTATTGTTTTCATCGGTTATCCTCTGGCAATTACTCAGCGGTTATCATTAAGCAGACTCTAGCATGACTCGACAGGACCTCCGACGCAAGTTACAGCAAATTCGCCGCAATTTAACCGCCGAACAGCAAAGCGAAGCGGCACGCCTGGTTGCTGACAAACTGGAGCAACGTCTGAGCAGCCTTGTCCCTCAGCAGACCACCGTTGCCGTGTATAAAAGCTTTGCCGGCGAGTTACCAACCTCAGCCATTATTCAAAAGCTGTGGCAGTCAGGTTTTAATACCGTTTTACCCGTGCTTCATCCTTTTGCTAAAGGTCATTTGCTGTTTTTACACTATGCCCCGGATACGCCAATGACAACCAACAAGTACGGTATTGCCGAACCCGAACTGAATGTCCAAAACGTGGTGCCATTGTCCAATATTCAGATACTGCTGATGCCATTAGTGGGCTTCGACAGTCAGGGCAACCGATTAGGCATGGGCGGCGGTTATTACGACCGGACATTAGCGCAATGGCATAATGGGAATAGACCCAACTTATCGCCCATTGGGTTAAGCTATAACGAACAGCAGGTTGAAAAAATACCGGTTGAGAGTTGGGATATTCCGCTGCCGGAAATCATTACACCAGCGCAACACTGGCGCTTTTGAAGTAAAAGAAAGATCGATAAAAAACAACAAATTCCCTATACTGAGCTTAAAGAACAAACACGGAGAAACGCTCATGTCAGGCAACGCTGATGCACTAAAAAAAGCGGCGGCAGAAGCTGCTATGCAATACATTGAAGACGGCACTGTCGTCGGAGTCGGTACCGGCTCAACCGTAAACTTTTTTATCGATGCATTAGCCGAGCGAAAACATGACATTGAAGGTGCGGTTTCAAGCTCTGAAGCCTCTACCGAGCGCCTGAAGTCTCATGGTATTGAAGTCTTTGAACTGAACTCCGTTGCCGATGTTCCCGTTTATGTAGACGGTGCTGATGAAATTAATGAGCATGGGCAGATGATTAAAGGCGGAGGCGGAGCGCTGACCCGTGAAAAAATTATAGCCGCAGTCGCTAAAAAGTTCGTCTGTGTCGCTGATGAAACCAAAATGGTTGGCCGTTTAGGTCAATTCCCGCTGCCGGTTGAAGTCATTCCTATGGCACGTTCATACGTTGCCCGCGAAATTGTAAAACTTGGCGGCGACCCGGTCTGGCGCCAGGGTTTTACCACCGACAACGGCAACTGGATACTCGATGTGCACAACTTTGACATCATGGAGCCCATGAAGCTTGAAGCTCAACTGAACAATATTGTCGGCGTAGTCACCAACGGGCTCTTTGCTCAGCGTGGTGCGAATGTGGCGCTTATTGCCCGTGAAGACGGGGTTCAGACTCTGAAGGTAAGTGGCTGATGCAAACCTCATTAGCGAAGGACAAAATCAAAGTTTTATTGCTCGAAGGGGTTCATGACAGTGCTATCCAGTTATTTCGTCACCACGGCTATCATAACCTGGAAATACTGCAAACCTCTCTGAGCGAAGATGAACTCTGCGAGAAAGTTAAAGACGCTCATATTCTTGGTATCCGCTCACGCAGCCAGTTGAATGAACGCGTATTTGCCGCCGCCGACAAACTCATTGCGGTTGGCTGCTTTTGCATCGGTACTAATCAAATCGATTTAGACGCGGCCAAGCGACACGGTGTCGTTGTCTTCAACGCGCCCTTTTCCAACACCCGCAGTGTGGCCGAACTCGTTTTAGCAGAAATTATTATGCTGCTACGGGGCATTCCTGAAAAGAATGCCGTAGCCCACGAAGGTGGCTGGCTAAAATCGGCTAAGCAGTCTTTTGAGGCGCGCGGAAAAATACTGGGCATTGTCGGTTACGGTCATATTGGCAGCCAGTTGAGTGTTTTAGCCGAACAATTGGGCATGCACATTCGCTACTACGACGTTGAAGACAAACTGCCTATGGGTAACGCCCAGTCGGTTCCCACTTTGGATGACTTACTCACGCAAGCCGATATTGTCACCCTGCACGTACCGGAAACCGAACAAACGCAATGGATGATAGGCCGTCGTCAAATTGAACGTATGAAGCCGGGCAGCCTGCTCATTAACGCGTCGCGCGGAACGGTAGTGGACATTGACGCCCTGGCCGAAGCTCTGTCGTCAAGACACCTGGCTGGTGCGGCAATTGATGTATTCCCGGTTGAACCTAAAGGTAATAACGACGAGTTTATGTCGCCGCTGCGTGGCTTAAAGAACTGTCTGCTAACACCGCATATTGGCGGTTCAACTTTAGAAGCTCAGGAAAACATTGGCGTTGAAGTGGCCGGAAAATTGGTCCGCTATTCGGATAACGGCTCTACCCTGTCTGCCGTGAACTTCCCTGAAGTGAGCTTACCAACCCACGCAACGGCACAACGTTTGCTGCATATTCATAAAAACCAGCCGGGTATGCTAAACGCCATTAACCGCATTATTAGCGACAATGAAATTAACGTGGCGGGTCAGTACTTACAGACCGATGAAAGTGTGGGCTACGTGGTAATGGATATCGACGGTGACAACGGCGCCAATATACTGCAACAACTGAAAGACATTCCGGGCACTATTCGTGCCCGGCGTTTATTCTAGTCTTTTTTGCCCATAACCGTGCGTTCCATGCTCTCTGGTGAGACATGGCGCACGTCTTTGCCTTTCACAAAAAAGATAATGTATTCGGCAATATTCTGACAACGGTCACCAATACGCTCTAAAGAACGTGCGGACCAAAGCACATTCATAATTTTTGGAATAGAGCGCGAGTCTTCCATCATGTATGTCATTAACTGACGTGTCAGCGCTTCGTACTGACGGTCAGCCTGCTCGTCCTGCTGGTGCACATTATAAGCCGACTCCAGGTCCATACGGGCGAAAGCATCCAGTACATTACGCAGCATGCTTAATACGTGTTGCCCCAGGTTTTCGAGACTGACTAACAGTTGCTGTTGGTCGTTACTGAAACTTTCCTTAGCGACTTTTGCAATACGCTCTGCTTCGTCACCAATACGCTCTAAGTCAGCAATGGTTTTGATAATCGCAATGACTAAACGCAGATCGCTGGCGGTTGGTTGGCGTTTAGCAATAATGTGCACACATTCTTCATCAATCTGCACTTCGAGCTTGTTCACTTTATGGTCACTGGTCAGGACTTTCTCTGCCAAGTCGATGTCGCCCTTCTGAATTGCCAGAAGTGAATCCTGCAATTGCTTTTCAACCAATCCGCCCATGCTTAACACACGGTTACGCACAGCTTCCAGTTCGTCATTAAACTTACCGGAAATGTGCTTACCCATATTCATCTTATCCATGACTCGCTCCTTAACCGTAACGACCAGTAATATAATCTTCTGTCTGTTTTTCAGACGGGGTAGTAAATAAAGTATCCGTATCAGCATACTCAATCAATTTACCCATATACAAAAACGCGGTCTGGTCTGATACGCGCGCCGCCTGTTGCATGTTATGCGTAACAATAACAACGGTATACTTTTCCTTCAGCTCAGTAATCAGCTCTTCAATGGTCAGGGTTGAAATAGGATCCAACGCAGAGGTTGGCTCATCCAGCAACAAAATTTCAGGTTCAATGGCAATAGAACGCGCGATAACCACACGTTGTTGCTGACCGCCGGATAAACTGAACGCACTGGCGTTTAAACGGTCTTTAACTTCATCCCATAACGCCGCACCACGAAGCGAGGTTTCTACCGCCTCATCCAATACCCGCTTATCTTTCACACCCTGCAAACGCAAACCATAAACCACGTTTTCATAAATTGATTTAGGAAAGGGGTTCGGACGCTGAAACACCATGCCCACACGGCGACGCAAAGCCGCAACATCAACGTTCTTGTCGTAAATATTGTGACCGTGCATATCAATCTGGCCGTCAATACGGCAGATCTCGACCAAGTCGTTCATGCGGTTAATACAACGCAACAGTGTTGATTTACCACAACCCGACGGACCGATAAACGCGGTGACGCGGTTATTGGGAATGCGCATAGAAATATCGTGTAACGCTTGATCTTGACCGTAGTAAAGATTCAAGTTTTTAATATCTAAAGCAGTCTGCTCTGCTGGCAAGTTGTGCAAGTCCAGCTTTTCCAGGTTGTTTGTACTCGGGTTTACCGAAATCATAAGTTCAGACCTTTTCGCTAATTCATCAAAACTTTCGTGCTCAACGTTAGTGCTCAAGTGAGCGGTATTTTTCACGTAAATGGTTACGCACACCAATCGCCGTTAAATTCAAACCAACAATAATGGTGATCAGCAAGAATGACGTGGCGTAAACCAGCGGCCTGGCCGCTTCAACGTTTGGACTCTGGAAACCAACATCGTAAATGTGGAAGCCCAGGTGCATGAATTTTCTGTCCAGATGGAAGTAAGGGAAGTTCCCGTCCACCGGCAGCATAGGTGCAGATTTAACCACACCAACCAGCATCAATGGCGCAACTTCACCTGCCGCCCTTGCAACCGCGAGAATCAGACCCGTCATAATAGCCGGTGATGCCATAGGCAGAACAATGCGCCAAATGGTTTCCCACTTCGTTGCGCCCAACGACAAGCTGCCTTCTCGTAACGCCGGTGGAATGCGCGAAAGCCCTTCCTCGGTCGCAACAATCACCACGGGCAATGTCAATATAGCCAGAGTAACGGCAGACCATAAAACACCCGGTGTACCAAAAGTCGGATTCGGTAAGGCTTCGGGGTAGAAAATCTGGTCGAGGCTCCCGCCCACCATATAAACAAAGAAGCCTAAACCAAATACGCCATAAACAATCGACGGTACCCCGGCAAGGTTAATGACAGCAATACGGATTAATTTAGTGACCGCATTTTTGCCCGCGTATTCATGTAAATAAACGGCCGCAATAACACCAAACGGAGCGACAATAACGGACATTAACAGCACCATAAATACCGTGCCGAAAATGGCCGGGAACACCCCACCTTCGGTATTAGCTTCCCTGGGCGGTTCAGAAACAAACTTGCCAATTTGCTGGAAAAAATGCCCAAGCTTTGAGAAAAAGCCCATATCGTTAGGGAAGTTTACATCCAGTACGCGGTACATAGGTACTTTGACTTCTTCGCCGCGCATATCCCGCATAATTAAGGAATCACGACCGGCTTCGTCACGCAGTGCAAAAAGTTCTTTCTCGTATTCCAGGTAGTCGGCCTGAAGCTCTTCGCGACGCTGCTCAATGTCGTTTATCGCTTCTTCAGTCAAGCTGCCGCTAAGCTCAAGGCCACGGCGTTGTAGGTTCAATTGCGTTAACTCATAGTTAATAGCACCAATTTCACCTTCCTGCAGCGCCATAGCCTGTTCATTCAGCTCAACTGCGCGCTCAACCCGCTTAAACAATTCATCTCGCAAGTCGCCATGTTTCGCAACACGTTCGCCTGCCTGCTCGATAGCAACTGGATAACCGTAGAAATTACCATCTTTGGTACGTTCAATAACCGCCAGATCAGCCGGTGTTTCATCGGAGCGGATGGCAGGACCAAGCACCCAGGCAAAGTCCAGAGGTACGTACTCACGGTTACCAATTTTCATCAGGTAACGAGTCACTTCCTCTTCTTCGTAACCATCCATGATGGTGCCCGAGTTACTGACTCGTGATGTTGGAACCGACTCGCTCTCATAGATTTCACCAATGAGCGTGCGTGTTGAACCGTCAGCCTGTTCAATAGACATTTCATGAATGGCGGCGGGCCAGAAAAACGACAGTCCACGCCAGCCAATCATTAATACCAGCCCGATAACCGCTATTAAGCTGATGCTAACTGAGCCGGCGGTTAACCAGATCCAGGGCTTTCCGGACTTAAACCATGTATTCATTGAATTAAACCTCTGTTCCGGAATTACATCGAGCTGTATTTGTCGCGCAGACGTTGGCGAACAAATTCAGCAATGGTGTTAAAGAAAAAGGTAAATACGAACAGCACAAAGGCTGCCAGGAACAAGATTCGGTAGTGTGAACTGCCAACCTCCGACTCCGGCATCTCGACCGCAATGTTTGCCGACAAGGTGCGCATACCTTCAAAAATGTTCCAGTCCATAATGGGTGTGTTACCGGTTGCCATCAGTACAATCATCGTCTCGCCTACGGCGCGTCCCAGCCCCATCATAACCGCTGAGAATATGCCCGGACTGGCGGTTAGCAGAACCACTTTAGTCAGGGTTTGCCATGGTGTAGCACCCAGCGCCAGCGAGCCGTTAGATAAATGCTTCGGCACACTGAATACCGCATCTTCTGCAATTGAGAAAATGGTTGGGATAACCGCAAAGCCCATCGCAATACCAACAACCAGGGAATTACGCTGATCGAAGGTAATACCCAGCTCATTGGTTAAATAGCCACGCACATTGCCATCGAACAACACTTGCTCAACCCAGGGACTAAGGCCAAACGATAACCAACCGACCAGAATAACAATAGGTATGAGCAGCAAAGCGGCTCGTCCATCGGTAACGGTGTTACGAATATTGGACGGTAACCTCGACCATAAGAATGCCGTCAGTATTATCGCTGCCGGCACCAGCAGGAACACGGCTATCAGGCCCGGAAGATACCTCTCAATTATCGGTGCCAGCCAAAGACCGGCCAAAAAGCCGAGAATAACCGTCGGTAAGGCTTCCATAATTTCAACGGTCGGTTTGACGTATTTACGCACCGACGGAGACATAAAGTACGCCGTGTAAACAGCAGCAGCCAAACCAATAGGCACAGCAAACAGCATTGCATATGCGGCTGCCTTGATGGTGCCAAAAGCAATAGGAACCAAACTGTATTTAGACTCAAAGTCATCGGAACCAGAGGTCGACTGCCAGGTGTAGTCGGGCTCAGGGTATCCCTCATACCAGACTTCCTGCCACATAGCGCTCCAGGTTACCTCAGGGTGTTCGTTCTTAATATCAAACACACTGAAGCGATCACCACTTTGCATAATGAGGTAGTTAGCTCGAGGGTCGACCATGACATGCTCTAAACTGGATTCAAGAGGGTTGCCCCGGTACAGGTCCGCCTCTGACGTGGTATAGAATATACCCAGTTCCCCGTTCTCTGAAACGGTGTAGAAAGTACGTCGATAGTACTCTACTTCAATATCTTTAACCGGCGAGCCGGCATCAAATGAGCGAATATACTGATACTGCCGGCCTTCATCTGTCGATACCTGGAACCACTGTGTTACCAACCCGGTATCGTGAGTCACTAATATCGAACTTGCTCCGGCCATTAAATAGAGACCCGTGGCATTACCCTGCTCACGCGAATTAACCAGCATTAATTCACGCTCTGTCACCTGGCCTGAAATTCCAACATCGAATACATGAACTCGGTTACCGCGACGCGCCATAACCTGACGTAAGTCCGGAGTGACAATTAAGTCATCGATAGTGCCGTTTAGCGTCACTTTATGAAAAACCGGCTTTAATGTCGTTTCGCCAGTCATAAAGTTTTCTTCTGCTGCGTACTTGGTAATAAGCAAGTTATTACCGCCCTGCACAGCAGCAAACATCATAGTGTCACCATCGCTCTCGTAAGCCAGCTTTTCCAGAGCCTGACCACTTTCATCGACAACTAATGGTTCACCATTATTCAATACCTCCACACGCGGCGTTATTGTACGCTCAAGTGTGCCTTTTTCCGGGTCTTCAGCAAAAGATACTTTAAATTTAGGCTCAGCCACCATCGCTGTACCGTCGTTCAGACCGTATGCGTACTGCTTGTTGACCGGCAGAGTACTGGCAAAGCTCGTTATTTTGTCATCAGAGACCACTTCTTTTGAGTCGATGATATCGCCGGCCTTACGCTTAACGATAGATTTATCGGCCAGCGCGAAGAACTCAAATTTCCCCGATTTCATTAGACGGTAACCAATTTCGGCCTGCTCCTCCATGCCAAGTGCTTCTACATCATCACTGTTTGGCAATGAAAAGCTCTGTTCCTCTTTTAAAGAAACCGACTCGAAGATGGGCTGAACAACATAAAGCAGATAGAAAAAGATAAGCAACAGTGCTACCAACACCATAATGCCACCTAAAGTGACACCATAGCGAGCGGCACGATCTTTAAAGAGTCGTCCCCGGTTAGCGGCTAATTGTTGAGCTGACAGTGATGCCATCAGAAACCTCAGGTTTGAATACGCGTTACTAAAATTCTGCAAATAGTTTAGTTGAAAAATATGACAGTATTGTTACACCACTGTCATATTTTCTTAATAATGCAGTAATAGTTATAAAAAAGCCGGTAGCAAGCTACCGGCAAAGCAGTCTCAGGGACAAATTAATCTAAGCCAAGCTTTTTCAATTCAGCTTCAACAACCGCTTTAGGCAGTCCAATGTAACCGTCTTTATTGACAATATCCTGACCTGTTTTTGACAAGATCATGCGCAGAAACTCACCTTCCGCTTTACCCAGTGGTTTCGTCGGATGCTTGTTCACATAAATATATAGGAAACGAGCTAATGGATATTGACCTGCCAACGCATTCTCAGCAGTTGCGCCGATAAACTCCTGACCTTCGGCTTTTGCGATAGGCACCGCTTTAACACCTGAAGTCACATAGCCGATGCCGGAATAACCAATGGCATTAATTGAGGTTGAAACTGACTGTACAACCGACGCTGAACCGGGCTGTTCATTCACGTTCGAGCGGAAGTCGCCGTCACACAGGCCAATTTCTTTAAAGTAACCATAGGTACCTGATACCGAGTTACGGCCGTAAAGCTGCAAGTCACGGTTAGTCCACTCACCTTCCATGCCCAGGTCACCCCAGCGATTAACCTGCTCGTTCAGGCCACATTTGCGGGTTGAGGAAAATATTGCGTCAACTTCCGGAATCGTCAGACCTTCAATTGGGTTGTCTTTATGCACAAAAACGGCCAAAGCATCGATAGCAACACGAACTGGCGTAGGTTTGTAACCATGGCGCTTTTCAAAAGACTCGATTTCTTTTGACTTCATTGCGCGGCTCATAGGACCGAAGTTTGACGTGCCTTCAGTTAAAGCCGGTGGAGCCGTTGAAGAACCTGCCGCCTGCACCTGAATGTTTACGCTTGGGTAGTTACGCTTAAACTCTTCACTCCAGAAGGTCACCATATTGGCCAGAGTGTCAGAACCCACTGAAGATAAGTTGCCGGATAAGCCACTTACTTTTTTGTATTCTGGTAAATCGTCAGTTGCCGCTGCCAATGTACTGAATGCCAGTGATCCTGCAACAACTAAGCCTGTTAATGTCTTGTTCAAAGTAGATTGAAACATAGTGTATTCACCTCTAAGGGTTATTGAACTGTTTTCGAATTATGGCCAGTTTAAGACGCTTATGTGACAGCTTTATGACAATGTGAAAAATTTATGACTAATTCACTAAAAGTCCGCTCGGAATGCGAAATGAAAAGCGACTGCCTTTTTCTAGTGAACTATTAATATCCAACTGTGAGTTATGATGTTCTATTGCATGCTTAACAATAGAAAGGCCCAGCCCGGTTCCGCCACTGGCACTGTTACGATCATCCTCAACCCGGTAAAAACGTTCGGTTAGGCGAGGAAGGTGTTCAGCGGGTATGCCTTTACCATTGTCCGTGACGCTGAACTCCGCACCGCCTGCCACTCGTTTCCACGACACCGTAATGTTCCCGCCCTCTTGCGTATAATAAATAGCATTGGTTATCAGGTTCTGCATGGCACTGCGCAGAAGGTTTTCTTTACCGTAAATTCTGACAGGAGCCACCTGGAACTCAATAGTATGCTGCTTCGCTTCGTTTAAACGTTTGGCTTCAGCCTGCAGTTGTTCAAGCATAGCTGGCATATCCACTTCATGGTCGAATACGTCGTCACTGGGCGTTTCCATGCGTGACAACGTCAGCAACTGATCAACCAGGTTCGACATACGAGTACTTTGTGCATTCATGTTTTCAACGGCTTTTTTCAACATGGCCGGCGGCGTTTGCTGTGGGTCGTCCATCATTTCCAGATAGCCCTGCAACACCGTCAACGGTGTTTTCAGCTCATGCGATACATTGGCCACGAACTCCCGACGCAAATTTTCCAGCCGTTTCACCTGCGTCACATCACGCGCAACCAACAAGAACTGATCTTCGCTGTAAGGCATGATACGAATTTCAATATCCAGGCTTTCGCGTATTGGCGATGGTATTGTCAGCTCTTCTTCGAAGTTACCTTCGTTCAGGTAGGCATAAAATTCCGGGTGACGAATAAGGTTCGATAAACGTTGACCGGCATCGTCAGGCCAGCGCAGGCCGAAATAGAACTGAGCTAACTTATTACTCCAAAGCAAAGCACCGTCAGCACGGAAGACAATAGCGGCGTCGGGCAAGGCTTCCGCCGCTTCACGAAAACGCCGTAATAAACGAGCTAAAGCTTTACGTCGTTTTTGGCTGCGGCGCTGAGAGCGGTATATTCCATCGTAAATATAAGACCAGCTTCCCGGTGCAGAGGGCGGCATTAGAGTACGACTTTGCCAAAGCCACTTTATGAGCTTTTGCTGATAATAATAATGCCAGCAAACCAACCCCAATAAGGCTAAAGTCGTTATTGGCCAGAACAGGTCAAATAACCAGCCAACGAATAAAAAAGGCAGCAAAAATAAGAGCAGATTGCTGAAAGACTGCCAGTTAGAGTAGTTCCTGTCCATGCTAAATCAGCCTAAGCTTAACGACTTGAGAAACGATAACCGACTCCCCGCACCGTTTGAATCAAACGGTCATAACCATGCTCAGTCAGCGCTTTACGCAGGCGGCGAATATGCACGTCGACTGTTCTGTCTTCAACATAAACGTTGGTACCCCATACGTGATCAAGTAACTGCTCTCGACTGTAAACCCGCTCCGGGTGAGTCATAAAAAAGTGCAATAATTTGAACTCCGTTGGCCCCATATCAATACCTTTATCATCGACCGAAATACGATGTGATACCGGATCAAGTTTCAGCCCTTCAACTTCCAGAGGCTCGTCCAGAACCGTTGGGGCAACGCGACGGAAAACAGCGCGCATACGAGCCATCAATTCCTTCGGTGAAAACGGCTTGGTAATGTAGTCGTCAGCGCCAACTTCCAGTCCTTTGATTTTATCCTCTTCCTCACCTCGTGCTGTCAGCATAATGATGGGAATATTGCGGGTGAAATCATCGCTTTTTATTTTCTTCGCCAACTGCAGACCAGAACCGCCGGGAAGCATCCAGTCCAGCAACACCATGTCGGGGTATGGTTCAGCAATTTTACTAACAGCAGCATCGAAGTCATTGGCCTCTACAGCCTGATAACCGTGTTGTTCCATAACAAAGCTCAACATCTCACGAATGGGCGCTTCGTCTTCAACAATTAGAATTCTACGTGACATGCATTGGTTCCCTAATATGAACTGATGCTGCAATTATTACTAAAGAATATGACACTTTTATGAACCTGGACACATCTCTGTAAAATTTCTTATGTCATTGAGCAGAGAGCCACTGCAATAACTCGTAAACAATTGGAAGAGAAACAAAAGCAAACAGAATACCGTAACCCACCATGGCGGCCGATAACCTTGGCGCCAGCCCTGCCATAATGGCCACTGCACCTGCCGTGATCATAGGTGGCATAGCACTTTCAAATACGGTTACCTGAACCAGCGTGCTTTCAAAACCAAAGCCGAACAATAAAGCAATTGTTAATGCCGGCATTAAGACTAATTTAGTTAATAAGCCAATGGTTAACGGTGTTTTACTGCCCTTGGGTAAACGAAACTTAAGCTGAAAGCCAACAGCAATCATAATGACAGGCACTAAAGTTACGGCGAGTGAGTCAATCAACCGCTGAAAAACTTCAGGGTAAGTGAAAGACTTAGTTAATAACGCAATAACCAGCGCAATAAATGGCGGGAAGGTCAAAATTTGCCGCGAAACACTGCCAACTGTGGGCTTTTCGTCCTGCTCACGATACAGGGCAATAACAATAGTCGAGTAAATTGCTAAACCGAAAAAAGAGCCGAACTGATCGTACAATAACCCGTAAACAATAGCGTCACTGCCGTAAAAGGCTTCTATCATAGGGAAGCCAAAAAAGGACGTATTACCCAGCGGCACACAAATGAGTAGTGCACCGACTACCTCTCTTGGCCACTTAAAAGCGCGACCCAGCAGCCATATAAAAACCGCACTGGCTATCAGTAAAACCCAGGGAATAACAACCGGGATCAGTAGCTCAGAGGAAAACTCCAGGGCCGGAACTTTGCTGAAAATAACACCGGGGAGTGCGGCATAAATAACGTAAAGGTTAAGAACTTGTGCGGTGTTATCCGGGCACTTGCCGGTACGCTTAAGGATAAAACCAATAAGTAGGTAGAGCCCCAAGACTGCGAGGTTGATCATAGCGTACAGAAAGTTTGAGAGTGACCGCTATAGTGTAGCCTGACAGCCACTGTCAGGCTACTTTTGTGTTTACTTTAGGAGAAAGCGCTTACCAGGAAAAGTCGTGGCGAATACCCACAGCAATAAAGTCCTGCTCTACGCCGGGGGTTGCACCACAACCACGGGTTGAATAAAGCGCGATGTCACATTCACGACCGGTGTACCAGGCGTAAACGCGGGTATCACCGCTAAAGAAGTAATCGGCTCCCACTGACAAAGAAGCGTCGTTATCATTGCCGTCATCAATAGCTTGATACTGCGCTTTAAACACCCAGTTTTGATACGGGTGTGCAGCACTTACCAGGTAGCCGTCGGAGTCGTTCGCACCGTTAATGGTTTCAAACTGCTGCAGAGCCACACCAACGCGTGTTTTACCAAACTTTGTTGCGCCGGTTAACTGAGTAATGTCATAACCATTAACGTCACGGTCAAACGCTAACGCTGCATAATAATTGGTTTTCTTCAGCTTGCTGTCACCGTAAAGCAGGCCAAATGAAAAGCCATCGTCTTCGTTGTCATTCTCTGACGCAATGTAGGTCACACCAAACTTAAAGTTATTGAATGAAGGCGAGTAGTAGGTCAGCGTGTTATCCGGGCGGTTTTCACCACGGAATAGACTCTTAAGGTCGGCTTCATAGTGCTTAAACTCATCCACTGAACCTTGGGAATCTTTCAGAAAAGTATCGTACCGGCCAATCATGACCTCACCGAAATTACCGCGTAAGCCAACAACCTGGTTGCGGTTGGTAACAGCGTCTTTATCGTCGTCTGAGTCCGCAAGGTCGACACCAAATTCAATTTGGTAAAAAACCTCTAAGTCAGATTCCAGCTCAGCGGCGCCTTTAAAGCCAAAGCGCGACGAGTTACTGACAACTTCAGTATCCGCCCCATTACCATAGTCATTGCTTTGCAAAGACACATTCGCGCGACCGTAAACCGTTAAGCTGTCGTCGTCATTAGCAAAAGTGGAAAAACTGGCTGCAGTAGCAGCAATTAATAGCGGAACCGAGTACCTTTTCATAGTCATCCTCACGAGGTCTAAACTGGAACTGTCTAAATTTTACGCACATTATAGTGCCCGCAAAATTTATTGCAGTTATTTTTCTGTCGTGAGTCAATTCTATGTCCTTTTTATGACATAAATATGACAGATGAAGGTTTTATTTAAGATTTATTTCAGTTTTGCTAATTGCTGCTGTTGCTTAAGCTGACTTTTGGCGTATTTGAGCCACTGCTGTGCCGACTGTTCAGTTGTCTGATAACCTAAAGCCTGTTCAAAATGCGACGTTGCCTGTTCGTAGCGCTTTAAATTCAGAGACGCCATACCTTTTATCAAGTAAAGGTTGCCTTCGTTGTCCAGGTTCCCTTTACTGAGAGCGCTTTCCGCACTTTCCAGAGCTTTCTCGTTATTGTTCAGAGTTAAGTGTAACTGGGCAACCTGCAGCGCAAAGTTCCCGTGCTCAACCTTACCGGAAAGCTCGTTGTAGGCTTCAATTGCGAGTTCATATTCTTTCGCCTGAGTATAAGCCTGAGCCATAAATTTCAGGTTATCTACTGACTTTTCGACCTGACCGTCAGACATTGCCTGGTGGATAGTTTCAGCGGCTTTATACGGCAACTCGTTAAAATAGTAAGCCTGCGCCAGTTGCTTCCACTCACTGCCTTTTTCAATAAAGCCTTGCTGCCGCGCTGCTTCTAAAACGGCTAACTGCTTGTCATCCTGCTCTAACTGAGCATAAACACCGGCAAGCTGTAACCAATATTCCGGCTTGCTGTAGTCCGCAACCAAACGCTCCATCACTTTAGCAACCTGTTTGGGCTGTTCTAGTTCGTAATGCAGCGCACGCTTTAAAATCAGCCAGTTCTCATCGGGTGTTTTATTTTTCGAGTCTGCGGCGGCTATGGCTTTATCAATGAGTGGCAAGGCTTCCTGATGTTTATCGGCCTGGTAATAGGCTTGCGCTTTTAACACCCAGGCTTTACTCATCTCGTTCTCTTTCGCTAAACCTTCCCACTGCCCCAAAAAGCCAATTGCGCGTTGGAACTGACCGTCACTTAAAGCCAACTGAGCCAGGCTGTAGAGTGTGCTTTTCTGCAAAGAATCGGGAATAGGCGTCTCATTCACTACCTTTTCAAAGTGGTTAATGGCTTGTTTGGTATTGCCCTGCTCGTAATACATGAAGCCATAAAAGTTCCACATCATGGCGCGCTCATAGCTGTTCATGCTGTCCGCTTTTTCCGCTACCTCGCCCAGTATTGATAGCCCCTGCTCCAGGTTACCATTGTCCGCCTGCTCCTGAGCCCGGGCTAGCTGTCCGTAAACTTTTTCGCGCAACGCCGGAACACGCTCTGTCTGTTGAGCCTGAGCCGGATGCACAAATAACAACCAAACACTGCAAACCGCTAACGCCAGAAATTGTAATTTCATAAGTCACCCATTCAGTTCATTTCAAAGGTCATGCGGTTACGAACGCCGGCCACTTCAACGGCTTCACCGTCAATAACCCGGGGTTTGTATTTGAACTTCAGCACAGCATCCATGGCAGCCTGATCAAAAATACCTTCCGGTTCCGCTTCTACAACAACCGGGTCTCGTACTGATCCCTGCTTTGTCACTGTAAACTCAACCACCACATAGCCCTCGATACCACGTTGCAAGGCTCTGCGAGGATAAGCGGCCTGTACCTTCACGATAGGTAAATACTCACCGTCACTTGCCTGCAGTGACATACCATTTCCAATATCTCCGCCAGCATCCATGTTGGCAGAAAAGTCATAGCCAGAACCGCTGTCAGAATCGGCAATGTCGTTATCCATTTGTGGCTGCGGTAAGTCTTCAGGCGGCTGTTCAGGCTCTGGAGGACGCTCGGGCTTGCGCTCTTTTTCCTGCACCTCTTCAGGTTCCGGCGTACGCACAAAGTCCAGTACGCTGCCGCGCGGAGGCTCGCTCATGGCACCTTCACCACCACTGATTAACGATTGCATCAGGTAGAACAAGCCTATGGTGACAAATGCCGCAACCAATAGTGCTGCCAGGAATCTCATCATTTAGTCTTCATCCGTTGCTACAGAAACATCGTAAACACCTGCTGCTCGGGCCGCGTCCATCACCTTAATCAGCACTCGGGTGTTTGACTCTTCATCGGCCTGGATAACAACAGAACCTTGAGGGTTTTCCGCATACAAACGTTCAATGTTGGCTTGTACCGCTCTTACGTCCACCTGTCGTTTGTCTATCCAAATTTCATTGTTTTCACTTATTGCAATGAGAATGTTGGCGCGATCTTTCTGTACCGCAGTCGCGGTATCCGGACGGTTAACATCAATTCCGGCTTCCTTCACAAAAGACGCGGTGACAATGAAGAAAATCAACATAATGAACACCACGTCGAGCATCGGCGTCATATCAATAGCGCTTTCTTCTTCTTCAATTAAATTGGCAAAATGCTGCTTCATAATCTTGTCCTCAACGTCACCTTAGTGACGCTCCAATAAAATTTTATCTTCCAGCTTCATGCGCTCGCGACGTGTGGTTCTTTGCAACCAGGTTGCTGCGAACACGCCAGATAAAGCCCCCACCATGCCAGCCATGGTCGGAATCGTGGCCTTAGAAACACCTGATGCCATTGAACGTGCGCTACCGGTTCCGGTGACAGCCATAACATCGAACACTTCTATCATGCCGGTTACCGTTCCCATCAGACCCAGTAAGGGGCAAAGAGCAACCAGCGCTTTAATAACCGGTAAGTTGCCGCCAAGCGCTAAACTGGCTCGCGAGATCATTGCCTGGCGAATTTGTTCGGCATTCCAGGACGACTTGTCTTCACGCTGCTGCCAGCGTTTTAGCGTGTCTTTAACGCGGGCACGGTGTCCTTTCAGATAGTAAAAAATGCGTTCAAGAATCATCAGCCACATGGTGAAGATGAGAATACCGATGACCAGCAGCACTTGTCCGCCGGCCTCGATGAAGTCTCTAATCGCATTACTGAATTCAATGAGGAATAACACGGTTACTCTCCTCGCTCAGACCGCTCCGCAATAATGCCGGATGCTTGTTCCTGCAATATATGAATCAGGTTCTTACTACGGGTATGTAAGGTGGCGAACAATAAGGTCATAGGAATCGCAACCACCAGGCCCAGCACCGTTGTTACCAGGGCCTGCGATATACCGCCTGCCATCAGTTTCGGGTCACCAGTGCCAAACAGTGTTATCGCCTGGAAGGTGTTGATCATGCCGGTTACCGTTCCTAACAGACCCATCAGCGGTGCAACCACAGAGATGATCTTTATAAACGTCAGGTTACGAGTGATTTTCGGCACTTCCCGCAAAATGCCTTCACTGAGCTTCAGTTCAAGCGTTTCTGTATCCGCCTGTGGGTACTTGTCTTTAATCAGCATGACGCGACCGAGCGGGTTATCATTGCTTGGCTTGTCTTTCTTAAGCTGACGTTTAACTTTGTTACCCAGCAGCATCAGTGATACAAAGCGTTCTAAGGCAAACAGCAGACCAATAGCGCCCAAAGCCAGAATGATGTAACCAACCGTACCGCCCTGGTCGATGCGCTCACCTAAACTCGGTGCCTGAACCAGTAAACCAAGAATAGAGCCGCCTGTAGGGTCCAGACCAAAGGTTACAATGCCACTGTCGGTTTGCTGAATGTCTTCGGCAGTGTTCAGATAACGACCCGAAGGTTGACGCACCAGCTCAGCAACCGAGCCCGTTGAGCTCATGCGCTCCAGATACTTACCGTTTGAAACCAGGTTAAAAGCGCCAACACGAACCACGTCCTGCTCGGCTTTGTCACCATTAGCAGCCGTTACTTCGGTGGTGAATTCTGCCACTTTGCCCGACTCTGTCATTTCCTGTTGCAGAGCAAACCAGACACTCTCAATGTCCTCAATTGACGCCAGTTTAGAAGACGATCCCATACGTTCAGCAAGCTCGTCTAACTGTTCTGCCCGGCCCGGATACTGCGCCGAAATAACCGAATTATTAAAGTTACTGGATGCGTCATTAGCGACCTGCTGCAGCACACCAAACAGCTCCTTTAATGAGCCCATGCGCTGCGTTAAGGTGTCGCTCAAGTTACCCAAGTCGACTTCATTCTGCTCGAACTGAGTTTCCAGATTTTCAGCTCGCTGCTCTAAACGGTTACGCTCAGCAATAGCGTCAGCCAGCATGGCTTTTTGCTCTTGCTCTTTTTCACGGAAACGCTGTTCGCGCTCTTTATTACTTTCCGACTGAGAAAACTTACCCTGCTGTAACTGCTGTAACAGTTCATCTAAGTTAATCGGGTCCTGAGGGACAGGAGCTGCCAACGCCGTAACAGAAGCACAGGCCAATACCGTTACTGAAAACCATTTTGCGATACGCTGTATTAAATTCATGGTTATTACTCCTTATTGACCGGCGCTGTTTTGGGTAGAACTGTTTGATTTATTCGCAAACAGCGGCATCATCAGTAAGTCAGGCGCTAACTGTTTTCTGGCTATGCGAATCGCTTCGTCTACGGCAGGTAGGTGTTTACTGTCCAGCTCTTGCCAGCTGCGCTGCTCCTGGTTCCAAATACCCAGGTGCTGACCGTCACGCGTTTTATAAATTAATGCCACGCGACCAATTCGGAGGTAGGTAACGTCTTGCTGTTGACCATTAATTTCATGTTCTGCGGTATAGGCTTCAATATTGCGGCCATAATCGGCTTCTATCTGATAAGCCTCCATGACCCGGCGGAACTTCTCCGAAACATCGACATTCGCGCGTTCCATAAGGTCATTCAATTGCTGTAACCGCTCACTGCGCTCGGTTTGCAAAAATGGCACATCTAATTCAACAAAAGACTCAAGGGAGTCAATCATTCGCAACATCAGAGGAGTAATTTGACGCTCGACATAGCTGACCTGATCAATAGAATTATTGATGTCCTGCTTTTCACTTTCCTGGCTGCTGATTTGCTGCTCAACTTGGGTGGTATAAACTTTTAAGCCATCAATTTCTTTCATGATGCGTTTATACTGTTGCAGCCGCTCCTGCATATCATCCGAGATTTGATCGATGGTAAGCTGCGACTTACGGGCTGACTCGTTGATGGATGAGGCTCCGTCAACCACAGGCTCGAGTTTATCTTCCTGCGAGTAAGCTGGTGCAACGTTTAAGGCAACCGCAACTAAAACGCCAGCAGAAGTAATTAACTTCATAAATTATGACCTTTGTGAATTAATTTGTGGCGACTTTAGTGACTTTTCGTGACAGCTTAATGACCGAAAAATGTCATTTTTATGTCAGTGGCTTTATTTAGGATGAGCGGATTGCTTTATTGCGTTATTCTGGCCAATGAATTAGTTTATCCCTATCTGTTCAATTCGTTGACATCTGTCTATGGCAATCAAAAGCATTTCTTCCTCGCTGCTTACCCGGGTATTATCCGTTTACTTCGTGCTGACACTGATAGTAACTGCGGTGCAGATAGGGGCGGAGTATTTTGATACCAAGCGTGTATTGATTGCTGAACTTCAGAACCAACAAAGTACTTTCAATGGCTCACTTACGCGCTCGTTGTGGGAGTTCAATAGCAACCAAATTGATACCATTGCCGACGGCCTTATCAGCATTCCCGCCATAGCCGGTGTACTTATCCGCGACGACGCCGGAAATATCCTGGTACAGCTGGGTGAAACCACAGAAATGAGTGATTTACCGGACGATAATAGCGAAGGTATGTTACTTCCGGAGCGCGAAGGCATTTTCGGTTACTACGATTCATTAATCTTCGAGTTTTCCGGTCACTCCACCAAAGTCGGCGACGTCAGTCTGTTCTCGACGCGCGATATTGCGATTGACCGCATAAAAGTCAGCCTTGGCTTTATTATCGGTAATGCCATTATTAAAAGTACCTTCCTTATTGTGCTTTTTACCATTGCCTTTAACCGTATGTTAAGCCGCCCGTTAAGTGATTTAACTCAGCAAATTAAAGGGTTCCGGCTGGATAACCTGGAGCGTTCAAGAATTCGCCTGAACGACCAGCACAACAATGAGCTGGTATTAGTTGAACAGGCCTACAACCAGTTACTCGACAATATCGAAGAGTATCAGGCAGACCTGGACCGGACCCAAAAGAAACTCAAAGCTGCTAACCGCCAACTGGATGAACAAAACGCCATACTAGAGCAGGAAGTGGCACGCAAAACGTCGCGTTTAAGTCAGGTTATGCTGGACCTGGAGCAACGGAAAAACGAACTGGAAATGCGCCAGGAGAAACTGGAGCGCGAAGTCGGTCAACGCCGTGCCATTGAAAATACCTTACGTCAGTCGAACCAACGCTTAGAGTCTTCACTGAACCATTTACGGGAAACACAGCAGCAATTAATTGAA
Source organism: Idiomarina abyssalis (assembly GCF_900116625.1). GTDB lineage: Bacteria > Pseudomonadota > Gammaproteobacteria > Enterobacterales > Alteromonadaceae > Idiomarina > Idiomarina abyssalis. Next base: position 167,496 of record NZ_FPBE01000002.1, read on the forward strand.
TCAGAAAAAATGGCTTCATTGGGCGGTCTGGTGGCCGGTATTACTCACGACGTAAACACGCCCATTGGCATTAGTGTCACGGCCTCATCTTACTTACGGGAAAAGCTCGACACACTGGACCAGTCACTGCTTAATAAAGAGCTGACTCAGGCACAATTGAAGAAGTTTATTGAAGAAGGCCGTGAAAGCCTTAACTTACTGGACAATAACCTGCACCGCGCATCTGATCTTATCAGCAGCTTTAAGCAGGTGGCCGTCGATCAGGCATCTGACGCCATCCGCGATATTAACCTGAAAAGTTATATCGAAGATCTGGTCCAGTCATTACAGCCTCATTTGAAGAAAACCAACCATCAGGTGCAACTTGAATGCGCCGATGACATTTTTATACGTTGCCCAGCAGGGGCTTTATCACAGATATTCACTAACTTGATTCTTAACTCATTACGCCATGCTTTCGACGGCATCGATAACGGCGTTATGACCATTTCTATTAATCTCGATGGTGAAACACTTCAAGTGCGCTACTCAGATACCGGCAACGGCTTATCTCAGGACCAGCTCAGTCGTCTGTTTGACCCCTTCTTTACCACCAAACGGGACCAGGGTGGCAGCGGACTGGGTACGCATATTGTCAGAAACCTGGTAACCCAGACTCTGTCCGGCGAAATTAGAGCCGAGAGCGAACCCGGTGACGGTTTAAGCTATTTCTTTTCGTTTCCTGTACAGGTTTTAAACTGACAGACCTCCCTTAACGGGATACAATCCGCTGTTATCTTTCTTTACTATGTTGCGACAGGAACAGCTTATCTATGTGGTTTAAAAATCTTCGGTTTTACCAATTCAGCGAAACCTTTTCATTACCCGATGACTTCTCTGAACAGCTAGCGGAACACAGCTTTCACCCCTGTTCGCGCTCCGATCAGAGCTCATTCGGCTGGACTTCCCCTTTTGGTGCGGATAACGAAGTATTGACCCACAGCCTGGGTAACTGCTGGCTGCTTTGTGCAAAACGTGAAGAAAAAGTGCTGCCAAGCACAGTAGTCAACGCACAGCTGGATGAAAAAGTTCGCCAGATTAGTGAAGTGGAAGGCCGTTCGGTACCACGTAAAGAAAAACAGAATTTAAAAGAAGATTTAATTCACCAGCTTCTACCACAGGCGTTTAGCCGTTTTCGTCAAAGCTGGGGTTATATTGACCTCGACCGTCAAATTATTGCGATTGATGAATCTGCAGCCAACAAAGCCGAGGACTTTTTAGGGTTACTGCGCTCTTCTGTAGGCTCTTTACCTGTGCGTCCCGTAAGCCCCGGCGAAGCTGTTGAAACTTACCTGACTCACTGGCTGCAAAGCACAGACTTACCAAACCCTTTTGAGTTTGGTGACGAGGCCGAGCTGCGTTCACCTCAGGCCGATGGCGGCATCATTCGTTGTAAACAGGAAGACTTAACCCGCGAAGACATTCAGGCGCATTTAGCCGGCGGTAAGCAGGTGACTCGCTTAGGTTTGGTTTGGCAGGAAAACTTAGAGTTTATTATCGAGTCAGACATGGCTCTTAAACGAGTTAAGCCCACTGACCGTCTGCTTGACGCTAAAGATGATTTAGTGGACCCAAGCCCGGAAGAGAAAATTGATGCCGACTTTGCCTTAGTAAGCGCAGAAGCCGGACTTCTATTTGATGATTTAAAACGAGCCTTTGGTTAAGACAGTAGCTCCAGCATTTGGCGGTAGGATTCCTGAACCGATTCCTGCTGCCAAAAATCATCCGTTTTAATAACCCCTCGCATTTGATACTCAACAACGGTCACACTGTTTTTATTGGGTTTGCCATTACCGGTCAATAAGCTCGCTAAATGGACAATATCGCAGTAGTTCACCGTTATCGCATCGTCTAATTCCATCCGGCCTTTGTAAAAATGCAACGGCACCTGCACCAAGTTGGGCGTGAACTGCCAATAACGCAGAATATTACTGCCTAATGCAGAACTGAATTGAGTAATACATTCGTTAATAAACGACGGATTCGCGAAACTGTCTTCAAACTCGTTGGCCATACGCAAAATTGGGGCAACACCAATGCGTGAAATCATACCGGCTAACAAAGACACATCCTGATGTAACCGATGACCGATTCCCCGCCGTTGAAGATCCTGAGTAATAACGACCGAGGCCGCAGCAATCTCGCGACTTTCGTTAATAAACTGCTCAGAAAACATTTTTACGATGTCATTATCGGGTTTGAATACCTGTTCCATCGCCATTGCCAGTGCCAGAGTACGAATACGCCGCATGCCGATACGGGTCAACGCCTGCATCAAACTCTCAGCCTTATTTCTTCCGCCCAGATAAGCACTGTTTGCCAAACGAATCAGGCGGGCACTCAATACGGTATCTTGCTGGATAATATGACTAAGATCGTGCAGGTTACAATCTGGGTCCATGGTTGCGTTACGCACTTGCTCTGCTGTTTCAGGTAAGCCCGGAAGCTTGAGCTCATCGCGCTTAAGTCGCTCGTCAATTAGCAGATATAACGCATTTTGCGATGACATTTTAAGTCCTTATTATTATGGTTTTCTTGCTTCTCAAAAAGCTTGGAAGTAGATTAACAGAACTTGCCAACAACACAATTTATACAAAAGTCATATTATGAAAAAAACACTGTTTAGTTTAGCCCCACTGGCGCTGATTTTAATGGGCTGCAGCGAGCCTGAGCCAACCGATAAAAAATCAATTGAGAATTACGAATTAGTTGCTGAAGCTGAACAACGGCTTGATATTTATACACCTTATCAGCTCAAGACCGACTTATCGCACTTGTCAGACGACCAAAAGAAGATGGTGAGTTTACTCATAGATGCGTCGGAAATTATGGATAACCTATTCTGGCAGCAAGCTTTCCCCGGAAATAAAGAAAGCCTTTTAAGCAGTGTTGAAGGTGACGTACGTGAATTTACCGCAATTAACTACGGCCCCTGGGATCGCCTCAATAACAACAAACCTTTCTTGACCGGTTTTGAGGAAAAACCTGAAGGTGCGAATTTCTACCCGGCCGATATGAGTAAAACTGAATTTGAAAATGCAGACCTTGCTGACAAAGACAGTCTATACACGTTGTTGCGCCGTGATGAGCAAGATGAATTGATTACCGTACCCTATTCAGAAGCCTTTAAAGATTCATTAACCAGAGCTTCGGACATACTCCTTGAAGCCGCAGACCTGGCAGAGAGTCAGGCATTCGCGAAATATTTGCGCCTGCGCGCTGAGGCTTTTTTAAGTAATGAATACCAGCCGTCAGATATGGCCTGGATGGAAATGACCGATAACGATGTTGATGTGGTTATTGGCCCTATCGAAAACTACGAAGACCATCTGTACGGTTACAAAACCGCGTTTGAGTCTTATGTTTTGATAAAAGATAAAGCATGGAGCGAGCGCTTAGCGAAATACGCTGAGTATTTACCGCAATTACAGGAAGGCTTGCCCGTTGAGCCGGCTTATAAAGCAGAAATGCCGGGCGCCAATGCTCAGCTAAATGCCTACGACGCGGTTTACTATGCCGGTCACTCCAATGCAGGCAGTAAGACCATTGCCATAAACCTGCCTAACGACGAAGAAGTTCAGCTGGAAAAAGGCACTCGCCGCTTACAGCTGAAAAACGCCATGCAGGCTAAGTTCGATAAAATTCTGGTGCCTATTGCTGAGCAGTTAATTGTACCGGAGCAGCGTGAGAACATTACGTTTAATGCCTTTTTCGCGAACACCATGTTCCACGAAGTAGCACACGGCCTGGGTATTAAAAACACCCTGAATGACAAAGGCACCGTGCGTTCGGCATTGAAAGAGCACGCTTCTGCGCTGGAAGAAGGTAAAGCCGATATTCTGGGGCTTTACATGGTCACCCAGTTGTTTGAACAAGGCGTTTTAGCTGAAGGTGAGCTGGAAGACTATTACACCACCTTTATGGCCAGTATTTTCCGCTCGGTGCGCTTTGGTGCATCCAGTGCCCACGGCAAAGCCAACATGATTCGTTTCAACTACTTTGCCGATGAAGGCGCCTTCAAGCGCAATGAAAAAGGCCAATACGCCATTGATATGGACAAAATGCGTGCCGCCATGAACAGCCTTTCAGAAAAAATTCTGACCCTGCAAGGCGACGGCGACTACAACGGTGTGGCTGAACTGGTTGCAACCTTAGGCGTTGTCAGCCCACAGCTCAAAGCCGACCTCGACAAACTCGCCGACGCCGGCATCCCCGTTGACGTCACCTTCAAACAAGGCAAAGAAGTGCTGGGCCTATAGAGCGGGTGGAGGGATTGAACCACGAGCGCTGAGGTTTCAGGAGCTACTGCGGAGGACGCCCGTGAATACATCCCTGTAGGGCTTGGGCAGCGCCATCCATGGCGCTGCACACCTCCTCAGTAGCTCCCGAAACCATTGGGCGCACTCATGGTCCATTCCCCCCACACGACCGATGGTAGATAGGGCCGGTTGCTCACTTGTAAGCGTTACGAGTGAGCAACCGGCCCTCCTCCCAGCTTGGCTATTGCGCGGTCAATATATTCGGTATAGCATATATATGGACTATCGAATATATGGTGTTACCTGATGACGAAGGTTTTGTTTCTGTGTACGGCGAATTCTGCGCGGTCTTTGATGGCGGAGGCTATTTTTCGGCAGTTTGCTGGTGATGACTTTGAGGTTGCCAGTGCGGGTACTGAGCCAACACAACCTGAACCGGGTGCTTTAGCGGCATTAGAGCACTTGGGTGTTGAAACTGATGGGCTGCATTCAAAAGCACTTGCTGAAATTGATCTCAATCGCTTCGATTATGTGATAAGTCTCTGTAACCGCGCCCGCACAGAATGCCAAACTTTGTGCGGTGATCAGCATTTCATTGCCTGGGACTTTCCCGACCCGGTAACCAGCAAAAAAGCGGATGCATTTAAGAAAACGGCGCATGAATTAAGCGAGCGTATAAAGATGCTGTTGCTTATTTTACGCAAAAAAAGTGACCGTCCGCAGCTGTTTGATGAGCCGCATGAGTTCTTCAAAATTCTCGCTGACCCGTTGCGCCTGCAAATGATTTTAATGCTGCAACACCATGGCGAGTTATGTGTCTGCCAGTTTGTCGATGCCACCGGTATGTCACAACCCAAAGTGTCGCGGCATTTAGCACAGCTGCGCGAATACGGCTTGCTGGCCGACCGTAAAGATCAGCGCTGGGTGTACTATCGAATTAATCCCGCCCTACAGGACTGGATGGCAACTATCATTAAGACGACTGCGGACTATCATAAGTCGCTAATTCCCCAACAAGTTAAGGATGTCGATAATGGGTGTGTTTGAACGGTTTTTATCGGTTTGGGTCGCTCTGGCGATTATTGCCGGTACCTTACTGGGTAACTTATTCCCACCAGTGTTTGAAGTACTGTCAGGTATAGAGTTTGCGCAGGTTAACCTGATTATTGCGGTGTTGATATGGCTGATGATTTACCCGGTAATGGTGCAGGTCAACTTCGAGTCCATTACACAAATCGCTAAAGAGCCTAAAGGGCTTATTCTAACGGTCGTTATTAACTGGCTTATTAAGCCATTTACAATGGCTTTTGTGGGTTGGCTATTTTTTAAAGGTGTATTTGCTGATTTCATTCAGCCCGAAACTGCTAACGAGTACTTGGCCGGGGTCATTCTACTCGGTGTTGCGCCGTGTACGGCCATGGTGTTTATCTGGAGCCAACTGACCAAAGGCGATGCCAGCTATACGCTGGTACAGGTGTCGGTCAACGACGTCATTATGATTTTTGCCTTCGCCCCTATTGCTGCCCTGCTGCTGGGTATTACCGATATTATTGTGCCCTGGCAAACCTTACTGTTAAGTGTTGGCTTATACGTCGTGGCACCGCTTATTGCCGGGCTGTTAACGCGCCAGCGGCTAAAGAGCAAAGCAACATCGAAGCAGCAAAATGTCGAGTCCGCACTGCAAACCTTTGATGCCCGCATGAAGCCCTGGTCCATTGTCGGCTTACTGCTAACCGTAGTGCTGCTGTTTGGCTTTCAGGCAGAGGTGTTACTGACGCGTCCCTTAGACATTGCCATGATAGCAACCCCGTTGCTGATTCAAACCTACGGCATTTTTGCTATCACTTTTATTATTGCGTTGCTGATTAAGTTGCCTTATAGAATTGCGGCTCCGGCTTGCTTAATTGGTACCTCAAACTTTTTTGAGTTAGCAGTAGCTGTGGCTATTTCATTATTTGGTTTGCAGTCCGGCGCCGCGTTGGCCACTGTTGTGGGTGTGCTGGTAGAAGTACCGGTGATGCTCTCTTTAGTCTGGTTCGCGAATAAGACGAAACACTGGTTTACATCAAGTTAAAGGGGAATAATGAGCGCAAAAACCCTTTAGATACTGGAGGGGGAGTTTGTTGTCTTGTAAGCGTTATGAGTGTTGCGCCCCCTATGGTGGAGTGTCGAAGGCCAAGGATGGCCTTCGTCAAGCCCTCATGGATGAGCTTGTAGCGTCTCCGCCATAGCGGGCGCAATGCTCAAGCGAAACAGGACAGCAAACTCCCCCCCCCGAGCCCAAAAGCAGGCAGGTAAGAGATACACAAAAGGAGTCTTTTATGACTATTAAGGTTGGAATTAACGGTTTGGGTCGTATTGGCCGTCTCGCTTTGCGGGTGGCGTGGGAAAACCCTGAGCTGGAGGTTGTTCAGGTGAATGACCCGGGTGCTGATGCGGCTACTTTTGCGCACTTACTCAATTTTGACTCGGTGCACGGTCGCTGGGGCTATGAAGCTGAAGGTCTGGACGACGCCATTCAAATTAGTGGGAAACGCATTGCTTTCTCTCAGCACAAAACCATTGCCGACAACGACTGGAGTGGTTGTGATGTGGTTCTGGAAGCCTCCGGTAAGATGAAAACCGTGAAGGTGCTCAACGACTACCTGTCACAAGGCGTTAAACGAGTTGTCGTATCAGCCCCAGTCAAAGAGCCCGGCGCTTTGAATATTGTGATGGGCGTTAATGACCACCTTTACGATCCTGAAAAACATCAGATACTCACGGCAGCGTCCTGCACCACTAACTGTCTGGCTCCTGTGGTTAAAGTACTGCAGGACAAAATAGGTATTAAGCATGCGTCAATTACCACCATTCACGATTTGACCAACACCCAAAGCATTCTGGACGCGCCACACAAAGACTTGCGCCGTGCCCGTGCCTGCGGCATGAGCTTAATCCCGACGTCTACTGGTTCGGCAACGGCTATTGTCGAGATTTTCCCGGAGCTTAAGGACAAGATTGACGGCCACGCGGTGCGCGTACCCCTTGCCAATGCGTCGTTAACCGACTGTGTGTTCGAAGTCGAAAAGGCCACTTCGGTGGAAGAGATCAACGGCTGGATGAAAGAAGCCGCAGAAGGTGAACTTAAAGATATTCTGGGTTACGAAGAGCGCCCGTTAGTGTCAATAGATTACAAAACCGACCCGCGCTCAAGCATCATCGATGCGCTGTCGACCAAGGTCATTAACGGCACGCACGTTAAAATTTATGCCTGGTATGACAACGAGTGGGGTTATGCCAACCGCGCGGTTGAACTGGTCGAAAAGGTCGGATAATGCTAAGTAAGCTGTCGCCGGCAATACGCCAATATTTAATTGTTACCGGCAACTACTGGGCCTTTACCCTGACTGACGGCGCGCTGCGCATGCTGGTGGTGCTGCATTTCCACCAGTTGGGTTACAGTGCGCTGGAAGTGGCCATGTTGTTCCTGTTCTACGAGTTTTTCGGCATAGTCACTAACCTGTTTGGTGGCTGGCTGGGGGCCCGTTGGGGGCTCAATCGCACCATGAACATTGGGCTCGGCATACAAATTGTGGCACTCGCCATGCTGTTGGTGCCCAGTTCGATGCTCACTGTTATTTGGGTGATGGCCGCTCAGGCGCTGTCCGGTATTGCCAAAGATCTCAATAAAATGAGCGCCAAAAGCACCATTAAGCTACTGGTGCCGGACGACAAACAAGGCCAGCTGTATAAGTGGGTCGCCATACTCACTGGCTCAAAAAACACATTAAAAGGCGTTGGCTTTTTCCTGGGTGGCTTGTTGCTTACATTAATTGGCTTTCAGGGCGCAGTGCTTGCCATGGCAGTTATGCTCAGCCTGGTTTGGGTAGGCAGTTTGATCTTCCTGAAAAAAGAGTCTGGCAAAGCCAAGTTCAAACCTAAATTTAAAGACATTTTATCCAAAAGCCGTCCTATTAATATTCTATCGGGCGCGCGCTTTTTACTTTTTGGCGCCCGCGATGTCTGGTTTGTGGTGGCCTTACCGGTGTTCTTAGCCAGCCAGCTGGACTGGAGCCACTGGCAAGTGGGCAGCTTTTTGGCCTTGTGGGTTATTGGCTACGGTTTTGTGCAAAGCATTGCGCCTAAATTCACAAAAAATAGCAAGGACGTGCCCAAAACTCAGGCGGTGGTATGGAATGCACTACTGACGCTGAGTCCGCTTGCGTTAACCCTGGCGCTTTGGCAACACTTGCCGGTTACCCAAAGCATTATTATTGGCTTAGGGTTGTTCGGTATTCTGTTTGCCATTAATTCGTCGCTACACAGTTACCTTATTGTCTCTTACTCACGCGCCGACGGTGTGTCTTTGGACGTTGGTTTTTACTACATGGCCAATGCCGCAGGGCGTCTATTAGGCACCATTTTATCGGGCTGGGTGTATCAGCAATGGGGGCTGGTTGCTTGCCTAATGATATCAACGCTGCTATTGCTATTATCCACGGCTGCAATTAGCTTTTTGCCAGCCAGAGATTCGGTTAAGGAACCACAATGAAATATTTAGTGTTTTTAGGTACGGTACGCGATAGCACACCGCCCAAGCCAGCCAGGTTGGGCGAACGTGTAGCAAAGGCCTGCGTTAATTATCTGGAACAAAGCTTCGATAACGCAGAAGTCGAACTCATCGACCCTTTAGATTACTCATTTGATGATGTTTTTAAGCCACATTTTTCATACCATGAAAAAGACGTTCCCGAACAGTTAGACTCTCTGGCTAAAAAGATTGAAGCCGCCGATGCTTACGTTATGGTCAGCCCTGAGTACAACCACTCCATGAGTCCGGCTCTGGCAAACTTGCTGAATCATTTTGGTGCGTCTTTGTACTCCTATAAACCCAGTGCCATTGTGACTTACTCGGCCGGTCAGTGGGGTGGTGTTCGCGCTGCGGTTAACATGCGCACTTTCCTGTCAGAGTTAGGCTGCTTGCCAGTATCGGCTATGATCCACGTGCCTAAAGCACAAACCGTGTTTGAGGAAAATGGCAAGTTCAATCAGGAAGTTAAAGACACTGAACGCTGGATCCAATATTTTGGCCGAACTCTGAATCAGTTATTCTGGTGGGCCGAAGCCACACAAAAACAACGCGAAGCACTGAACCCGCACAAGCTGGTCAGCGACTTTAAAAGTGACCCGTCACAACGCAATGCACCAGACAGCGACCGAAAATAATTTTTCGGTTGTAGTTGGCACATTTTATGCTAAAATTCGCGCTCTTTTTTTGACCAGCCTCAAACCAGAAGGAGCCACCTACGTGCTGACGCGTATTACGCCACCCTAGCCGTCACTTCCCTGTCACAGGTGCGCAGTAGGCTGTTCACTGCTTTTCTGGCCATTCCGGCCGCTTTATGTTTGCTACTAAAATTTGGTGTCATTTAACTATGTTGAAGTCTATCCAGCAGAACTGGTTTTCTAATATACGTGGTGATTTGCTCTCAGGTATTGTCGTTGCTCTAGCGCTAATTCCTGAAGCTATCGCATTCTCTATTATCGCCGGTGTTGATCCGAAAATAGGCTTGTACGCTTCTTTCTGTATTGCCGTTGTTATCGCTTTTACGGGTGGCCGCCCGGGTATGATATCTGCCGCAACCGGCGCTATGGCCCTGCTAATGGTCACCCTGGTCAAAGATCACGGACTTCAGTACCTGCTAGCCGCCACTCTATTGACCGGCGTACTGCAAATAATTGCCGGCTACCTCAAACTTGGGGAGCTGATGCGCTTTGTTTCACGCTCGGTAGTCACGGGTTTCGTTAACGCGCTGGCCATTCTGATTTTTATGGCACAATTGCCAGAGCTGACCAATGTCACCTGGCACGTTTATGCAATGACCGCAGCAGGCCTCGCCATTATTTACGGTTTCCCCTACGTTCCGGTTATCGGTAAAATACTGCCCTCTCCGCTGGTTTGTATCGTGTCTTTAACCATAGTTGCCGTATTCTTAGGTCTGGATATTCGTACCGTGGGTGATATGGGCGAACTCCCGGACACTCTGCCGATATTCCTGTGGCCTGATGTTCCGTTAAACTTTGAAACCTTAGCGATAATTTTCCCTTACTCTGCAGCACTTGCGGTTGTTGGTATTCTTGAGTCACTAATGACAGCAACCATTGTTGACGACTTAACCGATACTTCCAGTGACAAAAACCGCGAGTGTAAAGGTCAGGGCATTGCGAACATTGGCTCTGGTTTACTCGGCGGTATGGCCGGTTGCGCTATGATTGGTCAGTCAATTATTAACGTAAAGTCCGGTGGCCGTACTCGACTCTCCACACTTGTCGCCGGTATATTCTTATTGGTCATGGTTTTAGTGCTGGATAAATTACTGGTGCAAATTCCAATGGCCGCACTAGTTGCGGTAATGATAATGGTCTCTATAGGTACCTTTAGCTGGAGCTCCATTAAGAACTTGAAGAAGCATCCACTGTCCACCAATATTGTCATGGTAACCACGGTTGCTGTCGTTGTCGCAACACATAACCTGGCTTATGGCGTTCTGGTTGGCGTGCTTCTGGCTGCTATGTTCTTTGCGAACAAAATTGGTCATTATCTTTACGTTAAATCAGACATCGATGCGGACGGCAATAAGCGTACCTACCGTGTCATTGGGCAGGTATTTTTCAGTTCATCTGAAAAGTTTCTTGCGGCATTTGATTTTAAGGAAGGGGTTGAGCAGATTGTCATTGACCTGAGTCATGCTCACTTCTGGGATATTACCGCCGTTGATGCGCTTGATCGGGCTGTAGTCAAATTTCGCCGTGAAGGTGCCGAAGTTGAAGTCATTGGGCTGAACGAAGCCAGTGCAACTATCGTTGACCGTTTTGGCGTACACGACAAGCCTGATGCCGTTGACAAGCTAATGGGCGGTCACTAATGGAAAAGGATTCAGTAATGAAACATGTTGTTGCTTGTATTGATGGTTCCGCGTCAACGCAGTCTGTCTGTGATTACGCCAGTTGGGCGGCGTTGCGTTTAAGTACGCCTCTGACACTCTTTCATGTTCTGGACGAAGCCCGCTACCCTACCGAACCGGATATGACCGGCAACATAGGTTTAGGCAGCAGGGAAGCCTTGCTTGAGCAATTAGCAGAACTGGACCAGCAACGCAGCAAGCTTGCTTTAGAGCAAGGTCACCACATGCTTGAAAGCGCAAAAGAAAGAGCGCTTCATGACGGTGTCGAACAGGTCAATCTGCGACAACGTCATGGTGATTTAGCCGAGTCTCTGTTAGAAATTGAAGACTCTATGCGACTACTGGTTATGGGTCTTCATGGCGAAGACACCTCTCGCACCAACCGCGTGGGTAGTCAGCTTGAAACTGTTGTACGAACCATGCATCGACCAATACTGGTTGCGCCTGAAGAGTTCACTGAACCGAAAAGTGTCATGCTGGCATTTGATGGCAGCGACTCTTCCCGAAAAGGCATTCGTCTTTTGGCTGAAAGCCCAATATTTCGTGGACTACCACTGCATTTGGTGATGGTGGGCGCTGACACTAATGACAACCATGCCGCCATTGAAGCGGCCGCCAACCACTTGCGAGAGTTAGGTCATGACGTGCATTTTGAAATACGCTCCGGAGAAGTTGAACCGACTCTGCACGCCTATCAAAAAGAGCATAATATTGATCTAATGGTAATGGGTGCCTATGGTCATTCGCGTATTCGTCAGTTTTTAGTTGGCAGTACCACAACCAGTTTGTTACAAACGACCAACTCTGCTTTATTGCTGCTGCGTTAATCGCAGACAAAATGATCTCAAGGAAAATGATATGACCCCAGACTGGGAAGAGTTTGATCTTGATGACCGCTTAATTGCGGTCCTTCGGGACGCACAACTGAACAAACCGGCAAAAGTACAGCAACAGAGCATTCCTGCAGCCCTCGATGGCAGAGACTTGCTTGTTAGTGCCCCGACAGGAACCGGCAAAACCTTAGCTTTCCTGTTACCGGCTCTGCAACATTTGCTGGACTTCCCACGTCAACAACCAGGTCCTGCCCGTATTCTGGTTCTTGCTCCAACTCGCGAGCTGGCTGAGCAGATTCATCAGCAGGCTCAACAGTTTGAAAGCAAGACGGGGCTGTCGTCCGTTGTGGTGACCGGCGGTATTAACTACGGTTCGCAACTGTCTCTGCTGGAAAAAACGCACGACATTCTGGTCGCCACACCCGGTCGCCTGATGGATTTGCTCGAAGCCGAGCAATACAACCTGGAAGACATAGAGTGGCTGATTATTGATGAAGCCGACCGCATGCTGGACATGGGTTTTGCTGCCACAGTAAAAGAAATGGCTCTGCAGGCACGCCACCGCCAACAGTCATTGCTGCTGTCTGCAACACTGAATAGCTCTGGTGTTATCAAGTTTTCGCGCGAGCTGCTGACTGAACCTGAATACATTGACGTTCAGCCACCAAAGCGTGAACGTGGTAAAATTGTTCAGTGGGTACACTTAGCGGATACCGATGAGCATAAACGCCAGCTTTTAATGAGCACACTGAAAGAACACCCGGGGCGGCAGTTTGTTTTCGTCAGAACACGTGAGCGGGTAGAGCTCATCGCCAACTTTTTACGCAGTCAGTTTGGTACCGGGCGCAAAATTGTCACCTTGCGGGGCGACATGCCGCAAAGTGATCGTCAGCGCATCATGAACGAGTTAAAACAGACCACAGATATCACGTTAGTAGCTACCGATATAGCCGCAAGAGGCCTGGACGTTGATGATATTACCGTGGTTGTTAACTACGACTTACCAAAACAAGCGGACGTCTATCTGCACAGAATTGGCCGCACCGCTCGCGGTGGGCAGAAAGGCATAGCCATTTCATTAGTGGAAGCGCACGATGCTTTATTACTGGGGCGTATTGAACGTTACTTAGACGCTAAGCTCGACAGAAGAACCATTCAGGGCTTGAAGCCTCAGTATAAGTTCCCGTCGACAGAAAAGGCTCGTTCTAAGAAGAAAGATAAAAAGAAAAAGGATGCAAAGAAAAAAGATACAAAGAAAAAGTCGCGTTAACGCGACTTTTTTCTTAGGTATTTTTCTCTCAAGTGATGCCAGGCAAAGTAAGCGATAACCCCGCTGGCATCCGCTAACCAGTCATAAACATCTGCGCCACGCCCCGGCGCATAAGCCTGAGCCAATTCAATCATTAAACCGTAGCAGGCTAAAAACAAAAGCGATAACCTGGCAGACAACGCAAAGGCCCGGTGGAACGTCAAAGCCAGAACGAAGAAGATCACAAAATGAACCAGCTTATCCATATAAGGGATACTCTGAGCTCCGGTACTAGGGAACTGCCACAGAAATAAAAAGGTGGTTATCGACAGCAGAACAAAAAACAGAACTCTTGCCAGCATAATTTACTTCTCTATTAAATTAAGGCTTATAAACCGATACGTTGCTATAGCCATTTTCGTGCAATAACAAAGCCTGCATCCGGCTCATAATGCCCTGATCACAATACAACAGGTATTCACGACTTTGATCCAATTCAGCAAATTGAGTGGCTAATTTAAAAAATGGTATCTCAATAACCTCTACATCTACCGACAAAGGCGCAGCTTCAATTTCTTCATCATTTCGAATATCTATGATGGTGGTATGACTTTTGAGTTCCGTGGTTGTATCCGGCAGCTCCAGTTCTTTATCAGTTTGAGTTGCTATATCCTGCATGCTGAGTACGTTTGACGCCTGCACCACTTGATCGATTAAATCTTTATTAAGCTTTGCTTCTTCGGCTTCGATAACCGCAGGAATAGCTTTAACCGTTGGCTTATTTGAAATAACCCCACAGTATTCGGGAATCGATTTTGCCAAAGGCTCGGTGCCAATACGCTTGGCTTCATCAACAATTTCTTGTTTGTCCTTGGTAATAAGAGGCCGTAAAACTAACGCACCCGTTGCCTGGTCAATAACCCGCAAATTAGCCAGAGTTTGACTGGAAACTTGCCCCATCGCCTCGCCGGTGACCAAAGCCTGAGCTTTGACATAGCGCGCAACTTTATCGGCAGCACGTAGCATTTGACGCTTCAATACCACGCCCATTTGTCCGTTTTCCACATTGGTAAGAATGTCATCAACAATGGGCGCAAAATCGACGCTGATGAACTTAATGGGATGCGAAGCGCTGTAACGCTTCCAGAGGTAATAGGCTATTTGACGCACGGCCACTTCATGAGCATCGCCGCCTAAATTAAAGAAGCAGAAGTGCGTTCGCGCACCGCGCCGGATAAACTCATAGGTTGCAACGCCTGAATCAAAACCGCCGCTAAGCAAGGACAATACAGTTTCCTGAGTAGGAATTGGAAAGCCACCTAAACCGTTAATACGCTCTCCAACCAGGTGCACGACCTTATTCGTAATTTGCAGTGCAATTTCAAGGTCGGGTTTAGAAAGGTTAACGGATGCGTCCGGAACGCGTTGCAGCAAATAGCCACCAATGTAACGCTCCAGCTGCTGCGAGTTAAATTCGTGATGCCCCTTACGTTTAACACGCATAGCAAAGGTTTTACCCGGCAGGCGCTGTAACCAGTGTTCGCCAACTAATTCCGCAATGGCATCAAAGTCGGTTAATGGCTGCTCGATAACCTCTGCAAACCAGGAAATGCCCGGCGTATTCTGTAAGACTTCTTTGATTTGATTACGTACTTCAGAATCATCGCCATCGGCTGAAACCTCAATTCGGTCCCACAGCCACTTTGCGTAAACCGAGTCATCTATTGGCGCCAGAATTTTACGCAGGTTATTGGTAAGTACTTTACCGTAACGCTTGCGTACAGAGCGGCTTTTAATGGTAATTTCGGCGTGCAGGCGAA
The DNA here is from genome assembly GCF_900116625.1 of Idiomarina abyssalis. Classification (GTDB taxonomy): domain Bacteria; phylum Pseudomonadota; class Gammaproteobacteria; order Enterobacterales; family Alteromonadaceae; genus Idiomarina; species Idiomarina abyssalis. The sequence goes on from NZ_FPBE01000002.1 coordinate 182,643, forward strand.
CAACAAACTTCATAGCAAAATCGTCAAGTCTTTAGGAAAGTGGGCAATTATACGTGTCCTGCCCGACAGAAACCAGCACTCAGTCAATAACATCAACCGGGTCAGACTCTGCCGCCTTACCCTGCATAACCGAAATTTCAACCCGGCGATTGCGCTTACGATTTTCTTCAGAATTGTTTGGTACTAATGGTTTAGTATCTGAGAAGCCCATGACAACCAAGCGGTCCTCACTAAAATCTTCAACTTTCAGCATTTCTTCAGCAACGGCCACCGCGCGTTTGCTGGAGAGATCCCAACGCGACGAGTAGATTTCTGAAACCAGACGTTCATTATCACTGTGCCCGGAAATGGTCACTTCGCCGGGAATATCTTTTAACGCCCCGGCAACCTGCTGAATGATAGGTCGGAACTGCGGCTGTAAGAATGCAGAGCCTTCAGGGAATGAGCCCTGCTCGCGAATACGAATAATGATTTGCTGACCATGCTGTTCCAGCTCTATGGTTCCGGCTTTAATTTCATTCTCTAGCTGCTGTTCAATGCGGCGCATAAGCTCTTTAGACACCTGAGTCATGGCCTCGGTGTTTTCAGATTCCGCTTCTTTTTGATCTTCTGCGCTGTCGGCTTCCTGACCACCACGTTCGGTTTGCTGACCGCCGGCAAAATCAGACTCGCCTTCCTGGAACTCCAGCATTTGCTGGGTCATTTCAACGGTTTGTTGCTGAATGGTTTCAATGGGGGTCGGCTCCGGACGGCCAGGCCGGAATTCCTGTGCAATGACACTGGTACCTTTAGGAATGTCTTTAACTTCAATTTTATTCTGTACACCTAAGGCGTACTTCATAGAACCGGCTATTTGCTTAAACTTTAATACGTCCATTTCGGAGAAAGCCAGCAAGAGCACGAAGAAGCACATGAGCAAAGTCATGAGATCGGCAAAGGTTGCCATCCACATAGGTAAGCCCGCCGGCGGGCAGTTGCAATCTTCTTCTTCTTCGTCTCTGACTTTCTCTGAGGCCATGACTACTCGTCCTCATCCTCATTACCAATACGCTTAGATTCAGCCAGGTAATTACGCAAAATACCTTCAATGACACGAGGGTTTTGACCGTCCTGAATACCTAAAATGGCATCCAGTATTAATTGTTGGTTCAGCTTTTCCTGTTCTGCGCGCAGCAGCAGTTTATTGGCAATAGGAATAGCAATAACGTTAGCCAGAAAAGCACCATAAAGCGTGGTTAACAAGGCAACGGCCATAGCCGGGCCTATGGCTTTAGGGTCGTCCATATTGGAAAGCATAGCGACCAAACCAATCAAGGTACCTATCATACCCATTGCCGGGGCGACATCACTGAGTATTTTAAATACGCGGGCACCTTCCTCGTGACGAGAAAAGCTCATTTTTATGTCTTTTGACAAGGTTTGGCGAACCACTTCAGCGTCATGGCCATCAACGAGCATGTCGACGCCTTTACGAAAGAACTTATTCGGAATTTCCGCCTCTTCCAATGCCAGGAAACCGCCTTTTCTCGCAGAGTCAGCCATTTCAACGGCAGTATCGATAAGCTCTTGTGGGTGTTCAATTTTAAAGAAAAAGGCCTTAACAACAACTTTCCCCGTCCCTAAAAACTGGCTTAACGAGAAGTTAGCTAAGGTTATAAATAATGAACCACCAAATACGATAAAGAACGAGCGAGTATCTAAAAACAGCCCTATGTCCCCACCCAGAATCATGGCGACCACAACAAAGCCGATGGCGCCGATAATTCCTATGAGCGTTGCTATATCCACTCAGCTTTCCTCCCCGATTTGCGTTTTCGCTTATGCTGCTGTGCTCATTCTTAAACAATAGCGCCGCTCTGACAAGCGACATCTGATCATCTTACACAGGAATAATGAGATCATCGGCTGACATTCGGGATTCTTTATCGGATAATTAACTTTCATTCTTGTAGCAATGCGGCTCAAAACAGATTTTAAGGCAGACTCAGCTATGGCAGAAGAACAGAAACAGCAATCCTTTGAACAGGCTCTGGAACAGTTAGAGCAACTGGTTAATGAACTGGAGCAAGGCGATCTACCCTTAGAACAGTCGCTGAAAAAGTTTGAGCAGGCCATTGCGCTGTCACGCTCCAGCCAGCAACAACTGCAGCAGGCTGAACAAAAAGTCACAACCCTGTTAGCCGAGCAACAACAATCAGGCAATGATGAAAGCGATGGAGAACTGATGTGACGATTAATTCGTTAACAGCAGACACAAGAAAGCAAGTCGACACATTTTTACAGCAGAAGCTCGAGCCCCTGACATTAAATAAGCGTTTGAGTCAGGCAATGCAGCATGGTGTTTTACTGGGTGGGAAGCGCATTCGCCCCTACCTGGTAATGACTGTTGCCGATATCTGCGGTGCTAACCAAAACGATGCCTTGCGTGCAGCAGCTGCTATTGAGTTAATTCACGCTTATTCATTAATTCATGACGACTTACCCGCCATGGATAACGACGATTTACGTCGCGGGCAACCGACTTGCCATATTGCGTACGATGAAGCGACAGCTATTCTCGCAGGTGATGCACTACAGACTCTGGCTTTTGAAATACTGACCGAGAGCAGCATGCAGGACATACCGGCTGATCGCCAACTGCAACTCGTTCATGTATTGGCGAAAGCCAGCGGTGCCCGGGGCATGTGTGCCGGTCAGGCAATTGATTTACAGGCAACGGCAAAGAACCTTACTGAAAGTGCACTGGAGCAAATGCATTTAAGTAAAACCGGTGCACTAATAACTGCAGCAGCCAGCATGGGCGTTTTATGTGGTAGCAGCGACGCCCAAAAGTGGCAAGAAAAATTCGAACAATTTGCGCGTTATTTGGGGCTGGCATTTCAAGTACAGGATGATATTCTCGATGTTGTAGGTAACACTGAAGCGCTGGGGAAACCCCAGGGTTCAGATGCCGCGTCTGAAAAATCCACATACGTGCGTTTGTTAGGTATTGAAGGCGCTCAACGCCGCTTACAAAACTTACACAATAAAGCGCTACAGTCATTAGGCGATATCCCTTACAATACCGACAAACTCGAACAATTTTCCGACTTGCTGTTAAAGCGGGACCACTAACTGAATGACTCAACAACATCCGTTACTCGATAAAATTAATTTACCCGCTGACTTGCGTCGCCTGTCGCGCACGCAATTACCTGACTTGTGTGCTGAAATTCGTCAGTTTTTACTGACATCGGTCAGTCAGAGCAGTGGCCACCTTGCGTCCGGTTTAGGTACGGTTGAGTTAACAGTCGCCCTGCACTACATCTACCACACTCCTGAAGACAAGCTGGTGTGGGATGTTGGCCATCAGGCTTATCCGCATAAAATACTGACCGGGCGTAAACAGCAGTTGCACAGTATTCGTCAGAAAGACGGGTTACACCCTTTTCCATGGCGGGAAGAAAGCGAATACGATGTCTTGTCAGTGGGCCACTCAAGCACGTCAATATCTGCTGCTTTAGGCCTGGCCGTGGCAGCACAACGCCAAAGTTTACGCCAGAAAGTGGTGTCTATTATTGGTGACGGAGCCATGACCGCAGGTATGGCGTTCGAAGCAATGAACCATGCTGGTGACATAAAACCCGACATGCTGGTGGTGTTAAACGACAACGATATGTCCATTTCTGAAAACGTCGGTGCTTTGAATCATCACTTTGCGCGTTTGTTATCCGGTCGTTTTTATACTTCATTACGCGAAGGCAGTAAAAAGTTACTCAGCCCTCTGCCACATATTCGTCATTTTGCCAGCCGCGCTGAAGAGCACATGAAAGGCATGATGGCACCGGGTACTATTTTTGAAGAGCTGGGCTTCAACTACATAGGTCCTATCGACGGTCATGATGTCGACACCCTGGTTGAAACTTTATCGAACATGCGCGATTTAAAAGGTCCGCAATTACTGCACATAGTGACGCAAAAAGGAAAAGGTTATAAACCAGCCGAGGAAGACCCCATTGGTTATCACGGCGTTCCTAAATTTGACCCGGCGGAATCCAGCTTGCCGAAAAAAGCGGCAGGCGTTCCCAGCTACTCTGAAATTTTTGGGCAATGGCTGTGTGATACCGCAAGTGGCGACCCGTCGCTAATGGCAGTAACTCCGGCAATGCGTGAAGGCTCCGGTATGGTTGAGTTTTCGCAGCGCTTCCCAAAACAGTATTTTGATGTGGCAATTGCTGAGCAACACAGCGTGACCTACGCCGCAGGTTTAGCCATTGCCGGAATGAAGCCAGTTGTTGCCATTTACTCTACCTTCTTGCAACGCGGTTACGACCAATTAATTCATGACGTGGCTTTGCAGAATTTAGACGTGCTGTTTGCCATAGACCGTGCCGGCATTGTCGGTGCCGACGGACCAACCCATCAGGGCGCTTTCGATTTAAGCTACCTTCGTTGTGTTCCAAACATGCTGGTTATGGCGCCCAGTAATGAACAAGAATGTCTGGATATGCTAACCACCGGCTACCAGCATAAAGGTCCGGCTGCCGTACGATACCCTCGTGGTGCAGGCGTTGGGCTGGAGTTACGTCAGGGGAAGGCTATAGAAATTGGTAAAGCGGTAACCGTTAAAAAGGGACAGGATGTCGCATTCTTAAACTTTGGCACCCTGTTGCCCGAAGTAGAAGAAGCCGCTTCAGCATTTAATGCTACCGTCATTGACATGCGTTTCGTAAAACCGCTGGACACCAACTGTGTGGACGAATTAATGAAAAGCCACTCAGTACTCGTTACGGTGGAAGAAAACGTTGTAGCAGGCGGTGCAGGCAGTGCAGTCAGTGAATACGTCTCGCAGCACAAAGCCTGTCCTCAGGTTCTCAATATTGGTTTGCCCGATGCGTTCATTAAACATGGCTCTCAAAGCGAGGTTCGCGAGGAAATTGGACTAGACGCGAAAGGCATCCAGAGCCAGGTGAGTAACTTCCTGAAAAAAGGTTAGAACAGACGGTTAGAGTGTCGGGTTTATTTAGCTGAGTAAACCCGATATCCACCATCCAAGGTGCAATAACGCCGCAGAGAAAATACCGGCGAGGACATCATCCATCATGATGCCGTTACCACCGTGCAGCTTTCTGTCAGCCCAGCCTATTGGACCGGGTTTCCAGATATCAAAAAGACGAAATAGGACAAAAGCGGCAATCAACCAAAAAGGTTCTGCCGGCAGCGCGAACATGGCTATGGCGTAGCCAACTATTTCATCCCAGACAATAGCAGGGTGATCGTGCTCTCCCATAGCCTTCGCCGTATACTGGCAGATCCAGATACCCGCAAGCGTCATCACCACCAGCGCGAGCAGATACTCCCACCAGCTAAGCTGAGCCATTAAGAAAACAACAGGGATACCAACAAGAGTACCAAAAGTACCGGGAGCTTTGGGCGCCAGACCCGAACCAAACCCCAGAGCCAGCCAATGTATTGGGTTAAACCATGAAAGCGATGTCTTTGACATTAGTACATAACCCTCTAGCCCTTTTCCCCGGAAAGCTCACCTTCCGCAAAATGATTAAAACTGTGGTAACCATCGGCCAGAGACCATTCCTCGCCCTGATAACGCAATTGAATACCCCCTTGTCCGCCATTAGCGACCCTGCCAATACAAACTGGTCGTGTTTTAAGGTGGGCTGTCAGGGTTTCCATACGTCCGCGATGCTCTTCTGGCAAGGTAAAGCAAAGCTCGTAATCGTCGCCAGCGGTTAGTGCCAAAGCTAATGCTTCATCCACTTTTAATGTTTCTGTTAGGGCTAAAGACAACGGCAGTTTATCTAATTCGAGTTGACCGACAGTTCCGGCTTCTGTCATTAAATGCCCCAAATCTGCAAGTAAGCCATCGGAAACATCAATACAGGAGCTGGCTATGCCACGTAACGTTTGTCCCAACGCAACTCTGGGCGTAGGAAAGTGCAACCGCTCTATCACTTGCTGTAAGTGCCGCCCTGTTGTGCTGACCTTGTCCTGAGTTACCTTCAGGCCTAAGCCTGCATCGCCCAGAGAGCCGCTAACGTAAATCCAGTCTCCTGCTTTGGCTCCGGAACGCGGTATTGCGCTTCCTGAAGGCAGCTGTCCATGCGCAGTTACGGTAATAGTGAGCGGCCCTCTGGTTGTATCGCCACCAATCAACTGACAGTCGTAGTAACTGCAAATTTCATCCAACCCACCACTAAACTCCTGCAGCCAGTCTTCATCAACGTTTGGCAGGGTTAATGCCAGGCTCACCCAACACGGCTGGGCACCCATTGCCGCTAAGTCACTTAGGTTAACAGCCACACTTTTATGACCAATTGCTCTTGGCGGTGTGGTTTTATCAAAATGTACGCCTTCTACCAAAGTGTCGGTAACAATGACGAGGTCATGCTCGGGCAGTGGACGGACAACGGCACCGTCATCTCCAATCCCCATAGCAACATCGCCCCGTTTTGCGGAGCGATGAGTAAAGTATTCATTGATTAGCGAAAATTCATCGCGGGGCATAAGTTACTGCCTGGTTGGGCGGAGAGTATCTACTGCTTTATCGAGAACGCCGTTCACAAAACGATGGCTTTCGTCAGCACCGAAAGATTTAGCCAACTCTATCGCTTCATTAATAGCGACTTTATAAGGCACATCCACGCGCTCGCGCAACTCGTAGGCAGCCAGTCTCAGAACCGCCATTTCAATTGGGTCGAGTTCTTTAATGGGTCTGTCTAAAAACGGTTCCAGCGCATCGTCCAGTGTCCGGTAATGCCCGCCAACACCACGAACCAACTCTAAAAAGTAGTCGACATCGACTTTGCTGGTATCGTTTTCTGTTAAAAATTGAGCCTCAATATCGCTAAAGCTATTTTGCGATAACTGCCATGAGTAAATTGCTTGCACGGCCAGCTTACGGGCCTTTCTTCTTGCTGCGGGTTTCATTTAATGTGTCTCAGAGTTGTTTCAGTACATTAACCATTTCAAGCGCGCTTAATGCGGCTTCCGAGCCTTTATTACCGGCTTTAGAACCACTGCGTTCAATGGCTTGTTCCAGCGTATCAGTGGTAATAACACCAAACGCCACTGGCAGATCAAATTCCGTTGCAACCCGGCCTAACCCGCTATTACATTCACCTGCAACAAACTCAAAGTGAGGTGTTCCGCCACGAATAACAGCACCAACGGCAATAATCGCATCGTATTTACCTGAGCTTGCCAGCCGCTTAGCCGTTACCGGCATTTCATAGGCGCCGGGAACACGCACAACCGTGATGTCTTCGTCGGCTACTTCACCGTAGTGTTTCAGCGTCTGCACAGCACCGTCTAACAGGCTTTCCACCATAAAATGGTTAAACCGGGAGACAATAATGGCAAACTTTTTACCAGCTGCGTTAATTCCGCCTTCAATTACCTGCATGAGTTTTCCTTATTAACCGTTCGTTAATTGCGCGCGATGATAGCACAATGCGGGATTATTTGCGTGATATTGCGTAGGAGAAATACTTTTCTTCTGCATCTAAGTCACGCCCGAGCGAACGCGCGTTACTACTTTCTAATAGCTGTAAGGCTGTATCGTTGCTTTGCGATACCGGGAACAACACTTGCCGCCAGGGCCAGCTTGCTTCCAGCCAATTTGTTAACAAAACAAAAAAGTCATTGTGCAAATTGTCATTCACCGCTGACTCTAATAACCACCAGCTAATTTCAGCGTTATAAGCATTGCGGGGAATACCGCTTTTCTCTTCTCTGCTGGCGGCAACGGGTACCATGTAAACGGCGCCAATTATGGACTTGTCTTCTTTATCAAGTACTAAGTAGGTAAAGCTTGTTCTTTCTTTGGCTTGCTCCAGGTGGTAGCTCACCATGGTTTCATTTTGTTCCAGACTGCTTTTTTCCGAAGGCCAGGCCCACCCAAGACGGTTATACAGCCACTTTTGCGATGTCATGTAACTGTGGAAGAAGCGATCAGCATCCGATGCTTCTATTGGGCGAATTATTAGCTTTTTGCCTTCAGCAGATTCAGGCACCATCCACTCACTGCGCCAGAAGTCCGCCGCTACCGCCGAATGAAAAACCGGCAGTATTAACAGCAGTAGACAAAGCCGCAAAGGAAGCTTCAACACGCCTCTCCCCGCTTACCTTGAGCATGTTCGAAATAGGACTTCACTCGCTCCAGTTCTTTCTCAATTTCGTCACTAACCATTAGTGCCGGGCCAATATCAATCGCTTTTCGCGCATAGTCAAACGCTATGGGGACAACAGGCACTTTTGCTTGCTGTGCCATGTGTAAGAACCCTTTTTTCCATTCATGCACACGTTTTCGGGTTCCTTCCGGCGTTATCACCAGAATCAGTTCATCTTTTTCTCTGAACTGCTTTACCATGTTGCCGACCACACCATTGGCGCTACTTCTGTCTATAGGAATGCCACCCAGTTTTGTCAGCAGTCCTTTGAGCGGAAAACGGAACAAGCTATGCTTGGCAAGGTAATTCAGTTTCAAACCCATAGCTAACATAACGCATGCACCGACTGGAAAGTCCCAGTTTGAGGTGTGTGGTGCCACAGGAAGAATGGCCTTTTTCACGCTTGGCATTTCACCATTAATTTTCCATCCGCCCAGAACTCGCAGACCAAGTCGGCCAACCCAGCGCAGGAATCGATTATGGGTAACAGGGAACTCGCCTTTAACGAATTCCGGAATGGTATTTTTATCCGTCATAAACTTACTGCAACGCTCTTCTTATTTCGCGTAATTTATCTTTTACACGTTGAATATTATCCGGCCCCATACGTAATAACTGCTTTTGCGCCGCCGGTAATGACTCATAGCTATCGTCCGCAAAGGTATACATTACGCTATCGTCTTCTACTTGAACCAGTCCATCCGGTACCGGTGTATCAAGAGCAACTTCGATAGCGTCCAGCAAAGTATTGTCAAAGTCAGATTCCGGATACCCGATTTCTGCGTAAGCTTTCTGCACTAAGGGCTTAAATAACTCGTAGTTTTCAACTAAGACATCTGCCTCCAGGCTCACAAACCAGTCAACTAAAGCATCGTAGCGGTGATAACTGCTTTCATCGATATAAAGTTCGCCATCCACTTCCAGTACCTTAAAGCGCCCATCGGGACGTTGTACGATAGTGCGTTCGCGAACAATACTGCCGTTGCTGATGTTATCCATTAGCACAACAGCATCGCGGATAAGCTGAGAGCTTTTTAATGGACGAATATTGATTTCCGCTGAATCAAGGTTCTGCAACACGGTTGGTGTGCTCTCATCAAGTTCAGGCAAAGCTATGGGTTCAGGCTCGGGTTCCTGAGATTCAGGAGCTGCTTCCGGCTCTGTTGGAATTGGTTCTAATTCCAGTTCCGGCTCAGGCTCCGCCGTTTCTTCGTCATAGCTTTCCACTGCAACTTCAGTAGATTGCTGCTGATCCACCTCGACCGTCTCTGTTTGTGGCTTCTTGTCTTCTGAAGCGGGTAACCACCACCATACAATAGCGGCGATAACTGCCAACACAATTAAGCTAACGACAACCCAAGTCGTTTTACGACTGGCTTCTTCAGTTGCCGGTGATGTTTCAACCTGATCGTCACTCATTGTGCGCTCCTCTACTTTTGCTCAGCACGACAAAAAACCAATTGTTTATCGCTCGACATTGCTTCATTAAAGCGATAACCACTTGCATCAAACTCTTTAAGATCAGACACAGATTTTGGCTTTTGGTTCACGATGAATCGCGCCATAAGCCCCCGCGCCTTCTTCGCATAAAAGCTGATAACTTTATACTGGCCGTTTTTCTCGTCTTTAAATACGGGAGTGATAATATCCGCATTAAGCGCTTTTGGCTTAACGGCAGAAAAATACTCATTTGACGCTAAGTTAACCAACGTTGAGCTTCCCAGCTTGGCCAAGTCGTCATTCAGCAGCTCAGTAATGGTATCGCCCCAGTATTCATATAGGTTTTTACCCTTTGGATTGTCCAATTTAGTTCCCATCTCCAGCCGATAAGGCTGCATAAGATCCAACGGACGCAAGACACCATAAAGGCCAGAAAGAATTCGCAGCTGTTGCTGTGCCGTATTAATGGCTTCCGAATTCAAACTGGCAGCATCTAATCCAGTATAGACATCACCGTTAAACGCGAACATTGCCGGACGTGCATTTTCTTCATTAAAAGGCCGTTGCCATTGCTCAAACCGAGCGGCATTAAGGCCGGCCAGTTTGTCGCTAATTTTCATTAACGAACCCAATTGCTGAGGGCTCAACTGCCGGCACACCTTCACCAACTCTTCGGCGTTATCCAGCAATCGTGGCTGAGTTACATCGAGGCTCGGCAAGTTGCTTTCATAATCCAGGTTTTTTGCAGGTGAAACTACAGCCAACATGTCAAATGCACTCCGTTCAAGTTAAACAGTTATACCTATATTAAGGCAAAGGATCCTGATCCGCGCCTTCTTTTTCCACTTCCGTCGGCATTAAGTCGTCACGGCTTACGCCAAAGGCCAGAGCCACTGTACTGGCGATATAAATGGATGAATAAGTACCAATAACCACACCAAATAATAAAGCCGTAGCAAACCCGTGAATTAACGGTCCACCAAGGAAGAACAATGTCAGCAGCACCAGTATCGTTGTTAACGAGGTCACTAAGGTTCGGCTCAGCGTATCGGTTAATGCCCGGTTAACTGTCTGAATAGGTGTTAACTTAGCAAACTTACGGAAAGTTTCCCTAATCCGGTCACAGACCACCACGGTATCGTTAATTGAGTAACCGATAACCGCCAGCAGAGCTGCCATTACCGTTAAGTCGAATTCAAGCTGCAATATTGAAAACAGTCCTAAAGTCAAAATAACATCGTGTGCTAAGGCTGCAACCGCGCCAACAGCGAGACGCCATTCAAACCGCATCGCAATGTAAAGCAAAATACAAATAAGAGCGGTTAACATGGCCAGCCCACCCTGTTCGATGAACTCATCACCAACATTGGGGCCCACAAACTCTATACGGCGCATCTCAACGGTTTGCTCAAATTCAGCGCGCAAAGAGTCAAGAATATCGGTGCCGAGCTGCTCGGCTTTCACGCCTTCACGCGGCTCCAGACGAATAAGGATATCTTCCTGGGTGCCGTAGTTCTGCACCACGGCATCACCGAAGCCCTTATTGTCTAACGCACTTCTCACCCGGCTTAAATCTGCTGGTTTTTCAAACCCCACCTCAAGTAGTGTTCCGCCGGTAAAATCAAGCCCAAAATTGAGCTTATTAACCGATAAAGAAGCTATGGAAGCCACCACCAGTATAATACTGATAATGCCCATAATTCCGCGGAACCGCATGAAGGGAAGTCGTTCATTTGTCTTTATAATCTCTTGCATGGCTCCCCCTAGATAGGCAGTTTAGACAGCTTTTTGCCGCCCCAAACTGAGTTAACAATGGCTCGGGTTCCGACTATCGCAGTAAACATGGATGTGATAATCCCGATAGCAAGAGTGATGGCAAAGCCTTTAATAGGACCGTTACCAATAGCGAACAATATAAGCGCCGCAATTAACGTTGTGACGTTAGCATCGGCAATGGTCGACAAAGCGCTGTCGTAACCATGATGAATGGCCTGTTGCGGACTCCGCTTAGCTTTAATTTCTTCGCGTATACGCTCAAAAATAAGCACATTGGCGTCAACGGCCATACCGACGGTCAATACAATACCGGCCATACCTGGCAAGGTCAGTGTTGCGCCGGGTATCATCGACATAACACCGATAATAAGAATCAGGTTAGCTGCCAAAGCTGTGTTTGCCACCAAACCAAACTTCTTGTAGTACACAACCATAAAGGCCAGTACTAAAACAAAGCCCCAGAAAATAGCCTGTGTACCTGAATCAATGTTTTGCTGTCCCAGGCTTGGTCCTACGGTGCGTTCTTCAACAATCTGTATGGGGGCTATCAACGCACCGGCGCGTAATAGCAGCGCCAGATTCTGTGCTTCGTTAGCGCCAACACCCGTAATACGGAAGCTACTGCCTAAACGAGACTGAATAGTGGCTACGTTAATAACTTCTGCGTTTTTGGTGAACTGCAGGTTACCTTCTTCATCACGCTCATCGGTGGCTTTATATTCGATAAAAACCGTTGCCATAGGCTGACCAACATGGTCTTTGGTTGCCATAGACATTTTATTGCCGCCAGCACCATCCAGCGTAATATTAACCTGAGGGCGGTTGTACTCATCGTAACCAACGCCTGCGTTAACAATATGGTCACCAGTCAGAATAACGTCTTCTTTCAGTAGCTGCTGTGGACCATCACGCATTGGCATTAACTCACTACCAAAAGGCACTCGGCCGTTGACGGCGTCGCGTACGTCGTTTTCGGAGTCAACCATACGGAACTCCAGCGTTGCTGTAGCCCCTAAAATTTCTTTCGCCCGGGCAGTATCCTGCACCCCGGGAAGCTCAACAACAATGCGGTTAGAGCCCTGACGTTGAATAACTGGCTCTGCAACACCCAGCTCATTCACCCGGTTACGCATAATGGTGATGTTTTGCGACACCGCATAATCTCGAGTTTCCGCAAGCTTCTGATCACTCATCTGCAACTGCAGCAGCCGGTTTTCTTCGTCTTCTACCAGGTTATAGCCCTGATACCTGCCGTCTAAGTAGCTTGCGGCCTCGGCATAGGCTTCGTCAGTACGCAGCTCAACTTCTACAGTAGTGTCGTCAACTCTAACGGCACTGTAACGAATACGCTCTTCACGCAACTCTGTGCGGATTGTGTCTTTCATACCATCGACAATTTTGCGGACAGCTTCGTCCATGTCGATTTCCATTAAGAAGTGCACACCGCCGCGCAAATCAAGCCCAAGCTTCATCGGCTGAGCACCAACACTTTTCAGCCACTCAGGTGTTGCGGGCGCTAAGTTCAAAGCAACAATGTAATTATCACCTAAGCTGTCCAGGATAGTTTCCCGGGCTTTTAGCTGCTCATCGTCCGAGTTTAAGCGGACCAGTAGCTGCTCTTCTTCCAGTGCGATACTTTTTGCTTGTATGCCAACGTTTTCCAGACTGCTTTTTACGCGATCCATAGTGCTGGTATCAATGGTCGCATTTCGGTTTGCGGAAACTTGAACTGCCGGGTCTTCACCGTAAATATTTGGCAGCGCATAAAGCGCTGCCACTAAAACGATAAAAATAACCAGCAGGTTTTTCCACAACGGGTATTTATTTAACACGTCGTGCCCCTGTTTCTAATGTCAGAGATTAGAGAGACTTCATTGTTCCTTTAGGAAGAACGGAAGTCACAGAACCTTTCTGGATGGTTACTTCTAGCTCGTCAGTCAAAGCAATAACAAGAAAGTCTTTATCGTCGCTTACTTTGGTAATTTTACCGACTAAACCGCCTTGAGTAAGTACTTCATCACCCTTGCTCAATGCACCCATCAATTCTTTATGCTGCTTAACACGCTTAGCTTGCGGACGGTAAATCATGAAGTAGAAAATCAAAGCAAACATTACCAGCATGAAAATTAATTCCATGCCACCGCCACTTTGGCCACCTGCGTCTTGCGCGTAAGCTGAGCTAATAAAAAAGTCCATAAAATTCCCTCAGTTAATTTAAATTTATTATTAATTTTTGAACAACCATCTCACGATATGGGGACAGCTATTGCAAAATACAATTCAATTTATCTAAACCCGTTATACTATCAGAAAGTTTAACGCCGCTCAGTATTATCAAATATCATATCCCAAACTTTTCAGCCTGCGCCTCAAACCAATTTGTGATACTTGTAAATCCCACATCATTTTTTCGGTGTCAGAACGGTTTTTCTCGTAGCTTTGCTTAATCTCTTCTTCGGATAAATCCTGTGCGGTTCGCACACCTTCAAAACGTTGAATTAACTGATAAACAGACGCTCGGGAAATACCGAGTTTTTTCGCTGTAGCCTGCAGCTCAAAGCGACAACTTTCCAGCGTTTCTAATAACTCGTTGCGGCTCACACTGTTTGGTCGCCGCTGAACATGTGTTTCTTCTTCCCAATGACCATTTACCGAGGTGGGCCTAAGCATAGAGAGTAGTTGCGGATCCAAATGCAATTGCTCCTGATCGCGGCTATCAATAACCACCTGTCGAGCAACATTTCGCAACTGCCGCACATTGCCAGGCCAATGAAATGTCATTAGCTGGCTCATTAGTTCACCGGAAATTTTCGCATCGTACGCGCGGTTACCATAAAGCTTTTGCCATTGTTCCCGAACAAAATAATCGAACAACAAGCCTATGTCTTCACGCCTTTCCGTTAAAGGCGGAATAAACAACTGATAGGCGGACAGCTTTTCAATGAGCATCGATAACGTCGAGTTTTCTTCAATGTCGCCAGGGTCTTTATGGCTGGTAAACATAATACGACAGTTGATAGGCTGCGTATCCTCGGTGCCGACAGGGACAACTGAGCCACTTTGCAGAACAGTGTGCAATAAGCGATGCACATTCACCGAAGCGTCTTCGATATCTTCAAGTACAATAGTTCCACCGTTTGCTTGCTCAAAATAGCCAAGCTGACGGTTTCCGTCGCGTTCGCTCCCAAACAGTTCAGCTTCGGCGACTGCGTCATGAATTGCAGCGAGGTTCACGCTGATGAACGGCTTGTCGCGCCTTTCACTGGCCTGATGAATAGCATAAGCCGCCTGCTGTTTTCCTACTCCGGCCGCACCTCTAATCATAACCGGCAGACTCATACTGGCCAGTTGCTCTACACGTTGTCTGATAGCCCGAATATCGGAACTGATACCAAAAAGTACATCGTTATCATCAACCGCAGAGTCATGCAGCGGCAGAAGCTTCAACAATAAAACGATTCTATGGTTTAAACCAATAACCACGCCATTATCCAGCTCTCTTTCGTGCAGCACATACTCGTCCTGAACGCCCCGGCCAACAACGGTTACCGTCGTTTTAGTGCTATGTGCCCGAAGCTTTATGCGCCCATCGGGTTCACTTTGAAAAATAATGGGTGAACGACTAATAAATTCATCAAGCAAGGCTCTACCGGCATTGCCATTTTTAGCGAATTCGGGTTTTACCCGGCTTAAATAATCATTGCCCTCATTGTGCAAATCAATTAATGCGGCACGTTCGCCTATCCGTGATCTATCCGGGTGCGTTGCAATAACTAACATGGGAACTCGTTGATAACTGTCAACGAGTTCGTCAACCGCGTGTTTTGTCGTGTACTGAGTTGCACTCATTCTCGCTAATCCTTAGCCCAACAGCCTTTCTGACGTTGGTGCCATGATAAAATTATGAATAGCAAATAGCCACTCAATTTGTGCTGGGAATCAATAAAGGTTAATGACAAACTAAGTTATACCATTGCTACTTTTTGATTACTCATGGAATTGATATTTTACTGGACAGATCATGCTGGTGTCGCGGTTTTTGCGATAGCTGGTACGTTATTAGCGTTTCGTAAGAAAATGGATGGTTTTGGCGTACTGGTTTTAGCATCAGCAACGGCTATTGGCGGCGGAACGACTCGCGATCTTATACTGGGTTTACCGGTTTTCTGGACTTACGATCCCAACTACCTTTACACCATTATTATTGCGGCGTTACTCACTATAGTCTGGCTGCGCTTTAAAGCCTATATTCCCATGACAACATTAATGGTCGCCGATGCCATTGGACTTGCCTTTTTTGCAACAATGGGCGCGGAGAAAACCTTATCAGCGGGCTTTTCACCTTTTATCGCTATTATTATGGGAACCATATCGGCCTGTTTTGGTGGCATGCTCCGTGACGTTCTTGCCCGTGATATTCCCATGGTTTTAAAAAGTGAGTTGTACGCAACGACTTGCATCGCAGGGGCTACGGTTTATGTTCTGCTGGTTCCTTACCAACCTTTGATAGCATTAGCTGCTGGTATGACATCAACGCTGCTGATTCGCTTAGGGGCAATTAAGTTTAACTGGTCGCTGACTGTTTTCCGTGATCAGCAGGATCACCATTAGCCATGCTAAGCATCGAAGTCACCGTTTTTGCAGCAATTGCTTACTTAACCATTCTATTCAGCATTGCTTATCGCGGTGACCGGGCAGCGTCCAACCGGGTAAAGCCTTATCGCTACTCCCTGGCTCAGGGTGTGCACTGCACGTCATGGGCGTTTTTCGGAACCATTACTCAGTCTGCCTACTATGGCTGGGCCTTTGCGCCAACTTACGCCGGTGCAATTGTTGTTTTTATCGTGCTTCATGGCTTACAACTTAAGCTACTCAATTATTGTAAACATCAGAATATTACGTCCATTGCCGATCTCATCGGCACACGCTACGGCAAGTCGCCTTTATTAGCCGGAATTGTCGCCATTACCGCTTTTATCGCCGTCGTGCCATACATATCACTGCAATTACGTGCGGTCACATCAAGTTTTGCGGCTGTCACCGGGTTTGATAATAACCCGTCGTGGCTATTCGACCTTTCCTTCCTGGTAGCTTTAACCATGATTGGGTTCGGTTTCCTTTTTGGTACACGCCGCCTTAGTTTGGCCGAACAGCATTCCGGTTTAATGGATGCCATTGCTTTCGAGTCTTTAGTAAAGCTTGGTGCTTTTATCATTGTGGGGCTATTTGCCAGTTATACCGTGTTCGACGGTTTAGCCGACCTTTTCCAAACCAGTTTTCAGTCAGCGCACACTCAGGAAGTTCTGGCCGGGCGTGAGCATGGCGGCTATGTGTTTGCGGTACATATGCTGTTAGGCGGGCTATCCATGTTTTGTCTGCCTCGCCAGTTTCATGTGGGCTATGTGGAAAACACCCATCCCGATGAATTGAAAACGGCACGCTGGGCTTTTCCGCTATACCTGTTCGCTATTAATTTTTTCATACTGCCGCTGGCATTAAGCGCATTACACCTAGCACCGGAACAAGCGGGGCAGGATACCTTTCTGCTTGCCATTCCGCTTATGATGGACAGGCCGGATATTACCCTTATTGCCTTTATTGGCGGTTTGTCAGCAGCTACCAGCATGGTCATTATTGCGTTACTGGCGTTGAGCATCATGGTCTCAAACGACGTGGTTATGCCCGTCTGGTTGCGCATGACCCGGCAAAAACTCAGGCAGTTTAGCTTTACGCCCAAGCGAATTTTGTCCATTCGACGCATGACAATGGTCGTGGTCATGTTTATGGCCTACCTGTACTATCAGGCCACCATTGAGTCGATGCCATTGGTAAACTCCGGGTTACTCTCACTGGCCTTACTGGCTCAGTTGGCTCCCGCTATTTTAGCGACGGTTGTGTGGCGAAATGCGACTCAAACCGGGGTGCTGGCCGGACTCGCTGTCGGTACGATTCTCTGGCTGGTACTTTTACTCATTCCATCCATCGGCCGTCAACCTCTGGTTACCGATATTGATATCGCCAATGGCGTACTCATTAGCCTGGGAGCCAACCTGGCCTGCTTTTGGTTATTCTCGGTAATTAGCAGAAATGTTCAGACGGAACTGCCCCATATTGATAACAGTGACAGTTATACACAACAGCCAAGTCTCACCTGGGCCCGGCTGCGTTCACTTTTGTCCCGGTTTTACGATGACCAGCAATTAGCGGCTATTCAACAGCGGCTGAGAATGGATCTGTTAACCCCGGAAGGCCAGGCGATGGTTCCGGCTCCTATGCTGGTTCGTATCGAGCGTGAGTTATCAGCGGTAATAGGCACTTCAGCCAGCCGGCTTCTGTTGGATACCGTTTCGGAACAGCAGGAATTCCCGGTTTCCCGGGTGGTTGACTGGGCGACCGAAGCGTCACGCCTTTATCAGTTTAACCGGGAGCTTTTACAGGCTTCCGTCGAAAATATTCCGCAGGGCATTAGTGTGGTCGACCAAAAGCTGAGACTGGTAGCATGGAACCGACGTTATCTGGAGATATTTGCTTACCCGGACGGATTAGTCCGCTCAGGAATGCCTGTTGAAGAACTGCTGCGTTACAACGCCAGTCGCGGTCTGTTAAGTACCTCTGAAAACGGAGACGTCGAAAGTGAAATTCAAAAACGTCTGAGTTACTTACGTGCTGGTAGTGCCTATCGTTACCAGCGCCAGCAGGGCTCATTAACAATAGAACTTCAGGGAAACCCAATGCCGGGCGGAGGCTTTGTTACAACCTACAGTGATATTACTGAGCGTATCGAAGCCCAAAAACAGCTACAAAAAGTTAATCAGGAGCTGGAGCAACGCGTTGACGAGCGAACACAGCAGTTATTATCCGCCAAACAGGCGGAAGAAAGAGCTCATGAAAGTAAGTCCCGATTTTTTGCAGCGGTAAGCCACGACTTAATGCAGCCTTTTAATGCCGCCAGTTTGTTTTGTGAAATGCTGCAGTCTCGACTACCACAGGACTACCTGCCACTAGCCTCAAATATACAACGGTCTTTAGAACACGCCGAAGAGTTGCTTACCATGCTGCTCGATATGACTAAACTGGATGCAGGAAACCTGCAACCCGACTACCAGTGCTTTTCTATTGATCAGGCGCTACAACCTCTCGTTGAACGTTATCAAATGATGGCGAAAGAAAAGCAACTGCAACTGAACTACCACAAAAGCTCTGGCTTGGTAAAAACGGATAGAAAACTACTGACCCGCATTGTGCAGAACTTGCTGTCTAACGCCTTACGCTATACCGAGCAAGGCCGTATTGTGTTGGGCTTTCGCCGTCGCAAAGATAAACTTACCATCTGCATTGTTGATACAGGCGCGGGCATTCCTGAGCATAAACAACAAGAGATATTCCGCGAGTTTCATCAGCTGCAATCCAGTGGCGACAACCCGGGACTTGGGCTTGGTCTTTCTATCGTTGAACGTATGTGCCGGCTGTTGAAAATTGAGTTAAGCCTGTCTTCAACGCCCGGACAAGGCACAGCTTTTAGCCTAACCCTGCCTGTTGTAGGATGGGAGAAAGAAGCTCAACCTATGGTTATTCAAAACTATTCCGTTGATGAGAAGTTATTACAGGGTATGAAGGTACTGGTTATTGATAATGACCCACAGGTTCTGGTTGCTACCGCGGGTCTTCTAACTGACTGGGGCGCACAAACCTTCACGGCGGCCGATATCAAACAAGCTAAAATGCAACCACCCTGTGAACTGATTCTGGCCGATTATCATCTCGACGACGGTCATACCGGAATTGAACTTGTTTGGGCTATGCGAAAAGCCTGGAGTGCTGATACCCCGGCGATTATCAATTCAGCTGACCCCGATGAACAACTCAGAGAGCAAGCGTTAGAAGCCAACGCTTACTTTATTCCAAAACCTCTAAAAAGTGGGGCTTTAAAGCGTTTACTCAAGCGTATCCGACGTGTCTAGCATTTCTCGGAACATAATGCCGGCCTGGGTGCGGTTTACACAGTTTAATTTGCGCAAAATTGCGGAAGCGTGTTGTTTAATCGTGGTTTCCTGCACGCCCAGTTCATAGGCTATTTGCTTGTTCAGTAAACCGTCGGCAATGCACTGTAAAACCTTAAATTGCTGCGGTGTTAGCTGCTCAAGCTTATTAGCAAATTCACTCATCTCTTCGTCAGGCTCTGCTAAATTCATGCTTAACATCGACTCCGGTAGCCAGTTATCGCCCGACAACACTGTTGTTACAGCCGTCTGCCATTCGGGTAAAGGAACTGATTTTGGAATATAGCCACTGGCACCCAGCGCCATTGCCTGGCGTATAACACGAGTGTCTTCATTTGCAGAAACAATAACGACCAGAATATCCGGAAATTGGCTGCGTAAAACAGACAGTCCGGTTAAGCCCCGATTACCCGGCATTGAGAGATCAAGAAACACCAGTTCAATTTGAGGGAACCGCTTTAACTGCTGTTCTAACTGAGAAAAACTTGAAGCTTCAATAATGTCGCTATCTAAACTATCACTTAATGCCTGCTTCATTGCCGCCCGAAAAAGCGGATGATCATCAGCAATAATTGCTCTGGCCATAGTTCCTGCTGAATTCAACTGTGAGTTAATGACCATGCTAGCGACTTAAAAGAAAAAAGCCAGCGTTACCGCTTTATGCAGCAACGCCGGCCGGGGGGTTAAAAACGATAACCGACAGACAAAGATACGGTCCGCGGATCACCGTAGTAGCCAGTCACAATATTTTCGCCAAAGGTTGAGCCAAAGTTGTAGCCCGATAAACGGTACTCTTCGTCGAAAATATTTTTAGCATGTAAGCCGACGGTCCAGTTGCTGGCATCGGAATACCAAACCAAGCTCGTGTTGGTAATACTGTACGAGTCTTCATCTAATGGCGATGGCACTTCAAATATCTGTGTTTCATCGCGGTAAGAAACTGCCGCTGACCATACTAAAGATCCGCTATCAAGGCTGAACTCTTTATTGAAGCCTAAGTTTGCAGTCAGCTCCGGTGTATTCGCAAACGACCATAATCCCGAAACATCTTCCACTTGTTGCGTTTCAGGGTTAAAGAATGCGACCTCATCAAACTCGGCATTAATGTAACCAATTGAGCCAGTGAAATTCAGAGTTGATGTTGCTGCAAATGTACCTTCAACTTCTACGCCCTTGACAGTTGAGTCAGCCGCATTCAATACCTGCGACGCAACACCGTTTGGAACAGCTCGTTGAACAGTAACCTGCATGTCCTGGTAATCAGAATAGAAAGTTGACGCGTTAAGGCGTAAGCGCCCGTCAAGCAGTTCGCTCTTCATACCAATTTCAAAGGTATCAACTACTTCAGGGTCATAAGGGTTTTGCGCATCCGGGTTAAGTGAAACATCGGCTCGCATATCAACACCACCTGATTTGAAGCCATTACTGTAACTGGCATAAAACATCAGGCTTGGATCCATCTGGTAACGAAGGCTCGCGTGCGGCGAGAATTTGCTCCAGTCTGCTTTGGTGCTGAAGTCAGAGTTAACGACGATAGGATCCGCTGAGTAGTCACCGCGATCCAGAAACTTCACTCCAGCATAAGTGTACCGGAATACATCAGCATCTTTTTCATCGCGGGTATAACGACCGCCTAAAGTTAAGGCCCACTGATCGTCAATTTGATAAGTTCCCTGACCAAATAAAGCTTCACTCGAGGTATCAACACAGCCGCCATTATCAATAGTTAAGTTCAACATACCAAGCACGGTGCCAAAG
This sequence comes from Idiomarina abyssalis, assembly GCF_900116625.1. Lineage (GTDB taxonomy): Bacteria > Pseudomonadota > Gammaproteobacteria > Enterobacterales > Alteromonadaceae > Idiomarina > Idiomarina abyssalis. Next base: position 203,785 of record NZ_FPBE01000002.1, read on the forward strand.
ACACCACAAGCTTCACCTTCATAAAGATACAAGCCGCCGATAAAATCAAACCTCTCGCTACCGTAACTTAATTGAAACTCCTGCGTTGTCTGATCGTCTTCATAAATTGCAGGTACAAGCAGTACAGGGTTTACCGTGGAATCAAAGTCGATGTTCGTATCGGTATAACCCTCACGATAAGCTGTCACTGACTTAAACGCCCAGGCATTATTGATGTCCCAATCCACGGTTACTGAGTAACCCTCGGTTTCAACCGTGTTGTCAGTTGGCATTGCCGTATAGGAATCAAATACGTCATCTAAAGCAGGTTCTGTGCTTAGCAAACTGGGTAGTAAACGATGACCACCCCGTGCATTCGAGTCATCTTCTGTCCAGTCTGCAGCAAATTTCACTGACACGTCTTTAGACGCTAGCCATTTCGCATTAATTCGACCCGTCATTAACTCTTTGTTGTAGTTTTCATCGCCAGTATTAACGAACTCGCCAAAACCATCACGGTTTAAAGTAGCGAATGCGCCGCCAATGTAGAAGTTGTCTGTCAGTGCTGTCTGGCCTGAAACCTTTAAGTCACGCTGGTTATAAGTGCCAACCGTTCCTTTAATTTCAAACTCGTCGTAGCCTGTCAGCTCGCGAGTTACGTACTTCATGGCACCACCGATGGTATTCTTACCGTACAAAGTTCCTTGTGGACCACGCAGAACTTCCACACGCTGTACGTCCAGTACTTCCAGAACCGCGCCTTGAGGTCGGGCGACATAAACATCATCTATGTAAATACCGACACCTGGCTCAAACCCCCATAATGGATCCTGCTGGCCAATGCCACGAATATAAGCAGTGAGCGTCGAGTTAGTTCCGCGACTGACCTGAAAGGTGGTGTTCGGCATTTTAAACTGAAGTTCTGTAATATCTCCAATACCGCCCTGTTCCAATTCCTGTTCACCGAAAGCACTTACAGATACTGGCACTTCCTGAAGACTTTCGTTCGTACGACGCGCGGTCACTTCAATTCGTTCAAGCTTGCCGTCTTCAGCCTCGGTATTCTCATTTTGCTGAGCCAAAGCCATAGGACTGCTAAGCAGAGTGGTTACCGCTGCTGCAATCAGTGATTTCTGAAATTTGGGTTGTTTCATTGTTGTTCCCCTGACAGATAATGTCGTTTGTAATTGTTATTTCCGTTTACAGCTATTTAACGGTTCAGAGTCATGGTTGCTTACTAAACTAGCGCAAATTGTTAAGATTGTGATCTGTACCATAGTACTATAGGGGCAAATCCCTTTATCACGCACAATACATCCATGCAGCGATTCAGAGCATGGTCCGTTTTCTTTTTCGTTGCGAGGTAACTCATGTTAAGTATGATTGGTCTGATCGGCGGCCTTGTGTTGCTCATCATACTCACTTTAAGAGGGATGAACCTGTTTATCAGTGCCCCTCTTTGCGCCGTGGTCGTGGCTTTATGTAGCGGCGTGCCATTACTCACAGGTGACGTGAACTTTGTCAGTGCCTATATGGACGGCTTTGCCAGCTTTGTGGCGGCCTGGTTTTTTATGTTCTTACTGGGCTCTATGTTCGGTAAGTTTATGGAAGACACCGGTGCTGCTGACAGTGTTGCGCGCTGGATAATCAACAAGCTAGGCCGAAAACAGGCGGTTCTCGCTGTTGTCCTGGCCTGCGCAATTCTGACCTACGGCGGCGTCAGCGTATTCGTTGTGGCGTTCTCGGTTTACCCAATGGCGCTCAGTTTGTTTAAAGACGCGAACTTACCTCGTCGCTTTATTCCGGCTGCACTGGCCTTTGGCTCTGTCACTTTTACCATGACCTCGGCAGGTTCTCCGGAAATTCAAAACTGGATACCGGTAAAATACTTAGGTACCTCGCCTTATGCTGCCTGGGAAGTGAGCCTGGTAGTCGCTGTTTTAATGGCAACCTTCGGTTACTGGTGGCTCAAAAAGATCATTAACCGTGCCGTCGCAAACGGCGAGCAATTTGAAGCACGTGAAGGCGACCCAATACTTTTAGAGCGAGAACTACCCTCACCGATAAGTGGGTTAATTCCACTACTGGTTGTGCTTGGGCTGTCCTTTACCTTTCACGATACCTTGCAGCAAAACGCCTTAATTGTTGCTTTGCTGGGCGGTGTTATTGCCATTGCGGTCATTAACTTCAAACATTTTCATAAGCCACAAACCGCCATTCATGAAGCCACAACCGGTGCTTTGGTGGCTATAGGCAACACCGCGGCAGTGGTTGGATTTGGCAGCATCGCCAAGATTACTCCAGCCTTTGATACAGCGGTAAATGCTATGACCAGTTTGCCGGGTAATGAATTAGTCGGCGCGGCCGTTGCTGTAAGCGTTATCGCGGGTTTAACCGGTTCGGCTTCTGGTGGTCAGGCAATCGCCTTACCTGAAGTAGGACCGCACTATATGGCTGCCGGCGTTAACCCGGAGCAATTGCACCGTATTGTCTCAATCTCCTCCGGTGCATTGGATTCCCTGCCGCACAATGGCTATGTGGTTACCACTATTCGCGCTATTTGTAACGAGAAGCACAGTGCCGCTTACTGGGCTGTTGCTGCCGTGACCGTTGTTGTGCCGTTAATGGGTCTGGCCGTGGCCATTGGCTTATTCATGTTGTAACCCAGCAGTAAGGGAAGGTAACCATGTTAGGAAATATGATGAAACGGCCACTGCAAATTATCGATTTACTGAAATTTGCAGCGAGTCGCCACCCTCGACAGGAGATTGTCACCCGACGGCTGGAGGGTGACATTCACCGGTATTGCTATGCCGAATGCTGGCAACGAAGCGGACAATTAGCCCACGCATTGAAAAAGCTGGGGGTACAACCCGGCGAGCGCGTAGCCAGTCTGGCCTGGAACACGTATCGTCACATGGAGCTGTACTATGCGGTAAGCGGCAGCGGCGCTGTTATGCATACCGTAAACCCCCGCCTGTTTGGCGAACAGATAGCCTGGATCCTAAACCATGCTGAAAGCGGTTGGGTCTTTGTCGACCTTAGTTTTGTCGAGCTATTGGAGTCCATTGAAGACGAACTGCCCGGGGTAAAAGGCTTTGTAGTGATGACCGACCAAAACCACATGCCGAATACCAAGCTTAAGAATGTGCTTTGTTATGAAGAACTTCTGGAATCAGAACCTAAAGACTATGACTGGCCAGACGTTGATGAAAACAGCGCGGCGCTGCTTTGTTATACCTCGGGCACGACAGGCAACCCCAAAGGCGTACTGGCCTCACACCGCGCTATGGTGCTACACGCCCAGGCAACCGTCAGTGCCGACATGCTTGACCTACGCAGTGATACTGTATTAATGCCCATGGTCACTATGTATCACGTAGCCGCCTGGGGCGCGCCCTACGCCGGTCCTTTGTCCGGTTGTAAGTTGGTATTCACTGGTGACGGTACATCGGGCGAGGCTATGGCGGACATGATTCGCAACGAACACGTCACTGTTGGCTTAGGCGTACCCACCATTTGGCTCACTTTGCACAATTATTTGAATGAAAATAAGCTGGATATCCCATCATTGAAGCGCGTTTGCGTAGGAGGAGCTGCTTCTCCTATGGGGCTGGTTAAAACTTACGACCAAGAGTACGACGTTTACTGGCAGCCTATTTGGGGTATGACAGAAACAGGGCCGCTGGTGCATTCGGTGCCGCCACAGGCAGACATTATTAGCCGGCCTAAAGACGAGCAATACCAACTGCAGACAACGGCTGGCCGCCCGGTTTTTGGCATAGAACACCGCATTGTTGACGCTGACGATAATCCTCTGCCTAACGATGGCGAAACCCGGGGCGAATTGCAGGTTCGCGGACACTGGATTGCTTCGCAGTATTTTCGTAATGACGACTTAAGTAGCTTCCCTGATGGATGGCTGGCTACGGGTGACATCGCGGTTATTGACCCCGAAGGCTTTATGAAAGTGGTTGACCGTAAAAAAGATGTGATTAAAAGCGGTGGCGAATGGATAAGCTCTCTGGATATCGAAAACATTGTCAGCCAGCACGAAGCGGTTAACGAGTCCTGTGTCATTGGTGTTAGACACCCCAAATGGGACGAGCGCCCGCTATTGCTGGTGGTACTGAATAAAGGTCACCAGCTGTCAAAACAAGACATTAAAGACTTTTTAACCGGCAAAATTGCCCGTTGGTGGATGCCTGACGACGTGGCTTTTGTCGATGAATTGCCCCATACCGGCACCGGTAAGCTGGTTAAAAATAAACTGCGTGAGCAGTACCAAAATTACTTACAGGAGAATGTGTCATGACACGATTATGGACAACGGTTATTAGCATTGCGGTATTGCTGATCAGCTTACCTTTAGCAGCCGAGCAATGGGTCGAGAAAAAGACCTTTAGTATGGACAGTTATACCACCCACGGCGGTGAAACCATTAAAGACGTCAAAGTGGGCTGGGAGTCCTACGGGACACTTAATGAAGCAAAAGATAATGTCGTGCTTATTACCCACTTTTTCTCCGGCAACAGTCACGCCGCTGGCAAGTACAGTGAGGATGACCAACAGGCTGGCTACTGGGATTCTATTATCGGCCCAGGCAAAGCCATTGATACCGATAAGTACTATGTTATTAGCGTTGATTCGTTAGTCAACGCTTACCCTAACCTTCCTACTGTCATTACTACCGGTCCTGCCAGCATTAATCCGGATACCGGAAAGCCCTACGGTTTAGACTTTCCGGTGGTGACCATACGCGACTTTGTGAATGTGCAAAAAGCCCTACTGGAAGAATTAGGCGTTAAAAAACTGCACGCAGTGGTTGGCGCTTCTATGGGTTCATTGCAGGCCATTGAATGGGCAGCGGCTTACCCGGACTGGGTTGAGCGTATGGTCTCTGTTATTGGTGCCGGCTCGTTAGACGCCTGGACCATAATGGGTCTGGAGCAGTGGGCACAAGCCATTAAGCTGGACCCTAACTGGAACGGCGGTGACTACTACGACGGCGATGCGCCTTTAGATGGTGTCACTATGGCACAGGCAATGATCACCCATGGTGCGATGCATCCGGAATACATTAACCAGGCGGTACCTCAGCAGGAGACCCTGCCAGAAAAGGGAATGGAGTCCGTGACTAATGAGTTGCCGGCCGTAGAATGGTTATACAGTGCCAGCCGTGCGCGTGCACCATTGGCAGATGCGAACCATATTCTTTACCTGGTGCGTGCAAACCAGCTGTTTGTTGCCGGTCATCAGGATACTTTAAAAGATGGATTAAAAAACATTTCCGCAAAAACCTTGTTTTTGCCATCCAGTAACGACCTGCTGTTAATGCCGTACATGGCAGAAAACACGGCTGAGCAACTTAGAGAAATGGGTAAAGAGGTTCAGTACGAAGAAATTAATGGTCCCTGGGGACACTTAAACGGACTGTTTTCTATTCAACAAAAAGCCGAGTTACTCAGCGAGTTTTTAACCACTGAGTAACTCGGTTTAGGCTTAAGAGTCGCCGAAAATGCGGCCCTTAAGCTTATCTTTCAGGCTGTCTTCAATTTTTGCCTTAAGTAACTCTTCGAGCTGCTCACTCTTATCGCCCGATTCGTTATCCCACTGAGTCAGGTTTTCCAGCAAACCTTGCTGACCGCCCAATTGGTCAGAGACTTTTGCGGTCAAATCGGCCTTAATTTCCGCCAGTTTCTCATCGGCCTCACCCATTGCACTTTGTGTCAGTAAGTCACCTAACTGGTTATCCAGGTCCGACTCAAAACTCAGCGAAGGGCTTTGAATGTCACCTCCAATATTGGTGGTAATATCCAGCCGTTGCAGCTGTTTCAAAGCACCGGCAATAGCTGATGTCAGTTTGCTACTGCCCTCGGCTTCCAGGTCAAGGTTCAACATCCGGACCATGGCTTTGCCATCAAGCTTATTCTCACGAACCAGTACCGTTCCGTCGCTGTCCAGCAACGAAGACAAAACACGAGCACTCAGCTCACTGCTGTCACTAAGGCCCAGGTTTTGTAATTGAGCGCCTTTCAACTGCCATTGCTGCCTTGCGTCTATGCCCAAGTCGGTCAACGACATCTCACCATTAAGGTTAAATGCGCTCCACAAATCGCTGTTGTCTGCTCTGGCCTGGTAGGTTGTGGGTTGTCCCAGTAAATTGTGCTGATGCGTTATGTTCTGCCAGTCGACATCAATAACGGTACCACCCACCATAAATTCCGTACGAGCTTTTTTAATTAAAAACTCAGGCGGAGCGTTGTCATCAGCGAAGGAGATTCTCTGGCCTTCACCTCGAACCGGCTCTACTGTCGCTGAGTTATCGGAGCGCGCCAGCATAGGGCCCAGCTGCTCATACGCCAGAAGTACATACTTACTCCACTCGCGGGCCTTATCTCCCAAAAGCAAGCCAGTCACGTTCTGTAAGCCACTGCCGTCCATACTGAAAAAGGATTTAATGCGGTCAATATCATTACCGGGCGCATTTTTTAACTCACTAATTTGCTGTTGCACCACGTCTTTCGCTTGTTTGACTTCATCACGAAAGTTACTCACCGCTTCTTTATCGGCTCTTATCGACTCTTTCAACTCGTCTAAAGCCTTTTTCCTGGCGGCAATATCACCCAGACCTTCTACTTTACCTTCGGTTATTTGCTTAATTTTTTGCTCATATTCCTTTATTTTCTCCTCGCTGGGCAGTGCTTCCTGCGCGGCTTTTACTTCCTGTTCTTGTTGTTCATAAGCCGTTTTGGCTTCTTCAATGACTTTTTCGGTACGCAAATCAACCTGACTAACAATCTCATCCACAGAAGGCAGCGACATGGTCAGCTTATCCCAGGATTGGTTCGCCCACCCCTGCATATCTTCTTTGTCCGGTAATACGTAAACCTCACCTTCGCTCTCTCTGGGTTGATTGACACGTATACCTGTCATAGTAAGCTGTTCAATTAAGGTTCTGCCAAGTACCAGCTCGGTTGGACTGATGTCAGCAGAGGCTTCACCAATTTGTACCCGGTTATTCTGAGGGGCGTTAGGGTCAGTCACCTGAACTCCGGCTACCGTTAAAGACAACGGAACCCAGCGATGCTCTACTCGCTCAATATTCACTTCAGCACCGTTTAACCGACCCATAGTATGTTCCAGGGTCACTTTTATAATGGTGTCCAGAAAGAGCCAGGAAATAGCGACTAACAACAGCACAAATCCGGCAAATACGGCCAGTCCCGGCCAGCGAATGATGCTACGTTTCATGCTCACCCCCTTAAGTCCGTATAAATTTGCCAGAAACGGCTGCCACGAATGGCCTGTACAACACGAAGTTTCATTATTTTCGCCTGAATGCGCTTGCGGTAATTGGCAATAACCCAGTAGCTTATGGCTGCCACTATTGGCGCAGCGATAAGAGCGATAACAAAGCTACCCATGGTAATAGTGTGGTTAAACATGGAAAGGCGACCTAACGCAGTAGCGTACATAGCTTCGTAAATTCCCTGCCAACTTGAAGCTTCTAACAAGCTCAGCCCTAAGCTGTGAAACCAGGGGTCAAGCAGGTAGGCGATACCCGAGAACACACCAAAAGATACGATAAATAAACTGAGGTTAACGCGGAAGATCAAGGCCGCCAGAATTATAATTAAGTTATGGATCCGCCATAGCGGCGTTATCCCGATGAACATCCCTAGTACGACAGCTAAGGCCAGGGCCCACGCGCTAGTTTCAGAATTCAAAGCCTTTAACAACTTTGCCAGAATTGTCAGCATTCACCTGACTCCTTTGAAAAAGATAAAACAGCAAATCTGCTTGTTATCCGTTGTCTTTCTAATATAGTGTGAGTTGCATTTATTACGCAAATAATAAGCAAATAACTTACACCTCTTTTAGCGACTTTCGAGTACTTTACGACATGCAGCAACACGTTCACCTTATCATAGATAATGCCGCCGACTGGCAGCCTTATTACCCAAGTCAAAGCTTACTCACCGCAAGTGAATACTTACAATCAGCGCATTTGCAAAGTCGTTATCACGTCTTAAATTTGTGCAATGACCTATCTTACTTGTCCACCGGCTATTACGTCAGCCTGCTCGCAGAAGCACGAGGGCAAAGAGTCATGCCTTCTGTCGCTACCATTAACGACCTGACTAACTTCTCTCATTATCAGTTACTGATTAATACCGCTGACCGATCACTCACAAAGTATTTGCAGAGCTATGATCAGAAGTCGCTATCCCTATTAATTTGCTTTGGCTTGTGCGAACAGCCAGAACTGGCGTCTTTTGCACGGCAAATTTTTGAGCGCTATCCGTGTCCTATTTTAAAAGTTGAGCTGGAATTTAGCGGCCGCTGGCACATCAACAAGCTCACCTCCGGCGCGCTTAATGAGCTGAGTGACGAGCAACAAAGTTTTTTTGGTAACTCACTGGACCATTTCAGTAAACGAGTGTGGCGAAAGGCACGTACACGTAAAGAGTACCGTTTTGATTTAGCCATTCTTTATAACCCGGACGAGGCCATTCCGACCAGCGACAAAAAGGCGCTGGCACAGTTTATTAAGGCCGCAAAAGAAGCGGATATTGAAGCTGAGTTAATTACGGCGAACGACTTTAACCGTTTACTGGAGTTTGATGCGCTTTTCATACGGGAAACGACCCGTATTAACCACTACACCTACCACTTTGCTAAAAAAGCGGAGGCTAATGGCATGGTGGTTATTGACCACCCCGACTCTATTGTTAAGTGTGCCAATAAGGTGTTCTTAACTGAACTGTTGGATAAGCATAAAGTTGCAACGCCGAAAACAGAACTGCTGCTGAGCCAGTCAGAAATTGATTACCAAGCCATAGGCGAGCGCCTGGGTTATCCGGTTGTGCTGAAAATCCCTGATGGTTCATTTTCTATCGGTGTGGAAAAAGCAGAAAGCCTTGAGCAATTTAAACAAGTAGCAGCGGAGCTTTTCAAGCAATCCACTATTTTGCTGGCACAAGAGTTTATGAAAACCGAATACGACTGGCGTATCGGTGTGCTGAATAACCGCCCCATATACGCCTGTCAGTATTTTATGGCCCGTAACCATTGGCAAATTTATAACCATAGCGAGTCGTCTTCGCGGGGTAAAAGCGGCTCTTTTGAAACTTTAGGCGTGCATCAGGCCCCGAAAGACGTAGTCAGACTGGCACTACAGGCAACTCGCTTAATTGGCGACGGCCTGTACGGTGTTGATATCAAGCAAACACCTAAAGGCCCGGTGGTTATTGAAATTAACGATAACCCGTCAATTGAGTCAGGTGTTGAAGATAAACATTTAGGATATGAACTCTATCGGCTGATAATGGCAGACTTTGGACGACGTCTGGATGAATACTGAGTTTAGGGTTGAGCCCGCAAAGCTCACCGATCTTGATCAATTAGTTACACTGGAGCGGGCGACATTTAATTACAGTTGTATTAGTCGCCGCAGCTTCCGGCAGGTTATTCAGTCTGATCATAATTATTGCTGGGTGGCGCGTTCAGAAAACCAGCTAGCCGGGTATGCCATTGCGTTCACCCGGCGCAACAGTAAAGTATGGCGCCTGTACTCTATTGCTGTATCACTAAACTTTCGTGGTTTTGGTGTCGGCAATTTACTCATTAATCACGTACTGGACACCGCCAAAAGGCAGGGCGCTGAAGCTATGTCTCTGGAAGTAAAAAGTGATAATAAAACCGCCATTCATTGGTATCAAAACTGTGGCTTCGAAACTATCGATATTCTGCCAAACTATTATGATGACGGCAGTGACGGTTTTAAAATGCGGTTTACTTTTTATCCGGAAAGTCTGTGAATACACCCTCAACACCGGCCTGCTTCAACCACTGTCGTAGCTGACCATGAGACTTAACGCCGTCGGGCAGGTCGTCAGCTCGCAAGGTATAAACATGAACATTCAGTCCCTTTTCTTCCGCAGAGTCTAAAACATCGCTCCATTGCGGTTCGCCGTTTTCAGAGACACCTTCTAATACATGATGTAACCACAGCCCGACCCCTTCTGCGTAGCTCTTAACCGACTCTAAACCAGCACTGGATCGCATAGCGCTGTAGTCAATATCTGTCGCGCCCCACTTGTTATCGCCAACCAGCTGGATGAGGGGCGCGTCCCAGTTAAACTCTCGTTTTAAACGCCGCAAGACTTCCGGATCAAAAGACTGCAAATAAATAGGGGTAGGCCGTTTGTCAGAATAGCCATTTCGTGCAAGTACCGACATAACAGCTGAAGTAATGTCGTACCCTTGTTGCTGATACCAACGTGAAGATTTCAGCTCCACATAAATACCGGTAGACATCTCACGCACCCGATTCAGTTCATGAATCAACTTAATGTGTTCATCCAGGGTTTGAATAGGGAAACGTACATCCGGTTGAGCAAAGCGTTTAGGATAGACCAGCTCATAGTCTTTATGGCGGGCAACAACCGTTAAGCGCTTTAATTCATCCAGGGAAAAGTCGACCACATAATATTTACCATCGGGCCGGTGCTTCTCCGGGAATACTTCAGACACGTTGGTAACATGGTCCAGTTTTTCGTCGTGCAAAACCACCGGCACACCGTCACGAGTTAGCTGTATGTCCTGTTCAATGAAGTCCGCACCTAATGCATGGGCCATAACCGTACTGGCCTGAGTATGTTCCGGTAGATAACCCGACGCACCACGATGCGCAATATCCAGGAACTCAGGTACTTTTAAGTCATGAAACGGCGCGTCCGGCAGAGTCTCCTGTGCTTTTGGTGCAGCAACTGCCAAGCCTGATAACAAAGTGCAAATGATGAATCTATTCATTATTCCAGTTAACCTCTAGCACTTTATCGCCGAGCTCGCGGTAACGTTTTATCAGCACCTCAATGGGCTCGGGCTCAGGGTTTAATTCACGCCCTCGTAAATACTCCGGGTTATACAATTTACTGACCGAACGCTCACCTAAATCACAGGAAAACGTCACGATACGTTGCCCCGGCCCCTTTCGCAAAGCAGCAGCCAAAGCGCCGGCAACATTAAGCGCGGAGCTGCTACCCAGCACAATACCGTCCTTGTCTCTGACATAACGCGACAGCGTGACTAAATCCTGATCGGGCAAGTTAACGGCATGATCAATGCGTGCCTGACGAAAGTTATCCACTAACCGCATAATACCAATGCCTTCTGTCATGGAACCGCCCGTCGAAACATACTCACCACTGCGAAGAAACTCATAAATACCCGAGCCATCCGGGTCTACAACCCAAACATCAATATCCGGATTCTTCTCTTTCAAAAAACGCGAGTTACCGCCAATGGTGCCACCAGTACCTGCCACGGAAACCAGAACATCAACTTTACCACCGGTTTGTTCCCAAATTTCCGGGCCCGTATGAAGGTAATGCGCACGGGCGTTGCTGGTATTTTCAAACTGATTCGCCCACCAACAGTCGTCACGCTCTTCAGCTAAGCGACGGGCTGTGTGATAAAAGTGGTTTTCGTTTTTAAACGGAACCGGGTCAACGGCCATTAGCTCACCGCCATGCAGGCGTATCATCCGTTCTTTTTCTGGTGTCTGATCATTAGGCATAACCGCCAGCATGTTCAGCCCATAGGACTTAGCAACAACCGCGAGGCCAATGCCAGTATTGCCGGCAGTACCTTCCACTACGGTCATACCCGGCTTAAGTTCGCCGCGCTGCATAGCGTCGTCAATGAGCTGTTTAGCAGCACGATCTTTTATTGAGCCTCCCGGGTTCTGAAACTCGCACTTAATAAAGATATCGCACCCGGTTAAATCAGACAGCGATGGTATCCGTAACAGATCTGTCTCACCAATAAGGTCGCTCTGCCGTGCTCCAAGTTTCATGCTACTGCACCTTTCATCCTGCATTACTGTAGGTAAATAGTATCTCCCCTGTAAGGTCTGGGTTCAATAGCACTTTTGGTGCAGTGCACAGAGGTTGCGCACGTTTTTTGTGCAGAGCTCTCATCGAAATTCTATTTATCCATAAATATCAACAAATTAATCTTTGGCACATTTCCTGAATTAGAAGGTTGCTTAACAATCTTTTAATAAGGAAGCCTCATGAAAATGCTCGTTGCGTTAATCAAACCTTTCAAGCTGGAGGATGTAAAGCAGGCTTTGTTTGAAATTGGCTGCTCCGGCTTAACTGTAACCGAAGTTCGTGGTGTTGGCCGGCAAAAAGGCCATACCGAGCTGTATCGAGGAGCCGAGTACCAGGTCGACTTTCTTCCCAAAATGAAAATAGAACTGGCTCTTCCCGATGAAACCCTTGAACGGGCGCTGGAAGTTGTTAGCGCAGCGGCTCATACCGGCAATATCGGAGACGGAAAGATATTTGTTCTGCCACTTGAGCACTGCGTTCGCATACGTACCGGTGAAACTGACAAAGACGCTCTTTAAGGAGTCCCCCATGGAAGCACAAGATTTACAGCAACTCACTTTTGCCCTCGATACTTTTTATCTGCTTGTTTGCGGCGCGCTGGTCATGTGGATGGCGGCCGGGTTTTCAATGTTAGAAGCCGGCCTGGTAAGAGCCAAAAACACCACCGAAATTCTGACCAAAAACATTGCTCTCTACTCCATTGCCTGTATTACTTATTTAGCCATTGGTTATAAAGTCATGTACCCGGATCCTTCCCCTGCTTACGCCGCCGATGCAAACTTCTTCTTTCAGGTTGTGTTTGTTGCCACCGCTATGTCCATTGTTTCCGGCGCCGTAGCAGAGCGAATGAAGCTCATGAGCTTTTTAGTTTTTTGTGTCGTACTCAGCGCATTTATTTACCCGGTTCAGGGCTTGTGGACCTGGGGCGGCGGCATGATAGCAAACTGGGGGTTTGTCGATTTTGCCGGCTCCAGTATTGTTCACTTAACCGGGGCATCAGCAGCACTGGCGGCGGTCATATTGCTGGGTCCCCGCTCTGGCAAATACCTGAGTGACGGCAGTATTAATGCCTTACCGGGTTCAAACATGCCTCTCGCCGCACTGGGTACTTTTATTCTCTGGTTCGGATGGTTCGGTTTTAACGGCGGTTCCCAGCTGGCTCTGGGCTCAGTTGATGACGCCAACGCCATTGCACGCGCTATGGTCAATACCAACACCTCGGCAGCAGCAGGAACAATAGCGGCACTGCTGTTTACCAAGTTACTCTGGAAAAAAGCCGACCTGACTATGATACTAAACGGTGCTTTAGCCGGTTTAGTCGCCATAACTGCACAACCCGTTACTCCCGAACCCTGGCAGGCAAGTGTTTTTGGCTTTGTCGCCGGACTCATTGTTGTGTTGTCAATTATTGCTCTGGATAAGCTGCACATTGACGACCCGGTTGGGGCCATTTCGGTACATGGTGTCGTCGGTATATTCGGTACCCTGGTGGTGCCCATAACTGACTCCAGCGCCAGCTTTATGATTCAGTTGGCGGGCGTTGCCACAATTTTTGGCTGGGTGTTCGCCTGTAGCTTTATTATCTGGACTATACTCAAGCTGACCGTAGGTATTCGCGTGACGAAAGAACAGGAATACGTAGGCTTAGATCAGGTTGACTGTGGCGTTGAGGCTTATCCGGAGTTTACTTCGCAGAAGTAGCAATACCGACGTCATATTGCCAGGCCCGCCCGTTCTTGATACGGTTTTATGCCATCAATTTCATGAATGGGCGGACAATTATGTCGACATCACGAGAGTATGTTGAAGAACTTTTGGCTCAGGCAGATATTCGCATTAACGGCAATCGGGCCTGGGACATGCAAATACACGATGAAACCGTTTTTGATCAGGCTTTGTCGCGTGGCAACCTGGGTCTTGGCGAATCCTATATGGCACGCTTATGGGATGCCGAGTCTCTTGATCAGTTTTTTTTCAAGCTTTTGCGGTCGGGCATTCAAGACAAAGTAAACCCCGCACGCCTTATCTTTCACTCTCTGAAAAGCCGCATTTTCAATCTACAAAGTCAGTCGAAAGCCTGGGAAGTTGGACAGCACCATTACGATATGGGCAACGACTTGTACTCAGCTATGCTTGACGAACGCATGGTTTATACCTGTGCTTATTGGGAAAAAGCGAAAGATGTCGATGAAGCGCAACGGCACAAACTTGAGCTTTGCTGTAAAAAGTTAGGCCTGAAACCCGGTATGCGAGTGCTTGATATAGGCTGCGGTTGGGGCAGTTTTATGCAATACGCTGCTGAAAATTACGGCGTTGAATGCGTTGGCGTTACTATATCTAAAGAACAAGTTGCATTGGGTGAAGAGCGCTGTAAAGGCCTGCCTGTCGAGTTTCGATTACAAGACTACCGTGAGCTTGATGAACAGTTTGATCGGGTTATCAGCCTGGGCATGTTCGAGCACGTAGGCCAGAAAAACTATGACGACTATATGGATGTAGCCCTGCGCTGCACTAAAGAAGACGGTCTGTTTTTACTTCACACGATTGGCAAAAATGTCAGCGACACAGCAGCTGACCCATGGATCAGTAAATACATTTTCCCTAATGGCGAAGTGCCTTCTATTTCACAAATTGGCACCGCGCTGGAAGAAAAATTTGTCTGCGAAGACTTACACAACTTTGGGGCCGATTACGATAAAACCCTAATGGCCTGGTTTGAAAATTTTGATAAGGCCTGGCCGGAGCTTAAATCGCAATTTGATGATGAGTTTTACCGTATGTGGAAATACTACTTACTATCTTGCGCCGGAGCCTTCCGCGCCCGTGATATCCAACTCTGGCAGTGGGTATTATCACCTAAAGGGCGCGTTGGCGGGTATTCACGGCCTCAGCTTTAAGAGTCCGCGTTAAATTCCGTCATAAAGATATCCCAGAACACCAGGAACAGGGCTGCAACAAGCGGCCCTAATACAAAGCCGGTAATTCCGAATAGAGACAGACCACCCAGAGTGGAGAACAACACTAAGTAGTCCGGCAGTTTTGTATCGCGACCAACCAAAATTGGGCGTAATACGTTATCGGCCAGACCAATAACGATTGCACCGTAAGCAACGAGTATGGTCGCGGCTATCCAGCTTCCTGTCGCGTATAGATAAATAGACACAGGTAGCCAGACCAGGCTGGCACCCACTGCAGGAATAAGTGACAAGAACGCCATCACAACACCCCAAAGTAAAGCACCCGGAATGCCAAGCAACGCAAAGATAATACCGCCTAACGCCCCCTGAACTATCGCAACCACCAAGTTCCCTTTGACCGTCGCGCGTGTTACTTCAGCAAACTTAGTAAATAGCTTACGCTCCCGTTCATCTCCCAGAGGTAATGCCTTAACCATCAAGTTAATTAAATGGTGCCCGTCCCTTAGCAGGAAAAAAGTCAGGTAAATCATTAAAGCCAGGCTAATCAGAAAAGAAAATGTGTTTTGACCAATGCTCAGTGCTTCTTCCGCTAAAAACTTGCTACCGCTAACGGCTGTCGAGGATATTTTATCTCGCACATCGCTGGCTTTAATATCAAACTGAGCAAGTAGGTCATTAATGACCGGAAAGGCGGTCTGAATTTCATCAAAAAGTTTTCCTGGATTAATTTTGCCTTCATCCAGTCGCTGGTAAAAACTAACGCCCTCTTGCACGAATGAATACGAAATTCCCAGTACCGGTATAACAACAATAACAAGTGCAATTAGCAGCGTAACAAGCGCTGCCCGGTTAGGCTTGTCTCCAAACTTGTTCTTCAACCGTTGCTGCAACGGCGAGAAAATTACCGTAACGACACAGGCCCAAAAAATAGCAGCCCAAAAAGGTATAAGTATCCAGGCAAAAGCAACGCTGACAAGTGCCAGTGTCAGTAAAAATGAACGTCTTTCTAATGATTCCCGCATACTTGCTTCCTTGGCATTAGTAATTCTTTGCGTAAAGACTTGACAGACTTCCCGTTAGATAACAACCTCAACATAGCTAACTGCTTAATTTATCACAACTGATAAGAATAAATGTCGAAATCGGAAGATCCATACAGCTTTGCCACTTGGTGCAAAGAAAGTTTGATTAACTTTACAAAAATGAACGCCGAAAAACAGGTGTTTATTGGCTTTGTATTGGCGATATTTATTGCTGCTTTTATACGGGTTATTGAAATGACCGGTGGGCTTCCAAGCCTGTACGAGCATTTACTTTACTTTCCTTTAGTATTAACCGGACTTCTACTTGGCCCCCGTATTGGCGCACTGGCCGGGTTCATGTGCGGTGTTTTACTGAGCCCATTTTCTTTTTCTGATTCATTAATAAGCAGTAACGAAATTGCCGGCGGCTGGATCCTTCGCTTACTGGCTTTCACTTTCATTGCCACTATCGCCGGCATTATTGCAAGAGTCGTAAAAGAGCTTAATGGCGCGGAAAAAAGTGCGAAGTTCAAATATCAGGGCACAGACTTGCCTAACATTAATGCCTTACTGGAGCAGCTAAAAACTATTGGTCACAGTAAGGACGGAGCTCCGGACGACCTTATCGATATTTTCAACTTTCGCTTGCAGAATATGGAGAAAATTCAGCAGCAAGTAGGCACTGAAAAAGCCAATGAACTCGTCAAACAAATGGCAATACAATTGAAAAAGCTACTTGGCGACCAGGTTCACGTTGGGCAGACCTCGAAAAACGAACTGGTCGGGGTAAGCGCGGATGCAGAACAAAATACCAAAGAACTGCAGAGTAAAATTGAAAGCTTTTTAGAAAAGCCGATAGTGGTCGACGGCGTTTCGTACCAAATGGATAGTGCAGCAGGTGTACTCCGGGTCAAAAAAGACCAGCTTAAAGAAGACCATCAAAAAGTGTTCGATGAAGCTCAGGCACATGCATTTAATGCGTTTCAGAAAAAACAGCAGTTTTCATTTTTGGAACAAAATGATAACGCGATAGACCAAATTGAAGAGGTGACGTTCTCTCGTCAGTTTAGCGAGGCCATGAAGAATAATGACATTCAGCTTTACTTCCAGCCCCGCCTTAACACCAATACGGGTTACTTTTCCGTTCTGGAAATATCGGCAAAATGGGTGCACCCAAAACGTGGAGGCATGAATTTAGAAGAGTTCAAGCCCATGATAGAGGAAGCTTCGTTAACCCAGCAGTTCACATCCTGGATGATTCAACGAACCTTTAAAGACTTGAAAACTTGGCTAAAACAAAAAGTCATAGTGCGAGTTTCTATTAATATCACTATTAATGATATTGTCGACCCTATTGTGCTAAACGTTCTGGCACACGAGCTACAGGACTCTAAGTTTCCTGCGCGGCAAGTTTATATTGAAGTGAGCGAACGTGCTCTAATGTCACTGTCTGATAAGTCGAAACGGTATCTGGAGCGTTTAAGAAGCGTTGGTTGTAACGTCATAGCCTCACATTTTGGAGAGGGTCGTTCGACCATTCAGTCACTTTTTGTACTACCCGTAGATGCCGTAAAACTCTCTGAAGAGTTGGTACAAAAAGCAACGTCGCACAGTGATAAGAAGCGAGAGTTAGCGTCTATGGTCAAAATGGCGAGAGCTCGCGGTTTAACCACCATAGCCACAGGCATTAATGACCGCGCTAAACTTCTTCTTTTAAAACAAATAGGATGTGAGGAACTACAAGGATCGATTCTAAGTAAGTCGCTGAAAAAGGCTGATATACCCTGGGCCCGGATAAGATAATGAAAGACAAAATGAAGTTAACAACTCAGCATAAGTGGCGCCGACCGTTTTTCAAGCGTCCGGAAGTTATTCTGGTAATAGCCTACATAGTTGCAGCTATAGTTTGGGAGCTTGGATCCAGCGCCCTAATTCAGAATTTAACGTTAGAAACCGATACCCAAAACCTTATGAACCGGTGGAAACCCTGGGGCTTCGTCGTTTTATCTGTGTTTTTTCTGTTTTTCTTTACTCGTATTTGGGTTTTAAGACTAAAAAAATCTCGCGAACTGCTTTATAACTATCTTGGGAACAGCCCTACCATTCATTACGAACTGCGTTCACTGGACTCAGGCATTCGCATTGACTGGGTCAGCCCAAATTGTGAACGCATTATGGGCTACTCACCCGAGGAAGTGAAAGCGCCGGGCTGGTGGTTACGCAATATCCACCCTAACGATACACAGTTAGCCAAGAAAACCATTTTACGAAGCCTTGAAGAAGACCAATTCGTTTACGAGTATCGCTTCCGTCATAAACAGGGCCACTACGTGTGGGTACGGGACGAATTACGCCGCACCAACAGACGCCCTTTAAGCTTTCAGGGTTCATGGACCAATATCTCAGCCGATTATGTTGATAACTCAAACGGCAAAGCTGGCGAGCTCTCAGAACATGGGGTCTTATCTGGTATTGCCTTGCTCAATAAGCACCGCAAAGTCATTAGCGTGGATGCTCCATTTACCGAAATTTCCGGATTAACCGAAGCTCAGTGTGTTAACTCAAAGTTAGAGGAGCTTTTCACCGCTACAGATATCGACGATCTTGACAGTAACTTCCCTTGTAACCAAAGCATTTTAATTGTTGGCCGTAACGCAGACAAAAAACGTTACTCCGCTGTTCTGACAATTAGAGAGGCCGTTTCAGGCTTTTCTGAAGAAGCGACTTATATCGCTACATTAAGCGATGTAACCCGAATGAAACAGCAACAGCGGCAGTTACAGAAGTTAGCATTTTTTGACGACTTAACCGGGCTACCTAACGGCAATTCATTGGCATTAGATTTGTCCAGACTGCTGGATGAGTTGCCCAGCGATCGCCTCGCTGCAGTGTTAGTCATGAACGTCGATCATTTTCATCAGGTAAACGACAAATACGGTCATCACATTGGCGACAAAATTTTACAGCGCCTGACCCAAAGGCTAAAAGAAGTCACTCCTTTTGGCACTAAACTATACAATTTGGGTGGTGACGAGTTCGCTATTGTGCTGAACCACATTGTCGAATACATCGATATTCAGAATATTATCTTACAAATTCAAAAAGCCTACGAGCGTCCTTTTGTGCTGACCAGTGACGATCAGCAAGTTCAACTAACAACCAGCATTGGCGCCAGCGTTTACCCATTAGACGGGCACGATAGCGGAAAACTCTTAGCTCAGGCTAATTTGGCAATGAATTCAGCTAAAGACCAGCAGAATGAAAACCAGGCTTACTTCAAACAAGAACTTGAAAACCGTTCTTACGATGAAATTCAGCTAGAGGAAGATGTACACAGCGTTCTTCAGAGTGACCAAATGCAACTGGTCTATCAGCCAGTGCTCAATATGGATAAGCAGGTCGTCGGTGTTGAGGCTTTGCTGCGTTGGGAACACCCCGAACTTGGTACCTTACACCCTGAAAAATTCCTTCCCCAGTTTGACGCTAACGGCATGTTAGACACTTTGGGTATTTGGGTCATCGAAAACGTTGTAGCCCAGGTTGAAAGGTGGCAACAGCAGAATATTACGCCAGGTAAAATAGCCATTAATTTGGCCACTGAGCAAATATCACAGCGGCTCTACCAGGCCATGAACAGGTTAAATAAAGAAAACCCTAAGCTTTTAGCTAAAATTGAATTCGATTTAAGCGAGAGTAGCTTAAGCGAACCTCTGCCGAACACGCTCGATATTATTGAACAACTGCACGAATTAGGTATTACGCTGGTTATCGACCGTTTTGGTAAGGGCATAGGCAGTATGCTGCATTTGAAAACTATGGCGGTCAGCAAAATTAAAATTGAACGTGAGTTTATCCGCGACCTTGATACCAACGAACGCTCACGAAAC
Source organism: Idiomarina abyssalis (assembly GCF_900116625.1). Taxonomy (GTDB): domain Bacteria; phylum Pseudomonadota; class Gammaproteobacteria; order Enterobacterales; family Alteromonadaceae; genus Idiomarina; species Idiomarina abyssalis. Next base: position 223,494 of record NZ_FPBE01000002.1, read on the forward strand.
CTGGTCAAAGCAGTTATACGCATGACCACCGAGTTAGGCTTAGAAGTACAGGCAGTTGGCGTAGAGAATCAGGCCCAACTTGATAAACTCAAAGAGTTTGGCTGCCATTACTGGCAAGGGCAGCTTTATAAGCTACCTCAGGCCGCTGATGATGTTTTTAGCAGTGACTGATTTAGTCTTCTACTAAGGCCTCATAAATCTGAGTAATATGTGGGTCATTCACACCCAGTTGCTGTAGCGCCAGTTGCAGCTTTACCAGGTACTCGGCATTGGGGCCACTGGGTCCCGATGCACGGGCAATATGCTGGGCTATTTCAGATTCAGGGGCAGCACCAAGAAACGCTTCATTTTCTTCTGTTGCAATGTAAACCAGACCTTCGTTCTGAGAGCCATCGCGAAACGTCATTGCCGTGGTAAAACGCAGGTAACCGTTTTTCTCCCTATGATCCAAATGCTCAAACACATCCGGCGATACTTTATAGGCCATACCAGTACAAACTTCACCCGGCGTTTCAATTAAGGTGAGCACTCTACCCGGAGCTTCCGGCGTACCACGATGGTCATGCGAGCCTTGCCAGAAGCGGCGCGACCAGCCTTCAATAGAGGCCGGCGCCCTTTCCAGATAAGGAAAGTCAACTTTGTAAATGAGTGACCCATAACCAAATAGCCAGACAGCTTCCAGCCCACTTAAATCCTGACGTTCTCTATTTATCGCAATAGTATCGTGTGACATACAACTCTCTTGCCCGTTTCTCAGTTACAAAGGTTTGTAGCCGATACGGAAACCTCCCCAATGCTTTCCATTCACATAGACAGGTACCGATAAATCGTGCATAACCTCGCCCGTGTCGCGCTTGTACGTCTGTAACAATAACGCTTGTGTATGGGCTCCGCAACGCGCACCGGTTTTATCATTAAACAATCGACGAGAACGGTTACCGACCAAGTCTTTGTTTGGATCCCCGGTTAATGGTTTATTAAAGGCGTCATTATGTCGGGCGACATACCCATTCGGGTCAGTCGCGATAGCGTAGACAATATGTTCGTGACGCTTCAGAACCTGTTCTTGAATAGCGGGCAATACACTGTCGAAAAACTCTGTGTAAGCAGTTCTGTATTTTACCGGATCTGTCCCCGGCACGGGTTCATAGTTTTTTGAGAACAACTCAGAGGATGTCAGTTCACCCTGCTCGAGCGCCTGCTCTAAACGCTGTTCAATTTGCTGTGCCGCATCCGTCGCGGCTTTGTAAATAACTCTATGCTCTGCGTCGGCGTCGTTCTCAACCAAGTGCGCAAATAACTGTTCCGACTGCATTTCCAGTTGCTCTGCCTGACCACTGACATCATCAAGTTGCTGATACTGTTCCGACAGGTCCGAATTAACCGAATGCAGCAGCTCGCCGTTTCGGGAAAGATCCTGAGCGTTTTCTCCCATTAATGCCGTTATTTTCTGCAGTTGTTGTTCGACGGTTTCTGCTTGCTCAACAATGCTAGCCAGCTGCTCAACAATGCCTGCAGTTGTCTCAGACTGCTGCTCAATGTGCTTTGATAAATGCTCGATATTTTTGACAGCAGCAGTCGTTTCGGTATGAATCGCCTCTACCAGATTACTGACTTCTACGGTAGCATCCGAGGTTCTTCCCGCCAGCGTTCGCACTTCATCAGCAACGACCGCAAAGCCTCTGCCATGCTCGCCTGCACGAGCCGACTCTATTGACGCATTAAGCGCCAGCAAGTTGGTTTGTTCGGCAATGCTGTCAATAACCTGAGTCACTTTGCGAATGTCACTGGCCTTCTCCTGCAGGCCCTTAACTGCTTCGGCACTTCCCCGGCTGTCTGATACAACGAGATCAATTTCGTGGGTCAGCTGCTTTATTCGTTCTCTGCCTTCATGACTTATCTGCTTAGTTTGCTCAGCAGCAACCGCAACTTCCGACGAGAAAGTCTCTATTCCCTGAGCCCTCTCACTCACCCGGGACGAGTTATCGACGCTCTCTTCCAGGCGCTCTACAATATCGGCCAGTACAGTCTTAAAACGGCTAATTGCAAAGCTGAGTTCGGCCGTTGCAATAGCATTCTTTCCGGAGTTTTCAGCAAGGTGGTCGGTGCTGTCGTCGGTATCTTCAGGCTCATCAAAAGGAGCCTGGGCTCGCCGCAAGTAGCTAATATAAAAAACGCTTAAACCAATGAACAATAAAGACTGCAGGCAGAGTTGAAGCCAAAGCCAGGGGACAAACGAGGTAACGATTAAACTGGCAACTATCGCTAAAACCGTTATTAGTAAAGGTGGTTTCACATCAACTGTGGACATTTTTTCGCTTCCATAAGGCGTAAACAACGCAACAAACCATGTATATTTATCGAACAGTTTCTATGAAACTTTATGGCGGTGCACTACGACCTTGGTAGCAAAGCCAGGCGAGCGCTAACTCGCCTGACCATTTAATTGATTAGAATCAACGCTCCTTTTCAGTTTCGTCGTTTGAGTCAAGTTCTTCTTGCTGTCGCAAATAACCCGCCGCTTCTTCGTCCGAAGCCTGCGGTTTGTTTTGCTGCAACTTTTCCTGACTTGCAGGAATTGCGCGTGTCTGCTCATTTAGCTGATGTATCTGGGAGGCATTACCTAAGTCTCTGTTGCTGGTAATAGAAGCAATAGACTCACGATCTTTAAGGAAGTCGATGACATCGTTGCGAATCGAGGCCATTTCATCGTCCGATTTATGCATTTCCAGAATGTGTCGAGGGTGTTCGAGGTTTTTCATTCCTGTGGCCGCAAAAGTTGTCGACACAATACGAGAGACAATAACCCAGGGAGTGATACTGCTGCGTACTAAGGTGTTTTCTGAACGGGTACTGTCGTGAATACCCGCACCAGTTGATATTTTAGACTCGGTGAAAGTACCTTCGCACTTAAAGTAGATAAGCATTGATTCAAACTGAATTTCAGCATAGAACAGATGCGCAATATTTGCCGCTAACCGCGCAAAGGCACGTAACACATAACCGATAAGCAAGAAATGAATAGCCGTCATGGCAACACCAGCCAGAGCCATTAAGTCAGCGTAAGGCGTGTTCTCTGATAACCGGTAGTTCATGCTATCCAGCAGTTTCACCACATCCACCGTGGCATAAGCTAAAAAGAAAGTGAAAAGCACACCAACAATAAACAGGCTGTTACCCAACAACAAACTCACCAAGCGGGATTTTTCAAATAAAGCGCCCAACCCCATAGGTTTAACTCGTGGCTGCACTTCCTGAATCATCTCACCGCTGAACGCGCCTTTACCGTCTACTTGTTCCTGCAAGTTAGGATCAAGCTCACGGTAGACTCGGTTAGGTACTTCGCGGTAACGGCGGTTCGCCATTACCAAATTATCCAAATTAATAAAGATTTCTTTAGGGTGTACTGACTCCTGCCAGTTTTCGCGTAGCTCTGAAACTTCGGAAACCGGGTTCGCATCGGCTAAACGTTTTTTCAACAGCACCACGGTTACTAACGTACAAACAATAGCACCGACAAAAATGCTCAATAGATACCAACCGGCATGAAAGTTTGGTAACGCCGCAAACTGTTGCTCAATTGCAGCCGCGGTTAAATTTGCGGCGTTCATCCACCACCCAACAACCAGACCTACAACAACCGGTAGAAGCAGCGCAAAGGCTATAGTTTTAACCAAGTCGCCACTGCCCATTGAATCAATAGACTGCTCTGCTCCGCGCGATATAGCCTGACCTGCAGACTTCCATACATGCATGATATACAGCGTTAACAATACGGTATAAACCGGGAACGCAAGTACACCAGCGTCACCGGCAAACCCAGCCAGAGAAACAAAGGCAGCAAAACCAAAGGCAACCATTGCAGTCAGAGTACGCACCCACGCACCTAACAAACGCTGCGCCATGTTTCGAATGGGGTAAGGCATAAACAGCAACTTGGGAAATACCGTGTGAGCAATGCGCGCCAACAAGCCTTTTGGCTCTATAAAGGTACTGTTCTTACGACCCATCAGCATTTCTTCCAATGCCTGATCGTTATAAGCAACATAACGCGACTCTTCCTGCGCTGTGCTGCGTTCAGACTTACTAAAATTGCGTGCCAGTGATGTTGGATGGTTACGACCAACAAAGTAGCGCAGCATAGCCATAATACCGCCACTCAGCACTTTAATACCGCCAGCCAGCAATAACAGCCCGAAGATAGCTAATACCCAGCCTGTAATTGCATCGGGCTTAACGGCCCCGGCACCTGCTACCAGTAAATAAATGCCAAACAACGATTGCACCACACCGCGAACACTCGTCACCAATCCTTCGGTTTTAAACGGGTTCTTTAACCCCAGATCAATCGAACCGTAATCAAACGCCACCGAACTTCCCCTATTTAATACCTAATAAAAATAAAGGCTTTAGGTTAGCGGTAAGTTAACGGCTGAGCAATAGAAAGTTAGGTATGGCAAAGGCGCTTACTTCATTGACATCAAGCCCCACGCGTAGCAATCTAACCTTCTATTTAGGCACCAACTGGCAAAACCTATGAAAAACATCGTTGATCACTTAGCGCAGTATGCGGCTTATCATCGTAATCGTAAGAATGTGGCGACCCACATTGTCGGCATTCCTATGATTGTCGTTGGTATCATTAGTCTCTTGTCTCGACCTGCACTACCTTTGGATTATCTGTTGATCACCCCGGCCAGTCTGGTTGTTTTAGCCGCTGTTATTTTTTACATTCGGCTTGATATTAAGCTTGGGCTACTCATGACCGTGCTGCTATGGCTGTCTTTAGCCATTGGCCGGGACATTGCAGCTTTACCAACAGTGTTGTGGCTTAGCTGGGGCATTGGCCTATTCGTAGTCGGCTGGATCTTCCAATTCATTGGCCATTATTTTGAGGGCAGAAAGCCCGCTTTTGTTGATGACATTATGGGTTTAGCAATTGGTCCCTTATTTGTGGTGGCAGAAGTCGTATTCATTTTAGGCTTTAGAAAGGACTTAAAAGCAGCGGTGGAACAAAAACTATGATGGAACTGGATTACCCTCAGTGGTTTCATGACTGGGCGGCCTCCCAACCCTGGGCTTATACCATTAGTGCCTGTGTTATTCTGGCAGTTGCCGTTTGGATATCCCAGCTCATCACTCAGCAAGTTTTATTACGTGGTGTTTCGCGACTACTGTCACAAACAGAGTTAGGCAGTGACCCAGGCGTTGGCATTCGGGTTATTGTGCACCGTCTGGCTCAGGTTGTTCCTGCTTTGGTATTGTCCGCCGGTATTTATCTGGTACCCGACCTACCTGAAACCGTTACCACAGTCATACGTAACATCAGTATTGCTTACTTAATACTGACCCTGGCGCGTTCATTCAGCGCTGCCATGACCAGCGTTAATGAAATATACAACCGTCAGCCCGACGCGCATGAAAAGCCCATTAAAGGTTATCTGCAAATAGCGAAAATTGTGGTTTACGTTGTTGCCGCCATTCTCATCATAGCGTCATTACTCGACCGTTCACCGGTTATTCTGCTTTCGGGAATTGGTGCTATGGGTGCTGTTGCTATGTTGGTGTTTCAGGACACGATACTGTCACTGGTTGCCAGCATTCAGCTTTCCTCTAACGACATGATTCGGGTTGGCGACTGGATAGAAATGCCACAGCTCAATGCCGATGGCGATGTCATTGATATCGCACTTCATACCGTACGGGTTCAGAACTGGGATAAAACCATCACCAACATCCCGACCAAACGCCTTATCTCCGAGTCTTTTAAAAACTGGCGCGGTATGCAGGAAAGTGGCGGACGCCGTATAAAGCGCGCCTTGTATATTGACCAGAACAGCATTCATTTTTTGTCCGACGAGCAGAAGAAAAAGCTTAAGCGTTTCTCCTTGCTTAGCGACTATCTGGAGCAAAAAGAGAAAGATATTTCAGAGTGGAACTCTAGCCTTGAGCAAACCGGAGCAGATCCAATTAATGGCCGACAGGTGACAAATATTGGTACCTTTCGCGCCTACGTGAAACAGTACCTTAGTAACAGACCTGACGTGCATAAAGGGCTGACATTAATGGTAAGGCAGCTGAGCCCTGGCCCTCAGGGCTTACCTATTGAAATCTATTGCTTTAGCAATGACACAGCATGGGAAACCTACGAAGGCATACAGTCTGATATTTTTGATCACTTGTTTGCCATACTGCCGCAATTTGATTTGCAGGTATTTCAGGAAACATCCGGCCAGGATGTGCGCACAGCGGTGCAGCAACTAGGGTTAACTCAAAATAAGCCGGAGTGAAATCTGTAGCAATTAATCAAGTATTTATTGAGTCAGCTCAAAAATGCTTGTATGGTCTTTCACCTCATTTGTAACCCGAGAATACAGTGGTGGTATCGTTGTGAAAGTGCTCTTCATGTTACCCAAGACCTTGTTGTTGCTGCTCTTCATTTTTGGCGTTTCTGATGCCAGCGCAGACAACAAAGAGCTCCTTAAACAAGTTACCTTTAATGAGGTGCTCGCCCTTAACAGTGAAGGCCCGACAAAAACTTACTCTTACGGAGACCAGACTTCACAGTTTATCCAGTTCTGGAGCACGCGCGAACATTCAGACTCAGCCGCTAACGTTATTTTTATTCACGGTGGCTGCTGGCTAAAAGACTACGACATTACTCACACCAACCCCGCCAGCAATGCATTAAGAAACGCAGGCTTTAATGTGTGGTCAATAGAGTATCGTCGTTTAGGCCAAGAAGGCGGTGACTGGCCAGCAAGCTTAAACGACGTAGAAGCCGCTATCGACTTTATTGGCGACAAGCTTAATGGCCGACCCAGCGCTGTTATGGGGCACTCTGCAGGCGGGCACCTTGCATTGCTGACCACTGCAAATGACACTCCTGCATCGCCTAACATCGAAGCTGTGATTGGTCTTGCTGCCATTACCGACATGGTCAGTTACACGCAAACCGATGGTAGTTGTAACCGCGCGGCTTTAAACTTAATGAAAACCGCCTACGAAAATACCAGTGATTACCAGAAGGCCAGTCCAAGAACCCAAAAACTGCACGATAATACCTGGTTAATTCAGGGAGATGCCGACCGTATTGTGCCACTGAGCCAAACTCACAATATTGACGTAGAAACAGAGATACTGGAAGGTGTCGGCCATTTTGACCTGATACACCCACACTCAAGCGCATGGAAAGCCATTATTAAACGCCTGAACAACGAGCTTCATCCATGAACCTTACCGACATACAAGAACTTGACATCATTGACCCTTTCGCAAAGCACCGCGAACAATTTCAGTTACCCGAGAATAAAGTCTATTTGGACGGCAATTCTTTAGGAATAATGACCAAAGCAACGGAAACACGTTTGCAGAACGTTATACAACAACAATGGTCACAAGATCTTATCAATAGCTGGAACGACCATAACTGGGTGAACTTGCCGCAAACCGTTGGTGAAAAAATTGCGCATTTAATAGGGGCCGAACCAGAGCAAACCATTTGCTGCGACTCAATATCGGTCAATTTATTCAAAGCACTCACCGCTGCGCTGACCATCGTTCAGACGCAGGACCCGGAGCGCACTGTTGTTCTGTCGACAAAAGACAACTTCCCTACCGACTTATATATGGTTCAGGGTGTTGCTCAGTTTTTAGGGCAGCATCGCTGCCAATTGAAGCTCGTTGACGAAAGCGAGCTTGAACAGCACATAAATAGCAAAACCGCTCTGGTGCTGGCAACCGAAGTGAACTTTCGGACCGGCCGACGCATTAACGCAAAGCAGTTGGTCGCCAATGCGCACGAAAACGGCGCTCTGGTAATTCTCGATTTAGCACACAGTGCCGGTGCTATGCCCGTTCATTTGGATGACTGGCAAGTGGATTTTGCGGTCGGCTGCACCTACAAATACCTGAACGGAGGGCCCGGTGCCCCCGCTTTTATCTACGCAGCAAAACGGCACCACAAAAACATGAGCCAACCCTTAAGCGGCTGGTTTGGTCACGCCAGGCCCTTCGACTTTTCACCGGAATACAAACCGGCTGCGGGTATACAGCAGATGCTTACCGGAACGCCTTCGGTTCTGGCTATGTCAGCCGTGGACGCCGCGCTGGATGTTTTTAAAGGCGTTAGCTTAGAAAAGCTAAGAGAAAAGTCGCTACAACTGTCCGATGTGTTTCATCAGTTATTAAAGACTCATGACCTTGATGACGTACTGCAGCCTATTTTTCCAGAACAACGAAGCGAACGAGGCAGCCAACTGTCTTATCACTACGAGCATGCTTACGGTCTCTGCCAGGCTTTAATTCAACGAGGCGTTGTTGCTGACTTCCGTGCACCTAACTACATTCGTTTTGGGTTCACCCCACTGTATAACAGCTTCGAGGACATTTGGCAGGCAGCCGAACAGTTGCGGCAAGTGTTAGCAGAAAACGAACATCTGGATCCGCGCTGGCAACAACGTAATACCGTCACCTAAAACCAAAAAGCCTCAACGAAACTCACTGCGTTGAGGCTTTTTCAGAACGGCTTTGGTTTACATCATATTTCCTAACGGAACTTTTTGACCATTGAGCATAGCCTCACCGCCTTCCATTTGGAACTCACTACGGTAATCGTCTTCAGTTTCCGTCAGTAAGCCCTGCTGTAAATACATGTTGATCATCATTGGCGCCTGTTGCTCAGCCATTTTCTGCATCTCGGCCTCATCAGCACCCGGATACTGCATACGCATAGTTGATAACAGTTGTTGTTCAGCAAGCCACTTTAATAGAGGTTTATCAACAGTCAGCGACGCATCGGCAATCAAACTCGAAAGCCAGAACCGAATATCATCCAAATTATCAGGTACCTGAGCCACACCAACCAATTTGGCTGATAAGTCGCCTTCAAAATTTCCCGGCTCCATTTCACCGCTAAACTCACTAACAACAAACTCAGGCTCTGCCTTCAGTAGTTGCGGTAAACTGTCTTTTACCAACTTCTCAGTTGCTGCCTCCATTTCGTCCGGCCCCTGATCATAAATAGTTTGCATAGTCTGGTTGTAGGCCCGCAAAAACTCGGCATCGAGATTATTAAACGCCATCTTTACAACAAGATTATCAAGGTGAGTGTCGCCAAACATAAATGATTTCATCGAATAGTTCATATCCACATTCATGTGTTTTTCATCATCGCTAAATGCACTGATAGCCTCGACATCAAGCTCTTCTACATTGAAAAAATCGACATCATCAGGCGAGCGCGCAGTAACCTTTTCAAGCTGCATCGACATTTCGCTTTCATAAAGTCCACCCTGCATAATACTGAGCAAGTCGCCTTTAGCTTCCGTACGGACTTTCATCTCACCAACGCTGACAGCCTGAACTTCCATAAGCACTTCAGCACCCTCTAATACGCCCTCATAGCTGAAGCTGTCTGACGAAACCTCGCCACTGCCTTCATAGCGGGACACTGAAATCTGCTGGCGGGCGTCATTTGGTACTAATGTAAACGAAGAAATGGAGTCGCTGTAGCTAAAGGTGCCGGAAAAACCGACAGAGCCAACCATATGATAAAAAGGCGTTTCATCTTCCCAGTCCAGAAACTCACGTAAGCCTTCGTCTTTAGAGCTGGCCTCAAGTGACGCCAGACCAAGCCCCGGAGAAAACTGAGTAAGCACAGGGCCATGCTGAACATCAATAACCACCTCAAAAGAAAGCTCTTCAGATTGTTCTGCTTCGGGAAAGGCGCCGCTGAAATCAACGCCCAGTTCGACAGTTGCGGTTGAGCCAAACCAGCCTCTGTCAAATGACACAACTTGCGCTGTATAGGCAGGCACATTATTTAATGCCTCGACGTGCTGCTTCAATGTGTCTTCAACTTGGGAGCCGGCAAAGCGGGGGCCAATTAAAGCAGCAGCGACAACGACAATACCGACGCCGCCAAGGAGTCCTTTCTTATTCATAGTAGTCCTTTCATTTATAGGGGTGAGTTGTAATTATTATGTTGAAATTATACATAGATTGAAAACCGACAGCAAAAGTTATGCCCGCAATAGGCGAGTGTGAACCTTTGTGTTAGTTTTCCAGTAGAAGTAACAGGTCTTTTTTAAGCAGGTATAGCAATATGGTCAGGATAGTAACGGCAGCATTGACTGCCCTCTTTCTTTTTGGATGTTCCTCAGGCGACTGGCGAGATGCGTCCAGAGAGCCCGCGGGTATCGCGCCTGACCCTGAAATTGAGAAACAAGCCGTCATTGAAGCCTATGCTGCCGATGCCTTTGGCTGGCGTGGCTGGTTTGCCGTTCACACCTGGCTGGCCGTGAAGCCAGAAAATGCCAGCGAGTATACCGTATACGAAGTTGTGGGCTGGGGTGTGGAGCATGGACGCCCAGCACTGCGCGTTTATCAAACAGCAACCCCTGACCGCTACTGGTATGGCGCCGAACCCGAAAAAATACTCTCGGTATCGGGAACCCAGGCCGCCGGCATGATCTCGCGCATTGAAGAAGCAGCTTCCCGTTACCCCTGGGCGGACCAATACGAAGTGCTACCGGGGCCTAACAGCAATACCTTTCCGGCCTGGATAGCCATACAAGTTCCTGAGCTTGGCCTAAAATTACCTTTCAGTGCTATTGGCAGCGGCTACGCGGATAATGATCAATGAATTTTAAATTGCTGAAGCTCTCTTTGCAGTGACATTGAAAGCTTGGCCAAATCATCGCTCGACTCTCTAACTTGAGCCGAACTTTGCGCCGATTGCTCTGCAATATCGGTTATGGTGCTGACATTCTTGTTAATATCTTCAGTTACTGAGCTTTGTTCATCTGCTGCGGTGGCGATATGATTGTTCATATCATTGATTTCAGTCACCGCTTCAGTAATTCCTTTAAGCGCACTATCAGCTCGCTGAGCTTTATCCACCGTAGCATCGGCACTTTCACGGCCCGCGTTCATAGAACTCACGGCTTCACTTGTTGCACTCTGCAAACGTTCAATCATATCCTGAATCTCTTGGGTCGATTGTTGAGTACGACTTGCCAAAGTACGCACTTCATCCGCAACCACAGAGAAGCCCCGACCATGTTCACCGGCTCTAGCAGACTCAATCGCTGCGTTAAGTGCCAGTAAATTGGTTTGTTCTGCAATACTGCCGATAACTTCAATTACTCTGTTAATATTGTTGCTGTCGTCAGCTACTTTATCAATTACCTGAGTAATTTGATGAACCTGATTAGCTAATGCCTGAATAGCATCAACAGTTTCACCTACAGCCTTGCGACCATTTCTCGTATGAGTATCCGCTTCTTGCGCTGATTGTGCAGCTTCATTGGCATTTTTGGCAATTTCATCCACCGTTGCCGACATTTCATGTATAGCAGTCGCAACCTGCTCGACCGCCTGATGTTGCTGTTTAATGCTCTGGTTAGACTGCTCAGAAATACTGGAAAGCTGCTCAGACGAAGTTGCCACTTGTTCAGCCATACTGCTCACTTTCTGAATGGTTCGCTGCAACTTCTCAATAAATTCATTAAACGCATCGGCAACTTTCCCTAGTTCATCCGTCCGTTGTAAGTGAATTCGTGCGGTTAAATCTCCCTCACCTTTGGCCATATCACGGAAACGCTCCAATAATAAATTCAGTGGCTTAGAAATCAGTGGAGGGAAAAACAATGCTAAAAGCACACAAACCGCTAAACCAATAATAAGCACTGCGCTTTGTGTCCAGTTACTTTGTGCAATGGTTGAATCAATTAACTCTGTCTGATCAAGTGCCGCCTCTTCTTGCCGCTGTTCCAACTGATCGAGGACACTGCGCATTGTCTCGAACTGGGGACCGCTTTGTTGCTGACTTAAACCCACCGCGGCATCAAGGTTACCGCTAGCATGCAATGCGATAACTTCTGCGGCTGTTGCAATCCAGACCTCACTCTTTTGTTTATAGTCGGCCACCATCCTGCGCTCGGTATCGCTTGAGGTAAGCTTCAGAAACTTATCGACCCGCTGCTGTGCTTGTTCAATATTTTCATTGTGAGTATCAATGAGCTTTTGCTGTTGCGAGCTACCCGGCTCTACAGACAGCAGTGTGCGCTCCGCCACTTGAGCCTGGTGTAAATCTCTGTCCGCTTGCAGCAAAAAATTAAGGCCCGGTAAATGCTCGGCTGAAATTTTGTCAACACTGCCCGCCACCGATTTGAAGTTAGTCATACTCACAGCCGTGATCGCAATGAGAACCAAAGCTAACAATACGATGGGTAATAGCAGCTTGTAACGAACGGTTAAATTATTAAACCAGCCCATAGATTTTTGTTCCTGTGACAGTTCTATTACTTTATATCGTAAGCAAAGCAACAAAGCTTTAGCCGGTCAATAAATATTCAATTTAAAGCATTCACCCAAGACGCCAACACTGAAAGCAGGCATAATACGCTCATATTTAAAATACCTTCGTTCAGCGGTTAATTTTCCCATGGAAATCAATGTAAACTTTCTCGACAATATGCGCCTTGAGGCAAAATTCGATGACTTCACGGTTATTTCGGATCAGCCCATTCGATACAAAGGCGACGGTTCCGCCCCCGGCCCTTTTGACTACTTTCTGGCGTCTTCCGTTATGTGCGCGGCGCACTTCATTCGTCTGTATTGCGACGCCCGCGATATTCCAACCGAGAATATCCGCATTTCACAAAACAACGTTGTCGACCCGGAAGACCGCTACAAACAGTTGTTCAAAATTCAGGTTGAATTACCGGCCGATGTTTCCGAGAAAGACCGCAAAGCCATTATTCGGGCAGCTGAGCGTTGTGCCGTTAAGCGCGTTATAGAAAATGATCTGGAATTTGACGTTGAAGCGGTTGAAAGCATTACTCAAGACGCTCAGGCGTTACTGACCATACGCCCTGACAGCGACAGCAGAACCTTTATTGAAGGCAAAGACTTACCGCTTGAGCAAACCATTGCCAATATGACCGCCATACTGGCGGACTTAGGCATGAAGATAGAAATATCTTCCTGGCGTAATATTGTCCCGCATGTGTGGTCATTACACATTCGCGATGCCGCCTCTCCTATGTGCTTTACCAACGGAAAAGGCGCCACCAAAGAAAGCGCTTTATGCTCCGCACTGGGCGAGTTTATTGAGCGTTTAAGCTGTAACTTCTTTTATAACGACCAATACTTTGGCGAAGAAATAGCAAACGCCGAATTCGTACACTACCCCAACGAAAAATGGTTTAAACCCGGCGCAAACGACGAGCTTCCCACCGAAATTCTGGACGAATACTGTCGTGAATTTTATGACCCGGAAGGCGAGCTGCGAGGTTCACACTTAATTGATACTAACTCAGGCCGTGCTGACCGCGGTATTGTGTCCTTGCCGTTTGTGCGTCATTCCGACGGCGAGACGGTCTATTTTCCATCGAACTTAATTGAAAACCTGTATTTAAGTAACGGTATGAGTGCGGGTAACACTCTGCCCGAAGCACAGGTTCAGTGCTTATCAGAAATTTTTGAGCGCGCCGTTAAAAAGCAAATTATTGAAGAAGAAATTGCCCTGCCGGACGTACCGCTAGAGGTACTTAACAAGTACCCGAATATTCAGGAAGGGATAAAAGCCTTAGAAGAACAAGGCTACCCGGTGTTGGTTAAAGACGCATCGTTGGGCGGTCAGTTCCCGGTTGCCTGTGTTACCTTAATGAACCCACGCACCGGCGGTGTTTTTGCTTCTTTTGGTGCGCACCCAAGCTTTGAAGTGGCGCTGGAGCGCAGCCTGACCGAGTTATTGCAAGGCCGAAGCTTTGAAGGTTTAAACGACCTCCCGGCACCAACCTTTAACTCCATGGCTGTGACCGAACCAAACAACTTTGTTGAGCACTTTATTGATTCGTCGGGCGTTGTGTCCTGGCGTTTCTTTAGCGCTAAGTCTGACATTGAATTCGTTGAATGGGACTTTAGCGGCTCTAACCAGGAAGAAGCCGATACACTGTTTGGCATTTTGCAGGACATGGGCAAAGAAGCTTACGTAGCCGTGCATGAAGACCTTGGCGCGCCGGTGTGTCGTATTCTGGTCCCGGGCTATTCGGAAGTCTACCCCGTAGAAGACCTCATTTGGGACAACACCAATATAGCTTTGCAATACCGTGAAGACATTCTCAACCTGCACCGCTTAACCGACGATCAGCTAGAAGACTTAGTTGAGCGCTTAGAAGACAGTCAGCTTGATAACTACATGGATATTATCACCCTGATTGGTATTGAGTTTGATGAAAACACGGTTTGGGGTCAGCTCACTATTCTTGAATTGAAGCTGCTTATTTACCTTGCACTGCAACGCCATGACGACGCTTTCGAATATGTGGAAATGTTCCTGCAGTTCAACGACAACACGGTTGAGCGTACGTTGTTTTATCGCGCTGTTGAAGCGGTGCTTGAGATTACTCTGGACGAAGAACTGGAATTAGAAGACTATCGCTACAACTTAGGCCGCATGTACGGCGAAAAAACCATTGAAGCGGTTATAGGCTCTGTTAAAGGCACTGCGCGCTTCCACGGTTTGGAACCGACCAATATGCAACTGGAAGGTCTGGACAGACACTTGCGCCTTATAGAGAGCTATAAGAAGCTACACACCGCCAGAACAAAGTAGACTACTCCTTCTGGCATAGTGTACAAAAGTTCCGGCAAGGGATAAGATCGTTGTTTGTAAATTGTACAATTTTCAGAACGATCTTAAGTAGCAGAGTAAGCATTTGATTCAAAACAGTCTTATTGCCGGAACTGACCCGCTCGATGCCATTGATGAGTTTCAGGCTATTGTTGACGACATCCCGTCCATCGTTTTTAGAACACCCATGTCATCAGACAATGGGGGCCCTGAAACCGCGTTTATTTCTAACGACGTTGAACGGTCTTTGGGCTATCCCAGGGCGACTATAAACAACCTGGAAGATTGGTGGTATGGCAATGTACACCCCGATGATATAAGCATTGCTAATGACCAGTTCTCCCGTTGGCAACAGGCCGACTTTAAAGGATTACTAAGACGTCAATATCGGTTTAAACACAAAACCGAAGACTACCTCTGGGTCGAAGACCTAATCAGAAAGCATTCTTCATCGACGCACCACGCGGACCAGTTTGTCGGCACCATTACGGTTATTGAAGACTTGGTAAAAACCCGGGAGCAACTCCGTCAACTGAACTACATTCTTCCCGGCGTCTTGTATCAATTACGGTTCGTTAGTCGCTCTGACATTTCGTTTCCGCTAATTAGTGCTCACTCCAAAAAGCTGTTTGATATATCACCCAGCGAATTAGCCGACTCTGCCGAGGCCTTTTTTGACAAAGTACACCCAGATGATCGGGAGCCTCTTATTGAAAGCCTGGAAGATGCCAGCAACAGGCTCACTGCGTGGCAGTTTGAGTTCCGGGTTATGGTTGAGCAGAAAGTGGTTTGGATATCAGGCAGGGCCGTACCGGACAAGCAAGTAGAAGAGAACCTTATCTGGAACGGCCTTTTTATTGATAATACTGATAAAAAGTCTCTGGAACTTGAGCTAAAGCGGACAAATGATGAACTGAAACGTGCTCAGCAAGTCGGTCGTGTTGGTCACTGGCAGGCGAATTTGAAATCCCGCGAATTAGTTCGCTCTACAATGGTTAGGGAGCTACTTGGATTAGAGAAAACGGATTCCAACACTTCGATAGAGCGCTTCAACAGTTTAGTTCACCCGGACGACCTGGAAGATATTAAATCGCTTGAAAGACTCACCCCTGACAACAATAAACTTCAAATTCAGCACCGTATGCAACATGCCGACGGGCATTATATTTGGGTTGAGGAATTCGCTGAGCTGCAAGACGATGGCTACACGCTAATTGGTACCTTCAGAGACATTACAGAGCAAAAAACATTAGAACTGGAGCTTTTGAAAAAGTCATCCACCGACAGAATGACCGGAATATACAACCGGGGCTATTTTACAGAGCAAGTGGACAAAGAGCTGTCACGCGCAAAGCGAAACGGCCGCCCTTTAAGCCTTATCATTCTTGATATCGACCACTTTAAAAACTGCAACGACTCTTACGGACACCCCTTTGGTGACGAAGTGATCATAAAAATTGCCTCGCTCCTTGAAAATGCCATTCGCTCTCACGACACCGCTGCCCGAATTGGCGGCGAAGAATTTGCAGCCTTGCTTCCGGAAACTAACCAGACTGACGCCGCCGCAGTGGCAGAAAAGCTACGCACGACAATTTCAGCACATAAATTCTCGAAAAATGG
This sequence comes from Idiomarina abyssalis, assembly GCF_900116625.1. Taxonomy (GTDB): domain Bacteria; phylum Pseudomonadota; class Gammaproteobacteria; order Enterobacterales; family Alteromonadaceae; genus Idiomarina; species Idiomarina abyssalis. The sequence continues at coordinate 239,755 of NZ_FPBE01000002.1, forward strand.
CGACGATATTTTTGTGACAGTGACATTAGGCGTGGCAGAAGTGCAGCCCGGCGATGATTGGACCAAACTCTTCAACCGCGCCGATAAAGCGTTGTATAGAGGTAAGCAGTCGGGCCGTGATCAGGTTTTTCTGGCGAGTGACCTTTAATTTAAACCTTAAAAGTTCAGCCCGACGAAAGCACCACGGTTACGTTTAGCCACAGCCTGCATAAAGGCAGCGAAGGTTTCTGCGTTACCACTTGCGCGGCTAAAGCCGATACCATGAATGCGCATTACAGGCTTGCCGTCCGCGCCCTTATTTTGACTCGTGATCTGCCGAACTATCGCATCCAGATTATTTACCCGATAATCATCACCAAAAACATAAATGCTGGTTGTGCCCTTGGTTTTTTTATAAAGGTTAATGGCTTTCAGAATACCCAGCTCAGGCGCACTTTTACCGCCGGTGAAGTTTGGCATTTGCTGCATAGCCGTTTGCCTGAAGCTTTTGGTATCTGGCAACCAGTCACCAGCTTTACTACTGAACATAAAGTCGCCATCAGCGGCCATAATTTGGAACCCTTTCATTTTAGGGTGGCTTTCAATAATGTCATTGACCACACTAATGACGCGGTTCCAGCCGTTGCCTCCGGACATCGATCCTGAGTTATCAATCACAAACACCACGTACTCCGCATCGGTAGGAATACCACCGACGTCATCGTCCGGCGTATCCGTGCTGTTAGGAGTGTTTAGCATTGCAGTGGCTTGCCGTATTTCGGCTCGTAACGAGGACGCTTTATTCTGCAGTTGCTGTAAGGTTTTCTGCGCCCGCGGAATAGAGCTTTCTAAATTTCTTTCCTGCTCGGTCACTGAAGCCGTTTTCTGTTCGGCGGCAGACAGTTCGTCTTGTTTGTCCGACAAAGCACCTTTTAATTCTTCAACCGACTGCTGGGCCTGAAGCACTTCAGAAACTAAGGTACTGAGGTTAGCCGGTCCGCGTTCTGTGTCTTCTGTACCATTTTTCGCCAGCAGTACCAGCATAATAACTGCACCAAAAGCGCAAGAAATAATATCCAGGAATGAGAGGTTAAAAACCTCAATTGGCGCACGCTGAATTTTTCTCATTATGGCCACTCCGGAGCTGGTGATAAGAAGGTGCCACCACTTACCCGCGACCAGTTCCAGTAAAGCGGTGAAGCGTAAGGGTCGCCTTCTATTGGCAAAAGGATAATATTGTAGCGAATACCTTTAGGCGCACGTTTTATGGTCTCAACCATCAATGCCTGACGGCAGTCTGAGGAAATAGATTTTTTCGTCGAAATAAAATTACGACAGGAAAGCGGCAGGCCGTCTCCCAATGTTGGCAGCCCATCCGTTACAATGTATACGTCAGTAATATCCGGGTTCGTCTCAAATAACGTGCTAATACCCAGCTGAAGGTTGGTTCCGCCCTCTGGCACAACCGCGCCTAAGTCCTTCACAATAGAGTTCATAGAGCCGCTGACTGAGGCAGTGCTAACGTTCCGTTGCCCTAAACGGTCCGCCGTATTGGAAAACGTCACCACACTCACTTTTGAGGTTTGCGGTAGACGTGCCAGCAACCACTGAGCAACCCGGCGGGTTCTTATCCACTTAGCGGTAGACACTTTGTCGCCATCGCTTAAAGCCAGCTTGCTCAGCACGTCGATTAAGTTGTCGCCCATCATGGAGGCGCTCTTATCCACCAGAATGCCTATTTGTTCGCCTTCCACCTTCATGCCGGTGATAAAGTTCTGCTCACCCGTACCCGAAAGCTCAACGTTGGCTGACTTCTCAACTTCTTTGGACAAAGCCGCTAACTGGTTTTCCAGGTCGGCAACAACAGCCAACTGAGTCGACAAGTCCTGCAAAGCTTTGGTTTGATCTTGTGTGGTGTCGTTTTTCGCTTCTTTAGAGTCTTCCTGCTTAGCCGACTCCAGCGCAATTTTGTCATTGATTTCGTCAATGGATTTTTTCAGGCGCTGCTGCTCGTCCATTGACGCCGCCAATTCCTGTTCGAGCTTTTCCTTTTCTTCCGAGGGCTCGGGCGTAAAGGCTTTAAAGTCTACCAGAATGAAAATAAGGATAACGGCGCCCAGCCCGCATGCCATGACATCCAGAAAAGATAGATTAAAGCCGTCGCCAGCCTGGCGTGTTCGTCGCATCTGAGTCGCTCAATTAACTGTGTAAATGAGACAGCAAATGCTTCTCGCAGGACTCTTGCGTGCGGATCACCATCTTGTCCTGACGGCTGTTCAGCAAGTGCATAAACAACATCAGAATCAAAGAAATAAACAGCGCCACCAAAGTCGAGTTAAAAGCTACCCCCAGTGATGCAGTCATACCGGCAATGTCACCATCCAGTGCTTTGTCGGCCTGCGCCAGCGCCGAGCCAATACCGCGCACCGTACCCACGAAGCCAATAGACGGAATAGCCCAGATAATGTAGCGGATCATGTTGTTGCCGCTTTCTAACTGAATGGCAATATTGTCTACCGACGACTCAATAGTGTCAGCGGCGTGCTGAACGTTTTTGGTGTTTTTAAAACGACGAATACAGTTAATCCAGGTGCTGTATGCGGGAGTCTCTTTATAAGCCGAGCTTTCTAAGTCATTTAATGCTGCATCAACGTCCAGCGCTTCAGACTTGTCGTAGCTTTCCAGTAAGTCGCGCGAATATATTTCTTCTTCGTCAATTAACCGCCACAGCTTATACAGCATAAGGAACAGACAAAACAACATGAGCGAAATACACACCTGCTGTTCAACATCTTTGAAGATGACCGAGAATGCAGTTAGAGCTTCGGTTCCTTGCTCTGCCATTGCCACTTCGGCCGCCGGGCGAATAAGTCCTGCATACAGCAAATGTACAAGGGTAAAAATAGCCAGTAGCACACCACCACTGACAAAAAAGTTAGGGCTCATTGAAAGCGTATTATTTTTAGACATTATGCATTCCGGGCGTTAAATGTTGGTGGGGAAATCTTGTGGTGCATCCAAAGACACAAAATAAGCCATCGCGCTGCCGGCCAGAGCCAGCAGTATGACGCCCAAAATCACGCGTTTTTTCATGATGTTTCTCCTCATCACTCATGATACCGGGCTATTCTAAAGCCGATATCCTCTGCCGAAGCACTTTCGCCGTCGCGAACGCTGGCACGAATATTTTTCAACCGTCCGACTTTGTATGACGCGCCTTTTACCACATGGCCATTACCACGCAACGCGCCCAGGTAGTCGGTATAAACCCGGTCAAGGTCGGGCGGGTTCAAAGTATAACTGTCGTGCACCCACTCTTTGACGTTACCGTCTAAATCAAAAAAGCCGCCACGTTCTGCTTTAAAGCTGCCGACAGGGGCTTTACCGGCAAAACCGTCATTGTAACCACGTAAAATGAAAGTTTGCTGACCTTTTGCAGACTCATCGGCAAAGTTGCCCTGCTTGTCACGCAGGTGTTCCTGGCTGCCCCACACATAAATAGTAGAGTCAGCTCTGCGATTAATTTTGGCAATGTATTCCCATTCGGCTTCGGTCGGCAAGCGGTAACCTCGCGAGCTCGCATCGGTTCCCACCACTTTACCATTACTGACTTTATAAAAAGGCTGCAGGCCTTCCTGTTCACTCAGCCAGTTGGTAAATAACGCAGCCTCGTCCCAGGACACATTCGTAACCGGCATTTTAGTTTTACCACCAGAGCCTTTAAACGCGGCGAACTGCGCCTCGGTAATTTCATGGCGCGATATCCATACGTCCCGCGAAAAGTCTACTTTCACCTGATGCTCATTACGCCCACGGCTAGGTTCATTAACCGGTGACCCCATAGTGAATTTTTTCGGTGACAGGCGGCTCATTTCAATACCCAGAGTACTGACAAACAAAGGCTTGCCTTCTTTTCTTCTGGCATCAAACTCGCGCAGCATTTCTGCTTTTACGTTCAAAGTTCGCTCGCTGCTTGGCTGAAATTCCTGTTTCACGGTACGGTACCCGTTCTTTCGGAATTCAACTTGTGAAGGCAACGTCTGTAGCCTGGCACGAAAAGGCGTTACGCCCTGCTTCTGCCCATTAATGTATACTTCACTTGGCTCGTTTGCAGCAAAGGCCACATCGCCCATTTCTGGCGTCAACCTGAAGCTCAGCTGCTGATTTTCCGCTGGCCCTAATTTAACGGTCTGGCTTTGCTTAATATAGCCAGCCTTTTCGTAACGAATAACGTGCTCTTTATTGGCATCAACACTAATTGGATTTTTTGCCGGCGCTCCGTTGACCAGCAACGCACCGCCTTTCGGACTCACTGAGACATTGACCGTTGCCTGAACGGGCTGAAGACGGTAGTTACGCTTCGGTTCTTTGTTGCGCGCGTTTAAAGACACGGTGTCCGTGACCGGCTCATACCCCGGATAATTCACCACTACAGAGTAGTCGCCACCCACTTTAGCAACGGTTACCGGCGTTGACCCAACCTCTTTGCCGTCAAGGGTAACCGCAGCACCAGCCGGGCTGGAATTAATAGAGATAGTGCCACTAATAGGAGTTAACCGAATTTGTTCTTCAACTTTACCGTCTATTAGCGCTTCAATAGCAACTGAGGTCGGCTCGTAAGCCGGATGCGAGGCCGACACCGTATAAGTTCCCGGAGCAAACTCACCCTCAAAGGTAGAAGCCGTTTCGCGCTGCTCACCGTTAACTGACCAGACAATATTGTCTGCGCCCGGCTCTGTTGTTATCGTCACTTTTGCGGGCTTAGGCTCCAGCTCAACTTCAATAGTTGAAGGGCTGTTGTCGTTTACCTGCACTTCTTTGGTTTGGTATTTGTCGGCCGACACGGCTACAAGGCCACCAGAGCCTACCGCGTAATATTTGTTGTCGATGAAAAAGCCAACACCAGAATGAACAGCAAAGCGCTGAGTTTGCACGGCTTCTGCCGGTTTTACCGTAAAACTGTAACCTTTGGTTAAAAACAGCCAGCCAAAATAAATAACCAGCAGTGCAAGAGTACCGACCGAGAAGCCAATAGCCATTAACCGTCGTTTACGTCGTCCTTTTTCAATGGCTTCGTCAAGTGAGTTCACGAAGTCTCTCCTGTTCTTTTATTATTTTTCGCTAAATGATGCTAAACGCGTTCGTTACATTGAACGTTAATAACAATAGGTGTGCCTGATTTCTCCACCACAACATCGACAATGGTTGAGCGGTATCCTTCGCGACTGCCTTCAAATTGATACTTTCCCGGTTTTAACTGAATGGTTTTTTCTCTGACTTCACCCACAACCCCAACACCTAATACTTTTATATAGGTTCGGTTGTCGGAGCGAACCGTTACGTCTATGGGTTGATTTTCCTGCTCAATTAGCTGCTCAACCTGGCTTATTTTTTCACCCAATTTGGCGCTCAATTGCGTAAGCCCGCTGTAGCGCGAAACCGCATTCACAGCATTTTGACGAATGTTGTTATCGGCAAGACGATCCGGTCTATCAATATAAACATCCAGCGCGCTACTGGCTGCTAATATCTCACTTGCGCTTTGTTTAGCCTGCTGCACAACCTGGCTGTCCGGGTAATCAGCCATCCCCTTTTCCGCCAGTATCAGCACGGTTTGCCATTCGTCAGCCCCTGCAAATACCTGAATTCGCTTTTCCAGCGACTCCATACCCTGGCTTTTTAACTCAGCGTCAATTTGCGCCTGTAGGGTTGCCAGTTCCGGTCGATTGTTGTCTATCGCCGAAGCTTTGGCTAATGCTTCCTGGGCCCGATCAAAGTCCTTGCGATCAATCGCGTTCACCGCCGTTGCCAAAGCACGAGCAAAACGTTGTTGTTTAATTTGCTGTTCCACTTTCGCTAAGGCTGCCTTTGCATCCTGCTGTTGCGGATCAAGCTCTATAATTTGTTGATAAGCAGCACGCTGCTTCTCTATGTTACCTTCTACACCGCCCACTCTGGCCTGTTCATACAAATCAGCGACTTCATGGTAGGTGTCTATGCGCTTCTGCAACGCCAGCGCGTCGCTAGAGTCGCCTTTTACCTTTAAAGCCTGAGCATTCAACTGAGCGGCTTCATTAATGTCGTCTGCAGCAAAGGCTTGTGCTGCGTTTTCATAAGCCTGCTTATAAGCCTCTTCAAACGCGCTTTGGTAGTTTGTAATATCCGTATTGAGTTGCTCAATAGTGGTTTGCGCCTGGCTATAATTACTGGCGCCATAGTCATTAAAAGCCTGATCTATGTCGGCCTGAAAACCCTCAACTTTGACAGGCTTCCACTTCGACAAATACGGGCTAGAAACAAGCTCGGAAACACGCTGGTTAGTCTCGTTCAAAGCCGTTTGCAGCGCTTTTCTGTCTACTGCATGGTTAGCTAAACTAGCCTGCGACTCACCTTTCTCCTCGGCTACCGGCGTGTCGCCGCCAGAAACCGGGAAATAGGCGAGTAAGGTAACGACAACGCCAATCAGCAAACAGGCAAAAACGGAGGTAATTACGCCAGTTACAATAACTCTCTTCTTTTTAGCCCGGCTTTGCGCTATTTGCTCATCGACAGACGACATTGTTACCCTTCCCTGAGTGAATTAAAGCTGAGTTAATGGTGTTGATTCAAGGTCATAAATTTCTTTCAGCTTTTCGCGTAATTGCGCGTACTGCTCACCGGCGGTACCGGTTAACTCAATGTTTTGCTCATTCAGCTCAACAACTTGTGGGGTTACTTTAATGTCCAGGTTTTGACCCATTTCATCAAGCAACGCACGCTGTGTGCCTAACTCTCGGTTAGTCTTTATTGCTTCGCTTAAGCTGTATACCGCACCTAAACCTGCTGCCGCACTTGCTACCTGGCCAGCTGTAGAGCCGGAGTTTTTGCCCAGCAAAATTGCCGCTGTTGCTAAAATACCGGCGCCAACCTGAGCACGCGTTCGCTCTTCTTTTTTCCGGCGTATATCAATAGCAACCGGAAGCGTTTCCTGCTGATACGTGCGATATGCATCGTGTGTGCTTGCGTAGAACGTGTCGTAACTGTCCTGTAGCGAGTCAATAAACTGCTCGTCTTTCGCCTTAATAACGTTAACCCGCTGGTACATAGGGTCAGACTCAGCCGGAGCGCCGGTCAAAGTTATAGTCGAACGGTTCGAGAAAAAGTTACTGGACTCACCCAAATAGCCTCCAAAGGCCTCAGGGCTGTACATAGTGGCGTAGCGCATATCTGAAACCGCCTGAATGGTTTTCTTTTCCTCATCGGACTTTTTCATTAGCAAGTCATAAACATAACCCGCAATGCTTTTAAAAATAGGTCCGTACGGGTTCTCACCCTTTCTTAATGCATCGCGGTAGAAACCCTCACCCACGCGAAACTCAAACTCTTCCTCGCCCCAAATTTGGTTACTGGCATCCATAACGCGAACGCCAATTTCAACCGTTTCAGTGTCTGAATAATTGATTTTTCCCAGCACATAAACATCCGCGCTTACGTTGGCATCGGGCGTAACATTAACAGCGCCAAAAGCTTTAGTGTCAGAAAGCGCTTCGCGAGTATTAACGGCAAAACGATTGGCTTCTAAACGACGTACCTGTGGCCAAATGTCTTCCTCAACCAACTCTTCATCGTCGATATTTCCGTACTCATCTTTTGGCAAACCCGGGTCAAAAACCGGAATAGCGACATTAAGATAAACATTGGAATTATAGCTGTAGCTGCGCTCTTCTTTTCCTAGCGCCTTAGAACTGCCCGGGCCACTCATACTTGGGCCTACACTGGTGACATTGGTTTGGGTTGACTGGCATCCGGCTAATGTAAATAGTGCGGAGAGTGTCATAACGACTGAAAATCGTTTTATTTTTTTTAATTGAGCTAGTGTATTCATTGTTCTGTCTTCCATTAATTATTGACATCCATATTCGGCCATCAGGCCTTTGAAATGCTCTTTTTCGGCTTCTGTTGTGGCAGAAGCCATACCTTCTTTCACCGCGTCGCATACCGCCGAACTGCCACTACCGCTGTTGCCACGCTTATGATCTTTTGTATCCACTGAGGAGCTTTCCGATACAGCTGAGCTCGACTGCTGTTGTGTTTCACTGCCCGTTGCACCACCTGCGCTCGAGCCGGTTGAACCCGATGTGCCTCCCCCTCCGGAACTGCCAGCCGCAGCTTCTGCAAGGTTGTCGGCGGCAGATGCAGTTGCCGCTTCCATACACTCGGCAGACTCATCCAAAGACGCAAAGAGCGCAGCTTCTTCAAGAGCAATGCGCTCTTGCAGTGTGAGAGTGCTGGGGTCTACGTCATCAAACTCAATATACGAACAGTCGGAATAGCCAATCTCTTGTGCCTCAGACATTCCGCTTGTTAAACCAAAAGCAACGAACAAAGAGACTGAAGCGTATTTAAAACTAATAATCGATGAGCTGATTTTATCCACGGTGGGCCTATAACCTTGCCTTACGGGTAACGCTAACAAAACATTAAGCTAAGATTATTATATAAAGAAGTGTAAATAAACTGTAAACAGAAAGTTTTATTCTTTTAACTGCACTCTGAGCTTTCTATTCCGCGCACCCTGTATCCTTTAACTCAAAAGGAATCGCCTCTTTAACTCGTTAAACGAAGACTGAGTATATTGTTAAAATAGACTGGCTAGCGTAAGCTCACAGCCGTGATTAACTGCAAAGTATGATGTTATGAAAAAGTATGTAAGTGAGGTAATAACGTATTTATTTGTTTTCACTATTATTGCCGCTGTCAGCCCAACGGCGAACGCTAACCCAATGCAGCGACATAAAGAGTTCTCGCGGGTTGCTCAAAATATGGCGGCAAGACAGTCCTCTGTATATCAAGTAACACAGGATACAACCGGATTATTGTGGTTAGCGACAGATACCGATGGAATTCTGCGTTATGACGGCAATCAGTTCTCTCGCTGGACAGAAGCGGTTCTACCCTCAGTAAAAACGGCTGATTTTTCTAAGTTACTCATTGACGACGATATTATTTGGGCTGCTACCTGGGGTCATGGTTTAGCTGCCTGGAATTCAAAAACACAAAAAACTCATCAGTTCAAACAAACCAAAAACAGCAGCGACCTCAAAAACAATCGTGTACAAACCCTGTTTAAAGACAGCCAAAACCGTCTTTGGGTTGGCTCACTGGGTGGCCTGCAATACATTAAGCCCGGCCAGACGATTCAAGAGGACCTAACCTTTAAGTTTTTAGCAGAGCAGCACCCTCTTAATAACCTTCGAATATGGTGGATTACGGAATCAAGTTCTGCCTTGTGGGTTGCCAGTTCTCAGGGCGTTTTTAAAGTCTCACTCGACTTAAAAACTTGGGAGCAGTACTTTGTCGATCCTGACAATATTGGCGAAAACAGGGCAAATCAGGTACGGACCATTGAGTTGGTAGGTGATACGCTCTGGGTAGGCACGGCTCAGGGGCTATTTTATCTTGATAATGAAACCAACACGTTCAAGCCGACACACTTTGATGGTGTGAAAACACCGGCCAGTTTACGCGTTAACGATATGATTGTTGAAAGCAACAACGGCAAGCAGTCTTCGCTATGGGTTGGCGCCAGCGAAGGGCTCTACCAAGTCAATACCGAAAGCCGGACCTTTATAAAACAAAAAAACGACTGGGCAGCCCTTAAAAATGTTGACATTCGCTCCTTGCACTTCGATAAAACAGATACATTATGGATTGGCACTCGATCGCAAGGTTTATTTAAAGGTATAACCACAGTTAACAACTTTACCGACCCGTTAGCCGGCGTAAAGGCCCTCTCTAATGTGCCTGCCACTGACAACCCCGTACAAGCTATACATTACGCCAATAACAACGACCTTTGGCTAGCGAACACCGCGGGGCTTTATAAACGCGATTCCGTAACCGAGTTATGGCAGTTTTTTCCTTTTAACAACGAGTACCCCGTAAGAGAAGTTAATGTACTTATTACCGACAGCCATGGCGACCTATGGGTGGGCACCAACCAAGAGCTTTTTAGAACACCGGGCGATAATCCCAAACTCGACCCGGTAGATGCCATAGAGATTCAGCTTGGGCTTGAAGAAAATACAGTCACAGCGATACATGAATCAGACGATGGCACAATTTTACTGGGCTTATGGGGCCAAGGAATCGTAAAGTTCGATCGAGACTCGGGAATGTTCTCCTGGCACAACCAAAAATTTGGCGAGCTTCGGAACGATCAGGCTTACTCCATCGTCACCGTTGAAAGCTCGGGAATTTATAGTGCGACCGGCTACTCAGGTCTGCTTAACCTAACAAACCAGTCACTAGTAGAAGGCCCCTTCAACAGCGAAACTCTACTCTGCGCATACTCATTTAAGCCAACCATCATTTGGTTATGCAGCGACAACGGCTTATGGGAGTACAACACTCAAAGCAAAACAACCCAACATTTCACTGAATCTGACGGATTACCGTCTAACCGAATATTGGGCATAACGGCAGATAAGACCGGTAACCTCTGGGTAATCACGTCACTGGGCTTGGCTCGATTAAATTTAACCTCTCATAAAATTATTACACTAAACGAAGCCGATGGCTTGCCATCAAGTAATTTTATAGAGCACGCAATTGACAGTTCCTCTACCGGAGAGGTAACCATTGGTAGCACAGCGGGAGCAAGTTCATTTTCGCCCGAGCAGGTTAAAATTAAAGAAGTGGTTGCCAATACTGCATTGACCTCTATTGAGGTGAATGATGAAAATATTACCGATCGATACGCTTTAACATCAAAACGTTTCATTTTGCCAGAAGATTACCAAAGGTTTCGTTTATCATTCGCTATTACTGATTTTCGGGCCCCCGAAAAGAACTCAATTCGCTATCAATTATCAGGAGTAAATGATCAATGGAGCGAATGGACAACTGATCTTTCACTCAACTTTAACGCGCTACCGCCGGGCAAGTACCAGCTCACTGTTCAAGGCAGAAACAGTCAAGGCATAGAGAGTAAAAAGCCACTGACCTTGTCACTCGTAGTCCGTGCGCCGTGGTGGTACAACTTTTGGACATTTTTTGTTGGCACCTCAGTGTTCATAGTATGTATTTATGTTGCCATTCGACTACGTACTAAAACGTTGGAGCGTGCGAACCTTAAACTTGAAGCTGAAATAGCGCTGCGTACGAATGAACTCAAATTTGCAAACGAAAAGCTCCAAAAATTATCGGAAACAGATCCGCTGACAGGACTGTTGAATCGCAGGGGGTTCGAAAACAGTTTTCAGCGTTTGATACTACTACATCAAAAGAGCAAGGAGCCATTAAGCATCCTACTTATTGATATCGACCATTTTAAAAAGTTTAACGATAAATACGGTCACAACGCTGGTGATAGCACATTACAAACCGTTAGTCAGACACTCACTAGCTGTGTCAGAGAGCAAGACATTGTTGCTCGTTGGGGCGGTGAAGAATTCGTCCTCGCTTTACCGAACCTCAACATTAAAAAAGCTGAAGAGACTGCGAACAGGCTTCGCCTGGCAATTGCTAACCAAGAGCTCGACTGCGAAGGTATTCCGGTAGCTATTACCGCTACGATAGGCATTAGCAGCTTCAATGCCGAAGAAGACAATTTAGCGGTCTGGATTAAAGCCGCAGATGATGCGCTGTACGAAGGCAAAGAAAAGGGAAGAAACAGGTTTGTTGCCAATACGAACCCCTTTAAATAGCCTTCTATAAATAAACACCAGCCATACAGCTGCTTCCATGAGCATAACATCTCATAGGTGGAACTCCGGCATTTCACCATGCAGACACTCAAACGCAACGGTCATCTGTTCGACATCATCACTGATGTACAGCTGACCATCACTGATCATCACGCCCCAATGTGTCGAGCGTTGTAGTTTGGAAGCAATCTCAGCTAATTCATTTTGCGGTAAAACAAACACATTCACGTTGGTTAAGTGAGCAAACTGAGGTAGCACTTTTTCTCGCCACAACCGCGCATTACCATAAACAACTACCGACATCCGCGGTGCACGCCGACTGGCTTTGATAACCCGAGCCGCATCAGGAAGGCCAACATCAATCCAATGCTGAATTTCACCAGTGAGATCCATTTCCCAGAGTGCCGCTTCATCGCTGTCAGATAACCCTCGGCCAAAGGCTAATTGAGGATGATAGAACATCGCATAAGCCAATACTCGCGTGGCTAAACGAAGCTCCGTCTCGGACGGATGTCGGGCAACGGTAAATTTCACACTCTCGTAAACGCCGCGATCAGTATCCGAAATATCCAGAGAGATTTTATAAGGGGTTGCTTGCAATGCCATTTCGGTACCTAAATGAACGAGTGTGGTAGCGCGAAAGTCACATGAGCCTCGCGCTATTGATATAGTTAATCAGTGGTTTCAGTCTGCGTCTGAATAAACTGTCGGGTATCTTCCAGTAACGCCTTTCTCGCCGGTTCATGCACATACATCATGTGCCCGCCGTGGTAGTATTGGTAGATAATATCGTCAGATGCAATACCGTGGCGATTCAGTGTGTACTCAGCATCAAAAAACGGGGTAATCAGATCATAGTAACCAGAGCCCACCATGACTTTTAACGCGGGGTTACTGCGCAAAACTGCGGCTAAATCAGGAGCGGTATTCACGTAATGAGGCTCCCATGTTTGGCCTTCAGGCTTAGGGCTCCAACGCCATTTTCCGGAAAGCTCCGGGTCAGCCGGATTTAAGTAAGTGCGACCCCAATCGATTCCTAATTCATTGCGCATGTAGTGCATCAGCGATGCCTTATAGGCCGGTGAAATGGCGCGGGCAGCATCTTCACGCGGGCTTGCGGCAACATCGTCGCGTTCATCTTTGGTGTAACGGCTATCGAGCAAGCCTACGGCTACACCTTCGTCGCGCCGCAACTCTTTAGCAAAACGAAACGCATTAATGCGCAAGTCAACGCGCTCAATATACCCTTTGCTCAAACCGGTAAAACGTTGCAGTTCGCTGACTAACTCTGCTCTTTTATCCTCACTAAGCAAATTCCCTTCAAACAACGCAGGTAGTAGCTCTTGTGTTGCGAACTCACGGCTTTGCTGAATAAAAGCCTCAAAGTCACCCGAGTTATCTACTTTGCCGTGATACCACGCCGTGGCAGACATGGTCGGAATATAAGTAATGTAGGAAATGATATTGTCATCGACATACGGGGTAGAGCCCTGATAATCAAGCGCCTGAGACACAAACACAATACCGTTAACGTTTATTACGTAGTCGTCGAGCAGTACCTTAGCAACGGCAGCGGCTCGGGTGGTACCAAAGCTCTCACCTAACAAGAATACCGGCGAGTTCCAGCGGTTGTTCTCGGTTAGCCACTGGGCAATAAAAGCAGCCATGGAGTCTGCGTCTTCCGTCAGCCCCCAAAAGTCTTCTTTTTTGCCCTTACCAATAGCGCGTGAGAACCCCGTACCAACCGGATCCACAAACACCATGTCGGTAACATCGAGAATGGTTTCAGGTGCATCTTTAATGGTATAAGGCGCAGCACCCGGATGCTCTGCGTCGCTGGGCACGACAATACGTTTAGGGCCATAACCGCCCATATGCAACCAGTTTGAAGACGAACCCGGGCCGCCGTTCCAGACAAACGTCACCGGGCGATTTTCTTCATCCTCGGCAACATAATCAAAAGAAAAAATGCTAGCCGTCGGCTCGCCCTCAGCGTTTTGCAGGTAGGTCTCGCCGGCAGTCACCCGATAATCAATGCGTTCTCCGTTAAAAGAGCCGGTATGCTCGGAAACAAACTCGGTTGGATCAGGTACAGGTTTTTCTTCACTTTCTGATTCAGTGGTTTGTGCCAGCGCGCTGGTGGGTAATGACACCAACAGAAGAAAAGATAAAAGAGTTAGATAGTTGGTCAACAATTTCACAGTTTTACTTCCTAATCAGGGTAATTTCATCAGATTACCACAAATTACTGTTCTGCTAACCCATCAAAACGATCTGATACATACCGGCTATGACAAGCAATACAGCTAGCCGTCATTTCGTTATAAAGTTCATATTGTTTTTGAGTATCTCTGTCTTTCGCCGCCTCAGCCAGCCCTGCTGCGAGTCGGTGAAAGTCTTTATCCAGCTTTACGAAGCCTTCTGGAACCGCCGACATTAAGTCTTCTTTGTCCTGTTCAGTCAAAGCCTGCTTCATTATAAAACTGTCGTGTATTTGCTGCGCATTGGTTGCTACCCGTTCATGCTCACCCGTAACCATGGAAACATGAATTGAGGCCATTGCCGATTGAATTGAACGCATTTCTTGTTGTAATAACTGACTTAGCCTGTCTGTAAGTTTAGGCGTGACAGGATCCGCCGCTAAAGTATTTAAAGACAAACCAACCGCGGCTAACGTTAAACCTACATAGCCTACTTTCTGACGAAGTTTCATGATGCCTCCTTAATAAGACTGCCACATCTTTGTGTTCTTTATTTGCTCGGTTTACGCGCTAGCATGGTTGCAAACTGCAGTTGCGCGCCATTGTGCATAGTACCGACATCTTCGTTGTACTTAACTAACTCCCATCCCTCATAGGCATCACGTAACTGCCCAGCTTTAAACATAAAAGGGAAAGGAACCGGGCACGGGTGCTCATTAGTATCCATAGCACAAACAATTAAGTTATAACCACCGGGTAGGGTATGCGACTGCATATCTTCAATAACTGCATCAACACGCGAAGGATGAAGGAACATTAAAGTTACCGTGCAGGCAATCAACCCATAGTCATCGCTTAGTTCTGCATCATTAATGTCGTAAACTCGCGCTTCAATGTTGTTGATACCCTTTTCACTGACTATTTGCCGCAGCATATTGATAGCGTCAGGGTTATTGTCTAACGCGGTCACGTTGAAACCAAGCTGGCTCAAATACAAAGCGTTACGGCCATTAGAACAGCCCATATCCAGGGCGTTACACGGCGCTATAGTCTCGCCTGCTTCTATGACTTCGCTGTGCGCAGGGTTTAGCCCATAACGGCTATTTATATCAGCTGGCATTGTGCTCACCTAGTTTTCAATAATGAGCTGGCATGGTACTACTTTTAGTTCGTTATTAAATAAGCGTAGCTGACGACATTGACGATACAGATCAATATCTGCGTGGTTAAGAGTAACGAGTAAGAGTGGTGGCCCCTCCCAGATTTGAACTGGGGACCAACCGATTATGAGTCGGGTGCTCTAACCACTGAGCTAAGGGGCCATTTTTGATTGGAAGCTGTAAAGCGGCGCAGATTATACGAAGTTTTTACGCTTTTGTCATGGGTATCAGCACGTTAAATCGCGAAGTTTTGTCGACTTTTTCGTAGCTGATGTCGCCATTCTGGTTCCGCAGTGTATCACGCACTACCTTAAGCCCTATACCGTATTGGGTCGGCGCAAGCTCATCGGCATGAAACAGCAAATGTTTGTTTTTATTCTCTATACCGGCACTTTCGTCGCTAATAGCAATTTTCACAAAGTTTTCTTCGGCCGTTGCCTGCAGCATAATTTCTGAATTGGCTGGCACAAAGGTTATGATATGCCGTATCAGATAATCCAGTGCAAAACGCAGTAATAAGCGCTCCGCTTCAAATTTAAGGCCTTTTTCAGCTATTGCGGTAAGCGTTATGTCTTTAACATTTCCGGTGCTTTCATGGTAGTCGGACAGCTCCTGGAGAAAGTCTTCGGCATCAATGGACGTTGGCTTGCTTTCCCCGGCACCCTCAGTAACTCTCTCAAAAGAACTGAACAACTCTGTCAGCTGTAACACCCTTTCTTTAATGTCGTCAGCGTTTGCTTTGGGTAACTTACGCTTTATTTCTTCAAGTTCAGTCATTGCAAGCGCTGTCATAGAACGAGCAATACGACCAATCAACGTTTTTTGATTAGCCATAATAACTTTGTTCATTTGCTGGCTTAATTCGCGCTCTTTAGACTGAATTTGCTGTCGAGCCTGATACAACAGCATTAACAATGGCTGAATTTCCGGAATTTCGGTGGTGACAGAAACCGCCTGAGAGCTGTCTTCGGCCTGTGCAACAATGCGATCTCGCTCTGAATGCCAGTTACGGTTAAAGACAGACTCGCGCACAATTAAAACGCCGCCAATAACGGCAAGCACCACAAACAGAGCGCTAACAATAAGAGTAAAGTTAGGAGGTACAAACTGGACATGCTTTTTCAGCCAAATACCCAGGTTGTAGTGATTCTTTTCAGGGCAGGCCGCCACGACAGTTGCAAGTTGCTCATTAGACTGAACAGAGACAATGTCCCTTTGCTGCTCTAAAGAACGCTGCACAGCAGAGCGAACAATTGGGATGTCGTCGTTACGAATGCCAACGTCTGTAACGTCACCGCCGTTTGTCGGTAAAGAGAAGCCGATAAAGCCTTGGGCTGTATGCCAAAACCCGCCTTTAACGCCATCGACATTGGTTAGTGCTTCATCCAGTGCCTGATGCATTAAATCGGGGTTAGTTACTTGCTGCTGAGGCGACTCCGATTCAGGGTAAAGACTGTCGACAGCAAGCTGAGCATTTTTACAGGCTTTGCCCATTAGCGCTTGATTGCGCTGCAATGTCTCGCCCGCAGAAAACCAGAACGCAACAAGTAAACCGCCAACGGCTACTGCAATCATTGCAATAGCCAGCCAGCGGTTATGTTTTGTGTGGGAAGAGAGAGACTGCACTTACCTCACTCTCTTTTACTAAGGTAGATTGTAAAAATTTCGGGCATTCTGATAAAAAACCTTATCAACCGCTTCATCGTCGTCCAATGCATTCACAATCGTGGTAATGTCAGAGGGCTCAAATGAGCGAGTACTGCGCGTACCCGGTAAATCGGTACCAAACATTAAGGCATCCGGGTTGGTCTTATTCAGTGTCTTAATGGCGTCTTCTACATTAACTTCGGTACGACCAAAGCCACTGGCTTTAATTTTTACGCCACCTTCAGCTAAACGACGCACCTGAGACAACCCTGATTTTGCCATACCTAAGTGGTCTACACTCAGTTTAGGCAACTTAAGTAAGGTGGGTACCATGTCGTCGAGCTCACGGCTATCGACGTAAATTTCCAAATGCCAGCCGGCTAAGTCCCAAATACGCTTACCAAACTCGACAATACCTTCAATGTCACGATGAACGCCGCGTTTTAAGTTAACGCGTACGCCGCGAATACCATGCTCATTCAGTTGCTGAATTTTTTCATCGCTAACTGAACCTGGTAACTGTGTAACACCAACAAAGTTGCCGCCCAGATTTTCCAGCGCCGCTTTTAAATAGCGTTGCTCGAAGCCCTGGAAGGAACCAGACACAATGACACCGCCTTCTATCGGCATGCCACGCACTAAGTTCCGATAATCATCAATATAAAAAGGCTCAGGGATATGACCTTGGTTTTCAATTAGCGGAAACTCGTCATCATAAATGTGCAAATGAGAGTCAATAATACGTTTCGGCCAATTGTCACGGTTGTTACCCATGCTGCCTCCTGTGTCAGAGAATATCTTACTCATCCAAGAACGATTTAAGCTGCTCAGAGCGACTTGGATGGCGAAGCTTTCTTAATGCTTTGGCTTCAATTTGACGAATTCGTTCACGAGTTACATCAAACTGCTTACCAACTTCTTCTAAAGTATGGTCTGTATTCATATCAATACCAAAGCGCATACGCAATACTTTTGCTTCACGAGCTGTTAAACCGCCAAGCACGTCACGAACCGAGTTACGCAGGCTTTCTGACGTTGCTGAGTCAATAGGAAGGTCCAGCGTATTGTCTTCTATGAAGTCACCCAGGTGCGAATCTTCGTCGTCACCAATTGGGGTTTCCATCGAAATTGGCTCTTTCGCAATTTTTAATACCTTACGGATTTTGTCTTCCGGCATCATCATGCGCTCGGCAAGCTCTTCCGGTAAAGGCTCACGACCCATTTCCTGCAACATTTGGCGTGAAATGCGGTTAAGCTTATTAATGGTCTCTATCATGTGGACCGGAATACGAATAGTACGGGCCTGGTCCGCGATGGAACGGGTAATAGCCTGACGGATCCACCAGGTAGCATAAGTTGAGAACTTATAACCACGGCGATATTCGAATTTATCCACGGCTTTCATCAAGCCAATGTTACCTTCCTGAATTAAGTCCAGGAACTGTAAGCCACGGTTTGTGTACTTCTTAGCAATAGAGATAACCAGACGCAGGTTAGCTTCAACCATTTCTTTTTTCGCACGGCGGGCTTTAGCCTCACCAATAGACATACGACGGTTGATGTCTTTTACTTTACCAATGGTTAAGCCGGTCTCTTTTTCCACATCAACTAACTTGTTGACGCAGCGTTCAATTTCGCCGCGAACTTCTTTTAGTGTGTCGGAGTAACCGGCACCAGAGTCTATTTCTTTATCCACCCAGGCCATGCTGTTTTCATTGCTGGCAAAGGCTTTCATAAAGCTGCGCTTAGGCATTTCGCCCTGCTCGACGCTTAGCTTCATAATAATGCGTTCCTGAACGCGTACGCGTTGCATCATGGCACGCATGTCTTTAACCAGACGGTCAAACTGTTTAGGAACTAAGCGGAACTGTTTGAATAAATCACTGAGCTTGTCAATTTCAACGCGGGCATCGGCACCATCACGACCATGCTTTGCAATAGCCTGACGAGTTGCTTCGTATTGTTCGCGTAGGGCATTGAACTTGCTGCGAGCAAATTCCGGATCAATACCGGTATCCGTTTCTTCTTCGTCATCGTCATCATCGTCGTCTTCATCTTCCAACTCTTCGGTTGGAAGCTCAGAACCAACGTGAGTAGCAGCAACGGGAGCTTCGTCTACTTCGTCGGGGTCAATGAATCCGGAAATAATATCGGTTAAGCGCAGTTCTTCGGCTTCGTAGGAGTCCCATTGCTCAAGCAGGAAGTTAATAGCTTCAGGATACTCAGCAACAGAGCACTGAACCTGATTAATGCCTTCTTCAATACGCTTGGCAATGTCAATTTCGCCTTCGCGGGTCAGTAGCTCAACCGTACCCATTTCACGCATATACATGCGCACAGGGTCGGTCGTACGACCAATTTCACCGTCAACAGAAGCTAACGCCTGAGCGGCCTCTTCGGCAGCGTCTTCATCAGCAGCACTTTCTGCCATCATCAGATCATCAGCATCGGGCGCGCTTTCAAAAACGCGGATCCCCATGTCGTTGATCATGCGAATAATGTCTTCAACCTGATCGGAATCAACAATTTCTTGCGGTAAATGGTCGTTGACTTCAGCAAATGTCAAAAACCCTTGCTCTTTGCCTTTCGCAATAAGGACCTTAAGTTGCGATTGCCGATTCTGCTGCATACAGACGTTCCACCTGTGACTGTGAATGTAGAGTATCCAAAATGACCAAACAGTATAACAGAATACTGACTTTTAAGCTAGCGTAAGACGCACCGGGATGTACTATCTTGCCTTACTTAAGTACTGAATGAGCGTCTGATATTCTTGACGTTCAACCCGGGTTAAAGCCCCTTTTTGCTCTTTCTTTAAAAGTGCGTTTGCACGCTGTTCCACATATTGGTCAATAAGATAAATAAATATATCGTTAAATTCTTGCTCAACGTTGTCTTCGTCGAGCTGATGCTGCCATAAAGCCAGCTTCTGTAAAGGCTGGTAATACTCGGTATCGCGCCACCCTTCTAAAACCTGCGCTGTCGTCATAGTTCGTTCTGCGCATTGTTTATGCAACGCTACGAGTAAATCGATACCATTGACTTGCAACTCCCGCAGTTCCTCTCTAACCGGAATTGACTGCGCTAGCTGAGGGTATTGAACCAGCAAAGCTATCGCTTTACGCAACGGAGTCATTTTAACGCTGTCTTTTGGTCGGGACTGGCGCTGAGGCTTATCAAAATGACGTTCCAGTTGTGAGGTTTCACGACGAAGCTTCTCTGCCAACCGTTGCATTAGGGTATCGCGGTAGTAGTCACTCGCGACTTTCTCTATTAATGGTTTTGCAATACTCAGCAATTGTGAGCGTCCGGCGTCAGAAGTAACATCAATATCCGCCTGTAAATGCTCAAAGAAGTACTCAGTGAAAGGTGTCGCTCGTTTTAATTGCTGTTCAAAAGCTTCTGCGCCATGTTCCCGCACGACAGAGTCCGGGTCTTCACCTTCCGGTAAAAACAAGAACGCCATATCCAGTCCGTCACGCAATAAAGGTAGTGCATTTTCTAATGCACGCCAGGCTGCGTCCCGACCTGCTCGGTCACCGTCATAACAGCAAACCACTCTTGGACTCGTACGGAATAAACGCTGTAATTGTTCACTTGTCGTTGCCGTTCCAAGTGACGCCACCGCATAATCAATACCGGCCTGCGACAAGGCAACAACATCCATGTAGCCCTCGACAATGCAGACCTGCTCAGGCTTACGCACGGCTTGTTGCATATGCCAGTAACCGTAGAGTTCACTGCCTTTATGAAATAAGCGGGTTTCTGGCGAGTTCAGGTATTTAGGTCCGTCGCCGTCAATAATTCGTCCGCCAAAACCAACAACCCGGCCGCGTCTGTCATGAATAGGAAACATGACCCGGTCACGGAAAAAGTCGTAATGCCGCCCTTTTTCATTACGATTAATGAGCTTTAACTCTAATAACTGTTGCCTTTGCGGCGCTGAACTACCGAACGTACTCAGCAAGCTGTCCCAGGCGTCCGGCGCATAACCAATTTGAAAACGCTTTACCGTTTCACCGCTTAAACCGCGACCTTTTAGATAGTTGATAACCCGTTCAGAATTTTCATGGTGTTTCAGCTGATGCTGAAAAAAGCGGGCTGTTTTGCTCATCAGCTCGGCATCGTCCCGCACTTGCTGTTGTTTCTTTTGAGCAAGCTCTGGGTTTTCCGCCTGTTCGCGCGGCACTTCAACCCCCATGATTCCCGCCAGCTCTTCCACTGCATCAGGAAAGTTTAAGCCGTCGAACTCCATCAGAAAATCAATGGCGTTGCCATGCTGGCCACAACCAAAGCAATGGTAAAACTGCTTGTCCTGGCTAACCGTAAATGAGGGGGTCTTCTCGTTATGAAAAGGGCAGCAGGCCTGATGGTTTTTGCCGGCTTTTTTCAGCGGCACACGGCTATCTACTATCTCGACAATGTCTGCTCGTTCAAGCAAATCATGAATAAAGCTTTTAGGGATCAAGCCTGCCATATTGTCTCAATATTAAAATTTTAAAAGCGTGAATTGGAAAACAATAAAGTAGCAGAAACACGAAAGCCGCGACAATACAGTCACGGCTTTCAGCACTTTACGAAAAAGTGAACACTCAAATTGTCGTAAGTAATGTCTTAGTAAAGACGAGTACGACGAGCGTTTTCACGAGACAGTTTTTTCGCGTGACGCTTTACCGCAGCAGCTTTCTTGCGCTTACGCTCTGAAGTCGGCTTTTCATAGTGCTCGCGACGACGGACTTCAGACAGAACACCTGCTTTTTCACAAGAGCGCTTAAAGCGACGCAAAGCTACGTCAAACGGCTCGTTTTCTTTCACTTTAACGACTGGCATTAAAAAATCACCTCGGATAAATTATCTGTTTCGGTTAAAAATTAACCACTACGGGTTCAATTGGTGCTGAATTGTACCGACTCAGAATCGCCTTGTAAAGTGTTATCCGATGCATCCCAACCAGAGTCATTATCGCTAAGCAGCTCGCGGACTGGCGTGGACTCGAGTAAGAGTGTACTGACTAAATCCTGTAAATTATTTGGTTTTTCTTTATACGCCAGCCCTAATTGCCAAAGTTGCGGGCCGACAGACTTAACGCTTCTCACCAAAAGCTCCGAAAAGAAGACTGCCTGCGGGGTAGTTTTAACTTTCACCTCAGCCTTAAACTGGGTCATTTCAGTTGCATTAACAGGGGAGGTTCCGCGATAGTTAAAAGCTATTCCCTTATCTGAAATATCAACCACCTTACCAGGCAGGCGATCTCCAAACTTATTGTTCTGCTTCAATTGCAGTGTCGCGTCGCAGTTTACCGCTATTCTTGGCGACGAACGTAATACTTGTACGTCTGCTTCTCTTGGATAGCTAACAAATAATAGCTTTTGTGGATATTGTGTCATATGAAGCACATCGACAACGCCTGTTATCTGTTCGCCGTTTGGAGAGACGGTCTTTAACCCGATGGTTTTATCAGCAACCAAAAGCGGTAAAGTGTCCTGCCAACAGTACTGCCGGGACAGTTCCAGAATAAGGTAGTCTGGATGTTGCTGCCCCACTAGCGTCATATTCAAGCGCGTATAGCTGTCATTGTTCTTAATCTGGACTTCAACAAATTGCCTGAATCCACTGTTTGCTAAAACATCACTGTCTTCCTGCATCAGTGCTAACCCCTGCTTTATTATTTTTTTATGAAACTCATCATAGCTTATATCTGCTACTTTTTAAGCACTGGCTCGATTATTTTTAATTGATGTCAATTGACGTCAACCCCAAAGTTAATGATGACTAGCCACTCAAAACCTGTTGTTTGATCATAGTCATAGTTAGACTGGATTTGAGCTTAACCAGTAAGGATACGAATTTGGCTGAAGCACATCCGGACAAAACATTTCCTTATCCAATACCGGCACGATACCAGTGCATAAAGTTATTGGGGCATGGTGGCAGTGGTCTGGTCTACAAAGCTTACGACCAGCGCTTAAAACGTGAGGTCGCAATTAAGTTTGCGCGCTCCCCGTCTATTGTCAGTCGCCATAGATTAGTCAATGAAGCGCGCCTTTTATCCAGCGTTAACCACCCTGCATTGTGCCGGGTGTTCGACATTGGTGAGCCCGAGGTTTCCTCGTCGTCATTATTTATGGTTTTAGAGTACATTGAAGGTGAGCCCCTTAGTAAAGCTAAGGGCAGTATGTCGGCTAACGAGGCTATAAGTGTTACCAGCTCTTTAGTGGATGCGGTTTGCCGTATGCACGAAGCCGGGTACGCACACAACGACATTCATCCTCATAATATTATGATCCGCTCATCGGCGGAGGCTACCAAGGAATACCACAATAACGTTGCATTAGTTGACTTGAGCATTGCAGCTCCAAGTTCTCCGCTAACCATTCAACGAGATATTTATCAGTTAAGTGCGTTGCTGCTGTTTTTGTTAACGGGAATGATGCCTGAACCATTTTTTCAAAATTCAGTCGTACAGCGCAACCGGCTTCCATCGGGGCTGGGAGAAATTATAAAACGTGCACTTTCGCTGGAGCCGAACTCGAATTTTCGCAACTGTCGAGATTTTCAAAAGGCTCTGAACACCTGGTTCCATCGTTATAAATTGAAGCAACGTTTCTTGAAACTTGGTGCCGCCAATGCTGCCGCTCTGATTATCGTACTGGTTATGTTCGCGTTTTTGCGCGAACCAACCAATGCCTTTCTTTTTAAAAATTATTCAACCGACAAAAATCAGTATGCGCACGCAGTTGTTTTTGCACATTATTCCATACACTTAGTTAACGATGGTTATATTCAGCAGGCAACAGAACAGGCTGAGCTAGCTTTGACGCACTTTGACGACGCTGTCAGTAATAACCCTGACAAGCTTCAATATCATGTTGAGCGCGCAAACTTCATCTTAAACTCGGAGCGTATTTTTAGTCAGGCCCAAATCACCACTATGTTACTTAACGCTGTTAATGAATTGGGTGAACCTGAACATTATGAAGATAAACCGGGAGCTTTTTATTTGAGAGCCAGAATGTATTTAGGCTTAGCCAAGCTTAATAGTGAACAGCCTCACCTGGTAAAACAGTGGGCGGACTCGGCATCGCAATCCGCTAAAGCAGCGATCAACAGTCAACCGAATGTCGATCGCTACCAAAAATTACACCGTCAAATAAGTCAGTATCAGTCCAGTGGTGGTACTGACTGATCTCTTAATCGATAGAACTCTTCTACGAACTCATCAAAGGTTCCCGCATCTAAAGCGTCACGCATGTCACTCATCACTTTTTGATAAAAGCGTAAGTTATGGATGGTGTTCAGGCGTGAGCCCAGCATCTCGTTAGTGCGGTCCAGATGATGCAGATACGCGCGAGAATAGTTTTTACAAGTGTAGCAGTCACAGTTTTCGTCTAACGGTGAGGTATCTGTGCGGTGCACAGCGTTACGAATTTTTACCACGCCCGAACTAATAAACAAGTGGCCGTTACGTGCATTACGGGTTGGCATAACACAGTCGAACATATCGATACCACGACGCACCGCTTCAACTAAGTCTTCTGGTTTACCCACACCCATTAAGTAGCGAGGTTTTTGCTCAGGCATTTGCGGCGCAGTGTGCTCTAAAATGCGCATCATGTCTTCTTTAGGCTCGCCAACCGACAAGCCACCAATAGCATAGCCATCAAACCCGATATCGGTCAGGCCTTTCAGAGAAATATCACGCAATTCTTCGTACATGCCGCCCTGAATAATGCCGAAAAGCGCGGCGTTATTGTCGCCGTGCTCCTGCTTAGAACGTTCGGCCCAACGCAGCGAAAGCTCCATTGAACTGCGGGCTTCTGCCTGCGTCGCAGGGAACGGTGTGCATTCATCAAATATCATGACAATATCGGAGCCCAGCTCACGCTGAACCTGCATAGACTTTTCAGGCGTTAACAGAATTTTCTCACCGTTAATTGGCGAGCGGAAAGTCACGCCCTCTTCGGTAATTTTACGAAGCTCACCCAGGCTAAAAACCTGAAAGCCACCTGAGTCGGTCAAAATAGGCTTGTCCCAGTTCATGAAGTCGTGCAGATCACCGTGCTGCTGGATAATTTGTGTCCCGGGACGCAGCATTAAATGAAAGGTATTGCCCAGGCAAATTTGTGCGCCGGTTTCTTTCACTTCCTCTGGTGTCATGCCTTTTACCGTACCTAAAGTCCCAACAGGCATAAATGCCGGCGTTTCTACGGTTCCGCGTTCAAACACCATACGTCCGCGACGCGCGCGACCACTGGTTTTATCTAGTTCAAATTTCATTGTCATAAGTATTCACTTCAGTGTATTAAATTTAGCGCTGTAACAGCATGGCGTCGCCGTAGCTAAAGAATCGATAGCGCTCTTTAATGGCTTCATTATAAGCCTTCATAATTAAATCACGACCCGCAAATGCTGACACCAGCATAATGAGCGTGGACTCAGGTAAATGAAAGTTGGTTATCAAACTGTCGACAACTTTAAATTCATACCCCGGAAAGATAAAAATATCGGTGTCATCAAAAAACGGTTCAATGTCTTCTGACGGTGAAGCCTGAGCAGCTGACTCCAGCGAGCGAACAGAGGTTGTACCAACCGCCACCACCCGGCCGCCCGCAGCCTTGGTTTGCTTAATAGCATGGCAGGTTTCGGCACTGACTTTGGCGTACTCACTGTGCATTACATGGTCGTTAATGTCTTCAACTCGCACCGGCTGAAAGGTTCCGGCGCCTACGTGCAAGGTGACATAGGCAAAGTTCACGCCTTTATCCCGCAACTGCTGCAAAATTTCGTCGTCAAAGTGCAGGCCTGCGGTAGGTGCTGCAACGGCACCGGGTTCGCGGTTATAAACGGTTTGGTAGCGCTCTTTGTCAGAGCTTTCATCGGGGCGGTCGATATAAGGCGGCAATGGCATGTGCCCGTATTGTTCCAGCAGTTCCAATACCGTTTCTTCGTGTTCAAATTTCAGTTCAAAAAGCGCATCATGCCGGGCCAGCATAGTGACTTTTACGTGGCCTTCCAACAGCAATTCAGCACCCGCTTTAGGAGCGCGGTTAGCACGGACATGCGCAAGCACCCTATGGTCATCCAGTAGGCGCTCGACCAGAACCTCTACTTTACCGCCAGAGACTTTTTCACCCAGTAACCGGGCCGGAATAACCCGGGTATCGTTAAACACCAGTAAATCACCCGCGTTTAACTCATCAACGATATTCCTGAACTGTTTGTGAGCAATGCTGTTTTCATTCGCATTCACCGACAATAGCCGGCTTGCACTGCGCTGCTCCTGCGGATAGCGGGCTATAAGCTCATCGGGTAGTTCGAATGAAAAGTCACTGACTTTTAAAGAAGAATGATTGGTATCTGACATGTCCGTGCTGCAATTGCGAGATGTAATGAAGCGCGGATTTTACTGGAAAGTGGACAGCCTGTCACTGTTACAGGCTGTCCGTTTATCGCAAGCTTAGGCTACACCGAAAATTGCTTTCAGAATGTAGAAGAAGATGATGGACATAATGGCACCTGCCGGCAAGGTAACAACCCATGAAATAACGATATTGCGAACAACACCAAGATTCAGGGCCGCGATACCACGCGCCATACCAACACCCAATACTGCACCAACCAGCGTTTGTGTGGTTGATATCGGCAACCCGGTACCTGACGCCAGAACCACGGTTGAAGCAGCGGCAAGTTCCGCCGCAAAACCGCGACTTGGGGTTAAATGCGTAATGCCATTACCAATGGTGGCAATAACGCGTTTACCCAACATAGCAAGACCAGCCACAATACCTACAGCGCCTAAAGGCAATACCCACCAGGCTAATGTCGCTTTACTGCCAATATCACCACCGCTGGTAACCACGCTCACCACAGCGGCCAGTGGGCCGATAGCGTTAGCAACGTCGTTTGAACCGTGAGCAAAAGCCATAGCACAGGCGGTTACCACCATTAATATCGCAAAGACTTTTTCCACATTGGTGTAGTGCATGTCTTTGTCGTCTGAAGGGTTAAACTTAAGACGACCAATGGCCATTTTGCCAATAGCAAAGACCAATACAGCAATACCCAGAGCCCATAAATAACCTTCAATGCTACCAAGGTTTAGTCCAACGTGCTTAAGGCCTTTTTTGATGGTGACCAACGACAGTACGAAGCCGGCTAACCCCATATAGTAAGGCACATAGCGCTTAGCCATTGCTAAAGGATTAGAGCGGTCAAAAATGAGCTTTTGTGCACTCATAAATATGAGATAGGCAATAAACCCGGATATGGCGGGGGTGACAACCCAGCTTCCAACGACACCTCCCACTTTCATCCACTGAACCGACTCCATACTAACGCCAACGGCAGAGAAGCCAACAATGGCACCAATAATGGAGTGAGTCGTTGATACCGGCCAGCCAAGGTAAGAAGCTATCAGCAACCAAAAGCCGGCGGCTAATAGCGCTGAGATCATACCAAATACAAGTAGTTCGGGTTGATCAACGAAGTAGCCCGAGTCAATAATGCCTTTGCGGATGGTTGAAGTGACTTCTCCACCTGCCAGGTAAGCACCGGCAAACTCAAAAACCATAGCAATAAGAATTGCCTGTTTTATTGTTAGCGCCTTGGAACCAACCGACGTACCCATGGCATTTGCGACGTCATTTGCGCCAATACCCCAGGCCATGAAGAAACCAAAAACCGCTGCCATCCCGATAAGCAGGAGGCTGTAGCTAGAAATAATATCCATAAATCAGACTCCGCTTAAACGCGTGCTAGCATCAGTTCGAAACGTGCACCGACTCGCTCAGCCAAGTCAGCCAAGTCGCCCACCCAATCCAGAATACGATATAAGAACATCACATCTACCGGGTTCATTTCGAGCTCAATTCCACGCAAGTCCTGACGTAGTTTAATTTGAAGTTGATCAGTATCGGCTTCAATTGCGTCAAGCTCGGCAATGAAATTGTCGACAAGATCACGTTCGCGGCCTTTAAAGCCCGTCTCCAGCAAGTCGTCAAATTCACCAATGGTTTCACGAGCCTTGTCTGTAGCATCCAGGCAACGACTTAAATACGCATCAAAGTCTTTAACTAATGACTCAGGAATGCTCAATTCACGTCCCGTAACCAGACCGGAGATGTCTTTGGCTTTATTAGCAATTTTGTCCTGTTGTGAAACAAGCTCAAGTAAGTCAGCTCGTTCTACAGGCATAAATAAGCCACTAGGAAGGTTCAGGCGGATTTTACGCTTCATGTCATCCGCGGTGGATTCGTGTTTTACGATGGTTGCGCGAGCGACTTCTGCACTCTGCCAGTCCTTTGAATAAACCGCTTTAAAGAAATCTTTCAACGCATAGGCGCAGCGGTGCACTTCATCCATGTGCTCAATCATCGGTTTGATTGGCGACTTCGCAAATACGCCAAGAAATGAGTTCACTGACATAACATTATCCGATTTTTTTCAGCCGATGTTAGCTGCGGCGAATGTTAGCGAAATCTAAAGATAAAGGAAACCGTAAGATTTGATTAATTACTCAATTTTTATTCGACTTCTTCGCAAAGAAAAAAGCCGCGGCATAGCCACGGCTTTTTATCTGCAGTCACAACAGTTTATTAAAAGGAGTAAACTAAAGTCACAGCGGTTTCTGTATCCAGTTTTTCGATGCTTTCATCAGCAACCTGAGAGTTGTGATTTGCACCAACAGAAAACTTCATAGCCAGAGAGCTATTAATGTTAGCAGATACAGAGAGTTCAGCTTTGCTCTTGGTATTGTCTTCACCAATCTCCGATGACAACAATGCGTTAAAGCGCGAGTTTTCACTGATTTTCCAGTTCAAACCGCCAGCCAGACGCAAAATCATAGAGCCATCAGACTCCACTGGTGGTTCACCTTCAACCTGAACCGGTTTGGTTCGTGAATAACCAGGACCAATTTCATAGTCGGCATAGATGTCTTCGTCGTAGCGATAGCGAGCACCGTAACCGGTTGCTACGGTTGCCTGATATTCAAAGCCACTAAATTCATCTTCTTCATAAGAACCGAAAACAAACAGCGAGTCGCGGCTATCGGGATCAAACTTGTAGTTACTCTGAGCGGATACGAACATCCGGTCTGCAGTTTCTACACTTTCACCAGTTTCCTGATCTTCCTGTTCGGCGGTGTAATAGTCAAAGACACCTTTATGGCGCCAATTTTGAATATCGCGCGATGCATTAAACTTACCTTTCAGGCTTTCTGTTTCGGTATTACCAGAAGTGTAAAGCAAGCCAAACTCTGCACTCGCCTCCCACTCTTCAACCGTTTCTGTATCAATGTCATCAGCATCGTCAAACATAAATGTTTGAGCACTCGCTACAACAGGTAAAAACAAACTAGCGAATAATAAAGAAAATCGCACACTAACCTCGTTATTTGTGTCTTTTATAAAGTACTTCATTACTTAACAATAGCGTCTAATTCGCCATTTTCATAGCGCTGAAACATTGATTCTAAGTTAATTGGCTTAATTTTACTCGCCATACCAGCACAACCAAAGGCTTCATAGCGTGCACGGCAAATATCTTCCATTGCCGTTGTCGCTGCCGCAAAGAATTTACGCGGATCAAAGTTTGACGGGTTTTCAGCCAAGTGCCGGCGAATAGCACCAGTTGAAGCCAGGCGTAAATCGGTATCAATGTTTACTTTGCGAACACCGTGCTTAATACCTTCCTGAATTTGCTCTACCGGCACACCGTAAGTTTCCGGAATTTCGCCACCAAATTCATTAATAATTTTCAGCCACTCTTGCGGTACAGATGATGAACCATGCATAACCAAGTGTGTACCCGGAATGCGACGATGAATCTCTTTAATGCGATCAATGGCCAAAATATCACCAGTTGGTGGACGAGTGAATTTGTAGGCACCATGTGACGTACCACAAGCAATAGCCAGTGCATCCACATTTGTAGCTTTAACAAATTCAGCCGCTTCTTCAGGGTCTGTCAGCAGTTGTTCATGCGACAGTTTACCCTCGGCACCAACACCGTCTTCTTCACCCGCTTCACCAGTTTCCAGTGAACCAAGACAACCCAGCTCACCTTCAACAGAAACGCCACAGGCGTGCGCCATTTCAACAGTTTGCTTGGTAACTTTTACGTTGTAGTCGTACTCTGCTGGTGTTTTTCCGTCTTCCAGCAAAGAACCGTCCATCATCACAGAGCTAAAGCCCAGTTGAATAGAACGCTGACATACCGCCGGAGAGGTACCATGGTCCTGATGCACAACCACAGGAATATGTGGCCATTCTTCAACAGCGGCCTGAATTAAGTGGCGCAGGAAAGGAGCACCGGCGTATTTACGAGCGCCAGCAGAAGCCTGCACGATAACCGGGCTGTCGGTTGCATCAGCAGCCTGCATAATTGCACGCATCTGCTCGAGGTTATTGACGTTAAACGCCGGGACACCGTAGTCATGCTCTGCAGCATGGTCAAGTAACTGTCGTAATGACACCAGGGCCATAAAAATACTCCTTATTTAAAACTTATGTTCAGGCGTCTTTAGCCCGTTCTTGTAAAATCGCAACGGCTGGTAATGTTTTACCTTCCAGGAATTCCAGGAACGCTCCGCCACCTGTTGAAATATAGCTTATCTTATCAGCGATAGCGTATTGATCAATTGCCGCCAGGGTGTCGCCACCGCCTGCAATTGAAAACGCGTCACTTTGTGCAATGGCTTCGGCGATGGTTTTTGTACCATGCCCAAACTGCTCAAATTCAAAAACACCCACTGGCCCGTTCCAGACTATGGTGCCTGCATTTTTCAGCATAGCGGCTAGCTGCTGTGCTGTTTCCGGGCCAATATCAAAAATCATGTCGTCATCTGCAACGGCGTTAACGGCTTTAGTTTCAGCTGTTGCTTCTGCGCTGAATTCCTTACCTGTCACCACATCAACGGGTAATGGAATGTCACCGCCTTTGGCTTTCGCCTGCGCCATTAAACGGGTAGCTTCGTCGGTTAAATCGGCTTCGTATAATGACTTACCAACCTTATGGCCTGCAGCCGCAACAAAAGTGTTCGCAATACCGCCGCCCACAATTAACTGGTCAACAACGCCGGACAATGACTCCAGTACCGTGAGTTTGGTCGAAACCTTTGAACCACCAACAATGGCCACTAATGGGCGCTTAGGGTTTTCCAGTGCTTTGCCTAAAGCTTCTAGTTCACCAGCCAGCAGAGGCCCGGCACAGGCAACTGGCGCATATTTAGCGACACCATAAGTAGATGCCTGAGCCCGGTGCGCGGTGCCAAAAGCATCCATCACATAAACATCACACAAGCTGGCTAACTTTTTAGCAAGCTCGTCGTCGTTTTTCTTTTCACCCACATTAAAGCGAACGTTTTCAAAAACTACCAGTTCCCCGGCACTAACTTCAACACCATCCAGGTACTCTTTACACAGGCGGACAGGGCAATCCAGTGCCTCTTTTAGGTAATCGACAACCGGCTGCATAGAGAACTGCTCGTCGTACTCACCTTCGGTCGGGCGACCAAGGTGAGACATCACCATAACTTTAGCGCCAGCTTTTAACGCTTGTTGAATACTTGGCATTGCTGCTTTTAAACGCGCATCGGAGGTGACTTTGCCATTTTTTACCGGAACGTTTAAATCTTCCCGGATAAGTACGCGTTTATTACTTAAATCCAAATCAGTCATAGCAATGACAGACATGCGGTATCCTCTCTAAACTTAGTGTTCTATTTGTTCAGCCATCGTCTTTGCTGTATCCAGCAAACGATTAGCGAAGCCCCACTCGTTATCACACCAGCACAACAACTTAACCAGCCGCTTGTGGCTGACCCGGGTTTGCGTGCCATCGACAATCGAAGAATGTGGATCATGGTTAAAATCTATTGAAACTAAAGGTTCTTCAGTATAGTCCAGTATACCCGCCAGTTGATGCTCACTTTGCTCACGCAGCACATGGTTTATCTGCTCGATTGTGGCATCACTGTTTAACGTAACACTTAAGTCCATGGCGGTGACGTTTGTGGTAGGCACTCGCACCGCAATAGCCTCAAAACGCCCTTCTAAATGCGGCAGTATACGTTCAATGCCTCGCGCCAGCCGCGTATCCACCGGAATAATAGAACGCCCGGCGGCACGGGTACGCCTTAAATCAGGGTGGTAGGCATCAATAACCTGTTGGTCGTGCATCGCGGAATGAATGGTAGTAATAGCGCCTGAATCAATACCAAAGGTGTCATCCAGCACTTTTATCACCGGCACAATACAGTTAGTTGTGCAGGAACCATTGGATACGACTTTATGCTCGGCCGTTAACTCTTTTTCATTCACTCCATAAATTGCAGTGAAATCAACATCCGGTTTGCCGGGATGGGAGTACAGTACCCGCTTCACTCCTTGCTGCAGGTAAAGCTGGCCGTCAGCCTGGCTGCCAAATACCCCGGTACAATCAACCACAAAGTCAACGTCATTAGCGCGCCAATCAACAGCTTCAATCCCGGTTTGATGCGTTAAAGCAATGGCGTCACCAGCGACTGTTAAAGTGTCACCTGAGTGCGTCACTTTTTCTCCAAACCGGCCGTGGCTTGAGTCGTATTTCAGTAAATGAGCTATTGCTTCCGACGCTGCAGGTTCATTAATCAGAACCACCTGCACGCTGTCGCGATAGCCATTTTCATACAAAGCACGCAAAAAGCTGCGGCCAATTCGGCCGAAACCATTAATTGCAATACGAGCCGGTTTGCTCATTTACGCTCCCAGCAAACGTTTAGCGGCAGCCACAGTATTTTCTGCGGTAATACCAAAGTGTTTGTATAAGTCGCCGGCCGGAGCAGATTCACCAAAGGTGGTCATGCCGACTATTTCGCCGTTAAGGCCAATGTACTTGTACCAGAAGTCCGCAATACCGGCTTCAATTGCAACGCGACGAGTAACCTTTGATGGCAGCACAGACTCTTTGTACTCAGAATCCTGAATATCAAACACGTTGGTCGATGGCATAGAAACAACACGTACCTTATGACCTTGTTCTGAAAGTTGCTCATAAGCTTCAACCGCTAAATCAACTTCAGAGCCAGTAGCTATTAAGATGACTTCGGGCTCACCATCGCAGTCTTTCAGCACATAACCACCACGGGCAATATTAGTGAGCTGATCTTCATTGCGCTCCTGCTGTTGCATGCCCTGACGGCTGAAAACCAGCGCAGTAGGCGTTTTGCTGCTTTGTATTGCCGCACCCCAGGCAACGGCGGTTTCAACCGGGTCACACGGGCGCCAGCACTGTAAATTAGGGGTTTGTCGTAAATTAGCCAGTTGCTCTACCGCCTGATGAGTCGGCCCGTCTTCACCCAAACCAATAGAGTCGTGGGTATAAACAAAGATGCTGGGCTGTTTCATAAGCGCTGACATACGCACAGCATTGCGGGCGTACTCCATAAACATCAGGAAGGTTGCGCCATAGGCTTTAAACCCGCCATGCAGGGTTACGCCGTTCATAATGGCAGACATACCAAACTCACGAACGCCATAAAACACGTAGTTGCCACTGGCGTCATCCGCCGTAATGCCTTTTGCGTCCTTCCATAAGGTTAGATTGGAGCCGGCCAGGTCAGCCGAGCCACCTAACAGTTCAGGTAATTTAGGACCAAACTCATTCAGTACATTCAAAGACGCCTTGCGCGTAGCTATAGCTTCTGGGCTACTTTGCAGTTGCTTAGCATAGTTGTGTACTGTGTTTTCGAAGTTTTCCGGAAGCTCTCCATTCAAACGGCGCTTCAATTCTTTTGCCAGTTGCGGGTGTTCCTGTTCATAAGCCACCCAGCGTTTGTTCCACGAAGACTCAACCGCTGCGCCTTTATCGACCGCAGACCATTTTTGGTAAACATCAGCCGGCACTTCAAAGGCTTCGTGTGGCCAGTTCAACTGTTTGCGCGCTGCTGCAATCTCGTCATCGCCCAAAGGTGCACCGTGGCAGCTTTCAGAGCCTTGTTTGTTCGGTGCGCCATAGCCAATCACCGTTTTGCAAATGATCAGAGTCGGTTTATCTTCGTTAGCACGGGCTTCATCAATAGCCCGGGTGATGGCTGCTGAGTCGTGTCCGTCGACTTTATTGACTACGTGCCAGCCATAAGACTCAAAGCGCTTCGCAGTATCGTCGGTAAACCAGCCTTCAACTTCGCCATCAATGGAAATGCCGTTGTCATCGTAAAACGCGATGAGCTTACCTAAGCCTAAGGTACCCGCCAGTGAACAAGCTTCGTGAGAGATGCCTTCCATTAAACAGCCATCACCCAGGAAAGTGTAGGTGTGGTGGTCAACAATTTCGTGGTTCTCACGATTAAACTGCGCGGCTAATACTTTCTCGGCCAGTGCCATACCTACCGCATTTGCAAGCCCTTGCCCCAACGGGCCGGTGGTAGTTTCCACACCAGGGGTATAACCATATTCAGGGTGACCCGGGGTTTTTGAGTCTAACTGACGGAATTGCTTTAAATCATCAATACTCAGCTCATAACCCGACAAGTGTAACAACGAGTAGATCAGCATTGAGCCGTGCCCGTTTGATAAAACAAAGCGGTCGCGGTCAGCCCAGCCCGGATTATTCGGGTTGTGTTTCAGGTAGTCACGCCATAGCACCTCGGCGATATCTGCCATACCCATGGGCGCTCCCGGGTGGCCGGACTTAGCTTTTTGAACTGCATCCATACTAAGCGCGCGGATAGCATTGGCGAGATATTGACGATCTGACATGAAAAACCCCCTGGAAGATGAAGAGCAACTTGCGATGCGCGTATTCTCCACATTTCAGGGGGTACAAGCAAATTTATAGGCAAAATTTTGTTTAAATATCAGCCTGTAAATCGGCAGCTTTGTCCGTTTGCTCCCACGGCAGGTTATCACGGCCAAAGTGCCCGTATGCCGCTGTCTGCTTATAAATTGGGCGCTCCAGGTCAAGCATTTTGATTAATCCGTAAGGACGTAAGTCAAAATGACGGCGAACCAGCGCAATTAACTGCTCTTCTGAGTGCTTAGACGTTCCGAAGGTATCAATGCTAATAGAGGTTGGTTCAGCAACACCAATGGCGTAAGAAATTTGCAGTTCGCAACGCTCTGCTAAACCGGCTGCAACCAGATTCTTAGCAACATAACGTGCAGCATAAGCCGCACTACGGTCAACTTTTGAGGGGTCTTTACCTGAGAAAGCACCGCCACCGTGACGCGCCATACCGCCATAGGTGTCGACAATGATCTTACGACCCGTCAAACCGCAGTCACCCATAGGCCCACCAACAACGAAACGTCCGGTTGGGTTAATATGGAATTGCGTATCTTTGGAAATCCACTGCTCCGGCAGTACAGGTTTAATGATTTCTTCCATAACCGCTTCGCGCAGCGTTTCCTGAGTAATGTCTTCTCGGTGTTGAGTTGACAGAACCACGGTATCAATAGCGACCGGCTTGCCGTTCTCGTAAACGAAGGTTAGCTGGCTTTTGGCGTCAGGACGTAGCCAGTCCAGGGTGCCATTATTACGCACTTCCGACTGACGCTGCATAACTCTGTGCGCATAAGTAATTGGCGCAGGCATTAAAACAGAGGTTTCATTAGAAGCATAGCCGAACATGAGGCCCTGATCACCAGCGCCCTGCTCTTCGGGATGAGCGCGATCAACACCCTGGTTGATATCGCCACTTTGTTTACCAATGGCGTTCAATACCGCACACGATGCGCCGTCAAAACCCATATCAGAATGTCGGTAACCGATATCTTTGACGGTCTCGCGGGCCAGGTCTTCAACATCCACCCAGGCATTTGTTGAGATTTCGCCGCCAACCAGCACCATACCGGTTTTTACATAGGTTTCACAGGCAACACGGGCTTTCGGGTCTTTTGCTAAAATTGCGTCTAAAACCGCATCGGATATCTGGTCGGCAATTTTGTCCGGATGCCCTTCGGACACTGACTCTGAGGTAAACAGGTGACGTGACATATGCCCACTATTCCTTTATTTTGATGAAATCACTCAATACTGGTTGCATAATGTAACCGATCACTCTGTTTTTTTCTACTTCTGGACGTCTAAAAGTCCGAATAAGGCTGACGACATGCGAGTACCGCGGATTTATCACCCCGCTCCTGTAAGTTTACAAACTGAAACCGAATTGAGTTCGGATGCATTCCAGCACCTGATCAAAGTATTGCGCTTGAACGTAGGTGATAACATTGCTTTATTTAACGGTGACGGACAAGACTACGAGGCGACCATAACCTCGGTTCAAAAAAAGTCTGCGTATTTTCTTGCAACCGGCAGCAAGGTAAATGATTCAGAGTCGCCTGTCAGCGTGCATCTTGCTCAGGTCATTTCACGCGGTGACCGCATGGATTTTGTTCTGCAAAAGTCAGTCGAACTGGGTGTTACCGAAATTACGCCTCTGTTCAGTGAACGTTGCGGCGTTAAACTCAGTGGTGACAGGCTGGAGAAAAAGCAGCAGCAGTGGCAAAAAATTGTGCGCTCAGCTTGTGAACAATGTGGTCGCAGTGTAGTTCCTGAAGTTAAACCAGCTCAGCAATTCAGCGACTTTATTGAAAGCACATTTGCCGGGCTTCGTCTGACTTTAGACCCGACTGCGACAAAACCGCTTTCATCGTTTCAACACGCCGAAAAGGGGATACAATTGCTCATTGGGCCCGAAGGTGGATTTACCGACGAAGAAGTCAGTGCTGCTGAACAGCAAGGGTTTAATCCAATGCGTTTGGGCCCTCGCGTGTTACGAACAGAAACCGCCGCGCTATCGGCGCTTACCACCGTGCAATATCAGTTTGGCGACTTAGGTTAAAGGAGTTTACATGAAAAAATTAGCTATGGTGATGGACCCAATCGCCGCTGTAAAAACCGAAAAAGACACCAGTTTCCGCTTACTGCTGGAAGCGCAGGCTCGCGGCTATCAATGTTTTTATCTGGAAATGGGCGACTTAGTTATTGATAACGGTCAACCAATGGCCTTTGCTCGGGAAGTTGGTGTTCAGGATCAAAAAAGCGACTTTTACAGTTTAAGTGACAGCCAGTACCGCCCGCTTGAAGATTTTGATGTCATTATGATGCGCAAAGATCCGCCCTTTGACAGCGAGTTCTTATACGCGACACAAATTCTGGAACTGGCCGAGCAACGCGGTAGCCTGGTGGTGAATAAACCGCAGAGCCTGCGTGACTGCAACGAGAAGCTCTTTACCTCCTGGTTTGCCGACTCCATTGCCGACACATTGGTCAGTTCCCGGGCTGACGTAATTAAAGCGTTCCATAAAAAACACGGTGATGTGATTTTAAAACCGCTGGATGGCATGGGCGGAGCTTCGATATTTAAAGTAGGGGCAGACGGCAGTAACCTCGGCGTTATTATTGAAACCCTGACCGAAAAAGGTCAGCGCTACGCCATGGTGCAAAAGTACCTGCCTGAAATTAAAGACGGCGACAAACGTATTCTGATCATAAATGGCGAACCTGTACCTTACTCTTTAGCGCGAATTCCCAGCGCCGGAGAAACTCGCGGAAACCTTGCCGCCGGGGGCAGCGGACGAGCTCAACCTTTATCCGACAGTGACTGGGCTCTGGCTCGTAAGGTCGCACCTGAACTGAAAAAACGAGGGCTCATTATCGTTGGGCTGGACGTGATTGGCGACCGCATTACCGAAATTAATGTCACCAGCCCAACCTGTATGCGTGAAATTGAAAACGCCTACGACATCAATATTGCAGAAATGGTCTTTCAGGCAATTGAAGAGAAGCTGAATTGAATTTCTATGAGACGCCCCCATATCCTTGTTAGAGATTATCGTTAAGGAGTCGGTGAATCGATGAACAATTTGCAGAATCACTTTTTGATAGCAACACCTATGCTGAACGATCCGATGTTTAAACGGACCGTGACCTATATCTGTGAGCATAATGAAGAAGGTGCGATGGGGCTGGTAATTAATCAGCCTGCAGATTTAAGCGTTACCTCGCTGCTGGATAAACTGGAAATTGTTTACCCGGAAAATAACCAGCACTTGCAGGGTAATGTCTACCAGGGTGGTCCTGTGGGTCGTGAACGGGGCTTTGTGATTCACCCGCCTCAGGATAACTGGCGTGCCAGTCAGAAGCTGAGCGATGACATCATGGTGACCACCTCTCGGGATATTCTGGAAGCCTTAGGTTCATCAGCGGCTCCGCCTCAGTTTTTACTGACCCTGGGTTACGCAGGCTGGGAAGCCGGTCAGTTAGAGGAAGAACTGGGTGAGAATTCCTGGTTAGCGATTCCGGCAGACCCTGAGCTGTTATTTAATACACCAGCAAGTGAGCGCTGGCAAAAAGCCACAGAGCAGCTTGGTTTTGATGTGTGGCAACTGGGACCGGATGTCGGCCACGCATGAGTACGGTTATTGGCTTTGACTTTGGTACCAAAAGCATTGGTGTTGCGGTTGGTCAAACCGTTACCGCAACAGCTTCGCCATTAACCGCGCTAAAAGCAAAAGAAGGTATACCCGACTGGCAGCTTATTGAAAAGCTGTTTGCCGAATGGCAACCAGAGCAACTGGTCGTTGGCCTGCCTCTGAATATGGACGGCACCGAACAACCATTGACGCAGCGGGCCAAAAAGTTTGGTAACCGACTTCATGGGCGTTTCGGCTTACCTGTCACTTTTCAGGACGAAAGACTGACTTCAACCGCCGCACGCGAAAGCCTGTTTGCCGAAGGCGGCTTTCGAAAATTGGAAAAAGGACTTGTCGACAGTCAAGCGGCGTTAATAATTGTTGAAGATTTTCTGAACGGTTATTTGCCAAAAACCGATAATTCGTTATAGTGTCGTCAGTAATAAGTTGACACGACAGGAGCTGGCTTTGTTTGGTAATGAAGAACCCTATTCAGTAACGGGTAATACCATTCTACTGAAAGACGAAAATAAGAAACTGCTTTTAATTACTGGTCCTCGTTACCAAAACATACTGGTTTCGCGAGGTTCAGTTGAATTTACAGACTTACCTGCTGAGCGTCGCCCAGGCTTAAGGCTTGTTTCCCTGCAAGAAGTCTTTAAGAAAGAAAAGACTTATTTTTTCGTTCGCGCCGGCGGCATTGAGTATCAAGTAGACCTTAAATTCGAAGACAGCCCTATTACTGAAATGAAGTTTTAAGGGGCAACAGGAGTAATCAGAGTGACACATAAAATCTGTGCTGTTATCTGGTTACTCTTTACTCTTCCTCTAACAGCAAATGGCCAAAACTTTTTTAACCTTAACGAAACCCAAGACGGCCAGTTAACCTTTTCTTATCAATGGCGTGACTTTAACGACAGTCAGCAATCCTTTGACTTCCAGGTCGATAAAAGAGAGTTCCTGCAACCTTTAAAGCGTTATCGCGGATTTAATCTGGAGCGCAGTCAACGCGAGCTTACTCACCAGTTGAATCGCTACATCCGGCAGCAACAATGGCAGGGTATTCAGGCTCGCCTTACACCCCGTCAACAGTCAGTAGAGCTGGTCACCGCCAATAGCAGAACTCAGGAAAAACAAGCACAGCTGACTGAATACAAAAGGCTTTTACGCGAATACTACAATGAACGCTGGAATGATTATTTAGAAGCCAACTTTTATCGTCAGCTCACTCTGCCTCCGGGTGAACAGGGCATTATTCCCGACCACCCCGCTATTGCCAGCGAAATGACGGCTGTATTACGCCCGTTAATACAAGCTATTGGAGAGCAGCTAGGTAACAACACACAGCGCAATTACATCAATTACATCGCCAGCTTTATTCAGCAGATCCCTTATAACGACTTGAGCAGTAAGCTTGATAGCCGTGGAGATGGCTTCGTACCCCCTAACCAGCTGCTCTACTATAATCAGGGCGACTGCGACAGCAAAGTCACGTTAATGAGCTCGGTAATTAAAGAAATTATTGAGACCCCAAAAATGGCAATCATTTACCTGCCCAACCATGCGGTTTTCGGTATATCTATTAGTAGCAGAAGCGATGACATTAGCGTGAAACACAATGGCGTGAATTACATACTAGTAGATGTTACTGGCCCGGCGGCAATGCCTCTGGGCCAGGTTGGAGGAGAAACCGAGTTTCAGGTCAACACTGAGCAATACACGGTTGTGCCCATTAACTGATTAAAGATGCTCTTCTGCGAACTTAGCTAACGGACTGCGCACCACCCCATTCAAGTTAACTGTTGCACTACCGGGGTAGTCTTTAAAGCGCTCAACAATATAAGTTAAACCTGAAGTCACAGCCGTTAAGTAATAACTGTCAATTTGTGCCAAATTACCCGATACCACCAGCTTAGTATTTTCACCACAACGCGTTATTAGGGTTTTCAACTGAGACGCCGTTAAGTTCTGCGCTTCATCCAGAATGACTATAGCGTTCTGTATGCTGCGTCCGCGCATAAAGTTGAGTGACTTAAACTGAATATTGGCTTTTTTCATAATATAGTTCAGGCTCGACTCCATACTCTCATCGTGTTTATGCAAAGCCTCCAGGGAATCTGTTATTGCCGATAACCAGGGCGCCATTTTTTCCTCTTCGGTGCCCGGCAAGTAGCCAATTGACTCGGCAATTTCCGGGGTATTGCGGGTCACGATAACTTTCTCATAAATTCCCTGCTCTACCACCATTTGCAAGGCCGCTGACAAAGCCAGGAAAGTTTTTCCACTGCCAGCAGGACCAGTCAGAATGACCATATCCATGCTGGTATCAAGCAATGCATGCAACGCCATGGCCTGATAGATGTTCTTAGGGTGAACACCCCAGGCGCCGTAAGACATCATGCGCTCGACGCTCAAGTCCATTAAAGTAACGGTGTCGTTGTCGTACTCCTCTACCCGGGCCGCAAAGCTGTCTGTTGAGTCAATAATGTATTCATTGGCAAAAATTTGCGGCAGTAAGTCCCGGCTTACGGTGTGATACGCATCGCGACCTTCCTGTTGAGTTTTTACCTCGCCCACCTGCGACCAAAAGTCCCCTTCAAATTTATAGAAGCCTTTGGTCAGCAATCGAATGTCATCAATAAGCTGGTCGGTACGATAATCTTCAACAAATTTCATGCCCGCGCCTTTGGCTTTCAGGCGCATATTGATGTCTTTGGTTACCAGCACCACACCGGCCGGGGTTCGCTCGCGCTGAATTTCCAGAGCGGCCTGAATAATCCGGTGGTCATTTTCCGCTAACGAAAGCACCGACTCGGTTTGCTCAAGCTGATAATCGGGGAAAATAGCCAGGGTTCCGTTCGCCGTATGCTCACCATGCATTCTGCTTAAGGGCACTCCAGCAACAATTTCCTCTGGTGTTGCTTCTTTTAACACTTCTTCTAAAGAGCGAATAGCCACCCGCGCTTCCCGGCTGACGTCCTTATTCCGATCTTTGATCTTGTCGAGTTCCTCCAGAACCACCATGGGAATAATAACGTTGTGTTCATCGAAATTAAGGAAGGCGAGCGGGTCGTGCAGAAGAATATTGGTATCCAGGATAAAGAACTTGCCGGTGTTTTTAGTCATTAGCGCATACCTTTGCTGTGATTATTCTTTTCTTACAGCTTAGCCTAAAATTCATGACATAACGGTTACAGAAATAAATTTTTCCTCGGAATTGGTGACTGAATTAAGTACCATTGCGGCCTTGGAAAATGGCATGCGGGAGTGTGTAGTGAGCGAGTTTAGAGTTGGACAGCGTTACCTCAGTGAAACTGAAACCGAATTAGGGCTGGGTATGATAACTCAGGCCGAAGGTCGTCACTTAACCG
This sequence comes from Idiomarina abyssalis, assembly GCF_900116625.1. GTDB lineage: Bacteria > Pseudomonadota > Gammaproteobacteria > Enterobacterales > Alteromonadaceae > Idiomarina > Idiomarina abyssalis. The sequence goes on from NZ_FPBE01000002.1 coordinate 281,195, forward strand.
TGATGTTCCCTGCCACCGGTGAAGTGCGACTGTACTCTGCTCAGGATGCGCCTCTGGCTCGATATCAGTTGCAAGTTCAACAGCAAGGTAAGCACGCCGACGGCTGGAGCTTCACTATTCAGGAGCTGACTGAATCACAGGGTATTGTGACTTACCACGGACTGCGTGATGACAACCAGGAGTCAGTTGTTGTTCCTGAAACTCAACTCTCGCATCAAGTTGACAGTAATCCGGCATTAACTCGTTTGCTTGCTGGTCAGGCCGACCGACTCGATATGTATCAATTGCGCTGTGAGGCTGGTGAACATTTGGCGCATCACCAGGCAAGCGAGGTGGCCGGCTTATTAGGCGTTCGTACCCATTTGCTGCCGCATCAGCTGTATATTGCTAAGACGGTCGCTGATCGCTATCACCCACGCGTGCTTTTGGCCGACGAAGTGGGCTTAGGAAAAACCATTGAAGCCGGCATGATCATTAAACGCCGATTGACCACCGGCCGCTCTCAACGCGCACTCATTGTTGTGCCTGAGTCTCTTATGCACCAATGGTTAGTGGAGCTACGTCGCCGCTTTGCACTGAACTTTACCCTGTTTGATGACGAACGTTGTGAGCAAGCGGAAGCCGACAGTGAAAATCCTTTTCTGACCGAACAACACATTATTATCAGTAGTCGGTTTATGCATGAGTCACGCTGGAATGAGGCCTTACTCGATGCGGAATTTGATCTGCTGATTATTGATGAAGCCCACCATCTGCAACCGGATGCTCCTGAATTCAGCGCCGTAAAAAGCCTTTGCGAAGCAGTGCCCAGTTTGCTGCTGCTGACGGCAACACCAGAACAAGAAGGTGCTGAGGGACATTTCCAGCGACTGCAGTTACTGGATCCGGACAGGTTCTCCGATTTCGCCAGTTTTCAGCAAGAACAGGCGCATTATAAAGAGTTAGCAGAACAAGCTGAGTCAGTGACTGACCCGGCAGAGCTTGATGACCTGCTCGATAAACACGGCACAGGCCGCGTTATGTTCCGTAATCGTCGGGCCGATATCGGCGGTTTCCCTGAGCGTCATTTTCATCCGGTAGAACTGGATGAGTGTGAACCCGATGACGACATGCCCTGGTGGATGGAAGATCCGCGTATTGACTGGTTATTGGAGCACATTAAGCAAAACCGCTCAGAAAAAGCGCTGCTAATCTGTAAAACTGCGGAGCAAGTGCTGGATTTGTCTGAAGCTCTGCGCGTACTCGCAGGTGTGCACGCGGCCACCTTTCATGAAGGAATGACGCTGACCGAACGAGACCGTTCTGCCGCCTTTTTTGCGAGCGAAGAAGATGGCAGCCCTATCCTACTGTGCTCAGAAATTGGCAGTGAAGGCCGCAATTTTCAGTTCGTGCATCAACTGATCTTATTCGACTTACCAGCCAACCCCGACTTGCTGGAACAGCGTATTGGTCGTTTAGACCGTATTGGCCAGCAGCAGGACATTGATATTTACCTACCTTATTGTAGAGGCTCTGCCGAAGCTATATTGCTGCCATGGTACGAGCAGGGAATGAATGCCTTCACTCAGTGTAATGCGATAGGCCGTAAACTGTACGACGCTTTCGGCGCTGAAATTGAGCAGGCTATTACTGAACAGCAGCCTTTAAGTTCTGAACTATTAGAGCAGACAAAAGAGCTGCACAAAACCTGGCTGGAGCACAACAGGGAAGGTCAGGACAAGCTGCAGGCACTCAATGCTTGTCGCCCGGAAACCGCAGAAAAAATCATAGAGCAAATTCATAGCGACAGCGATACCGATACGCTCGCCGATTTCATGATTGCCTTCTTTGACCGTTTTGGTGTTAATAACGAAGTTCTGGATGAAGAACGCTGGTTTATTCGCCCGGGAGAACACATGCGTGTTGGCAGTCTGCCTGGTTTGCCTGACGACGGTATTACCATAACCTTTGACAGGGTTACCGCGCTGAACTTTGAAGATACCGACTTTCTGAGCTGGGATCACCCGATGGTACAAGCGGCGCTCGAGTTGCTGACTGCTGATGACTTTGGCAGCACTTGTGTGGCCGAGTTAAAAAACCCGGCAATTCCGGCGGGCAGCTGGTTCCTTGAATTAGACTTTGCCAGCATAGTTCCTGCGCCTAAAGCCGCGGCCCTACAGGAGTTTTGCCCACTGCAAAGCCTGCGGCTTCTGTTTAATGGTCAGGGTCAGGAGCTCTCTGCCAAAGTATCGCGCGAGCTACTGGATCAGCAGTCTAACTTCATTGATAAGAAAACCGCCCGTCAGGTATTGCGCCAGCTAAGAGATGCAGCGCAAAAGCTTATCCAGTCAGGCCAACAACAAGCACGCAAATGGCAGCAAGAGCAACTGGAGCAGGTAAGACAAGAGGCTACAGCGGCACTGCAACATGAACGCCAACGACTGCTCGACTTGCAGAAGAAAAACCCGTCGGTACGCAGCAGTGAAATAGAAGCTATAAACTGGCGCGAAGAGCAGATTACAGCGGCACTGGAAAGTCCGCAGTTGTCGCTACAGGCTGTTCGCATTTTGGTGAACAACCATTAATGACGCTGCTTCACTATGAGCCACCAACAACGCCATTTCTTCAAGTTATTTATGAAGACGCTCAGTTGTTGGTGGTTGATAAACCCAGCGGACTATTGAGTGTTCCGGGAAAACGACCGCAGCATAAAGATTCCACTTATACTCGAGTGCAGCGGGTACACCCGGAAATTAGAGTGGTTCATCGGTTGGATATGGCTACCTCAGGTATTTTGTTACTGGCAAAAACCAAAGCTGCACAAAGCCACCTGAACAAACAATTTCAGGACCGCACAACCCACAAAAAATACATTGCCAAGGTATGGGGGGAGCTACCTGCTTCACAGGGCGAAGTTGAACTCCCGCTTTCCTGCGACTGGCCGAATCGCCCGCGCCAGCATATGGATTTTTTCACCGGCAAACCAAGTACGACCTTCTACCGGGTGAGTGAATTTGACGGCAAGTGTAGTCGCGTTGAACTGACCCCATACACTGGCCGCTCGCACCAGCTTAGAGTTCATATGCAGGCCATTGGCTGCCCGATATTAGGCGATAAATTCTATGCGCACAGCGAGGCGTTTTCTGCCGCTGAACGCTTATTGCTGCATGCTGAGGACCTTTGCGTAACACACCCACAAACTGAACAACCTATAGCCTTTCATAGCCCGGTTCCGTTTTAATACTTTGCGCTCAAGCTGACGCCGCTGTGGCCGATATAAGCTGCATGAAGCGTTATTCATTATTGCTACTCGCGGCACTGTGTATCAGTCCCGCAGTCAGCCAGGACGACTTACAACGTTATTTACCGCAAGACCAGCTACACTGGTTGTCCGGTAATGACGACCAACGCTATTTGGTTTTAAAGAAAGAATACCTACAGGCTTTTGAGCGCGGTCAAATCGTGCTTATACCCGACTGGCACTATCATCCCTTGCAGTCTTTTTATATTCGCCCGGTGTATGAAAACGCACCGGATTTTGGCTGGACCACCTGGGCGCTCACTCCGCCGGAAAATGACATACGCACGGACAATCTGCAGACCCCCGCCAGTGCCACACACTTTCCTGAAGCAGCTGATGAAGAGGTCTTCGAGCCTCTGGTTGGCGCCTTGCAACAACGCATGACACTGCTTCTGGACGAGACCTTAAGCCGGCCGGGCTTCTCAGTGTGGGTGGTTGAAGGTATTACAGCGGATATTACTTTGCGACTGTTAGAAAGTGATCCGTCGATAATGCCGGATGCTATCGTCCTGATTAATGCTTATGTTCCGCAATTTCAGTATAACCGCGCTCTTGCCGACCGTATTAGTCAGTCACAACTGCCGGTTCTGGATATTCGCAGTGCTGAAAGTAATCAATGGATAAGCAAGCACTGGCAACTGCGCAAAAAGCTGGCGAGTAAATATCAGCACCCGGCTTACCGGCAGCGACAACTTATCAACTCCGGGAATGCCGGGCAGCGTGAGTTAATCTCAACCATAAAAGGCTGGCTTGAGTTTCACGGCTTTTAGCAGCAATCTTTTAACGAATATCCCGCTTTTCTTTGATTTTTTCATAAGCCGCCTGAATATCCTGCGCCCGTTGCTGAGCCTGCTTCATGACTTCTTCAGGTAAGCCTTTCGATGCCAGCTTGTCCGGATGATGTCGGGCCATAAGTTTACGATAAGCCTTTTTAATTTCAGCGTTACTGTTCTGGGCGGTCACCCCAAGCACTTCATAGGCGTTGTTAATTTCATCCTGACTGGTGGTTTTACGCTGTTGTTGATGCTGCTGACGGCGATGCTGATGAAAACGAAAAGCCGCTTTTTCCATCATTAACCATTGGTCTAACTGAAAGCGCGTAAAGCCCAGAGACTTAGCAACGTTAACCAGCACTTCATGCTCCGACTTTTCCAGAATTCCGTCATTCAATGCCAGACCAATTAACTGCTCCATGAAAAGCTGCAAGACATCCCGGTTGCCGTAAAAGGACGCACTAAAATCTTTCATGACCTGCTGCAAAGGAAATGTCGGTTCTTTACCTTCTCTGAACGCTTCCTGCGCTTCACGGGTTGCATCAGAACTTAAGTTCAGGCGCCGCATAAGCTCCTGCGCCTGCGCAATGTCACTGGTTGTTACTTTTCCTTTTGCCTTGGCAACATGACCCATTACAGCAAACAAGGTGTAAATGAAGTTGGCATCCCCGGCAGCCTTCTCTGCACCGTATAAAAAGCGTCCCCAGGCGCCTTTTTGGGAAAAGTCCTGAGCCATTCCCCGATCAAACCAATGGCCAATCAGAACGCCTAAAATAGCGCCCGGCCATTTCATAAATGCAAAACCTGCCAAGGCTCCTACTACTTTTCCCCAAACCATGTTATTTCTCCAACTGCTGGTTAAGTTGATGCAGCCGCTCAGGGGTCCCTACGTCGGTCCAGTGCCCTTCCCAATAGCTTGCCGCTAACCTGCTTTGATTTATTGCCCGGTCAAAGAAGGTTTTAAGTGGCTGCTTTCCCTGAGGGTATGGTTCCAGCAGCTCTTTTCGGTATAAGCCAACACCGGAAAACGTCTTGCGGTCGTTTCCGTCATTAACCAACAAACCATTTTCTAAAGCAAAGTCGCCCTCTGGGTGATGAACTGGGTTCTTAACCATGATCAAATGCGCCAACTGTTCTGCTTCCAGTTGAGTCGGCAGATCACGGTAATCCCAGTCGGTCCAAATATCTCCGTTAATGACCCAGAAAGGTTCATCACCTAACAAGGGCAAGGCTTTAATAATGCCACCAGCAGTTTCCAGCCCACCTTCCGGTTCTGCGGAAAAAGAAACCTGTAACCCCCACCGACTGCCGTCACCAACAAAGTTCTCAATTTGCTCACCGTGCCAGGCATGATTAATAACAACCTCATTCACGCCAGCCTGCGCCAGCTTTTCTAAGTGATAAGCCAACAATGGTTTACCCGCTATGGGTAGTAAAGGTTTAGGCTGATTATCGGTTAACGGCCGCATGCGACTGCCTCGGCCAGCGGCTAAGATCATTGCTCTCACTTTGCTTCCTTCCAGGCCGGTATGACACGTTTTTCCAGCCATTGGTTATAATCCGACAACTGTGAATAGTTAGCGCTTACTCGCTGTAAATAACCTAAAGTTCTGGGTACGTCTTGTAAGTAACCCGGCTTGTGGTCACGATGAGCCAGGCGAGCGAAGATACCTGCGGCCTTAGTGTGACGCTGTAAGCCCATCCAGTCGAACCAATGCTGCCATTGTTCAGGCTCAATCTGAGCAGCTAAATGATTTGACTCAACGAGCTGTTGCCGTAAGCCCTCACCCAGTTCAGCCACCCATTCATCTGGCCACTCAATATAGCAATCTCGTAACAGCGATACCGCATCGTAGGTGACCGGTCCCAACACTGCATCCTGAAAATCAATAACCCCAATGCTGTCGTCATCCAACAGCATTAAATTACGTGAGTGGTAGTCTCTGTGCACGCCAACCTGAGGTTGCTCCAGCGCGTTATCAATCAGTTGCTGGCTGAATTGCTGCCAAATTTCCTGGTCTTCATTATTCCAGTTAAGGTTTAAGTGAGTCTGGAGCAGCCAGTCTTTAAACAACGACAACTCGCGTTTGAGCAAAGCCGTGTCGAACGCAGGCAATTCACCTAACTCGGTACTGCGTACTGACATAATATTCGGCAAAGCCGCTAAAGCTTGCTGGTAATACTGCCGGGCATTACGAGGGTGCAGCTTACTGAGCAACAAAATCTGGCCGAAATCTGACTGCAACATAAAACCTTGCTCGGTATCGGCTGCGATAATTTCAGGCACAGTAACGCCAGCATCAGCGTAAGCTTGTGCAACCGCCAAAAAAGGTTCCATAGGTTCTTTTTCCGGTGGACAGTCAACCGCTATCAGGCTTTCCTTTCCGTCAGTTGCCCGAAAATAACGACGGAAACTGGCATCGCCGGATACAACCTCTAAAGTCGGCTGGGGAACCCCGGTCTGGGCTTCGCACCAAGCCTGCAGAGCCACTTCTCGTTTGTCTTCCAAATTATCCTCCACCAAATTTTGTCGCAAAGCCTTAAAACTAGCAGTGTACCAAATAGCGAAACAAACAAAATTGCTTTATTATACCCTCGCGCTGCAAAACAGAATAAATGCATTTAATAACAACGAACGGAAGATTCAATTGCTGCTAAGGTTTATTACTCCGCTGATGCTACTGTCGTTTACTGGCGATGCGCTAGCGGCTTTACAAAATCAAAACGTGCAACAAGGCATGGCTTGTGAGGCTTCCCGGCCCGCAGAAAATGTAATTGGTTCAGTGCAACTGCAGCAAACTGAAGCAGGCACTATTGGCGTTGAATCGCGCAGCGCCGAAATTTTTGCAGATGAAAAAGCGTACTTTACCGGTAATGTTATCATTCACCGTGATGGGCAATGGCTATCCACATCAGAAGCGACTATCGACCAGCAAAAAGGGGAGATTTTTGCCTCTGACGGTATTACCTTTAGTGACGGCTACCTTAACGTCAAAGGCGATTCTTTATTTCTCGACCTGAATGAAGACAGAGCAGAGCTTTATAATAGCGATTATCGTCTGCAGGACCATAATGCCCGTGGCCATGCTGAACGTCTCTCTTTATCGCGACAAGAGGTGTTACTGCAAGACTCAAGCTTTACCACTTGTCCCGGAGATTCACCGGCCTGGCAATTACGCGCTCAGCGTATTCAAATTAATGAAACCAGTGATTTCGGGGAAGCCTGGCACGCCCGTTTCGAGCTATTCGATGTGCCCATTCTTTACTTGCCTTACTTTAACTTCCCTATAAGTGACGCGAGAAAAACCGGGCTGCTTTACCCTACTTTTGACTCATCATCTAACAGTGGCTTTGAAGTAGAAATACCTTATTACTTTAATATTGCACCCAATATGGATGCGACTATAGCACCAGTCTATATGTCCGAACGCGGCACTATGTTGAAAGGCGAGTATCGCTATCTGTTTGAGCAAAATGCCGGACAATTCAATTTAGAGTATTTAGGTAATGACGATACCCGCATCGAAAATAAAAAGCGTTACCTTTGGCATGTTCAGCATGCAGCACAAATTAATCCGGACCTGAGCTTTTACCTGGATGCCACCGAAATTAGTGACGACAATTATTTAAACGACTTTGGCAGTGACTTCGCTGGCAGAGCCGATACTCATTTATACCGTGTCGCACAGCTGGACTACGATAACGATAACTGGACCGCCCAGCTGCGGACTGAAGACTATGAACTGATAGGTGATTATCGAAGCCCCTACCGGACACTTCCACAATTGAGCGTGGACTATAGTGCAAAGACTCTTCATGGTTTCAGTGCAGGTATTTATAACGAGCTGACTTATTTTCAGAATCAGGATCAATCACGCGAATACGCTACCCGCGCCCATATTGAGCCAAGTCTAAAGTATCGTTATGAAAAACCGGCCTTCGATACCGAAGCAGAACTGTCTTATCTCTATACGCGCTACTGGCAGGAAAGTCCCGACAGTGCAATTGCGGAAAGTGTCACACGAACGTTGCCAAGAGCACGGGTCAGAGCTCGTATGCACCTGGAAAGGTCTGTTGAAATTGGCAATGAGCAATACCGCCAAACGTTATCGCCGCAAATTCAATACCTTTACGTGCCTTATGAAAACCAACAAGACATCGGTATTTACGACACCTCGTTGTTACAGGACGACTATCATGGTTTATTCCGTAGCCGCAGGTTTTCAGGTCTGGACCGCATAGCAGAGGCCAACCAGGTAACTTACGGAATCAGTAGCAGTTTGTTCACTCAGAATGAACGTGAAATGCTACGCGCCAGTCTTGGTCAAATATACAACATTGAAGACAGTCGCACGCAGCTGTTTGCCGCTAATGAAGAAACCACCACTTCCAGTAACAGTGAGTGGGTGGCCGATATAAACTGGGCGGTTGATGAGAATTGGTCGTTACGCAGCTCAATTCAATACGATACGGAACTTAACAGCACCCGTAAGAGTCAGACCGCGGTAGAGTTTCGCAAAGACGATTCGAACCTGATACAAGTGAGTCACCGCACAGCAACAAATATTTTGAATAACGATATAGAGCAGGTTGGAACACAAGCAGTTTGGTCGGCTAGTTCGCGTTGGCAAGTAGCTGCAAATGTCTTTTACGATCTCACACATGACCGTTTAAATGATGCTATGGTGGGCGTCCAATACAGCAGTTGTTGCTGGGCATTACGAGTTAGTGCTTACCGACGGATAAACCGTGATCTCGAGCCAGCATTTAGTGAGAACCAGATAAACGGCGACACACAGTTTGACAACGGCATTAGTATACAATTTATTATCAGTGGATTAGCTTCTGATAACAGTGGTCTAATTAACATGCTTGAGAAAAGTACGTACGGCTACCGCCGTCCTTTTTATCTCAGTAACTAGTGGTAGGTATAATGAAAAAAATTGCAATGTTTTGTTCAGCAGCAGTGCTGATAGCATCGTCCCTTTTGCTGAATAATAGCGTTCAGGCTCAACAGATTCTGGATCGTGTCGTCGTTATTGTTGACGAAGGCGTGGTTCTGCAAAGCCAAATTGATCATCTGGTTCGGCAAGTAAAAAACAGTCAAAACTTTAATAATGGTAATGCCCCTTCCGATGAGGTTTTGGAAACTCAGGCAATTGAACGTTTAATATTACAGGAAATTCAGCTTCAGATGGCTGACCGCATGGGCATCGAGGTCGATGACGGTCAACTTGAGCAAGCCATTAGCGACATCGCCAACAATCAAAACATCACTGTTGCTGAGCTGCGCGAAGAGATGGTCAATAACGGCATGACCTGGGCTTCGTACCGGGAAAATGTCCGTAATGAAATTGTTATTCAGCAAGTTCAAAGAGCTGCCGTGCGACAACGAGTTGCAATTACGCCTCAGGAAATAAATAACCTGGTAAAACTCATTGATAATAATCAGGAAGTTCAGGAAGAATACCGCTTGGCTCAAATATTAATCGCCGCGGATTCCGATGCTTCGCAAGCTGAACTTGAAAAAGCCAAAGAACGTGCTGATGCCGTTTTAAGCCTTCTTGAAAAAGGGCGGGACTTTTCTGACCTGGCGGTACGTTCTTCATCAGGCTCTGCTGCTTTAGAAGGTGGTGATATGGGCTGGATGACAGCGAACAGTATGCCGACACTATTTGCTGAAGCCGTCGACGGAAAACCCGTTGGTGAAGTTGTTGGTCCTATTCGTAGCGGTATTGGCTTTCACATTCTAAAAGTTCAGGACAAACGTGGCGAACAAACGGTAGAAGTCCAGGAAGTCAAAGCTCGACATATTTTAGTAAAACCATCAGTTATCTTGTCGGACAATAAAGCGAAAGAAATGCTCAACAACTATCGTGAGCAAATTGCCAATGGTGAAAAAACGTTTGCTGAACTTGCCCGAGAGCACTCATCGGATCCGGGTTCAGCCTCACGCGGCGGTGATTTAGGCTGGGCACGTCCTGACAAATACGCGCCAGAATTTAAGCAAAAAGTTGAAACCATTGAAGCAAACACCATAAGCGAACCTTTCCGTACTCAGTTTGGCTGGCACATAGTGGAAGTTACTGAACGCAGAACTCAGGACGCCACTGAAGAAAGCAAACAAGAACGAGCTTATCAAATGCTTTTCAGTCGGAAGTTCCGCGAAGAGTTGGATAACTGGCTACAGGAAAAACGCGAGCAGGCCTATGTCAGAAGAGTTGCTGAGTGAGTCTACCGACACTAGTTTTTACACCGGGTGAGCCGGCAGGTATAGGCCCGGATCTGATTATAAAAATTGCACAGCAGCCCTGGCCGGCTGCTGTGATTGTCTGTGCCGACAAAAACTTATTAAAACAGCGCGCTGAGCAACTCAACCTGCCTATTACTTTGCATCGCTATCGCAAAGGTGAGGACGTGCCGGAACACCAGCCAGGGCATTTATGGGTTGAGCACATCCCTGTATGCGAAGAAGTCACCGCCGGTCAGCTATCTGTATCTAACGGTCATTACGTAGTGGACTGTTTAAAGCGAGCCTCCGATGGCAACCTTGCAGGCGAGTTCGATGCAATCGTCACAGGTCCGGTGCATAAAGGCGTGATTAACCAGGCAGGCGTTGCTTTCTCGGGACACACAGAGTTTTTAGCCCACGAAGCCAACTGCAATGATGTTGTGATGATGCTGGCCACCGAAGGCTTACGCGTTGCTTTGGTAACGACTCATATCCCTTTAGCCTATGTTGCAAAAGCAGTGACCAAAGAGCGCCTGACCAACATTTTAACGATTCTGCATAACGACCTGAGCAAGAAATTTGGTGAGTCCTACCCCAAAATTCTGGTTTGTGGTTTAAACCCTCATGCCGGAGAGTCCGGACACTTGGGCCGTGAAGAGATTGAGACTATATCTCCAGTCATAGAGCATCTGAAGCAACAGGGTATGAACCTACATGGCCCCTACCCGGCGGACACTATCTTTCAGCCCAAATACCTGGAAGACGCCAGTGCAGTAGTTGCTATGTATCATGACCAGGGGCTCCCCGTGCTAAAATATAAGGGCTTCGGTCAAGCGGTAAATATCACTCTGGGTCTACCTTATATACGAACCTCTGTGGACCACGGTACAGCCCTTGAACTGGCTGGAACAGGTAAAATAAATGACGGTAGTTGTCGACTGGCAATGAAAACCGCTATCGATATGGCAAGAGCAGCGTACTATGAGTAAAAACCAAAATGGGAGTAAACACTCAGGCGGGAGCAAAACCCATCTGGGGCACCGTGCACGGAAGCGGTTTGGTCAGAACTTTCTGAACGATGAGCACATTATTGAACAGATAGTTGATGCCATTAACCCTCAAGCTGGTGAAAACCTCATTGAAATTGGTCCGGGGCTAGCAGCGTTAACCGAACCCACAGTGGATCGCGCCGGCCATCTGAAGGTCATTGAAATTGACCGAGACCTGGTTGAGCGTCTTCAACACCATCCTTTTTTAAGTGCGAAACTCGAAGTGATACAGGGAGACGCATTAAGCATCGACTTTAGCCAGTTTGCAGAGAAAGCGCAGGCAAGAGTATTCGGTAATTTACCTTACAATATTTCGACGCCTTTGATTTTCCACCTGCTAAAATTTGCAGAGCACATACAGGACATGCACTTTATGCTGCAAAAAGAGGTTGTGGATCGCCTGGCTGCAGAACCCGGCTCAAAAAGCTATGGTCGAATTAGCGTCGGCGTGCAACAAGCCTGCAGAGTAACACCTGTAGTTTCGGTTCCACCGTCAGCCTTTACACCGCCACCTAAAGTTGAGTCTTCCGTCGTTCGTTTAGAGCCATACAAAGACAGCCCCCACCCGGTGAAAGACAAAGCTCAGCTACACAGCTTATGTTTGACAGCATTCAATCAACGCCGTAAAACAATACGTAACAACTTAAAACAGCTGGTTCCTGCAGAGCAACTCGAAGCGCTTGGCATTAATCCTGGCGCCAGACCAGAGACGTTATCGGTGGATGACTACTGCAGAATATCGGACTGGCTCACAGAACAAGCGGAAAAGAATGACAGTCAGTAAAATTGAAATTGATGTAAAAACGCAATATTTAGCGGCGCAGTCGAACCCTGATGCCGGCCAGTACGTGTTTTCTTATACGATAACCATAACCAATGAATCCAGTCAGTTGGTACAATTGCTTGCCCGTGAATGGCGAATTACTGATGCAGACAGTAAAATAACCCGGGTAGCTGGTGACGGTGTTGTCGGTCAACAACCGAAGCTTGAGGCAGGAGAGTCTTTTAGCTATACGAGCGGTACGGTCCTGGCAACACCTATTGGTACTATGGAAGGTCATTATTTGATGATAGATGCCCAGGGCGAGCAGTTTAAAACACCGATTCCCTCATTCCGGTTGGCTATTCCTAATATTATTCATTAACTATGAGCCATTACATTGTTGGAGATATTCAAGGCTGCTTCCGCGAACTTGAAGCTCTGCTAACCAAAGTCAGTTTTAACCCAGAAAACGATACTCTATGGTGCGTTGGGGATATTGTTGCGCGCGGTCCGGACTCTCGTGATGCACTCAGGTTCTTCTATCAAAACAGCCGTTCAGTGCATACTGTATTGGGCAACCACGACTTAAACTTAATGGCCGTATTACTCGGCTACCGCAAGCCAAACCCGAAGGATAAACTCGACACCTTACTTGCTGATAGCGAACGTTTCCGTTGGCTAGACTGGCTGCGTCAGCAGCCCTTGCTGCAGCAGCTAAAAAGTCATGAAACGGTTATAGCCCATGCAGGAATTTACCCTTGGTGGAAGCTGGAAGAAGCAGCTCAATACGCTAACGAAGTCGAAAATGTTCTTGTCAGCACTCAATTTGAGAGCTTCATGCGCGAACTATTTGGCAACACTCCTGAAAAATGGGACTCAAGTCTGCAAGAATTCGACCGATACCGTTTTATAGTGAACGCATTTACCAGAATGCGTTACTGCAGCCCGGATGGTGAACTCGAATTTTCTAAAAAAGATAATCCGTATCAAAGTTCATCGCAGGATTCGTTTAAGCCGTGGTTTAACTTTTGGCCTGAATCCGATAATCGCGTAATATTTGGACACTGGGCTGCGTTAATGGGTGAGACCCGACGTCAAGATGTAATAGCGCTCGATACTGGCTGTGTCTGGGGTCAGCATATGACGTTATATAACGTTGAAAGTAAGACATTCTTTCATCAACCGGCTTTGTCCGGGAAGTGATAATAATCATGCAGTGCTGAGGAAAGTTTCATGAAAATTACTGTTGCCATGCGAGTCATTGGTGGTTTTGCCATCATTACATTGCTGTTACTCATCATTAGCTTAAGCTCGTTGTTTAATATCAACAGCATTGGCTCATCGGTTGATAATCTCAACGACCAGGCCGTGCCCGCGCTCAATGAAGTAGCTGCCGTCAAAGTGGATATTCTTGAATTGGGCAGCGTGCAATTAGAAACTTTCTATGATGAAAAAGTTGGCGAGGTCGATGCTCACAGAAAAGAATTTGAAGCATCCCGTAGTTCGCTTTTTTCTTCGTTAAACGAACTCAACCGATTAATTCAGGGCGCCGGTCAAGGCGACAGAATTGATGCTATTGAAAAGGACTCTCAGAAGTATGTCGACTTAATCGACCGCTTATTCAATCAGCAACGCGAATACCTGGAACTTCAAACCACAACAGCTTCTCAGTTGGATGAAATTGCATTCAATATCGATGACGCTGCTATAATGCTGCTAGACACCATGGATATGTCTAACAACGAAGTTATTTCACGCGAAGCCAGTAATGTTGAGTCCTCGCTGTCGAGCCTTATCACCTTGATGTACGACTTAAACAAAGCCAACAAACTAGACAGTGCCGAAGTTATTCGTAGTGAAATTGATATTAATATTGACAGTATCCGCCCCCGCTTAGAAGTTTTAGAGAACGAGGCAACCGGCAGAACTGAGACAATGGTTAGTGACGCTATCACGACCGTTCGTAATGCCATCGACAGTCTGCAGGGTAATGGTTCCTATCCCGCAAATGTCATTCGCCGTCAACAACTTCGCGTAGACGCGGAAAACTCACTGAATAGTTCACAAACCCAGTTGAACAAGTTAATGACAGAAACTGATGAGTTGCAGAATGCGGTTCGTGGCATTGCTGAAGACACACGAGTTTCTGTGACAGATTCAATTTCAACCAGCAGCTGGATAAACAGCATTATTACGGTTGTTTCAATTGCACTGGCCATTTTAATTTCCTGGTATACCGTACGCAGTATCAGTCAGCCATTGTCTCGTGTTAACCATATGCTGAATATTATGGCCGACGGTAACCTGACTGAGCGAGTCGACTACAACGCTCAGGATGAGTTTGGTGAACTGGCATCAAACACGAACAAGCTGACCGGCAATTTGCGTAAACTTATTGAAGGTATCGCTAACCGCGCGACTCAATTAGCGACAGCGGCGGAAGAGTCCTCTAATGTCTCTGACGAAACAACGAACGCGATTGATGAGCAGCGCCGTCAAATAGAGCAAGTGGCAACAGCCACCCAAGAAATGAATAATACAGCGAGTGAAATGGCTGATGGCGCTGATCAGGCTCTTCAGGAAATTCAGCACTCCGATGACGAAGCCAAGCGCGTACGGGAAATTTCAGATAAAAACCGTACCACTATCGAAGGCCTGGCTCGCGAAATTCAGAGTGCCTCCGAGGTTATCGATCAGTTATCAGAGAACAGCAAAAATATTGGCGGTATTTTAGATGTTATTCGCGGTATTGCGGATCAGACCAACTTGCTTGCCCTGAACGCTGCTATTGAGGCTGCTCGGGCTGGTGAACAAGGTCGTGGCTTCGCTGTTGTTGCCGATGAAGTTCGTACCCTGGCCAGCCGTACTCAGGAGTCGACCGAAGAAATTCAGGATATGATTGAAAGCTTGCAGAACGACTCTCAACGCGCTGTTAGTGTAATGAATAAGGGCCGCGAACAAGCCGAACTCAGTGTTCAACAGTCGGATGAAGCCGCTCAGGCACTGCAGTCAATCACTGAGTCAGTCCACCAGGCCTCTGACAGCAGTAACCATATTGCGAACGCTGCGAAAGAACAGAGCAGTACCGCACACGATATCAGCGAACGTCTTGAAGCTATTGTTTCTATTGCAGAACAAACCGCTTCTGGTTCGAAACAAACCGCTCAGGCGTCTAACGAAGTAGCGAAACTGGCCGATGAGCTGCAGGACTCAATCAAGAGCTTTAGAGTCTAAAAGCACGGAAATAAAAAAGGTGCCAACTGGCACCTTTTTTATTGTCTGAAACCTTGAACGGTTAAGCTGTTAAGTTAAGTTTTGCGAAGCGACGCTTGCCTACCTGATAAACCCCTGAGTCCTTCTCAGTGCACACATAACGCGAATCACTGAACTTCTCACCATCTACTTTAACGGCATTCTGTTTTATCATCCGTAACGCTTCAGAGGTTGACTGAACTAAGCCTGCTTCCTTTAGCACATTACTTATAGCCATTCCCTCGGTTCCAACTTGCACCGTCTTTTCCGGAATATCATCCGGTAATGCATTCTTTTGGAAGCGCTGAATAAAATCCTGTTCCGCTTTCTCTGCGTCTTCTTCAGAATGGAAGCGTGCAATAATTTCTTTTGCTAACAGTACTTTGACATCGCGTGGGTTTTTACCGTCGGCTACCGCTGCCTTCAATTCATCAATTTCCGTTATGGAGCGGAAGCTGAGCAGCTGGAAGTAACGCCACATAAGCTCATCAGATACCGACATAATTTTACCAAACATGTCATTAGCGGATTCGGTAATGCCAATATAGTTGTTTAATGACTTCGACATTTTCTGAACGCCATCGAGGCCTTCCAGTAACGGCGTCATAATGACAGTTTGTGGACGCTGCCCTTCTTCTTTTTGCAGCTCGCGCCCCATTAGCAGGTTAAAACGCTGATCGGTACCACCAAGCTCAACATCCGCCTTTAGCTCAACAGAGTCCCAACCTTGTACTAACGGGTACAGAAACTCATGAATCGCAATAGACTGATTGTTCTGGTAACGCTTTTTAAAGTCATCACGTTCTAACATACGCGCGACCGTCTGACGGGCAGCTAGCTTAATCATATCGGCAGCCCCCATTTTCGACATCCACTCAGAGTTGAAGCGAATTTCCGTTTTAGCGGGGTCCAGAATCTTAAAAACCTGTTCTTTATAAGTTTCAGCGTTTGCAATAACCTGTTCAGTGGTCAGCGGCTTTCGGGTGACATTTTTGCCTGTGGGATCGCCTATCATGCCGGTAAAGTCCCCTATCAGGAACACAACTTTGTGACCAAAGTCCTGAAACACTCTCAATTTGTTAATTAAGACCGTGTGGCCTAAGTGCAGATCCGGGGCAGTTGGATCAAAGCCAGCTTTCACTATTAGTGGCTTACCACTCGCTAATTTCTCAGCCAGTTCCTGCTCGAGTAAAACTTCTTCGGCACCGCGAGTAATCTCGGCAATAGCTTCCGCCACTTCGGTTTTCATCCTCATCTCCAACTGTAAAAACTGATAAACCAGCCATTTTACGCGATTATTAACACTGTTTTAAGCTTATTAATCTGGTATTCTTCTTTTTTTCGTATTATCCTCGAAACCATAAGGTTATTCCGTGGTCGTAAACAGGTGCGGTAAACCCCGTGTTTGCTGACAAATGTTTACTGGATAATCACAATAAAGAAAGTGAAGTGCGCTAAAATATGACATTGAAATCTGTCACCCAAATTCAGCGGATGTTCCTGCAACTTCCGCATTCTCATAAAATTCTGATCAGTGCGATCAGCGTTGCTCTCCTGCTATTACTGATCATTCCGTCAGAACCGGCGACTGCTTCTAAGAACAGTACGCCAGCGGAACAGTTAATGCCAGGCAAACGCTACCAATTGGAGCTGGCGTTTGAGCAATCAAACTCGAATGAAAATTCTGAGAGCTCCGAGCTTACCTGGCAAACTTATCAAGTTAAGTCCGGCGACAGCCTGGCCAAAATATTCAGTAAAGTGGGCTTTAGCGCTCAACAGCTGTATCGCGTTACCGAGTCGGGTGACGAAGCTAAGTACTTGCGTAAAGTTCACCCGGGCGACTTATTGCGCTTCGCAACTGACGGTGAAGGCGAGCTGGTTCAGCTGGCACATCAAATCAATGATACCGAGACTCTCATCATTACTCGTCAAAGCGACAACTTTGTAGCAGAGGTAGAAACCAAAGAAGTCGAGATTCGTACCGAGTTTACTCACGCCGTTATTGATTCAAGCTTCTGGAACGCAGGCATAGATTCAGGACTGACTGACAATCAAATTATGCGCATTGCTAATATCTTTGGTTGGGATATCGACTTTGCTTTAGATTTACGCAAGAACGATGAGTTTAGCGTGCTTTACGAAACTCACTATGTCGACGGCGAATTTGTCGGTTACGGCAAAATTTTAGCCGCAGAATTTGTTAACCGGGATGAAAACTTCCAGGCGATTTTGCACGACAACGGTCAATATTACACACCGAATGGACGTGCCATGCGCAAAACCTTCTTGCGCTCGCCGGTAAACTTCACCTATATCAGCTCGAGCTTTAACCCTCGACGCTTGCACCCGGTTACCGGTAGAGTACGACCGCATAATGGCATTGATTACGCGGCTTCGACAGGAACACCGGTGATGTCTTCCGGCGATGGAAAAGTTGTAGCTGCAGGTTATACCTCGTTAAACGGGAATTATATTTTTGTTCAACACGGTGAGCGCTACGTTACCAAATACCTGCACCTTAGTCGCAAACACGTAAGAAATGGCGACAGAGTTAAGCAGGGTCAGGTCATTGGACGTGTCGGAGCAACAGGTCGAGTTACCGGCGCTCATTTACACTATGAATTTCTTGTCGACGGCGTGCACCGTAATCCGCGTACCGTTGAGCTGCCCAAAGCCAAGTCATTGGCTGAGTCAGAACTTCCGTCGTTCCGCCAGCATGCGGATCAGGTGATGGCAATACTCAACGACAACAAGCGCGTTTATTTGGCGATGCGATAATGCCTCAGCGTTTTATCGGACTCATGTCGGGCACCAGTATGGATGCTGTTGACGCGGCATTAGTCCAGATAAACGCTCAAGGTCAGGTTAAACTGGAAGCCTGCTACTCTCTGGCGATACCCCAAAACCTCCGCTCTCGTTTACTGACAATAAGTCATACCGACAATTGGATAGCCGATGAGCTGGCAGCTCTGGACGTCGCGTTTTCTGAACACTGCACTCAAGCCGTTAAAGCGCTTTTAGTGAAGGCACGGCTTACACCCGAAAGCATCACCGCAATTGCCAGTCACGGTCAAACGGTACGCCATAAACCCAACTTTAAAACCCCTTATACCTGCCAGATTGGCGACCCGGCCCGCTTGGCAGCTAGCACAAGTATCGATGTCATTTATGATTTCCGGCGCAAAGACATCGCCGCCGGTGGTCAGGGAGCTCCACTGGTTCCTGCTTTTCACAAGCAAGTATTTGCGCATCAGAAGCAAAGTATTGCTGTCATTAATTTAGGCGGTATAGCCAATGTCACCTGGTTAGGTCCAGAAGGCCAGGTGCTCGGCTTTGATACAGGCCCTGCCAATACCTTGCTGGACCAATGGGTTCAGCAGCATTACCCGAATGAAAGTTTCGACAAAGACGCACAGTTTGCTCGCGCAGGTGAAGTTCAGGCTGCGCTGTTAGAACAGTTACTTCAGCACCCCTTCTTTTCAAAACCTGCCCCAAAAAGCACGGGTCGGGAAGAGTTCAACTTAGACTGGCTTAAGCCCCTATTAGAGAAAAAGCAGCTTTCTTTTGACGATGTTCAGCGCACCTTAGTTGAACTTACGGCTATAACGGTCAAAGATGCTCTGAAAACACTACCACAACAACCCCACGCGGTTTATTTTTGCGGCGGCGGCACGAACAACCCGTTACTCATGGAGCGCTTTGCAGAGCTACTGACGCCGGCTAAATGCAATACCACGGAGAACCTGGGAGTGGATCCGCAATGGGTTGAAGCCATGGCCTTTGCCTGGCTAGGCTGGTGCTATGAGCATAAAAAACCGGGTAACCAGCCTGAAGTTACAGGAGCCAGCCACCCGGTTGTTTTAGGTTCTAAAGTTCTGCATCAATAGACGTATTATTCAGCGCCCAATTCTTTAAACGCATCGCGGGTCAGATTCTCATTTCCATCGGCTCCAACCACGATACTGTCTTCAATACGCACACCGCCGTATGGACGCAATTCATCCACCTTATCCCAGTTGATATCAGCACTGTCTTTGTGCTCTTCCAGCAACTGATCGACCACGTATAAGCCCGGCTCAATAGTAAAGACCTGACCCACTTCAATGTCGCGCAGTAAACGCAAGAATGGATGACGTTCGCTACGCTCGTAGCTGTCACCTTTATCGTCTTTCAGGAAGCCACCAACATCGTGCACCTGTAAACCAATAAAGTGACCCAGTCCGTGCGGCATAAAGGCGCTGGTGTAACCTTTGTCGTAAATGCTTTGTGCATCACCTTTAATAAACTCAAAGTCACTTAAAATTTGCGCAACTTTCAAATGCATTGACACATGCAGGTCGTAATAATTCACGCCTGGCTTAATTTCGCTTAATAGCTCCTGCTGAGCCTTATCCATGGCTTCAACTAAGTCTGCGTAGAAACCTTCTTCATAAGCGTAAGAACGGGTTATATCAGAGCAATAACCGCGATATCGTGCGCCAGCATCAATCAAGAACGAGCGAATTTGCTTAGGCGGAACCGTGTCGTAAACATCATAGTGCAAAATTGCTGAGTGGCTGTTCAGAGCAACAATGCTGTTATACGGCACTTGTGACTCGCGAAAGTCGATAGCTCCTAAGTAGGCATGGTGTATTTCCAGCTCACTTTTACCCGCAAAAAATGCTTCTTTGGCTGCAACATGAGCTTTTGCTGCTAAACGGTTGGCTTCGCGCAGATTTTCCACTTCCCACTCGGTTTTTATCGAGCGGTGGAAATGCAGGTGATCAATCAGTGCCTGTGGGTTACGAGCTTTTACTTTCCAGTCACTGACTGGTTGAGCAAAGTCTTCTCCAATAAAGGCTGCCTGTTCCAGGTCACTGCCTAAATCTTCGGTCAACATGCTTAAGTCGTCGATAATTTTTAAATCGACATACTGCTGCCACTCTTCTTCCGGAACGTTAACCGGAGCGTGCCAGAAGTCACGTGCCTGAAATAAGTACACAGTAGGACGCTGACTGCCTTTGCGATAAAAAATCGCACTTTTAGGGCTTTCTGTAACCGGTACCCAATACTTAAACAGAGGGTTAACACGGTACGGCGGCGCGTTGTCATCAAGAAAATCAACCCGGGGTTGCCCCGAGTAAACCAATACGGATTCAAATTGATTGTCCTCTAACGCTTTATCAAAGCGGCTACAAACTGTCTTGATGTGTTCTGCGTACGCGCCCATAAAAAAACCTCACAAAAAATTGTGAGGTTATTCTAGCGGAAAAAGCGCAAACTTTCAGCCGCTCAAGTCTATTGGGGCAGGCGTTAAATCGAAAAGCTGGACCCACAACCGCAGGTCGTGGTTGCATTGGGGTTGTCAACGAAAAAGCGAGAGCCCTGCAGCCCTTCTTCGTAACTGACCACACCGCCCATCAGATATTGTAAACTCATAGGGTCAACCAATAGCGTAACGCCATTTTTCTCTATTTCCATGTCACCCGGGTTTTTCTTTTCATCAAAGGTAAAACCGTACTGGAAGCCAGAGCATCCGCCTCCGGTTACGTAAACACGCAACTTCAAATTTGGGTTTTCTTCTTCAGCAATCAGCTTACCCACTTTGCTTGCCGCTTGCTCAGTAAACTCAATCGGCATCGCCTGTTCTGCTGCACTGCTCATGATTTCTCTACCTTCGTTGAACTCTACGGCTATTTTCTCTTACCTGAGTATTTTGGTCAAGTATCGCCATCGCTCCGCACACCAGGGGTTGTTTCATTACGGCTAATTTCTTTCCAGAAAAAAGCTCTGTCCAGGGTTCCTTTGCCACCTTTGGTTAACCGAACCCTAACTTCAACCCGCTCAGGGGCCAGGCCCTCCGGCATAAAAAAGTCTCCCTCATACAGCGAAAAGTAGCGCATTGAAAAGCTGCGGTCGTCGTCGCCAATGTTCGCCAGATCTAATAAGTCGTAACGCTTTTTTTCTCCGTCGATGCGACCTATAAGCTCGACTGTCACATTACCCTGAACGAAATTACGGCGTTGTTCTATCTGCAATAACGCGAGAGAGAAGTGAAAGTGATTCTCAGAACGGTTCGCGGTGACAGTCAGCGAGTCAATAGTAACCCCGCTTTCCTGCAACTCCGGCGCCATAATTTTCTGATAGAAAGCTAAGTCGCGTCGCAGCCCATAATTATCGTTTTGCAGTGCGGACAGCTCGTCCTGCAGGCTTTGGTTCGCTGAACGTTCAATGTCCAATTCAACCTGCAGCACATGTCTCTGATATTCCATTTGCTCTAGTCGCTGATACAGCTGATCTAACTGCTCTTCCTGTTCTGCAACTTCTTCCTTTAACGCCTGCGCGTGCCATACACCAGCCAAATACGCCAGGTAGACAACCAAAACGGCAGCCAGGATCATTACTAAAAATACCGGGAAGGCTCCCCAGCGCTGTTGCCAGTATTTCAGGTTAAAATAGGGCTTCATAACTTCCAGCTCATTTCCATCAAGCGTTTATGCTGATATGTTATTGATAAATATGCAAGCGTCATCCCACGGTTTAAGGTAAGGATCGTATTTCAAATGGCCACTAGCTCCGTACTCCGGCAACAACTGCGAAAACAACTGGCGACGCCCTCTACGACTATCGCAATTTGTTTAATGGGCCTGGCCGGCGGTATTCTGGCAGCACTCATGATTGCCGGTTTTCGGTTCGCCATAGAGCAAGGCGCCTATCTTGTCGGTAATGACAGCTATTGGCAACAGCCTTTACCAACTACTTACCGCTTTTTACTCCCGGTTGTTGCGGCTGTCATGATTTATATTCTGTTCAGGCTTTCAGGGTCAAAGCATGTTCGAATGGGCATACCTTACGTTATTCACCGCATGAAGCAGCATTACGGTATGCTGCCCTGGCGCAGCACGGTGAATCAGTTCTTCGGCGGTATTATTGCACTGGTTGCGGGATTTAGTGTTGGCCGAGAAGGTCCCGCCGTTCATTTAGGCGCTGCGGCTGCAACCTGGCTGGGCTTTCATTTTGATGCACCAAAAAATGCCGTTCGCACCCTGGCGGCCTGTGGTATTGCAGCTGCAATAGCTGCATCCTTCAATACCCCTTTGGCCGCTATGATTCTGGTTATGGAAGTGGTTCTGCGGGAATATAAGGTTCATGTTTTCATCCCGGTTATGCTCTCGGCGGTTGCCGGCTCGCTGATAACTGAAGAGATTTTTGGTGTTGCCTCCGAATTAGCCGTTTTGTCTGCACAGGATATTCCGACCACGCAACTGCCCTGGGTCGTATTGCTTGGTGTCGTTCTTGGGTTAGTCGGCGTAATGTTTAAAAAACTGATGCTGGATGTCATGGAAACGGTCAAGGACATGTCGTTGTTTACCCGTTTATTATTTGCCGGACTTATCACCGCCATGCTTGCTGTCATTATACCCACCAGTTTAGGCCCGGGGCTTACCGCCATTGAGCAGGTGCTGAATCATCAAGGTCAAATGTCATTACTGGTCACCTTACTGATTGCCAAACTCTTTGCTTCTGCGATTGCATTAGGTATGGGCATACCTGGTGGGTTAATCGGTGCTGTATTTGGAATAGGCGCTATTATTGCGGCGGTATTCGTAGGGGCTGTCAATGGTCTCGGTATTCAGCAGGGTCTCTCTTTTGACAGCTTCATCTTGTTGGGTATGGCAGGCATTTTGGCAGCCTGTATTCACGCCCCCATGGCAGCTCTTCTGGCTATCGTTGAATTGTCCCGTAGCGTTGAAATTATTATTCCGGCTATGTTGGTTATTGTGCCCGCTTATCTGATATCCAGCCAGTTACTCAAATCCAAGTCGATTTTTATTGCCCAACTTGACCTTCAGAACTTGCCCTATCAACTTGCGCCAGTGCATGTTGCTCTGCAAAAAACGGGGGTTGAAAACGTTATGGAAACCGACTTTAAACTCCTGCTTGAACCGACTCAAAATGAACTGGTTGACGCATTAGAATCAGCACAGGCAAAAACCGTTATCGTAATGTCGGTCGATGAAGAAAATCAGGCCCTTTACCGACTCGTATCCTATGATATCAATGCCGGTGACAGCCCAAGCCTGAGCTATACGCCAATTAAAGGAATTCGGGTAACCTCTACTTTGGCTGAAGTTTATGATGAAATAGGCCAGCAAAGACGAGGCGCCGTATTTGTTTATGAAACAGATGACGGACAACCTTGTGGAATTGTCACCTGGGAAATAGTCCGTAAAGCCTTACAGAGAGAGCTCGCATGACGTGGATACTATGGGTTAAAGCCCTGCACATTGCCTTTATGGTTGCCTGGTTCGCTGGCATTTTTTATTTGCCACGCTTGTTTGTTTATCACGCAATGAATACAAAACCAGCTGTCGACGAGCAGCTCTGCGTCATGGAAAGGCGACTGCTGTATTTTGTCACGCCTTTCGCTATTCTTACCCTCATTTTCGGCGTTGTGCTGATTTTTGCTTATGGTTCGGCCTGGTTTGCCGCCAGTGGCTGGATGCACACTAAGCTGGTGTTGGTACTGTTGCTTTATATCTATCACGGCTACTGCTTTAAGCTGCTTAAAGACTTTAAAACCGGTAATAACCGCCGTAGCCATCGATTTTACCGTGTTTTTAACGAGCTCCCGGTACTGGCGCTGTTCGCGATCATAATTTTGGCCGTGGTTAAGCCTTATTAGATTCTCTTGTGCCACATGATTTGCTATAGTGTGCGCCCAGTGACATTCTGCGGCAGAGGCGCACCTAAAGATGAATTTCACCGGCTCCAATATTCTTTCTGTAAACCAGTTCGATCGCGACAGTATTGATTATATTTTCTCCGTTGCTGACAAGATGCAACCTTATGCAAGGCGCAAAACACGCACCCGCGTTCTCGACGGCGCTATTCTCGGCAACCTGTTCTTTGAACCATCTACCCGTACCCGGGTCAGTTTTGGTACTGCGTTCAACCTGCTAGGGGGCGAAGTACGCGAAACCACCGGAATGGAAAGTTCTGCCATAGCCAAAGGTGAGTCGCTTTACGACACCGCCCGTGTGCTAAGCAGTTACAGTGACGTTATTGCTATGCGCCACCCAAAGTCTGGCTCAGTGAGAGAGTTTGCCGAAGGCAGCCGGGTGCCTGTCATTAACGGCGGTGACGGAGCAAACGAGCACCCCACGCAGGCACTACTGGATCTTTACACCATTCAAAAAGAGCTGGCATATCATCAACAAAGCATTGATAACATGCACATTTGCATGATTGGCGATTTAAAATACGGACGTACAGTTCACTCGCTGTCGACGCTGCTATCCATGTACAAAAATATTAAGTTCACTTTAATTTCTCCACGTGAACTTTCTATGCCGGGCTCCGTATTAGATACGCTGGAAAACGCAGGTCACCGTGTCACTGTCACAGAAAAGGTCGACGGTATTGTCGACGCTGATATTGTCTATCAGACTCGCATTCAGCAAGAGCGTTTTGCCAGCCCGGAAGACGCTGATCAGTATCGCGGTAAGTTTCGTTTAAACCAGGATATATATACTAAGCACTACAAACCCAACACCGTCATCATGCACCCTCTGCCGCGAGATTCCCGCGCCGAGGCAAATGAACTGGATAATGACTTAAACCAAAACCCCAACCTGGCTATTTTCCGCCAGGCAGACAACGGCGTATTAATTCGTATGGCTCTGTTTGCATTAACACTTGGGGTCGTTGATCAAGTTGATAAACACCAATGTGAGGTCAACTGGTACAGCGAGAAAAGCCAACAGTAAAGAGGTAGTTACGACATGAGTCGCTCAGAAGAATTATACACTCAAGCACAAATCAGTATTCCTGGCGGCGTTAACTCGCCGGTTCGGGCTTTTAATGGCGTTGGTGGTACACCCATCTTCTTTGAGCGCGCTGAAGGCGCTTATATGTTCGATGCTGACGGCAAACGTTACATAGACTACGTTGGCTCCTGGGGACCTATGATTCTGGGCCACAACCATCCGGCAGTTTTAGAGGCGACTCTGCAAGCGGCCAAGCGAGGCTTAAGCTTCGGAACGCCGACAGAAGTTGAAATCACTATGGCGGAAACTATCCGCAAAATTGTGCCTTCAATTGAAAAAGTGCGTATGGTGAATTCTGGTACAGAAGCAACCATGACCGCTATTCGCCTGGCCCGAGGCTATACCGGCCGGGATAAAATTCTGAAGTTTGAAGGTAACTACCATGGTCACGCTGATTCATTGCTGGTTAAAGCCGGTTCAGGTGCTTTGACTCTGGGTGTACCTAATTCGCCCGGCATCCCGGAAGACTTTGCCAAACACACCCTAACTGTGAATTACAACGATATTGAATCAGTGAAAAAAGTTTTTGCTGAAATGGGTGACGAAATTGCCTGTATTATTGTTGAACCTGTCGCCGGAAACATGAACTGCATTCCTCCGGTTGAAGGCTTTCTGGAAGGTTTACGCAGCATTTGCGACGATCACGGTTCGGTATTAATTTTTGACGAAGTTATGACCGGTTTCCGTGTAGCACCTGGCGGGGCCCAGGAGCGTTACAACATAAAGCCTGACCTGACTACTTTGGGTAAAGTTATTGGCGGCGGTATGCCGGTTGGTGCCTTTGGCGGCAAAAAGGAAGTGATGGACTACATTGCCCCGGTCGGCCCTGTTTATCAGGCCGGTACGTTATCGGGTAACCCTGTTGCTATGGCTGCAGGCTTAGCGGCTTTACAACAATTATCAACACCAGGGTTATACGACCAGCTTTATCAGCGAGTTGACACTTTACTCAACGGACTACAGGAACGTGCTGACCGTGCCGGAGTTCCAATGACCACCAGCCGTGCCGGCTCCATGTTTGGTTTCTTCTTTACCGAAGAACCTGAAGTCACAACCTTTACACAGGCGACCCAGTGCAACATGGAACACTTCAAAACTTTCTATCACGCCATGTTAGAGCAAGGAGTGTATTTGGCACCGTCAGCCTTCGAAGGCGGCTTTATGTCTGCGGCACACAGTGAAGAAGATATTCAGCAGACCCTGGATGCCGCTGAAAAAGCTTTCGCTAAATTGCTTTAGTATTAGCTGATTAGCCACCGAACAAACGTTCCCACCAGTTTTTCTCGCGGATATTACCGTCACAGGTAATATCCTCGGGGAGTCTGACTTCCTCTGCCGGTAATTTACGACCATTATTACAATCCTCCGGAATTCTCTGTCCCGTAGTTGGGTGAAAATTCTGCATAAGCAAAGGTTCGGGTACGTCCAGCGCCATGCTCAACGGAGGCAGATACCCATAGAAGTCGGCGGCAACTTTCAGTGCTCCGCTGCTTCCCGTTAAACCAACGGGTTGGTTATCGTCCCGCCCTAACCAGACAGTCACAACTTGCTCTCCATCAACAGCCACAAACCAACTGTCACGGTAGTCATTCGTGGTGCCTGTTTTGCCACCAACAATCTGTCCGGCCAGTGCACTTTGAAGCCGGCTGGCCGTGCCTTCAGCGACCACGCCGTGCAAGCCATAACGCGTCAAATAGGAAACGCTTTGGTCAAATACCTTCTTCTGTTCAGGTGTCTGACGACGGTATAAGACCTCTCCCTGATGAGTAGTAATTGAGGAGACCGCTGTTAAAGACTGGTAATGGCCATCATTCATTAACGCGCTGTATATTCGCGCGACAGCCATGGGAGATAGCGAAGCAGAGCCCAGCGTCAATGATGGGTAGGCCTGTAACGGTGTTGTCACGCCTAACTCACGTAAGTACCGCACTAACTGGTCTATACCCACTTCCATACCAACCCTGACCGCGGGCAAGTTCCGCGACTGAACAAGCGCATCATAAAGCAGTAAGCTGCCACTAAATTCTTCATCATAATTCAGCGGCTGCCATTCTTTGCCGTTCTTATCGGACAGGGTAACAGGCTCATCAGCCACCGGCGTATTTAAACCTATGTTGGAGTCCTGCATAGCAGCAGCATAAATAACTGGTTTCATTAAGGAGCCAATGGGCCTTAAGGCCAACAACGCGCGGTTATAACCTATTGCCTGACTCAAACGTCCCCCGGCCAGCGCAGTAACCGTCCCACGACGATAGTCAGCTACCACCATAGCGCCTTCTAATTTCTCATCCTCGCCATCTGCCATCAGCTTTTTTGCCAAGGAACGTTGCACTGCGTTTTGGGTGTCTACCTGAAGGTGAGTAAAGATCTTTAATCCGGTATCCTGCCAGTCTTCCGGTAAAACAATGCGTTTCATTTCACGCCGCACCAGATCCATATAATGTGGGTATGGGTGCTCGACCAAACGTCGACTCTCTTTAACATCGAGCTTTTGTTCAACAGCAGCAACAAAGTTGTCTTTACCGACTAAGTCATTCTCAAACATGACCTTAAGCACCGTGTCACGGCGCTCGCGAGCGCGCTCAGGGAAGCGCCTTGGGTCGTAATAGGAAGGTCCCTTTATCATCCCCACCATTAACGCAATCTCGCTCGGACTAAGCTCCTGAACCTGTTTACCAAAATAAAATTGACTGGCAAGTCCAATGCCATGAATGGCGTTGCTGCCATCCTGACCAAAATAAACCTCGTTCAGATAGGTCTCTAAAATTGTGTTTTTATCAAAGCGGTAATCAATCACCAGCGACATCATGGCTTCATGAAACTTACGCCACAGTGTTTGTTCTCTGGTCAGATAGATATTCTTAACCAGTTGCTGAGTAAGCGTTGAGCCGCCCTGTACCGTTCTGCCTGCTTTAAGGTTAGCAACCAGTGCCCGCAGAATAGACCAGGGGGACACTCCCTGGTGATGATAAAACTCCTGGTCTTCAACTTTCAGCAAAGTTTCAATGAGTAAGTTAGGAACCACCTCCAGACCAACTAACAAACGATCTTCTTTACTCAACGTGCTAATACGCCCTATCAATTCAGGTTCCAGTCGTAATCTTTCTAACTCCCGACCACTAGGCCAGCTTTTCAACGACTCAATGCGCTCGCCCCGGAAGTTTACCTGCACTCGTTGAGCCATTTGCGGCCCGTCAGAAAAATCAAAAGGCCGACGGTGCACCATGACATTGCTTTCGCCGACCGAATAATACCCCGACTGTTCAGTGTTAGTGTTGCGCTGGTAACCCACCCGCTCCAGAATATCGACTAACCTTTGTAAACGCATAGGGTGATTTTTTTCTAGTGTCACCTCACCAGCATAAACCAACGCCGGAGCCTGATAGCGCTCATTACTAAAATGACGGGATAAGCTGGCATCGAGGTAAATCGCGTAAAGACCAATTACAGCGATAAGTACCAGCCCTATCTTAAAACTTGTCCAGAAAAGGTATTGAAACCACCGACTTTTAATCACTGCTGCTGCCTTTTGGTTTTAAACGTTGCGGTTGCATTCAATGGGTCTTCAGGCCACGGGTGCTTAGGATAGCGGCCACGCATCTCTTTACGCACATCGGCGTAAGCGTTCTGCCAAAAGCTGGAAAGGTCATTGGTGCGCTGCAACAACCGGCCAGCCGGCGAAAGAAGATCAACGGTTACAACTTGTCGATTATCGATAATTTTGGGTGACTCAGAAACACCAAACATTTCCTGCAATTTGACCTCAACCCGGGGGGTGTCGTCCAGATAATTTATAAACACTTTACGTTCTGTCGGAGTGTGCCACCATTCAGGACAAGCCGAATTCAGACGTTGCAGTTCTGAGTAGTCGAGAAAATAGCATAAAGCCTCATAAGGGTCCCACTGTTGCAGCTGTTTCAAAGACCGAACGCTCGTCCAGTACGGTACAGCCCATTGCTCCAGGGTGCTCAGTAAGCCCTCTGTCGTCATGTCATAAGAGAGCAGTTCTCCACCAACTTGTTGTAGCCAGTGTATTCGTCGCTGTAGCTGCTGTGACCGCCTGCTCCAGTTCAGCCTGTCCAGGCCATTCTCTCGCAGCCACAAACAGAAAGCTTGAGCCCTTTGTTCGTCATTTACAGGGGCATTACTGACTTTCTCGCTCAGCACTATAGCGCCTAACTTTTCACGAGTTATCTGCCGCAGCTGTTGCTTTTCACCGAACCACTCGCTTGTCTGGCTAACTTGCGGTGCAATCCCGGCCTTTTTTAAAAGTGGCATGATGTCGTCAATTGGTAACAGGCAGCGACTGCGCCCCAAGTTACTTTGCTCATTGAAGGTCACGTCAAAAATAACGGCCCAGGACGGCTGCTTAAGGCGGCTACTGTCGCCAGTGACCCGTCCGCCACAGGCTAATTGAAAGTCACCTCGGGTAGCATCAAACTTTGCCAACCGGTCGGGGTAACCCTGCAGCAAAGCTTCGCTAAGCCCGTCATCACCAATCTTTTCATGGCACCCGGACGAATCCGTGAGCCCAAAGTAATTAAGCCAATAACGCCAGCGCTGCTGCCACAAAGCAAACTGATTACGCTGCTGGAAATGCGCCCGGGTTCGCTCCGCCAAGTCAACCGATTTAATACTGCTTTGAGGCTCTTCAATGGTTGCCAGACTGCAGGCCATAGCCGCCTGCTGTTTTTCAGACAACTGTTTCGCGGCACTAGCCACAAGTAAGACTCTGGGATCTGAGCCACCGAGTTCCAGTTGCCGGGCTTTGCTCGTTAACTGCCCATGCTCCAATAGGCCAGTACTGGTTAAAAAGTCGATAGCTGCAGCGCAATGTCCCGGTTCAGGCTGAGAAAACCAGGCCAGCTGCTTCACCTGAGAGCCCCAGCGCAGAACGTCCAGCATTAAGGCCGATAAATCCTGTGTCGCGACATCCGGCGGGGCGTACTCTGCAAAACCATGCTCATCGGAGCGCGACCACAAACGAAAACATTGCCCTGCCTGCTGACGCCCCGCACGGCCAGCACGTTGTGTCGCCGATGCTTTGGCAATACGTTGAGTCACCAACTGACTTAAACCGTACTGAGGCAGATATTGAGCCCGACGCTCGCGGCCACTGTCAACAACCACATCAATACCATCCAGCGTTAAGCTGGTTTCAGCAATATTGGTTGCCAGAATAATGCGCTTCTCGTCCGTCGCCTTTAATGCCTGCCGCTGTTGCTGCAGTGGGATACGACCATGGAGGGGTAGAATGAGTGTTCCCGGCTGGAGTCGTTGGCTCAATTCAGCTGCCACTTTTTGTATTTCATAGACACCGGGCAAGAACACCAAAACGCCTTTTTCGGCGACAGCAAAGGCCTCAACAACCACTTTGGGCAATTCAGTCAGCCACTGGGTGACATGAGACGGAGGACGGTAATGGTATTCAACCGGATAACTGCGGCCGTCGCTGCGCAGAACCTGAACTTTATCGCAGTAGTTTTCTAACCAGACCTTAAGACTTTCTGCCGGTAAGGTGGCTGACATAATCAGCAGGTTTAAGTCTGGACGCAGTGGCAGGGCATCAATAACCAGCGCCAGGCTCAAGTCACTGTGCAAATTGCGTTCGTGAAATTCATCGAAAATCAGAGTGCCAATGCCGCTAAGTTCAGGGTCGTCCTGTAACCATCGCACCAACACGCCTTCCGTAATAATAAGTAACTGAGTTGCCTTACTGCGCTTGCTGTCGCCGCGCACCGTATAACCGACCTGCTCCCCCACCGACTCGCCCAACTGCTTAGCCAAATAATGAGCAATATTCAGCGCAGCAACACGCCGGGGCTGCAGCATGACAATAAGGCCGTCATCGGCAATACCCTGCTGCAACAGAAATAACGGAAGTTGTGTTGATTTGCCGGCACCGGGCGGTGCCTCAATAACGACACGTGCTGCCGGAAAGGCTTTCGCCAGCTCTGGCAGCACGCTCTCAATTGGCAAGGTCATGCCAAATTAATCACCTTGTACGGTTGCGGCGATGGTGCGCACACCGGCGGCGGTAGCGCCTGTCGCCCACATAGAGGTCGCCGATTTTTGGTAAGCGCCAGCTAAATCGAAGTGCAGCCAGCCTTTGCCGCTGTTCGGCGCAAAGCGCAGTAAAAAGCCTGCGGCGTTGCTTGCACCACCGGCACCACCGCCTTTTTGCGGACGGCTGTTTGCCGTATCAGCAAAAGGCGACGGGCAGTTTTCACTGTGCCACGGAGCCAGAGGCAAACGCCACAACAGCTCGTTTTCTTTATCGGCGTTGGCCAGAGCTTTAGTGGCAGCAGGCTCATCTACACTAAATAACGCATTGTACTCATTACCGACCGCCATTTGCGCAGCGCCGGTCAGAGTTGCTGCATCAATGATCTGCTTCGCACCAAACTCCCCTGCTGCTTGTAAGCCATCGGCCAGCACCAGTCGACCTTCTGCATCGGTATTCACAACTTCAACGGTCAGGCCGTTTTTATAGCGAATAATGTCGCCCAACTTGTAAGCACGGCCATCAATCATGTTTTCAGCGCAGCAGAGCAGCAGCTTCACGCGCTTATTCAGGCCGCGACGTATTGCCAGTGACAATGCGCCGGATACTGTGGCGGCGCCACCCATGTCGCACTTCATAGACAACATGCCTTCGCTGGGCTTAATGCTGTAACCACCACTGTCGTAGGTAATACCTTTACCAATAAGAGCTGTTTCAACCGGCGCGTTGTCATCACCGGTTGGGTTGTAATCCAACACCAGTAACCCCGGTGCGTGCTGACTGGCACGACCTACCGTGTAAATTCCCATCCAGCCGGCATCTTTCAGTGCTTCACCTTTTATAAATTCCGCACTGACTGCATCCGGTGCCAAGGCTTTAAAGTGATCGGTTACCCGCTTCGCTAAGCTTTCAGGGTAAATTTCTTCGGCTGACAAATTGGTCAGTTCGCGACTGAAGCGAGTCGCTTCACGCATGGCATTAAGCTCTTTTGCAGCGGGCTCATCGGTTTTATTCCAGATAACCTGATTGGTTGACAAAGTTGAGGTGAAACCTTGTGACAACGCCCACTGACGCTCCAGGTTCCAGTCACCGCCGGCAGCTTCAATGGTAACGGCTCCGGTATTGTCCAGAGTCCGGCCTGCTTTCTGGATACGTCGCAAGTTTTCAGCTTCATCATCAACTAAGACGATTTGTGCTTTGTTTTCACCAAACACTAAATTCGATTTTGGGTTCCAATAACTTGCGGGGGCTTCCTGAGTTAAATAGATTGCGAGTGCGCTGGACATTCTGTACCTCTCCCGATAATTTGCTGTCTGTTTATACTTTAGAGTTATGAGGCCTCTGATGCAATTTAACAAGCCCCTGCGCCAGGGAGTTTTGCAAAAAAGGTACAAGCGCTTTCTGGCTGATATTGATTTTGGTCAGGGTGATATCATCACAGCGCATTGTCCTAACACTGGTGCTATGACGGGTTGTGCCCAGCCAGGCTTTAAAGCCTGGTGTAGTGTTTCCGACAACCCTAAACGTAAATACTCACTGACCTGGGAGCTAGCTCAAAACGGCAAAGCCGAGATGATTGTGGTCAATACGCAACACGCCAATCGTATGGCCGGCGAATTATTGCAGGCGAACCTTGTGCCTGAACTTAGTCAGTGGCAGGAGCTGAAGCCCGAACAGCGCTATGGCAGGGAAAAAAGTCGTATCGACTGGTGGGGAATAGATGCAAACCGCCAGGAATGTTTTATTGAAGTGAAAAGCGTCACCTTAGCCGATGATAAGTGCGGTTACTTCCCGGACGCCGTTAGCCAAAGGGCTCACAAACACCTCAATGAACTCATGCAAATGACCAGAGACGGTCATCGCGCCATACAACTTTATATGGTGATGCACCAGGGAATCGAATCGGTTACACCAGCAAAACATATTGATCCTAAGTACGCTGAACTCTGTAAACAAGCAGAGTCTGAAGGCGTCGAGTTCTACGCCGTGAAATGTGTTATCACGCCACAGGAAATTAAACTGGAGAGACCAGTTCCCGTAACCCTTTGAAACTCAGCACAGTGGGGATTTTAAGCAATAAAATTGATGCTAATAACGTTGCCAATACCAATCCTTTCTGGTATACGTAGCGTCCTTTTTTTAAACGCACGCTTTTAAAGCACTCTTTAATAGAGAATGTAGGAGATCCATGATGCCTCAAGGCAAGGATAAGAAAACCCATGGCATCCTGGCGATGGCCGGCTTAGAGCCGTATCAGGAGAAACAGGGCGAAGAATACATGAACGATGCGCAGCGCTCGCATTTTCGTCGTATTCTGGAAGAATGGCGTCGTCAATTACGTCAGGAAGTTGATCGCACCGTGCATCACATGAAAGATGAAGCGGCGAACTTTCCTGATCCGGTAGACCGTGCTGCTCAGGAAGAAGAATTCAGTATCGAGTTACGTACTCGTGACCGCGAACGTAAATTGATCAAGAAGATTGAAAAAACGTTACAGAAAATTGAAGAAGACGACTTTGGCTTTTGCGACTCTTGCGGCATTGAAATTGGTATTCGCCGTTTAGAAGCTCGCCCTACAGCTGACCAATGTGTTGACTGTAAGACGCTGGCTGAAATCAAAGAGAAACAAATGACCGGAGCCTAACGGCTCATGTATCGTGGCCGTTTTGCGCCGACACCTTCAGGGCCTTTGCATCTGGGTTCATTAGTTGCTGCCGTTGGTAGTTACTTAGATGCCAAAGCCCACCAGGGAGAATGGTTGGTTCGTATCGAAGATGTCGATAAACCAAGAGCGATTCCCGGAGCGGCCGATACCATTTTAACGCAGCTGGAGTCCCATGGTTTAGAATGGGACGGCTCCGTTTTGTACCAAAGCCAGCGTGACTCAACTTATCAATCTCAGTTAGATCAGTTACAAAAAGCTGAACTTCTCTACCAGTGTGACTGCAGTCGCCAGGCTATTCGGGCTCGTAATGACCATTACGATGGATACTGCCGAAACCGTCAACCACGTACACCGCCTTATGCTCTGCGCTTTATAAATAACGCCCCCATAACTGAGTTTAATGACCGAGCCCAAGGCTTACTTTCTGACCACTCGCCTTCTGTTAGCGAAGATTTCGTGTTGAAACGTCGGGACGGTTTGTATGCTTACCAGCTGGCCGTTGTGGTTGATGATATTGAGCAGGGGGTTACCGACATTGTCAGGGGGAGTGACTTAATCACACCCAGCTATTGGCAGCTCACTTTATGGCAATACTTGACCGGTAAGCAACCCAGAATGATGCATTTGCCTCTGGTAACTAATGACAAGGGTCTGAAGCTGAGTAAGCAAAATCATGCGCCCTCAATCGAGTCACGCTATGCCAGCAATAACCTGCTGACGGCGCTCGACTATTTGGGGATTCAGCTTGAGCCAGAGTTGCATACAGGCTCAGTGAACGACATTTTGCAGGAGGCGCTGCAAAGTTGGCGCAAAAAGTGGCATATCCTTGGTTGTTAACGGTACAATATCCAAACAGCTACTAACTCTGAATAAAAAAATGGTAAGGGAGAACCACCATTATTAAGCGAATTAAAGCACTGGCAAAGCGCGCCTTTTCCAGTAAAGCGGCGGAGCAGGACTCCAGCCGTTTACCCAAATTACAAATTATCTCCAGGGATAAACACCCCGTATCTCGTAACGATATCAGTAAGAACGCCATAAAGGTTCTTTACCGCCTGCACAACAGCGGTTTTGAAGCCTATCTTGTTGGCGGCTGTATCCGCGACATCCTGCTCGGCCTGGAGCCAAAAGATTTTGACGTTACCACTAATGCCACACCTGAGCAGATAAAGTCTTTGTTTCGCAACTGTCGCTTAATTGGGCGTCGGTTTCGTCTGGCTCATGTGGTGTTCGGGCGTGAGGTCATAGAAGTTGCAACTTTTCGCGGCCATCATGGCGACAGCCCCCAGGAAGAAAATAAAAAGAACCGGACAGCGGACCAAGATGAGCACGGTCAGTTGGTGCGAGACAACGTTTACGGCACTATAGAAGAAGACGCGGAACGTCGTGACTTTACTGCCAACGCGCTCTATTACAATATTGCCGATTTCGCAATTTACGATTTTGCTAACGGCGTTAGTGACATTAATGCCGGTATATTACGCATGATTGGCGACCCGGAAGTACGTTACCGGGAAGACCCGGTACGAATGCTTCGTGCGGTGCGCTTTGCCACCAAGCTCAATATGCAGATGGATAACTCGGTCAGCGGTCCGCTAAAAGAGCTTGCCCCCTTGTTGATTAACATTCCTCCGGCTCGTTTATTTGACGAATTTCTGAAGATGTTCATGTCGGGTAAGGCGGAAGCAAACTTTCTTATGATGGTAGAGTTTGGCCTGTTCCAACAGCTCTTCCCAATGCTGAAAGATTACTTAGCCGATGAGCAGGCCGCACCTTACCAAATGATGCTGAAAGCTTTTAGAGACACCGACAAGCGTATTGCCGAAGAGCAACGCGTAACGCCCGCATATTTAATTGCGGTGCTCTTATGGTGGCCGCTGCAGGCTCGTCGTGAACAACTTGAAAACGAAGGCGGTCTGCCGCCAATGGATGCCCTCAATGTTGCAGCGGCTGACGTTATTCACAGACAGTCACAGCGCGTATCACTGCCTAAGCGTTTTAGCCTGCCAGCGCGAGATATCTGGCAGTTACAGCGCCGGCTGAATGTAACTAAAGGCGTTCGTGCCATGAAGGTGCTGGAGCACAAGCGCTTCCGTGCTGCTTACGACTTTCTTTTACTGCGTTCATTTGCCGAAAGCGGTGACAAAAAACTATCTGAACTTGCGGCCCACTGGAGCAAAGCACAGGACAACCCGGCTCAACTAAAAGCTTCAAAGCCAGGCCCCGGAAGCGGCCGCCGCAAACCACGGAGACGCCGTGGACCGCGCCGTAAACCTCAGGAAAATAAAGGCAATGACGCCACATAAGGCCTTTATTGCACTAGGGAGTAATCTGGGCCAGCCGACAGACAACCTTTTGTCGGCATTACAGGCTCTGAGCGAGGACTCACGCTGGCAGTTATTAGCCTACTCGTCTCTTTACGGTAGCAAGCCAATGGGCCCTCAGGATCAGCCAGACTACGTTAATGCCGTTTGCTCGGTAGCGACAGAATTAACAGCAGCCGAACTTCTTCAGGCCTTACACGATATTGAAGATGCATTTGGTCGCAAACGAGTGAGACACTGGGGAGAACGCACGCTGGATCTTGATTTGCTTCTGTTTGGTGAGCAACAGCATCATTCCGAGCAATTGAAAGTGCCCCACCCAGGCTTATACGAACGTAACTTTGTTCTTTTCCCTTTAGCCGAAATAGCGCCGGACAGGATTCTTCCGAACGGAAATACCGTTAAGCAACAGGCAGAGGCACTTACCGAAGACGGCTTAGACGTGATAATCTGTTCGTCTGACATCATAATCTAATACTGCTGAAGGTGCGTTATGGCAACAACCAAAACCAGCATTGCAACGTTACAGAAAATGAAAAAAGAAGGGACCAAAATAAGCTCCCTGACTGCATACGATTCAAGCTTTGCCAAACTTATGACCGAACAGGGCGTGGACTTTATTCTGGTCGGTGACTCCCTGGGTAATGTCGTACAGGGCCGGGATTCAACTGTACCGGTTACCACCGACGATATGGTCTACCATACGCAGTGCGTTCGTCGTGGCGCCAGCGACGCCTTTGTTATAGCCGATATGCCTTTCATGACTTACAGCACCCCCGAGCAAGCCTACGAGGTTGCCGGCCGCTTAATGCAGGCCGGCGCAAATATGGTTAAGTTAGAAGGCGGACAGTGGTTAGTCGAGACCATTGAAGGCTTAAAAACTCGCGGCATTCCCGTCTGCGCACATCTGGGACTATTGCCACAGTCGGTGAATGTTCTGGGTGGCTATAAAGTGCAGGGTAAAGAGCAACAGCAAGCTGACGACACGCTCAATCAGGCACTATTGCTTGAAAAAGCGGGGGCTCAGTTGCTTGTTCTGGAGTGCGTTCCGGCTTCACTTGGTAAGCGCATTACAGAGCAGCTATCCATTCCAACCATTGGTATTGGCGCAGGTGCCGATACCGACGGACAAATTCTGGTTATGCACGATATGCTGGGCATGAACAGCGACTATTTGCCTAAGTTCGCTAAAGACTTCTTAGGCCAGGGCGGCTCTCTTGCCGATGCCTTTCGCTCATTTGCAGAGCAGGTACGGTCAGGCGAATTCCCAACTTCAGAGCACAGCTATAAATGAGGGTACTAAAGTCACT
Organism: Idiomarina abyssalis; assembly: GCF_900116625.1. Taxonomy (GTDB): domain Bacteria; phylum Pseudomonadota; class Gammaproteobacteria; order Enterobacterales; family Alteromonadaceae; genus Idiomarina; species Idiomarina abyssalis. The sequence goes on from NZ_FPBE01000002.1 coordinate 318,656, forward strand.
GGCTGAGCTTCGGAAGTGGCGCCAGCAACAATCAGAAGTTGCTCTGGTACCGACCATGGGTAATTTACACGATGGACACCTGCATCTGGTAAAAACAGCGCTGGAGCGTTGCGATAACGTTGTCGTTAGTATTTTTGTGAACCCTATGCAATTTGGAGCAAACGAAGATCTCGACAGCTATCCGCGCACTTTAGAAGCCGACTGCCAGGCATTGGATGCCCTTGGTGTTTCTGCCGTATTTACGCCACAGGTCAGTGACGTTTACCCCAGAGGCCTGGACAAACAGACCCGTATTGAAGTGCCGGGTATTAGTGACATTTTATGCGGAGCCAGTCGGCCTGGGCATTTCACCGGAGTTGCGACCATTGTCTGCAAACTCTTTAATATGGTACAGCCGCAGTTAGCCGTATTTGGCGAAAAAGACTATCAGCAGTTACAGGTCATTCGTTTAATGACACAGGACTTAAGCTTACCCGTTGAAGTTCTGGGCGCACCAACTCAGCGTGAAACCAGTGGCTTAGCGATGAGCTCGCGCAACGGTTATTTATCGCCTGAACAGAAGCAACAAGCGGCCACACTTTACCGGACTCTTCAAAAGACCAAAGTTGAACTGGGTGTAAGCACTAACTTTTCTGAACTGGAAAAAGCAGCCGAAAAAGATTTAAGTCAAGCAGGCTTTGTACCTGACTACTTCAGTATTCGTAATGCAAAAGACTTGCAGGAAGCGACAGCAGAAGACCCTGAGTGGGTGATCCTGGCAGCCGCCTTTATGGGGAAAACGCGCCTGATTGACAACCTAAGGGTTTCCAACACCAGCGCTAGGTAAGCATACCGAGTTCACGCATTTCGGTATGCAGTGCGCCTCGCAAACTGGTCGCTTTTGAGGCAATTTGACGCTGCTCATTCAAAACTTCCTGCAGCATTTCATCCGTTGTTAATGGGTTAGCCAGCACCACACGAAACACCACGGTTGGCTCATGATGATATTGGCCTGGCGTTAGCTTTGTACGCGACACAAAAGATTGGCCACTTTCCCGCTGACGTTTTTGAATATAGCGGGTCAGGGCATTCAAATGAGGAGTCAGCCGCGCCAACTGCTCAGGCGTTGCTTTTTCCAGAGCCGCTTTCACTTTAGCCGGAACAAAACGGTACGTTAAAATACAAAGCTCCGGCTCTGTAATCACTTCAAAATCGTCCTGCTCTGCAATGAGCTTTGAGAAATAACGCGCTTTATCAATGCTGTTATTAATCAGTAATTCATAACCCCGGCGCCCAATAACGTGCATAGCCGAAAATACCATCATGGCCATACCCGCTCGCGAACCTTCCATTGAATGCGAACCCAAATCCTTAGAGCCCTGACGAATAATGTATTCCGCATGGTGTTCTATAGATTTGACCAAAGACGGATTCTTAAACAACACCAAACCCGCACCCATAGGCACATACATTTGTTTGTGAGCATCAATAGTGACACTGTCGGCCCGTTCAATACCCGCCAGTAATGGACGATGCTGTTCAGACAATAACGTTGCCCCGCCCCAGGCAGCATCAACATGAAAGTGAGCATCCACTTCTTCCGCAACTGTTGCCATATCGTCCAGCGGATCAATGTGCCCCGTTTCCGTTGTACCTGCAACACCAACCAGCGCCAGCACCTTGCCGCCCTCTTTTGCAATCTGTTCACAGGTCTTTCGCAACTCATCTATACGAATGCGGTTATCACTGTCTGTCGCCACTGAGACTAAATTCTTACGACCAATACCCAGTACATCAGCTGCTTTGCTCAGCGAATAGTGCCCTCGCTCAGACACCACCACCGTTAGCTTAGAGTAGCCATAATGCTGAAGACCGGCAGCCAGGCCATCGGCTGCAATACCGGCAAAGTCACCGTCAGCCTGCAATAAGCGGTTACGGGCTACCCAAAGCGCCGTCATATTGGCGATGGTTCCACCCGAACAAAACGCCCCCAAAGAATGCTGAGCACTGTGCATCCAGCGGTTATAGAACGGCGCATCCTGTTGATACACCAAATGATGCAGCATGCCGATAACGTTACGCTCTAAAGGTGTAAAGGCCTTGGAGGTTTCAATTTTTACCAGGTTCTGATTGAGCCCGACCATCAGTTTGGCCAATGGCAAAAGGAAATACGGCAGGGCCGATGTCATGTGACCAATAAAGCGTGGCGATGCTGTATGCACAGAATGTGCAACCAACTTATCCAGCAGAAACTCGGTATGGTCAGAAACAAACTGAGGCTCTTCCGGGATCTGTGATTTATCGAAGTCCCTTTCAATTTCCTGCAACGGCTTCTCACGGGCGACAATGTGCTCACCCAGAAACCCCATCAGGTTTTCTGAAAGGTGCTTTTCGATTTTACCCAGCGTCGAGTCCGGTGCCTCTGGTATGGTAAATATACGATACAGAGATTCCTGGCTGACTTCCGCTATGTCATTTTTGGGGCTCAATCAAGACTCCTTAGATAGGTTCGCATGCAGTTGCCATAACGCCTGGCCGCTGTTTTTATATTTACGTTCAAACGGTGTTATCGGGTCTGCGTTGTCTGCCAATAACGAAATATCGGCATGGTATCCGCTCACCTTAAGGGCCTGAGCCACTTCAAGCAAGTACAGGCTCCAGTTTGAACGCATCTGCAGTTGACCACCCAGCGCAACAACGTCTTTCCATACTGGACTACCGTGCCAGCGACGCGATAAGTGAGCAGATTTAGGCCAGGGGTTAGGATATAAAATGCAATGCTGCTGTGGCTGCCAATTTGCCTGGTTAGCCAGTCGCCAGAAGTCATTCAAGTCAGCCCGCACAACCCAGTAGCGCTGACCATTCTCGCCGCTCTGGTAGTGACTGTGCCGTTCTACCCGGTGCGCCGATTTATCGACACCAATAACCATTGCGTGAGGATTAAGCTCTGCCAGTTTCGCGGTGCTTTCTCCAACACCACAGCAGGAGTCGAGAATAATTGGCCCGCCCCAGCTTTCAACTTGTGCGTTAATTTCATCAAACGCCTGCTGGTTATGCTCCTGAATCGGCTTCAGAAACTCGCTTTGCAAATGACGACGAACCACCGCTTCGGTATCTTCGTGCGGCCCGTTTTGATTCGTCGAAACTGGTCTTGCCTGCTGCATCAGGAGCGAATTCCTATGCCTTTATCCAGAATATAATAAGCCGCCGCGAAAAACAGAATATTAAAACCAACTAAGACTCCTATAGCCAGGCCAATGCTTACATCAGACTGTCCTAAAAAGCCGTAACGAAAACCGTTAACCATATAAAGAACAGGGTTTGCCATAGAAACCTTTTGCCAAAACTCAGGTAACAAGCTGACTGAGTAAAACACCCCGCCTAAATAGGTAAGAGGCGTTAAAACGAACGTTGGCACAATAGAAATGTCGTCAAAAGTCTTACCGTAAACCGCATTAATTAGTCCGCCCAGACAGAATAAGGTCGAGGTTAAGACCACGGTTAAGATGACATAACCAATATGGGCAATCTGGATATCGGCAAATAAGAAGGATACGCAGGTGACAATAACGGCAACAATCATCGCCCTTGCCATACCACCACCGACATAACCGGCAATAATAACGGCAGTAGGTACCGGCGACACCAGCATTTCTTCAATGTTGCGCTGAAATTTAGCACTAAAGAATGACGATGCGACATTAGAATAGGAGTTAGTAATGACTGACATCATGATAAGCCCGGGCACAATAAACTCCATATAACCCACGCCACTCATGTCACCAATTCGTTCACCCACAATGCTACCGAAAATGACAAAATACAGAGTCATAGTGATAGCAGGCGGTACCAGAGTTTGTATCCAAATACGGAGAAAACGGGTGCACTCTTTAATCCAGATGGTTTTTAACGCGATAAAGTTAGCGGCGGAATGACTCATTTCGCGGCCTCCTGCTGACGCCCTTGTTCTACCATAGACACAAACAGCTCCTCTAAACGGTTCGCTTTATTACGCATCGATAAGACTTTTACCTTTTGTGCTGAAAGCTGCTCGAATACCGCATTCAGTCCGGCATCCTTATCTACCTCAACTTCTAACGTATGTTCGTCTTTCCAGAGGTGGTTGAAGTCTTTAATCTCAGCGCCGTTATGGCCAGGGGCCAGGTCCAGCACAAAGGTCTCCCGACTTAACTGCGCCAGCAAACGCTTCATTGAGGTGTCTTCAATAATACGACCACTATCAATGATGCCGATATTACGACACAGAGTTTCCGCCTCTTCTAAATAATGCGTGGTCAAAATGATGGTAATGCCTTGTTGATTTATTTTTGTCAGGTAATCCCACATTGAACGTCTAAGCTCAATATCGACACCCGCTGTCGGCTCATCCAGAATCAACAGTTTCGGTTCGTGCAATAACGCCCGGGCAATCATAAGGCGTCGCTTCATACCACCGGAAAGCGACCGCGATGGTTCATTACGCTTATCCCACAACCCAAGTTGTTTAAGGTATTTCTCTGAGCGTTCTTTCGCTAGCGAACGAGGCACACCGTAATAGCCCGCTTGATTCACCACTATCTGATGCACTGTTTCAAATTGGTTGAAGTTAAACTCCTGAGGTACCAGGCCAATTTGACGTTTTAAGTCAGTCAGTTGTGTATCCAGGTCATAACCAAATACCTTTACCTTGCCTGACGTCTTATTAACCAGCGAAGAAATAATACCAATAGTGGTCGACTTGCCGGCACCATTAGGACCTAGCAGAGCATAGAAATCGCCCTCTTCGACCACCAAATTAATACCTTTCAGGGCTTCAAAGCCACCGCGGTATGTTTTGCGTAAGTCTTCAATTTCTAAAGCTTTCATAAACCTCTTTATGACTCCTTTCCATAGCCCCAGCGGCTAACTAAACGCTGCTCAAGGCCCAGGTGGTCTAAAATTCTGGCCACCATAAAATCAATTAAATCATCAATACTTTCGGGTTGATGATAAAAGCCAGGCGCTGCCGGCATTATGGTCACGCCCTGCTGACTGAGTTGCAGCATATTCTGTAAATGAATAGTTGAAAGCGGCGACTCTCTCGGCACCAAAATAAGTTGCCCGCGCTCTTTCATTACGACATCGGCAGCTCGCTCGATCAGCGTATTGCTACTGCCATGGGCAATGGCTGACAAAGTACTGGTTGAACAGGGACAAACCACCATTTTAGCAGGCGCCGCTGAACCAGATGCGACCGGCGAAAACCACTCTTCTTTGCCGTAGACTTTGAGCTTTTCAGCATCTACCGAAAAGTGCTCACACAGCATAGCCGCTGCTTTCTCAGGGGCTGCCGGAATTTGCATATTCTGCTCTGTGGCCAGCACTACTCGCGCGGCACTTGAGATCAACAACAGTACCTGTTGATCTTGATCAAGCAGGCATTGTAGCAAACGCAGGGCATAAGGGGCACCCGAGGCGCCGGTTATCGCAACAGTGATTCTATTGTCGTTTTTCATGACTCGGCTCCTGTGTCATCCAGTTCTTGCAGCGCTTTAAGAAAGCGTTGATGCAAGCCATCGAAACTGCCGTTACTCATAATCAGTACAGAGTCCCCCGCATGCGCTTCAGTCAACAACCCTGCCAGCAAATCATCTGTAGATTCAAACACATGAGCATTCGGCATTTTTTCAGCTAAGCGCCACTTCAGCCCTTCTGGCTGCAGTACAAATATGTCGTCGGCATCGGCTAACGAATCAGCCAGAGTATCGCTGTGAACCCCCATTTTCATGGTATTTGATCTGGGCTCCAGTACGGCAATAATGCGGCTCTTTGGTTGATGCTGTCGCAAGCCAGATACGGTTGTTTTGATTGCACTGGGGTGATGGGCAAAATCATCAAAAACCTTTATACCGCCGTATTCACCCAATAACTCCATGCGCCGTTTCGGGCTTTTAAATAAGGCAAGAGCCTGTGTGCTTTGCTCTGCTTTAATACCAACATGAGCTGCAGCAATAATGGCCATCATGGCGTTATTTACATTATGGGTCCCCAGGATGTTCCAGTTAACCCGTGCGATACACTTGCCCTGATAATGTACTTCAAACTCAGTCCCATCAGCTTTAAGCAGTTTAGCCTGCCATTCGCCTTGCTCTCCGACACGTACGACCGGGCTCCAGCAACCTTGCTCAATGACCGCTTCCAGAGCGGCATCATCGCTGGGTAAAATCACCTGTCCGGTATCGGGAACCACCCGCAGTAAATGCGCAAATTGTCGCTGAATAGAAGCTAAGTCAGGGAAGATATCCGCATGATCGAACTCAAGGTTATTCAGAATCAAAGTATCCGGAGCGTAATGAACAAATTTAGAACGCTTATCGAAGAAGGCCGTATCGTACTCGTCCGCTTCAATGACAAAAAAGTTGGAATCGGTTAGGCGTGCACTCACAGGGAAATTCCCCGGTACGCCACCAATCATAAAACCGGGTTCAAAGCCGTTCTCTTGTAAAACCCAGCTCAGCATACTGGCTGTCGTGGTTTTTCCATGAGTGCCGGCAACCGCCAGCACCCAGCGTTGAGTCAACACATTATCGTGCAGCCACTGCGCACCAGAAACGTAGGGAATGCGCTCGCGTAGGACTGCTTCTACTTCATCGTTACCGCGGCTTAGCGCGTTACCAATAATCACCATATCGGGGCGCGGCTTTAAGTTGTTCTGCGAATACCCCTGCATTAATTCAATGCCGAGATTTTCCAGTTGCGTACTCATAGGCGGATAGACTTGAGCGTCAGACCCGGTAACACGGTGTCCCAATTGCTGCGCTATAGCGGCGACGCCCCCCATGAAAGTACCGCAAATCCCGACGATATGAATGTGCATGCGTTATCCAAACCCGTTCGTTTAAAAAATATCGAAAGTGTACCACCGTCGTCGCTGACAAGCAGGATTTTTACCAAAAAATAAGGTATCATTTGCGCTCTCTGAACATACATTTGTAAGCATCCAACAACCAGAGCTGCAGGAACTTTCATGAAACGTTTATTACCAACACTGAGAGCGGATCAAACCAGCGAGTCGCTTATCTCTGTTATTAACACCATTCAAATTGCGGCCAAGGAAATCTCTTTCCGTCTGCACCAGGGCGCATTAGCCGGTGTATTAGGCTCAACACTGGATGAAAACATTCAGGGCGAGACACAGAAAAAACTCGATGTTGTTGCAAATCAACTGTTAAAAACTCTGTTGCTGGAATCACCTAACGTACATGCCATTGCTTCTGAAGAAGAAGACTCCATTGTCGAAAGCCCAAATTCAGGACACTATTTGGTTGCCTTTGACCCGTTGGATGGCAGTTCTAACATCGATATAAATGGTGGTGTTGGTACCATTTTTTCTATTCTGCGCAAGCCCGAAGGCGAAGAAACCAGCGAGAACATGTTTTTGCAGCCCGGCAAAGCTCAGGTAGCAGCAGGCTATGTTTTGTATGGACCGGCGACCATGTTGGTTATGACCACAGGCAAAGCAGTGCGCATTTACACTCTGGATCAAACCGTTGGTGAGTTTTTACTGACCCACGAAAAAGCAGAAATTCCGAAAGACACCAAAGAGTTCGCGATTAATATGTCGAACCGCCGTCACTGGGCCGACCCTATTCGCGCCTATATTACTGATTTACTCGACGGTGAAGAAGGTCCTCGCGGCAAGAATTTTAATATGCGCTGGAACGCCGCTATGGTCTCCGACGTACACCGTGTGATTTCACGCGGCGGATTGTTCACTTACCCCTGGGATGCCCGTAACCCCGACAAACCTTTTAAACTGCGCCTTTTATATGAAGTTGCGCCAATGTCTATGCTGGTTGAAAAAGCCGGCGGTAAAGCGACTGACGGTTATCGTCGTTTAATGGAGATTGTGCCGGAACATATTCACCAACGGGTATCCGTGGTTATGGGGTCCGCAAACGAAGTGGATATGTGTATGGAGTACCACAGTAAGCACCCAAAACCTTATTAGACTGATATCGATATTGCGTGAAAAGGTCCAACCGTTATAATCGCGCAGTAACTTTTATTTTATACATACAGCAGGAAGTACTATGAGCTTAGGAAACGTCACCGCAGGCGCCAATATGCCTGAAGAAGTTAACGTTATTATCGAGATCCCGGCAAACGCTGACCCGATCAAATACGAAGTCGATAAAGACACTGGTACACTTTGGGTTGACCGCTTTATGTCGACACCAATGTTCTATCCGGCGAACTACGGTTTCGTTAACGAAACCTTGTCATTAGATGGCGACCCGGTTGATGTGTTAGTGCCTACTCCATACCCTCTGCAGGCAGGTTCTGTCATCAAATGCCGTCCAGTTGGCGTATTGAAAATGACGGACGAGTCGGGTGAAGACGCAAAAGTCATTGCTGTTCCGGTGAGTAAACTGACCAAAGAATACGACCACATCAACGACATTGATGACTTGCCAGAGCTACTCAAAGCACAAATTACTCACTTCTTTGAGCGTTACAAAGAGCTTGAAAAAGGCAAGTGGGTTAAAGTTGACGGCTGGGCTGACGCAGCTGCCGCAAAAGAAGAAATTGTGTCTTCTTTTGAGCGCGCAAAAAAGTCTTAATTTAGAGTGAACCATAGCACCGACATAATGCATGCTGTCAGCATAGAAAAGTTACTCTTTTCATGGTCTGGACAACAGCCCACCCTGGATATTCCTGCCTGGCAGATAAAACAAGGTGAGACGGTGCTGCTGCGCGGCCCCAGCGGTAGTGGTAAATCAACACTGCTATCGCTGTTGGCCGGCATTAATACCCCACAAAGTGGCTCTTTAAATCTATTTGAAACCGCTTTTCCCAGTTTGTCCGGCAGACAGCGTGACCGTTATCGTGCCGACAACATTGGCTATATTTTTCAGCAATTCAATTTGCTGCCCTATTTATCGGCTCTAGATAATGCGCTGCTCGCCTGTCAATTTTCCAAAAAAAGGCGGCAACGTATCGCAGAACAAGGCAGCTCTGCTGAAGCGACAGCAAATGAGATGCTGCAGCGCTTAGGGTTAAATTCCGCACAAATTGAGCAACCGGCTCATACTCTGAGTGTTGGTCAGCAGCAACGTGTTGCCGCGGCACGCGCCTTGTTGGGTGCTCCTAAGCTTCTTATAGCGGATGAACCAACCTCAGCACTCGATGCCGAGCATCGGGATACGTTTATTCAATTGTTGCTTGAGCTCAGTAGCCAAAATAACACCACAGTTATTTTTGTCACTCATGACGCTGCATTGTCATCCTACTTTGATAAGCATGTTGAGCTTAATGAGCTCAATCAGGCAGGAGCTCAACCATGATCCGCCTGGCCATAAAAAGCTTAATGAACAGACGAGCGAGTGTTCTGCTGACTGTTATCGCTATTGCCGTCAGCGTTACCTTACTGCTAGCTGTAGAACGGGTTCGCGAACAGGTGCAAAGTCATTTTGCTAATACGGTTTCTGGCACTGACTTAATAATTGGCGCCCGAACCGGACAGACACAATTACTACTGTCTTCAGTCTTCCACATTGGCAGCATGACCAACAATATGAGCTGGGAAAGCTTTGAAGATATTCGTGAACGCCCCGAAGTCAGTTGGGCAATACCCATGTCATTAGGTGACAGCGTTCAGGGCCTGCCCGTTGTCGCAACAACCAATGCCTACTTTGAGCATTTTAAGTACGGCAACAAGCAGGCTCTGGAGTTTTCTCAAGGTAGTGCTTTTGCTTCAGATGAGGAAGTCGTACTAGGAGCCGATGCCGCCGAGAAGCTCTCTAAAACCATGGGTGACGACATTATTATTGCTCATGGCAGCGGTGGCATTAGCTTCAGCGAACATGACCAGCATCCGCTTACTGTCACTGGTGTCCTGCAACGAACAGGAACTCCGGTTGATCAGGCTGTGTTCGTTACATTACACAGCCTTGAAATGATTCACAGCGGTGAGCATGAGCATTCTGGTCACGATCATCACAATGAAGCCCCGGCAGACAGCATCAGCGCGGCCCTGCTTGGCTTAAAGGCAAAACCACTGGCTTTGCGCTTGCAGCGTCAGATAAATACTTATGAGAAAGAGCCCTTAACCGCTCTTTTACCGGGTATGACCTTGCAGGAGCTATGGAAAACGCTGCGAGTCTTTGAGCAGGCTTTAACAGCAATATCGGCAATGGTTGTACTCATAGGTTTATTGGGCATGCTGACAATTATGTTGGCCAGCTTAAGGGAACGCCGCCGCGAAATGGCTGTCCTAAGAGCAGTTGGAGCTGGTCCTGGAACCATATTCGGCCTGTTGCTCAGTGAGGCTCTGCTATTAACTGTAGTTGGTGCTTTTTCCGGCTTACTTCTGCTATATGGTCTGCAGTGGTCATTAGCAGGCGTTATTCAGTCTCAGACAGGACTAATACTCAGCACCACCTGGCCTGGCGCTAGTGAATGGTGGCGTATGGCACTCGTGATTATTGTCGGCTTTATGTTAAGTTTAATTCCGGCCTGGCGAGCTTATCGCCAATCTCTTGCAGACGGACTTACGGTGAAAATATGAAGAAGTTATTAGCGGTTGTATTATTAATGCTAACTTTTCCCGCATTTGCGGCTGCGGAAAAAATTGGCTGGAAAGATTTAATTCCCGAAGGTTTTACACCGCCTCCGGTTAAGCCTCAATCATATTATGATGCTAACCCTGAAGAAGATCGGCAGACTAACCTGGACGCCCCGGTAGTCGAGTCACTTAACGGAAAGAAAGTCCGTATTCCCGGGTATGTTGTTCAACTAGAAGGGGATGCTGATAAGGTCACTGAGTTTCTGTTGGTTCCTTATTTTGGTGCCTGCATTCATGTGCCACCACCACCTCCCAATCAAATTATCCATGTTGAGTATGAAGAAGGTGTTCCGTATGAGAACACTTATGATGCCGTCTGGATAGAAGGCACCATAAAGGTTGAACGCAAAGAAGGTGATCTTGCTGTTGTCGGCTATCAAATGGATGCCGATAGCGTTGAAGTTTACAACTAAGAGTAACTCATTTGCTTTTGCAGCAAGCTTATTAATTGATCCGCGGGCATAGGTTTGGCAAAGAAATAACCTTGCCCCTCGGCGCATTCTAATCCTAAAAAGTAATCGAGCTGACTCTGTTCTTCAATTCCTTCAGCTAAAACATTCAAGCCCAAACGACCGGCCATATCGACAATAGTTTCGATGATGATTTGTCCACTCGCCTGATCGGAGTTGTTTACAAAGGTTTTATCTATCTTAATTCGGTCAAGCGGCAGTTTCTGAAGGTAGCTTAGCGACGAAAAGCCAACGCCGAAGTCGTCAATGGCAACTTTTATACCTTGCTGCTTTAATCGTCTTAAAATATCAGCTACCAGATCAGGATCTTCCATAACGATACTTTCAGTAATTTCTAATTCAATTCGTTCCGGATTAATTCCCCATTGTTCAATTTGTTTTTCAACAAGCTCTGGGAAGTCGCGTTTACGAAACTGAGGTACCGATACGTTAACAGCAACTCTTAACTGTGGCAGACCAATTTCATCAAATGCATTAATTTGCCGGCAAGCCTCTTCAATAACCCAGGAGCCAATTTCTACAATAAGCCCAGAATATTCAGCAAGAGGAATAAACTCAGCCGGCGAAATAAACGAGCCGTCACTTTGAGGCCAGCGTAATAGCGCTTCCACCCCTATGACTTTTTGGGTTGTTAACTCCACCTGGGGCTGATACCAAACTTCCAGTTTTCTGTTAGCAAAATCCGCACGTAATCGGCGTACCAGATGAAGCCTGCGTTGGGTATCTTGCTCCATCGAGGGTTGGTAGTAGTTATAACGGTCAAAAGAGTTATTCTTCGCATTTTTTAAGGCGATATAAACTTGCTTCAATAGCCCTTTGCCATTAACTCTTTCCGGGTTAGCTCCCGATGCAAAGCCGCAGGTAACGCGCAGTGGGATGTAATGCTCGCCAGCTCTAAAAGGTAAAGAAAAAAGCTCATTAAAAGCGTTAGGTGTGACAATATCTGTCGGACCAAAAATACCAAATACATCGGCGGCAATACGGGAAACGAATACATTACTGCCGAGTTGATCAGTAAGGCGCAAAGCTACTGAGCGAAGAAGCAAATTTCCTACATCCTGACCCAAGCCATCATTTACGTCAGAAAAGTGGTCAATATCGATAACTGCGACCATTTTATCTTTGTCGGGTTTCTCCGACAAAGCCTGAAGGCTTCTTGTAAATTCAGCCCGATTAGGAATACCCGTTAGCGGATCAAGGTACGCGGCAGTTTGTAACTCTTCAAACAAGTTGGCATTTTCAAAGCCAACAGCGATATTAGCGAGGAAGACTTCCAGTAACTCTTGATCGTATTCCGCTACAATGTTTTTTGTTTCTATATAGGCTGCGGCTTGATGCACCTGTCCATCAATGAAGAAAACGGTAGCATCCTCAGTATGAATATGACGTTGTTCATTCAGACACTGCCTGACGCTTTTCTCAATTTCGCTTGAGTTCAGCGTTGATAAGCTCTTATTAATACTATCTGCAAAGTGTCCTGCGGCTCCTAACACTAAAATTTCGTTATCTTTATGGGGGGCTCTGGCACCGACAATGCCTTCTGCACTCAATCCTAGCAAAGACGCAATTTGCGTAACAACACCTTCAGAAAAATTCACAATGGAATGCTTTTCCATCAGGTTTGACGCTGAATGAATAATTTTTCTCAAACCACGGCGGTTTTCATTAATTGTGCAGAGTTGCTGATAGGAACGAACAGCGGAAAATACAGTCGTTAATAAACGGCTTCGGGTTAATTCCGTTTTAGTTTTATAATCATTAATATCATAATTCTTTACGACACTTTCTTCCGGCGCATAACCCGGTTGACCAGTACGCAAAACAATCCGAATCTCATCATTGCCAAGTTGCTCTCTAATGGCTTGTGCCACTTTCAAACCAGCGTTATCGGTTTCCATTACGACATCAAGCAGCACCATCGCAATGTCATCATGCTCGACTAAGCGGTCCAGCGCTTCATTTCCACTATAAGCATGATGGAACTCAAGCTGGCGGCCACAAATAACAACATCGGCTAAAGCCATCTTAGTCACTGCATGAATTTCCTGATCATCATCGACAATCAGGATTTTCCAAAAACCTTTACTGTATTCCGACTGAATTATTTCGTCATCATCGTGAAGAAATAGAGGTTCGTCTTGACTACTGACCATCCGAGGCCATCCATTAATAAGAAGTTACAAACATATAACAATCTAGCTTATATAACGGATAGCCTGCAAGCTTAGAATAGTCTAATTAATCGATTAAAAATGTACTTCTACCCCAAAAAATGGACCTTTAAAGGTGACATCTGAATAAATTTCATCAACATCATCCAGTTCAACAACTGAATGACGGTAGCCCGCATTAAGATTTATATCGACGGCTAAATTTTCTACCAAACGATATTCCACACCAATTTGAGCATCCTGAACTTTACTGTCTTTCACGCTAAGTGCACTGGCATCAGCAAAGAACGTCCAGTCGGTAGCGGGCACGCCCACTCTCGCTGCCACGTAAGCTGTTGGCACGACAACAGAAAAGTCCTGACGACCAAAGGTATTGCTTATTTCGGTTCGCAAAGTACCGTCAAAGTCCATTGCGTTTATACCAATATCGAAAGACACTAAATCATTATCGAAAATTTCGTAGTATAAAATGTAATCTCTATGACTAAAGTCATTTTCTCCGTAACCACCATTAACTTCTATAGAGTTTTCTCTGATTTTAATATTAGGAATTAATGGGACTGGATGCTCAAGTGCGATGTAATAGCTGCTGTGATTATCATTTTCGAAATTAGGTTCTATTAAATTAGAACCAACGGCATATTGCCCTTCATTGTCAGCATTCCAAATTTGACCACCGGCATAAACACCGAAAACGGTGTCAGCTAATACACTACCCGGAGCTGCTAATGCAGCTGCCAACACTAAGGTTCTTTTGTACATATCCATTCCTATAAAATTTGAAGCTTTGGTTATTTAACTAAAATTTCTATTTCTTGGCTTGAGCCTGATTCAAAATTCAATGTCAGAGAAAAGCGCTCTTCTGCTTTTAAAGGAGCATTAAGTCCAAACAACATAAAGTGGTAACCACCAGGCTGGAACTTGATAACTTCATTAGGATCAAGAGATAGGGATTCGACCGCTTCCATTTTCATCACATCACCAGACATAACATGCCGGTGTATTTCTGCCACGCGGCTAACATCCGAGCTGATGTGAGTTATTTTTACGGTTTCATTCCCTGGGTTTTTAAAGGTTGCATAAGCGGCTCCGTTTTCAGTTCCCGGAATGCTGGCACGAGCCCATGCATCGGTAACCGTTAAAGAATCTGCAAAAGCCAGAACAGGTAGACAGCACGCCGCGGCTGCGATTATTTTTAGCATTGCCTTAGCCTCTTAATGTAACTAAGGGCTTATAGTACACGTGATTAGCCTGTTCTAGAAACCTTTGGTTTACGAAAAATAAAGTAAAGAACCAAAACGCAAAGTATAAGAGGCCAGAATAAGCCTATGCCACTGAGTAACAGCGCAACAAGTGCTGCTCCAATACCCAGAAGCACGCTACCAAATACGGTTGCAACGATAAAAAACACCAGACCAACAAAAAATAAGCTCACCAATAATGAGACCGATATTTCAATTACAGATCCAATTGCCATTCCAAAAACAGAAAATATTTCCTCTGCAAAAAATAGCAGCCCAACAATAGATAGAACCAATAACCAACCAAAGCTTCGATTTGACATGACCATGACCTCAGTAACGAACGATTTAAAAAGATTTATTGATACAGTTACAACTACCATGCCAACTATTTAATTTAATGTTTTCAATTAGTTAAAAATATACTTGGAGAGCGGGTATAAAAAAACCGCCACTATTTGGCGGTTTTTACTAATATTCGTTTTTATCAAGAAGCTAGAACTTATACTCAACTTCTGAGTAAAAATACCCACCGTTAAAACCAATAGGCGAGTTGGTTAATGGGTATTTAAAAATACCATTAAACTGATTTCCCTCTGCACGTTCATCAGGGTACTCACTGAATAGGTTCTGAGCTCCTACCCTTAGGGCTAGCGCATCGTTCCATTGATAATTAACAGTAACGTCTGTTATCCAATTTGGGCCGTAGGTTTCAGTTCCACTCGTGTAACCTATAGAGTAATTCCCAAAGTAACTAAACTGTACATTACTGGTCCACTTCCCTTTCGTATGAGTTAAACCTATTGATCCTGAATGATCAGGTGTCGATCGGGTCATTCTAATTTGCTCATCACTATCAAACAGAACGTCGTCCAGACCATCCAGCAATTGTGGTAAGTTAATAGAGTCTATTTCCGTATTATTATAACCATACGCCAACTGTGCTTTCAGATCGCCATAAGCACCGACACCAAAAGTTTTACTGGCAACAATATCCAGACCCTTAGTCGTTGTATCAACAGCATTCAAAAAGAACCGGGCGTTTTCAGCAGATGTGGTCGCTAATGCTTCTTCAACCGCAGGTGAATCAACCGGTGAAACATCGCCTGACAGAATAATGCGATCTTCAATTTCTATTTGGAACGCATCGACGGTAATAGCAAGACCATCATAACCGTTCCAGACCATTCCCAGACTCACGCTTTCAGATTCCTCAGGTTGCAAGTCGCCAATTCCTAGCGCCTGAGTCACCGGGCTAATGTTATTGAATGTTCCTGACTGCTCTGGCTCCAGGCCATCACCACGATCAACAAACAGCGTAGAAATATTAGTAAAGTAAAGTTGCTGAACACTCGGTGCCCGGAAACCTGTATTAATGGCGCCACGAACCGCAACTCTGTCCGTCAAATCGTATCTTCCGGAAAGCTTCCAACTCGTATTGTTACCAAAGTCGGAGTAATCTTCATGACGAATTGCTGCACCCCACATAAAGTCAGTAGTGAGTTGATTTTCAGCTTCTACGTATACACCAAGGTTATCACGCGATTCATCAACCGTCGACTCAGGCGTGAACCCTGTGAAGCCCTGACTTCCGCCTGGGCGATCCTGGTAACCACCATTGATGTAAGAGGCTTCATCGCCGGCAATGACTTCATAAGAATTCTCACGGTAGCTAATACCCATAGCAATAGAAAGCTCGGAGTTATTGGCAAAAGGAATGAAGCGCTGAGCATCAAATGTCAGGTTCGCTTCACTGTTTTCCAGTGTTCCGGCTTCAAAAGAAGTTGGTGTTAAGTCAGGACCCAAAGATGCGTTCAAAGAGTTTTCAACGTTGTACTGGAATTTGCTGAAACCATAACCACCGCTGAAATCTAGTGTCCACTCGGCCACAGCCCATTCGTATCCGGCATAAGCAGAATAATCATTTACGTCGGGAGCTAAAATTGGCAAGAATCCGTCAGGGTAAATTTCGGTTAATGTATTGCTTTGTAATGCACGACGGTAGAAGGCACCAGACTCTGACGTGCGATCGCTAATACCACCAAAAGCGTAAAAGTTTCCGTCACCTATGCCGATGTCAAGATTGGCAAACAAAGCTGCATTTTCATATTCCGCATCACCGACGTGAAAGCTTTGTCTATCAAAAGTCTGTTCGCGGGGATCAAGCCCACCGCTTGGCAGTTCAGGGTATTGTTGACGCGGATCATTGCCAGCTCGATTTGTTCTGTTTTTGTGATGCAGCTCTCCTGATAACGTAAAAGCGCCGTCATCGCCTATAGAAAAGCCGGAGCTTGCAGACAGTTTCCATTGCTCACCATCGCCTTTATGCGTCTGGCCGGCCTGAAAGTTTGCACTGCCTCCACTGTCATTGTCTTTTAATACGATATTAATCACACCCGCTATGGCATCAGAACCATAAAGGGCTGCCGCTCCGTCTCTTAAAACCTCAATGCGCTTAATTGCCGCAATAGGAATCGCATTTAAGTCTACATTCGAACTGCCGCGTCCGGTGGTGCCGTTTAGATGCACCAAAGCTGAGCTATGGCGTCGCTTACCGTTAATAAGTACCAGCGTATGATCAGGTGACAACCCTCTTAATGAAGCTGGTCGAACGGCGTCCGTACCGTCAGTAACAGATGATGAAGGGTAATTGAAACTTGGTACGGCGTATTGAAGCGCCTTTGCTGTTTCCGTAATACCTGTTGCAGCTAAATCTTCGCCACTAATAATATCTACCGGCGCCGAACCATCTGTCGCTGTGCGCATGGACAATCGGGAACCCACCACCTGAATGACTTCTTCCACACTCTCAGCTTCAGAGCCTTGTTGCGCAGACGCAATTGGCGCTATGAAGAATGAACTTGCCAACGCAAGTGTTATCGCATTAAAACATTTCATACTGCTCTCCCCCTGTGGTTATACAATGAATATAGCAGGAGATCAGTGATTTGGTTCAGTCTGGAAAAACCTTAGATATAAGCAAAAGTTATAATAGCGTGATGCTGAAGTGAGGTATTTTGTGACGGACATAAAAAAAAACCGGCGCGTTAGCACCGGGGTCTTCCTATTTGTAGTCTGGACAAGGTTTCGCAGAGCTCAACCTGTTCAGCGGGGTAAAGCCAAATGGTTGGCTTTACCAGGGACCCGCTTCACCCTACTCTCGCCGTAGCTCCCCACCAGAAATAAAAAACCCCAGCCGATTGGGCTGGGGTGATTTATTTGTAGTCTGGCGGTGACCTACTCTCGCATGGGGAGACCCCACACTACCATCGGCGCTGGTGTGTTTCACTTCTGAGTTCGGAAAGGATTCAGGTGGTGCCACACCGCTATGGCCGCCAGACATAAACTGTCACACAAAATTGTCCGGAACTATTTTGAACGCACTTTAGTGCGGCCCGTCAGGGCAAAGTTCAGGACGAACTTTGTAACATGTAAAAACTGACTGCGTCTTTAAAAATACGCCACTCTATTTGTTCTAATTCGGTAAAGTCGCTCGCTTGTGCGTAACGTCCCAAACACCTTGGGTGTTGTATGGTTAAGTCTCACGGGCAATTAGTACGGGTTAGCTCAACGCATTACTACGCTTCCACACCCCGCCTATCAACGTTGTCGTCTTCAACAACCCTTCAGAGCACTCTAAGTGCTAGTGAGAGCTTATCTCGAGGCTCGCTTCCCGCTTAGATGCTTTCAGCGGTTATCGATTCCGAACGTAGCTACCGGGCAGTGCCATTGGCATGACAACCCGAACACCAGCGGTTCGTCCACTCCGGTCCTCTCGTACTAGGAGCAGCTCCTCTCAACTCTCAAACGCCCACGGCAGATAGGGACCGAACTGTCTCA
>NZ_FPBE01000003.1 GCF_900116625.1 Idiomarina abyssalis
CAACTCAATGAATTACGCGTTTTTGCTTAGCTTCATTAATGAAACCTTGCTGAACACTCATTCAAAAGTTGCAATACAAATATTTCTGTTTGCTTACTTCTGCAAGTGCCCACACAGTTTGCTTGGCTTGATAGAATTGTTAAAGAGCGTTTCTCAGCAGCCTTGGCTGCGAGAGGTGCGTATTCTACACACCGTGTGTTTTCCGTCAATACTTTTTTGAAAAAAGATGTTTAAGAAAACTTAGGTTTTCGGCGGCTTCGTTGCCTGCCTCGAACGTGGAGCGCATTTTAGAGATTTAACTCGCCCCGTCAAGCGCTTTTTATGCCTTTATAACTGTTTTTTTGCTGACTGCGTAAAGTTTCGGCAACACGCTGCTTTTCTCACCAAAGCAAGGCCAAACATGACCTATTATTCTCTATCTGCTATAAAGGTCTTAATAGCTTTTTAACTTAGGAGCACACTTATGGCAGATATCCGCAGTTACCATGAATATGAACCAGTTATTGGGGAGCGGGTTTATTTGGATCCCAGCTCCGTTATTGTCGGCAATATCACCATTGGTGATGACAGTAGTGTCTGGCCTATGGTTTCCGCGCGTGGTGACGTCAACAGCATGACCATTGGTAAGCGTACAAATATTCAAGATGGCACGGTATTACATGTCACTCGTAAATCGAACTCGAACCCAGAAGGGCATCCTCTGGTCATTGGTGACGATGTCACTGTAGGCCACCACTGTATGCTGCACGGATGCCGCCTGGGCAATCGCATTCTGGTGGGTATGTCGGCCGTTATTATGGATGACGTTGTCGTAGAAGATGATGTCATTATTGGTGCAGGCAGCTTAGTCCCTCCGGGCAAGCGCTTAGAAAGCGGTTATTTATATGTTGGCAGTCCGGCTGAGAAGAAACGCCGCTTAAATAGTAGTGAAAGTAACTTTTTAAGCCAGTCGGCGCAAAATTACGTTGATCTTAAAGATGACTACCTTTTACAGGTGAGCCCCGTTTCTTAAATTAATGGAAACGTCGGCTTTCAAGCCGGGAAAAACTCAGCAGGCTGGATAAGTCCTTTAGCCGGCCTGCAATAACATGCACCACACCTTCGTGAATTTCGACAATACCTTTTACCCAAAGTAGGTTGCTGGTCAGGAAACACTGCCGAAATTGACGAGCGGTGTGCGCCCACACCACCACATTACTGTTTCCGCTTTCATCTTCCAGCGTTAAAAAGGTGACCCCGCTACGGGTTCCGGGCCTTTGTCGGCAGGTCACTAAGCCAGCCAGTGTGAGCACCTGGCCAGAACGGCAAGTTATCAGGTCTTTGGCCATGACACAGTTTTTTAATTCCGGTGAGTTTCTCAGTAGAGCTAATGGATGCCGGCCTAAAGTCAGACCCGTTGATTCATAATCGGCTTTTATGTTCTCTGACTCATGAGGCGCAGGCAGCTCCCGGGCGGGCTGATCTTTTACATTCGCAAATAGCGGCATTTGCTGATCACTTATGGAAATACTTTGCCAGTGCGCCTGATGTCGATGGCCTGCGATACTCTGCAAAGCATCGGCGCGGGCTAGGGCGCTGATATCGGAGTCCCTCAGCCCACTTTGCCTTAACTCGTGAATACTGGTAAAGCCTTTTTCCCGTCTTTCATTCAGTGCCTGTATGATTCTTGTTTCAGATACCCCCTGAATTTGCCTTAACCCCATACGCACGGTTTCAACAGAGCTCGTACCTTCTTTAGGTAACCAATGGTAATCCCAGTGGCTCAAATTAATATCTGCCGATAGAAACTCAACGCCGTGGCGCTGTGCGTCCTGTACCAATTGCGAGGCCGAATAGAAGCCCATTGGTAAACTATTAAGCAAGCCCACATAAAAAGCCGCCGGATGATAGGTTTTAAACCAGGACGACACATAAGCCAGGTTGGCAAAGCTGGCAGAGTGAGACTCAGGGAAACCATATTGTCCAAAACCGCAAATTTGCTTGAAAAGTCGTTCGGCAAACTCTTGTTTATAGCCGCGCGCCAACATGCCATTGATGAGCTTGTCTTCAAAGCGGGTTAAATGTCCGTTTTGTCCCCATGAGGCCATCGCGCGCCGAAGCTGGTCCGCCTCTCCACCGCTAAAACCAGCGGCCACCATAGCCAACTTAATTACCTGCTCTTGAAAAATAGGAACACCGAGGGTTCTTTCTAAAACCGACTTTACTTCATCGCTGGGGTAATCCACGGCTTCCAGACCGGCCCGACGTCGCAAAAAAGGGTGTACCATGTCACCCTGAATAGGACCAGGCCGGACAATCGCAATTTGAATGACCAGATCATAAAAAGTCCGGGGTTTTAGTCGCGGTAACATGTTCATTTGCGCACGGGACTCTATCTGGAAAATCCCCATAGAGTCGGCGGTTTGCAACTGTTGATAAACCCGACTGTCTTCCTGCGGAATGGTTGCTATGGTGAGTTGCTGGTCATAGCGTGAGTTAATAAGCGCCAGCATTTTTCGTAACGCAGTGAGCATGCCCAGCGCCAGTACATCCACTTTTAACAGCCCGAGACTTTCAAGGTCTGTTTTGTCCCACTGAATAACCGTTCGCTCCGTCATGGAGGCATTTTCTACCGGAACCAGCCGTGATAAGTCATCGGCAGCAATGACAAACCCACCGACATGCTGAGACAAATGTCGGGGAGTGCCCATAAGTTGCTCGGTAAAATGTAAAAGGTGTCGGCCCCGCACCGAATTTGCTACTTCAGGGTGCTGTTGCGCGAGCTGTTGCTGCCAGCTTTGCTCTTTATCGCGCGTATCCAAATGACTTCGATAATACTGCAGCTGTTGCTCACTAAATCCCAGCGCTTTGCCAACATCCCGAAAAGCACTTTTAAAGCGGTAGGTAATAACGGTCGCCGCAAGGGCAGCTCGCTGTCGACCGTATTTTCGGTAAATGTACTGAATAATCTCTTCGCGGCGCTCGTGCTCAAAGTCGACATCAATGTCGGGCGGCTCGTTCCGCTCCTTGGAAATAAAGCGTTCAAACAATACCTGAATTTGCGCAGGGTTAACCGCGGTAATACCCAGACAATAACAAACGACGGAGTTTGCCGCCGAACCACGCCCCTGAAACAGAATACCCTGCTTACGGGCAAAGCGAACTAAGTCGTGAATGGTTAAAAAGAAAGGCTCGTAGCTCTGCTCTTTTATCAGACTAAGCTCTTTCAAATAAAGTGCCTTTACTGATGGAGGCACGCCTTCGGGGTAGCGCCAACGCGCGCCGTCCTCGGTTAACTGCTTTAAGTGTTCTGCAGCACTCATTCCATCAGGTACCAGTTCAGCAGGGTATTCGTAGCGAAGCTCTGATAAACAAAACTGACACTGGTCGGCAATAGCTACGCTTTCTGCCAGCCACTTTTCTGGGTAGCATTGCTGCAGCTCACTTAAGCTACGTAAACGGTGTTCTGCGTTATTGCTGGCTAAACCCGGCTGTTCTGCCAGCGAACTTCCCTGCGCAATAGCGTTCAGAATATCGTATAACGGTTGCTGTTCTGTCGTTGCCATACGGGCGCCTCCCGCACAGGTTACTTTCACCTTAAGTGCTCGTTGCAGCTCAGTCATAGCGTGAAAGTTCTTTTCATCGTCAGCCTGATAATGACGCTCGTACAATAACCAAAGCCGTTGCTTCCATACCGATTTAAGCTTTTCGCCAATAGCAATTAGTTGAGCCTGTCTGAAGTCAGGTTGCCAGAGCAGAAAACATAAAGAGAGCCCGTTAAAAAAATCGTCAATACTGGCCTGGTAATGACCTTTCTCGCTGCGACTACGAAACAAAGTGATTTTTTTACAAAGCTGTGCATAAGCTTCGCGAGTAGGGGCGAGCAATATTATGGTCCCCAGCTCAGGCAGCCGGAACTCACTGCCAACAATGAATTTAATGCGACGTTCCTTTGACGCCTGATAGGCTTTAACAATGCCTGCCACCGAGCATTCGTCGGTTATTGCTATGGCGGTGTAACCCAATTCATCGGCCCGAATGACTAAATCTTCCGGAGCCGCTGCAGATTGTAAAAAGCTGTAGTGACTCAGGCTGTGTAATTCCGCAAATTTATTAAGCACAGAAGGCGATGACATTTCAGCTAAACCAACCCTGTAAATACCACTGGTCAGACTCAAAATAGATCCAACCCAAACGCCCGAATTTGTCTTTCGCGATCCAGTAGTCCCGTGCAACTTCACCTGCGTCCCACCAGCCGCAATGTTTCCGTTCAGGCCCATGCTGTAATTGCCACAAATCTATCGAGGTTACTTGTGCTGGTCGCAACATCCAAAGAGGGCGTTTCGGTGCATTCAATACAGCGTGCGGTTTTTCCCCGGGCGGACGAGCAACCTCACTGTAGCCAGGACGAGGATCATCATTCACTGCCGGAGAAAATACGGCATTTTTGCCTAACTTTGCCTGTAGCCGGCTAATGAGCTGCAGAGTTTCATGCCGATGCTGTTGCGCTCCGAAAAATTGCTCATTGTGTTGCTCAGCACGCAATAATTCATTCGCCACCAGCCTAATTTCTATAACCGGCTCCGGCAAAGGGATGGACTCCATTTTCAACTGCAGCAAAGACAAGAAATTAGACCCTCGCCAACCCGGCTCAGCTAAAGCGACCGGAACAACTGAAGGAGGCTCATTGCGATGCTGCAGTTCAACTTTTACCTGCTGTACCACTTTCTGCCGTTGATAAAGAAAGTTCTCCAGCTCCCCAAATAGCCTTTTTAGCGGGAACAGTAACCCTTGCCAATGAGGGATCTCAGTCACCAGGTCTAAGCTTTGCTGAAAACTTTCCGGGGGCATAAAAAAGTGATGACTTTGTTGCTTCAGCCCTTGCAGCTGCTCCAGATGCAATAACGTTTCCAACCCTAATTGGCGGCCAACTTCCCCTCCGGGCAGTTGCATAAGCTCCCCCAGCAAACGAAACCCCGCAGCTTTGCTGTGCTTCTGCGCTTTCAGGCTTAAACCGGCATTCTGAATGGGTAACTCTGCCAGCAGATTAGCTTGTTTTTCAGCCAAAAGAGAAACAGGAGAACCAAATTCGGCTAACAATTGCGCAGCTAATGAGTTATCCGCAACAGCCAACTGCGAAGTAACCGGTAATTCCTGAACTTTTTGCGACAAGACATTAAATGCGCCATTACGCCCACCATACAATTGTTCCAGGCTGTTCAACTCAATTGCCAGCCCTTGCGGTGGGTACAACACCAGCTTGGCTGCCCACTGATACAAGTAGGAGGCCAACTGCTGCAGGGCTTGCTCTTCACGCTCTGATGAATACTCCATGAGCTGCAGCTGCTCACAAAGCGATATTGCCATAACGGTCTGAAGTTGTGGTCTTACGCCACACTCCAATGCCAGTGCATTGCACTGCACAATAACAGACTGACTGCTCTGTAACTGGTAAAACGCCAGGGGCAATGTGTTGCTCTCAGGCTGTAACCGAACCCTGTTATCCAGCAACAACTGAGGGAAATGACAATACAGCCACATTACTGAAGCGCTACGTTTTCCAATGGCCAGCCAGCTTTACGCTTTAACAAGTCCAGCGTGACGCCTGTTGTGGTCATCTTTAAACGTAACCGATTAGAGTACGCCCGGGCTTCTTCATTAACCGTTGGCTCACTCAGGACCACACCCATTTGTCCTGTTTGCGACGCTTTATACCAACGTCGGACACACTGAGCTGTCGTTGTTTTTTGCTCAAACCAGCCTAGTGCCAAGGCATTTTTTGTTTGCAATACCTGTTCAAAAGCCCAGGCTGCTTTTTCTGCATTCGTTTGAATGACTATCTGCATCGACTTGCTTAAGCCATAATAATGTAACCCCGCCGCCGACAGCCAGGCTGGAGGGTTTATCCAGAAAACGGGCTGATGCTGCTGCACGGCCTGCTTTACCAGCGGCAATAGCAAAGCCTGCTCAGAGAAGGGCACTTGTAGCTGCCACTCATGCAAACCCGGGTATTGCCACCCGCCACCAAGCACTTTGTCCAGCTGCTTAAACCCCGTGCTTAGCGTTGCTGCCTGAGTGTCTGTCGTCTGGCCATGCCAGATAAGCCCCTGTTGGATAAGGGTCTGAATCTTTGTCTGCATAACGCCTCCAATACTGTACATATATACAGTATCATTAATTTTTACTGGTTAGCAACAGACATCATTCCTGGCTTCAGTTATCATTTGCTCATTGTTTATGGTTAGGGCTGGGCGATATGCTGACATCAATACTTATTCCCTTCAGAGTGGTTATTAACTTTTTATGGGGATTAATCACCACCGCTATTATTGGTGTTTCAATTATTGGTATTGGTGTTTTTAAAGTGTTACTGCCATTTAAAACCCCTCAACGCATTTGTTCGCAGCTAGGAAACGGCTTATTCAGAGTCTGGGCATACTGTATGTCGATGATGTTTCAGCTGACCCAACGCATGGACTGGCACATTAAAGGTGACCTGGAACTCCATGAAAAGGGTTGGTATATGGTTATGGCAAACCACCGTAGCTGGGTCGATGTACTGGTATTAATGCACCTGACCCGCCGCCATATGCCAATGCCACGCTTTTTCCTAAAGTCACAGCTTATGTGGGTACCTATTATTGGCTGGGGCTGCTGGGTACTCGATATGCCCTTTATGAAGCGCTATTCAAAAGAGTTGCTAAAGAAAAAGCCCCACTTAAAAGGCAAAGACATCGCAACAACAACGCGTTCTTGCGCTAAATTCCGTCACATTCCCACAACAGTGGTGAATTTCTGCGAAGGCACACGGTTTACTCCGCAAAAGCACAAGAAAAAACAAAGCCCTTTTCGTAATTTGCTCCCTCCCAAAGCAGGTGGTACCGCCTTCTCACTGCAAATTATGGGCGGTCAGTTTGAAGCCATTCTGGACATTACCATTGTTTATCCGGGGAATGATAAGCGCCCGGTAGTCTGGCATCTATTAAGCGGACAGCTGAAAAACGTCTATGTTGATATACAGACATTGCCTATTACTAAAGACTTAATTGGTGATTACGCCAGTGACGAAGCTTTTAGGGCTCACTTTCAACAGTGGCTGAATAAACGTTGGCAGCAAAAAGACCAAACCATTGACGAAATGCGTAAGGAAATTCACAGCACCCGCTAAGGGAGTTTTATAATGGACTTTGAGTTTATAAAAGAGTGGCTTCAAAAATTCGGAATTGACAGTAACCTACAAGAACTGAGCCTTGTTATCAGCTCATTACTCGTTTTAATAGGTTGTTACATTGCTTATGCCTTAGCCCGTTGGATTATTGATCACGCCATTGATCGGTTACTCAGCAAAGCACCAGAGCGTTGGTATAAAGCTTTAGTTAACAGTGGCTTTTTCAAGCGCTGTGCAAACCTGGCTCCTATTGTCGTAATACACAGCTTTATACCTATTCTGTTTATTGATGACTTCGAAAGCTGGCAGTCGCCGCTACGTACCGTTGTAGGGGTTTACCTAACCTGGGTTATCACCAGTATTCTTACCGCCTTAGCTAACGTTATTTCAATTGCCTATGACTACACCTATAAAGCAAGAGAAGTCCCAATTACGGGGGTTATACAGGTGGCCAAGCTCGTTTTGGTGCTGATGGCTATCATTATTACCATTGCCATTATTATGAACAAGTCGCCCATGTACTTACTAAGTGGCTTCGGTGCAATGACCGCTATTTTGATGGTGGTTTTCAGAGATACCTTAATGGGCTTTGTTGCCGGAGTACAATTGGCGACTAACCGCATGGTTGCCATAGGAGATTGGATAGAGCTGACTGACCACGGTGTTGATGGCACAGTGCAAGAAGTTGGGCTTATTTCAGTAAAAGTCGAAAACTGGGATAAAACCATTGTTTATTTACCGACTTATGTTTTGATTCACGAATCCTTTAAAAACTGGCAGGGAATGGTTAATACCGGAGGTCGTCGCATGCGCCGATCACTGATGATTGACCTCGACAGTTCCAAAATTCTTTCCGACGAGCAACTGGATGAATTGGCTAAAAAGCACTTCAAACAGTCCGCAGAAGACTGGTTAGAGGCTAATGAACTGGAAAAGCCGGTCAGTAATTTAACCGTCTTTAGAGTGTTTACTGATAATTACCTTAGAAACCATAAGCAAGTCCGAGAAGACCTCACACTCATGGCTCGATTAATGCAGCCGACAGCTGCCGGTATCCCTCTAGAAATTTATGCTTTTTGTAAGCAAATCGACTGGATGAAATACGAGGCAGTACAAAGTTCTATTGTGGAATACTTGTACAGTGTTATGCCGGACTTTGGACTGAAGAACTATCAGTTTTTAAACAATAATCAGGCCTTCTCGCAGAATGGAGAAGGCGCTTATTGTCAGTACAAACCGGAGTCCTGAATTATTTTTCCAGCAGATAACCGGCCAGATTAGAAAAGTCTTCAAGGAAGTTGTCGCTGTCACGGAAACCCTGTGGCAGCATTTGATACTTACCGTTGACAATAAAGGTCGGTGTTGCGTTAACCCCTAAGTTACTGGCGCGGCGGTCCATTTTAGCGGCTGCAGCACGAACACTAAAACTCGCTATGGCTTTATCAAATTCGTCACCAGAAACACCATTGACCACAAAAACATTACGAATGTCTTGTTTACTGGTCAGCATATTGTTTTTATTGAAGTTATAGTCAAATATAGCAGCGGACAGTTCTTCTTCTTTATCCAGCTTTTGTGCAACCACAAAAGCCTGAGTCATGGTTTCACCCACATTGCCCCGTGGGCTGATGAACGACACATGCGCCTTTTTAAAAGCTTCCGGATATTCAGACTTCATTTCTTTTGCTATGGGTTCAAACCGGTAGCAATGAACACAGTAAAAAGAAAAGAACTCGGTAATTTCCGGTTTACTGGTCGCTTCATCGGCTATCACCTCATAGTGAACACCTTCCTCAAAATCCTGAGCCTGAGCAAAACCTGCTGCTACCATTAATGCTCCGGCAAAACCCATTAACCACTTTTTCATTGTCATTTCCTGTTATCCGTTAAAACCAAGGTTCAGCGGCGCTTCATCCAGCCCCGCTAATTGTTCTTTCAATGCCAGAATCTGCTGTTCCCAATAACGGCTTTCTGCAAACCAGGGGAACGCTCTCTGAAAAGCACTATCTTGCCACCTGCGTGATAACCATGCCATATATTGAATGATTCTGAAACTGCGCAAAGGTTCAATTAATATCAACTGCGCGGTATCAAATTCGCAAAAATCTTCGTAGCCAGTCAGCAGTGCATCCATCTGCAGAGTCTGCTCCTGATGCGGGCCATTCAGCATCATCCATAAGTCCTGGACCGCAGGTCCTGAGCGACAATCGTCAAAATCGACAAAGGTCAGCTTTTCCTCATACTGTAAAATATTACCGATGTGGCAGTCGCCATGCAGACGCTGATAATCAAAGTCTTGCAGAGGTGTAGAACGTAAGCGCTCACTTAAGGGATCAAGAATGGCAAAAAAGGCGTCTTTTAGCTCTGCGGGTAATAAAGCGGATTGCCGTAACTCCGCCACGGACTGCTCCACAAAACCTTCATAGTCGATAGTTTCCCGCACTTTAAACTTGCCCGCCTGAGCCACTGCATGCATGCGTCCAATTTGACGTCCCAGGCGCTCAAGCTCATCCAGGTCATTAGGCTCAAATGCCCGCCCACCAATGCTTGAGTAAACACAAAAACGATAGCCTTCGAACTCATGCAGGCGTTTATTCTGCAGTAGTAAAGCGGATACGGCCGGAACCTCTGCTTGCGCCAGCTCCTCGACAAATGCCAGCTCTTCTTCTATTTGCTCAGTGCGCCAGCGCTGAGGTCTGTAGAACTTTGCCACGTAGCGTTTGCGATCATCGTCAGCAAACTGATAGACCCGGTTTTCATAGCTATTTAGTGCCAGTAAGCCCGAAGCGGGATACAAGCCAACACTCTCTAACGCATTAACAACAAGATCCGGCGTCAGCCCCTGAAAAGCAAAGTCAGACGCGTTCTCTGTAAGGTTACTCATATAAAAAGCGGCTCTGATGCGTATTAGTTATATCCGCATTATCAACCGCTGTTACCACGAAGTAAAACTCTGTGACCTGTTCTTTCAATAAAGAGGGTGGAACCGCTACCGTTATCGGCAATGTACCAACTTCACCGGCCGAAACCTGTTTAGTGGAGTCACCAATCAGTTCAAACTGTTCAAACCCTTTGACCTCTATGCGGTAAGTCATGTCCTGCTGCGACTTATTAACCAGCTTTAAGGTGAAGACGTTTTCAATCTGGCCTTCAATATTTTCTCTGAAAAGCTGGTTCCTGTCTCGCAATACATCAACTTCCAGTGGGACTCGGCTGGCAATATCCCAGACCAATACCGCACTGACCGCCAGAACCATAATAAAGTAACCAATACTTTTCATTCGCCACGGATTGGTCTTCTGCTTTTTGTCTTTGGCCGCCAGGTTACGCTCTGTGGTAAAGCGGATAAGCCCTTTCGGATAGTTCATTTTATCCATAACGTCATTACAGGCATCAATACAGGCACCGCAGTCAATGCACTCGTATTGCAGCCCATTTCGAATATCAATACCTGTCGGGCAAACCTGAACGCACATATAGCAATCGATGCAGTGCCCTAAGCCTTTCTCCGCCGGATCGGCTTTACGTGACCGCGGACCACGCGGCTCTCCGCGTTCTGCATCATACGACACGGTGTAGGTGTCTTTATCGAACATAGCTGACTGGAAACGCGCGTAAGGACACATGTGCGTGCACATAATCTCGCGCATGTACCCGGCGTTGCCATAAGTGCAGAAAGTAAAGAAAAGAACACTGAATGTTGCCCAGAAGCCAGCATCCAGAGTAAAGAAATTCAGGAAGAGTTCGCGTATATCGGTAAAGTAACCGACAAAGGTCATGGATGTTAATAGAGCCACCAGAATCCAGCCGGTTTGTTTACCGGCTTTACGCCAGAACTTATCAAAGTCCATTTTGCGCTCATCCAGCTTAATACGCTTATTGCGCGGCCCTTCAAACTTTTTCTCGAACCACATAAATATGAAGGTCCAGGTTGTTTGAGGGCACATAAAGCCACACCAGACACGTCCAAATATAGTGGTGACAAAAAACAGCGCAACGGCGGCCACAATGGCAAACCAGGCGACAACGGTAAAGTCCTGTGGCCAAAGCGTTAAACCATAAATACGAAAACGCTGCTCCATAATGTCGAGCAGGACCGCCTGTTCGCCCTGGTAAGTGAGCCAGGGAATAATGGCAAAAACGGCCAGTAGCAGGAAGCCAAAGCCACGGCGGAAGTACTCCATCGCACCTTTAATGTCGCGCACATAAATGCGGCTACGAGGGGAATAGTTATTGTTGTGCTTTTGCCCGTCCGGACGTTGAATTTTAACTTTATCGGCGGACTGAACCGTTATCTTTTGTTCCATGAACAATACCACTTAGTATCACGGCGAGGTGCGCACAGTATAACGGATCCTAACTGTTTGCGCAGCTCACTGAGCTGAATCAATAATACAATCAAAAAGTATGTTACAACCAGCTTCCACATCATGCCAGTGCGACCACTCATCGGGCGCGTGACTGACACCGTTTACAGACGGAATGAAAATAAGCCCTGACTCTGTAATTTCAGTAAAAAACTGTGCATCGTGTCCAGCCCCACTGGGCATTTTCAGACACGAATACTTTCTTGCTTTTGCCTTCTCTTCTATCTGCTTTGTCAATTTTTCTGAACATGCCTGAGGATTCAGCCAGC
Organism: Idiomarina abyssalis; assembly: GCF_900116625.1. Classification (GTDB taxonomy): domain Bacteria; phylum Pseudomonadota; class Gammaproteobacteria; order Enterobacterales; family Alteromonadaceae; genus Idiomarina; species Idiomarina abyssalis. Next base: position 11,784 of record NZ_FPBE01000003.1, read on the forward strand.
TTACCTGTTCATACTCAAATTTTAAGCGGTGTTTACGGGCAATGGCTGACAACGCCTTATTACAAGAATCTGCGAGCTCTTTCATCACATCCTGGCTCATATCACGACCGACAATAGTAAATACGGCTTCTCCGGGTACGGTATGCGGGCTGCCCGGCTTTAAATCCACTTTACCCACAGTAATACGCGTCTTGTCCGTACCGTCTTCTGCAATAATGCGCTCAATTTCATGAGCAAAGTCAGCCAACCCCATGAAGGCGTCGCTGCGCATGTTCATTGGTGCTGTACCAGCGTGGTCAGCTTTACCTTTTAAGTGCACTATCCATTTGAAAACACCGGATATGCCCTCCACGGCACCAATGGTAATTTCTTTTTGAAAAAGTACCGGCCCTTGCTCAATGTGTAACTCGTAAAAGGCTTTCAGTCGCTCAGGTGGCCAGGCTGCGTCCAGAGCATCCATCACATTCATGCCATGAGCGGCCATGGCGTCTTTTAGGTACACATTATCAGCGTCATGAGCCGACATAAGCCAGTCAGGGTTTAGTACACCTGCAATAGCCTGTGACCCCATCATACCGCCAAAGCGTCCTTCTTCTTCAGCAGTGCCGACCACCCATACAGGATGCTTCAATTTAATGTCATTTTCTTTGATCGAGCGCAAAACTTCGAATCCGGCCAACACGCCCAGTGCGCCGTCAAAAATACCGCCAGCCGGAACCGTATCTAAATGCGAACCGGTAAGAACGGCAGGTTTTTTAAGATAGTCACCAATACCGAAGAACACATTACCGGCACCATCCATAAAGGTTTCAAAACCTTCGGCTTTTGCCTGGTTCATCATCCATTGGCGCGCCTCCATATCGGCATCAGTAAAACCCCAACGGTAGACGCCGTGGTCAGTTTCGTTGTAACCAATATTGGACAGTTCAAGCACGGATTTTTTTAAGCGGTCTGAATTAATACTCAGCATAGTACCTCCTTAGCTTCTGTTTTAAGCGTAGGACATAAACTACGGAGCAACAAAAAGGCACCCATAAAAAAGCCCGCACCAAAAGGTACGGGCAAAGGTTGCACGGGGCAAAGGGGAGCCCCTAGAGGGTTTACGACAGTTTGCGTGCAGTTAAGGCTGCATTAAGTACCGCCGCCAACTTAATTGACGATTGAATTGCTTGTGCTGAAACGTCGTGCTTCAGCAAGGTTTGTACGTGCGAATCAATACACATACCACAACCATTCAGTGCCGATACCGCCAGTGAGAACAACTCAAAGTCGGCTTTATCCACACCCGGGTTCGCCATTGCGTTCATGCGGAGCCCCGCAGGAAGCTTAGAAAACTGTTTATCGCTCGATAAATGCAGGAAGCGATAATAGACGTTATTCATTGCCATTAATGACGCTGCTGTTTTTGCCGCCGTCTTAACGTTTTCTTCAATTTTGCCTTCGGCTTCTTCTTCCACGGCCTGAGTCAGCTCGTTGTCCGACAAAGTGTAAACCAGCGAAAGTGCTGTGCCGTAGAACTGGTCATTTGTTAAACCTGACTGCTCAACGTTTGAGAACAAGCTCGACAGGTTAAGTTTGGTGTCTTTACTGTGATCACCCAGTAATTGTTTGTAGTCTGCAATTGCCATGCTTAACTCCTGAAATACTGTAAAAGCGCCTAGCGAACGCCGATGGCAATGCCATCAGCGCTTAGTTCTAGGAAGTAAACACCGATTAAAGGGTGTCGCCGCCCAGTGCACGGTTACAAGGACACAGCTCATCGGTCTGTAAACCGTCTAAAATACGCACGATTTCTGCCGGATTACGACCCACGTTCAGGTTGTTTACCGATACGTGCTGGATAACGTTGTGCGGGTCAACGATGAAGGTCGCACGTAAAGCAACATTCTCAGCTTTGTCACGAACACCTAATCCGTCGACCAAAGAACCGTCGTCAGCAAAAGAGTATTGGTTCAGGCGGTCAAGGTCAGGGTGCTCACGGCGCCATGCCAGTTTTACAAATTCATTATCAGTGCTGCCGCCCATAACAACGGCGTCGCGGTCAGCGAAGTCTTCATTCAGTTTTGCGAACTCAACAATTTCAGTTGGGCAAACAAAAGTGAAGTCTTTTGGGTAGAAGAAAATGATTTTCCACTTACCTTCAAAGCTGTTGTTGTCGATAGTTTCAAAAGCGCTTTCGCCATTCTCTTCCGGCATGTTGAACTTAGGTTTTGCCGCAATGACGCTGAATTCTGGTAGTTTATCGCCTACTGTTAACATAAATTGTCTCCGTGATTGGGATTTAAAGTGTATTCGTTCCTTAACGAGTCGAGGGCTAGTGTACGGACGGAGACAGATTGGATAAAACGAATAAAACGAATTATGATAATCGGAAATACCAATTAAAAACGCGACGGGTATCTCATGAGTAAATTACCAAGTTTGAAAAACCTAAGTTACCTGCTGGCGCTGCACCAGGAACAAAACTTTAACCGCGCGGCGGCCGAGTGCAATGTTAGCCAGTCGACGTTAAGCAGTGGCATTCAAAATCTGGAAGAGCAACTGGATTGCCAGCTTATTGAGCGTGACCATAAATCCTTTCTCTTTACCGCCTTAGGTGAAGAAATTGTGGAAAAAGCACGGGACATCATTAGCGCGTCGGAAGAGTTACTGCATTATGCTCAGGGGCAGGGCAATATTATGGAAGGGCCGTTAAGGCTCGGCATTATTCCCACCATAGCCCCCTTTGTCATTGGTGAACTCAGTAAAAACTTACAAAACAAGTTCCCTAAGCTACTGCTGCAACTTTCTGAAGATACCACACAAAACTTACTGCACCGCCTGCGTAACGGCGAGCTGGATATTCTGTTACTGGCGCTGCCTATGGACATTCAGGGCAACCAAAAATGGATACTGGGTCGTGACCCTTTCAAACTGGTGGTGCATAAGGAACTGGCGGAAACAGTAGGAGAGCCCGTTGACTACGACAAACTGCCTGATCGCAGTATTTTCCTGCTGGAAAAAGAGCACTGCATGACCGGTCACGCCGTTGCGGCCTGTCAGCTTACCGATTCCATTAAAATGAATCCTTTTACGGCGACTAGCCTACACAGCCTGGTGCAAATGGCAGACGCCCGATTAGGCGCTACCTTTGTTCCGCAAATGGCCATTGACCGGGGAATTTTAGAAAACACCGATTTGGTTTCATTAAAGCCAACTGGTCAGGAAGCTTCTCGTGATATCGGTCTGGTATACCGTCCGACCACCAGTCGTCGGCAAACCTTCCGAAAAATCGCCGAAGAAATTGCGCGCCTGTTGCCGGTCAATACACTCAACTAACGACGTCTGGCCGGTGGTAACGGATAACGTTCCGCCAGGCTGATGCTCTCGCCATCGGGTTTAATTACCCGCGCATGGCGGCGGTTTAACCGGCGCGGATCGGTTACACCGCAGGAGTGCGCAATGATATTGACGCCATACTCCATATATTTGTGATAGTTAGCCGCACGTACCGACTTATTCTCAGGATCCAGTCCCCTCATCAGCTTAGGATCATCCGTTGTTACACCAGTTGGACAGGTGTTTTTGTTGCACTGCATAGCCTGGATACAGCCTAGTGAAAACATAAAACCTCGTGCCGAAGTCACGAAATCGGCACCCATAGCAATAGCCCAGGCCACATCAGCCGGTGTAATCATTTTGCCGGAAACCACAACCCTGACTCTTCCATGCAAGCCCGCTTCGGTCAGTTTATCGATGAGTATCGGCAAGCTTTCCGTCACTCTTAAACCCACGTAGTCCATTAGCGGCTGGGGTGCCGCTCCGGTTCCGCCATCGGCACTATCCAGCGTAATAAAATCAGGAGCTGACTCTTCGCCGCGAGTTAAAATGCAATCTATCAGTTCGTCGATCCATGAAGGATCGCCCATCACAAATTTGAACCCCGTTGGCTTGCCGGTAATAGTACGAACCTTTTCGATAAAATCGAGTAACTCTTCGTTATTGCCTATCTCCGGATGCCGGTTGGGGCTAATTGCGTCTTCGCCTTCAACAATTCCCCGAATTCTGGCTATTTCACTGTTAACTTTAACACCCGGGAGGATACCGCCTTTGCCCGGTTTAGCACCCTGACTCAGTTTAATTTCAAACATTTTCACATTGTCGTGGCGACCAAGTTCTGCCAGACGGTCCTCGTCGAGTCGACCTTCTTTATCGCGAACACCAAACTTCGCAGTCCCCATTTGAAACACAATGTCGCAATGCCCCATTAAATGATAAGGCGACAAGCCACCTTCACCCGTGTTCAACCAACAGCCGGCTTTTGCAGCCCCCTGCGACAGTGACTTAACCGCCACCGGCGACAACGCACCGTAACTCATTCCTGAAATATGAAAGTACGACACCGGAGAATAAGGAGTCTCGCAGTAAGGACCAATAGTAATCGGCTCTGGCGATGTTGCCTGCTCAGCCATAGGCGGGTAAGGAGCGTTGCTGAAAATAATAGTTCCGGTACGACTTAAGTCACGTGTTGAACCAAAGGCAACGTTACGATCAGCGTTCTTGGCAGCCCGGTACACCCAGCTACGCTGCGCCCGGTTAAATGGCATTTCTTCGCGATCCATCGCAAAGAAATACTGACGCATAAACTCACCCATACGCTCAAACATGTAGCGAAAGCGGCCAATAACAGGGTAGTTATGTCTTATGGTGTGTCGGTTCTGCGTCCTGTCAACAACGTACATGATGCCAACAGAAACGACTAACCCAATAATAACCAGAACAAAAGCAGCGGCTAACCACTGCGCTAAAATCAGTAACGAGTCGGTACTAAACACCTTGCTGCTCATGAAGTTCCAATACCTTTTTACAATTGATAACAGTATTAACGGCCAAAGCGACGAACAGATCAAGCACAGTGTCATCAAAATTCCGATGAATGACGTATACTGAAGATAATTCAATAAGAAGGAGAGACCGATGTTCAATCCAAAAGTTGTTTTAACCGCAATACTAGCGGCTTCTTTCAGTACTGCTGCAACCGCTGAAGATGTCGAAACGGAACGTCATAAAGTCAGTGTCAGCACACTTGCTGACGGCTTCACTAACCCTTGGGGTATGACATTTCTTCCGGATAAAAGCATTTTAGTGACAGAACGAACCGGAGATATCTACTGGGTATCAGCTAATGGTAACTACCGCGAAAAAATCAGCGGCACCCCGGAAGTCGTTGCTAAAAGTCAGGGTGGTATGCTGGATATAACCGTTGACCCAGACTTTGAAGAAAACAATTGGGTTTACATTAGCTACTCCGAAGCAGCCCAGGACGACGGTAAAGGCAACAGTACGGCCGTTATGCGTGCCAAACTTAATGACAAAGAATTTACGGATAAAGAAGTTATCTTTCGCCAGGCACCAAAATATGAGAGCAATGCTCACTTTGGTTCACGGTTAGTCTTTTCTCCTGAGGGACACTTGTACATTACCTTAGGTGACCGTTACTCACGTATGGATGATGCACAAACGCTGGATAACCATCACGGTAAAATCGTACGTATTTGGCCGGATGGCAGCATACCGGAAGACAACCCCTTTGTTGGCGATGACAACGCACTTGACGAAATTTGGTCCTATGGTCACCGCAACGTTCAGGGCGCTGATATTCATCCTGAAACCGGAAAGTTATGGTCGGTTGAACACGGCCCACAAGGCGGCGACGAAGTAAATATTCCTGAAGCCGGTAAAAACTATGGCTGGCCGGAAGTGACTTACGGTGTTGACTACGGCGGCGGAACCATCAGCGAGGACGCCGTAAAAGAAGGCACTGAGCAGCCGTTTTATTATTGGGTTCCGTCTATTGCAACAGCTGGCGCCACCTTTTACACGGGAGATGCTTTCCCTGAATGGAAAGGCGACTTCTTTGTTGCTGCCCTGAAAAGCTCCCTGGTAGCCCGCCTGGACTTATATGAAGGCCGCATGATGCATGAAGAGCGCTTATTTGAAGACGCCGTTGATGCACGTATTCGTGACATTAAACAAGGACCCGACGGTTACTTATATTTACTGACCGATGAGTCTGACGGTGCCATTATTCAGATAAAACCAGCGGATTAACCATGTCATATTCAGCAGTTTTAAAAAAACTCACTTACACGGGGCTGCCTTTATTGGCGGCCTCTTTCGTTGTTCATTCGACAGAAGTCGACGAAACCGTCGTGGTGACAGCCACTCAGAGCGAAACACCCTGGCTAACCACTGCGGCCAGCATTGACCGCGTTAACGTCGAAAACACCTTACCCTCCATGAAAATTGATGCCGGTGATGCTTTAGCCGGCGTTGCAGGGATTCAGGCCGACAGCCGTTATAACTACGCGCAGGATACACGCCTGGTGGTTCGCGGTTTCGGTTCACGAGCCGCGTTTGGAGTAAGAGGTTTGCAACTTAATGTCGACGGTATTCCTTTGTCTATGCCCGATGGCCAGGCTCAAACCTCGAGTATTTTTCTCGACAGCATTGATTCGCTGGAAGTTTTGCGCGGTCCGTTAGCTACCTTGTACGGTAACTCCGGTGGCGGTGTGGTTGAATGGTTCAGCCGCAAGCCGACTGAAACTGCACTGGAATGGGGTGGCCAGTTCAGCGAGAACAACACACAGCGGTATAACGTCAATGCCCAATGGGCAACCGACAACAAACAACTGCAAGTTCTGGCGTCAGATTTTCAGACTGACGGCCCGCGCCGACATAACTCCGCCGAGCGCCAGCAACAGGCTGTGCGCTGGTACCATCAATGGGATGATCAGAATCGCTTTATTATCCGCTATGATAATAACGATGCGCCACTATTGCAGGACCCCAGCGCATTAACCCCACAAGACTGGCGTTATGACCCCACCCAGACAGTACAACGGGCAGTTGACTTCAATACCCGCAAGGACATTCATCATCGTCAGGGTTCATTTAGCTGGTTTCATGAACGCGACAATGGCGAGGGCTTACTCTCACTGTGGCAGGGCGACCGCGATATTGAGCAGTTCCTGCCGTTTGCCGGTGATGGTGACACAAGCTCGGGTGCGGTTATCGATGTTTCCCGCCAGTTTGAGGGAGCACATGCACGTTGGCGCCAGCGCGGAGTCAACTGGTCGGCAACCCTCGGCGCGCAAATAGAACGCCAGCAGGATCACCGCTTTGGTTTTGTGAATAACAGCGGTGAAAAGGGCGAGCTGCGTCGCGACGAATTCAACTGGATTGAAAATGCTTCAGCTTATTTGCGTTTTCAGTGGCAGCTGTCTGAAGACTGGTCTGCAACTGGTGGGGTTCGTTACAGTGACATTAATTATGAAGTAAAAGACTACTTTACTGAGCTGGATAACTCCGATGACAGTGGTAGCAGTGACTTTAGTGAAACCACAGCCGCTATTTCGCTTACCTGGCAGTTTCTGCCAACCTCAGCAACTTATCTGAGTTTAGGACAAGGTTTTGAAACCCCGACGCTGACAGAACTTGCCTACCGAAATGAAGGCTCGGGCCTGAACCGCGAGTTGGGTCCATCCACCAATGATCAGTGGGAATGGGGTATTAAGCATCAACTCGATAACAACTGGCGTCTGCATTTCGCTTTCTTTGGTATTGAAAGCGAAGACGAAATTCTCGTAGACCAGTCAAACGATGGGCGTACAACCTACCGTAATGCCTCAGAAACAACGCGCGAAGGGGCTGAGCTGAGCGTTAACGGGGCGCTGACACAAGCGCTAAATGTGCTGCTGTCATACAGTTATATAGACGCTAGCTTTGATGATGGCCCGTTACAGGGTAATCAATTACCCGGCGTAGCAAAGAGCCAGGGGTACTTGCGCCTGAACTGGCAGCCCGCAGAGCAATGGCTGGTTCAGTTAGCGGGGCAGTATAGAAATGAAACGCCGGTTAATGATCAAAACGATACCTTTGCACCGTCTTATACGACTTGGGATATTGCAGTAAGCCGCGACTGGCAGTGGGCAAAAAGCGAGCTGGACCTATGGGCCCGGGTCGACAATATTACGGACAAGGATTACGTTGGTGCTGTTGTTGTTAACCAGGGAAGCGGACGCTCATTCGAACCTGCTGTTGGCAGGCAGGCTAGCGTCGGCATCAGTTGGCGCCGACGCTTTTAAGGCAAATTACAGGCTGGCTCTGAGTACATCGAGCAGGCGCTGCGCCGTCTGCTCCGATGACGCAGGGTTCTGACCTGTAATTAACATGCCGTCCTGAACGGCATAGGCCTGCCAGTCATCAACTTTGCGGTAATGACCGCCTTTAGCTGTCAGTTCGTCCTCAAGTAAGAAAGGGACCACATCGGTAAGCTCTACCGCAGCCTCTTCGCTGTTACTAAAGCCCGTTACTGTGCGGCCCTGAACAATTGGGTCGCCACACGGCGTTTTAGCATTCAGTAATACCGCAGGAGCATGGCAAACAGCGGAAACCGGCTTACCTTTACTCCAGAAGTGCTCAATGAGCTTAATTGAATGCTCGTCGTTCGTTAAATCCCATAAAGGTCCATGACCACCAGGATAGAAAATCGCATCAAAACTTTCCGGATCAACTTCATCCAGCTTGCAGGTTGTCTCTAATTTCTGCTGTGCTGTTGTGTCGTTATCAAAGCGCTTCGTCGCTTCCGTTTGAGCGTCAGGGGAAGTGCTGTTTGGATCGATGGGTGGCTTACCACCTTTTGGCGATGCCAAAGTAACATCCACGCCCGCGTCTGCAAAAACGTAGTACGGAGCCGCAAATTCTTCTACCCAGAAACCTGTCTTATGGTCTGTGTCACCGAGCTTATCGTGTGAGGTTAATACCATTAATACTTTCACTTAGCACTCCCGTTAAATGAGTCAAAAACTTATTATAGACTACGCAGTAAAACGCCAGTTTGATCACTCACCATGCTGCTCAAGCCAGCGGTACAAGGTGCGCCGGGTTACCCCAAGAATTTCAGCCGCCTTCGATTTATTACCCTCTGCGTGCACCAGCACTTTGCGTATGTATTGATTTTGATATTCGTCCAGAGTTGGCCACTCTGCGGCATATTCCACTTCGGGTTCATGCTCACTCTCCAGAATTCTTTGCGGTAAATCTTCAACCGCTATTTTGTCGTCTCTGGAAAAAGTAAACGCACGCTCTATCGCATTTTGCAGTTCGCGGACATTACCAGGAAAGCGATAGCGATAAAGCTGTTCAAGCGCAGCCGGTGAAATGCTCTGAACCGATTTGTCGCTGCCTTTCTGCAACTGTTGTAAAAAGTAGTTAGCGAGACGTTCAATGTCTTCACCGCGCTCGCGTAAAGGAGGCACTCGTAAACTAAAGGTTTCCAGCCGATAAAATAAGTCCTGCCGGAAGCGCCCGTCTTCAACGTGCTTTTCTAAGTCCTGGTGGGTAGCAGCCAATATGCGGACATTCACGGTTTCTTCTTCGTCGCTGCCCACCGCACGAATCGTGCCTTCCTGCAATACACGTAATAGTTTCGCCTGCAAAGCCATTGGCATTTCGCCAATTTCATCCAGTAGCAAGGTACCGCCGTCTGCCTGTTTCAATAAACCTTGCCGTTTTTTCTGCGCGCCGGTAAAAGCCCCGGCTGCATGGCCGAAAAATTCACTTTCCATTAAATCGGCCGGAATGCCGGCGCAGTTTACCGCCTGAAAGCTTTGTTCAGCGCGGTCACTTAACTGATGCAGCGCCTTTGCCACCAGCTCTTTACCGGTACCACTTTCGCCGGTGATCAGAACGCTTCCGTCAGCCGGCGCAATACGTTCTATTTGATCATAAAGCTTGCGCATTGACGGACTCTGCCCGACTAAACCACCCGGTCCTTTTTGCTGCTGACGGTAGCGCTTTAGCTCCCGCTGCAACGAGCGATGCTCAAGAATACGTTGTACACTTAGCAATAAATGTTCAACATCTAAAGGTTTGGTCAGAAAGTCATCCGCGCCCTGCTTTAACGCATCAACCGCCTGATCAACCGTGCCAAAAGCCGTAATTAATAACAGTGCCGGAGCGTTGTCTTCATTTTTCAGGCTGTCTAAAAGTGACAGCCCCGACTGACCCGGCAAGCGAATATCACTAATGATCAAGTCCAGAGTTGCAGCGGCTTTTTTAAAGCCTTCAACACTGCCCCAGGCAGTTACCTTATAGCCTTCAGCCTCAAGCTCTTCAACAAGCAGTTCCTGTAGAGCCGGATCATCCTCAATTACACCTATCATGGCTTTTGCTGCTGTCATTTACTGCCTCCGTTTTTAACCGCTTGCCGAACGCATTGTGCCGGTAAACTCAAAATAACCCGACAACCGTCATTTGGGTTATTGGTCAAAGACAATTCACCACCATGATCATTCAATACGTGCTTAACTATGGTCAAACCCAGACCCGTCCCTTTACCTTGTGGTTTATTGGTTTCGAACGGCTGTAATGCTTTATCTTTCATTGCATCAGGTAAACCTTCTCCGTCATCATCTATGGTAATGACGACTCCGTCATTAGCGTACTCAGCCGCGACAGCAACCTCAGATTCAGCGGCCTGCAAGCCATTGCGCAGTACGTTTACTAAGGCCAGTTCCAGTCGCTTTATGTCAACTTTAAGAATGACATCGACAAGCTCTTTAACTACCACTCTGGCAGAACCTTTATCCTGCTCAAACTCAATGCTGGTCATTGCCGTTGTTATCAGATCTCGCAGGGAAATGCTTTCTCTGTGCTGCACCGGCGTTCTTGAAAATGCCAGCAATTGATTCACCAGTCCGGTAAGCCTTTGTACCTGGCCTCTGACGGCCTTAAGTTGTCGCTGGCTGTCATCGTCTTTATGGTTACGTAATAATCGACTGGCGCGTCCATCAATAACAGTAAGCGGCGCTCCTAACTCATGGGCAACACCGCTGGCTACACTGCCAATAGCTGCCATTTTTTCCTGTTCCCGCAACGCTCGCTGCAACGACGCTTCGTGCTCACGTCGCTGTTCTAACTCCTGCTCCGCTTCAGTAATGCTATCCAGCATCCGGTTAAACCCCAGGGCAACATCCTGAAGCTCCGAAGGCCCGGCGGGTGTCACTCGAGTGCTTCGATTTCCTTTTGCGACTTGCAGCATTGCGTCTTTTAGTGCCACCACATGTCGCCCAACACCGCGATAATGCCCAAATACCAATACCGCAATAGTGATCAGGCCAAATGCAGCCCAGCTCAGCCAGGCATACTGACTCAGCGTTTCAAAAGACTCATCGAAGTCACTGGCCCGCCGGTTTATTTGTAGTAAGCCAATAATTCGGCCGCCACGATCAACAATAGGAAGGAATTGGGAGAAAACATCGCGACCTTCAACACGGCGGTAGTCGTCTTGCTTCACCCCCGTCTGAACAGTTTCCAGTGCGAGCTGGCTGTTGCTCAAATCGGTTTCGGTGATACCGGCTTCTGCGACTTGCTGACCATACACATTGTATACCGATGCCCCGTACACCCGGCCAATATTAAAGACTGAATCCAGGTTAGCCTGAACCGTTGCTAAGTCGTTATTAAGTAATGCATCGCTTATGGGTAAGCTAATGGCCCGTCCCAGCAGCTCTAAGTCACTTTTTAAACGCTCATTGGCTTCGTCAGATGCAACCTGCAGTCCAACACTTATCGCCACGCCCGAAATCAATAACATAGGCACAACGACATACATTAGAAGCCTTCGTTGCAGGCTGGATAGTGGCCAACTGTATCTTTTTGTCACACTGCCTCCTTTGACTGTGTACTAAGGATACACATTTTTGGGCTGACTTTCTGAGCGCTAACTGAAAAAAACTAAAAGCATATTAAAATCAACACGTTAAAAAGTTGGCACAGTCTTCGCTTTAGTTAGAGCGTTAATAAAAACTGATAAATTCAATTAGGAGATTATCATGCAAAAGACAATTATCGCATTAGCAACTGTATTCGCGCTGGGTAGTACTGCGGCAATGGCTCAACAGCAGCAATCGCAGGATCCTATGGCTCAGCAGCAGCAAACTCAGGAAATCACTGAAGGTATGCTGGTTAAATTTGTAACCGCTATGGAAGACGTTCAGGGTGTTACTGAAAAATACCGTGACCAGTTCCAGGAAGCTGAGAACCAGGAAGAGGCTCGTGAAATTCAGCAGTCTGCACAGGAAGAAATGATTGCAGCCGTTGAAGATGCAGGCCTTACTCCGCAAGAATACAACATGATTATTCAGCAGGCACAAAACGACGAAGAGTTACGTGCACGCTTAGAAGAAATGACAGGTGAAGAAAACTCTTAATCGTTAGTTCCATTTAATACAAAGCCCGCGGCTCTTTCTGAGTCGCGGGCTTTTTCATTTAAAGTTTAAACAGCTTCCCCTCACTTAATCCATTTAGCATCAAGCTTTCGATTTTTTTCAAACTTTTACAATATATTGTATTGATCACATGTTGATTTAATGTAACAAAAGATGCTGTGTTGTTGATTTAACACACAAAATCGATAAAAACTCCCGGGGGGAACATAATAATGAAAACAAACTTTAAATACTCGCTATGTGCATTAGCAATAGGAGCCGCATTCGCGTCACCGGTCAGCTTTGCGCAGGATCAAGAGAATCAGGCAGAAGATGACGCTCTTGAACGCATTCAGGTCACAGGCTCCAGAATCTCACGAACCGATATGGAAGGCGCTTCTCCTGTCGAAGTTATTGACAGAGAAAGCATTGAAGCCTCAGGTTTTAACAACCTTCAGCAACTTCTCGAGCGCTTGCCATCGGCCGGTGTGGGAACCTTCTCAACTCAGGGCAATAGCCAGGACACTACCGCGAACGGCGCTGCTGCAATTAGCTTGCGTGGCTTTGGTGCCGACTCAACACTGGTCTTGCTTAACGGCCGTCGTGTAGCGGTTTCTTCCTTTGCCGAAGGCGTAGCAAATTCATTTGTCGACATTAACTCAATTCCCGTAGCGGCGATTGAACGCATCGATATTCTGAAAGACGGTGCTTCCGCTATTTACGGTTCTGACGCCGTAGCTGGTGTCGTTAATATTATTTTAAGAGATGACTTTGTCGGTACAGAGCTAACGGCCAGTCACGGTGGAACAACCGGTGATGCTAACTACGAAGAAACCAGTATGAGTCTGGTCTGGGGCACGGGTGGAGACGACAGCAATACCACCATGATTCTGGATTACTGGAAAAACACCTCGATTACAGGTGCCGAGTTTGGCAGAAACGGTACTGCAAACCAAAGTCCATGGGGCGGTAATGACTTTCGCTCATCACGAGGCTTTCCGGGAAGCTTTATTGTTGACGGTGAGGAGCAGCCCGATCCGGACTGTCCGGAAGATTCACTGGTTGGAACACGCTGTGTATTTGACTACGGTCCTTATGCGCAAATCTTCCCGGAAGCTGAACGCGTAGGTGCTATTATCCAGTCTCGTAAAGAGTTTTCGCGAGACGTTGAGGGCTATATCGAAGTAGCCGCTCAGCATAACCGCTCAAAAGCCGGTGGCGCACCGACACCGTTAGACGCCGATGCCGGACTCTATGTCCCGGCTGATCACCCTAACAACCCTTGGGGTGAGCGTGTCGATATCAACTTTTTCCGGACAGTAGATGCCGGTGCCCGTATTTGGGATGTTGAATCCGACACTTTACGTTTTATTGCGGGCTTACGCGGAGACTTAGACGGCTGGGCATGGGATATCTCTTACCAAAAAGGCCGCAGCGAAGGCATGCAAACGGGTTCACGTGAGCAAGGATGGGTACGTACTGACTTTTTGCAGGAGCAAATTAACGCTGGCAACTACAATCCATTTGGCGGCACCATCAACGACCCTGAAGTCATTAATGACATTACTACTTCACTGGTACGCCGGGGTGAATCCCACCTGACCGCAGTTGATGCCAGTATCGCTGGCGAAGCGTTCCAATTGGGTGAGCATTGGGTCTCCATGGCAGCCGGTCTTGAATACCGTGAAGAAGACGTATTTGACCAACCGGATGATCAGTTCCAGCGTGGTCTTATCTTTGGTACCGAATCGGTGCAAGCCGAAGCTGAGCGCGACCAGTGGGCTGCTTATGTCGAATTTCTCATTCCAATTACTGATCAGTTAGAAGCAACTGTTGCCGGTCGTTACGATGACTACAGTGACTTTGGCTCAACCTTCAATCCGCAGTTTAAATTGCAATGGCGTCCGACTGAAGACGTGACGTTACGAGCATCCTACGGCGAAGGTTTCCGTGCTCCGTCACTGGCACAAATTGGTCTGGGTCCATCGCAGGTTTCAACTTTCTTTATTGATGAATATCGTTGCGAAACCGATGGCGAAAGCTGTGTACCACTGGATTACACCATTGTATTCTCCGGCTCTGAAGACCTGCAGCCAGAAGAGTCATCAAGCTATAATATTGGTGGTATTTGGCAGGTCACTGACGCGTTTGATATCTCTGCTGATTACTGGTCAATTGAACAAGATAACAAAATTGTTCAAAACGACTTTGAGAACGTTTACAACGAGCACTGTAACGACCAGGACAGCGAGGTCTGTGAGCGCCGCGACCCACTACCAGGAGATGAGCTGGGTGAGTTGGCTGTTCTTTACAACACCTACGTTAACCTTTCCAGTCAGGAAGCTGCAGGGGTTGATTTTTCAGCAAACTATAACTGGCAACTACAAGACATTGGCGATGTTCGTTTAGGTCTTGATTGGTCTTACATGAGCAAGTTCGAGAAAGACGGTATCGACTATGCCGGCGAGTACGAGTATCCGGAGCACCGCTGGACAGCCCGTGCAGAATGGGGACGTGATGCTTTAGGTGTTAACCTCAATCTGAACTACATTGGTGAGTTTGAAGATTATCAGGCACCGGCTAACGTTGAGTCGAGTGAAACCCGTATGATTGATAAGCAACTGTTGGTTGATTTACAAGCATACTACGATGTGACCTCGGAACTTCGTTTGACGATTGGTACCACCAACCTGTTCGACGAAGAGCCACCGGAAGCGTTTAACAACGACCTTTACGGCTATGCACCAAGCGTTCACAACCCTCGTGGCCGCTTTGTTTACTCAAAAGTCAGTTACTCGTTCTAAGAGTTCAGTTTTAAAAGACTGTAAAATCCGTAATCAGTTAGTGCTGATTGCGGATTTTTTTGATCATCTCTCCTATGCTTTACGTAGGCCTAACTAGAAGATTCTTTAACGCAAGGAGAAAGCGAAGTGAAAGCATCCGATTTATTCGTAAAAGCACTTGAAAACGAGGGTGTGAAGTACATTTTCGGCATTCCCGGCGAAGAAAACCTGGACTTACTTGAGTCCCTATCAAAGTCTGATATCGAACTTATTTTAACCCGGCATGAACAGGGCGCTGGCTTTATGGCTGCCACATACGGTCGCCTGACCGGAAAGCCCGGCGTGTGTCTATCAACCCTGGGGCCGGGTGCAACGAATCTGGTTACCCCTGTGGCCTATGCTCAGCTTGGCGCTATGCCCATGGTTGTGGTTACCGGACAAAAACCCATAAAGGAGCGTCATCAGGGTCAATTCCAAATCATTGATGTGGTCGACATGATGACCCCCATTACCAAATACACTCAGGCGATTATTAGCGCCAGCAGCATTCCGGCGCACATACGCGAAGCTTTCCGTCGCGCTGAGGACGAACGCCCGGGCGCTTCTCATCTGGAGTTATCGGATGACATCAGCCGCGAGGAGGTCAGCAGCCTTCCAATACAAGCCAGTCATTCGCGCCGCCCCATTACCGAGCATAAGTCGGTACGCCACGTGCTGGAACTTCTGCGAGAAGCAAAACACCCGGTGTTGCTGATAGGTGCCGCTGCCAACCGTAAAATTACGGCAAAAATGTTACGCGCCTTTGTCGATAAAACCGGCATTCCTTTTATTACCACCCAAATGGGTAAAGGCGTTATCAATGAGGATCATCCTCGCTGGCTGGGTAACGCGGCCGTTTCCGATGGAGACTACCCGCACCGGGCGATAGAGAAAGCGGATTTAATCCTTAATGTGGGCCACGACGTGGTAGAGAAGCCCCCATTTATGATGAAAACCGGCGATAATGACAAACGTAAAGTGGTACACATTAACTTTCAGGGCGCAGAAGTCGACTCAGTTTACTTCCCGCACGCCAGCATGATTGGTGATATTGGCAACAGCATCTGGCAATTAAAAGAGGGAACTGAGCCACAAGACCACTGGGACTTCGACTTTATGCTGAAGGTTCGCGACCATATGCGTGACCATACCGATGAAGGCGCCGACGATGGTAGCTTCCCGGTTTTACCACAGCGTCTGGTGGAAGATGTCCGTGAAGTGATGCCGGACGACGGTGTCATTGCACTGGACAACGGCATCTACAAAATTTGGTTTGCCCGTAATTACCCAGCGCGTCAGCCAAATACTGTACTGCTGGATAATGCACTGGCTTCAATGGGTGCCGGCTTACCTTCTGCAATGGCTGCTAAGCTGGTTAACCCGGAAAAGAAAGTTATGGCAATATGCGGTGACGGCGGCTTTATGATGAACTCGCAGGAGCTTGAAACCGCGGTGCGCATGGGGCTGGATATTGTTGTCGTTATCCTTAATGACAGCGGTTACGGCATGATCAAATGGAAACAGCAACACATGAAACTCAGCGACTATGGCTTAGATTTCAATAACCCGGATTTTGTGAAATATGCAGAGTCTTATGGTGCGAAGGGCTATCGTTTAGACAAAACTGAGAATCTGATACCGCTGCTAAAAGACTGCTTAGATAAGCCCGGGGTTCACCTTATTGATGTTCCGGTGGACTATTCACAAAATGACCGGCTGCTGAATGAGGAAATTCCCCAGCGCAGCCGTGCCATTAAAGCCGATTAATCACGGTTAGGATCAGTATCCGCGAAGTAAGGATAGTCGTTTAATTTATCGACAAAGGCCTGAAGTCGCGGATACTTATCCAGATTGAAACGTTCACGGAATAAGCCCCAGCTTAAGAAACAACCTAAACGTAGCTCTCCGTCACTAAAGGGGTGAGGCCCTTCATAAGCAACCGCATGCTCTTTGTCTTCCATGAGTTGAAGTATGTCTTCAATACGCTGCTGCTGGCGCTTAAGGTAAGGTACCTTATCTGGTGTTACACCCGCTTTTTCTAACAAGAACAAATTAATGGCAGCATCCATAGCCGTGTTTACCAGGCAGTACTGATCAAAATCTTTTGTGTCCGCAAAAAAACGCTCATCGGCTTTTTCCCGAACGTATTTTAGTATGCTGCTTGAGTCATGAAGGCGCAGATCATTGTGGTGCAAAAACGGCACCTTTTTAGCCGGGGTTAATTTAGCGCTGGTTTCAAAGTCCGTTTCGGTAAATGAGAATTTTGTCTTTGTCTCCAGTAAAGCAATGCGACAATGCCTAACGAACGGCGAGGTATAACTTCCGAACAATTCCATGATCTTCTCCTGTTAATGATCTCGACAAGCTTCGTCTGGGTACTCCAGCTCTATGGTTGTATGAGCCAACTCAAACACAGCTAACTGTTCTGATATTTGTTGTTTTAAAAGCGCTCTTTCCGCGCATTCCAGTTCTTTTGATACCACAATATGCGCCGTTAATACATGGCGCTCACCATCCAAAGACCAGAAATGTAAGTGGTGGGCATCATTCACGAGTTCTAACGAGGTTAATTGTTCGCGTATTTGCCGATAAACTTCCGGGTCGGGGGACGCCTGTACAAAGAGTTTAACCGTAGAACCCAGGTGACGAATAACGTTCACCAAAATAAACAGGGTAAAAGCAATGGATAAAAGGGGGTCTAAAATAGGCCAGTCGACAAACATAAGAATGATCGACACAATTAGCACCGCTACCCAGCCCAATACGTCTTCAAGCAGATGCCAGTTAAGCACTCGTTCATTCAGCGACTTGCCATGAGAAAGCTTAAATGCCGCATAGCCATTCACAATGACACCGAACACGGCCAATAGCGCCATACCTTCGGCCATTGGCATTACCGGGTTCCATAAACGAGGAATAGCTTCGAATAAAATCCAGATAGAACCTGCCGTCAGTACAACAGCATTAATAAAAGCACCCACCAGAGAAAGCCGCTGGTAGCCGTAGGTAAAGGTGTGGGTTGCGTCTTTTCGACTGAACTTATCCAACAGCCAGGCCATACCAATAGAGATGCTGTCGCCGAGATCATGCACTGCGTCAGCTAAAATAGCGGTACTGTTAGTCAACACTCCGCCAATAAACTCAATAATGGTAAAACACAGGTTAAGGAAAAACGCCCAGCCAATGCGCTCTGACGAGCTTTCGTGGTGATGATGGTGATGGTGCATAGCATCCTTAACTGTTAATCAAATGTACTTTTCAGGCGATAAAAATGCGCATAAAAATGAGCCATATTGTTAATTTAACACTCTTCTGTACGGCAAATGAAGTATTGCTTACGCATCTTTAACAGTGCAAAATTTCGCCAAATTTAGATCCCTCTAAATTAAGATGATGTAACTTTTCTCAGGAGCTTTAAATGAAGTACTCTCTAGCAGCTTGTTTCGGTGCTGCAGCACTGGTCATGAGCCTGCCTTCTCAGGCACAAGATAAAATTCAGTGGAGTGGTTTTGGTAATATCGCAGCAGGTATGACAACTGGCAGCGACGACGAACTGTTTGGCTACGATAACGACGTAGACTTTAATCCGGAGAGCTTATTTGCACTACAAGCAAAAGCCAACTTATCTGACAAACTCAGTGTCACCGCACAGATTATGTCTCGTGGCTCAGAGGACTTCGACTTAGGTGTTGAATGGGCCTACTTACAGTACCAACTAACCGACGCGGCAAGCATTAACGTGGGTAAATTGCGCCTGCCTTTCTATATGTATTCAGACTCTCTGGATATAGGTTACAGCTACCACTGGCTACGCACACCTCAAAGTGTCTATCGTGTCGCTTTCGACAATTACACTGGTGTGAGCTTCCAGCACAACGCCTTTGTCGGTAACTTTATCTTCAATACGCAAGTTATTGCCGGCAACATGCAAGACGATATTGAAGCAGGTGGCAGCGAAGCGGCAGAAGCAGAAATGAATAACCTGATAGGTTTTAATACCAGCGCCATCTACAACAACCTGACCATGCGTATTGCGTATTACCAGACCAACGATACCAATATTCACCTTAATGAGATTGACGGCTTGCTGGCAACGCTAAGAGAAGCGGGTGCTGCACAGGTCGCTTCAGAGCTGGAAGTTTCTGAAGACAAAGGGACTTTCGCTGGTGTCGGTTTTATGTACGACAATTTCAACTGGTTTGTAGGTGGAGAATATACCGAGCTTGAAGTTGATGGCAGCTATATTCCTGAACAGCGCTCTAGTTACCTTACTGCAGGTAAGCGTTTTGAAGACTGGACATTACACGCTACCGTTGGCCAAACCGACGATAAAGTCATTGATGCCGAGCGTTTCAGCGTTCCTGTTCCTCAGTTACAAGCCGTTATTAACCAAGTAGCAACTCAGGTTATTAGCGAGAACACTTACACCTCTGTAGGCGCCAACTTTAACATCGCGCCAAGCGCTGTACTGAAGTTTGACGTTACCCATTCTGACGACAAGTTAATCGATGAGTCTGACGTACTGGTTTCCGCTGCAGTTCAATTTGTATTTTAAGGAATTATGATGAAAAAGTTTGCTGTATTTCTCATCGTTATAGCGACAAGCCTGCTGAGCTTTTCAGCTCTTGCACAAAATGGCGTAGTCGTTTCACAAACTGAGATTAACGAAGAGTCAGTTTCTCGAATATTCCTGGGGCAGTCGCGAGTTTTAACCGGGGTAAACTTACCTGAAGACTCAGCAACCCGAAAGGCTTTCGAAGAAACCTTATTAGGGCAGTCTGGTGAGCAGCTTAAACGCCACTGGGCAAAGTTGAAGTTCACCGGTCGTGCAACGCCGCTAGATACTTTGGCAAATGATGATGCGGTTATTGAGTTTTTACTGAGTAACCCACAGGGCATTGGGTATGTTTCTGATAAAAGCAAAGTGTCAGGTGATTTGAAGGTAATTGCTACTTTCTAAACAATAAGAATAAAACCTCCGGTTGTTTGCCGGAGGTTTTACTTCGATACCTGGTTTCGGCCCTTCTCTTTCGATTCATATAACGCAGCATCCGCTTTTTCTAACCAGTTCTCAGCAATTGAAAATTCATTAGAAAACTCAGCAACGCCTGCGCTTACTGTCAGTTTTAGCTGCTCATCGTTATATTCTTTGCCTAAGGGCAGAAGCGTTTCCTCTATCTGCTTTCTCAGGCGTTCGGCCACTAACACAGCATCATTTAATGACGTTTTAGGTAAGAGTATGACAAACTCTTCTCCACCGTAACGACCACAGGCATCCGTTTCTCGCTGACTTCCCAGTATAATATCTGCTATTAGCTGAATAGCGCGGTCACCAATTTGGTGCCCATAAGTGTCATTAACCTGCTTAAAGTGATCAATATCCATCATAATAACTGAAGCGGTGTCTTCGTAACGCTTACAACGAAGAAACTCCTGCTCAAACAGCGTTTGCCAATGTCCGCGATTAACGAGCTGGGTTAAAGCATCGGTCTGACTGATAGTTTTTAACTTTAATAAATTATTGGCTTCCTCACTGACGTCATAAACCAACGCACAAACATGGTGAATTTGCTTGTCCGTGGAGAATAGAGGAAATAACGTTACGTTCTGGAACATCAAATCAGATTCAGCCGTAAAAGGCCGGGTGTTTTCAAAGTTCAGAATATGGGGCTCTTGCTGCCAGTTACAGTGGGCCTGAATACCCAACTTTAAAACGGACTCAGTTTTATATTGGAACCAGCTTTTAGGTAAGGTTGGCAATAGCGTAAACAAATTTTCATCTTTAGCGACAACGCTACTGATGCCGCTATGGTTTTCCATAAAGCCATTCCACACTTTAACGTTGTAATCGCGGTCAAAAACAATCAACCCAACCTCAATGTTCTGAAGAATTTGCAGTACCCAGTGTAGGTTGGTGATGTCTAGTTCCTCTTTATTCATCGATAAAGTACCCGGCTCGTTCTTCAAGTGCAGCAATTGAAGCTTCAGTGAAAATAACGTAGAGATCGCAATTTAAATGGTAATCAGGGATCTCATAATCGATGGTAATGATTAAAACTTCTTTATCTTTCACATCCTCTTTAAAAACATTATTGACGGTTTCGCTCATTCCCAAGAAAGCTGGCTGGCTAATATTTAACTCTAAATCCAGTTGCGATGAGAACCGCTTTAAAAAAGCGGCAATAAGCGTTGAGGCAACATCTAAAAGGACACTTCGGCTGTCGTCCTTAAATTCATAACCGTGATAGTCCGACAACTTAGACGGTAAGTCGTTTAGGGTCCGGTTATCAACACAGAGAATGGCTTCTCCGGCTATAGCGTTACCAACAAAACCTTCGGACACCATGTTTACCCGGATATTTTCATCGTGAAGTTCGTTAATCAGAGTATTGTATGGGCGCTTAGCAACATCGGGCACAGGTAGCTGAATAAAGGAACCCAGCATACCACCAAGCAGTTTTGCCGCATCACCAAGCGCAATATTGCTCACTTCCTTTAAAATATCGGTAGGTTCAATATGCTCCGTTTTTGTCTTCTTACGCTGGTGGTTCCCGGGCAATAACTCTCTGATAAGGCCGTAGCGCTCAAGTACATCGTGCAACTCTTCAGAAACAATGGGTTTCTTTATAAAACCCAAAGCTCCGAGCTTTTCAACCCGGCGCTGAGACTCTTCCTGTATGTCGCCGGAAACAACAATAGTCAGGCAGTCTAACTGCTTTTCCTTAATGTTCTGTAATACCTCAAAACCATCCATAACCGGCATAGTTAAATCCAGAAACAGCAGCTCAACAAGACCTTGCTCTACAAGATCTAAAGCTTCTTGCCCGTTTTCAGCAAAGCGCACCTCAATGTCCCAACTCTTGGGTAAGGCATGCTCAATGCTTTTTCGAGCAACTTTTGAGTCATCACATATCAGAACTTTCATAGTCTAAACATGGCATAACAAAGCCTGTCCGTTAAGGTACTTTACAAAATATAGACGGCCATTCCGCCCAATAACCAGAATACACTCACACCACAAAGGCCAGTCATAACCTTTTCACTTACCGAGGACGAACCGCCATGGTCATGGTGGTGGTGATGGTCGTGCTCTTTTTGTTTCTTACGCCAAAGAACAATCATGACCACGCTTAGTAGTAAGAAAATAAGGTTCAGAACAAAGCCATAATCAAGTTTGAAATGTTTCTGCTCGGCCGGTGACGACCATTGTGATGCGTCCGGCAGTAAATCAAAGGCGAACAGTCCATAGTGCATAACCAGGGATGCTGCCACCAGACAAGTGAAAAGCATTAAGGCAATATACAGCGCCATTTTCCAGCCATAGTAACGAGCATTAATTTTTAGTACCGGCAGTACAATTAAGTCGGAGAAGATGAACGCCATAACACCTGCAAAGGCTACGCCCTCACCGAACAAGACGGCAGCCAATGGAATGTTACCCATAGAGCCAATAAAGGTGAAAAATGCGGCTACCGGGCCCACTACCGCTTGTTGCAGTAATGACCAGAAACCCGGGTCACCCTCAGTACCTACGCCAATAAACAGCCATTCAAAAAACGCGCTTGGTACAAAAGCGGAAATAACACCGGCAACGGTAAAAC
Source organism: Idiomarina abyssalis (assembly GCF_900116625.1). Lineage (GTDB taxonomy): Bacteria > Pseudomonadota > Gammaproteobacteria > Enterobacterales > Alteromonadaceae > Idiomarina > Idiomarina abyssalis. The sequence goes on from NZ_FPBE01000003.1 coordinate 34,458, forward strand.
CAATAAGCACGTCTTTCCAGACCATCTGCCATTCCATAACGTACTTTTGACCAACTTTTTTCCAGGTATCTGAGCTAAAGAGATCAGACAACGTGCTCTCATGTTGATGCTCGTCGTCTTCTTCGTCTTCTTCTCGGGCGTTTTTGATGAGGTTTTTGGGGTTAGTTACCGTAATAAAAAGCCAGACGAATAAAATCAGCAGCAACCCGCCAACGTATTCACCAACCACAAACTGCCAACCGAGGAAAATAGAAATAACAAAACCCAGTTCAATGACCAGGTTGGTAGAGGCCAGCATAAAGGCCATTGAAGCACTAAAGGCCGCCCCTTTATTGAACAATGCCCGCGTAGTTGAAAGTGCAGCAAAACTGCAGGAACTGGAGATAAAGCCAAAAAAAGTGCCCAGCGACACGGATTTGAGATCATTGCCGCCCATAGCCTTGCGCATTCGCCGCTTAGTGATAAGCACTTGAATTAGGCTACTGATCAAATAACCTAATACAAACGCCCATAAAGCCATCCAGAAAAAGCCCAGGCTGGTGTACGCCGATTCGCCCCATAGTGATAAGAAATTTTCCATGATAGCTCCTTTTACTTGAAGCCCACCTTCATTTCCTGCTCATGTCCATGATGGGCATTTCCTGGTTACTATTTACAACCTACGTTATTCTCCGAAATTTGATCTCTACCTGAATGGACTTCTGTATCCGCTTTAAGTTCTAACATTGAGCATTCAGGTAAATAATTAAGTAGTCTAAAAAGACGACTAAAGTGCAGCAAAGCAAGTGAAAAGGCTGTCACCATAGGACTCGAACCAGCCCTTAGTACCCTCGAGTGACTCCGTTTCACAACTTGAAGCCACTATGATTGGGCCCGCAAAATTATCTAGTAAAGGGCTCAGTAGAGCCCCGAGAGTAACTTGGAAAAGCAGATTCAGCAGTACAAAACTTACTGATTCTCGGTAGTCTTTCATGAGGTTCACACAGTGTTACTAATTCCATCGAACCAAAGTAACAGGTATTTCACCACCGGTGTACTCGAACTCGACTTCAACAAGACCACCGCTATCGGCAATAGCTACCAAGGCATCGCAATCCGCGTTTTCAGCACAGAGGAACTCATATTGATAAAAGCCATAAACTCCCTCTTCTTTATCAGTAAAAGGGTTTCCGCTAAGTTCTACTTCGCTGTAAACATAGCTGGTGCCAACGGAGTCGGACTGCGAGCTAATAACTTCGACCAGCTCAATTGATATTGAACTGCCATCGGCAACACCTTCAGTATCAACGTTTTTCTCAAGTACACGTAACTCATAAGAGGTTCCGAACTCATGTTCAAAGCCCTCAATACTAGTGGTGAAAATTTCTTGTCCACTTTGATTAGTTCCATGTCCAGTTATTGGCGGGGTAAATTGAATACCTAAACCGTAATACACGGGTTCAGACGCCACTGTGACGGTATATTCAATTCCCTCATCAGAATCATTTGAGCCGCCGCAACCAAACAAATATGCGGTCATAAATGTGAGTAACAAGGAACGTGACAGGGTTTTAAATTCCATTTATTCGTACTCCTGATTATAGATAAGGTAAATTGCAGAAAGATAATCGGTTTAAAAATAAGTTAAATAATTGTAACATTATTTATGTTTTTAATTAATCGTTTTAATCAGCGAAAGTCTTGTAGAAACAGGAAGTTGCATTTAGGGAATGATAATGAATTATAAATTTTAGGCGTTGTTCTTTTCGGTTCTACTTCTTGCTTCCTGTGGTTCGGGGGAGAATTCTACACCACCTCCGCCATCAGACAAACAATCTGTTAACTTATCGTTCGACTTTTCGGAAAGTTCTCAGGAATTCGAGATTAGTGTTGCAGACTATGCTGTTGAGCATGAAAGAAATGATGAAATCGTTTCAACGCTGTCTCAACTTCCTGAACCCTATGAGTATCGTAAGGGGGTTGAGTTTAGCTGGTACAACTACTCAAGCGATATGAAAGGATATATAAAGAAAAACATTTCAGACTTAAAGCCCGATACGACGTATAACGTCGACTTTCAAGTGAATGTTTTAACCGTTGAATCAGAACAGTGCATTGGCGGAGGAGGCAGCCCCGGCTCTTCTGTTAATGTAAAAGCCTCCCTCTTGCCGCAGGAGCCTACCCGCTTTGTATCCTATGAAAGCGCTCCAGAGGGCATTTATAGAGTCGATATTGATGATGGGCAATCAGGAGGCGATGATGTCGCGTTGTTAGGACATATTGGCCTGCCAATATCTTGTGAAACTTCTAAAGAGTGGACTTCCCAGCTTTCACTAGACAGTCTGTAGGTTATCAAAATACGCCTTTTCAAAGTTAGCAGGCGAGACACCATGTGTAGAGCGATTCGGTGTATTGCCCAGATTATGGGATTCCACAAACGTAGAAGACATATTTTTTGGCGTCTAAATTTGGCCCCATCCAATTAATCCCAAAAACTCATAAGCCAGAGAGTTACATTACTGTCAGAGATGTATTATCTCAAAATGAGCTCCCCTAATTGAAAACAGGTACTGCAGCTCAAAACGACCGTCTTCACAAAAAGGCGGGATTTTCCGGGCTCAATATGCAAAGAATGACACCTTCTAAACCAGGGGATCATGGAAAGATTTGCCTGAAAACCTTATTGCCGGATATCACAAAAAACCTAGCGAAAAGACTTACTCAGGCGTTTACTCAAAAATGAGATGGGACTCAGCGCTCCTGCAAACGATATACATATAATCAACGAATATTCGCATTTAACTATGCCGAAGATGACTTCACAGAAAAATTTGACAAAACGACTAAAATACAAATAATAAAATTTCAACATAAAAATAACATGGAGATATTATGAAAACTTCAAATATAGCCATAATGTGTTTTTTAATTCTCTTCTCTGCTCATTCTTCAGCAAATAACGACAATGAAGAATACGAAGGTTTGAGTACACATTGCAGAGGAGTAGCAGCTGCAATAACTGTTACAGCTTCCTTGCTACCCCAAACAAGAGCAGCTCAAGTCGCAGTAGCTATTACAGGCGGAGTCTCCGAATTTATGGCCGACGAGGTAATGAGCAAGAAGTGTGAAAAAAACCTGATAGAGTGGAGTGAGTACTACTCCGAAAACCCTATAGATTATGATGACTTTGTACGAAACAATTGTAATGGCAACCCTTTAACATGCCCTGGAGGAGGGACTTGGGGAATAGGTCAACCTCAAGACTGTGACTACTATATAACCTGCCTGCCTGGCAACCCTACTTTAAGCGGGCCGTTTTCAGTCAATGATCTAATTGTCACTACCTCGCACTTTAGCAATTTCTGGGAAACTAATAGTTGGGCGGTAGATAAAGACGGCTACCCACGTTACGAAGACATAATTGGGTCACCATGAAAAAAGAACAAGTGACTAGAGGAATTTTTTCTTTTATTGCTAACTTTAGTCTTTATTTTATAGCATTATCCTTGGCTATATTTTGTATAGGGTATGTGGCTTATATCGTAGATCTTTTAGACAAGCCGTTAGGCCTTACCGACTTTAAAGATAAGTATTATATTATCATCGCAGGAAGCGTTGGTATTGCCGCTAAACCTTTCATCAAAAAGCTACTCCGTTAGCTCAAGGATAAGAACTTTAATGTACGCCGAAAAAAAGGGCCTTTCGGCCCTTTCTGATTTATTCGACCGTTACACTTTTTGCTAAATTACGAGGCTGGTCCACATCGGTGCCTTTAATCAGGGCAACGTAGTAAGACAGCAGCTGCAAAGGAACGGTATAGACAATAGGCGCTATCACTTCGTCGCAATGGCAGACGTTAAGCACATTTAACGACTCATCGCCTTTGAAGCGGGCGTTTTTGTCGGCAAAAACGTACATCAAACCGCCACGAGCGCGAACCTCTTCAACATTCGATTTCAGCTTTTCCAGTAAATCGTTATTGGGGGCTACGACAATAACCGGCATTTCTTCGTCAATAAGTGCCAGTGGGCCGTGTTTTAATTCCCCAGCGGCGTACGCTTCGGCGTGAATGTATGAAATTTCTTTCAGTTTTAACGCACCTTCCATAGCAATAGGGTATTGATTACCACGTCCCAGGAACAGGCTATGCTCTTTGTTGGCAAAGTCCTGCGCTAACTCTTCAATTTCATCGGCCAGTGACACCGCTTCTTCCAGCTTGGCTGGCAAGGCCTGCAACGCGTGGACAACAGCTTCTTGCTGTTGCTCTGGCATGCCGCGGTATTTGCCAATACCTAAGGTCAGCATAAGCAGGCCGGTCAACTGGGTCGTAAAGGCTTTGGTTGACGCCACACCAATTTCCGCACCAGCGCGGGTTAAAAAGGCCAGGTCCGATTCGCGTACCATAGACGAGGAGCCCACGTTACAAATAGTCAGGCTGCCTTTATAACCCAGCTCTTTCGACAAACGCAGTGCTGCTAAGGTATCTGCCGTTTCACCACTTTGAGAAATGGTGACTAACAAGCTGTTCGGGTGAACATAAGACTTTCGGTAGCGGAATTCTGAGGCAATTTCGATATTACATGAAACGTTCGCCATAGATTCGAGCCAGTAGCGAGCCACCATACCTGCGTGGTAACTCGTTCCACAGGCAACAATTTGAACGTGCTCGATACCTTTTAAAATGTCGGCGGCGTTTTCGCCAAAAGCATTATCCAGCACGCTGGTTTCGGACAAGCGGCCTTCCAGTGTGTTACGAACGGCAATAGGCTGCTCGTAAATTTCTTTTAGCATGAAGTGGCGATACTCGCCTTTCCCGCCTGCGTCATAGCTGACATCAGACTCAATAATTTCGCGCTCTACAGCGTTGCCTTCGGCGTCATAAATGTCTATTTCAGTGCGGTTAATGTCGGCTACATCGCCTTCTTCCAGATAGATAAACTGACGGGTTACCGGCAATAGAGCTAACTGGTCAGAAGCCACAAAGTTCTCGCCAATACCCACACCAATAACCAGAGGGCTACCAGAACGGGCGACCACTAAACGCTCAGGGTATTGGGTATCCATAACCACGGTACCGTAAGCGCCTTCCAACTGACGTACAGCCGACTTAACGGCAGCCAGTAGATCACCATGCGTTTTGCGTTCGTGATGAATTAAGTGAGCGATTACTTCGGTGTCAGTCTGCGAGTTAAAGATATAACCTTCGGTTTTTAGCTCTTCACGCAGACGTTCGTGGTTTTCAATAATGCCGTTATGCACAACAGCAATTTGATCCTCAGAGCGGTGAGGGTGGGCATTAGCTTCAGTCACACCGCCGTGCGTTGCCCAACGCGTATGCGCAATACCAATAGTCCCGTCTAACGGGTTCTGGTCTATAGCATCTTTAAGTTCCTGTACTTTACCGGTACGACGCACACTTTTTAAATGCTTATCGGCGTCAATAACAGCCACACCAGCCGAATCGTAACCCCGGTACTCCAGTCGTTTTAAGCCTTCCAGCAAAATACCTGTTACTCGACGTTCAGACGTCGCGCCTACAATACCGCACATAAGTTAACTTCCTTTTTTCGACTGTGGACGTTGCCATCCGCTGATATTACGCTGCTTGCCCCGGGCTACAGCCAGTTCGTCATCTGCTACCGCCCGGGTAATTACCGAGCCGGCACCGACGGTTGCATTTTTACCAATGGAGACAGGCGCAACCAAAGAGCTGTTTGAACCAACAAAAGCGCCGTCACCAATTTCGGTAAGCGCTTTATTCACACCATCGTAATTGCAGGTAATGGTACCTGCACCAATATTTGCGTATTCACCCACCTGAGTATCACCAAGATAGGTTAAATGACTGGCCTTTGAGCCTTTACCTAAACGGCTTTTTTTCATTTCGACAAAGTTTCCGACCTGCGCTTCATCCGCAAGTTCCGCACCGGGTCGCAGCCGTGCAAAAGGACCGACTTTGCAGCCTTTTGCCACTTTTGCATCTTCTATATGAGAGTTCGCACGAATAACCGTGTCGTCGCCAATAACAGAGTTTCTAATGACACAGTTTGGCTCTATAACGACCCGGTCACCCAGAACCACATTGCCTTCGAAAACCGCATTAATATCAATAGTAACGTCGCTGCCAGCACTCAATTTACCGCGGCAATCAAAACGAGCAGGGTCAATTAAAGTCACGCCCTGAGTCATCAGCTCTTCTGCCTGACGCTGCTGCAATGCGCGCTCTAGCGAAGCTAACTGCTGGCGGTTGTTGGCACCTTCCACTTCCTGCGCGTTGTCAGGCTGTGCAGTGGCAATATTAACGCCTTCCTGGGCGGCCATTTCCACAATGTCAGTCAGGTAATATTCTTTCTGCGCGTTGTCATTGCTGAGTTGCTCAAGCCAGCCTTTTAGCTTGTCGCTGTCAGCTATCATAATACCGGTGTTTACTTCGTCTATAGCTAACTGCTGCGCATTTGCGTCTTTTTGCTCAACAATGCCGGTTACGCTGCGGCGTTCGTTACGCACAATACGACCATAACCTGTTGGTTCCGCTAACGTCATAGTCAGCAAGCCAAGCGAGGTATTAGCACTGGCAGTTACCAGCTTAATTAAAGTGGACTCGGTTAACAGGGGCACGTCACCATACAAAATAATGACTTTTTCATTGCTTTTAAGGTGCGGGATAACCTGTTGAACGGCATGACCGGTACCCAATTGTTCACGTTGCTCTACCCAGGTTAAGTCGTCGCCGGCAATAGCTTGCTGCAGCTGATCGCCACCATGACCATAAATTAAATTAATGGCATCTGGCTTTAATGACCTGGCAGTATCAATGACGTGCTCTACCATCGGTTTATTCGCCACTTTATGCAGCACTTTGGGTAAGTCTGAACGCATGCGGGTTCCTTTCCCTGCGGCCAGAATAACAACGCGTAACTTCATATTAATGAGATCCTTAATTCAGTATCGCTTGCAGCAGCTTTATTACGTAAACCTATTGTAACGACAAAAAAGGCCCTGTTGCACTAACAACAAGGCCTTTTACGTATTTTAACGCAGAAGTTTTAGCGCTTAAGCTTACGAATAACCTCAAGCTGAGCCAATGCGCGCGATAACTCGGCGATTGCCTCTGCATAGGTCACATCTGCACTTGAGTCAGCAATAGCTTCTTCAGCGCGTTTCTTCGCCGCTTCAGCTTCTTTCTCATCGAGATCGTCACCACGAACAGCAACGTCTGCTAGTACAATGACATGACCAGGCTGTACTTCTAACACTCCACCGGCGACATACAGAAGTTCTTCGTCGCCCGCTTCGCTGACATACCGAACCATACCTGGTTTGATTTTTGTCAGCAGGGGCGCGTGACCTGGGTAAATACCCAGCTCACCTTCGCTACCAGAGACCTGAACCGTTTGTACAACGCCTGAGAACAATTTGTCTTCAGCGCTAACAATGTCCAGATTTAATGTTTGTGTTGCCATTCAAACCTCCCGGTCGGTTACAGGTTTTTGGCTTTTTCTACCGCTTCTTCGATGGTACCAACCATGTAGAAGGCCTGCTCTGGCATATCGTCGTAATCACCATCCAAAATGCCTTTAAAGCCGGCAATAGTATCTTTCAAAGATACATATTTACCTGGAGCACCAGTGAATACTTCGGCTACGAAGAAAGGCTGCGACAAGAAGCGCTGAATTTTACGAGCACGAGATACAGACAGTTTGTCTTCTTCAGACAGCTCGTCCATACCCAGAATCGCAATGATGTCTTTCAGCTCTTTATAGCGTTGCAGTACTTCCTGAACACCCATTGCTGTGTCGTAGTGCTCATCACCGATAACCTGTGGGTCTAACTGACGTGACGTTGAATCCAACGGGTCAACCGCAGGGTAGATACCCAGTGACGCGATGTCACGGTTAAGTACAACGGTTGCATCCAAGTGAGCAAAGGTTGTTGCCGGAGATGGGTCAGTCAAGTCATCCGCTGGTACGTAAACCGCCTGTACCGACGTGATTGAACCTGTCTTAGTAGAGGTGATACGTTCCTGCAGAACACCCATTTCTTCGGCCAGGGTAGGCTGATAACCAACCGCTGAAGGCATACGGCCTAACAGTGCTGATACCTCAGTACCGGCCAGAGTGTAACGGTAGATGTTATCAACGAAGAAAAGTACGTCGCGACCTTCGTCACGGAATTTCTCAGCGATAGTCAAACCCGTCAAAGCAACACGTAAACGGTTACCCGGTGGCTCGTTCATCTGACCATAAACCAGTGATACTTTATCCAGAACGTTTGAATCGTTCATCTCGTGATAGAAGTCGTTACCTTCACGAGTACGCTCACCAACACCAGCGAATACTGAGTAACCGCTGTGCTCGATTGCGATGTTACGGATAAGCTCCATCATGTTAACGGTTTTACCAACACCAGCACCACCGAACAGACCAACTTTACCACCTTTAGCAAACGGGCAAATCAAGTCGATGACTTTGATACCTGTTTCTAACAGTTCGTTAGTGTTTGACTGTTCTTCGTAGCTTGGTGCCGCACGGTGAATAGACATTTTCTCGTCTTCACCGATAGGGCCCGCTTCATCAATTGGGTTACCCAATACATCCATAATACGGCCCAGGGTCTTCTTACCCACTGGAACCATGATTGATTCACCGGTGTTTTCAGCGGTGATACCACGACGCAGACCGTCAGTTGTACCCATTGCGATGGCACGTACGATTCCGCCGCCCAGCTGCTGCTGAACTTCAAGAACCAAACCTTCTAAGCCACCTTCGGTCACTTTCAGTGCGTCGTATACTTTTGGTACAGCGTCTTGTGGAAATTCTAAATCCACAACGGCGCCGATAATTTGTACGACCTTACCTTGACTCATGACGTTTCCTCTAACTCTTCAATTCTGTTAACCGTTGCCGCGTTATACCGCTTCGGCGCCGGACACGATTTCCGAAATTTCTTGCGTAATTGCTGCCTGACGCGCCTTGTTATACTGCAATTGCAGTTGATCGATAATATCTTCGGCGTTGTCGGTTGCAGCTTTCATCGCAATCATCCGAGCGGCTTGCTCACTAGCAAAGTTATCTACGACACCTTGATACACTTGCATTTCTACAAAGCGACGAATTAGCGTATCTAGAATACTTTCCGGATTCGGCTCATACAGGTAATCCCAGCTACCTGTCTGTACTTCTTCTTCCGATCCTGCTTGCGGCAATGGCAACAATTGATGAATGGTCGGCTCCTGGGTCATCGTATTCACAAACTTGTTGAATACAACGTACAAGCGATCGATTTTACCTTCTTCAAAGGCATCCAGCATAACCTGGATAGAACCGGTGATTTCTTTCAGTTCTGGCTTATCGCCCATACCTGAAACTTGCGCTTTCAACTTACCAAAACGCTTGAAGAAACCGGTTGCTTTGCTGCCTATTGCGGCAAAATCCGCTTCAACATCTTGCTCTTTCCATTCGTTAGCGTGCTTAACGACTTTCTTGAACTCATTACCGTTCAAGCCGCCACACAAACCACGGTCGGTAGAAACAATGATGTAACCCACACGCTTAACCTGACGTTCTTCCATAAATGGATGACGATACTCAAGGTTACCGCGCGCCACATGACCAATCACCTTGCGAATGGTGTCCGCATAGGGGCGACTAGCCTCCATACGTTCCTGCGCCTTTTTCATTTTCGACGCAGCGACCATTTCCATAGCACTGGTGATCTTCTGAGTATTACCGATACTCGAGATCTGAGTTTTTATCTCTTTACCGCTGGCCATGACGATTCTCCTGTTAACTCAACGACAAATGGCCGCTATTGCGGCCAGGTGCGATTACCATGATTGCGTTTGCTTGAATTTCTCAAGCGCGGCTTTCAATTGCGCATCGATGTCGTCGTTATAGTTGCCAGTTTTATCAATCTCAGCCATTAGCTCGGCGTATTCGCTCGCCATGAAAGATTGCAGCGATTCTTCAAAATCCATGATTTTGTCGATTTCTACGTCTTTCAAGAAGCCTTTTTCAACGGCATAAATTGATACAGCCATTTGAGACACGCTCATAGGCTTGTACTGTTTCTGTTTCATCAGTTCGGTTACACGCTGACCGTGCTCCAACTGTGAACGAGTCGATTCATCAAGGTCAGATGCAAACTGAGCGAACGCCGCCAATTCACGATACTGAGCCAGGGCAAGACGGATACCGCCACCCAATTTCTTGATGATTTTCGTTTGTGCTGAACCACCAACACGAGAAACCGAGACACCGGCGTTAACCGCAGGACGAATACCTGAGTTAAACAAGTCAGTTTCTAAGAAGATCTGACCATCGGTGATTGAGATAACGTTAGTCGGTACGAACGCCGATACGTCACCTGCCTGAGTTTCAATAATAGGTAAGGCAGTTAAAGAACCTGTCTGGCCTTTTACTTTACCGTCAGTGAATTTTTCTACGTAGTCAGCGTTAACACGCGCCGCACGCTCAAGTAAGCGAGAGTGGAGGTAGAAAACGTCACCAGGGAATGCTTCACGACCTGGCGGACGACGCAGCAACAGTGAAATTTGACGGTATGCAACAGCCTGCTTAGAGAGGTCATCGTATACGATCAAAGCGTCTTCACCGCGGTCACGGAAGTATTCACCCATAGTACAGCCAGAATAAGCTGCTAAGTATTGCAACGCTGCAGATTCAGAAGCAGAAGCCGCAACCACAATGGTGTTTTCCAATGCGCCGTGCTCTTCCAGCTTACGTACAACAGCAGAGATGGTTGAGTTCTTCTGACCAATGGCTACGTAAACACACTTAATACCAGAGTCTTTCTGGTTGATAATAGCGTCTACGGCTAAAGCTGTTTTACCTGTCTGGCGGTCACCGATGATAAGCTCACGCTGACCACGACCAACTGGAATCATCGAGTCAATTGATTTGTAACCAGTTTGTACTGGCTGATCAACCGACTGACGTTCGATAACGCCCGGGGCGATTTTCTCAACTGGCTCATAGCCGTCAGCTTCAATTGGACCTTTACCGTCGATAGGCTGACCTAGTGTGTTTACCACACGGCCCAACAGTTTTTCGCCGACCGGAACTTCAAGGATACGGCCAGTAGATTTTACTTTGGTGCCTTCCTGCAAATCTGCATAAGGACCCATGACAACCGCACCAACAGAATCACGTTCAAGGTTCAGTGCGATAGCGTAACGATTACCAGGTAGCTCGACCATTTCACCTTGCAGACAGTCTGCAAGTCCGTGAATGCGAATGATACCGTCTTGTACAGACATGATGGTACCTTCGTTGCGGGCTTCGCTGGTGACTTCGAACTTCTCAATTCGCTGTTTGATCAGTTCTGCGATTTCATTTGAATTCAATTGCATGCTCAAGTCCCCAATTAGGATTGCAGTGCGTAAGCAAGTCTGTCGAGCTTGCCGCGCAAGGTGCCGTCAATAACGGTATCACCAGCTTCTATAACAAGTCCGCCAATAATGGACTTGTCGACACTGCAGTTCAGCTTAATTTTGCGTTGCAGGCGCTTCTCAAGTGCTTTACTTAAAGCCGTTTGTTGTGCTTTCAGCAGTTTAACCGCTGACTTAACATCTACAGTGACTTCTTTGTCGTGTTCAGCACGAAGCGTCTGATAGAGCTCACTAACCGCTGGAAGTACTGGCAAACGTTCATTTTCAGCCAGTACTTTAACGAAGTTCTTAGCGTTATCGTCGAGCTCGTCGCCGCAAACACCCAAGAAAACATCTGTCGTTTTTCCAACAGTCGAAGAGCTGCTCAAAAATGAGGCAATAGTCTCATCTTGCGCTACCGCAGCAGCGAAGCTAAGCATTTCTGCCCACTTATCGAGCGCTCCCTGTTCTAAAGCAAAATCAAAAGCTGCTTTTGCGTAAGGGCGAGCGACCGTAGTCAGTTCTGACATAAGCTCAAACCCCTTTATTAAAGTTCAGCGACCAGTTTTTCAACAATGTCGCTATGAGCGTCTTTATCAATTTCACGCTCAATGATTTTCTGAGCCCCAGAAACCGCCAATACGGCGACTTGCTTACGCAACTCTTCGCGAACGCGGTTACGCTCAGCTGTCACTTCTTCATGTCCAGACGCAACGATTTTTTCACGTTCTTCGTGGCCACGTTGAGTTTCTTCCTCAACAATTTTAGCGCCACGTTTTTTCGACTGTTCAATGATTTCAGCGGCTTGCTGTTTCGCTTCTTTGAGCTGCTCGGCAATTTCTTGCTGGGCTTTCTCTAAATCTTTTTGAGCACGTTCACCGGCATTAAGGCCGTCAGCAATTTTTTTCTGACGTTCCTCAATAGCCTTGATGATCGGTGGCCATACAAATTTCATGCAGAACCACACGAACACGGCAAACGCGATCGATTGTCCAATTAGAGTAGCGTTGATATTCACAACGGACCTCCTTCAGTTGGTGACCGTCGAATAACGATTAGCCTGCTACCTGGGTTAAGAATGGGTTCGCAAACGTGAACAGCAATGCAACAGCAACGCCGATCATTGCGATAGCATCGATAAGACCAGCTACGATGAACATCTTAACTTGCAGCTGTGGTGCCAATTCTGGTTGACGAGCAGCAGCTTCCAGGAATTTACCACCCAGAATACCAAAGCCCAGTGCTGTACCCAGTGCAGCCAGACCGATCATGATTGATACAGCGATAGCAGTAAAAGCAACTACAGTTTCCATTGATTTCTCCAGTTTTTCAGTAGATTAAAGTTAAAAGTAAAGCTAAAAACTTTTTGTTTAGAACACTAGTGTTCAGATGAAGCCATGCTTAAGTAAACAATGGTCAGCATCATGAAAATAAACGCTTGCAATGTAATGACCAGAATATGGAACACAGCCCAGGCAAAGTGCGCTGGTAGCTGGAACAATCCAATCATTGCAATCAGAATAAATATCAATTCACCCGCATACAGGTTACCGAACAAACGCAGTGCCAATGACGCTGGTTTTGCCAGTAACGTGATACTTTCAAGCACAAAGTTTACCGGCATTAACGCCCAGTGGTTAAACGGGGTTAATGTCATTTCTTTGGCAAAGCCTTTCACGCCTTTGTACTTAATTGAGTAGATAATAATGAGCGCAAATACGCTGATACTCAGAGCAAAGGTTGTGTTCAGGTCAGTTGTTGGTACAACTTTCATGTAGACGTCATGCGGATCGTCAACAAAGCCTAACCAATAACCACCGTACATAGCGGCTGTTGGTAACCAGTCGACCGGAATTAAGTCCATCAGGTTCATCAGGAATATCCAGACAAAGATGGTTAATGCCAGAGGCGCAATCAGTTTATCTTTACCGTGAAAGGACTCTTTGACGCTGTTGTCGACAAACTCGACAATCATTTCGACAAAGCATTGCCATTTACCAGGTACCCCAGCAGAGGATTTTTTGGCTACTCTGCGGAAACTCCACAGAAACAGCACACCCAGTAACACGGACCAGAAGATAGTATCGACGTTCACCGCCCAGAACCCTTCACCAACCGTCCAATTTTGGAGGTGATGCTGGATATACTGAGTCGGAGTTTGTTCTCCACTTACCATGTTGTTTCCCAGTTAGGTTGATTTTAAAAATAAAACCGGTGCTATCCACTGCATGGTGACGGCAATAACGAAGCCGATCAGTAACCACACAGGATATAAATTTGTTATCAGCAGTGCGAGCATGAGCAGCAATGCTGTTAGCAGAAGCTTAACGCCTTCGCCTAAAAAGAAGCTTTGTACAACTTTCTGATTAGCGCGTGCACCTGCATGTTTAAAAGCAATAAGTGCAAATAGTGCGTTGGGTATTACAGCGGTTAATCCGCCACAAAGAATACCTAAAGCCGACTGCGTATTCGAAACCAATATCGTGACAAGTGCAGCAACTAAGACCACAATAAATTGTGTGCCTACTATTCTTCCTGCCAGTTTTTTACCTACCGCATTGAGTGCCTGTGTCACGACGAAAACCTTTTAACTGGCGGCTATCTTTATGTGGCTTTCAACCAGCCACAATGAAACTCGCGCTAGTATAAAGATCTGCCATGTAATTGCAAACAAATTTGCCTGTAGGCAACGGTTTCTATGCCATTTAACAAAAGTTCTACAACAATCAATACATTGGAATAATTATTTGATGTGAGTCAGAATTCCATCCAGTTCGTCCAGGTTGGTATAACTGATAACCAGTTTTCCTTTTCCTTTACGACCGTGATTGATGGAAACTTTTGCACCCAGAGTCTCAGACAATTTCGTCTCTAAATGTTCAATGTTTGCGTCTGGTTCGGGCTTTTCAGTTTGTTTTGGTGGGTCGATAGTACGTCTGACCAGTTTTTCGGCGTCACGTACGGTCATATCTTTTGCAACAATTTGCTGTGCTACATCGGCTTGTTGTTCACCTTCTAATGCCAGCAACAACTTGGCGTGGCCCAGCTCGATGTCGCCACGTTCAAGCAATACTTTCACGCCGTCCTGTAAATTATTTAAACGCAGTAAATTCGTTACAGTAGTACGCGATTTACCCACAGCCTGAGCAACGTCCTGGTGGGTCATCTGAAACTCATCCAATAAGCGTTGCAACGCTGTCGCTTCTTCCATTGCATTGAGGTCTTCACGCTGGATGTTTTCAATTAATGCAATAGCAACGGCCGCTTCATCGGGCACGTCTTTAATTAGGCAGGGAACCAGCTCCAGTTTAGCAAGCTGAGCCGCGCGCCAACGACGCTCCCCGGCAATAATTTCGTATTCGTCTTTGCCAACAGGGCGAACCACAATAGGCTGAATAATACCCTGAGCTTTCACTGAAGCGGCTAAATCTTCCAAAGCTTCGGGTGACATGTCTTTACGAGGCTGATAACGACCGGGTTTTAACTGTTCAACCGGCAGTTTCTGTAATTCGCCTTTAACTTCTTCCGTCACCTGTTCAGATTGACGATCAGAGTTTTGCTGATTACTGGTCAGTAAGGCATCCAGACCACGACCTAAACCTCGTTTTTTTGCCGACATGATTCGCTAAATTCCCTTGTTATGATTCTTCTGCTACTTCGTTACGATTTTCAGAACGTCGGATAAGTTCACCCGCTAAGGACAAATAAGCCTTTGAACCCGTTGATGATTTATCGTAATACATAGCCGGTGCACCAAATGAAGGCGCTTCAGCTAAACGCACGTTACGCGGAATGACTGTTCGGTAGACTTTGTCACCAAAGTGGTTTTTTAGTTGTTCTGAAACATCGTTAGCCAAACGGTTACGCGGATCGTACATCGTCCGCAAAATACCTTCTATCTCTAGCCCGGGGTTAACCACATCGGCCAGCTGACGAATGGTTTCCATTAATGCTGTCAAACCTTCCAGTGCATAGTACTCACACTGCATTGGCACCAGAATAGAGTCAGCCGCTGCCATGCCGTTAACCGTCAACATATTCAGCGATGGAGGGCAATCAATAAAAATGTAATCGTAGGTGTCCTGGACAGCTTTTAGCGCGTTACGCAAGCGTAATTCCCGCGCAAAAACTTCCATTAATTTAATTTCAGCGGCAGTTGCATCAGCATTTGCCGCGATTAAATGATACTTACCGTTAGTGTCTGTTACCGCAACGTCTTTAACCGGCTTTTCTTCAATCAACAATTCATAAATGCTGTTTTCAACGTCGTACTTGTCAACGCCGCTACCCATGGTTGCATTACCTTGAGGATCTAAATCGATCAACAACACTTTACGACGGGTAGCAGCCATCGATGCAGCCAGGTTAACTGCTGTGGTTGTTTTTCCAACTCCGCCTTTTTGATTCGCAATAGCAATGGTTGTAGCCACGGGTTTTATAACCTCTTGTTGTTGTCGGATAATCGACTGTCGGTTGTTTTATGACCGTTTGCTTATAATGACGATATGTCGGCTCGCGTCAATGCCGGGAACGTTAATTTGCTCAATACTTTCAGTTTTATAGTTCGCTGGCAGTTCGTCCAGTTCTTCTTGTGGGTATAAACCTTTAAGAGCGTAAAACCGACCTTTATCTGAAGGTAAATGCTCACACCAGGAAAGCATATCATTAAGCGAGGCAAAGGCTCTACTGATTACACCATCAAACTTTTTTTCGTTCTGATAATCTTCAACCCGAGCCTGTACCGGCGTCACATTGGTTAATTTTAACTCGTGACAAACCTGCCGAATAAAACGAATACGCTTACCTAAACTATCGAGCAAAACAAATTCTTTATCAGGTTCTGCTATGGCTAAAGGTAACCCAGGTAAACCCGGGCCTGTTCCAACGTCAATAAAACGTTGTCCCTGTAAATACTGACGAACCGCCAGACTGTCCATAATATGTCTTGTGAGCATATCCTTTGGATTTCTTACGCTGGTCAGATTATAGGCTTTGTTCCACTTGTCCAATAAACCCACTAACGCCAGTTGCTGCTCAATTTGTGACTCTGACAAGGTTATTTGCGCTTGCTTCAATAATTCCTTTAACTGCTCTTTCACATATATTCCTTAAGCACTTTTACGCAATAAACCCTGTTTTTTCAGGTGCACCAGAAGCATAGAAATGGCCGCAGGTGTTATACCAGAAATACGGGCCGCTTTGCCTACTGTTTCTGGCTGGTGGTCATTTAGCTTAGCAATAACCTCATTCGATAAGCCTTTAATCTTAGCGTAATCGAAAGGTGAAGGAAGCAAAGTATTTTCATGACGCTGCTGTTTCGCAATTTCATCGTGCTGACGCGAAATATAACCTGCATATTTAATCTGAATTTCAACTTGTTCAGCGGCTAATGGATCTTCTAATCCCGGCGCAAAAAAATCCGTCTTGGCAAGATCCTGATAATGGATCTCCGGGCGTCTCAATAACTCTTCGCCACTGACTTCTTTGGTTACAGGGCTTTTTACCAACGCATTAATTTGCTCCACAGAAGCGTGGTCTTTATGCACCCAGGTGGTTTTTAACCGTTGTTTTTCCTGCTCAACAGCTTCCATTTTCTTATTAAATGCAGCCCAGCGTTCATCATCGACTAAACCAAGATTACGACCAATTTCGGTTAAGCGAATATCGGCGTTATCTTCACGCAGAAGCAAACGATACTCCGCACGCGAAGTGAACATACGGTACGGTTCCTGAGTACCCAAAGTTGACAGATCATCGATCAACACGCCCATGTAGGCTTGATCACGTCGTGGTGACCAGGAATCTTTATCCTGTGCCTGCAATGCGGCATTTAAGCCAGCAACAAGGCCTTGTGCTCCGGCTTCTTCATAGCCGGTTGTGCCGTTAATTTGGCCGGCAAAGAACAAGCCGTTAATGACTTTGGTTTCCAGCGATTGTTTAAGATCTCTGGGATCAAAATAATCGTACTCTATGGCGTAGCCCGGACGCGTAATATGAGCGTTCTCGAAGCCTTTAATTGACTGAACCAGACGCTGCTGAACATCAAACGGCAGACTGGTTGAAATACCATTAGGGTAAACTTCAAAGGTATCTAAACCTTCAGGTTCTACGAATATTTGATGTGAACCTTTTTCAGCAAAACGAACAATTTTATCTTCGATAGAAGGGCAATAACGTGGCCCGACACCCTCAATCACACCTGAATACATGGGCGAACGATCAAGCCCTGAACGAATAATTTCGTGAGTGTTTTCATTGGTGTGCGTAATGTAACAGGGGATTTGCTGTGGATGATCAGCACGCGAACCCATATAGGAAAATACCGGAGTTGGGTTATCGCCTGGTTGTTCCTGCATGACTGAAAAATCGACGCTTTGGCTGGCTATACGCGGTGGTGTGCCGGTTTTTAACCGCTCTACTCGTAACGGCAATGAACGTAAGCGTTTAGCTAAAGCATTTGCAGGAGGATCGCCTGCGCGGCCGCCTTGATAGTTATCCAGACCAATATGAATTTGTCCGCCAAGGAAGGTCCCTACCGTTAAAACAACGGTTTTAGCGGTAAATTTAAGACCCATTTGGGTAACAACGCCGGTAACGCGATCGTTTTCAACAATAAGATCATCACAACCTTGTTGGAATATCGACAAATTAGGCTGTGTTTCTAATGCGTAGCGGATCGCTTGTTTATACAGTTGGCGATCGGCCTGAGCTCTTGTCGCTCTTACTGCAGGACCTTTTGAAGAATTCAGTGTTCTGAACTGAATTCCGGCTTTATCTGCAGCTTTTGCCATGAAGCCACCAAGGGCATCAATTTCCTTAACTAAATGACCTTTTCCTATTCCACCAATGGCTGGGTTACAGGACATTTGCCCTAAAGTATCAATATTATGCGTAAGCAATAGGGTTTTAACACCTAAACGAGCGGCGGCTAAAGCTGCTTCTGTTCCGGCGTGTCCTCCACCGACAACAATAACATCAAAGTGTTGTTGGCTCTGTTCTGACATTCAATGTGACCTTTCGTTGAAGAATAGGAAAATAGCCGGTTATTTTAACGCGATTTTGTATAAATCTAAATGGTTAAATTTCGTTCAGTGTTATTAAAGATCTTAAAGAAGATCAGTAAAGGATCTTATTTAGATCTTTTATTGTTATTACTACTAGTCAGCGGTTTTCTGTGAATAGATCGCTACAGCCCTTTTTTTATATAGCTCATATTAAGATCACTCTCTGTAGATAACCGGGGTTGAACTGGGATCATAGATCGTGGATAAGTGGGGTAGTTATACACAGATCAGTTTATCCCCAGTGTTATACCCACTCCATTGACAGTGCTTAAGTGATCTTATGCCAGCTTTAATCACAGGCTAAAATAGCTGTGTATAAGCATGTGGGTATGATCACAGAGCCTTTACAGAATC
The DNA here is from genome assembly GCF_900116625.1 of Idiomarina abyssalis. Taxonomy (GTDB): domain Bacteria; phylum Pseudomonadota; class Gammaproteobacteria; order Enterobacterales; family Alteromonadaceae; genus Idiomarina; species Idiomarina abyssalis. The sequence continues at coordinate 53,241 of NZ_FPBE01000003.1, forward strand.
AGTGATCGCGGGCAACCAGGTTAATGTTTTTTCTTCCGGATCGTCTTCCAGCATGTCTATTTCTAAACGATCAGCCAGTTTAATGGCACCGAGTTCCTGCAAACGGCTATCGCAATGACGACCCGCCTCGCAGAAGGTGTCGTAGCAGGACTCACCAATAGCGACAACTGCGTAGTTTAGTCCTGTTAAATCAGGGCTTTGGGGATCATTTATTTCATCATAGAAATCCAGCATAGAGTCGGCATAGTCGCCGGCGCCGTGACTGGCTAGAAAAACTAACCAGGGTTGATCGGTCGGGAGTTTTTCAAATTCTGGCTCGTAGTGAAGCTCGGTTTCGATACCTTGTTCGTTGAGTTTTTCGCTGACAGTATCGGCTAAAAACTCGGTATTACCGGAGGTTGTACCCACTAAAAGATGTAAAACGGTCATAAACTTTTTTGCTCATTTGCTACTATTAGAAAAACACGAATCATACAGGAGAACCCAAATGGTAAAAGGTCTTATAAAGGTATTAGTGGCTTTAAGTGCCGTAATAGTTTCATTCAATGTTTCAGCTGGTATAGAGTCGCCTAAACAAGTGTCTGAAAACCTTTGGGTTATGGGCACGCCTTCAGATGAACAGTTAGCGGAATTTGCGGATAACGGCGGTGATGTTGTTATTAATTTGCTTTCACAAAAAGAAATGACCGAAAGCGAGGAAGCTGCTGTTGTGACCCGTAATGGTATGGCTTATTACCATGTACCGGTTAATGGCGCAGACGGTGTTACCTTTGAGAACGCACGTATGGTTGATCGTATTCTATTAGAAAATAGCGATAAAACCGTTCTGGTGCATTGCGCTTCGAGTAACCGCGTAGGCGCACTGATGGCTTTGCGCGCGGGCTGGTTAGACGGAATGCCGGTGGAAAAAGCGTTAGAAGTTGGTCGTGAACATGGCATGACGTCGCTGGAAGAGAAAGTGAAGACGATGCTTTCTGAGTGACGAGTCAAAAAAGGCCAGCTCTTATGAACTGGCCTTTTCCTTTATTTTAAATGCTCTTTTAATAGCCCTGGCTGACGTTCTGGTGTAAATATCTCAATCCAATAGCCGTCCGGGTCTTTAATAAAGGCAATGCCTTTCATTTTTCCGTCGTCAGGTCGTTTCTGAAATTCTACGCCCATTTTCTCGAAGCGCTCACAGGCGGCATCAATATCGGGCACAGCGAATCCAATGTGACCAAAGCCTTTCGGTTGTTCATTGCCACTGTGGTAGGACACTGAATCGTCGTTTTCGTCCCCCCAGTTGTGCGTGAGCTCCAACATAGCCGGACGACCAAAGGTTTGTTCAATACGTTTATCGTGGTCGGTTGACCAGTCTTTACGTTGCTCCGGTGAAATAGCAGCCATGAAATAAAGCGTGAATTCCATTTCAGGAAAGTCCAGGCGCTTTACCAGAGTCATTCCCAACACCTCACTGTAGAACTTTAAGGTGCGTTCCGGATCTTTTATGCGGAACATGGTCTGGTTAAAAACAAAGTTGTGTGTTGCCGGGTCATGTTGTTCCGATAACCCCTTGGCTTCATCAAAATGTCTGCTCATAATGGCTTCCTTAGTCGGTTCAGTAATTAACTGCTGTTACACTGTTTATTGGGTTTATTACGAGAGAGTTCAAGCGTGGCCTGGTCGGTTTATTTAGTGAAGTGTGCTGATAATACGTTTTATACCGGTGTGACAACTGACGTTGAGCGCCGCGTTAATGAGCACAATGTGGATGATAAAAAAGGGGCTAAATACACACGCGCGCGTCGCCCGGTTGAGCTTGTCTGGAGTGAGGTACACCCTAACAGATCAAAAGCGTGCCAACGGGAATATGAAATAAAACGTTGGTCTCGCAATAGAAAAGCTGAACTAACCGGTTGAGTTGAGTCTTTTTTGTCCGGTTAAAAGGTGTTCAATTATGGAGTCCTTTTCTTTTAAGCCGAGCTTATCACTAATTTGGGTTAGCTTTATGACTCGATGGTAAAAGCGTGCTTTGCGCCTTTTGTATTGGCTTTCGGTGAGTTTCTCGGTGTCCAGCTGGTCAATTTCTTCTGTCAGTGTTTGCAATAAAGTTTGGTAACGAGCCTTTAAGCTTGTCGGATAAATTAGGCGATAAGCAACTAAAGCAAGCAATGGTGCGGCGACCACGGCCAAAGCAATGGTAATAGAGTGACCAAGATGGAACGAATAAGATACTGAAGGCTGCATTAATAGTAAGAAGACCAGATTAAAATCCATACTGCCATTGGCGGTCTTCTGGTGTGACATTGGGAACCCAGCCAGCAAAATAACGGGCATTAACGCCACTAACATCCAAAAAATGGCATCCTGATATTGCCAGACAGCCGCCTGTATTAGTATGGCAGTTAAAGCTCCTGCACACTGCCCAAAAAACACATACTTCATCGTCAGAGCAGGATTATCAGCGGTTGAAAATAAAGTCAGCATAACCGAGGCGCCTAACATTAAATAAGCCAACTGAAACCATTCGGTATACCACCAGGCTGCGCCAATTAGACTCATTATAACCAAGGTTCTTATAGCTGCCTGACGAGCGCCTCTCCAGTCGCGGTGTAAAATAGTTTTGGTCAGCAGGGTTGAGCTGGCCGTTTTGCCTGAATCGCGAAAAGATAAACGGTCGTTGGTGGCTTCAACAAATTCACTGAACCGTCTTTTTAACGCATCGTTTTTAATCAGTTTCAGGGCTTTTCTGAGAGGTTCAATAATTTCGGAGCGTTTGGCGGAAGCATTTAGTTTGTTGGAAGATTCAAGTAAGTGACCACTTACTTCTTTGTTACTCTCTGGTTCCTGAATGTTGAGTTCGGTGAAAAAGCCAAGCTGACTGTTAATGACTAAACGTAAGGTTTTGGCTGACTCATGAGCGCTGACAGAACCGGTACCATGATCGAGTAATTGAGCTTCTATGGCCGCTAACTGCGACAGCTTTTCAGACAGGTTAAGTGAAACCTTATCCGGTTCAGCAAAATAATGACTGATATCCTGTAAATTAGCGGCTGTAAGTCGGCGAAGTTGGTTAATTAAAGTTTGTTCCGCGCGTTTATAAGTAAAAGCCCAACCAATAACTAACGAGGTCATAATACCGACAAATACTGTAAGCAAACGGTCGATACCCAGTGGCATCAAAGCATCTGGGCTTTGTGTCAGAAGAACGACCATTGAGGCAGAGTACCCGGCCAAAATTGTGCCGTAGGAAATAAGACCGTGCAGTAAATTGCCGGTGTAAACACAGAGGGTTACCCAGAGTGATAAACCGACTACCAGCCAGATGATCTCGCCGCCGGCAGAAACAACCAGTATCATTCCAAACATGGTGCCCAGCAAAGTGCCTAAAGCACGATAGGCGGCTTTTTCTACGAGAAGACCACGGGTTGGTTGCGAAACGGCCCAGACGGTCATAGCAGCCCATTGAGGGTGTTCTAATCCGAGCGCCCAGGCAATAGCAAGTGACAAGCAGGCAGCAATGCCGGTTCTGAACCCAAACCGGAGCCGGACGTAGTCAAACCCCCATTGCGCTAACTTGTCTTTCACTGTTGCTCCTTAGCTTTTGGTGACTAAGAAATCGCGTTATTTGCCGATACAGAACGAACCGAAAATCTGGCCGAGAAGATCGTCAGAAGTGAACTCACCAGTAATTTCATTGAGGTGCTGTTGGGTCAGACGTAGCTCTTCAGCTAGTATTTCGCCGGCCATGTTGGCTTCGAGTTGCTCCTGACCCTGCAGTAAATGGGTTTTTGCTTTAGCCAGAGCCTCTAAGTGCCTGCGTCTGGCCATAAAGCTTCCTTCTGCAGTTGTGTTGTACCCAACACAATGCTTTAAGTGCTCGCGCAGTAATTCAATGCCGTGGCCAGTTTTGGCGGATAAATGAATAACCGGAATGCCGTTGTGTTCATCAATGCCGGTAGGCTCTTCCGATAAGTCGACTTTATTGCGGATAACGGTGTAGGGCATGTCTTCAGGTAACTGAGCGAAAAATTCCGGCCATATGTCATCAGGATGAATGGCAGAAGTCTCCTGACTGTCGACCATAAATAAAACGCGATCTGCCTGACGAATTTCATCCCAGGCGCGTTCAATACCTATTTTCTCAACGTGGTCCGGGCTTTCGCGTAAACCGGCGGTATCAATAATATGCAGCGGCATGCCGTCTATTTGAATGTGTTCTCGCAGAACATCACGGGTGGTTCCGGCTATTTCGGTAACAATGGCGGACTCGCGACCTGCCAGAGCATTAAGCAAGCTGGACTTACCCGCATTAGGACGTCCGGCAATTACAATGCGCATACCTTCACGCATAAGCGTTCCTTGCCGGGCCTCCTGTTCTATATGGAACAGGTGGTCAATAATTTCAGCTAAATCGCCGGAGACTTTACCATCGGAAAGAAAGTCGATTTCTTCATCCGGAAAGTCGATGGCTGCCTCAACGTACATGCGTAGATGAATAACGGCATCCACCAACTGGTCAATTTTATGAGAGAACTCACCTTTTAAGCTTTGTAATGCGGCTTTAGCGGCTTGCTCCGAATTGGTATCAATTAAGTCGGCAATAGCTTCTGCCTGGGTGAGGTCAAGCTTGTCGTTCAAAAACGCTCGTTCACTAAATTCACCAGGTCGTGCAGGACGAATACCGGGAATTTCCAGAATGGCCTTAATGATCATGTCGATAAGAACGGGTCCGCCGTGACCTTGCAGTTCTAAGACATCTTCGCCGGTAAAGGAGTTAGGACCAGGGAAAAAAAGCGCAATGCCTTCGTCCAGCAGTTGTTTCTGTAAATCGTAAAAAGGCAAGTATTCGGCTTTACGAGCTTTGGGGCAATGGCCTAACAGTTTTTCAGCAACATCTTTACAGGCTTTGCCACTAACGCGAACAATACCAACACCACCGCGTCCGGGTGGCGTGGCCTGAGCAACAATGGTGTCGTCAAAGTCTGTTTCAGTTGTCATTTTTCACTGCTCCCAAAAGGACTAAAGCCCGGCATAAGCCGGGCCTTAATGCTGGATTACTTCTTCTTGTTCCTAACGTCAATTCCTTTCTTCTCTAACCCACGGTATATGATCAGCATTTGTGCAATGGTAATCAAGTTACTGACCAGCCAGTACAGTACCAGACCTGATGGGAACCACAGGAAGAAGACGGTAAAGATAACCGGCATATACTGGAACAGCTTCTGCTGCATTGGGTCAGCCGTTGGTGTTGGCTGCAGTCTCTGCATCAGAAACATACTGGCACCCATTAATATTGGCAGGATGTAGTATGGGTCCTTGGTCGATAAGTCCTGAATCCAGAATACAAATTCTGAATGACGCAGTTCGACACTTTCCAACAGCACCCAGTAAAGCGCCAGGAAGATTGGAAGCTGCAACAGCATTGGCAGACAACCGCCCAGAGGATTTACTTTTTCTTCTTTATAAAGCTTCATCATGGCGCTCGACATTTTCTGTCGGTCGTCGCCATAGCGTTCGCGAAGGGCGGTCATTTTAGGCTGCAGCATACGCATTTTAGCCATTGATACGTATTGCGCTTTGGTCAATGGGAACAGCAATGCTTTGACAATAACGGTGGTCAGAATAATGGCCAGACCCCAGTTAATGACAAGGCTTTGTAAAAATTGAAGCAGCTTAAATATTGGCTGAGCTAACCACCAAAGGAAACCGTAGTCGACGGTTAAGTCCAGGTGCTCAACTATTTGTGCCATAGCGTCCTGATCTTTAGGACCTAGATAAAGCTGTGACTCAATGACTTTTGAGCTGCCGGCCTGAATTTCGGTCATCGGGTAAATGACACCAATAATTGCCTGGCTGCCGTTCGCAACACGTGAGAACAAGCGGTTAGGCTGGCCCTGTTCAGGTATCCATGCCGAAACAAAGTAGTGCTCAAGCATACTGACCCAACCGGTCTGCGAGGTGACGTTCAGCTTTTTATCCAGCATGTCGTCAAAGTCATACTTTTCAAACTTGTCATCGTCATGCGAGTACGCTGCACCGAAGTAGGTTGGCATAATCATGCTGCCACTTTCGCCGGTACCCATGGAGCGTTTAAGTTGCCCGTAAAACTGAGTATTCAGCGCGTTTGATGTATTATTTTCAACTTCAAAACGAACGTCGACGTTGTATTTGCCAGGGGTGAAAGTAAAGACTTTACGATAGATTGCGCCGCTTTCCGTGGTGTAGGTTAACGGAACTTCGATAACGTCAGTTTCGGACTGATAGCTTTCTTTTTCGTAGTTATAAGACGGACGACCGTCACCGCTTGCATCGATACCATCCGGACCAATTAAACCAGACTGTGCGACGTAGACGTTATTTGAGCTATTCTGTAACAGCTGGAAACGCTCTTCGGTTCCTAAGTCTTTGGCGAACTTAAGTAACTCTGTTGAAACAACGTCACCACCGCGAGTATCAATTTCGACATCAAGCACGTCGGTGCGAACGCGAATGGTTGTTTCTGATTGTTGGCTAACAACGGGCTGATCACCTTCCGGTACATCTGCCGCAGCTGAACCACTTGAAGGCACATCGCTGTTTTCAGTGTTATTGCTCGATTGCGTTACTGTCGCGGTTTCGTTTGCTTTTGTTCCGGGTGCGGTCTCCACCATCCAATTTTGGTATAGGAAGAATGACACCACTAAAAAGGCAATAAATAATATCGTGCGTGGCGAATTCATAGTGATTTCGTCTCTGTTGGCTGTTTTAGTAAAGATTCGGATTCGTTGCTATTTTCTGGCTTAGTTTCTTGCTTACTGGGCGGAACGGGGTCATAACCGCCTTTGTGAGCGGGATGACATTTACCAATTCTTACGGCAGCAAGGCCAATACCACGGATTGTACCGTGTTTTTGTATAGCCTCACAGGCATAATGCGAGCAAGATGGATAAAATCGACAACGCGGGCCTAACAATGGGCTAATAAACCATTGATAAACCTTTATGAACGCGATTGGTATTGTTCGCAACGCTTTGCTAATTTTCGCCATAAATAATTCAACGTATCCCGTAATGCGGCGTTATCCTGCTCGACAATACCCTGCTTGGCAATAATTACAATGTCAAAAGCGGGGATTTTGTGCTGTCTTAAACGGAATGTTTCACGTATCTGGCGTTTTATACGGTTTCGGTCAACAGCGCGCTTCGCTCGCTTTTTACTGACAGTAACACCTATACGTGGATGCCCTAACTCATTGGGGGTTGCCAACATAGTGACATGAGCAGTAACGGCTTTTACAGGAGGGTTTGAGAATACAGTCTGGAAATGAGAGGGAGTTAACAGACGTAACTCCCTTCCATATGAGATACTTTTATGCACTCAGTACTTTGCGACCACGAGCACGGCGACGAGCCAATACTTTACGGCCGTTTTTACTTGCCATGCGAGCACGGAAGCCGTGAGCACGTTTGCGTTTTAATACGCTTGGTTGAAATGTTCTTTTCATAACTAATATTCCATCGGTCAGTTTGCTATTTCCCACGCTGGCCGAAAAAGTTGAAACCAAACGTGAACGGAATTTTTTAGAGCGCGGATCTTACCGATCTTTTCGCATTGAGTCAATGATAAGAGGCGGTTTTAGGCAATAAAACCTAAATTAATCTCATCCACAATCTGTAGCAATTATAACATTAATAATGTGGATAAAATAACAGTTATTCACTTTTTAGATGATTTTCCTGTTTTGGTAAAGTGGCTGGTTACAAGCAAGTTATGCGCCAGTTCTGCCATCAGTGACTATTTTTTATCTCCTTTATTCATGCCGTTTTCAGGCAGTTTATACTAGCGAAGATTAACTGAGTGAAGTACAATCTTTGGTTATGATAATAAAAAACGATCCAGGAGAAGAGTGTGAATAATTCGCTTTGGCAACAATGTGCAGAGCGACTGCAATCGGAGTTACCGTTACAGCAGTTCAACACGTGGATCAGACCTCTTCAAGCCAAACTTAATGGCGAGACTTTGACCTTATTTGCGCCGAATATCTATTCGGTCGATTGGGTGCGCGATAAATACCTGAAAACCATTAATGCGTATTTGGAATCCATGTGCGATGACAAAGTACCGAATGTTGTTCTAAAGGTTGGGGAAGCGTCGCCAACACAAAAAGATAACAGTTCGCAACAACGCGCTGCTGCAACGCGCAGAAAGACGCCGAACTTTTCCTCAAGTAATGCCGATACTGAAGTACCGTTTGAGAGCAATATTCATCCTGAATACACTTTTGATAATTTTGTTGAAGGTAAGTCAAACCAACTAGCCCGCGCGGCGGCTATTCAGGTAGCTGAGAATCCAGGCGGTGTTTACAACCCACTTTTTGTCTATGGTGGTACGGGTTTAGGTAAAACACACTTATTGCACGCAGTTGGCAATGGCATTATGGCGCACAAGAAGGACGCCAAGGTGTTTTATATTCGGGCAGAGCGTTTTGTTCAGGACATGGTTAACTCAATTCGCAACAGTTCGACCAATGAATTTAAACGTTACTACCGTTCAGTTGATGCTTTGCTAATAGATGACATCCATTTCTTTGCAAATAAAAAGGGCTCTCAGGAAGAATTCTTTCATACTTTCAACGCACTGTTGGAAGGTAATCAGCAAATTATTATGACCAGCGATCTTTATCCGAAAGAAATAGATGGAGTAGAAGATCGCTTGAAATCCCGTTTTGGCTGGGGTTTAACCATTGCTATAGAGCCGCCGGAATTAGAAACGCGAGTTGCTATTTTAATGCGGAAAGCCGACGAACGTGGGTTACATATGCCACACGAAGTCGCCTTTTTCATTGCCAAAAGATTACGCTCAAACGTACGTGAACTTGAAGGTGCACTGAACCGGGTTGTCGCGAATGTTCAACTTACCGGCCGACCCATTACTATCGATTTTGTGCGCGAAGCACTGCGTGACCTAATTGCCGCTCAGGAAAAGTTGGTCACTATTGATAACATCCAAAAGACAGTCGCAGAATATTATAATATTAAGTTAGCTGACATTTTGTCTAAGCGCCGGAGTCGTTCCGTAGCGCGTCCACGACAGTTGGCCATGGCGTTGGCGAAAGAATTAACCAACCACAGTTTACCGGAAATTGGTGACGCTTTTGGCGGGCGTGACCACACGACGGTTTTACATGCTTGTCGAAAAATACAAGAATTAAAAGATGCGCAGAACGACATAAAAGAAGACTATAGAAATCTTATTCGAACGTTGTCGTCATAAGGTATGTCGTTATAAACAGGGGACTCAGTCATGAAATTTTCAATTAACCGCGATGCTTTTCTCAAGCCACTGCAGGTTGTGAGTGGTGCTGTTGAAAGGCGGCATACGTTACCAATTTTGTCGAATTTGTTATTACAGGTAGATAACGGCCAGCTTAAATTGACCGGAACAGACCTGGAAGTTGAACTGGTCTCCTCGGTACCGCTGGAATCTGCAGATATGGATGCAGCAGTTACTGTACCAGCTAAGAAACTTCTGGATATTGTTCGGAGCTTACCGGAAGGTTCAACAATTGAGTTCACTTCACAGGAAGACAGCGCAACCGTTAAATCGGGTCGCAGTAAGTTTAAGCTCAGTACTCTGTCGTCGGACGACTTCCCAAATATCGATGACTGGAAAAGTGACATCCATTTGGTGACTGAGCAGGCTATATTGAAGGACTTAATGGAGAAAACCCATTTCTCAATGGCGAACCAGGACGTCCGTTATTATTTAAATGGTATGTTGTTTGAAACGGATAATGGCATGTTGCGCTCTGTTGCAACCGACGGTCACCGTTTGGCGATGAGCACTTGTGCTATAGACCAACCAGGCCTTGTACAACGACAGGTTATTGTTCCTCGTAAAGGGGTGGTTGAGTTACTTCGTCTGTTAGGCGACGACGATCAAGAAGTGTCGGTTTCTATCGGAAACAACCATATTCGCGTTGAAACACCAGAGCTGGTGTTTACCAGTAAATTGGTAGACGGCCGTTTCCCTGACTATCGTCGTGTTTTACCAAGTGGCGGTGATAAAGTTGTGGTCGCGCATCGTGATGCTTTACGTCAGTCTTTTGGCCGTGCTTCAATTTTATCAAATGAAAAATTTCGCGGTGTGCGCTTGAATTTAAGCAGTGGTGAGCTTTGTATTACTGCGACAAACCCTGAACAAGAACAAGCGGAAGAAGTTATTGAAGTCGATTACCAAGGCGATGATCTTGAGATAGGCTTCAACGTTAGCTATTTGCTAGATGTCTTAAATAACATTGATGACGAACAGGTTTCTTTTACTCTGTCTGACTCAAACAGCAGTGCACTAATTGAACCTCAGCATGACGAGTCTTGCTGTTACGTTATTATGCCTATGCGTTTGTAACCCTGCCTTATAAATGTTCATTGAGACATTGAATTTAAGCCACTTCAGAAATTTTTCGGAAGTGGCTTTGTCCCCCAGTCCTCAAATTAACCTAATTACCGGAGACAACGGTTCCGGTAAAACCAGCCTGCTTGAAGCTATTTATTTACTCGGTTTCGGTCGTTCTTTTCGTCCAGGTGGTTTTCGTCAGTTAATTAAAGAGGGTAATAGCGGCTTTACCGTATTTTGTCGCTCTAAAGATTACTCTATTGGCGTTCGACGCAGCGGTGATGGCGAGCAGTCGTTAAGATTGAATGGTGCGAATGTTCAGCGGATGTCAGATGTTGCCCGTTTAGTGCCGGTACAGTTGTTAACCCCTGAGTCTGTAGATATTCTTTTAGAGGGTCCTGGTCAGAGAAGACAGTTTATTGATTGGGGAGTGTTCCACGTGGAACATTCTTTTTATTCGGACTGGGTTGCTTACACCCAATTGCTTAAACAAAGAAACAGTTTACTCAAACAACGCTCGCTTCCCGTGCGGGAAGACAAATACTGGAAAGAACAGTTGGCCTATTATGGTGAACGCATTAGTAAAAGTCGCGAAAAATACCTAGAAGAACTTAATGATTATATACAAGAACTAGCGAAATCTTTTCTCTCCGATGTTACAATGGAGGTTCGATTAAAATCGGGCTGGGATACTAGCCAAAGTTTATTTGACGCCTTAGAAAGCCATACAGAGAAAGATAAGAAATACGGCTTCACCTCAGTTGGGGCACATAAGGCAGATATCAAAGTGATAGCAGATGGTGTGGAAGTAAAGCATCGCTTATCTCGCGGGCAGCTAAAAACCGCGATAACCGCTTTGAAATTAGCGCAAGGGAAGCATTATCAAAAAATTAAAAAGAAACCCTGCATCTATTTGGTCGATGATTTAACGTCAGAGCTTGATTCAAGAAACCAGGCGTTACTTTGTCGTGAGTTAGAAAATCTAGACGCACAAGTGTTTATCACCGCAATTACTGGAAAGCAGTTGTCGGATAAATTTCAAAAATCACCTCGAATGTTCCACGTGGAACATGGGGTAATAAACGAATGATATCGAGATAATACTATGGAAGAAAATAATTACGGTTCATCGAGTATCAAGGTTCTCAAAGGGTTGGATGCGGTTCGTAAACGCCCAGGTATGTACATTGGTGACACAGATGATGGAACGGGTCTGCACCACATGGTTTTTGAAGTTGTCGATAACTCTATTGACGAAGCCTTAGCGGGCCATTGTTCAGAAATTATGGTTACCATTCATTCTGATGGTTCAGTCAGTGTGAAAGATGATGGTCGCGGAATTCCCGTTGATATACACGAAGAAGAGGGCGTTTCAGCTGCTCAGGTTATCATGACCGTATTGCACGCTGGTGGTAAGTTTGACGACAACTCTTATAAAGTGTCTGGTGGTTTGCACGGTGTTGGTATCTCTGTTGTAAACGCGCTGTCTGAAAAGCTGCAGTTGACCATTCGTCGACAAGGCCAGGTTTACGAGCAAACTTATCATATGGGTGAGCCTGACAGTGATGTAAAACCTGTAGGTGAAACTGATACAACAGGGACTGAGCTTCGTTTTTGGCCGAGTCACGAAACCTTCACGAATACTGAATTTCACTACGATATTTTGGCGAAACGCCTCAGAGAACTTTCATTTTTGAATTCGGGTGTTGGCATACGGTTGCGAGACGAACGTGACGACCGTGAAGATGTTTTTAAATACGAAGGTGGTATTGCCGCGTTTGTTAACTACTTAAACCAGAACAAAACCCCCATTCATCAAAAAGCTTTCTACTTTACGCTTCAAAGAGAAGACGGTATTGGTGTAGAGGTAAGCATGCAGTGGAACGATTCCTTCCAGGAAAATATTTACTGCTTTACTAACAATATTCCACAGCGTGACGGTGGTACTCACCTGGCAGGTTTTCGTGCGGCATTAACTCGTACGTTAAACACCTATATGGAAAAAGAAGGTTTTACTAAAAAAGCAAAAACCTCAGCAACCGGTGATGATGCCCGTGAAGGTTTAACTGCAATTATTTCCGTTAAAGTACCAGACCCTAAGTTTTCTTCTCAGACAAAAGATAAACTCGTTTCTTCTGAAGTGAAGTCGGCTGTAGAGCAGTCAATGAATGAACAGTTAGCCGATTATCTGTTAGAAAACCCAGGTGAAGCCAAGCTTATCATCAATAAAATTATTGATGCGGCTCGGGCGCGTGAAGCGGCTCGTAAAGCTCGTGAAATGACTCGTCGTAAAGGTGCTTTAGATATAGCGGGGCTTCCGGGTAAGCTGGCCGATTGTCAGGAAAAAGATCCTGCACTGTCTGAACTTTACATTGTGGAGGGTGATTCTGCAGGTGGTTCAGCGAAGCAGGGCCGTAATCGTAAAAACCAAGCAATACTGCCCCTAAAAGGTAAAATCCTTAACGTTGAAAAAGCACGTTTTGATAAAATGCTGTCATCGGTTGAAGTCGGAACTTTAATCACAGCAATGGGCTGTGGTATTGGTCGTGATGAGTACAACCCGGATAAAACACGTTATCACCGTATTATTATAATGACGGATGCTGACGTTGACGGTTCTCACATTCGTACCTTGTTGCTGACCTTCTTCTATCGCCAAATGCCGGAGATTATTGAGCGTGGTTACATCTACATTGCTCAGCCTCCTTTGTATAAGGTGAAAAAAGGTAAGCAAGAAGTCTATATTAAAGACGATCCGTCATTGATTCGTTACCTGACCAGTTTGGCGTTGGACAACGCGTCGTTACACGTTAACGAAACCGCTCCGGGTATTGCGGGTGAAAAGCTGGAAGAGCTGGTTAACGGCTACCAAATGGCGCAGGAAAATATAAAACGCCTGAGCCGTCGTATGCCGGAACGTTTTCTGCAGCGCCTGTTCTACGCGCCTCGTCTAACTGATGAACGGTTGAAAGACAAAGATTATATGGCCAAGTGGGTCAAGACACTAAACGATGACCTAACAGCCAGAGAAGTCGATTCAGCAACCTATACTGTCTCTTTGCATGAAGATACTGAACGCAGAATGTGGTTGCCGACAACAACCATTCGTCAGCATGGGGTTGATACCGATTACCCACTTAACTACGAGTTCTTAATGTCGAAAGACTATGAACAGATAGTGACGCTTGGCGAAAAAATCGACTCGCTGGTAGAAGAAGGTGGCTACGTTCTCCGTGGTGAGAAAAAGCAACCAATTAACCACTTTGTTGACGCTGTTGAATGGCTTATTAACGAGTCTAAGCGTGGACTTTATGTTCAACGCTATAAAGGTTTGGGAGAAATGAACCCTGACCAACTGTGGGAAACGACCATGGACCCTGAAACCCGTCGTATGCTTCAGGTTACTATTGAAGATGCTATTGGCGCGGATCAGTTATTCACCACCTTAATGGGTGATGAGGTCGAGCCTCGTAGAGCATTTATAGAGTCTAACGCGCTTAAGGTTGCTAACCTCGACGTCTAGTTAATAGACATAAGAATGTCGGCATAAAAAAAGCCGGTTCATGCAAAATGAACCGGCTTTTTATTTTTAAATCAAATGCTTACTGAAGAAGAGATATGTCTGCTATTTCCAGGAACAACTGACGTAATCTGAACAGTAAGTTAAGTCGGTTCACACGAACTGTATCGTCTTCCGCATTAACCATTACATGTTCGAAAAACGCATCGACAGGCTCTTTAAGCTCTGATAATTGTGTAAGGGCGTCACTATAATCACCGTTAGCAATAAGCGGCTTAATAGCGCTTTCAGTTTGCGTTACTAAACGATAAAGGGCTGTTTCGGACTCTTCTTGTAAAACAGACTCATCAACTTTTCCTGATATTTCTTCTTTAGACTTTGCGAGAATATTCCCAACGCGCTTATTGGCGGCTGCTAAACTTTCGGCAGAGTCCAGAGATTTAAATGACTGAACAGCCTTAACGCGTTGGTCGAAGTCGGTTGGCTTTGACGGCGATCGTGCCAGTACTGACTGAATAACATCAACCGAAATACCTTGATCCTGATACCAAGGGCGGAAGCGGCCAAGCAGGAATTCAAATACGTCGGCAGCTACTGTTTTATTGGATAGCTTGTCACCAAAGCCTTCTACTGAGGCTGTCAGTAACTCGTTTAAATCGAGTGCGAGATCGCGCTCCACCAGTGTACGTAATAAACCTAAAGCTGCGCGGCGAAGAGCAAAGGGGTCACGATCCCCTTTGGGTACCTGGCCAATACCAAATATTCCGACCAGCGTATCCAGTTTGTCGGCTAATGCGACGGCACAGGCCTCTTTGGTTTGAGGTAATTCATCACCGGAAAAGCGAGGCCAGTAGTGTTGCTCAATTGCCTGTGCGATAGTTTCACTTTCACCGTCGTTAAGTGCATAGTGCTTACCCATAACACCTTGAGTTTCAGGAAACTCTGAAACCATATCGGATACCAGGTCAGCTTTGCACAGCAGGCCGGCTCTTTGTGAAGCTTTTACGTCAGCGTTTAACTGGTTGGCAATTTTACCGGCTAACACGGAAATGCGACGTGCTTTGTCACCAATACTTCCGAGTTGCTTCTGGAAAAGTACAGAATCCAGTGCTGAAAGGCGAGACTCCAGTGTCTTTTTCTTATCGGACTCAAAGAAAAACTGTGCATCCGCCAGGCGAGGGCGAACAACCTTTTCATTACCTTTAACAATTTGTTGCGGGTCGCGACTTTCAATATTGGTGATGAAAATGAATTGAGATAATAAATTACCTTTGCCATCTTCAACCGGGAAGTAACGCTGGTCGTCTTTCATGGTGACAATGAGAGGTTCCTTTGGCACAGCCAGAAAACCCTGATCGAAATTTGCGGTTAAAGCTACGGGCCATTCCACCAGTGCAGCAACTTCCTCAACTAACTCGTCATCCTGAATAACCTGGCCGCCGAGTTCCAAAGCAAGACGTGAGATCTCCGATTGAATTGTCTCAATACGCTCTTCGAAGTTAGCGGTTACTTTCGCTTGACGCAGCTTTTCAAGGTAGTTGTCGACATGATCAAGCTCAAAACCTTCAGGAGAATGAAAACGATGACCCTGAATAAAACGAGCGCTCTTAGTTTCCAGAATTTCAGCTTCGATGAGCTCGCTACCCAGCATAACCGTCAGTGTATGAACCGGGCGAATGAACTGTGCGGTGCTGTCACCCCAGCGCATAGGCTTAGGAATAGGTAGTGTTTTAATGGCGGCTTCCAGCATACCCTGAACTAATTCAGCGAGCGCCTGGCCTTTTACTGTTGCCTTATGCAGCAGCCATTCGCCCTTGTCTGTCTTTAGACGGTCAGCCTGCTCAACGGTAATACCATTAGAACGAGCCCAGCCTTCGGCGGCTTTTGTCGGATTACCTGAATCATCAAAAGCCACATTAACAGCGGGACCGCGTTTCTCTACTTCTTTATCCTGCTGCTCGGTCTCAACCTGTTTAACCAGGACAGCTAACCGACGAGGAGTGGCATAAGCTTCAATACTATCAAAATTCAGCTCAGCGCTTTTTAAACCAGACTCAATACCCGACTTTAAGCTGTCGCGCAGTGACTTTAAGGCTTTTGGAGGAAGCTCTTCGGTACCTAGCTCAATTAATAAGTTTTCTTTTTGCACGGCTTGGCTCTCCTTAGTTCGCTGCTGGGTTGTTTTTATTGTCGGCTAAAGGGAAGCCCAGAGCTTCGCGCGCCTGGTAATAAACTTCGGCAACGGCTTTTGCCATGGTTCTGACACGAAGTATGTAGCGCTGCCTTTCGGTCACAGAGATAGCATGCCGGGCATCCAGCAGGTTAAACGCGTGAGACGCTCGCATCACTTGCTCATACGCAGGCAAAGCCAAAGATTTTTCTATGAGCAGTTCGCACTCTTTTTCACAGTCGTCGAAGCGACGGAAAAGCACATCAACGTCAGCGTATTCAAAGTTGTAAGTCGATTGCTCAACTTCATTCTGATGAAAAACGTCGCGATACAAGATCTTACCGCGAGGGCCGTCGGTCCAGACCAGATCGTAGATGCTGTCCACACCCTGAATGTACATGGCCAAACGCTCCAGGCCGTAGGTAATTTCTCCGGCCACGGGACGGCACTCTAAACCACCGACTTGCTGGAAGTAAGTAAACTGAGTGACTTCCATACCATTGAGCCAAACTTCCCAGCCCAAGCCCCAGGCGCCCAGAGTAGGCGATTCCCAGTTGTCTTCTACAAAGCGTATGTCGTGAGTCAGTGTGTCAAAGCCAAGCATTTCTAAAGAGCCCAGGTAAAGTTCCTGAATGTCTTTAGGTGAAGGCTTCATAATGACCTGAAACTGATAGTAGTGCTGTAATCGGTTTGGGTTTTCGCCATAACGACCATCAGTAGGACGGCGGCAGGGCTGAACATAAGCAAAACTGGCTGGCTCGGGGCCTAATGAGCGTAAAAACGTCATTGGGTGAAAAGTGCCTGCACCCACTTCCATATCTAATGGCTGAACCACGGCACAGCCTTGCTGAGCCCAGTAGTCCTGAAGAGCAAGAATAAGCCCCTGAAAGGTTTTCACATCGTATTTCGACATACGCATTCTCTGCTTTTTTATTTGTGGTTGACCAATGGTCGAAAAATATGCGTAGATTATACCCTCTGACGCGCCTTGGTTATAGGGGAAGGCATGACAAATAATGAACCAGAACGTTGTTCCTGGTGTGAATCTGCTGACGATTACCGTGCGTATCACGACAATGTCTGGGGAAGGCCGGTACGTGACCCGATAGAACTCTTCGCCAAACTCTGTCTGGACGGGCAGCAGGCGGGTCTTAGCTGGTTAACCATATTGCGCAAACAAGCGGGCTACGAGAAAGCCTTTTTGGGTTTTGATCCGAAAGCTATTGTGGCAATGAGTGATGCCGATCGCGAACGGTTGTACAGCAACCGTGATATTATTCGTAGCAAGGCGAAAATTGACGCTATTTTCACCAACGCCGAAGCCTTTTTAAAGTTAGAAGAGAAAGGTGTTAGATTTGAGCAATGGCTATGGGCGTTTGTTGGCGGCTCACCGATTATTAATGCGTATCGGACGCAAAGTGAGATTCCAACCGAAACTGAGGCTTCCCAAAGCATGGCAAAAGCGTTAAAAAAGGAAGGCTTTAAGTTTGTCGGGCCGACCATTTGCTATGCTTTTATGGAAGCAGTTGGTATGGTGAACGACCATGTTACCAGCTGTCATTGCTACCAGCCTGTTGCTGAGCAAATGAAACAGTTTACGTTGTAAAATGAGCGAAGGACGAATGATAGAAATTACACTTGCGGATTATAGTAACCCCAAACACCGTAATGCCGTTATAGCTATGTTGGATGCTTACGCTAAAGACCCAATGGGTGGTGGTGAAGGCATATCAGATGAAGTTAAAGAGAGTCTGATAGATGAAATGGCAAAAAGAGACCATGTCTTTTCTTTGCTGGCCTACGATGGTGACACCCCGGTTGGCGTTGCAAACTGTGTAGAAGGCTTCTCAACCTTCGCTGCAAAACCATTAATGAATATTCACGACATAGCCGTTATTCCTGAATACCGCGGTAAAGGCGTTGCGCGTAAACTGCTGGAAGAAGTGAAAACACTGGCAGAATTCCGTGGTTGCGTGAAGCTGACTCTAGAAGTTCTGGAAAACAATGACCGAGCTAAGCAAGCCTATAAAAACTTTGGTTTTGAACCTTACGAATTAGGTGAAGTGGGTCAGGCTGAGTTCTGGGAAATGTATTTAAATAAAGATAAAGCCTGATACTTGAATGTCAGGCTTTTAGTGGGCCTTTCTAACCCAGTAGCGGTAAGGCATCTCTTCGGTTTCAGAGCTCACTAATTCATGTTCCATAAATTCGCAAAAGCCCGGAATATCCCGGGTTGTTGCGGGATCATCCGCAATAATCAGCAATACCTCACCAACCTTCATTTTACGAATAGCCGCACGAACTAACATTACGGGCTCCGGGCATTTAAGGCCAAGGGTATCGAGTTCTTTGTCGCAGTTAATCTGGGTCATGACTTCTTTAAAAGACGTTAGGTGAAATTGGCGAGTAGTTTAACACTTTCGCGACTAAGAGGTGAGGGGCGAGCCTTCGCTCCCCCCTTCCTCAGAGCAGTTAAAGTGTTAAACCGCTCTAGTTTTGCTGTTTCTTTTAAACGCGTTCAAATACCGTCGCAATACCTTGGCCAAGGCCAATGCACATGGTGGCTAAGCCAAGCTTCGCGTTTTTCTCTTCCATTAAGTTGATTAGCGTCGTTGAGATACGTGCGCCTGAACAGCCTAATGGGTGACCTAAAGCGATAGCACCGCCGTTCAGGTTCACTTTCTCTTCCATCTTGTCGAACAGTTTTAAACCTTTAAGTACAGGCAGTGACTGTGCGGCAAAGGCTTCGTTCAGTTCAACAACGTCGATGTCGTCAATAGACACACCAGCACGCTTCAGCGCTTTTTCTGTTGCCGGAACCGGTCCGTAACCCATAATGGAAGGATCGCAGCCTGCAACGGCCATTGAGCGAATCTTAACGCGTGGCGTCAGACCCAGTTCTTTGGCTTTATCAGCAGACATAACCAACATGGCAGCTGCGCCGTCAGACAAGGCTGATGAGGTACCTGCGGTTACCGTACCGTTGGCAGGGTCAAACACCGGACGAAGCTGTGACAGGCCTTCTGCGGTAGTTTCCGGACGAATAACTTCGTCTTCAGTCACGCGTACCAGTTCGCCGTCAGCATTGTGGCCGTTAATTGGGTAAATCTCTTTAGCAAAGCGACCTTCAACTGTCGCTTCGTGCGCTTTCTTATGAGAGCGCGCGCCGAATTCGTCTTGTTGTTCACGGGTAATACCGAATTTGCGAGACAACAATTCAGCAGTCATACCCATGCTGCCCGACGCTTTTGCGACAGACTTATTCATGCCGGGGTGAAAGTCGATGCCGTGAGTCATTGGTACGTGACCCATGTGCTCAACACCACCGGCCATAAAGATTTCGCCGTCGCCGTTCATAATAGCGCGGGTAGCGTCGTGCAACGCCTGCATGGATGAGCCACACAAACGGTTAACGGTAACACCGGCTACTTTGTGTGGAATGCCGGCAATTAACGCTGAGTTACGCGCAATGTTGAAGCCTTGTTCTAAGGTTTGCTGTACACAACCCCAGTAAATGTCTTCCAGTTCTTCCGGGTCAACTTCCGGGTTACGCTCAAGTAAGCCCTTCATCAGCGCAGCTGAGAGGTCTTCGGCACGAGTATGGCGGAAAACACCATTTTTTGAACGCCCCATTGGCGTACGAATACAATCTACAATGACGATGTCTTTCATTTTAATAACCTCCTCAAGCCTTACTTCGCGCTGGTTGTGTCAAAGTAAGATTTACCGGCTTTAGCCATTTCGCGCATGCCGTCGGTAACCTGATAAATTTCACCCAGGTGCGCGTACTTGTCTGCCAGTTGAATAAAGTTGTCCATGCCAAGCGTTTCCAAATAACGGAAAGGGCCGCCTCGGAATGGAGGGAAGCCTAAGCCATAAAGCAACGCCATGTCTGCTTCGGCAGCAGAGCCCACAATGTCTTCTTCCAGACAGCGAACCACTTCGTTCACCATTGGGATCATGCAGCGAGCAATGACTTCATCTGCGTCCAGCTTTTTGCCTTGTTCACAGCCTAGTAACTCATAAGTCGCCGGATCAGCTTCTTTGGTTGGCTTACCTTTTTTGTCGGTGCCGTAAACATAGAAGCCTTTACCGTTTTTCTGACCGTAACGCTCAGCGGCTGCCAGCTTAGCAATGGCGCTGGACTCGTCGCGTTTCATGCGGGTCGGGAAGCCTGCTTCCATAACAACGGTACAATGATCCGCCGTGTCGATGCCGACAACGTCGCTCAAGTACGCAGGACCCATAGGCCAGCCGAACTGCTTCTCCATAACCTTGTCGATGCCGACGAAATCAACGCCTTCATCAACCATACCGGCAAAGCCTGCCAGGTAAGGGAACAATACGCGGTTCACTAAGAAGCCCGGGCAGTCGTTAACAACGATAGGGGTTTTGCCCAGTTTCAATGCATAGGCTACTACGGCATTAACAGTGTCATCTGAAGTTTTCTCGCCACGAATAATCTCAACCAGCGGCATTTTATGTACCGGGTTAAAGAAGTGCATCCCGCAGAATTTTTCAGGACGCTTCAGGTTTTTAGCGAGCTCTGTAATAGAAATGGTCGAGGTGTTTGACGTTAAAATAGCATCATCACTGATAACGCCTTCAATTTCAGCCAGCACCGAACCTTTAACTTTCGGGTTCTCAACAACGGCTTCAACAACAATATCGACGTCTTTAACGGCATCGTTCAGCAGCGTAGGTGTAATAGAAGATAAGATTTTAATCATCTTCTCGTTGTTCACCTTACCGCGCTCAACACCTTTTTTCAGGATCTTGCCAGCTTCTTTCATGCCCAAATCTAAAGCGTCTTGCTTAATGTCTTTCATTACAGCCGGTACGCCTTTAAGGGCAGACTGGTAAGCGATACCGCCGCCCATAATACCTGCGCCTAAAACACCCGCTGTTTTGATTTCTTTGGTTGCTGCTTTGGCGTACTTCTTAGACTTACTTTTAACCGCCTGGTCCGCCAGGAAGATACCAACCTGTGCCTGACACGCTTCAGTTTGGGTCAGATCGAAAAATGCGTTGTTTTCAGCTTTTAATGCGCCTTCACGGTGTTCGCGTGCGCCGTTTTCAATTGCTTCTAACGCCTTGTGCGGTGCCGGGTAGTGTTTACCGGCTTTGGCTGCAATTAAACCTTTAGCGGTAACCAGAGTCATCATCAACTCGGTGTCGTTGGCTTTTAACGGCTCTAACTTAGGCTGACGCTTGGCTTTCCAGTCTTGCTCGCCGGCAGCGGCAGCTTTCGCTAAATTCAACGCTGCTTTTGTCAGGTTCTCTGGCTCAACAACGGCATCAACAGCGCCAACGCTCAATGCATCAAGTGCTTTATTGTTCTTACCTGTGGTGATCCACTCTAAAGCGTTGTCCGGACCAATAACGCGTGGTAAACGCATGGTACCGCCGAAGCCCGGGATAAGGCCCAGCTTAACTTCTGGTAGGCCGATAGTTGCTGTGGTATCCGCTACACGGTAGTCACAGGCTAATAGTGCCTCACAGCCGCCGCCTAACGCGAAGCCTTTAACCGCACCAACGGTGGGTACCGGCAGGTCTTCCAGTTGGTCAAATACGCGTGATGCTTTTGCGACCCAGCTGCGGGTTTTTTCCTGATCAGAGAATAGTGTCAGGAACTCAGTAATGTCAGCGCCTACAATAAAGGTCGACTTGCTGCTGGTGACAATGACGCCACGTAAATCGTCAGTGTTTTGTAATTTTGTCAGTGCTTCACTGAATTCTTCTAATGTTGCCTGGTCGAATTTATTAACCGAGCCTTTCGCATCAAATTGTAATTCTGCGAAACCAGGTTCGATAAAATCGACCCGAATGCTTTCACCTTGATAGATCATCTTGGGTCTCCCACGACTTCCATTAATTTGTTGCTATAAAGAAACTGATTCTGCTATAGCTTTGGGTTAAGGTAGAGAGAGTTTGGCGCGAATACGCCAATTTTTCAACGGTTATTTAAACATGCGTTTGAATTAATGAAAAAGCAGTCGTTTATCATACGTTACAGTGCGCCATTATTATTCGCGCTATCGCTGTTTAGTAGTGGTGCAGCCCAGTCTGAGCCTGTTGATAATGAACAACGGGAGCAGCAGCGTGAGCTATTCAAAAAAGCAGAATACGCCGCTAAGCGTGGTCGTCTGAATGAATATCGTCAGTTACTGCAGGAGCTGGAAGGGTATCCATTAGTTCCATATCTGGAGTTGGCGAGACTAGAACAGGTGGGCTACCTGGCTAATGAAGACCGGGTTTTGGCTTTTCTGGAAAAGTACGACAATACACCTCTCGACTGGCAGCTAAGGCAGCCCTGGCTTACTTACCTGGCAGGGCAAGAAGAGCATGCACGCTTTATTCGCGACTTTCGGCATCCGGGCACTTTGACTCACCGTTGCCAGTTTATTGAAGCGCAACGAGAAAAAGGTTTGGAAGACGGACCCTTCCGCCGACAGGTTGATGCTATTTGGGAACACGGTTTTTCGCTTCCTTCGGCCTGCGATCCCATTTTGAAGGAATGGGAAAATCTCAACGGGCGAACCGACGAAAAAATTTGGAACAGGGTGGAGTTGGCCGCTGAGCATGGTAACCCAACGTTACTGCCTTACCTCACAGGATTACTACCCGAGTTACAGCAATATCTGGGAGAGTTTTATCATAAAGTTCGGTATTCACCGGCGGCCATTGAAGACGGTTCCTGGTTTAAGGGACGTTACCCTGAAAAAGAAGCCCAAATAACTGCTTTTGCACTGACAAAGCTTATTTGGCGAGATGAAGATATTGCTCTGCGCAGTTATAAAAAACTGAAGCCCGAGCTACCCTTTTCAGAGGCGCAGGAAGAACGCATAGCAGAAGAGTTTGCGGTTGCGCTAAGTTTGAAGTCTCATCCGGAAGCGCGCGTCTGGCATGACCGTGTTCCCGTTAATGCCCTAAATGAGCGAGTTCTTCAGTGGCGTTTAGCTATTTACCTTAAAGACAAAGATTACGAAGGCCTGCGTGATGCTATCCAAAGTCTCCCCGTTGCTATTCGGCAAGGGAATCAGTGGCGTTACTGGCTTGCGCGTACGCAGGAAATTACAGGGAATGCGTTAGTTGCTCAGCAACTCTACGAAGATTTATCCGACGAACGCCATTATTACGGCTTTCTAGCCTCTGCAAGGTTACAGAAACCGGTTAGTCTTGAGCACGAAAAGCTTGAGGTGAGTGTGGTTCAGCTTGAACAGATTCGAAACCATCCGAGTGTCCAGCGTGCATACGAGCTTATTCAGCTTGAGCGCTGGGTGGACGCAAGGAGAGAGTGGAATCACTTATTAACTCAACTTGATGGTGAAGAGCAAAAGGTCGCAGCGTATCTTGCCAGCGAGTGGGGGTGGCACGATCAAGCCATATGGACATTAGCGCAAATTGGTCATTTTGACGCCGTGGGCATTCGTTTCCCATTAGCTTATAAAGACATATTAGGAAGGGCATCACAGGCCGCAGGAATAGATGAAAACTGGGCTTTAGCCATTACCCGGCGAGAAAGCAACTTCCGGCATGATGCTTATTCCAGCGCGGGCGCCAGAGGCTTAATGCAAATACTGCCCGGCACCGCCAAACAACTGGATACCAAAAACAACAGTTGGCGTCGTTTAAATGACCCGTCGGTCAATGTGCGATTAGGAACTCATTACTTGAGTCGCCTGAAACATCGGTTTGAGAATAACTGGCTATTAGCTACGGCAAGCTATAATGCAGGATACTACCGTGTGAGAGAGTGGCTACCGGAAGAGCCTGTTTATGCCGATGAGTGGGTTGAAACCATCCCTTACCATGAAACCCGAGATTATGTAAAAGCGGTATTGAGTTACCAACAAATTTATAGGATGTTAGGTGGTAACGAGGATAATTTGTTTGAGCAAGTTGTTGATATGACCATTGTTGAGACTGAATAAGGCGATTCAATATGACTGCGACAGCAGATTTGTGGCCGTTATTTCCTGACCATATAAAGCAGCTTCAAACCCGTGCGGAGCGACTCTGCAAACGAGAAAATTTAGATTTACTCGCAATACATTCAGGCCAGCAAAAACGCTGGTTTCTGGACGACATGAATTATCCTTTTCGTGCGAATCCTCATTTCAAGGCTTGGTGTCCGGAAACGCAGCTTCCTAATGCCTGGGTCATTATAAAACCAGACACTCGTCCGACGCTTGTTTTGCTTAATGCTCCGGACTTTTGGCATACAACAGCAAATTTAGAAAGTGAGCCCTGGCTAGAAGAGTTCCACGTGGAACACATCAGTTCGCCTGAGGCTATAGAAAAGCTCTTACCTTATGATAAGAAAAACGCCGCCTACCTGGGTGAACATATTGAAGTAGCAAAAGCGCTAGGCTTTGAGAACATCAACCCAGACCCGGTTCTTCACTTCTTTCATTATCATCGTTTGTTCAAAACAGACTATGAAATAGCCTGCTTAGCGCAAGCCAACCATATTGCCGCAGAAGGACATATTGCCGCGGCAGAGGCCTTTTTTAAAGGCGACTCCGAGTTTGATTGCCTGTTGAATTATATGGCGGCGACACGGCAAGGGCAGAATGAAGTACCGTACAATCATATTATTGGACAAAATAAGAACGCGAGTGTTTTACACCATTGGTTACCGGATAAAAAATCACAAGTGTCGTTAAAGTCGATGTTGGTTGATGCCGGCGCTGAGGTTTGCGGTTACGCTGCCGATATTAGCCGGACTTGGTCGGCAGAGCATAATGAGTATGAAGAGCTGATAGCGGCTCTTGACCAAATTACGTTAGCGCTTATTGATAAAATGAAGCCAGGTATGGAGTTTCCTGTATTACATCAGTTGGCTCACGAGCAAATTGCTAACGTGCTTTTTGCCTTTGGTTTTGTCAGTTGCAGTCCCGAGCAAATGATTGAAGACGGCATAACGAGCGTGTTTTTCCCGCATGGCCTGGGCCACCCTCTAGGACTGCAAGTGCACGACGTTGGCGCTGCTCAGGCTGACGAGCGGGGAACCCCCATACCGTCGCCAACAGGCCACCTTACATTAAAAACAACCCGTACTGTCGAGCCGCGGCAGGTGTATACCATTGAACCCGGTATTTACTTTATTGAGCCTTTACTGCAAAAGCTGGCGAGTTCTCGCGATAAGCACGTTATTAATTGGAAGAGGGTGGATGAGTTTCGGCCATTTGGCGGTGTACGGATTGAAGATAACATTGTTATCTATCGGGAACGAAATGATAACCTTACGCGACAAACGTCTTTGGATGCTTACGTGAAAAAGGTTACCCGTCTTGCATGATCAAGATTACGATATTCCGGTCTCTGAAGCTGAAGTTGAAATAGAGATAAAAGGCAGTCGTTTTATCGCCTGCCTTGCGCATACCGACAATGAAGTCAGCGCCGCTGAATTTTTAACTGAAGTACAAAGAAGGTGGCCAAAAGCTTCGCACTACTGTTCAGCCTCCGTGTTTTCTGCTCCGAATAATAGCCAACGTTTAGCCTCCAGTGATGACGGAGAGCCTTCCGGAACGGCAGGAAGGCCCATGCTTATGGCACTGCAAAGCAGTGGTGTAGGGGAGGTTACGGCAATAGTGGTGCGCTACTTTGGCGGCGTAAAGTTAGGGACTGGAGGCCTTCAACGAGCCTATACGGAAGCGACCGTCACTGCGTTAGCGGAGCTTGAAAAAGAACGTCGGGTTTTCAAACAGGGGTTTCAGTTGCACTTTGCCTATACCGACCAGGGCGATGTAGAGCCTATTTTATTTGAAGCCGGTGTTGAAACAGCCTCGTCGGAATACGGAGAGAGTGTGTTGCTGACTGTGTTATTAAGACCCATAGAGGTAGAGACGCTGCAGAAAAAACTACAGGCCGCTACCCGAGGCCGGGTTCAGCTAAAGCCTCTCAATTAGAAGAACATTGCGCTGGGCTGGAAGACTTTCTCAACCTGATCAATGTACTTTTTATCCAGCAAGAACAGAATAACGTGGTCGTCCGAGTGAATAATGGTTTCGCTGTGCGCCATGAGTACTTCATGTCCCCGAACAACGGCGCCAATAGTGGTACCCGGCGGAAGTTTAATGTCTTTAATGGCCTTTCCGACGACCTTAGAGGTGTCTTCATCACCATGTGCAATGGCTTCAATGGCTTCAGCCGCGCCTTTACGCAGCGAGTACACATTCACAATATCCCCACGGCGTACGTGGGTGAGTAACGCTGAAACGGTGGCGCGTTGTGGCGATATAGCAATATCAATTTCACCGCCCTGAACCAGGTCAACGTAAGCACTGCGCTGAATCAGTACCATGGTTTTGCGGGCACCCATGCGCTTAGCCAACATAGCCGACATGATATTTGCTTCGTCGTCGTTGGTTACCGCAATGAAAACATCAATATCCTCAACGTGCTCTTCTTCCAGAAGTTTTTGATCGGAGGCGTCACCGCGGAAGATTAATGTATGCTCAAGGCTTTGTGACAATTCTTCGGCGCGCGCTTCAGAGCGCTCTATCAGTTTGACCCTGTGGTCAACTTCCAGCTGCTTAGCCAGACCTGCGCCAATATTGCCACCACCGACAATCATGATGCGTCGGTATTTGTCTTCAAGTTTCTGCAGTTCCTGCATTACCGTGCTGATATGACGAGTATCTGCAATAAAGAAGACTTCGTCATCGGCTTCAATAATAGTGGTTCCTGTCGGGCGGATAGGCTTGCCCTGACGATAAATGGCCGCGACTCGAGTGTCGATATTGGGGATGTGCTCCCGCAGAGTAGAAATTGCGTGCCCGACGAGCTTGCCGCCATAGTAAGCCCGGACCGCAACCAAACTGGCACGACCGTTAGCAAACTCCATAACCTGCAAAGCGCCGGGGTAGTCAATTAACCGTCTGATGTAGTTAGTAACTAACTGTTCCGGAGAAATGATGTGATCGACCGGCGCGTCCTGGTTATGAAATAGCTGATCTTTATAACGGATATACTCTTCGGAGCGGATTCGGGCTATCTTTTTCGGTGTATTAAAAATGGAATAAGCAACCTGACAGGCAATCATATTGGTTTCGTCGCTACTGGTTACGGCAATCAGCAAATCTGCGTCGTCTGCACCAGCTTTACGCAATACGTCCGGATGAGCGCCGTTACCGACGACAACACGCAAGTCATATTTGTCCTGCAAGTCGTCCAGTAAGTCGTTATTGGTATCAACTATGGTGATGTCGTTGCGCTCACCAACCAGGTTTTCTGCCAATGTGCCGCCGACCTGGCCAACACCGAGTATGATTATTTTCATTGGGCTTTCTTCAGTCTCGCGTAAAAGAAACCATCCCCGCCATATTGTCCGGGAAGCAATTGCAGTGTGTCATGCTCTGCTGTTATAGGTATCAGACTAGCACCAGATTGCTGCTGTAGAAAAGACTCAATTTGAGTTTGGTTTTCCTGACGCAGAATAGAGCAGGTTGCATACAGCAGTTCTCCGCCTGGCTTAAGTAGTGGCCAAAGTGAGCTGAGTATCTGCTTCTGTAACTTTGCCAGTTCGCTGATGTCTTCAGCGCGGCGTAACCATTTAATATCCGGGTGTCGGCGTATCACACCGGTTGCGGAGCAGGGGGCATCCAGCAGTATGCGGTCGAATTGCTCGCCGTCCCACCAGTCATTGGTCGTGGCGACATCTGCGCAGTGAATAACAGCGCTTAAACCAGCACGCTCCAGGTTTTCATCCACTCGCTCAAGGCGCTTGGGGTCGATATCAATAGCCTGAACCGGTTGTTCAAAGCTGTGCCGTTCCAATAAATGGAGTAACTTACCGCCGGGAGCGGCGCAGCAGTCGAGTACACGATGCGCAGCATCTACATTTAGAAAGTCTGCTGCCAGCTGAGCGGATCTGTCCTGTACAGACACATGGCCACGGGCAAAGCCGGGGAGTTTCTCTACCGGACAGGGCGCATGCAATTGAATTGCATTGATTGCGCTGGCATCAGCCGTTGCTGCAATGCCGCTATCCTCAAGCTGCCGTAAGTAGTCATCGCGAGTGGAAAATCGCTCATTCACACGTAACCACATAGGCGGGTGAGTGTTGTTTTCCGCCAGAATGTTATCGGCATGCTCGGGGTGGTCATTGTTAATGGCATCAAATAACCAGCGAGGATGATTCTGCATTGAATCACCGGGTAACTCACGTTGGTGTGAGTCATCGGCTGAAGGAGCTTCGCGCAATAACTGACGCAGTATACCGTTCACTAAGCCTTTATGGTTTCTTTTACCCAGTATACGAGCGGCTTCTACGGTTGCACTTACGGCAGCGTGATCTTTAATTCGTTGGCAATACAATTGATAGGCACCAACCAGTAACAGGTAATGCAATACTTTTAACTTACCTTTGAGGGGCTTATCCAATTTTGCGCCAACCAAGCGATTAAGGCTGGGCAGAACGCGCAAAACACCGTAACTAATCGCACTGGCAAGACGTTTATCCGCATCGGGTAATTTGCTGGTTGCATAAGGCAGGGCCGCCGAAAGCGACTCGCCTTTCTCTAAAACCTGAAACAGGGCACTCGCAGCCGCCGCCCGGCTTTGTGCACCGTGACCGCTGCCTTCGGATTTCTTCTGCTGACTCATTGTAATTCCAGTCCGGGGCTAAATACGTTGCTGTAGCCGTTAACCAGCGTACTGGCCGGCTGCACCTTTTTGCCCGACATTTGTGCCTGGGTAATACGCAAAAGACCATCGCCAGTGACAATGTCTATACCTTGGTGCGTGCTGCTAATAATAGTTCCGGGCCTTTTGTTACTGGCGCCCTGAACTAATTCAGCAGCATGAATTTTAATCGTATTCTGTTGAGCCTTTAAATTGTCTGACTGACACCAGCTCATGGGCCAGGGGTTAAATGCCCTTACGCAGCGTTCAATAAATGCGGCCGGCTGCGTCCAGTCTATTTTGCCTTCCTGCTTAGTCAGCTTTTTTGCATAGGTGGCTTCGCTGTCACTTTGCGGTTTGGCCTGGCGTTGATAACTTTCAAGGTCTGCTAATACTGTGATTAACGCTTTTGGACCAAGGCTTTCAAGTTTATGGTAAAGCGAAGCGGAGGTCTCCTGCGGGCTAATAGCGCATCGTTCTTCATGCAGTACCGGACCAGTATCCAGGCCTGCTTCCATCTGCATAATGCAAACGCCTGACTCTGAATCTCCTGCCCATATGGCGCGTTGAATAGGAGCTGCACCTCGCCATCTAGGCAATAAAGAGCCATGGACATTCAGACAACCTTTGGCCGGGATATCCAACACGGCTTGCGGCAGCAATAAACCATAAGCAACAACGACCATTACGTCAGGTTTTAGCTCTGCTAAAGCCGACTGAGCTTCTTCCGATTTTAACGACTCTGGCTGGTAAACGGGTAGTTGGTGTTCAACTGCCAGTTTCTTAACGGCGCTCGGTTGCGGCTTTTTGCCGCGTCCAGCAGGGCGGTCGGGTTGGGTGTAAACACCGACTATCTGATGAGATTCATCAAGCAATTGCTGTAAGTGTTGTGCGGCAAAATCGGGCGTGCCTGCAAAGACTATCCGCATTACTGTGCTTCCGCCGCATACTTTTCAGCCAAACGCTGTTCTTTCTCTAATTTCTTACGAATACGCTCGCGTTTCAGTGGCGATAAATAATCGACAAAGAGTTTACCCTCTAAGTGATCAATTTCGTGCTGAATACAAATAGCTAAAAGGCCTTCTGCCGAACGACTGAAACGTTCACCGTTTTTATCTAAAGCCGTAACCGTAATTTTTTCCGCACGTTCTACTTTTGCATAAACGCCGGGAAACGACAGGCAACCTTCGTCATTCTTGAAATGACCTTCGGCTTCGGTTATCTCCGGGTTAATAAACACCAGCGGTTCGTTCTGATCTTCGCTGCAGTCAGCAACAAACAAACGCTTGTGAACATCGACCTGAGTTGCGGCAAGGCCAACGCCTTGCTCTTCATACATAGTTTCGAACATATCATCGATAACCGAGCGGATGCTGTCATCCACTTTGTCAATCGGCTGTGCGACTTTGCGTAACCGTTCGTCTGGATATTTCAGAACCGTCATTTTTGCCATTAGAACCTCCAAATCTTCATCTACCCTTAGTTTACCTTAAATCGGTAGGTCAAGGACAGTCTGTGAACACACAGGAATTATGTGTATTAATGGGGATGACACGCGCATCAAACAAGGTACAGAAAGCGGCACGGGAGTGTGACAGCTGGCAAACGCTGTTTGAGCGATGGGGGCAATCGCTAAAACCGGTAGACTCGCGCTGGCTGAAAGCGGCTGAGAACTGGTGTCTAAGTGATTATCAGGGCGTTATATCTTACTTCAGCGACGATTACCCGGCATCGTTAAAAGCAATCAGCAATCCGCCCTGGTTACTCTACTACAGAGGTCGGAAAGAGTTGCTTAAAGGGGTCTGTGTGGCGGTTGTAGGCAGCCGCAAAGCGAGCCATAGCGGGCTGCAGGTTGCTGACTGGATCAGTGAAAAACTGGTCGCGTCGGGTATTGTTGTGGTGAGCGGCCTGGCAATGGGCATTGATGCCCAGGCGCACAAAACTGCCGCAGACAAAGGCAAAACCATTGCCGTTTTGGGTACCGGAATTGATCAATACTACCCTCGACGAAACAAAGCCTTGCAGGATTTCATTGCCCATCAGGGCTTGTTAATTTCTGAGTTTCCGCCCGGACAAACCGCCCGGACAGATCATTTTCCCCGGCGTAACCGTATTATTAGTGGTATTAGTCAGGCGGTTGTTGTGGTTGAAGCCGCCCGTAAAAGTGGTTCGCTCTCAACGGCAATACACGCGTTGAATGAAGGGCGTGAAGTCGGTGCTGTTCCCGGGTCGGTTTTGTTGCCGGAGCATCAGGGGTGTCATTGGCTGATACAGCAGGGGGCAAAGTTAATCAACACACCACAGGATGTTCTAGAGTGGTTTTCGATTAACCCAGCTCAAGCACCGGTTTCAGAAGAGCGACAATATCTTGATGAAAGCTTGGCAAACAATCGATTGTTCGCTAGTCTGAGTTCAGAGCCACGAACAATTGATGACATGGTACAATTGTCCGGACTCGAGGTTGCTGAAGTCATGGAGAAAGTAGTGTTACTCGAATTAGAAGGGCTAGTGGCAGCCGTACCAGGCGGTTATATCAAAGTGGGGAGGCGCTAAAGTATGTTTGATATCCTCATGTACTTGTTTGAAAACTACATTCATTCCGAAATGGAAGTTGTGGTTGATCACGATGAGTTAACCAATGAACTTACACGGGCTGGTTTTCGTCACCAGGAAATCCAGAAGGCTTTGGCGTGGTTAGAGCGCCTGGCCGACTTACAAGAAATGGAAACCAAGTCTTACCTGGATGTTGCCCCGCAGCAGTCTACCCGTATTTATACAACGGCGGAGATGTCTCGGTTAGATAGTCAGAGTCGTGGTTTCTTAATGTATTTAGAAAATCTGGGTGTGTTAGATTTCGCGACCCGCGAAGTGGTTATTGATCGTGTAATGGAACTTGAAACTGCGAACTTTACTCTGGATGACCTGAAATGGGTTGTGCTGATGGTTCTGTTTAATGTTCCCGGTCAGGAAGCCGCCTACGACCAAATGGAAGGTTTGTTGTTTGAGGAAGCTGAAGGGCCCTTGCATTAATGTCATCAGATGAGCGCTGCCCGCGTTGTGAGCGACCGCTGGTCATTAAACATGTTGGACATAACAGCTTTCTTGGCTGCACAGGGTACCCTGACTGCGACTATAAACGAGGTCTTCGCGAACAATCTGAAATTGAACCCGAGGACCTTGGTGTTGCTTGTCCGGAGTGTGGTAAAGAGCTGCAATTAAAAAGTGGCCGTTATGGTTTATTTGTTGGTTGTAGCGGGTTTCCCGACTGTGAGTTTGTGACCGAACCCAATGCTGACGAAGAGAACGCTATTACCTGTCCGGAATGCGGCAGTGGTCAGCTGCATCAAAAAACATCACGACGCGGCACCGTATTCTACGCCTGCGATCAGTATCCCAAATGCCAGTTTACAGTGAATCAACCACCGGTTGATGAAACCTGCCCTAAATGCCAATACCCACTGCTGGTTAAAAAGAAGTCCGCTGCAGGAATTCGAAAAGTCTGTCCGCAAAAGCAATGCGACTATAAGTCGGACGCGCTATAATCTGACTCCTTAAGAGGAGGGTATATTATGGCAGATAAGTGGGAAGCAGCGCATAACTCAGTAAAAACAGGCGTTATTGCCTACCCGACAGAAGCAGTATTCGGACTGGGCTGTGATCCAACCAATGAAGTTGCTATTCAAAAATTGCTAAGCCTGAAACAGCGACCTGCTGAAAAGGGGCTCATTTTAATAGCTGCTGACTACAGCCAATTACTTCCTTTTGTTGAAGACTCGGCTATTCCGCAGGACAAGCGTTTCAGTGTTTTGTCTCATTGGCCGGGCCCCGTCACCTTAATTCTTCCGGTAAGAAAAAGTGTATCGCCATTATTAACTGGCGGCAGAGACACCATAGCCGTGCGGGTTAGTGCGCATGAGCCTGTCAGAGAGCTTTGCCGTGCACTTGGTCATGCTTTGGTATCTACCAGTGCCAACTTAACAGGCCAGGAGCCGGCAAGAACGGCAGCCGAAGTGCGTCTGCAATTTGGTGACAGCGTGGACTGGATCATGGATGAAGCGACTGGTGGAGCTGCTAATCCAACTCGTATCATTAATCCATTTAATAATCAGGTTGTCAGAGACGATGCATAGTGACTATTTAAAGCAGGTAAAAAGCTACCTGATGTCGTTGCAGGACGCTATTTGTGAACAGTTAGCGCAAGCCGATGGTCAGCAAGACTTTCAGGAAGACAGCTGGGATCGACCCGGCGGCGGAGGCGGCCGTTCCAGAATCATAAAAAACGGCGAGGTTTTTGAGCAGGGCGGCGTCGGTTTTTCGCACGTTTACGGTGAGAAAATGCCTGCATCGGCAACAGCTCACCGTCCTGAGCTGGAAGGTCGAGACTTCAATGCCTGTGGTGTTTCTCTGGTAATGCACCCCAAAAACCCCATGGTACCTACGGTACATATGAATGTGCGGTTTTTCATTGCGCAAAAAGAAGGCGAAGAGCCGGTCTGGTGGTTTGGCGGTGGCTTTGATTTAACACCCTTTTATCCATTTGAAGAAGACATCGTCGAATGGCACCAACAGGCAAAAGACGCTCTGGACTGCATTGATGAAAAGCTTTATCCGGAATATAAAGCCTGGTGTGACGATTACTTCTATCTTAAACATCGCGATGAAGCTCGTGGCGTGGGCGGTATTTTCTTTGACGACCTTAATGACCGCTCTTTTGACGAGTGCTTTGCTGTAATAAAAGCGGTGGGCGATGCATTTACCAAAGCATACTTACCGATTGTTGAGCGTCGCAAAGCCCTGACGTACACACAGCAGCAGCGCGATTTCCAGCTCTATCGCCGTGGACGTTATGTTGAGTTTAATCTTGTCTGGGACCGCGGAACCTTGTTCGGGCTACAAACGGGTGGCAGAACCGAGTCTATTTTGATGTCGATGCCACCGCTGGCTCGTTGGGAATATGACTGGCATCCGGAACCGGACTCGGCCGAGGAAAAACTGACCAGTTACTATCTGAAACCACGGGACTGGTTAGCCCTATGAAGCCTCTTATTCATCTTGGGGTTTTTGGAAACCCAATTGAGCACAGTTTGTCTCCGCGTATCAATTCGTTGTTCGCGAAAGCGCAACAGCATCCGGTTGAGTACCGTCGTTACTTGTCGACTCCCGGGCGATTTTCCCGAAACATAGCTCAATTTTTTCGCAGTGGCGGGAAAGGGTTAAATGTCACGCTACCTTTTAAACAGCAAGCCGCGGAATTCGCAACTGAATTAACGAAGCGAGCGCAAGAGGCTGGCGCGGTCAACACTCTGGTTGCAACGGGAAATGGTCAATTACTGGGTGACAATACCGACGGTGAAGGCCTAATTAAAGACTTGAAAGAAAAAGGTTTCAAAGTAAGTGAGCGCTCACTTGTTGTTTTCGGTTCGGGGGGCTCAGCCCGGGGAGTATTGCCTTTGCTGTTGCAGCAACAGCCTCGCCGTATCTATTTAGTGAACCGGACTGTCGATAAAGCACTGATGCTGAAGTCTCAGCTGGAAAACCTGGGTGTGTTAGCCGCTGACCGTATTCAGGTGCTTGCATCGGCTTTGGAAATTAATGAGCCAATTGACCTGATGATTAATGCCACCAGCAGCAGTTTAATGGGACAGCGTTTAGCTTTGCCTCCCCAACTCGCTGAGGGAGCCTCAGGTTATGACTTAATGTACTCTGATGAGCCGACGTTATTTATGCAGCAGCTGAGTCAGGCTGGCTGTGAAAATGTTAGCGATGGGCTTGGTATGTTAGTTGAGCAAGCCGCCTCATCTTATCAACTCTGGATGGGGGGAGAACGCCCCGATACCGCATTTGTTATGGCGCATTTGCGAGCTCGTAGTTAGTTGATTAAAAAAGGTTTTTCTTTGCTTTTTATAAGTAAAGAGAAATGAGGAACAAAAGGTTATAAAAAAACGGAATTTGGCAGTAGATCATTACTGATTTTGTGGTAATCTGTTTGACCTGTTTGCGATGTACTTCCTTCCATTTCAGGGCGTAAACAGAATAGTTTCCACAGTGAAGCATAATAATAAAAAGTACTAGGCATTTAGGGATGCCTGCCGTTTTAAATCCCACACTATCAATAACTTAAGTGAACTTTAGACACGGGGAAATTTTAATTTCCGGCTGTGGAATCGGTCGTTGTTAACAGACTTATTAACAGGTTATACACACTCTGCTCAGTGGCCTGAATTACCGTTCTGTGGCATCCTATAGGTAACGCTTAATTTAGGTTTTTAACTATGGCCACATCTGTTCCCGAAAATCCGTTTATTCTCGTCGATGGTTCCTCTTATTTGTTTCGCGCCTTTCATGCGCCACCGCACTTAACCAATTCCAAAGGCGAGCCAACCGGCGCTGTTTATGGCGTTGTTAATATGCTGAGAAGCTTATTGAAACGCTATAAACCCAGCCATATGGCGGTGGTTTTCGATGCGAAAGGTAAAACCTTCCGTAGCGATATTTACCAGGAGTACAAAGCAAACCGTCCGCCAATGCCCGATGACTTACGCACACAAATTGAACCTCTGCATGAAATTGTGAAAGCAATGGGGCTGCCGCTGTTATGCATTGACGATGTTGAAGCGGATGATGTTATTGGCACTTTGGCCCGACAGGCCGGAGAGAAAGGGCGGTTTACGTTAATTAGTACCGGTGACAAGGACATGGCACAGCTGGTTAACGAACATGTCATGCTAATTAACACAATGACTGACACCTTGCTGGATCCTGAAGGCGTAGAGAAAAAATTCGGCGTGAAGCCGGAGCAGATCATTGATTATTTAGCGCTAATGGGCGATAGCTCCGATAATATTCCGGGGCTGCCAAAAGTTGGCGAAAAGACGGCACAGGCAATGTTGCAACAAATTCCAAGCATTGATGCCATTTATGAAAATGTCGATGCGGTAAGCGAACTGTCCTTTCGTGGCGCGAAAACCATGCCGGCGAAACTGAACGAGTATAAAGATCAGTTGCTTATGTCCCGGGAGTTGGCAACCATTAAGCTTGATGTGGCTATGGAGTTGCAGCCGGAAGAGTTGACCATACAAACGGCAGACAGCGAAAAACTGGCTGAGTTATATAGCCGGTGTGAATTTCGCCGTTGGCTTGGTGAGCTTATGGAAAGTGGGGCAGCAACTGACCAGGCTTTGGGTAAAGCTGAAGTTGAAAAGCCCGTCAGCGACATTAACCGGGACGCTTACCGTGTTTTAATGACGGAAGAGGAAGTGAGTGATTATTTAACCTCACTTAAGAAATGTGACTACTTTGCTTTTGATACCGAAACGACGAGCCTGAATTATATGCAGGCCGAGCTTGTCGGCGTGTCGTTAGCTGCCGCTCCGGGTGAAGCGGTCTATATTCCGGTTGGCCATGATTATATGGAAGCCCCTGAGCAAGTCGGTCGCGACTGGCTGCTGGAGCAGTTGAAGCCTCTACTCGAAGCGGACAAGCCGCAGAAGGTTGGGCAAAACCTGAAGTACGATGCCCATATTTTGCGCCGTTATAAAATTCGTTTAGGCGGTATTTTAAATGACACCATGCTGGCATCTTACGTATTTAATAGTGTCGGCTCCCGTCATGACATGGACACCTTGAGCCTGCATTACCTGAACCACAAGACGATCAGTTTCGAAGAGATAGCCGGTAAAGGTGCTAAGCAGCTGACCTTTAATCAAATCGATCTTGAACAGGCGGGCCCATACGCGGCTGAAGATGCAGACATTACGTTCCGATTGCATGATGTATTGTGGAACAAGGTAAAAGATGTTGGCAGCGAACTGCACAGTGTACTGACTGATATTGAAGTACCTTTAGTTCCCGTATTGTGCGATATGGAACAATATGGTGTACGTATAGATGCTAATTTACTGGGTAAACAAAGTCAGGAAATTACCGAGAAGCTTGACGCTTTAGAGAAAAAAGCGTTTGAGATTGCCGGTGAGGAGTTCAACTTAGGTTCGACCAAGCAGTTGCAACGCATTTTCTTCGAGAAGCTGGAACTTCCGGTTGTGAAAAAGACCCCGAAGGGGGCTCCGTCAACGGCGGAGGAAGTTTTGCATGAGCTGGCGCATGACTACCCTTTACCAGATGTTATTTTACAGCACCGAAGCTTGTCGAAGCTAAAATCCACTTATACCGATAAGCTGCCGAAGATGATCAATCCGGACACCGGCCGGGTACACACCTCTTATCAGCAGGCGGTCACAGCAACCGGACGTTTGTCTTCCACTGATCCGAATTTGCAGAATATTCCTATTCGTACAGCTGAGGGGCGTCGGGTGCGTCAGGCCTTTGTTCCTGAGCAAGGTTATAAGATTGTCGCTATTGACTATAGCCAGATTGAACTGCGCATTATGGCGCATTTATCTCAGGACGCGTCGTTGCTAAAGGCTTTTGCTGAAGGCTTGGACATTCACCGGGCAACAGCCGGGGAAGTGTTCGGCTGCAAAGCCGAGGAGGTAACGGATGACCAACGCCGTCAGGCTAAAGCGGTCAACTTTGGCTTAATTTACGGTATGTCTGCGTTTGGTCTTGCGCGTCAGTTGGGTATTGCCCGCCATGAAGCTCAACACTATATGGATAAGTACTTTGAACGCTTCCCCGGTGTGCTGCGCTACATGGAAGATACCCGTAAACAGGCAAAAGAGCAGGGATACGTGAAAACCCTGTTCGGTCGCCGCTTGCCTTTGCCGGATATTAAAGCCAGCAACGGAGCTCGCAGGAAAGGTGCGGAACGGGCTGCCATTAATGCGCCGATGCAGGGAACCGCTGCGGATATCATTAAAAAAGCAATGCTGAAAGTCGCCGACTGGATTGATACCAATAAATGTCAGGATGACGTACGTATGTTAATGCAGGTTCACGATGAGTTGGTCTTTGAGATAAAAGAGGCCAAGCTGGATGATTATATTGCACAATTAACCGATGTCATGGAAAAAGCCGCAAGCCTTGATGTGCCGCTAATTGCAGAGGCGGGTAAAGGCAATAATTGGGATGAAGCGCATTAATTTTGCGATTTTTGTGAACTTTATAAAAAGGGTCTAGTCACAATAAGTGAGGGGATTAATCCTCCCTCACAAAATTGTTCTCCCTGGATTACTTTTGGCCCGGCTTTTTAGTCGGGCTTTTTTATTGCTCTTTCTGCGGAATACCAGCCAGGCCGGGGCGACCCTTGCGGTTGGCAAACCATACACCAACAAGAATCGCTAACATACCAACACCCTGTTGCAGCCAGAATGCTTCCCCGTCAAGTACTCCAAGCAAAACGGCAACCACCGGAATAAGATATGTGACTGAACTGGTGAAAACCGTATTGGTTAACTGGACCACGTGGTTAAAAATAACCAAAGCACCAGCCGTTCCTGCTATACCTAACGCCAAAACAGAGAACAACGATAGCATAGCGCCGGGTTGTTGAACCTGGGCTATAAATTCTGTGCCAGCGAACAAATAGACAGTGGCAGGAACTGCGGCCATAAGTAGCGAGATACCGGTGATGGTTAACGGTGATAAGTCACTGATTTTATGTTTAATCAGGTTCAGGTTGAGGCCGTAACAAACCGTTGCTGCCATGACTAACAACGCATAAAGGTTGAAGTCCCAACTGCCATTCGCCGAAGCGGTTACCAAAAGCAGGGTACCAAAGAGGCCTATACCGACACCGATAACCTGTGCTACCCGCGCCTTTTGATGGAAGAATAAAGAGCCGATAACCAAAGTGGCAATGGGTGTTAAGGCATTCAGAACCCCGGTGACGCCACTGGCTAATTGAGTCTGTGCTATGGCGAACATAAAGGCAGGGATTAGACTTCCCACCAGGCCAACACTTGCTAATTTTAGCCAATGCTTACGGGTGATTTTATTCAGGCGACGCGCAATAAAAGGGGCTAGCACGATACCGGCTGAGCTTATTCTCAGTGCACCAACCTCCATAGGCCCAAAAGCAATTAACCCTTTTTTGATCAATAAAAAAGAGCTACCCCAGATTAATGCGAGTAACCCTAATAATAACCAAGCGCTGAGCGGTGGTGTGTTATTCGTCGTCATACTCTTTGCTATACCACTGGTTGAGTTTTTCTTCGACTTGCTCGACGCCGAAGCGTTTTAGTGAGGAAAATGCTTCGACCTGAACGTCACCATTAAAGGCAATTGCAGCTTGTCTTGCTTTTAACACCGTTGACTTACGAGCGCCTTGTTTAAGCTTGTCGGCTTTGGTGAGCAATACCAGTACCGGTAGCTCGCAATCAACAGCCCAGTAAATGAGTTCCTGGTCGGTTTCGCGGAAAGGGTGGCGGATGTCCATTAGTACGACAATACCTTTGAGGCTGTCTCTCTGCTGCAGGTACTCGCTTAAAGAGCGCTGCCATTTTTCTTTGACGGCCAGCGGCACTTTAGCAAAGCCATACCCGGGTAAGTCGATAAGGCGTTGACCGCTGTCGAGTTCGAACACATTAATTAGCTGTGTGCGCCCCGGAGTTTTACTGGTACGAGCCAGTGATTTCTGCCGCGTTAGTGTATTCAGAGCACTGGATTTACCGGCATTAGAACGGCCGGCGAACGCAATCTCGATGCCTGTGTCCGGAGGCAGTTTGCTGATATCCGGTGCACTGGTCACAAATTTTGCCGATGCGTAATCTAATTGCTGATCTGCCACTATTAAGGTCACTTTTATTGATAAAACGGAACGTCTACGTGCATTATGAAGTATCCGGACAGTATCTCCAATGATCATTTAGCAATTGATTCGGTTTTAATCGTTTAATCCACACAAGTTTTGTGTAAAATAGCAACCTGCTTAAGGTGATTTATTGGGGCGCGTGGCGCCATCCAGAACAGAAGAGAAGCAAACATGAAAAAATTCGCAATCTTTTTGGGACTTTTCTTCGGTACCGCCGGTATCGCAGTAGCACAAAGCGGCGACGCTGAAGCCGGAAAAGAGAAATCGCAAGTTTGTGCGGCTTGCCATGGACCCAATGGTGAATCTCCGTCCGATATGTATCCGCATTTGGCCGGTCAGCACGAAAAATACCTGCTTAAACAGCTGAAAGATTACAAACGGGCGTCAGAAACCGGTGGTGAAGAAGGGCGTAATAACCCCATTATGATGGGCCAGGTTGCGTCATTATCTGAGCAAGATATGGCTGATTTAGCGGCTTTCTTTGCATCACAGGAAGAGCCTAAAGGCGAAACGCCCGAAGATATTATTGCACAAGGGCGTGACCTTTACCGTCGCGGCAACCCTGAAACCAATATGCCGTCTTGTGCCGGCTGCCATGGCCCTCGGGGAAATGGTCTGGGGCTAGCGGCGTTTCCGGATATTTCTGGTCAGCACGCGGCTTACACTAAGTCTCAGCTAGAAATGTTTCGTAGTGGCGACCGCGCTAACGATCCAAACGGCATGATGCAGGGCGTTACAGAGAAAATGACAGACGACGAAATCGAGTTGCTGTCTAAGTTCCTGAGCGGTTTGTATTAAACAGAGCTTAATCAAATAGAAAGCGGCTTAGGCCGCTTTTTTTATGTCTATAATAAATGAGATAGTAAAAACCTATTTTCGGGTGTTGTTAACGAAAAGTAATAAGAAAGTTGTTTTTTAGATCAATAAAATCATTGAATTAATATTTGGTTCAAGTAGTCTTAACAACGCTCCGGGGCTGTACGGACAGAAAAAAACAAAAAAAAGATGTTAAAAGCCCTTGAGGAAATAATAAAAAGACTGTAAAAATACAGCTAACTCGACACAAAAAAATAACAAGAGGTCGAGAGATTATCGAAAAGTCAGATTCCATCTTATTTCTCGATAATCCAGGGAGTAAAGCCAATAGGCTAGTGGTTGCTCCATTTTATAATAACAATAATAAAAGACAGGTTACGGAAAACCGCAATAACAAGTCGGAAGCAGTGACAACCATTCTCATAGTTGCAGTGCGCTGCCGATAATATGAGAGAAGCAGGCGATGTGTAAAAGCATCGCCTTTTTTCTTATTTGGGCTCAGCCTTTCTTAAACGTACAAGCTTTTCCTTTACCCTCCACTGACGTCATCCCCGTTAATGAGTTACAATAGGTCATATTAGTTTTTATTTAGGAGCGACCATGACTCGCCGCAAGAAAACACGTAAGGCAGGGCCGTTGGCGCCATCTAAAGCGCCAAAAGAAAGACAAGCATCAGATGCTGCTTCAAAAGGTAAAAAGAAGGGTAAGGGTCAACCGTCAGGCCAACGACATTCATCCACTAAGGTTCTGCAGCAAAGTAGAACAAAAGGCGATGAAAAAGATCCCCGACACGGCAGTCGCCGTAAAGTAGCTTTAGTGATGACACCTGAGCAGGAACTAAAACAGTTACAGGAAGACACAAAGCTTCAGTTACTGGTTGAACGTTTCGAAAATGATGAGTCTCTGACAGCAGAAGAGCAGCGCTACCTCGATGAAAAATCTGAGCGTTATGAACAGCTGGTTGCCAAACTGGGTTATGAACTCGATGAAGAATGGGATGATGAGGAGTACTAATGTCCAGCGAACTCTATTGGATTATCGCCATTGTTGGCGTCTTAATTATTGTCGCTCTGGGGTGGTACGCCACGAACTTACTGCTACGCCTGCGTTGGCAGACCAGAATTCGGGACGCAGCCGTACAGAAGCGTGTCGATCGCATTGATGAGAGTATTATTACTATTGCAAAAGCCATGCAGCAAGAGCAGTGTCCTTTGTCTGAAGGATGCTTACGTATTGTGGTATTGCTTGATCATCGCCCGGAAGCTGTAGAGTATGACTATTCTAAAGATTACCCGGCAATGCATGAAATGTATGAAAAGATAAAACATATGCCAACGCACGAGTCACGTAAGAAATTTCCGAAAAAGAAAGTGCGGGAAATGGATGACGAGCGTGAGGGCTATGAAAAGTCGATGCGGGACATTATTCTTGCAGACGTTGATAAGTTATTGAAGCAATTCCCAGCGGCCTGAGGAGGCGGCATGCCGTTTTTTAAAGGTATAAAAGAAGATATCGCCAGCGTTTTCGACAGAGATCCGGCTGCGCGGAACACAATGGAAGTGTTGTTTCACTATCCTGGACTGCATGCCACCTGGTTCCATCGTATAAGCCATAAGCTTTGGGGCTGGAAG
The DNA here is from genome assembly GCF_900116625.1 of Idiomarina abyssalis. Taxonomy (GTDB): domain Bacteria; phylum Pseudomonadota; class Gammaproteobacteria; order Enterobacterales; family Alteromonadaceae; genus Idiomarina; species Idiomarina abyssalis. Next base: position 95,072 of record NZ_FPBE01000003.1, read on the forward strand.
TTATATTGGCTTGCTCGTTTTGTTTCTAATGTTTCACGCTGGCTAACGGGCATAGAAATTCATCCGGGTGCTAAAATAGGTCGTCGCTTTTTTATTGATCACGGCATGGGTGTGGTCATTGGTGAAACCGCAGAAATTGGCGATGACGTTACTTTGTATCATGGCGTGACTCTTGGCGGTACTAGCTGGAACAAAGGTAAACGGCACCCGACCTTGAAAGACGGTGTGGTGATTGGTGCAGGAGCAAAGGTACTGGGTCCAATTACTGTCGGAAAATCTGCACGCATTGGCTCTAACGCCGTGGTGGTGCGAGATGTACCGGAGCTAACCACTGTGGTCGGCATTCCGGCCAGGGTAGCTCAGTCGGCGGTCGATGCGGAAACAGCGGAACGTCGTAAAAAAATGGCAAAGGAGTATGGCTTCGATGCCTATGCTATCTCAGCCGATAACCCAGATCCGGTTGCAACAGCAATTGGGCGTATGCTCGATCATGTACAGGTTTTAGATAATAAAGTCTCTGACCTTTGTCAGGCTGTTAATAAGTTGGGTGGCGATGTCTGTGGTGAGATCCCGGAAGTCGATATGGACGATGTCGAGTTTCTCGAAGAAAGTGAGCGCGCCGCAAAACGACGCGCCGATAAAGATGATACTTCAGCCTCGGGTAAACAAGACTCTTAACTTTTTAAGTTAAAGCGCTCAATCAGTGAGTAAAGCTGCTGACTGGTGTTTTGCAGCTCGTTGCTTGAGCGTTGAGTTTGCTCTGCTGTTTGTTGGGTATGACGTGCAGTGTCCGCAATTTCAGTAATTTGCTCGCTGATATGCTCCGCAACGCCGCTTTGCTCTTCAACAGCGGACGCCATTTGCGTCGACATATCTGAAATTTCCTGAATAGCCACTGATATCTCACCCAGAGCAGTGTCTGCCAGACGAACTTTCTCAACACCCTCTGATGCCGCCTCTTCACCTTGTTTTGAAACCTCGACGGCATTACGTGCGCGCTCGCGTAACTGTTGAATGACTTTGTGAATACCCTCAGTAGACTGGGTTGTTCTTGAAGCCAGTGAGCGAACCTCATCTGCGACCACTGAGAAACCACGGCCATGCTCGCCGGCACGGGCCGCTTCAATGGCAGCATTCAGGGCTAACAGGTTGGTTTGGTCGGCAATGGAGGATATTAAATCGGCAGCCTCGCCAATAGCCCCGGTCGACTCATCCAGCTCTTTAACGGTTGCGGCTATTTGCCGAACGGCATCGTGAAGATGGACGATAACCTCGCTTGCTTCTCTTGCCAGCCCAACGCTTTCATCCACATTGGTTTTGGCTGACTCAGCCTGCTGCGCATTACGTTCAACCGTATCTGCCACTTCCTGAATGGCGGACGCCATCTCATTCATAGCCGTTGCCGTCTGTTCAGTCGCAGCCGTTTGTTTATCGACATATTGTTTACTAAGCTGAGCTTGATCGTAAGTATCGTTGGTCACTTTTAACAGGCTTCCAACCGCGTCCTTCATGCGGCTAAGTGCGGTACGGTTACGGGCGCCCTCGCTGATAAGCTGCATAGCGAGCCTGGCTTCGCGTCCCTGTTTATCAAAGTAGGTCATGCCAACCAGTTCGGAATCAAAAGCCTCTGGGCGTAACTCAAGTAACCCTTGCAGCATACGGCCAATATAGGTGGCGTAAGCGAACGTGGTAATAGCGGTAGCAGCCAAAGCGATTAACGCAGAGGTAGGTTCACCGAGGAGTGCTATGGCGGCACTGGCAATTACGCCGGGGATAACGACGGGCATTAAATCTTTACAGCCCAGCCAGAGTCGTTTTCCCAGGGGAATGGCATGCTTTCCTGAATTTAACCGCTCATAGATGCGCTGTGCACGCTTTTTACGCTGGTCTGATGCGGCAACACGGACGGACTCAAAGCCAACCGGCTTACCGTTTTCCATAATTGGCGTAACGTAAGCGCTCACCCAGTAATGGTCGCCGTTTTTACAGCGGTTTTTAACCAGACCCATCCAGGGCTTACCGCGCTTGATGGTTTTCCACATATTCTCGAAAACGCTGGCAGGCATGTCAGGATGACGCAAAAGGTTGTGCGGTGAGTCAATTAACTCATCACGTGCGTAACCACTGACATTAACGAAATCTTCGTTGCAGTGCTTTATGACCCCTTTAAGGTCAGTCGAAGAGATCAGTCGATAGTGGTCTGGAAAGCGGTTTTCCTTTCCTGTAACCGGACCATTATTTTTCATAAGCGCCTTTGGGAAGTTTGATTTACATCAATATAGTAAGGTTATCGTATTTCGGCAGGAAAAGTTTAGTGATTTAGGTTTTAGCCATAAAAAAACGCCGCTAAGAGCGACGTTTTTGAAATTCTTTGTGTAAACGTTCGGCACCCGTAAGGGCACTGAAGGTTCCTTACATAGGAACTACGTTTTCAGCTTGTGGACCTTTAGGGCCTTGAGCTACGGTGAAAGAAACTTGCTGGCCTTCTGCCAGAGTTTTGAAACCGTCAGACTGAATAGCGCTGAAATGTACGAAAACGTCTGCGCCGTTTTCTTGTTCGATGAAACCGAAGCCTTTAGCTTCGTTAAAGAATTTTACTTTACCAGTAGTAGTAGACATGCTGATATTCCTCGTAGTGCATGTTGAAATCAATGTATTGCTAAAAAAAACTTGGTATTACTTGGACTTACAAAACGAGGTACAGCAAAAAGGACTTCGTAAAAAATCTCAAATCAATAGCCGAAATTTTCTCAGCGGTTTCGAGTATACGCTTAATATAGCCCGAGTCAACAACAGGTTGCGTTATTTTAACCAATTGCGGCTTATATGACGGAAGGTATCGCCGCCCGCTTTTTCAAGCCACTCAAAAGCGGCCATTTCAGAAGTGATAATTTCCACTCCAGCGCTTCGCATACGTTCTATCGCGCTCTCTTTGTCGGTTGGACGACGAGAACCGACCGTGTCAGCAGGCAAAAACACTTGATAACCGGATTCCTGAAGTTCAATGGCGGTTTGCAGGACACACACATGAGTTTCCATGCCCATAATAACCACATGTTTCTTATTGTACTCGGAGAGAACATCGCGGAAGGTATCGTCACGCAAAGCGCTGAAATGTGTTTTTTCAACAACGCGGGCCGCTTCTATGATCTCTTGCAAACTATCAACGGTGTAACCTAAACCTTTGGGGTATTGTTCGGTAATAAGAATAGGCAAGTCCAACTGCATAGCAATTTCACCCAGCCAACGCATGCGCGAGGTGACAACGTCTCGTTGATGAATTGCAGGCAACAGTCGCTCCTGAGCATCGACAATAAGTAATAGAGAATCTTTGGCGCTAAGCAGCATTGTTCATTCCTGTTGGTAGAAAGTCGGTTCACATACTAACCTTAGCCCATTAATCTATCTATCAGCAAAAAGTCTTAATTTGGTCAATAATCACCCATGAAATTTGCAGTTAGGGCGGCCAATGGCTACAATCCTCGCCTTTCCAAATGCAGATGCACATCCAAAACAGTAAATAAAAGGTGACACCATGGCTCCGGTATTGATTCTAATGGGTTCCCAGTCCGATTGGCCGGTAATGCAAAAAGCAGCAGAAATGCTGGAATCGCTGAACGTAAAGTGGCAGGCGAAAGTCGTTTCTGCGCATCGTACGCCGGACTTACTTAAGTCGACTATGGAACAAGCCGAGCAAGACGGAGTGCCTGTGGTTATTGCCGGCGCTGGTGGCGCTGCTCACTTGCCTGGTATGCTGGCGGCTTATACGGCCATTCCTGTGTTTGGTGTGCCGGTTCCAAGCAAGCAATTAAAAGGTTTAGACAGTTTATTGTCTATTGTGCAAATGCCTAAAGGTGTGGCTGTTGGTACTCTGGCTATTGGTGATGCCGGTGCGGCCAATGCGGGCTTGTTGGCTGCTCAGGTTATTGGCAGTTTTGACAGCGAAGTGCGTAAACGCGTACATGAATTCCGCAAAGCGCAGAAAGAGAAAGTGATGGCGAACTCAGATTTGGAGCTGCCAAAATGAAAATTTTGATCCTTGGCAACGGGCAGTTAGGTCAAATGCTGGGTAAAGCCGTTATTCAGCAGGGGCATGAATGTGTCTTATACAGTGACCGACTGGATAAGGTGATGGCTTTAGGTAGCCAACAACCTTTGGCAATGACGTTAGCCGAGGCGAATGACTGGGCAGATGTAACCACCTGGGAGCACGAGCATTTAGGCGAAGAGCTGGTTGCTAAAACCGCCGATAAGTTCTTATTAAAAGCAGAGCGTTTCAACGGCTTAGTTGATCGTCGTACGCAAAAATCGCTTTGTGATGAACTCGATATTCCCACTTCCGCCTGGAAAGCCTATGAGAATGTGGCTGAGCTGACGGCCATTTTAGAAAGCTGTGACCATGCCGTGGTCATCAAGTCGGCAAAAGGTGGTTACGATGGCAAAGGTCAGTGGCGCTGGCGTCCGGGGGACGACATTGCGGCCGTTGCAGAAGATGCAGGACAACGCCCGGGCATTGTCGAAGACATGATTAACTTTACCGACGAGGTTTCTGTTGTGGGAGCTCGCTCACACAAGGGAGAGCAGCGCTGTTTCCCGCTGACATTAAACGTCCATACTCAGGGTATTCTGTCTTACAGTCTGGCTGGCGCAGAGCATTTTTCTAAAGCGCTTGAAGCTTTAGCCAAAGAGCATCATAAGAAGCTGACCGACGCGCTGGATTACGTGGGCGTATTAGCTATTGAGTTCTTTGTCGTTGGTGAAGGCGAAAACCAACATTTGCTGGTGAACGAAGTGGCTCCGCGGGTTCACAACTCAGGGCACTGGACGATGAGTGGCGCTAATTGTGACCAGTTCAACCTGCACATTCGCGCCATTACCGGTTTACCGCTGCCCGACTTACTGATAGCCCCCACCTTAATGGTGAACGTGATTGGCGTTGCGGGTATTCCGGAAGCTTTATGGGAAGCGGCGGCCGCTGAATGTCATTGGTATGGCAAGGATGCGCGACCCGGTCGTAAAGTCGGCCACGTGAATATTATGATTGATTCGTTTGAGCGGGGCGAGAATTTAGCCTCTACCTGGGCGGATAAACTGCAACTGTTAGCGAGTTAATACCTGCTTAGATGAGCGGTTAAAACCGCTCATCCAGCCATTTCTGCATATCCTGAACCTGCTCTAAGCACAGCGAGTGCGGCATTGGGTAGGTTTGATACGTCACTGAAAACCCTTTCTCTTTCAAAATTGCACAGGCTTTCTGGCCAAGAACTTCCGGAACCACAGGGTCCTGAGTGCCATGTTGAACCAAAATGGGCAGTTGTGCATTGGCTTCATTAACCTGAATATCACCGGCGGTGGCAAAGTACGTAGAATGCGCCATTAAACCCGCCAGCGGTTTCGGGTAGGTCAAAGCAGCTTCATAACCTACGGCACCGCCTTGTGAGAACCCGGCAATAATAATGCGTTTACTGTTGATGCCCTGAGCAATTTGCTCGTCTATCATGGCATGCACTTTGGCCGCTGACTCGCGCAATTGTTCGCTGTCTATCTGGCGGTCGATGCTCATGTCGGTAATGTCGTACCAGGCAGGCATGACCATACCCTGGTTTATAGTGACCGGCATTTGTGGTGCGTGAGGAAACAAAAAGCGAACCTGCGCGTTGGCAAATTTTAAGTGTTCGGTCATAGGGACAAAGTCATTGCCCGAGGCTCCCAGGCCATGCAACCAAATGATAACGGCGTCGGCTGTGCCTGCCGGCTCGTGTTTTATGACTTCCAGAGACATTACTGCTTTCCTATTTCTGCGGCAGGGTAAGAACCCAGCCAGTGAATGTTGTTCATAGCGGCCAATTCTTCAAGAGCCGAAGCGACACCGGGTTCGCTGCGGTGGCCATCAAAGTCGATAAAGAAATGATAGTCACCAAACTGACTACCCGCCGGCCGCGACACTATGGAGGTTAAGTTAATTTGCTGCTTTGCAAACACCTGCAAGCTGTCAACCAGCAAGCCGGGATGGTCGTTGTCATCAATGAGCAGCAAGCTGCTTTTCCAGTGCTCATCCTTTCTGTATTCCGGCTCTTCAGACGCTGCGGATAATACCACGAAGCGTGTTTCGTTGCGTGGGTTGTCAGCGATATTGTTACTCAATATCTGCAACGTCTCCGGGCAACTAATGTGTTGGGGAACTATGGCTGCAGACGCCTCTTCAGCCGCCAGCAGAGCTTGAAGCGACGCGGCGTTGCTGGCCGTATGAATAATGGGCAGCCCGAGCTTGTGTAAGTACGAATTACATTGTCCGGCTGCGACAAACTGTGCCCATATCTGGTTAGGCTTCGCACTATTACTGAGACATTGGAAGCCAACAGGAATACGGATTTCCGCCTGAATGCGCAAGGGCCTTTGCACCAAATAGTCGACGACCGGAGAGACGAAGCCTTCTGTCAAATTTTCAATAGGAACAACCGCAGCGTCGCATTCTCGTCCAACCGACGCCAGGCAGCTGACCAGGTTATCCAGTAACTGAATGTCGTGATTTTGTTCAGGCTGGACAAGCTCCGCGGCAACCTCCGAAAAGGTACCGGCAGGGCCTAAAGTGGCTAGCTTCATTTCTTATATTGCTCGAACCAGGCCAGTGCATGCTCAATTTTGGCAATCATGTTGGAAGGCCGAGCCGTAACTCCGTGAAAAGCGCCCGGAACACGAACCATAGCTGTATCTACTTTTTGCAGCTTCAATGCCTGGTAGAACTGCTCGGTTTCCGATATCGGTGTGCGACGATCCTTCTCGCCGGTGAACAGCATGACCGGTGTTTCGACGTCACCGACCATAGACAGTGGCGAGCGCTGCCAATAGTGCTCAAGCTCTTCCCATGGCATACCCGGGAACTGGTTGGTGATTTGGCCAATTGAGCTGTCAGCCGTCAGTACTTTACTGACCCAGTTAATAACCGGGTTAGTGGCGGCAGCAGCGTTGAAGCGATTGGTTAGTCCTACCGCATAGGCTGTGGCGATGCCACCTGCAGAACCGCCGGCAATAAACAGGTTGTCTGAGTCGGCAATGCCTTTATCAATGAGTAAATCAATGCCAGTCATGTGATCAGCAAAGTCATAAGGTGACGAGTAGTTGCCGTCCAGCAGCATGGCAAAGTCTTTACCGTATGAAGTACTGCCGCGATGGTTTACATAAAGCACCACATAGCCCTCGGCGGCATAGCGCTGGTGTTCTGCAGCAAAATGCGGACCGTAAGACAGATGAGGACCGCCATGTATTTCTAACAGTAACGGGTACTCTTTGTTTTCATCGTAGTTTGGCGGAGTAATGTACCAGCCATGAATCTCTTCGCCGTCATAGCGCGACTCATAGCGAATTTCGTGAACTTCACCCAACTCACGGTGACCAAGCAGGTCTTCATTAAGCTGAGTAAACTGAACCGCTTCGCCATCTTGTGGCTGATAACCGACATCGGCGGGGCGATATTCGGACCCCTTGGGGTAGGCAATGGCGCCAGTTTTTGAGGCCGTAAACGAGCCCATGGTATAAGGACGGCTGACATAAACACCGGAAACGTCATCCACTCGGTTTGTCAGTTCATTGCTCAATGTGACATCTGCAACAACGGTTTTGCCCCGGTCGGCGTATGAAACCGCCAGTGATTCATTGCCCGTCCACTGTGGCGAGCTGAAAGAACGGTCAAAGTCAGCTTGAAGTTCTGTCTCTGAGCGTTCGCTCCAGTCCATGATCCACAACTGTGACTTATGGTAAGGCACTGGCTCGTTCGAACTGTGTAAGTAAGCCAGACGCTCGCCGTCAGGAGAGAACTGCGGCGACGACTCGCGGCCTGGCTTGTCAGTGACCTGCGTCACTTCCTTTGAGCTCAGGCTGACGCTGTAAAGGTCGCTTTCATTCACCTGATACGCCCAGTCTTCCGAGCGGTTGCCGGAAAATACGATATGGCTGTCGTCCTCGGTCCAGGCCAGTGGGCCGCCATGTCGATAAGGACCATCGGTCAGCTGGCGTGCACTGCCACCCTCAGCCGGAACCACGAAGAGTTGTGTGTGCGCCGGTTCCAGAACGCCTTTCCCGTCGCGCTGGTAATAAGCTTCTTCCACAATAATCGGCGATTTGGACCACTTCGCGCCTTTGGGTTTAGCTGGCTTTTTTACGCTTTTAGCAAAGGGCGTAGGTTCAGATTTAACCGACATGGTAAATGCCAGTTGAGTATCGTCGTTAGACCAACTAATGCTGCCCGGGCTTTCGCTTACATGAGTGACTTTAGCGGTGCGCTGTTCTTTAATCCAGTGCACATGAATTTGGTTCTTTTCCGAGCGATTAGACGCAAAGGCAAGACGAGTGCCGTCGTTTGACCAGGCCAGACTGCCGTAGTTGTATTTATCATCAAAAATCGGTAAATGTTGACCGGTTTCGGTATCAATCAGCCATAATGAGCGACGAGTATTGTCTTTCATATCATCGAAGCTGTTGCGTATGTACGCAATGTATTTACCGTCAGGAGAGATACTGACTTGGTTGGCGTACTCGAGCTGGAAAATGTCTTCAGCCTTAAATGTATCGTCTGATAACGCTGGAGCGGAAGTAAAAAGTAGCATTAAGCTACCGGCAATGACGGATTGTTTTAACCACATTGTTGTTCTCCTTTTAAGTATAACTTTACGTTACTGAAGCTGACGAGGTGATGCAAAGAGTTCCGTTCAAGTTGGCAGAAAATACGGTAAACTGAAAACCTTTTCCGAATGTTGTCAAAAAATTTAGAAGGAAAGCCCATGCACTACCGCCAAACTCGCGCAGAAATATCGCCCGCTGCAATAGCGCATAACGCTAAGTGGGTGCGTAAGACGATGGCTGGGGGGAAATTGCTGGGAGTTGTTAAAGCCGATGGTTACGGGAATGGTGTTGAGCCAGCAGTGCAGGCGTTAGAACCGCATGTGGACGGCATGGCCGCTGGCTTCATGGAAGAAGCGCTGGCCGTTCGGGAATGCGGATACACAGGTCCGCTAGTTATTTTAGAAGGCTGCTTCTCCTCGTCTGAGCTCAGGGTTTGTGCAGAAAACAACTTAAGCCCGGTGGTGCATTGCGAGCAGCAATTACAAGACATAGAGGCGGAAGCTTTAAGTAAACCATTGTGGGTGTGGTTAAAGGTCGATACCGGCATGCACCGCTTGGGCTGGTCGGAAGAACAAGCTCAACAAGCATTGAAGCGATTAAACGCCAGTAGTAATGTGTCTGGGGTAACGCTAATGTCACACTTGGCTAACGCCGATGCGAACCATCGACTGAATGCAGAGCAAAAACAACAGTTCTGTCAGTTATCGGATACACTTAAAGGCTTTCAAGCCCGTAGTCTCCACAATTCGGCCGGCTTACTGAACCCTGATACCCGATGGCCACTTCAGGAAAATGACTGGGCCCGTGCAGGTTTATTGCTTTACGGTGTAAACCCCTCGAGTGTGACCGAAGTACAGCAGGAGCTTCAACCCTCGATGCGGCTGGTCGCCCCGGTCATTGCATTGCATCAGCTGGAAAAGGGCGAGTCGGTCGGCTATGGCAGCGCCTGGAGTGCTGAACGACCAACGGTCATTGCAACGGTGGCTATGGGTTATGCGGACGGTTATCCGCGACAGGCGAAAAATGGCACACCAGCAATGATCCGAGGCAAACGTGTCACTTTAGCCGGGCGAGTCTCTATGGACATGTTGACGATAGATGTCACTGGCATTGAGGGTGTGCAGTTGGGTGATGATGTTGAGCTGTGGGGGCCGAACGTTGATGTACGACAGGTTGCGGCCTGCGCAGATACTATTTCCTGGCATTTACTGACAGGTGTGAGCGGACGTGTTCCGCGGGTCGTTGTTTAACAGACTCAACTTCTGAGTATTAGCCATACAAAAAGTATGGCAATTATTAGTATTTATCCTACAAGCTTTACATCTTTGACCCTGATCTTTGTCAACAAAGGCGTATACTTAAGACAAACCTCAGTTAAGGGTGTTTGCTATGTTCGAAAGTTTCGATGCATTGTTTCTGGCGCGCTTTCAGTTCGCTTTTACGATAGCGTTCCACATTATTTTTCCTGCGTTCACCATCGGTGTGGCCAGCTATCTGGCGGTACTGGAAGGCCTTTACTTAAAAACAAGAAATCCGGTTTATCAGAAATTATTCCGTTACTGGGTCAAAATCTTCGCCGTTGCCTTTGGTATGGGCGTGGTCTCAGGCATTGTTATGAGTTACCAATTTGGTACTAACTGGTCGGTATTCTCGGACAAAGCAGGGCCGGTTATCGGACCGTTAATGGGTTACGAAGTACTGACTGCCTTCTTCCTTGAGGCCGGGTTCCTTGGTGTCATGCTGTTTGGTATGAACAAAGTGGGTGAAAAGCTGCATTTCTTTGCTACCTTGATGGTTGCAGTGGGTACAGCCATTTCCGCTTTCTGGATACTATCGGTAAACAGCTGGATGCAGACCCCGGCAGGCTACGCCATGAATGACGTTGGTCAGTTTGTGGTGACCGATTGGTTTGAAGTGGTATTTAACCCTTCTTTTCCATATCGGCTGGCGCATATGTTGTTAGCGGCTTACCTGACAGTGGCCTTTGTGGTGGGTGCAGTCGGTGCCTGGCATTTGCTAAAGGACAAAACCAACGCCGCCGCACGCAAAATGTTCTCCATGGCCATGTGGATGGCGTTAATTGTTGCGCCATTGCAGGTTCTGGTCGGCGACTTCCATGGGCTGAATACTCAGGAATATCAACCTGCAAAAGTAGCTGCAATGGAAGGGCACTTTGACACCGAAGCCCGGGCGCCACTGTATTTATTCGGATTACCCAACGAAGAAACGGCGGAAGTGGACTACGCTTTGAAGGTGCCGGGGCTTGCCAGTCTTATTCTGAAGCATGACATTAATGCCGAAGTGACCGGGCTGGATCAGTTTCCGCGCGAAGACTGGCCTCCAGTGGCAACCGTATTTTGGTCATTCAGAGTCATGGTCGGAATAGGGCTATTGATGGTACTGGCGGGGTTATGGTCAGGTTTACAACGGTTACGAGGCAAGCTTTATGACAACAGCCTGCTACTGCGCTTTAGTTTGTTTATGGGCCCCATGGGTTTTGTCGCTGTAATTGCCGGCTGGATAGTCACCGAAGTGGGGCGTCAGCCCTGGGTTATTCAGGGCTTGCTACGAACCGCCGATGCGGCGTCTCCTATTGATAAAGCCGGTGTCGCGGGCAGTCTGATAGCCTTTATTGTGGTTTACTTCCTCGTTTTTGGTGCCGGTACGTTCTATATTCTGCGTAAAATGGCAGCGGATCCTGCAAAAGTGACGATTCCCGACTATGCCAAACATAAGCCGACAATGGCGGCTGAGCGCATTTACGATGAGGAGGCCTAAGCTATGGATTACGCACTGATTTGGGCAATATTAATTTCGGTCGCCGTATTTGCTTATGTTGCGCTGGACGGCTTTGACCTGGGAATTGCACTGCTTTTCCCCTGGTTTAAAAAGGAAGAAGACCGCGACGTAATGATGAACACCGTTGCGCCAGTCTGGGACGGAAATGAGACCTGGCTGGTACTGGGCGGTGGTGGCTTACTGGCGGTGTTTCCGCTGGCTTATTCGGTGTTAATGCCGGCTCTTTATATGCCGGTTATTGCCATGCTTCTGGGGCTGATTTTCCGCGGTGTGGCTTTTGAGTATCGCTTTAAAACCAAACGCGCAAAAGGTATCTGGGACTTATCCTTTATTATTGGTTCGCTGATAGCGGCTTTGAGTCAGGGCATTATGCTGGGCGCAATGCTACAGGGTATCCAGGTAACAGACCGAGCCTATTCCGGCGGCTGGTTTGACTGGTTAACCCCGTTTAGCTTTTTCTGCGGTGTAGCTGTGGTTATTGGTTATATGATGCTGGGATCGACCTGGCTGGTAATGAAGACGAAAGGTGACCTGCAACGCCAAAGCTATAGGGCGGGCTGGTACAGTGCTCTTTTATTGGTCGCTTGCATTGCTTTTGTGAGTCTTTATTTGCCCTATGTAGACCCATTTATTGCGGAACGTTGGTTTACTTATCCGGCCTCGGTTGGCTTATGGGTGCTACCAATTCTGCTGGTAGGCATTACGCTTGGATTACTGCGCTCGCTGCATAAAAAGCAGGAAGGCAGACCCTATTTGTGGGGCCTGGGACTGTTTCTTTTGTCTTTTGCCGGGTTTGCAGTCAGTATTTTCCCTTACCTGGTTCCGCGCAGCATTACCTTGTGGCAGGCAGCCGCGCCGGATAATAGCCTGAAGTTTTTACTTATTGGCGCTGTGGTACTTCTGCCTATTATCTTCGCTTACACAGGTTATACCTACTGGGTGTTTCGCGGCAAGGTGGATTCAGACAGTGGATATCACGACTGATGAAGCCTGTATTTAAAAAATGGTTGTGGTTTGTCGGACTGTGGTGTCTGGGTGTGCTGGCTGTCACTTTAGTTGGCGGCCTTATCCGCTGGGCTTTATTGTAAGCTTGCGCTAGGCTAAAGGCAGATTTTACGCCGGAGGCAACCAACATGAAATTGACTCACCTTCTGGCCGCAGCGGTTGCGGCCTTATTTTTATCGGCTTGTAACAACGCCGAACCTCAGAGTAATGAGACTCGCAGCGCAGACTACGTCATTAAGAACGTCACCCTTGTTGACTGGCTTAAAGGCGAGCCCAATGTCATCGACCAACAAACACTGGTGGTGAATAACGGCTATATTAGCGGTGTGTTCTCCAATGCTGAAGCTCCGGCTTTTGATGACAACACGCAAATCATTGATGCTGAGGGGCAATACGTTTTACCGGGCATGGCAGAAATGCACGGCCATGTGCCGCCGGCAACAGACTTTGGTGACTTCCCTAAACGCTACGCTGACGACATGTTGTTTTTGTACATTGCCAATGGCGTAACAACAGTGCGTGGCATGTTGGGTTATCCGCACCAGCTGCAGCTGAAATCAGACATTGAATCGGGTAAGCGCCTGGGTCCAACGTTATATTTGGCCGGGCCCAGCTTCAGTGGCAATACCATAGAGTCGGTTGAACAGGTTACGGAGCGGGTTATTGCACAACGCGATGAAGGGTGGGATTTACTCAAAGTGCATCCGGGGTTAACCCTTGAAGAATATGAGGCCATGGCAAGCACGGCTCGACAGGCGGACATGGACTTTGCCGGACATGTGCCGGCAGAGGTCGGATTAAAACGAGCCATGGAAGCAGGCCAGAGAACCATTGATCACCTGGATGGTTACCTGGCTTACGTTGATGCCATGAACAGAGAAATAACGCAGGACGAACTTGATTTGCTGGTGGCTATGACACTGGAGCACGACGTTGCGGTAGTCCCCACCCAGGCCTTATGGAAAACCCTGATCGGTGCGGCTAATCCCAACAAACTGAAAGACTACCCGGAAATTCAGTTGGTACCAACGGCTGTTCGGGAAGGCTGGCTAAACTACTACAATAACCCCAGCAGCTACTTCAATCAGGAACAAGCACAAGTGCAGCAGGAAAATCGTCAAAAGCTATTACACGCTCTGCACGAAGGCGGCGCGGAAATTATTTTTGGAACCGACGCGCCACAGTTGTTCAGTGTTCCGGGTTATTCGGTACACCACGAAATACGTCTGATGTCAGAAGCGGGTATACCTATGGCTGATATTCTGCGTTCCGCCACGGTAGTGGCAGGAGACTACTTTTCTGAGCAGGACACCTTTGGGCGAGTTGCTGCCGGGCATCGTGCTGACTTTATTCTGTTAAAGGATAACCCTTTGGAGAATCCAGACACCTTGCGTGAGAACCAGGGGGTCATGGTGCGTGGGCAATGGCTTAGCCGTGGAGCTATTGATAAGAAAGTTGAGGAAATTCGCGCTGCTTATGCGCAGTAGCCAGAAAAAAGGCACCCATTGGCGGGTGCCTTTTAATGAGAAACCTGGCGTTGCTTATTGTTCTAACTGATGAACCCACTCAGTTAACAAGCGCACACCAAAGCCGGTTGGCCCTGCCGGATGAATACCGGTATCTGAACTGACCATCGCGTCAGCGGCCATATCGATATGGATCCAGGGCGTGTCACCGGCAAAGTGCTTAAGAAACGCTGCACCGGCCTGTGTGCCCGGAGAGCCAATGTTACGAATATCGGCCAGCGGACTGTCGATAATACCGTCATAGCCTTCTAATGGCAGTTCCCAGACTTTCTCACCAGTGACATTGCCAGCCTCGATAATGGCTGAGCGTAAGTCGTCCTCGGATGCAAATAAAGCTGCGTAGCCGGTACCCAATGCACCAACTTTCGAACCGGTTAAGGTCGCAATATTGGCAATGGCACGAGGTTTGAACTTGTCGTTGGCATACCAGTTACCGCCGCCAAGGATCAGACGGCCTTCTGCGTCGGTGTTAGCAATTTCTACCAAAGTACCGTCACCCGCTTTAACCACGTCCCCGGGCAACGTTGCTGAACCAGAAATAAGGTTGTGCGACAGCGGTGCTACAGCAACCACATTGACCGGTGCTTCTTGTGCTGCCAGCGCCATAACCGCGCCAATAACGGCTCCAGCGCCAGCTTTGTCGGTCTGCATACGCAGAATAGAAGAAGAGCTGGTTTTTAAGTTATAGCCACCGGTGTCAAAGGTATTGCCTTTACCAACCAATGCGATTGGATCAGCGTTACTGCCTTTATAGTGTGCAGCCAGCAGGTAAGAGCCGTGTTGGCTGCCCTGGCTAACGCTGTGAAGCAGGCCCATGCCCATTTCTTTAACTTGCTCAGGCGTGACGATAGTCAGCTCAATGTTTAAGTCTTTCATGGCTTCCTGAGCTAACTTCACAATGGCTTCAGGGTATCCGTCGCTGCCGGGCAGGGCGGTAATGTCGCGGGCAACAAACACGCCTTCAGCAATGGCGCGCGAGGCCAGATATTTTTTCTCTGCCATGTCAGGGCTTTTCACTAACCAATGGTAAGCCGTTTGTGGACGCTCTTTGGGCTCGGACTGATAACGGTCAAAACGATAGTTGCGCAAGTCGATGCCATGAGCCATGTGCGAACTCAGTTCGGCGGCAATGCCCGGGTTGCTGATTAGGCGTGTGTCGAAAACAACGCTTTCTAGCTCAGGCTTTAAAGCAGCCGCAATAGACGCGCCTAACTTCTCCGCTTCAAAACGGGAAAGTTCAGCCGGGTTACCGACGCCCGCCAGAAGCAGATGATTGGCTTTGGTGCCTTCCGGGGCAATAACCGTGGTTAACTGTGACGCCTCGCCTTTAAATTCTTCAATTTCTGCAGCGCGGCTAACGGCGTTAACGTCAGAGCCTGACCATTCTGGTAGCTCAACTTCAGTACCTTCTGGCACAAAAATAACGCGAGTTTTGGTGTGTTTGTTTTCATCAGAAAAGCTCGTGGACGTGTCCAGGTAGTCACTTGCCAACGCAGGCAGCGACAAAACCGAAGAAACAGCCAAAGCACTCATGACTTGTTTTAACGACATAGTGTTTTCCTTGAATTAGGTTTTCTTGAGTTGTCTGCGTTTAATATAAAACCATAACCCACTGACAGGCAAAGCGATTAAGGCCAAACCCGATAAAAGCACGATGAACAAATAAAAAGCTCCGCCAACCGAGGCCACGTGAGTCGGGTAAATCATATTCGAAACTTGATTACCGAGAGCGGTTTCTCGCTCATCAATAACCTGACTCACCGCTCCGGTTTCAGAGAACTCAATATAGTTGCGGCCGTTCGGGTGCCATTCGTTTGCGTGCTTAGCTCTAATTCGTGGATCTTCCAGATATAGCAAACGAGCCTCCGCCGTTGGGAGAGCTTGTTTTGCCAGCTCTAGCCGTTGTTGCCAGTTATCAGCAGTTATAGAAGGCTGTACAGGCGTTTCAATTGACTGAGTGAACGGGAGTAAGAAAATTAGTACTGATTTTACCGGAGCGGCGTACATGATGGCGGTACCGGTGATTAGTACGATAGCGACAGGAAGGAAAAGTACAGCACCGATGAACCGGTGCAACTGCCATAAGGTTTGGCTACCGCGCTTAGTGAACGGATTAAAAAACCGTACTGACAAAGCGCGCCGGAAACTGCCTCTACGTGGCCACCAGCGGATTAAGCCTGTGCCGATAAGAACTAAGCTTAAGAGGCCGAGAATTCCCATGATGTCCTTACCCAGTTCGTTGAGTGCTAAATGATGGTGCAGCTCAACAAGCCAGCTGGTGAGATCCACTAGATATTCTCGCTCAAGCAGCAGGTTGCCGCTGGCGTCATAGTAAAAGTGTGTTTTGTCCGCATTAACCACTTCAAGCCAGGGGCGGTCAGCGGTGGGCATGAGGGCGTAGCCGTTGTCGAACTGGTCTAAAGCGGCGGCAGCGTCTGTCGTTTCAACGGGCTGTGCTAAATTGAGCTGTGGATAAAAAAGCTGCAGGAGGTCATTTTTGTAAAGCAGCAGCGAGCCGCTTATTGCCATCAATAAAAGCCAAAGGCTGAGCGTTAAGCCCAGCCATCGGTGCCATTGCGTTAATGTCGGCAGCTTGCGCTTAAGCGACATAGCTTACCACTGGTAATTCCAGGTAAAGCTAATGGTGCGTCCGCGACCCGTGAAGTTGCGGTTATCTCCGCCGACCGTTTGCGCGTAATAGGTGAAGTAGTATTTATCGAATAAGTTCTCAATACCCAGCGAGAACTGACCCATATCGCGAGTCTCAACCAATAAGGTGGCATCAACGGTGTTGTAGCCGTCGAAGTTGTTGATGGCGTCTTCGCCGCTGTAAATTTCGCGATCGAACAGCTTATTCCACTGTACCCGGCTGCTTATCATGCCTGTCCACTGCTGTGACCAGAACAGGTTGGCGCGCTTCGGTGCAATGTTACGGCCGCCTAGCTTAGTGTCGACTGAGCCGTCATCATTGCTGTCATACTCGCCATTGGTGTCAGCGTAGTTCAGTCCTAGAGCGGTGTCATTGGATAGCGCATACTCGGCACTAAACTCAATACCGTCAATTTCAGTCTTTTCACGCTGAACACTGTAAAAACCGTCAGCATCGGCTTGTAGGCGGGCGCCCAGATCAGAACTTGAACGGAAATAGCTCAGTGAGGCATTCCATGCATTGCCCTGATACTCAACACCCACTTCCTCGTTGTCAGCGATAACCGGTTGTAGATCCAGGAAGCTGCTAACGCTTAAGTCAGGTGTTGAAATCCCGCGCAACACACGGCCAACGTCGGGCATGCTGAAGCCTTCAGAATAACTTGCGAAGACACGCCATTCGTCGTTCAGAGCATAAACAGCGCCCAAATTACCCAGTAACTCGTTAAAGCTTGGTTCACCGCCTTCAACGAAGACAGACCCGTAAGATGCCAAAGTAGTGAAGTCATCGGCTTTTAATTTTCCGTATTCATAGCGTAAACCGCCGCTTAAAGTCAGGCCGTTTGCCTGATAGCGCAGTTGCGCATACGGAGCCCAGTTTACAAATTCAGTCTCAGGTACCCATTTGCGACCCGTTTGAGCCAGTTCCTGGAAAGTTTCGTCAGCTAAAAAGTCCAGTCCTGCGCTAACGGATACAGGCGACTGCTGAACATTGTTCCAGTTTAGCGTTAAGCGCGAACCATATTTACGTGAGTCGTTGCGTGACTGGTCAAAAATTTCGTCGCCGTATGCAGGATCCTGAAACGTTGCATAGGTACCGCCACCGTAAAGTGCGGAAAAGTCCTGGAAGAACAGCTGCCAGTTTACGTCGGCCATTAAAAAGTCGCTGTTGCTGTAAGTTAGACTTGAAGTGGTGACTTCGTTTTCAGGGGCATCGCCAGGATACTGACCTTTGAGTGATAAGGTCGGTACATTCGCCGAGCGATCGCCGTTTACTGAGTAATAGTCGCCGTTACCAGCCATATCAAAGCGGTTGAGCATAAACTCAAGGCGTTGTTCGCTATCAATGTCGTAGCCGACTTTTGTGAATAAGTCGTAGCTTTTTGAGTCCATGGTGTCGCCTTGTGCAACGTCAACACCAATGAGCTGACCTTTGCCATCAACGTACATGCCGGTGTCACGGTACTGAGCGCCAAAAACGACGTCCCATTTGCCGCTGCCATGGCGCAGAAGGTATCCGGCTTGGTAGCTTAAGCCTTCTGAAACTTCAGAATTCGGCGCGCTAAAGCCAGCGTTAACCTCGTGGCTGGTTCCGTCTTCGGCTTTTTTTGTGACGATGTTGATGATACCACCGCTAGCGCCCATACCCTGGATAGCGCTGGCGCCGTGAATCACCTCTACACGCTCAATCATGAAAGGATCGATGGTGTAGGCGGCACGTGAACCGTTACGCAGCGGGTTGGATTGAGGTACGCCATCAATTAGGTAAAGCGGCTGACGGCCTCTTAAGGTTTCGCCAGAGCTTGTCAGCTTTTGGCGAGACGGGGAATAGGCGGGAATCAGGTTTCCAAGAATATCTGACAAGGACTCGGCCACACTTAATTGCTGGCGCAACTCTTCACCCTCAATAACCGAAACGGTAGCGGGAATAGCGCTTTGTGGAATACTGGTACGGGTTGCTTTAATTTCGATGGTTTCATCAACTTTTGCTTGTTGTGCAAGCGCAGAACCAGAAATTGCGGCGAGGATTGCAAGGGCAAGAGACTTCTTAAACATGAGAATCCTTATCATTTAAATAATTTTGTGCCAATGATAACGATTCGCATTTTGGTGTCAATAAAAACTTAACTCAGTTTCCGCTATAGTTGATATCGGTAAAAACGAAACAGGTTGTGGTAGTCTGAGAGAAAACAAGAAAAAGGTCATACCATCATGAAAACACTATCTAAAACTTTGTGTGTTAGCGCAGCTGCTGGTGCGTTATTGGCTTGCTCTGACAGTGCAAAGGTTGAGCAGAAAGAGGGCGTTTCACTGGAGCAAAAAATTCGTCAAACCGCCGAGCAGTCTCTTGATGCTTTTAACATTCCGGGCCTGGCGGTTGTTGCCGTAAAAGACGGAGAAGTGGTTTTAGCGGAAGGTTTTGGCGTACGCGATATTGAGTTACAAGAGCCAGTTACTCCAACAACCTTGTTCGGCATAGCTTCTCATACCAAAGCTTTCACTGCTGCGGCTATGGCAACTCTGGTTGAGCAGGGGAAAGTGGACTGGAATGATAAAGTCATTGAGCACTTACCCAGCTTTAAACTGGCGGACCCGTACATTACTCGCGAACTGACCATTCGAGACTTACTGAGTCACCGCTCTGGTCTTGGGCTAGGTGCCGGTGACTTGATGATTTGGCCGAACACCGACAAAACCACCAACGAAGTCATTGCCGGGTTGGCGAATGTGCCCATTGAGCATGGCTTTCGGGAGCGCTTTGACTACAACAACTTAATGTTTGTGACAGCAGGTGAGGTGATTAGCGAAGTATCGGGTATGCCGTATCACCAGTACGTTGAGCAAACACTGTTTGAACCCATGCAAATGGACGAAAGCACCATTGGCTTTTCTCGTATTGACGCTAGTTACGACAATGTGGCGGTAGGCAACATTGAAATGGACGGTGAACTGCATCGTTTCCCGCTCGACTTTTTAGAAGACTTTTCCGCAGCTGGCGCAACAGCAGCCAGTGTTGATGATATGAGCCGCTGGTTGCTGACTCTTTTGAATGAAGGCGAAACACCAACCGACAAACGTTTATTTAAGGAAGAGTCGCTGCACGATATGTGGCAACTGACCACGCCACTGCCGGTGTCGGCTGATGCGGCAGAGCAGGGCACATACTTTCGTGGCTATGGTCTTGGCTGGTTTGTTGAGGACTACTACGGCGTTAAGCATGTGTCGCACAGTGGCGGTATTCTGGGAATGTTGTCCTTTACGACCGTTATTCCTGAGGAAGAATTCGCCATTACTGTTATGAGTAATCAGCAGGCGTTTGGCGCGTTGACCGCAATAGTGCAAGAGTCTCTGGAAGTAGTTCTGGATGTGCCGGACCAGGACTGGGTGGCGAAGGAAAGTAAGAAATATCACGATTTCATTCAGAAAAAAGCGGATTTTAAAGTAGAAGCCGTTGATGATCCGCAGCCGTCGCTGGCGTTATCGAAATATGCGGGAACTTATACAGACGCCTGGTACGGCGACGTCGTTATTTTTGAGAAGGGCGACGCTCTGCACATAGACTTCACCCACACCGATATGCTGAAAGGTTCGCTGGAGCACTACAACGGCAATACCTTTATTGTGCGCTGGGATGAACCCTTGTTAGAAGCCGATGCTTTTGTCGAATTCGATGTGAGTCGGAGTAATCAGGTAGAAGCGGCAACCATGGAAGCCGTAGCTGACTTTACCGACTTTAGCTTTGACTTTCATAACCTGAAACTGGACAAGCAATAGCGGCGCAAACTCTGGACATAGCGGGGGCTAATCCCTATAATGCCCTCGCTTTCCAAAGCATGTGCACCCGTAGCTCAGCTGGATAGAGCGCTGCCCTCCGGAGGCAGAGGTCATAGGTTCGACTCCTATCGGGTGCGCCATTCCCTTGGCCTGCAATGATGTTCTTCCTTTCATATCCATTCTAAATTTTTCTCTTTGATGTTTTTTCGGTTTGAGCGCTAGCTGTTGTGGCTGGTTTTGCTGCGGATCAGGGCTATGCCCATTCTGTGTCCAGATTGTGGCCGTGGTTGTTGGTTGAAAATTGAATGACCTAAATTTTGATCGTTGCCTCAATAGAAGTAATATCTAAATCTATCCTTAGTTGAATTTGCTCCATGCTCTTTCAATTATACCTGGCTTTTTGGCCGCACAGGTATACGCAAACGTCCGGTAAAGAATAACTGATTCTTAAAATTAGGGGGTATGTGCAAACTTGCCGATTTGTGAGTGTGTGGAAGAAAGTTATTGCGTTAGCTCATATAGGTAATTATAGGGTACCAGTGGCGATTCAATATGAAAGCAGTCGGAAGCGGAATCTGATTGGCGCCATAATAGCTTGATTTATCGCTAAATTTAAACGAAATGAGTTTCCTATGTTACAAACTGTGTTACTTAGACTTGGCACATGGTTAATCCAGTGTAACAAGCATGATATTGGAGCTAGTAACTGATAGTCATAGTATCGCGCTATGCTGGTAAACAGTGTACAATCGATTGGTCTTAATACATCGAACATAGTCTCTCAAAGACAAGGGAGATTGAAGCCACAGCTCTCAGAGTTCAGGACTTAACCTAAATAAATATTTTGAAAAAGAGTACCGATGAGCGATTTTGTTAAGTCTCCGTTAAACTTTACAGGTGGAAAATTTAAGCTTCTTGAGCAAATAGTGCCTATACTGAACCCAGAGGGTAGGACTTTTGTCGACTTGTTCGCCGGCGGTCTCAATGTAGCCGTAAATGTGAATGCCGAAAAAATAATTATTAACGAAAAATTATTTTGCCTTATTCAGCTTTACGAGACCATGTATGAGTCAGAGCCTGTGGACTTTATTAAAAAATTAGAAGCCAGGATTGCGGAATTAGGGTTGACTCTTACATGTCAATCAAGCTACGAAAACTATAAATCAAATGCTAAGAAAGGATTGGCTCACATAAACAAAGCTTCGTTAGATAAGTTGAAATCCTCTTTTAATATTTTTGAAAATTATGATCCGATAGATTTTTATATACTGATTATTTACTCTTTCAATAATCAAATAAGGTATAATAAAAAAGGCTATTTCAACCTTCCTGCAAATAAAAGAGACTTTAATAGCACTTTAAAAAGAAGGCTAATAAACTTCCTTAATAGTATGAGAGAAAGAAATATTGAGTTTTTATCAAGAGACTTTGAAGATGTGGAAATATGTAATGATAGTTTTATATATGCAGACCCCCCTTATCTAATCAGTACCGCAACCTACAATGAAAATAATAACTGGAATGAGTCAGACGAATCGCGCCTATTAAAGTATCTTGATAAAGCGAGTCAAGAAGGAGCCCACTTTGCTCTCTCTAATTTCATTCAGCATAATGGAAGAGAAAATTATTTATTAATCGAATGGGCTAAAAAATACAACATTAGATATATAAAATCCAGTTACTCCAACAGTAGTTACCGAAAGTCTCGGTCAGAAAAAAAAGAGAAAACTGTGGAAGTTTTGATTACGAATTATTGATCAGAAGATAGGTTTAAGTTTTTTCTTAATACTTCATAATACCAAACTGAACCTCTTAGATCCTGTTCTGCTTCAAATGACATTTTTAGTTTTGATCTGAACCATGAATATTTTCTGTCAGAATTGATTACTTCTAATAAGTCATTTACTGAGAGAGAGGCGATATTCATTCCATCTATGACAGAATCGCCACTTTCCCAATACATTTTTCGGCGTGCTCGAAAATCGTTTAAGACATTATTATCTAGATGAGGTGCTATAAAAATACCGTACGATTCATCACGGATCTTTGGGTCATCAATATTTATTAGAATATTCCCAAGATGACGAGTCACGGGCTCCATTTCCGCACGTCTCTGGTTTTGGCTCTCTGTAAGGGTTGCTTCAACTAGTACAGTATGGTCATCATATTTAATCTCAATATCCCCACTACCCCCGACTGCATGAGATTTAGGGAGCATCTGCGAATCAAGCGATAGGCCTGCATTTAAAAGTATTTCGGGGTCACCGTTGTTTAGATGACAAAATATCAATGCGAGAACGTATTCAAAGCATGTTGGGCCAGTAGCTTCAGGTGATATTAATTTAGATAGTTTCTCATCAGTGCTATGTATGTGTTTAGAGCGATCATTGAATAATGGAAGAATTTCAGAAGCTAATTTTTGAGTAGTAAACTTAGTTTTTAATAAGCTTTCTATTTTTTCTCGTTTTCTTTTTATTTCGCTTTCTTTTAAGTCTTTAAAAGAGTTACAACCGGAAGCTTTAATTATTTTCTTATAGTTACTTGATTTTGTAAGATCTATTAATGAATTTTTATCTACCTTGGTTGTTGATATTGAGTATAAAACCTCATCTATGCTAAGCGCCTTTATTAGTGTTTCAAATAAAACGCTAATTTTGCATTGAAAACCATTAAATTCAAAGCAATCGGTTGTTTTTAAATACCTTTTGTTTAAATCCTTGTAATCATTAAGGTTTTGCTCTATTCCCAAAGCGGTAAACTCTTGATAAAATGAAGTTGTGAAATCTCTGCCATATGTATCGTTTATATAGTTATCTAGTTCCTTTTTTATTAAAGTGTAATTATTTTTTGTAATTTTGTTTTTTGATATATTTCTTACGAAAAGATTTTTAAACTTTCTGTTATTGATTATAAGATTTTCAAAATCACGATAAGTTGCGCGTGAGCAATACGAGTCATAAAAGTAATTACAAACCTGTACTAGCTCTTGAACGTAGTGGTCGCCTTTGCTAGATTTGAAGTAATCATGGTTCCTACCGAGCATTCCCAATTTCCAGTCTTGCTTCATCTGCTGAAGCTTACTTGTATATGTGTAATCGGTTACTAATAGTTTTTTTATAAATTCTCTACTGCTCTTTAAAGACGCAACATTGTTTAACTTCTCGCAGAAAACGCCGATATCACAGGTTCTAATCAATGGTAATAAGCTAAACTGGTATTCATTTAAAGAGCCGTTGAAGTGTTTGAATACTTTTAAGTAGCTTTTTAACAAGCCTTCGGTTCCATCCGACTTTCTGTAATTAGTAAAAAGCTTGAGCATCAGCATTGATGAATATTCAATCTGAAGAACTTCGTTGAGATTTTGAGCCGCGGTTCCACTCTTCTCCTGTTCCGCGAGAATAGCAAGAAATTCATGTCCTACATTTGTAATAGAGAGTTTAGATCTGGTGATCAATCCAAAATTTTCAATGGGTGCAGATTTTTGTCGAGCAAGTTTACATATTGTAGCTACGTTGGGTGCGGCTTTGGGGGAAACGAGGCCTGTATTTATTAATTCTTTGCCATACAGCTCTTGAAGCTGCCCTTTTCCATCCTCCCACTTCAAGCGTTGTCCAAATTCATCTATTAACTTTTTAAAGATAAGAAGCTGAAGTTCTATGTTTTTCAATAAGCCGTTGACCCGCAAAGTGGTGTTCCCGAAATAATCGTATTTCACTCTTTTTTCACCTTATGCATCTAAAAGTTGATTGTTTAGATGCCTTAATTTATCCTACTGACCTTTACGTTAGTTTCACAATCTGAGGCATACAATGCAAGCAGAGCTAGCTAGCTTATTATCCGAAGATAGCTTTGAAAAGCTAAACAAAGTGGCGTTTCAACGCTATGGAGGGGATTTAGACAAATCGCTTAACTCTGCGGTATCACTCCTCTACGAGCAGTATTTAAGGGAATCAAAAAGTAGCTTTTCGGTTAGCAATCGACGCTACCTTGGTTCGAAATTTGGTTTGCTAGACTTTATTTATAGCTGTGTTTCGAGAAGCTGTGGGGACTTCGAGAGTTTTGTTGATATCTTTTCGGGGACTGGAGCTGTCGCTTCAAGGTTCAACAGTAATTATAAAGTCGTTACAAATGATATCTTGTATTCGAATTACTTATCCAACTTCGCGTTTTTAGGGGATTCCCCCTTAGATTTAAGAAAGTTGAATAATATCCTAGCGGAGTTAAACTCGTTACCGGATTGCGAAGATAACTACTTCTCTTCTGAGTTTGCGGGTAAGTATTTTAATACGAAAAACTCTAGGAAGATTGGAGCTATACGTGAATACATTACTAACTTAAAGTCACTTAAAGAACGAGAACGTGCATATTTGATTACATCTTTAATATACTCTGCTGATAAAATCGCACATACCTGTGGTCACTATGATGCCTACCGCTCCGGCGTCGAAGAGCAGCCAGAGTTAAAACTAAAGCATTTGTCACTCTCAAATGACTTAAATCGAGGAAACGAATGTTTCCATCAAGACGCTAACACATTAGTTAAAAATCATAAGTTTTGCAGACAAAGCGTGTTATATGCTGATCCGCCATACAATAGTCGACAGTATGGTTCTGCCTACCATGTTTTAGAGAACCTAGCATCTTGGAAAAAGCCAGATTTGGAAGGTAAAGCAAGGAAGCCTAAAGACCGAAAGCTTTTGAGCTCTAGATACAGCACTAAAGAGGCCATAGCTGCCTTTGAAGAACTAATTGAAACCTGTGACGCTAGGTATGTGGTACTTTCCTACAGCAACATGGGAACAAAAGGAAATCCCCGATCTAATGCTAAAATGTCTGACTCCGAAATTGTGGCGCTTATGAAACGGTATGGGAAGTTAAAGGTTGAAACAACAAACCATAAGGCTTTTACGACAGGAAAGTCAAAGATAAACTCTCATGAGGAGAGATTGTTTATCCTAGACAGGGCATAGCTAATTGCTAATTTTTCTCCACACTTTAATATGTGTCGTTACCACAAAAGATAAATTCAGGGCTAATAAAGCCATGAATTTATCTGTCAAAAGCGTCTAGCAAAGTCTGGGAAGTTCACCTTGAACTCAGTCACGTCAGTAACCCTCTTTTGGTTTGCCTTGCTTTGAGTGAACTTTCTCTGCACTAACTCAGGTGCCACTTTAAGGTCCTTTAGTGGAAAACTAGATTTGGACGATTTGGCGATTCACCAATAAGCTAGCGGCGCTTCAGGTATCACACTTTTTAAAATAGCTTTTCTTTTTGAATGTGCGCAAAAAACTTTTGCATCCGCAGTGTGGCTGCGGATACGTCATTATTATGTGTGGTGTTCAGTCGAATTATCACAACGGAGACGTCGCATGCCCTTAACCACATCAGATAAGAATGCCCTTCTGACTGCGTACTACAACAACTTCAATGGGCTTATTCGCCAGGCGATGCTATCAGGCGCTAAAAACAATGAGCATCTTGCGGCATGCCTATTACATTTGCAGTGTGAGTGTGGTCAGGACTTTATTACCGGGGATTTAGTTCGGTTCGATATCTTTGAGTCAGAAAGTGCTTTATTCGGCTTTAACCTCAGAAATATAGAAATAGCTGATATGGAAATGGCTATTTCTGAGCTTCAGTCTTTAGGACCCAGAGCGGCAAAAAAGTATGAAGGCTACGATTTTTCAGACTATATCGCCGATATTAAAAGCGTCTACAAAAAGACTAACGAAAGAGACAGCCGTCAGTTAACTAATTTGGCTGACTATTTTGTTGAGCGAAATGTGCAGCAACAGATCAATCCTGAGAATGAGTTCGACGATGACATATTGCTGAGTAGTGGGTATGAACAAGACATGACTTCTGAACTGACTGAAGCGTTAGCTAACTTTCCTGAAGAGCCTTCCGTATCAGTTGAGTCTGTTAATAGATTGAGCTCCGTTAGTGTGTCTGAGCTTATTAATGCGGGCGATTATGCTGTGCAGGAGCTTTTAAACAACCTGTGCTGGATGACTCGTGCCCAACAGCAAATAGATGGGGATACACCCGATAAGAAAGTCCCGACAATCGATGTTGAACACTTTCTGGCCGCTGCGTCAGGCAGCGTTGGACTTATAAAAGAGTTGGCCGCTTGTTTTAACAAGCAATCATTTTTAGTTGCGTTTCCAAAAGAGTCAACGAAGCTTAGGGAGCAGCTTCTTGGGGCGGTCGATGAGAGAACAACAGAAACTACTTCCGGCTCAGTTCGCGGTGCGAGTAAGCATTGGTTTGCAATTGCTGAGGGTGAGTATAAAGCAATACTTAGCTTCAACTGGGAAGTTGACCATTTCTTAAGAAGCATCGTAAGCAAGAACAGTGATGGTACAATTGGCTTCTGTGTCGGAAATGTTAAAAAGCTCCTGCAGTCCTGTACCGAAGCTCGAATGCGGTTCGCCTTTCCTGAGCCAAAACGTTTGCTTATAAGGTTTATCGAAAGCAACCATTCGCAAAATGCAACTGCAACTTTGCAGCAGGCTAAAATCGCCAAAAATACAATGTATAAGAAGGTAATAGGGCAGACGCAGGCGGTTGAGAGTGTGTCTTCAGCCTTGTCGTCATTAGTTGTAAGTGGTGGAAACCGACATCTCGGAGTATCAACCTTCTTGGGAGCTAGTGGGGCGGGGAAAACTCGTCTTGCGGAATGCTTTGCTAATGTCTTTACAGATGAATTGTCATTAGATTACCAGTTGCTTGTTTTAAATATGGAACAATATTCAGAAGAACGAGACGTTTTAAAGCTTTTTGGCTCTGGCTCTCAGTATGTCGATGCGGCGTTAGGAGGCATCACACTACCGATAATGAAAAAGGTCCGTACTATTATCGTTTTCGATGAGATTGAGAAGGCCCATAAAGAGGTGATTCAGTCTTTATTAACGCTTATTGATAAAGGTATTGCTGAAGACAGAACGACCGGTCGAAAAGTTGACTTCTCACTTTGCTATTTTGTGTTTACTACTAACATAGGCAGCTCTGATATCAGTAAGTTTTCATCGCAAAATGAAATGGATGTGATGGAGTTGCTTACCCGAAAAAAATCCAGTTCAGACAGAGTGCTTTCCCCTGAGATGGCCAACCGTCTCGCCGCTGGTAATGTAGCACTATTCAGACCTCTGACAGCGGGGAATTTGGTCAAGTTGGCGAAAGCCTCAGCAAAAAGAGTCAGCCAGGTGAGTAAGGTTAGTTGGCCTGGTAATGCCGAAGAAATTATCCTTGCGACACTGGGCGGAGCGGCAACGCCTAGAGCGATAAAAAACCAATTGCAAAAGCTGGAAGGCGAATTCATTAGTGAACAACTGGATGAGCTCGATGAGCGCCAGGTGAGTTTGCTCAATAATATCCAACTCTCAGCCCCTCATATAATCGAAGCAGAACCAACGAAGGTCAGTGTGATAACTAAAAGTAATGCGTTTAGTGCGCTTCAGGGTAAGAGTCTTGAGGTTTGGAAAGATACAAGTCTGCACTCAGTTCGGCAACAACTGGAAAGCGATACTGATGTCATTATTATCGATGAAAGCACTCTTAAAGCGCCGATCCCCGATGTTGCTAAGCTACTAAAAGCGTATCGAGATAAAGTGATTTTCACGTTAAGTACTGAAACAGGTAGGGCAAAGCTCAAGACGCACTGCTCAGGGTCTCTCATATTTGGCCATTACGTAATGTCTGAAAAAATCGCTGATAGCAAGCTTAAAGAAATAGTGACGAGCGCGCAGCGCCTAGCCGCTCTTGTTAAGCAGACAGCAACAGCCATTAAGCGCAATGAAAAGGTGGATTATGCTTTTCGTTCCAAAGTGACGGAAGGTGGCATTAAAGTCACTCTTGATTTATTAGGCCGAAAACAAACGGTAAAAGCTGAGGATGCCGAGCTGCCGTTTATCAGTTTTGCCGGTAAACCCAAAGGGGCGCTTTCCGACGTTATTGGGCAGGAAAGTATCAAGAAGCGGCTAAAGCTGATAGTAGAGGCGCTGAATGGGTCTAGCTGTGGGGGCTCTCGAAATATATCAATACCCAAAGGGTATCTCTTTGCTGGCTCTCCGGGAGCAGGAAAAACCCATATGGCGAGGAGTCTCGCCGCTGAGAGTGATATGTTTTTCTTTAATGTTAACGCTTCCGATTTGTTGATAGGCAACGCCGTGGACAATGTAAACAAGCTGTTTGATGTGGCAGCACGCTATGCGCCTTCTATGATTTTCATTGACGAAATTGACTCCATCGCTATGGACCGAAAAAATTCGACACAAGCTGGTGCGGTTGTAGTGAATTCACTACTCACAGCGCTTGACGGCTTTAAACAAAAAGACGGTAAAGTGTTTGTGATGGCTGCAACCAATAACCTTCAGCAATTGGATCCTGCGTTAACCAGGGCTGGGCGTTTCGACCGCACTATTTTCTTCGATGCTCCTTGTAAAAAGGCACGTGAAAAGTGTATCCGGGATTGGTTCGATAATAATGATTATATCTTGGACGATGAGCTACGGAATGAGTTGGTAATTATGCTTGAAGGCGCCACTATCGGTCGGATCAGGGAGATTTTTGATAACTCTGTTTTGACCTCAATGACCGAGGAGAAGGAGTGGTACCCATCAATGCTGATTGAAGAAATTCGTTCAGTTAAATTAGGCGCTGTGAGTCATGCAATGGTGCAAAGTCGGCAGCAAATTGAGAATACTGCCTATCATGAGTCCGGTCACCTGCTTGCGCACAAACTTCTATTGCCCGATGTACCGGTGGAGCTTGCATCTATACAGCCCCGAGGTGCGGCTCTTGGAATGGTCGTTCCGGGAATATCTGACAGTGAGCCCGTGCTATCGAAGCAGAGAGTTAAAGCTTACCTGCAGATTCTCCTGGCGGGGATTGCGGCAGAGCATATGCTGGGGCTAACTGGCGATGCCCAAACTATCGGTGGAGCCGATGACCGAAAAAAGGCGACTCAGCTGGCAAAAAATGCCATTTTGAATTGGGGAATGTCTGATATTTTTGGCTTTGCTATCCCTTCGGAGCTATCTGTCGATGATGCGACAGTGAACCGTGAAGTGAATAGTTGGCTCAAGGGTGCTTTTGACGGTGTCTCTGCGCTTTTGTCCGAGAATAAAGCATTGCTTGATACTATTAGTGCTGAACTCGTAGAAAAAGAGCAGTTAGATAAGAATGATATTGAGGGACTTTTTGAATATTCAGGTAGCTTCACTGAATTATCTCAAGTCGTTTGATTATCACGTAAGTATAGGGAGCATTGCTCCCTTCGGAAATTGTTAAAGTTTAAGATTAACACCCAACTTTAGATGCTCTATAACTAAGGTTCGTATGAAATGAATTCGTCCGTCAAACGCTTTTTCACATTAACCAAAACATAGTCAAAAATGATTACGCTCTCATAAAAACTATTAGCACTTTCGAAGTACGGATAACCGCTAATACATTCCTTATGATACTCATATTTTACTTTAAACCGATAGAATATTTCATTAGAGTCAAAATAAATTTCGTCTGACTCAGTATCTAGGATGGTTAAGGTTATATCTTCAGAGTAATTAAACGGTTTGTT
Organism: Idiomarina abyssalis; assembly: GCF_900116625.1. GTDB lineage: Bacteria > Pseudomonadota > Gammaproteobacteria > Enterobacterales > Alteromonadaceae > Idiomarina > Idiomarina abyssalis. Next base: position 125,024 of record NZ_FPBE01000003.1, read on the forward strand.
ATCAAAATCGTTAGGGTCATTGTTTGGGTCATACTCAATAAGATCGCAATCTTCCAGAAAAGAGGGGTGCTCTTCTTCCCATGGTAGGTAACCTGGGGAGCAGAAACCACCCATTCTGTCAATCATTTCTTCCTCGTCGAACTTTCCCGCTATAAAATCTGCGATGATTAGAAGTAGTTTCCAATGCTTATGTCTGTGATAAGTGTCCGGGCCAATGCGATATAAACGGTATAGTTTTTTCAATAACTCTGGCTTTATAAATACTTCTTTGGCATGAATGAGCCGCGATATGACAGCTTGATTGACACCTAACTCTGCAGCTAGTTGTGGTTGCTTGAGTTTGTATTTCTTCAAAATTTTTGGAATTAAACAAGAAACCGGAGCTAGCAACATTTCGCGGGAAAAGTTCATACACTCTTCGCAAAGCGTCAAACCTAATTCGAAGCCTTTTCCTTTACTGATTGAAGCGGGGCCATACTGTTTATCTCTGTGAGTGCTTAGGAATATTGATACACAATCGGTTCTCAAGGGTTGCTTGTTAGCGAGTTGGCAGAAGTAGCATATACTTTTTGCGTCATCTGCTATATCAAAAATTTCTTGTAAATCACTTTCTATTCTTTTATTAACCTTGCGCTGCTCTTTGCTAAGCTTTGAGCTGTGCTGGTCGACATACTTTGTCCCTGGTGGGTACCCGTAATACCCCAATGAGTAATCATCTACTCCTGGTATTTTTATCCGATATTTTGAGAGTTGGATCCTGAGGTTTTCTCTATTTATTGAATGCTGCCCGGTTTTTTTCAGCCGATGCAACGTGGCTTCTCCAATAAACATTTCATCAGCCAAACGCTTGATATTTGCTTTGGTGGGATTAATGTCTGTTTTTCTTAAAAGCCAATCCCATACACTTTCGTTTATCTTCCATCCGTCTTTGCGTTTCCGAAACTTGTCCCACGCAACAACATGATTGTCCATTAGTTCCATATTTTACGTCCAAATATCAACTCCCGACACGAGAGTATCAAAAGGTGAATATAAAAACTATGCACTTATGCGCACCCCATTTCTTTTGTAATGTTGACGCATCGAAACGAAATGCAACATTTCAGAGGTCGCAAATGCACACATTTAAAGTGATTAATGCCGAGTCTAAATCGCAATTCAACTCCGTAGAGCAGAACAAAGCGGTGCGAGTTATAAGCGCAAGATATGGCGTATGCCAAGATGTCGTTCGCACTTTGCTCGACAATGCGTATGAGTTTGGGCTTAAAAAGTCCACCTGTTCAGCTCAGCGCATTATTGATTTCTGGGACGATCATTGTGCCGAGCAGTTTTCTTACGATTGCGAAGAATATGGATTGGCCGCGTAGTTGAGTTGGAAAATTCGTCTAATTCGTCCTTTCACAGAGTGAGTAACGGCATGAAAAATACAGAACGCTTATACGCCATCGCGAATGAAGAGTTGTCGGTAAGAACGCCTAAAACCATAAGAGAGCTGGCAATAAAGTTCGAGGTGTCTGAAAACACAGTGAAAAGTGACCTGAGAGAGCTCGAGCTGCTGGGTATTTCTTATTGCGCTAACCCAAATGGCAAGCCTCAGTTGTGGTTTGCGGTGAACTCTGACAACAACCTGAAGATGTCATTAGAGTTAGCGTTCGCTCTTCAAGCTGTAAATGAAACGATAAAGGCGATTTTGCCAGACGAAGTTTATCAGTCTATTGAGGAAGTATTTGGGGCTGCCCAGGCTACTTATCAAAAAAAGCGAAACGCCAATCATCAAAGTAATGTCGTTAAGTTTGAGCGTGGGACCAACGGAATTGATTTAAAAAAGCACTTAGCACTTAACAATATTCAATTGGATGTATTAAGTGCGGTGAAATCGGCTTTATGCTCAAACAGAGAGCTGAGTTTTGAAACCGATTTGGGCGCGTTTGAACTGAGCAATGTCTCACTTTCAGAGTTGGACGGAAAACTGTTTATAAAAGGAATGATGGCGGGCCGTCGTTATCAGGTCGAGACTTCAAAAATCATTAAAGCTGGACAATTAGAACTTAGACCGGCTTGGGAATCGAAATCGAGAGAACTTGCAGTACGACTTGCCTCTTAATTAACCTGAATTGGACGTGCGACATGCAGATATTTGCCCTTGTTTTTATTAGATGCTTCCCTCTTATTATTGTTGGGGCGCTGATTTTTTCGGTAATTTATTATGTATTGATGGTTTTCAATGTTATCGATCGGCTGATGCTTGAATACCTATCTTTGGGTTTTTTAGATGCCTCTGGTCTCTATATTAAATTGGCGTTCTTCAGTTTGCTTTTCGCGCCCATTATTATTTTTTTGAAGAGCAGGATTGTAAACAAATCCTCTCAGGTTTATGACGACTATATGCTTGGTGGGTTTCTTTGCTTTGTAAGTTTTTATTTAATCCTAATTTCGACATTAGTTTTTTATGCGATAGTGCATTTGGCGCTCCTCCGATCCTCATATCTTCTTATGCTTTTAGCGCTGAGTCCACTTCTTATTGGCCTGATTTTTGTTGCTTCATTCTCCGTGATGGTTTTGTACGGCTTTTGGAAAGAGAGTGTTGGGACAATGAAAATTATCATGCTTAGTAGCCTTTGTTTTTTTTCAACTATGGTGATTTAGCTTGGCGTCTTTACACAGGTCCCTATCTATCAAACTTGAAGAATACGAAGCCAAAGGGCGTGTATGAAAAGACTAACTACCCCGGCGCATTAACACTGCGCGAATAACAGTTTCACTTCGATAATCATAAGCACTTTACTTGCAGCTCAAAGAGCATGCTTGAAACCGTGCGCGTGTGTGAAATGGCAGATTCTGATTTTAATCGGAAATAGAAATCTACTAAACAACCAACGGAGAACAATATGAATAAATTAAATAAAGGAATATTTCTTACGGTCTCAGTGCTCAGCCTGTCTGCCTGTGGTGGGGGAAGTGACGGTGGAGGAGACGACGGGAATACGTCTGTTACCCCACCGCCCCCTCCACCTCCGTACTCAATGACTGTCAACGCAGCTGGATCTGTTGAAGAGAATGGGTCACTGAATGTTGAAGTCGTGACCTCAGGGGGTGAGGGTAGTGAGTCACTAAGTGCTTCTGTTAAACCGATAGAAAATGAGCCTGAAGACGAAACCGGAGCCTTTGGCAGCACATCAAATGAGGGTGACGGAGGTAATGAAACCGACGTTACATTCGAGCCGACCGACACCGGCTTTGTTTTTCACTTCGGCGAGGCTTCCTATAAACAGGATGAATACATCATCACCATAGAAGCAACCAAAGGCGACGAGACTAAGTCCGAAGAGCTTGAGGTTGCAGTTAATAATACATCAGGAAACAACGCCTTTGATTATGCAAACTCAGTCCAGGAAGTGTTGCCCGCACAGCGTCAATTTATTGCTGAGTGGTTGATGCTGGAGCGCTTAGTTAAAGGTGTAAATTTATCTGGTGGTGACATCGATATTAAAGACATCAAACCGCTATACATAACGGCAACGAGCGGGGATGGAGTGGACAACAACGCTCTATTTAGCGTGTATGTAAATGATGATCGTTTAACTGGCTATCAAGACAACTCCCTTAAAGAGTCAGAGGCATTTAGTAGTTTTCTTGAAAACGTGTCATCTGATACCTGTGAGTCGCCACGGTGCCTAACAGAGCATCTTATGCGCGTTAAGCCAATGTTTGACTACGTGTTTGAGCGCAGTGGTGGTGTCATTCAGGAGCCAGCTTACGGAGACGTCGGTTTTGATGCTGGTACCGGAACCTTCTCAATCTTCTACACAGCCCCTGATAACGGGGACTTCGATGCGCAAGGCAATTGGACGTTCAAACCTGAGTATGAGTACCTGGCCGACATTATTGTGGCGGGGCATGAAGCCGCCGGCAAGTTCTCAGCTGACGAATAACCAGACGCCACGAAACCGAAACTAACGAGGGAATTAATATGAAAAAGCTAATTATCGCAAGTGCATTATCAGTAGTTTTCGCATCCGCTCACGCCGATGAAAATGACCATATCAATGTGTCATTGATTCATAAAGCAACGAATACCGAAGTGGTTTCAGTCAGTAAAGCCAATGTGGCACATTCTGTAAATAGATTGGTTGAACGTGATACCGAAACCCGGTGTGTGCCTGCAGGCAACACTGGCGGTGAGTGGTGTGTGCCGGTTCGTGACACCAGCATCCGCGTGTTGGGTGAGATGACGGTTCAAAATGGTCATGCCGCGCCTTCTTTGGAGCGCAGTATCCGTCCAATCAGCTCTGTAAAACTTGAGCGTCATGGGCTGTCTGATCAGGAGATGATTGAAGCTTTGATGGCGACTGGGTTGTTTGAGTCGGTTGAAGTTCATTACAACATGAAGAATTTCAAGATGCAGTCGCAATCAGCAGATATTCCTTTTCTCACTGGAGGCATAATCCATGATGGTCCAGACTACAACCTGTTTGACGATGAGTACTACAAGGCTCAGCGCTTAAGCATGTATCGCGTGGGTGATTCTATGATGAGCTCAGGGATTGCCAGCGTGATGGCTCGTGGTCAAGGCAGTAGTTTGCCTAAAGCAAAGATGTTTGTGATTGATGGCGGCTTTTCTGATTCAGAAGACGTGCCATATAGCCGCGGTGTGAACATGGTTTCATGGGGCGATACAAGCCGTGAGTTTGAGCCCGACAACATTACCCCGCGTGGAGATGTTGAATCATGCACAGGTCATGGCTTATCAGCAGCTGGAGTTATGGGGGCAACTCGAGATAATGAACAGGGCGTGGCGGGTGTAGCAGGAAACGCCGATGTCATGGCGCTTCGAGCTCTAAACTGCGGTGATGGCGCTCCTTATGACACCTATGATGCAAACGACTGGCTTTCAGGTATCCCAGTTCAGTATCACGATGATGTTTATGAGGGTGAGCCCGGTGTGGTTAATATGAGCTATGGTGGCAGTGTTACTCTTGATCCATCGCTAGAGGAAGAGTTTCCGTGTGGTTATTCGGGACAGCTTTCGATCGATAATATGCAAGGGGCTGGATTCATCCCCGTAGTCGCGGCTGGGAATGACAGCAAAGAAGCCAAGCTTATATCTCCGGCGACATGTAGAGATGTGATTACTGTTGGAGCAATGGATCAAAACGGTCAATTGGCGGGCTTTAGCAACTACGGTCACGCTGTTGACGTTTTTGCTCCGGGTGTTCAGGTTTATGCCGATGGCACGCCTTACGGCATGCCTGAGGATGTCGAGATGCGCGTTGTCAACGGTACCTCATTTGCCGCGCCAATTGTTTCTGGTCTGATTGCCGAAACCAAGCGCCACTTCCCTGAGTTAAACTTCAAAATGGCGGAGCTGCTGTTAAAGCAAACAGCTTTTGACCCAATGCTGAACAACTCTCCAAAATGTGAGGATGGTAAGTGTGGCGCAGGCCGAATTGATGGTGAAGCGTTCTTCCTGGCAGTAGAAGCCTGGAGTAACGGCCGCCTAAACACCGTCAGCCATGCGCTTTCAGGTGTAAGTGAAGCTGAGCAACAGTGGTACGTTGACAACTTTGATGCACAAGGTATGGCGTGTGAGTCTTTCCAAGTGGACTTCTTTAACGGCCACAGCAAACTAGGCGATACCTACAAGGTGGTTTCTGCTGCTAAAGGTACTGACTTTGAAACCGGAGCGTTCACTGAAGTGGGTCAATACACATCAGGTAGTGTTGTCTTATCCGATATTGACCCTGAAAGCAGCGATTACGCATTCCAGGTCTGCACTGAAGATGGTGGTTGTGATGGTGAGTTTTACGAGTTCAATACTCAGGGTGCGTCGGCAGGTAGCAGACCTGCAGTTTGCACGGGTTAGTATTCATAACCTCGTGCGGCATTAGCAAGATTGAAGTAAAGTTTCTTTGAATTGCTGGTTTTCATGTCGAAAAATTTCGACATGAAAACTCAGGTTTTTAAGAGTCGAGAGAAAACCTTATAACGAGTAAAGGTCATATTATTAACGTTTCTATGTGTCAGAAAATGGCACTAATCGTCACAAAATAACCTAAAAAAGCACATTAAAAAGCCTTTGAAATACTCATAACTACATGAAAACAAGCTCAAAACGATTAACCCCGAATGGCGGGATCGCCCTCCGGAGGCAGAGGTTCAACAGCTGTCTCAAGTTTATTGCGCATGACAGACCATAGCGCTTCGCTGCCGTTCTCAATTCGTTGGTTTACCGAAAACACCTTATCTTTCGTAATTCCATGTGCCTTCCAGCTGTGTCCGTCACCATGAATATTATGAAGCAGGGGTGGCACCCTATCTACGGACTTAGCGAATTTCGAATCTGCGGTTTCACCGGCTTCGAATTCATACCATAGCTCCATGAGCTCATCTTCCATGCCATCGGGCAAAATGTTGAGAATTCGTTTAATGCCGTCTGCTTCTTCACCTTTTAGCTCATTCGTTTCGCTGGCATAAATAATGGTGTCACCAGCGTCTATTTCACCAAGATCGTGAATTAGAAGCATTTTGATCACGCGCTCGATATTTACCGGTTCATTGGCAAAATCTTTTAGCATTAAAGCGGAAAGGCAAACGTGCCAGCTATGTTCCGCTGAGTTTTCGTAGCGTTCAAATCCCACGGGTTTCGTTTTGCGCTGTACTCCTTTTAATTTTTCTATCTCAACTATGAAATTGAGGATTTCTTCTATTTGCTTCATTTGGCCACTCCACTTAAATCGCTAAAGGTGTCTAGTAAAGCCCAAGAAAAGGTTTATAAAAATATAATAATACGTCAATAATTAACGTATTAAGGTGTTTTTGCAAACTTAGTGGTTTGACTAATGTTTTATACACGTCAATAATCAACGTGTTTTAATAGTATTGTAAACTTCAAAGAGCATCACATGTTAAATCATGAAGCAGCTAGAACGCTAAAGCAAAAACTTCCTCTCAGTATGGTAGCAACGAAACGTTGGCTACAAGAGCAGGGGTTGAGTTTGCACTACATCGACAACTCCGTCCGACGAGGAGCCTTAGCTGTAGCCGCTCCTGGAGTTTATTACCGAGAGGAAACTCCTCCGACTTGGCTGGGTGTTGTGGCTTCACTGCAGCGAATGGTCAGGTCCCCTGTCCATATGGGAGGGCTAAGTGCGCTAGCGTTGCATGGTGTAAGCCATTACGTAAATAGAAGTGGTAAGCCTATAGTTGACTTATACTCTCCCGACAAGCTTCCAGCATGGATCAACAAAGTAGATGTGGATGCTAGTTTTGAATGGCATGGAACGAAGCGATTGTGGCCTGAATCACTCATGCGCGACCAGCGCGTTCTCCGTCCTTATGAATGGTCAAAAGGTCTGCCGGAAGTAACGTATTCGTGTGTTGAAAAAGCCTATCTGGAAGTACTCAACGAGGTGCCTAAACATATCAGTTTTGAGCATGCTGATGCTCTGCTTCAGGGGTTGCATAACTTATCACCCCGGAAGTTAGATACGCTGCTAAAGAACTGCCTTAATGTAAAAGTAAAACGGTTATTTTTTTGGCTAGCGGAGCGCAATCAACAGCCCTGGTTTAAACGTTTAGTGCCAACAGACTACGATCTAGGCTCAGGTAAAAGAGCTATCGCGGTAAATGGTCGCCTGGAAAGCAAATGGCAAATTACGGTTCCCAAGGAGATGTAAATTATCATGGATAGAAATAGTATTTATTATCGCCAGGTTCAGTTGCTTATGCAGGTGCTACCATTTGTTGCGGCTCATGACTGTTTTGCGCCGCGCTCGATCTGCAACACCCTAGGGACTTGTTTGATGTCAAACTACTCTTGGATAATGAAGGACTTACTGATGATATTCGTAAAGCGTTAATTGTTTATATGATCAGCCACCCGCGTCCTATTTCTGAATTACTACAACCCAATTTCAAAGATATTGCTGCCCTTTATGAGGGGGAATTTAAGTCGATGGCGGACATTGATGTCCCGCTAGTGGAGCTTATGGCTGCGCTTGAGGAAGTTGTAAAACGTATGCATGCGACATTTACTGACGAGGAAAGGTCGTTTCTTTTGACGTTTAAGTCAGGCAAACCGGATTGGTCATTACTCGGAATTGCGAATGTTGATCAGCTGCCAGCTGTTCGTTGGAAACTGAATAACCTTGAAAAAATGAGTGAGGAAAGGCACCGGATAGCTTATAACAAACTTAAGGAAGCTCTCACTCGGCCACTAAATTTGGATTCGACTGCCTGTAAGTTTGATTAAGAAAGGCGTTAGCAGCCCAGTCGCAAAAAGGGTGAGCTTTAACCCCATAATAGTTTAGGGATGTCAGTATAGAACCATCGATGCCAAGATAACGTAATAAAGGTTGGTTATTAACGAGGCGAGCGTGTGCTTAAACCCAAAGTTTTGTTTCCTCAGCAGTTTATTCACAAACACCCTATTCATCATGGGGAAGAGTTTGGCGTGCTGTGTTGGAATACGCAAAAACTGACCGAGAAGCCAGATTTTCAACATACCTTAGCAAGCGTTTTAACAGACTATCCGAGTTTGTTTTTGTTACTTCAGGAGGTGAAGCTGAGTGCAAAAAATAATTGGCTGCTGCCGAGCTGGTCTTATGCGGTAGCGCCGAATATGCAAACCCGGCGCTCTGTGTATGGTGTTCTCACCGCAAGCGGTTATGCGTTTAAAGAAGCTCAGGCTCGACTGAGCAGCAAGCGGGAAGGCATGTTCGCAACCCATAAAAGTTACATGCTCTCTCATCATTCGCTGGCAGAGGGCGGCTCACTGCTGGTCGTCAATGTCCACGCGATTAACTTTGTTCGTGCGCGTCAGTTTTCACAAGAAATAGAGCTTATCAAAGAAGAAATACTAGAACATAAAGGACCGCTTATTGTGGCCGGTGATTTTAACGTGTGGAGTCGCCAGCGCCGGCTAAGCTTGCTGCGGTTCTGTCGCAGTGTGGGTCTTCGGCAAGCAATTATGGTCGACCCACATCATGTTAAGGCCTACCGACAGCATCCGCTCGACTTCATCTTTTATAGGGATCTCACACTGCAGGAAACAATAGCGATCGATACCAGTAAAGTGTCTGATCACAATCCGCTTTATGCGCGATTTAGACTATAGCGACTCAGAACTAGCGTTTTGCCACAAAAAAGTGAGCCCCTGTTATAGAGCTCTCTTTCCTTAGAATATGTAGATAAATCCGACGCCTATTTCAGCTTCGTAATTACTACGAGCAATGGGGCTTTCGCGAACTTCACTGCTGTAATATTCAAACAAGGCTTCGCCGTAGAGCTGCCAGTTATCATTGATGTAGTGGCGATAATTGTAGTCAATACCAACTGAACGCAAGCCGCCACTCATTGACGTTTGCGGTAAGCCGGATGCAGCAGCTTGGCCTGCGTCAATACCGAAGCCTTTGTTGGCGTATTCGCTGTCGTGAAAGGTCGCAACGACATTAATTTCAGAGCCGGTACCGTCGAGCTGGTCACCAAAGCGGCGGCCTACACCAAATAGACCCAGGTTGCCTTCATCACTTGCTACGATACGACTGACCAGCCAGTAGCGCCAATCGGCATCGAGGGCACGACGGGCCTGGAAGATGAACTCTGCGCCTTCGTCTTGATCACCAAGTCCGTCCAGATGGCCGTCGTCTGAATCGCTCTCTTCGCGACCTTCATCGAAACCAATGGTGGCTTCCAATAGCCAGTTTTCAGAGCGAACGCCACGCCAGCCGAGGGCTTCACCGGCAAAATAGAATATATTGTCACCGCTACGCCATTGCACGGCGCCGGCAGGCTGAATTTCCAATCCAAATTCGTCCGAACCTTCGTAGGCGGTTTCATACTCAACACCCAAACCCAGACCGAAACTCCAGCCATCTTCGCCTTTGGAAAAGTCATCGAGTGATGGCAAAGGTACCATCGCTGTTTTTTCGTCTTGGGCTAATGCAGTTTGAAGGGTTAACCCATTGATGCACAAAGCCAACAGTAAGCCAGTAAACTTTTTCATATAGAACTCACTTAAGTAGGTGTTGGTAAATATTAATTCTGGTTTCAAAACCTCAAAACGTAAAGGTTGTGCAATTAGATCACACACTATCAACTTATGGTTCGCTAAGGGTTAAAACAGTTGCGTAATGCCCAGCAAAATAGCGTAGCGACCAGACTTACTTATAAAAACCAGAATTAAAAACTGCCAGAAGGTTAACCGCAGCATACCGGCGATAAAGGTGAGAGGGTCGCCAATGAATGGCGCCCAGGCCATCAACAGCGACCACTTACCGAAGCGTTCAAACCAGCGATGACCACGGGCGAGAGATTTTGGTTTGAACGGAAACCAGCGTCGATCCTGGTATTGCACCAGAAAGCGGCCCAGAACGTAATTCACCACAGACCCCAGCGTATTACCAATTGATGCTAGCCACCATATTGCCCAGACGTCATAACCCATCTGCTGAGCGCCGACGACCACAAACTCCGACTGAGCGGGTAGTATTGTGGCGGCCAGAAATGCTGTCAGAAATATACTTAAGTACATTGGACCATAGTTACACTGAATCGCTTATATGTGCGGTAACGAACAGACGCCCTTTTGAGAGCAATCTATACTTCGAAATAGCGTCATAATTGAGTGATGCTAATAGACTCTTTAAGGAGTTGATAATGGATACGCAAAAAAATCAAGGTTCACAAACGCCGAACAAACCAGGCAAACAAAAGCAGGCTAACCCTGGTCAGCAAAAAGACCAAAAGCAACCTCAGCAGGCACCTGGCAAAAAAGCGTAATTAATTACGCAACCCCGAGCCCAGCGCTATTTATGTTGGGCTTTTTTGTGGGGTCTAATCAAGCCTCTCTTTTTCAATTATAATTCTAGCGGATCTCCGCGCAGGAGTTCCCATGCCTGAATCATTTCTTTCTTCGTCGAGCCCCAGCGATAGCCCCCTATAGCCCCGCTTTTTTGAATAACACGGTGACACGGAATTAGCATAGCAACAGGGTTAGAGCCAACAGCATTGCCAACCGCCCGAGACGCTTTAGGGTAACCCAATGCATTGGCAATTTGGGAGTAACTGGCCAGTTGTCCCGATGGTATCCTCAACAAAGCTCGCCACACAGCGACTTGAAAATTGGTACCCATTACGTGCAATGACAAGGGGTTAGACTGCCCGTCTTTTAACCGACTAAACAGTACGTTAGCAACATAGTTCGTCGCGTTGTCATTTTGCACGAGCGAGCCTTTAGGCCAGTCTTTACCTATATCTACAAGTATCTCATCAGCAGATCTGGAGCCCAAAAACTCGATGCGGCATACGCCTCGAGGGGTCATTGCGACAAATATCTTACCAAAAGGGGTTTCATTAACTCCGTATTGGATAGTAACCCCCTGGCCTCCGTTCTTGTATTCACCTGGCGTTACGGCTTCTAGTTTTACAAAGTGGTCATACAGTCGGGAACCTCCGCTTAAACCCATGCGGAGGGAAACATCCATAAGAGAGCCTTCTTCTTTCAGCATTCGCTTGCTTCGTTCCAGCGTTAAAGCCTGCAGGAAACGTTTCGGTGTGGTGCCTGCCCATTTACAAAACACCCGATGAAAATGAAACGGGCTGAGATGAACATGGGCAGCAACGTCTTCCAGGGTCGGCTGGCTCGATACATGCTCTGACATATAGGTCATGGCTTTTTCAATACGGATATAGTCGGACATAACCATCACCCTTACACGCGATTAATTGAGATACCACCATCATAAAAAACAGTTTATCCGACAACGACCCGAAGCTTGCTCTTTTTTTTAATCACGCTGCTAGATACGAATGCTTGTATCAAGCACTGACTATATCCCGAGTGTCATTATTATTTGCATTGTTACTGTATGTCACCTAGTATTCATTTTACTGTGTTTCACACAGTGTGCGTAATACAGCATAAATAAGGACTCACTATGGCTACTGCACCACTCGATAAACTCAAGCTAGAACTGCGCCGTGGCGTTTTGGTTTTAGCGGTACTCGCATCTCTGCGCGAGCCTCATTATGGCTATTCGTTACGTAAGCAACTGCAAGGTGCCGGCGTCGATATTGATGAAGGTACGTTATACCCACTTATTAGAAGACTGGCCGATCAAGGGTTGCTCGATAGTGAATGGAAGCAGGGAGAAGGGCGTGAACGACGTTATTACCAGTTATCAACGCTGGGTGTAGAGCTATTAGAACAATTAACCCAGGAGTGGACCTCGCTCAACAGCGCGATTGGCCCCCTACTGTTGCGGAACACCAATGAGGAGCAACACTAATGGATATGGTAGAACGTTATATTGCCGCTGTTCAGCGAGAGCTGCCAGAAAAGAAACGCGATGATATTAGCCGCGAGTTAAAGGCGAATATTCTTGATCAGATAGACGCATTAGAATCGCAGCAAGGGAGTGTGTCTGACGCCGAGGTGGCTGAACTGTTAAAAGTGATGGGGCATCCGCGCAAGGTGGCGCTTCAGTTTTGTCCACCCACGCCACTAGTAACCGCGCAGCTTATGCCTTTGTATTTGCACACGCTGTATATGGTGCTCGGCGTGTTGTTTGTGATTTCAACCGTTGAAATTACGGGCCGCTGGCTTGGTGGTGCTGAAATGAGCTTGCTGCTATTCATGAAGGGCATAGCAAGCGATTTTCTGGCCAGTGGTTACTTTGCTTTTACGACAATTACCATCGGTTTTGCAGTTATGAGCCGCTCTCGGAAAAAGGAAACTGCAGAGGTTGCAGGCACCTGCAAATGGAGCCCTGAGAAGCTCCCGGCCGCAGGTAAAAGTTGGCAGCATATTAGTTTACAGAATATATTTTCCGATCTTGCCACATTACTATTTTTAGTGATGTTGATTTGGTATCCGTTATGGCAACCCGACAGTGGTACGCAGAGTATTTTTACTGAGCAAGCGCTGACTATTTTACGCTGGTTTACGCCGGTTATTGCAATTGCTATGGCACATAGTTTGTGGCAGTTACGGACAAGGCTATGGACCCGCAATATGTTGATGCTTAACATTGCCGTTAGTGCTGCGTTCTTACTGGTTTCGGTAGGGTTGCTGATGTTATCGCCTGTGTTACAAATTAATGTCGAAGTTTTGAGGGAAGAACTGGGCATAGCCATTATCGAACGAAGTGCTCAGACAGTTCTGGTGGCAGCTGCATTAATCGCAACCTATGAAATTGTCCGCGATGCACGCCGGTTGATCCGCAGTTGATGGGGTGAGACAGACAAGCAGCCGCGCTTTATTGCGCGGCTAGGTTGGTTGCAGCCAAGGATTTTTCTGACAACTACTGCTGCGCCTGATTCAACGCCTGAATAGCAAAGCTGCCCAGCCAGTGACCACCTTCGTAGCTATCGCCAACTAGATTAGGGTAGGAGTGCGCCATATGTTTATCGGCAACTTCGCGTAAATGCTCATACTGTGGGTATTGGTTAGCCAGCGCATACAGGTTCCAGGCGCGGCTGAAGTTTAAACCGTCCAGATGCACCAGTTTGCCGTCGGTTCTGTCGCTGACTTTACCGACTGCCAGGCTGTAGCCCGGATCAGCGAGTTGTGGCATAAAATCATCTAACCAGGTTAAAAACTGCTGTTTTGGCAGGACGCGTTGCATTAAGCCTATTTCTTCCAGACAGGGTGACAGAAAGTCGTAGCCACTTGGCTCCCAGCTTATCGGGCAGTTTTTATCTTCTGAAAAATAATCTTTAGCGCGCTGAGCGATCAATTGCTGCAATTCAGTGTGTTCACGATTAACAGCATAGTCATAGGCGAAACTTAAGCCAAAGGCCGTGTTGGTATGCTCTCCCACACGCACCGGGTAAACCAGCCGGGGTAAGAAGTTGATATAGCGTTCAACGATTAAATCGGCCAATGGTTGTAAGTTTGCTGCCAGCTCTTTGGCCATAGGGTCTTCCCATGAGCGAAGCTCGTCAGACAGTTTTAACAACCAGGCCCAACCATAAGTGCGCTCAAACGAGTCATTTATGTCCTTGCTGAAAAAGTCCACTTCACGCGCCACGTTTTCTGCAGTTAAGTTGCGTTTAAGAACGGCTCTTACCTTGTCAGCCTGTTCCAGTTCGGGGTACTGCTGTAATAGAGTGACCATAGACCAGTAGCCATGCACGGCGCTGTGCCAGTCAAAACAGCCGTAAAAAACCGGATGCAGAACAGAAGGCTCCTTTAAATCGGCAGCGCTGCCCAGTACCGCTCCAGTTTTGTATGGGTAAGGTGTTTCGACACAATGTAGTGGTAGCTCCACCAGTTTATTTGCTTCGGACAGTGTTAAATGGTGTGAAGCCATGCGTTCGGTGTCCTGAGTTGCCGGAGAACAGGCCTGCAATAACACCATACTTAACAGGGCAGTACAAAATGAAAGGGCTTTTAGCATATGAGGCTCACATTGATGATTGTTTTTAGCTCGAATGATAGTAGCAACCTTATAAATTTTTAGCTATGTCCGAGAGCGTCAGCTTATAGCTCCTCTCCCCAACGATAGGCGGCAGCTGAGTATTGCTATAGCGCCTTAGGCAGGTTTGTGTTATCCGTACTGGCAACCGAAATCAAAAGTGCCATACTGAAATTCATAGCACAGAGGTCGACACCTATCGAGTTCATTTGAAGTACAGGAGGCCAAGCTAATGCCGAGTATTGCGCAGTCTTTCGACAATGAGAGCTTGCCGAAAGACAAGTTAATAGCGGAGTATGAGCGGGTGCGTGCGCAAACAATGAGGTTGACGGAAGCCTTAAGTGCAGAAGATATGATGCTACAGTCGATGCCCGATGCCAGCCCGGCGAAATGGCATCTCGCGCATACCACCTGGTTTTTTGAAACTTTTTTACTGCAACCTCATTTAGCGGGTTATCGAACGTACAACAATGCCTATCAATACTTATTCAATTCTTATTATGAAACGGTAGGCGAGCGCCATCCGCGACCGCAACGAGGCTTGTTGTCACGGCCGCCGTTAGAAGAAGTGGTGAATTATCGGAAGCATGTTGATAACGCCATGAAGGCATTGCTGGAGTCATACTCTGCTGAAATTAAGGCGGCTGTTACCATTGGCTTGCATCACGAGATGCAGCATCAGGAACTGATACAAACCGATATTAAACATGCGTTGTCACTTAATCCGTATGCGCTGGGGCCGGATACCAATGCGGCAGAATCTTCCCCTGATTCCGGTAGCACAGGAAACCCTGAATTTGTCCATTTTGAAGGTGGCTTATCTTTTATCGGTACCGATGCGGAGTCATCCTTTGCCTATGACTGCTAACAACCCCGGCATCAGGTATTTGTGCCGGAGTTTAGTCTGTGTGAGCGCTTGGTGACTAACGCAGAATGGTTAGAGTTTATGGCTGACGACGGCTATAAGCGGCCAAAACTCTGGCTTTCGGACGGCTGGGCAACAGCGCAACAGGAAGGTTGGCGAGCGCCTTTATACTGGCATCGTGAAGGTGAGCAGTGGTTTACTGTGACGGGCCGTAACCGTGTGCCTTTAGATCTAAATGCTCCGGTTTGCCATATTAGCTATTACGAGGCAGACGCTTTTGCGCGCTGGCGCGGTTGCCGTTTGCCAACAGAGTTTGAATGGGAGCATGCCGCTCAGTCGGTTGAGTGTTGCGGTAACTTTCTGGAGCAAAACCAGTTACTGCCGCAGCCGGTAGTCGCGGATAATAAAGGCCTCAAGCAAATGTTTGGTGACGCCTGGGAGTGGACGCAAAGTCCGTTTATTCCTTATCCGGGATTCAAAACGCCGGAAGGGGCGTTGGCTGAGTACAACGGGAAGTTCATGGCTAACCAGTGGGTTCTGCGTGGCGGTTCATGCGCTACTGCCGAGCAACAAATACGCTTAACCTACCGGAACTTCTTTTACGCGCATCAGCGTTGGCAATTTAGCAGTCTGCGTCTGGCCAAATAAAATCAAAAATCGGGATGTTTTATGAACCATGGGTTTTTGCAGGATGTTCTGGCGGGGCTACGCTTGCCTCAAAAAACGCTACCACCCAAATATTTTTATGACGCAAAGGGGTCAGAGTACTTTGACCAAATTTGTCAGCTGGATGAGTACTACCCCTACCGCACTGAGCTTGGAATGTTGCCCGATGTCGCCGGGGAATTAAAACAGTACTTTTCGGGAAAATCTCTCGATAACATTCAACTGGTTGAGTTTGGTGCGGGGTCGCTGCATAAAGTAAAACCATTGCTAAAAAAGTTACCTGTGATAACGGAGTTTGTCGCGATTGATATTTCGGGTGAACATCTCAAAAAAGCCTCAGCCGACCTTGCCGAGTCCTTCCCCAAATTACAGATTAAAGTTGCTCAAGGGGATTTTACCCAACCAATAGAACTGGCGCTTTCTCAGGCGACTTCAATGGGTTTTTTTCCAGGCTCTACCATAGGCAACTTTGAGCCTGAAGAGGCCTGCGAGTTTCTGCGTAGCGCTCGCACAACCCTTGGTAAAGAAAGCTATATGCTGATGGGGGTAGACACCAAAAAAGACGAGCAAATGCTTGAGCGTGCATACAACGACAGCAAAGACATTACCGCACGTTTTAATAAGAATATTCTGACCCGAATGAACCGAGAACTCGATGCTAATTTTCATCCCGATCAGTTTGAGCACCTGGCCATTTACAATCAGAAGCTGGGCCGTATAGAAATGCATTTGCGCAGTTGTATCCGGCAGGAGGTTGAAGTTGCCGGTGAAAGTTTTCAGTTTAAGGAGGGTGAAACCATTCACACCGAAAACTCCTATAAATATTACCCCGAAGAGTTTGATCGGTTAGCAAGCTCGGCAGGCTGGAAGCGCGAAAAGATATGGCTGGCGCCTGACGGAATCTTCGCGATTATGCTATTACACAATGCTGACAAAGTTCGAGACTAATCGGTGTCTGCTATGCCAAAACTTTTTACTGTCGATGTCTTTTATGGTTCGCAGGCGTTGGGCAATCAGCATCATATAGCTTATCGCCCGGCCCCCGCTTGGTCCGAAACGCCTTCGCAATATCAAAGAGTTCCAAATCTAATTCTGATGAGTGGCGGCTCAGGAGCGTTTCAGGCTCAGTTTTTAAATTATGACAGACAGGTGCGTCGCTGTGGGTCGGGTAACCTCGCGGTTGCTGCGTACATAAACGGGAAACTAAAGACGAAACCCACCAACGATCTTTTATTGACGCCCTCAGGTGAAATACAGCTAGGGTTTGACCATGAATCGGCTTATTACTTTGATAAACCTTTAACGCAGAGACCGTTGCGTAACTTTAGGTTTTGGCGACGACTTATAAGTCAGCCAGTTATTAATGGCTGCTACTGTGGTGGTCGTAATGATTATGTTTTGCTGGAACTTAGCCAGCCGTTGACACAATTGAGTGTAAATAGCGGTGTATTATGCCAGTTTAGCCAGCGAGCTCTAATTGTCATTTACCGGTTGCTGTCAGGTGCGGTACAACTGCGTTACTTTGCGCCGCAGTACGGAGAGGCTGAAGATGCAGCTAAGGGCTCGGCCTGTGTGCAGGCTTCCGCTTACCTCAGAAATCAATACCCAAAGAGTTACGCACATAAGCCGATTGAAATTAAACAATGCTCGCCCGCAGGAGGGTGTCTTTATCTGAAAAATTATCAGCAACAGGTTTTGGTCAGGGGGCGAACAGCGATGCGAGATAGTACCGCTGTTTGCTCGTCTTTTGACTACACTGAAGAGTGAACATTCCGCAATAAAACAGAGAGGTGCTTCAATGGCATTTGAGAAATGTCCAAAGTGTGAAGATGAGGTTCTGGATAATAAATACAGCTGCCCGGCTTGTGGCTACGTGAAGCCCGAAAATTCAGAACAAAAAGAGCAACCAGGTGAAAACGATCAGCCTGGAGAAAGCAAAATTACCACTGAAAACACATCGAAAAGCCTGCAGGTACAAGGGGTACTGGCAATCGTTATTCTGATTATTGGCGTGCTCTGGTTTTTCCTAACTTCTGACGATTACCAGCAGAGCAAGGAAGTTAATATTGTTCCTCTTATCATGTTTATTGGTGGTCTTGTCTGGTACATAGTGACGCGCTTTCGGATCTGGCGCGAGCATTCCCGGAAGAAATAGGCGGCCGTTAGGAATGTAAGCAATATCGTTCATACATTGCTCTAGAACACAGAGGACTTTGATCGTTTTGGCTTTTAAAACCATACCCATTATAAGCAAGTGAGTAAAAAGGAAGACCTGGAGGTGGAAATGGACAATAAAGAAGCATTTGAAAAGAAACACGAAGCAAAAATTGAAGAGATGAAAGCTGAGATTGATCGTCTGAAGGCTAAAGCGAAACAGTCGGAGGCTGACTCTCAAATCAAGTATGAAGAGAAGATTAACGAGCTTGAAGCGCTGAAAGACAAGGCCGAAGATAAGTTGGAAGGTTTGAAAAAGTCCAGCGAGGACGCATGGTCTGACATTAGTACCGGCCTTGAATCAGCAACTCAGTCGCTGGCAACGGCAATAAAAGCCGCCAGTCAGGACTTTAAAAAGTAACCTATTATGGGGTGGTGGTTAGCCACCCCGCTTATTGCCCGTTACTTACTTGAAGATTTCAAACGTAACTCAAGTAAGCGTATTTCACGTGCGGTATGGTTGCGGTTTGTTTGCATGTAAATCCATAGCTTTGTAGCAACCTGAGCGTTAAAACTTAATATGAGAAGCACGCCCCAGAACAATTCGTTGTCCGGTGTTGCTGTAAAAAACTGATACCCGCAAAACAATAGTAATACCGTAAATATAGCACCTAGCCCATAAGCAACCTTCACAACCCAGCCTATGTCGTACTTAAATCCTTGCTTTAAGTAGCCGGTAAGGCCTTCGCCGGTGCCCATTAACTTATCCAGTTCTTGTGCTTGCGCGGACAGATCTTTTTCTATTTGTTCGTTAACTTCTTTGTTTGTGCTCATGGCTTATTACCCTCGTTTAAGTATCTATGACGCAATTCTTCTCGTGCGCTATGCAATCTTGATTTGACTGTGCCAGGCGCTATAGAGAGTACTAACGCTGTTTCGTTAACCGACAATTCACTCAGGTAGAACAGTTCAATAACTTCACGTTCGTTGGGTTTCAGGCCCGCCAAAAGAGGAGCTACATCCAAAACCTCTGGCCGTAAATCTTCTGTGAATAAACTCGATTCATTAAGCTCTTCGAAGTTCGCATTACGCTGCTGACGTGCCCAGTCGATAATTTCCCACCGCAACGCTTTATAAAGCCAGCTCCGAAAAACCCGAACATCCTGCATAAATTGCAATCGTCTACCGACCTTGAGCCAGACGTTTTGTACAAGGTCTTCCGCCGTTGTTGTTTGGTGAACCCGTATCAATGCGTAGCGCTTCATCGGCGTAAAAAAATGATGATAAAGCAATTCCAGAGCATCGCGTTTACCTTCTTGTGCTGCTAGAACGAGTACCTCTACTTGCTCTATCTTCATGAGTTGATGCCTTATTAGTCATTGTTTTATTGCCTGTAACTCAGTAGAGAGACGAAGCGAAGTATAGATTGGTTCAGAAAAAATGCGTGATGAGTTGATATCTCCCCCAACTCAATGTAGTTTTCAATCCACTCTCATTAAACAAAAGCCATTATGTCCTCTTTATTAAACTGGATGAAAACCCTGGGCACCATACCTTTAGCCCTTTGTGTTCTTTTCGTCGTATTTTTACCTTCTATCTTATTTGCGGCATTTATTGTCTGGGTTTTCGACTTACTGTTTCTTGATCTTACCTGGATGTCCTGGCCGACCTTTTGGTGGATATTGGGAACCTGGGCTGTGACTATGATCATTGCTTTAGCTAACAACGCCGACAAAATTATGTTTGGTACGCCGAAGTAGCCCGCTTAGACAATCCTGATTAGTAACTACATAAACCCGTTTATCTTGTCTAGACTCTATGACAAAGGCACCAAATAGAGGGAAGCTATGACAGATACTGAGCGGCAAGAGCTCAAAGATGCCGGTGTGATTTTTAAATAATGACTACTTTCTCAGCGCACGTTGATAATGGGCAAACTCTTCGTCACTGAATAGCACAAAGCGCACAAGCTTCAGATGGCTCAGCTTTTCAACGTGCTGCCTAATTGTGTCCAGAGCCACTTTAGTTGCTGCCTCAAAAGGGTAACCGAAGGCTCCGGCTGACAGCGCCGGGAAAGCAATAGACTCTATTTGATGCTTATCGGCTAAATCCAGTGCATTACGATAGCAATTTGCCAGCAGCTTATCTGAGGGTGTGTCGACGCCATAAACGGGCCCCAGGCAATGGATAATAAAGCGATTAGGAAGATTAAAGGCGTCGGTGATAACGGCTTCACCGGGTTCAATGGGAGCCAGTGAGCGAGTTGCTTTTTCCAGTTCAGAACCTGCTGCCCGGTGAATCGCACCGGCAACGCCACCACCGGGTTTGAGCTCTGCATTAGCGGCGTTAACTACGGCATCAATATCGGTTTGCTGGCTAATGTCCGCGTGTACGCATTCGTAGTTCATAGTCGCCCTCCGTTGTTAGTCCTTTCTAAATAAAATGGCCTGTTCGCTGATAATTTCAAGTTTCAGTTGAAAATGTTGTGCTATCCACTGCATGGTTTCAGGCGTGTAAAAGCTGACATGGGTCGGGTCACCTTTGTAACTCCACTGGTTAAATTGCTCTGCAGTTTCCTTTATAAACATCCACGTCATCACGCCTATGTACCCTTGAGGTTTTACTAAGCTTATTAACTGTGGCCATGTCTTGCCCGGTTCATTAAAGTGCTCAACAACTTCGCTGCAGGTGACAAAGTCATACTGACGGCTCAACTGTCCGCTGTCCGGCGCGTAGAAGATGTCGTAAATAGACATCTTCATGCCGTGCTCCTCAAGCATCAAACTAAGTGTAGGCCCCGGCCCGGAGCCAAAATCAAGACCAGTCATGCCAGTTGATAGCTTTTCTAATAAAGGAATTGAAAGTTGGCTTAAGAACTCCCGGTAGCGGGTGTCGTGAGAGTCATTTTGATGAAAGTCGTAAATGGCTTTTTCTTCGTCCTGCGGCAAGTGAGCCTGCGGGTCTGCAAAAATCATGTCGCAGACAGTGCACCGGAAGTACTGGCGTTTTTTATCTTCACAGAAGGGTTCTGAGGCCGAGGAGCATAAGGTACATAGCATGAGGGTATGCTACCTCAGGAATTTCGAGTAAGCTAGTTTTGATGACGGTAACCGACCAGAGAAATATGACAGCGTGTTCTATAAATTCCAGTCAGCGCATTGAACTACTCGACATTCTCAGAGGCTTCTCTTTGCTGGGCATCTTGCTGATGAACATGGCGTTTTTTCAAAGCCCTCTAACAACGACTTCATTAGGCGTTGAAGGTAACGAAAGTGGTATTGATTACGCGATAGCCTGGAGCCTTTTTGTTTTTGCCGAAGGTAAATTCTACACCATGTTTTCCTTATTATTCGGTATTGGTTTTGTCATTTTTTATGACAGAGCTAAGCAAAAAATCGATACACCGAAGTGGCTGTTTCTGCGTCGGTTAATAGTACTTGGTATTATTGGTGTAGCTCATGCTGTCTTTGTCTGGGCTGGCGATATCCTGTTTATTTACGCTGTTTCGGGATTATTTTTGTTGTTTTTTGTCAGAACGTCAGCAAGCAGGCTTTGGAAATGGGGATTATTTTTTATGAGTCTCCCGGTTGCGCTTTTATGGCTTTCAACCGTTTCAGTTAATGCTTCGGATCAATCATCGGAGAGAGCACAGCAATACCAGACAGACACTAACGAAATGAAGAATACGCTGTCTGAGGTGGCAAATTTCGCCGATGAAGCATACTCCTCCGGTTCTTATAGAGCTGTCACTGAAGCTCGTATTGACGAGTTTGGCTTACTTTGGAGTGGGGAGATTCTCTTCACCATATCCACCTTCTTAGGCATATTTCTTCTGGGTGCTGCTTTTAGTCGAAATGGTATTTTCACAAGCCCCGAGACTCAAATTAAAGTTTATAAGAAGCTCCTCATTTGGGGAGGAATACCGGGGATTTTCGCTGCACTATACGCAAGTGCTTTACCGGCTACTGAAATGGTTTTTCCGACAATCAATGCTGCTTTGCTTTATTCACTAATGCAAATTTCGGCTTTAGGGTTGTGCATTGCTTATATGGCTTTTATTGCTTTAATGCTTGGTCGTAGCAAAAACCAGAAAAGTATTTTAGAGAACATGGCTCCGGCTGGGCGCATGGCTTTGACAAATTACTTGCTGCAATCCCTGTGTTTCACCACTTTATTCTATGGCTACGGATTTGGCTTATATGGCGAGCTTGGGAGGCTTGAAATGATATTGCTAGCTCTCGCTTTTTGGCTGTGTCAGTTAAAATTAAGCCAGTGGTGGCTGCAGCACTTTAATTACGGCCCTTGTGAGTGGCTATGGCGTTTGGCTACCTATGGCCGTTAGCAAGCATTCAAAAAAGTGACAAGTTGAATGTTAACCGCATTCCGATCTTTCCCGCCATTTTTTCTGTATCTATAAAACCTATCAAAGCAAACGGTATCTTGCCTTGGAGTAAATGGCTGAGCGTTGCTATAACTATAGATAACAGTTATTCAAATTTAAGCAAAAAGATAAGGAAGGCATAATGAGTAGTTCAAGCGGTGGCGGTAAATGCCCAATCATGCACGGTAGCATGACATCTGAGAAAAAAACGAACACGCACTGGTGGCCAAACTCCTTAAAGCTGGAAATTCTGCGCCAGCACGACACCAAAGCGAATCCAATGGATGATGACTTTAATTACGCGGAAGAATTCAAAAAAATCAATTTAGAAGAGTTAAAGCAGGACCTGAAAGATCTCATGACCGACAGCCAGGACTGGTGGCCGGCTGACTGGGGTCACTATGGTGGCTTAATGATTCGTATGGCCTGGCACTCTGCGGGCTCTTATCGTTTAGCCGATGGTCGCGGTGGCGGCGGTACAGGTAACCAACGCTTTGCGCCGTTAAACAGCTGGCCGGATAACGTAAGCTTAGACAAAGCGCGTCGTTTATTGTGGCCAATTAAGAAAAAGTACGGCAACAAACTGTCCTGGGCCGATCTCTTTATTCTGGCCGGTAATATGGCTTACGAGTCGATGGGTCTTAAAACCTTTGGTTTTGCCGGTGGCCGCGAGGACATCTGGCATCCTGAAGAAGACACTTACTGGGGTAGCGAGAAAGAATGGCTGGCGGAAACTAAAAACCGCTACAGTTCAGATGACGAGCGTGAGTCGCTTGAAAACCCACTGGCTGCAGTGCAAATGGGTTTGATTTATGTGAACCCGGAAGGCGTTGACGGTAATCCTGACCCGCTTCGTACCGCAAAAGACGTACGCGAAACCTTTAAGCGCATGGCAATGAATGACGAAGAAACCTGTGCGCTAACTGCGGGTGGTCACACGGTTGGTAAATGTCACGGTAATGGCAAAGAAGAGAATTTAGGTCCTGAGCCAGAAGCGGCAGATGTTGAAGAGCAGGGCATGGGCTGGCGCAACAGCGGTGGTAAAGGCGTTGGTCGCGATACTGTGACCAGTGGTATTGAAGGCGCCTGGACTACTGAACCGACTAAGTGGGACAACGGCTACTTCTACCTGTTGTTTAACTACGAGTGGGAACTGAAGAAAAGCCCTGCTGGAGCCTGGCAGTGGGAACCTGTCGACATTAAAGAGGAAGATAAACCGGTCGATGTGGAAGATCCGTCTATTCGCCATAACCCGATTATGACCGATGCCGATATGGCCATGAAAATGGATCCGGACTATCGCAAAATTGCTGAGAAGTTCTACAAAGATCCTGAGTACTTCGCCGACGTATTCGCTCGTGCCTGGTTTAAACTGACGCACCGTGATTTAGGTCCTAAAGACCGTTATTTAGGCGCAGATGTACCGGAAGAAGACCTGATTTGGCAGGACCCGATCCCGAAAGTGGACTACACCTTAAGCGAACAAGAAGTTGCTGACTTAAAAGAGAAGTTACTGAACACAGAGTTAACGTCTTACGAGCTGATTTCTACCGCATGGGACAGTGCACGTAACTTCCGTTGTTCGGACTTCCGCGGTGGCGCAAATGGCGCACGCATTCGCTTAGCACCGCAAAAAGACTGGCATGGTAACGAGCCGGAAAAACTGCATAAAGTCCTTCGCGTACTGGAAGAGTTGCAGTCTACCCTGGATAAGAAAGTCAGCCTGGCCGACTTGATTGTACTTGGCGGTACGGCAGCGGTTGAAAAAGCGGTAAAAGATGCCGGTTATAACCTAACGGTTCCGTTTGCGCCGGGTCGTGGCGATGCAACCGACGAGCAAACCGATGTGGAAAGCTTTGAGCCGTTAGAGCCATTGCATGACGGTTACCGTAACTACCTGAAGAAGGACTACGCGGTACCGGCCGAAGAACTGATGTTGGATCGTACCCATTTGATGGGCTTAACGGCACCAGAAATGACGGTTCTTGTGGGTGGCATGCGTGCTTTAGGTGCGAACTACGGTGAGTCTAAGCACGGCGTATTTACTGACCGGGCTGGTACGTTAACTAACGACTTTTTCGTTAATTTGACTGACATGAACAATGTCTGGAAAAAAGCGGATGATCACTACGAAGTTCGTGACCGCAAAACCGACGAACTGAAGTGGACAGCAAGCCGCATTGACTTAGTCTTTGGCTCAAACTCAATCCTGCGTTCGTATTCAGAGCTGTATGCTCAGGATGACAACCAGGAGAAGTTTGTAAAAGACTTCGTGAAAGCCTGGACTAAGGTTATGAATGCTGACCGCTTTGATTTAGCTTAAGGAGGAAGCATGTCGAAAGTACTATTAATTACCGGTGCCTCAAGCGGCATCGGTGAAGCCACGGCGCGCAAAGCGGCAAAAGAAGGGTTAAAGCTAATATTAACGGCGCGACGGAAAGACAAGTTGGATGCGCTGGTTGAAGAGTTTGGCTCTGATAACGCCATTGGTGTTGCCGCCGATGCGGGTAACTTTGACGAGCTTGAGCAGGCCGTAAAGCAGGGCGTTGATAAGTTTGGTCAGTTGGACGCTGTGTTCGCAAATGCAGGAACCGGTGTTTCAACACCAGGTACTGAAGAAGGCGACGCGGAAGAATGGAAGCAAATGGTTGATGTGAATATCAACGGGCTTCTGTATACCGCGAAACTGACCTTACCGCACTTGCGCAAAACTACCGGTCATTTTCTAATGACAGGATCAGCTGCCGGGCGCATTACGCTTAAAGGTTCTGTTTATGGTGCCACCAAATGGTTTGTGCACGGTTTCGCTCAGAACTTAGCTGAAGAAATGAAAGAGTGGAATGGTCGCTGCACAACAATAGCACCTGGTATGGTCAATACGCCGTTCTTTGATGAGCCAAAGCCGGATAAGCTGGACCCCGATGATGTTGCCGATGCAGTACTTTACGCAATAAACGCTAACCCGCGTAACTGCGTGCGTGAAGTGTTCTTAATGCCAGCTTATTAAGAGGAAAAAGTAGCTGTCATCGAAATAAAACAGGGAAATCTAAAAACTGTCATATTGGGTAAGTAAGCTACAGCACAACTTAACAAATGATTGGTTGTAACTCCCTGGTTAAGTTTTCAGCCCCCGCTTTGGGGGCTTTTTTATGGACTCAACGGTTTTGACATCCCACCGGGACAACTCCATAATCCTTAAGCATTAGGCTTTGTAGGGAGTAGACAGCAGAAAATGACCGCTTCAGTGGAAGAAGAAAAGCAATACAAAGCCTCCTGGAAACGTTTAGCGCTGTTTAGTGTGCTGTTTGTTTTGCTTACGGTTGCTGGCTTTTATGCCATTTATGATCATTTCTCCGGTCGTAGTTTAACCTTTGATTTTCGTCTGTTCGCCCCGGAAGTACTCAGCGTTACTGTCTTGCTTTTGCTTATTTATTTTTCCGCCGATGGCTTGCGTCTATACTACACACTGCGGGCTCTGGGTTACCGGATACCTAAGAAAGCCATGGCAAAACTGGTTTTTATCAATATTTTCTTTTCCAATATTACGCCTATGGCGACCGGCGGCGGCTTTGCTCAAGTTTGGTTTCTGCACGAACACGGCGTGCCTATTGGTAAGGCAACAGCGGCCACGACGATTCGCACGGTACTGGCTATTTTCTTTATTTTCTCACTGACGCCGGTATTTTTGTTAACGCTGGAACCTTTGCAGGACAAAGCGATTATTAGCGATATTGGTACTGCACTAGCGGTATTTATTGTACTGTACCTGCTTTTTTTCGCCGTCGTTTTACTCAGAGCGCATTGGCTTATTGGACCCTTAAGTTTCCTTTGTAAGGGCATACATAAATTGCAACTGATTAGCCCGGAGCGTCATCTGCGTTGGCAGTATAAAACTCGACGCGAGATGTTGCGCTTTTCTCATAGTTTTTCCGAATATTGTCGTGGCTCGAAAGTCGCTATTTTACTGTCCGTGTTATTTACCTTTATTTTCCTGCTCAGTCTGTTCAGTTTTCCGGCATTATTGATGTGGGGGCTGGGATACGATGTAAATTATTTGATAAGCCTGGGACTGTTGGTTGTCACAACTTTTATAATGTATTTTGCGCCAACCCCGGGGGCATCCGGTATTTCTGAAGGCGTTTTCGGTAGCTTTTTCAGTGACATCTTAGCTAAAAATCATTTGCTGTTGGTTACCTTCAGCTGGCGCTTTTTAACCATCTATTTGGGCATGCTGTTGGGGCTGTTTATTTTACAACGATACTTAGTTAACTCCGCCAAAACACAGGGCATACAATGAATAAAAAGAAATTATTAAAAGCCCTGTTCTACTTAAATATAGCCATAGTTGTCAGCCTTATTGGCTATAAAGTTTATTTGAACCTGGTGACTTCTGAATTCGAGGCAGAGCATACAGATCAGCTTGCAGCTATCAGCGCCAGACTGGAAGGACAAGACAGTTACAGTTTTGCGGTGGTTGGTAACATCAATAATTCGGTAGGCATTTTTGAACGCCGCATTATTCCAATGCTGAACGATGCCAATGTCGATTTTCTCGTGTCCGCAGGAAATGCTGTTAGCAGCGGCGGAGAGGACAAATACCGGGCAATACGGGGTACTCTGTCCCGTTTGGATATGCCTTATTTATTGACCTTTGGTAACAACGAATACGAAGAGTTTGGCAGCTTTCGTTTTTATGATCACTATGGGCCTCATTTTTTCAGCTTTACCGCCGGTGACAGCCGTTTTATCTTCCTCGACAGCACTGAAAAAACCCCCTGGCAGTGGCAGTTACGGTGGTTAACCGACACTCTTAAGGCGGATGAATCGACGCATCGGTTTGTTTTTATTGGCCACCCACCTCTGGAGCCGGAAGAAGCGTTTTTCCTGGCTGAGGATGACGACTTTTTACAGCCTGCTGAATTCAGAAGCGCGTTGCTGCAGACGCTGGAAAACTTTGGTGTCGACCGGGTGTTTTCATCAAACATTTCAATTTATTCCGAACAAGAACATAACGGCATACCCTATATAACAACCGGTGGTGCAGGTGGTCTGGTACTGAACCAGGATGAAAGCTTTTATCACTATGTGAAAGTGACCGTGAGCGCCGATGGTTCCGTCGAGCATTCGGTTGAAGAGCTGGAAGTTGGTCAGCACCCCATTTTGAAGCAACTGGAAAGTCTGTGGTTCTTTATTCACTCCCTGTTTTATGTGGGTTACCTCAACTTTATTCTCTTAGTCAGTTTGTTCCTGGTTATTAGCACCAAGCTCTATAACGCTGTGTTTGTCGGAAAAGAGTACTATCCGGACTACGATATTGACCCAGAGCCCTGGCTTAAGAAAACCATGCGGGTGGCTATGTTTACCAACAATTACTTGCCCTTTATTGGTGGCGTACCTATTTCTATCGAACGCTTACGAAGCGGACTGGTGCAGCTTAAGGACAAAGTTCTGGTTGTTGCACCGCGTTATCAACGTGCAGCAGAAAAAGAAGAGAATGTGGTGCGTATGCCTTCGTTATTCTCTTTTGGTGAAAAAAGCGAGTTTCGATTTGCCAATATTTTTTCAGGCGCCGTACGTAAAAAGGTCAAAGCGTTTAAGCCGGATATTATTCATGTACACCACCCGTTCTGGATAGGGTCGCTCGGGGTTTTTGTGGCTCGCAGACTTAAAGTTCCTGTGGTTTATACGTATCACACCCGGCTAGAGCACTATGCTCACTTTGTGTTTTTGCCCGGTTCGCTGTTTCGTAACATTATTGCGCACTTTTTGGTGCGTCGTTTTGCGAACAAATGCGATGGTGTGATTGTGCCTACGCAGTCGACTGAAGAGTACTTACGCATGATAGGCGTAAAACGTCCGACCTTTGTACAGCCAACCGGCATTGAGTTTGATCGCTTTCAGCAGGTTGACGCGAAACAGGTCGAGGACTTGCGTAAACAGCAGAATATTGGCGACGAAACCGTTTTTGTCAGCGTTTCCCGGCTCTCTAATGAAAAGAATATCGACTTCATGATAGACGCCATGGCGCAATTGAAGGAGCAGACGGATAAAGCATTCCGGTTGTTGATAGTGGGTGACGGCCATCAGCGTCGCAGATTACAGGGGCGCATTGACGACATGAACCTGCAGCAGCACATTACCCTGGTCGGTGCTGTTCCTCCTGAGCAGATGGCCGCCTGGTACCGACTCGGTGACGCGTTTTTATTTGCGTCTCAGTCGGAGACTCAGGGTATGGTTATTCTGGAAGCGATGGCTGCCGGTCTGCCGGTGGTTGCGGTGCGCTCAAGCGGTATTGATGATGTCGTTGAAGATGGGTATAACGGTTACAAAACACCGGCTAAGCAGTCGTTATGGTGTGAGCGGGTTAAACAAATTCTGGATGATACGGATTTGCGCCAGAGCCTTTCAGACAATGCTCTGGCGTTTGCCCGTGACTATTCTGTTGAAAAGTTCAGTAAGGACGTGCGCCTTATTTACGCCGAGACTCTGGCTCGTTACCACCAGACCAAGTAGCGTTACAAAATATGGTTGCCGAATACCAGCAACTGACAGACAACAACGGCTGTTGTTAATAAAACGCGAATACGATAGTAGCCCATATAAGAAGTCATGGCAGAGCTACGGGCGAGCTTTTGTTCAAAGAAAAGGACTAAAACAAAACCGAGCATTTGCAGACCCAGAGACCAGGCGGGTAGGTTAATGAGTATTGTGAACCAGGCTAAAAGAGCAAAAACATTGCTCAGTAGTAGTAAGCCTGCGGTTTTTTCGCTTTCAGCACGATGTAAAGCCCGCCCCCATAAGGTGCCACCTAAAAAGGTTAATATAATAGCGCCGTAGGTGATTAAGAAGTCCAGCGGTTGTATGCCCCAAAATGCGCCCGTCCCCATTAATGCAGCAAGAGACGATGCTAAAAAGGGGATTAGCCCGAGAAAGCCCAGTGTGTGTATAAGCCAGTTTTTGCCTTTATTCATAAGCAAATCAGTCCACCAGATGTGAGTTATAGTTGTTTTTACGGTAATTGTTCTCTTTACGTTTAGTCTAACTTTAAATAACTTGCGTAATAAACGATAACAACAATGTCTTTTTTCTCTCGTCGACTTTCCCCTACAGGCCTGTTGTTTACGAGTTTCAGTTGCTTTAGTAAAAGTCAGCCGATACTATTTCGGCCCTTTGACTTTTAGTGACGCTAACGTTGCTGGGCGCAAGATCTATGAATAAACGGATACTGGTTACCGGAGGCTGCGGTTTTATTGGCTCGCATACCGTGGTTGAGTTAATACTCAACGGTTACCAAGTGGTTGTTGTTGATAACCTGAGCAACAGCAGCGCGTCGGTCATTGGTAAAATACAGAAGGTTACAGGCAAGCGGCCGGACTTTCATCAAGTCGATATTTGCGACATCGACGCATTAACCGGTGTCTTTCGGCAGTACTCTATTGATGGCGTTATCCATTTTGCGGCGCTAAAGAATCCCCAGGAAAGTTATCAGTTAAGAGACCAGTATTTTACGACTAATGTGGACGGTACGCGTAAACTGCTATCGGTAATGAAAGCATTTTCTGTTACCCGGCTAGTGTTTTCGTCTTCTGCTGTCGTATATGGAAACCCGTCAACAGTACCAATTCCTGAATCGGCCCCAGCGGGAGACGTCACTAACCCGTATGGCGAGACTAAATTTCAGTCTGAATGCGATTTAAGTCATTACTGTAACAGCAATGCCAATTTTTCTGCGGTCAGTTTGCGTTATTTTAACCCGGCGGGAGCCCATCCTTCTGGGGGCCTCGGCGAACAACCGCTTAAGCCAGCGGCAAACCTGGTTCCGGCTATTGGTGATGTCATTACTGGCAAAGCCGATTCAGTTCATGTTTACGGCCATGACTATTTGACCGATGACGGCACAGCGATACGCGATTACATTCATGTCTGTGATATTGCAAAAGGCCATGTTGCTGCACTGGAAGTGGGGTTTGCACAAACCGGGCATCAGGTTTTTAATCTGGGAACGGGCAAAGGCGAGTCGGTGCTTGAGGTTATACGTGCCTTTGAAAAGGCGAGCGGGCGCACCATCCCGGTTCAGTTTTCAGGCAGGCGGCAGGGCGACGTAGAGAGTTGCTACGCCGAGGTAGACAAAGCCCATAGAGAGCTAAACTGGCGAGCAGAGTCGGATTTGAGTGTTATAGCCCGGGACTACTGCCACTGGTTATCGCTGTCGAGCTGATACAGTGAGATATCACTGACTTTATCCGCTGTCACTGCCTGGTAACCACACAGCAAAAAAGAGTTTAGCCGGAAGTATTTTGCCGCGTGTTGCTGCTTTTCAAGTGGCTGCTCCAGAACCTTAAGCAAGGGGTCACCTGAGGCTTTGGCTACCGCTTCGGCTAAGGTCCACTGTCGGAAAAATGCTTGCTTAGTCAAAGAGCTACCTGTTAGAAATCCATCTTTATAATAGTCACGAATGCGTTGGTAGTTTTTGCTGGTACGCAAGTTCTCAACGTCTATGCCGATACTACAGTTTGTTGAGTAGGCGGCGGCGATGAATCCCGATTTATGAGAAAGTGAGCAATAAACGGGCTGATCGTTTACGCTCAGTAGTGGGGCACCGGAAGGCGTTTTGTCTATAGTGACGTGAACCGGCCCGGAAACCGGCCAGTACTTTCTGACAAGCTGTATCAGTAAGTCCCGTGTTGCTTCCGACACTTGCCGGGGTGATGCGGTGTCGTTGTAGAGCCTATATCCGATAACCATATGCGCTGTTATATTTTTGAAATGTAGAGTGAGATTCTGTACTATTCCGCTTCTTTTTTGAGTATCTGTCCAAACCCTATGCGAGCCTTTGTAGCTGATAGTACATTAGTCCAGACCGAATGTCGTGAACGGCTGAAGCAAATTCCGGCTTCGACCCGACGGCGGCTGAGCTCGTATGCGAAAGTGCTGATAACTGCCATGCTGGAATTGAGTGAAAGACACCCTCAGTTGCAAGAGACGCCGGTGGTATTGGCAACGCGGCATGGCGACTTACACCGCACCGAGAAGTTACTGCGGGAACTGGTGCGGGGGGAAATTTTGTCGCCAACCCAGTTTGCGCTTTCGGTGAATAATGCCGTATTGGGGCAGTACAGCATGGCCGCTGACAACAGGCAGTCTATGACAACCTTGTCGGCGGGTGAGCAAACCTACCCTTTAGGGTGGTTAGAGGCGTTAAGCCAGCTACAAAGCGAAGCTGAGCAGGTATTGCTGTTGTATGCTGATGAAGTGCCTCCTGCGGTGTACTCCGGGCAGGTTAAATCGCCGGTAACCGGTTTTTCTCATGCGGTTTTACTCCATAGAAAAAACGGACAAGAATTGATTTTGGATCGTCGGGTTGGAAAAGAAAGTCAATTACAGGAAGACGTCTGGTCAGTTGCTAACAGCGTGCAGAAAATATTGGATGCCGGCGGCGATAAGGTGGTTAAAGACTATAACGGGGTAAGGTGGAGCTGGCATGTTGCTTAGTCTCTGGCAGGTCATTAATCGCACCTGGCGACGTTTCGCCACAGGGCTTTGCTTTGCCATTTTTGGCTTAGGTGGCCTGTTGCTGTCGGTGACTGCGTTGCCTTTGCTCGCCTTACTATCTAACGGAAATGAACAGCAGCGCCAGGCCCAGGCCCGGCGTTTAGTGCAACTGACGTTTAAGTGGTTTATCGGCGTAATGAAGTGGACCGGCGTGTTCAACTTTGACTTTAAGGCAATTGAGAAGCTACGAAGCGTTCGGGGTCATGTCATTATTGCGAATCACCCTTGCTTAATTGATGTCGTGGCATTGATTTCTTTTGTGCCGAATCCAGACTGTGTGGTTAAGTCACACCTGTGGAAGAACCCTTTTATGCGGGGCGTTATCCGTTCAACGGGTTATTTAAGCAATGACGATCCGGAAGATTTGGTCAACGACTGTGAGCGCTCGCTGGCGCAGGGGAATAACCTCATTATATTCCCTGAAGGTACGCGCACGACACCAGGAGAAGTGGTCAAATTCCAACGTGGCGCAGCGCATTTGGCGTTGCGTACACGGGCTAAAATTACGGCACTACGCGTGGATTGCGTACCTGTAACTTTGATTAAAAATGAGGCCTGGTACTGTGCACCGCAACAAAAGCCGACCTTGTCGGTGCATTATTTAGGCGAAATAGATTCAGCCGTATACTGCAATGCTGAAAAGCTCAGCATTGCCGCGCGTCAATTGACTCGCGACTTACAGAATTACTATGAAAAGGTGTTAGAAGATGACGGAAAACCTGAAGCAAGAGATCAAAGCCTTGATTATCGAGTCGCTGGATCTTGAGGATGTTGAGGTATCAGATATCAATGATTCAGCCGCGTTATTCGGAGACGATGACGATGGCCTGAACCTCGATTCCATTGACGCATTGGAACTGGGTTTGGCAATAAAGAAGAAGTACGACGTAAAGCTGGATGCAAACTCAGCGGAAACAAAAAAGCACTTTTACAGTGTTGATACGTTAGCGGACTTTGTCGCTAATAATCGCGGCGAATAAACGAGGGAACGATGAAAACGAAAGACGAAGTGTATGCGCGATTAGTTCAAATTCTTGAAGAAGACTTCGAGATAGAATCTGATGATATTTCTTTAGACGCAAACCTGTATCAGGACTTGGATCTTGATTCGATTGATGCGGTAGATTTAGTGGTTAAATTACGCGAAATCACTGGTAAAAAAATCAGCCCGGATGCGTTTAAAGCGGTGCGTACTGTCGAGGATGTTGTCGAAGAAGTTTATAAACTCGTTCACAGCAATTAATGAAAACCGCTCTGCGTTTATTAATCAGTGGCTTACTGATTGCCTACCCTCTGATGGTTTGGTGGTTTGCGCAGAACGGCCTGACAAACTGGCTGCTACTGGCACTGATTACCTTGCTGAGTTTAAGCATTGTTGCCCAGGGTATTGGTCATCCCAGAAGCTGGCTTTCAATGGCCGTGTTATTGGTCGTTTCAGTAACGGCTATTTTTGCTGACCAGCTGACAGGTGTGTTGTTCTATCCGGTCTGGATGAATGCGGCATTGCTTCTGGTTTTTGTTGCGTCCTTATGGCGCAAACCGTCGGTAATAACCCGCTTAGCGACGCTGATGGAAGGCTCATTGTCTGAGAAGGCCGTTGCTTACACTGAAAAAGTGACCATGGTCTGGGCCGTATTTTTCCTTATGAATGGTGCTATTGCGCTGGCGACTGCAGTTCATGGTGACATTGAGCTTTGGACGCTATACAACGGTTTTATATCCTACGTGCTAATTGGGTTACTTTTTGTGGTTGAGTGGAGTGTGCGGCGTGTTGTTAAAAACAAGCACTGAGCAATGGGAGCTGCAATGGCGGCGCCCGGATGCAAAACTAGCCTCAATTAAAGGCGAACCCATTAGTGCATCAATCTGGCTTCAGGATGTGGCTGCCGCTACCTATTGGCTTAATGAGCAGAAAGGCGATGCGCTACTTTATCAGCGTGACTGGTATCGTTTTAGTGTTTGGTTCTTTGCGCTGCTAGAGAGTAAAAAGCGAATTATTCTGCCAGCTAATGATAAACCTGCGACCCTGTCAGAGCTATCATCTCAGTATGCATTCAGAGTACCGGAAGAATTACCTTCCAAAGGGCGTTCTGATGCGCCTTCTTTGATCTTAAAAGGTGATTTAGACTCCCCTCTGACCTTTTTCACCTCCGGTAGCAGTGGCAAACCTAAAGCAGTAGAAAAAACGCTCAGACAGTTATGGCTGGAAGTAGAGACGCTGGAGCGGACCTTTGCAGATAAACTCGGCCAGACGGATATTCTGGCCACGGTGACTCATCAGCATATTTACGGGCTTTTGTTTACAGTTCTATGGCCGCTTGCAGCCGGGCGTTCGGTAACATTACCTTTAGTCGATTACCCTGAGCAATTGCAGCAACTATTGGCGAAAGCTGACGGTCGGCGTTACGCTTTGGTAAGCAGTCCTGCACACTTACAGCGTTTGGATAACTTGCCACAGCTGTCGCAGCATAAAAACGCTTTGACCATGGTCTTTTCGTCAGGTGGGCCGTTGCCGGGCTCAGTTCCTAACAACTTCGCTGACAATGAACTGCAGGCCCCCATTGAAGTGTACGGCAGTACGGAAACCGGAGGTATAGCCTGGCGGCAGCGTAATCCGGGTGCTTCAGATAGTTTCAAGCCTCTGGCCGGCATAGAGGTGAGCTGCGACAACAACGATATACTGGTTATTCAGTCACCGTATCTTAAAGAGCCACAAAGGCCGTATACTACAGAAGATAAAGTTCAGCTTCAGGGGCAGGGGTGTTTTCTGTTACTCGGACGCCAGGACAGAGTCACTAAAATTGCTGAAAAGCGAGTATCGCTGAATGAAGTCGAGCAGTTTATTCAGCAGCACGAATGGGTCGAGTCAGCCAAAGCTTGTGTGTTACATAGCCCTCGTGTTGAGTTGGGTTTGGTGTTAGTGCTGAACTCCGCCGGAAATGCAGAACTTAATGCCCAGGGGCGGTTTAAAGTGCGTCAGGAGTTGCGGCATCATTTACAGCAGCGTTTTGAAAAAGTCGTTGTACCTAAACGTTTTCGCTATGTGGCGCAGCTACCTTATAACGGCGCCGGCAAAGTCACTCAGGCTGACCTACAGGCGTTGTTCGAAGAGGAAAAGTAGAGAGATTATGCAGACTCAACTACCTAAGTTTATTCGCTTCTCCGAAAGCGCCGGCGAGAATGAAAAGCCGGCACTTAATGGACAGTTTCAATTAGAAGCAGATTGTATTTATTTGCAGGGACATTTTCCTTCAGCGCCCATTTTACCCGGGGTCGCACAACTTGACTGGGTGGTGCAGCTTGCCGCTGAGCATTGGTCAACACCCACCTCAATTCAACGCATTGAAGTCCTCAAGTTTAACGACATGATTTTACCCGGGGCGACGGTTGACTTGTTCATTGAGAGAAAACGCGAAGACTGCGTTACCTTTAAATATTCTGACGGTGATAAAGCGCTGTCTTCCGGACGCCTGGTGTTTAATTAATATGTCTCAGTATTGCTTTCTTATTCCTATTTATAATCACGATAAAACCATTACGGCAACGGTTGAGCGACTGCTGCCTTACGAGTTGCCAATTATTATTGTTGATGACGGCTCAAATGTTCATACCAAAGAAGTTCTGGCAACTTTAGCGGAAGAGCATAAGTCACTTGTACTACTGCACACGCTTCCCGAAAATAGTGGAAAAGGCGGGGCGGTTATGGCCGGCTTCCATTTGGCGGCTGAAGAAGGTTTTACTCACGCGTTGCAAATAGACGCTGATGGCCAACATGACAGTAATGATATTCCTGAGTTTTTAGCTTTGTCGAAACAGAACCCCGGCGCGCTGATAAGCGGGTTTCCGCAGTATGATGACAGCATGCCGACCAGCCGACGCATTGGGCGCAAGATCACTCACTTTTGGGTGCACATCGAAACTTTATCGATGCAGATAAAGGATACTATGTGTGGTTTTCGGGTATATCCCTTGTACCAGACAGTGGGCTTAATAAAGCGTCGCGATATTGGCACACGCATGGACTTCGATATTGAAATTATGGTGCGCCTATACTGGGCCGGAACACCAGTTTTGTTTATTCCAACCAAGGTGATTTACCCACAAGGCGGACAGTCACACTTCAGAGCACTTCAGGATAACCTGAAAATTTCCTGGCTGCATACACGCTTGTTTTTTGGCATGTTGCCACGCATTCCGCTTTTATTACTGCGTAGGTTTAAACGTTAATTATGGTGGAGAAGCATTGGGCGAAAAAGAAAGAGCGCGGCAGCTACTGGGGCATCGTTATTGTTCTTCGAGCCTATCAGTACGGCGGCCACTGGTTAATGCGGCTGATTTTAGCGCCAGTGATCACTTACTTCTTTTTGACCGGAGGCGCTCCTCGCAGGGCGTCTCTGGACTTCCTTCGTCGTGTGCATTCATTTGCTGGTGAACAGTCTCCTTTTGTTGCCGAGCCGGGATGGCGCCAAAGTTGGTACCATTTTTGGCAGTTTGGCCTGCACGCTCTGGCAAAAATTGATGCCTGGGTCGGTAAGGTTTCTAAAAACCAGGTTCGTAACTGTGGTGACACCCACTTTGACGATTTAGAAAAACAACCTAAGGGCGGCATTCTTATCGGTAGTCACCTGGGTAACCTGGAGGTTGCGCGAGCGCTGGCTTCAAAAAAATATACCCGGCGCATGAATGTACTGGTGTTTACCCAACATGCGCAGTCGTTTAACCGCGCATTAAAAAACGTTAACCCGAAAGTTGATATTGACCTTATTCAGGTGACCGACATTGATATGGGACTGACCATATTACTGAAAGAGCGCATTGAACAAGGTGAGTTTGTGGTCATTGTAGGGGACAGAACCTCGGTGACTCAGCCCGGGCAGACCATAGATCAGGAGTTTTTAGGTAAGCCGGCTGCATTTGCCTTAGGGCCCTGGATATTGGCCAGTGTGTTAGAATGCCCCGTATACTTTTTATTCTGCTTAAAGAACCCCGATGACGGACATTACGATTTATATCTCAACCATGCGTGTGACCAACTGAAGCTACCGAGAAAAAGCAGGCGGGAGGCTTTGCAGCCAGTTCTGAAAGCTTACAGTGAAACACTGGAGAAATTAGCAATACGCTACCCTTATCAGTGGTTTAATTTTTTTGATTTCTGGAAGAAGGACAGTCAGTAGTATGACGACATCGATTATAGCCTTTGGTGGCCGCCCGTTGACCATTAAAGACGTGGTAGAAATAGCCAATGGCAAAGCGCAGGCCGCATTAAGCGATGCGCCGGAGTTTGTCGAAAAAGTCGATGCCGGTGTCCGTTTTCTGGATGAATTACTTGAGCAGGACGGTGTTATTTACGGCGTAACAACGGGGTATGGCGACAGCTGCACCGTAACGGTACCGGAGAACTTAGTTAATGAATTGCCCATTCACCTTACGCGTTTTCATGGTTGTGGCCTGGGAGATACCTTCGATGAGCAGGAAACCCGTGCCATTCTGGCAACGCGCTTAAGTTCGCTGGCTCAAGGTTATTCCGGTGTCAGCTGGGAGTTGTTGGAGCGCCTGGTGGTGATGCTGAACGAAAACATGCTACCGCTTATTCCAAAAGAAGGTAGCGTAGGTGCCAGCGGCGATCTAACGCCTTTGTCGTACATTGCCGGTGCGCTTATTGGTGAGCGAGACGTGCGTTTTCGCGACAAAGTGATGAACAGTGCAGAAGCTTTTAAAGAGCTTGGCATGTCGGTTCACAAACTGCGGCCTAAAGAAGGCCTGGCCATTATGAACGGTACTGCTGTAATGACTGCATTGGCTTGCCTGGCCTGGGACAGAGCGGAGTATCTAACCCGGTTATCCAGCCGTATTACTTCTTTGGCGAGCATAGCCCTGGAAGGAAACAGTAACCATTTTGATGACCTGCTGTTTGCTGTAAAACCTCATAAAGGGCAGCAACAGGTCGCCAGCTGGATCCAGCAAGACCTGAACCATGTGGAGCACCCGAGAAATTCATCGCGCCTGCAGGACCGTTATTCCATTCGCTGCGCGCCTCATGTTATCGGCGTATTGAAGGACAGTTTACCCTGGTTTCAAGAAACCATAGAAAATGAGTTAAACAGCGCCAATGACAACCCCATTATTGATGGTCTGGGAGAGCACGTTCTGCATGGTGGGCATTTCTATGGCGGTCATATTGCTATGGTAATGGACTCGATGAAAACGGCTGTGGCGAACCTGGCGGACCTGCATGATCGGCAAATGGCGCTGCTGATGGACACGAAAATGAACCACGGCTTGCCCTCTAATTTGTCCGCGGCAGAAGGCGAGAGAACATCCATTAACCATGGCTTTAAAGCGGTGCAAATTGGCTGCTCAGCCTGGACCGCCGAGGCATTGAAATTAACCATGCCCGCCAGTGTCTTTTCGCGTTCAACTGA
This sequence comes from Idiomarina abyssalis, assembly GCF_900116625.1. Classification (GTDB taxonomy): domain Bacteria; phylum Pseudomonadota; class Gammaproteobacteria; order Enterobacterales; family Alteromonadaceae; genus Idiomarina; species Idiomarina abyssalis. The sequence continues at coordinate 163,481 of NZ_FPBE01000003.1, forward strand.
GTGTCATAACCAGGACAAAGTGAGCATGGGTACTATTGCTGCCCGTGACTGTATTCGTATTCTGGAGCTGACCGAACAGGTGGTTATCGCAACCTTGCTGGCAGCTTATCAAGGCGTTGAGTTGCGCAAGCGCATAGCAGAGAAGCCTGTGAGCCCATCGTCTGGTGTTGTTGAAATGCTTGAAAGCCTGGCCAGCCAGTTTGAGCTGCTGACGGAAGACCGTCAGTTAGAGCCGGAGTTACGCTATTGGCTGACCCAGTTACGATTAAAAGTCTGGAACTTGTATCAGGAGCCAGCATGAAACAAGCCAGTTTGATTATTGATGTTCCCTTTTTCGATGTCGACGCCATGCACGTTGTCTGGCATGGGCATTACATAAAATACATTGAAATGGCGCGCAGCGAGTTGTTGCGTACCTTCAATTATGACTATCCGGATATGGAAGCCAATGGTCATTTGTGGCCAATTGTCGACTTACGCTTAAAGTACGTTGCGTCGGCTACTTACGGGCAGCACATTCGGGTAACTGCCACTCTGGCTGAGTGGGAACACCGACTGAAAATGAATTATGAAATTCGCTGTGTTGAGAGTAACGAGCTATTAACTAAAGCCACCAGTGTGCAGGTAGCCGTTTGTAGAAAAACGCGCGAAATGCTGTTTGAATCCCCTGATATTGTGTTTGAAAAGCTGGGGGTTGAGCGCTCATGATGCGTTTATTGGTGGCAACGGTGTTCTTTATGGTCTCAGCAGTTACTTCTGCCGAGGACGATAACACGTTGAAGGCGCTGTCGGCACTAGAGAAGCAATCAGAGCCGTTGCCGCTGTCGCTGGACTTCCAGCAGAAAAAACAGTTGTCAGGGCTGCCTAGGCCTTTGGTGAGCTCGGGGCAGCTGGATATTAGTACGGATGAAATTATCTGGACAACCGAGCAACCCCAGCAGCAGAAGTTGACCATAAACCGTCAGGGCATTTTTGAGCAGGGTGGTGCGGAGTCGATAAGTGGCAGTGACACCATTGCGCAGTTGTTATTGGCTATTTTGCAACAGGATGAAGCGGTGCTTAAGCAGCAATTCAACCTGTCGGTAGAGCAAGAGTGCGTGGTGATGGTGCCAAAAGCAGACACGCTGGCCAGTGTGATTGAAAAAATCCACAGCTGTGGAGATGATCGCGTTGAACTTGTGGAGTTGTTTGAGCAAAACGGTAACACCACCCGTATTGAACTGAGCCAAAGGTAACATGGAATGAAAGGCGCACGCGCCGCTAGGGCGCCTCGATTACTGCTGCTGTTTGCTTTCATTGCTATTGTGGTATCGGGGCTTGTTATGCAGTTGCCGAATACGCAATGGAGCAGCAGTCTGGCAGATGCTCTGCCTAATGAAGTCTCTGATCTGCAGCGCAGCTATTTAAAAAGCCAGCAACCTAACTCGCAGCAATTGTTGCTGGGGTTTGAATCGCAGCAGCATTCCGAAAGTGAGATTCTCAAGGTTGTGCAGGAGCAGTTACGTCAGCTGTTCCACGTAGAACCCGCCCTACAGCTGGCTGAAATGACAAACCCAAAAGCGGTATTGTCATTTTATCAACAGCAGGCAGGACGACTAGCAACGTTTCGTGACAGGCAAATGCTTGCAAGTGGTGACTATGAAGCGTTGATTGCTCGCGCCCAAAAAAACTTACAAAGTCCCGCTCCGGTTTTAACGCCGCTACAAAGCGACCCGCTATTACTGACACAGCGCTTTATACAGCAATTACCAGACTTAATGCCGGGGTATGAGAGCCACGGCGGGCTTTATACTCGTTCGTCAGAATCAACCCGGCAGGTATTGGTGCCGCTGCGTATTGCAGGCGATGCACTAAGCGTGAACCAGTCCGGGCAGTCCGTTAAGGCAATAAATGACTTTACCAGTAAAGTTATTGAGCAGTTGCCCGGTATTCAGCTCTATAAAAGTGGATTGCTTTTTCATTCCGATGCGGCAGCAAAACAGGCCAAAAAAGAAATGACCTGGTTTGGTGGGCTGTCTCTTCTGGTGGTACTGGCTCTGTTACTCTGGGTTTTCCGTTCGGGGCAGCAGTTGTTCTATACGCTGCTGTTGCTGGGTGTGTCGGCAGCGACGGGTCTATTGGTCACTTTGTTACTAAGCTCCCGGCCGCATGTGCTGATGCTGGTGTTTGCGACCAGCTTTATCGGCCTGTGCATTGACTACGTTATTCATGGCTTTATTGCCCGCAGTCATGGGAAAACGGCCTGGTCAGCACTGAAGCCGGCTTTATGGCTCAGCGGTTTAACCACTGTTTTAGGTTATGTCTTACTTCTGCTGCTGCCTTTACCTTTATTGCAGCAATTAGGCATTTTTATGGCAGTGGCTTTAATCACTGCTATGACTCTGGTGGTGACGACGTTGCCATGGTTGCCGGAGCCAAAAGAGCCTGCCCCACGCTGGCAGCAGTTCTGCCTCAATATGACCAAGCTTTACCGGCAGATGCGTAACAGAACCACAACACATTGGTTAAGTGCTATGGCTCTAACCACACTGGGCCTGCTGGTGTGGTCATTTACCGCTAATGACAACGTCCGGTTACTGGCCAGTTCACCGGAGTCGTTGCTGCAGCAGGAAAACCATTTGCGGGAAACCACCGACTTTTATTTTCAGCCCGATGTACTGTTGGTGGCTGGCGAAACGAAGCAGCAAGCGCTAGAGCGTACCGGTGACTTAGCCAACTTGAACGGCAGCGTCAGTCTTTACGATTACGTGTTGCCGGTGTCAGAACAGCAACAAGTGGTGGAAGGTCAGCAAAGCCTTTTTAAAAGCCAGGCCGGCGAAGGCTATCTGCAATGGTTGGGTATCGACGCGCCTGCATTCAACGGCGCCCCCCAGAAACACCCTTTAGAAAACCAGTTCTTATACCCAGCCGAAGCAGGCTGGATGAGCGTTGTCCGGCTAAAACAGCCATTTAGTTCGGGGGATATTAAAGAGATACCAGGCAGACTGGAGCATTTTAACCCCATTGAGCATGCATCAGACGCATTGACCGAGTATCGGCATTCCATGCAGCTATGGCTCATTGCTTTACTGATCGTTTCTTTACCCATACTGGCGCTATTTTTACGCTCACAACAGAGTCATAAGCAGCGTGTTCAGGCGGCATGGCAGGTTACCTGTGTTATGACGCTGTCGGTCGCAACAGCGTTGCTGCTGGCTCAGCTAATACAACCTCTGAACTTGTTTCATTGTATTGGCGCTATGTTTGTATTGGTGCTCAGTATCGACTACGGCGTTTTCTGCGCCGGCCGTTTAAAGCGACAGCATGCGCTGCAGGCCATTTATCTGTCAGCTTTCACTACCATGGTGGCTTTTGGTGCATTAAGTTTCAGCTCAACGCCAGCCATTGCTGCTTTCGGTATTATTGTTTTAATTGGGGTCTTTATGAGTGCCCTGTTCAGTCCGTTGATAATAGAGTCGCCTGATAGCTAAGGAAAGAATCATGCAGGAATCGGTTTATGATGTGGTAATTATTGGTGCAGGGCCCGCAGGGGCAACTGCTGCCGCCATGTTGGCAAAGGCTGGAAAGCGTGTGTTGGTGGTTGAGAAGCAGGAGTTTCCGCGATTTTCTATTGGCGAAAGCCTGCTGCCCCAGTGCATGACCTTTATTGAAGAAGCCGGGTTGCTGGACACGGTGCTGGAAAACGCAGAGCGGCTGGGGTTCCAGTACAAGGAAGGTGCCGCTTTTTATTATAACGGCAATAAAGTGGACTTTGACTTCCGCAAAAAATCCAGTAAAGGACCGGGCACCACTTATCAGGTGAAACGTGAGCATTTTGATCAGTTACTGGCGCAGGGCGCCGCAGAGAAAGGTGCTGAAGTCCGACACTGTATTGCGCTGGAAGCCATTGATTTTAGTGACCCGGATGCGGTTAAATTGAGTTTATCCAGCACCACCGGGAAGACAGAAGCAAAAGCTCGTTTTGTGCTGGATGCCAGTGGCTTTGGTCGAGTACTGCCGCGCTTATTGTCGTTAGAGTCGCCGTCGGACTTTCCCGTGCGCCAGGCCGTTTTCTGTCATGTGAAATCTGAACTTACCGGTGGACACTTCGACCGAACTAAAATCCTCATCACGGTGCACCCACGGAACCCTGAAGTTTGGTACTGGCTCATTCCTTTTGCAGATGGTACCGCCAGTATTGGTGTTGTTGGTGCCAGTGAGTACTTTGCAGAAAATGACAGCGAAAAAGAAGCGCTGTGGAAATTGGTGGCAGACGAGCCTTACCTGCTTGAAGTGTTAGGCGAATACAAGGTAGTTCGTGCTGAACAGCGTATTACTGGCTATTCAGCCAATGTGGATCGTCTATATGGCGACCGGTTTGCGTTGCTCGGTAACGCCGGTGAATTTTTAGACCCGGTTTTTTCTTCGGGGGTGACCATTGCAATGCAGTCTTCATCGCTGGCGGTGCCGTTGGTGTTAAAAGAGCTGAATAACGAACCCCAGGACTGGCAGAAGCAATACAGTGACCCTTTGCGTGTGGGTATCACAACCTTTCGCACTTTTGTAAAGGGTTGGTATGATACCCGCTTTCAGGATGTCATTTTTTATCCTGACCAGCAGCAACAGGTGAAAGCGATGATTTGCTCAATTCTGGCTGGCTACGCATGGGATACCAACAACCCTTATGTTCGCGATAGCGAGCGGCGCTTGAACGTATTGGCGGAGCTATGCAGCTAGTATCTTTTAAAGGCGTTTTCTTACTACTGGTAATGACCATCCTTGCCGGTTGTCAGTCGTTGGGTGGGCATTCCGTTCAGGTGCCTGTTGCCGACGGGAGTTACCAACTGCAGCACAGCTGGCCGGAAAAGCCTGTGCAGCTATGGCAGAAAGTAGAGTGGCAAAAAGGGCAGCAGCAACGCACTTTTATGGTTTCGGCTGTTTTTGGTAATGAGCGACTGTTGTTGGTTGCGTTGTCTCCACTTGGACATGAATTATTTCGCAGCGAGATTACTCAAGCGAACGGACTGAGCTTTAAGGGCAGTGAAGCTTTTGACGATGCGCGCCTGGCTCTGCAGGTATGGGCAGATTTGCAAATGGCGCTGTGGCCGCTCGATTTTGTTAATTCAAATTTAGACGGTATGAGCTTACAGACCACCCAGACAAAACGTGAACTTTGGCATAACGGCCAGTTGCTATGGTCAGCAGCTAATGACGATGCCAGTCTGCAACGGGTTATTCAGAATAAATCCATGGGTTATCAATTGGTGATAACAACCCTAGAGTATGAGCTATTAGAAACTGATGACAGTAACACTGAGTGAACCGGGCGCTATTTGTGCGTCGGGCCACAATTGCGAGACCATTTGGCAGGCTGCGCTAACGGGCGAGCAGGCCGGCTTGAGGGCGTCTGCTTTCGTTACCAACGATGGCACCTCGCTATTTGCCGGGCAGGTAGCGGATGACAAACTGCCAAATATAGACAGCCTGCCGCCGGCAATGCGAACCCGGAATAATCAGTTGGTTGCGGCGGCCTTACAGCAAATTAAAGAGCCACTGCAGGCGCTGATAAATAAGCTGGGCTCTGATCGAGTAGGCGTGATTCTGGGCACCAGTACATCGGGCATAGCTTCGGGTGAAGAAGCGTTAGCACATGACGAAACAAAAGGTGGCCTGCCTGACTCGTTTTATTACGCAATGCAGGAAATGCTCGCACCGGCAGAATGTGTTGCTGAATTAATGGGTATTACCGGTCCGGTTTACAGCCTTTCTACGGCCTGTTCGTCCAGTGCACGTGCTTTTATGAGTGGCCGCTCTTTATTGCGCTCAGGTATGGTCGATGCAGTGGTTGTTGGCGGTATTGATTCTCTTTGTCAGCTGACTTTAAATGGTTTTAAAGCGCTGGAGTCGACGTCGACGGGGCGCTGTAACCCCTTTAGCGCGAATCGCGATGGTATTACTATTGGTGAAGCTGCCGGGTTATTTATAGCAACTCGTACAGAAGACAATTTACAACCGTCCTTGGTAACTTTAACTGGTGCCTGCGCTACGTCCGATGCTCATCATATGTCCGCACCACACCCTGAAGGGCGTGGCGCTCTAGCGGCTATGCAGGGGGCGTTGTCAGATGCTGAACTGAGTGCCGAGCAGCTTAGCTACATCAACCTGCATGGCACGGCGACACCACTGAACGACAAAATGGAAGCTTTTGCAGTAAATGAACTGGGGGCTGCGCAGGTTCCGGCCAGTTCTACAAAGGCGCTGACCGGGCATACCTTAGGTGCCGCCGGTGCTATTGAAGCGGTGTTCTGCTGGCTGGCGCTGACCAGGCAAAACGGGCTGCCAAAGCATGCCTGGGATGGTGTCAAAGATTCGGATATAACGGATATCAACTTATATCAGGGCGATTCATGGCAGACCCCTTTTGAGCATTGTCTGAGTAACTCCTTTGCCTTTGGCGGAAACAATGTGTCTCTCGTGTTTAGCAGAGGAAAGCAACATGGCGCATAATTTAGACGAGCTGATTAAGCACCAACCCCCCATGCGGCTGATTGATGAGCTGTGCTGGGCTGAACCCGGCAAGGGACAGTGTCGGCTAACGGTCAGTAGCGATAATTTGTTTTACAGCGAATCTCTTCAGGGCTTGCCAGCACATGTGGGCATTGAACTTATGGCGCAAAGCATCGCCGCTGTTGCGGGATACCAGCATAAAGAAGCCGGTGGTGAAATTAAGCTGGGCTTTCTACTGGGAAGCCGAAAATATCAGTGCGATATTGCCAGTTTCAAACTGGGCGAACGATACGATGTGTTCGTTGAAGAACTGCATGTTGAGTCGTCAGGGCTGAGTGTTTTTGCGTGTGACATTCGCCATGGCGATAAGGTGATTGCACAAGCCCGGCTGAATGTTTATCAGCCACCGGATGAAAACGCATTTATAGAGGAAAATTATGGTTGAAGGTATGGCTGAACGAGTGCTTGTCACGGGTTCCGGTAAAGGAATTGGTCGGGCAATTGCGCTGCAACTGGCTAAAGATGGCTTTGATCTGGCCATTCATTGTCGCTCAGACAAAACATCGGCGGAACAGGTTGTAGAAGAAGTTAAAGCACTGGGTCAACAGGCGTCTTTACTGGTGTTTGATGTTAGTGACCGCGAAGCTGCCCGACAGGCGATAGAACAGGATATTGCAGATAATGGCGCTTATTATGGTGCGGTGTGTAATGCCGGCATCACCCGCGACGGCGCTTTCCCTTCACTAACGGAAGATGACTGGGACAGCGTGCTGCAAACTAACCTGGGCGGTTTTTATAATGTGTTGCACCCGTTAATTATGCCCATGATCCAGCAGCGCCGGGGCGGCCGAGTGGTCACTATTGCTTCAGTTTCAGGTATTGCCGGTAATCGCGGGCAGGTCAACTACAGCGCCTCTAAGGGCGGGGTTATTGCTGCTACTAAGGCACTGTCGCTGGAGTTAGCCAAGCGCAAAATCACCGTTAATTGTGTAGCGCCGGGACTGATTGAAACGGATATGACCGGTGAGCTCGAGCATGAGAAAGACATTTTATCCATGATACCCATGCGCCGTGCAGGTAAGCCGGAAGAAGTTGCGGGTTTGGTTGGCTATTTGTTCCAACCGTCAGCGGCTTACATTACGCGCCAGGTTTTCTCGGTTAATGGTGGGTTAGTTTAATGAAACGTGTGGTCGTAACCGGTATGGGCTGTCTGACAGCTTTTGGTGACAACTGGTCAAGCTTTCGGAGTCGTCTGGAAAGCGGTAAAAATGCCGTAGTTAATATGCCCGAGTGGGAACGTTTTGAAGGGTTGAATACACGCCTGGCAGCACCGATTCAGCCAGCGTTCAAAAAGCCTTCGCATTACTCCCGTAAAGCGGTGCGTTCCATGAGCGGCGTTAGCTTAATGGCCACCCGGGCAACCGAGTTAGCATTAACCGATGCCGGGCTACTGGAGCACCCTTGTATTAGTGACGGAAGCTGCGGTGTTGCTTATGGCTCTTCGACCGGCGATACCGAGCAGATGAAAATCTTCGGTAATATGCTGGAAAACGGTGATATGACCGGTCTGAATGCAACCACTTATATCAAGAGCATGGCTCATACCACGGCGGTTAATCTGGGCGTATTTTACGGCGTCAAAGGGCGGGTACATACCACAAGTTCAGCCTGTACATCCGCTTCTCAAGGTCTGGGTTATGCCTATGAAGCCATTCTTTACGGTCACCAGAAAGTCATGATAGCCGGTGGTGCGGAAGCCTTGTGTCCTTCTGAAGCTGTGGTGTTTGACACCTTATACGCGACCAGCACCCGCAATGAAGCACCAGAGCAGACGCCCCGACCTTTTGACAAAAATCGTGATGGACTGGTTATTGGTGAAGGTGCGGGAACCTTTATTCTTGAAGAGCTGGACCATGCTCTGGAGCGTGGAGCGACTATTTACGCTGAGCTGGTTGGCTTTGGAACTAACTCGGATGGCGCCCATGTTACTCAGCCTACGGCGGAGACCATGGCGGTGGCAATGCAACTTGCGTTACAGCAAGCAAGCTTAGAACCGGAGCAGGTCGGTTATGTGAACGCGCACGGTACAGCCACCGATCGCGGCGATGTTGCTGAATCTAATGCTACCGCAAAGGTATTTAAACGCCCGGTGCCTATCAGTTCGCTGAAGAGCTACTTAGGCCACACTTTGGGAGCTTGTGGCACCATCGAAGCCTGGGCCAGCATTCATATGATGCGGGAGAACTGGTTCGCACCAACAGTGAACCTGACCGATATTGATTCGGAATGTGGTGACCTGGATTACATTACCGGACAAGCCCGAGAGATCGAGACAGACTATGTCATGACCAATAATTTTGCCTTTGGCGGTATTAATACCTCATTAATTTTTAAACGTTGGAATAACTCAAAATAATATAAGGAAATAGAAAATGAAAAAGCTGTTTGTAGCTGCTGTTGTGGTATTGAGCTCATTGTTGTCATTGCAGGCGGAGGCTCGCAATGACTTAGTAACACTGGAGCTTAAGCCCGTAATGGAAAGCAATAAAGCGAAAGAGGCTTTGCTTGATGTTCCGGTCTACTTTGCTGGCCAGTCGCACCCGGAAGTGGCTCAGTCAATGGGTGTTGTCACAACCAGCCGTAAGACGAATGCGCTTAATAAATCTGACCGTGAAGCTTGTGAATGGGTTTTGTTGTCGGCATTGAAAGTGTTGCAAGACAACGCGCGTGATAACGGTTACGATGCAGTCATTAACATTAAATCAAATTATGAGCATAATGAGTTCAGCAGTGCCGAAGAGTTTCAGTGCGGCGCTGGCTTTTTAATGGCTGGTGTAGCCTTAAAAGGTGAAGTGGTTAAATTCAAATAAGGATAATAACAATGAAATACCTAATGGGAGCAGTGGCAGTCAGTTTGCTGACAGCCTGCTCACAAAATGTTGAAACAGAACAAGAGGCGAATACGCAATCTATGTCGTATCCGGAGACGCGTAAAGGCGATGTGGTTGATACCTACTTTGGAACCGAAGTAGCAGACCCGTATCGTTGGTTAGAAGATGACCGTAGCGAAGAGACAGAAAACTGGGTTAAAGCTCAGAATGAAGTGACCTTCGCACACCTGGAGTCCATCCCATATCGCGAAACGATAGAAAAGCGTCTGACCGAATTGTGGAACTACGAGAAAATCAGCGCACCGTTTGAAGAAGGTGATTACACTTACTTTTACAAAAACGACGGCCTGCAAAACCAGTATGTGGTGTATCGCCAAAAAGGTGATGAAGAGCCGGAAGTGTTTCTGGACCCGAATACTTTCAGTGAAGATGGCACGACTTCGCTGGCGCAATTAACCTTCTCTGACGACGGTTCGCTAGCGGCTTACTCAATTTCTGAAGGTGGTAGCGACTGGCGTAAAATTATCGTCATTGATGCCGAAACCAAGGAGCAGCTGGAAGATCCTTTAGTGGATATTAAATTCAGCGGTATTTCCTGGGTAGGCAATGAAGGTTTCTACTACTCCAGTTATGACAAGCCAGAAGGCAGTGAGCTTTCGGCAAAAACCGATCAGCATAAACTTTATTACCATGAGCTGGGCACGGATCAATCTGACGACGAGTTGGTGTTTGGTGGAACGGATGCTGAGAAACACCGCTATGTTGGTGGCTCAGTAACCGATGATGATCGTTATTTACTCATTTCAGCGGCTAACTCAACGTCGGGTAACAAACTGTTTTTAAAAGACCTGACCGATGAAGACAGTGAACTGGTTACCGTTCTTGATCATACCAACTCTGATACTCGTGTATTAGATAACGACGGTTCAAAGCTTTACCTGGTGACGAACCTCGATGCGCCAAACCAGCGCGTTGTGACCGTTGATGCCAGTAATCCAACGCCTGAAAACTGGGAAAACTTTATTCCAGAAACTGAAAACGTGTTGAGCGTATCAACCGGTGCGGGCTATATCTTTGCCGAGTACATGGTCGATGCCGTGGCCCAGGTTAAGCAATATGCCTATAACGGCGATATGGTTCGCGAAGTGCAGCTTCCGGGTGTGGGCAGTATTGGTGGCTTCTCAGGTAAAAAAGAAGCGGATGAGTTGTACTACACTTTTACCAACTACAGCACACCGTCAACGATTTATAAATTCGACCCTGATCAGGGCGGCTCTGAAGTTTATGCTGAATCCGGTGCTGATTTTGATTCTGCCAACTACGAATCAAAGCAGGTCTTTTATACTTCCAAAGATGGTACCGAAGTACCTATGATCATCACCTACAAAAAGGGAACAGAGCTGGATGGCTCTAACCCAACAATTTTGTACGGTTATGGTGGTTTTAATATTAGCCTGACACCTTCATTCAGTATTGCTAACGCAGCCTGGTTAGAAATGGGCGGTGTTTACGCTGTCGCTAACCTGCGTGGCGGTGGTGAATACGGTAAAGACTGGCATAAAGCGGGTACTAAGCTGCAAAAGCAAAACGTTTTTGACGACTTTATTGCAGCAGCTGAGTACTTGATTGATGAGAAATACACATCGTCTGAGCAATTGGCGGTTCGTGGCGGCTCTAATGGTGGCTTGCTAGTCGGCGCGGTTATGACTCAGCGGCCGGAACTTTTTGCCGTTGCATTGCCTGCAGTAGGTGTTCTGGACATGCTTCGCTATCACACCTTTACTGCCGGCGCTGGCTGGGCGTATGACTACGGTACTGCTGACGACAACAAAGAGATGTTTGAGTACTTGCTGGGTTACTCGCCGGTTCACAACGTGGAAGAAGGCGTGGCTTATCCGGCAACGCTGATCACTACGGGTGACCATGATGACCGCGTGGTTCCTGCGCATTCATTTAAGTTTGCTGCAGAGCTTCAGGACAAAGCGGGCGGCGAAAACCCTCAGCTTATCCGTATTGAAACCAATGCCGGGCATGGTGCTGGTACACCGGTGTCAAAAACCATTGAACAGTATTCAGACATATTCGGCTTTACTCTGTATCACATGGGGTTTGAACAACTTCCTGAATAACCACTGACTCGCAAAGGTTTCGTTGTAATTGACGGAACCTTTGCGTCATTCTTTCGCTATTTTTCACACTTTCCGTTAATCTCTTCCCTTATCATTCTCGTATAATGAGGATTCAATAATGACGAGCGATTTTAATATTATGTGGGTAGTTGGCGCACTGATTGTCGTACTGTTGCTCATTGCTTCAGTGCGCATTGTTCCGCAGCAAAGCGTTTACCTGGTCGAATTGTTCGGTCGTTACCGCCGTATGCTGACGCCCGGTCTTAACTTTATCATTCCGTTGATTGAGCAAGTTGCTCATAAACAGTCAATGAGAACACGTCAGTTGGACGTTGATGTTGAAACTAAAACCAATGACAACGTATTTGTTATTGTCCGGGTGTCCGTACAGTATCGCGTGAGTAATGAAACCTCAGTTTATAATGCGTTTTATCAACTGGAAAACCCTGAGTGGCAAATGCAGTCGTATGTTTTTGATACGGTGCGCGCGCAAATTCCTAAGCAGAACCTGGATGCGGTGTTCGATAATAAAGACTCTATTTCTAAAGATGTAAAAGAGCAGTTGCGCGATACCATGGAAGAGTACGGGTTTGAAATTATTGCGTCGCTGGTGACCGATATTGACCCGGACCAGTCCGTTAAAGACTCAATGAACCAAATTAACGCCGCAGAACGAGAGCGTCGTGCAGCGGAGCATAAAGCGGAAGCTGAAAAAATTATGCTGGTGAAGCAGGCCGAAGCGGATAAAGAGTCCAAAATATTGCAGGGGCAGGGCATCGCCGGTCAGCGTTTAGCCATAGCCGAAGGCTTACGTGATTCTATTGCGATGGTCACCGATCAGGCAAATGATATTACTTCTAAAGACGTTATTGATTTGCTCAAATTTACTAACTACGTGGATGTACTGGGCTCTTTCGATACAGCCGCCAGTAAAGTGATAATGTTGCCGCAGCCGACAGGCCAGCTGGACTCTTTATCGTCGGATATTTTAAGCGCAATGGAAGCGGCTAAAGACAGTAAAAAAGATGGCTGAAACTTTTCCGTTACTGGCAGCTCAACCCATTTATGACAATAAAAACCGCTTTTATGCGGTAGAGCTGCTTTATCGTAGTGCGCTGAATTTAACCACCGAGACGGTCGGCGATACAGCGGCTACCAGCGAGGTTGTCTTTAACCTTTGTGCGGGCATAACCACCCAAACTGAGCAGTACGATGCTACAGCATTTATCAACGTTTCCAGTGAGTTTTTAGTCTCCCAAAGCTTTCTTCCCATTGAGCCGGACAAAGTGGTTATTGAGCTGGTGGAGCGAATCAAACCGACCAGAGCCGTCGTTAATGCAGTGGCGCGTTGGTACGAAAAAGGTTTTCGCTTCGCGTTGGATGACTTCGAATTCGACCCTGCCTGGGAGCCTCTGCTGAAGTATGCGTCTTACATCAAAGTGGACGTTTCGACTCTAACGCTGGCACAGGCTAAAGCTTTTAAACAAAAGCTTTCCGGATTCAAAGGAAAGTGGCTGGCTGAGCGGGTGGAAGACGAAGCGACCAAGCAAGCTTATGAAGCCCTGGGTTTTGAGCTGTTTCAGGGCTATTATTTTGCGAAACCAACCGTGGTTTACGGAACTCGGTTAGAGCCTTCCTCTTTGCAACTGGCGAAGATACTATCGCTTTGCTTTGAAAAAGAACCCGATTTAACCGAACTTTCTCAGGTCATTTCAGAAGATCCTAAGTTGTCAGTGAGTCTGCTTAAAATCGTTAACAGCCCTTTATACCCAACAGCGAGCCCTATTACCCGGGTTAAAGACGTTATTATGCGCCTGGGTATTGAGAAACTAAGGCGCTGGATAGCCCTCATTGGCTCGGTAACCGCAAGTAGCCCCGAGGCCTCCCGCATGGTCTTAGTTCGGGCGCAGATGTGTTATGAGCTGGCTAAACGGCAAAATTCGCCGGATATCGACCCGGATCAATGCTATTTCGTCGGGTTATTATCGGGTATCGATATTATGCTTGGGGTCGATAAGGCGTGTTTCTTTGAAAAGTTACCGCTGTCTGAACAAACAAAAATGGCGGTTGATGATTGTGCCGGACCAATGGGGCATTGCTTGCGTATTGCACTTAAGCTAGAGCAGCTGGTTCAGATGAAACAACAGCTCCATAAAGTCGATATCCGCTTATTAACCAGTTACAGAACGGTGTCGGCAAAAGTTCAGGAGCTGTTTAATACAATTTAAGCCTGGCTTTGTTTCGCTAATTGCTGAATTTTTCCGACAATTGCACGTAAACCGTTACCACGGGTTGGTGTAATGTGGTTTTCTAAATCCAGTTGCGCAAAGTAATGGTCGATATCAAATGCCAGAATTTGCTCAGGGGTTTTATTGTGGTAAGCCGCCATGACTAAGGTCAGCAGGCCTTGCACAATGACCGCGTCACTATCTACGTGCAGCAACAGCTTGCCGTCTTTTTCTTCGCTGATAAGCCAGACATTACTTTGGCAGCCACGCACCAGATACTCTTCTTTATGCTGACTTTCCGGTAAACCGGGCAGAGCTTTACCTAAATCAATGATGTACTGGTAGCGTTGCTCCCAGTCATCTAAAAACTCTAAGTCATCAATGATTTCATCTGTGCTGGGTAAATTCATGCTGACCAATAACCTTCACTTATAAGTTAAAAGAGTAACTAATGTTAAAAGAAGACGCCGGCTTCAAGCTGAGCTTCTTCGCTCATCATGTCGCGTGACCAGGGTGGGTCAAAGACCAAATCAACTTTCACATTTTTAACGTGCGGTACCAAAGAAACGCGGTATTCCACATCACCCACAAGTACAGGCCCCATGCCGCAGCCCGGCGCAGTTAAAGTCATATCAATGGTGATGGTATGGGTGTCCTGATCAATGTCGACCTTATAAATAAGGCCCAGAGAAACCAGATTAATTGGAATTTCAGGGTCATAAATGGTTTCCAGAGCATCCCACACTTGTTGCTCCGATATTTTGCCGTCGTCTGCTACCGGAAAATCGAGCTTTTCGGGTTTGCGCCCAATAGCATCCGCGTCAGTACCGTCTATGCGCAGCATATTGCCCTGAAAGGTGACAGTATAATTACCGCCTAAATCCTGAGTAATGTTAACAAATTCACCCTTAGGAATTACTTTCGGTTCACCCGTTGGCACGCGACGTGCCTTAACTTCACGGGTGGTGGACACCATTTTCTGCTGCATAATTTAAACTTCCGTTACTGCACGTTGAAGCTTTCGCCACAACCACATTCGTTGACCACATTCGGGTTGTTGAATTTAACCACGCCGTTAATGCCTTCTTTTACGTAATCAATTTCGGTATTACGCACCAGTTCGAGTGCATTAGAGGCTATCGCGACCTTCAGGTTATCGTTAATATCGACAACTTCATCGCCGTCCTCCAGTGCATCGGCCGAACTGAGTACATAGGCATAACCTGTGCAGCCACTCTGTTTGGTGGACAGCCGAATGAACTTACCTGGCTCGTCTTTTAAGCGCGACTCGAAATAACGTACGGCGCTTTCTGTCATCGAAATTAAGGACGATGATGGTACAAATGTTTCTACAGACATGAGTCTCCTCCTGCCATCAGGCTAGCATTAGACGAGCTTTTTTGATGCCTTCAAACAGCATTTCAACCTCGTCTAGCGTATTGTAAATGGAAAACGATGCGCGCGCAGTGCCCGGCACGTTCAGGCGCTTCATCAACGGCTGAGCGCAGTGATCACCCGTACGAATGGCAATCCCCTGTTTGTCGAGCAAAAAGCCAATATCGGCCGGATGCGCACCGTCTAGAATAAAGCTTAGCACGCCAATTTTCTTTGCGGCATGCCCAACAATGGTTAAGCCATCGGTTTGCTCGGCTAATTGTGTTGCTCGTGCCAGTAAAGCGGTTTCGTGAGCCAGAATGTCGGCTGCATCATATTGCCGGAGCCAGTTAATTGCTGCCGCCAGACCAATAGCACCGGCAATATTCGGCGTGCCGGCTTCCAGGCGGTTAGGTAATTCGCCCCAGGTGGCATCCTGGTAACTGACTGTCGCTATCATTTCGCCACCGACTAACCATATGGGCCAGTCTTTTAAAACTTCGTAGCAACCCCAAAGTACGCCAATACCCGTTGGACCAAATACTTTGTGTCCGGAAAATGCGTAAAAGTCACAGCCAATGTCCTGCACGTCAATAGCGCCATGTGCAACGCCCTGAGCGCCATCAATCATTACCAGTGCGTCTTTCGCTTTGGCGGCTGCAGTGAGCTCTTTAATTGGGTTAATGGTGCCAAGTGCATTTGAAATGTGCGGCATTGAAACGAAAGCCGTGTTCTCGCTCAACAGAGCATGAAACTGCTCGGTATTCAGCGAGCCGTCTTCGTTAATGGGTACTACTTTCAATGTTGCGCCCGAGCGTTTACAGGCTTGCTGCCAGGTCACCAAATTCGCATGGTGTTCCATCTCGGTAACCAGCACTTCATCACCGGTTTTTAGTCGTTGGGCAACGCCATTAGCGACTAAGTTAATGCCTTCGGTGGTACCGCTGGTCCAGATAACCTCTTCCTGGCGGCTGGCATTTATATACTCAGCAACGGTTTTACGCGCTGCTTCATAACGCCGGGTCGCTTCATCGGACAGGTAGTGAGCACCACGATGAACGTTGGCATTGCACTGAGTGTAGTAATCTGTCAGCGCGTTGATGACCGCCTGCGGCTTCTGGGTGGTTGCAGCGTTGTCCAGATAAACTAAAGGTTTACCATGAACCTGGCGGTGCAGTATCGGGAACTGCTCACGAATTTGCGCAACGTTCAGGCTCATTGCTGCTCCATCATACTTTCAAATCGTGTTTTCAATATGGGCTGTAACCAGTCAGCTAACGCTTTATTCGGCATCTGGAAAACCATTTCCTGCACGAAACCAAAATTCAGCATCACTAAAGCCTGCTGCTTGTCGATGCCGCGCGTCAGCATGTAGTACAACGCTTCTTCATCAATCTCAGCCACTGTCGCACCGTGTGCGCACTGTACGTCGTCTGCGTAGATTTCCAGTTCCGGCTTGGTATTTATTTGAGCACCGCGCGTCAGCAACAGGTTACGGTTATTCAATTCTGCCAGGGTTTTCTGTGCATGGCGGTGAATATGAATGCGTCCGTTAAATACCGCTTTTGCCCTATCACCAATAATGCCCCGGGCATTTTCTTCGGTAGTCCCGTTGGGTGATGCATGCTCAATGGTGCTGTGTAAGTCGAAATGTTCACGCGGAGCCAGTAAATACACGTTATTAAACTTAGCAAAAGCGTGCTCGCCAGCGTGTTCAATATCCACGTCCAGGCGTGTCAGCTGACTGCCGTAGCCAATTAAGGTGCTGTTCATTTTGGCATGGTCGTGCAGTTTAAAATGACTGCCGCCAATATGAATAGACTCACCTTCGTGCAGGGCAAAACGGTAGTGCTCTAAACTCGCTTTTTCGGCAATATCGTACTCTGCAAACGCTGTATTCAAGCTATTACCTGAACCGCTGCCATGCTCAATGATCGTTGCCTGAGCATTTGCACCAACACGTACCAGAGTACGCTGGTGAGATTCGATACCGGCTGAAGCAAAGTTAACGATACGAATGGGCTGCTTTACTTTAGCACCGGCGGCAATATCAATAACAACACCTTGCTGCGCCAATACATCATTAACCAGACCAAACAAATGATGGCTGGGTTTTACTTGCGCAAAAAGCGCTTCTGCTGGCTCGCTTGGCGCGGAAAGCTCACTAATAGTAACGCCTTCCGGCAGCTGAAGCTTGCTGATGTCAGTACTCAGTTGGCCATCAACAAAAACCAGATCAAGGCTGTTCAGCCCCTCGATGAAAGGTGCTTCGGCGGTGTTATTGCTTGTGCCTGTCTGCAACTGCAAATCAGCAACCGGGTGCAGCGAGGTATAACGCCAGGCTTCAGTACGGCGTGTTGGCCATTGCTGCTGCTTTAAAGTGTCCAAGGCTTGTGCCCGGACCGGAGATAGCCAATCGTCAACGGTCGAGGCACGCTCTAGAACGTGGTTTAACCATTGACTCATGCATCTGCTCCTTCTGCTTCAGCTTCTGCTAACCAAGCGTAGCCTGAAGCTTCAACTTCTTTAGCCAGTTCAGGACCGCCACTTTTCACAATTTTGCCTTTAGACAGAATGTGGACGTAGTCCGGCTGAATGTAATCCAGCAGGCGCTGATAATGCGTGACAACAATAAAGCTGCGTTTGCCGTCGCGCTGGCTGTTGACGCCTTTTGCAACAACTTGCAGAGCGTCAACGTCCAGGCCGGAATCGGATTCATCAAGAATAGCGATTTTAGGTTCCAGCATAATCAGCTGCATAATCTCGTTACGTTTTTTCTCGCCGCCTGAGAAACCTTCATTCACACCGCGTTTTAAGAAATCGAGCGGTAACTCAACCTGTTTGCAGGCTTCTTTGGCTTTTTTCAAAAATTCTGCAGAGCTTAACGCTTTCTCGCCACGCGCTTCGCGTAGGGCGTTAACCGATTCTTTCATGAATTCCATGTTGCTCACGCCGGGTATTTCAACCGGGTACTGGAATGCCAGGAATAATCCGGCTTGAGCGCGTTCTTCAACTTCCATGTCCAGCAAGTCTTTGCCGTCCATCTCAACGCTGCCGCTTTCCACTTCGTAGCCGTCGCGGCCGGATAAAACGTAGCCTAAAGTACTTTTCCCGGCACCGTTAGGACCCATAATAGCGTGTACTTCGCCGGGTTTTATTTCCAGATTCAGGCCTTTCAAAATTGTTGTTTCTTCTACACGTGCGTGCAGATCTTTAATAGATAGCATGTTTTACCCCACTGAACCTTCAAGACTGATTTCAAGCAACTTACCGGCTTCAACTGCGAACTCCATTGGTAGCTCGCGGAATACTTCTTTACAGAAGCCATTTACAATCATTGAGACTGCTTTTTCAGGGTCCAGGCCTCGTTGCCGACATAAGAATAATTGATCGTCACTCACCTTAGAGGTGGTGGCTTCGTGTTCAACAATCGCGGTTGGATTGCTGCTTTCAATATACGGGAATGTGTGTGCGCCGCACTGGTCGCCAATAAGCAGCGAATCACATTCGGTAAAGTTACGCGCGCCCTCGGCACCCGGGCCCATACGCACCAGACCGCGGTAAGCGTTATTACTGCGACCGGCGGAAATGCCTTTAGAAATGATGGTCGACTTGGTGTTTTTACCTAAGTGAATCATTTTGGTGCCGGTATCGGCTTGTTGTCTGCCGCGGGTTAACGCTACTGAATAGAATTCACCAACGCTGTTGTCACCTTTGAGAATACAGCTTGGGTACTTCCAGGTAACGGCTGAGCCTGTTTCTACCTGAGTCCAGGAGATTTTTGCGTTTTTCTCGCACAGGCCGCGTTTAGTGACAAAGTTATAGATACCGCCTTTGCCGTTTTCATCGCCTGGGTACCAGTTTTGAACCGTTGAGTATTTGATCTCGGCATCATCCAGTGCGACCAGCTCAACCACGGCTGCGTGTAATTGGTTTTCATCGCGCTGCGGTGCGGTACAACCTTCCAGATAACTGACATGGCTGCCTTCTTCGGCAACTATTAAGGTACGTTCAAACTGACCGGTATTCTGTTCGTTTATACGGAAGTAAGTTGATAGCTCCATAGGGCAGCGAACGCCTTTTGGAATATAAACAAACGAGCCATCGGTGAATACGGCACTGTTAAGCGCAGCGAAGAAATTGTCGCCACGGGGAACTACGGTACCTAAATACTTTTTAACTAAGTCAGGGTACTTGTGAAGAGCTTCAGAGATAGGGCAGAAGATCACGCCAGCTTCTTCCAGTTTCTCCCGGAAAGTAGTGACGACGGAAACCGAGTCGAAGACGGCATCGACGGCTACACCGGCCAGCATCTCCTGCTCATGCAGAGGAATACCCAGTTTTTCATAGGTGCGCAGCAATTCAGGATCAACCTCGTCTAACGACTTAGGTTTATCTTTCATGCTTTTCGGCGCGGAATAATATGAAATAGACTGGTAATCCACTTTGGGATAATCGACGTGTGCCCAGTCCGGCTCTTCCATTTTTAACCAAGTGCGATAAGCCTTCAGACGCCATTCCAGCATCCATTCAGGTTCACCTTTAATGGCGGATAGACGCGCAATGACGTCTTCATCCAAACCAATTGGAAAAGTCTCTGACTCTATTTCTGAAACGAAGCCTGCATCGTATTTACGTGCAAGCGCCTGATCAATCTGTTCACTCATGATTTACCCACTCTAAAAGCTGCGGATGGGAATTTCGCCCGTTACTGGCCAATAGTATAAAATACCTGACTAAAACACTCAACTTTATCTGTTGACCCACATTATACGGGATTGCAGCCCTTTTGTCGCTTATTTCGCCTACCGTGAGTGAGGTTATCTTAGCTTGATGTCCGTGATTCTCTTCTATCGGAAATAGAGCGCTTGTTACATTTTGTAACATGTTCTAAGGTGCAGAAACTTTCAGCATAGAAAATAATCGTATATTATAAAGGGTCACATAGTTCGTTAGAAAAATGTAATTAAAATTATAAGCGAAGTAACGAATATGTGTTTTAACTTTAAGGGATGTTATGGCGCGTTTTACTCAGTTAGCTTTAATTGAACATCAAAAGCGTACACAGAACTTGGGGTTGCTTGCTGAATCTTTAGAAATATCGGTTGTCCATCGTACTTTCTCTGAACTGGTTGAAAGTTCGCCGCTGGAAAATACGATGGTAGCTTACTCGTTAGGTTCAGAGCAGCTTTCGCGGTCTCATACCACCAATGAAATTGCCGCTCTAACCAGAACCTACCCCTTGTTTTTAGTTAACGCCAGAAAAGATGAGGTACGTCCGAACCAGGCGCTAAACCTGGGTGCGCGTGGTATTATTTATGAAAACGACCATTTAGATCGCGTGCTTACTGCAATCAAAGTGATAGGTCAGGGTGAGTTGTATTACCCGCGTTCACTGCTTTCCGGTAAAATTGAAGAAATGATGTTGCGGCGCCAGGCCGATGACGACTCTTTTACTACTGCGTCACAAGTCAATTCTCTGACTCCTCAAGAATTGAAGATTATTGAGCTGGTGGCAACTGGCGCACGTAATAAAGAAATTGCAGAACAGTTAAATATAAGTGCTCACACGGTAAAAACACACTTGTCTTCAATTTTTAGAAAAACCGGAGCGCGCAATCGGGTTGAGCTTTTAAAGTGGTCGAATTACGCAACGTCCGGTTAAGTAATATAGCGAATCATCGGTTAGCTATCCGCTCGCCAAAAACCTCTTTCTTGTCCCTTTTCAATTAATTCAAATAATGCCTTTTCCATTGCTTGCTTAACAGAAAGCTGAACGGGTTCGTTCGTCGAATAGCCACCTTCAAATTCAGCCAGACGGTTTAAGGAAACGTAACGAAATAGGCCAGCTCTTAGCTCTTGTGAAAAGACTTTTTTGTTTGCCGAAACAGAGAGAAGAACCTGCCCTGTGTAGACATCGACAGCACGTATATAAACGGATACCTGATCTTCCCGGTATAACTCCGATGCTCCGATACCAAAATATTCGGCGCCAATACCACCGGTACTAACATTTGTGTCGTAGCTAATAATGCCGCCTTCCAGCAGTAATCGAGCCTCTCGTAACGGAGGTAAGTCAGAACTCTTGCTTGAGTTATGAATTTTGCGCTCAGTAAGCAGGTTCTGTAAGTTTTCTCTTTCCATGGGTAAGAACCAGCCAGACTCAAGTAACATCTGAGTCAGTATCGACGTAGCACCCTGAGTCACGGCAGTGGAAAAACTTGAGACATTAGCTTGTGGTTTGTATTGCCCGGTTTGGTCCCGAAAAGCATAAACCGAGACGGGAATGCGATTTTTAGGTAAAGGGCTTTCTTTTAAGGTCAGCATCATTGAGCTGGGCGCATCAATTTCAGCTGGTTGGATATTCAGGCTTGTCGGCTTGGGCATCATAGCGCAACCGGACATTGCGACTGACAAGACCAATAAAATGATAGTACGAATATTCATGGTAACTCTCTTAAATCGAAGGCATTGTTATAACGGTTTGCTCACCGGTTTCGTTATGCGTGATATAAACGAGCACGCTGCCGTCAGGCTGGCCAATGACTTCCACTGTGTACTCACCAGTGTCATAAAGGCCTTCAACGATCTCACCGTCCGCTATTCGGCGAGTAAGCGAGTTGATGATGTTTCTTTCAAGAGCATCTCTGAAGCGATCGACGAATGAGCGTCCTTCATCAGGAGCTGTATGCGCGTTTTGGCTCTGAGCTTTTTGTAACAGAAAGCTGCCATTCATTGGGTTTCCGCCAAAGCTGGGGTTAATTGGTTGATAGACAATTTCTGTCGCAGCAACCAATGGGGATGATAAAGCCAAAGCTAAACTGATAATTGATAGTCTTTTTTTCATAGTTAACGCCTTTTTAGAATTGATTATTTTCTGGCGAATCAAAAACTGAGTCTGCTTTTATACGGGCGACCTCGTTAATGCTTATAAGGATGGCCTGTTCAGCCAGCTTCTTTACGTCATTTTGGCGACGGCCAAAATAGGTTTCGAAGACTTTTTGTTGTTCCATTTCCACCCACAGGTAAGTTCCTGCTTGTGGGTACACTCGCTCGTTAACGACGACTGTAATTCCATTAGTCGATGGTATATCTCGCCAGTAGCTGGTGTAGTAAAAGAAAAAGTCTTTGCCAAAACGAGATATCGTTCTGTCCAGGACCATTCCTCCAAGCTCTATTTCATCCGCCTGGCTAAAAGGGGTCATTAAAATGAGAGCAAAAATGAGTTTCTTTAACATAAGCGCCTAAAAAGCGGCTACTAAAAGCAGCCGCTTTATATTATTGAGCTAATACTGAATTAGTATTGAACTACGGTTGCTACGTTATAGTCGCCTTGCTGATAAACACTCATGGTGTTGGTATCGCTAAATTGACCACCAGTCACAACGTTGTTGTCACCAACCTGCTGAATGTCAACGCTGCCACCATTACCGCCGACAATAAATGACCCTTCGTCGCCAGCAATAATGTTGTTGTTACCTTCCTGAACGAAAGCGATAAGGTTGTCATTGCCACCGATAATGGTATCGATAAGGTTAATGTCGCCAGTTTGCTCTGATTGAAGGTCGTTGCCAGAGGTTGTGCCTGCGTCGTATGAGTATGCCAACAAGGTATTGCTGTCTCCGTCCTGGCGTGAGTCAACTTCGTTGTCGTCACCTGCAATAACGATTTCAGCAGTGTTAGCATCTCCGTATTGGCGGCTAGATGCTTCGTTGTCTGCACCAATTAAAGCAACACCGTTGAAGTTATTGTCACCACGGCTTTGGATGTGGATGTCGTTGTATGCGCCATAAGACTCCGCAACAGCGATGTTGTCGTCACCACGTTGACTCATTGAAATAATGTGGTCATCACCTTCGGTTGCGAAAACTGCGTAGTTGTTATCACCGTTTTGGTGCGCATCAACTGTGTTGTAGTTACCTACCATGCCAGTTGCGGCTTCTACTACGTTTGTATTACCTTCTTGCTGAACAGCGATTTCGTTTAAATCACCTTGGATTGGCTGAATTAAGAATTCATTGCTAGCGCCGTCCTGATATACGTCTACCAGGTTTTCGTCACCCGCCAGGTTCTCTGCAATGAAGATGTTCGCTGAACCAAACTGCTGAACGTAAACCTCGTTCATGTCGCCATTAGCGCCGACTACACCACCTACGTTGCCATCGCCTTCTTGATCAGCAATAAATACGTTGGCATCACCCGTTGCATTAAAGTAACCGGCTTCATTAAGTGAACCTGACTGATAGGCTGAAAACTCGTTGTCACTACCTTCAATTTGGAAGCTAGCCCAGTTAGAGTCACCGAACTGTGAAATATCGGCAGCGTTGTAGTCTCCAGTCAAATCGATAGAGGCAGTGTTTCCAGCACCTGCTTGCTCTACGTAAGCAGAGTTACCATTGCCCGTCAGGAAGACTTCAGATGAGTTCATGTCGCCTTCTTGAAGACTCGTTAACATGTTGTCATTACCGGTCGCTTCTGAGTCGAAGATATTCCAGAAACCGGACTGCTCACCCTCAACAAAGTTAAAGTCGCCGGTCACATAAGTATAAGCTTCCTGCCAGTCGTCAAACTGAAGAAGTGACGTGTCGTTACCTTCTCCGTACTGATCAGCGTAAGCCCAGTTCAAGAAACCGCTTTGCTCGATGTACATGTTGTTACCGAATTCAACAGCTTCTGATGAATCCTGGTTAACAACCGCGATATGTGATTGTGCTGCTGCGTAGCCTGAGAATGCCAGACCTAAAGCTAAAGCTACTGCACTTTTTTTAAGAATTGTATTAGACATGTTTTGTTCTCCATTGATTGTTCTTATTTGAACTGCGTGATGGACATTTCAGCGGCAGCGCCTGTCTGCTGAATGGTTATAGAGTTTCCATCACCAAGTTGCTGAAGCTGAATGACATTGCTTTGCCCAACTTGAAGAATGGTCGCTGAATTACTGCGTCCAGACTGCTCTGCAGTGACAGAATTATTGAACCCTTGCTGCTCGATAGTCAGAGTGTTTTCCAACCCGAACTGAACGAGGTATGCGTAATTTTGCTCTCCTGCCTGCGCTACTGAAGTGAGGTTATATGAGCCTAGTTGAGCAATTTCGGCATGGTTTGCAAGGGACTGCCGCTCCAGTAACCCTGCTAATGCAACAGATAACTCGTCAGCCTTTCCTGAAAAAGAGATGAGGATGACAGCTGTTGCTACTAAAAGTTGTTTAATGAAAGTCAAAGCGGAACACCTTTTGTTAATAATTCCGCTAACAAGAATAGAGGTTCAAATGTTCGCGACAATCGTATGAATGGTGTATTTTTTAGATGGTATTTGAACGGTAAAATCATTATTTAACAAAGTGTTAGGAATTAATTTCCTCGAGAGCAACCTGAATGTCCTAGTCCCTTTTTCGTATTTATCGTAAAGAACATTAAATATTTAACTTTTGGCGTAAATCAGTGTGAAAAATATGCTACTTCTTTTTTAGTGCTGAAAAAGCAGTTCGCACAGGTAAATGATATTCCTACAACAATAATGAGGAAGGAAGCATGACGAATTTGAAAAAATTGGTCGTTGGCGTATCTATGGCACTTGCTGCAGGAACAGCTGCTGCCAATAGTAAACAAGCGGACGACGACTCTCTGTTGGTGGTTTTTAAAGCCTCGGCAACGAAAGAGCAGCGCCTGGACCTGATAAGTAATGCAGGTGGTACTTTGCGTGCACTTGATAACCGCGGTCGGGACATGGCAATGAGGAACATTGCTGATGGACGTATTGCAAAAGTAAACGTACGTAATGCTAAGCAGCGTGATGCATTAATTAAGCGGCTCTCAAACCACCCTTTAGTTGATGTAGCTGAACCGAACTACATCATTTCAATTAACGATACGAAGAGCTCAGACTTCAATATCCTGGCGACGCCGGACGACCCAGCTTTTGGCGACATGTGGGCTTTGGAAAATACCGGGCAAAGCGGCGGTACGCCGGGTGTTGATATCGATGCGCGTCCAGCGTGGGATATTACAACGGGTGACTCGACCATCGTCATTGGTGTTATCGACTCCGGTGTTGACTATACGCATCCTGATTTAGCCGGAAACATGTGGGTTAACCCAGGTGAAGTTTGTGACAACGGTCAGGACGACGACGGTAACGGCGTTGTTGATGACTGCTACGGTTACTCTGCAGTTAATTCAAACGGCGATCCAATGGATGAAAACGGTCATGGTACGCATGTTGCCGGTACTATCGGCGCTAGTTCAAACAATGGCGAAGGTGTAACAGGCGTTAACTGGGACGTTGAAATTGTTGGTTGTCAGTTCCTGGATGCATCAGGTTCAGGTAGTACAGCTGCGGCCATAGAATGTATTGACTACATGACTAACCTGAAGGTGAATCATGGCGTCAACTTAGTTGCGACGAACAACTCCTGGGGTGGCGGCGCATACTCTGAATCACTACGAACGGCTATCAGTGACAGTATTGATGAAGGCATTATGTTTGTTTCTGCGGCCGGTAACGATGGTATCGATTCGGACGTTACTGCAAGTTACCCGGGTGGTTACGACTTAGACGGTATTGTTAACGTCGCAAATACCACGCGCACTGACTCAATGGCTGCCTCCTCAACTTATGGTGCTGTGTCTGTTGACTTAGGTGCACCAGGCACTGAAATTCTGTCAACTTATCTAAATGGTGGTTACGCAACAGCCTCTGGTACCTCAATGGCAAGCCCTCACGTAGCTGGTGTTGCAGGTTTAGTGTGGTCTATTGCTCCGCATTTGACGGTTGCTGAAGTTAAGCAAATTCTGATGGACTCTGGGGAAAGCAACCCAGCTTTAGCGGGTAAAACAGTGTCTGGTAACCGTTTAAATGCATTGAGTGCTCTCGAAGCTGCGGATCCTGATCCAGCTTATCGCTTAACACTTTCTCCGGTATCTCAGGAAATTGTTGCTGGCGATAACGCTACATTAACTCTGGATGTGGGCAGTATTGCTGACTGGTCAGGGGCTGTTGATTTAACGGTTTCTTCTGAACCTCAGCTTGATGTCTCTTTGTCTTCAGACCAGGCACAAAATGGCGAATCGGTTGATGTGCAAGTAGCAACAACTGAAGACACCGCTTGGGGCGAATACGCCATAACGGTTAATGGTACCGATGTAGAAACTGGTGAGATGACCCGCGATGTTAGCGCAAGCGTTTATGTGCTGCCACAAGGCTTATCTGAGTTTTATTACGATGATGCTGCCGGTGTTGATATCCCGGATGACGACAGCAACGGTATTACTCGAGTGATCAACGTGCCTGATACAGGCGTGGTCTTCGGTGCTGATGTCAGCGTTGATATTACTCATACATGGCGTGGTGATTTAATCGTTACTTTAACATCGCCTGAAGGTACAGAGCATGTACTGCATGACCGTACTGGCGGCAGCGAAGATGATTTGGTTCAGAGCTGGTCGCTGGATAGCTTTAACGGTGAAGATATGACCGGTGACTGGACGCTGAATGTATCAGACAACGCTGGTGCAGATACCGGTGTATTGAACCATTGGTCCTTAACTCTAACCGCTGTTGAAGAAGACGATGGCTTACCAGATGCTCCTGTTGCAGGTTTTGAAGCAGACGCGGCTGACTTAACGGTAAGCTTTACGAATACATCAACAGACAGCGATGGTGATATTGAGAGTTATTTCTGGGAGTTTGGTGACGGTAGCACTTCGACAGAAGCAAACCCTGTGTATGCGTACTCTCAAGAAGGAACCTACGATGTTACTTTAACAGTGACTGATGCAACTGAGCTGTCGGATACGGTAACTCAGTCTGTGACGGTTAGCCTTACCGATATCGAGTTAGACGTTTATCGTTCACGCTTACTGCGTAGCGGAACCGCTTTGGTTGACCTGCGTTGGTCAGGCGCTGCGGGCGACGTCGACTTGTATCGTAACGGTGAGTTTGTTGAAACATTATCAAACTCAGGCCGAGTACGTGACCGCTTTGACTCGGATGGTAGCGATGTTGTCTACAAACTGTGTGAAGCGGGTACAGAAGCTTGTGATTCAGTAACAGTTAGCTTTTAATAACATTGAATTAACAATTTAATCTGTATTAC
The DNA here is from genome assembly GCF_900116625.1 of Idiomarina abyssalis. Taxonomy (GTDB): domain Bacteria; phylum Pseudomonadota; class Gammaproteobacteria; order Enterobacterales; family Alteromonadaceae; genus Idiomarina; species Idiomarina abyssalis. The sequence continues at coordinate 190,683 of NZ_FPBE01000003.1, forward strand.
AATAGGGGCTCTTGTGGCCCCTATTTTATTTTTGGATGTTTTGCATGCGACGTAGTAAAGGATTTACGCTGGTCGAACTTATTACTGTTGTTGTTGTGCTTGGCGTTTTAGCCGTTACTGCACTTCCACAGTTCATTAACTTTTCTAGTGACGCTGAAAAAAGTCGCCTTAAAGGGCTTGAGGCTTCGTTGAAAGCTGCTCTCGATATCACCTATAGCAAAGCCGCAGTTCAAGGTCTGGAAAGTGCAGACTCTGCCTGTCTTGGCGGTAAGTTTGATGAGACAAGCGTCAGTTGCCCGGACGGAGGCACACTAATTTTCTATGGTTACCCTGCGGCGAAAGAAAGTGTTCTTAACCAGGTCGTTGAATTGAGTGACTGGGCTGTTTCCGAAGTTGGGATAGGTAATGTTGTCGGAATAGCAGCGACTGAGGATGATCTCATGCAGTGTTATGTGACCTATTCAGCCGCCACCTCTGTCAGCGAACCTCAAATTCGGGTTTATGCCGATAATTGTTAAGTGAAAATGGTTCACAAAACTGATTAGCAGGAAGTGCACTCTAAAGGTTGTGGGTAAAAACGCATCGAGACATCAGGGTGCGAACGCTTTCTGCCTTTCATTACATTCTCGCCCACATTATTTAGTAATGGATTATTCGGGTCGCTGGTTGGCCCTTTTGCTTGTTTAGCTAAATGAGGTGGCAGATTTAGCACGGGCACTGACGCATCAAGCTGTGCGGCCATGAAAAAAGCAGAAGAGTATCGGGTCACTCCTTTTTTAGGACTGGTCACACGGTGGTTGGTCGCTTTTAAATAGCCGTTAGATGCCAGCTCCAGTAGCTCACCAATATTGACGACAAAAGCTCCGGGACGGGGTGCGACTTTATACCACTGTTGCTCAAATTCCACTTCCAGCCCGCTGTTTTCGTCCTGCATGACTAATGTCAGGTAGCCGGGGTCTTTATGTGCGCCCACCCCTTGCTCGGAACCTTCTGAAGTTCCCGGGTACTTTATGAGCTTAGTGTGGCGATAGGGCCCTTTGCGAACCGTCTCTGAAAGGGCATCAGAAGGTTGCTCCAGGCTTTCGCAGAGCGCTTCTAACAATTGCAGCGACACTTCGGTGAGTTTGTCCTGCCAGCTGAGAAGCTGGGGTTTCATTTCCGGCAATTGTTTTGGCCATTGGTTAGGGCCAATCAGCTTCTGCCATTCATGATGAATGTCTGCATCTGAAAAAGCCGTCAGCTCATCCATAATATCGAACTGCTCCCGGCGGTCGCGACGACCAGCGGTCAACTCGGAATAGTTTGCAGAATATCCGCGGAAATGGGGTGAGTGAATCATCTGAATCTCTTTCTTCGCGGTATTACTAAGCGCGAAAAACGATTTAGCAATATCCAGTACCTTTACTTGCTCTGTCAGTGAAATACCGTGATCTTCCAGGTAGAAGAAGCCAACCTCGCGAGCTGCCTTACCGATCTCAGCAATAAACTCCTGGCGACTAGAGGCACTAGAGTAAAGTTTTCGCATGGATAAAACGGGTACTGGGTTTTGCATAACGGACTCAACTGGTTATTTCTGCGCCTGAGTTTACGCTGGCCGATAGTGGTAACTGAAGAATCAAAATGTTCTATGGTAGACGGGTTGGCTATATCAACAATATGAACGGATGCCGCTACTTATTCCTGGTATTGCTCGACCAGTACCTGCTGCCTGTGTAAAATCTTTGGGTCTTTAATTAACCAGTGAGATATTCAGAATGGGTCGCGCCTATCAAAACCGAAAAGAGTCTATGGCTAAAACCGCCAATGCAAAAAGCAAAGTTTACAGCCGCTATGGTCGTGAAATTTATGTTTGTGCGAAGCAAGGTGGTACCGATCCGGATGGTAATCTGGCACTACGAGGTCTGATAGACCGGGCAAAGAAAGACCAGGTGCCCGCGCACGTTATTGAAAAAGCTATTGATAAGGCTCAGGGCGGCGCTGGCGAAGATTTTTCTCCTGCACGCTATGAAGGTTATGGCCCGGGAAACTGCATGGTCATAGTCGATTGTCTGACCGATAACCCGAACCGAACCTTTGGCGATGTGCGTAACTGTTTTACCAAAAGTAAGTCAAAAATCGGTGCTCAGGGCAGTGTTGCTCACTCCTTTGATCATTGTGCGATTTTTGCTTTTAAGCACGACAGTGAAGATGAAGTACTTGAAGCCTTAATGGAAGCTGACGTTGACGTTACCGATGTTGAGTATGAGGAAGGGCTGGTTACAGTATTTGCACCTCATACAGAATATGCTGCTGCTCGTCAGGCTTTAACCGGCGCTTTCCCAGAGGTTGATTTTGAGGCTGATGAAATTCAGTTCCTGCCACAGGTAACCACCAGTATCAGTGAAGATGACCAGCCAATGTTTGAGCGTTTAATGGATATGCTCAACGACCTGGATGATGTTCAAAACATTTACCATAACGCAGAACAATAAATTGATGCAGATCAATTCAGTCAAGCGATAAACCTTATAAGCTTTGTGGGTATTCATTAACAAGGAGTTACCCATGAAGCTTAAAGCATTGTCTTGTGGTGTATTGTTAGGGTTGTTAAGCACTTCTGCTTTAGCAAATGATTTTTCAGTTAATGTTGGTGCTATCTCCGTCATGCCGGATGACAGTAGCAGTAACCTTAATGTTGTTGAAACCGTAGCGGGTTTGCCAGAGAACTCGACCGGTGTCGGCGTTAACACCAATACGCAATTGGGTTTAACTTTTGATTACGCATTAACAAACAACTGGACGGTAGAGTTGGTTGCAGCAACACCTTTTAGCCACGATATTACTGCAACAGGCGCACTAGCCGGACTGAAAGTAGGTAAAACAAAACATTTACCGCCCACCTTGCTGGCGCAGTATCACTTTGACCTGAACAACGACATGTTCAAACCTTTCATTGGTGTCGGTGTTAACTACACGGCGTTTTTCGACGAGCAGATAGACCCTCAGCTGCGTTCAACTTTAGGTGATCTTGGCGTTGTGACTGCTGACGATTCCGTTTCACTGGCGCTTAAAAACAGCTGGGGCTATGCCTTGCAGGCTGGTGTCAATGTGGAACTGACTAAAGACTGGGGCCTGCATTTTATGGTCAGTCGCATGGACATTGATACAACGGGTGACGTGCGAGTTAACGATACAACCATTCAAAGCGTTGACGTTGATATTGACCCTTATGTTGCTATGGCCGGTATTCGTTATTCCTTCTAGAGCCTTTGCGTCGCCCATCTACAGGGCGGCGCCTTTTTTAAAGCGAAGGGCAAAACTTGTCTTTTAATAGCTTCATAAAAGCTTCGGTGTCCGGGTCTTTTATCGAGTAGTAGACGGTTTGAGATTCTTTTCGAATGGTGACCAGCTTTTGCTCCCGAAGCACCGCCAGGTGCTGTGAAAAAGCCGATGCACTTAAATCAAAATGCTGGTGCAACTCACCCACACTTTGTTCTCCTAATGCCAACCGGCATAAAATTTGTAAGCGGTGAGGGTTGCCTAAAGAGCGCAGAAAGTTTGCGGCGTTCTGCGCTTCTTCCTGAAGCATCTCTTGTGATTCAGTTGCACTCATGGTGTCTTTATTTTCCTGCTTTTTCTAACTCTCGCTCAGTTTTTAATCCTAAAGCTTTTTTCATAAAAATGCTTGCCGGACAAAAGCCAGTGAAAGACTGTTGAAATAGGTTGGCGCCAACAAATACGGTTAGCCATACCCAATTGGGATGAACCCAATAAGTTAAGGCTACGGATAACAATATCATAAAGCCGGCAAATGCAGTTAAAGCTCTTTCGACGCTCATTATAAAACTCCTTTACTTGATATTAAAACGCGTACCTGACTCGAAGGTAAGCATTGTTGTTTTCAGTAAACTGTCCGAAAAAAGTATTCGGACGTTCGCGGAAAAACAGGTTAAAACCACCGCTGAATGACCAATTGTCGTCAATGCGGTAGTCAAAAGTGGGGCGTAAGTAGCCGTCGTTTTGATTCGGTGACACAAAAGCAAACAGCGACAGGTTCAGATCATCACGCTCGTCGCGCCAGGTTAAGCGGGTGGTGAATACGGTGCGTGTTTGGGTGTCGCCTTTCTCAATGTAGGCCTGAAAACCGCCGGTAAAACGCGTCCACAGTTCTTGCTCATAGCCAACCAGTGCACGCCAGTGGTCTGCTGCGTCGTGACGGTTGTAATTGGCCACCTCGGTGTTAACCAGACCAGGGCCAAAGGTCATTCGCACTGACGCCCCAACCACAGTTAAACGACCGAAGGTGGGCTGAAAGTTTTCAGTAACGGCTTCGGGGCTTTTGGTGAAGCCGTCGTAACCATAGACAGCGTATTCCACACCATCGTAGTTACGAAACAGACGCATTGCGAGCTCGTCGCGCGTAGGTTCTATAAACTGAATAGAGGGGTCGTTACCGGTTAATTGCCCTGTGAGTGGGTTAAAATAGGAAATTCGCTCACCACGAACGTAGTTATCGTGATCAAACTCGGGCGTCCAGACAAAATCAACGTTAAACCAATCAAAATAGCTGGTCACCCTAAGCGCGTCAGAAGGCGCTTTTAAGTATTCCTGGTCACGCCCAACAAAGAAGGACTGCCAGTCTTTCGGGAACAGGTCGTTAAGAAATAAATAGTCGCCGGTGCCCCAGGTGAGTACCTGACGGCCAACTTTTATATCGGTATTATCGAAAACCGTGAACTGGGCATTCAGTTCGCGAATTTGGCCATGCCAGGTTTCATCGAAACCGTCGTACCAGCCGTCGGCTTTCGCAGTCCAGGTGATGTCCTGCCAGCGTTCGTCGAAACCAAGCTGTAGTCGAGGCTCGGCAATAGACAAACGCTTGTGATAGGGGGAGGGTTCGAGCCGTCCGCCTATTGCCGCCTCAACATAACCATAGACATCAATACCCTGGTCTTGTTCCGTTCCCCAGTCACTTTCCCATTCGTCATCACCCCAGGAGTCCTGTGCCGATGCGGCTTGAGCCAAAGTGAAAAGAACGGTAAAGGTTAAAATTTTCCGGTATGGCATAGCTAGTCTCTCAGTTGTAACCATTCTGCCGGCGGGTTACGCAGGCTACGTTCGCTGAAAATACTGTCCGGCAAACCGATGTTGTACGTCATAAAGCGAAACTGCATTTCTGTTTGTCCGCCATTGGTTAGGTCCGAAATGCGTGAATGAGTCACGGTTGGGTAGCCCTGAACCGTTTCGATTTTCAGTACTTCCATTTTTCGGTAGGCTTCGCCGCTGTCGTTATAGAAGGTGCTTTCAACCGGCAGCATGTGTTCTTTATCAATAACCACTTCGTAGTAGCTGAACTCAACGTTGCCAGGGTCCTTAGCTGTGCCTTTTAACACGTAACTGTCTTTGTTTTCAGAAACCAGCTCGTAACTATCCAGCTCAGTATTACGGCCGGAAACGTCTTCATAGAAAAAGTGCGAACCCACAAAAGAGGTGCGTTTATCGCCGGCAGATATGCGTTTCACCAAATCGAGATCAGGTAAATACAACCAGCGGTCATCGTCGTCGTTGACTTGTTTGACCACACGGAACACCGTGTCGCGCACGTCAGCAGGGCGTGAAAAAAACACCATCATGTCCTGAACACCGCCATCTTCCTGATCTTTGCGCAAAATGGTGAACTGACGCATTTGTTCGCGCCCCTGACTGTCTGTGATGATCATGCGTGCGGCACTGCGCCCATCATCGCCGGAATAATAGGCGTTCAATTCAGCTTGCTCGACAATTTCACGCGCGCTTTTCTCAGTACCAATGGCCTGGCCGCTAATAAATAAAACGGCGGCGGATAAAGCGGTTAACAATAGGGTTTTCATGATTGACCTCCACGAAATATAAGACGGTTAAAGGCAGTCATTACCGCCGGGAGCATAATAAGTGTCACTATGCCGGATATCGCCATAATGCTGGCTAAGAATACGCCTACGGTAATGTAGGGCACTAACGGTGCGAACAGCAGTGGCGTAAAGCCAATAGCAATGACAATGGCATTGCGTGAAATAGCACGCGCGGGCTCGTCAAACATAACTACCAGAGTGTCTTTCCAGTTACCGGTTTGTTTGAAGGTAGCGCGCGTACGTTCAATAAAGTGAATGGCAAAGTCCACCGACAGTCCAAGCGTCAGCGACGACAACACCGCAATAGGCATGTCGTAGTCTTTACCGACCCAGCCGATAAGTCCGTAAATAAAGGCAATGGTCAGGCTGAGCGGTAACATCGCCAGTACCCCGAAGACTACCGAGCGGAACAGTAGCACCATCATAATAAACACCACCACAAAGGCGCTGATTAGGCTGTCGAGCATGCCTTCAACCATGGCTTCCTGCCACACTACGTTAAGGTAAGCTTTACCGGCCCAGTCTATTTCAACGTTGGCGGGTAGTGGATTGTCCTGAATGTAGTTATCGACAGCGTTGACGACCTTGGTTACGTGCTGGTTGTCACCACTGGTCAGCTGCAGCCACATTAAGCTGCGTTTGTAGTCCGGTGTAACAAAGTGCCAGAGGTCCTGCGGACGGTGCGATGACTGGTACTGCAACAGGGTTTGCGCAACACCGTTGGCATTGTCCGGCAGCTCGTAGTCTTTCTCTTCGCCCGAGCGTAACTCGCGGTTCACCGTCTTAACCACGTCGGACAGGCTGTTTGACTTGCCCACCAAGCCTGTCGTTTGCAGGTAAGCTTGCATCTCGCTCATGTAAGCCAGTAACTCGGGGCTTTGGAACGCTTTGCTGGCGCTATTCAGCTGTTCGAGCTCAGTCATTAGGTGCTCTAACGGCTCTAATTGGTCATAACCGACGCTGAAGAGCAGGTCATCAATAGCGATAATCCACTGGTTAAAGTTCACTTGCTCTTGCTCAAGCAGCGCGCTTAAAGTATCGCGCGATTCTTCAGACAGCGCGTTGTTATTCAGGGCGTCACGCACCGCTGAGCGAGCTTTTTCGGTCGCATCTAAGGTATTTTCAAATACCACATACGCGTTGTACGTCCCGGCAAAGTGGTCGTTTAATACTTCGTCAGCAATACGCACCTCGTGGTCAGGTTTAAACCAACGCACCGGGTTATCGTTAATGTTAATTTGCTGAATACCGAACCAGGCAAAGGCTAATACGGCCAGGAAAAAGGCTATCCACAGCTTCGCATGACGAGCGGCAACAGCGCCGAGTCTTTGTAACCAACCATCTTTTTGCGCCTCGTGAGTAACTTGAGCAAAGCTTTCCAGCGTTGATGGTTTCAGTGCACACAAATAGGCAGGCACGAAAATAACGGTAATTAAGAACGCCAAAAGAATGCCGGAACCAACGAAAGCGCCGAAAACCTGCACCGGAGGAATTGGCGTGAGCATCAGCGAGTAAAAGCCAATAGAGGATGTTATTGAAGTAAACAGCATGGGGGTAAATAAGTGCCCCAACACATCTTTTATCGTGTCTTTTGCGTTCCTTTTTTCACGATATCGGTCAGAGAACTCAGACATAATATGCACCGAGTCGACCACCGCAATCGGCATTAGGAAAATGGCTATCATCGACGACATAATGTGCACGGTAAAGCCAAACGCAATGAGCGCACCCATGGTAATGAGTACGGTCGACATCGCGACTATCATGGCAGCGCTTATGAAACGCACATTGCGGAAAAAGACCCAAAGCAACGCGAAAATAACAGCGGCTGCTAACGGCGCGGAAACCCCCATTTGCACAAACATTTCATACCCAAACTGGTCTTCAGCCACCGGCAAACCGGTAATATGCCAGTCGTCGTTGCTCTCTAAGGTATTGATTTTGTCACGCAGTTGCTCCGCCAGCGCATAGCTCTCGTCTTTACTTTCAATAGGCACATAAATAGCGGCGGCTTTGCTATCGCCCGAGACAATGGTGTTATAAAGCAGTGGCAGGTCTTCAACCTGCTGCTGAATGTAGTGAGCTTCAGCGTTATTCTCCGGAGGTTGCTTCATCATCCATTCAAAACGAATGGTGCCGGGCTCTTTTTGAGTAATATTGTCGACATTAGCCAGCGACATCAGATCGTCACTGATAACTCCGTTCAGTGACTCCGCATAATTCGACATGGTATGCAGGTCGGTTAATGTCTGTTGATTATAAACACTGTTCTCATTCACTACGCCAACGACAATCATGTCATGCATAGCAAAAGTTTCTTTGACCTCATTATGGAAAACCCGCTGCGGATTGTTGTCCGGCAGCATGTTCTCCGGATCGGTATCAATGGTGATAGAAGGAATGAAGGCAGCAACAGCAATAGTGATCAGTGTCAACATCCAGAAGACGCTTCTGCGGTACCCTGTCGCCAATTTCATAATGGCATTGATCATATTAATTCCGAATTAGCTAATTTAGATAAATGCGAAATATAGTCGATAATTTCTGATTTGTCATCTATCTTGATTAAAAAATAACAGGGTGAACCCTATGACCACTCCCCACATTTCGGCTAAGGCCGGCGATTTTGCAGAGCTTTGCTTGTTTCCAGGTGACCCTTTGCGGGCAAAACATATTGCTGAAGCGCATTTAGATAACGCTGAGCTGATAAGTGACACTCGAAATATGCTCGCATTCACCGGTCAATTTCGTGGCACGCCGGTTTCCGTTATGGGCTCTGGCATGGGTATGCCGTCCTGTACGCTTTACGCGCAGGAGTTATTTCAGCACTTCGGAGTAGAGCGGCTGGTTCGGGTGGGCAGTTGCGGTGCGGTATCGGCAGACCTTAATTTACGAGACTTAGTGGTAGCCCAGGGAGCTTGCACCGATTCGGCGATGAACCGGCAGCTGTTCGGTGGTTACGACTTTGCGCCCATTGCAGACTATAAGCTTTTGAGTGAATTTGTCGGCTATTGTCAGAAAAAGAATCAGCCGGTGGCAGTGGGGAATGTGTTTTCAACCGATAGCTTTTATCACCCTGATAAAAAGCTGGAATGCCGACTGGAGGCTATGAATGTGCTGGCGTTAGATATGGAAGCTGCTGCACTGTACGCCATTGCCGCTATACACAAGAAACAGGCGTTAGCCGTTATGACAGTCTCCGATGAAATAAGAACGGGTAATGGTTTATCGGCGAATGAAAGGCAGACGGCTTTTAGTGAAATGACAGAGATGACTCTGGAAAGCTTACTGGTTTATTGATCCTGATCAAGTAAAAGCTACCTAATAAGTAATAACCCTATATTTCATGTGACTAATGCCGATGAATAGGCAAAATAGCCCGTTTGTGGTTGCAGATTTTGCCTGTAGTGGAGTGGTTATGAAGTGGCTCGATTGGTTAACTCGCCCTGTCCAGAAGTTGTTTAATTTATTAAGCTTTCGACGAAAATTCAGTTTAATCGGCTTTTTATTGTTTATTCCGGTTATTGTACTCAGTTCACTGATGGTAACTGACTCCTTAAATAAGAGTCAGCAAGTGGCAGACAAACAAATGGCAGCCCAGTACTGGCCTGAGTTCAGAGGGTTACTGGAGCATATTGCTAAACACCGGGGAATGACCGGAAGTGATGCGCAAAAGCGTGAGTTTTCCGGAGAAATAAACCGCTCTGTGCAAGCCATTAATAGTCACTTCGATGAGCTTGAGGCGTTACAAAGCCAGCAGGCGTTTTTCTCCACACGGGCGTTGTCCCAACTTCGCCGTCAATGGCAAAGTCTTAACGGTTCTACCGGCCAGTTTAAGCAGCACACTCAGCTATTGAAAAATCTCCAAAGTCTTTTAGCAAAACTCAGTGCCGGCTCGCAACAGCTGTTGGAGAACGAGCTGGCCAGCCTTCTGCTGGCACGTCTTGCGGTTGAAGAACTGCCGCAGTTAGTTGAGCAGAGCGGGCGCTTAAGAGGTCTGGGAGCGCAGTGGTTAAACGGCCAGGAAAGCAAAGAACTGCAACAAGATATCACCACAATAACCTACGTACTGGAAAACCAGGTTTCGAACTTTGTCGAGGCGGTTAAGAATTTATCCGATGAAACCAATGATCCAGGGTTACTGAAGCAGGCGGAAGCGGCCGAGCAACAATTGATATTATTTAGTGAGACGGCATCACGCAGGTTGTTGAATCGGCAAATGTCAGCCGGGGACTTTTTCCGTGAAGGCACTGCGGCAATTGGAGCCTTGTTTGGTTTTTATGACAGTGTTAGTCCAGCGTATCAGTCCAGATTAGAACAGCGTGCTGGAAAACTGGATACTGTGGTATGGACCAATATCGCGTTGATGCTGGGCGTACTGCTTTTACAATTACTGCTTTTCACCAGCCTGTACTTAGGCATTTATCGCGCTGTGTCAGCCAACATTCGTATGGCAAAACAGTTAGCTAATGGCGATCTAAACAGCTTAGGCACAACAGAGGGCAAAGATGAACTGGCAAAAATAACCCATTACTTAAACTCTGTTGCCATAGAAACCAGCTATTCAGTCGATGCCATCCGAAAATCGAGCGACGGTATGGACAGCCTGGGGGACGGAAACTATCAGGCCATAAAAGAGCTTGCTGAGCGAGCCAAAGAGCAGGCGGCTCAAATGCAGAGTGCAGCCGCGGCGGTGGAACAAATGACAGCCGCAATTAGTGAGGTATCTGAGTCAACGCAAAAAGCGGCTACTGAAGCTGACAACACCTTAGTGTCAGCGCAAAACGGTCAGCAGGTTGTTAATACCATGGTCGTGGCTATTCAAAAGCTTGAGCAGGAAGTATCTGAGTCTCAACAAGTGATAAAAACCCTGTCGGAAGACAGCCAGGCTATCTCGAAAATACTACTGACCATTAATGACATTGCCGATCAGACCAATTTGCTGGCGCTGAATGCGGCAATTGAAGCCGCCCGGGCCGGTGAGTCGGGCCGCGGCTTCGCTGTGGTGGCGGACGAAGTCAGGCAACTGGCGCAGCGCGTGCAGGCATCAACGGGTGAAATACAAAATGTGATTGGCCGGCTTGAAACCAACACCAGCAACGCGGTTCATTCTATGGAGCGCAACAAGACTCTGGCTGGTGAGAATGTCGAGCAGGCAAATAAAGCGTCAAACTCGCTGACTGACATTGTTGAAAACGTCGGTGTTATTAATGACCTGAATATTCAGATAGCGTCCGCAGCCGAAGAGCAGTCGGCGGTTACTATGAACATTCAGGAGAATATTAATTCGCTGTCAGAAAGTGCCCGAATTGTGCATGCGCGGTCGCAGGAGGCATTAGAGAGCTCGGCGCAATTAACCACCCTAGGCGGCGAGATAAAATCTCTTGGCGACCGGTATTACATTGAGAAAGACGTGATAGAGCAGCGTCTTGCGGAGCAGGACGTACTCATTGAATGGTCGTCGAAACTGGATGTAGGCATTGAAGAAATTAACCGTCAGCACCAGCGCTTAATTTACATTGCTAATGAGCTTTACCGCCTTAAGCTTCGCGATGGTGACCAGCATGCACTGCAGCGCTTAGTGGACTCGCTAATTAATTACACGGCAACGCACTTTAACTACGAAGAGTTGCTAATGGAGCGCAACGGCTATCCGGACTTAGAAAACCATAAGCTTAAGCATCGCGACTTAGTGCAGGACGTAATGCGCTTCAAACACCGGGTTGATAACCACGAAGACGTGATTGATGAACTACTGGACTTCGTAAAAGCCTGGTTAATGAATCACATTATGAAAAGCGATATGGCTTACAAAGGACACCTGAACAGTAAAGGTATCCGCTAAGTATTATAGCCCCAGGCTAATAACCGGGGCTTCTTCGCCTTCCTGCCGCCGGGTAAAGTCATCTTTACCGGAAAGGTTCCGCCAGTTAGCGGCGACCAGACTTTGTCCGGTGGCACCACCCAGGCTATTGCCCGGCCCCAACAGCAATAGCTTATCCGGCGCAAACTCTCTTAAGGCGACTGTAATGGCTTTGGTGTAGTCGTAATATTCGGTTACCTGATGCCCAAAAGTATAGCGTTGCAGGGCATCCAAATTGCAGCCGGGCGGCTCCCAAATAACACCACGGCCGTCTATCAGTGGCAGTTCAGGCTGTCTGAAATGGCTGCTGTCCCACACGGAAAGAGCCCGGTCTGACGCCTCTTTCATTAACGGCGAATGAAATGCCGCATGGCCGGGTAAAATCATAGGGAAGCGGTTATCAACAGGAGCCAGGGCTTTGTTGGCAGCGTTAATCGCATTCTGTGTACCCGCCAGCAGAACATAGCCGCCGTAACGAATGGATAAAAACAGCTCTCCCGCGAGTTTTTCTAACAGTTGGCTGACGGCCTTTTCACGAGCTTTGTCCGGTTGCCACTGCTCGTTCATAATGGGGTAAATAAGCTGCGCACCTTCGGCTGTGGCAGTTCGCTTTGCCATGTCGGTGACAATAGACATCGCTTTTTCCGGCTGCCATGCACCGGCACAAGCCAGGGCGGTATACCAGCCCATAGAGTTTCCGGTTACGGCGACTATGTCATACTGCTCCGGGTCAACCGCTTTGAAGTCGGCGTAACCGGCGGCAAAAATTAAGGCTGCGGAGTTTTCCGGTTTTAAATGTAGTCGGTGATCGAACTTACCTTTCTGATCGAGCTCCGAAACGCCGGTAAAACCTTCGCTTTCGCGGACTTTGTCGAACCGGCCAATGAGTTCACTTTGCTTTGGCAAATGGCGCTTAGTGATAGAGCCTAATTCAGGTTTGTTGTAACCACCACGACCGGGGCAGACGATAACGGCAGTTTGTTTCATTGGCCTAAATGCTCCTGTAAATACTGGCGAATGTCTTCTTTTCCGGGCAAAACCTTATAAGCGGCTGAACCCAGAGGAATAAAGCTGTCCTTGGCGGTAATGCGGTCAACGCGTTGCCAGTCACGGCTGTGTTCGTACAGAGCCGTTATCAGCTCTTCACTTAGCGAACCGCGGTTACGACACTCATCGACAACCAGAATGTGGTTAGCAGGGCCAATGGCGTCTACGACCTTTTCAATATCCAGCGGTACTAAGTAGCGTAAATCTAGAATGCGGATGCGTTCCTCAAGACCGAGTTCGCTGCAGGCTTGCCGGCTTAAGTAGTAACCATTGCCGTAGGTGATAATGACCAGCTCGTCGCCGTCGCCATAACGGGAAGGCTCGCCTAAAGCTGGCAGTGGCGCGTCAGCTGAAGGGAACTCATGCAGCCAGCCTTGATCGCCTTCTTCGAGCAGGTCGCGAGTCATATAAAGCGCAATAGGCTCAAGAAAAATGACTAAGCGCTTCTGGCAGTGGGCAAGCTGAACCGCCTGCCTCATCATGAGTACCGCGTCGTGCCCATTCGACGGGCACATGACAATAACTCCCGGAATATCGCGGAATACGGCGAAGGAATTGTCGTTATGGAAATGGCCGCCAAAGCCTTTCTGGTAGGCCAGGCCGGCAATACGAATGACCATACCGTTGTGGTATTGGCCGTTGGAGAAAAAGGGCAGAGTTGCCGCTTCGCCCCGAATTTGGTCTTCGGCATTATGTACGTAAGCCAGGAACTGAATTTCCGGTATGGGAAGAAAACCTTGTTGTGCCATGCCCATAGCTAAGCCAAGAATGCTTTGCTCATCCAGTAAGGTATTTACGACACGGTTAGCACCAAAATGATCAAAAAGGTGGTGAGTCACATGGTACACCCCGCCTTTTTTGCCGACATCTTCACCAAACACAACGGTGTTCTGGTACCGCGCCAGTATCTCGTGCAGCGCCCAGTTAATCATTTTGCCTAAGGGCTGGGGCTTCTTAAAGTTACGCTTATCAAACGCGAATACCGCCTGTTGCTGAGTGCCGGTTAGTGGCTGAGTATCGTCGGCCAGCGTTTTTGGCACAATGGAAGCCATGACTGACTCAGCGCACTCGAGTCTGGGCCGGGTGGAGGCTTCAGCTCCCACCCTCTGAATACGCTGCAACCAGCACTGCGCTTTTTCCGAAAGTTGAGAGCCGCTGCAAAGGCCCCGTTCGACCACTTGTGCTGCGGTTTGCAACAACACATCGGTTTCAAAGCCTTGTGCAATTGATTCACTGCTGCGGTAGGCAACTTCAGCATCGGCACCGGCGTGTCCAAAGAAGCGCTGCGTTTTCAAATGCAGAATCGCGGGTTTTCGCGTGCGTCTTATATAGTCGGCTGCCTGACTGGCAACAGCGTAGGTTTCACTGACATTAGCGCCGTCTGCATAGTAGTAACGAATTGCCGGATAATTCTGAAGCTGCTGAGCGGTCCATCCTCGGGGTGTTGAGGTAGAAATACCAATGCCGTTGTCTTCACACACATAGAGAATGGGCATCGGTATGCCCTGATAAGCACTCCAGCCGGTGGCATTAAGTGCCCCTACGGCCGTAGAGTGGTTTGCTGAAGCGTCGCCAAAATTACAAAGCACAATGGCATCATCCGGCCACTGGCCAGCTTGCTTTAAGCGTTTACTGAGTCCAATGGCGTAGGCGGTACCCATGGCTTTGGGCAAGTGCGAAGCAATGGTCGAAGTTTGCGGTGGTATATTAAGCGCCAGGCTGCCCAGTACCTTGTGGCGGCCGCCGGATATTGGGTCGTCACTGGAGGCACAAAACGACAACATGAGATCGTACAAGGAGTGCGAACCCTCAAGTTGCCTGGCACGCTGCAAGAAAAAAGCGCCGCTGCGATAGTGCAGAAAAGCCGGGTCGGTGACTCGCAGCGCTGCGGCAATAGCGGCGTTACCTTCGTGTCCCGCGCTGCCAATAGTGTAAAAGCTTTTGCCCTGACGCTGCAGGCGTCGTGATTCGATATCGGTGAAGCGACTCAGAACCTGACTGTGAAAAAGCGCAAATAAGTCCGTATCGCTCAAGTTCGAGTGCTGCGATTGAGGCGCAGGCAAGTCTTCCTGCGCCAGTCGCTCAATAAAGTCCTGTTGCCAGCCCTCAATATCGCAACGCATGATAAGCCTCGCTATTAAAACGCAGGAATGTCGGTCTGTGAGCGACCCAGAATTAACGCATGAATATCGTGTGTACCTTCGTAAGTATTCACCGCTTCTAAATTCATCACATGGCGAATAACGTGATACTCATCGGCAATACCGTTGCCGCCGTGCATGTCGCGCGCCTGACGGGCAATATCCAGTGCCTTACCACAGCTGTTACGTTTAATGAGCGAAATAGCTATGGGGTTAAGCGTGCCGTTATCGAGCTCGCGTCCGGCTTGCAGGCAGCCTAGTAAACCCAGGCTGATTTCGGTCTGCATGTCAGCCAGTTTTTTCTGTATAAGCTGGTTTGCTGCTAACGGGCGGCCAAACTGACTGCGTTCCAGTGTATATTGTCGTGCTGCGTGCCAGCAGAATTCAGCGGCACCAAGAGACCCCCAGGCAATGCCATAGCGCGCTTTATTGAGACAGCTAAACGGACCTTTTAAACCTTTAACTTCAGGGAAAATATGGTCTTCGGATACTTCAACGCCATCCATAACAATTTCGCCGGTGATAGACGCACGAAGCGAGAACTTACCGTCAATTTTAGGGGCGCTCAGACCTTTCATACCTTTTTCCAGTACAAAACCGCGAATTTCGCCGTCAAGTTTTGCCCAGACCACAAAAACATCAGCGATAGGCGAGTTTGTTATCCACATTTTAGAGCCGGACAACACATAACCGCTGTCGGTGCGCTTAGCTGTGGTACGCATGCTGGCCGGATCTGAGCCGGAATCGGGCTCGGTAAGGCCAAAGCAGCCCACCCATTCACCGCTGGCTAATTTAGGTAAGTATTTTTTGCGCTGCGCCTCGGTACCAAAGGTGTAAATAGGGTGCATCACCAACGATGACTGTACACTCATGGCACTGCGATAGCCGCTGTCGACACGCTCAATTTCACGGGCAATAAGGCCGTAGCTGACATGGTTAACACCGCTGCCGCCGTATTCTTCCGGTAAGGTGGCGCCCAGTAGCCCCATCTCACCCAGCTCGTTCATAATCTGGCGATCAAAGTTCTCATTGCGGTTGGCATCCAGCACGCGGGGCATCAGCTTTTCCTGAGCGTACTGATGAGCACTTTCCTGAATCATTTTCTCTTCATCGGACAAAGCGTTTTGCCAGTTGAGGGGATCGGACCAATTAAAACCAGCGGATGACATGTAACCTCCTAAAGTAGCGTTATGCGACGCGGCGCTCTAAGGCGTTTAAATTGTTTATGGTCAGAATAGACTGCTTGGTATCGATAAGGGACTCTTCCTTTAACGATGTAAAAATACGGCTGACGGTCTCAACGGCTAAGCCTAAATAGTTGGCTATGTCGGTGCGCGTCATTGGCAGTCGATATTCGTTGCGTGAAAGACCATGTTGATGCATGTGCGTGCTGATTGAAAGCAAAAAAGCGATGACTTTTTGTTCAGCACTGGTATTCACTATGTTTAAGTAGTGTTTGCTGCAATTGGCTAAACGGCGGCTCATTAGCTGCAAAAGGTTGTTTTCAACTTTGGGCAGCTCCTGCGCGAACAGTTTATTCAACTTAATTTCGCACAGCATGGAGGTTTCTAAGGTTTCACAATAGGTTGAGGCTTTACCATTGGCTAATGCCTCAAGGCCGACAATATCGCCTACCAGGTGGAAGCTGGTAATTTGCTGCTTACCATTGCTGTCAATGGTGTAGCATTTAACCGATCCGCTTTTTATTGCAAACACAGAAGTTAACGGGCGGTCCTCGCTGAAAACCACGCTGCGTTTATTATAAAGGTGCGGCTCGCGGCTGCTTTTATCGAGAATCTCGACGTCGCTTGGAACCAGGCCAGCGGGGACGCAAATCGATTGCATGCTACATTGGCTACATTGAATTGGGGTACGCATAGTCATCTCATCTACCGAATTATTGATCTGGTTCACTATACAAAACCCTCCGAATGATTTATCTACCTCTAAAGAGAGGGGGGGTATTTACCCCTTTGCTTGTAGAATATCGACCGCTTCAACCGGGCAGACGACATAACAGTTAGGCGTGTCGTAATAACCCTCGCATTCGACGCACTTGTCCTGATTTACTTCGTAAATGCTGTCACCCATCGAAATCGCTTCGGTCGGACACTCGGGTTCACAAATATCGCAGTTAATGCAACCATCGTTAATAACAATCATGCTACTTTCCTCACTGCTGCTTCTTTTATGAGAAAACAATAGGGAATGTCCTGTTTGTCTATGGCGACAGGTGTTTGAATTTTGACCTGATAACCAGACCCCGGCGCGCGGATCATAGCTTCATCTTTAAGTGACTCCATACGTGCCAGCTGAAATGGATAGTTACCTTTCGGAGTCATCAGTAGCAAGTCATCGCCAATAGAGAAGCCATTTTTTACCGCGACCTCATAGACAGAGCTGCTGTTTGCCGCCCCAGTTAGCTGACCTACCAGAATATGTTCGCCTTCACTGTGTGAACGTTCGTAGTTTTGTAAGTCCTGTGGGGTGTGACGCTGCAGAAAGCCCGGGGTAAACCCGCGGTTTGCCATACCGTTTAACTCATTAAGAAGCTCGGTATTAAAAGGTTTGCCGGCAACAGCGTCATCAATTGCCCGACGATAGACCTGAGCTGTGCGGGCAATGTAGTAGTCTGATTTGGTGCGGCCTTCAATTTTTAGTGAGTGCACACCCATTTCTACTAAGTCATTGACATATTCCACGGCGCGCAGGTCTTTGGAGTTCATAATGTAGGAGCCGTGCTGATCTTCATCGAGCAACATTAAGTCTTGTGGACGCTTGGGGTCACCAAGCAATACCGGCTCGTACTGACCTACCGCGTTCTCTTTGGCTTCGTGAACTTCGTAGCCCCAGCGGCAGGCATTGGTGCAGGCGCCCTGGTTTGGGTCGCGCTTGTTCATATAACCGGACAGCAGACAGCGCCCGGAGTAGGCCATACATAAGGCGCCATGTACAAAAACTTCAATTTCAATGTCCGGCACCTGCTGGCGCATTTCCGCAATTTCTTTTAAGCCCAGCTCGCGCGACAAAATAACGCGTTCAATGCCTTGTTGTTGCCAGAACTTCAGCGCTGCCCAGTTAATGGTGTTGGCCTGCACCGATAAGTGCAGGGGTTGCTCAGGGAAGTTTTCCTGCAGTAGCATCACCACTCCGGGGTCGGAAACAATTAAGGCATCCGGTTTCATTTCGACAATAGCGCGAATGTGTTCAACAAACTTTGCCAATTTCGCATTATGTGGGGCAATGTTGACTACCACATAAAAGCGCTTTCCCTGTTGGTGCGCTTCGTCAATGCACTCACCCAAGTTATCCAGAGTGAAACTGTTATTGCGTACGCGCAGGCTGTAGCGAGGCTCTCCAGCGTAGACCGCATCGGCACCATAGGCAAAGGCCATACGCATGGCTTCCGGGCTACCGGCAGGGCAAAGCAATTCAGGGCGGAAATGAGCGGCTGACATAGAACACCTGTATGACCAAAGTGGCGGCAAAGATTAGCAGAAATTTCACCGGCAAAAATTGATGCACATCAAGGCTTATAGCGTACAAATACCCCCTAAGTGGTAGTCCCCCCCCTCCCTTCAAGGGAATTTCGCTCTATAGCTTGCTCTACTAAGCTGTGCACACTACGCCGAGCTACCGGCTCTAAGCTCTTTTATTAGGGTATGAACGGTATGCCGTGGCAATTCAGCCACCAGGGTGCTTTTGGAAACGGAAGTACCTCCCGAACTTGGAAAGGTGTGATATGCAACAATTACAAGATCGCTTCGCGCGCCGCTTTACCTATTTGCGCCTGTCATTGACTGAAAGCTGTAACTTTCGCTGTGACTATTGCCTTCCCGATGGCCCTGACTGCAGCTCCCGTAAGTATGAAATTACTTTGCCTGAAGTGCGCCGTCTGGTAACGGCTTTTGCCAAACTGGGCACCACCAAAATACGCTTGACCGGTGGTGAACCTTGCCTGCGTAAAGACCTGACGGAAATTATTGCTACCTGTAAGTCGGTTCCCGGCATTGAGAAAGTGGCAATGACTACCAATGGCTACCGCATGAAGCGCGACTTACCCGCCTGGCGTGACGCCGGTCTGGACGCAATTAATGTCAGTATCGACAGCCTGGATCCCAGTACTTTTCATCTGGTGACCGGGCAAAATAAACTTCCGGAAATTATTGAAGGTATCGACCAAGCGGTTGATATGGACTTTGCAACGGTCAAGGTCAATACCGTGCTGCTAAAGCAATACAATGGCGGTGAGCTGCCTGAGTTTCTCAAGTTTATTAAAGACCGCAATGTGGCGTTGCGATTCATTGAGCTAATGCGTACTACGGATAATACAGAATACTATCAGCGTCACCATGTCAGTGGAGAAAGCATAAAACAGCAGCTTCAGTCCGAAGGCTGGTCGCTTACTTCAAGAGCGGACAACGCTGGCCCTGCGCAGGAGTTTACGCACCCTGACTACAAAGGGAAAATGGGGCTTATTATGCCTTACAGCAAAGACTTCTGTGACGACTGTAACCGGCTGCGGGTTTCCAGCCTGGGCCAGCTGTTCTTATGCCTGTTTACCGAACAGCATCAGGATATTCGCAAGTACTTACAAAGCGATGATCCGGAACCGCTGATGAACGCACTGCGTGACAATATTATGTTGAAAGAAGCGACTCACGGCTTGCACGAGGGTAACAGCGGAGCAACGCGCCATCTGGCGATGATTGGTGGTTAATATGGTCGGCTCTAACCTAAGTGCTTCCTTCAGCAGCATACTGCTGGCTGGCGGGCGTTCTTCCCGTATGGGTAAGGATAAGGCTTTACTGCGTTTTGGTTCTGGGAACCTACTGGATTATATGCAGGCAAAGTTATCGGAGCTTGGCTGCACTGATATTACTGTCAGCCGTAATCAGACTGGGTTTGTAACGGATACTCTACCGGGCCAGGGACCTTTGTCAGGCTTACACGCCTGCTTACCCCATTGTCGGTTTACTAAAGTGCTGGTGGTGCCGGTAGACATGCCGGCGCTAACGGCTGAAACTTTGTTACCACTGCTCAATAACCAGGCTTCAGCGAGTTACTATCAGGATTGTGCACTACCTTGCGTGTTGACCAATAGCAAGGAACTTCAGGCGGATATTGAACAGCAGTTGTCGGGCCCCAATGGTCGGCGATCAGTTTTTGCACTGCTGCAACGATTTAACGCGCAAGCCTTGCCTTGCCAGAACGAATCACAACTGGTGAATACCAATACCCCGGAACAATGGTCGCAACTCTGTCAAATTCACGGCCAGACTCAGGAGTGGATGCATGAAAGCTAATAAATCCTTTAAGCCACTAAACATTGCCGTGGTGACTTTTTCAGATAAACGCACCCGGGCGGACGACAGCACCGGCGACCTGCTGCAGAAGCTCATGGAAAACGACGGCCACAAGGTCGTGGAACGCGAAGTACTCAGTCACGACAAATACCAGATTAGAGCATTGGTCAGTCAGTGGATAGCGCGTGAAGATATTCAAGTTGTGGTGACCAATGGCGGCACCGGTTTCGCGCTGGATAACGTCACTCAGGACGCACTAATGCCGCTACTGGACAGTCATATTGATGGCTTTGGTGAGTTATTCAGGCAGCTGTCTTTTGCTGATATCGGTACCTCCAGCGTCCAGTCACGGGCGTTTGCCGGATTAGCAAACCGTACCTTAGTTGCAGCAGTACCAGGCTCCGGCGGCGCTGCACAGCTGGCCTGGGACAGCTTGCTGGGCCCACAGCTGGACTCACGTCAGGGCCCCTGTAATTTCGTCGGCCATCTGTCATAAGGAAAACACATGAGTGAATTAACCCATCTGAATCAGCACGGCGAAGCCCATATGGTGGATGTTGCTGATAAAGCCACCACTACGCGCATAGCAGTGGCACAAAGCAGGCTACGTAGCCGCACAGACGTGATTGAGCTGCTGGAAGCCGCCGCGGCTAAAAAGGGCGATGTTCTGGCCACAGCACGCATTGCCGGCATTATGGCTGCTAAAAAATGCAGCGAGCTGATTCCACTTTGCCACCCGTTAGCCTTAACCAAAGTCACTATCGACTTCGAACTTGACCATGAAAAAGGCGAAGTTCTCATTCAGAGTCTCTGCAAGGTAACCGGTAGTACAGGCGTGGAAATGGAAGCTTTGACGGCGGCATCGGTCGCTGCCTTGACGGTGTACGACATGTGCAAAGCGGTTGATCCGGCCATGGTCATAACAGACACCTGTCTGCTTGAGAAAGAAGGTGGCAAACGAGGTCACTGGACACGAGGAGGTACGCCGTTGTGATTACCGTAAAATTTTTCGCTGTATTGCGAGAACGGTTAGGGTTAGCAGAAACGCAGGTGGATGCTGACGTCAGTACAGTACAAGAGCTGGTTCAGGTATTAAAACAACAGTCTGAGCGCTACGCTAAAGAGCTGGATCGCTATCAGTTGCTGTGTGCGGTTAATCAAAACTTATTGCCGCTAACAACGGAAGTTAAAGACGGTGATGAAGTGGCGCTGTTCCCGCCGGTTACCGGTGGTTAGGAGTTACTCATGAGTATCAGCGTTCGGGTTCAGCAAGAAGACTTTGATTTAGCCACAGAATATCAACGCCTCGCACAGAATAAGCAGTGCGGTGCGGTGGTGACTTTTACGGGTTTGGTGCGGGACTCGGTTGAGGGTGGTTTACGAGGTCTTGAGCTTGAGCATTACCCGGGAATGACCGAAAAGGCGTTAACCGACATTGTTGAAGAGGCTCAAAAACGCTGGGACCTGCGTGGTGTGACGGTTATCCACCGAGTGGGTTATCTGTCGCTGAATGAACAAATTGTTATGGTGGCCGTTGCCAGTGGCCATCGGCAGGCAGCTTTCTCTGCGGCCAGCTTTATTATGGATTACTTAAAAACACAGGCGCCTTTCTGGAAGAAAGAACATACAGAAGAAGGCGAACACTGGGTAGAAGCAAAGCAAAGTGATCAGCAAGCGGCAGAACAGTGGAGTCAGCAGCAGTGAAGCTCTGGGTTTTGTGGTTATTTTTTTTATCCTCGTCGGTATGGGCTGCGGACTTAACCATAGCGGCCGCCTCCAGTTACCGGCCTTTGTTGACCGAGCTGGCAGGCGAGTTTGAGCAGCGCGAGAAGGTTGCTGTGCGCTTGGTTTTCGGCTCCTCCGGCAAGCTGGCCACACAAATTCAGCACGGGGCGCCGTACGATCTTTATTTCTCTGCCGACGATAGTTATATCCAGCACTTGCAAACATCAGGCTATTTAAGCGGTGAAATCATCACCGATGGCTATGGACAACTGGTGTTGTGGAGCGCGAAGGCGGACTTACTGCCCGAGTCGATTGAACGGCTGAGCGAGATGAAATCCGTTACCTTGGCGATTGCCCAGCCGCGCCATGCTCCTTTTGGCAAGGCGGCTATGCGCGTTTTAGAAAACCACCAGCTTGCTGATGCGGTTGAGGGGCAGTTGGTTTACGCAGAAAATGTTGCTCAGGCAGCGCAAATGGCCTTGTCAGGTGCAGCCGATATGGCCTTTGTTGCGGTCTCCGTTCTGCCATTTGAGGCTCGCGACGACAATCAGTTGCTAGTATTGCCTCTGAGTGATGAGCGCTTATTGAAGCAGTCACATGCGGTGTTAAGGCGCGCTGATGATTTGAACTTAGCAATACAGTTCAGTCAGTTTACACAGAGAGAGGAGTTTAACCCTCTTAAACGCAAGCATGGGTTAATGCCGGGTAACAGAGCGGGGGCCAGCAATGAGTAGCACAGACTGGCAAGCGGTAGTTCTGACATTGCAGTTAGGCGCTTACAGTACGCTTATTCTGTTACTGCTGGCGACGCCTATTGCCTGGTGGCTGGCGAATCAGCGCAGCTGGCTGGCGGCTCCGGTTCAGGCCATTGTGGCCTTGCCGTTGGTGTTACCGCCGACAGTACTCGGTTTTTATCTACTCATTTGGCTAGGTCCTAAGGGTTTTATTGGATCTACGCTGGAGTCCTGGGGGCTGAACCATCTGGCGTTTAGTTTCGAAGGCATTCTTATTGGTTCGGTTATCTATTCCTTACCCTTTGCGGTGCAGCCACTGGTGGAGTCTTTTCGGCAACTGGGTAAAGAGCAACTGGATGTTGCAGCAACTCTGGGTGCCGGCTGGTGGCGTCGCTTCTGGACCATTGTATTGCCCTCTTGTCAGGGCGGGTTCCTAATTGCGGCAACTCTGAGCTTTGCCCATACCTTAGGCGAGTTTGGTGTCATTTTAATGCTTGGTGGCAGTATACCGGGAGAAACCCAGGTTTTGTCGGTACTTATTTACGATCATGCCGAAGCCATGAACTACGGCGCGGCTGAGCGATTGTCGCTGGGTCTGTTGTTATTTGCCTTTACCGTGCTGGTCTCAGTTTATGCCTGGCAGAAGCGCGCTCAGCGTGGAGGGCGGTTATGTTAACGGTCAATATAGAACAGCAGCAGGGAGACTTCTGTCTGCAGTTGGCGCACAGTTTTGCCGATGACCGTGTGACCGCTATTTTCGGCCCGTCGGGCTGCGGTAAAAGTACTTTATTGCGTGCTATCGCCGGATTAACTCCGGGCCTGAAAGGCAGTGTCCGTTGGCGGGATGCACTCTGGCATTCGCGCAAACCGCGCATGAAAACGGAGCAACGTGGACTGGCACTGGTATTCCAACAGGCTCACTTGTTTACCACTATGTCGGTTGAAAGTAATCTAAGATACGGCATGCCGAAAAACGTCAGTGACAGTGAATTGGCTATCGGCTTTGCTGAGGTCGTTGATATGTTGTCGCTTAGAGAGCTGCTGCAGCGTAAGCCGGGCCAGCTTTCCGGAGGACAACAGCAGCGCGTAGCCATTGGCAGGGCATTGTTGTCACAGCCACAGTTATTATTACTCGATGAGCCCATGAATGGCCTGGATGCAACCGCGAAAAAGCAAATTCTTACCGATTTACGACGAATACAGAATCGCTTCCGATTACCTATGTTGCTGGTGTCGCATCATGTTGAGGAAGTGGTGCAGCTGGCCGATGACGTAGTAATCATGGCGAATGGTAAGCTGGTTTCCAGCGGCACTTTGCAGACCCAGGTCGATTCTCTGGCCGGCCACAGCGAAGGGCCGCTGTCGGTGTTATCGGTAACGCCACCGAGCCAACCGGGCGGGCGTGTTAATGCCACCGATGAACTGCTTGCATGGCAACTGGCGGAGCAGCGACTCTGGCTACCGGTCAATGCCGCTGTCGATGTGACAGGTGTGAGCGAGGCAAAAACACGCGCGGCGGGGCGGCTACTTGTCTGGGCGAGAGACGTCAGTATTGCGACAGAATATTTACCTAATACTTCACTGACGAACCAGGTAGTCGCGCGTATTATCGACTTTGAACCTGCGAAGCATGTTGCTGAGACTGTTGTTGTTTTAACCGTTGGCGACCAGATACTCCGGGCATTGGTAACCAATGCCTCGGTTAAACGTCTGAACTTACAGCTGCAACAACAGGTTTATGCGTCATTTAAAGCAGCCGCTATGCATTAAGAAAGCGATAAGCAAAGCGGTTCAACCTTTCAGTTCGGGTATTGGCTGCCAGCTCAACTTCAATAAAAGACACTTTCTTTGTCTGCATTAACGCCTGCTGAACGGCGTCTTCAAGTTGTGCACTTTGGCTGACGCGATAATAGTCACAGTTCATGCTCTGACTTAACTGCTGATAGTCCCAGCCATTGAGATTGGTGCATTCAAGTTGAGGTGCAAAGGCCTGAATCATGTCCCAGCAACGGTTATTAAAGAGCACAATAATTGGGGCATAATCATGTCGTTGAAAATGTCCAAGTTCCAGTCCGGTCATCAGGAAAGCGCCATCGCCTACCAACACCATGGGCCGCATGCCCGTAGCGGCCTGAATGCCATAGGCCGCAGGTATGGCGTAGCCCATCGAGGCATAGTAGGCGGGAGCCAGACAAAGACTGGGTTCGGCCTGTAACGAGGCAAACAGACAATCGCCGACATCGGTCACAAAAGGGACCACCTGTTCACTGCGTGCCAATTGCTGATGAATGGTGCGCATCACGCTGTCGGCATTAAAGGTATCGTCAGGTATAGAGCAACTGCCGGTCGCCGCTTTAAAGTAGTGGTAATCCGGAAGGTTACTTTGCTCTAACTTGCGGAATAGCTTATCCAGCTGTACATGGTGGTATGCACTTTTTTCTATCTGACAGTGGTTCTGTTGAATATCCACCAGCTTCTCATTACTAAATAACGGATTATGGGCTGCAAAGTTGCTGTCTGTGCGGATAACCCCCACCGCCAGAATTAAGTCGGTCTGCTCCAGTAACTGGTAGGCCCGGGTATCAGCATCATCAAGAAATACGCCGGCAAAGTTAGGGTGTGTGTGATCAACCACAGCGCGTCCGAGAAAGGTGGTGATAATTGGAATGCCGGTTTTCTTACTGAAGTTCTCCAGTTCAGCAGAGGCGTTAAAGCGGCGCACATCGATACCTGCCAGAATTACGGGGTTTTTTGCTTTTTCCAGACGTTTTTTTAGCTGTGAGGTCAGGCTGGACAGCTCTGTATCTGGCATTTCCGGTACGGCTAAGGCCTGAGGTGGTTCAACGGGGTAATCGTAAGCATCCCGCGCAACTTCAATTAATACCGGGCGAGAATACTTACGGCAGGCAGCTAGCGCTTTTTGCAGTTGTTCGGTAGCCGTTAGCGGTGAATTTATTCGTACCTGACAGCAGGTGACTTGTGCATAAATAAGGCGCTGCGAGTTAACCTGCTTGGCCTGGTGATGAATGCTTAACCCACGATCAATTTCTTTTTGCGCCGGAAAGCCTGCAACGATAATGAGCGGAACGTGCTCTTCATAGGCTTGAGCAACGGAATTCACTGCATTGAGTGCACCAGCGCCATAGGTGAGAAACACCGCCGATGGGCGGTTACAAATACGGGCCGCAGCATCTGCGCAGAAGGTAATAGC
This sequence comes from Idiomarina abyssalis, assembly GCF_900116625.1. Classification (GTDB taxonomy): domain Bacteria; phylum Pseudomonadota; class Gammaproteobacteria; order Enterobacterales; family Alteromonadaceae; genus Idiomarina; species Idiomarina abyssalis. The sequence goes on from NZ_FPBE01000003.1 coordinate 216,580, forward strand.
TGGCTCATGGCTCAGGTAATGAAAAGGCATGCGCTGGCGACTTTGAATGTCTGCCAGTAGCGGCAGAATAAAGTCGCCCGGAATGCCGAACAGTTCGTTTATGCCAAGTTCTTCAAATTGTTCTAATAGTACGTCTGTAAATTTCATGGACACCCTCCCGGAAGGAACAGTGTCCATGTTTTGCGTCAGGCTGAATTGATTTTGGTCAACATTTACCGCAACAGTGAAGAAAAAGGCAGAATGGTGACTTCTTCGCCCGCACTCACAGGGTCGCGGTCCTGCTCTAGTCGGATAAAGCAGTTGGCACGTTTCAGTGTGCTTAACACGGCGGAGCTTTGCGAACCGGCACTGCTGACTTTAAGCTGACCATTGTTGTCCTGCTCAAACCAGCCACGCTGATAGTCGGCCCGGCCCGGACGCTTTTTCAAATATTCCGCCGCCGTTGCCTGATAAGATTCACTACTGATGTGTTTTTCACCGGAGAGATGCTTCAACACCGGCTGTGTCAGTTGATCCATGGTTACGGCTGCTGCAACCGGGTTGCCGGGTAAACCAAAGAACCAGGTGTCTTTAAGTTTGCCAAAGGCAAAAGGTTTACCCGGCTTCATAGCGACCTTCCAGAATGAAACCGAGCCCAATTGTTCTAAAGCGGTTTTGGTAAAATCGGCGTCACCGACGGAGACACCACCACTGGTTATCACTGCGTCGCAACTTTGTGTTGCGTCTTGTAATGCCTGGCTTATAGCTTCTAAGTCATCATTCAGCCTGCCAAGGTTAACAACCTCGACGCCCATTTTCTCCAGCATAGCCAGTAACAGATAACGGTTGCTGTCAAAAATTTGCCCGCTTTTCAGCTTTCCGCCGGGGGCTACTAATTCATCACCGGTTGAGAACACCGCAATTTTCGGTCTACGGTAAACGGCCACTTCCTCAATACCCAGCGATGCCAGCAAGCCAATATCAACCGGGCTTAAGCGTGTTCCCGTTGCTATCACTTCTTCACCCAGAGCAATATCGCTGCCCCGGCGGCGAATATTATCGCTTTCAGCGACATTCTGTAGCACGGTAATTTCACTTTTATCCTGATTAGCTTCAGTATTTTCCTGAATGATAACGGCGTCTACTGAATCAGGTATGGGGGCACCGGTCATAATACGAACGCACCCGTTTTCAGGGATAGCATCGTTATAAGGGTGTCCCGCAGCGGCAACTCCGACAACTTTTAAGCGAGAACCTTTCTTCGCTTCACTGCTGCGGACAGCGTATCCGTCCATGGCCGAATTATCATAACCGGGAACATCCAACGTTGAATTTACCGGCCGGTTGAGGATACGCCCCAGCGCTTCCGATAATTCAACCGTCTCTTTGTCAGTTATGGTTGAAACGGTATTGAGCATGTTCTCTAGTGCCTGCTCAACAGGCATTAGTGACGGGTTACTCATACTTATTCACCTTGTTGATTAACCATCCAGACTGCGGCCTCAACACGAGAGCGCAAGCCCAGCTTTTTCAGTAAGTGTTTAACATGCACCTTAACGGTACCATCGGATATGTCCAGCTCGCGGGCAATGACTTTGTTACTCATGCCTTTAGCAATTAAGCTTAGAATTTCATGCTCGCGGTTGGTTAAGGTACTCAATTGCGAAGTAGCAGACTGAGTTGGCTGGCGCAAAGCTGTAGCCAGTATTTCGGTGATGGCTTCGCTTAACACCATTTTTCCGGTCACTGCGCGGTGAATTTGTTCTAACAGAAGCTCGGGTTCCATATCTTTTAGCAAGTAACCGTCAGCGCCATTAGTAATAGCTGCCACCACGTCGTCGTCGGCGTCACTAACCGTGAGCATGATAATGCGCGATGTCACCCCGGAATCCCGAAGCTTTTTCAGGGTTTCTATGCCATCCATACCATGCATGTTGAGATCCAGAACAATCAGGTCGGGATCGTGCTCAGCAGCTAACTCCAGTGCGTCCGGGCCGTTACTGGCTTCGGCGACAACAGTCATGTCGTCTTCCATGGCAATCAGCTGTTTTAGTCCTTTTCGCAGTAGTGGATGATCGTCCACTAACATAATGCTGGCTGCTTCGGTTGTCATAGTCTTCTCCCTTGTGTACTTAACTCAGTTAGTTTGACATAGCTGGTGGTTAAATTCACCGCACATAGCCAGAACTTACACTTTTGAATAACGTTTTTACCCATAATTAGGTAAAGCATTACCCCATAATAACCCTAAAAGTAACTCTTGATGTGAGTTGTATCTAACCGGCCTTAGTAGCAAAGTCTTTAATCATAAAATAAAACGAATAACTGCGACGATATGGATAAAGCTTCGGCGACAAATACACTCAGCGACGTGCAGGGAAACCTCGGTTCTCACGCGGTTTTGCGCTGGCTAACGCTCAGTGTATTGTTACTTGGCGTTACCTTTTGGGCAAGCTGGAGTGTTATTGTCGTTCTGTTGGCAAAATCCAATGCCAACTTAACGCCCAGTCAGCTTATGTCATTAGTCGCTATAGCGGGTGCCAGTGGCGCTCTGTCCCGACTACTAGGTACTTTGGTTGTTAACCAGCTCGGGCGCTGGATGCCAGCTGTTATTGCAACCATTATGTTGCTGGTCAGTATTGATAGTTTTGTGCAGTTTTCAGATACGAACATTACTTATCCGGTGCTTGCATTATTAGCTGCGCTATCGGGTATTGGTTGCACGATGTTTGCGCCGGCATTTGATCTAACCCGCCAATATAAAGGCTCTTTGAATTTACCGTTGTCTATGAGTGTGGTTATTGGTATGACCATATTCTCTTTATTTCTGGCGCAGTTGGCGGTGCCGTTACTGGCAACCTGGCAGCCTGACGGAATGGAATCTTCTTTAGTACTGCAACGCAGTAGCGGGAACTTTTTCGCGCGTGTTGATGCCGGTGAGCCTATTCTGTTAAACAGTTTCAGTTGTGTCTGGGCTGTTTTATTCACTTTTACCGCTATTGTGAGTGTTGGTGCTGCATTATTTGTCCCGAAAAAGCAGTCGTTGCCTAAGGTAACCATACGAAAGCTTCTTACCCAAAACGGTCATGTCTGGTACTGCAGTATTCTCTATAACATGACTTTTGGCAGTTTTATTGGTTTTGCCATGGCGTTGCCATTGTTGCTTGAGTTTGTATTTGGTTACAGCACGTTAATTCTGGTCTGGATGGGACCTTTTGTCGCTTTACTGGCCCGACCTTTTGGCCGTTGGTTGGCCGGAATTTTTGGTGGTGCTCTGGTAACACAAATCAGTTTATTGTTAATGATGGTTTTTGGTGCGGTAGCCGGGCGTTATATGTATTTTGCTCAGCACGGTCCAACAGAAATTTATTTTGAACCCTTTTTTATCAGTATGCTGGGTCTGATTTTTACCAGTGCCTTAGGGAACGGGTCGGTAGTGGTGACTATGAGAAAGGTGTTTCCACGAACCTACACTCATAGAGTATTAATTTGGGCGGGTACCATCGCAATGTTGGGGGCGGTCTATTTGCCACTGCGCTTTGCCTGGGCGCTAAAATCGCAAAGCACCGATACCGTTTACATCGATTTTATTGTGTTCTACGTGATTGGTTTACTGCTGAACGGTTTTATCTACTTGCGCCGGCACGGCCAGTTCTATAACCCCTAGGCAGACCGGTTATTGCAACAGGTAGTCCGGGGTAAAGGAAAAGAGCACTTCTGTGCCTCCTGCAGCAAGCCGCGACATATTAATTTCACCACCTAAGTTACGGCTGCGCTCCTGCATAATGGCCAGTCCATAATGGTTAACCTTCTCTGCATTTTCCGGTAAACCGACACCGTCATCAGTAATTCTGAGTTCCACATCCTGCCCGCCGGGTTGCGAAAGGCTGATGTGAACCTGAGTTCCCTGGCTGTGGTTGACCGCGTTTTGGCTGGCTTCACGAATAATCTGCAGCAAATGAATTTCTTCATGCGGAGCCAGCGGTATGTTATTCAGACGGTAGTCCAGATTAATGGCCATGTCGCTTTGCTCAGTTAATTGCTTAACCGTAGTTTGCAGTGCGTTATAAAGGCCGGAACCGTCTACTTTCAGGCGGAAGGTAGTCAGTAGTTCACGCAGTTGACGATAGGCTGAATTTAAACCTTCACGAAGTTCGCTACTGACATCGTCAATAGTTGCGCGGTCGTTCTTTTCAATGCCTTTGTGCAAACGTGTCACCTGTATTTTGAGGTAGGACAGCGCTTGTGCCAGAGAGTCATGCAATTCACGGGCAATAACGGTACGCTCGTGCATCAGAGCCAGTCTGCGTACTTGCTCTTCTTCAGACTTGAGGCTTTGTGATAAGGCCAGTTGATCGGCGGTTGAACTCATCAGTTGTTGCTGCCAGGTAGCCAGCGGCTGGTTTTGCTCGCAACGTACAATGAGTACGCCGTAATTTTGATCTTCTCTTTTTAAAACAAAACGATAAACGAGTTTGTCCTGCATAACTGATGCGCCTGGTCCCGCCTTAATACAGGTAGCACAATCGTTGGAATCACAAGGGTCATGTGAATTCGGACGAGGTTGTAACTGTAGGAATGGGCGGCTGCCTTCCTCGGTTAAAAGACAAAGTTCTATGTCTTCCACTTCGCCAACTTCATAGAGCTTTTCTACAACTTGCTGATAGTTGTTGTAGTCGTAGCTGTGAACAATGATAGAGCGGGCGGTATCGTACAGAAAGGATAAAACTTTGTTCTTACGCGACAGTTCCTGGGTTTGTTGCTCCACCCGGCGCTCAAGACCGCCGTAAAAATAACTGACGGTTTCTGACATTTTATTCATGGTGCGTGAAAGCTGACCAATTTCATCTTCGTTATTGAGCTTAGATTTAGCGGTGAAGTCGCCTTGGCCTAAACGCTTAGAGACCGACAATAAATGCATGAGCGGCTGATCAATTTTGCGTTTTAGCACTGTCAGCAGAAAGAAAAAGATAGCAACAATGACGAAGGACGCCAGGGCCAGAGCACTGCGGACCGTCTCCATGCGGTGCTCTGAATGTTCCTGCAGTTGACCTACCAGAGTATCCAGTTGGTTAACGTAGTTATCGATGGCTTCATTTTGCTCTTGAGAGAAACTGACAAAGCCCTGTTCGGCAATACCCGTTTGAACACGCTCCCACTCTGTCCGGGCTTCCTCGGCCAACTGTTGAATGCTGCCACCAGCCTTAACGAAATGGCGATTAAGCAGAGGTTTTTCCCACAAGGTTCCAATGTCCTGAGCTGTTTGATTTGCCTGCTGGGTTTCACCGTTAGATAACTGAAACGCAAACTTATAGGCTTTCATGCGGTGCGAGCCGGCTACGTTGATAAGCTCAGCATCTTGTTCGGACTTCTCTAAAAGCCAAAATGCCGATAAAGAGGAGGCGCTGGCCACGATCACGATAAGCGCAAGCGAAATTCTAAAAACATTAATAATAGATGCGTTGCGTATCATTCCGGACCACATTCAGAGTAAAAATTCAGCTACATGATATAGCATTTCCAAAGGGGGAGACAACAACCGATAACTTTGGGCTACCTCTTTTTTACCACCTTTAGGGCTAATTAATAATCACTCTCAATTAGAACGAGAAAACTTCTTAAAAATCAGTCTATGCGAGCTAAACTCATATACCACCTTAGTGGTAGTTTTTAATGTATATCAATGAGTTATCTGATTTTTTGAACTGGCAAGTCGACTCAGGATCACGCACACTTCTCCCACATATCTATTTAGTTACTGTTAGACGTGGACTGGGAGTCTAATTATGAGTCGTCTGCTTGAAAAACTGCGTTTCTTTAAAACGCAAAAGCAACCATTTTCGGATGGACATGGTGTTACTACCGATGAAGACAGAACGTGGGAAAAAGGGTATCGCCAGCGCTGGCAGCACGATAAAGTCGTGCGTTCAACGCACGGTGTGAACTGTACCGGTTCCTGCAGCTGGAAAATTTACGTTAAAGATGGACTGGTTACCTGGGAAACCCAGCAAACTGATTACCCTCGGACACGTCCTGATTTACCAAACCATGAACCGCGTGGCTGCCCAAGGGGCGCCAGCTATTCCTGGTATATCTACAGCGCTAACCGCCTGAAGTACCCTAAAGTACGCCAGCAGTTAATGACGCTGTGGCGCGAAGCCAAGGAACAGCATAAAGACCCGGTGAAAGCCTGGGAATCAATTGTGACTGATCCTAAAAAAGCGAAAAGCTATAAAGAAGCGCGCGGCATGGGCGGCTTTATCCGTGCAGACTGGAAAGAAGTGAACGAAATTATCGCCGCTTCCAACGTTTACACCGCGAAGGAATATGGCCCTGACCGTATTAGTGGCTTTTCACCCATTCCTGCGATGTCGATGGTGTCATACGCCGCTGGCGCCCGTTACCTGTCCTTAATTGGCGCAAACTGCCTGAGCTTCTACGACTGGTACTGTGACTTGCCTCCATCATCACCACAGGTATGGGGCGAGCAAACAGACGTACCGGAGTCAGCCGACTGGTATAACTCCAACTACATCATTGCCTGGGGTTCTAACGTACCGCAAACACGTACTCCAGATGCTCACTTCTTTACCGAAGTGCGTTACAAAGGGACGAAAACCTGCGTTATTACTCCGGATTACTCCGAAGCCTCTAAGTTTGGTGATACCTGGTTAGCGCCACGTCAGGGTACTGACTCGGCTCTGGCTATGGCATTTGGCCACGTTATTCTGAAAGAATTCTACGTCAACAAACAAAGCCAGTACTTCCACGACTATGTCACTCGTTATACCGACATGCCAATGCTGGTTATGCTGGAGCCGGGTGAAAAAGTACTGAATCAGGGCCGTTTCTTACGCGCTGCCGATTTGGTGGACAACCTGGGTGAAGAGAATAATCCAGACTGGAAAACCATTGCAATTAATGAAAAAAATAACAGCCTGACCAGCCCGAACGGCTCTATTGGTTATCGCTGGGGACAATCCGGCAAGTGGAACCTGGAACAGAAAGATAAAGATGGCGATGTCGAGCTGCAACTGTCGCTTAAAGACAACAACGACGAAATTGTTGAAGTAGGCTTCCCTTACTTTGGTAGTGCTCCACACGAATACGAGTACTTCCAGCACACTGAGCACGACGAAATTCAGATTCGCAAAGTTCCGGCTAAGAAAGTCGAATTAGCGAACGGCGAAACGGCTTATGTGGCCACCGTTTTTGACTTAATGCTGGCGCAGTATGGCGTCGACAACGGCGTTAACGATGAAAACCGTGCTAAAGACTACAACGACGATGTGCCTTACACGCCTGCATGGCAGGAACACATTACCGGTGTAAAACCTGCGGATGTGATTCGTGTTGCAACTGAGTTTGGTCGTAATGCCGACAAGACCAAAGGTCGTTCCATGATCATCGTTGGCGCTGGTGTTAACCACTGGTACCACATGGACATGAGTTATCGCGGCATGATCAACATGCTGATGATGTGTGGCTGTATTGGTCAGTCCGGTGGTGGCTGGGCCCACTACGTTGGGCAGGAAAAACTGCGTCCGCAGACTGGCTGGACTCCTTTAGCCTTTGGTCTGGACTGGCAGCGTCCGCCACGTCATATGAATGGTACTTCGTTCTTCTACAACCATTCCGACCAGTGGCGCTACGAAAAGCTGGATATGAGCGAAATTGTCTCGCCATTGGCAAACAAAGATAAATGGCAGAGCACGATTTTGGATTACAACACGCGTGCTGAGCGTATGGGCTGGTTACCGTCCGCACCGCAGTTGGGTCAGAACCCATTGCGCGTTGTTGAAGCTGCTAAAGCTGCCGGTAAGGATGTTAAAGAGTATTTGGTTGAGCAGCTAAAAAGCGGTGATATTCGCTTTGCCTGTGAGCAGCCGGATGACCCTAAAAACTTCCCACGCAATATGTTCATCTGGCGTTCGAACCTGCTGGGTTCCTCAGGTAAAGGTCACGAATACATGCTGAAGCACCTGTTGGGTACTAAGCATGGACTGCTAGGTAAGGACCTGGGCGACTTTGGCGGTAAAAAACCAGAAGACGTGGAATGGGTTGATGAGGCGCCGGAAGGCAAGATTGACCTGCTGACCACACTGGATTTCCGTATGTCGACGACTTGTCTGTATTCAGACATCGTTTTGCCGACCGCTACCTGGTATGAAAAAGACGATATGAATACTTCGGATATGCATCCGTTTATTCACCCGTTAACAGCAGCCGTTGACCCGGTTTGGGAAGCGCGCAGTGACTGGGATATCTTCAAAGGTATAGCGAAAGAGTTCTCCCGTGCAAGTGAAGGGCACCTGGGTGTTGAACAAGACGTGGTTACCGTACCACTGCAGCACGACTCCCCCGGAGAGCTGGCACAGCCATACGGTGGTAAAGCCTGGTGGAAAGGCGAGTGTGAAGCTATTCCGGGCAAGACTATGCCGAACATTACCGTGGTTGAGCGTGACTACCCGAATACCTACAACCGCTTCACTTCGCTTGGTCCATTAATGGATGAGCTGGGTAACGGCGGTAAGGGTATCAACTGGGATACCAAGGAAGAGGTTGAATTCCTCGGTAAGTTAAACCGCAAGCACGTTGAAGAAGGCATTAACAAAGGACGTCCTAAGATTGAGTCAGCCATAGATGCCTGTGAAGTTATTTTGTCACTGGCACCGGAAACTAACGGTCATGTTGCCGTTAAAGCCTGGGCTGCGCTGGGTAAACTGACGGGTCGCGAGCATACCCATTTGGCGAAGCCGAAAGAGGAAGAGAAAATCCGCTTCCGCGATATCGTTGCGCAACCGCGTAAGATCATTTCTTCGCCAACCTGGTCAGGTCTGGAAGATGAGCACGTGTCTTACAACGCAGGTTACACCAACGTTCATGAGCTGATTCCATGGCGCACCATTACCGGTCGTCAGCAGTTCTATCAGGACCATGAATGGATGCGTGACTTTGGCGAAACCTTATGTGCCTATAAGCCGCCAATTAACCTGAAGACCGTTGCGCCGGTACTGAACAAACGTCAGAACGGTAACAAAGAGATTGTACTGAACTGGATCACACCGCACCAGAAGTGGGGTATCCACAGTACCTACTCCGACAACCTGTTAATGCAGACCCTGTCGCGTGGCGGACCTATTGTTTGGCTTAGCGAAGTTGACGCAAAAGCGGCCGGCATTGAAGACAACGACTGGCTGGACATTTTCAACGTCAACGGTGCGATTTGTGCTCGTGCGGTGGTGTCACAGCGAGTACCGGAAGGTATGAGCATGATGTATCACGCTCAGGAACGTATTTTGAACATGCCGGGCTCTGAGTTAACCGGTACCCGTGGTGGTATCCACAACTCAGTAACGCGTGTGGTTATGAAGCCGACTCATATGATCGGCGGCTACGCACAACAAGCCTATGGCTTTAACTATTACGGGACAGTTGGCTGTAACCGCGATGAATTCGTGGTGGTCCGCAAGATGGACAAAGTCGACTTCCTGGACACTGAATAATTCGGAGTGGGGACAACACGATGAAAGTAAGAGCTCAAATTGGCATGGTGCTGAATTTGGACAAGTGTATCGGCTGTCATACTTGCTCCATCACCTGCAAAAACGTATGGACCTCGCGTGAAGGGGTTGAATATGCCTGGTTTAACAACGTAGAAACCAAGCCAGGCATTGGTTTCCCGAAAGAATGGGAAAACCAGGACAAATGGAACGGCGGTTGGTCGCGCAATAAAAAGGGCAACCTGGAACTAAAAATTGGTAGTAAGCGCCGCGTGCTTGCCAATATTTTTGGTAACCCGGATTTACCTGAAATTGACGACTACTACGAGCCGTTCGACTTTGATTACCAGCACTTGCATACGGCGAAGCCGAGCAAGCACCAACCAACTGCGCGTCCACGCTCACTGATTACCGGTAAGCGGATGCAGAAAGTTGAGTGGGGTCCGAACTGGGAAGAAATTCTGGGTACGGAATTCGAAAAACGTAAGAAAGACAAGAACTTCGACGACGTGGTGCAAAAAGACATGTACGGTCAGTTTGAAAAGACCTTCATGATGTATTTGCCACGCTTGTGTGAACACTGTCTGAACCCGGCCTGTGTGGCGGCTTGCCCTTCCGGCGCAATTTATAAGCGTGAAGAAGACGGCATTGTTCTGATTGACCAGGACAAATGTCGCGGCTGGCGTATGTGTGTATCGGGTTGCCCGTACAAGAAAATTTACTACAACTGGAAGACCGGTAAATCTGAAAAATGTACGTTCTGCTATCCGCGCATTGAAGCCGGTCAGCCAACCACATGTTCAGAAACTTGTGTGGGTCGTATCCGTTACTTAGGTGTGTTGCTTTATGATGCGGACCGCATTGAAGAAGCGGCAAATACACCAAACGAGCAGGATCTGTACGAAGAACAGTTAGGTATCTTCCTTGACCCGCATGACCCTGAAGTTCAGGAAGCGGCGCGTAAAGAGGGCATTGCTGAAAACTGGATCACGGCTGCACAGCGCTCACCGGTTTACATGATGGCAATGCAGTGGAAAGTAGCACTGCCGCTGCACCCTGAGTACCGTACGCTGCCAATGGTTTGGTATGTGCCACCGCTGTCGCCAATTCAAAGCGCGGTCGAAGCAGGCCACGTGGGTATGGACGGTGAAATTCCGGATCTTAAATCGCTGCGTATTCCGCTGCGTTATCTGGCTAACCTACTGACTGCCGGTGACGAGAAACCCATTGTTCGCGCACTGGAGCGAATGATAGCCATGCGCTCGTACAAGCGTTCAGAGCATGTTGACGGCGTTGAAGACTTAGCGGTTCTGGAGCAGGTAGGCCTGACCAAGAACCAGGTAGAAGAAATGTACCGTTACATGGCGTTGGCCGATTATGAAGACCGCTTCGTTATTCCGACCAGCCATCGCGCTTATGCTGAAAACGCATACGACGTTAAAGGCGGCTGTGGCTTTACCTTTGGTAATGGCTGTAGCGACGGAAACAACGGTGTGAATCTGTTCGGCGCTAAGAAAGAGTCGGTTCGTCAAGTCATTCCTGTGACCATGAAGGAGTAATCAGCATGCAGGTATTACAAGTTATTTCGTTATTGCTGGATTACCCCAAACCCGAGCTTGTAGAAGCTCGGGCGGAGTTAGAGCAAATGATTCAGCAGTCGCCTTTAAGTACTGACGATAAAGCGGCGCTGGAGGCCTTTATTGAGCACCGCACCAGTATGTCATTGATGGACTGGCAGTCGGAGTATGATGGACTGTTTGAGCGTGGCCGCGCTCTGTCACTACTTTTGTTCGAGCACGTACATGGAGAGTCGCGTGACCGTGGCCAGGCGATGGTTGATTTAATGAACCAATATAAAACCGCTGGTCTTGATTTAGGTGTGAAAGAACTGCCGGATTACATTCCGCTGTATCTGGAATTCTTGTCCACCCAGGGCGATGAAAATGCCCGCCTGGGCTTAGAAGAAGTTGCGCATATTCTGGCACTGCTTACAGCAAGGCTTGAACAACGCGGCAGTAACTACTCACTTTTATTCCAGACACTGTTGAGTATCTCTGGTGTACAGATTGACCTTGACGATGTGCGTCAGCAAATTGCTAATGAGAAGCGCGATGACACCAGCAAAGAACTGGACAAAGTGTGGGAAGAAGAAGCGGTGACCTTTGCCGGCAATGATCAGATGCAGGGTTGTCCAACGGCGCAGAACCGGCCTTCGGAAGGTCAGCGCCGGGATCAGTACGTGCCATTGAACACCGACGATTTATCACAGCCGCGTAAAGTGTCGGGTATTTAAGGAGATTACCATGAGCTATCTAAATATGTTGGCCTTCGGCGTATACCCTTTTATTGCCTTGGCTGTCTTTTTCATCGGAGCCTGGATCCGTTATGACCGTGAGCCATACACCTGGAAAACGGCATCCAGCCAAATGCTGGAAAGTAAGCAACTGCGAAAAGGTAGTTTGCCGTTTCACGTTGGTATTCTGGGGATCTTCTTTGGTCACCTGGTGGGATTGCTAATGCCAAAGCCTGTTTGGCACATACTGGGTGTTAGCAATGAGGCGAAACAGTGGCTGGCAATTATTGCCGGCGGTATCTTCGGCTTAATTTGTTTATATGGGTTGGCTATTCTCATTAACCGCCGCATGAACAACGTTCGTGTGCGTGCTACCAGCACCAGAATGGACATACTATTGCTGTGGCTATTGTTAGCACAATTAGTTTTAGGGTTAATTTCAATTTATTACTCTGTAAACCATGTGGTGCATGGCGCAGAAGGGGAGAAAGCGGGCGTTATGCTGATGCTGATGACCTGGGCACAGAACATTGTGACGCTTGACCCGGTAGAAGCAGTAGCGGCTATCAGCAACCCTCAAATTGAATGGGTATTTAAACTGCATGTATTCCTCGGAATGACTATTTTCTTAGTCTTTCCGTTTACCCGACTCGTGCATATGTTCAGCGCGCCTGTTCAGTATCTTACTCGTCAGCACCAGGTTGTCCGTAAAAAATTCGCTCGCTAGTTGTAGAGTTATCGAGAGGGGCAACCCTCTCAGGGAAGGTTGTTATGATACAAGTGAATCAAGTGGAAATTGCGGAAAAGGAAATACTGGCTGAAATGCAGTATCACCCCGCTGACACGCAGGAAGAAGCCATGAGTATGGCAGCTGAAGCACTGGTAATCGGTGAGCTGTTCAAACAAAGGGCAAAAGATTTAGGCATTGAGGTACTGGATGACACCGCGCAGGGCGGCGAAGATGACTTCATTGAAATTCTGATTGAACGTGAAGTAGCTCGCCCGAAAGCGGACGAGCAAGCTTGCAAACAGTACTTTGAGCAAAACCCGGAGCGCTTTAAAACGTCGCCGATTGTTGAGGCTCGCCATATTCTGTTAGCGGCAGCGCCGGATGATGATCTTGAGCGGGTGAATGCAAAGCGTATGTCGGAGCAGCTTATTCAGCAGTTGCAGGAAGGCGACGACTTCAGTCAGCTTGCACGCCAGTATTCCTCGTGCCCGTCGAAGGAGACCGACGGAAACCTGGGGCAGTTGAGCAAGGGGCAAACCGTTCCTGAGTTTGAACGCCAGTTGTTCACCGCTGAAGAAGGGTTAATGAAATACCCGGTAGAAACTCGTTACGGGTTTCATGTGGTGTCTGTTGACCATAAAATTGATGGTAAGCCGTTACCGTACGAGGCGGTTAAAGACAAAATTGCGGAATACCTGGAAGAGAAAGTGCACCGTAAAGCGGTTTCTCAATACATACAGGCATTGGCGAATGAAGCTGATATCAAAGGGTTCGATTTTGTTGATACCGGTTCACCGTTACTGCAGTAAGCGGCTCTATTTCTGCTAGGATAGGCACCCAAAGGGGTGCCTTTTTTATTTTGGAGTTAAATTATGGAATCTGCCTTCTGGCATGAGCGTTGGGAAAATCAGCAAATTGGTTTTCATCAGCCACACACACATGAACTATTGCTGAAGTATTTTTCTGGTGTGGTAAGGCCCGGAGCAAAAGTGTTTGTGCCTTTGTGTGGTAAATCAAATGACATGTTGTGGCTGCTGGAAAAAGGCTACCGTGTTTTTGGGGTAGAGCTGAGTGAGCTGGCGGCTAGGCAGTTTTTCGAAGAGAACCAATTAAAACCCAAAATAACCCAGCGTGGTGACTTCAAAGAATATGCTCTGGATGAGCTGGTCATATGGGTTGGGGACTTCTTTAAGTTAGTTAAAAGTGACCTTGCCGATATTGATGCCTGGTACGATCGCGCCGCCATGATTGCGCTACCACCTGAAATGCGTCAACGCTACGTTCAACAGCTATGCGAGCAATTACCCGAGCAGGCAAAAGGTTTACTGATTACGTTGCAGTACCCGAATGGGTACCGTGAAGGGCCGCCGTTTTCGGTATTGGAAGGGGAAGTCGAAGTGGGTTATGGTCAGCGTTTTAGCATTGATCAACTGGAGTCAGCTGAAACCACAGTTAACGGGAAACAAACGGACGATAACCCGGTTACTGAGCAAGTGTATAAGCTGGATTAATTCATTAGTTTATTGCGCCGTAAAATCTTTTCGGTACGGCGTGCCAGTTTTTCCATAAAAACCAGATCCGCCAGAGTCGGGTCAGCAAGTTCATTATCCAGGTCGGCCTGCCATTGGCTGACCTCAGCATCCAGCATTTCCATCATTTTCTTAGAACAGCCGCGGCAAATACCCTGGCACATATCCGCTTCTTTTAAGCCAAAAGGAATGTGTTCGCGAATAGCGTCCAGCAACTGATACATCGCGGTTTTGGTATCGGGTTTGCGGCTCATACATCCTCCGATTAACTCGTCCAAAAAGAAAAACCAGGCTTCGACAAAGTTGTAGAAGCCTGGTTTATTAAGGGTTAAGCAGATTTATGCTTTAAGCCTTTTATGACTTGCCAGGTGATGCCTAGTGCACCCACGATGAAGACCATGTCACCGACGGTACGGAACCAACGTAGGTTCTGAAGCAGAGGCTGTTGCATGAAGGCTTCACTACGTGCGTACCATAAACCTTCAGTCGCAGCGGCGTAGAACTGAATGAAACCGACTGGTAGCAAGCTGGTGAAGAGCATTAGTGCTAAGCCAATGTTCATTGTCCAGAAGGCCATTTTCATCAGTTTTTCATCAAACTGCAGAGTTGGTCGTATGTAGCGCAGAATTAACAGGACGAAACCAAGCGCCAGGAATCCGTACACACCGAATAGTGCTGCGTGTGCGTGAGTAGGCGTAGTGTTCAAACCTTGTACATAGTACAGCGAGATAGGCGGGTTGATCATGAAGCCTAATACGCCGGCGCCTAACATGTTCCAGAACGCAACGGCAACGAAGCACAGTAGTGGCCATTTAAGGCGTTGCATCCAGTCAGCACGTTTTTGCAGGCTGTAGTTTTCCCAGGCTTCATAGCCCAGTACAATCAGCGGTACCACTTCTAACGCTGAGAAAGTAGCGCCCACGGCCATAACCGGTGTGGTTGTGCCTGAGAAGTACAAGTGGTGGAAGGTACCCGGGACACCACCGAGCATAAACAATGACGCTGAGGCCAGTGCTGCAACGGTTGCCATACGGCGGGAAACCAAACCCATGCTGTGGAAAATGAACGCCAGTGACGCAGTGGCAAATACTTCAAAGAAGCCTTCTACCCACAGGTGAACAATCCACCAGCGCCAGTATTCCATGATAGAAATGTGAGTACGCTCGCCGTAGAAGAAGCCGGCACCGTAGAACAGGCCAATGGCAACGACTGAGGCGGTGAAGAGTGCCAGTAAGTTCTTGTCGCCTTTCTCTTTGAAGGCACCAACAACACAGCGCATCATCAGTACTAACCAGAAGACGATACCCAGGAACTTACCAATTTGCCATAAGCGACCTAAATCGACGTACTCATAGCCCTGGTGACCTAACCAGAAGTTCAGGTGTTCAGGCATGATTTGCGCGATGGCTAACCAGTTACCGATAAAGGTACCCGCAACAACCAGAACCAATGCCCAGAACAGGATGTCGACACCCAGTTTCTGATACTTAGGATCTTTACCACCATTAATAATCGGTGCCAGGAAGAGACCTGCAGCCAGGAATCCGGTCGCTATCCAGAACATGGCGGCCTGAATATGCCAGGTACGAGTTAGTGAGTAGGGGAACCACTCTGAAATATTAATACCGTAGAACTCTTGCCCTTCTACTGTGTAGTGCGCGGTAAGACCACCCATTAACACCTGGAAAGTGAACAGAGCAACAACGATAAACAAATATTTGCCCAAAGCTTTTTGCGATGGAGTCAGTTTGACTTTAGCAATAGGATCATGCTCTGGCGCAACCAGTTCCTCTTCTTCTTTGTCGCGTAAGAATGCCCACGCCCAAATTAAGAAACCAATACCGGCGATCAATAGGATAACACTGACAATGGACCAGATAATGTTTTCTGCGCTAGGCACGTTATCTATCAATGTTTCATGTGGCCAGTTGTTGGTATAGGTGATGTCGGCATCAGGACGCTCAGTAGCAGCTGCCCATGCGGTCCAGAAGAAAAAGTCGTTCATTACTGCGCGACGCTCAGCTGAAGGCAGAGTGTTTTCCTTCATTGCATAGCTTACGCGAGTAGGGCGAAGCTCTGGGTCATCGCTGAACAGTTTTGAGTAGTACTCACCAGTTTGCTCAATAGCCTGAATGCGTCGCTCACTAAGAGTAACGGTGTCTGAGGCTTTGTCGTAAGTATTGGTGCGATACTCTTCCTTAAGTTCGTACTCAAGTTGGTTCTGCTGTACACCGGTAAGCTGTTCATACGGCTTATCGAAGACTTCGTGGGCACGAATGTCTAACCAGGCCAGCAACTCACGGTGTAGCCAGTCAGCTGTCCAGTCCGGAGCCTGGTAAGCACCATGTCCCCAAATTGAGCCAAGCTGCATGCCGCCAACCGACTGCCAGGCTGTCTGCCCGTCTAAAACCGATTCCTCGGTTGCAACGACGTTACCATTGGTACTCATGAACTTATCCGGAATAGGCGGAGCCTCCCGGTAAACTTCCGTTCCAAAATACCCTAAAACGCCAAAGGTAATTGCAAGAACTGCAATTAGCGTCCACCAAAGCTTACGATACCCGGCCATTGTTGACCTCCTTGATGCTGAACAGCTTCATGTTGTTACTCCATAGGTTTATGAGCAGAGAATTCTTATTAATTCACTATGCGTTCACCTAATTGCAATATTGAGGCCACTTTTTAAAGTGTTGATTACTATATCTTTTATTTTAAATAGGGTTTTTATGACTGAGTTTTATTAGGTTGTTTTAACTGGCGTGGTTAAAAGTACCCTAACGGTCATTTCTACCCTAAAAGAGGTATCTCTTAAGGCGGGTTGGCAGCTTTATTCCTTTCTGCTTAAACCTTGAGCAGGATCAATGCATTCGCATCAGACTCTCCTATGCTAGAAGCACAATATGTAGTGTTGAATTTAAAATAACTAACGATATATGGTGTTTTATGCCGGTTTACCCCACAAGACTGCATTACAGCGCGGAACAGATTGTCTGGCAGGAAGTTCCGGGAGAAGTGGCGTTAGCTTACACCATTACCGGCTGCCCGGTTGGGTGCAAAGGCTGCCATAGTGTGGATAGCTGGCCGGTCGGAAGTGGCGAGCCACTGACGCAGGAGCACCTTCAGCAGCAGTTGCAAAAATATCGCGGATTAATTAGCTGCGTTTTATTTTTGGGCGGCGAGTGGCAGCCAACGGCACTACTGAAACTATTAAAGCAAGTAAAAAATGAAGGGCTGGAGACTTGTCTGTATACCGGCTATGAAAACGTCTCAATAGCGCTTCGTGAACAACTGACTTATCTAAAAACCGGACCGTGGATAGCTGCCCGGGGCGGCTTGGAAAGTCCAACGACCAACCAACGATTCTATGACTTACGGACACAGCAGTTATTGAACTGCGAGTTTCAAACAGGAGAATAATTATGTTGCGCTTAAACGAAGAACAAGTCACTGGCAAAGTCGATTTCATCCACGAGTATTTACATGCTCAAAATGCAGCCGATGGCTCAAAAATGGATGCAAACGCCAACGTCACACAAAAGAACATAGCAACGCTTGAAGCCGAGTTAATGAAAGACTTTTTTGTGCAGGTTAACCGCAAGCAGGTCAGCAATAAAATAAGTGAGCTTTTTGGTAACGATTTGGCAAAAGAGTACGTTCGTCAAATTGAGGACCATGAAATTTACGTGCATGACGAAACCAGCCTGAAGCCTTACTGTGTTTCAGTCACTATGTACCCGTTTTTACGTGACGGATTAACGAAGCTGGGCGGCGAATCTCAGGCACCTAAGCATCTAGAGTCGTTTTGCGGCACGTTCGTCAACTTTGTTTTTGCTGTAAGTTCCCAGTTTGCCGGAGCGGTTGCTACGGTCGAGTTCCTAACCTACTTCGACTACTTTGCCCGTAAAGACTACGGCGACGATTACTTAAATACCCATCGTCACCAAATTGAAAACCACTTGCAGCACGTGGTGTATGCACTGAATCAGCCAGCGGCGGCTCGCGGCTACCAAAGTGTGTTCTGGAATATCTCTATTTACGACCAGCATTACTTTGACAGTATGTTTGGTGAGTTTGTTTTCCCTGCGGACTTCACTAAGCCGGAATGGAGTTCGGTGAGCGCGCTGCAGGACTTCTTCCTGGACTGGTTTAATAAGGAACGCGAAAAAACGATTCTAACCTTCCCGGTGGTGACGGTTGCCATGTTAACCGACGACGGTCAGTGCAAAGATCAGTTATTTGCAGAGAAAATCGCCGGAGAAATGGCTAATGGTAATTCTTTCTTTGTCTACTTATCCGACAATGCCGACTCGTTAGCTTCATGTTGCCGACTACGCAGCGAAATTAGCGACAATACCTTTTCTTATACCCTGGGTGCCGGTGGTGTCGCTACAGGCTCTATTAATGTCATAACCATGAACATGAACCGCTTGGTTCAGGATGGCAGAGATTTAGAGGAGGAAGTCAGCAAAATTCACAAATATCAGGTGGCTTACAGAAAGTTGATGGAAGAATATAAAGAAGCGGGTCTGTTAACCGTTTATGATGCCGGCTTTATTACTCTGGACAAGCAGTTCCTGACTATAGGCATTAACGGCATGGTTGAAGCGGCTGAGTCGCAGGGGATTACCGCAGGTAACAACCAGGCTTATAAAGACTTTGTGCAAAGCCATTTAAAAGTGATTTACGACGCTAATAAAGCCGCGAAAAAAGAATACGGCTATATGTTCAATACCGAGTTCGTGCCAGCAGAAAACCTGGGTGTGAAAAACGCTAAGTGGGACAGAGCTGACGGCTACAAAGTGAGCCGTGACTGCTACAACTCCTATTTTTATGCGGTAGAAGACGACGACGCCAATGCATTGGATAAGCTTGTTCTTCATGGAAAAGAGTTGATTGAATACCTGGACGGCGGTTCGGCTCTGCACTTAAACCTTGATGAAAAGCTCAATACCTCAGGGTATTTGTCGTTACTGAATATTGCTGCAAAAACCGGCTGTAACTACTTCTGCATTAACGTCAAAATTACCATTTGTAATGCCTGCGAACAGATTGATAAACGCACCTTAAGCGAATGTTCCAGCTGTGGCTCTGCAGACATAGACTACGGTACACGGGTTATTGGCTACCTGAAACGTGTATCGGCATTTAGCGCAGGTCGACGCAAAGAGCATCATTTGCGTCATTATCACCGTAAACAGCCGTCAGAGGTTGCTGTTGGCGCAGCGCAAGCCAATATTGGGCTGCGAAAAGCCAGCTAAAATTTGAAAACTACCCATAAAGAGGGAGCCCGCCTCCCTCTTTTTTCATGCCTTAAAATTGCGCTTTTATGGTATTCTCCGCGCGCACTTCCGGAAATTCAGGTGAAGCCATGGAAATCAATAGTTATCAAGACTTTATAAAAGCAGCAAAACAACAACACGAACCTCAGCGTTTGCTGTTTGTGTTGGCAAAAGCGCAACTCCCCGAGCAACCGACAGACAGTCAGAAGCAGCAATTCGAAACACAGGAAGGCGGCACATTAGAGCCGGTACTTTGTGTCGATAAACTGCCCGAAGAAGTCGAAGACTTTTCTGCGTTGGTTGAAGAGTCTAAACGCACCGACATTGACTGGGATATTGCGTTTATCAGCGCAATGGACGGCCGCGGCGGTCATCCCATTTCAAGCGACGAAGCCAGCCAGCCACTGGAAATGATGGTGCAACAAATTCAGGCCGGCATGATCAAACATTTTTTAACCATTAACCGACAAGGAGAGTTGGTGCAGTTACTGTAGAGGTACGCTGCGCCCTATGTGGCCATGACAAAATTTCTGATTACCGTTATTACCCTGTTTTTTTCGGTATCGGCACTGGCGGCAGAGCCCGCCATCTCTCCTTTTGATTTAACCCAGTCTACTGTTGGCTACACCGCCATTATCATCTTTGTTCTCGCCTACATTTTGGTGATGGGCGAAGAAAAGCTCCATATGCGTAAGTCAAAACCGGTATTGGTTGCCGCCGGCCTCATCTGGATTTTAATTGGCTGGGTGTATACCGGTGATCAGGCCGCTATGGCCGAATCTGCTTTTCGCCATAACCTGCTTGAGTTTGCGGAATTGATGCTTTTCCTGTTGGTGGCCATGACCTATATAAACGCCATGGAAGAGCGCCGTTTGTTCGATGCACTGCGAGCCTGGTTACTGAAAAAAGGCTTTAGTTATAAGCAGCTGTTTTGGATAACCGGCTTACTGGCCTTCTTTATTTCTCCGGTGGCGGATAACTTAACGACTGCCTTATTGATGTGTGCCGTGGTCATGAAAGTTGCCCAGGACGATAAGAAATTTGTCGCCTTATGTTGTGTCAGTATTGTGGTTGCGGCCAACGCGGGTGGTGCCTTCAGCCCCTTTGGTGATATCACCACGTTAATGGTATGGCAGGCAGGACAGGTCACTTTTACTGAGTTTCTTCGTTTGTTCTTGCCATCGGTTGCTAACTATTTAGTACCGGCAATTGTGATGAGCTTTTTCATTGAAAATAAAAAGCCGACAACACTGCACACCGAGGTGGAACTAAAACGTGGTGCGCTGCGAATTACCGCCTTATTCTTACTGACGGTAGCTACAGCGGTAACTTGTCATATTGTACTGCACCTGCCGCCTGTGCTGGGCATGATGATGGGCTTAGGTTATCTACAGTTCTTCGGTTACTTCTTACGTATGACACTACCAGGCTCTCTAGCTCGTAAACGAGCGATGGCAGAGCGCGTAGGCGACCAAAAACGGCTGGAGCAATTAGGTGGTGTGGTGCCTTTTGATGTATTCAGCCGGGTTTCGCGAGCGGAGTGGGACACTCTGTTGTTCTTCTACGGAATCGTTTTATGCGTTGGCGGTCTTGGCTTTATGGGGTATCTGAGCCTGCTTTCTGAAACGCTTTACGGCGGTATGAGTGCGACAATGGCGAATACCATTCTGGGTGTCGTTTCGGCGGTCATTGACAACATTCCGGTCATGTTTGCTGTACTGTCGATGGAACCCGATATGTCACATGGTCAGTGGTTGCTCATTACCCTAACCGCAGGTACCGGTGGTAGCTTACTCTCCATTGGGTCAGCAGCCGGTGTCGCTCTAATGGGGCAGGCCAGAGGCTACTACACCTTTGCCTCCCACCTGAAATGGACCCCGGTCATAGCACTAGGTTACATAGCCAGCATATTACTGCACCTGTGGCTTAACGAAACAACGTTTCATATTTAGTTAGTGGGAAGGGAAGAGCTCTCTCAGGGCAGGGCTTCTGTTCTCAGAGAGACGCCGTAAACCCAGCCATGGGGGCTTGAGTGGCGCCATCCTTGGCGCTACTCACTCTCTGAGTTGGAAGCTCTAACCACGTGAACGTCCTTTCCTGATCGCCCCAAACGTATGAAGACCGGCTTACCTCTTTCTACTAAACCACTTTGGAGTAGCGGTTCTGGCCGTGGTCCAGGTATTCGTCAAAGCATGCGCAGATGCTGCGAACCCACAGGCGACCTAATTCTGTGACACGCAGCTTTTTATCCGATACATCAACTAAGCCGTCTTCAATAAACGGTTTTAACAGCGGTATGGCTTCGGCGAAATGTGCCCAGAAGTCATCGATATTCCACTCGGCTTTAAAGGCCTCAATATCCAGCTCAAAGTGGCAGATAACCTGAGAAATTAGAGCGGCGCGAATTTTATCCTCGTCCGTTAATGCCATGCCTTTGATAATGGGCTTTTGTCCGTTATCTATCATTTTGTAGTAAGCCGGTAGCTCTTTTTCGTGTTGCCAGAGCACACCGTTTACCTGGCTAATGGATGATACGCCCAGGCCCAGTAATGCATCCTGCCCGTCGGTCGTATAGCCCTGGAAGTTACGTTGCAAACGACCTTCGCGCTGAGCAATTGCCAGACCGTCGTCTTTCTTCGCAAAGTGGTCCATGCCAATAAACTGATAACCGGCCTCGCTAAGCTGAGTAATGGCTTGTTCCAGCAGGCTTAACTTAACCGAAGGTTGTGGAATGGACTCTTCTGGTATTTTCTTCTGCCCGGCAAAGCGTTCAGGCAAATGCGCATAGCTGAATACCGAAATACGGTCAGGGTCCATTTCAATCACTTGCTCAATCGACTTCCTAAAGGTTTCCGGACGTTGGTAGGGCAGTCCGTAAATTAAGTCCAGGTTAATAGAGTCAAAGCCCAGTTCTTTACTCAGCTTCAGCTGATGAGCGATTAAATCGACATCCTGTACGCGGTTAATGGCAATCTGAACTTTTTTGTCAAAGTCTTGTACGCCGTAGCTGACACGGTTAAAGCCTAACTCGCGCAAATGGCGAAGTTTTTCATCACTGCAACTGCGTGGGTCAATTTCAATACTGACTTCCGGATTACTGGCAAAAGTAAAGTTCTCGTGAACCAAGTCCATTAACCGGGTCAACTGCTGTTCAGTCAAAAAGGTTGGAGTACCGCCGCCTAAATGAATTTGGCGGATCTTCTTGTCTTTTACCATGGGCTGGTACATCGCCATTTCTTTGGCCAGGTAATCCAGATATTTATCGGCTTTGTGCTGATGGCGGGTGATCACCTTATTGCAACCACAGTAGTAGCAAAGCTTATGGCAAAACGGTAAGTGCAAATACAAACAGAGTCCGTCACCTGCATTTTTTAGTGCGGCTTCAATGCGGTTTTCTGAAAATTGTTCGGAAAGCATCAACGCCGTGGGATAAGACGTATAACGAGGTCCATTAATGTTGTATTTTTCGATTAATTCTTTATCCCAGGTAACTGTACTCATAACCACCTCTTGACCTCGGTCAAAACTTATTTAATTAACTTATCTGTATTGTTTCACCTTTTTCTTTATAAATAAAATCGCTAAAGCGGTCGCCTATTAAAAATAAGGCCTTGGGAAGCTTTTGATTTACCTCAATAGTGTCTAAGAAGTTTTTTAAATGTAACCCTAATTCGGTATTGCCTTTTACCATTAACTTTCGGTTGAAAAATAAAGTGTCAGGATCAACCTTGCCATAAATCAATAAAAGCAGCGCGTCACCATCTGCTGAAAGCTGTACGTCGGCATTTACAGGCCTCTTAAGGGCTTTTAGCTGGTTCCCTTTTAAGGTTAAAAAGAGTGATAAATCAATATCTTTTACTTTTATCTCAATAACTCTTTCAGAAATAAAGTCAAGATCACCCGATATTATTTCTTCTTTAAATAAGCGGTTTAATAATTGTTCAGATCCAAAGTTAATAATGCGCTCTGGTATTAATTTATTTATTGGCTGAATTATTTTAGGTATAGAAGATACCCAATTGGTGGTATTCATTTTTTGCTCCATAGACAACAACAAAATAAAAGACTTGGGCACTATAATAAATAAACAAATAAGGCGCTACAAAATAGTTAAATAGAGGTTTCAGATGGAATTGTTATGTCCAGCCGGAAGTATCCCTGCATTAAAAGCGGCTATAGAAAATGGTGCCGATGCGGTTTATGTGGGGCTAAAAGATGAAACCAATGCGCGTCATTTTGCAGGTTTGAATTTAAACCAGATGAAGTTATCGGAAGCAGCGGACTACGTGCATAAGCATGGCCGTAAACTGCATGTTGCTATTAACACCTTTGCCCATGCCAACAGTTGGGAAAAATGGCGGCAAGCGGTCGATGATGCCGTACTGGCCGGTGCCGATGTGCTGATTATTGCTGACTTAGCGGTTTTGGCTTATGCGGCGGAAAGGTACCCGAGAGTTGAGAGGCACTTATCGGTGCAGGCTTCTGCAACCAACGCAGGTGCCATTCGATTTTACCAGCAGTTTGGTGTTTCCAGGGTCGTTTTACCCCGGGTTCTGTCTATGCAGCAGGTACGGGCGCTGGCGCGCACAACCGACGTTGAGCTGGAGGTGTTTGCCTTCGGTAGTCTCTGCATTATGGCGGAAGGGCGCTGCTACTTAAGTTCTTACCTGACCGGTGAATCACCTAATACCGCAGGAGCCTGCTCGCCCGCCGCTTTTGTGGAGTGGGACGAACAGGACAACAAGCTGGAATCTCGGCTTAACGGTGTGCTCATTGATCGTTTTGATGAAAACGAAAAAGCCGGTTACCCCACTTTGTGTAAGGGACGCTTTTCGGTCGATGACGAAATTTACAACGTGCTGGAAGAGCCTACCAGCCTGAACACCTTGAGCCTGTTGCCGCAACTTTATAAAGAAGGCATTGCCTCCTTAAAAATTGAAGGGCGACAGCGCAGTCCGGCTTATGTATCACAAATTACCAGAGTGTGGCGTCAGGCTATAGACACGGTTATGGCCGACCCCGACAACTTTGAAGTGGCAGATAACTGGAACTCAGTTCTGTCCTCGCTTTCTGAGGGCAGTCAAACGACGCTCGGCGCGTACCACCGGAAATGGAAGTAACCAACATGAAGTTTTCTTTAGGACCTAACCTGTACTTTTGGCCAAAACAACAGGTCTTTGATTTTTACCAGCAGGCTGCCGAGTCGGATGTTGAACATGTGTATCTTGGTGAAACTGTCTGTAGCAAGCGGCGTGAGTTGAAGCTGGATGACTACCTGACAATAGCGCACATGCTAAGAGAAGCGGGTAAGAAAGTGACGCTGTCGACCATGACCTTACTAGAGGCACCTGCTGAATTAAGAGAGCTGGGTAAGTATTGTGACAATGGTGAATTTGATGTTGAAGCTAATGATGTCAGCGCCATTGGTATATTGCAGGAACAGGGGCTTAACTTTACCGCCGGGCCGGCTATTAATATTTATAATCATCAGAGCCTGCGCCGCTTAATTGATATGGGCATGACGCGTTGGGTTGCGCCTTTTGAACTCTCGCGTGACTGGCTGCAGGATATTTTACAGCAAAACCTGATTAATACGGTGAGAGACTGTTTTGAGGTGGAGGTGTTTTCTTTCGGTCATATGCCACTGGCCTGGTCTGGACGCTGCTTTACTGCGCGGTCAGAAAACCGCCCGAAGGATCAGTGCGAACTGTGTTGCATAAAGTATCCGGAAGGCCGCGAAGTTAAAAGCCAGGAAGGGCAGCAGGTGTTTGTGCTTAATGGCATTCAGACGCAATCGGGTACCCGCTATAATCTTATAAATCAATTACCCAGTATGAAAGATCTGGTTGATATTGTACGCATAAGCCCGCAGCCGGAAGGGACTTTTGACTGGCTAGGGCGTTTCCGTAACAATGTCGATGGTGAGCAACCCGTAAAACTAAATAGTAAAGAAAGTAACGGCTATTGGTTACAGCTTGCGGGTTTGGCAACGGCGTAACGGAACAAAGCATTTATAGCGAAAAGGATAACTATGTCAGAGAAAATAGCTCGAATTGGTGTACTAACCGTTAGTGACAGGGCCAGCGCCGGAGTGTATGAAGACATTTCCGGGCAGGCGATAAAAGACACACTAAGCGACTATTTAACGTCACCGTGGCAGGCAGAGTACCGGGTTATTGCCGATGAACAGCTTCTTATCGAGTCCACCATTAAAGAGTTAGTGGATAAAGAAGGGTGCTGTCTGGTCGTAACTACCGGAGGAACCGGGCCGGCCAAACGCGATGTCACACCTGAAGCGACAGAGGCCGTTTGCGACCGTATGATGCCGGGTTTCGGTGAATTAATGCGACAGGAGTCTTTAAAGTACGTTCCTACCGCCATTTTGTCGCGGCAAACAGCAGGGCTCAGAGGCTCGTCATTGATTATTAACTTACCGGGTAAACCTAAGGCCATTCGGCAATGTCTGGACGCTGTATTTCCGGCCGTGCCGTATTGCATTGATCTTATGGATGGGCCTTACCTTGAGTGCGATGAATCGCTCATTAAGCCCTTTCGTCCCAAAAGTAAGTAGTTACTTCTGCTGCCGGAGCCGCAACAGGCTTCGGCATAACCCAATAAAAGTGACTCCCCAAGCCAGCAGTGCAATGTAAAAGAAGGCTGAAGGCCATTGCTGCTGGTGGGCAGCAATGGCGATGATTCCTGTTGCCATCACCAACCCAAAGTAGGCTGGTGACAGTTCTTTTGCTTTACTCATTAGACTCATAGTTTTCATACCTGAGCCCAGACGGTTTAGCAGGGGTCTGGTGCGTTTTTACGAGAGTAGAACCACCAGGTTATCACGCTGCATATAGCGTAGAAGACAATAAAGCTCACTAAGGCAGCGGATACGCTTCCTGTCAGACTAATGGATGAACCATAAGCTTTCGGGATAAAGAAGCCGCCGTAGGCTGCGAATGCCGAGATAAAACCAATAACCGCAGCCGATTCTTTATTGCCCTGCTTAATGGCTTCGTTGGTATCGCCCAGTTCGCGTTTGCGCTGGTTCAGGAAAATGACCGGAACCATACGGAAAGTGGAGCCGTTACCAATACCCGTTGCAATAAACAACACCATAAAGGCAGCGAAGAAGCCCCAGAAGTTGCCTTCAGTACCGGCTATTGGCAGGAAGTACATGACACCTGCTACGCCGGCAATCATCAGCAGGAAGTTCCAGAAGGTTACCCTTGCACCGCCTAGCTTGTCAGCGACAATACCACCGACGGGACGAGCCAAAGCACCAACTAACGGACCAAGGAAAGCGTAAGCGGTTGGGTCAACTTCAGGGAACAGCATACCGGATAACAGAGGGAAGCCAGCAGCGAAGCCGATAAAGCTTCCGAACGTTCCCAAATAAAGGATACACATGATCCAATTATGACTGCGTTTGAAGATAACGGCTTGATCACTGAACGAAGCTTTCGCTGAGGAAATGTCGTTCATACCAAACCAGGCTGCGACAGAGCCAATAACAATTAACGGAACCCACAAGAACGCAGCGTTTTGCAGCCAGACTTCCTGACCCGCATTCGCACCTTCCTGGATCACCAGTGGGTCACCTCCCATACCGCCAAACACACTGGCAGCAATAACCAGAGGCGCCAGTAACTGCATACCCGATACGCCCAGGTTACCCAGACCAGCATTCATGCCCAAGGCACCGCCTTTTTCCTTCTGTGGATAGAAAAAGCTGATGTTGGACATACTGGACGAGAAGTTACCGCCACCAAAGCCGCACAACAATGCAAGAATCAGCATGATCATGTATGGCGTATCGGTATTTTGAACGGCAAAGCCAATCCAAATACACGGCAGTAGTAAGGACGCTGTGGATATTGCTGTCCAGCGACGGCCACCAAATATCGGCACCATGAAGCTATAGAAGATCCGTAAGGTCGCACCCGACAATGCTGGCAGTGCCGCTAACCAGAACAGTTCGTTTTGGCTGTAAGGGAAGCCGAGAGCCGGCATTTTGACCACCAGAATACTCCAGATAGTCCAGACTGCGAACGCCAAAAACAGGTTGGGTATGGAAATCCACAGGTTACGGGTGGCAATGCGCTTACCTTTTTCTTCCCAGAAGGTTTTATCTTCCGGACGCCAGTCATCCAGCACCATAGAGTTCGGAGTGGACAGCTCGGGCAGGTCGCGTTCTTCGCGGTCTTCGCGATACTCAACACGCTCTGCGCGAAGAATAGCAAAATGCATCCACGCGAGTGCGGCTGCAGCAATAACGAATAACAGCATAAAGCTGCTCTGCCATACACCAATCACATCGTTCAGCATGCCGAAGGTTAATGGCAGCAAGAAGCCACCCAAACCACCAATCATTCCGACCACACCACCAACAGCACCAACGCTTTTCGGGTAATAAACCGGAATATGCTTGAATACAGCGGCTTTACCCAGCGACATAAAGAAGCCGAGTGCAAAAGTAAGGAAAACAAAGCCAAGTAAAGTGATTTCGAAGTGGAAGTTATAAGTCTGGTTTACCCCTTTAACCGCGTACTCGGTGCTGGGATAACTCAGTAAGAAAGTACAAATTACCGATGCAATGAATGTCCAGTACATGACTCGACGAGCCCCGTATTTGTCAGACATCCAACCGCCCAGAATACGAAACAACGAAGCAGGGACAGTGTAAAGTGCCGCTATCATACCGGCCGTTTTTATATCCAGCTCGTAAACACCGATAAGGTAGTGCGGCAACCATAAGGCTAACGCGACAAAAGCACCAAAAACAAAGAAGTAGTAAAGTGAGAAGCGCCAGACACGAAGATCACCAAGGGGCGACAGCTGCTCCCAAAAACCTTTTTGCTGAAGTTCCTGACGAGTTTCTTTTAGCGGATCGTCTTTTGCCAGGAAAAGAAAAACAACACCGGCAATAGCCAGTACCGTTGCATAAATTTGCGCAGTACCCTGCCAACCAAGGGCTATTAGCAGAAACGGAGCACCAAAGTTAGTTACCGCCGAGCCAACGTTACCGGCTCCGAAAATGCCTAGTGCGGTGCCTTGCTTTTCTTTTACATCGTTAAACCAGGCCGCCGTATAAGTTACACCAACAATGAATGAACCACCGGCCAGGCCAACACCTAATGCGGCAATCAACAACATAATGTAGCTGTTAGCAAAGGTGAGCAAATAGACACAGGCTGCGGTCAGTAACATGAGAATACTGAAGACTTTGCGACCACCGTACTGGTCGGTCCAAATACCCAGGAACATACGGCTGATAGAACCCGTTAATACCGGGGTTGCCATCAGTAAGCCCAACTGAGTGTCAGTTAAGTTGAAGTCGGCTTTTATCTGAATGCCGATGATTGAAAAGATGGTCCAGACCGCAAAACAAAGCGTGAACGCCAGCGTTGAAATAGCGAGCGCTCTGTTGCGTTGACCACCTGTGACTGACAGGGGTTGGTTCATGAAAGACCTCCAGTTAGATCCATTAAGTCAGATGGCTAAACTTTACTGTTAAGCGCAATAAAATGCTTTAGTATCAAAAGACTAGGACGAAGCGGAAGGTTCTGGTAATGCTACTTTAAGGGTAGTTTCAAGTGTCTTGGGAAAGCCTGTTAAAAGCGAGGAGGCTACCCCTTAATGGGTAATTTTTACTTGCCATAAAGAAACGAAATCAACTAAGGGGTACTAACTTATTTTCGCGAGTAAGCAGTCGATTTTCCGATAAATAAAAGATATATTACAAATGTACCTTTAAAAATTAAGCGGTGACAATGATGCAGATCACAGACAAACAAAAAGAAGAGCAGTTAATTCCAATTCTGCGCCAGGCATTTCGACCGCTGTTCCTGCTGGGAGCAGGGTTTAGTGCCATCGCTATGCTGTTGTGGGGGCTGGCACTTGGTGGAAAGGTCGATTTGCCCGTATATGGCAACATCATGTTCTGGCACTCCCATGAAATGATGTTCGGCTTTGTTATCGCTATTGTGCTTGGTTTCCTATTAACCGCGGTGCAGAACTGGACGGGGCTTAGAGCACCTCACGGCAACACCTTGCTCATTCTGACGGTATTATGGGCAGCAGCGCGGCTGGGTCTTTTGTTTGGGAGTGAGTTGCCCTGGTGGCTGGTTGCGGCAGTCGATATCAGTCTTTTACCTGTTGCTGCATTTTTGTTCGGGCGCATGGTACTCAAGGTGAATCAGACCCGAAACTTATTTTTTGTCCCCATTCTGTTGTTGCTGACTGTTTGTAATTTGCTTATGCATTATGGCTTGCACTTTGGTCAGTACCATATTCAAATTCTTGGTGCCTACAATGCGGTGTTCCTGGTGGCCTTGCTTATGGCAATTATTGGCGGCCGGGTACTGCCCATGTTTACCGCCAATGGCACTATGACACCGAAAGTACAGCCGATTGTCTGGCTTGATCGTATTGCGCTGGGTAGTTTGTGGCTTATTTTTGCGGTTCACTTTTTGAATCTGCACACCATATTACCCAGTCAGGTGATGGTCTTCCTATTTACCGTTTCAGCTATTGCTACAGCGATACGGGTAGCGCGCTGGAAAATCTGGATGACCTGGCGGGTGCCGTTACTGTGGTCGCTGCATTTGGCCTATTGGTTTATTCCGGTTGGGTTGGCGCTATTTGCACTGCGCTATGCCGGTTTTGAGCTGACTCAGAGCCTGGCTATGCACGCACTGACCGCTGGTGCTATGGGTAATATGATTTTGAGCATGATAGCGCGGGTATCCCTGGGGCACAGTGGCCGTCCATTGCAGCCCAAACTGATTATGACCGGCGCATTCTTATTGGTGCTAATTGCTGCACTGACCCGGGTCTTTTTAATGTGGCTGGCGCCAGAGTTAACCAGCCAGTGGCTCATGTTCAGCACTTTAGCCTGGGCTTTGGCTTACGGTATTTATGTTGTGGTTTACTTTAAAGTGCTGACTACGCCGCGTGCTGATGGAAACCCGGGTTAAAGGTCTGCACAGTGTGGGCACTGCGGGTGCTTCTGAATATTGAGCCGCTGCCAGTCACTGTGCAGCGCATCAAACAATAATACCGATGAATACAGCGGCTGGCCAATACCAGCCGCTATTTTTATTGCTTCGACAGCCTGCATGGTACCTACCACCCCCACCAAAGGAGACAAAACACCGGCTTCTGTACAACTGAGTTGCTGCTCACCAAAAAACTGGCTGTAACAGGCGTAGCAGGGCGAACTGTTTTGCATAGAAAAGCTGGCAATCTGACCTTCAAAACGAATGGCAGAGCCGGAAACCAACGGCGTTTTACTTTTGAGGCACGCTTTATTAACGCTGTTACGTGTCGCCAGGTTGTCGCAGCAATCGACAATGAGCGTGGCATCTTCTGCTAAGTTCATCAGCAAAGCGTCGTCTGCCCGTACCGGCAGTACTCTAATGTCAGTTTCGCTATTCAGCTGCATCAGGTGCTGGCGAGCTTGCTCTGCTTTGTTATTCCCTACGCTGCTTTCGGTGAACAGAATTTGGCGTTGCAGGTTATGACGGTCAATTACATCGTCATCGACTAAGGTGATCTTTCCAACGCCAGCGGCGGTTAAATAAGGCGCAACGGCGCAGCCTAATCCGCCCAGGCCAATGATGACCAGATGGGCGTTTAGTAACCTTTCCTGGCCTTCTAAGTCCATAGCCGGTAGGGCAATGTGCCGGTTGTACTTCAGCATCTGCTGATGAGAAAGGGTTTTACTCATAACGAGTTTCCATTATTTTCAGGTACAAATTCAGGGCGAGTGGCCAGCCAGTAACCCACGGTGAGTAAGACCACACCCACCAGCCCTTTTAACCACACGGGAACCTGTGGAACCAATAACCATAACACCAAATAACCTGTTGCCATCATAATCAGGGCTATGACTTTGGAACGGCGTTTTATGACGCGATTATCGCGCCAGGCTCTAATATCCGGACCGTATTTTGGGTGGTTAATCAGCCAGGCCTCCAAACGAGGCCAACCCTTGCTGGCAGCCCAGAGCGCGGCAATAAGAAACGGAACAGTCGGCATTACCGGCAGGGCAATACCAATCAGCCCCAGTAGCACAAAAAATAGAGCCAGAGCGCGCCAGAGCAACCGAATCAACAACTCCCGGGTCATGACTTCATTCCCAACCGGCCTGCCATTTTGTGCAGGTTACTGGCGTCCAGTTGCAGGTCTTTAGCAGCTTGACTCCAGCTGTTGTTATGCCGACTCAAAGCCGCTTCAATCATTTTTCTTTGGGTGTAGCTAACCGCCTCCTTCATGGAAACGTTATGCACCGGCAACTCGGCTCCTCCGCTGTTTTTATCGGAATCCAGAGAGGCTGACATGGGTAACTGAACATCGAGATCCAACATGTCCGGCTCAATGGTCGCAATATCGGTTTTCTCAACGCCATGGCTCAGCAGCTTAATGGCCGCGCGGCTTATTACGTGCTCCAGTTCGCGCACATTACCCGGCCACTGATACTGCTGTATGGCCAGTTCCGCTTCCGGCGACAGCCGCAAAGCACGAAGCCCCAGGCGCGCGCGGTTTAACTCAAGAAAGTGACCGGCCAGAATCGACACATCGTCATCGCGCTCACGCAAAGGAGGTATGGGTAACGGGTAAACCGACAGGCGGTGGTACAAATCCGCACGGAAGGTTTCATTACTGACTTGCTGGCGCAGGTTACGGTTGGTGGCTGCTATCAGGCGTACGTCCACTTTACGGTATTTGTCCGAACCCAGTCGCTGTATTTCACCGTTTTGCAGAACCCGTAGCAGCTTGGCCTGTATCGACAGTGGCAGTTCGCCCACTTCATCCAGAAATAAGGTGCCGCCATGAGCCGCCTCAAAGCGCCCGGAACGGTCGCTGGTAGCACCGGAGAAAGCGCCTTTAACATGACCAAAGAGCTCACTTTCAGCTAAGGATTCTGGCAGCGCAGCACAGTTAACATAAATAAGCGGCATATCGCTGCGCTGCGACAATAAGTGAAGTTCGCGTGCGAAGAGCTCTTTACCGACGCCGGTTTCCCCTAAAAGCAGTACCGGTAAGTCAGCACCGGCGACAACTCTAAGCTCTTTCAGAACACCTTCAATGGCTTTGCTCTGACCAATAATTTCAGAGTCGTTGGTTTCTGTCGCTCCGGCTTGCGGCATGGCGCGTTGTTGCCCCTGACGCAAGGCTCTGACGTTTTGCTCAAGCTGGCCAATACGCACCGCTGTTTCAACGAATAAACTGAACTTTTGCAGCTCGAGTATGGAATCATCGGTAAAGGTGCCTGGCTGCAGGGCATCTAATGTCAGCACCCCCCAGCATTTGTTTTCCAGGTACAAGCTGATTCCCATGCAGTCGTGTACGGGCAGTGCATTACCCGGCTGCTCGGCTAATAAACCGTCGTAAGGGTCTGGTAACGATGAGTCATGCTCAAACCTTACCGGGCTGCGGGAAGCCAGCAGTGCCGCCAGCCGTGGGTGTTGCGCAACCACGAAGCGACGACCCAGAGCTTCGCGCACCAGGCCCTGAATAGCGACGGGCTGAAGTACCTCGTTATCCAGTTTCAGTAACACCACCGCCCCACAGTTGAAATGACGGCGTAAGGTATTGACCAAATTTTGTAAACGAACGGCGGCAGGCTGCTCGGTCAGCAGGTCTGCTAATAGACTTTCTTGTAACATGGTTAAATTGACTGCTCAGGTTAAAAAGACCCTTATTGGTTGGGTTGATAGTACCTTGGCACCCCGGAGAGTCAATAATCACAATGGGGTAGAAGCTGGCCTGTTTGTTGCAATCAACAGCCATAGCGAAAGTTTAGACCGTTAAGTAACGGCTGAAAATTTTAATTTAGCAAACAGGAGTTACCCCATGAATACTTTAAATGAACGTTTACAAGCTGCTGAACAGAAATGGCAGGACGCGAGCCCTCAGGAATTAATCGAGCACATCTATTTGCGCTTTCACCAGTGTCATCGTGACCAGCTGCCAGAACTAAAGCAGTTAGCTATGCGCGTGGAAGAGGTTCACGGTGATCATGCCGAAGCGCCTAATGGTCTGGCTGAGCACTTAGACAATATGTTGCAGGAGCTGGAAAGCCACATGATGAAAGAAGAACAAATCCTGTTCCCAATGTTGTCGCGTGGAGTCTATCCAAGCGGCCCAATTTCAGTCATGGAAGAAGAACACGTGCAGCACGAAGACGAAATCAATAAAATTAATGAACTGACCAACAACCTGACTTTGCCTGAAGGCGCCTGTGGCACCTGGACTGCGCTTTATAACGGCCTGAAAGAGTTGCAGGACGACTTACGCGAGCATATTTACCTGGAAAACAACGTACTTTTTGTCGAGAAGAAAGCGGCAGCACCGGTACACGGTAAAGATTTTTGCTGTGGGTCTTGTCAGTAATTTTGCTTAAAGTACATCACCTTTTCCAGGTACCGGCGGCTTTCAGCCAAAGGATGTTTTGAAGTTAAGTCCCGGTAAATGACACCGGGCTGACTTCGGTTCATTATTTGAATGGCCCGGTTGCGGTTGGATGAAAAGGTTTTCAGTACATTACCCGCACCGCCGTTATATGCGGATACTATAGCGTACTCACGGCTGCTTGGGTTTTGCACGCCTTTTAAATACTGGGTATTGAGAATGTATAAGTAGGCACTGCCTATATCAATGTTCTGGGCGGGGTCAAATAACTGCTCAGAGGTTGGCTGGCCGGGAACTTCGCGTACCCGCTCAAAGACATCTCGCCCGGCGGTAGCTGCCACCACCTGCATTAAGCCATAAGCATTGGCATGGCTTACCGCATAAGGGTTGAAGCTGCTTTCGGTTTCAATAATGGCGTAAATAAGCTCAGGTTCAATGTCGTAGCGCTTCGCGGCGGCAATCACGTAATCGGAATATTGATGTTTGCGTAGCGCTTTATGGTCGTCCACCAGCGCAATTTGTACTTCATAAACGTCGTTGTCTTTGGCACGGCGAGTGCGAAGCTCGTTGTTAACTAAATACTTGGCAAAACGGTTGGCTCGCCACTGGTATTCGACCACGACATTGTCCTGGTCAACAACCTGGCCTCGCAAAAAGGGCTTTCCTGAACCTTCTGGCTCTTTATCGGTAAATATATCAACGGCGGTGAGATCGGCGGGTGTCAGCAGCGTGCGTACAATTGCCGCCTGCAATTTTTGCCGGGTTTCGGCGGGATCGCCGCTGTCATGTAAAGTGGCTACGGTCAGCAGGCCTTGCTCAAAATCAACCACGGCTTTGGCATGAAAGTTATCGCTGTATTTAACGTACTTTTTCTCGCTGGGAACCGTGTCTTTTTCTTCACCCCAAATGGCTTCGGCAACGGTACGAAGGTCGCGCAGTGCTTTGCGCAGATCTTCAATATCGCTAATAAGCTGACGGGGGTTACTGCGGTAGCTATTGAGACGCTCACGAGCTAACGATTCAACAACCGCTGTGGGGTCATTTCCGCTTAGGATGCCAGAAGTAACTACTCGCCTGACGTTATTCGGTGTCACTTCACAGCCGGCCAGAATTATTGTGGTAGTTAAAGCCACCATTAGTGTGATTATTTGAGTCTTTTTATTCATAGCGCCTAAATTGAGCTTCACTTACCTTGTTCAAGCTTTTACATTAGGGAGACATAAAAATAAACCCTAAGCATTGTTTCGGCAGTGTGTAAAACAACAGGAATGAAGATGCGCAGTCTCAAATTAGCGGCGCTGGTAGCCGCCTCGTGGTTCGTGATACCCACCCATGCACAGCAGCTGTCCGGCGAAAGCTCCATACTCCCTGAAGCCAGGTACAGCGACTCCGAAGTGACCGTCGAGCAAGTTCTGGGTTACCCCATGGGTACCAAAATTACCAGTCCGGCGGATATGAGCCGCTATTTTGAAGCACTGAAGCAGGCCTATCCGAAACAGGTAAAACTGCTTGAGTACGGCAAAAGCTGGGAAGGACGCACGCTTTATTATGCGGTTATTTCCAGTGAAAAGAACATGGCCGACTTTGACGGCTTCATGCAGGGAATGCAGTCCTTAGCAGACCCGCGTAAAACCGACAGCGATGACGCTGAGCAGTTAATTGACCAATTGCCCGGCAGCATCTGGCTGTCCTACGGCGTTCACGGCAATGAAATTTCCTCGCCCGAAGCGGCTATGATGACGGCTTATCATTTACTGCATGACCAGCGTGAGCAGACTCAGCAGTGGCTGGACAACACCATGGTGTTTATTGATCCATTGCAAAACCCCGATGGGCGGGCTCGTTTTGTGGATCGTTACTACATGAGTGTTGGGCTTGAGCACTCAGGCGATCGTCGCAGTGCAGAGCATAACGAACCCTGGCCGAACGGGCGCACTAACCATTACCTGTTTGATATGAACCGCGACTGGATTGCGTTGACGCAGCCTGAAATAAGCGGACAAATTGACGCCTTACTAAAATATTATCCGCTGGTGTTTGTTGACCTGCACGAAATGAGCGGTGATTCCACATACTATTTCACCCCCGAGGCGCGGCCTTATAACCCACTGATAACCGAAGCGCAGCGGGAAACGCTGAACTGGATTGGTAAGAATAATGGTCAGTGGTTTGATGAAAAAGGCTTTGATTACTTTACCCGTGAAATTTTTGATGCCTTTTACCCGGGGTATGGCGCCAGTTGGCCGCTTTATCAGGGCTCAGTTGCTATGACTTATGAAATGGCTTCGGCGCGTGGACATTTGTTTGAGCGCGAAGACGGCGACGTGCTGACCTACGCCGATGGTGTTCAACAGCATTTTATTGCGTCTATTTCGACAATACAGACGGTTTCCGAGCGTCGAGAAGCCTTGTTGCAGAAGTTCTGGGAATACCGTAAATCAGCGGTTGAAGCCGGTGAAGACGGCGATGTCCGTTCTATTATTCTGCCCGCTAAAGATGATCCGGCTGCTGCGCGCAAGCTGGCGTCCTTGCTGGTTGAGCAGGGTGCTGATGTGAACCAGGCGGAGGAAGCCTTTGATGTGTGCGGAACTGACTATGAAGTCGGCGCTTACATCATTGATATGGCACAACCTGCACACCGCATGATACGTACCTTAATGGATAAGCAAGTGGACATGGCGGATGACTTTTTGGCGGAGCAGGAACAACGCCGAAACAACAACCTGCCGGACCAAATTTATGATGTAACCGGCTGGTCACTGCCATTAATGTTTAACGTTGACAGTCATCAGTGTGATGACCTGCCGGATGTTGCCACGGCATCGGTTGAAGAAGGGCGCATTGAACCCGGTAAGGTCATTAACCCGGACG
The DNA here is from genome assembly GCF_900116625.1 of Idiomarina abyssalis. Classification (GTDB taxonomy): domain Bacteria; phylum Pseudomonadota; class Gammaproteobacteria; order Enterobacterales; family Alteromonadaceae; genus Idiomarina; species Idiomarina abyssalis. The sequence continues at coordinate 253,176 of NZ_FPBE01000003.1, forward strand.
CCAAGGTGGCCTTTTTGGTTCGTTGGGGTGACATGAATGCGGGTCGCTTCCTTACTGCCGCCTTGCGGGAAGGCCTGGAAGTTCGCCAAAGCGAATTAGCCTTTACCCATGAAAGCGCCGGCGACTTTCCAAGTGGTTCGCTCATTTTAACCCGCGCAGACAACCAGGGTGGCTTACAGGCAAAACTGCAGGAACTGGCTAAAGCCTCGGGCGCAACCGTTGAAGGCGTCGATTCAAGCTGGATGACCGCTGGTCCGAACTTCGGTTCACATAATGTGAGTAAGCTCGAAGCGCCAAACATTGCTATTGCCTGGGACGAACCCGTCAGTGCCTATAATGCGGGCCATACACGCTTTGTTATTGAGCGTCAGATGGGCTATCCGGTAACAGCTATTCGTACTATGCAGTTGCTTCGTTCTGATTTGGACGGTCTTGATGTTCTGATCCTGCCGGAGGGGCGCTACGCAGACGTCTTAAATGACAAAGCGGTTGAAAAAATTAAGCAGTGGGTGTCAGACGGCGGTGTTTTATTAACCTTAGGCAGCGCCTCTGCCTGGGCCGTTGAAGCCGGCGTGTTAAACACTAAACTTGAGCGCAAAGTCCCCGAAGAAGGCGTTACTAAGCCGGAAGACGAAGCTAAAGTGGACGGTAAAGTCATTGAAAGCCGCGAGCAGTTCTTAACGGAAATAAAGCCGCACGGCGCTGACCCGGACTGGGTGCCCGGTGCGCTGCTAAATGCTGAGGTGGATACCGACCACTGGTTAAGTGCCGGTGTAAAGCCACAGGTTATCAGTATTTATAACGGCAACGATGTGTTTACACCTATTGATATCAACCAGGGTAGAAATATTGCCTGGTTTGCGGGTGCGGACGATATGCTGGCTAGCGGCTTTTTGTGGGATGACATTGCACAGCAACTGCCTTACAAACCGCTATTAATGTGGCAGCCAACGGGTAATGGTATGGTTATCAGCTTTACTCAGGAACCCACTTACCGCGCTTACATGGACGGTTTAAACACCTTGCTGATGAATGCGCTGTTCCTGGCGCCGGCAAAAGCACAATAGGAGTCTGACATGGCAGAATTTGGCGTCATTGGTTTAGGGCGCTTTGGTGCCCGAACCTCGAAGGAACTGCTTGACCTTGGGCACCGGGTAATCGGTGTTGATTCGGACGAGAAAGCGGTAGAGGCGATGGCTGATGTGTTAACGCATTCAGCCATTGCTGATGTGACCGATGAGAAAGCGCTGCGCGAGCTGGATTTAACCAACTGTGAAGTGGTGCTTGTTGCTATTGGAGAGGATCTCCAGGCAAGCTTACTGTGTGTTCTGCACTTAAAAAGTATTGGTGTAGAAGAAATCTGGGCCAAAGCAACGTCTAAGTCTCATCACCAAATTCTGTCTAAGCTGGGTGTCACCCGCATTATTCACCCTGAAGAAGAGATGGGAATACGAGTTGCGCAGTCACTGAACTACCCAATGGTCAACGAATATATGTCGCTTGGCCATAATTGGTATTGTGTCGAAATTAGTGTTGGCGAGTACCTTAAGGGTAAGACCCTGGAAGACATCATGCCCGATGACAGTGAGTATTTTCATGTTTTATTAATTAAACGGCGTGATGAGGTGACAGTGGATCCTTCTATGTCGATGACTCTGGAAGGCAATGAAACTTTGGTGATGGCTGGCAGCTTAAAGGCTCTGAAAGCCATTGCACCTAAGTTAAAAGAGTCTTCATGAAGCAGTGGATCCCTTCAACAGCCTGGCTTTACCGACGCCCTGGCAGGAAAAGGCGAAAAGCTTTTAGTGCCAGTCCGCCGGTTATTCTGTCGGGAGGTTTTGCCTGCTTAATTCTATTGGGCACCTTATTGTTGAAGTTGCCTTTTGCGACCGAACAACCGATAACCTGGTTAGAAAGTCTATTCACGGCTACTTCCGCTGTGACCGTAACCGGACTCGTTGTCGTGGACACCGGGGCGACTTACACCCCATTTGGAATGGGGATTCTGGCTTTGCTCATTCAGGCGGGTGGCTTAGGTTTCATGACCTTTGCTGTTCTGGCCGCCATTTCAATCGGCGGACACGTCGGTATGCAACATCAGGTGCTGGCAAAAGAGGCTATGCAGCAAACCAGTCTCGCCAGTATTGGGCGCACGGCAAAAGCGGTGGTCTCTTTGGCTTTAATCGTTGAAGCCATTGCAATAATAGGCCTGACGCTCACCTGGTGGCAGGAAAAGGGCTTTATTGATGCCTTTGCTGAAAGCATTTTTTACGCTATTTCTGCCTTTAACAGCGCCGGGTTTGTTTTGTCTCCTAACGGTATTGTGGATTATGCCAGTAGTGTACCCGTGAACCTTATTATCAGCATTTTGTTTGTTATTGGTGGTTTGGGCTTTTCGGTGATTACCAATATCTACGAAAAACGCCGTTGGTATAAATTTTCGGTGTATACCCGGGCCATTTTATGGGCGACCTTAATTATTAATGTATTGTCGGTAGCTATTATTTGGCTGCTGGAAATGAATAACCCGGCAACATTCGCTAACTTAAGTTTTGGGGACCAGGCTATGGCTGCCTGGTTTCAGGCAACCACCCCTCGCTCGGCAGGTTTCAATACGGTTGATACCGGAGCAATGACGGACGCCAGTGCCGTGTATACCATGTTGTTAATGCTTATTGGTGGCGGTTCAATGAGTACTGCTGGTGGCATAAAGTTAGGGACTTTTATTGTTTTGCTGGTCGCTACTTATGCTTTTCTTCGCCGCCGTGAACACGTCACTTTATTGAACCGTACCGTTCCTCAGGAAGTGGTGATGAAAGCACTTGCGGTCACTCTAGTTACCTTAACTTTGATGTTTCTGGGTATATTTATCCTAATGATTTTGAATCCGCTGCCGTTTATAGATATAACCTTTGAAGTTTTATCGGCTTCGGCAACTGTTGGGTTGTCCAGGGGAGTTACCGCAGAAGTAACGACGGCAAGCCAATTGGTGTTGGTGTTCCTGATGTTTGCCGGACGTGTCGGGCCATTAACATTGGCTTATTTTCTGGCAACGCCAAGGAAACGACACATCCGCTTCCCGGAAACGGACATTCAAGTGGGATAGCCCGATAAAACGACTGACCGCCTAAGAATGCTCATAATAGAACGATAATAAGAGATGCTTTTAAGATGCTGAAAAAATTGAAGTTTACACAAAAAGTGACGGCTGTTGCATCGCTAATACTGGTGTTAGTGTTGGGTGTCTTTACGCTCACTAACTTTTTGCAGATGTCGACTCAAACCCGTAGTAACTTGCAGCATCAGATGCAGGCGTTATCGGACTCTGTATCAAGCAATATCTCGCAGTGGTTCAATGACCGTATGAGCATTGTTCAGGCAACGGCTGACGCCTATGACGTTGATGATTCCACCGCCCGTTCATTAGAACGCGTGCAACAGTCAAAAGCGGCCGGGAAGTTTAAAAATGTTTACTATGGCTTAATTGACGGGACCTTCCTGCTGGATGATCCGAGCATTGATTTGCCCGATGATTACGATGCCCGCAGCCGCCCCTGGTATCAATTAGCGGTTGATGAAGGGCAACCAACCTATACCGCGCCGTATATCGACGTTACAACCAACGAATTGACCATTACCGCAGTCGTTCCTATGCGTCGGAATAACCAGCTGGTCGGTGTTGCCGGCGGCGACATGATGCTGGATGAAATCTCGAACATTGTAAACGACATCGACTTTATGGGCCTGGGTTTTGCTTTTCTGGTAAGTAGTGACCGTAATATTCTGGTTCACCCGGATGAAAACTGGATTGAAAAATCTGTGAATGACTACGCCGGGCAGCCGGTGTCATTGAGCCCGGACTTTTCTGAATACCGCATTAATGACACCGAACAGCTGGTTTCTTTTCATAAAATAAAAGGTATTCAGGGCGTCGACTGGTACCTGGGTGTCGTTATTGATCGCGACCAGGCTTACAGTAACGTGTCGACCTTTGCCTGGACCGCAGTGATCTACCTGATTATTGGTATTGTCGCGGTTGTTGTATCACTCACCTGGCTACTGCGTTTACTGCTGAAGCCGCTGCGCAGACTCAATGAAGCTGTTACTGACATGGCTCGTGGTGAGGGTGACCTAACTCAGCGGCTGCCGGTTGAATCAGATGACGAGTTTGGTTTGGTTTCACGGCGCATGAATGAATTTATTGAAAAAATTCAGCAAGCCTTACTTGAGGTGAATGCGGCGGCCCAACAGGTGGAAAGTAACATTCGCAGTATGGTCAAAGCGAATGATGACTCTATGGATATTGGTAGCGAGCAGGCGGGTAAAGCCAGCTCTGTCGCAACCGCAATTAATGAGCTTGGCGCCAGTGCGCACGAGATTGCGGAAAATGCTGCAAAAGCCTCTGAGCAGGCCAGTTCAGGTACTGCAAAAGCATCATCGGCAAGAGATTCGCTGCAACACAACCGACAGCAAATTCAGCACTTGTCCGAGCGCATGGATGCCTCCAGCCAGGCCATTCATACCCTGGATGAAGATACGCAGAATATTGGAAATATTATTGAAGTGATTAAAGGCATTACCGAGCAAACCAACTTGCTGGCACTTAACGCGGCGATTGAAGCGGCAAGGGCTGGTGAAGCTGGTCGTGGTTTTGCGGTCGTTGCCGACGAAGTGCGTAACCTGGCGCAGCGGACATCGTCATCGGCTACCGAAGTCGAGTCAATGATTGAACGGGTCAGGGCTGGTACGCGCAGTGTCGTTGAAGTTATCAAAGAAAGTCAGGAAATAAGCAGTGCCTGTGTGCTAAGCGCAGAGGAATCTGCTGAACACATGTCAGAGATTAACGGCATTATCGTCAATATCGATGATGTGAATCATTCGGTGGCTTCAGCAACGGAACAACAGACTTCAGTGATCCAAACACTGGATCGTGACATTATGGATATTAGTAGTATGAACGATCAGAGTGTCAGCAATCTAAATAATACCAAGCAGGCATGTCGTGAACTGAATACGGCATTTGAACGCTTGGAACAATTGGTGACACAGTTTAAACTGAATTGATTGATATCAATAACTGGAGAAACTTATGAATAAAGCATGGATGATTGGCGCTTTAGCCATGTTAGGCGGCCCTGTACTTGCAACCGCACAGGCAGCAGAAACAGAACGTACGGAAGCATCGCAAGAAGCCCAGGCTTACATTATCTCTCCGCAAAACGGTGAGACCGTGGGTAAAACCTTTAAAGTTAAGTTTGGTTTAAGCGGTATGGGTGTGGCACCAGCGGGTGTTGACGTAAAACATACCGGGCATCACCACTTGCTAATAGATAAAAATGAATTGCCGGCTATGGATAAGCCAATGGGTGGCGATGTTATTCACTTTGGTGGTGGTCAGACGGAAACCACGGTGACTTTAGAGCCGGGTGAACATACGTTGCAGCTCATTCTGGGTGATAAAAACCACGTGCCGCATAACCCTGCTGTTGTTTCAGAAAAAATCACCGTTATCGTCAAAGACGATTAATCCAGCTCAAGTTCGAGTTGTAATTGCTCGTTGGGGTCAGGCAGTGTTGCGCTGATCCCCAACAGCCTCACACCTTTCCCTTTACCGCGCTGCCAGGCTTCATCTAAGAGCTGATAAAACAAGCTGGGCGAAATAAACTGAGAACTGCGCGAGACCGTTGTTTGAGTAAAGTCTGAGAACTTCAGTTTAAGGGTTTGACTGCGAATGGGCTGTTCCCGCCAATGTGATATCTTCATCCGTTGCCGCAGCTTGGGTAATAAGTTGTCCTGAACATAAGCCTGTGCCGTCGACTCCAGCCGCATATCGGTTGTTAACGTTTGCTCAACGCCCACGCTTTTTCGAATACGTTCAGTCACCACCTCCCGGCGGTCACGACCATGACAACGCTCAAATAAAACATACCCGGCCTTTTCCCCAAGAATAGCCTGCAGTTGTTTTAGCTCAATTTGTTGTATGTCTTTACCCGTGGTCAAACCATGATTTGTCAGTACCTGCTGGCTTTTCGGGCCTACGCCGGGGATCTGCTTCAGATTTAAAGCCGATATGTAATCCAGTACCTCGGAAGGATGAACAACAAACTGGCCGTCGGGCTTACGCTCTTCGCTGGCTATTTTCGCAACCATTTTTTGATTGGAAATGCCGGCAGAGCCTGTTATTCCAAGCGTTTTTATCCGCTCGCGAACATGGTTCATAGCCAGGGTGGCACTGCCTTTAAAGCCTTCAAGGTGGGTTAAGTCTAAATAGAACTCATCGATAGAAGCAGGTTCAATACGTGGCGTCAGTTCCTGCAGAACATCCAGAACCTTGTTGGAGAGTTCCCGATAATAATTTCCATCAGGCCGTATAAACGTTAATTGTGGGCACAGACGTCGCGCATGGCTGCCCGGCATGGCGCTTTTTACGCCGTACTGACGAGCCAGGTAATTTGAAGTTGCCACCACGCCTCGCTCACCGCCGCCGCCAACAGCAAATGGACGCGTTTTCAGGCTGGGATCACGCAATTCTTCGGCCGAAGCAAAGAAAGCATCCAGATCCAGCAAAGCTATTTTGCGAGCAATTTCAGCCAAGTGTTTATCCTTTGCGCATTTGTGGTTATAATCGCATCCACTAACTGGGCGTGCAAGAACACCAGCCATTTGTAGGAGAAACCAGTGAAAGTTATGAATTCATTTTTCGTTAAGAGCGTTTTGGGCACTATTTCTATGCTGTTTGCGCTAAGCATCAGTGCGTCATCTGTACAGGATGATATGTCACGCGAAGCGATAGCAGAGCGTATTAAGCCAGCAGGTAAGCACTATGTGGCTGGTGAGAGCAGTGCTGCTGAAGAAAGCAGCGGTCCACGGTCAGGCCAGCAAGTTTACGATAAGTTTTGCACAGCCTGCCACACCAGCGGTGTTATGGGTGCGCCTAAAATGAACAATGCATCTGACTGGGAAGCACGTTTAGACCAAGGTATGGAAACTGTATTAAAACACGCGGTTGAAGGCTACAACGCTATGCCGCCCATGGGAACGTGTAGCGACTGTTCTGAAGACGAAATTCAGGCCGCTATCGACTATATGATTGAAGATATCTAAAACACATGAGTTTTAAGATGTTCTGAAAAGGCTGCCAGATTGGCAGCCTTTTTTCGTGTCAATTGACGTTAACTTCTTCCCCGAAATTTCCTCGTTCCAATTATTTCTTTACAAATCTTTTTTATTTTTTGACAGAGGTCTATACTGTACGACTGTTATTAAACCTAACAAGTGTTAAAAAAGTGTATTTGCGGCAAGGAGTGTCAGTGTTTAAAGGTGAACCTGGATGACAGACCGTAAGGTAAGCAAGGAGCAGCTTCAGGAGTTACAAACTGAAAATGAACGCTTGCAAAAGGTCATTACCCGTTTAAAAGGGTTGACTCAAAAATACCGATCGGCTGAAGTCGTACAAAAGGCGCTGTTTCGAATTTCGGAGCTGGCGGCTTCTGCACGCGAAATGGATAACTTTTACCAGTCACTGCATGAAATCATCGGCGAACTGATGTATGCCCGCAACTTTTACATCTGCCTTTATGAACCTCAGGAAGAGCTTGTCGATTTTGTCTACTTTGTTGATGAAATTGATCAAGACACGATATTCGAACGCATTCCAATTGAGCAACTCAGTAAAGGTTTAACTGGCTACGTTTTAAGAAAGGGCCAGTCGCTTTTATGCCCACCTGAAGTCTACCAACGGCTTATTGATAACAATGAAATTGAAGGTTTGGGAGCCGAACACCAGGACTGGCTGGGTGTCCCTCTTAAACGTGGTGATATTACTATTGGCGTTATGGTTGTGCAGAGCTACAGTGCCGATGTCCGCTACGATACCTCTGACGAAGACCTGTTGACCTTTGTTTCGCAACACGTAGTGAATGCACTTGAACGCTTAAAACAACGCGATTTAATGCAAAGCGAAATAGAGCACCAGACTGCCGAACTTCGACATGCCAATGAAAGCCTGATGAGCGAAATCACCATTCGGGAAAGGGCTGAGCAGCAGACTTCGGTGCTGTTCGCAATTTCAGAGTTGACCAATACCTCTGATGACATGAATGCGTTTTACCGACAATTGCACCGGCAAATTGGCAAACTCATTCATGCCGATAACTTTTATGTGGCGTTGCTGTCGGATGATAAAAAGTTTCTGCATTTTCCTTATCACGTAGACGAGACGGGCGCAAAAGCAGAACGTCGTCGCGTAGGTAAAGGTTTGACTGAGTACGTCATTAAAAAGCAGGAGCCGGCTTTTGTGAATGCGGCTGTCAGGCAGAAGTTACTGAAAAAGAATGAAATTGAATTAGGTTATGGCGGCATGAAGCTGGCGAAGCAGTGGCTGGGCAGTCCGCTAATGATGAACGGTCAGGTGTTTGGTGTTATTGCGGTGCAGACTTATGACGGTGACTTCCTTTATCAAAATGATGACCTGGAGCTGCTGAACTTTGTTTCGCAGCACGTTGCTGTTGCTATCGACAGAAAGCGTTCCGCTGAAGAAATTCAACGAGTGAACCAGTTTCTTGAGAAGAAAGTGGCAGAGCGCACCGAAGAGCTTGTATCAGAAATTGAGCGTCGAAAGAAAACAGAGTCCAACTTATTCCACGCTGCACATCACGATAACCTGACCGGGTTACCCAACCGGATTTTGTTTAATGAGCGCCTGCAGCAGGCTGTAGCGCATAAGCGCCGCCATCCTGAACATCATTTTGCGGTATTGTTTGTCGACCTTGACCGTTTTAAAAACATTAACGATACCCTTGGTCACTCTGCTGGTGACGAATTTTTGCTGGAAGTGAGTAAGCGTATTGGCGACTGTGTGCGTGACAACGACATGGTTGCGCGTTTGGGCGGTGATGAGTTCGTTATCTTACTGGATACCATTACCAGCATTGATGACGCGAAAGACGTTGCCAAGCGAATGATCCAACAAATGAGTGAGCCGTTTCAGCTGAATGGGCAGGAACATTACTCCGGTGCCAGTATTGGTATTGCCGAGTGTCTTGAAGAGACGGACTCGGCGGAACGTCTCCTGCGTGACGCAGACGCTGCTATGTATCAGGCTAAAGGCATGGGGCGGGGCCGTTACGTATTATTCGACGACAGTATGCATGAAACGCTTGTCGACAGTGTACGCAAAGAAACGGCGTTGAGACACGCGAAAGTCGACAAGGACTTTGCTGTTAGCTATCAACCAATCGTTGATTTAAAAACAGGCGATGTGAAAGCGGTAGAAGCAAAGTTAGTGTGGGATGATCCCCGTTACAGTTTCGACAGCGAGGAGTTTCTGCCTCTTGCTGAGCGGACGGGGCTTATTGTTAAGCTCGACAGGTTTGTTTTACGTACCGCCAGTCGCTGGCTGGTTGAAAATAAGGTCAGCAATGAAACGTCGTTGCATCTTAATTTATCGGTTAGGCACCTGCTAAAAACCAGCCACCTGAATGAGCTGGTTAATATCGTTATGGACAGCGGCGCCAAGCCGGAAAATATTGCGTTAGAGTTTGATGAAACTGATTTGGTGAAAGATGGCCGACGGGTGCTCGCAAGTCTCAGGCGGCTGTCGGAATTCGGCTTTACACTGGTTATCGATAATTTTGGTAGTGGCTCCGGGCCGTTGCAGTTCTTGTATAACTTCCCGTTTACGGTATTAAAGCTGGATCATCATTATATTGCCCGGCTAAGCAGCAATAACCGTGCTCAGGCCATGCTTAAGCACATAGTTACGCTGTGTCATGAACTGAATATTGAGGTTTATGCAGACGGTTTAGAGACTGAAACACAAAAGGACGACGTTGAAAAACAGGGCGTCACTATTGGTCAGGGGAGTTTTATTGACCAAAACTATGAAAGCCGTATCGTTAAAGACGACGACTCCAGCTTCGTGTGCGCGTAATCGTTATCACCGGCGCTATTTAAGCGCATTCTTCAACATTTCCAGCCCCTGACTTCTTTGTTCTTCCCGCTCTTCATCTGATTTCTGCTTGCGGTGTTCCCATTCTAAGTCATCCTGAGGGAGCTCTAGCAGGAAACGACTGGGCTGCGGCTCAAGCTTTTCCCCAAACTGGCGGCGCTCTTTCGCCATAGTGAAGACTAACTTATGCTGTGCCCGGGTTATGCCCACATAAGCCAGCCGACGCTCTTCTTCAATGTTGTTTTCATCAATACTGCTTTGGTGCGGCAGTAAGCCTTCTTCCATTCCCACCAAAAACACGTAAGGAAATTCCAGACCTTTGGACGCATGCAGAGTCATTAACTGCACCTGCTCAAACTGCTCGTCATCTTCGTTGCGGGACATCATATCGCGCAGAGATAAACGGCTGACGACCTGATTCAGTTCCATAGGCTCATGCTCGGCATCGCCTTTTAGCATATCGGACACCCAGCGATGCAGCTCGTACACGTTTTTAATCCGCATTTCGGCCGCTTTTGCACTGGGGCTTTGTTCAAACAACCAGTCCTCGTAACCAATTTCGCTGAGCAACTGTCGCACCGCATCGCTGGCATCTTCCTGATGATCAGCCTGACGAGCGAGGGTATCTATCATATTACGGAACACGTCCACATGCTGAAAAACACCGGTGCTGAGCTGCGTTTTTAAGTGGGGTGACTGGCAGGCTTCAAATAAGCTGCAGCCTAACTCCTGCGACAAACGACCAATGCGCTCCACGGTTTGCGGACCAATGCCACGGCGCGGCGTGTTAATAATACGCAGAAAGGCGGTGTCGTCGGTTGGGTTCACCAATAACCGCAGGTAAGCCATAATGTCTTTGACTTCCGCACGGGCAAAGAATGACTGACCACCGGTAATTTTGTACGGAATACGGTTGTTCATTAGCGCCTTCTCAAACAAGCGCGACTGATGGTTACCCCGGTATAAAATGGCAAAATGGTGATACGGCGTTTTACGCAGGAACCGCTGCTTCACAATTTCAGCTATGACCCTTTCGGCTTCATGTTCTTCATTCCGGCCAAAGATAACACTCAGCGGCTCGCCGTATTCCATCTCAGAAAACAACTTTTTCTCAAAGACGTGCGGATTATTTTCAATGAGTATGTTCGCCGCTTTCAGAATACGGCCGTGCGACCGGTAATTCTGCTCCAGTTTCACCACTTCCAGTTGCGGGAAGTCCTGCTTTAACAGTGCGAGGTTCTTCGGTTGCGCACCGCGCCAGGAGTAAATGGACTGGTCATCGTCGCCCACCACGGTAAAACGGGCACGCTCGCCCACCAGTAATTTAACCAACTGGTACTGACTGGTGTTGGTGTCCTGATACTCGTCCACCAATAGGTATTGAAACTTCTTTTGCCAGCGCGCGCGGGCGTTTTCATTGGTTGCCAGCAGTAAGGTTGGCAGACGAATCAGGTCGTCAAAGTCAACCGCATTGCAGGCACTCAGGTTATTTTGGTACTGCTGATAAACCTGCGCGAAAGCATTTTCCTGATCGTTTCCGGCTTTTTCTAAGGCTTGCTCAGGGGAAAGCATGGCGTTCTTCCAGTGGCCTATCTGGTGCTGACAGGCTTGAATCAGCGCTTTATCGCCCTCAAATACATCTTCAGTAAGAGCGTTTAGAAGGGCGTAGGTGTCCTGGTCGTCAAACAATGAAAAACCGGGCTTAAACCCCAGAGTGCTGAGTTCGCGCCGGATAATATTCAGCCCCAGAGTATGAAAGGTACACACGGTTAAACCGCGCAGCTGCGCTTTCGGCAAGGTTTGCGCAATACGCTCTTTCATCTCTTTGGCGGCTTTGTTGGTGAAAGTCACCGCGCCAATTTGGCGTGCCGTGTAAATTTGCTGACGAATAAGGTAGGCAATTTTCTCGGTAATAACCCGCGTTTTACCGCTACCGGCACCGGCCAGCACCAATAAAGGACCCTGAATATAATGTACAGCCTGGTTCTGGCGATCGTTCAGCATGGGCGCCGCGGAGTTCCTGATTCGTGAAAAAGCCGATAAGAAGCTCGGATTTTACCTGAATCTCCTGCTAAGCTAAATGAATAAGCAACGATTTACACAAAGAGAGACTTATGGACAACAAAACAATAGAGAATATTGCTCGCCAAATTAACGACAGCATGCCAGCCGGCGTAAAAGAGCTGGCGGGCAATATGGAGCAGCGTGTTAAACAAACGCTGCAGTCACAGCTGTCTAAACTCGACTTAGTGACCCGCGAAGAGCTGGACGTACAGCAGCAAATGTTACTGCGCCTGCGCGAGCGAGTTGAGCTGTTAGAAAAAGAACTGGAAGCGACCAAGAACCAAAACAAGGACTAAGTCAGACGTATGATCCAATGGATTAGTGGGAAAGTTGTCGAGAATTACCGTTGGAGTTCTGGCGTTTTCAGTTTAAGAGTTGTGGCCGAGCCGTTTGATTTTAAGGCAGGGCAGTTTGTCCGTTTAGGCCTGAATGTGGGTGGCGAGCAGCTATTGCGTGCCTACTCGCTGGCCAGTGCGCCGGGCGAAGCCATACTGGATTTTGTCATAGCCGAAGTGGAAGACGGCGAGGTTAGTACTAAGCTCGCTAAGTTGCAGCCTGGCGACAGTGTCGACATCACCCAGCCCGCCGGTGGCTTTTTTACACTGGACGAAGTGCCGGACGGCGATAGCTTGTGGATGCTTTCTACCGGAACCGGCATTGGCCCGTTCATTTCTATGCTAAGAACCGAAAAGCCGTGGGAAAGATTCAAACGCATTAACCTGGTGCATGGTGTTCGTGTGGCAGAAGACCTGGTTTATCAGGGGCAAATAGAGCAGTGGCAACAAGAGTATCCCGGGCAGTTGGGTTATCAACCTGTTATAACCCGTGAAAACATTCCGGGGGCTTTTTCTGCTCGCATTCCTGAACTGATTGGTTCAGGTCAATTAAGCGATGCACTCGGCACACCGCTAGATAGCCGCGCACAAGTCATGCTCTGTGGTAACCCCGACATGATAAAAGAGTCACGCGCCGCGCTGGCTGAGTTAGGGCTTGCTAAAAACACCCGCCGTAAGCCCGGTAATGTAACTTCTGAGAACTATTGGTAAGACGCCTACGTAAATGGAAACTGCTGCTTCTCATGCAGTACGCGCAAAACTCGTATGTTGGTTCCGTCAATATAGTAAGGGACAAGCATTGAAACATCGGGGAGGATTAAAAGCCTTCCCTTTATATTCTCGCGTTTAACGCCAATATAGGGCTGCTCAAGCAATGTTTCGACTTTGTTTTGTATCAGTGAATCGGTTTGTTCGGCCACTATGGGGTTAAAATTGTAAAGAAACTCGAAAATCCTTTCTCTGTCTTTCAGGGCATCCTCTTCCCAATAAATCATTTGCACGCCTTATTTACGAATTTGAGCCTTAAATTTTTCCATGCGGTTTTTTGCTTGTTCGTTATCCATGAACTCAGACTGGCCAGACTCCAACTTCTGGAATGCCTGGTTCACTTGTTCTGTAAGCCAGCTGTCCTGCGATAGCTGTTTTCGACGCTCCGATGCTAGCTGCTCGGCAAGTTGCCGACACGCGTCACTCAAAGTCCGACCTTCACTCTCAGCCTGCTGCTGCGCTAAGTGTTTTGTTTGTTCATCGATACGAAACTGAATTCTTGTTTCCATGATGGTTCTCTTTTAAATGTGTACTCACAAATGTTAGTACGAGCCGAAGCCTTTATCAAGTAATCCTTTAAAGAAGGGAGCTTGTAGCAAGCTCCCTATCTATTTCTCAGTTAATCTAGTTCAAACTGCTCGGTAGCTATGGTTTCCAGCTTGTCATAAGGAATATAACCAGGCGTTACCTGCTGACCAATGATGATGGTCGGTGTGCCGCGAAAGCCTAGTTCGCGAAATGCTGACATATTTTTGCGAATAACCGCTTCGCTTTCGCTGGACGGTGACAAAAAGGCCTCGGTACCCGTGACTTGCGCAACGCTTTGCAGTGAGTCAGCGGTATGCATGCCCGACTTTTTCATCATTAGGTTATGAGATTCAAAGAACGCCTTAGGGTCATTGCGCCACAGGTTCAGTCCATAAAGTGCGGAATTGGTTTTGAGCCCATCAACCTGCTGTTGGCGTAAAGGCACGAAAATGTTCACGACCTGAATAGACGGGTATTCCTCAATCAGTTTATGAAGGCCAGGCTCTAACTTCTTGCAAAACGGGCAGTTGTAGTCGGTAAATACAACGATTTTATGCGGCGCATCTTTGTCACCTAAAATTGGATGTGCCGCCGACTGATACAGCCACCCCTGATGGTTAGCGAAGGCGTTTTTTTGCTCACTTTGCTGTTCTAAAAAGCGTTGCAAGCCTCGGTGAATGTTTGAAATTAGCTGCGGGTTTTCACGCAATAGCTGTTCGACTTTTTCCAAGTCTTCTTCTTGTTGCGGGTTTAAATCTTGCGCAAATACGTTGCTACTAAAGATAAAAGCAACGATGAAAAACGTTTTATAGATAAAATTCATACTACTTTCCTACTTCAAAAAAACTGGTGAAACCAAAGGCGAATAAACAAACCCGGAGGCGTTGTGACCCCCGTTGTCGCTGAAACAATGTCACCGTTTTCAATAATGATGATGGTTGGCGTGGCAGATACCTGCCAGCCGTTTGATACGCGGTTGAGGTTGTCGTTAACAATAGGAAACTCATACCCTTTCGCCTGCGCGTAGCGCGTCAGTTTGTCGTTGTCGCCAGAGCGCAATGCCACGCTAATGGTCGGGTAGTGGCTACCAACGTAATCAACCGTAGGCGAGACCGCCGGGCAAACAGGACACCAGGTTGCCCAAAAATACAGTACAACGGGGCTGTCCTTGCTCATTTCGCGTAAGTTATATTGCTCGCCGTTTATGTCTGTTAATGACGACAGCTCGGCCGGCACAGACTCCGGCACGTCACTATTACGAAAGGCGTCGACCACGAACGCCACTACCGAGAACAGCACAATATAAAGCGCTGCGGTTCGTAGCCGTTTTGCCCAGGACGTTTTTGCTTTGCTATTGCTCACGAGCATCCTCCAGCGCGGCCATGACTTTGTCTTTACTGAGCACTACGGGCAGGGTTATGCCGTCCGGAGCGCCGGGCCCATAAACTTTGTTAAAGGGCACACCAAAGGTGTTGTTGGCTTTCAGGTATTGGGTAATGCTCTCGTTGGCTTTGGTCCAGTCGCCACGCAGGCGGGTGACGTGCTCCTTACCTAAGGCTGCAAATACCGGGTCTTGCAGTAACACGCCTACTTTGTTGGCCTGGCAGGTGATACACCAGTCTGCGGTCACATCCACAAACACGGTTTGGCCATTGGCCACGGCTTCATCAATACGCTCTTGTGTTAACGGTTGCCACTGGTGGTCCTGCGGCAGTTTGTTGACCCAACGGTCAGCGGTAAGAATTAACGTTGTACCGACAACGGCAGCGAATACTAAAAAGCCGCCAATAGATAAAGACAGCGTCTTGCGGCCATGCACTTTACCGATAATAATGAATGTCAGAATCGACAAACCGACCGTTAGCGCCAGGAATAACTCGTTGCTGATAAAGTTTTTCAGCAAGGTTGTCAGCCAGACAGAGGTTGCCAGCATCATAATGGCGAAAACGGGTTTCACCCATTGCGTCCAGCGGCCGGGTTTTGGCAGTAACTTGGCAGCTTTCGGAAACACGGCTATGAGTAACCAGGGCAGCGCCATGCCAACGCCAAGCGCGGCAAAAATCAGCAGAATAACCGATGATTCAGCAGCTAATGCAAAGGCTACCGCAGTACCTAAAAAGGGTGCAGTACAAGGTGTTGCCAAAACCGTGGCCAGCATGCCTTGCAGGAAGTGCCCTTTGTAGCTGTCATCGCCGGCGGTTGCGGCACTGGTACTCAAAGAAGACGGCAATTTAAACTCAAAGGCGCCCATTAAGTTCAATGCGAATAGCCAGGTAATAGCAACCAGTACGGCAATGAAATAAGGGTTTTGAAACTGAATTCCCCAGCCGACAGAACCGCCTGACCAGCGAAGAACCATCAGCCCCAGGGCAATGATCAGAAACGAGCTGATAATACCCAGTGATGACGCAAAAAACTGCTTACGCACCACCTTCGGCTGTTGTGCACCAGACAACATAAGGCTTTGAACTTTCAGGCCTAATACCGGCAACACGCAGGGCATAATGTTCAAAATAAGCCCGCCAGCTAACGCCATCAATAAAATGGCCCAGAGCGGAGGTGTGTTATTAGCAATAGTGCCTGCGGTTAGCTCGGTCTTATATTCAGCGGCAAACTTTTCATCACTGACCGTAGTGATGAGTTCAGCGCCACTAAGGTCCGGCAGCTCCAGCCAGTGGCTAACCTCAATATTCGCCGTGAGCGTATTTCCTTCCACCTGAATATTCGGTGATGAAAACTCTGAATCGGCCAGAGCTTCGTCGTTGCTGTGTATAAACAGTTGAGGATCTTGCCAGCCGTTGTCACGCTCTATGGTCAGTTGAACGCGCTGGTTGGCGTCGGACCAAATAGCCTGCTTCACGTTATTGCTGTCGTATTCACGAGGCACCTTGCCCATGGCCTGATTAAAGGCAAAGGCACGATCACTGTCGACGGTCAGGGTGTCCAGGTCAACGTGCAAGTTAATTGGGTACTCTGTTAACACACAAACGGTGGTACAGGACGACATAGTCAGCG
This sequence comes from Idiomarina abyssalis, assembly GCF_900116625.1. Classification (GTDB taxonomy): domain Bacteria; phylum Pseudomonadota; class Gammaproteobacteria; order Enterobacterales; family Alteromonadaceae; genus Idiomarina; species Idiomarina abyssalis. Next base: position 269,835 of record NZ_FPBE01000003.1, read on the forward strand.
TACCGCTAATGCGTGCCTGCCGGGCATTTGGGCTTAGCTGTATCATTAACGGAAAGGTCAACGACCCCTGATACCCCACGGTATCAATGCCCTGAATGCTGTAGCGTGAGGGGACGGGCCAGTGCCATTCAATATCGTTAATATTGGATGACTCGGACCAGTCAAAGGTTGGCGGTATGCCGCCTTCGCCGGGTGAACGCCAGTAGGTTTTCCAGCCTTCATCCAGCTCAACATGCAACAGAGCAGGTAGTAGATTCCGCTCAGCCTCATAATGACCGGTAAGTTCCAGCTTTACCGACACCGGCGGGTGGTCTTCATGACTGAGCCAGCCAGTAGACGGTGTTTCCGCTAAGCTTTGTGCGCTATAAAGCAGCAGCGTAGCAATAAGCGATACGAGCCATAACGGTAAAATTTTATTCATACATTACTCCTGAAGTTAGTATTCCAACGATGAGAATCCGTTGGAAGCGCTACTCCAGAAAGCAACAAAATACGGCGTGGGGTCGCCTTTTACAGGAAAAAAGAAAAAGTGTTGGGGCTACGTGCTCTTGAGCTGTAGCTTTCAACGCCAAAGTTAAAAGAATAAAGAAAGACAGCGCCGCGTAGGTTATGTCGGACTGAAATTGTTGTAATAAATGCGCCGTTTTGTCGCAGTCGGCTTTGGCGCTTTCGTGTTTTGCTCCCAGGTCCGCATGGCTTCCTGCGAGCTGCTCAGCCGCTGGCGCGCCCTGATGCTTAGGACAGCCTTCCAGCCAACCAAAGTTTTGCCCCCAACACAGCATAAAAACCAGTAATAGCAATGGTGCTATATACCGACCTTTTCGACACTGTTGGTTCAGTTGGTGGAACATGCTTTTTACTGACCTTTGGTTATTCGGTTTGTTCTTAATTAGGGCAAGATGATGACAGAAGTGGGTATAAAAGCAAGTGAGAGAAGGAATGATATCGGTCATTGCTTGAAGTGTTTAGCTTACAGACAAGGACTTACCCGCTGCTTATAGTTAGGTCGTTGTTCAGTCATGGAGAGACAGATGGCGTTAGCGCGAGTGTACACCCGGGCACTGATAGGTATTCATGCGCCGGAAATTCGGGTTGAAGTGGATCTGGCGAGGGGAATGCCAGGATTCACTATGGTCGGCATGCCGGCAACTACGGTTAAGGAGGCTCGCGACCGGGTCAAAACCGCCTTAATGAACGCAGGGTTTGAGTACCCTCCGGCCACACGTATTACGGTGAATTTGGCTCCGGCCGATATCCCCAAAACCGGTGCCCGGTATGACTTAGCTATAGCCGTGGGTATATTGGCTGCGTCAGGACAAATACCGGATACTCTTCTGGAGCAGGCGGAGTTTTACGGGGAGTTAGCCTTGACGGGGGAACTGCGAGCTGTGAATGGACTCATTCCCGCACTGTTAGCTTGCCGTAAGAAAAAACGACAGGCCTTTGTGCCTATAGCTAACGAGCAGGAGGCGGGGTTAGTACGCGAACAAAAAAGCTGGTTAGCGGCGGACTTGGTCAGTGTGTATGAGCACCTACATGAGCATGAACCGCTCAGAGAATCCAAACCAATAGACTGGACTCAGCAGAGTGCGATTGATGAAGGTGACTTAGCTGACGTCGTGGGGCAGGAGCAGGCAAAACGAGCTTTGCTGTTGTCAGCGGCGGGTAAACATCACTTGTTGTTCGTCGGGCCACCGGGAACGGGCAAAACTATGTTGGCGCAGAGGCTTAATGGCATATTACCGCCACTGACCGAGCAGGAAGCTATGGAAATTGCAGCGGTTAAGTCAGTGTCTTTTGACTATCATCATGCGGAATCTTTGACCCGACGAGAGCTGCGGAGCCCACACCATACCTGCACTTCGGCGGCATTGGTCGGTGGGGGAACTGTCAATTCGCATAATAAATTCTAAATTCGCACAATAGGCGCTACTGATAATTTACGAACGACGACTAACTGAGAGCCTAGCGTTATGGCGCTATAGGTTGTTTAAAAAGAGCTGTTAGCTTATCTTCTATTCCGATCTTAACGTTTGGCGGGGCATCAGAGCTATTTACTAGAAAATTTTGTATTTGTTTGAAGAAGCTTGGTTGCGGGCCTGCGTTTTTCTGTTGATTAATAAAGTTCTTACTAAATGGCCTCTTGGAGGCCAGATTTTGACTTCCGGAGTGTGCCAATTGCAGACGTTAACAGCTTGACTACCAGTGAATTATCAGCTCAGCAACCTGTTAATCTGCAGCGATTTGGCAGATATTATTTTGCTGCTTCTCTATCATGTATCAAGTATTTGTAATAAAAGAGACTTTTTATCACATGATGGAGACCATGCATCTCACGAAAAGCGACAAGCAGCAGGCGCATGAACTCGAGGAATGTCATGGCTTTATCCGTGCCTAGCTCAAGGCGTCCGCCGCCTGGGGTATAGGTGATAACCTGATCCACTCCGCTGTAGTTCACGTTATTGTGGGCAATCGCATTTCGCATATCTAGGTTGTAGGCGTCCATATCTATTTTAAACCAGCAGTCGTCAAGATACTTAAACTTTTCTGATAGAGCCTTTTCGGAGTATTTCTTCAGTCCGCGTAGCGTGCCTCCATCAATTGCTTTAAAGCTATTTGCATCGCCTCTATGCAGGAGATTGTTTATGCCGGCTACAAGCAAAAGTTGTCGGCTTAGTATTTCAACCACATCTTTGTACAAGTCTTTAATACTCAAAAAGTCCTGCGCAGATACACGGGTTGCTGCCTTTTCAGCTTCGGTGTTGCCAATAAGGTCAAGAAATAGTGCGGGCCTTATTGGCAGTTCAGCGTCAAAAATCCTAGGGTAAATTTTTAGACAGTCACGCTGGAGCGCGCTCAGAAATTTTGATGAGTCGAGATCGTTTATGAATTCTCTCAATTTTTCTCGATTAATGGCCTGTATCAGCTTTGGCATCCCCTCTGATATCTCTTCGTTGTGAGCAAATACAGTAAATGGGAAAAATGCCTTTGCAATAACACAATAGAGCGTTGCATTGACGTCTTGAGGAAGCAGGGATTTTTCTACTGGCCTTTCTAGAAAGGCGGCCGCTCGTTTTTGAAACAGCTGCTTATTCTTTCCATGGTAAAGATTGATTAACCTTTTTATTTCACCTGCTTTCTCAGTCATTTCGTTGAGCGCATTGAGGTGAAAACTATGAAATTGCAGCATTTCATGTGCTTTTTCTTGATCTCCACCTGTAGCTACTTTCAAGTCATCCATTGCCATGAAAAACGGCGTTTTCCCCATCTCGTACTTGCCTGAACGTACTGGAAAATCGAGATGTAAGTCCAAAAACGGATTAACTCTCTCGAACGGCCCAGAGGGTTGGGTCTCGGAGGGCCTACAACCATCAAATTGAAATTCGGAACGTGGCGCATGTGAGATATCGAGAGTAATTCCAAGCTGAGAATCGCAATGCGGGCACGAAAGAATCAAAGGCTGTATACGCCTGTTCGAGTACCCGATGCGACAGTCAATTTCCTGTTCACAAGTCTCGCATTTAATCGCCATACAGGTATTCATTATTACACACTCCTAAATTTCATAACGTCTACTGTCCCGTGCAAGTCTGGCAGACTTGTGAACGTTATCGGTGGCGATTCAAAGACCCTTGACCTTTCCCTGAATAACGGGGGAGAACCTTTTGTTTCTCATACTTTGGTATTGGCATGAGTTGAGATTAGGAAAAGTGCCATTGAGCCTGCAAGGTTAACAGCTAGCTCCGCATGTCTGGCCTGAGGTTTAACAGGTAGCTTTCCTTTCCCATGCGCATCTCCTAGTTTATTTCTCAAAGTTCCCAACCCGTTTACAATACCTGAGCAGCCACCAAGAATTTGTTTAAAAATCTGCTCATTATGTTGGTCTGGTGAAAGGTTGAGCTCTTTTGCGGTTAGTTTATAAAGTTCTGATAATTCAATATTGTTGAAATTGTACTGAGTGCCTTTATCATCAAGTATGTGTTTACATACACTTTCAAGGATTGTCCTTGATATTGTTATTGCACCTTCCGGATCTGAAAGCTTTCGCTCAAGTGCTTTAGACCAAGCAAAATGGATACTATCTGAATCGAAATCACTTAACACTTCATCGATAGTTTTCTGGGCAGGATGTGATAGTCCACTTTCTAAAAACTCTAAAATAGGGTTAGTCTCAGTCCAAATGAAGCGTCTACGCTCTTCATAAGTAGAAAATTTGGACTTTATAAATTGCCAGAACTGATCAAGATTTCTTTTTGTTTTTATCCATCTTGGTAGCATTTCTGATATTACAGTTGAATTAAGCAACTCGTGACGAATAAGTTGATAATGTCCGTCGTCAGCTTCACCGCCTGTAGCCCTGGCTATCAATAGGCTTTGGAAGTACTCGGCTCTTTCGAATTGACTGTCAAGATGTTCAAGTCCCTGCAATTTCAAAATTCCTATGAAAATAAAAATCTTGGCTTTTCGACCAGTGGATTTTTCTTGCAATATTTAACTAACATTAAACAACTTAAATACATAGCACAATAATAAAGCGCACAACATTGTACGGATTAGAGTACTGTTCCTGATTAGCATTATTAATAGTGTAGGTTGCTACAGCGTTAAGCTGAATGTCCGGTTCTCGCTCGCAGCGGACTGACAGTGATATACGAAACGCGGACACACATTTTTTGGCCGAAAATGGGGGCTACTAATGATAGACCTTACCAAGGGTATAAATTAAAGGTAGCGTATAAAAAGCAAATATTTCTTCTGCCCATGCTACTTTTAGGTGGCAAGCAATTAGTTGAAAAGTATTTTCCTCAGATTTAGAGGGCTTTGTATGGATACTGACATAAATCAAGCAAGCGAACTGTATAGTGCTTTTGAATTGAACCGTGGGCGTCTTCAATTAACTCAGGAAAAGACGGCTAAAGCTGCAAAAATAGTAATAAATATCCTTGAGTTCTGGGAGCTGAAAAACAGTCCTGTGTACTCTCTTTTCAAAGGAGAGTTGTCTAAATATGAGCTGAATTCCGAATATGAATTTTCCGATGAATTTGTTTTTGCCGCATCGCTTATACTTGGTATCTATGCTGACTTGCGTAAGTTATTCTTGCAGAATACGCATCATCTTGAGTGGATGAATTCGGCACATAAGCATCTTGAAGATGACCAACCAAGTAAACTAATAGCTAGCGGAAACGTGAAACATATCGAAAAAGTTAGAAATTTTATAAGGTCCTCCTTGTGAGCTAAGGCCTTATTTAGATATGGAGTCTCTCACCCGCATAGACTGTTAGAGGTGTTTAGCATTTGACCTCACGCCTGCTTGTAGTGGCATGAAGTTTTCAATGTGCTTGGCGGAGGCCAAATATCCCAAATAGGGTGGTATCTATAAGAGGCCTGTAAGCAAGCCATAAGGGTGTTGAAGTAAGGCTAATTTGACGGCTAGTAAGTAACCTCTACGATGGTAACTCTGAAAATTTGTGCCAATTCGAATAATAAATTTATAATTCGCAAAATAGTTGCTACTGATATTTGGCAAATGATGATGAACTTAGCATCTAAAGCGAACTTGTGCTTATTAAGAAGCTGCCTAAAGCTTAGCTATTTGGAACGGATTGAGACAGCAGTGAGTGAATAAGGAATGGGTACTGAACGCTAGACCCCATTCGCTTTCAAAAAATCAGTCATCCAACTCATTAAGTTCATCGGTTTTACTAGATAGTGTATTTGCTTGGTCAAATGCGTCATCGCGCAACTCACTCAATGTCTGAATGCTATGACTTACGCGCACTGTTCTTCTGTTCTCTCAGTATCTTCGGATGACCATTTATTGTCTGTCTGAAATCGTTTTTGGTATATTGCAGCTGTTAAAAGCGTCTAGCAAAGTTGGGAAGCTTAAAATGGCTGAGTCACGCAATAACAACTTAAAAGAAAAGGTTACTTCATCTAAGTCTTCTAGTATTTAGTAAAATTTGGAGCTTTCGGCTTAAGGAATTTGATAGTGAATAAAGTAATACTTGTCCCCGCGTTTTTTGTTCCAACAGGTAAAGAAAAAACCGTAAGAATTCCTACTGGAGAAAAAACGGTGGGCTTTTGGGGAGGAGAAAAAGATGTAGTCAGAAAAGAAAAGCAATGGGTTCAAACTGGCTTCTCCAATTGCGTCGTTGATAGTGAAAGACTAAGTGACGATCTGAGTATCGCAGTTGAAAAACTAAACCAAGATGGATTTGAGGTTGTAAGTGTTACCCCTGTAACTTGTGGAAATTATGATTGGGATTTTCATGCAGGAGGTGTGGGTGAAAGTTCGTATGGATACGGATATGGGTATGGGTACAGTTATACTAGTAGTTTAATTATTACGGCTAAAAAGATTAGTTGACTAGGCGCTTGAGGCTGGATAAAAGAGCTTGGTTTATGCTTGCTTCTCGCTAAGTTTATCTGAACCTTATATTTCATCGATCACGATGCTTGTAGTGAAATGAAGTCTTCAATGTGTGTCGCGAAGCTCAATACCTCAAATTGGATGCTATTTATAAGGGGCTTGCAAGCTGTATGAGTGCTGAAGTAAGATTGACTTGCTGGTTAGTAGGTAACTCCTACGATGGTAATTCTGGAGGTGTTTATGTATTCAAACCAAACTCGTAAAATCTCTGAAAGGAAAGCTGCTGGTTTGCACATGCTTCACACCGCTATTGTTAAAGCTAAGCAAGAAGGCAGAATCCGCACAAAAACTCGTGCCTCATTGAAATAATGCTCTATCAGTTTCGCGTAAAGCCAACACAATGTCGGTTTTTGCATCTGACGTAAATTCACAAGTCTATTACCTCAGTAACGAAAGCCATCGGCTGCGCAACCTTTTGTAAGTGTACAGAGAGCCATAGACTGTTCCTGGGCGTTCCTCGCACCGAGTGGATTTATTAAAAGTGTCTTAAGCGCCTTGAGCGTTAGGTGCTTGCATGCTCTTTACCTTATTTACTAACTCTTTGAAGCACCTTTCACACAAGTCAAAATGGAATGAGTCACCGTCCTCAGTGAGGTGGAGTGTCGTCCTAGCCTTCCAGTTCAACTTTCTAGTCACGGATATACTCGTCACCAAATCCATCCTCATAAATGGCACTTGGCATACTATCGTCGTCATCGATTGAATACCAGTGACGTTTGTCACGATGACCCTCCAATAAACGACGTTAGGAACCCCTTTATGAGCGCAGATAAAAACTAGCGGATTTTATTTGCTAACTGAAACTCCTTACTCTGGTGAAGTTGATACAGTTTGGCGATACTAAATTACTTAGTTACAAGCATTACATCGATGGAATTTATGAAGAGTCTATTCAACTCATACTATTTTGATCTGTATAGTGGTTGGCTAGATACCTTCTTATAGGGGAGAGTAATGAGTACTGACTTAAATAGCACAAGCGAGCTTTACCAGACTTTCGAATTGAACCGCGAGAGTTTGCAGTTAACTCGTGACAAAACAGCTAAGGCATCTAAAGTAGCAACAAATATTCTTGAGTTCTGGGAGCTTAAGGGCAGTCCCATATACTCCCTTTTCGAAGCTGAGCTGTTTAAGTATGAGCAGGATTCCGAATATGAGTTTTCTGACGAATTTGTTTTCGTTACATCGCTTGTACTTGGTATCTACGCGGATCTGCGTAAGTTAATTCTACAGGATCTGCATCATCTCGAATGGCTGAACACGCCACGCAAGCATCTTGATGGCGAGCCTCCCAAAGCTCTAATAGCAAGTGGACAGGTGAAAAGCATCGAATCGCTTAGGATTTTTCTAAAATCATGTATTTAGAGGAAAAACAAATACAGCATGTTGAGTACTGATGCCTGTGATTTTATTCATTTAGTGTTAAGGAGAACAACGTGCAAACCTCCCCCTCCACCATAAAGCTTACGTTCGCGGTAGATGAGGATGGAAAGTTTATTGGGATTTCTGAAGCAGAAAGAGCAGGTAAGTATTTCTGCATAACTTGCAGTGAAAATCTTATAGTCAGAAAAGGGCCTATTCGTGGCCATCACTTTTCTCATAAGGGAGGTTCGGGCTGCTCTTTTGAGTCTATGCTTCACCAGCTGGCAAAAAACATTATTTACAATGCTCAAGGTATCGTTATGCCAAACTCAAGCGTACACCATAGAATAGTGAAAGCTGAGTTAGAATCATCACCATGTCCCAGCATAATTTCTGATGTCGTTCTTGAAACAGAAAAAGAAAGGGTAGCAGTCGAGATAAAGGTACGTAATAAAAAATCAGAAGACGATATAAGAAAGTTTAAACAGCATAACATTTCGGTAATGGAATTAGATTTATCGACGGATCAGTTGCCAGTTTCAATGTCTGCTTTAAGAGATTGGGTTCTGTCTAATGCAAAGCGATACTGGCTAAATAGAAGAATTAATTTCTCTGAAAGTGTTGGCACTGTTATTGGAAAGCCCTCCACCCACGAGACTAATAAGAAGCAAGAGCGACAGGAGCTCTTTAGTAAAAAAGATATATTACCGGATTTTGAAAGGTTGTTTGAGGAAAAACCGTACCAAGTAGCTGTCTTGCCGATAGAAACTTTTTCGGCCAGGTTTCCTAACATGAAAATGTCATTCGAGCCAAATGTGACGAGTTTAAAAAAGCTAAAAACTACTCAGTTCGGTTGGGAGGGGGCTGTTTCTATCAGAAACGAGAAGGGCGGCTCGACCTGCGAATACCGTTTCTTTTACTGTAAACAAAAAAGTCTATTTAATGAGTCAGGTGTTAAAGGGGTTTACGCAATAGTGGATGAACAGAGGGCTTGGCGAGACAACTATTATTTGATTCAGTTTAAGAACACAATGAAGTGGGTAAAAAAATTAAGGTACGAAAGCCGTGAATATCAAGCTTACGATTGGTGACTAATCGGTATCCATCAGATATTTTAGTTCTCTGGACTTTTAAGCTTTCACCAGATAGTCAGAAAGTTTGAAGCTTTTGCCTGGCAGATCAGTGACGATTACAGACTGTAATAAATTACATGTATATTAGCCTTCCTGCCCTTTAATGATCTAGAAAAGTATGGGAAGCCCACTGATTCTCAAGAAAATCTGGAGGTATTAGTCTGCAGCCAAGTGTCGATGATGCAGAGGTGTTCCAGTGATCTGAACCGTGTTCTTATACTTTAAGTATCCTGGTCCTTGCTTTGATAGTGAAGTACTCAGTTTTCAAAGCCTTAGTAGAGCAACTAAATAAAAGACCCGAAATTTATCGGGTCTTTTATCAAACAATCTTTTACTGCGGCCAAAATATTTGGCTAATTACTACGACTAAGCTAGAAACTAATAGCATGCAGAATGGTATTTAGAGTATTCAGCTGGAGTCAACATACTACATTCCTCGCCGTTACATGCTCTAACTCTAACATACCTATCCTGGTTGAAATTCACAAGGCGGCTTATACCTGTGGTTTCATAACGTTTTGATGGGTAGTTCCAATCGCTATCAGGCGAAGCCCATATTTCATAGTGACTAACGTTACCTGAAGACGCCGACCAAGATGCATTCTTTTTCCCATAACAGTACATATCTTGTAAATTAAAGTTTTGAGGTACTGAAGGCGCATTTGCATTATGCACTCTAGAGTACAATAAGCGATTTGGGGAACCTGAGCCAGGACCATTTACTTTATTAAGGCTAGCGTTATCGACTATTCCCTTACGGACGTCAGCTGGCGTAGCGGTTGGGTTTTTTTCTAAATAGTTTGCCACAGCACCAGCAACATGAGGGGCTGCCATAGAGGTGCCGTATTTTCTCGCAGACGCAGTGTTGCTTGAATTGGTGGCTGAAAGGATATTACTGCCCGGAGCAAATAAATCTAAGCAGGTGCCGTAGTTACTATAGGAAGCTCTGTCGTCATCCTTTTCGGTAGCGCCCACTGTGAGCGCATCTGGTGCACTAGCCGGACTTTGATTACAAGCATCAGTGTTGTCGTTCCCCGCACTAACGACAACTGTAATACCAGAATTTACTACATCCTGAATGGCAGCGTTTTGTGCAGAGCTAAAATCTCCTCCAAGTGACATATTAACAACAGCCGGCTTCACGTGGTTAGCTTTAATCCAGTCAAGACCAGCTATTGAATCAGATTTTAATCCTCCGTCACAGCCTAAAGTTTGAATATCATGTAGAGTTACGTTAGGAGCAACTCCGTAACTAGAGCCTCCCAAAGTTCCAGCTACATGCGTTCCATGGTCACTACAGGCGCTAGCATCTCCTGAATAGTTTACTGGACTTCCCAGCTTTTACTAGACAGTCTGTAGATTCTCAAAGTACGCCTTTTCAAAGTTAGCAGGTGATACCCCGCCTGTATGAGAATGACGCTTTTTGGGATTGTAAAACATCTCGATAAAATTAAATATCTCAGTCTTCGCTTCGTTCCTGCTCGGGTAAATCTTCTTCCGGATGACCCGCTTTTTAAATGTGGCAAAAAAGCTTTCAGCAACAGCGTTGTCGTGGCAGTTCCCACGTCGGCTCATCGATGGTATTAGGTTGTGCTCTTTCATGAATGTCAGGTAATCAGAGCTGCCATATTGGCTGCCCTGATCGCTGTGTACCAGAACTTTCTCTTTCGGGCGTCGCTGATAAACCGCCATCAGTAATGCTTTGATAACCAGGTGTTTATCCATATTTTTGTCCATTGACCAGCCGACAACGCGTCTGGAGAACAAGTCGATAACCGTTGCCACGTAAAGGAAGCCCTCGTAAGTGCGCACGTAGGTAATGTCGCTTACCCACGAAGTATTCGGCGCTTTCGGGTTAAACTGCCGTTCTAAGACATTGTCTGCCACCCGGCCAGGCTTACCGCCTTTGATATGCCGGCGCTTATAGCCGATTTGAGCTCTGAGTTTATTGAGACGCATGATCTTAGCAACACGATGGACACTGCATTTTTCACCAGCTTCACGTAAGTCTTTGTGGATCCAGGGGCTGCCGTAAGTGCCGCCACTGGCAATGAAGAACGCTTTGATGCGTTTTAAAAGTCTCGCGTCTTCTATGGCTCGATTGCTTAAAGGCTTCTTTAGCCAGGCATAGAAACCACTGCGGTTCAGTTTCAACACCCGGCACATGGCTGAAACAGAGAACTGATTTTGATGATCACGGATAAAGGCGTACTTTACTCGGACTCGCCTGCAAAGTACTTTGCGGCCTTTTTTAATATATCCCGTTCCTCCTTAACGCGTTTTAGCTCGGCCTCAAGCTTTGCTATGCGCAGTTGTTCATCGGAGGATTTATTGATTTTATTGTCCTGACCGTATTTAGCACGCCAGTCGTAAAGTGACTTGACGGAAATGCCCAGACGATCAGCGACGTCATAAACAGAGTGACCGCGCTCGGTGACCTGCTTGACGGCTTCAATCTTGAATTCTTCGGTATACCGTTTGCCTTTGCTCATAAACACCTCTAGTTTAAGTTACATTGTAACTGTTAAAAGTGTCTAGCAAAGTCTGGGAAGTCCA
>NZ_FPBE01000004.1 GCF_900116625.1 Idiomarina abyssalis
GTCGCCAGCTTCGCTAACACCTTATTGCTGCGCAGCTTTTTATTAAAAACTTCCTGCTCATTTTCATCCAGCGCCAAAACCTGAATAAAATCCTTTGCCAAATCCAGGGCAATTCTGTTTACAATAGCCATTGGTCCTCTCCACTCCGTTCTATAGAATCTTCGAAACTCTATATTGGCACATTGCGATGCCGCTTAGGAGGGAGGGGACCATCTCATCAGGCTACATCATCTCATTCTCTGAATTATTGCATCCGTACTTTCGTCAAAGGACTCATCGCTTTCGCCATCCAGTACGCTCAGTAAATCCATGGCAATTTCCTTACCTCTCTCCACACCCGGCTGATCAAAGCTGTTCAGGTTCCAGATAACCCCCTGAGTAAACACTTTATGTTCGTAAGTGGCTATTAAGGCACCAAAACTTTCCGGTGTCAGTTCATCCATTATTAATAAGTTAGACGGATGCCCGCCCGGGTAATTGTCACGTGGTGAAGTTTTATTCTCGCTACCTTCCCACATTAAACGACGGTGCGCCAAACAGTTGGCTACTGCCAGCCGCTGCTGCTCTGCCAGGCCGTCCTGCACCGCTTTCTCAAAACCCGGGGCTTCGCGTTTTAGTACCGCGACAAAGTCCGCGGTAAATTCATCGTAGCCCTGGTGCAAGTGCTGAAAAAACGCATGCTGCCCGTTTGGCCCAAAACCGCCCCAAATAATAGGCCCGGTTGGGTAATCAATAGCTTTATTATCGGCCGTTGACTGCTTACCGTTACTTTCCATATCCAGTTGTTGCAGGTAGTTAGGCAACATACGTAAGCGGCCGTCATACGGCAAAATAGCCAGGTTGTTTATGCCCAGTTGTTCGCGGTTATACACCCCATAAAGCGCCAACAACACCGGCAAGTTGTCTTCCAATGGTTCTTCTAAAAAGTGTTCATCCAGGGCTTTTGCACCTTCCAGCATGCGCTCAAAAGGTCGCATACCTGTGGTTAAAGCAATGCTTAAACCTAATGCCGACCACAATGAAAATCGCCCGCCAACCCCTTCACCAAAAGTGAATTGTTGAGCCGGTGGTATGCCATAGTCAGTCATAGCCTGTCCATTAGCCGACACACCAATTACATGCTTTTCCAGCCATTGTTCCTGAGTGAGCGCAGGCTCTATCCACTTGCGTACGGTGTCTACATTGGCAAAGGTATCAACCGTGCTAAATGACTTAGAGGAAACAATAAATAAGGTCGTTTCCGGATCAACAATAGGCAGAACAGCATATAGCTGGCCGCCGTCCATAGAGGACACAAAATGCACCTGTAAGTCATGCAAAGCGGCATCATTCGCGAATTCGCGCAAGGCAAAGGCCCCCATTTGAGGGCCTAAATCAGAACCGCCCACACCAATGTTCACCACATCGGTAATGGGTTTCCCGGTACTGCCTAACCAACGGCCGGAACGTAGCTTTTGGACGGTATCGACAAAGCGGGTTTTGCGGTTGCTTTGTTTGGCTACAGCATGAACAGAGCGGCTGAGTACATGGGTAACCGGGCGATCTTCACTGAGGTTTCGGTATTCACCACAGCACAATTGCTGACGGTATTCATCAAAGTTCTTAGGTAAGCGCTCGCCAACAGCGTCAATAAGCTCATCGACTGAAAGTTTTTGATAACTGGTATCTAAGGCTAAAAAAGGTCCGTTTTTAATCATTGTTTCATCCATTTCCCATCACGCAACATCGGTCTCATCATCACTGCAGGTACGGTGTTTATTCCAAATTACGTCACAAATATGGTCATCAAGCGGTGCATACCCAGTTGGAGCATCCAGTAGTAACTGGCGTAGCTCATCAATAGCAAAACGCTGGCAGGCGTCGTCTAATAGCCCCAGCAACTTCTCCATTTCATCCCAACTTAAAGCCTGTTCATTGGCACGCAAAATACGGGGGTGGTCGCTGGCTTCTACGTTGTCACCAATTAACAGCTCTTCATAGAGCTTCTCGCCGGGGCGTAAGCCGGTAAACTCAATAGCAATGTCACCGTGCGGATTTTTCTCAGTCTTCTCTTCAAGGCCGGAAAGCCGAATCATTTTACGGGCTAAATCCACAATTTTGACTGAGTCGCCCATATCCAGCACAAATACCGAGCCTGAGTGGCCCATAGTTCCAGCCTGAATCACTAGCTGCGCGGCTTCTGGTATGGTCATAAAAAAGCGGGTAATGTCGGGGTGAGTCACGGTTACCGGGCCACCATGTTCTATTTGTTCTTTAAACAACGGAACCACCGAGCCTGAAGAGCCCAGAACATTACCGAAGCGCACCATAGAAAACCGTGTTTTAGGCTGCCGCTGAGCCAACCCTTGAAGAACCAACTCTGACAGGCGCTTAGTTGTACCCATTACATTGGTAGGTCGAACAGCTTTGTCAGTAGATATTAATACAAACTGCTTAACACCGGCTGAAATAGCTGCTTCTGCCGTATGCCAGGTGCCAAACACGTTATTGCGCACACCTTCGACCATATTGTACTCAACCAAGGGTACGTGTTTATAGGCTGCTGCGTGGTAAACGGTGTCGACAGCAAAGGTTTTCAGAACCGTTTCTATGCGGTTGCGTCGCTGTACTGTGCCTATTACCGGAATGATTTCGGCACCTATGCCCTGCTGTCGGCATGTTTGAGTTAACTCACGTTCAATGGCGTATAAAGCAAACTCTGACAGCTCATACAAAACCAGGGCTTTAGGTCGCTGTTTTAATATCTGTCGGCAAAGTTCCGAGCCAATAGAACCACCGGCACCGGTTACCAGTACAGTTTGCCCTGTAATGTGCTTTTCCATTAACTGCGGTGCGGGAGTCACCGGGTCACGCCCCAGTAAGTCTTCGACTTTAACGTCCTGCAACTGATCAATGGACAAGTCCCCATTTACCATGTCGGCCATACCCGGCACAGTTTGCACTTTTACGGGTAAAGTTTCTAAGGCGTCTAGTATTTGACGTCTGCGCGAACGCAAGGTACTGGGTAACGCCAGCAGAATACGGTGAATGTCTAAATCACGAATAGCGCACTCTATATCCTTTGGCGCAATAACTTTTAACCCCAGCACAGAGGTGCCCTGCAAACCACTGTCGTCGTCCACAAACAATACGGGGTGAAATTCGTCACCGTTTGACAGCGCCTGGGCCAACTGGCGGCCAGCAGAACCTGCTCCGTAAATGGCTACTCGGTCTTTTTGGCGGCTCATAACCCGTTGATAGGCTTCACGAACAATCAAACGGCTGCCACCAGTTAACAAGAACGCTATCAATACGTAGTTCACTACGGCGGAAACCGGCAAAGCAATACCCATCCATAGCGCGCCTAAAACCAGCAAAGCACCGCTTAATATGACCGTAAAAAACACCAGGCTCAGCACTTTAAAGCCAACATAACGCACTACCGCGCGATAAAGCCCGAAGCGAATAAAGGCCAGCAAGGTGATACCCATTACCAAACCAGCCAGAATTAACCATTGAGACCACCGCAGCGGCATAATGGCATCAAAACTCAGTAGGTACGCGGCAAGCATGGCTACGGTAATTGACGCCACGTCAATTACCAGGCCAATGCCACGTTTTACATTACGCGGTAACTGCATTAACACTTTTAATGCTTTCAAAAAGTGCTCCCTTCCTTTAAAAGCCTGAAAAGATCATACCACATTAACGGTTATAAAAAGGTGATCTGTCATCGGTATAGTCGTATAAGCGAGCCCTTCGATGCAACTGTTGGCCACCATTACGTGACAATGGAATCCAACTGAAACCAACACGCTCACGGGTATTCCGTACACTCATTAAGTCAAACGGAATACTAATGAAGAAGCCTTTAGTAAAGCTGCCTTCGCCGTATTCCTCGGAAGACACATCGGTAAATGCCGCAAAAGCTCCGGCTACCACACCACTGTCAAACCGCTTCTGTAAGGTTACGTTAACACCTTGGTCACCCGCTAGGAATTGCCCAAAATCTAACTGTAGTAAGGTATCTGACAACCAAGGCATTTGATAATAAGCACTGACAAAACCAGTCGTCACCTCATAGTCTAAGAAACCGCTACCACCGGTAAAGTTTCGCTGACGCACCCGGTTAACGTGGGCGCCGAACGCCCATGGGCTGTCTATGGGTCGATACAGTACTTCGGCACCGGCACCACCAAACATCCGCTCAAGGTAACCAGCATAGGCCATAGCAAACCAATCCTGCCCCAAACGTTTATGATAAGTTACCTGAGCAGAGTCTAGCCAAACATCGTTTTGAACGTAGCGGCGCACCTGCGTACGCACTTCTGGTAGCTGAGAAGGGCCACCACCCAGGAAGTTAAACTCGTCGTAGTTATTCGCGAGGTTGATCCCAGCTTCAGCAAACACTTCCAAATTTTCTGTTAGCCAACGCTTACCAAAAGCATAAACGCCTAACTGGTAGGTATGAAAGTTTTCAGGGCTACCAAAGTCCTGCTGGAAAAAAGGCTTTAAGCCATAACTATTGCTAAAGTGGTAATCTGGGTTGAGCTTCCATTTTTCGCTGTCTTTATCTGGTTTTCCTTCCGGATAAACGCGAGTGAACAGCTCTTCGGTTTCCTCAACGGTTTTACTCGGGTCCTCGTTACGAATGCGGCGTTTAAAATCTTGCGCCTGAACTTGAGTGTTAACGTTAGGCTCAAACAGCACCTGGTCCACAATATTGTATGTCTTTACTGAGTCCGGCAGTTCAGCAGACAAAACCCTGGCGGCGCGATCATAAGCCTCATTACTATTACGGAAACGATGGTGGTATGCATACATCGTCACTTCATCATCTGTTGCTGCAAAGCGCGCTCCACTAAAGGCACCCTGCTTACGCAGCTCACTGCGAAGCGCTGTCCAACTTACATCGCTTAACTTGTCTGCTTTTGGCTTTTGTGGCGGAGTTTTATCCGGCATAGTTTTAACCTGATTCAACTCGTTAAAGTTTGTTCTCAGACTAAAGTTAAACATTAGAGTATCGCCACGCTCGTAACTTAGCTGCACATCGAAGTACTCGGTTACCTGGTAGTTCGCACCAAAATTCCAACGACTGTCCGGTTTAATGGGGACACCAGCCTGGTCATCACTGTAGTCATTACCTTCATACTCGGCTTTTAAACTCAGAGGCTCCCAAGGAGTCTGGTACTCTATACCACCAAAAAACGAAGTAGTACCAGTGAACCATTGATCATACTCGAGTTTTCCGCCTCGTCCGCTAAAACGAGGCTCTCTGCGACAGTAATCATCAGCTAATTCACAAAATGGGTTTGTTATATTATCGTACGTTCCTAAACGACCAAACCCTAACCCCAAGCTAATATCAACGGGACCAAAGCGCTTGCTGCCAACAATATACTCCGCATCGAACAGCCCTGTCCCGGCTAAGTCACGGAAACCAAGGCTAACTTCAGGTAACCAATAGCTTTCTTTCCAAAGCCTAGCTTTTACATCAAAGCCCTTGTCCGTCAATATATTATCCCCACTAAAGCCCGGAAACTCACTATATAAGCGATTAGGGAAGCGTGTATAAAATGCTGTGGCTTCCAGCCAAGGTAAAAGTTGCAAATTAACAGTGTAACGGCGGTACTCTTCTATATCACTGTAGGTAATGGCTAGTTGGCCCTCTTTTGCCATACGAGCTGTCGGGTTTTGCATTAAACCGACTGAACCGTAGTTGTTATAACTCGGCTGCAAATCTAGACGCGACCAGTGTCTTTCCGGCGTAGGGGCAAAACGCACTTTATGTAAAGGTGCATTCGTTTCAGCACTTACAGATTCGTTTGTCACAAAGTGCGTTAATAAATCACGAACGTTCTTATCTAAATTTTTGAACTTAGGAGGCAACTGATTCTTTTCAAAACCCAACCACAAAATGTCACCCGGTAATAGCTCTGTATTATCCTGTTTATAATAACTCCAGTTACTTTCTTTTTGCTCCGCAACAGATACCTTTACCGCTGTTTCTTTATTATATGATTCAAGTAAAGACACTTGCTCGTCAATGCTATCTAACCAGTTGGCTACTGTTTTCCCGGTATGAAACTGATAACTCCCGGGCTTTGAAACTAAACCAAATACGTAAATTGAATTAGGCCTTTCAGAGACCACTAACTCGTAGTTGCCCTCTGGTAGCAAAGGGTTATCTGCCAAGCGTTGCCTTGCCTGCTCTATGCTTATTTCTCCCCAAGGCTGCTTACCAAGTTGCCAACCTCTTATTTGTCCTGACAGCATAGCAGCGGCCTCTGCTTTGCTCGCTTCTCTTCGACTTTGCCAATAACGCTCAAGTTCAGCCAGTTGTGCCAGCACCTCTCTTTTCTGCTGGCTTACATCATCCTGTTCATCTGTTTTAACTAGCCGAACCGCTGGCCAATAAACATTCTCCAGAAGCCCCTGTTCTTGCAGGTCAGATAACGCCTGCTGCAAACGAACTGGGCCTTCAAATGCAATCTTTTGTGTTTCGGCCTTAACTGGCACTATAGACATCAAAAACAAAGTTAATGCGGAAAAAACTAGCAAGGTATTTGTCATGGATTGGCTCATTCAGCTTCGTTATTAGAATAGTCACGACCTATCCAGGTCACCTGAGTTAATGTTAATGGCTCTCTATCGGCAAATAATTGCTGCTGGCTTTTTACCACGTGGCCATCTTCTTCAACCCAAAAGCGATTGGTAAAAGCCTGGCCCGTTAATTCGTAATGACCCTTTTCTTCTACCAAAGTAACTCTAACTTTGCCAAAAGGAAGTTCAAGTACTTGTTTTTCTTTTACATAAAACTTAGAGGCCACTTTCCGGCTTACCGATTGACCATCTAGTTGGTAATCATATTCACGCTGCCAAGTGGTTTGGCAGTTAGCAGGTTCAGTAACAATACACTTCAGTGGGTCTTTGCTGAGTTTCGATATTGCCAATAAATTATGTTTTAAGTCTTGTGTCCGAATAACTCGCCCATCTCTCAAAACTAGCGTCTCTTTTTCGGCCGTAATAAAGTGCCAGTCATCTGGCTTATCCACAAACCCAAGTACCACTAGTATTCTTGGTTCACCCTGCCATTGCACATATAAAGAAGTATAAGGAAATGTCTTTATTCTTTTCGGTGACAGCTCAGCGTCTTGGGCTTCAGAAAAGGCATACTCAACCGTTTTGCGTACTTCGTCGGTCACCGCAGTACAGCCATAGATCATGGCAACAAAAAAGGTCAGCAGGCAGTAACGAATTAACATTTGTGAATCTCTTGTTTAGCCAAAGTTTATTTTTGGTGGATAAAAAAATACCGCCCAACGGCGGTATTTTATCACTATTCATCTTATCGGTGTTACTGAAGCGCTTCACTAACACCCCTAGGTGTTACATACCTGTAGTAGTAACAGTCGATGTAGTAGTAGATGTTGATGTAGTAGTTGGCGGTGTTTCATCATCATCATCATCGTCATCATCGTCATCATCATTGATAGCGTTAGATGAACTGTCAGAGATAACAGCTACAGTAGCTGCCGCTGCAACACCAGCAAATACCCATGCTTCAGTTGATAAGCCGCCTGCGCCGCTTTCAGAAGCGTTCGCGCCAGCAGCACCTTGCTGTGCCATTACTGGCGTTACTGCTAAGCCTAACGCTGCAGCAATTGCTAATGCTAAAGTTTTCATAATATTCACCTCACTCCAGAGATATAGATACATGTATCGCTGTGACTGAAAACATTCCAGTTAACAGCAACTTTCATAGTATGCCGCCACGCATTAAAATGCAAACGGCATTTACATGACTTTTCACTTAAAGGCCGTTAATAGCCGCAATAGCCACAGCTGAGTTATAGATAATTCCAGTCACCTGTGACCAAAGCTCCAGATTCTCAGTATAAGTTGTATCCATAGGCACAATAATAGTATCACCAGGACCTAGCTGAGAATTACTGCTAAAGCTAAACCAACTGCTGCCGCCTTCATAACGCTCTATAGCGCCATTGGCTTTAACAATATAAATCCGCCCCTCGTCAGCTTTTTCTTTGGTACCACCACTACGACTAATATACTCGTCAACGGTAAGTTCCGGATCAAATCGGTACGAAGTAGCCATCTGCACTTCGCCCATTATACTAATGGAGTCTTTTCGGGATGGTACATGCAAAGTATCGCCGTCTTTCAGCTGCACATTATTGGCTCCGTTACCAGCCAGCAGCTTGGGTAAGTCCATAATTAAACGGCCAACGGGCTCTGCCGATAGTAAATCAGCCAGTAAGGTCCGAACTTCGCTGTAGGAAACTCTGCTATCACCCGTACCGGTTAGCATATTACTGACTACTTCTCGCTGCAGTTCCTGCGCCAGAATCTTCTTACGTTCCTGTTCTTGCTTGCGCAGTTCTTCACGAGTGAACACAGCGCCTTCTATAAAAGCATGGTCAGTAAAACCACCGGCTCGCTCAATAAGCTGCGTTAAAGTTTCGCCACGCTTTATGGCATAAGTGCCCGGGAAGCGAACTTCACCTTTTAAAGTTACCTCATAAGTATTCTGCCACTCTGGAATACTCAACACGTTTAAACGGTCACGACCTTGTAACGGCACATCCGCCTCCCCATTTAAAACGTCTTTCAAAGCAACGGAAAGATAATCAGTCTGGGCGGTATCTTTGTTAAATTCAAAACGAGTCACCTCGGCACGTTTAAGGTAAGCCGAGTCTTTAACTCCACCAGCTGCATCTAATAAACGGCTGACACTGGCATTTTCCACTAAAGGATACACCCCCGGGTGGTTAACCTCACCCGCTACGTACACCAGTGGCGTATTACCATTACTGGTGCGCTGGCGTTCAATGCGCTGCATAATAGGCTCTAACAGCTTATCGCGAGAATAAAGCGCTAAATCTTCATCAGCAATATCCACATCGTCTTCGTCAGGCGAGCCAAACAAATCAGCTAAAGGTGTCCTCTGCCGCTCTTCCTCTAAGCGCTTACGCTCGTCTTCTTCACTGGCTGTCTTCGACTGCACTAAATCTTTCAAAAAGGCCTGCCGATATTCAGCTAACATTTCTTGCCTTTCGTCGGCCTGGCGTTCTTGCTCTGTTAAAGTAAAGCGCGACAGTTGTTGCTCTTCTTGTTCTTCGGTTTGATAGCGACTAAAAATAACAATTTGATCACGCTCTTCTAGTACGAGATTCTCTTCTGTTATACCGCTAATAGCCTCCGCCACGTTAAACTGGTACAAGCTTAGATCACGTTGGGGGCCAGTTTCACGTACTACCAATCCGTAGGCTAAATCTGCCTGCTCTAAAAGGTCATGACGACTGTCCCGCAAAACATCATTAAGTCGTATGCCTTCATACCACTCATAATGCCCAGGCCGAGTAACCGCGCCAACCAATAGTAAGCTGTTATCTAAAGAATCCGAAACCTCACGCAATGTTAAAACATCACCGCCTTGTAGCTCTTTGTTTAGGTGCCTTTCAGAAGTTAAGTCCACCGTGCTAATTAGCCGTTTACCTTTAACAATACGTTGCAGTTGTGCAGACGATAAATAGGCGCTGTCTTCACTTCCGCCTGCGAAACGAATTGCATCTTTTAGAGTTTCATCGCCTTTTAGCTCATACAGTGCGGGGCGTTTTACTTCACCTTTAACAGTAACCATATCGCCACGGGTAGGTATAAAGACCACATCGCCACTTTGCAGCATTTTGTCGTCCGAAGCGTCGCCTTTTAGTAACAGGTCGTATAGATCGAAGTCTGAAACCACCTCACCCGCACGCATCAAACGAATAGAGCGTAACGAGGCAATATCAGAAAAGCCGCCAGCCAAGTATAAAGCCTGGCTAATGGTCGACAGAGAGCTAATAGTATAAGAGCCCGGTTTATAAGCCTCGCCAGCAATAAACACCTGAATAGAACGCAGCTCACCCATAGAAACAGCGGCGTTAAAGCCAATTAAACGTTCCTTAACCTGGCTTTGAATAAGCTCTTGCATAAGCGTGTAGCTTAAACCGGCAACATTTAGCTCACCTAAGTCCGGAATAACGACTTTACCTTCGCGATCTATCGTTAAGTCATAACTACGGTTTTCCTTGCCAAAAAGCTGCACTTTAATGGTATCGCCCACACCCATAATATAACTGGAAGGCACAGGGGCATAACCGGTAGGAGAAAATGACTTTGGTTCACCAGCAAAAAGTTCATATCCAAAGGGCTTTAGCTCATCTTTATCACGTGTAAATTGCTCTTCCAGGTCTTCTGGTATTATCGGGTCACCGTTATCGTCAAAACGCGTACCTCTAGGGAAAACGACGCTTTCTTGCTCTTGCTTTTGGTCTGATGAGCTAGATGACTGATTATTAATTTGATCCAGCATACTTGGGTCAATACCAAACTGCCTCGCCAAAGCTTCCTGCTGTGATCGAGGTAAGCTTTTTAACTGCTCAATTTGGGACTGGCTAGGCATAGATTGCGCGTTAACGCTATCTATTGAGCCTAAAGTAGATGCAACTAGGACCAAAAGTGCCCCATAAGACACAATACTAGACATGAAAGATTTCAACGAGTGCAACGTATTTCCCCTTTTACGTGTAACGCTCTAAATAACATCGTATGGTATAAGTTGGCTTGGTAAAAAGCTATGTTAACTTACAATACATTGACCATACTTTAATCGTTTCCAAATAAGTCCCGTGTGTAGACCTTGCTAGCAACATCTTGAAGCTCCGGCGCCATGCGATTCGAGACAATCACTTCCGCTTCAGCTTTGAATGCTTCAAAGTCATTCACAACACGCGAATTATAAAACTTATCTTCTTCTAATACTGGCTCGTACACTATGACTTCAATCCCCTTGGCTTTAATACGTTTCATAACGCCCTGAATTGCTGAAGCACGGAAGTTGTCAGAATCTTGTTTCATCACTAAGCGGTATATACCCACCACTTTAGGTTTGCGAGCAATAATGCTGTCGGCAATAAAATCTTTTCGGGTGCGGTTAGCGTCTACCACGGCTCGCATTATATTTTGTGGTACATGTCCGTAGTTCGCTAACAGCTGTTTAGTGTCTTTCGGTAAGCAGTAACCGCCATAACCAAAGCTTGGATTATTATAATGACAACCAATACGTGAATCTAAGCCGACACCTTCAATAATCTGTCGCGTATCCAACCCATGCACTTCTGAGTAAGTATCTAACTCATTAAAGTAAGCAACACGCATCGCCAAGTAAGTGTTAGCAAATAGCTTAATAGCCTCAGCTTCGGTACTGTCAGTACACAGAGTTGGAACGTCTTCTTTAATCGCGCCCTTCTTCAATAAGTTCGCAAAAGTTTCAGCGCGCTTTGAGCGCTCACCCACAATAATGCGAGAAGGATACAGGTTGTCATAATAGAGCTTTACCTTCACGCAAAAATTCCGGTGAGAAAATGATGTTATCGGTACCCATTTTTTCTTTCAGCATTTGGGTATAGCCAACCGGTATGGTCGACTTAATCACCATAACCGCGTCCGGATTAATTTGCTTAACTTGAGCAATAACCGCCTCTACGCTACTGGTATTGAAATAGTTGGTTTCTGGATCGTAGTCGGTTGGCGTAGCGATGACTACATAATCAGCATTTGTATAGGCTCCTTCCGGGTTTAGGGTTGCCTTTAATCGCAGATGTCTATTGCTCAAAAATTCAGTGATTTCCTTATCTTCAATAGGAGATAGTCCAGCATTAATCAAATCTACTTTGTCACTAACAATATCAACTGCTGCCACTTCATTATGCTGTGCAAGTAACACTGCATTTGATAACCCCACATACCCTGTTCCTACTACGGCTATTTTCATACCGACATCCTACTTATTTTTGTGCCTGAGAAAGCACGTCTTTAATGACGGAACAAGTTTTTTCTACTTCTTTTTTAGTTAAGGTTGGATGCACTAAAAACATTAGACTGGTTTCACCAAGCTCTTTAGCAACTGGTAATCTCTCACTTGGGCGAAAACCAGTACCATCAAAAGCCCTTTCTAAATAAACTTCGGAACATGAGCCTTGCATGCAGGGAAGGCCTCGCTCAACTATTTCATTAACTATACGGTCGCGTGTCCAACCTTTTGCTAAATTCTTAGGTTCTACAAAGCAGTAATGCTTATAACAAGCATGCTCTATATACTCAGGCACGGTTGGAGTTCTAACACAGTTGAATTCACTACATACAGCGGTAATGGCTGCAGCATTGTTTTGACGCTTTTCCATCCACCAATGCATTCGAGTAAGCTGAATACGCCCTATAGCAGCCTGAACTTCAGTCATACGCCAATTCGTACCAAAACTTTCATGCAGCCAGCGAAACCCTGCCGGATGCTCTCTCTCGTAAACTGCTTCGTAACTCTTTCCGTGATCTTTGTATGACCACATTTTCCGCCATAACTTCTCATCATTAGTGGTGACCATTCCACCCTCACCACCAGTTGTCATAATCTTGTCTTGGCAAAATGACCAGGCACCAATATGTCCAATACTTCCAACTGAACGCTCTTTATATTTAGCTCCATGCGCTTGAGCACAGTCTTCAATCACATAAAACCCGTGCAGCTGAGCTAACTCCATTATCGGATCCATATCCGCTGATCGGCCAGCCAAGTGTACCACAATAACGGCTTTTGTTTTTTCTGTTATCGCACCTTTTATATTTTCAGCTTCAATATTCTGACTATCACGATCAACATCGACAAACACTGGCTTCGCCCCAGCTATTACTACCGATGATACCGACGCCAAAAAGGTACGAGGCGTCACTATAACTTCGTCACCATCACCAACACCTAATGCAATTAATGCTAAATCTAACGCTTGCGTACCATTACCTAGCGCAACGGAGTATTTACAGTCGGTATATTCAGCAAACTCTTTTTCAAAGTTTCGACCCTCTTGGCCAGTCCAATAATTTACTTTATTCGATAAAATAATATTTTTCGCAGCTTCAGCTTCTTCTTTCGAGAAATTAGGCCAAGGCGAAAAAGGTGTATTTAACATAAATTACCCGTTTTATTTATTAGTAGGCTTCGCAGGGATACCTATTACCGTTTGATTATCAGCAACTTTATGTATAACGACAGCTCCCGCCCCAACTGTCGCGTACTCACCTATCAAGACGGATTGAATAACTGAAGCTCCAATCCCAATCCAGCTGTGGCTTCCAATAGTGACCCCCCCAGCAATCGACGCATTTGGACATACGTGGACAAAATCACCAAGACAACAATCATGTTCTATTACAGCGCCACTATTAATGATTGCTCCAGAACCAATTTGAACGCCGGCGTTAATTATCGCACCGGGCATTACAACAGTTCCCTCACCTAGATGAACATCACTACCTATAACGGATGCCGGATGTACAATAGCTGACGAGACTTTAACTAGTTGCTTCTGAATTTTTTCTCTTGTTTGCGCATTGCCAATAGCAACAATAACAGAATCATAAAGCCCCGAATCTTGGATAGCGTCACCTGTGTTACCAACAACTTTAAATTGACCAAGTCTTTTTATATCAGGTGCTTTATCATCATAGAAAGAAATTGAGCCAACTCCAGCAGCGATTGCTACATCAGCAACAACTTTGCCGTGCCCGCTAGCCCCTATAATAGCAAGACGCTTCATTTATTATCAGAACCCTTAAATTTTTCAGCAGTAATATGATCGGAAGCAGAAATACCCTCCCGTATAAAAACTTTTTTAACCGTCATGAAAAGAATTTTGATATCCAGCCAAAATGATCGATTATCAACATACCAAACATCGAGTTTAAACTTATCTTCCCAAGAAAGTGTATTGCGTCCATTTACTTGTGCCAAACCGGTTATTCCTGGCCTAACTTCATGACGACGAAACTGTTTTTCAGAATAAAGTGGTAAATATTCCATCAACAGGGGGCGCGGTCCAACAAGGCTCATGTCACCTTTTAATACGTTCCATAACTCCGGCAATTCATCTAGGCTAGTTGAACGTAAAAGTCGGCCAAAAGAAGTCATTCTTTCTGAGTCAGGTAATGGATTACCATGTTTATCAAAAGCATCCCGCATAGTTCGAAATTTAATCATTTCGAAAGGGTGAGCGGAAAGCCCTGGTCTAATTTGTTTAAATAAAACGGGCGCTCCTAACTTACGCGCAACTTGCCAATATATTATTAGAATTATTGGTGACAATATAATCATGCAAGTAGATGAGATGAGAATGTCAAATAATCTCTTTAGCATAGTTGTGTTTACTTATTTCTAGTCTTAAGCATAATTGCCTGGAGAAATTGCTTCAGCCTTATAGCCTTCTTCCTGCGACGCTACTTTTAGAATATCCATCAGCTGTTTTGCTAGTATATCCCGAGCAAAATATTCTTCAGCAAGTTTTCGAGCTGCTTGCCCTGTTTCTTCTAGCCAACGTAAGTCATGCATTTTAACATCTAATATTTTAGCTACTTCCTTAATTGGCACTCCCCACATAGCTAAACCACACTCCTTTTTATTCACTATATCGTGCATCCATCCACCATGGTTCAGAAAAACAGGCCTTCCAGATGCCAACGTATCAAAAAACTTATTTGCGGAGTTAGCCCTTGCTTCGGGTAAATCTATAACAAGATTCGATGCCATTGTCGCAGCACTAAACAGTGAGGCGATCTCTTTTTTCGGGAGGGGAGGTTCAATAAAAAGGTTTACTTCGTAAACATTTGAACTTTTAGCTGCACTTATAACACCTTCTCGTTCACTCCCATCACCAACCAAAATAATTTTAATATCCGACCCAATGCCCAACAATGCTTTAGCAAGCTCAACCATATAGACAACACCATTAACTTGCCCAAAAGTGCCGGCATAGACAAGTAATGGCGCGTCGCCTAACCATTCGCGTTTAGAGCGAAAACGAGCGGCT
Source organism: Idiomarina abyssalis (assembly GCF_900116625.1). Taxonomy (GTDB): domain Bacteria; phylum Pseudomonadota; class Gammaproteobacteria; order Enterobacterales; family Alteromonadaceae; genus Idiomarina; species Idiomarina abyssalis. Next base: position 14,898 of record NZ_FPBE01000004.1, read on the forward strand.
CGCTCAATATCATAAGAGAATTCTATGTTATCGCTACCGTTCGGAATTACACCAATTCTATTGGCGGGATACCCAGTTCGCATTACACCTTCTTTCATTCCTGGGGACAAAGCCACGACTGCTTCAGAACTATGGTAGGCCCAATATTCCAGCTTCTTAGCAAAATACCGAAGCACCGGATGTTTTAGCGCCCCTATTGCGATAGGCATTTCAGGCCAAAGATCTCTCACTTCAAACACTAGTGGAATATTTTTCTTTCGCGCAGCAGGTATAGCAGGTAAAGCTATAGTTAGCGGGGTGCTGGTTGCAAAGATAAGATCCGCGTCTATTTCTAAAGCCTTCTTACGTGCAGCCAACGCAAATGTAAAAAAAGCTTTAATTCTATTTACAAAACCCATGCTATTTGAGTAGCGAACAGGGTACCAATGAACTTGAATACCTTCTTCATCCGTTTGAAACCATTCCTTTCTCGGAGGCTTCTCTTCTCGAAAACTTGTAATTATATGAACGCTATGGCCCGCTTTTACCATTCGGCGAGCCATTTCATAAGAACGAGTTCCCCCAGGCATATCAGGGGTATTGAAATACTGGTGGAGATATATAATTATCATTATTAGTTAAGCTTTTACTACATTACTATTATTTCCACGGAATCGACCCCGAGTATCGATAATTAGGGATGCATTTTCCGCGATTAAATCGTAATCGAACTTATCGTGATCAGTTGTTAACAACACAGCATCATATTCAGAAAGAGTTTTTGCTGTAATGTCCTTAGAAGTTAAGGAGTAATTGTAAGCTTTTAACGGACCAAAAGTTGAGACATAAGGATCGGAGTAATGAACCTCAGCTCCTTTCTTTCGGATTAGATCCAAAATTTCTACTGAAGGCGACTCTCTCATATCATCAACATTTTTCTTGTACGCAATCCCAAGTACCAATATTTTACTCTTACTTAATGCTTTTCCTAGGTTATTCAACCCATCCATCAATTTGCCTATAACAAACTCAGGCATAGCTCTATTCACTTCTCCTGATAGCTCAATAAAGCGCGTGTTTAATCCATACTCTCGTGCCTTCCATGTAAGGTAGTACGGATCGATTGGTATGCAGTGTCCGCCTAAGCCTGGTCCCGGATAGTATGCGGTAAAGCCAAAAGGCTTTGTCGCCGCAGCATCGATAACTTCAAAAATGTCAATTCCCATTTTATCCGCAACAACTTTCATTTCATTCACCAGACCAATATTAACTGCTCGGTGGATATTTTCTAAAAGCTTTGTTAATTCAGCTACTTTTGTTGAACTGACCTGAACAACTTGGTCAATAGCCTGTTCGTATAGTGTAACCCCAAGACTCTGACATTGTGCCGTAACGCCACCAACAATTTTCGGTATCGTGCGTGTTTCAAAATTAGGATTACCAGGATCCTCTCTCTCAGGCGAATATATTAGAAAAATAGACTTTCCTACAATTAAGCCATTCTCTTCAAGCCGCGGCTGCAATATCTCTTCTGTCGTTCCTGGATAGGTTGTACTTTCTAATGAAACTATTTGGCCCTCGCGCAAATATGGCTTCATCATATCTGCTGTTTCTATAATAAAGTTCATGTCCGGTTCGCGATAGCGGTTCAATGGTGTAGGAACACATAGTATTAAAGCATCACATTCCCTTACACGGGAAAAATCGACACTCGCTTCAAACCCCGAATTTACTGCTTTTCTGACTCTTTCATTATCTATATGCTCAATACTACTTGAACCACTATTCAACTGTTCAACTTTATTAACATCTATATCAAAACCAATTACGTTGTAGCCAAGTTCGCTATATCTAAGCAATAATGGCTGGCCTACATAACCAAGACCTAATATACCAATGACGGCGCTTTTCGATTCAATTTTTTTTCTTAATTGATTAATGGATTTTGACATTTAGCTACTCTTCCCTTGTAAAATTTCAAGATACCTGTCGGCGATACTTTCCCAACTAAATTTATAAACCAACCTTTCAACATCCAACTTCGAGACTCCACTGGGATAATCTATTACCAAACTCTTTATCGAAGATGAAATACTAGTTATCGAGTGAGGGGAAACTCCTCTAATAAATGGCTCATTAAATAAACCATCAATCCCTTCACCTCTTGAATGAACTATACAGCACCCTTGGCTTAGGGCTTCTATATAAACTAAGCCAAAAGTTTCACTAAAAGAAGGCATCAAGAAGACTCTCGACCGCCGCATATACTTTCCAATTAGCTTCCTATCATTTATTCGGGGAAGAACTTCGATCCAATTAGGAAGCACACTCAACCCGGTCACACTAAGAAATTGTTCTACCTCCCCTCCAATTGCGATAAGACCAATTTCTAAACCTTCATCTCGTAATTCTTTAATTGCGAGAACACTACTTCTAAGGTTTTTGTTTTTAACAAAAGAGCCCACATAACAAGCCTGAGGCTTTCTCATTGAGTCTGGTGAATGTTTGCCAATTCGGAACCACTCACGATTAATTCCGTTATATATTATGGAGCAGGAGAGTATTTTATTAAAAGTGGAAGGGTATATATCTCTAACTCTTTTCTCATATATTTTATTAACGAAAACAACCCATTTTGACTTAGACACTAAACAGTTCACTAACCACCGATAATGCGGAAGTTTAGGAATGAAAAAGTTAACATCAGTATTTCTAACCGCTACTATAAATGGCGTACCGGTAAAAAAATTATAGAAAAGAGCTACTAGGCCATCAGACCAGAGGTTATGCGCAATTATAAAGCTAGGTTTTACTTTTCTCTTTTTTACTAAAAAACAAAATATTAAAAATGAATACAATACTTTAAAAAGAGGGAAATAACGGATAAACCTGTTAAATACTCTTGGAGATGCTACAATTACTGAATCATGGTTCTCCACCAACTTATTACATTTGAAACCCCTCTGTAAAGGACAGTAAACGAATTGGGACTCAATCCCCTTTCTCGCTATTGCAGCAGCCAACTCTGAATGAACTGTTGACCCTAAGTAATTATTGCTAATATGAGTAAGCATAGCTTTCTAATCATTCTTAATAAAATTAATAAACTGGTGGAAAATGAAAGTCATTGAATGGCTTGGTGGATTATTGACATATAAGAGTATTCACCTACAGGCACAACAATGACCTTAAAAACATATGGAGTCAAGGCATACAGCGCTAAGATTAAAACCTCAGCTTTTCTCCTTTTACCGAAAAAATATTTAATTAAATAATAAAATGGGACAATGCTGAAAATAGCAAAATAGTGATACCCTCGAAAGAAGTTATCCCAGTATAAAAAAAGAAAATAAAAGTTAGCCGAAATAGACCAAAAGAAAACAAGCACACTCTCATATTTACCTAAAATATTAACCTTATTCCTTAAATAGATATAAATAAAGACAAAGTGAACAGGCATATAATACATTTTTGATAAAATATTTAATAAAGATGCACCGCTCATCTCCATCTCCAAATAATGAGAGTAAAATGGCAAGAAGACAGAGACAATAAACTCAATAAAATAGAATGGGACGCCTAAAATAAATAAAGATGTCGATATAATATATAGCGGCAACATTTTTTCACTTAGGCTTTTATATAAAGAAGCTGGAATTAATAAGAAAATTGCAAATGGGATAATAGTTTGATGCCATAAAACGCCCATTAAGTAAAGCGACACTGATATTTTATTACGGCCTTCAAATCTATATAGAAGAGCATTTACAAAAAGATATACAGAAATATATGTCCTAATTCCATTTAGTTGGTTATGGTACATTCCTGTTATAAAAAGGAATGTAAATATAAGAACAGCTAGATCTTTACCACCCCCAAGCTTTCTAAAGAAGTTAACTATCAAAACAGACATAAGAAGACTAGTAAAGAAAAATAAGGATTGACTTGGAAATCCAATACTTGTTAAAAAATAAACTAAGTAATAAAAAAAATACTCACCTTTATAACTATATTTTGAAAGCTCTTCCGGATTTTCAACAATGCTTATATAACTGAAGTAATCAGTACCAACACCAAACTGAAGGCTTGGTAGAAATGCTAACCACATAATAAGCAATACATATATGAGTAGCCTTTCAACCTTATTACTACAGAGAGATATACTTTTTGAGTAAATTAGTGCAATTATATGTGAAACTAAGAAGTACAAAGCATTTTACCTTAAAACGGCAACAAAACTTACCGATAAATACTATCCGACAATATCTCTCAAAAAAGACTTAAATCCATTAGATCTATTATAATCACCTTTGACAAGTAGCTTAGATGCAAAAAAAACTCTAGCTAGCCCCCCTTTTTTTATAATTCTTAACCTCTCCTTTTGGTGATCAATCTCTAGCAAAACAGAAATTTTCATATTCTGGAGTTTATTAATATTATTACTTTCAGCATTTAATAATGCTCTATCAACACCATAATAAACTAGATATTGTTGGTTTAGTTTATCTTCGTAGTCTTTTCTATTATCTTCAGTGAGGATACGACTTATATTAACTTTAAAGGATTGAATACGTGAGACTGGTGTAATGCTATTTGCAATAAATTGAGATTCATTAGAGTCATGTCTACGGTAATATTGTAAAGTTTTTCTAACTACTATTTTTTTCGCTAATCCCTCTGCGAAAGTTATCAACCAGTTATCGTGCCCTTTTGTTTTATCAGGAATAGGTAAACATAAATCCAATAATTCGCGACGAACAGCGCAGCAACAACCCATTACATATTTATTAACTCCGATACCAGCTGATTCCATTTGTCCAAGTTTGGTTAACCCCACCGGGTTGAGTTTTCCGTCTGTAAGTTCAGCATCATTCATAACAGCCAAAGCATCAGGATTCTTCTCTGCAACTTTCGTCATAAATTCGATTTTTTCAGGAAACCAAACATCGTCTTGATCACTCAAAAAAATTAAATCACCCGATGTATTCGTCAATGCAGCATTGAAATTGCCGCAATATCCAAGATTTGCGTTATTACGATAAAACTCGACGTTAAACGGTGCTGTTTTAGCAAACTCGCGTACAATAATTTCTGTATGATCGGTAGAACAATCATCTGTGATTATTACCTCATCAGGTTGACGGGTTTGCTTCACGAAACTTTCAAGTTGTTCGCTTAAGTATTTAGCACCGTTATAGGTAGCCATTGCGATGGAGATTTTCATAATTTTTTAAAGTATTTAATGACTTGAATAGCGGTCAAAACTTAGCTATTAGTGAAGAAAAAAGCACTTGTAAGATCCAAATAAAAGACTCAGGATAAAATATAATCTTTTTAGAAAAGTCTAATAAACTTCTCCAATTACGTTCTTTCAAAGCAGCAATAATTGCGTTTGCAATGAATTTGGAGTTAATTTTCCTTGGATTGGAACAATATCGTTCGGCCACTTGACGAACCCGCTCATAATGCACGATAAGATTTCTAGATGTATTATCACCATGGAGATTGCGAATAAAACATATACTGGGTTCGAAATCAAAGTCGCCGCCACATTCAACCAAAACATTGAAAACCTTTATATTGAAGACCCAGTCATCAGCGATTAAGTCAACATCGAAAGGTTGAATTCGCTTTAAAAAATCTGCTTTGGCGAGCACTCCCTGAATGAACAAAATAGGAGTCTGCGATGTAAGGTGCTTGTATACCTCCTCAGCATTCCCACTTCTCATCAAATCAACGGTTTCTGCTGAATGGCAACGCTGACCAAGCTCACCATCTATGCAGTTAACGCCATCCGAATAGCTAATTTTTAGATTTGGATTACCAGCAAACTTTTTCAGTTGCAAATCAAAGCGATTCTGCGAGAAAGAATCATCACCAGCCAAAAATGCAATAAACTCTCCATTAGCCAGATTAATCATTGATAATAGATTCTTTGCAATTGCCGTCACGCCCTCATGCTTTTTTGCCAAAACTTTTATTGGAACAGAGGAAGTCTCAACAAAGCGCTCAATTACATCAACGGTTCCATCTGATGAGCCATCGTCAGTTACTATAACCTCCAGTTCGTAGTTATTGGACTGCTGTTCTACAACACTTTGCATCGCTTGTTGTATGAACTGAGCCTGATTGAAGGTGAGAATAAGTACACTAATTTTTGGTTTGGTAGTCAACAAATTCTATGTCCTTACTTTTTCATCCATGAAGAGAGATCTCTATCCAAGACAGTCTCTAATATTTTTATTTCTCCCTGAAACATTTCTCTTAATCTGCCTACTTCATCATCCGGAATTATCACCGGCTCAGATAGTGCCCCTTCGAATTTTTCTCTCAAAGAAACCTTAAATCTCTCAGGCAACCACCTCAATAGCAAACGCCCCGCTCTTCGTGCCTTCTGTACAATCAGAGGATACTTCAGCTTCTTAGCATCGGTTGAAGCGTTTACAACCTCGAAGCCGAACTCTGGCAACTTTGTGCTATTCACCTCTAGAAAACTACACAGGTTTTCCAGAAGCTTCCTAGGGCTTTTTTTCAGCTCATCATAAAGGCACACGTGTACGTTGTTGAAGTTTCTCAGATAAAATTCCACCTGTTCTGAATACTTCGACACATCCTTATAAAACAAGTCTGGAAGTAACTCATTCTGCTTCACCCGATCAGCTTCAGCTTTGAGTGATTCTGAGAAGCTTAAAAATTCCGGGTCCAATTGTTTTTTGCATACGAATCGATACTGGGAAACAATCCGACTTACAGGTTCTCTAAGGATGATGATGATCTTTACGTTTCTCCAGTTTGTGTGGTAGAGCTGGAGATTTCGAAGAACATGATCATGGAAATACAAATAAGACGGGCAAGCCTCGCCCGTTACCTGACCTTCGCAGGCACCCTCGAAGTACTCCAGATACTCCTCCAATCGAGTTGGTATGTTAGTTTCTCCGGCATGTCTAATTATTGAACGATTCGTATTCGTTGCTATATGCCAAAAGTAGAGCTCTTTTCGTTTTTTCGGCATGTAGATATCCGGATGCTTACTCAAATAGCTGTGTAATGAGGATGTCCCTGATTTTGCAGCACCCACAATTAAAAAATCAGGAGTTTTTGTTACATCGTTAGTCATAGAACAATCCATTAAGCAGAAACTTTACGTTTCCAAGGAAGGTAAATCATGTTTATGCCGAGCTTTCGGTAGACAACATAAACGCCGATAAAATTACCGAAACACATATTGAAGAAGTAACCGATGGCAACACCAAAGACGCCAAATTGTCGGATCGCGAGAAAGGAGATCACAATAGTTAGTACAGCATTAACAAAAAGAATATTTTTTCTGACTTTATGCCCCCCCGTCATGTCCAGAAGATTGCCCGAGGCTCCAGTGGATGCATTCACAAAGTTGGCCGCAGCCAGTATTACTAATACTGGCCAAGCAGTTACAAATTCGGGACCAAAAATTAGCAGTAAGGGGTAGCTCAGAAATGCAATGGCCAGGGATGCTGAGCCACTCGCCCAAAAAATCATCTTCGAGCTCTCTTTTATTGACGCTTCAAGCTTGGCTCGATTTTCAGAGAAGTCCCGCGAATACATGGGGGCAGAAACAGTGACCACCGACGCAAAAATAAAGTTTGCTAGGTTCGCTATTTGCAATGAAACGTTGTATTTCGCAACTTCCGCAGGACTCTCGAAGTAAGCGAGTATATATATCAGTGCCTGGGTAGACGCATAAATCAGCAATGCAGATTGATACATAGGCAATGACTGACCAAGACTTTGTTTCAAGTTCAACATTTCCACGAATGATGAGGAGGTTTCTTCACCACCACTATATTTTTCTTGAAACTTTTTCAATACAAAAAAGGAGACAAGCACGAATCCCGAGAGAGTCGCAACAATAAAAGACCGGAATACAAAATCGACATCTTTTCCGAAAATAACTATCAATAAGCCTAAGACCAAAAAATTGATAACTCTAACGTGAATACTTCGCAGGTACTCACTCAGTGAAATCAATCCAATGCCGCGAAAAAGCTCACAAGCAAGGTTCGTTAACACTTGAAATGGCACAAGGATACTGGCTAGAAGAATGTATTGCGTCGCTTCTGGCCCACCAAAAAATTGCAACGCAATATCCTCAGCAAAAACAACCAAAACAATTGAGCTTGCTAGAGCCGCCGCAATAGCTAGGCTAACCCACTGCTTGCAAAGCTTATGCAAAGCTCTCCAGCCTTCTTCAGACGTTTTCAGCCGCGAAGCGTATTTCAGTATGAGTTGATTAAAGCCCAAAGCAGAGAGCAAGCCACAGGTTCCAATAATCTGAATAGTCAGTTGATATTGACCCAACGCTGTAGCCCCAAATACACGAGCAACCATCAATACAAATGCATAACCGATCAAGACCCCAAGAATTCTCAGACCGGCTACACTTGCGACACCGCGGAGAAGTTCTGAGGAATATTCTCCCAAAATTTTATGCATATTTAACACGACCCGACTGATTCATTTCCAGTCATTACATAACATAGTGATCTTATTATATTCATGGGCGAGTAACGTTGGTCCCATAGGCAAGCTGAGTACTGTTTGATGAATGCTCTCAGTCAAAGGATGATGCTGAGATTGCCAGGCATGATAAGCCTTCTGCTGATGCGGTGGCACTGGGTAATGAATCAATGTCTGGACACCTTGTTCCATTAAATACTTTTGTAACTGGTCCCGTTTGGCAGAACGCACAACAAACAAATGCCAAACATGCCTTTCACGACTATCCACTGATGGTAACTGGATACCAGGATTGTCAATATGCGTTAGGTAATATTCCGCTACTTCCCGGCGGCTTTCTATCTCCTTGTCCAAATGGCGCAGTTTTACCCTGAGCATAGCAGCCTGTATTTCATCCAGCCTACTGTTCACACCCTGATAAAGATTCTCGTATTTCTTATGGCTGCCGTAGTTACCCAATGCCCGGATCGTTTTGGCCAGTTCTTCGTCATCGGTGGTTACGGCGCCAGCATCTCCCAATGCGCCTAGGTTTTTGCCAGGGTAGAAGCTGAATCCGGCCGCATGACCCCAACTACCAGCTTTGCGACCTGCTATGCTAGCTCCGTGCGCTTGAGCAGCGTCTTCCAGTACCAACAAACCGTACCTATCCGCCAATTCCATGAGCTCTGGCATTGGAGATATCTGTCCATAGAGATGAACAGCAACAATGGCTTTAGTTTTTGGTGTAATAGCTGCCTCAGTCTTTTCAGGGCATAGGTTAAAAGTGAGCTCGTTCGGCTCAATAAGCACTGGCTTTAATTGGTTCTCGGTAATAGCCAATATACTTGCTATATAGGTATTGGCAGGCACGATGACTTCATCGCCATCCTTGAGTTTACCCATTTCTTTCCAGGCCCGGAGGGTGAGTGTTAGTGCATCGAGGCCGTTGGCGACGCCTATGCAGTGCTCACTGCCGCAGTAGTTAGCAAACTCTTCTTCGAAGGCTTTAACTTCGGAGCCGTGAATATACCAACCCGAGTCGATTACTCTCGTGGCAGCAGCTACAAGCTCATCACGATATTCACTATTTACCGCCTTTAAATCTAAAAAGTTAATCAATTTTATTTTACCTTCGTTAATCCTTGCGTCATCCATTCTTTAATAACTTCTTCAGGATAACCTCGTTGAAACCTAGTTATCCAAGGATAAGCTTTTTCCTTTGGATTATCAGGCATTCGCAAAACCCGGACATCACAAATGGACTTAGCAGGGTTTCCAACTGCTAATTTCCATTCCTGAATATCATTTTTTACAACAGAGCCTGCACCTATAACTGAGTTTGCTGAAAGCGTCACTCCTGGGAATAATAATGACTTTGAAGCTACTACGCAGTAGTCCTCTATAGTTGGCCCTTCTAGAATTTCACTTGGTGGCATTGGGTCATTCGTTAAAAGCACCTCGGGGAATAACCAAACAAAAGAGCCAATTTTTGATTTCTTTCCAACATGAACATCAGCATGAAGCTTGGTATATGCACCTATGCTACAGTCGCCTTGAACATCAGTTCTTGAACCTAATTGAACACCTTCAGAGATCAAAGAGTTTTCGCGAATACATACGTGATGGCCAGTTTGCAAGCCAGTTCCAATTTCTGAGCCTGAATATATGACAGCATGACTTCTAATAACAGAGTTAGCTCCAACAACTAAAAGAGCATTTTTAGCGAGCTGCGTTTGAAGACCAATTTCACAAAATGCACCAATTTTAGTATCTCGCTTAATATGGACATTTTCATGAACTATCGAATAAGGACCAATTTCCACACCTTCATCAATTTGAGCTGATGAAGATATTAAAGCGGTTGGATGTATCATCAGGCAGTATTTCCCGCATCAACTGTCAAAATTGAGCCTGTAATAGCCGCCGCTTCTTTTGATAATAAATATTTAACTGTAGACGCAACCTCAGATGTTTCGGCAAGTCTCTTCAATGCCGAACGTCTACGTATCTGATCAAGTTGTGTATCGTTTATCCCTTCAGACATGCTCGTTTCCATATAGCCTGGTGCAACAGCATTAACAGTTATATTAATTTTCCCTAGCTCTCGAGCTAGGCTTTTGGTAAATCCATTTAAAGCAGCTTTACTTGCGGCATAGACAGATAGTCCATTAAATCCTGTAGACGCGATAATAGAAGAGATATTAACTATTCGGCCTAATCGGTTACGTAGCATTGCTCTAGAAATATATTTTGTCAGAATCAATGTCCCGGTGACATTGATTGAAATGACATCTTCTATTTGGGATTCATGCATCGTTCCCAGAACACCGTCGTGAGCAATTGCTGCATTATTTATAAGAGCATAGGGCGCACCGTATTTTTCTACGAAACGTTTTGACCACCCGTGAATTTCTTGTCTCTTACTTAAGTCCAAAGGCTCAAAAAACACTTTGTCACTATTCGCTATCAGTTCTTCTAGTTCAGGAGTATTTGATCTAGCTGCTGCGACAACAGAATAATCATCGTCTATAAGAGACTTTACAATAGCAAGTCCAAGACCTCGATTTCCCCCAGTAACTAACGCTACTTTTGGCTTATTGCTTTCCATAACAAATTCTACCTTCTAATTTTTCCAGTTGACCCGACCGGTAACTCATCTACCAACTTCACAAACGCGGGAACCTTAAATGAGGGAAGTACTTTGCTACAATGCTCTTTCACTTTCTTCTTTAAGCTTTGTGGCTCTGAATAGTCTGGTTCAACAACCACTAACGCCTCAACTAAAGAGCCGGCTATAGAACTGAACTTTGCCCTTACAGCAACTTGGGAAACCCCCAGCACTTCCTGAATTACAGCTTCAACATCCTCTGGAATAACTTTATTACCGCCTATGTTAATGGCTCCGTTCAGTCGACCTTTAAAAAAAACTCTGTCATTCTCAATTTCAACTAGGTCGCCGGTATCAATCCAACCATTATCATCTACTATAGGTGCGCCATCACCTAAATACTTTTGATTCAAATGCGTGTTTTTAAGGCAAAGTGTTCCATCATCCGAAACTCTCATTTCAACATTGCGTATTCCGGATTGCAGCCAAGAAGACGGAAAACCTGCTTTCTTATCTGTAACTGAAAACCCTACACCCGCCTCTGTTGAAGCAAAAATATGAGTAATTGAAGAACCAGGAAAACGCTGAACAAGCGAATTTAGAATGCGTTGATCTGCGATTTCTCCACCCAACGTAATTTGTTTTAAGTCCAGCCGATTTGACGAGCTCGACATTAGTATTTTACGCCACAAAGAGGGAGTTGCCGATAAAGCACTCGTTCCATGTTCTGCCAGATACTCGATTTTTTTCTCAAAATCTAATTCGGGGGATGGAATAATCAAGCGTGCTTTTGCAAATATGGCTTGCAATACTACTTGCAAGCCAGCGAATCGAGCAGGATCGTACAGGAGCCCCCAATAAATGTCCTCGTACCTGCGCCCTTTGGCCGTCGTTCGAGTTAAAGACTCAATTGTATGCGCCACTATTTTAGGCGTTCCCGTTGTACCTGAAGTTGCTAATAACCAATTAGTCTTTGCTTCAACTAATTGGCTATTATTCTTAGCCACGCTTGTTACTTTTTCGAAGTGGAGAACAGCTGTAGTCCAATAACTGGTATCAACTAATCCATCAGTCAGTATGAAATCTAGCTCCAGTTTTTTTTCGGCATTTTTTATAAAGTTCTCACAAGCATCGAATGGAACCAATAAAACTGATTCGGCTATCCCATCAAGCTGAATAGCCGCTCTCACTAAACTTGCTGGATGACAATGCAACCCCAAACGCTTTCCTTTAAACGCCTGAGTCCAAGCCTCATTATCTATTTCAGGCTGTTTTATATCGGTTACTAGCGGGAAGCTACCATTGACTTGTTGCTGTAACATCAAGCCTAACCCTCTTGTTTTGTAAACTTCTCGTATATTGCAACAAACTCCCCAAGAGTGGTCGGATATACTGGTTCATCCATCATTACAAATGGGTCAATACCTAAGTTGTCTTCTAAGTCAGCCACTAGAATAGCAAAACCTAAAGAGTCTAAGCCACTTTGAAGGAGTATACTTTCATCTGTTAATTCGTTCGATATTTCTAAATCATTTTGCTCAGCGACCCTATGAATTGAATCAATAATAACTTCTCGTACATCGCTCATAATTTATTCCCATTTAATTTTTTAAACTCTTCATAATCTCGAATATAATCTGACTCATCATAGTGTTCGCTTGCCAGGACCAGAAGCACACAATCATCACTAAAGTCATGCATCTCTCGCCAAGTCATATCTTCTATAACTAGACCTCTAGTAGGAGAATCTAACCATACCTCTTCACGTTTTTTTCCATCATCCAGAACCATGCGACATTTTCCGGCGACACATATCGCTACTTGTTTTAATTTTTTGTGAGCGTGGTATCCCCTGCTGACTTTCTTCTCTGTATGGTAGATGTAGTAAACTCGCTTAATATCAAAAGGAACGGCCTTATCCATACCAACTTCAACAGCGACCAAACTACCTCGATCATCTCCAAGACTCTGAAAATTAATCCATTTCACTAAACTCATAAGGCGTCACCTTCGTACTTTTCTGCATCTGAGAAAAGTACCGCTAGGCCATCTTTATCTGAAACAATAGGTGATGTTTCTCTATCTAGCGGCCACGTTACCTTCAGCGAATTATCTGCCCAATGGATTGAGCGTTCATACTCTGGAGCATAAAAATCTGTGCATTTGTACTGAAAATCGGCAGTATCGCTTACCACTAAAAAGCCATGTGCAAAACCTGGTGGTACCCACAGCATTCGATTATTTTTTTCTGATAAATATTCGCCAACCCATTGGCCGAAGGTTGGCGAGTTTTGACGAAGGTCAACGGCGACATCAAATACTTCGCCACGAGTCACGCGAACCAACTTTCCTTGTGGTTGCTTAATTTGGTAGTGCAAGCCTCGAAGTGTATTTTTAACGGAGCGGCTATGATTATCTTGAACAAATTGAGTATCAATTCCGGCTTCACGAAACGCTTTTTCGTTCCACGTTTCCATAAAAAAGCCACGCTCATCACCAAAAACCTTAGGTTCTAAGATTTTTACATCTGGAATTTTTGTTTCAATAACTTTCATTAGGTTCGCCTATTTTTTCGTGGCAAGCTTTTTAAGGTAAGCACCATAGCTGTTCTTTTTTAGATTCTCAGCTTCTTCAAGTAGCTTATCTTTTTCTATAAAGCCCATACGATAAGCGATTTCTTCTAGGCACGCTATTTTCAAGCCTTGTCGTTTTTCGAGCGTTTCTATAAAGCTCGATGCTTCATGCAGTGAGTCAAAGGTACCTGTGTCGAGCCATGCATAACCTCGACCGAGCAATTCAACATTTAAGTCGCCACGCTCCAAGTAGGCTTGGTTAATACTAGTTATTTCTAGTTCACCTCTGTCAGAAGGTTGAACGTTCTTTGCTATTTCTATGACATCGTTATCATAAAAATAGAGGCCAGTAACAGCAAAATCAGACTTAGGATTTTGTGGTTTTTCCTCAATAGAAATAGCTCGTTGAGTGTCATCGAATTCAACAACACCAAAACGTTCAGGGTCCGTTACTTGGTAACCAAATACTGTAGCCCCGTTATCGCGTTGAGCGGCACTTTGTAGTAGCTTGCTCAAACCCTGACCGTAATAAATATTGTCGCCGAGTACTAAGCAAACACTGTCATTACCGATAAATTCTTCACCAATAATAAACGCTTGGGCTAAGCCATCTGGACTTGGTTGCACTGCATATTCCAGGTTAACGCCCCACTGACTGCCATCGCCTAAAAGGCGTTTGAAACCATCTTGGTCTTCAGGTGTTGTAATGAGAAGAATGTCTTTAATCCCTGCCAGCATCAATACTGATAATGGGTAGTAGATCATTGGCTTGTCGTAAACTGGTAGTAGTTGTTTTGAAATACCACGAGTTATTGGGTATAAACGCGTACCGGAACCTCCGGCTAAGACAATACCTTTCATTTTTTCTCCAAATATTCTTCTAACGTATCGGCTAACTCATCTTCCCAACTGGGAATAGTTATATTGAGGGCACTTTCTAGCTTTGAAACATTCATTCTTGAGTTTAACGGGCGCTTAGCAGGCGTTGGATACTCTCTAGTGGGAATAGCGTTAATCTTTTCCAAAACTGAGTCAAAATCAAACAACTTCGCTTTAGTAAATATGCTTTCTGCAAATTGGTGCCAACTGACATGACCTTTTGCGGCGAGGTTATAAACACCGGTTTTTAGGTTACTGTGCAATGCAAGTACCGTTGTCTGTGCTATAAGCCTTGCTGTTGTTGGTGAGCCGATTTGGTCATCAATAATACTAAGCTCACGTTTAGACTCAGCTAAACGCAGCATTGTTTTCATAAAGTTATTTCGCCGCGCACTATAAACCCAACTTGTTCTAAATATCAGATAGTCCGAACCACTATTCTCTATTGCTTGATCACTTTCCAGCTTGGTTACACCGTAATAGTTTATCGGGCTTGTTTTGCTTTCTTCTGACCACGCTTGAGTTCCTGTACCAGGGTAAACATAATCACTACTGTAATGGACTAGCTTGCATTGATTTTCTTTAGCGTAAGTCGCCAATAAAGCGGGAAGTACAGTATTTAACCTAAGCGTCAAGTTTTTATTAGTCTCTGCGCCATCTACATCTGTCCATGCAGCGGCATTCACTATGACGTCAGGTTTTGTTTTATTGACAAAATCATTCACAGCATCCAGTTTTTCCAAATCTAGCTCGTGTCGGTTTGGCGCCACTATGTCTCCAAGCAGAGACAATGATCTTTTTAACTCAAATCCGACTTGGCCTGATTTACCAAGCAATAAAATTTTCATTATTAAGAACTCGCCCCTAACCGTTCTCGCTGATAACTGCCGTCCTGCACTCGCTGACACCACTCTTGATTGTCTAAATACCATTGCACGGTTTTACGAATACCCGACTCAAAGGTTTCTTCGGGCACCCAGCCTAAATCGTTTTTAATTTTGGTGGAGTCAATGGCGTAGCGCATGTCATGCCCGGGGCGGTCTTCGACATACGTTATTAACTCTTTATATGAACGGCTATTGGGGACTAACTCATCAAGTATGTTGCAAATAGTGGCGACCACTTCAATGTTTTGCTTTTCGTTATGCCCACCAATGTTGTAGGTTTCCCCGACTTGGCCTTCTGCTGCCACTTTGACTAATGCTCGAGCGTGGTCCTCCACATACAGCCAATCTCGTATTTGGTTGCCTTTGCCATAAACCGGTAAGGGCTTACCGTCTAAGGCATTTAAAATCATTAATGGAATAAGTTTTTCAGGAAAATGATACGGGCCGTAATTGTTAGAGCAATTGGTAATAACGGTTGGTAAGCCGTAGGTTCGGTGCCAAGCTCTGACTATATGATCACTGCTGGCTTTTGAAGCGCTGTATGGTGAGCTGGGCTTATAGGCCGTGGTTTCGGTGAACAGTGGTAGTTCACCGTCATGAGTATCTGGATGAGGTAAGTCACCGTAAACTTCATCAGTCGATATATGATGAAACTTGAAGTTAGCCTTTTGATTCTCTGGCAAGTTTTGCCAGTAAGATCTTGCCTGCTCTAACAGAGTATACGTACCAATAATGTTGGTTTGCATGAATTCACCGGGGCCATCAATGGAGCGGTCCACGTGAGACTCTGCCGCTAAGTGCATGACTACATCAGGCTGGTGCTGTTCGAATACACGTTTGACTTCGTTTGCGTCGCAAATATCAACTTTCTCGAATGCGTATCTGCCACTATCAGTGACTGATACCAAGCTTTCTAAGTTGCCTGCGTAGGTTAACTTATCGACATTAACAACACTATGACTCGTGTCATTTATTAAATGACGTATAACGGCTGAGCCTATAAAGCCTGCACCGCCTGTAACTAGTATTTTCATAAATTTCTTTTATTCATTATTAAAATTGAGTTGATGTATTAACTATCGTACCTGACGTGTAACGTCAGGCTACATCTTCTTTTTCTTTTCTAAATATGTTTCTGACTAAAACAAAGCCGATGCTTAAAAAGCCACCAAGGAATGTACCAATAATGCATATTAAAGCGCGCGATGGTTTGGCTTTTTGCTCTGGCACCACAGCTGGGTCTAAGGTTTGGAAAATATATTCAGGCCGCACATTCGCCAGCATAATGGTTTGTGTTTGCTTTTCTATCAGCTGATAAAACACTTGCTGCATGTCACTTAATGAAGTGCTTTGCAGTTCTTTATCTAAATACTCGAGGCTTCGCTGCGCTTCCTGAATGTCTCTTTCACGCATGTGGTTATTAATTTCTTCAATAAGCCACACTACCCATTGCTCGGCAATTTCCGGTGACTGATGGTTCACCGCTATAGTTACTAAGCCTGTCGCTTCGTCTTTACTGACTTCCAGCACTTGTTCTCTGAACACTTTGACGTATTCCCAGCTAGATGGCGCTGGCTGCTTATGCGGTTCTACTTCTCGCACCCACTCTTTTGTTTCTGGGTTATAAACCTCATTGTTAAAGACAATACCATTTCCCCGATTCCATTCTTCCACAGCCATAAGCTCAGGCAGAATGTCATACTTTTCGACAAAGCCTTTGATAAAAGAACGGGACTTAAGAATTTCTAACGCGATGGTGGTTTTATCAGTACCTTGCGAGCCTATGTTAACACCTGCCAAGCTCGCCAGGCCACCTAATTGGCCGGCCATTTGTGAGAGTCCGCCACCACTGGCTTCTTCGGTCGGTGCCAAAGTTGCCTCTGACTTATAGATATTCGGCAGGCTTAATGAATAAATAACCGAGCCCACGGCGAACACAAAAGTAATGGCAATAATCCACCACTTACCCTGCCAG
This sequence comes from Idiomarina abyssalis, assembly GCF_900116625.1. Taxonomy (GTDB): domain Bacteria; phylum Pseudomonadota; class Gammaproteobacteria; order Enterobacterales; family Alteromonadaceae; genus Idiomarina; species Idiomarina abyssalis. Next base: position 32,274 of record NZ_FPBE01000004.1, read on the forward strand.
ATAATGCCAAACAGCTCGCGGAGATCTATTTCGTCTTCCTGATAATCCGGATGGCGTTGTGGTTCGTAATTAGGGGGAGTTAACGGTGCTTTAGGAGTGTCTTTATTCATCTTTAGGCCTTAAGGCACGCTACCGCCCATGGGTGTGCGGCTCCCATAGACCGATAGCTCTGTTATTTTGTTGTTAGTTTTTGTGTCACTAAATTTAGATCAAGCGCGTATGATACCGCATGCAGCCCTTGTCCTACAAAGGCTTTATTGCAAAGTTTTGACGATATTTTGAGCGGTTGGTTCAGTAGGTGAGGCTAGTGCACGGCCCAATATTTATATCAGGCCGTGGATGGGTATTGCTTAAGCTTCTTTTGCTACCTGATCAGCAAACTCATCATTATCTTCAATCCTTTTATCTTCCGGTCCTTTTATTTCCATTGCCTGCGCTCGTTGTTTTAGAATTTTCTTTTCAGACACAACAAACCGTTTTAGAAGCTGCCGAATTAACGGTTGATAGCCTAGGTTATGATGTTCGGCAATCGTTTTTAAATCAGTTATCAACTCTTCTTCCATGCGGATAGATATAGGACGCAGACGCGCTGACTGATTTATAGCCTCTTCAATTGCTTGGTCAAACTCCACACGTTCTACATAACTTTCTTCTTGACCTAGCTCACCGCTATCCCATTTTTCATCTTGTTCAATTGCTTTTTTGATATCTTCTTTTTTCATACTACTCTCCAATTCATTCAGGAAAACACGCTAGCTGCCATGCTAGCTCCCGTATTTTTCATATATTCTTTGTTCTGACAGATTAGCCCTATAGGCAGTCTTTATATAAAAAACTCCATCAAGATGAATGAAGCAAACCTTTAGCTTTATCCCGTTATCTGTTTCAGACACAAACCAATGTGTAGGTGGAATTGTTCCATGTTTTTCTCTTTGATCCTTTAAGAAACAACCTTGCCTGTTGGCAAATGCTTCTCTAACCATATTTTCTGAGACATTATGTTTATTTTTAAGCTTTTCCCTAATTTTATCAGTTATTTCCAGCACAATTCCTCCCTTAAAAGGCTGCAATACAATTGTATATACACAGTATACGTATATCGGAGCATAGTTACAAATACTTGAATATTCAAATCCAGTTTTTATCACCCTTTTGTCCTATGGCGGTTTTCATAAGGTTTGTGTAATCTCAATTTTTAGCCTGGCGTTTATATCTGGAGCAATACCTCACCTGACATGAATGTCAGGCATAGAAAATAGCAACACAAGGAACCAAAAACATGGACGTCATTCACCACGGCGCTTTTGAAGGGGTTACCGGCTCTTGCCACGAGCTTTTGTTAGACAGTGACCACTCGCTACTTATTGACTGCGGCTTGTTTCAGGGAGCAGAAACATCTGGCTCGGGTGCCGACGCCAGCACTCAGGAAATAGACTTTGATATCAGCAAGGTGCAGGCATTGGTTGTAACCCATTGCCACATTGACCACGTTGGTCGCATACCCTGGTTGCTTATTGCGGGCTTCAACGGCCCCATTTATTGCACCAAAGCCACCGCGCTGTTACTGCCGCTAGTTATTGAAGACGCCTTAAAGGTTGGTTTAACCCGTAATGCAGAAATTATTGACGCGGTAATTGCCCGGCTACGGCGCCAGCTAAACCCGGTTGCTTATGACCAATGGCTTGAGCTACCCGCCGAGTTTGCTGATGAGCCTTTTAAACTGCGGTTTCGTCAGGCGGGCCATATACTGGGCTCTTCTTATGTTGAAATTGAAAATGTGAATACTCACTACCGCGTAGTGTTCTCTGGTGACTTAGGTTGTAAAAACACGCCTCTGCTTCCCGACCCTACGCCACTAGAGCGTGCGGACTTTCTGTTGCTGGAAAGTACCTACGGCGACAAAAACCATGAATCCCGCGCTGACCGTGCGCAACGGTTAAAATCGGTAGTTGAGCGCTGTGTTGAAAATAAAGGCACCATTTTAATTCCGGCCTTTAGTATTGGCCGTACCCAGGAACTTTTATACGAACTGGAAGACATTATTCATACAGCGCGTGAAGAAGAAGCGAAAACCGGCACGGAAAACCCCGTTTGGCATAAAATGACGGTAATTCTCGATTCCCCACTGGCAGCGCAGTTTACTAAGCAGTACCGCGCCATGAAGGACTTATGGGACGAGGACGCCCACAAACGCTTAGATGAAGACCGTCACCCACTTAATTTTGACCGCCTGCTAACGGTGGACGAGCACAGCGAACACGAGCGCATTGTGAATTACCTGCAAAGCAGTGGTGACCCCTGCATTGTCATTGCTGCCAGCGGTATGTGTACTGGCGGGCGTATGCTCAACTATTTAAAAGCTTTACTACCCGACCCGCGCACCGATGTGCTTTTTGTGGGGTATCAGGCGGCAGGTACACCGGGGCGTGATATTCAAACTTACGGCCCTAAAGGCGGCTATGTAGAATTAGACCATCAGCGCATTTGGATTAAAGCCGGTATTTATACCTTAGGCGGTTATTCCGCTCACGCCGACCAGCAGGAGCTGCTGGACTTTATTGACGCCATCGAAGAACCGGTTAAGCGCATACGGTTAATTCATGGGGAGCCCGATGCACGTGCGGCGTTAGCCGGTAAGATTCGGGAGCGCTACGGCACTAATCAGAGGTGTTAACCAACCTACCGAGGAATTCGGCAAAAGGTTTTATATTTTGTTTAACGCTGGCGGCTTCCAGTGCATGCATATAATCGCTACGCTTTTCAACAGGAACGACAGTCCATGGGTAGCCGCCGGATGCCAGCATTAGGTTCATAATAAAACGCCCTATTCGGCCGTTACCGTCGAAGTAAGGGTGAATAAACACAAAGATGAAATGACCTAAAACAGCACGTACGGCAACGCTTTCTTCTTCGATAAGTAAGTCAAAAAGCGTGGGCATCATATCTCGCACCGCTTCTTTATCTGGCGGTGTATGCATCGAGTTTCGTATAAAAACGGGGCCTGAGCGATAGCCAGCAAGGTCTTGCTGGCTGACAATGCCGGCAGCTACGCTCGGCGAAAAAAGTGCCAGATACCAGTCTCCGTGCACTCTTTCCAGAGCTTCGCCCGGGTTAGCTCCGTTTAACACTGATGTTATTGTTTCTTTAACTTTCTGAAAAGCATTCCAGTAACCTTTTGCCGCCATTGCATCTAAATGCTTTTTCGATTCACCCGATATGTTGGGATCCCACTTTCCAGAATGGATAAGCTCAATAAGCTCTTCCGTTACCCGGTAGCCTTCAATGGATAATGAGTGATAAGCATCGCTGACAAATTGTTCGTCTATTTTTTCCAAAATATTATTAATATCGGCAGGTTTTGAGCTCGGTTCCGGGAACAGATTAATAACGTCGTTACGCATTTCTGACCACATAAGGCGAATGCGATTAGAGTAAGGAGAAAGTTGACGCCGTCCAAAATCTATTAAGATTTTGTCGGTAAACGGATCGGTTTCGCTGACTCGATAATCATTAGCTGCCATGCCATTAATAATACTATCAGCAATAATGGCACGACCAATATTCCGGAACGCGCCCGCCAGGCGACCCGCAATTGCCGAGTGCCCTCCGACAATAAGTACCTTAAGAATATCTGAAGCATCGGAGACCATAGATAGCGCGGTACGCATTTGTATGGGATGCTGGGTGTAATTTTTAGGTGAGCTGTACACCAGTGCCGCCGCCAGTGTGTAGACCCTCAAGCCATTTAATGTCGTCAGATGCGCTTGCTCAGGCAACTTTAACTGGACTTCCAGAATCGATGTCTTATGGGGTAATTCTATGCTGTTATTCGTTGCTTTTGGCGATCTCACCAACAGCTGAGTCGGTATTGTTCTGTCACCAATATGAAGCGCGAGCGACTGCTCCGGAGATAACGCCCATTGCTGACCAAAACGATTGTCTAAATATTCTGCGCAAAAACTCCAGAAGCAAGTATACCAGGGCGTGCTATCTCCTGGCTTCTCATCGGGCTGCGAGGCTGCATACCAACCACGCATAATAGAACGCAGAAACCCGTATTTTATTAGAGTTTCTCGTTCAGTTCTGGATAGCTGATTTGAGCGTATAACTTGATGCCCATTGTCTTGAATAGACTTGAGAGTCGTTAATGCTTGAGCTAATTTAGATGAAGACTCATTCATGAGTTCTAGCCATTTTTATTTAAATCTAGTTTTTAGTGTTTTTTCAATTCTAGTATTTGGTGCTTTTAAAATCTAGTTTTTAGTGTTTTTTATTTAATGCGTAGCTTGACGTCACGCCCACCGAATAGGCTGTCGCCCATGCTGCTGCAAATAATCGTTAGCTTTACGAAAATGGTTCGCGTCGAAAAAGCCGCGATGCGCGGACAAAGGCGACGGGTGTGGTGCTGTGAGTATGCAATGTTTGTTGCCGTCAATAAGCGGTATTTTCTTCTGCGCGTGCGAGCCCCAGAGCAAAAACACCACATGATCGGTTGCGTCCGACACTTTGCTGATAACGGTATCGGTGAAGGTTTCCCAGCCCCAACTGGCGTGACTGTGCGCATTACCCTGCTCTACCGTAAGTACCGTATTCAGCAACAACACACCCTGCTCGGCCCAGCTGGTTAAATCACCATGCTGTGGCAATACCGTGTCGGGGTAATCTATGGCTATGGCTTTAAACATGTTGCGCAGCGACGGCGGAAACTTAACGCCTTCGGGCACTGAAAAGCTTAAACCGTGTGCCTGCCCCGGTCCGTGGTAGGGGTCCTGCCCTAAAATAACCACTTTAATGTTCTCGGGTTCGGTCAGCTTGAGTGCGTTGAATACATCTTCTTTTGGTGGGTACACCACGCTTTGCTGGCGGGCCTGCTCGACGCGTTGCCACAGTTCTTTAAAGTAAGGCTTTTGTTTTTCTTCAGCTAGAAGATCAGTCCAGGGCATTGTGGTGTTTCCGTTGTTATTGTGTTTGTATGATAAAACGATATGATCCTGATTCTCAACTAAAGATGCGCAAGGTTACCTATGTCTGAGCAAAGTCAGTTACCTAAAGTCAGTGTTTATTTAATTACGTTAAACGAAGGTCGCCACCTGGACGAAGTATTAGCCAGTGTAAAAGGCGCTGATGAAATTGTGCTGGTAGATTCGGGCTCAACCGATGACACACTCAGCATTGCCGAAAAGCACGGTGCCCGCATTATTCATCAGGACTGGCTAGGTTACGCCAGACAAAAGGCTTTTGCTTTAGAGCAGTGCCGTAACGACTGGGTGATTAACTTAGACGGTGACGAAGTGTTGCCAGAAGGCGCTTTTGAGCAAATACAGCAGCGTATTGCAAAAGGCGATATTAATGGTATTTACCTGGCGCACGACGACATTTTTATGGGGCACTCACTGCCTTACCATCGGCATCATCGCTTTCGCCGGGTGTACCGTAAGTCGAAGTCTCAGTGGAATACATCTACCAAGGTACACGAGCACATTGAAGTAGAGCCGCCACTGGCGCACTTGCCTATTGACGTTAAACACTACGGTTATGATTCGGCTCATGGCTATATGGACAAGCTGAACAAATACTCGTTGCTAAAGGCAAAACAGCGGGAAGAGCGCGGCAGGCACTGCAGCCTGGCGCGTGTACTGCTGATATTCCCGCTGATGTTTATTAAGTTTTACTTTATTCGCCGCATGTTTTTAGCCGGGTGGCGCGGCTTTATTAAAGCCAACATCGACGCGTTTCATTTTTTCCTGACCGAAGCTAAATTGTACGAGCGCGCTTACCGCCGGAAGCGCGGTGACGATGTCGAAAAATCAGAGCGCTAATATGCCGTGTTTACCTATTTATTTAATTAATCTAGACCGCTCCGGCCACCGTCTTGACGATGTGAAAAAAGCCATGGCGGAACTGAACCTGGACTTTGAACGAGTATCGGCGGTGGATGGCCGCGCGGTTTCTAACAGCGAAGTGAACGCGGTGTACAGCCACCAGTTGAACACCGAGCGCTACAATTACGACCTGACCATGGGCGAAATTGCCTGTTACATGAGCCACCGCAAAGCCTGGAAAACCTTTCTGGAAAGCGAACACGACGCTGCGATTATTCTGGAAGATGACATTGTGCTGGATCCGCTGTTTGCTCAGTTGCAAAAGCCGTTGGCGGCGTTGGCTGACAGCCGTTTTGCTCAATGGGATTTAATTAAACTGGCGCAGCCGTTCAGGCCAAAGGAGTCGCAGCCACTGGAAACCTTTGGTGAGTTTCAATTGGTGGATTACGAGAAACCACCGATGGGTGCCTGTGCGTATCTGGTAAGTCGTCAGGGGGCTAAGAAATTGTTGTCGCGGGTGCCGTTTTTCCGCCCGGTAGATGTGGATATGCAATGGCAATGGGAAACCGGGGCTCATGTGCTGGGCTTACTGCCTTACACCGTGGACAACAGCCACACCCATGAAAGCGATATTTTTAGTGTGGCCAACCGCCACGCCTCAAAGCGCCGCGGCTGGGTTCGTCTGAAGGAACAATGGCGGTTCTTTTGGCAGAACCGCCGGTATCATAAAAACCGTTAGGCTACTTATCCCCGCGGTATTTTTCGAACCAATGCAGGATGTAGGCGACTTTGTTCATCAGGTTGCTGGGCCGCGCGTAAATACCGTGGCCTGAATCCTGAATGCGTACCATGGCGGTGTCCACACCTTCCAGTTTCAGTGCCTGATAATACTGCTCGGTTTCTGACATGGGTGTTCTGTAGTCGTTTTCACCGGTCAGCAGCATGGTTGGCGTAGTCACATTACCCACGTAGCTGATAGGCGAATACTTCATGTAATGTTCCAGGTTGTCCCATGGCATGCCCGGGAACCAGTACTGATAGAAGAAGTTGTACATATCGGCGGTTAACACAAAGCTGTACCAGTTAATGACCGGCTTAGCCACAACTGCGGCTTTAAAGCGGTCGGTATGACCTACTATCCAGGCGGTGAGTACACCACCGCCACTACCACCGGTGACAAACAGCTCGTCTTCGTTAATAAAGCCTTTGTCGATAACCGCGTCTACGCCGTCCATTAAGTCGTTGTAGTCGTGACTTGGGTAGTTGTGATGAATTTCGTTAGCAAAGTCCGAGCCGTAGCTGGTACTGCCGCGCGGGTTGGTGTACAGCACCACGTAGCCGGCTGCAGCAAACAACTGAACTTCGGCGGCAAAACGCGGACCGTAATTGGTATGCGGACCACCGTGAATTTCCAGCATAAGCGGGTATTCTTTGTCTTTATCGAACCCTGGTGGGTAGGCTATCCAACCCTGCAGGTCGATACCATCAACGCTGGATTTGTAGTTAATTTCTTCCACTTTGGCTAATTGCTTATGGCCTAATGCGTCTTCGTTCAAGCGCGTTAGCTGCTGAACGTCGCCGCTGTCCCACAATGCCAGCTCGGCCGGACGCATGGGGTTAGAGATGGTAAAGGCAATACGGTCACCTTTAGCAACACTGAAGTCACCACCGCCATAAGGGCGGCTGTAAGACAAACCACCGACACGATCAGTCAGTTTGGTGTGCTCACCGTTTAAGGTGGTGCGCGCTAGCTGGCCAACGCCTTTATCGTCGTAGGTAAAGTAAAGACCCTGGCTGTCGGTGTCCCATTCAAAGCCGGTAACACCGCGATCTAAATCGTCAGTCAGAACCTGTACATTTGAGCCGTCCAGGTTCATCACGTACAGCTTGCTTGCCTGAAAACTCATTTTGGTGTCGTCATAACCGGTAAAAGCAATTTTTTCACCGTTTGGCGAGACTTTTGGTGAGCCATCGGGCCCGTCACGGTCGGTAACCGCTGAAACTTTTTTGCTGCTTAAGGTCAGACGGTAAATTTCGCTGTTAACCGGCTGGCGGAATGCGTCGTCACGACGGTTTGCCGAAAAGAAAATGTGCTTGCTGTCCGGTGACCAGGCCAGCTGTCCGCCGTGGTTAAATTCGTCGTCGGTGAGCTGACGTGGCGAACCACCGGTTGCCGGAATAACGTAAATTTGCTGATGGCCGTCTTTTGCGTAGCCACCCCCGTCGAAGCGGTAATTGTCTTTGTCGACGTACTTAGGCGCTTCGGTCCAGTTAGCGCCTTCGGGTTTGCCCGGTAAGCTGACCGGAGCCGGCTTTGATTTTGGTGTGAACATGGAAAAAGCAATTTGGCTGCCGTCGGGTGACCAGCTTAAGCCTGACGGTGCTTGAGTCAGCTGTGTAACAACCGCGCTGTCGCCGGAGTCTACCCAGTAGATATGCACTTGCGGTGAACCGGTTTCGGTAGAGACATAGGCTAAGCGATCACCACTGGGTGACCACACCGGCTGGCTTTCGCTGCCCTGCTCACCGGTTAACGGACGAATGTCGCCGTCGGGCAGGCTGGCCCATAAACGCCCTACTTTTCGGTCGTTGTTAATGTCCATGGACTGACGCACAAACACTGTCCATTCACCGCTGGGGTGAATGGTCGGCGAGGATGCGTATTCCAGCGTGAACACGTCTTCTAACTCGAACTTTTCCTGGGCTGCTGCTGTGCCTGACAAGGCCAGTGCGGCTGCCGCAATTATCCATTTTTTCATTGTTGTTCCCCCGGAAAATAAAAAACCGCCTCGGTAGAGACGGTTTTATCGTGATTCACGGTGTGAATCAATGTATTAGAACGCGTAAGAGAAGCTGACTGACGCATAGTCACGGTCAGTGGTCGCATCGTAGTCACCGCCGGTGAAGGTGGTGTAACCCAGGCTCACTTTGTAAGTAGACAGGTAGTCAGCTACTAAGTTAACGCCCAGCGACTTACGGTCTTCAATAAAGTTGCTGTTTGGTGAGTAACCGCTAACGTCGTGGTTAAACTGAGCCACAGGCGTTAAGCTCCAGCCCTGCCAAACGTCCTGATACTCAAACTGGAAGCGGGTACGGTAGCCCCAAGAGTTTGAAGTCACAAAACCGTCGCAGTTCATGTCTGCTGGTGCGCCAGTGTCTTCCGCGCTTAAGCATTTACCAAATAAAGGTAAACGGCCGTAGCGTTGTTCGTTCAGACCCGGTAAGTCGTGTACCTGGTTGGTGGCAATTTCACCCACAAAGGTCATGCGGTCCGAGCCCCACAGACGGTCAACAAAGCGCACAAAACTGACCTGTGCCTGGCTGACGTCCATACGGTCGTAGCCGTGAGCTAACTCACCCAGTTCAGCGTTGTTAACGCGGTCAGCAAAAGTGCTTGGCACGTTTGGACGCAAACCGGCGGTTAAAATTTCGGTGGTGTTAATTTGTACCGGCACACCGTCGCGGTAGCTGTACTCACCGGCTACAGACCAAAGGCCTAAATTGGTGCTGAAACTTAAACCAATGACACTGGTGTCTTCTGGGTACTCAATAACCAGACGAGGTCCGTCTATCGGGTAGCCATTAGGCGTTGACCAGGTATAGCCTGGTTGTTGCCCCGCTGCGCCTGCCGCTTGCTGGAATGGACGCGGGTCCACTGTCCAGTTGTACGCCGAAATAATTGGCGTGTTGTTATGCAGGTTCAGGTAGTAAACACCAAATTCTGTGTCTAAGTCCATTGAGTAGTAACGCAGGTTAGCACCCCACTGGCCGCTGTCTGAAGCTTCCAGCGTAGGGTTGCTGCCAATATAAGCACCTGCTTGTACTGACTCGAAGTCACTTAAGTAGCTGTTTGGGTCGCCTGGTACTAACTGTGGGTTCAGTGTCACTTTACCGCAGCCAGGGCCGCCGATGATATCGACACTTGAGAAATAAGTACCACAGCCGTCCAGTTTAGTGTTGTCCCACTCGTACTGGTAGAAAGCTTCTAAGTTTAAGGTATTGGTTAAGCCAATGCTGGTGCTCAACATGCCAACGGGTAACAGAGCTTCTTTAATTTCTGCGCCCGGACGACGTGCCGCGTTTACATCCAGCGGGTTAATGTCGTTAATACCGTTAAAGACGAAGGTACTTTCACCCCAGCTTAATACCTGACGCCCTAAACGAACGCTGGCTGGCATATCGCCTAAATCAAAGTTAGCGTAGACAAAGGCATCCAGTAATTCAACGCCTTTACCCTGTGAGTAGTCGTCGAATACGCTGTCGTTCAGTTTGGTGTCCGGGTAGTAGTTGTTACCCGGGTGACCGTGCGCCATGTTCTCTTCAGACACAACGTAGTCGTACCAATAGTTGAAACGCACAAAGGCACCGTGGCTTCCGCCGTCAATGCTTAAGTCGTGTACGCCTTTGACTACGGATGATACTAAATCACCTTTGTCAAAGTTCAGGTTACCGTCGTCACCCACGCTTGACTGTGCAGTTCCGCCTTCGCGGTTGCCCGGATGCATCAGGTGGTTAGCCTGATCTTCCATACGCCATGCAGCGCCGTAAGACAGAATAGAGTCGAATTTAATTTCGTAATCGCCGACTTCGAAGTCAGCAGCCTGGCCTGATGCCGCAAAGCTCAGTGCAATGGCCGTAGCCAGAGGAAGTTTTTTTAGCATAGTTGTTCTTCTTTTCATTGTGAGCCACCTAATCCTTTAAACTTGTTTGGCGGTTATGTCTGAATCATGTCCGATGAGTTAAAAATATGCAAGTGTATGAACACGAAAATATAACAAGTTGTTGGAAAAAATGCGGGGAAATGTCGCTACTGACGCTAAAAATGGAGCGCCAGTAGCGAATTTAGAATCTTACAAAGGTTCAGCAAATATTACAGTTTGCTGTTTAATTCAGGTAATACGTCGAACAAATCGGCCACTAAACCGTAGTCCGCTACCTGGAAGATTGGGGCTTCTTCGTCTTTGTTGATGGCAACAATGACTTTAGAGTCTTTCATACCGGCTAAGTGCTGGATAGCACCACTAATACCTACCGCAATATAAAGCTGCGGAGCAACAATTTTACCGGTTTGACCCACCTGCATGTCGTTTGGTACGAAACCAGCGTCTACCGCGGCGCGTGATGCACCCACTGCAGCGCCCAGTTTGTCGGCTACGTCTTCCAGCAGGTGGAAGTTTTCGCCGTTCTGCATACCACGACCACCAGAAATAACGATTTCTGCTGAGGTCAGGTCAGGACGTTCTGATTCTGCCAGTTGCTCTTCAACAAACTCCGATTTGTCGTTGTTAAATACGGAATCGATGTTTTCGACTTCGCCGCTACCACCTTCTTCTGCGACAGCATCGAACGCTGTTGCACGAACGGTAATGACTTTAATTTTGTCTTCTGACTGCACAGTGGCAATGGCATTACCTGCATAGATAGGACGCTTAAAGGTGTCGTCGCTTTCTACCGAGATAATGTCAGATACCTGTGCCACGTCTAATAACGCAGCAACGCGCGGCATGAAGTTTTTGCCGGTGGTTGTTGCCGGAGCCAGAATGTGACTGTAGTTTTTGCCTAAGTCAGCAACCAGTTCACTGATGTTTTCGGCCAGCTGATGCTCGTAAGCGTCGTTATCTGCCAGCATGACTTTTTTCACGCCGTCGGCTTTTGCCACATTTTCAGCAACGGTTGAGCACCCTTTACCGGCAACCAGTACCTCGATGTCGCCACCGATTTTCTGTGCAGCGGCTAACGTTTTCAGCGTTGAAGGGTCAACCGCGTTATTGTCGTGTTCTGCTACCACTAAGATGCTCATAATACTTTCGCCTCGTTTTTCAGTTTGTCGACCAGCTCATCTACGTCAGCTACTTTCACACCGGCGCTACGTTCAGCAGGTGTTTCAACTTTCAGCAGCTTAATCGTGCGCTTAACTTCCACACCCAGCTCGTCCGGGCTTGTGGTTTCCAGCGGCTTACGCTTGGCTTTCATGATATTTGGCAACGACGCGTAACGCGGTTCGTTCAGGCGCAGGTCGGTAGTGACAATAGCCGGCAGGTTCAATTTAATGGTCTGCAGACCACCGTCAATTTCACGGGTGACGTTCACAAAACCGTCGCCTACTTCCACCTTAGACGCGAAAGTACCTTGTGGCATACCGGTTAAGGCGCCCAGCATCTGGCCGGTCTGGTTGTTGTCTGAGTCGATAGACTGTTTACCCAGAATAACCATGTCCGGTCCTTCTTTCTCTACCACACCTTTTAGAATTTTGGCGGCAGATAAAGAGTCCGGCATGTCGTCGGTTTCAACCTGAATAGCACGGTCAGCACCTAACGCCAGCGCAGTACGTAACTGCTCCTGTACCGCTTTAGGGCCAATAGAAACTACAACGACTTCGTCTGCTGTGCCTGCTTCTTTTAAGCGTACAGCTTCTTCTACGGCAATTTCGCAGAATGGGTTAAGTGCCATTTTGACGTTCGCCAAATCGACATCGGACTGATCTGGTTTAACACGCACCTTGACGTTGTAGTCAATGACGCGCTTAACCGCGACAAGTATCTTCATGTTGTCTTCCTTTTTCTGGAATGTTCTGAATGTTGGTCTTTATTGTGCTGTCATTATCCTAGACTGGCGTCGATCTCACAAGTTATGGGAGAATAAAACTCTATTGCCGTAAGGGAGAGTTTACATGACCAGCTGGGAACAGCTTTTTCGTCACTTAGTTCAACAAGCCAAAAGTCTACCAGAATATCCGGCAGAATGTCGTGATGACGATCATCTGGTGGGTGGCTGCGAGGCAAAGGTGTGGCTGTGGCTGGATACTTCTGATGTAGAGGCGGTAGTGATTCGCTTTGATTCGGAGTCACGCATTGTGCGCGGGCTACTGGCGCTGCTGCAACAACGACTGGACGGCTGCTCGGTAGCGGAAATAGCCGCCTTTGACATTGACGCCTTTTACCGCGCCGAAGGCCTGGACAACGCCCTAAGCCCCTCGCGCAGCAACGGCCTGTATCAGGTCGCCAAAACCCTGAAGCTAAGGGTTATTGAGGCGTGAGTGAGCGCTGAGGTTATAGGAGCTACGGCGGAGGACGCCCGTAAATACATCCCTGTAGGGCTTGGGCAGCGCCATCCTTGGCGCTGCACACCTCCGCAGTAGCTCCCATAACCGTCGGTCGCGCTAATCGCCAAACTACACTTTTTTCAGCAAAACAGCGGTGGCTTGCATTGCAAAGCTACAGGTAACAACCATGGCGGCGCCAAAGCCAGAGCTGCAGTCCATGCGCATGGAGCCGGAGCCTGGTTTTTGCAGTGTGACTTCACCTTCCAGCTCACCGGAAATAACCGGATAGCGCAGTTGCTCTTCAGAATACACGCAGTCGACGCCCCATTTGCGCTTGGGGTTCTTGGAAAAGCCGTAGTCGCGACGCAGTTGTGAGCGCACTTTGGCAAGTAATGGATCCTGCTTGGCTTTGGCTAAGTCACCGACGCGGATCATGCCCGGGTCTATCTGCCCACCGGCACCGCCGCACACCACCAGGCGTAGCTTCCGGCGTTTACACCAGGCTACTAAGGCGGCTTTGGTGTTAACGCTGTCTATGGCGTCCAGCACAGCATCGGCGCCGGTTAAATACTCTTCGAAGTTCTCGGGCAGCAAAAAATCATCAATAACCTTAACTTCGCAGTTTGGGTTAATAGATTTTACTCGTTGTGCAAGCACCTCAGTCTTGAGCTGGCCAATGGTGTCATCGGTAGCCGGTAACTGACGGTTAATATTGGTGGTACAGACATCGTCTAAGTCAATGAGTGTGAGCTTGCCAATGCCGGTGCGCGCCAGTGCTTCCACCGCCCAGGAGCCAACGCCGCCAAGCCCGGCGACCACTATGTGTAACTGCTGAAAATGGTTAAGCGCTTGTTGTCCGTAAACACGGCTCACACCACCAAAACGCGGATCGGGTACTTCACTCATGACTGGGTTGTTCACTCACATCGTAGATAATAATGCCCACCTGATGAACTTCACCACGCGGGTTCTTAAGCGGAATTAGGGTCACGTTTTGGTACATCCATTCGCTCTGCCCACTTATGGGCCGGCTGTGGCGAAAACGAAACACGTAAGGACGTTGCTGCCAGGTAATAAACACCCGCGAGTTTAATTGCCGCACGCGGTCCATTTTACGCTGAAACCAGATCTCATCGATACCCGGGCAGCAGCGGAATAAATTCTTGTCGCGCACTTCGCTGGGTCGCAGACCGCTGTGGTTCTGCATAAACTCATTCCACATCTGAATATTGTTGTCGTTATCGACCACCACAATGCCTACATCAATGGCGCCCAGAATACTCAGCTTGCTGTGCAGCTCGTCCATATCGTCTATCATTGGTCATCCTCTTCGCTTTGCAGCCAGTGCGCCAGCTGCTGGTCGAGAATTTTCACAGCGTCGGCCGGGAACAGCAGTAAAAGGTCAAACGCCAGTTTGTGCTCCGGTAACTGATAGCCAATTTCTATGGCCAGAATTTTCTGCCAGCGCTGTTCGCCGTGCTTCAGTAGCTCCTGCATAGGCTGGTTTTCGCCCAGTAATACCGGCTGCGACGCCGCAAACTCCACATGCAACTGCTGACCTAAACCGTTCAAACACGCAGAGGATAAAATAGAGGCCACGTCCATTAACGACTCAATACGTTGCTGCTTCACCGAACCGCTTTCGCCCAGTTTTGCACCTAACAGCTTACCAATGTCGTCAATAGCCGCTTCATTAAAGAGCGTTAAAGCCTCGCCTAAAATACCGCTGCCGGAAAACCCCTGACTCACCGCCGCCACTTGCTGTTTGGCGTCTATAGACTCGATGGCCATGTGCAGTTCAGAAGGCGCTATGAAGTTGACGTTAGGTACCGGCAGCTCAATAAAGGTATCCAGCACCCGGGCTAAGTGATCACCCGCCTGGCCCATGGCAACGTTTGAAACCTCGCGGTATACATCCAGCGGATTAGACGGAGCCTGGGTTTGTTGGTCGGCGACTTTTAGTTGTCCACCGGCCGGCTGGTAAAGGCCGAACTGCTGCAACAGAGTTTGTACGTCCTCGGCTTTCATCGGCTTTTTCACAAAGGCCATGGCACCTAATGACTGCACGCGCTTTTGCGCCTCAGGCTGTATGTCACCCGACACCACAATAACCAGAGTTTCTAACTGCTCGTCTTTGATGGCCTGCAGAGTTTCGTAGCCGTCTTTTACCGGCATATTCAAATCCAGAAACAGGATTTCAGCACGCCCTTCACGCACACAAGTAAGCGCTTGCTCACCTTGCTCCGCCTGGTGCACCTCAGCGTCCCAGTCATCCGGCAGCGTGCGCAATAGCTGTTTCCGCGCCATTTTCGAGTCATCGCACAGGGTGACTTTTAGCGTCATAGATTGAAATTCCCGGCCTTTAAAAACATGCCCCTAGTTTAACCTATGGTGCAGTCTGACGCCATGTATGTGAACCTCAGACTACAGCAGTTTGATTCCGAAAAAGATCGATAAACAATAAAATTACGGTAGATTGATTCCGATTTATAAGCTATTCTTACCAAATTACAGCAACAAACTGCCGGATATTAATGAAAAACGTAACACTTCAGCTATTTAACGAAGAAAAATGGTGGGACGCTGCCAACATCAGCTTTGCCGGTGAACAGATGGCAAGTGGTGTTACCTTAGCTTATCTTCCACAATACATTAAGGACGTGCACAGCTACGGCATGACAGACTGCTGGGCTTGTAGTGTTAATGCCCCCGTCACGATGACACCTATCGATTACGAAAGCTGGCCTGCATTACTTGACGATTTGCTGCCGGTAGGGAAGTCTCGGGACTGGTGGCTTAATTACCTCAATGTCAGTAGACGTAGCGAGTTTGAGCAGAATTATGCGTTATTAACCCACGCCTGCATGTCCCCCATTGGTAACCTGCGTATTAAAGAAGCCACTTCGCAACTGAACGCTCATAACACGCAGCGCTTTTCCATTAATGATGTTGCACAGTTACAACACGGTTTTCTGGAGTACGCAAATGAACAGGGGGCAGCTGTAGGTGGTGCTACGGGGGCTGGTGGTGTTGCTCCCAAACTGCTGCTTATGGTTGAAAATAACGAGGTCTATATTGATGGTGACTTTGCCGGTAAACGGCTTTCTGCAACCCCCTACCTGACCAAGTTTGCCCGGAATACTCGCTCTGCCAGAGACAATAATATTCTCCGCGCGGAAGGTGTCTTTTATCAGGTGCTGAGCAAGATACTGGAAGGTACCAGCATTGAGACAATTAATGTGTCTGGCATGATGACGCTGGAGCATGAATCTCAAGTAAGCCTTTGGCTTCCACGGTTTGACGTTCAAGTTGACAACTCAATAGCAACCAGGGTTGGCGTTGAAAGTATCTATTCGATGATTAATGCGGGACCCGGCAGTTACCAGGATCACTTTTTTGTCATGGAGAACATCTGGAATAAAATAAAAGCCACCACCCAGATGTCGAGCCAGGAGTTTGCTAAACAGTATCTGGCAAGAGATTTATTGAATTTAGCTTTCGGAAATTCAGACAACCACGGGCGTAATATCTCATTTTTAAAATTAGAGGGTGATATTCAATTTGCCCCTATCTACGACTTTGCGCCGATGAAAGCAGACCCTGAAATGGTCACCCGCTTATTTAAGTGGGGAAAAGATTGTGAAGAAGGCGGCATAGTTCGCTTTGATAACGTGGTTAAAGAGCTTACAGAGTATTGCAAACCTGATGAGTTGATGGCGTTCCTGAACAGCTTAGCGAAAAAGTTAATTGGTGTTCCTGTTTTATTAGAGCAGCATGGTTGTCCTCGCGAAATACTGGAGTTCCCTGCCATTGGTTTTAACAACCTTGAAAGTAAATTAGCAAGTTTCGGTGTACACAATGGATAATTTATCAATAGAAGATCGCAGAGCGATAATAAAAGATATAGAAGAGGCATTGGCTAGTGGCGATATCTCTCTCGGAGCTGCAATTAAGAGAATCAGAACGGAATTATATGGGATGAATCAGGCTCATTACGCAAAGTTTCTTGGGGTGGCCGATAGAACATTGCGCGACATTGAAAAAGGCAAGACCGATCCGCGTTTATCTATCATCGAAAAACTGCTTGCTCCCGCCGGACTTCGGCTCAGTGCCAAGGCTGTTAACCATAAGCTGTAGCCTGATGCCATTGCATCAGGTACGATATAAAACATTACGCACAACACAATTTTATATAAAAAATGAAACAATACTTAGAGCTGTGCCAACGCATTGTCGACGAAGGTGTTTGGGTTAAAAACGAACGTACAGGCATTAACTGCCTAACGATTATAAACGCCGACTTAGAGTACGACGTTGCCAACAACCAATTCCCACTCATTACCACCCGAAAGAGCTATTACAAGTCAGCTATTGCTGAGCTTTTAGGGTATCTGCGTGGCTACGACAGCGCGGCTCAGTTTCGTGATATTGGCTGCAAAACCTGGGACGCCAATGCCAATGAAAACCAAGCCTGGCTGAATAACCCGAACCGCCAAGGTGAAGATGACATGGGCCGCGTTTACGGAGTACAGGGGCGTTCATGGCAAAAGCCGGACGGCAGCCACTTAGATCAGTTGAAAAAAGTAGTTAATAACCTGTCAAAAGGCATCGATGACCGCGGCGAAATAGTCACCTTCTATAACCCCGGCGAATTTGAATTGGGTTGTTTGCGCCCCTGTATGCATACCCACAACTTTTCGCTGTTAGGCGACACGCTTTACCTAACCTCGTACCAACGCAGCTGCGACGTACCGCTGGGGCTTAATTTTAACCAAATTCAGTGCTTTGTTTTGCTGGCTTTGGTGGCACAGATTACCGGGCACAAACCAGGCAAGGCGTATCACAAGATAGTGAACGCTCACATTTATGAAAACCAGTTGGAGTTAATGCGTGATGTTCAGCTGAAACGGGAGCCTTTTCCGTCGCCGCAGCTACATATTAACCCCGAAATTAAGTCTCTTGAAGATATTGAAACCTGGGTCAGCAAAGACGACTTCACCGTCAGTGGCTATCAGTGCCACGAACCAATAAAGTACCCATTTGCTGTATAGATTAGAACAGAGCAGGGGCTGATAAACGGCTGTTGGGGCGCATGTAAGCGTTATGAGTGTTCAGGGGCGCTATGCCAGAGTGTCGAAGGCCATGGATGGCCTTCGTCAAGCGTTCATGGATGAACTTGCAGCGTCTCTGGCATAGCGCCCCTTAACGCTCAAGCGAAACATGAGACCCAACAACCGTGTCCCCCAAGCCCCGTTTTAAGCGCGGGGCTTGGCACGAACCATCAGAATGATACCCAGGATGATCATTGGCAGAGTTAGCCATTGCCCCATGGACATGCCTAAAGACAGCAGGCCTAGGTGAGCGTCCGGTTCGCGGAAAAACTCTACAATAAAGCGGGCGACACCGTAGCCGAGCAGGAACAAACCGCTGACTGCACCGACACCGCGCGGTTTGCGCTGGAACCACAAAATAAGCAAAAACAACAGCAGGCCTTCAAGCAGGGCTTCGTATAACTGCGACGGATGTCTCGGCACTGGCCCACCGCTGGGGAAGTACATTGCCCACGGCACTTCTGCTGCCCGGCCCCAAAGCTCGCCGTTAATAAAGTTACCAATGCGTCCGAAGAACAGCCCCATAGGCACTAACGGAGCGACAAAGTCGCCCACCTGCAGGAATGAACGTTGTTTTTTGCGGGCATAAAGGTACATAGCGGCAATAACACCCAGTAAACCGCCGTGGAAGGACATGCCGCCTTCGTGTATGTAAAACAAGTACAGTGGGTTATCAACAAAGCGTTCGAACTGATAAAAGAATGTATAACCGACACGGCCACCAACAATAACGCCAATAAAGCCCCAGAACAGCAAGTCGCTGAATTGTTCTTTGCTCCAGTTTGGGTCTTTTTCGGTTTGACGCATGCCCCAGAAATAGGCAAAGGCAAAAGCGGCTAAGTACGCCAGGCCGTACCAGCGAATGTCGATAAACCCAATACTGAAAATAACAGGATCAATGGCGGGAAACTGCCAATAGTCATTTGACGGCACTGCTTGTACTCCCTGCTTTATGGTTAATTAAAAATAAGTTGTATGGCAACCAGAATAAGAAAGGCTGCAAATACGCGCTGCAGCTGTTTTACCGGTAATTTGTGCGCCAGTTTAGCACCCAGCGGAGCGAATAACACCGAGGCCACAGAAATGCCTACCCAGGCCGGTATGTTGATTAACCCGAAGGCGCCGGTTTCACGGCCTGACAACCAGCCGTTTAGAATAAACATAATGACCGAGCTGCAGCCTATGATAAAACTGCCCAGCGACGAAATGGCAATAGCCTGGCGTACCGGCAGCCGCATACGGCTTAAAAAGGGTACGGTGAGCGCGCCGCCACCAATACCCACCAAGCCAGAAATGGTACCAATAATGTAACTGCCTAAAGCCACTAAACGCTTAGATACCGAGGTTAGCGGCTCGCCGGTTTTCTGCGGGAATAGCATACGAATGGCCAGCGCAATTAATACAATGGAAAAAATGCGCTTTAACCAGTCGGGGTCAATAATGGTCACCAAAAACGCGCCGGTCATAGCGCCTAAAGACAAGCCCGGCAGCACCCGAATGAGCCAGAAGTTTTCCATTAACCCGTGCTTTGCATGAGCGCGGGAAGCACTGGCAGTGGTCATACAAATGGTTGCCAGGCTGGTAGCAATGGCGCTGGGCACAACAAGCTCGGGTGGTACACCAATAAGCGGCAGCAGGTAAATAAGCAGAGGCACAATGATTAAACCGCCACCAATGCCGAGCATACCGGCTAACAAGCCAGCGACTGCGCCACCGCCAATACACCAGAGCCAGGTCGTCAGTAGCATAATTATTTACCCGCCCTGACAAAGCCGCCAAGTCCGATGCTTTCCATCTTGTCGGCTATCATTTTACGAATTTGGTCCGGATTACGCGCCTGTAATGCTTTTGCCAGCATCACATTCAGCGTGCTGGAGCGCACATTACGCAAGATCCAGCGTACCCGGTCCACGTTGTAACTGTTCATACTGAGCTGCCGGTAGCCCATAGCAACCAGCAGTAGCGCACCCCCCGGGTCACCGGCCAGTTCGCCGCAGACACTTACGGGCTTGCCAATTTCTTCGCAGCGCCGGGCTATTTCATCCAGGCTGGCTAATACCGCCGGATGATACGCGTCATAAAGGTTAGCAACCCGACGGTTGTTTCTATCCACTGCCAGCAAGTACTGGGTTAAGTCGTTGCTGCCGACTGAGAAGAAGTCGACTTTACTCGCCATGGCCGGCAACTGATAAATAGCCGCCGGTACTTCTATCATGACACCCAGCTGCGGCTGGAACAGATTCACACCCACTTCGCAGCCCTGCTCTTCGGCCACTTCAAAATATGCCTGCTTGATAAGCCGCGAGGCTTCGTCCACTTCGCTGGTACTGGTTATCATGGGCAGTAATATGCGCAAATTGCTTTTGCCGATACTGGCGCGCAACATGGCGCGAATTTGAATCAGGAAAATTTCTGGATGGTCCAGCGTTAACCGTATGCCACGCCAGCCCAGAAAGGGGTTGTCTTCTTTTAGCGGAAAGTAAGGCAACGGCTTGTCGCCGCCTACATCCAGTGTGCGCATAACCACCGGCTGGTCAGGAAACTGTTCCAGCACTTCCTGATACATTTCGGTTTGCTCGTCCTCGGTGGGTAGCTGGTCCCGCATCATGAACGGAATTTCAGAGCGATACAGGCCTACACCGTCTATGTTCAGCGTTTTTAAGTAGTCGTGGGTAACGTCCAGCCCCAGGTTCAGGTGCAGACTAATGCGTTGACCGTCCTGAGTTTCCGCCGGTAAGTGACTGTGCTCGGCAACAATGTCGCGCAGCTCTTGCTCTTCTTCCGCCAGTTGATGGAACTCGGCTAAAACTTGCGCGGGTGGATCAATGTAAATTTCACCGGTGTAGCCGTCTACTGCCAGCAGTTTGTCGGAGAAAAAGTGCAGTTCTATGTCATCAACACCCAGCACGGCAGGAATGTTCATGCTGCGCGCCATAATAGCGGCGTGCGAGTTACTGGAACCGTTTAACGAAATAATGCCGGCAATTTGCTCACGCGGCAGCTCCGCCAACATGGACGCCGTGACTTCGTCCGCCACCAAAATGAAACTGTCCGGCAGGGGTTTACGTCTGCGTTGCCGGTTTTGCAGATGCATCAGCACCCGTTGGCCTATGTCGCGTACGTCGGTTGCGCGTTCCTGTAAGTAAGAGTCTTCTAACGCCTCGAACTGCGCCACAAACTGCTCAACCACGTATTTTAATGCGGTTTGCGCGCGCCAGCCTTCTTTGATCATGTTTTCAACGGCGTCGCCCATACTGGCGGCGTCTAACATGCCCTGATACACATCGAATATGGCCAGGGTGTCGTCCGGCACTTGCCCAGCCATACGCATGGACAGCTCTTTTAAGTCGGCACGGGTACGGGCTACGGCCTGGCGAAACTTACGAATTTCATGAATGGGTTTGTCCGAACGACGCGGCGTTACTTCGTCTAGCCTTGCTTCGGGTCGTGAGACATAAGCCTCACCCACAGCAACACCTGCTGAGCCGGGCAGACCACGCAGACTGTGTATCCAGGGTGAGTGTTCACTGACCAGCAAACCTTTGGCATCGGCGTGGGCGATAACCGCGGCCAGCTGTGCCGCCAGGGTAACGATAAAGGCTTCTTCTTCGCGGCTGAAGCTGCGGGCCACACTTTGATGAACCACAACAATACCCAGCACTTTACGGCGGTGGATAATGGGCGCGGCTAACAAGCCCCGGTAAATACTTTCGTTGGTGTCGCTGAGCTTTTTGTTGGCGGGATGATTGCTGGCATCGGCAATGTTCAGGGGCTCTTCCCGTTGCGCCGCTAAACTGATGATACCTTCACCAAAGTCGACCCGAACAGGCTTGCCGTCTTCAGCGCGCAGACCGTCGCTGGCGGCCATAACAAACTGCTTTTGGTCGTTGTCGGCCAAAAACACACTGCAACTGTCGGTTTCTAAGGCTTCGCGCACCTGCCCCACCATGGTGTTTAACGCCATGCTGAAATCAGGTGCTTTGTTTACGCCCTCTACTATCCTTTGCAGTGTGACCAGCATCATGTTTATCGTTTGCGCCTGTGCTGACGCCCTCCCGAAGCACGAAATGGCATAGCGTGTGAGGCAAACTCTTTCATCACCCGACGATAAACATCGCGCTTGAAGGATACGACCTGCCGCACCGGATACCAATAACTGACCCAGCGCCAGCCATCAAATTCAGGATGACCTGAATGTAAAACATCTACGTCTTCTTCACGACATTTTAGTCGTAACAAAAACCACTTTTGCTTTTGTCCAACACACATGGGCCGTTGTTCACGTCGAATCAAGCGCTTTGGTAAGCGATAACGCAACCATTGACGGCTGGTGTACAGAATTTCAACCTGCTCCGGCTTTAACCCGACCTCTTCATAGAGTTCGCGGTACATTGCCTGCTCAGGGGTCTCGCCTTCATGAATTCCGCCTTGCGGAAACTGCCAGCTCTGCTGGTTGATTCGACGAGCCCAAAATACCTGCCCATGCCCGTTACAGATGACGATTCCTACGTTTGCCCGGAATCCTTCTGCATCTATCACGCGAGCATCCTCAATTATTCTCTGTTACAGTGGATTCTTCCATAAAGCCCGGTTGCGGGCAAATGCTGATTCACTATTTACGAAGAATTAAGTCATGACCCACAAGCCACAACGCCCTCAATCTATCGACGAACTGTTCCAGCGCGCCGCCGCTTTAGCCGGCCGTTCTTTTGCTGAACTGGCTGCAGAAACCGGGTTACAGGTACCTAAAGATTTGCGCCGCGACAAAGGCTGGGTTGGGCAACTGTTAGAGCTGCAACTGGGTGCTACTGCGGGCTCTAAGCCCACGCAGGACTTCCCC
The DNA here is from genome assembly GCF_900116625.1 of Idiomarina abyssalis. Taxonomy (GTDB): domain Bacteria; phylum Pseudomonadota; class Gammaproteobacteria; order Enterobacterales; family Alteromonadaceae; genus Idiomarina; species Idiomarina abyssalis. The sequence goes on from NZ_FPBE01000004.1 coordinate 55,089, forward strand.
GAACTTGGTGTGGAGCTCAAAACCCTGCCGGTAACACCCGCAGGTGAGCCTTTAGAAACTACCTTTGTGTGCACGGCTCCGCTGGTGAATATTCAGGGCGTCCAATGGGCCACTTCTAACGTACGAAATAAATTACAACAGGTGTTGTGGCTGCCCATTGATGGACGACGCGATGTCCCTTTGGCGGAACGCGTGGTGGGCAGTGCTTTTTTATGGATACCCAGCGCCGGGGAAGAAGCCCTGCTGCGCAACGACTGGGAAGAGCACATGGACCGCATAGCGCTGGGACAGGTTGAGAGTATTACCGCGCGCCAGGGTGAAGCCATGCAAATTCGTCCAAAAGCGGCAGACGGTTCAGCGCTGACCGAAGCTATTGGCCCGGAGGGGACTATCATTGAAGTACGCCCCCGGGGTTTTTATTTGAAAAAAGAGTTCACCCGCAGAATATTGCAGCGGATGTTTGCATAAACAATGACGTAGCCTGACATTGATGTCAGGTGAGATGATCGTCAGCTTAGGAGGAACTATGCAATTTGATGTCAGCCCTCAGGCCCGACGCAACGCTCTGACCTTTTGTGGCTTAGCGCTTTTACTCTTTGCCTTGCTGGTATTTTTACATCTGATCCGCAACGACATTCCGGTTGGTTTATCGGTGGTATTGGGAGCGGCGTCCGGCATTCTGATGCTGCTGGGCATCGGCAAATTGATAGAACCTCCGGTGTCGTTGGTAATAACCCCCGAGGGCATTCGCTATTTGCACCGCCGTGGTCAGTGGGAGATCCGCTGGGAGAACATTATTCGCTATGACGTACCGAGGGTGAACCGGGTTATGGAGCTAGAAGACGCGCCATTTATTGGCTTCCGGCTTTACCACGTGGAGGAGGTTCTGGACGACATTTCACCACGCTTAGCCTCTGCCCTGCTGTTTGAACAACGCCAGTTGCTGACCATGGCGCTGCGGCACCAGGCTCCGGATCGGGAAGATTACACGCCCTACTTCGATATTCCGGACAGCTACATAAGCCCTAGCGGTAAGGTTTACAAAGGGCTTATTGGGGTCTTTGGTAAACGCATGGAACAAATGCGCGAGCTGCTTGGCTACGACTTATACGTAAGCTCTGCGGCACTTGACCGCGACATTTACGACTTTAAAGCGCATTTGCAAAAGTTACAGGCAACACGGGATGGGAGTGAGTAGCCGGACGTTTACGTCAGGCGACAAACGTCCAATTACGGGAAATTAACGTCCTGAATCGCTTCCAGCATAGGCTTTTGAAAGTAATACCCCTGCATTAGAGTAATTCCGCTGTCGCGCAGGTATTTGTATTCGTCGTCGGTTTCAATGCCCTCGGCAATAAGCTGAATGCCAAGCTCTTCACCAATTTGTTGAATAGAGCGAACCAGGGTTTGTTTGACTTTATTCTGGCAGATATCACGAATCAGTTTCATGTCAATTTTCAGAATGTCGGGCTGAAAGTCGGACAACAAATTCAGTCCGGCATAACCGGCGCCAAAATCGTCAATGGCCGTTTTGAAACCTTCTTTGCGATAAGCCTCAAATACTTCTACTAAAAACTGCTGACTGACTACTTGCTCCTGCTCAGTGACCTCAAAAATGATGTTATTACGGTCAAAGTTGGTTCTCGTCGCCGTTTCCAGGGTTTTTGCCAGACAGGTTTCGGGCTCATAAATGGCATTAGGCATAAAGTTAATGCTTAAATTACCCGGCAATTTAATGCGCGAAGCCGTTTCAATAGCTTTCACCCGACAACTTTGGTCAAAGGTGTATTTATTGTCTTCAGTCACCTGCCCCAGTATGCGGCCCGCGCCTTCACCGTTTTCGCCACGAACCAACGCCTCGTAAGCGAACACCGTTTTACTGGAGATGTCTACAATTGGCTGAAACGCCATTTTAATGCCAAACCCAAGAGGTTTGCGGCAGTTACAGGTTGGGCAAGCAGACATAGACTATCCTCAAAGAAGTTGTATAGCTCATACCAGACTAAAGTATCAGGTTTGAGAAAAAACGTAAAAACTGTGACTATCGATCAATAAAAATTGCGTTTTTATCAGAATACTGTATTAAGCATTCAACAGTTATTACAAGGTAGCACAATGACAACAATTGGCTGGCAAGAGTGGGGCGTACTTCCTGAACTCCATATTAACCCAATTCATATGAAAGTTGATACTGGCGCGAAAACGTCGTGTTTGCACGCATTTAAATTAGAGCCATTTGAGCGTGACAATCAAGAGTGGCTGCGCATTTATATGCACCCGGAGCAAGACTCTCTGCGCGAACAAATTTGCGAGGCTCCTGTATTTGATAAACGTGAAGTGACCGATTCCGGCGGCCACACCGAGACCCGGTATGTGATCCGAACACGTTTACAACTGGGTACATTTGACGAGCTGGTAGAACTAACGTTAACTAACAGAGACACCATGAAATTTCGGATGTTATTAGGCCGACAAGCCATGCGCGGACATTTCATCGTCGACCCGCAGGCCTCTCACTTACTAGGAGAACAACCATGAGAATTGCGATTTTATCGCGTAACTCAGCGCTTTATTCAACACGCCGTTTGGTGGAAGCCGCTGAACAGCGTGGCCATGAGGTTGATGTACTTAACCCACTGCGGTGTTACATGGACATCAACGCACGCGAGTCGTCGATTCACAAACACGGTAAAGAACTGCCCGTTTATGACTGCGTGATCCCCCGTATTGGTGCGTCTGTTACTTTTTACGGCACAGCGGTTCTGCGCCAGTTCGAGATGATTGGCAGTTACCCATTAAATGAGTCAGTCGCCATTTCCCGTAGCCGCGACAAATTACGCTCGCTGCAGCTTTTATCGCGCAAAGGTATTGGCCTGCCTACCACAGGCTTTGCCAGTCAGCCGCAGGACATTCCGGACTTAATTGACATGGTCGGCGGTGCGCCGCTGGTTATCAAATTGCTGGAAGGTACTCAGGGTATTGGTGTGGTTCTGGCTGAAACTCGTCAGGCTGCGGAAAGCGTGATTGAGGCCTTTATGGGCTTGCGTTCGCACTTTATGGTGCAGGAATACATTAAAGAAGCCGGCGGCGCTGATATTCGCTGTCTGGTTATTGGTGACAAAGTTATTGCGGCTATGAAGCGTCAGGCGAAAGCTGGTGAATTTCGCTCTAACCTGCACCGCGGCGGCAGTGCTTCGCTGGTAAAACTGACACCGGCAGAACGGGCAACGGCCGTTAAAGCAGCTAAGACTATGGGTCTGAATGTGGCCGGTGTGGATATCCTGCGCTCTAACCACGGGCCATTAGTCATGGAAGTGAATTCATCACCCGGCCTTGAAGGCATAGAACAAGCAACGGATAAAGACGTTGCCGGGCAAATTATCAGCTTCCTTGAGAAAAATGCCAAAGCTCATAAAACCCGGACCAAAGGACGCGGCTAGAATGAAGCGGTTTGAAATTGGCGGACAATGTGTAGAGCCCGGCTCGCATCAGCACATTACGCTACCGGCACTGCGTTTATACAACGACGCGCCGCTGGATTTACGTATTGATGTGTTTCATGGCACTAAGCCTGGCCCGGTATTACTGGTTAGCGCTGCCATTCACGGCGATGAACTGAATGGCATTGAAGTTTGCCGGCGTTTGATCAATACCGTAGACGCACGTGAGCTTGCCGGTACGCTGGTGGTTGTGCCTATTGTGAACTTATTTGGCTTTATTCAGCAGTCGCGTTACCTGCCGGATCGACGCGACTTAAATCGTTGCTTCCCGGGCTCGGAGCGCGGTGCAATGGGCAGCCGTATGGCCTATTTATTCAGCGAAGAGCTGGTAAAAAAGTCCACTCACATAGTGGATTTACATACCGGCGCCATTAACCGCAGCAACCTGCCACAAATTCGCGTTGATGTTGAAAACGAGAAAGCCCTGGCAATGGCAAAAGCCTTTAGCACCCCGGTCATTCTTCATTCGAAAGAGCGCGATGGTTCATTACGGTCTTTCGCCAACGAGCTGAACATTCCGTTGATTTTATACGAAGCCGGCGAAGCGTTGCGCTTTGACGAAGCGTCGATAAGTGCCGGTGTTATTGGCGTACAGAACGTTATGAAGCACCTGAAGATAATGAAGGGCCGACGCCGAGGGCGCCGCGTTACCCCTGTTATTGCCCGCCGTTCCACCTGGGTTCGTGCAGAGCGGGATGGTCTTATCATTCCAAAAGTTGAGCTGGGTCAAACCATTCAGAAGCAGCAAGTATTAGCGTTAAGCGTGAGCCCTCACGGTGGCGAAGGCGATGAGGTTGAATCTCCGGTGCGCGGTATTATTATAGGCTGCAGCAATATTCCGGTAGCCAATGAAGGCGAAGCCTTATTCAACGTAGCGCAATTTGATAAAGATACCATGTCGGATGCGACCGAAAGTGTGGGATCCTTTACTGAGGTGTATGAAAACAAGCCGTATGAGCAGTAATTTAGCAGACATTGATTTTAGTCAGGGCCTGCGCCATTGCGATGGTCAGGACAGTTTATACCGGGAAGTGCTGGTCTGTTATCTGGACCAGTTCCGTCCTCTGCTTGACGCGAAAACACTACTAACAGACTCTGAGGCAGCGCGCTTACAACTCCATACGTTAAAAAGTTTGAGTGCAACGATAGGCGCCGCACCTTTAAGCAAATTGGCGGCACAACTTTTTGCTAAATGGCAGCAACAAGATGAACAGCAACGCGCAGAAGCGATTAGACAAGTTAACACCAACCTGGCTTTAGTTAATGGTCAAATAGAGAACTATTGCAACAACGTTAATTTGGCCGATTAAAATTAATACAAAAGTTACTTAATATTCGTTAAAATGGCCCGATAAAAATAACAACAGCGATTAAAAAACAGGCGCCTTATGTCCAGTCCGGTCAGTTTCCGGGTTTCTGAAAGAGATGTTTACATCATTATTGATGCCGGTACACGTCCTTCAGAAGTCAAAGCAGAGCAGTTACAGAAAGCGTGGCAGGCTTCTGACTATTCGGCTGCAAAATTGCTGGACCCTCAAATGATGGCGCAAACCGCCACAAAATATGCCCAGCACTTCAGTAAAGACAGCAACAGCAGCATTTCTTTTCAGGTTATTATTGCCGAAATTTTTGACGCCGACCTGAACTTGCAGGTCAGCGACGATGACATGAAAGTAACCGCCAGCGGTATTGTTGGCTTTGGCGGTAAGGCGCTAACTCAGGAAGCAATAATAGCGAAGCTGAAAGAGAAAAAGGTAACTTCCGGTATTCAGCGCAAAGCCATTGATGCTTTGGTTGAACACACCAACGAAGCCCCTCCGGGTGCGGAATTATCAGTAACCGTGGCCAAAGGCAAATACCCCATAAACGGCAGTAATGCCAAGTTCAAGCCGCTGGCAGATGATGCCCGCAAGCGCGTACTCAGACCACAGCTTCGCGAAGACGGTACCGCCGACATGCGCGACTTAGGCGCTCAGGTTACTGTTGACCCGGAACAGCCGTTACTGCAAAAGATCCCTCCCAGCAAAGGCCGGCCAGGTTTTACCGTTTTTGGCCAGGAGTTAGAGGCCCATGACGGCGAGGATCGCGACTTTAAACCCGGGGAAGGTACCCGTGTCAGTGAAACCGACAGCAATTTAATTGTTGCCGACCGTACCGGCATGCCCAGCTTTAACGATAACAGCGTGCAAGTTGACGATGTCATGCAGCTAAATAATGTCGATGTCTCCACCGGGCATGTGAAATTTAAAGGCAGCGTCATTGTTAGTGGTAACGTCAGCGAAGGCATGAAAGTCACCTGCTCGGGTGATATCACCGTAGGCGGTTATGTCGACTCAGCTGAACTATACGCGGACGGCAATATCACAGTGCGCAAAGGCTGCATTGGTCGCCTGCTGAATTCCGGCGAAACCGCAGAGCATGACGAAGACGCCGATGACTGGATACCCGATGTTTCCACTAAACTGGTTGCGGGTGGCTCCATTTGGTGCGCCTACGCCCAATATTCCTGTTTAGACTCGCAAAATGGCGTACATACCGACAAGCAGCTGACTCATTGTCATGTCATAACCAAAGGCCAGTTGGCTATTGGTGGTGAGGGCCGCAACGCCCGCGGTAAATTGATAGGCGGCACCATTGAAACCTGCGACCACATTTATTGTGGGCAGCTCGGTGCGCCGGCCGGAACCAAAACACGAATATACTGGTCATTGCCTCCGGTTGACCCGCAGTCGCTGGAACATTTAAAGAACATGCGCGCCGTGTTGGCTAAAACTCTGGCACGAATAAAAGTAGTGCAACAGGGGCTGGACCGTTGCCAGACGCTGGAAGACGGCCCTAAAAAGCTTGAGTACGAGACCAAATTAAAAGGTGAGGTGCGTAAGCTCAAAGCGCGCATTGTTACTACCCGCACCAGTATCGACTCTGTACTGGAAGCTTTTGAGAACCATCCGGTACTGCGTACTATGGTCAGTAAAGAAGTGTTCCCCGGCATTTTGTTTATTTTTAAAGAAAAAAGCCTGCGCATAAAAGAACATCGCAATGGTACAATGTTCTTACTTCAGGACAAACAACTACGAGTAGACAGTCTGGTCTAAGCGGTAACTACTATGTCATCTGCAATTCTTTCTATGCTTGGGAGGCAATCCTCCCAACCCTGGACCCGTGGTTCGTTGCTAGTGATTCACCCCGGCGGTGCAGAGCTGGCGGGGCTGGGCAATAGTTCGGCCTGGTGTTTTCATGCCGGCCATGCCGATGCCTGGAAAGCGGCCGAACACAACGCTTTTTGTCAGGCACAGGCACCCGATTTAACCGCTTACGACGGCGTGTTAATGCTGGTAGCCAAAGAAAAAGAACTTAATCATTATTTATTAGAACAACTGGCGTTATTGCCGGCCAATACCCCTGTTTGGTTTGCTGGTGAAAAGCGCTCCGGTATTCAGCCGTTAATGAAAAAGTTACCTGACTGGTTAGAAACGCCTCAGAAGCTGGCCTCAGCTAACCACTGTTTACTGTTTGCCAGCGCAAGAAACCATCAGGCTCATGAACCTGCACCTTTGGCCAGTTATGCTAAGACTTTGACTTATGAACTGGATAACCAGCCGAAGTCTTTTGTCACTTTGCCGGGTGTTTTCAGCCGTGAGCATATTGACCCTGCCACCCTACTGCTGTTGCAGCATATTAAAGATTTGCCCAAGGGGCGAGGCCTGGACTTCGCCTGTGGAGCCGGTGTTATTGCACAGCAAGTTTCGCCACTGACCACTGAACTTATGGCTTGTGACGTGAGTCCTATTGCCATTGCTGCCAGCCGAATGACGCTGGAAAAAGGGGCAGTAAATGCGGAATTGCGTTTAGCCGACGGGATACCAAAGGACGCCGGACAGTTCGATTTCATTATTAGTAACCCGCCGTTTCATACCGGGCAGAAAACCGATTATGAAATTGCCCGGAAATTTATCAAAGATGCAAAGCAACACCTTAATAAACAAGGCGTTTTGAGAATTGTGGCAAACCGTTTTCTGCCCTGGCCCGAGGTTATTGAATCGGCTTTTACGCACTGTGATACCATTGCCGATGATGGTCGCTACCGTGTTTACCATGCAACTTATCGATAAATAACCGATTTTTTTGTTTAACCAATGCCTTTTTTGTTAACGCTTTGCTAACATCAATATACAAATAATTTTTTTCAGAGACTGAGCCGTAGACTGAATGCATACTATTTCACTGAAGCGCATACTGATTTATATCGTGTTGTTGGTCACCAGCTTCGCGCTTCTTGTCGGTTTTACCGTCAATATTATTAGCCAGGTTGCTCAGTACGAGAAGTCGCTGCATGAGCAGTCGCTTTCGTACGCCCGCATAGTTGCCGGCAATGCCGCCAGCAGTCTGGTGTTTAATGACAATGCAACCGAAAAGCAACGGCTAAACTCACTGCAAAACACCGACTTTATTCAGCACGTTCATGTCTACAAACTGGATGAAACCAGTAACGAGTTGACCTTTTTCTCCAGCTACAACAAACAGGGCCTGGCCCCTATTCCGGCGCGCTTTTCAAAACTTGACCGACTGACCACGCCGCAAATTCAGGACAACTACATTGAAGTGTCGCAGCCTGTGGTACTAGACGGTGAGGTTATAGGTTATGTTTATCTACGAGGCTCACTGGAGCAGGCCCGTTTATTTATGTGGCGCTCTATTGGCATAGCCGCTGTGGTATTTGTGCTGACACTGCTGCTTTGTTGGTTAGTGACTCTGCGTTTAAGAAAAACCATTGTGACACCGCTCGACTCTGTTGTGGACGTCATTTCTCAGGTAGCGCGGGACAAGAACTACTCCCTGCGCCTGGCGCCCTCACAGCTGGTAGAATTCGACATGATGGCTCACGCCTTTAATACCATGCTGGACAGGGTACAGCAGCATATCAGTCGTCAGCGCCGTGCCGAAGAAGAAGCCAGTCAGTTAAATACCGAGCTGGAACGGCAGGTAACACAGCGCACTCAGGCGCTGAAAGAATCGAACAGTGAGCTGTTAAAAACGCTGGAGCAGTTGCACCAGTATCAGGGACAACTGGTTGAGTCGGAGAAAATGGCGTCGCTGGGTGACATGGTTGCCGGCATTGCGCACGAAGTTAATACGCCCATTGGTTTGTCAGTAACGGCTTCAACCTTATTGCAGGACAAACTGACCGTTATGCAGGAAAAGTTTGACGAGAAACGCATTTCAACGTCTGAATTTGAGCGCTTTTTAAGTGATTGCGATGAAAACCTGCAAATTATTTATCGCAATTTAGGCCGCGCTGCTGACCTAGTCACCAGCTTTAAACAAGTGGCCGTTGACCAGTCATCGGAAGTGGATCGCGACATTCATATTCCGTCTTTTATGAACGATGTTCTTATTTCGGTTAAACCGCGACGCCTTGACCCAGAAAAATTCCCAATTCGAATTTCTTGCCCGGACAACCTCACGGTACGCGCTAAAGCCGGGCCGCTGAACCAGGTGCTGATAAACCTTATTGTGAACTCCATGGTCCACGCTTTTGACGGCTACGACCACGGGCAAATTGATATTACTTTTAGCATGCAGAACGACACCGAGCTGGAAATGGTTTACGCCGATAACGGTAAAGGCGTACCCAGTGATATCAGCCGTAAAATATTCGACCCCTTTGTCACCACCAAGCGAGGTTCCGGAGGCAGTGGTTTGGGTCTGCATTTAGTTTATAACCTGGTGACTCAGGTATTAGGCGGTAACATTCACTTCTTTAGTGAGGAAAAGAACGGAGTGGAGTTTATTGTTCGTTTTCCCGTCACTTTAGTCAGCAATGCTTGAAAAATCTCAAACAAAAGTCATAATGTAACGTCATAACTTTTATAAATATAAGTTCAACACCGTACGCACAGCGACGAACTTTCCGGGAAAATCAACGCTTATGAATGCCAGAATATTGATTGTTGAAGACGAAGTTGTTACTCGCCAGACTCTTACCCGTCTATTCCAACAAGAAGGCTACGAAGTTTTTGATGCTGCTGATGGCCTGCAAATGGAAAACATCATGCGTCAGGAACGTGTTGATGTAGTAATCATGGACGTTAACCTGCCAGGCAAAAATGGTCTGGAACTTGCCGAGTCATTACGCGAAAGCGACAACATTGGCTTAATTTTCTTAACCGGCCGCGACAGCGAAGACGACCGCTTATTGGCTCTGGAACTGGGTGCTGATGATTACCTCATTAAGCCTTACAATCCGAAAGAGCTGACTATTCGCGTACGCAATCTCTGCCGTCGCATTGAAGCTTCACGTTCAAGCAATCCGGTTGAAAACAACAGTGTTGAGTTCCAGTTCCACGGTTGGCGTTTAAACAGCGACAGTCGCTGCCTGTACTCACCGGAAAACCAGATGTTCCGTCTGCCGAAAAGTGAATACCGCGCGTTAGAGCTGTTTTTGTCAAACCCGGGCCGTATTCTTGACCGCGAAACACTGGTTAAACGTATGCTGGACCGCGAACTTCGTCCAAATGACCGTACAGTTGACGTTGCCATTCGCCGTATTCGTCGTCATTTCGAGTCACACCCGGAAACGCCAAACCTGATTACCACCATCCATGGTGAAGGTTATCGTTTTATTGGTGAGGTTGATCAGCAAGCTCAGTGATGCTTCGCTAACCAGGCGTCAATTTGCTGCCGGTGCGGAATGACCGCATCGGCCCATTCTATTAACAGGCGTTCTGCCACTGGCCATTCCCAGTCTTCTTTCTCTACCCTTTCCATGTTTTTTGACAGAGCCGTTAAACCGACCGAACTACAGGCACCTTTCACTTTATGTGCCTGCTTGCGTAACTCGTCTTCGTTGCGTTCTTTAGCTGCCTGATGCAGTAGCTTAGCGTAGCTTTGAATAATACCGTCAAAGGTTGTAAGGGTTGCTTTTATGCCCTCGGCACCCAGAGTATCCAGGTATTGTTGCAACAGTTCGGTATCGATATCCGATTTTTCTGCCATCTTTGTGTGCTCCATCAATCCAAAACCCTATCCTCGGCGTATTCCTGTTTTGAGTCAACCACTGTGCACAGTGCACAGATAGAATCGATTAGGGCAATCGGTGTCACCTGGTTAAATTCTGCGATATAATGCCCACCTTTAGACTGAGCCAACTTGATCAAGATCAATCTGGCCGGACAATATTCACGAGACTTGGAGTTCACAACGAATGCCAACAGTTATGCCCGACGTAGCCAACCAAACGCAGGCCCAGACAGAGGGAGCCCTCGATTGGGTTGGCATGAGCAACATTGAAGTTCCACTTATGGTAGCCGCCGCCGGCGTACCAGAGCGCCCTGTGGCCGCTAAAGTGGAAGCTTTCGTCAACCTGAAGAACCCGAAAACCAAGGGTATCCATATGTCTCGCTTGTATTTATTGCTGGACAAACTCTCGACCGAAGGTGAACTCAGTCATGATACTTTGAAGCAGCTGCTGAATGACTTTATTGAAAGTCATAAAGACATCAGTGATCAGGCCTTTATTAAGTTTGATTTTGACTACCACTTACGCCGCAAGTCGCTGATAAGCAAGAAGCAGGGATGGAAAGCTTACCCGGTGAGTTTAACCGGTCGCTACGATGCCGGAAAACTGAAGCTGGAGCTGTCTGTTGATGTGCCTTACTCGTCAACTTGTCCATGCTCAGCTGCGTTAGCGCGTCAGTTAATCCAGGACGCCTTTAGTGCCCAGTTTGCCGGTCAGGAACAAGTTGATGCGACAACTATGCACGAATGGTTAGGTTCAACCGAAGGTATTGTCGCTACACCACACAGCCAGCGTTCAATTGCTGAAGTTAAAGTGGCATTGAGCGAGAGCGTTACTGACTTTCCTATTGTGGAACTGATTGACGCTGTTGAAGATGCGCTGAAAACGCCGGTTCAGGCTGCAGTGAAACGTGAAGATGAGCAAGAGTTTGCCCGGTTGAACGGACAAAACCTGATGTTCTGTGAAGACGCATCGCGCCGCTTACAGCATCAGTTGAACCAAATGTCGCACTTCCGTGACTTCTGGCTACGAGTGAACCACTACGAGTCGTTGCACGCACACGATGCTGTCAGTGTCACCACCAAAGGTATTCCGGGTGGTTATTCAGCCTAACCCGGCTTAAATTAATTCCATAAGCAGCCATTAGTGGCACAGCTTTTGCTTCACACCTCACAGAGCGTCAATTTTCTGATGAGGTGTGAAAATGGAAATTATCTTGTTGTTGTTTGTTGTTGTATTAATTGCGGTGGCTGTTATTGCCAGCCGAATGTCCGAAAACTACGTCCCCTACCCTTATAGACTAAAAGATACGACCCTGTGCACGGCTCAGGAAGACCAATTTTTGACACTGCTGGAAAAGTCGGTCGGCGATGATTTCCGTATTTTCACTAAAGTCCGCTTAAGCGATATTGTTACCGTGCGTTCCGGCTTGTCGGCAACTGCCCGTAAAGACGCGCACAACAAAGCCAGCCAACGTATCCTTGACTATGTACTGTGCGACATTCACACCATGCAGGTAAAAGCTGCCATTGAGCTGGAACCCGGACAGTCTTCGTTGAACCAACAAAAACGTAATTTGTTTTTGAAAAATACGTTAGCCGCTGCCGGCTTGCCGTTCCTGCGCTTTAAAGCCAAGCCTGGCTACCGGGTAGCTGAACTGCACGACTACATTCATGGAAAAATTCGTCAGGCCGAGCATGTACGCGCTGCAGTACCAACCAATAGAGACAAAGATAACCAGCCGATTGCCGCTTAACCATGTCCGTGGCAGTATAGCTGCATGAACACGGAGCTTTTAAACGACATTCTGTTATCCCCTGTGACCCTCGCTCTGCTGGCATTGCTGGCAGAGCGCTGGTTCCCCTGGCCGGAACAATGGCATCCACTTGCCGTTTTCCGGCTAATGGCTTCCTACATGAGCGGCAAGGTGAACAAACCCGGACGCCCGGTCAGCCAACAACGTATTGCCGGTTTTCTGGCCTGGTTAACCATGTCACTGCTGGTGCTGCTGCCGGCGGCTATTGTCTTTGCCGGTGCCGAAGTGGAACTTGCCATTGGCTGGCTTATTCTATTGGTCAGTTTACGTCAGCACCCCGTTACTCATGCCGTGCGTCTGGCGGACAGTCACTTACAGCGGGGTCGTAAAAATGCCGCCCGCGCCTGGCTAAGCCGCGTAACCTGGCGCGACTGTGACTTACTCAGCGAACACGGCATTGCAAAAACCAGCCTGGAATTACGTGCCGCCAGTATTTTAGAGCACCGCTTCACCCCTTTATTCTTTTGGTTTATTGGGGGCCCTTTAGCAGCGATTGGCGTACGTACTGTCTATGAATTGACTCAGATATGGCCGATTGCTCAGGCCCGTTATCGTCATTTTGGTCTGGCAACTCACTGGCTTTACACCATAAGCCACTTTTTCCCTTCGTTTTTACTGTCGCTGGCAGCGCGTTTTATGGCGTTGTTTCAGCCCAACAAGCCCAAACTGCAGTCGCTAAACCGTAACTCGTTGTTCCCGACTGTGCTGCTCAGTTGGTTGCAGAGTTTCAGTTATTGTCACCGGGTAAGCCTGGGCGGGCCTATACAAGTTCAGGGAATTCGTATTGCGCGACAGCGTTTTGACGGCCGTCCGGCAGAGTTGTTATTGCCCCGGGCGCAGCGCTGGCAAAGGCAATGGCAGATCTTTTTCATTGCTTGTCTGGTTATTGCACTTTTTGCTCTGTTCATTTATCGACCCTGACCGACTCATCGGGTATACTACGCGCCCTAATAAGGCAACCATTTAATACTATGAAAACCATTGATGTAATCGGCATTGGCAATGCGCTGGTGGATCAGGAGTTTGAGGTCACTGATGACTTCCTCCAAAAGCACAATTTGAAAAAAGGCATGATGGAGCTGATTGACGAAGACGCTCAAAATACTCTGATTGCCGAGCTCAGCGAACTGGGTGAATTAAAAAAGCAGTGTGGGGGTGGCTCAGCCGCTAACTCGCTGGTGGCTTTTGCTCAGTTTGGCGGAAAAGCCTATTATTGTTGTAAAGTTGCAGACGATGAAGCCGGTATGTTTTACCGTCAGGACTTAGAACAAGTGGGTATTGAAACCAGCCTTAAAAAGCAGCAGAACCCGGGTATCACCGGTCGTTGCCTGGTCATGGTTACCCCGGATGCTGAACGCACTATGCGTACACACCTGGGCATTACCGCTGACTTGTCCACGGTTGAAATTGATGACCATGCGATTGCAGCAGCAAATTACCTTTATATTGAAGGTTATTTAATTACCTCGGAAATTGCCCGTGGTGCTATTCAGCATGCTAAAAAAGTGGCGCGCGATAACAACACCAAACTGGTTATGACCTGCTCTGACCCGGCAATGGTGAAATTTTTCCGCGACGGCATTGATGAAATTCTTGAGGGTGGCGTCGATTTAATGTTCTGTAACCGTGAGGAAGCAGAATTATTAACCGGTAAGGACGATCCTCAGGCGGCTTTAAGCGTATTACTAAAGCAGGCCGACACGGTTGCAATTACTCTGGGCAAAGATGGCGCCTTAATTGCTAACCGTGAGCGTCAGGTTCATGTTCCTGGGGTGCCGGTTAAAGCTATTGATACCAACGGTGCCGGCGATATGTTCGCTGGTGCTATGCTGTATGGTTTAACCCGTAATATGTCGTTAGAAGACGCAGGCCGTCTGGCCAGCCACGCGGCCGCTGAACTGGTTACCGAATTTGGTGCTCGACTGGATAAAGAGCGCCAACAGCAGTTAATTGAGCGTGTTATGAAGGCTCAAACCGCCTGAACTCATTACAAGTTCACCGACAAGATCACTGAAAAAGAGAGTCGCTATGAGTGTAGAAAATTCGCAAGACTACAAAGTTGCAGATATTAGCCTGGCAGAATGGGGTCGCAAGGAAATTGCGATTGCTGAGTCCGAAATGCCGGCGCTGATGACTATCCGCCGTAAATACGCTGACAGCAAACCACTGGCCGGAGCCCGCATTATTGGTTGTATCCATATGACCATTCAAACAGCCGTGCTGATTGAAACCTTGCTTGAGCTGGGCGCAGAAGTACGCTGGTCGTCGTGTAATATTTTCTCTACTCAGGACCACGCTGCTGCCGCTATGGCCGCTGCCGGTGTCCCGGTATTTGCCTGGAAAGGCGAAACTGAAGAAGAGTATGACTGGTGCTTAAAGCAAACTTGCCACAAAGACGGCGAGCTGTGGGATGCCAACATGATTCTGGATGACGGCGGTGATTTAACCCTGATGATCCACGACGAATTCCCACAAATGCTGGACAAAGTACACGGCATTACCGAGGAAACCACCACCGGCGTTCACCGCCTGCTGGACATGCTGGAAAAAGGCACTTTGAAAGTTCCGGCCATTAACGTGAACGACGCCGTAACTAAGTCAAAAAACGACAACAAGTACGGTTGCCGCCACTCGCTGAACGACGCCATTAAGCGTTCAACTGACCACTTATTGTCAGGTAAAAAGGCTCTGGTTGTTGGTTACGGTGATGTGGGTAAAGGTTCTGCCGCAAGTCTGCGTCAGGAAGGCATGATTGTTAAGATCAGCGAAATTGACCCAATTTGTGCTATGCAGGCTTGCATGGATGGCTTTGAAGTGGTTTCTCCTTACATTGACGGTAACAACAAAGGTAATGGCGAGAACATTAACAAAGACTTGTTGGGCAATACCGACCTGATTGTCACCACAACCGGTAATATGGACGTGTGTGACCGTTATATGCTGGCGGCACTTAAGCCTACCGCTCTGGTTTGCAACATTGGCCACTTTGACAACGAAATTGACACGGCCTTTATGCGCAAAAACTGGCGCTGGGAAGAAATTAAGCCACAGGTACACAAAATTTATCGCTCAGACGATGATAACGACTACCTGATTCTGCTGGCCGAAGGCCGCTTGGTGAACCTGGGCAACGCAACCGGTCACCCAAGTCGTATTATGGATGGCTCTTTTGCTAACCAGGTACTGGCGCAGATTCACTTGTTTGGACAAAAGTTTGCCGACATGGACAACAAGCAGCAGGAAGAATACCTGCGCGTAGAAGTTCTGCCGAAGCAATTGGACGAAGAAGTTGCACGTTACATGGTGCAGGGTTTTGGTGGCGTTATTACCAAGCTGACAGCGGATCAGGCCAACTACATTCACGTTGATGCAGAAGGTCCGTTTAAGACAGACGAGTACCGCTACTAATGAGCGATATCATTTATCGTGAAATAACGGCTGCCGATATGGCGGCCGTTATTGATCTGGCCAACGAAGTTCATGGTGACAACTACCTGAACGAAGACAGTTTTCAGCAGTATTTAGCCGGCGGTACCGTTGGTAACGTACAGTTGAACTGGATAGCTCTGCGCGGCGATACGCCTTTAGGTATACGAATTACCCTGGCGCCCGGACAATGGCCCATTGATGATTTTTGCACCCCTGACGCCTGGCCAATTCCGGCCGACAAACTGTGCTACTTTAAATGCGCCGCCGTATCGGAAAAGGCACGTGGCTTAGGCATAGGCAAAGAGTTGCTGTATCGCAGCATAGCTTCAGCCAAAGAGCTGGGCTGCCAGGGTGGCTTAGCGCATATTTGGATGCAAAGCCCCAAAAACAGCGCCTATGAATATTTCACCCGCTGCGGCGGTGAAATGATTAAACAACACGAAAAACGCTGGTACAAAGCCTCAGTAGAAGACGGCTACTATTGCCCTGTGTGCGACGGCACCTGCTACTGCGACGCCGGCGAAATGCTGCTGAAGTTCGATACGTAAGTCGAGCGCTGAGGTTGCATGGGCTATTGTGGAGGACGCCCGTGAATACATCCCTGTAGGGCTTGGGCAGCGCCATCCATGGCGCTGCACACCTCCACAATAGCCCATTGCAACCGTCGGGCGCGCTCTCTACCCGGCATCTCACGTAATCGCAGCAATTTATCGTAAACATGGATATGCTAGAAGGACAGGTCATTCACTTGAGAGCGTTACGAGTGTTGAAGGCCTCTGTGGCGGAGTGTCGAAGGCCATGGATGGCCTTCGTCAAGCCCTCATGGATGAGCTCGTCGCGTCTCCGCCACAGAGGCCTTCAATGCTCAAGCGAAGCAAGTGAATGACCTGTCCTTCTCTGCTTTAATAGGTGGTGATTATGTATGATCCTTTGGTTAATGAGCCTCCGGGGCCTCATGATGCTCCTGAGCCTAGTTATTGGCAGCAGCATACGCAGGCCAATTTTCCGGAGTGTGTTGATGCGCCGGAGGAAGTGGAGTTTGCTGTTGTTGGAGCTGGGTATACTGGTTTAAATGCAGCCCGGGTTCTGGCTGAAAACGGGCACTCTGTTGCGGTGTTTGAGGCTAACCAATTAGCCTGGGGGTGTTCCTCCCGTAATGCCGGTTTTGTGATGAAAAGTACCGGTAGACTGGGCTTGTCAGCCTGGGCGGAACGCCTGGGCAACGAAGTTGCGCAAGGCATTGCCGCCGAACACCAGAAAGCGCTGAAGCTGGTTGAGGAAACGGTACAGGGGTGCCCTCAGCATTGTCAGCGCCAAAACGGTGGTTATCTGAAAATAGCGCATAAACCCGGCGCCATTGATCCGTTAAAGAAACAGTATGACCAGCTCAAACAATTTAACCAGCCGGTGGAATGGCTGACGCAAGAGCAATTGAGCAACCTGGTTTCCAGCCCGCAGGCTCATGCGGCTTTACGCTTCACCGACTGCTTTGCTCTGAACCCTATGTTATTAGCTGCCGCCACCGCCCGACGGGCCGTTGCAGCCGGTGCGCAGTTAGTTGAGCACTGCCCGGTAACAAAGGCGGTGTCGCTTGGCGGCAAAGGCGTGTATTTGCAAACCGCTAAAGGCGCTGTACGCGCCCGTAAGCTGTTAGTTTGTTCTAACGGCTATACCTCAGGGCAATTACTGCCGGAGCTTGCCAGTCGCTCGCTACCGGTACTGTCGAGCATTATTACCACCCCACCTCTGAGTAAAGAGCAAGTTGAGAACATTAAACTGTCACCCCAGTACGCCATAATGGATACTCGCATACTGAAATACTACTTCCGCTTACTGCCGGATAACCGCTTATTGTTTGGTGGCCGCGGTGCCATACAGGGGAAAAATGCCGCTGATCCGGTTTATGCTAAACGTCTGCTAACGGCTCTGCACCAAACCTTTCCGCAACTGCGGGATATCAAAAAATGGGAACACTTCTGGAGTGGCTGGGTCAGTGTGTCACTGGACGATTACCCGCGGATAGGCAAAGTAAAAGACAATATCTACGCCAGCATGGGTTACTGCGGCGCCGGTGTTAGTTTCACCGCCTTAGCAGGCAAGCGACTGGCAGAAGCCGCCATGGAACAGCCCCTGCCCGAGCTACCGTACTACCAGTCACAACTAAAGCCCTTCCCACTACCGCGCTTCCGCCGCCTGGGCCAATGGCTCTACTACCACTACGGCCGCCTGCGCGACTGAGACGGGACAGGCTGCTCACTTGTTTCGCTTGAGCATTGAAGGTCGCTGTGGCGGAGACGCGACGAGCTCATCCATGAGGGCTTGACGAAGGCCATCCATGGCCTTCGACACTCCGCCACAGAAGCCTTCAACACTCGTAACGCTCACAAGTGAACAGCCTGCCCCTTTAGCCTCTCTCAACGGCTCAGATTAGCTTTTTATCTAAGGTGGAAGATAGCGAGCGCACCCAACGGTTACACAGGGCTATTGTGGAGGTGTGCAGCGCCATGGATGGCGCTGCCCAAGCCCTACAGGGATGTATTCACGGGCGTCCTCCACAATAGCCCTTGTAACCTCAGCGCTCGCTATTCTCCTCAGCTACAGGCCGAAGACGATTTTTTCGCTTTTGAGCATTCGGGCTATGTATTTCATCAGTAGCAGTGCGGCTGCCAGGGTCGCGATTGCGCTGATGACAGTTCCCATGACGTTGACATTTTCGCCGCGTATCAGCGACAAAAATGCCTGATGCTGACCGGTTAGCGGGAGATAGTACAGGATTGGGTTTTTAAGGCGTGCGAATTCCACACCAAAAGAAGCTGCCATTGGAATGATCAACAAAAAGCTGATGTAGGTTTGTGCTTCTTTGAAGTTCTTGGCCCGGAAGGATACGAACAACTGCAACGCGGTAGCAAAGAGAGCTAACGGCACCAGTAAAATGAACATCAACGCCATCATACCGACACTGAAATTCACATTCATGCCAATTTCGTGCAATGGCACGTAGGCAAAAATAATGGGAATGAGTACCAGTGACAATATTGCCCCAAACAATGAGAAGGTTGTTGCAGTCAGTGCTTTACCGGTCACGATATCCCAGGTACTTAGTGGCTGACTCAGCAGAAACTCCAGTGAGTTACGCTCGCGTTCACCTGCACTAATGTCTATGGCGACGTTCATGCCGGACCAGAACACGGACAGAATAATAAAGACCAGCACACTGCCCATGATCAGAGCCGCCTTTGAGCCACGGGTTGCCAGGTCCTGTTTCTGCAGTTGTACCGGCTGAATCACGCGTGGGTCGACGCCGCGCAGTGTTAAACGGTATGCGGCTATTTGGCTTGAATAAGCCTGCACTGCCTGCTCTACTCGTTTAATATCGGTTTGCTGCTTTTGTGCGGACCAGTCTGCCCGTAAAGTCACTTCTACCGGTTCTGCTTTACGAACGCTTTCCTGCCAGTTTTCAGGCAAAGTAAGGACTATAGGCGTTTCGGTTTTTGCCCATTCACCCTGCTTCTGGACGACGCCTCGTTCATTAAGAAAGTCAACCAGTTGTGGTGCGTTTTCTTCACCTTCAATAGTAATTTCAATGTCGGCTTTATCGGTCAGTTGCGTAATCAGAAAAAAGAATGCCACGGCCATTAACAGTGGTCCGAAAAAAGCATAAGACATAGCTGCCAGAACGGAACGCTTGTCTCGAATTGCATCACGAAATTCTTTTTTCCATACAGAGGTTAATGCACTCATCAGGCTGCTATCCCCTCGTCAGTACCAATTATCTTCACGAAGGCATCTTCCAGTTGTGGCTCGCCTGTCATGTCGCACAGCTCTTGTGGGGTTCCTTCTGCGGCAACTTTGCCGTTTGCCATAACCACCACCCGGTCACAAAGTGCAGCAACTTCCTGCATTACGTGGCTGGAAAACAGAATGCATGTACCCTGCGCACGCTGCTCACGCAGCACGTCTCGTAAAATACGGGTACTCATTACGTCCAGTCCGCGGCTGGGCTCATCAAGAATCAAGTGCTTAGGGCTATGCACCAGTGCCTGTGCCAACGCTACTTTCATTCTCTGGCCTTGCGAAAAACCGGCTGTACGTCTGTCGGCCAACTCTTTGATGTCGAGCTTTTCTATTACTTGTTCGACAGCTTGCTTTTGCTTGCTACCGGTAAGACCGTGAAGCCCGGCGAAGTAAGCCACTTGCTCACGTACCGTCAAACGCTCATAGAGGCCGAATTTGTCGGGGAATATACCCAGGTTGCGGCGGGCATCTATTGGGTTCTGATTAGCATCGACACCTTCAATTTCAGCTTTACCGGTATCGGCCTGCAGTAATCCGTAAATAATACGCAAACAAGTGGTTTTACCGGCGCCATTAGGGCCAAGGAGCCCGGTAATTTCACCGTCTTTTGCCTGAAACGAGAGCGAATCCAGCGCTTGCACATTTTTAAATGTTTTTGTCAGTGCATCTACGTTTATCATCCCTTATAGCCCCGCTGCATTTTGGTTCAGTACGAAAGGCTTAAGACTCTGCTTAGCTAAGCAACTGCCATCTATATTTTCGATTGAGGCCTGCTCAATAAAGTCCGCAACAAGCTGATTAGCGCATGTATGGCTGGCAATGGTATGGCCCGCGTTTGGCGCAACTAAATGCTTGCTGTTGGGTAAGGTCCGGTGCGCAATTTCACCCCACTCAGGCGGTGTTACCGGATCTAACTCACCAGATAATAACAATACCGGTTTGTCGCTAACGACAGGATCAGACCAGTAACCCGGTACACTCGATGAGCGCCAACCGGCACACATATCAACAAAGGCATCACCGGTGCGACTGCCAATAAATTGATTGTCGCCGTCTTGCTCAAGCAATTCTGGCGTGGCTCGTGGTAGGTCTTCAGAACAGACGACCGACAACATTAACCCCAAATAGATACTGCTTTGAGACATGGTGCCGCCCATGAGTCCAAGAATGGCGTGGTAGTCGCCTGCTGCAGCAGAATGGATAGCATAAGGTAAAAGCTGACGAGTATTCGGGTGGTATAAAGCCACTCGCATAATGGAGCTGAAGCGCCCTGGTGTCAGTTTAATTTCCAGAGGCTCGAAGGACAAAGGATCGCGTGTTTCCAATAAGATATCCTGAGCTTCAAGTTCAGCCATCACCTCATAGTATTCTTGTTCAAGGTTTGGAAACTTCTCGCGGCAAGCGGTTTGCTCGGTGCAGTCTTCTAACATGGCATCAAATGCGTCAGCACCATGTTGACCAAAAGGACCAATAACAACCTGAGGTGGTGCTATTGCATCTAAAGTAGCGGTACGAACTGAGCCTGGAGCTTCACGCAAATAAGTCAGCCCTACCCGGGTGCCGTATGATCCGCCATACAAGTTTAATTGCTCAATTCCTAAGTGTTCACGTACCCGTTCGAAGTCTTTTACCGCATTAACGGTGTGATATTGGGTTGTATCAGTATTAGGGTATTGCTTCAGGCATTCACGGCTCAACTCTGCAAGGTCTTGCTCATCGTCAGCACGAATGAGTTCATCTGGCCGCTCGATATCGCATTTCAACGGATGACTTTTCCCTGTGCCACGTTGATCGATTAAGAGAATATCCCGCTTCTGGCGCACTCCCTCAAACATTCGGGCTATCATTGGCGCAAGCTCTGTCGCCGCCTGCCCGGGCCCGCCTGCGAGAATAAGCATTGGGTCAGCCTTGGCGCCTTCCTGAACTGCCGGCAGTACGGCGTAATAAATACCGATATGCTTGCCTTCAGGCTGGTCATAATTTTCCGGAACTGACACCGTTCCACAATGCAATTGTTCCTGCACGCCGGGAAGATAACAGCTTGCAGCTTCGGTTGTTTTTGTCTGTGCCAAACTGCTAAGCGGCGTTAACCCCAATAACAGTAACGGCAAAGCTCGTGCCATCCATTGTTTCATAACGATTCCGTTTGTTTGCGTAACGGATCTATTGTCGTAGAGAACGGGGAAGAATTACAAGGTAAGTTACTGATTGAATTGTTAGAAGATGTAAAAAAGCCCGCAAACAGCGTTTGCGGGCTCTTGAAATACGCAATAAATCTTTTAATTAAAAGCCAGCGCGTTCTTTAATTGCCTGAGCGATGGCAGTGTCGCCATGACCGTTAGACTGAGCCCACTCGTAGTCACCTGAGTTTTGCAGTTCATCTACTGACAGACGACCAACGATGAAGCTACCAATTTCTTGTGAGCCGTTCGCCATTGCGAATTGCAGTAAGCTTTGTCCATTACACTGGATGCCGCTGTAAATATCACGTACACGGACACGAGAGTCACGCAGTTTCTTACGCATACGCATAGTGTCGTCACCTTGTACGTATGTGCATAAGCTCAAAGCTAATTCATTTGCTTCTGCGCTTTTTGAGAATGTTGCGCCTGTCGCTGCAACGGCAGCCATCAAGGTGCCTAATACAATCGCTTTCATGTAAAACCCCATCACAAGATTGTTCAAAAATTCATCAGGGATGATACTACGAACTTAAGCCTGCTGCAATGGCCTAAAATTGTTGTAAGTTACTGAATTTATAACTTCTTATTAACGTTTTCTGTCGAAAATAAGGGTACTGAAGTTATGTGAATTACGCTCATCGGCGGCAAAGTTTTGCCGCTCTATCTCTTGCCAGTCAGCGACTTGGAGATAGTCAGGGAAATAGGTATCGCCCTCAACATTTAGGTCTATTTTAGTAACATATAGTCGGTCTGCGAGTGGTAAAAATTTTTCATAAATTTTTCCTCCACCAATGACCATAAGTTCATCAACCGGTCCTGCAGCCGCAATAGCTTGTTGCACACCAGATACCCAGATGACCTGACTGTCCTGATTTTCCGAACGATCCGTTCGACGGCTTAGAACGATATTTTTGCGTCCGGGTAAAGGTCGGCCAATTGATTCAAAGGTTCGTCGACCCATAACAATTGGCTTACCCAAAGTAATTTTTTTGAAATACTGCAACTCATCCGGAAGATGCCATGGCATTTTATTGTCTTTGCCGATAACCCGGTTATCTGCCATTGCAACCACAAGTGAGATTTTCATTCAGCAATTCCCGTTATTTCTGATAAATCACTTCGACGTCGTGATCGTCATCATCGTCGTCTTCGTCATCCTGCTCTTCTTCCAGCACTTCTTCGTGGTAGGTATCCCACATAAACTCAACCGGATCGGCTTCTTCCTGTTGTTCCGTGCTAGGTGCAGGTAAGGTCTCAAGGTACGAGATAACCTCACGACAAAGAGCATCACTGCCGCGTCCTTCTAACGCCGCAATTTGGAATACCGGGCCGTCCCAGTCCAAAGCTTTAACCAGCTCATCGACTTTTTCCTGAACTTCTTCGTCCAGCAGTAAGTCGACTTTATTGATGACCAGCCAGCGCGGTTTTTCTGCCAGTTTAGGACTGTATTTTTCCAGTTCATTGATGATGATACGTGCCTGCTCTGCAGGGTCGGTTTCATCAAATGGTGCTAAGTCCACCAAATGCAGAAGTAAACGACAACGCTCCAGGTGTTTCAGGAAGCGAATACCCAGGCCAGCACCTTCAGCAGCACCTTCGATAAGACCCGGGATATCGGCAATAACGAAACTTTGATGCGGTGCCGGACGCACAACACCCAAATTAGGTATTAACGTGGTAAAGGGGTAGTCCGCTACTTTAGGACGCGCCGCTGAAACCGAACGAATAAAGGTCGATTTACCGGCGTTTGGCATACCCAGTAAACCCACGTCGGCCAGCAACATGAGTTCAAGTTTTAACGAGCGTACTTCACCCGGAGTACCATCGGTTTTCTGTCGGGGAGCACGGTTCACACTGCTTTTAAAACGTGTATTACCTAAACCATGGAAGCCGCCTTTGGCGACCATTAGCCGCTGACCATGTTGCGTCAAATCGCCAAGAACTTCGCCGGTGTCGACATCGGTAGCGCGAGTGCCCGGAGGAACCGGCAGCACAATATCGCTACCGCGTTTGCCCGTACAGTTTTTACCCATACCATTTTGCCCACGCTCCGCTTTATGGAAGCGCTCAAAACGATAATCGATAAGGGTATTCAGGTTTTCATCGGCTTGCAGGTAGACATCGCCACCATCGCCGCCGTCACCACCGTCGGGACCACCTTTGGGAATGTACTTCTCGCGACGGAAACTGATACAACCATTACCGCCGTCACCCGCATCTACGCGGACTTCTACTTCATCAACGAATTTCATCGCAATTTGCTACTTATCACTTAGAGAATACTGTGCAAAATTCTAGCACATATGAAAAAGCCCCGCCGTAAGGCAGGGCTTTCAGAACCGAAACTTTTCAGTTTATGTTCACGTTATTAGTCAGTAATAACGCTCACAAATTTACGGTTTTTGCTGCCCTTCACTTCAAAAGACACTTTGCCTTCTGAGGTTGCAAACAATGTATGGTCTTTACCAATACCTACGTTCGCTCCCGCGTGGAACTTAGTACCACGTTGGCGAACCAGGATGTTGCCTGCTAATACAGACTCACCACCGAAGCGCTTAACACCGAGACGTTTACTCTCTGAGTCGCGACCGTTTTTAGTAGAACCACCAGCCTTTTTATGTGCCATGTCGTTACTCCTTAATTAGCTGTTGATACCAGTGATTTTCACTTCCGTGAACCACTGACGATGGCCTTGTTGACGACGAGAGTGCTTACGACGACGGAACTTAACGATTTTAATTTTATCGCCACGACCGTGATCAATCACTTCCGCTTTCACTTTACCACCGGATACGAACGGAGCACCGATGTTTACATCGTTGCCGTCAGAAACCATCAAAACCTGGTCGAATTCAACTACATCACCGGTAGCTGCTTCCAGTTTTTCCAGGCGGACGATTTGGCCTTCAGACACACGGTGCTGCTTACCGCCACTTTGGAATACTGCGTACATATTATTCTCCACAACCCTATTGGGCATCCAAATTCAAATCAGGGCGCGAATTGTACGTAATCCCGCCAGCGATCGCAACCCTTTATTTGAACTTAAAGGCTACGCCATTTGCCGCGCTTTGAGTTTCCGCGCCGCTTTAAATAGTGTACCATCCCTTTTCCGTTAAATTTTGTAAATAAACAGATATCTATGATGGATATGCAGTCCATTAACGCATTAGCCAAAGACGATATGCTTGGCGTAAATGCTTTAATAGGTGAACAACTTCAATCGGACGTTGCCCTAATTAACCAGTTAGGCCTCTACATTGTCAACAGTGGTGGTAAACGCTTACGCCCACTGCTTGCCATATTAGCTTGCCGGGCTCTGGGTTATGAAGGTAACGATCACCGCAAACTTGCGACAATTATCGAGTTTATTCATACCGCGACCCTGCTGCACGACGATGTCGTCGATGAGTCGGAACTTCGCCGCGGACGCAAAACCGCTAATGCAGTGTTCGGTAACGAAGCCAGCGTATTAGTTGGTGACTTCCTTTATACCCGCGCTTTTCAGTTAATGGTCGATTTAGACTCCCTGCGGATTCTGCGGATTTTAGCGGATGCCACCAACGTTATTTCTGAAGGTGAAGTACTGCAGTTAATGAACTGCAACGACCCGGATACCTCAGAAGCCAGCTACTTCAATGTCATTTACGGCAAAACCGCCAAGCTGTTTGAAGCTGCTACCGAGTTAGCCGGTGTACTAACCGAACAGGATGCAAAGGTGACTCAGCAACTGGCCGATTACGGTCGTTACCTGGGTACTGCGTTTCAGTTGGTTGACGATTTACTGGATTACACCGCGGACAGTGAATCGATGGGCAAGAATGCCGGTGATGACTTAGCGGAAGGTAAGCCAACGCTGCCGTTGTTATACGCCATGTGGCACGGCAACGAAGTAGAACAAAAGCTAATTCGCGAAGCCATTGAACAAGGCGACGGACGTGAGCACTTACAAACCGTGCTAACCGCCATGGAGCGAACCGGAGCTTTGCAATACACTCGAGACAAAGCCTTAGAGGCCGCCGAACAAGCGCGTGAGTCCTTAAACGAACTCCCGGACTCCGACTACAAACAAGCCCTGCTCACCCTAACCCACCTGGCAGTCGACCGGGTGGCGTAGCAGGCTTGGAGAAAGGAAATGCCTTGGGGGAGCGGGTTCTGTTTCGGAGGACGCCCGCAAGTACTTCCCTGTAGGGCTTGGGTAGCGCCATCCATGGCGCTACACACCTCCGAAACAGAACCCTTCCCGCTTTAGGCATTTCCAATAAGCATCCATGGCCTTCGACACTCCGCCACGGAAACCTTCAACACTCGTAACGCTCGCAATCCAACAGCCTCCCCATCAACTATTTCCGTAGCCTGATAACTCACAACCAACACTCTGTTTCAGTTGAGATATTTAAATATTGAGCCTGTGTAAAATATCAGTGAGACACTCTTCAGCAAGCCGTGTGGAAGTATTGGGGTTGGTCAGTATTGGCGATATGCCATTGTGGGTTATCTGGAGAAAGTGTGCAGCGCCAAGGATGGCGCTGCCCAAGCCTTACAGGGACGTACTTGCAGGCGTCTTTCGGAAGATAACCTGCAATGGCCAGCCAATGCTGACCTGCCCCAATATTTTCAGAAGCGGATTGCTGAAAGCTTAGCTGGCGAAGTCGATGCCTTTTTGGATGTCGCCTTTCAGGCCGTCCAGCATTTCGTCCATGCATTTTTGTTCAAAGGCACTTAGCTTGCCGTAAGACAGAATTTCTTCGGCGCCATTTTTGCCTAAGCGTACTGGCTGTGCGAAGAACTTAGCGTTGTCGCCAGGGCCTTCTACGTAAGTGCACTCAATAGTGTCCTGACCTTGCAGGCCTTTCAGCAATGACAATGCAAAGCGTGCTGCTGCCTGACCCATAGACAGGGTTGCTGAACCGCCGCCGGCTTTTGCTTCAACGACTTCAGTACCTGCGTTCTGGATACGGTGAGTTAAGTCTTTGATTTCTTGCTCAGTAAACTCAACGCCTTCAACCTGAGACAGCAATGGCAGAATGGTTGTGCCGCTGTGGCCACCAATAACTGGCACGTTTACGTTTTCAGGGTTCAGACCACGTAGCTCGCCAACGAATGCTTCTGAACGGATAACGTCCAGAGTCGTTACACCAAACAGTTTGCGCTTGTCGTAGCAGCCTGCTTTTTTCAGGACTTCGGCAGCAATTGGTACTGTGGTGTTTACCGGGTTGGTGATGATTCCAACACAAGCGTCAGGGCAGTTGTCTGCAACGCCTTGTACTAAGTTTTTAACGATGCCGGCGTTCATGTTGAACAGGTCAGAGCGATCCATACCTGGCTTACGAGGTACGCCGGCAGGAATTAATACGATGTCGCTGCCAACTAATGCTGACGCAAGATCATCTTTACCGAAGCCTGTTACTTTCACGTCGGTAGGGATATGACTTAAGTCAACCGCTACACCTGGAACTACTGGCGCAACGTCATACAGCGATAATTCTGAACCTGCTGGTAACTGGGTTTTCAGAAGTAATGACAATGCCTGGCCGATACCACCGGCCGCACCTAATACGGCTACTTTCATCTCAGACTCCGTTTTTGTTAGTCAATTTTAACTGCATAAAAATGCAGAATTTGGCGCAAAACTGTACTCCAATATCACTAAAAATACAACTTTGCGCGGTACACATTCAGCACTCGAATAGCGCATCTATATGCAGTACACTGGGGGTTATTATAGCATGTAACCAGTATAGGAATTGAACTCTCTCATGGTGCAAGACACGTTACTCGAAGCTTTTAAAACCCTTCTTCGCGAAGAGCGTTATGGCTCACAAGGAGAAATTGTTAACGCCTTGAAAGCCGAGGGCTTTGATAACATTAGCCAGTCTAAAGTCTCGCGCATGTTGAGTAAGCAAGGCGCGGTTCGTACCCGCAATGCAAAGCAGGAAATGGTTTACTGCTTACCGCCGGATTTAGCAGTACCTTCCACTAAGGCACCATTAAGCCAGCTTGTACTGGATATTCAGCACAATGATGTCATGGTGATTATCCGCACCAGCCCGGGGGCTGCTCAGTTGATTGCCCGCTTGCTTGACTCTGTCGGTAAAAAAGAAGGTGTGCTTGGTACGATAGCCGGCGACGACACTATTTTTATCGCGCCGCTCAAAGTTGCTGATATCGACTTTACTCTGAAAAAGGTCCGGGAGTTATTCGCCAGTCAGGCGGTGTTACCTTCTTCCTGATCCGCGACTTCTTTGTTGTCTTCCATAAAACGCATTGAAGGAACAAAAAAGCCGCAGTTGGATACCGCTTGCGAATAATCCAGTAACGGATCGTAGGCCCCTTGTTCGTCGGCGTAATATCGATTTTTTAGCCACTGCACCACCATTTTCGGTGTGTGACTAAAATACATAGCGAGCAGCCCCTGTTCGCGCAGATCACCCCAGGGCATATTCTGCCGCAGTAAAGGAATGGGTTGTTCATTGCCATCCACTAGACGACTTTTGGCTGCATGTGTAACGCCTTCAATTTTAGCTTCGGATAAACGTTCGCCTGAGACTTTTTCACGTCCCATGAGTTGCTCTTGTTTTTCCGGGCCCAGGTAGTCCCAGCGGCGTAAGTCGTGACGAAACTTTTGTACGAACAAATAACTGCCATCCACAAAGTCGGCATCGTCTTTTTCTTCTACTAATGCCACCTTACGTTTGCTCATGCCCCTGGGGTTGTCAGGCGCATCGATAAAACCGGTCAAGTCGCGGCCGTCGAGATAACGGAAGGAACGAATTTGCTCGACCACTTCAATGTCATAACCGAACCATTCAATTAACGTGCGTCCGGCCAGGTAGTTAGCATCGAAGCGGTCACAACGAATTTGAATGATGAGATCATAAGGGTGTCTTGGTGCTTCCCGGTCGCCGTCGGAAAGTTCGGGGAAAGCCTGCAAGTGAAGTGGCTTCTTGTGTGGGTAGAGAATGTCCCAGTAATCGGCGCCTATGCCGACAAAGCCTGTTAACATGGCTTCTGAGAAGCGGGCGTCAAGATCGCGTAAAATGGCTGGAAAGCGAGCCAGTTTACGGCGTAAACTTTCAACGTCGTCGCTCATGACATGACAAAACAACGTCAGACCATGCAGATTAGGTTCCGCGTAGACTCCTGACTGAGCTTTATCCACCCTATTCTCCCGTTTAACTGTTATTTTTGTGTGTTCGTTCTATTCGCTTTTACATTAAATAGCGCACGAGGCATTATAGAATGCCTGTATTCGTTATGACACCGCAAGGAAAAATCATGCGTAATCTGATACTTATTTTTGGTTTGCTTGGCATTACTGCCTGCACCACCACAACTGATAACCAAGTCCAGCGTAGCAGCACACAGCAACAAAGCCCGGCTGCTGAGTTTCATCAGTTGGCTGACACTATCTGGGAAGAACTGAATGAGTCCAGCGATACCGAGCTGGCCGATATGTCACCGGAAGCCTTAGAGCAACGTTACCAACAACGCTCTGAATGGCTTGAACAGCTGAACGCCGTTAACCTTAACGAGCTAAGCCGGGATGACCAGATAAACCATGCAATGATTCACTACACCTTAAAAAACAAGGTCGATGAGTACCGCTTTAATGCGCACTATATGCCATTAACCGCAGAAGGTAGTTTTCATAGCTCCTTAGCTTTTATGCCGTCATACACATCGTTTTCATCGGCGGAAGACTACCAGAATTACATAGCAAAACTGCGCTCAATTCCTCGTTACATGGAGCAGCAGACTCATTGGTTGCGTAAAGCGATTGAAGAGGGTTACACCCAGCCTGCAGCCGCTATGGCCGGTTTTGAAGAAAGTATATTGGCTTACATTGTGCAGGATGCTAAAGAGAGCGTTTATTTCTCTCCTTTTGCACAACAGCCGAGCTTTGTTGATAGCGAACAATGGGAGCAACTTAAAGGCGATGCATTAACCGCTATTGATGATCAGGTAATGCCAGCTTACGACGACTACTTTACCTTTATGGTTACCGAGTACTTGCCAAGTGCACGTGACAGCATTGGTGCCAGCGAGCTACCCAATGGGGACGACTTTTATCAGAACCGTATTAAGCATTACACCACGCTGGATATGACCGCTGACGAAATTCATGAAATTGGTCTGCAGGAAGTTGCGCGCATTCGCGGTGAAATGCTGGAAGCCATTGAAGCAACCGGCTTTGATGGTGACTTTGACGAGTTTGTTGAGTTTTTACGTACCGACGACCAGTTCTATCCGGAAACAGCAGAAGAGTTACTCCAGTACGCCGCCTGGATAGCGAAGAAAATGGACGGTGAACTGCCTAAGCTGTTCAAAACCCTGCCGCGTAAGCCTTATGGCATAGCTCCGGTTCCGGCTGAGATAGCACCGAAATACACAACCGGCCGCTACTCCGGAACCAACCGCGATGATCGCGCTGGTTTTTATTGGGTGAATACCTACGCGTTAGACCGCCGTCCTCTCTACCAGATGGAAGCACTGACACTGCACGAAGCGGTACCGGGTCATCATTTACAAAACGCGATTGCGGGTGAGTTAGAAGACTTACCGGAATACCGTCAGCAGACCTACATTTCAGCTTTCGGTGAAGGCTGGGGTCTTTACTCTGAGTATTTAGGTCTGGAAGCCGGGTTCTATGAAGACCCTTACAGTAACTTTGGTCGTTTAAGCTATGAAATGTGGCGTGCCGCACGTCTAGTGGTGGATACCGGTATGCACGCTAAAGGCTGGAGCCGTGAGCGGGCAATGGACTTTATGGCCAACAACACAGCATTGTCACTGCATAACGTGAAAACCGAAATTGACCGTTACATTACCTGGCCTGCCCAAGCGCTTTCATACAAGCTTGGCGAACTTACCATTAAGCGTTTACGCAACGAAGCAGAACAGCAGTTGGGTGATAAGTTCGACATTCGTGAATTCCACGATGCAGTACTGGAAAACGGCAGCGTGCCACTGAAAGTACTCGAGCAACACATCAACGACTGGATTGCTGAACAGAAATAGAACAGACCCCCCGCTATCAGGTAGGGGCAGGTTTTTCACTTATTTCGCTTGAGCATTGAGTACTTCTGTGACGGAGACGCTACGAGCTCATCCATGAGGGCTTGACGAAGGCCATCCATGGCCTTCGACACTCCGCCACAGAAGTACTCAACACTCATAACGCTCACAAGTGAAAAACCTGCCCTATCGACTTACGAACACACCGCTGACCAACACAGAACAATGACGTATCAGTTTTATTGCGCAGAGATCTCACTACAAAATCGTTATCTGGTAAACCAGCTCTTGGGTATTCTGTTTCTGTCGCAGAAAGGCCATGACGTAACTCGTTTTATCTTTCTCATCCAGACGAAATAAGATCTTATAATTATCTACTAGCATTACTCGATAGTCAGTGATACCTAACGTCTCAAGTTCATGAGAAATGGGGAATTGCAAAGGGTTATCGCCGAGTTTATTGGTGGCGAAATCAAGAAGTTGATGACCTAATCTAATAGCTTCTTCCTGGCCCAGAAAAGATTTCATATAGCGGGTTAAAACAGCCAGAGTCTTATAACTGAGCTCCGTAAAATGAACATCGTAGTTCATAACTGAGGACTAAAGCTCAAACTTCTTTGTACTGAGTTCACGCTCTAGCCTTTCTCTTGCTTCGCTAAGAGATAGAAGATTCTGATTTCGAATATCCCGTTCAGCCAGATTCATCAATTTAAGTGTCGCGATAGCTTCGTCTCTCTGTCGAGCGCTGGCTTCTGACTCAATACGGTATACCGGATTTCCACCCTGAGTGACAACAATAGGCTCTTCGACATTCAGTGACGCCGCATTTTGCTTAATGTAACTAATGGTTTTTATCTGCATAGCTCTCTCCCGACTGAACAGTCTAAATATAGACTATAAAAAGACCACCCGCAAGTCAGGATATCTCACCTGATGTGAACATCAGGCTACTGAATATCGGACACAAAAAAACCGCCGAAGCGGTTTTATAAGTTGCTAATGAGTGCGATCAACGGTTGCGAGGACTCTTAACGAGGTGTGCAGCGCCATGGATGGCGCTGCCCAAGCCCTACAGGGAAGTACTTGCGGGCGTCCTCGTAAAGAGTCCTTGCAACCTAAGCACTCATTAAGCCACGTTGATGGTTGGGATGATGTTTTCCTTGGCCGCTTTTTCTGCGTCGCGGAAGGCATCCATCTGGTCGAAGTTCAGGTATTTGTAGACTTCGCCAGCCATCGAATTGATGTCCTGTGCATACTCCAGGTATTCTTCCGGAGTTGGCAGGCGACCAACGATAGCACCAACCGCTGCCAATTCTGCAGAGGTCAGGTAAACGTTTGCGCCATCACCCAGGCGGTTCGGGAAGTTACGGGTTGAGGTAGACAGTACCGTTGCGCCCGGCTCTACCCGTGCCTGGTTACCCATGCACAGTGAACAGCCCGGCATTTCAGTACGAACGCCATTACGCTCATAAATGTCGTAATAACCTTCGGCTTCCAGCTGGGTTTTGTCCATTTTCGTTGGTGGGGCAATCCACAAACGGGTATTTAATGGGTCAGAGTTTTTCTCTAACAATTTGCCTGCTGCACGGAAGTGACCAATGTTGGTCATGCACGAACCGATGAAGACTTCGTCGACGTTGTCGCCGGCAACTTCGCTTAAGAACTTCGCGTCGTCCGGGTCATTCGGGCAACAAACGATAGGCTCTTTAATGTCGTTCAGGTCAATTTCGATAACTGTCGAGTAATCAGCGTCTTTGTCCGCACGCGTCAGCTCTGGGTTTTCTAACCATTCTTCCATCTTACGGGCACGACGTTCCAGCGTACGCGCGTCGCCGTAGCCTTCGTTAATCATCCAACGCAGCATGGTGATGTTAGAACGCAGGTACTCGGCAACCGACTCTTCTGACAAGTCGATAGTACAACCGGCCGCTGAACGCTCAGCAGAAGCGTCAGACAATTCAAATGCCTGCTCTACGGTTAAGTGATCAAGACCTTCAATTTCTAAGATACGACCCGAGAAGATGTTTTTCTTGCCGCGCTTATCAACGGTCAGATGACCTTCTTTGATAGCAAACGCAGGAATGGCATGAACCAGGTCACGTAAAGTAATACCCGGCTGCATTTCACCTTTGAAACGCACCAATACCGATTCAGGCATATCCAGTGGCATTACGCCGGTAGCTGCGGCGAACGCAACCAGACCAGAGCCTGCCGGGAATGAAATACCCAGCGGGAAACGGGTGTGCGAGTCACCACCGGTACCAACGGTATCTGGCAACAACATACGGTTCAGCCAGCTGTGGATGATACCGTCACCCGGACGTAAGCTTACGCCGCCACGGTTCATAATAAAGTCAGGCAAGGTGTGCTGAGTTTCAACGTCAACCGGCTTAGGATAAGCAGCGGTGTGACAGAAAGACTGCATAACCAGGTCTGAGTTAAAGCCAAGGCAGGCCAGGTCTTTTAACTCGTCACGAGTCATAGGACCGGTAGTGTCCTGAGAACCAACGGTAGTCATCTTAGGTTCACAGTATGCGCCCGGGCGAACACCTTCCATGCCACAAGCTTTACCGACCAGTTTCTGCGCCAGCGAGAAACCTTTACCGCTGTCTGCCGGTTGCTCTGGCTTACGGAATAAGTCAGATGGACCCATGCCCAGAGATTCACGTGCTTTTTCTGTCAGGCCACGGCCAATAATCAGGTTAATACGACCACCGGCACGGACTTCATCTAAAATAACGCGAGACGCATAATCGTACTCAGCGATAACGTCGCCGGCTTCGTTCTCGATTTTGCCTTCGTATGGGTAGATAGTGATAACATCGCCCATGTTCATTTTTTCAACGTCGGCTTCAAACACCAACGCACCTGCATCTTTCATGGTGTTGAAGAAAATTGGTGCGACTTTAGAGCCAATGCAGATACCGCCAGCACGCTTGTTTGGTGTGCCAGGCATGTCTTCGCCAATGTTCCACAATACTGAGTTGGTCGCTGATTTACGTGAAGAACCAGTACCCACTACGTCACCAACGAAGGCAACCGGGTGACCTTTTTCTTTTAATTCTTCAATTTGCTTGCCTGCATCGGTAATGCCTTCGCGTGGCATTTTGTACATAGCTTTGGCGTGCAAAGGAATGTCCGGACGAGACCAGGCATCGGGTGCAGGAGACAAGTCATCGGTATTCGTTTCGCCAGTCACTTTAAAGACGGTTGCTTTAATTGATTTAGGCAGTTCGTCGCTGTCGGT
This sequence comes from Idiomarina abyssalis, assembly GCF_900116625.1. Taxonomy (GTDB): domain Bacteria; phylum Pseudomonadota; class Gammaproteobacteria; order Enterobacterales; family Alteromonadaceae; genus Idiomarina; species Idiomarina abyssalis. The sequence continues at coordinate 89,095 of NZ_FPBE01000004.1, forward strand.
GAACCATTCGGCATTTGCCCAGGACTCAACCACTTCTTTCGCCAACGCATTACCGGCTTTCATTTTCTCTTCCACGTCGTGGAAGGCGTCGAACATTAAGATGGTTTCTTTCAGCTCTTTAGCGGCCAGTTCAGCCAGCTGAGAGTCGTCCAGCAGCTCCACCAAAGTGACGATGTTGTAGCCACCGTGCATATTACCCAGCAGTTTCACTGCGTATTCTTTGCTGACAACCGGGCTTTCAATTTCACCTTTAACAACGGCGCTTAAAAAACCTGCTTTAACATAGGCTGCTTCATCCACACCCGGCGGTACACGCTCGGCTAACAGCTCAACCAGGAAGTCTTCCTCGCCTGCTGGGGGATTTTTCAGTAATTCCACTAAATCGGCTACTTGCTCGGCGTTTAATGGCTTCGGAGGGATGCCTTCTGCGGCGCGCTCTTCCACGTGCTGACGATATTCTTTAAGCACTGATATTACCTCTCATTTGCTTGCATGAATTCTAGACGGTTCACTAGTGCGGCGCATTATACGGATTTTGCTGTTAAATTCCCATGATGCAGGGCTATAAATCAGATAATTCAGGGTATAAACGGGATGAATGCGCCCGGGTTACGGGCGCGGTACTCTTTGGACTATGGCGTACATAACCGGAACAACAAACAGGGTCAGTACGGTAGCAAAACCCAACCCAAACATGATGACCGTTGCCATGCTGGCAAAGAAGTCATCAAACAGCAGCGGTATCATGCCTAAAATGGTGGTAGCTGCCGCCATTCCAACCGGACGAACACGACTGACAGCGGCATCGCTTAAGGCTTGAACCGCCTCTTTACCGGCATCCAGCTCTGTATTGACCTGCTCCAGCAACACCACGCCGTTTTTAATCAGCATGCCGGACAAGCTCAGAAAACCGAGTAATGCCATAAAACCAAAAGGTTTATCCAGCAACAACAACCCGACAGTTACGCCAATAATAGACAGCGGGACTGTTGTCCAAAGCACCGCCGCCTGGCGGATACTGTTAAATAACAGCACGGTAATGATAAACATAACCAAGAAACCCATTGGCAGTGCGCCAAACAGTGCTTTTTCAGCCTTGCCCGAAGCTTCGTGTTCTCCGCCCCAGGTAAGCTCATAGCCCAGCGGCAACTCAATAGCTTCCAGTTCAGGTCGGACACGCTCAAATACCTGGGCCGCCGTTTCATCGGTCAGTAGATCATGGTCAGCCATAACAGTAAGCGTTCGCTTACGGTCTCGTCGCAATATGAGCGGGTCTTCCCAGGTTACATCTATCGAGCGCGCTACTTGCGCCAGCGGTACAAACCGGTCAAACACCGGGCTGTAAATTTGCAACTCCTGCCAGTTGTCCAGATCAACACGTTCGGCAGCCGGGGCACGCTGTACTATTGGCAGCAAGTCAGTTCCATCGCGGTAAACACCGATTTGTCGGCCAACAAAGTTAGCTAACAGCAGATTGTTAACGTCTTCTTTAGTGATACCGGCGCGACGACCCGCCGCTTCGTCGTATTGTGGTCGCAGCAGCTTGGTTGGGTGGCGCCAGTCGGAGCGAATATTCACCGCCCCTTTGTCCTCGGCCAAAATGCTCTGCGCTTTCTTACTTAATTGGCGCAATACGTCAATATCAGGTCCAGAGAAACGAGCTTCAATTTTTGCCGGAGTAGCCGGACCAATTTCAACCCGTATCAGTTTGTCCTCAACATCCGGATGCTCTTCACGAATACGCTGGCGAATGTCCTTCATTAACGCATCCATGCTGTCTTTGTCCTCTACCCGCACCAGCAACTGTGCGTAGCTCTCGTAACTTTTTTCCACCAGATAGGTCAGGGTAAAACGGGGCGCACCCTGGCCTATGGTGGTGGAGACCGAGGTCACTTCGCTTTTATCCAGCAGGTAGTCTTCCAGGCGCTTTGAATCCTGTTCGGTATGACGAATATCGGTGCCCTGTGGATACCAGAGATCCACATAGAAAAGTGGCGTTGTCGAAGGCGGAAAGAACGCCTGTTTCACTTGTCCGAACCCGGCCACAGCCGCGACCAGCATTGCCAACATCACCGCCATGCTGATAATGCGATGTCTCAGACAAACTGCCAGCATTTTCTTATAACCACGGTATACCGGGTGAGAGAAAACATCGTCCTGATCATCGCCATTACCAATGTCCTTCGCGGAGTATAAACGGTCGGCTAAAAACGGAATGAGCGTCAGAGCTGTTACCCAGCTCAGTAGTAAAGAAATGAGCAGCACCCAGAATAAGCTTCCGGCAAACTCACCGGTAGCGTCTGATGACAAACCAATTGGGGCGAAGGCAATAATACCAATAATGGTTGCACCCAGTAGCGGCCACTGATTTTGCTTCACCACACTAACCGCGGCTTCTACTTTACTCATGCCCCGCCGCATACCAACCATAATGCCATCGGCAATGACAATGGCGTTGTCCACCAGCATACCCAGAGCAATTATGAGCGCTCCCAGCGATACCCGTTGCAGGTTAATGTCGCCCAGTCGCATGAAAATAAAGGTGCCAAGAACCGTTAACAATAATACGGTGCCAATAAGTAACCCACTGCGAAAACCCATGGTCAGCAGCAAGGCAATAATGACAATAGCAACGGCTTCAACCAGGTTAAGCAGAAAGTCATTTACCGAGTTTTCGACCTGATGCGGTTGATCATAAATACGGTCTACCGACATTCCTATTGGTTTGGCATAATCCAGTTCATCCAGCCGTTTCTGGATACGCTCACCAACTTCAACCACGTTGACGTTGTCCGCAAAAGACAGCGCCAGCCACAGCGACGCCTGCCCGTTATAACGAACCACATGATCCGGAATCTCTTTGGTCTCCCGGTAGATGTTCGCTACATCATGCAAGTAGATGCGCTGCTCGGCCCCCGGGTTACTGATAACCAGCTTTTCCATATCTTCAACGTCGGCAAATTCGCCACTGGTGGCAATGCGCAAAGCTTCCTGGTCAACGGTTACCCGTCCGGCATTTGCTACGGCATTTTGCGTTTGCAGTAAACCGGCAATGCGGCTGGGTGGAATACCAAAGTTAGCCAGCCGTGAACGAGAGACTTCAACCACCACCTGTTCCTGTTGCTCGCCGGCCAGCATGACCTTTCCAACCCCGTCAATCAGCACCAGTTCGCGACGCAGAAAGTCCGCGTAATGCTCAATATCTTTATAGGAATAGTCTGGCCCGGTAATGGCCATCATCACGCCGTACACGTCGGCAAAGTCGTCACGAATAATAGGCTCGCCGGTTCCGGGGGGAAGCTGAGTTTTGGCGTCGTTAATTTTGCGCCGCAGTTCATCCCAAATTTGACGCAGGTGCTCGGCCCGGTAGATGCTTTTCATCTCGACCGTTATTTGCGATAAACCTGGCTTAGAAATGGACCGTACATGGTCGACGTAGCTGAGTTCCTGAATAGCGTTTTCCAGCCGGTACGTTACCTCTTCTTCCACCTGCTGCGCCGAGGCTCCGGAGTAAGGCGTAATGACCATAGCCTGCTTAATGGTGAACTTAGGGTCTTCCAGCCTACCAAGCTGAGTAAGAGCAACCAGACCACCAATTAACAGAACCAGGAAGAACATCCAACTGGTGGTTTTCCGCTCCATACTGTACTTCGCAATATTCATTACAGCCCCCGTTCGCGTTGCCATTCACGAACTTGCTGATTTTCCTTCAGCTGATGGACACCGGCCACCACTATGATTTCACCAGCTTCGAGCCCATCCAGTACAGTGAGCCCATCGTTGGTCATTGGCCCGACATTCACCTTGCGCTTTTGTACACGCATGTCGTCGCTAACCACCCACACATAAGAAGCATCCCGGCTTTCGGTAAATACGGCTTTAGCCGGCACAACAATACCAATTTGAGAAGAGCGCAACACCTCATTAATATCGACAATAACCGTTGCCGTCATGCCCGGCAGCACATTGATGTCCTGCGGTTTAGGTAGCGTGAACACCACCTCATAGGTGTTGGTTGCGCCGTCGGATTGCGAGTCCCACTCTTTTAAATGAGCCCGATAGGTAAAACCCGGCGCTGCGTCGAAGCGCACTTCCGGTTGATAGTCGGTCTGCTTTTTCACCTTGGCAAAAAGCTTTTCCGGCACATTAATACTGATATCAATGGCGTTGCTGATTTGCAAAGTAACAATGGGCTGCTTAGCCTGGATGTTTTCATAAGCTTCCACCGCCAGATTAGCAATGACACCGTCAAAAGGCGCGGTCAGTTCGGTATAGCGCAGGTTAGCTTTAGCGGTTTCGTAGTTTGATTTTGCAACTGCAAGCTCTGACTCAATTTGGTCAAATTGTCCTTCGGACATAACCCCTTCGCTCACCAGAACTTTATTGCGTTCGTATTGTGATAGCGCAAGTTCATACTGGGCTTTCGCCTGGTCCACCGCCAGTTGATAGTCGGTCGGGTCCAGACGGGCAATAAGCTCCCCTTGTTTTACTTCAGTACCAGGCCGCGCCGGCAGTTCAATAACTTCACCCGCTACACGAAAAGTCAGTTGAGCCACTTTCGCCGCTTCGACCACAGCCGGAAACTCTCGTAGACGAGGACCATTGGCTTCACTTACCTGCATTAACCTGGCAGGTCGCGCTTGCTGTTCTTCACTCACTTCGGCTTTTTCGCTGCAAGCCACGACAGTGGCAGCGGCAACGACAGTTAAGAATATTTTAAACCAGCGCATGACTTAAATTCCGTTTTTTCCTGGATGTTTGATGGCAATAAGTTTACCGCAAGTATAGTTACAGTTATATTGAATTAAAATTAAAAAGACCATCAGTAAAACTTAATGAATTTATCTCACCTTCACATGATGATCACCGTTGCCCGGCTTGGCAGCCTGCAGAAAACAGCTGAACAGCTCGGCCGCACACAATCGGCTGTGAGCATGGCATTAAAGAAGCTGGAAGAGAACGCGGGTTTTGCCTTATTTAACCGTGATGGTTATCGTCTGGAACTTACCGAACAGGGCCACCATTTTTTACGTCAGGCAGAAGAAGTGGTGCGCCAGCAGCAGCGCCTACAGTCCCTGGCTAACCAACTGAAACACGGTGCAGAACCTTTGCTGACACTGTGCTATGACCATACCTGTGACAGCAAACTCTGGATGCCCAGCATTCAACACATTCAGCAACAATACCCCGCTACCGAGCTGCACGTGGATGGAGAATCACAAATGCGTGCCCTTAAGCGCATTGATAACGGTACCGCCGATTTAGCCCTGTGCCCCTGGCTGCCTTTGTTTCGTCAGTACGGTGACTTTGAAACCTTACCGGTGGCGCCGTTTGAATTAACGGTGGTTATGTCAGCCGCGCTGATGAAGGAGTTTGGTCGTATACCGCAAAGCCGCCAGGATTTATTAGAGCTACCAATGCTGGTTCCGCAGAACCTGGAAATTGGCATTAACTTAGACTCGGTATTGCGGCTGCCCAGCCAGCAGCGCATAAGAGTGAATGAGGTTAACACCCAGTTTGAACTGCTGATGGCCGGTTTTGGCTGGGGTATTATTCCAAAACACATTGCCAGTAATGCACTTAAAGAAGGCAAGTTGGTTGAAGTCAGCATCCCCGGATTCGTCCAGCAGGTGCGCCTGGAAATTCATTTGGTGCGCTCCGCAAACAGAACTTTAGGCCCCGCCGCCAATGCCATATGGGAACGCTTCGCCTGACGATGGTGCCTGACCTTCACGTCAGGAGAGGCGGGGGATGGTAAGGGTGGCAGATTCCGAGCGCTGGAGGTTGCAGGAACCATTGAGGAGGACGCCCGTGAATACATCCCTGTAGGGCTTGGGCAGCGCCATCCATGGCGCTGCACACCTCCTCAATAGTTCGCAGCATCCGTCAAGCGCGCTTTACATCTGCCACCCTCATTCACCACCCATCTGACGAAATAGCATCGGGCCACATCGGATCTTATTTCCGAGCCAGGTAGAACACTGCCGGAATGACCAGCATTGAAATCAGTGGCGCCAAAACCATACCGCCGACCATCGGAGCGGCGATGCGTTGCATGACCTCGTTACCGACACCGCCGCCCAGCATTATCGGCAGTAGACCAACGATAATGGTCAGCACGGTCATGGCTTTGGGTCGTACCCGTAGCAACGCGCCTTCTTCTACCGCTGCCTTTAACTGGTTTTTATTGTAAGCCACGGCTTTCCAGGCGTTGTTCAGGTACAACAGCATAACCACACCGAACTCCGCGGCGACACCGGCAAGAGCTATCATGCCGACAATAACCGCCAGTGACAGGTTGTAATCCAGCAAGTAAATCAACCACAGGCTGCCGGTTAGAGCTAAAGGCAAAGTGCCGATGACCAGCAGTGCCTGAGGTAACGAGCGGAAAGTCATGTACAGCAACAACAGAATAACTAACAGCGTCAGCGGAATGATCTCTTTTAAATCATTTTCCACCTGTTGCATGGCTTTGTATTGCCCAGTCCAGCTCCAGTTGTAACCAACCGGAACTTCCATTTTAGCCATAGCATCACCGACTTGATTAATGTAGTCGCTAACCGTGATGCCTTTCGCGGGTTCAATAAAAACCCAACTGCTTAAGCGGGCGTCTTCGCTTTTTAACATGGCCGGGCCCTGAGTTACTTTAATATCAGCTACATCGGACAGAGTCAGCCATTGTCCGGAGGCCGATTTCACCGGCAGGGTTTGCAGCTTCTTGATATGGTCACGTTGCTCCCGGGGATAACGCAAGTTAATAGGAAAACGCTCATTGCCCTGCACCGATGTCGCAATATTCGCTCCACCAATGGCGTACTGAATATGGTCGTGAATGTCGCTTTGGCTAATACCGTAACGGGCGGCTTCACGCAGCTTCGGCTCTATTTCAATATAACGACCGCCACCAGAGCGTTCTGCAATGACCGAACCTGTCGCCTCCTCTTCAGACAACGTCTCTTCAATACGGGTAGCCAGTTTTTCTATTTCACGAAAGTCACTACCGCTGACTTTAATCGCTAACGGGGTTTTAACACCGGTAGCCAGCATTTCAATGCGGGTACGGATAGGTTGTACCCAGGCGTTGGTCACACCGGGTATCTGCACCCGCTCATCCAGCTCGGCGATGATATCGTCCACGGTTATGCCATCACGCCACTCACTTTCAGGCTTGAGGGTAATGCTGGTTTCTATCATGGTCATTGGTGCCGGATCGGTAGCCGTGTCAGCACGACCAACTTTACCAAACACACGCTCAACTTCAGGTTGTTCTGCAATGAGCTTATCGGTTTGCTGTAGCAACTCACCGGCACTTTCAACACTGATACCCGGCAATGTCGTCGGCATGTACATGAGGTCCCCCTCATGTAGCGGCGGCATCAGCTCGTAATTGAGCTCTTTATACGGGTGCCAGGCAGATGCAGTGATCAGAAGAGCCAGCACAATAATGGTTTTAGGAAACTTAAGTGTGAAAGCCAGCAGAGGTCGGTAAAGCGCAATTAAACCGCGCGACAGCCAGTTCTTTTCTTCGGCAGGTATTTTCCCACGCACCAATAACGCAATAAGCACCGGTATCAGTGTTACAGCAATAATAGCTGCCGCGGCCATGGCCAGAGTTTTGGTATAGGCTAAAGGTTCAAACAGACGCCCCTGTTGGCCTTGCAGCACAAACACCGGAACAAAACTGACGGTAATGACCAGTAGCGAGAAGAACAATGAAGGCCCCACTTCGCGACAGGCTTCATTAACAATTTTCAACCGCGCAGCACCTTTTGCGACTATCTGATGCCGTTCCTGATAGTTCTGCAGATGCTTGTGGGTGTTCTCTATCATGACAATGGCGGCATCTACCAGTGCCCCAATAGCAATAGCAATTCCCCCCAGGCTCATAATATTGGCGCTGATACCCAGCATGTTCATGATCCACACCGCGAACAGTACCGACAGCGGTAAGCTGATAATGGCCACCACCGCCGAGCGCGCATGCCAGAGAAACAAAATACACACCACAGCGACAAAGAACATTTCTTCAATGAGCTTGGTGGTGAGGTTGTCTGTCGATGCCTGGATCAGGCTTGAGCGGTCATAGGTCGGAACCACCTTAACGCCCTCGGGCAGGCCCTGCTTCAGCTCTTCCAGTTTCTCTTTAACGGCGGCTATAGTTTGTAGGGCATTTTCGCCATGGCGCATGACCACAATACCGCCCACGACTTCGCCGTCGCCATTCAGCTCGGTAATGCCGCGACGTACCTGGGGCCCAATGCGAATATCAGCCACTTCTTCCAGCAGCACCGTACCCTGCTGCTCTGAGGTGAGCGGCAACGGAATTTTGCGAATGTCTTCGACACTTTTCAAATACCCCAGGCCACGAACCATGTATTCAGCTTCGCCCATTTCAACCACAGAGCCACCTACTTCGTTATTGGCCTGCTGAATGGTTTGCTTTACCTGATTCAGGGTAAGGTTATAACGATGCAAGGCTTCCGGCTGAAGTACCACCTGATAGGTTTCGACCATACCGCCAACCGTTGCAATTTCTGCTACCCCCTGCACACTTTGCAGCTCCTGTTTTAGGAACCAGTTTTGCAGGCGGGTTAGTTCACCCAGGTTACGCTGGTTGGTCTCATCAACCAGTGCGTATTGATACACCCAGCCAATGCCGGATGCATCGGGACCTAACTCCGGCCGAACTTGGTCAGGAAGCTGGTTTTGCGCCTGATCCAAGTATTCGTTCACACGGCTTCGGGCCCAGTAAGGGTCAGTGCCGTCTTCAAAAATAACGTAAACGTACGAGTCGCCAAAGAACGAAAACCCGCGTACTGAGGTGGCTTTAGGTACGGACAGCATCACACTCGAGAGCGGATAGGTCACCTGCTCCTCCACTACCGCCGGCGCTTGTCCCGGGTAATTGGTTTTGACGATAACCTGAACTTCCGACAAGTCCGGTATTGCGTCCAGTTTGGTTTGCTGCAGCGACTGCCAGGCCCAGAAAGCCAAACCTAAGAACAGCAGTAACACCATCCACGAGTTACGTATGGAGGCTTCAATAATACGAGCTAACATAAAACCTCCTAGTGGTTATGTTGTGGCGCAGGGGCATCATCGCTGCTATCCAGACCCAGACCTTGCAAGCTGGCCTCTGAGTCCAGAAGGAACTGACCCGAAGTGACCACTAACTCATCTTCCTGCAGGCCTTCTTCAATGGCAATTTGGTTACCAACACGCAGTCCGGTCGTGACTTCGCGCACTTCAAATTCGCGCGCTCCGGATTTTACCACCACGCGGTTATTGGCGCCGGTGACAATTAAGCTGGCAACCGGCACAAGCACAGTATCTCTTACTGGCTCCAGTTCAATATGAGCCGTCGCCCAGAGTCCTTCACGCAGCCGATCAATGGAGTCATTAACCGGAATACGGACTTTGATGGTCTGGGTTACCGGATCCACTTGCGGATAAATGTAGTCAATGGTGTTCATCCAGTGGCCGCCAGGGAAGTGCTCAGAAGAAATATGGGCCATTTGCCCGGTTTTTAACTGTTTGCTGTAACGCGCCGGAACATCGGCAAAGAACCACAGTTGATTGTCCTGCGTCAGCGTCAGTAATTTAAGCCCGGGAGACACATACATGCCTTCCTGAATATCCAGACTGGTAATATAGCCCGACTCAGGTGCGTAGTAATCGACCACATATTCGGTTTCGCCACCTTGCTCAAGCGCTTTAATCTGCGCTTCGCTCATACCCAGCAAACGCAAACGTTGCTGTCCGCGGCGTTTAAAGCTTTGCTGGTTGTCACCGTTGCGGATATCCGAGAGTGAATCAAGCAGTTGCAGATAGTCGTCCTGTGCCACGACCAGGTCGGGTGCATACAGACTGTAGAGTTTATCGCCCTTTTCTACCCACTGACCTTCAACGTCAGCATGTAATTCTTCTACCCAGCCTTCGGCGCGACTGTGGATATGGCGTTGTGCAGATTCCTGCCAGCGTACCTGAGCCTGAGCCATTAACTGTGGTTGCAAGTCTTTGCGCTGAGCTTTAGCCGTAGTAACCCGAATAGCCTGCTGACTGGACTCTGGGACGGTGAAGCTTTTATCAGCTTCATGCTCAGAATGGTCCTGTTCAGGTTTTTTCTTGACCAAGTCCATACCGCAAATTGGGCATGTTCCCGGCTCGTCACGAACCACCTGGCTGTGCATAGGGCACACATATTCGGTGCTCTGCCCGAACGGGTTTTGATCTTCTGAATGATTGTGTTCCTGAGCCAAAGTTAAAAATGGGATCAGGATTAATATAGCTATCCAATAACGCATAGTATTTCCTCGAAAACAACGGTTTAAGACGTAAAAACTGGGCTTAAACTGCGTGTTTCGGCGGACGTATCAGCGTTTCAGTAATAACCGGAAGGTTTGAATAGATAGGCTCGGCAGCGTGAGTGGAGGCTGCTGGCGAAAGTTGTTTGAATGGATTCATCAGTCCCAGTTGACCAGCGCAATGTTGTTCGCACTGCTGGCAAAAACTGTCTTCCATATCACTGCAGGGGGGTTGCTTCTTCAGCGCAACAGTCGTGACTCTCACTCATTTGTTCTGATTGCATAGTAGAGTCAGACATTTGGGCAGGCATAGCATGCATCATTGGTGAGGTCATGGACCCCACCAAAAGTGTCATTGTAATTGCTATAACTGCCCAAAGTTTCTTCATGTACGCATCTTACCAGATAATAACGCGGTTTTCAGGTGCGACGTACAACTCATCACCTTCTTCAACATCAAAGGCTTCGTAGAACGCCGGAACGTTAACTACGGTGCCGTTCACACGATACTCTGCTGGTGAATGCGGGTCGCTCATGACCTGCTCACGAACGGCGTCTTCACGGTATTTACCACGCCATACCTGTGCCCAGCCGATGAACACACGCTGTTCGCCGGTAAAGCCGTCAAGAACCGGTGCTTCTTCACCTTCTAATGACATTTTGTAGGCTTCGTACGCAATGGTCAGGCCGGCCAGGTCACCAATGTTCTCACCCAGAGTCAGATCACCATTGATATTAAGACCTTCAATTGGCTCATACTCACTAAACTGGTCAGACAGTTTTTGGCCGCGCTCATCAAAGGCTTGACGGTCTGCATCGGTCCACCAGCTTTGCAGGTTACCGTCACCATCGTATTTAGAACCCTGGTCATCAAAGCCGTGGCCCATTTCATGGCCGATTACCGCACCAATACCACCGTAGTTCACCGCCATTTCTGCGTCCATATCAAAGAATGGAGGCTGCAAAATACCGGCCGGGAATACGATTTCGTTACGCACAGGACTGTAATAAGCATTAACCGTCTGCGGTGTCATACCCCAGTCTTCTTCGTCAACAGGACCGCCAATCTTGGCAATTTCTTCCTGATAGTTGAATTCAGCATAGGCTTTATAGTTTGCAACTAAGTCTGTGGCAGAAATTTCCAACTTACTGTAGTCGCGCCATTCGCTTGGGTAACCGACTTTAGGATCAAATTTTTCCAGCTTTTCTAAGGCTTTCTCTTTGGTCTCTTCAGTCATCCACTCCAGGTTACGTATTGACTGACCATAAGCGTCGCGAAGGTTCTCAATCAAACCTTCCATTTTTTCTTTCGCTTCTGGCGGGAAGTATTCTTTAACGTACACCTGGCCTAAGACTTCACCTAACACACTGTTGGTTGCATCTACAGCGCGTTTCCAGCGAGGTTCCTGTTCTGGAGTACCACGCAAAGTTGTGCCATAGAAGTCAAAGCGACGCTTGCTGATGTCTTCGCTAAGTGCAGAGGCGTACTCGTTAACCAGACGGAAACTTAAGTAGTCTTTCCAAGCCTGTATATCCACTTCACTAAACAACTTACCAAAGTCTTCAAAGTACGACGGCTGACGGATGATCATGTTTTCAACATGCGACAAGTCAGACGTCTCAATGAAGCTTTTAAAGTTAAAGTTTGCCAGCATGTCGGACACTTCATCTGCGGATTTTTTATTATAAGTTTTGTCCGCATTACGGCTTTCTACACGACTCCACTGAACTTCAGCCAGCTGAGTTTCTAAATCCAGGATACGCTGTGCCGCTTCGCCGGCGTTTTCCACACCAACCATGCTCAAAATGTCTTCTGCGTATTCGACATAAGCGTTACGGAATTCTTCAAACTTCTCATCGTCTTTTAGGTAGTAGTCACGGTCAGGCAGGCCTAAACCTGACTGAGAAACATACATAGCGTTAGTTTGTGGATCTTTCGCGTCTGGGTAGACATAAAAACCAAATGGAATTGATACACCACCACGGAACATACGTGCCATGTGCTCAGAAACAGAATCGTGGTTTTCCAGGGCCTGAATGGCCGCTAAGTCATTCTGAATAGGCTTAGCGCCCAGTTCATTCAAGGTTTCCACGTCCATGAACGCATTGAAAAAGTCACCGATTTTACGCTCATTAGTGCCCGGCTCCGGGTTTTCCGCTGCGGCTTTTTCAATGATATCGCGTAAACGTTTCTGGTTTTGCTGGCGTAAATCGAAGAATGATCCTACCGATGAACGATCAGATGGAATTTCTGTTTTATCAATCCAGGTGCCATTAACGTACTGATACAGATCGTTCTCTGGCTTTACGCTGTGATCAAAGTTTTCTAAGACAACACCAGAGCTCAGTTCTTGTTTTGCTTCTTCAGCCTGCTGGGTTTGTTGCTTAGACTCTTCCTGCTGTGGTGAACATGCACCCAGCGTTAATGCCATAGAAACGCCTAGCGCTACAGCGGTCAATTTTTTCATCGATTGTTACCCTTTCTTTGAGTGTTCATTATTTTAACCACTCTAAACTAGCGCATTGTTAAATTCAGCGCAAAAAAAAACGGCCACATTCGCGATGAATGCAGCCGTTTTACCGATGATTTATCGTAACAAAATGTTACTTCTTCTTTTTCGCCTTAGGATTCGGCATATCGGTAATGGAACCTTCATGAAGTTCTGCAGCTAAGCCGACTGATTCATGTAAGGTTGGGTGTGCATGAACGGTCAGAGCGATGTCTTCTGCATCACAGCCCATTTCAATGGCCAGGCAAATTTCGCCAAGCAGCTCACCGGCGTTGGTACCACACATAGCACCACCAATAATCCGGTTGTTCTTATCAAAAATAAGCTTAGTCATGCCTTGCTGCGCGTTTGACGCAATAGCACGGCCTGAAGCTGACCATGGGAAGGTTACTGCATCGTACTCAATACCCTGATCTTTCGCTTCTTTTTCAGTGACGCCGGCCCATGCAACTTCCGGGTTGGTGTACATGATAGAAGGAATGACTTTAGGTTCGAAGAAGTGCTTCTTACCGGCAATAACTTCTGCCGCAACATGCGATTCGTGCACCGCTTTATGCGCCAGCATTGGCTGACCAACGATATCGCCAATAGCGAAGATGTGATCAACGTTGGTACGCATTTGGCTGTCAACATTGATGAAGCCACGGTCGTCAACCTTAACGCCTGCTTTGTCCGCATCAATTTTATTACCGTTTGGCGCGCGACCTACAGCAACCAGAACCGCGTCGTATTTCACCGGATCTTTTGGCGCTTTATCACCTTCAAAGGTGACGTAAACTCCGTCTTTTTTCGCTTCAACGTTGGTTGCTTTGGTGCTTAACATCACGTTTTCGAAGCGACCTTTAATTTGCTTGTTAAAGCTCTTAATAATGTCAGCGTCCGCTGGTGGCACCAGCTGATCAGTCATTTCAACAACATCAACTTTAGAGCCTAATGACGCGTAAACCTGACCCATTTCCAGAGCGATAATACCGCCACCTAACAACAGCATTTTCTTCGGAATTTCTTTCAATTCCAGTGCGTCAGTTGAGTCCCATACGCGGTCGTCGTCGTGTGGAATGAACGGCAATTTAATGGCCTGAGAACCCGCCGCGATAATAGCATTATCAAATTTAACTTCGGTTTCGCCGTCGTCACCCTCGACTTTAATGGTGTTGCTGCCGGTAAATTTACCGTAACCGTTGACGATTTTTACCTTACGCATTTTCGACATCTGACCAAGGCCGCCGGTTAACTGACCAACCACTTTCTCTTTGTGCTTACGCAGCTTGTCCAGGTCAATCTTCGGCTCACCAAACTCAATGCCTTCTGCGGCCAGGTGTTGTGCTTCTTCAATGTGCTTGGTCATGTGCAGCAGTGCTTTTGACGGGATACAGCCAACATTAAGGCAAACACCGCCTAAGGTGCTGTAACGCTCAATCAAAACAACATCCAGACCCAAATCAGCTGCGCGGAAAGCTGCTGAATATCCACCTGGGCCCGAACCTAACACTACTACCTGTGTTGTAATTTTGTCGCTCATGTTAACCCCTTTTTTGTCACGACCAGTTGAGCCACCGGCCGCGGTCAGTCAACGCTAAATGTGGCGCTATTGTAGCGCGAATTAATTCGTATTTCCCGTCCAAATTGGTGCTTAAAGCACCAATTTGCGGATATCTCCCAGTACACCGCTTAAGTAAGCCGTAAAGCGAGCTGCTTCTGCACCGTCTATCACCCTATGGTCATAAGACAACGACAACGGCAGTGTCAGACGCGGCTCAAACTCTTTACCGTTCCATTTTGGCTTCATCTCGTTACGAGAAACACCCAATATGGCAACATCCGGGGCGTTTACTATTGGCGTAAAGGCTGTACCACCAATGCCGCCAAGACTGGAAATTGAGAAACAGCCACCCTGCATATCAGTAGCTTTCAACTTACCGTCACGTGCTTTCGTGCTAATTTCGACCAGCTCTTCTGACAGCTCGTAAATGCCTTTTTGGTCAACATCGCGAATAACCGGAACCACCAGACCGTTTGGCGTATCTACGGCAATACCAATGTGCACATACTTTTTCATGTACAGGGATTCGCCTGATTCCGACAACGAGGAGTTGAAGGTCGGGAACTCGCGCAGTGCTTTGGCACAAGCCTTAAGAATAAACACCAATGGCGTGATCTTGAAGCCAAGGTCTTTTTTCTTAGCCACTTCGTTTTCTGATTTGCGGAAGTTTTCCAGCTCGGTGATATCCGCTTCGTCAAATTGCGTAACGTGCGGTATAGTCACCCAGTTGCGATGCAGGTTCGGTCCTGACTTACGCTGAATGCGCGACAGTTGAACCTCTTCCACTTCACCAAACTTGCTGAAGTCGACCTTAGGTGGATCAATCACCTGCAGTCCACCACCGCCCTGGCCAGTTGCACCCGCAACGGCTTTCGGACGAGAGAGTTCGTATTTAACAAAATCCTGTACGTCTTCTTTCAGTATACGGTCTTTAGGTCCGCTGCCTTTGACTTGTGACAAGTCGACACCAAACTCACGCGCAACACGGCGCACCGCAGGCGACGCATGCAAAATTCCTTCTTTTCGGTCGCTACGCTGACTTGGGTGATCAGGTACCGGCGGCTGGCGTTCGCTACTTGGCTTAGTACTGCTGCCGCTGTCTTTTCCTTTGTCCTGATCTTTGTCATCAGATTTCTTATCCGACTCCTTGCCGGACTCTGACTTCTCTTCCTTGGCAGAATCGTCTTCTTCTGCTTCGGAATCGTCAGCGCCACCGGATACTTTCAGTTTCGCAATGACAGAACCCTGCGACACTTTATCGCCGACATTGACCAGCATTTCTTCAATTTCACCGTCTTCCGGGCAAGGCACATCCATAGTGGCCTTGTCGGTTTCCAGTGTAATTAAGCCGTCTTCGGCAGAGACTGAGTCGCCTTTAGAGACCAAAATCTCAATAATTTCGACGTCTTCTTCATCACCAATGTCCGGGACTTCCACATCAATGACTTTACTCTCGCCTGAGGACTTCTTCGGCTCAGAAGATTCTTTCTTCTCTTCTTTGTCCTCATCTTTCGACTCAGACGCTTTTTCTTCGTCTTTATCGTCAGACTTGTCTTCTTTTTCCTCTGACTTTTCGTCTTCTTTCTCTTCTTCGTCATCCGAAGAGTCAGAGTCGCCGGCAGCTTCAACGATAGCCAGTACATCGCCTTCGCTGATGGTATCGCCAACTTTTACCTTCAGCTCAGCAATTTTACCGCCTGAAGATGCCGGAATATCCATTGACGCTTTGTCACTCTCAACCGTCACAATACCGTCTTCTTGTTCAACGGTATCGCCTTTACTGACGAGAATTTCAATGACTTCTACTTCTTCTCCGCCCACGTCGGGGACTTTGAGTTCGATTTGATCGGCCATCTCAGTACCTCCTTACGCCAAACGTGGGTTGAGTTTGTCAGTGTCGATATCGTAGTCTTTGATAGCTTTCGCTACCACTTTCTTATCGATATCACCTTGATCCGCTAACTCTTTTAGCGCAGCAACCACAATGTATTGCGGATTAATCTCAAAATGCTTACGCAAGTTAGCGCGGCTGTCCGAGCGTCCAAAACCGTCGGTACCCAGTACACGGTACGAGGTCGGAACCCAGGCACGAACCTGATCAGCATACAACTTGATGTAGTCGGTTGCTGCTACAGCAGGTCCTTTCGCTTTCTTCATGGCTTGTGTGATATAAGCCTCTTTTTCTTTCTTCTCCGGGTTCAGCATGTTCCAGCGGTCGGTATCCAGACCGTCACGCGCCAGCTCGTTGAACGAGGTCACACTGTAAACCGTTGAGTTAATGTCGTAGTCTTCCGACAGAATTTTCGCCGCTTCGCGTACTTGCTGCAAAATAGTACCACTACCAAGCAACTGCACATCGCCTTTGGCTTTTTTCTTCGCTTTTACTTTATCCAGCTCGTAAATACCTTTTACGATGCCCTCTTCGACGCCTTCCGGCATTTCTGGCTGATGATAGTTTTCATTCATTACCGTGAGGTAATAGAAAACGTTTTCCTGATCGCCAAACATGCGCTTCAGGCCATCGTGCACGATAACCGCAATTTCATAACCATAAGTCGGGTCATAGCTAATGCAGTTTGGCACTGTGCCGAAGTGAACCAGGCTCTGTCCGTCCTGGTGTTGCAGACCTTCACCATTGAGCGTTGTTCGACCGGCGGTACCACCGACCAGGAAGCCACGCGTCTGGCTGTCGCCTGCTGCCCAGACTAAATCGCCCACGCGCTGGAAACCGAACATAGAGTAATAAATGTAGAACGGAATCATGGGTTCGTTGTTCAGCGAGTAGCTGGTACCTGCTGCCACCCAGGACGCCATAGCACCCAGTTCGTTAATGCCTTCCTGAATAACCTGACCTTTTTGGTCTTCACGATAATAGGCGACCTGATCTTTATCTTGTGGTGTGTATTTCTGGCCATGGTGAGAATAAATACCCACTTGACGGAACAGACCTTCCATACCAAAAGTACGGGCTTCGTCCGGAATAATTGGCACAATACGTTTGCCAATTTTCTTGTCTTTCAACAATGCTGTTAAAACACGGACAAAGGCCATAGTCGATGAAATTTCCCGGTCTCCTGAACCTTTCAATACCGCATCAAACGCCTTCAACGCCGGCAACTCCAGCTCCACATCCGTTTCCGGGTTTCGTACTGGCATATAGCCACCAAGCTTTTCGCGACGCTCGTTCAGATACTTCATTTCGTCGCTGTCTTCTTCAAACTTGTAGTACGGCAAGTCTTCCAGCTCGTCGTCTTTAAACGGAATGTTGAAACGGTCACGCATATGCTTAACCGCATCCAGATCCATTTTCTTAACCTGGTGCGCAATGTTCTTGCCTTCACCGGCAGCGCCCATGCCATAACCTTTAACGGTTTTCGCTAAAATGACCTGTGGGCGACCTTTGGTGTTCACCGCTTTGTGATACGCCGAGTAAACTTTTACCGGATCGTGACCACCGCGGTTTAAGCGCCAGATGTCTTCGTCTGACAAGTTGGCAACCATTTCTTCAGTTTCAGGGTACTTACCAAAGAAGTTCTCACGCGTGAACTTACCGCCTTTGGCTTTAAAGTTCTGGTAGTCACCGTCAACGGTTTCTTCCATCAACTGCTGTAATTTCCCTTCGGTATCACGATACAACAGCGGATCCCAGTAGCGGCCCCAGATAACTTTAATCACTTCCCAGCCAGCACCGTGGAAGTTACCTTCCAGTTCCTGAATAATTTTGCCGTTACCACGAACCGGGCCGTCTAAGCGCTGCAGGTTACAATTGATAACAAAGGTCAGGTTGTCGAGTTCTTCACGAGCGGCCAGACCAATAGCACCCAAGCTTTCCGGCTCATCAGTTTCACCGTCGCCTAAGAAGCAATAAACACGCTGTTTTGAGCAGTCTTTAATACCACGGTCAGTCAGGTACTTCAGGAAACGGGCTAAATAAATTGCCTGAATTGGGCCTAAGCCCATAGAAACCGTCGGGAACTGCCAGAAGTCAGGCATTAAATGTGGATGCGGATAGGAAGGTAGACCTTTACCATCCACTTCCTGACGGAAATTATTAAGTTGTTCTTCGGTTAAGCGTCCTTCAATGAAGGCGCGACCGTAAATACCGGGTGACACATGACCCTGGATAAACAGGAAGTCTCCCCCGTCACCTTCACTTGGTGCACGGAAGAAATGGTTGAAACCAACATCGTACAACATGGCAGAAGAAGCGAAACTGGCAAGGTGGCCGCCCAGCTCCTCGCCTTTTTTTGATGCCCGCAACACCATCATGGCAGCATTCCAGCGAATAGCTGAGCGAATCCGCGATTCCAGCGTCTGGTTGCCCGGCATGGTTGGTTCCTGACTAGCCGGAATGGTATTCAAATACGCAGTAGTTGGCTTGTAAGGTAAATATGCACCGTTACGACGGGCTTTGTCGACCAGTTGTTCTAACAGGTAATGCGCGCGCTCCGGGCCTTCGGCCTCAAGCACACCCTCAAGAGCGTCTAACCACTCCTGAGTTTCCTGCTGGTCGACATCTTTGTTTAGTTCTTCACTCATAGCTATTCCTTACCTTTTTATCAATTCAGGAACGTCGTAGCGAACGTTGAATACGTGACTGTTCTTTGCCTAATTCCAACAATGTCTGTTCAATATAGGCCAAATGTTGGTGACACGCATCCCGCGCTTGCTCCGGTTGACCTGCAACAATAGCGCTAACCAGTTGCTGCCGGTGTTGATTCAGTTTTTCCAGCAGGTCGTCGCGACCGGCTAATATTCCCAGGTTCTGCCGAATATTCTCGGCCAATAATTCCTGCATGCCCTGAATGACATGCAACAAAATAACATTGTGTGATGCTTCTGCAATACGGTGGTAAAACTCGACGATGGCATTAACCTGCTCATCGATAGTGCTATTTTGGCTATGGCCTAAGCCTTTTATACTATCAGAAATACGATCCAGATCGGCATCGGTTCCTCTTAACGCAGCATAAAAGGAGGATATGCCCTCCAGTGCATGACGAAACTCAAGCAAATCAAACTGCGACTCAGGGTGCTTGGCCAAGAGCTCAAACAGTGGTTCTGTTAGTTGCTCATTGATGCTGTTCACAACGTAAGTTCCACCGCCCTGGCGACGTTCTACCACACCTTTGGCTTCCAATTTTTGAATGGCTTCGCGCAGCGATGGGCGTGAAACATTAAATTGCTGAGCCAGTTGACGCTCTGCCGGCAGTTTTTGCCCGGCACTAAGCCGACCATCGACGATCATCTGTTCCAGATGCGCCACGATAGTGTCAGAAAGCTTCGTCTGTTTTATGGGTAAATCTGGCATAACGGTAAATTGGTCAGACCAAAAGATGCGGTTATTCTAAATCATTTAACGGCTGAGCCCAAATTTTTCTCAGCTGGTACTACCTCTAGCTGACCCAGCCTGTCAATGTCAGCACGGCAATAGCACAAACCCAGAATATCTGTTGTCGGCGCATCAGGCGCAACTGGCAGGCAGCATGTTCGGTTCGGTCATCCGGGTGTTGCGGGTTGTCTTCTGCTTTACTGGCAACATTAAACAGAAGCTTATCCGGATCGGCCTGTGGATTCAGGCTTTGTTGCAACCACTCGGGAAGCGCCCGTGAGAAGTGACCAACTATCAATAAACCAAAAGCTGCCAGCCTTACCGGAACCCAGTCAGCAAACCACAACAGTTGCTGCCAGAGGCTAACCGATTCTTCCTCGCGCTGCTGGGTTTCAGCGTAGCGCAGAGTGGCATAAACCAAGGCACCAAAGCTGCCAAACAACACGAAGTAAAACATCACGGCAATATATTGTCGGTAATTGATCCAGATTAAAGAGTCGCTAATTTGGTGAGGCTGATGACGCCCGGCAAATTCAGTCAGAGCCTGTTGATGTTCAATAATACTTGGCTCATCTCCTCTGTTAGCTGCTTTTAAATATTCTTTGTAGTTTTGCCGGGCCGGTTCACAGTTAAAAGCCAGCAGCAGCGCAAGAATACTGACAATAAAAGTCACCATCAGGTTGTCCAGTAGCACCACCAACAGGCCAACACCCACTGCCGGTATCAACAAACGCACAAGCTGTAAGGGCTCGCTCTCCCATTTTTCATCCTGCAGACGGGCTGAGCTCCAACGTTGCCAACGTTCCATATAGAAAGCCCAGTGCAAGAATGCAGGGCTGTGGTACAAACGCTCAACGCTTAGTGCTATCAGCAACGCAATGAGGACCATTCATGACTCCTTATAAGGCATTTAAATAGGTTTGCCAGTCAAATTCACTGCCCGGGTCGGTCTTGCGGCCCGGAGCGATATCCTGATGGCCGACAATACGACGACGGTTTAATTTTGGGTATGTAGCGATAAGCGCCTCGGTTACCTGGATTAATTGTTGATACTGTTGTTCAGTATAGGCGGTGTGATCGGTTCCTTCGAGTTCAATACCTATACTGAAATCGTTGCACCGCCGACGCCCGCAATACCTTGACTGGCCAGCATGCCACGCACGCTTATCAAAAGGAACGTATTGTTCCAGCGTGCCGTCGCGGCGGATAACACAATGCGCGGACACTCGAAGTCCCTGCAGTATAGAAAAGTCCGGGTGCGTGTCGGTTTCCAGCTCACCCATAAACAATTGACGCACGTATGGCGTACCGTATTCCCCCTCGGGCAGGCTGATGCAATGAATAACCAACAGACTGATCTCGTCTGTCTGTGGACGTTCATCGTAGTGCGGCGACGGGTATTGAACTGCCGTTGTTATTTTATGATTTTTTATCGGGTCGCTTTTCACAGGCTCAACAAAACGGTAAAGTTTGCCCCCTAGTATCCGTATTGTCTGCTAAAAGGTAAAGCCATCTATGAGTCAGCCCGAGCTGCAACTTGCCATTCAGGACGGCGTAAGCGCCGCACTAAAGGAAGATTTATCCGGCGAAGACGCCAGTTATGATATTACTGCGCAATTGATTCTGGAACAGAGTCAGTCCCGTGCCAGCATTATTACCCGGGAAGAAGCAGTAGTTTGTGGCTGTGGCTGGGTCGATCAAGTATTCCGCCAGCTTGGGCAACAAGTGGAAATTGAATGGCTGGTGAAAGACGGTGATAAGGTGGCAGCGAATACGGAACTGTGTCGCCTGAAAGGACCAAGTCGCATTTTGCTGACCGGAGAGCGCACTGCACTTAATTTTTTGCAGACCTTGTCTGCAACCGCCACCACCACATACCAGTACAGTCAACTTCTGAATGACTACAAAACGCAGCTGCTGGATACGCGTAAGACCTTGCCGGGTATGCGATTAGCACAGAAATACGCGGTGCGTTGCGGCGGCGGTGTGAACCATCGTATCGGTTTATTTGACGCCTACCTGATTAAAGAGAATCACATTTTTGCCTGCGGTGGCATAGCTCAGGCCGTTAAAGCAGCAAAACAACTGAATCCGGGTAAAACGGTGGAAGTTGAAGTTGAAAACCTGGATGAATTCTCGCAGGCGTTAGCTGCAGAAGCCGACATCATTATGCTGGATAACTTCAGTATCGCTGATATCGAGCAGGCCGTGCAGCAGAACCAAAATAACGCTTCACACCAGGCTAAATTAGAAGTTTCCGGTAATGTCACCGATGAACGCTTGCAAGAATTAGCGGCTACCGGTGTGGATTTTATTTCTTCCGGCGCTTTGACTAAAAACATTCAAGCTATTGATTTATCAATGAGAATTTCCCAAGATAGTGAATGACTTACAGAGAAATAGAATTTACTAATTGGCCAGGGTAAGCCACAGTTTCACTGTTTTTAACAGGGAGCTGTCTCATGCAGGATGCACATTCTTACCGTTTACCCGGAGCCGGTTTTAGCTTAATTGAAATGATGGTCGTGGTGGCCATCATTGCCATTCTCTCCGCTATTGCGGTTCCGTCATATACCTACTATACGCAGCAGGCTAAAGTCAGTAAGGCGCTGGCTCATGCTCAACCATTGCAACTGGGTATTGCCCTATGCTGGCAAATTGAGGGACAGTTAAACCAGTGCAATCAGGCCGGAAGCCAGGGCATTCCTGCACTTCCGGCACCACTACCTGATGAACTCAGTGATTTGAGCCTGACACAGGCGGCGGCAGTACGACTGACCCTGAACTCTGTCAGTATTAATAACCAACCTCTGCAAATTGAACTGACACCCAATGCGGCTAATACGCACTTAGACTGGGGTATCGCCTGCTCAGACTATGGTGAGTCTCGCAGTGTCGTGCAAAACTGTGAACGTCAGGTAAGTTACTAATGTCTGTTATCGGTCGCTGTTCACTGGCTCATCTGAAGCAGGTATCAGGTAGTACAGACGATCCGTTTCTTAAGCAACACGGGTTGCAGCCTTTTGCCAGTACTCAACACTGGGAGCTATTAATACAACAACCCGGTTTTCCACCGGTAGATGCCGTGCTGTTGAGCTTTTACAGCAATAAAAAAGTGATGGTACTTCGCGGGGAAGGTCAACTTCCGGGAGTCCGGCTAAGTCATGACTCCGTCGTCGATTATGTTGACCAACTGTTGCAGTACTGCGCGGCGGAAGGCCTGTCAGATATTCATATACAACCTCAGGAAAGTGGCATTACTGTGCGAGGGCGCATAGCCGGCGAGCTCTCTCGCTTAGATGTGCTGCCCGCAGACTTTGGGCAGCAGGTTTACTCCCGAATTAAGGTACTGGCTAATCTCGATCTCACTGAACTACGTCAGCCGCAAGACGGTCGTTTGTCGGTGCGTGCTGAGAATAGCCGCCAACATGAGTTTCGCTTAAGTTGTTGCCCTGTCATTGGCGGTGAAAAGCTGGTGCTGAGATGCCTGCAGCCAACGCAGAGTATTACGCCCCTGCAGCAAACAGGGTTACTGGACGCGCAATACCGATGGTTTGCCCATTGCCTGAGTCAGCCACAAGGGTTAATTTTGGTTACCGGCCCGACCGGTAGTGGCAAAACCTCGACCTTATACAGCGCCATAAGTCAGTTAGACGCAGAGCGATGCAATATCTGCAGTGTTGAGGACCCGGTTGAAGTTCCCCTGCCCGGTTGCAGCCAAGTGATGGTCAATCATAAACAAGGGCTCACCTTTGCGTCTGTTCTCCGCGCCCTGCTAAGGCAGGACCCGGATGTCATACTGATTGGAGAGATTCGGGATTCTGAAACAGCAAAAATTGCAGTGCAGGCAGCGCAGACCGGGCACCTGGTTCTGACCTCGATGCATACGAACAGCTGTCTCGACAGCTTGAAACGCTTACAGTCTCTTGGCATCAACCCACTGGACATTCGCAGTTCACTCAGTCTTATTGTCAGTCAACGGCTATTTCCGGTACCCGCAACTGCTGAAAATAAGCGTCAAGCAGTGTTTGAGGTCGTCCCCTGGCAGGAGCAGGCGGAGAAATTCATCAACCTTAAGACAAATACAGCGGATCTGCGTCGTTATCTGGAATCATTGCAGCTGCCTGATTTCTCTCAAGCTTTGCAAAACTACATAGACGCAGGTCAGATCAACCGCAAAGAAAAAGAACGGTTCACCTATGATGCCGATTAATCACTGCTGGTACTGGCAAGTGGGTAAGCAGTGCGGGTTTATTCATGCCGATTCGGCACTCCAGGCAAAGCAACTGTTAGCGCAGCACAAAATAAACAGTGCGGCAGTAAAACCTTTGTCGGCCCACAAGCTAAAAGGCTATAAACCCCGTTTATCGCTTTGGTATGAGTTGCTGCAGCAAGTATCTGACCTACTCAGCAGCGGGTTACCGCTTGCTGAAGCATTACGACACAGTGTCTACGAGAGCCCATCCAGAGGATTGCGCTGGATGGTTGAAGACTGCATCCGTTGTATTGAGCGCGGTCTTGCTTTTAGCCGGGCGTTGCAGCTCTATAAAAACTGCTTGCCGGAAGAAGACATCATCGCCATAGCCTGGGCGGAGCAAACCGGCCAGCTTGCTCACACCCTGCACCAGTTGCATCAGGTTGCCAAACGCCAAATGCTGCTCAAAAAGCAAATGAGCAAGGCGCTTCGCTATCCGGTTATAGTACTTTTAGTTGCGGGCGCCGTTTGCTTCATGATGATGGGTTGGGTACTGCCAAGTTTCGCACCGTTATTTAGTGAAGGGGAACTCCCGTGGCTGACCCGGATGTTACTTAACGCTTCGGATTTTCTGCGAGAACAAGCCGTGTCGATTCTTGGAATTGTTCTGTTCTTCTCAGCATCGTTGTATATGGTCAGGAAAAAGGCGCCTTTATTCTGGCAACGAGCCCTGTCTCAACTGCCTTTTATCGGGAAATTGTTGGAGGACATTAAACTCCAACAGCTTTTTCACCGTCTGGCTGTTGCCCTGAAGGCTGGTATTGAAACGCGTCAGGCTCTTAACAGCACCGCGCATTCCCTGACCTGGCTACCTCACCGCCATGCTTTACGCTCTGTTCAACAAAGTGTCGAACAGGGAAAAGGCTGGGTAGACAGTTTCAGAGCAAGCCCTTTAAGTGAGCCTCGTACACTGAGCTTTCTCAAAGTTGCCGAACAAAACGGCAACGTCGATCAGGCCTTTGCCACGCTTGCCGATATTCGCCAACAACGCTTTGAACAAAACTGTGAGCGCTTGATTGGTCTGGCAGAACCCTTGCTGATGGTGGTTTTAGGCGGCATTATAGGCACTCTGCTGGTCGCAATGTATTTGCCGCTGTTTTCTATGGGGCAGCAATTTTAACCACGAAGGAACACAAGTATGGAACACTTGCTCGCTGCTGAGTCGATACCAACTCTGGTGTTGGCGCTGATACTTGGCGCTGTTATTGGCAGCTTTTTGAATGTTGTTATTAGCCGGCTACCCATTCAGCTACAGCGACAGTGGCAGCGTGAATGTGCTGAAATGAACGGCACTCCATTAAAAGAGCTGGACCATTTTTCTATTGCGGTTCCCGGCTCACACTGCCCTGAGTGTAAAGCCTCCATAGCCTGGTACGACAATATACCGCTGCTGAGCTATTTGGTCTTACGTGCCCGTTGTCGCCACTGCCAGACTCATATTCCGCTAACCTACTGGCTGGTTGAGCTTATCAGCTGTCTGGCCTTTGGACTGGTCGCCTGGCACTTTGATTTTAGTCTTCCGGCTCTGGTTTATGTGACCGTATTTTCGCTGCTCATCTGCCTGTTTGTTATTGACTGGAACCATCAGCTATTGCCCGATCAGTTAACCTATCCGCTACTTTGGATTGCCTTGCTCTGGTCATTGTCACCTACCAGTGAACTCTCACCTGACTCCGCCATTATAGGCGCGGTAGCAGGATACCTGAGTTTATGGAGCATTTACTGGGCGTTCAAACTTGTTACCGGGAAGGAAGGAATGGGTTACGGCGATTTTAAGCTGCTGGCGGCCATTACCGCTTTTACCGGTGCAACTTTGTTGCCGGTTACCATTCTTGCCAGCTCAGTTTGCGGTGCCATAGTGGGCTTAGTCATGATTCGCGGCAAAGGCCGGTCACAGCCAATACCCTTTGGCCCGTTTTTAATTGGCGGCGGCATACTCAGCTACTTCTTTGGAACAGATTTACTCTTTAGTTACTGGCGCTGGTTAGGAGGCGTTTAAAATGACCTATGTTGTCGGTGTAACCGGAGGTATTGGTAGCGGCAAATCTGCAGCTACCGCTGAATTCGAAAAGCTGGGTATTACCATTGTCGATGCCGATGTCGTTGCTCGCCAGGTTGTTATGCCGGGAACTCCCTGCCTGCAGGCAATTGCGGAGCACTTTGGAAACCAGTTATTGACTGAAGGGGGTGAGCTTAACCGCAAGGCGTTACGCCAAAGAGTCTTTTCTAACCCTCAGGAAAAGGAATGGCTGAATAAATTACTCCACCCCGCGATAAGAGAAGAGATCATCAGTCAGCTTGAACAAGCTGACTCTCCCTACGTGATTTTGTCAGCTCCCTTGTTGTTGGAAAACGGTCTGGAAAAATACTGCCAGCGAGTGCTGGTGATCGATGTTCCTGAATCTTTGCAAATATCGAGAACTATTCAGCGCGATGACAGTCCTAAAAAAGAAGTGGAAGCTATTATGAAGGCACAGCTAAGTCGCAGCGAGCGGCTAAAAAAAGCAAATGATGTGCTAAACAATGATGGCAGTCTGGAACAGCTGAAACAACAGGTACTTCAGTTACATCAGCGCTACCTGGCGGCAACCGTTGCACAGGAAAAGTAATACGCTATTATAGGAACAGAGTTCACCAATCGGCAATCGCATGGCATCGACTGATAACGACAACATTCTCTACGAATACCCTCTTCAGGAGCGCATGCGAACCTATTTGCGATTGGAGCACGGCTTTGAGCAGCTAAAAGCCAGTCAA
The DNA here is from genome assembly GCF_900116625.1 of Idiomarina abyssalis. Lineage (GTDB taxonomy): Bacteria > Pseudomonadota > Gammaproteobacteria > Enterobacterales > Alteromonadaceae > Idiomarina > Idiomarina abyssalis. The sequence goes on from NZ_FPBE01000004.1 coordinate 115,796, forward strand.
CTTTGTTTTGAAGAACAAGCTGAACCCTTCTTTAATGCGTTATTCGCCGTTACCGAGCTACTGGAACGCTTTGATATTCGGACCGAACTCAGTAAAGACTTAGATCTCGATAAACAACGTTTGCAAAAATGGGAAGCGCATCCTGACGTTGACCGCGAAGCGCTGCGCAATACCATTCAGGAAATTGAGCAGTGTCTTAACCAGTTACAGGATATTCCAAAATACCTTCGGCAACTTAAAGACGATGCTCTGCTAGCCAGTATCAGGCAACGTTTTAGCCAACCCGGCATGAGCGGTTTATTTGAATTACCACAACTGCAGCTTTGGTTAAGCCAGTCCACTGAAGACAAAGCCAAACAATGCGAAGAATGGCGCAAGACGTTAGCTTTTGTGGAGTTAGCTATCACGCTGAAGCTGACGCTGTTACGCGAGCAATCTGTTTTTGTTCCCATGCAGCTACAAAATGGTTTCTTACAGGAAAGTTCGGATCAGCTACTGGCAATGTTGCGCATTAAAGTTCCTCGCTCAGCCAATATTTACCCCGTCATTAGTGGGCACAGACAACGTTTTACGGTACGATTCATGCCCTTACCGGGGGAGAGTAATGAAACCTCTCTTCAAGACATTGAATTCGAAATCGCAAGGTGTAGTCCATGAGTGTTAGCGTTAACTGCCCAACCTGCCAAAAACAAGTTGAATGGTCAGAAGAATCACCCGCCCGCCCCTTTTGCAGTGAGCGTTGTAAACTGATTGATTTAGGTGAATGGGCTAACGAAGAGAAAAGTATTCCTGGCGAGCCTGTTGTCATTGCTAATGATGATTACAACAACGACGAACAGGATTATTAATAGGCGTTTAAAGACTGCATAATGCATTCAACAATGGGCTGGTTAGCTTCAGGAAACTGAAATGCGTCAAGTTGGTTTTTATCAACCCAACACCAGTCCTGACCTTCTAACTGACGCACTTCACCGTCGTAAGCAAGAACCCACCAGACATCGAGTAAGACCCGTTTATCTTTATACTGATGCTCGATAACCGTTAGTGGGGCCATATCGGTCACATCAATACCGCACTCTTCTTTTAGTTCGCGTTGCAGCGCTTGCTGGACATTCTCTTCGGCTTCGACTTTACCGCCCGGGAACTCCCATTTTCCACCCTGATGTTGTTCAGGATGACGTTGGGCGATAAAAATTTCACCCTGTTCATTCTCAATAACGCCCACTGCAACATGTACAGCAGGCGATGCTTCGGTTTTCATAGTAACCTACAGTTTACCGTGACAATGTTTGTACTTTTTACCAGAACCACAAGGGCAAGGTTCATTACGACCCACTTTGGCACCTTTACGAACAGGTTGCCCCTGTGCGTCAGCATTGTTTTGCTGCGTTGGCTCTTCTGCAGCGGGACCGCTTTGCTCATGGCGGAACTCACGAGGAGCACTATCCGCTGCCTTACGTTGTTCATCAACCGCATCGACGTCTTCCGGAGCCCGAACCTTAACCTTACTTAAAATGGTTACCACGTCGAGCTTCAATGCCTCCAGCATATCGGTAAAGAGCGCAAAGGCTTCTTTCTTGTATTCTTGCTGAGGGTTTTTCTGCGCATAGCCACGCAGGTGAATCCCCTGACGCAGGTGATCCATTGCCGCCAGGTGTTCTTTCCAGTGTTGGTCGAGGCTTTGCAGCATAATAGACTTTTCGAAACGGCGTAAAACTTCCGGCCCGACCATCTCTTCTTTTTCCTGATAGGACTCAACCAGCTTTTCCAGAACGCGTTCACGCAGAACTTCTTCGTGGAAATGCTCTTCCTCTTCCAGCCATTTCTGCAGTGGCACCTCAATATGGAAGTCACCGCGCAGGCGCTCTTCCAGACCTTTTAAGTCCCATAACTCGGCTAAAGACTGAGGCGGAACATACTCGCTAATGACACTGTTGATAACATCTTCGCGAATAGCAACGATGGTCTCAGAAATGTCGCCTTCATCGAGCAACTCATTGCGCTGTTCATAGACAACACTCCGCTGATCATTGGCAACGTCATCGTACTCCAACAACTGCTTACGCACGTCGAAGTTACGGCCTTCCACTTTACGTTGAGCATTTTCAATGGCACGAGTTACCCAAGGGTGTTCAATTGCTTCGCCTTCTTTCATGCCTAAACGCTTCATCATGGTAGCCATTCGCTCTGAAGCGAAAATGCGCATGAGCGAATCTTCTAACGACAGATAGAAACGCGACGAACCCGGGTCACCCTGGCGACCGGCACGACCGCGCAGCTGGTTATCGATACGACGTGATTCGTGACGCTCAGTACCGATAATATGCAAACCACCGGCTTCAATAACAGCATCATGCAGTTTTTGCCATTCTTGCTTTATCTTTTCAATTTTCTCGTTGGTAGGCTCATCCAGCTTTTCAACTTCAGCCATCCAGCTACCACCTAACACGATGTCGGTACCGCGACCGGCCATGTTGGTTGCGATAGTCACCGTACCCGGACGACCTGCCTGAGCGATGATATCGGCTTCTTTTTCGTGGAACTTGGCGTTTAATACCGCGTGAGGAATTTTCTTCTTCTTCAACAGGTTCGACAGCAGTTCAGAGTTTTCGATAGATACCGTACCCACCAATACCGGTCGTTTCTGCTTACGGCATTCTTCTATATCTTCCGCTATCGCTTCGTATTTCTCCAACGTAGTCAGATAGATAAGGTCTGCTCTGTCATCGCGGATCATAGGTTGGTTGGTTGGCAGTACGATAGTTTCCAAGCCGTAAATAGACTGGAACTCAAAAGCTTCAGTATCGGCTGTACCTGTCATACCCGCCAGTTTGTTATACAAACGGAAGTAATTCTGGAAAGTAATAGAAGCTAAGGTCTGGTTTTCATTTTGAATTGGAACGCCTTCTTTGGCCTCGACGGCCTGATGCAGACCTTCGGACCAGCGGCGGCCTTCCATAGTACGACCTGTATGTTCATCAACAATAACGATTTTGTCGTCTTTAATGATGTAATCAACGTCTTTCTGGAACAGGTGATGTGCACGTAATGCCGCATTAATGTGGTGCAGTAAGCTGATGTTGGCCGCCGAATACAGCGAATCGTCCGCTTCCAGCATGCCTTTTTCTTTCAACAGCTCTTCAATATGCTCTTGTCCGTGTTCGGTCAAATGCAGCTGCTTAGCTTTTTCATCGATAGTGAAGTCGCCGTCGCCTTTTTCTTCTTCCGTATCTTCTTTTTCCTGACGCACCAAATGGGGAACCAGTTCATTCATTTTACGGTACATTTCCGAGCTGTCTTCGGCTGGCCCGGAAATAATAAGCGGTGTACGGGCTTCATCAATTAGAATTGAGTCAACTTCATCGACCAGAGCGTAGTTTAATTCGCGCTGGACTCTGTCCTGTGGAGCAAAAGCCATGTTGTCACGAAGATAGTCGAAGCCAAACTCGTTGTTGGTACCGTAGGTAATGTCTGCCTGATAAGCCGCTTTTTTATCTTCCGGTGCCATGCCCGGAATATTAAAGGCAACTGTCAGCCCCAGAAAGTCGAATAATGGCTGATTGAACTCAGCGTCACGCTTTGCCAGATAGTCGTTCACCGTAATGATATGAACACCTTTACCAGGCAACGCATTTAAATAAGCTGGCAGGGTTGCAGTTAAGGTTTTACCTTCACCGGTTTTCATTTCAGCAATGCGATTATCATTCAGTACCATGCCGCCAATGAGCTGCACATCAAAATGACGCATACCAAAGACGCGCTTACTGGCTTCACGAACCGTAGCAAAAGCTTCAGGTAAAATTTGATCTAAACGCTCGCCGTCATTCAGGCGCTTTCGAAACTCCGTTGTTTTCTCTTTTAGCTCGGCATCACTTAACGCTTCAAACTCGGGTTCCAGCGAGTTGATTCGCTCAACGTCTTTCTTCATGGTTTTTAGAATGCGATCGTTGCGACTACCAAATACTTTTCGAAACAGACTGCCTAGCATGAGATTGATTTATCCTGTGTTACTTTCCTGAACAACAAAAGCGGTACCGAAGTACCGCCTACGTTCTAAATTAATTTACCGAGTTATTTTGAGTCAGCTTTACGATACACAAATTGGTTAGGGTCAATTTGACGACCATTACGCAAAACTTCGTAATGAACGTGCGGGCCAGTAGAACGACCGCTACTACCCATTTCAGCAATTTGCTGGCCACGGGTGACAACATCCCCTACTGATACCGATAGCTTATCGTTATGTCCGTAGCGCGTTTTTAAACCACCGCCATGGTCAATTTCGACCAACATACCGTAACCGTATCGGTCGCCCGCCCAAGTCACTACACCTGCGCCGGTAGCAATAATTTTGACGTCTTCATTATAACTGGCAAAGTCTAACCCTTTATGCATGGCTGGTGTGCCATTAAAAGGGTCTTTACGGACACCATACTGCGACGACAACCAACCATCTGAGATTGGGCGCCCCGCAATATAAGCATCATTATTAAGTTGGTGATTCATCATCACAGATTCAAGTAGTGATAGCTGTTTTTGTTTGTCAGAGATTTGCGACAACATATCTTCAATTTCGCGAATAACGTCTGTACCTGAGCTTTGCGGCAACTCGGCAACTTCAATTTCCGGACCACCTATGGGCAGTTCCTGATTAAAGTTAAACTCGCCGTTATCCAAATTGGCAACGCCAGCTAAACGTTCCCCCAGAGCATCCAGACGACGCATTTGAGCTCTTAATTCACCCAGGTATACAGTCATTGCACCCAAACGCTTTTGGGTATCCTCTTTCAGGTCTTTTAATGCTTGCTCTTGTAGGACAAGCTTTTTCTGCTCTGCAGAAATTTTTGATTGCGCCAGTTCAGGATCGATTCCCTGATACTGCCATGGCTGCCAACTGGCAAGTCCGATAAAAGCAGCAATGCCAACATAGGACAAAAACCGACGTCGACTTAACCGAATACGAAAACGTACTTTGGAGCCTCGATAAAAGACTGATAAACTCATCTGAACTCTCTTATTATTTGCCTACTACGCAATTATGTCACGACACCCGAAAACCCCATCAGAATGGCTCCGTTCCGGACAACGGACTTTGTCGACAACTTTACGACACTATGCACAGTTTGCCGCCCAACTTTCGCATTGGCAACAATTGTTTCAACAATGCGTTGATAAAAACACCAACCAACATTGCCAATTGCTGAATATCCGTGATGGTCAAATGATCATTCAGGTGGATAACGGTAGTTGGGCAACCCGGCTAAAACTTCAGCAAGCGGCCATTATAACGCATTTTCGTGACAATGCGACGGTCCCGGTACACAGCCTTTCTATTAAGGTGTCTCCGTCAATGAACAGTTTTCAGAAAACGATTAAAAATCAGAAGGATTCAAGCAGTTCAGAACGCTTGTTAGCAATGGCGGAAGGCTGCGACGAGCCGTTGAAATCGGAGTTAAAAGCGTTGGCGGCAAAATTTACCGCCAACGATAAAGACTAAGCTGTGGTTGTTGCTGGTGACCAAAAGGCGATAGGCGCTTTTTCCTGCTCACCGTCAAAGGTCACAAATTCCCACGCAGATTCTTGCGCTAATAAAGCCTGAAGTAACTGGTTATTCAGTGCATGCCCTGACTTATAAGCACGCAGGTGACCCAGAATACTGTGTCCCCCCATGTACAAGTCACCAATAGCGTCCAACATTTTATGTTTTACGAACTCATCGTCGTAACGTAAGCCGTCACTGTTGAGAATGCGGAATTCATCCAGCACAACGGCGTTATCAAAACTGCCGCCCAGTGCCAGGTTGTTTTCCCGTAAAAATTCAATGTCTTTCATGAAGCCAAAGGTACGGGCACGACTAATTTCTTTTATAAAGGCATTAGCACTAAAGTCGATGCTGACTGTTTGCCCTGTGTCTGCAATAGCCGGGTGTTCAAAGTCGATAGCAAAGTCGATACGGAAACCATCGTGGGGTAGCAGTTCCGCCCACTTATCACCGTCTTCGACACGCACCGGCTGTTTGATCCGGATGAACTTTTTCGCTGCTGACTGCTCTTCAATACCCGCGCTTTGTAGCAGGTAAACAAACGGGTGCGAGCTGCCGTCCATAATTGGAATTTCATGCGAGTCGACTTCGATTATCGCGTTATCAATTCCAACGCCGGCCAGCGCAGCGAGCAAATGCTCGACGGTAGAGATGCGAACGTTCTCTTCGTTGATAAGACAGGTACACAGCTGCGTATCACGCACCCAGTCGGCCCGTGCTGGAATATCCACCACAGGATCAAGGTCCACACGACGGAATATCAAACCGGTATTAGCCGGCGCAGGACGTAAAGTAAGGTTTACTTTATTGCCTTTGTGCAGCCCAACACCCGTGGTTGATATTGCTTGCTGTAATGTACGTTGCTTAATCATGGTACTTGTTCACCTACCTTTTCTATTCGGTTCGCCCTGGCTGACGCCAAAGCGGCCGCATATTATACGACATTTGTCATGGTTCGATCAAATTTTACGCATACTTACACAGAGTTACGCCAAATTAGTCGACCTGTTTTCGTAAAAATGCCGGAATATCCAGGTAATCGAGTTCTTTATCCTGTTTAGCTTTGGCAGCAGGCTGACGTTTTGGTTCAGCTTTTGCTTCCGCTTGAACTTCTTCCTGCTCTTCGTAACGAGGAGCCGCCGCACCGCGGTCTATATCACTGCTACGATATGCCGGCTGAGGTTCGCGCTTAGGCGCAGCCTGGCTGGTATTGTTCACCAGAGAAATATCCGGTTTACGCTCAGCGCCGATGCCGGTTGCAACAACAGTAACGCGCAGTTCGTCGGACATTTCGGTATCGATAACGGTACCCACAATCACTGTAGCGTTATCTGAGGCGAAGGCTTTAACCGTATTACCGACGGTATCGAGCTCTTCAATGCTCATATCCATACCAGCAGTAACGTTAATTAATACGCCACGAGCACCAGACAAGTCGATGTCTTCCAGTAACGGGCTGTTAATTGCCATTTCTGCAGCTTCCTGCGCACGGTCTTCACCGCTGGCAACACCGGTACCCATCATGGCCGTACCCATTTCCTTCATAACCGCGCGAACGTCGGCAAAGTCAACGTTGATAAGACCCGGACGAGTAATCAGCTCAGCAATACCCTGAACCGCACCCAACAATACGTTGTTTGCTGCGCTGAAGGCATCCAGCAAGCTGGTTCCACGACCCATAACTTTAAGCAATTTCTCGTTTGGAATGGTAATTAACGAGTCGACACTTTGTGCCAGTGCGTTAATACCTTCGTCGGCGACAGCCATGCGCTTTTTCCCTTCAAACGGGAAAGGCTTGGTCACAACGGCAACAGTCAGAATGCCCAGTTCTTTGGCAACTTCAGCAACCACAGGTGCTGCACCGGTTCCGGTACCACCGCCCATGCCAGCTGCAATAAAGACCATATCAGCGCCTTCTAAGTGGACTTTGATGTTCTCGCGGTCCTCTTCTGCAGACTGGCGACCCACTTCAGGGTTGGCGCCAGCGCCAAGCCCTTTAGTGATGTCCTGCCCTAATTGAATGGTGACATCTGCCGTATGATTACGCAGAGCCTGCGCATCGGTATTGGCTGCAATAAACTGCACACCTTCAATTGATTCTTTTACCATGTGCTGAACAGCGTTTCCGCCGCCACCACCGACGCCAATCACCTTAATGACGGCTTCGCTTTCATAATTGTCCATCAGTTCGAACATAATAATTCTCCCTACCTGCTTTTAACGTGCTACCCCAAGTTAAAACTCACCTTTGAACCAACTCTGCACTTTTTGCCAGAGTCCGATCACGTCAGTTTTAGAGCTTTCTTTTTGTGACACAGCGGCATCTTCCTGCCCATACCGTAACAGTCCCACCGCTGTGGCATAAACCGGATCTTCGACGTAATCCCGCAGGCCTTTCATGCCCAGAGGAACGCCGATACGAACCGGCATTTGAAAAATTTCTTCAGCAAAATCGACGCAGCCTTCCATCTTCGCGCTGCCGCCGGTAATAACTACCCCGGCTGCAATTTGCTCATCTAATCCGCTTTGCTGGATCTCGTCCCTGACCAGCTCAAACAATTCCTGATAACGCGGCTCTACCACTTCCGACAAGGTATGACGTGACATCACCCGTGACGGACGCCCACCCACCGACGGTACTTCAATGGTGTCTTCCATACTGACCATTTGTCGCAACGCACAGGCGTGCTTAGTTTTAATTTCTTCCGCGTGGTTGGTCGGTGTACGGAAAATTTTGGCAATGTCACTGGTGACCTGATTGCCCGCCGCAGGAATAACTGCGGTATGACGCAATACACCGCCCGCATATATACAAATATCAATGGTGCCGCCGCCTAGATCGACCAGCGCCACACCTAAATCTTTTTCATCATCGGTCAGTACCGATATGCTCGAGGCCAGCGCGGAGAAAATCAGTTTGTCCACCGACAATCCGCAACGCTCAACCGCTTTAATAATATTTTTCGCCATGTCATTCGCACAGGTAATAATGTGCACTTTAGACTCCATGCGAACACCCGACATGCCAATTGGGCTGCGAATGCTTTCCTGAGAGTCAATCACATACTCCTGCGGTAACACATGCAAAATACGACGCTCTTTTGCAATAGGTACTGACTGTGCGGCGTGAATCACGCTGTCGACATCGTCCTGTGTCACTTCGGCTTCGTTAATCGGTACCATGCCACTTTCGTTCTGGCAGGAAATATGACGGCCGGAAATGTTCAGGTACACCGATGCCACGCGACAGTCAGCCATCAGTTCGGCTTCATCAACAGCACGCTGGACCGACTGAACAACCAGGTTAAGGTCGTTAACGCCGCCTTTGTCCATACCACGCGAGGTCGCTGTACCAACGCCAACAACGCTGATCTCATTATCTGGCAGCAATTCGCCAATAAGCGCCGTCACTTTGCTGGTACCTATATCCAGACCTACAACCATATTGTGTTCCGATGTTTTCGACATAACCGTCTAACTCTCACTTTTTGCTTCACGCCAGGCCACTGCAGCCCCGGTGTCATATCGTAAATCCACAGTATCGATTTCGTTGTTTTTACTTTTTTCATGTTCAACGATGCTGGGAAACACATCGATAAACCGTTTTATTCTCTCTAGCGTTGCTTCGCGCCCCAGTTTCACTTCAATTCCCTGAGCTAAAACTACGCTCACGGCAAATCGCTCTGTTAACCTTAGTGCCCTTACCTGAAAGCCATTCACTGCCAACATTTGCTGCACCCGGTTAAATTCTTTCCAGGTTTCCTCTACGGCGTTTTCCGGCCCAAACAACTGCGGCAAAGCCGTACCCACCTGTTCTATATTTGCCCGAAAAACGTCACTTTCCTCATTTATCAGGCGGTCACCGTTCCACATGGCTACCGGTTTGTGTTCCGTCACATAAACCGACAATTTGTCAGGCCAGACTTTGCGAATCGAGACTTTTTGTATCCAGGGTAACTGCTCTACCCGGCGTCTTAATTCGTTCACATCTGCCGTAAAAAAACTTCCCAACGGCTCTGCCGTTAAGGCCTTTCTGACCTCTTCGTTGGCGGTATACTGCAACTCGCCTTGTACATTTAATTCAGCTAACGGCACTTGTTGCTCGTCAGTCAGCACCTGGTTTAACTGATAAATACCAACCAGGGCACCTGCTATAGTCAGGCATAGCACTGTCACACCCGACCAAAAGTTCACAGAACGCAGGCGCTGTTCAGCTGCCATCATCAGCGCTCCAGTGTTTGCGCTAAAATGCGCTCCACTAAATCGTTAAAACTTAATCCGGCGGCTCTTGCAGCCATAGGTACCAGGCTCTTTTCGGTCATGCCGGGAACGGTATTGGCTTCGAGTAAGAACCACTCGCCATTGCCGTTGCGCATAACATCGATACGCCCCCAACCACTCGCTCCAATCGCTGAAAATGCCCGCTCAGCCAAGCTGCGAAGTTTCGCTTCGTCTTCATCACTTAACCCGGCAGGGCAGTGATACTGCGTGTCATTCGCCTGGTACTTCGCCTCAAAGTCGTAAAACTCATGCGGTGTCTGCAGACGAATAACAGGTAAAGCATTTCCGTCTAGCAGGCCGATGGTGTACTCAGGGCCTTCAATCCACTGCTCAACCAGAATGTCGTCATCAAACTGTGCCGCGTGCTTTAAAGCTGCCGCCAGTCGCGGTGCACTATCGGCACTGCTCATACCAATGGATGAGCCTTCGCGAGCCGGCTTAACGATGACGCGCCCACCAAGCTCCAACAACAAGGCCTCGGCGTTCACTTGTTCTATTTCATCTTGGGTAATGACCCGCCAGCTGGCTGTCGGTAACCCCAAAGCGTGCCAAATTTGTTTGCAACGCACCTTATCCATACCCAGAGCACAGCCAAGAACGTCACTACCGGTATAAGGGATTCCCAGCACTTGCAGTGCACCCTGCATAGCGCCATCTTCGCCACCACGCCCATGCAGCGCGATAAATACACGTCCGTAGCCATCATCAACCAGTTCTTGCAGGCTATGTGCTGCCGGGTCAAACGCGTGCGCATCAATACCTTTAGCCACTAAGCCTTTTAACACGGCCATTCCCGATTTTAACGAGACATCTCGCTCTGCCGAGCTACCGCCCAGCATGACAGCGACTTTACCAAAGGTCTCAGCGTTCATTGCTCAGCACCTCCGTCGCTATGTTTTTTGCCAGCGCACCAATGTTTCCGGCTCCCTGAGTTAACAGCAGGTCTCCGGCAGCCAAAACCGACTCCAGCACCTCAGGCATATCATCTACTGTGGCGACATAGATAGGGTCTATTTGACCTCGCTGTCGTATCGAGCGACATAAAGAACGACTGTCCGCTCCGCTAACCGGTGTCTCTCCTGCGCTATAAACTTCCAGCATCAGCAGCACATCAACTTGCGAAAGCACGTTGACGAAGTCCTCATATAAGTCACGTGTCCGTGAATATCGGTGTGGCTGAAATGCCATTACCAGACGACGCTCAGGCCAGCCTTCGCGGGCGGCCTGTATGGTCGCCGCAACCTCAGACGGATGATGCCCGTAGTCATCCACCAACATGACTTCACCTTCGTTTTTACCCGGTACAGGAAAGTTTCCGTAATGCTGAAAACGCCGTCCAATACCTTCAAATTTATTTAACGCCGACTGAATTGCCTGGTCATTAATGCCTTCGTCCGTAGCTACTGCTACCGCTGCCAGTGCATTCAGTACATTGTGCTTGCCCGGCAGATTAAGGCAGACATCTAATGGCTGCAGGCCTTTCCGTAAAATAGTAAAACAGCTCTCACTGGCGGTTTGCTTATAGTTAATAGCCCGAATATCTGCGGCTTCACTAAAGCCGTAAGTCATGGTCTGACGACCCAGGCGCGGAATTAAGTCGGCTACCACAGGGTCATCCACACACATAACCGCTAAACCATAAAATGGCAGGTTATGCAGAAACTCAACATAGGTGTCCAATAACTTATTAAAGTCACCTTCGTAGGTGTCCATATGGTCCGCTTCAATGTTGGTCACTATGGCGACCATCGGCTGTAAATGCAGGAACGACGCATCGCTCTCGTCGGCCTCAGCAATCAGGTACTTACTGTTACCTAACCGGGCATTAGAGCCGGCACTGTTCAGCAAGCCTCCGATGACAAAAGTTGGATCGCGATCCGCTTCAGCAAAAATACTGGCCACCAATGACGTGGTTGTGGTTTTACCGTGTGTTCCGGCTACCGCAATACCGTGACGGAAGCGCATGAGCTCGGCCAGCATCTCTGCACGGCGGACAACCGGTACACGTAACTGATGAGCGGCAACGAGCTCCGCATTGTCGGTTTTAATGGCGCTGGACACCACAACCACACTGGCACCTTCAATATTCTCAGCCATATGGCCTAACACGACCGTCGCACCCAGACTGCGCAGACGCTCGGTATTGGTATTCTCAGCAATGTCAGAACCCGATATCTGGTACCCCTGGTTCAACAGAACTTCCGCAATACCCGCCATACCGGCACCGCCGATACCAACGAAGTGTATTCGCTGTACCCGGCGCATTTCCGGTACGTTCACAATAGTAAATGGCTGTGCGTTGGTTGCGGTCATGCTAGTCATCGCTCTTCTTATATTCCATACATTCATTTGCTAGTCGTTGCGTCGCCTCTGGCATAGCGCACTGACGAGCGAAACGCGCCATTGTCCACAGTTGTTGCCTGTCATGCAATAAACGTTTTAACTGTTGCTGCAATGCACCTTTGGTAACTTCAGTTTGCGGTACTAAAACTGCCGCACCGCGGCTTTCCAGGACTTTCGCATTTGCCGTTTGGTGGTCATCTACCGCGTGAGGCAGAGGTACCAGAATGGAAGCGACACCCATAACAGCCAGTTCAGAAATGGTTAAAGCACCCGCACGGCATATCACCAAATCTGCCCGGCTAAAGGCTTCGCCCATATCGTCAATAAATTCAACTACGGTCAGCGCTTTTAGAGCCGGTGCATTCCCGTACGCTTTTTCTGTGGCTGCTTCACGATCCACACCGCACTGATGCATAACATTTAGCTCTACACCATCTAATACTTTGACGGCTTCCGGTACCGCTTCGTTCAATACCTGCGCCCCTAAACTGCCGCCAACCACCAGTAAATTTAATTCACCGGTCATTTTTGAATTCTCGGGCTGTTCAGCTGCTTGTTTCAATAAATCACTGCGCAAAGGGTTACCCACCACCGGATAGCTTTTCCACTGCGGCAAAGCAACAGGCAGCCCCAGCAAGACTTTATCGGCTTTAGGTGCAAGCAAGCGTGTAGTCATACCCGGTATAGCATTTTGTTCGTGCACCACTAATGGCACACCGCAGAGTTTTGCTGCTAAGCCCATTGGGGCACAAACGTAACCACCAAAGGTGGCGACCACTTGCGGCTGAAGCGTTTTAAGTAAACGTCGACACTGCAAAACTGCTTTCGCTAAAGTAAATGGCATTAACAGCTTTCTTTTCAGGCCATGACCCCGAACCCCGGTCATACTAATACTGTGCAACGCAAAGCCTGCCGCCGGAATAACACGGCTTTCCAGACGCCCTTCGCGAGTACCAAGCCAGTCAACTTGCCAGCCGTTACTCCGCATTTCTTCAGCCACAGCTAAAGCCGGGAAGATATGTCCGCCGGTACCTGCGGCTGCGATTAGAACGCGGTTCATTCAGCACCTCCGCGCGGCGCTACTTTGCGACCCGTCATGCGGCGCTCGTGGTCAATCCGTAATAACAAACCAACGGCTAACGCCGACACAATCAGGCTGTTACCGCCATAACTGACCATGGGCAGGGTTAACCCTTTCGTTGGCAGAGCACCAGAAGCAACGCCAATATTCACGAAGGCCTGAATACTGAACCAAACACTGATACCGTATGCGAGGTATCCACCATAGCGCTGCTCCAGCATTAAACAGCGACGACCAATAACTAATGCCCGCCAAACCAGCATCAGTACAGTAGCAATGACAGCCAGAACACCTAAGAAACCAAGTTCCTCGGCAATAACTGCCATAATAAAATCGGTATGAGCTTCAGGCAGATACTGAAGTTTCTGAATACTGTTACCCAGGCCTGCACCACTAAACTGCCCTTGTCCAAAGGCAATAAGCGACTGCATTAACTGATAACCGGCACCAAAAGGGTCTTTTTCCGGTTCTAAGAAGGTTAATAGTCGCTGCATTCGGTAAGGCTCAACAATAATCAAAAGAATGAGCGCCAACACGCAGGTAAGAAATACCGCGAAGAACTGCCATAACCGGGCACCGGCCAGGAACAACATGGCGACAGTGGTCGCCGACAGAACCACAACAGTACCGAAGTCCGGCTGCATCAACAGCAGTACTGCCGCGATAAACAGCAGGAACAATGGCTTAATAAAGCCTTTGGCAGCTTCGCGCACTTCGTCTTCACGACGGGACAAATAACTGGCCATGTAAATACAGAAAAATAATTTAGCCATTTCTGCGGACTGAATAGTGATAGGCCCCACTTTTATCCAACGCTGTGAGCCATTCACCTCGTGGCCGATAATCAACACCAGCAGTAACATCAGCAAACCAACAAGTAGTAGCTTACCGCTGTGCAAATTCCAGCTTTGCGTAGGAACCCTCAGAGTCGCCAGCATAATCCCTAAGCTGATAACAATATAAACGCCGTGACGTATCGCAAAATGAAAAGGGTTACCGGTTAGCCGCTCGGCTGTTGGCAGCGAGGCTGATGTCACCATAATAAAGCCAAAAGCCAGTAACGACATGGCAAGAACAAACAGTACCCGGTCGTACAGAGGCTCACTGGTTGTTCCGCGGAACCAGTCGAATAGCTGCTGTAACCGAGTACTGGCCTGACCCTCAGGTATTTCGAGGTTCAGTTGTTCTTCACGCACTGTCGACATAAAGCGCCTCCACTGCCTGACGGAAACTCTCGCCACGGTGCTCGAAATTATCAAACTGATCGAAACTGGCACAGGCCGGAGACAGCAGAACCATATCCCCTGCCTGAACGAGAGAGGATGCCAGCTCAACAGCCTGCTGCAGACTCTTAACCTGACGCGAGCCGTTGAACAGCTGCCCCAAACGCGGACCGTCTTCGCCTATAGTCAGCAAAATATCGACGCGCTCCAGAGTTGACTGTAGCTCCCGGAAGTCCGCACCTTTGCCATGGCCTCCGGCAATAAGCAATAGGCGTCCATTAACGGTTGGTCGGAGACCTTCGACAGCCGCTGCCGTTGCGCCAATGTTGGTTGCTTTTGAGTCATTAACCCAAAATACACCACCGTCACTGCTGACGAGTTCACAACGGTGTGGCAAGCCGTTAAATTCTTTCACCGCGTTGGCTGCTTGTTCAATATCAATTGAAATGGCCTCACACAAGGCCAGAGCAGCCTGCACATTGATTAAATTATGAATACCCTGCAGTTTTAACTGATCGGCCCGGAGCACAACATTACCGCGGTAAGTAACGGCCACCGGACCACTGGAGCGATCAACATTGCCGGACAATAGTCCGAAATGCTGGGGATGAGCGTCATCACCAAAGCTCATTAACTTACCGGTAATTGGGTGTGGCCAGGTGTCCTGTTGCTGTCGATTTAGTACCCAAGTCTTCGCGTTAGTAAAAATGCGTTGTTTGGCTTTAACGTATTCTTCTATGGAGCTGTAGCGATCCATGTGATCGGCGCTAATATTCAGAAGTGCCGCAGCTTTTAGATTTAAACTACTTACAGACTCCAGTTGGAAGCTGGACAGTTCCAGCATGACAGCGTCAGGCTGATCTTTTTGTTGTAGTAACTCCAGCACCGGCAGACCAATATTGCCGGCTGCAACCACATTCTTACCGCATTTCTGAGCAATAAACTCAACCATTCGGGTAACAGTGGATTTACCGTTAGAACCGGTTACTGCAATGACGGGTAAATTCGACTCTTGAGCAAAAAGTTCGACGTCGCCAACCACCGGAATATTTGCATCCCGGGCTAAAACTATCGGCTCTTCGCGCAGATCAATGCCCGGACTTGTAATAATTAAGTCAGCCGCCAGCGTGTCTTCTAACTCCCAGCGACGATTCAGGAATTCAGTATCGCCCAATATTTGTTTGGCTTCGTCGAGACCAGGAGGGTTACTGCGCGAATCGAATACCCGAATCTGAACATTTGCCAGCTTTTTGTCCTGTTGTTTCTTATTTTGTAAATAGCGCAGCACAGAAACCCCGGTCTTTCCAAGACCGAGGACAACAATGTGTTTCATATTCTGCCAGGCTATCTTTTTCATTATTTTTTAACGCAACTTCAAGGTTGCGAGTCCTATCAGTACAAAAATTAACGACAATATCCAGAAACGCACGATGACCCGTGGCTCAGGCCAACCTTTTAATTCGTAGTGGTGGTGAATTGGCGCCATGCGGAAAACACGTTTGCCCCGCAGTTTGTAGGAACCCACCTGCAGCATCACGGAAACCGTTTCCATGACAAATACGCCGCCCATAATAAACAGCACCAACTCCTGGCGGACCAGTATCGCGATAATGCCAAGTGCAGCACCTAAGGCCAGAGAGCCTACATCGCCCATAAATACCAGCGCCGGATAAGTGTTGAACCATAGAAACCCCAGACCAGCACCAACAATAGCGGTGCAGACCACCAACAACTCGGCGGTTAAGGGTAAATAAGGAATTTGCAGATACTCAGCAAAGTTCACGTTGCCGGAAACATAAGCGAAAATCCCCAATGCAGCGGCAACCATAATGGTCGGCATAATTGCCAGCCCATCTAAGCCATCAGTGAGGTTCACCGCGTTACTGGTACCGACAATGACAAAATAGGCCATCAACAAATAGAGCATGCCCAGTTGCGGCATAACGTCTTTAAAGAAAGGAACAATCAGTGCCGTCTCGGCGCCCTGAGTGCTGCTCCAATACAGATAGACCGCTGCGATACTGGCAATAACCGACTGCCAGAAGTACTTCCATTTGGCGATTAAACCTTTCGGATCTTTGCGCACTACTTTGCGGTAGTCATCAACAAAACCCACAATGCCAAAGCCAGTAACTACTAATAACACAACCCATACATAGCGATTCTCCAGGTCGGCCCAGAGTAGTGATGAGCCTAGCACCGCGGCTAGTATCAAAACACCGCCCATGGTCGGTGTACCGGTTTTACTTAGATGACTTTCGGGGCCATCGTCCCGTACCGTTTGTCCTATCTGCAGACGTTGCAAACGGCGAATCAATGTTGGTCCTAACCACAATGACAAAACTAAAGCGGTTAAAACGCTCAGTATTGCCCGTAAGGTCAAGTAGGAAAACACGTTAAACGCGCTTTCAAACTGGGTTAGGTACTCCGCCAACCAAACTAACATGCGTGCTTTTCCTCTGTGCTGTCATCAACTGTGACAGCCTGCTGTATTGCTGCAACAACGCGCTCCATATGTGCAGAGCGTGAGCCTTTAACCAGCACTGTGACAGGTTGTTTACCTGTCTGTTCTGTAAGTCTTTGTAAAACAGAGTCAACCAGAGACTGCAGGCTTCCAAAGTGCTTTCCTCCATTGCCGTTAAAGACTTCGCTGGCACTTTGGCTGAGTACACCCAGGCTATATAAGTTGTCGATACCGGAACCAATAGCATGTTCACCAATTTCTTCGTGGTAGGCTCTTGCGTCAGCTCCTAGTTCGCCCATGTCTCCAAGGACAAAAATTCGATACCCCTCGTAGCTTCCGAGTAAATCAAGAGCAGCTTTGGTGGAAGCAACGCTGGCGTTGTAAGTGTCGTCAATGATACGTAAGTGATCACTCACTTTTATGGGGGTTAAACGCCCTTTAGCAGGCTGAACCTTCTCCAAACCGGTAACAATATCATCCAGAGAGATACCCAATTCGCTAGCCGCAGCCGATGCAGAAAGCGCATTTAAGACGTTGTGCTGACCGCTTAATTTTAAAGTCAGTTGTCGGGCTTCCCTATTTAAATGAAGCGTAAATGAAGGCTGCCCTTCTCCATTAAGAGTGATATCTGTGGCAAACACGTCCGCACTGTCGCTTAAACCAAAGGTCTTCCAGTTCATACTAGTGCAAGCGCGTTCCCAGCATGGATAAAACTCGGAATCGCGGGGGGTTACAGCCGTTCCCTGGCTCCCCACTCCACGGAAAATTTCGGTTTTCGCACGTGCCACGCCGTGTAAACTGCCAAAACCTTCAACGTGTGCTGCACTTACGTTATTTAAAATAGCGACGTCGGGCTTGACCAGATTAGTGGTGTAGCCAATTTCTCCGGGGTGGTTCGCTCCCAGCTCAACCACCGCGTATTTATGTTGCTCTTCCAGTCGCAGCAAAGTCAGAGGAACACCAATGTCATTATTAAAGTTGCCCTGAGTCGCCAATACCGGATGACGAATTGATAAAATAGCCGCCAGCATTTCTTTTACTGTGGTTTTACCATTACTGCCGGTAACTGCGACGGTTTTTGGAGCAACCCTGGCTTTAACCGCTGCGCCCAGGCGTCCCAGTGCATGGCGGCTGTTCTCGACAATAATTTGCCGACAGTCAATGTCCTGCTGCTTTTCACAAATAACGGCAGCGGCACCTTTGGCTATAGCTTGCTCAACGAAGTCAAGCGCATCAAAGTTCTTTCCTTTTAGGGCAATAAAAAGTGCGTCCTGCAAATCCGCCCGCGTATCCGTTGATACTTTGTCTATTTTACAATCAGAGCCAACCAGGCGGCCTTCCACCTGTTCCGCGATCCACTCCAGTGATACTGAAATCATGCGCAGTCTCCTTGCAGCCATTCACTCACGACTGCTCTTTCGTTGTAATCCACACGTTGGGTGCCGATAACCTGATAGTCTTCATGTCCCTTGCCGGCCAGCAAAACCACATCGTCTTGCGCTGCTTCCTGCATGGCTTTTATCACAGCTTCGCGGCGGCCGGGCCAGACTTTAACCCGCTCTTTATCCGCAATACCTGTCAAAATATCTTCGATAATCTGCTGCGCTGGCTCGGTTCTTGGGTTGTCGTCTGTAACAACCACAACGTCAGCGTAGTCCGCAGCAACTTTGCCCATTTGCGGGCGTTTACCGCGGTCACGGTCACCACCGCACCCAAAAACGCACCATAAACGGCCTTTGCAATGGAGCCGCAAAGCACTTAATACCTGATGCAAAGCGTCTGGTGTGTGCGCATAGTCAACCACCACTAATGGCGACTGCTTGTTATGGAAGGCTTCCATGCGCCCGGGAACCGGTAGTAAATGGCGACAGGCTTGACCGATTTCTGCCAAAGGCTTGTTGAGCTTTAATAAAACCGCTACGGCACACAGCAGGTTATAAACGTTAAAGCGCCCCAGTAGAGGTGTTTCAACGGTGCAGGATTCGCCCTGCCAATTGATCTGAAATACTGACCCTTGCTCATGAAACTGAAGCCCCGTTGCACGCAAACAAGGCTCTACCGAGCTTTCATTAAGGCTTATCCATAGATCCGCTAAGTTGTCTTTATGCCACTGACTGAGGGTGTCATCATCGGCATTCACTATTCGGTTTTGCACACCAAAGTCAGCGAATAGTCGTTGCTTCGCTGCAACGTAGTTTTCCATGGTGCCGTGGTAATCCAGATGGTCACGGCTGATGTTGGTAATAGCTGCTGCGGAAAACTGCAGTGCTTCTACACGGCGCTGAATCAAAGCGTGCGAAGACACTTCCATAGCCACAAGCTCTGCGCCTTCTGCAAGTAATGTCGCCAGTCGGTGTTGCACGGTAACTGCATCTGGCGTCGTATGCCGTTCAGGCAACAAACGTCCGATGAGCCCACTACCTGTGGTACCAATAACCGCCGCTTCCATGCCCAGAGTTTTTGCCAACTGAGCCATGATATGAGTCACCGACGTTTTACCGTTAGTTCCGGTAACACCAACCAGCTGCATTTTCTCTGACGGGTGACCAAAGAAGGTCCCTGCAATATGAGACAGGTGTTCGCGCACACCACTAAAGCCGACCACCACCGCACCTCGGCGATGTTCCAGCGCAAGCCCGGGGGCTTCAGCAATAACCGCTACCGCGCCGGCATCTATAGCGGCATCAATATAGGCCCGCCCATCGGTTTCATAACCGGGGATCGCAACAAATACGTCGCCGTTAGCTACTTGTCGGCTATCTAACTTTATTCCACTGACAGTAACATCCGGAATAGCGAATGAAACAGGCAGCATGGTGAGTAACTCAGCCAATTTCATCATTCATCACCCCCGAAGCCCGCGGCACGAACTCGGGTGTCGTCAATGTTATCTGGCGCGACATTCAGCAAGCGCATGGTCTGAGACACAATTTTTGAGAATACGGGTGCCGCCGCTGTACCACCATAATAGTCATCGGTACCCGGCTCGTTTATAGTGACCACAACAACAATTTTCGGGTCGCTGACCGGCGCAATGCCAGCAAATAAAGCAACATACTCGTCTCCGTAACCACCACCAGTTTTCGTTTTTCTTGTTGTCCCGGTTTTGCCCGCTACGCGATACCCCGGAACCTGAGCGGCTTTGGCTGTGCCGTCCCGCACCACCTCTTCCATCATATGCATGACAGCTCGAGTGTTGTCCGGATTAAACACCTGCTCAGCGGGTAACGGTGATTCCTGACGGAATATTGTGAGCGGCCGTTTCAAACCACCGTTGGCAATAATGTTATAGGCATTCGCCAGTTGCAGAGTCGTTGCTGACAGCCCGTACCCGTATGAGAGCGTCGCAATTTCAAATTCAGACCAGCGTCGACGATCGCCTAAAATGCCGATACTTTCACCCAATAAAGCAATACCGGTATCGTTACCAAAGCCTGCGTCGGCATAGGTTTGCAATAGTGGTTCAATGCCCAAATCCAGAGCTATTTTGGTCACCCCGACATTGGAGGAATGTTTCAGCACCTCGGTCAACGACAGTTCGCCATAGTTGCGAGGGTCACTGACACGACGTCCGCCAATTCTCAACCAGCCGGGGCTGGTATCAATGCTATCGCCCGCTTTGTGGCGGCC
Organism: Idiomarina abyssalis; assembly: GCF_900116625.1. Lineage (GTDB taxonomy): Bacteria > Pseudomonadota > Gammaproteobacteria > Enterobacterales > Alteromonadaceae > Idiomarina > Idiomarina abyssalis. The sequence goes on from NZ_FPBE01000004.1 coordinate 136,360, forward strand.
ATTCTCGAGCGCGCTGAGAATCACCAGCGGTTTCATCGTTGAGCCTGGTTCGTAGCTGTCGGTTACCGCCCGGTTACGCATTCTGAAAGACTGCAGTTCCGCACGGTTGTTAGGGTTAAAGGACGGGCTATTGACCATAGCCAGAACTTCACCGGTTTCGACATTAAGCACTACCGCCGAGCCTGAAGTTGCCTGATTGTAGCGCACGGCTTTTTTCAGTTCGGTGTAAGCAGTTGCCTGAACACGTTGGTCGATACTCAGTGTCAGCTGTTTTGGTTGTTGTGCGTCTGTCTGACTAATCTCTTCAACAACCCGCCCTTGCGCGTCCTTGCGATAAACTCGTTTGCCCGGTGTGCCGGTTAAATGCTCGTCATACAATAGTTCGAGGCCTTCTTGGCCTGCACCATCGATATCAGTCAGCCCAATTAAATGAGCACTGATTTCACCTGTTGGGTAATAGCGCCGAGACTCAGTTTTTAAATACACACCCGGTATTTTCAATTGCTTCACGTAATCCGCTTCTGACGGCGTCACTTTTCGCTGTAGGTAAACAAAGCGTTTTGACTCATCGTCCACCTTGCTCACCAGCTCATTACGATTCATACGGAAAGTTTCCGCCAGAGCCTGCCAGCGACGTTCGTCTGCCAACGCTTCTTTTTCTGCGATCCGCTTTGGATCTGCCCACACGGTTTCTACCGGAACACTCACCGCTAATTCTCTACCGTTGCGATCAACAATGGTTCCTCGTTCAACCGCAACGCTGGCTGATCTTAAACTGCGCATATCGCCCTGTAGCGAAAACGCATCGGGACTAATGACCTGGATATAGGCAGCACGTGCAATGAGTACAGAAAAAACACCGAACAGTAAAAATACTGCGGTATAAAAGCGCCAGCGAGTGCCGGCTGGCTCTGCACGTTTCTTGCGACGAATCACTGCCATGAGACAAGTACCTCCTGCTCTGGCTCAACGTCACGCATACCCAACTGTTCCTGCGCGATACGTTCCACCCGACTGTGCTCAGTCAGCGAGTTCTGCTCAACCACAAGGTGCCGCCACTCTCTGTCCAGAGTGTCGCGATACGAAAGCAAGTCGTCGCGCTCAGCAGTTAATTGCCGATTCAAATGCGCGATATAAACAATGCTTAAGGCATTAACAATAACCACCACGCTCAGCAACACTATCCACTTATGCTGCAGCAGATCTTGCAGTAACATTTTGGTCAGGCTTGGGTAACGCTGTTTAGTCATTGCGAACCCTCCTGGCAATACGCAGCACAGAGCTACGTGAACGCGGATTTTCCTGAACTTCTGCCTTGCCCGGCTTAATCGCTTTACCCACTTTTTCCAGTGCTTTGTCTTTATTCCGTTCAGCCTCAGTCACCGGTAGCCCCGGCGGCAGTTGCTTGCCTTCACTGTGCTTACGGATAAAGCGTTTAACTAAGCGATCTTCCAGACTATGGAAGCTAATAACCACCAACCGCCCGTCTTCTTTCAAACCAGAAAGCGACGCTTCGAGAGCTTGTTCTATTTGCTCTAACTCGCGGTTGATATGAATTCGTATGGCCTGGAATGTGCGCGTTGCCGGGTGTTTATGCTTTTCTTTTACCGGGCTCACACGGGCAATCATTTCCGCAAGCTGCTTCGTGCGGGTGAATGGCTTTTTCTCGCGGTCCATAACTATGGCGCTGGCAATACGGCGAGCAAAACGTTCCTCACCATACTCTTTAAGAACCCAGCTAATGTCGTCTTTTTCTGCACGATTAAGCCATTCAGCCGCTGTTTCGCCGCTGCTGGTGTTCATCCGCATATCCAGCGGACCGTCACGCATAAAGCTAAAGCCTCGCTCAGCATCGTCCAATTGTGGGGAGGAGACACCAAGGTCAAATAAAATGCCCGTCACTTGCTGGTTCAGTTGCAAGTCATCAAGCACCTGTTGCAGGTTTGAGAAAGGAGTGTGGATAATTTGAAAACGGGGGTCGTCTTCGAAGGATTTTGCCGCAGCAATGGCCTCAGGGTCCTGGTCAAGAGCAATTACCCGGGCCTTGTCACCTAACTGATTAAGAAGCGCACGTGTATGTCCGCCACGACCAAATGTGGCGTCAATATATGTGCCTTGCGGATCAGTCGCTAATGCTTGTATCGACTCTTCCAGTAGCACCGAAACGTGTTGCGGTGACGTTGTTATCATTATAATGAAAAGTCTTCTAGTCGTTCGTTGAGAGTAAAGTCACCTTCGCGTTCAACATCCATATCTTGCGCCACCTGTTCGTGCCAGGCGTCTTCATCCCAAACTTCAAATTTATTCAGCTGCCCGACAAGCATCAGTTTTTTTTCTAAACTGGCGTGTTGTCTCAATGGCGCTGACAGTAACAGACGACCGTTTTTATCCATTTCACAGTCGTCAGCATGACCTAGCAGAAGCCTCTGTAGTCGACGCTCTGCGGGATTCATACTGGATAATCGAGTGAGTTTTTGTTCTATGATTTGCCACTCGGGAAGCGGGTACAACAAAAGGCACGGTTGCTTAATATCAATCGTGCAGACCATTTTGCCTTCACAGTCTAATGACAACGCATGACGGTACTTGGCCGGTATGGCCAAACGTCCTTTGCTATCCAGACTTAATGTTGTTGCACCTCGGAACATGATCCCACCTGATCATTGCGATCCACTATTATCCACAAATCCCCACAATGTTACAGTCTAGGTGTCACTGTTTCCCACTGTCAAGAAAAAACCTCTTTATTTGTCAGGGCTTCACAGAAATTTACATTAAGCGCTTGATGCAACGTGCAAAATAGTTTTTCCGCTATGGGTTGTGCGATTTTTATGCGATACTCGACTGAGTTTTAGCTAGCTGTGATACTCAATGAAGCGCTACTTATTTGTCATATTGGTAAGCTTTTGCGTGCTGGTGACCGGCGTTATCTGGTTTGCGGAGAATCAACACTCGCAAGTGATAGAGTCACGTAAGCGTGTGGCTACCGAACGCTTAGGCAGGTTACGCGCCGCACTCGAAGGCCAGATTAATTCCTCGCTGACCACCGCTCGTGCGCTGCAGGCTGAAATAAAACTTTCCCCTGACATTTCCGCAGAACGTTATCGTTTACTGGTGCAAGAGCTAATAGACAATGACCTCCCTGTTCGTCATGTGGCTCTGGCCCCTGATCTTATTATCGAGTTTCTCTATCCTTTAGTGCCAAACCAGGACGCGCTAGGTTTTGATTACCGAGCTTCACCCGAACAGTTCAAGAGTGTTCAGGAAGCCATTCAACGCAAAAGCATCATTATTGACGGCCCTGTCAAATTAGTACAAGGCGGCTGGGCGCTAATTGCACGGGCTCCGGTTTTTATCGATAACTCGCTGTGGGGCGTTATTGCGATTGTTATTGATATTGACCAGTTAATGATCAGTAGCGGCCTGACCTCGGTTGATGATTACCTCTTTGCGGTACAGAAGAAGAATGCAAATAACAACGATTTATTTGAACGAGGCGATCCATCCGTATGGCAAAAAGACTATGTTGCCATTGAAATCGATGTATCCTCCGGTCAATGGACACTGGCTCTTGCGCCGAAAGATAATGGCTGGGCTAAACGCGATAATATTTATTGGATCATCATAGTTGCCGGCTGGACACTCTCATTTTTAATGATTGCCTTTATGTATAATTTGGTCGCAACCCAGAGTCGTTTACGGACAGCTTTGACAACAATTGACCGGCAGGCCAACTTCGATTCAATCACCGATTTGCCTAATCGACGAGCCTTTGTTGACTATCTCAATCAATTAACTCAGAGCGGCAATGATCAGCATTTTGCTATTTTGTTTATCGACCTTGACCATTTTAAAGAAGTTAATGACAGCCTGGGCCACGACGCCGGCGACGAATTACTGGTATCGGTTGGTGAACGTTTAAGAAGTCAACTGCGGGGTTCTGACTTTATCGCCCGTATTGGCGGCGATGAATTTGTTGTGGTGATTAATCGCTTCAAGTCACATGAAGTCATTAATGATTTGGCAACCCAAATTAATCGTCATTTAAGCGAACCTTTTACATTACGTCAGAACCAAATACAAACCACCTGCAGCATTGGTATCGCGTTGTACCCTGACGATGGCATGAAAGCTGCCGAGCTTCTCAAAAATGCAGACTTGGCCATGTACGCCGCAAAAACCGCAGGGCGTCGCACCCACTACTTCTTTAATGACGAACTAAGAGCACAAACCGAACGCCAGAATACCATTCACAACCGAATGCGGGACGGCCTAAGGCGACATGAATTCTCGCTAGTTTATCAGCCTATTGTTGATTTTAGTTCCGGCAAAGTCACCAAATGTGAAGCCTTACTTCGTTGGAAAGATGAAGATGGAAACGTCATTTCTCCCGCTGAGTTCATTCCGGTTGCTGAACGCACGGGGTTAATTCACGAACTGGGGCAATTTGTTCTGGAGCAAGCTTGTATTGACTGGGTTACCGTTCATAAGTCCGGGTACCCTATTGAGGTTTCAATTAACCGCTCAGAGCGAGAGCTGAACGATATGAAAGTCGCTAAACAGTGGCTGGCTTGCATCAAGCAACACGGTATACCAACTGAAAGCATCACTTTCGAAATTACTGAATCCTTGTTAATGAGTAATAAGCAGCGGCAATTACAAATTTTGCATTACCTGCGCTCGCAAGGAGTACAACTGGCCATTGATGATTTTGGTACCGGTTACTCAAGCATTAATTACCTGCAGCGTTACCCTGTCGACTATATAAAAATAGACAGAAGCTTTTTGAATCAGGCACCTGATGACCGCGTGCAGGTTGCTTTATTAGACGCATTACTGCGAGTGGCCAGAGCCCTTGATATCGACGTTATTGCTGAAGGTGTGGAAACTAAGCCCCAATGGGAATTATTGCAGCAACAACAATGTGACTTTGCTCAAGGTTACTTTATTAGTGAACCTCTGACTTTGGATAAGCTATTAGATTTTTTGAGAAAATGGCAGTTCTGAAGTCAAAACGAGAAATAAGGTGGAGAGCCGGCCGATAAGCCGGGTTCTGTCGTGGACAATCATTCATCTAGTGATCAGGTTGCCCTGACCCTCAAGCAGTCTACCCGGGTTCAACGCGGGCCGCGCCAAAGAACCCCTATTTGACCTTGCTCCGGGTGGAGTTTACCGTGCCGCAAACTGTTACCAGTTGCGCGGTGCGCTCTTACCGCACCCTTTCACCCTTACCTGTGCTGCAAGCAGCCATCGGCGGTTTACTCTCTGCTGCACTAGTCGTCGGCTTACGCCGCCCAGGCGTTACCTGGCACCCTGCCCTATGGAGCCCGGACTTTCCTCCCCCTTTAAACAGGCGGCGATTGTCTGGCCAGCTCTCCGCGGGGGATTCTACGCTGCGTCAGGCTTTAACTCAATCTTTGTTTTTATTCTCCAGCCCCCACTGATACAGCACATTTTTTCGTTCATCATGAATTTTCGCAGTGACAGCAGCCGCTTTCTTTAACGGCAATTCTTCAAGTAGCAACAGCAAGGTACGCTTAGCCGCCTCCCCGGGGCCGTCACTGGCTTCAGTTTCTTGCTGCAAGGGTGATATCAGTAACACCATTTCTCCCCGCTGCTGGTTACTGTCGTCCGTTAAAATCTGCAATAACTCTGCAGCACTGCCTTTTAAATAGGTTTCAAACTGCTTCGTCAGTTCACGCGCTAATACCAACTGCCGGTCCTGTCCCAATACGACATTCATATCGGCCAGGGTATGCAGAATTCTGTGTGGGCTTTCATAAACAACAACGGTTCTTGGTTCTGTTTTTAACGCTTCTAATTTTGCTCTGCGTTGCTGCGGCTTAGAAGGCAAAAAACCTTCAAAAGCGAAACGGTCGGTAGGCAAGCCAGCCGCAGACAGTGCTACGGTTACGGCACAGGCCCCCGGCAGTGCAACCACTTTGAGTCCATGCTGACGACACCGTTGTACCAGCACATAACCCGGGTCATTAATAAGTGGTGTGCCCGCGTCGCTGACTAATGCCAGGGAGTCGCCTTGCTGCAGACGTTCAATAACCGCATCGGCACGCTGAGTTTCGTTATGCTCGTGCAGCGCAAACACGTCGTTTTGTATACCGTAATGCTGCATTAACTTCCGCGTATGTCGCGTATCTTCTGCGGCTATGGCTGCTACATCGGCTAATGTTTTTATTGCCCGCTCGGTCATATCGCCTAAATTGCCAATAGGCGTGGGTACAATATAAAGGGTCCCCGGGTCTGTCATAATGAGTCTCAGTTTGTTTCCAACGTCAATGCCGTTTATAGTATCACCGAACAGGCACCAAAGCGGAACCTTACAGTGTTTAGAACTCAGTCATTTGTATTTTTAGCTCTACTGGCACTCATGGTACTCACTCAGTGTACCTCTGCCCCTGACCGGAAAACTGAAACGCCCGATAAAACCGCAGATGTCGCCGACCAGGACTTGAGTTTAACTGAAGAAAAATCGGCTCAGGACTGGTTAGATGAAGCCCGCGCTGCCGCTAACGATATCGAGCAGCACTCCGCTTTAATACGCGCAGCTAATGCGTTTCAGAATGAACAAAAATGGCAGCAGGCTGTAGCCGTGTTGTCTCAATTAAGCCCTCAAAAAATTACCCGGCATAGTCAAAAGTACTATCACCTGGCTAAAGCTCGTTGGGCTGCAGAACAAAAACAATGGCCTCAGGTTATAGATGAACTGGAGAGCGTTTATACACAGTTTAATCAACGCGAATTTCGCTCTTTAAGCTTACAATTGCTGTCTCAAGCCGCTTACCAACAAGAAAACTACTGGAAAGCTTTGGTGTGGCAGGTAGACGCTCAACGTTTTGCTGAGCAGTCCAGTGCAGAAACCATATGGTCTGTTGCCAGCCGTGTCACCCAGTCTGAACTTCCACAGCAACGTCCTACTGATTTAGCTCTAGCGGGTTGGTGGCGTTTAGTTGACTACCATCATCAGGCGATGACCAACCCGGAGCAACTGTCCGTTTACCTAAGCCAATGGTTGCAAGGCTATAGCGAGCACGCTGCTGTCGATATGGTCGAAAGATGGCAGGAAACAGATATCAGGAATGATAACGAAAAGACATCCCAGCCAACCATTGCGGTCTTATTACCCTTGTCCGGAAAATACCAACAACAAGGCCAGGCCGTACGCGACGGCATTATTGCCCGCACAGGAGAATTAAAAGAAGTACAAGTGGTCTTTATTGATAGCGAACAAGGTGACATTGCAGCACATAAAGAGCAAATAGAGTCGTTAAACACGGTTGGTATTATTGGCCCTCTCTTAAAAGAAAACGTTTCGCTTTGGACGGAGCAAGCCCCTAGTGATGTACCTCAGGTTTTTCTAAACCAGGTTGAAAGAGAATCAACGGACTATCCTGCTAACAGCGCATTTTTTGCCTTAATTCCAGACACAGAGGCCCGCCAAGCTGCGCAGCGCATCAATCAGAAACTTCCAGGAGCTAAAAATGCCATGATCATCGCGGCCGATACATCCAACGGACGCAGAATGGTAGATGCCTTTAAATCGAGTTGGGATAATGACCAGGTGGGAGACCCCGACGTTTCTTACTTTTCAGAACGTGCGGATATGAAAGCGACGGTTGAAGGCTCTCTGGGGTTAACTGACAGTCAGCAGCGCATTCGGGCAGTGAAAATTGCTGCTGGAAAAATTATTGTTGATGAGCAGGAACGAAGCCGTAGAGACATCAGCGCTATTTATTTACCGGGAAACCTACAACAGACTCGTCTGTTAAAACCTTTTATTGATGTCAGTGTTTCACCTTTTGCTTCACCAATTAGAGTCTACGCCAGTTCCGCTACTCACGAACTTAAAAACCGCTTAGGGGATTCTGATCTTAACGGTATTATCTTTTCTGACATTCCCTGGTTGGCTTCAGATGCCGGTAATAATTTGCTTTTAACTCAGTGGCTTGAGCTACGAAATGGGTGGGGGCTTTCACTAGCACGGTTAGCCGCAATGGGATATGACAGTGTGTCATTAATACAACGATTAGAAATGATGAACCGTATGCCGGGGCTCACCTGGAGCGGACTGAGTGGCAACCTCCACATCAATGACTCAGTGGTTCGACGTGAACTAACCTGGGCTACCTTTACTAAGGGGAAAATAACCTTAGCTAAGGAATCAAATAATGCAGGAAGTAGCAACAGGTAAGCACGCGGAGTTACTGTCAGCAGAGTTTCTGGAAAAGAATAGCCTTACAATTATTTGCAAAAATTACCGCATTGACGGCGGTGAAATTGATATTATAGCCCGAGACGGAGATTACTGGGTCTTTTGCGAGGTTAAGTATCGGCAACATGAGCACTTCGCTTCAGTACTTGAGCAAATTAAGCCGCAACAGTGCAGGCGTGTAAGGCATACTGCTCGTTACTATTTACTCAGTAATAATATAGACGAACACACCGCAGCAATACGTTTTGACGTTATTGCAATAGTCGGTCACCCAACAAAAATTGAATGGTTTAAGGACGCATTCTAATTATGAATGACGAGCTAATTAAAGCGCTTTTCACAGAGAGCATACAGACACAGATCTCCGCAGTTGAGAGCCTGACTGATGACATGGCAACCACAGTGGAATTGTTAGTGGCTAACCTGCTCAATGGCCAGCGCGTTTTTTGCTGCGGTGACCGAACGACAGCAGTGGTTGCACAGCATTTTGCCAATCTTATGACGGAAGGGATGAAGCTCGAACGGCCTTCTTTTCCAGTGCTGGCTCTGAATGCGGGCAAGCAAAAGCAACTGGCAGCCTTAGGTCAGGCTAGCGACATTTTGCTCGTCATAGCCGATAATCAGGAAAATGAAGAGCTGACCTCCGTTATGGAAACAGCAATTAGCCGCGACATGTTAATCATCGCTTTAACCGGCGAAGGTAATGACTCCGTTTCCGGTTTATTAGGGGCTAATGACATAGAACTGCGTGTGCCAAGTTTAAATCCGGCTCGTATACTGGAAACTCAGTTATTTATTGTCCATGGTCTCTGTGAACAAATAGAAAATACTATCTTCCCTCAGGAGCACTGACGCGTATGACTTTATCTAAACTCGCTTTACCCGTCATTTTTATTAGCTTGTTGGCCTTACAAGGCTGCGCTGCTGTTGCAGTTGGCGCTGCCGCAGTTGGTATCTCATCGGCAACCGACCCTCGTACCATAGGCACACAGGTAGACGATCAAACCATTGAAATGAAAACGAATGCCAAGCTGGGGAACGACGAACAGCTTGAGGATTCTCGCGTCATTGCGGTCAGCTATGATACCAACGTGCTATTGATTGGCCAGGTGCCCAGCGAGAGTTTGAAAAGAAGAGCGGAAGATGTCATTAAAGACACCAATGGCATTAATAAAATTTTCAATCAACTGCGTATTGGCTCAAAAGCTTCTGCAACGGTTCGTGCCGGTGACAGCTGGATAACCAGTAAAGTGAAACTAAAGTTTGCGAATAATAAGTCCATAGATGCCACCAACATAAAAGTGGTAACAGAAAACGGCGAGGTCTTCCTGCTAGGCCATGTTAGTCAAGCCGAAGCAGACGCTGCTGTTGAGGTTGCAAGAAATGTCGATGGTGTCGAACGAGTCATTAAAGCACTAACCATTAAGCGTTAGTGCTTTAAATTTTTACTTAACAACTTTTAAGTTGGGCTTTTTCTTCGCTGACTTTTGTTCAGTTTCAGTGTTGCTCTGCTCTTCTTCGTCAAGCTCGGGCATTTTATCCAGCTCGGGCTCAGCCTCAAACATAGCACCGGCCCCATTTTCACGGGCGTAAATGGCTAATGCCGCCGTCATAGGAACAATAACTTGCATGGGCTTCCCACCAAAGCGCGCGTTAAAACGCACCTCATGGTCTGCCAACTGCAAGTTCTGAACGGCTGTTGGTGAAATGTTTAGAACTATCTGGCCTTCACTCACAAAGTTTTGTGGTACAACCGTGCCGACAATGGTTGCGTCAACAACCAAGTGCGGGGTCAGATCGTTATCAACAATCCATTCGTACAGTCCACGAAGTAGATAAGGTCTTTTCGGCGTCATAGCACTACTCCTCGACGTCGATGAAATTAATGACGGGCGAGCTCTTTTTCTTCTTCCGTTAAAGAGTCCTGGAACGTTTTGCGTTCAAATAAACGTACCATATATTGCTTGATCTCTTTTGCACCTTGCCCTTCTAGGTCAATGCCGTAAGCTGGCAAACGCCATAGCAGAGGTGCCAAATAACAATCAACTAAGCTGAACTCTTCACTCATGAAGTAAGGCGTGTCGGCAAATATAGGAGCCAAAGAAAGTATGCCTTCTTTCAGTTCCTGCCTTGCCTGTGCATCGCCTTGCTGAATTTTTTCAGCCAGACTGTACCAGTCACGCTCAATACGGTACATCATAAGACGACTTGTACCGCGGGCAACAGGATATACCGGCATCAATGGAGGGTGCGGGAAACGCTCATCAAGATACTCCATGATAATCTGTGCGTTATATAACACCAGTTCACGGTCAACAAGAGTCGGCGTAGCCTCTGGGTACGGATTAAGCTGTAACAGATCCTCCGGCGTACTTTCGTCGGTCACATATGTAATTTCGACACCAACGCCTTTCTCAGCTAACACCAGACGTACCTGATGACTCTTTAAGTCATCCTTTCCTGAATATAACGTCATTACTGAGCGTTTATTTGCTGCAACAGCCATTCCTTTCTCCAGATAATATCAACGGCAAAAGGGTGGCAAGCCACCCTTTGTTAAGTCGTTGTCTAACAGACTGATAAGCCTCGATTATTTGAGGTCTTTCCAAAACTCTTTCTTCAGTAACCATGCCAAAATAGTGAATACCAGCAGGAAACCAAAGACAAACCAACCCATTCGACGCTGCTCTAACAACATAGGCTCACCGGTGTATACCAGGAACGCTGTTAAATCTAGCATCGCTTGGTCGTACTCGCTTTCAGACAGGCGACCGTTTCCATCGGTTTTAATACCAACGTAAACGTCTTTCATTTCGCCGTCTATCATACGCTCTTCGTAGGTTTTTTCAGGAAGCCCCTGAAGTTCTTCCAGCACATGCGGCATACCCACGTTAGGGAATACTGCGTTGTTAACCCCAAATGGGCGACTTTCGTCTTTATAAAATGAGCGTAAATAAGTATAAATCCAGTCCGCACCACGTACACGAGCAACATTGGTTAAATCCGGTACAGCTGTACCAAACCAATTCGCCGCGGAATCTGAGTTCATATTATTGGTAATAAGGTCACCGGCTTTATTGCCAGTAAACTGTAAGTGCTTCTCACCCAGCTCTTGTGGGATACCAAGATCTTCAAAGGTGCGGTTATAGCGATGATACTCCAGCTGATGACAACCCAGACAGTAGTTCATATATAACTGCGCACCGCGTTGCAACGAGGCCTTGTCATGTAAATCGACTTCGGCCTTATCTAATGGAACTTCAGGACCCGCCGCAAAAACCAGCGACGGAATCAAAGTTATAAGAGCGATTAACAGTTTTTTCATTTCGACGTCACCCTTTCTGGTACCGGTTTAGTCTTCTCGCGCTTACTGTAGAACCAGAGCAGCCCGAAGAATGCAAAGTACAGGAACGTAAATATCTGTGCGAACACGGTTGCAACAGGAGTTGCAGGCTGAGTTCCCAGATAACCCAGTACAACGAAGCTGATCGCGAATACGGTTAAGTTCAGCTTATGCAATAGGCTACGATAACGAATTGAGCGTACTCGACCACGGTCTAACCAAGGCAATAAGGCCAGGAAGGCAATGGCAGCAAACATGAGAATGACGCCAAATAGCTTATCCGGAACCGCACGTAAAATAGCGTAGAACGGAGTGAAGTACCATACCGGAGCTATGTACTCTGGTGTTTTCAGCGGGTTCGCTGGTTCGAAGTTCGGTGGCTCAAGGAAAAAGCCGCCCATTTCCGGATTGAAGAAAATAACGTAACAGAAGAAGAACAAGAAGATACCAAAACCGAACATGTCCTTAAGGATGTAATAAGGATAAAACGGGATGGAATCAACAATGTCTTTCTTGTTCGTGAAGCGCTCATGGAACTTAAATTTCGGCTTCTCTTCGTCAGGAACCGAGCCTTTAGGCTTCTTCGTATCAACACCATCGGGGTTGTTAGAACCGACCTCGTGCAAAGCGACGATGTGCAAGAAGACCAAAATAACCAGCACTAATGGTAAAGCAATGACATGCAGTGCAAAGAAACGGTTTAACGTAGCGCCCGAAATAACGTAGTCACCGCGGATCCACAAAGTTAAATCATCACCAATAACCGGAATTGCACCGAACAAGGAGATAATAACCTGAGCACCCCAGTATGACATTTGTCCCCATGGTAGCAAGTAGCCCATGAAGGCTTCCGCCATTAATACCAGGAAGATGAACATACCAAACAACCAGATTAATTCCCGTGGTTTTTGGTAAGAACCGTACATCATGCCGCGGAACATATGCAGATAGACCACCACGAAAAACGCTGATGCCCCAGTGGAGTGCATGTAACGCAACAGCCAACCGTATTCAACGTCACGCATGATGTACTCGACCGAAGCAAATGCGCCTTCGGCACTTGGTACGTAGTTCATGGTAAGCCAAATACCAGTCAGAATTTGGTTAATTAATACAATAGTTGCCAAGAAACCGAAAACATACCACATGTTGAAGTTTTTCGGAGCTGGATACTGTGCCAGGTGGATGTTCCAGGTTTTTGTCATGGGGATGCGGGCATCCATCCACTCTACAAATCGCTTAAACATTATGCTTGCCCCTTATCTTCACCCACCAAAATGGTGTTCTCGTCGATAAAATAATGCGGCGGCACGACTAAGTTCAGAGGTGCTGGAACGCTTTCAAAAACACGACCTGCAATATCAAACTTCGAACCGTGACACGGGCAGAAGAAACCAGATTCAACGCCATCAACATGGTCTCCCATTCCCTTTTCGAGATAGGACGGGGAACAACCTAAATGGGTACAGATACCAACGGCGACAAAGAATTCTTCCTTGATTGAACGGTGTTGGTTCTGAGCGTACTCAGGCTGCTGTGGTTCTTCCGAATTAGGGTCGCGAAGCCGATCTTCAACTTTAGACAACCCTTCCAGCATATCGGGGGTACGACGCACCACCCAGACTGGCTTTCCGCGCCATTTCACACGGACTAGCTGGCCAGGTTCAGCCTTGCGTATATTCACTTCTACGGGCGCACCCGCGTTTTTCGCTTTCGCACTCGGGTTCCATGATCTTATGAAGGGAACGGCTACTGCTACCGCTCCGGCACCACCTACCACAGAGGTTGCGACAGTCAAAAAACGACGGCGGCCTTTATCTACAGGCGCATTGCTCATCCATCTACTCTCCAGTTTTGGACGCTCCACGATACTTTGTCGCGAAGTCGGGAATTAGCTGCTGCTTTGTCCGCTTATGCGGATTACAGAAAATGCTTTGAGATGATAATGAAAAGACACACTTTTTACAAGCTTAATAGCCGCTATTATCGCGGTATTTCTATTTCGATCAGACATAAAAAAACCCAGCCGAAGCTGGGTTTTGCCACAATAAATGAAGACGAATTAACGCTTCGAGAACTGTGGACGTTTACGTGCTTTATGCAAGCCGATTTTCTTACGTTCAACCTGACGAGCGTCACGAGTAACGTAACCTTCTTTACGTAGCGGACTACGTAGAGCTTCGTCGTACTGCATTAATGCACGAGTAATACCGTGACGAATTGCACCAGCCTGACCCGTAGTACCACCACCACTTACAGTGATGTACAAGTCAAACTTTTCAGTCATTTCAACTAACTCTAACGGCTGACGAACAACCATTTGAGCCGTTTCACGACCGAAGTATTCGTTCAGTTCACGGTTGTTAATTTTGATGTTGCCGCTACCAGGACGCAAAAATACGCGAGCCGTGGAGTTTTTGCGACGACCAGTACCGTAGTATTGATTATCTGCCATAGTGTTCTTGCTCCGTATTATATATCCAGTTGTTTAGGTTGTTGAGCAATATGGTTATGCTCAGTACCTGCGTACACTTTCAGTTTACGGAACATGGCACGACCCAATGGACCACGGGGTAACATACCTTTCACCGCTTTCTGAATGACCATCTCTGGTTTCTTAGCAATCAGTTTTTCAAAGCTGATTGATTTGATACCACCCGGAAATCCAGTGTGCGAGTAGTACATCTTGTCCTGAGCTTTGTTACCGGTAACGGCAACTTTCTCAGCGTTAATTACGACGATGTAGTCGCCAGTATCAACGTGAGGAGTGTACTCAGGCTTATGCTTGCCGCGTAAACGACGAGCGATTTCAGTAGCTAAACGACCTAAAGTTTTGCCTTCAGCGTCTACTACGTACCAGTCGCGTTTTACCGTTTCTGGCTTGGCTACAAATGTTTTCATTGTATAAAACCTACATTTTAAAAGTTCACGGACAGTAATTCCGGGCTTCCCCGCGAATCACAACAATAAAAAAAATGATGAAAATCATTTAGTTATCTGCTGCGACCGCTGCATTACGTTAGGTAACACAACGGACTGTAACGTGGGCTGCGCGGATTATAGGAAAAATGCGGTTAAAGATCACGCATTTTCTGAAATTTATGCTTTATGTGCCATAGCGAGGTACTCCTGACTCTGCATTTCCTGCAAACGGCTGACGCAGCGACGGAATTCAAAAGTTAACTGGCCTTCGGTATACAAGGATTCGATATCGACTTCAGCGGATAAAATCAGTTTCACCCGACGCTCGTAAAATTCATCCACTAACGCAATGAAACGTCTGGCGGTATCGTCTTTTCCCGCGCCCATTTGTTCGACATTGCTGATCAGTACTGCATGATAAATTCGCGCTATTTCCATGTAGTCATTTTGACTGCGCGCGGTTTTGCAAATAGAAGTAAAATCAAAGAACACAACGTCGTCACACTCGGCTCTTACGTCAATATCCCGACCTTCGATATCAATACAGTCTGACTCGTAACGGTCTTTGCACTCCGGTGCCAGCTCTTTAAAATATTGCCATAAGTTTTTATCAGCCTGGTCATCCAGCGGTGCGTGAAAAATTTCAGCTCGTGTCAGTGTTCTTAAGCGATAGTCGATACCACTGTCGACATTCACCACCTCACAGTGCCGTCTAATAAGTTTTATCGCCGGAATAAAGCGCGCTCGTTGCAGGCCGTTTTTATAAAGGTCATCGGGAATAATATTGGACGTAGCAACCAGCACCACACCCCGTTCAAATAAATACTCAAACAGCTTACCCAGCAACATAGCATCGGTAATGTCCTGTACGAAAAACTCGTCAAAACACACAATAAGTGCTTCATCGGCAATCTTGTCCGCCACAATACGTAACGGATCGCTTTGCTTATCCAGCATTTTTAGTTCGTTATGAACTCGATGCATAAAGCGATGGAAATGAATGCGCCATTTACGTTCAACTGGCAAGCTCTCAAAAAAAGTATCAACCAAATAGGTTTTACCACGGCCCACGCCACCCCAAAAATAAATTCCCTGAGGCCGTTCAGGCTCTTTGCTTAGTAGTTTTCGCCAGGCCGATAAGGTGTGGTAATGGTGCCACTCGATAAGCTCATCATGCAGTCTTTGCAAATGTTTAACGGCATTAAGCTGGGCTTCATCTTCCGAGAAGCCATTGTGTTCGATATCATACTGATAACGTTCTAATGGAGACATTTGCTGTTTGGACACTACCACTTCACCTCAGTTGGGATTATCCTAATAGGTAATATGTTACCATGAAGGTGAAGCGCAGCAATCATTCGAAGCTGTAGCAGCTTGTTCAGGAGTTAATTATGAGTTGGATTATTGGAGTTCTGTTGGTCATTGCCGGTGCAATCATTGGCTTTTTCGCAGCTCGTTACAGTCAGTCAAAAGGTCAGTCAGGCGACCTTGAAGAGCAAGTTCAGCAAAGCCAACAGCGTTTAACCGACTACCAGCGAGAAGTTGCCGAACACTTTGCAACGGCCAATGCCATGGTAGAACAGCTGGCCGACACACAACAGCGTCTGCAAAGCTATTTGAACCAAAGTGCTGAGTTACTTGAAAAAGGCGATGTTCAAAGCGACTTACCTTTTTTCGCTGAAGATACCCTTAAGCAGTTGCGCGTAGCCAACTCTCTGAACAAAGACCACCGCTCTGGTCGTGACAGTTACAGTGCTAACGACATGCCTCGCGATTACACCGAAGGTTCCAGCGGCTTATTCTCAAATAGTTACGAAGAAAAACCGGAAAAAGAGTCCTCAAAAACATCTTGAAACACTTTTAGAGTGAACTCATATAACCAGCAAGCGGTCTTAACTCGCAGACCGCTTGTTAGTGCTTTATTAAGGAGTCACTCAAACCATGAAACGAGTATTAGCTTTATTCAGTTTACTCTTTGTTTTTAGTTTTACCCCTATTACTTCGGCTCAGGCCGGTATCCCATTTTTTGGCAATGACGACGAACAACCTACTCTGGCACCTATGCTGGAAGAGGTTACACCTGCTGTTGTCAACATTTCCGTAAAAGGAAAGCGCGAGGTCAGACAACGACTACCGGATGCGCTTCGTTTTTTCTTCGGACCTAATGCACCGCGCGAACAAGTGCGCGAGCATCCATTTCAGGGGCTGGGTTCCGGCGTGATTATTGATGCCAAGAACGGTTATGTCGTCACAAATAACCATGTCATTGACGATGCAACTGAAATTCTGGTTACCCTAAAAGATGGCCGCGAGTTTGACGCCAAGGTTATTGGCACCGATAAACGCAGTGACGTTGCACTGCTGAAAATTGAAAATGGTGACAACCTTACCGCTATCGAACTCGGCCAGTCTTCAGACCTGCGTGTCGGCGACTTCGTGGTTGCTATTGGCAACCCCTTTGGTCTTGGACAAACGGTCACCTCGGGTATTGTGAGTGCATTAGGCCGTGGCGGGTTAGGTATCGAAGAATTAGAAAACTTTATACAAACCGATGCAGCGATCAACAGTGGTAACTCGGGCGGCGCACTCGTCACCTTAGACGGCAAGTTAATTGGCATAAACACCGCAATACTTGGCCCCAATGGCGGTAATATCGGTATCGGTTTTGCCATTCCGTCGGACATGATGAATAACCTGGTTCAACAGCTGATTGAATTCGGTGAAGTTCGCAGAGGCGTTCTGGGTGTGCGAGGCAACGACCTGACGCATGATGTGGCTCAGGCACTGAATATTCCCGTTAATCGCGGGGCCTTTGTTTCTCAGGTAGTACCCGGTAGCTCGGCAGCTGAGGCAGGTATTGAGTCTGGCGATGTCATCATATCGGTAAATAACCAGACCATTCGCTCATTCTCCGAGCTTGGAGCTATGGTTGGCTCGATAGGCTCCGGTAAGTCAATCGAACTTGGTATTATTCGCGACGGCGAGGAGCAGTCAATCAGCGTCACTTTAGGAGCGCAAGACACCTCAGTAACCGCAGCCTCTATCCACCCGGCTCTGGAAGGAGCGACTCTTGCCGCAGCTGATTCCGGCAAAGGTATAGAGGTGTCGGAACTCGAAGATCGCTCGCCTGCAGCCCGAATTGGCCTTGAGAAAGGTGATGTTATTCAAGGTGTGAATCGGCAGGCCGTCAGTTCTGTCGCTGAACTCAGAGCTGCCATTGAAGATAAAGCCGGCGTCATTGCGTTAAATATAAAACGCGATAACAGCTCACTCTTTATTGTGTTGCGCAACGCTAACTGAGATTGTGACAGACAGGTGGTATCAGTGCTATGCTGATACCACTTAATTTAATCGGAAACAGGTATGCAGCGACTCTCTTCAACCCTACGATTCTTGTTTCAGTCAGTCGGTTTAGGCCTGGTTGTTGCGGCCGTTGTCATTATCACTCAACCTTTATGGGGCCAGTCTGAGTCTTTAAGACAAACCAATTCCGAGGTTATTTCTTTTAACCAGGCCGTTCGTAAAGCCGCCCCTGCAGTGGTTAATATATACAGCATGGGTGAGATACAAGGTTCATACTACCAGCCACAGTCATCTCGCGTCTGGCGCCTGGGCTCCGGCGTTATTATGGACTCTCAGGGGTACATTTTAACCGCTCACCATGTTGTTGATAATGTCGATCAAATTGAGGTCGCTTTACAGGACGGACGTCGTTACGCCGCTCAGTTAATTGGCAGCGATCGATACACTGACCTGGCCGTACTTAAAATTGATGCCGACAACCTTCCCGTTATTCCGGTTCAGTCAACACGCCGCATTCAGGTTGGTGATATTGTTCTTGCTATAGGTAACCCCTACAACATCGGTCAAACAATAACTCAAGGAATCATCAGTGCCAGCGGAGGACGCGTAGGCGTCAGCAATTCCTACTCTGATTTAATTCAAATGGATGCTGTTATCAACCAAGGCGCATCTGGGGGGGCATTGGTAAATACCGCCGGAGAGCTAATAGGAATTAATAACGCCCGATACAACTCAGCTTTCGGTGATGGCGGCGAAGGGATTTATTTTGCCGTGCCCTATGAAAATGCACGCAAAGTGATGACAACACTCATTCGTGAAGGTAAGGTGGTTCGCGGCTTCATCGGCATTAGCGTTAATCCAAACTTCAGCGAAGAGCAATCTTTATCGGGGATATTGATTACCGACGTTGAAGCTGGAGGCCCCGCCGCGGCTGCCGGTCTAAAACGTAATGATTTTCTGGTCGCTATTGACGGAGAGCCTGTTCGTTCAGCTCCCGAAGGGTTGGATAGAGTAGCCAATAGCGAGCCGGGTACGGAGTTAGAAGTAGAGTTTTACCGTGACAACAAACGCATGACAACCACGGTAACCGTTGCCGAACTACCTCGTTAAGGAGCGGACGGCGATTAAGCCGTCACTCGCTCAATATCAGCACCTAAACCTTGTAGTTTCTTCTCAATGCCCTCGTAGCCACGGTCGATATGATAAATACGCTCGACGACCGTTTCTCCAGTAGCAACAAGGCCTGCAATAACTAGCGATGCCGAAGCGCGTAAATCAGTACACATAACTTCAGCACCGGTTAGTTCTTCTACACCATGACATAAGGCGGTATTGCCTTCTGACTCTACATTTGCACCCATACGTCTTAGCTCAGGAATGTGCATAAACCGATTTTCAAAAATCGTTTCACGAATACCTGCGGTGCCTTCGGCAATTGCATTTAATGCACAAAACTGGGCTTGCATGTCAGTCGGAAAAGCCGGATGAGGCGCGGTAATAATATTCACCGCTTTGGGCCGACCCTGGCTTTTTAACGTGATCCAGTCTTCACCTTTTTCAACCTCAGCGCCAGCTTCTTCCAGTTTTTTCAGTACAGCATCCAGACTGGCCGGGTCAGTGTTTTCGCACCGTATAGAACCGCCCGTTGCCAATGCAGCAACCAAAAAAGTACCGGTTTCGATACGGTCGGGCATGACGCTGTATTCACCGCCATGCAATTTTTCCACGCCGGTAATATGAATGATATCGCACCCGGCGTCGCGCACATTCGCCCCCAGGCTATTCAGAAAATTTGCTAAGTCGATAACCTCGGGTTCACGAGCCGCGTTCTCAATTACCGTTTCGCCTTCTGCCAATACCGCCGCCATCATCAGGTTTTCGGTACCAGTAACACTGACGGTATCTAATAAAATTTCCGCGCCTTTCAAACGGCCTTCGACAGATGCCTTAATGTAGCCATTTTCAACATCAATGTGTGCCCCCATTTTGCGTAAACCTTCAATATGAAGATTAACGGGACGGGCTCCTATTGCGCAGCCACCCGGAAGCGATACTTCAGCTTTTCCGGTTTTCGCCAATAGTGGCCCCAGAACCAGAATAGACGCCCGCATCGTTTTCACTAAGTCATAAGGCGCTTTAAAATGGTTAAGCGTGGTTGGGTCGATAGTCACACTGTTATCGTTCAGGCTACTGTGGCAAATGCCAAGGCAGTCTAACAACTCCAGAGTCGTATCAACGTCATGTAAGTCGGGAACATTGGATAACATGACTTTATCAGAAGGCAAAAGCGATGCCATAAGGATAGGCAAAGCCGCGTTTTTTGCACCGGAAATTTTGACCGAACCGGAAAGAGGCTGCCCACCCCGTATTTTAAATTTATCCATCAACTAACCAACAACCTTAAGGCATCATTAATTTTTTATCACGCGCCCAGTCTTCAGGCGTGTAAGCTTTAATTGAAACTGCGTGAATAGAGCCATCCGCAATTAAGGGGTTTAGTGGTCCATAAACGGCTTGCTGACGCTTAACCCGGCTCATGTCTTTGAAGTCTTCACTGACAGCGATAATTTCAACATTGGCACCTTCCGCTTTGACCAATAATTCTTCCAGTGAAAGCGCTTCGTTAAGCAAAGTTTTTAATTCTTCAGTATCCATTTTTATCTGCCGTTAGCTTAAAAGTGAGTAATGCGGCCTAGCTTAACGAAAGCAACGACTCGACGCCACTAACGCGGGCAATTTGTTTCAACTGTTCAGAAGCCCCAATACAGGTCAGAGGCCCTTTACCATCACCTACTAACTTAAGAATCTCAAGCAAGAAGGCAACCCCGGCTGTATCGATGACATCCACATCCGTTAAATCGACTTTTGTTTCCGAGCCAATGGACCAGCCTTTTCGTTGAGACCACAGTTTGGCTACACTATGGCGGGTCAATGAGCCGCTAAAAACCAGCGTTTTATCACTGCTTACTTTAACTGATGTCAGGCCTGTCTGCTGAGCACTCATTAAATTCCCTCTGCCGGATTCTCAACTTCGTCATCTGCTTTAATAGGTTCAGAAGCTTTCTTCTCAATCAGCTCTATCGTTTTATCAATACCATTAGCCCGAATAACCGATGAAATTTCGCTTTGCTTACTGTTAAGCAGACTCACACCTTCCACGACCAAGTCATAAGCTTTCCAAATTTCTTCATCCGAGTCATAGCGAATACGAAAATCCAGACGAATTTCAGGACGCCCTTCTTCTTTTACCCGAGTGCGCACAATTGCAGAGCGCGCATCGTCGGCCAAATCATTACTGGGCTCAAAGCTGACGCTGTGCTTACTCTCATCATATTGTGTGAATGCGCGCGCATAGGTCGCTACTAAATAATCGTAAAACGCACGGTAGAAACGCTCTCGTTGCTCCTTCGTGGTATCACGCAGATAACGACCTAATACCTTTTTAGAGGCATACAAACTATCGACGTACGGCATCATCTCATCTTCGACGATTTCCTTCAGATAGTTAGGGTCATCATCAATTTTGTCCCTATCGGATGCGATACGGTCAAAAGTTGTTTCAGCAACTTCTTTTAGTAGTTCGTGTGGATTCTCGTTTCGTATTAAATCAGCCGATGCCGATGCCACAAACAGGAGCATCGCCAACGTCGCTGTTACCCATTTATTTACTGCCATGGTGCTCTCCTTACAACCTAATCGTTACCCTGACTAAACAAGAACTGGCCTATTAAATTCTCCAGTACAAGTGCAGATTTCGTGTCTGTAATCATGTCCCCGTCTTCCAGCATATCAACGCTGTCATCAATAAAGCCGGGTTCAAGTCCGAGATATTGTTCACCTAATAGACCAGAGGTTAGTACCGACAAGGTGCTGGTTTCAGAAAACTGGTCGTACTCTTTACTGATACTCATTTCAACGCGCGGCTCATAGTAGTCGCCCGATAGCGAAATATTGGTAACTCGACCAACAACGACGCCGCCAACCTTGACCGGAGAGCGGACTTTCAGGCTACCAATATTGTCAAACTTAGCGTACAGGGTGTAAGTATCACCCGATGTCGTCATGGTGCCGCTTGCTGCTCTTAATGCGATAAAGAACAAAGCTAAAATTCCGACGACAACGAAAACGCCTACCCATAACTGTGTTTTTCTTGATTCCATGGTTATCCACCAAACATGATAGCTGTAAGAATAAAATCGAGTCCTAAGATTGCCAGCGATGCCGTCACTACAGTTGACGTTGTCGCGGCACTGATTCCCGCCGAAGTTGGTACAGCGCGATAGCCCTTATACAAGGCTATCCAGGTAACAACAAAAGCAAATACTATTGATTTAATAATGCCGTTGAGTAAGTCGTCCTGCCAATCAACCGCTGACTGCATTACTGACCAAAAGGCACCCTCGTCAACACCCAGCCAGCCCGAGCCAACCAGATAGCCACCATAAATACCAACAGCTGAAAACATCAGCGCCAGCAATGGCATACTGACTAAACCGGCCCAGAAGCGCGGAGCAACAACACGACGCAGCGGATCAACCGCCATCATTTCCAGACTGGACAATTGCTCAGTTGCTTTCATCAAGCCGATTTCTGCAGTGAGAGCAGAACCGGCACGTCCGGCAAAAAGAAGCCCGGTAACAACAGGCCCCAACTCACGTAATAACGACAAAGCCACCATGGGGCCAAGACTCTGCTCAGCGCCATAATCAACCAAAATAGTATAGCCCTGAAGGCCTAGAACCATTCCTATAAACAAGCCACTGACAATAACAATCAGCATTGACAGTACGCCAACAACGTACATTTGTTTCACAAACAGCGGCCAGGACTTGCTCGGTTGAGGCTTGCCAATAATAGCGCTCATTAACATGGCTAATGCGTATCCAATACCCGCCAGACTGTCTAAGACTTGTCGTCCGATAGACTGTAAAAACTGGATCATGCTTCGCCCCTTAACAAGTCTGTCGTAAAGTCATCGTCCGAGTAATGGAATGCTACCGGGCCGTCTGGCGCACCTTTTAAAAACTGCTGGATAATTGCGGTATCGTTTTCCCGCAACTCGTCCGGTGTGCCCTGACCGACCACCTTTTTATCAGCAATAACGTAGGCGTAATCAGCAATAGACAGAACTTCTTTGACGTCATGGGACACAACAATAGACGTAAGCCCCAGTGATTCATTCAGAGATTTAATGAGTTTTACAATCACGGCCATAGAAATAGGGTCCTGGCCAGCAAATGGTTCATCGTACAGAATTAGATCCGGATCTAATGCTATAGCCCTTGCTAAAGCGGCTCGGCGAGCCATCCCCCCAGACAACTCAGAAGGCATCAGATGACGGGCACCGCGCAGGCCTACAGCCTCCAGCTTCATTAATACAACGCTACGAATGAGTTCTTCGGGTAAGTCCGTATGTTCGCGTAGCGGAAATGCCACATTTTCGTAAACCGACATGTCGGTAAAAAGAGCGCCACTTTGAAACAACATGCTCATACGCTTTCGCAATTGGTACAGCGCATCGCGTTTTAACTTAGGAACTTCTTCACCGGCGACTTTAATGCTGCCACTGTCAGGCTTAAGCTGCCCGCCAATCAGACGCAGCAACGTGGTCTTGCCGATTCCGCTGGGGCCCATTACAGCAACCATTTTGCCTTTGGGAACAGTAAGCGACAAGCCGTCATAAACCCGGTGGCTTCCATGCGCGAAAGTTAGATCCTTAAGTTCTACCAAATTTGTCACGACAATTTCCTGTTAGGAGTTTCCATGCCATTATTTTAGCGGCATTCGGCATAACCTGATACCGATAAAGTGTTGCAAATCTTATCAGCGAATCGATTCAATTTCTGTCAATTCATCGACAAGTTTCAGTAAATATTGTGCAAAGTCCTCACGTTCATGTACGCAGGCATCGCATAAGTTTAGCTGTTCAAACAAACGAGCACCATGAACAGCATAGAACAAGGTCTTACCGACTTTTTTGCCGGCGATACGTTCAAGTCGTTGCAAAGTAACAGCAATATGCTCTTTTAGCGGCCCCAGCAGCTCAGGGTTGGTTGCAGCGGCGGCCAGCATGCCACTACCCAGGCGTGAACATTCGGCGTCAGTATCAAGAGCTGCTAGTAAGATACTTTTTAACTCCCCTTTTGGGTCATCGCTAAATTGTTGGTGATAGGATTCGCGTAAAGCTTCATACCTTTCAACTCGTCGTTTGAGCATAGCCTGTAATAAACAGTCTTTACTGTTGAAATGGTAGAGCAACCCGCCTTTACTTATTCCTGTCACCTGGCTTAAAGCATCAAACGTCAGGTGTGCAGCCCCTTCTGCCGCGACCAGCTGGTCTGCCGCATCCAGAATGACTTCCCTGTTACTGGGTCGCCCTGCTCCTTTTTTCTCTACCATAACGTCTTCACTTTACCTGTAGTCACTTTATTAACCGTCTGGTTGGTATAGTAATTATTTTTACAATAAAATACAAGATTTACCTGAGTACGGTAGGCAGAGTTGTATTGAATGACGTATTATACAAGGCAAAAGCACAACGCCAGAGGCATGACAATGAAGCAAGTAACCCAGAATTTTCGGCTGCTGGGCGAACAGGTACTGGATATCGAAAAGAAAGCGATAGAAGGTTTATACCAATATTTAGACGATAACTTTGACGCTGCCTGCCAAACGCTGTTTAACTGCAAAGGTCGGGTTATCGTTACCGGCATGGGAAAGTCCGGCCATATTGGCGGGAAAATAGCCGCAACACTTGCCTCTACCGGCACGCCTGCTTTTTTTGTTCATCCGGGCGAAGCCAGTCACGGTGACCTCGGCATGGTGGCAGCCCAGGATGTTGTCATTGCCATATCAAACAGCGGCGAAACAGCCGAAGTACTGAACATTATTCCGGTCATAAAACGCCTTGGTGTTCCCTTAATATCAATGACAGGCAAACCGGACTCCACTCTGGCAAGACTTGCCGACACCCATGTTTGTATTGCTGTTGAGCAAGAGGCGTGCCCACTGGGCTTGGCGCCAACAGCCTCTACCACAGCAACGTTGGTTATGGGTGATGCATTTGCCGTCGCTCTGCTGAACGCCCGCGGCTTTACTGCCGATGATTTTGCCTTGTCTCACCCTGGTGGCTCTTTAGGCAAACGGTTGTTGCTTCGCCTGCAAGATGTCATGCACACAGGCGACAGAGTTCCGATGATTCCGGCTGACGCTATTATCAGTGATGCCTTGTTAGAAATGTCGCGCAAAGGTCTGGGTATGACCGCTGTAGTGGATGAAAATAATCGCCTGGCAGGCATCTTTACAGACGGTGACTTGCGCCGCATTCTGGATAACCGGGTGGATGTCCACAAAACACCGATAGCTGATGTCATGACCCGCTCCTGCACGACCGCTAATGCAGATATGCTGGCCGCAGAAGCATTAAAACTGATGCAGGACCGCAAAATTAACGGGCTTATCATCACCAATGATGATGGTCAGCCGTGTGGGGCAATGAACATGCATGACTTACTACAGGCGGGAGTACTCTAATGGAGTGTATTAATACTTGGTACGGTGATATTGATAAGAGCCTGTTTAACCGCTTTTCCGAAATTAAGTTACTGGTTCTGGATGTGGACGGCGTTTTTTCTGACGGTCGAATCTATTTAGGTAACGACGGTGAGGAACTCAAGGCATTTCACACCCGTGATGGATTTGGCATGAAAGCGTTAAAAAAGTCCGGTGTTGAGACCGCGGTCATAACCGGCAGAACCTCACGCATTGTCGAACACCGCATGGAACATTTAGATGTTGGTCACATTTATCAGGGCCAGAACGACAAAATAGCTGCTTTCAATGAGCTGCTGAAGAAATTGAATTTGAGCACCGACCAAGTCGCCTATGTGGGCGATGATACCCCCGACTTAGCTCTGATTAAGGCAGCCGGCCTGGGTATTGCAGTACAGGATGCTCACGCATCGGTGCAGCAGCAAGCCGATTATATTACCCGTTGTCACGGCGGATACGGAGCAGTGCGGGAAGTCTGCGATCTCATCATGCTCAGTCAGGGCCAACTGCACCTGGCAACAGGAGCCAGTGTGTGAGCCGACGAGTTACTGTCATTCTTATTCTGCTATTCGGTGCCGGACTTTTGCTTGTCTGGCGCCCTTTTGGTGATGACACAGACGACGGTAGTGCAACGGCAACGCGCATGATGCGACCGGATTTCACCGCTTTTGGTCTGGAAACCCGCATTTTCGAGAGTGACGGCTTACTTGCGCATAAAATCAAGTCAGAGAAGATGTCGCATTATAATCAAATAGGCTTAACCGAACTTGAGCAGCCTACCTACACTGTCTTCTCGGAACAGGGTGACGAAATTTGGGAGGTCAGCTCTGCACAGGGCACTTTCTACGATGATCAAACTCTGATTTTAGAGCGCGATGTTGAAATCCTTGCGTTAGAGCCTGATACTCGAATTAAGCAAGTGTTAACCGAATACCTGATTGTTGATTTGAAAAACCAATCAATGAGCACCGAACACCCGGTGAGCATTCACGGACCCCGGCTATTAATTCGCGGTAACGGAATGAGTGCTGACCTGAAAGCTGAACGAATGGAGCTAAAAAGACATGTTAAAACGATTTTCCAGCCTGCTGAGTAGTTTTGCCCTTATTGCCTTAGTGCCTTGTGCAGTTATGGCTCAGGGTAAGTCCGACTTTAGCCAGCCTATGGAAGTAGAGTCGAGCCAGGAAGAGCTGGACATTAAAAACAACCGATTAGTTTTAACTGACAATGTCATTATTCGTCAGGGGTCGTTATTAATCCGGGCAGACAGACTTGAAGCCTCAGCCAGCGAAAATGCAGAACAAGCCGATACTTTTGTTGCAGAAGGCACTCCGGCTACTTACAGTCAGACTCTGGACGACGGCAATAAAATAAACGCAGAGGCCAACAAAATTACCTACTTTCAATCGGAACAGCGCCTGGAGCTTAGCGGAAAAGCCCGTATTTCCCAGGGCAGCAGCAGCTCCAGTGGTGATCTCATCACCTATGATTTAGACAAACAAACTATAACGGCGACCAGTTCCGGTGAAGAAGACAGTCGCGTCATCACCATTTTTACGCCAAAGGCAAAAACTGACTCCAACGAGAACAATAACGAGAACCCTTAATATGGCAACCTTACGAGTTAAACACTTAGCCAAAAGCTATAAAAGTCGTCAGGTTGTTAAAGACGTCAGCCTGGAGGTCAGCCAGGGACAGGTTATTGGGTTATTAGGGCCTAATGGAGCCGGCAAAACAACCACCTTTTATATGATTGTGGGGCTGGTTAACAGCGATAAAGGCCAAATTTTACTGGATGATAACGACCTCACTTTACTGCCAATGCATGAGCGGGCGCGCAGAGGTATTGGTTACCTGCCACAGGAAGCTTCTATTTTCAGAAAGCTAACGGTACGTGACAACCTGATGGCCATTTTAGAAACCCGCAAAGCGTTATCAGACAACGACAGAGAAGAACAGCTCGATGCCTTACTCGAAGAGTTTAATATTGGGCACATTGCCAACAGCCAGGGAATGAGTCTGTCAGGCGGTGAGCGCCGACGGGTTGAAATAGCCCGGGCGCTGGCAGCAGAACCCACTTTTATTCTTTTAGATGAGCCTTTCGCCGGTGTCGACCCCATATCCGTCATTGATATCAAAAAAATCATTGAGCATTTAAAGCAACGTGGTATTGGCGTATTGATTACCGACCATAATGTTCGTGAAACCCTATCGGTTTGTGAACACGCCTATATTGTTAGTCATGGCGAACTTATTGCCAGTGGGGACGCAGAAAGTATATTATCGAATCAACAGGTTAAAGACGTTTACCTCGGTGAGCAGTTCACCTTATAACGTGAAACCGGGACAGTCATTATGAAGCAAAGTCTGCAGCTAAAAATTGGTCAGCATCTGACCATGACGCCACAACTTCAACAGGCCATTCGCCTGCTGCAGCTTTCCTCGCTCGACCTTCAGGCTGAAATTCAGGATGCACTGGACGGTAATCCTCTGTTAGAAGTTGAAGGCGATGCCAGCAACGAGGCTGACAATTCCGACACCCGAAATATAGAAGAGCGGGATGACAGTCAGCGAGAAACCTCAGACGTTATAAAAACTCAGGAAATGCCGGATGAGTTACCGGTAGACAGCAGTTGGGATGACACCTACTCCAGCCAGACACCGGTCAATGGAGCCGCGCCCTCGGGTAAGTCGTTTGACGGTGACTTTGAAGTTTACCAGGGCTCGACCAGTGAGTCGTTGCAAGATCACTTGCTTTGGCAAATGCAGCTTTCCCACTTTTCTGAGGAAGACACCGCCATAGCCGAAGCCATTATCGAAGCTATAGACGACAACGGCTACCTAATGGTCGATGTTGATGAAATTATTGAAGCGGTGCGCCTGCCGGAAGTAGAAGCAGAAGAAGTTTGTATGGTGCTTAAACGCATTCAGCACTTCGACCCAATAGGTGTGGGAGCACGCAGCGTCAGCGAATGCCTTGCCATCCAATTGCGTCAACTGAGCGACGACACTGAGTACAAAGAGGTTGCTCTGTGCTTAGTGACTGAACATATGGATTTACTGGGTAGCCGGGACTTTCGCACCATTCAGCGTAAATTAAAGCTCTCGGAAGACGACTTGCGTCAAACCATGCGCTTGATTCAGCAGTTACACCCCCACCCGGGTGAGCAAGTTGCACAACAACCCGTTGAATATGTCATTCCGGATGTTGCTGTGACAAAAAAAAATGGGCGTTGGATGGTCGAATTGAATCCCGACAGCGTACCTAAATTAAAGGTCAATGAAGAATACGCTGCATTGAGTAAAGCAGCAAAGTCGGTAGCAGACAGTCAGTACATAAAAAACCACACGCAGGAAGCGCGTTGGTTTATAAAAAGCCTGGAAAGTCGAAATGACACGTTGCTAAAAGTTGCCAACTGCATAGTACAACGCCAACAAGGCTTTTTTGAGCATGGCGAAGAAGCCATGAAGCCTATGGTTTTAAATGATGTCGCCGAAGCGGTGGATATGCACGAAAGCACCATTTCGCGGGTGACAACACAGAAATACTTACACTGTCCGCGGGGCGTGTTTGAGTTAAAATACTTTTTCTCAAGTCATGTCAGCACTGAGGGCGGTGGTGAGTGTTCAAGCACTGCAATACGTGCTTTAATTAAGAAGATGGTCGCTGCAGAAAACCGCAGTAAACCGTTAAGTGACAGCAAAATTGCTGAACTGATAGCTGAACAAGGTATCCAAGTAGCAAGGAGGACAATTGCGAAGTATCGGGAATCGTTAAACATTCCATCATCGAGCCAACGCAAAAGTCTTTTGTAACTTTGTTAACTGCAAGAAGGAAGACGTTATGCAAATTAATTTGACCGGTCACCACATCGATATTACCGAAGCTTTACGTGACTACGTAGACACAAAATTTGCCAAGCTGGAACGACATTTTGACCACATTACTAATGTTCACGTCATCCTAAATGTTGAAAAAACAATTCAAAAAGCGGAAGCTACGCTGCACGTGAATGGCGGTGAAATTTTTGCCGACGCAAAACACGACGATATGTACGCGGCCATCGACGGTTTAATCAATAAACTGGACCGTCAGGTGATTAAACACAAAGAAAAAATGAAACAACATTAACCCATGCAACTGAGTGAATTGTTAAGTCCCGACTGCACCAAGTGTGCAGTCGAGGGCGCAAGTAAAAAACGACTGCTTGAAACCATTAGTCAAATCGTAGCTCCTAAGTTGTCCGGCATTACCCGCCACGACATTTTTGAGAGCCTATTGAACCGTGAGCGCCTGGGCAGTACGGGAATTGGCTTAGGTATCGCAATTCCTCATGGCCGATTGCCCAATGCTAACCACCCGGTTGCGGTATTGCTCACGTTAGATGAGCCGATTGAGTTTGACTCTATCGACAATCAACCCGTCGATATTATCTTCGCGCTTCTGGTACCAGAATCCGAACACGAAAACCATTTGCAGACTTTGGCTTCTGTCGCTCGCCGTATGAATGACAAAGACTGCACACGTGCACTACGCCAGGCTGACTCCGACAAAGACTTATACCAATTATTTATTGGCGAAGGTGAGCAGTCGCCATGCAACTGATCATTGTTAGTGGTCGTTCCGGTTCAGGTAAAACCATCGCATTGCGAGTCCTTGAGGATTTAGGTTTTTACTGCGTCGATAATTTGCCAATAAGCCTGCTACCTACGTTAGTACATGCCGTTATCGAGCAATACCAGAAAATTGCCATTAGCATTGATGTTCGTAACTTACCCGAACACTCCGAAGAACTGCTGGATTCACTCAATTTTTTGCCCAAAGGCGTAGAGCCCGAAATTCTGTTCATTGATGCAGACGACAACACCTTATTAAAGCGTTTCGGTGAAACCCGGCGACTACACCCACTCTCTCAAAAAGAACTGCCTTTACTGGAAGCGCTTCAAACCGAGCATAAGATGCTTGAGCCTATTATGGAGCGTGCCACCTGGCGTCTCGACAGTAGCGACTTGTCGCTGCACCAGCTGAGCGAACAGGTTACTGAGCGTGTACTTGGTCGCGCAGATAAAAAACTCATTATTGTCTTTCAGTCGTTTGGCTTTAAATATGGCTTACCCAAAGACGCCGACTTTGTTTTTGACGCGCGAATTTTACCGAACCCACACTGGCAACCTGAGCTAAAGTTGTTAACGGGGTTGGATACCGACGTCCAACTCTTCTTTCGCCAACAACCTTTAGTCACTAAGTTTATCTATCAGCTGGAAAACTTTCTCGACACTTGGTTACCACATTTTCAGCGCAGCAACCGAAGTTATCTGACTATTGCCACCGGCTGTACTGGTGGCCAGCACCGTTCAGTTTATATTTCTCAGCAGCTAGCCGAACGCTTTGAACAAAAAGACCTAAAGGTTCAGGTCAGACATCGGGAGTTAAAGCGCAATGGATAAAGTTTGCAGAAACCTAATTATTCGCAATAAACTGGGTCTGCATGCTCGCGCCGCAACCAAGCTGGCTCAATTAACACAAGAATTTGATTCAACCATAACGGTGCGACAAGGCGAACAATGCGTGAATGCCGCCAGTGTAATGTGTCTGATGCTACTGGCCAGCCAACAGGGTAAATCTGTTGAAGTGTGTGCTGAAGGAAAAGATGCACAAGCGGCGCTGGATGCTGTTAGTGCGTTATTTGAAGATCGCTTCGAGGAAGACGAATAAACATGATTGCGGAACTGTCCGACAAAGAATATGCCATGCAGCGCATCCAGGAGGTTAACTCCGCGCTGTCCGATGGTATGTTCGTTGCTGCTCGCCGTATGCTGCATAATATGCCGGCATGTGACGTGGCACTGTTGTTGGAGTCTTCGCCACCGAAAAGCCGTTCCATTGTCTGGAAACTGGTCGATGTTGAAGAACACGGTGAAATTCTTGAAGAACTGAACGAAGAAGTTCAGAAAGACATTATTCGCCAAATGGCACCGGAGAACCTTGCCGCTGCCACCGAAGGCATGGACACCGATGACCTGGCCTACGTTTTGCGTGGCTTACCTGAGCCAGTCTATCAGGAAGTTCTGAAGTCCATGGACGAGAGCGACCGTGAACGTGCGGAAACAGCGCTCTCATACGCCGAAGACAGCGCTGGTGGTATCATGAACACCGATACTATCACCCTGCGCTCAGACGTCACTATAGACGTTGTTCTGCGTTACTTGCGTCTTAAGGGCGAACTGCCCGAAGCGACAGACAAACTCTATGTTGTCGACCGCAATGAAAAAGTCACCGGTGAGATATCTCTGACTCAACTACTGACCGTTGACCCGAGCCGCCGTATTGATGAGATTATGTCGTCTGACATTACGACCATACCCGTCGATATGGAAGAAACCGAGGTCGCGAAGCTATTCGAACGCCATGACTGGGTATCCGCGCCGGTTGTCGACAGTGACCAGCAGCTTGTCGGTCGTATTACCATCGATGACGTGGTCGATATTATTCGCGAAGAAGCCCAGCACTCTATGTTGAGTATGGCGGGTCTGGAAGATGACGAAGATACCTTCGCCCCCGTATTAAAAAGTACCCGACGCCGGACAGTCTGGCTGGCGGTGAACTTAGTGACGGCGTTACTCGCCGCTATGGTCAGTTCCTTATTTGAAGATATTTTAGCGCAAATGGCGGTACTGGCTATTCTGAACACCATTGTGCCCAGTATGGGTGGTATCGCTGGTAGTCAGACACTGACGCTGGTGATACGAGGTATGGCTCTGGGCCATATAGGAACCAGTAACTCCCGATGGCTTATCGGTAAAGAGTTAGCTATTGGTTTCTTAAACGGCATTATCTGGTCGGTGCTGATTGCGGCTGTCGTCGCGCTGTGGAAGCAGGACTGGTTAGTCGGTGGGATTATCGCCTTTGCAATGATGATGAACCTGGTAGCTGCCGCGTTAGCCGGTGCGACCATACCACTTGTTCTTAAGCGCTTTAATATTGACCCGGCTCTGGCGGGCGGGGTTATCCTCACTACCGTGACTGACGTTGTCGGTATCTTTGCCTTCCTTGGCTCAGCAACCTTATTACTGTCTTAAATCTTTTTAGTTTAATTACCGGCAACACTCATTTGCTCTAACAATACAGAACCTGTGTGCAGCGCGTGGCGCTCATCGGTGTCATTACCTATGGCAACAATGTTCGCCAGCATGTCTTTTAAGTTACCGGCAATAGTGACTTCTTCTACCGGATATTGAATTTCTCCGTTTTCAACCCAGAAGCCGGCGGCGCCACGTGAGTAGTCACCGTTGACCATATTCACGCCCTGGCCCATTAGCTCAGTTACCAGCAAACCAGTACCCATTTTCTTGCACAATTGTGCTAAAGAATTATCCTGCTGTGTAACTCGCCAATTGTGAATGCCTCCAGCGTGCCCGGTTGGCTGCATACCCAATTTACGCGCGGCGTAACTGGCTAACAGGTAGGTCTGCAAAACACCGTCGGTAATAATATTCTGCTCTTTTGTCGCCAGGCCTTCTGCATCGAATGGCGAGCTCGCCAGGCCACCAATAATGTGTGGTTTTTCCTGAATATTAAGCCACTCGGGCAGTACCTGTTTACCGAGCTGATCAAGCAGGAAGCTGGATTTACGATACAAATTGCCACCGCTGATTGCGCTCACCAAGTGTCCAAACAAACTTCCGGCAATGTCTGCCCGGAAAATGACCGGCACTTTAGCGGTTGGTACTTTGCGTGCACCTAAGCGGGACAAGGTTTCTGCAGCGGCCTCTTCGGCAACGCTTTCGGCAGATTTAAGTTCCTGCATCTTACGCGCAACAGAATAGCTCATGTCGCGCTGCATCTTGTCGCCCTCTTTGGCGATTAAAACGCAACTGAGGTTATGCCGGGACTGTAAATAGCCACCGATAAAACCATGACTATTACCGTAAACCCGAAAGCCGGTATGGCTGCCGTAATGCGCGCCGTCTGAATTAACAATGCGCTCATCCAGATTCAAAGCATGTTTCTCACAAGCCAGAGCCTGCTTTATAGCGTACTCAGCACTCTGATCACCCGGGTGGCACAAGTCCAGATCGGGCACATCGGTAGCCATTAATTCTGCCGGAGCCAAGCCATTGTATGGATCCGGAGAAGTGAACCGAGCAATATCACAGGCTTTATCAACTGCCGCACTAATTGCTTGCTCAGACAGGTCAGTGGTTGATGCCGAACCTTTCTGGTGTCCACGGTAAACGCTAATACCCAGCGCACCGTCCTGATTAAACTCTACGGTTTCAACTTCTCCCAGGCGTGTGCCCACTGAAATACCTGAACTGTGGCTTATTGAGCACTCGGCAGAACTGACACCTTTGGCCTCAGCCAGACGCAGCGCTTCTTTTACCGCAGTCTCTACCTGCTTCATTTGAACCTGTAAGTCACTCAGTTGTACTATCAAAAAACTCTCCTCACTGCTAAACTGACGGCTTTGTAGCGCTAATGAATCGAACTTATGCCTAAACGCCCAGCCGAAAATCCTGAACAATCTGACGACTTCGTCAGCAAGTCCCAAAAAAAACGCGAAATGGCGGAACGCCAGGAGCTTGGGACTCAACTTGTCAATTTAACCGACAGCCAGTTAGCAAAAATGCCACTGGATGATGAGCTGCGCGATGCCGTTTTACTTGCCCATAAAATTCGCAACAAGCACGAAGGCTACCGACGCCAGCTTCAATTTATTGGCAAGCTCATGCGCTTACGTGATATTGCGCCTATTGAGCAAGCTCTAAATAATCTAAAAAATGCGCATCAACAGCAGACTTCTATCTTCCACGAGATTGAAACCACTCGCGATAAGCTGCTGCATGAAGGCGACGACGCTCTGCAAGCATTTATTGAGGAGCATCCTCATGCTGACCGCCAAAAACTGCGTCAGTTAATCCGCCTTGCAGAGAAGCAAAAAGCGGAACAAAAACCGCCTGTTGCCGCTCGTCAACTCTTCGTCTATTTACGTGAACTGCTTGCCTAGCCGCAGGCAGTTCGGTTATTCCGTACCACCTACGGTCATTGAATCCAGTTTCAGGGTTGGCTGACCAACGCCTACGGGTAAACTTTGCCCATCTTTACCGCAAACGCCCACACCTTCGTCCAGCGATAAATCATTCCCAACCATAGACACTTGTGCCATGGCTTCTGGTCCGTTACCAATAAGTGTTGCACCTTTTAATGGTGTGGTGATTTTCCCGTCTTCAATTAAATAAGCTTCAGACGCAGAAAAAACGAACTGCCCTGAAGTAATATCGACCTGGCCACCCGCAAACTGGGGGGCGTAAATCCCTTTTTTCACACTACCGATAATCTCTTCCGGACTGTTCTCGCCGGCGAGCATATAGGTATTGGTCATTCGCGGCATCGGCAGATGAGCAAAGCTTTCGCGGCGTCCGTTTCCGGTCGTTGCCTGACCCATTAAACGCGCATTCATTTTGTCCTGCATGTAACCGCGCAGCACGCCATTCTCAATCAATACGTTGTAACCACTCGGCGTGCCTTCGTCATCAATACTCATTGAGCCACGGCGATCACTCAGTGTGCCATCATCGACAATAGTGCAAAGTGGTGAAGCCACTTGCTCGCCAATTTTACCGGAATAAGCGGATGACCCTTTACGATTAAAGTCACCTTCTAAACCATGGCCAACCGCTTCATGCAACAGCACACCCGGCCAACCCGATCCCAGAACCACCGGCATATTGCCCGCAGGTGCCGGCTTTGCTTCTAAATTAACCAGCCCCTGACGTACAGCTTCTTCAGCAAAACGCTGCCAACGCGCGTTACCGCTTTTTTCTTCCAGGAAAAACTCATATCCTACACGCGCTCCACCACCGGCACTGCCGCGCTCGCGGCGGCCGTTTTGCTCGGTGATGACAGAGCAATTTAGACGAATTAAGGGGCGTTTATCCGTTCCCAGAGTACCGTCTGTTGCAGCGACCAGAACTTCATCGTAACTGCCACTAAGGCTCACGACGACCTGGCTCACTCTTGAGTCCTGGGCACGTGCGTGGGCATCTACTTTTTTTAGTAATTCGATTTTTTCATCTTCAGATAAGGTATCCAGCGGGTTAAGCGCTTCATAGCGCGACTTAGCCTGCACCGATTTCAACGCCTGGACTTTTTTACTTTGTCCCTGACGGGCTATACCCCGGGCAGCTTCGCTGGTACGTTTAAGCGCATTCAAAGTAATTTCATCGGCGTACGCAAAACCGGTTTTTTCGCCTTGCACCGCGCGCACGCCCATACCGGTTTCTATATGAAACGCTCCGTCCTTAATAATGCCATCTTCCAGCACCCAGGACTCATTGACACTGTGTTGTAAATAAATATCAGCAAAGTCGATATCACCGCTATAAAGTGTTGATAACGCGTTGCTTATTTCGTCTTGTGACAGTTCGTAGTCAGTTAGTGTCATGTCTTTTGTACAACCTCAAATTGATTCTGTTGCGCCACCGGCATTTGCTTTCGAATGGATTCTACATCCGCTAAGTCAACGCTGGCTGAAATAATGCCTTCGCCCTGCTCCTGCTCGACCAGTATTTCACCCCAGGGGCTAACAATAATCGAGTGCCCATAGGTTTCGCGGCCATTATCATGCTGTCCGACTTGGTTCGGCGCTACAATAAACACCTGCTGCTCAATAGCTCTGGCCCGAACTAACGCATGCCAGTGAGCCTTCCCTGTAACCTGAGTGAATCCGGAGGGTAAAACAATGATATCGGAGCCCGCCTGACGCAATGCTCTAAATAACTCTGGAAAGCGCAGATCATAACACACTGACATACCAACCACACCTAAGTCGGTTGCGGCGGTTACTACTTCAGTGCCGGGTTTCGTCCATTTTGACTCCCGGTATTTTTTGGTGTTATCTGCAACATCGACATCAAATAAATGAATTTTATCGTAGCGATTGACAATAGAACCGTCAGGCCCGAAGAGTAACGATGCCGCAGAGAAACGCTCGCCTGCCGCTATGGGTATGGTGCCGGCAACCAGATAAATACCATGCGCTTTTGCCAGCGAAGCCAACTGTCGCTGTATTTCACCGTCCTGATAGGTTTCAGCCATATCCAACTGCGCACGATCACCAGCACCGAAGCAACAAAACGCTTCCGGCAACACCACCAGTTGCGGACGCGCAGCGGGAAGTCGCTCTAATAACTTAGCAACAGTGGTCAGATTATCTTGCGGATCCGGGCGACTGCTCATCTGCAGCGCCGTCAGTTGCACTTGTGTCATCATCTGCCTCGGAATCGGTTGAGTTCTCTTCCAATTCTGGCAAATCAACAGGGCGGCTGTCACGTTCTATTTCTTCAACTACCGGATCATCAATGGTTCCTGTCACCTGATACCGCAAGCGAGAAATGACTTTAGCGTCATGCAGTACCTTGTCAATAAACAAGGCAGCAAGGCCGCTGGGCGGGTTAACCATCCAGGCCAGAATAATAGGAAGGCTGGAAGTCACTTTAGGTGCATAAGTCAGATTATAGTTTAACTCGCCGGTGTTCATGTCTGTCCACCCGCGAATTTCCATATCGCCGGCGGAGCCTAATAGCTGCGCGTC
This sequence comes from Idiomarina abyssalis, assembly GCF_900116625.1. GTDB lineage: Bacteria > Pseudomonadota > Gammaproteobacteria > Enterobacterales > Alteromonadaceae > Idiomarina > Idiomarina abyssalis. The sequence continues at coordinate 173,300 of NZ_FPBE01000004.1, forward strand.
ATTGGTGTTGGCCACGCCGTCTTCAACCTGAACGCTCCCCGTTAAGTCAGTAAAGAACATTCCCTGAGAGAAGATGTCACGGAAATCCAGTGTCAACTTACGAAGAATGCTGTCCAGACTCAGCATAGAAAACAAACGCGCACCACCATCACTGACTTCGGCCAAATAACCTTTCTCTAAATCCCATTTAATTTCACCATTGAGTGACTCCCACTCGAACTGATGTAGATGGTCTTGCCAATTCAAATCAAAATCAATAACCGCCGCGCTGTCCCTTATTGCGGTTTCCAAACCATAATCGCGTAATAAATCGCCCAAATCTTCGCTACTTAGGCTACCGGACAAAGCGCTGAATCCCCGCTCTTCTGAATGCCGCCAGAACCCTGTCAGTGTCAGCTCGTCACTGTCTTTTTTAAGCGTCATTTTTTCAATACTGAAGCCGTCATCAAGAGGACTAAGAATCAACTCTACTTCACCTAAGTCTTTTTCATCGATACGGCAACTACGGCACAGAAAATTCAATGGAGGGACTTTTTCAAGCCAGCTCCAGTTCGTTTCATCCGATTCCTCCGGTAATTCAAAACCCGTGCTTAAGGCTAAATAATCCGCTCTAATGCTGATACCTTGCTGCACAAAATTCTCGGGGATTGTCGCGCTTAGCACGGCGTTATTCGCGTCTACGCGGGCTTGCCAGCCTGACTCACCAGGCCATACCTGGATATCGGCCTGATTAAATCTCTGCTGCCCCCAGCGCAACTGAGGTGTTTCAATACTAATAGAGTCCGGCAACCACCCATCACCACTGCTCTGCTGTTCACTATCAACACCTGCTCCCTCTGCCAGAGCGTAGATAACTGAATACCACTGTCCAATATCCGCTTGAGGTAACTCCGCATTCACAGCAAACCCGGTAAAACTGCCCGGCTCATCTGCTGAAGATACTTCTCCGACATTCAATACGGCTTGCTGCCATCCGTTACTACCAGGCTGCCAAAGGCTGTCCCAGCTAAGACGATCATCGATATTGGCGCGCAGTCGCAGTTGGTCACCGTTTCCATTGAGACGAACTGAGAGCTGCCACCCCTCTCCAAAGTCCTTTTGCAAAGGTTCGGGCAGTGAGGTTTCCAGCCCCGTCAAATCAAACTGTGACTCCAGTTCAACACCAACATCTTCGTTACTAAGGCGCAAAGATAAGTCCGCTTCGCCGTTAACCGCACCATAGAAAAACGGTTCCCATTGCGGGTAAGGGAGTTGTTCAAACAAAGGCTCGCTTTGCCAGTCTATTGCCGTAGTGATATCGAGCAGGTACTCCTCATCACTTAACTCACCAGACACCTGAGTATCTATTGGCATTCCATACCAGTTTAAACGTAAACCCTCGGTGCTGACGCTACTGTTCTCTACCGTTAATTGCCCGTTCGTTATGTCAAAGGTCTGCTGTAATGCCTCAACGGTAATTGAAACCCCTTTCAGCGGCGCGCTGACTTCTACCGCCACTTCACGAGAACCATTAAACGGAATGTCTAATTCAAACGCCCCCTCAACCTCACCTTTAGGGTTAAGCTGCAATAGGGTTTCAGTCACGCTATCAAGCGGAGACTGTTCAAAAACAGGAAGTAAAGATTCAGCCTTACCACTCACATTCGCCTGTACTTGCAAACCCTGCTCCGCATCCGTTAAATCAGGAATTTGGGCATCAACCTGCTTCACCTGTACCTCGTTAATGTGGCCGGCATTTGCTGACATCCGCAAGGCTTTGTTATAGAAATCTAATTTTAAGGGTGCGTTTTCTAACGGCAACCAATTTGGTTGAAACCGGTAGCTCAAAGTATCGAAGTCAACACGCGCGTTGAAAACGCCATTCTGTTTTTCCCCCGGAAACTCATTGACCGGCCCGCGCCATAATACTTCAAGACCTTTAGCCTCACCGGATACTAAAGCATTAGTGAGATAATCTTTGACGCCCTGCCCCATAACTGAGGGGAGCAATGTCCGCGCCGTTGAGACGGAAAAAGGTTGTTGGGTTGACAGTAGCGCATCAACTTGAGGTGTGACCGCTCCGCGACCAGAAACCTGTCCACTGCCCGCTAGAAGAAAATCGTCCTTAGCTAATTCCATCTGTTCTAACCGGACTTTCCAGTGTTCGGATTGCACTAGCCACGAACCGGATAAACTCAAAGTATCAATATCCCACGCCTGTTCAGGAGACAAGCTATTGCCTGCAAGTCGAACATTACGACCATCGATACGCCAATATCCCTGGTTTGCGGTGCTATTTACCGCTAAATCCAGGCCATTGAAGCTTGGCAAATTATCGTTACCGTCGGCAGATAAATTTTCACTTTTCAACGACCACTGCCGGCCAGAAACCGGGTGCATCCGATACCGAAAACTTGCTTTGCCATTAAGACCCAGGGCCATCAATCCGTTGGTATCAAAGTCGACAGGAATTAAAGGAAGCAGACCAATGACTTCACCGATATCCATATCGTCGATGCTAATATCATGAACATCAGTCAATTGCTGCCAGGCAATACGGGGGATGTCTAACTGACCAACAGAGGTGTTCACTGTCATAGGTAAGCTGTTGATAAGCCACCCTTCAGCTTCCGGCCTCAGAATAATTTCGCCCTCAGGGAGCTGAAGCCATTTAAGCTCATCGGCTCCGGCATCGAGCCAGGTGATGCGGTTATCTCTTAGTTTAAGTAACCCCTCAAACAACTGACCGTTACGAACATCTAGCCAGCCGGTGAAGTTAACATTCGAAGCTTGTACATCAATATCCCCCAATTGTTCTTCTAACCAGGGACTAATGTCGACATTTTGAGAATCGACGTAAAATTGACCATTAAACTCTGACCAACGATCACCTCGTAAATCAATAATGAAATTAAGGCTGTTGGTGGCAAAGTCTTCCATTCTGAACTGACCTATCCCCTGGTGTTTTTTGCCTTCATTTGTCCAGGACAGGCGATCAATATCAATTTTACGTGTCACTCCACGCAGATTGGTCAGTAATAATTCGCCATTATTCAGTGAAAACTTCTCTAACTGCTGCAAAAACAAACGGTTAATGTAGTCGATATTTAATTCTTCGGTTTCATCAAGACCGGAAAATTTCCTCAGATCCAAAGCTATGCGTGCATCTTCCAGAATAAACTGCTCAGCAATCAACTGTCTGTCCAACAGCGTATTCCAAAAATCCAGTACAACATGAACTTCACCGACGCGCACTTGCAGAGGTGACTTCTCACGCTCCAGTAAAACAAGATTATCGAGGACAACAGAAGGGCCTTCTCTGGTCCAGGTCATAGACAGGTCGCTGATACTCACGGGTTGCTGAAAACGGGCTTCCAACTGCTCTTCGAGAGGTTCAGTTAAATCGGGCAGGTAAGGCAGGCTGTAGCGCAATAAACTCAGGCCGACCGCAACCAGCACCAGCACAATAGCCAGCGTTAGCCAGAGTTTGTTCAATATCCACGACAGAGTACGCATTAGCCTTACATCATGACAACGTCGAATTGTTCCTGATTATACAAGGGTTCGGTTTGTATCTTTATTTGACGCGAAACAAAGAGCTCAAGTTCAGCCAGAGCATGAGATTCTTCATTAAGTAAGGCTTCACTTACCTGAGCGGAGGCGTAAACAACGAACTTATCCGCTTCGTAGGCTTTGTGCACCCGGACAATTTCTCGCATAATTTCATAGCAGACCGTTTCCACGGTTTTCATACTGCCGCGTCCAAGACAAACCGGGCATTCGGAACACAAAACATGCTCCAGACTCTCTCTGATGCGTTTACGGGTCATCTCAACCAAGCCCAGAGAAGTAAACCCATTAATGGTCGTCTTTGCACGGTCTTTAGCCAATGCCTGCTCCAGACTATGGAGAACCCGACGCTTATGCTCTTCATCCTGCATATCAATGAAGTCGATAATGATAATGCCACCCAGGTTTCGCAAGCGTAATTGTCGGGCAATAGACTGTGTTGCTTCGATGTTGGTATTAAAGATGGTTTCTTCCAGATTACGGTGACCAACAAAAGCACCGGTATTAATGTCTACCGTTGTCATGGCTTCGGTCTGATCAATAATCAACGATCCACCTGACTTCAAATCAACCCTGCGGTCTAACGCGCGCTGCATTTCATTTTCCACGTCGAACAAGTCGAAAATGGGACGATCACCGGTATAATACTCAAGTACGCTGGTCAATTCCGGAATAAAGTCCTGAGTGAAAGTTTTTAAGGTGTCAAAAGTCACCTTAGAATCCACTCGAATACGCTCTATTTCTTCTCCGACAAAGTCTCTCAATACGCGACAGGAAAGGTTGAGGTCTTCGTACAACATGCCCACTTTGCGCTGAGATTTTTTGCGGGCTTTGATTTTATCCCACAACCGGAAAAGAAAGTCTGCATCACCCCTTAAAGACTGTTCCGAAGCGCCTTCTGCCGCTGTCCGTACAATGAATTTCCCGTCTACCTTACTAACATCTTCAGCCAATTGACGTAAGCGTTCACGCTCATCACCCTCTTCAATGCGCTGAGAGACGCCCACATGGTCGCTCTTGGGCATAAAGACCAAATACCTTGAGGGTAGGGTTATATCGGTTGTTAAACGCGCTCCTTTGGTTCCCAGGGGGTCCTTTACCACCTGCACCATAATGTGCTGCCCCTGGTGTACCAGCTCGGTAATCTTTTGCTGAGGCTTTTCATCCGGTTGAGGCAGGTCATCGCCGTCCACTTGAACAACAATGTCGGAAGCGTGTAAAAATGCGGCTTTGTCCAGGCCAATATCAATAAAAGCCGCCTGCATACCCGGCAGCACTCTGGACACCTTACCCATGTAGATATTACCGACTAGCCCACGCTTTGCCTGGCGTTCAATATGGACTTCCTGCAAGATGCCGTTTTCAACAAGCACAACACGAGTCTCTGTGGGGGTCACATTCATTAAGACTTCAACGCTCATCGACTTCACCTTCCATTTCGAACATCCGCAATAGTTGCTCCGTTTCATACAAAGGTAAGCCAACAACCGCAAAGTAGCTACCGTCGATGCGCTTTACAAACTTACCGCCATAGCCCTGAATACCATAGCCAGCAGCTTTATCGTGCGGCTCTCCGGTTTCCCAGTAGGCTTCTATTTCTTCATTGGTAAGCGCCGCAAACTCAACCTGAGTTGTTACCACGGCGGTTTCCTGCTCCTGAATACTACGACCATTCCAGTAGCAGACACTGACGGACGTTAAAACCTGGTGCGTCTGCCCTGACAGCTGCTTCATCATTTGGCTGAAATGCTCGTAGTTTTCAGGTTTTTCCATAACCTGCCCCTGAAAACTGATTAAGGTATCAGAGCCTATAACCAAACAGGCCTCATTTTGCCTTTTCGCTACAGCCTGCGCTTTTTCTTCAGCCAGCCGGGTCACATAGTCCATAGCAGTTTCATTCTGGCCACGGCACTCTTCAATTTCAGGAACACAACAGTCGAAGGGCCGATGCAGTAAGGTCAGCAGTTCTCTGCGCCTTGGCGACGACGAGGCAAGCAAAAGACGCATCAGACTACCCCAAACTGGCGACGGACTTTTCGTAATAACGGGAACACCCAAAGCCAGAATACGGCCGATGTTAGTACCGGCCAGAAATAGGACAGTGTAAATTCTGCGTCGTGCAAAAATACATTCGCCTCAAAGACCACAAAGCGTTTAATAAATATGAGTAAAGCAATGACCAGCGCCTGCTGAATTAAGGCAAAGTTACGAATACGCTGAAAATGGCGCGCCGCAAAATAAGTAACCACCACCATGCCTAACGCGTGAACACCCACAATAGAGCCTAATAAAATGTCACTTAAAACCCCAAGAGCTAACGCTGTGCCCATATTAACCCGATGTGGCAGAGCTATTATCCAATACAACATGACCAGAGTCGGCCAGTCAGGACGGAAGGTGTCGAATGCGGCAGGCATCGGCATCACCATCAGCGTAAGTGCAATGACGTATGTAACCAGCAAGGTGATAAACCCGGGTTTAACCACAATCATCCCTCGTCCTCATCGAAAATCGGTTGTTGCTCACCTTCACTAGGCCATAGCAAAAGCACATTACGAACACGGTCCAGTGCGCTGACAGGGTCAGCGAATACCGTTGCAAAAGGCAACGACTCGTCTCTAACAATACTGCTGATTCGCGCAACGGGATAGCCTTCAGGAAATACGCCACCCAAGCCTGAGGACATCAGTAAGTCACCTTTTTGTAAATCACTGCTGTGTGGGATAAACATGAGCTCAAGGCGACCAATATCACCGGTTCCCTGTGCCAATACCCGAATGTCATTGCGCTCTGAGCGCAAAGATATGGCGTGACTTTGGTCAGACAACAATAAAACACGGGCGGTATTTCCGCCAACATCCTGCACCTGACCAATAATACCATTGCTGTCGAGCACCGGCTGCCCTTCATAGACGCCACTCAGGGTACCCTTATTGATGACCAACTGTTGTGAAAACGGCTCTGATGCAACCGCAATAACTTCCGCTACCATACGACGAGCGGAGTCGCGTGCATCGGACCCCAGCAATTCTCGCAGCCGTTTATTTTCATTCTGAAGAAAGCGAAGCTGCTGTTGCTCACCCTGTAACTCAAGAATCGCCTGCTTCAGGCGTTTGTTCTCTTCGCTGAGCTGAGAGGTTGTTTTTACCGATTCAGACAAGCCGTCCAGTATCTGTTCAGGCAAAATAGCCAGGTACTGCACTGGAGCCACTAACGAATTGAGAAATAGACGGACAGGCTTCATCGCTTGTAGGCGATGATCAATAAAAATCAGTAGAAACGAACAGGCTAGTGCGAGCACTAGCCTGGAGAGTAAGGATGGACCTCGGGCAAACAGAGTTTTCATGAATTACTCATAACTGAATAAATCACCACCATGCATATCAATCATCTCTAAGGCTTTACCGCCACCGCGTGCAACACAGGTGAGCGGATCATCAGCAATAATGACCGGAATACCGGTTTCTTCAACCAACAAGCGATCAAGGTCTTTCAGTAAGGCACCGCCACCTGTCAGAACCATACCACGCTCTGAAATATCGGATGCTAACTCCGGTGGCGACTGTTCCAATGCAACCATGACGGCACTGACAATACCCATTAGCGGCTCTTGCAGAGCTTCCAGTATTTCATTGCTGTTTAGCGTAAACGAGCGCGGAACCCCTTCAGCCAAGTTGCGGCCACGCACTTCAATTTCTTTCAGTTCCTCGCCCGGAAACGCAGAGCCTACTTCATGCTTGATGCGTTCAGCGGTTGCATCGCCGATTAAGGCACCAAAATTGCGGCGGACATAGCTGATAATAGCTTCATCAAACTTATCGCCACCAATGCGGACAGAAGACGAATACACCACACCGTTTAGTGAGATAATCGCAACTTCGGTGGTACCGCCACCGATATCAACCACCATGGAGCCTGTTGCCTCTGACACTGGCAACCCAGCACCGATAGCTGCAGCCATCGGTTCATCAATCAAATACACTTCACGAGCACCGGCACCCAGTGCTGACTCGCGGATCGCGCGGCGCTCTACCTGAGTCGAGCCACACGGCACACACACTAAGACGCGAGGGCTGGGACGAAAGTAATTGCTGTCATGCACTTGTTTAATAAAAGACTGAAGCATTTTTTCGCACACATAAAAGTCGGCAATTACGCCATCTTTCATTGGGCGAATGGCGCGAATATTACCCGGAGTACGACCCAACATTTGTTTTGCTGACGCCCCAACAGCGGCTATCGATTTAGGACCGCCCGAGCGTTCCTGCCGAATGGCCACAACGGATGGTTCGTTCAAAACGATACCTTCATCTTTAACGTAGATGAGCGTATTCGCTGTTCCCAGGTCAATAGACAGATCGTTTGAAAAAATGCCGCGAATTTTCTTAAACATGAAGCGGTATATCCCTACTTATTTAGCTAACAGAGTGACAGCAAAAAGCTCAGTATGTGTTACTGAGCTCTTACAACACGGAATCCAATGTAGTTGGAGTTAAAATCTGACGGAAGTTCCATTTTTGTCGAAACTCTTGCCAGACTCGGTGTAAAGTTCCAGGCGCCGCCCTTCACTACCACACCGTTATCGGTTTCAGTCCACTCCCAGACATTACCGACTGTATCGTACAGTCCCCAAGGGTTACGATGGAAGCTAGCGACTGGAGCCGGACGTTTGTTTGACCAATCTGTACCGCAGTTACGGCAGTTTGCTTTACCATAACCAACATCATTTCCCCACCAAAAATCTGTTTCAGAGCCGGCGCGCGCAGCGTATTCCCACTCGGCTTCTGTTGGAATGCTGTATTTAAAACCGCTCTTTTGAGTTAACCAGTCGGCGTATGCTTTAGCATCATTATAACTCACACAAACAACCGGCGAGCTATCTGACTGCTTAAAACCCGGATTTTTCCAGCTTAGATTGTCGTTAAACTGAGGGCGGCCATTGCTAAGGCTTGCACATGTGCCTCGTTTCTCGGCATCAGTGACGTACGCAGTATCTTTTACGAAATTACTAAATTGCTCAACGGTTATTTCAGTGTCTGAAATACCTAAAGCCGTTGGAATTTCACGTGTTTCAGCAGGGCGTTCATTAGGCAAACCATTGCCTACTAGATCACCCATTTTAAATTTCCCGGCAGGGACAACGACTAATTCCGGGCCACGAACGTCACGGAATAGAATGTCCTGAATTTTCTCGCCACGAGTAAAAGAATACTCTGACTTCTCTAAATCAGCTCGAATAGAGGTTGCGTCTTTTAATACTATTTTCTCTGCATAAGCAGAGTATCCGTACTTAAGAACTTCAATTTGGTGTTCACCACCTGGCAACATCACTTCTAACGGTGTTGAGCCATAACTTACGCCATCGATAACAACTTCATCATCATACACGTTCGAGCGTATGGTTAACGGGTGCATGACGGAGCTATCAACCGTTTCCTCATCACCCGCTTGCAGCTCCCCCGGCCGTTGCTCCGCCGCGCAGTAGCGCATATCAACATTCAGCAGAGTACATGCCTGACTTTGCGGCAGCTGCCCTCTCAGTTCCACAGCAAGTTTGACGCCATAATTACCAGCACCACTGAAGCCATTGCTAACGGTTTTTGAACCTAAGATTTGAACGTTCGGGCTCGCTTTTTCAATATTTTCACGTGCCAGCGACGATTCACTTAAGCCATCTAAAATTGTATTGAGATACTGTTTTGAGGCTTTTTGCTTCGCCATCAACTTACCGCGGTTCTCACACTGCGCCAAAGTTTCCTGACGATCACAGCTAATGGACTGGCTCACTTCCAGTTCACCCGTGCGGTTAAACTCGTTCTCTAACCGATCGACCCGAGCTAAGTTACGCTGTTCTTTTAAGGTTTCAATTTCATTAATTAGGCTGTGCTTACTAACACGCGCTTCTTCAACTTCACGCGCCTTTTCATTCACCAGGCTAACCTGCTGCTTAATGTCCGCTTTATTTTGCTGGTGAGCCATGACCGCTTGCTTATATGCTTCCTGAGCGCCAGCAATATCAATTGTGGGGTCTTCTACCAAACGCTGATAGCGGTCATTCATTTCCGCTAAAGCCGATTCGCGCTTTGACTCCAGTTCGCTATTGCGTTCACGCAAGTTTTGTAGCTTTTCACGCAGCTCACGCTCTTCTTGTTGAAGCGTATTAACGGTGCCAGAAAAGTTCTCAAAGTCGCTCTCTAGAGTCGAAATTTGGTTAGCAATTTCTTCGACAGTCATCTCCTGCTGAGCAAGAGCCGTCGAGGCGAATGTCAATGTAGAGGCCATTACTAGGGCCAGTCGAGCCAATCGCATCATGTTCCCATTCCAAGCTTGAAAAAATAACAAAGCGGCGTAAAAGCCAAAGCTGTAATCGCGCTATAGTTATTGTAATAATATTGAACGTTCGTCAACGTCGCGCATTTTTCGTTTAAACTCTGCTTTATGCTATTTGCTTGTCAACAAAAGAGCAAGAGGCATTGTCATCGAATTGTCGATTATTCATCATAAATGACTCTACCAGCCTACTTCACGCCAGTAAATTTGGCGATCGCTGCCGCGATAAATACCGAATGTGCCCTCGGCTTGCGGGTTTTCATCAAAGTCGCCATCTCCTGACCAGTCATACTGTAAATATGCAGGCACTTGAGCCTCAAAAAGAAACGAGTAGGGCTCACTTTCTTGCTCCGATACCCAACGGAATAACTCGTTAATATCAACATCTGAGGGGTTCAGTAACCCATCCCTGACGCTAAGTTCGGCCGGCGTTGTTTCTAACGCCGGGTACGGTCCGGCTGTTAGGTCGTCGCGCAATTGAATGTCTGCGCGAGAAAATGTCGAGCAAGCATCCTTTTCATTTGTAACAAAGCTTTCGCCCTGCCAATATTCAACAGCTCCGGCAACTGGCATGACATCGCCCATACCCGCGTACGTATCTTGCAGGTTAACACGACCATAATATAGAGAGGAACTATCCAACCGGGCGGCCCCGTTCATTGCAGGTAGCTCACTATTTTCGAGTACCGAGTAGAAATTACCATCTTCTTGATCGTCGAGTTGCCATCCCAGTATGTAATTTTCATATGGACCATCGGGCTGCTGTGACAATAACCGGGACACAGTCACACTAGCGGAGCCTATAAATTGGCCGATGCCATTGTCCCATTGCCAGTCATTTGCCGGGTTTTCAGATACTGAATGTTCAGATAACGGCTCTGCCAGACCACTCTGGTCATCATAGGCATAAAACAGAGGTATGGCCTTCGCGAGCGAGCCATCATAATTTGCCGTTACTGCGCCGCCAGCATTAACCGCTCTTGCTGACAGTTCAATCAACTGCGGTTGCCCCATGTAATAAAAATCTGTGCAAGTACCGGCAAATCCCGCGGTCAATGGCTCAAACGCGAAAGGAATGAAGCGACCAATGTTATGATCAGTGATAACCGTTCCTGTGCCAAGATAATCTTGGTCCGCAATTTGAGCAGTAACTCTAGCATTGCCGACTTCGGTATAAGCCACTGTCGTATTATCAAAGCGAATCGATCCGATATCCTGCGCTATGAAGTTGCCGGCATTCTCTATATTACCATCATTCTCTGAAGGCAAAACTGCATCTGCGATACTCGCTATATTCAGTGTCTCCTGTGGAGTTTCACGACCAAAATTCGGCGTTACCTCGCCACCCGCATTAACCGCTTGCAACGACATCGAGAACGCCTCGCCCGCCTTCGCCAGAATATCACCACTATAATTGCTCACGGTTTGTAGCGAGATTTCAGCCGGTTTATAGACAAAGTCGTTCGACACACCTTCAATCACTTTGCCATTAGGCAGTTGAGCTTTTGCGTGTAACTTCACCTGGCCAGCATCACCGTATTGAACCGTAAATAGATCCTCTCCATCAACAAAGTCTGTTACAACAGCTGTCCATCCTTCAACAACACCGCTGCCATTCTCTTCTAGTTCGTCGATTTGAGTGTTATCAACTGTCATTTGTGCATAAGGAAACTGAGTAAAGTCGCTACAGCTGCCTGGATTTACGCAATACATTCCCATATCGACTTCATTTACCTGTTCGGCCACGACTTCACAGGCCTTAGTTTCATCATTAAGTCGAACAACGGAAAGCGTACTGGAGAATGGCACTCCCGCAACCTGATTTGGAATCGCTCCAAACTTAAGACCGGTATCACTAAAGGTTATCTCACAATTTGAAGTTAAATTGCCATTAACGTAACACTGCGTCGGGTTCAAAGCTCCTGGCGTTGTTTGAATATCATCAACGGCTAGCGTGTAGTCACCCGCTTCTAACTGGCTTAACTCAACATTTGCCGTAGGTGCTACTACAACTGGGTTCGGGCTCCACTGCCCCGCACTCTGAGAAAGGTAGACCGTGCTGCTAACAGGTGAATAACTTGAACATGACTCATCCGCACATGCTTCGATAGTCACTTCCGTAGCTTCACAAGTTAATGCCGGGCTTGTATAGGACAACCGATAATGATCAGGCACTACAACCGGAGGCTCTGTATTGCCAGCTTCACAAAAATTGCCGCCATCCAGAGGTTCATCAGGGGCTCCATACGCTATTGTTGGCGAGAAAAACCCCGGAAAACCAAAAGAACTGGCCTGGCCTGCCAAACTCAGCGCCCCGCTAACCTCACTTCTGTTCCAGGGGAAAATACTTTCTTCGAAATACAAATTACCCTGAACATAAATATAACCGTTAATTTCTACGTCTTTTTCTAAATATAAATCACCCGTCACAACCAGAATCAGTTCATCTGCGCTGCCACCGATATTAATCCGACGGCCGGACTGTATGGTTAAATCACCATCAATATAAACCCGCGACGTCTGCCCGTTTGTTGAGTAGTTTGCGCCAACATCACTAAAATCACCAACTCGCAAATAATCTATAGGCTGTAGCGTTCCCGGCAATTGAGAGTTCAAATCTCGGTCTGGCAAGTCAAAAGGCAAAGGTACGCTATTGGCCGGGCTGAACCCTTGCGGCCATACTGCCGAACATTGAGGGCGGGTGTTCGCACATGGCCGTGTTTGGTAATACAGAACTGCAGCAGTTGTCGGCGTGAAAACTCCGTCACTCAAGTAGACTTCATCAATTTCTCCACGAAAGCTATTTTGTGAACTGCCCTGACCACCGATATAAAGGGTCGGTGTTGCTCTATCGTTAAGTCTCGTGTCGCCGGAGTAAGAGTTGGTATCGAACAGTTCACCGTCAATATACAAATAAAGAACGTTATTGTCGGCATTGTAGCTCGCCACTATATGATGCCACTGGTCATCAAATAAATTACTCTGACCATTAAAGGCATTTCCCGCTTCAATTGTCAGCAGGTCACCATTTCTTTTACGTACTTCAAAGTATAATCCGCCGCCGTCGCTATCATCCTGCCGGTAGACTTCAAAACGCCCAGCATCTGTCTCTGTCGTGCCTTCCCCGAGCAGTAACAACGTCTGGTAGCTGTCGCTCGGGTTTTGTAACTCCGAGTCACCTTTAAACCAAAAAGCAACGGAAATGGTATTTGACTCCAGTGTCTGGTCGACACCCGGAACGCGCACCCGGTTGTCGCCATTGAAGCGACCATAACGGCAAGTACTCTCATCGTTTAAGGTTCTCGCGGGGTTAAAACCTGACGTAAACGCATTGCTTAACGCAATACCGTCATAAGAGTATGGTGAGCTATCGGCAACTTCTCCGGATGTACCACCCCACTGTAATTCATCAAACTGCCAGTAACCTATTGGATCGGGTAGGGTCTGCTGGCAGTCGCCTACGTTACCGGGGGTATTGCAAGTTTCGCCTTCAATCGTACCGCTATTATTAATTACCGGCGCGTTCACATCACCCGTTACTGTACTTCCGGAGCCTATTGTTACCGTCCCTGCGCTACTAAGGTCACCTTCAACCGTTACGTTGTCCCCTAACGTTATATCCCCACTTGAACTAATATCTCCGGTCACCGTGGTGCCGTCGCTTATGACGATGTCACCGTCACTGTCGAAGGACGCATTCACCGAACTGTTTTCACCAATAGTAGTTTGCCCTCCCGATAAAAACTGCATATCCAGAGACGGGCCTTTACTGTTAATTTGAACTCCGTCAGCGAAGTCAATGGCCTCAACGATAATAACAACGCCTTCATTGCCGGTGATTTCAATTTGATCGCCACTGTTGAGTGTTAAGGTTCCGCAGGTGTAAGTCGTTCCATTTTGCGTACAGCCCGGCAGACTTTGGTTCGGCAAGTTGTACTTTTTGGCGTCGGCACTTACCGTGACCAGAAGACACGCAACGGCTAGTAAAAATAAATAGCGAGCTTTCATTTTTAATTCCCCACTCGCGTTTCTATTTGCAGCTGCCTTGATGCTCGTTGCGAGCCAGCTTCACAAACCGCGGTTGATGTCACCACAAGATGAGTAAAGGTCTCGCTATCAGCATCTGTGTAATTCTGACTATCGCAACTTATGGCTGCGTTACACTGCTGAAGGCTCTGGTTACCTGCGAAGCTGTAACTGGTGCCATCAAAGCTGCAGTTGGTAACAGGGTCATTATTTAATGGATAGACTTCCAACATGGCTTGCTCCAGCCCCGACTGCGCAGCTAAATAACTACGCGCTCCCAGCACTTCGGTAACCACACTTTCTGAGGTCGTCCTCAGCAGACTGGATAACACAGCTACCAGACCTCCGAGCACAACAATAACGAACACCGCAATAACTAAGGTATTCCCTCGCTGTTTACCGAGTTGTCGTTGCTGTCTGTTATGGCGCATTAGGGATGTGCACCTCACGGTAATAAAATACTTGTTCTTCAGCGGCTTCGCCGAATTGAAGTTGCAGAGTAATGATATTATTACTTTGCTGGTTATTCGCTTCTACGTCAAAAACAGCGGTACTCATGTTAATGTCTTGCGCAATTAGGTTTTCAGGTGCAAAACCACCTGAGGGTATTGGTTGCGTTTGCTGCCAACCATAGCCGCTCACCCTATATAAGTTACCCGCATTTAAACAGAAGCTGACCGGAGGGCTGCCAATATAAGCTCTTTGCAGTGGCGACTCCTTCGCGAACTGACTTGATGACTCTAAAGGCAGAGTATTCTCAAAGCTGGTAGACACATAGCCACTTGCTAGCTCTGCATAACGTTGTGGGTTATCTGAGTAGATAAAGTTTGCCCTGGTGGCATAAATAAAAATACGCTCATCTCCGCTTAGGCTCCAGCTTATATTGTCTTCATCTGAGCTCCCGGCAAAAGTCACAAAGGTCATTTCGTCGGCAGAACTGGGTCGTATTGGAGTATCATAATAAACCCCGGCGACTTTTGCCGGCACAAACTCAAGGCATTGACCACTAACCCGTACACTATTTGGAACCGCCCCCCGCACTTCCCGGGTCAAACGCTCAATGGCAAAACGGATTTTCTCTATGGTCTGCAACCGCTCAGCACCGGTCGAAAACATTTGCGCGCCAATACCAATAAACTGAAAACTAAAACCCGCCACTATGGCCAGCAACACAATAACAATAATGAGTTCTATTAAGGTAAAGCCCCGTTGCGCTCTCATCACCAGTTCCCTTTTATGGAGCTGAACTCTATGCGCTCGTCTTGAGGAGTAATAACTGTGACCGTTATTCTTTTAAGTTCATTTGCATTTTTTTCTGTGACACAAACAAATGCCTCAAAACCATTGTAACGATTCGGTGAGGAGCCACTCAATTCATCTCCACTTAGCCTCAAGCCGTTATAGTCGTCCACATCATCAAACTGTTCTCGCTGAGCTTCTTCGGCATTTGGGGTGCTACCGTCACCAGGACACGGAGCCGGTGTTGTGCAGCTCCCCGAACCTTCAGAGCAGCGTTCATACTGATTACCGATATTAGAATTTTCATCAAACCGCCGGGCCATTATTTCATTCATGAGACTTTGCCCAACTTCCGTTGCCCTAATCTGCTGCCAGGGGTCCACACTTTGACGAAAGAGCTGGCCCAACCCGGTTGTCACCACCAAAGTAACAATAGCAATAACCACAATGCCGGCAATAAGCTCAATGAGTGTGAAACCTGTCTGTTTATTGCGCATCAATAAAGCCTTCTTTATTAATGCTAATGGTTCGGCTTACGCCTAAATTTTCGGTAATCGTTATTGTGCAACCGCCAGTACAACCGTGTGTTGGCTGCCCTAGTGCATTGAAGCCAATAGTTAGGTCTGAAGGTGAAAACGTGATGTCATCTAAATTGCTGAGCTGAAGGCTATTGTCTTCGCTGTAAGGCGGGTTACCCAAAGTGCTTTCTGTTACCGAAATACTATAATCATTCACAGTATCTTGCATTGCTTGCTGCTGAACGGCTCGCAAAATACCCATCGCTTGTAAGCGGGCTGTTTGGCTTTTTGTGCCAGAATCACTAATAAATAAGGGGCTAGCCGATACGGCTAAGATACCGATGATGACCAGTATGATGATGAGTTCTATAAGAGTGAAGCCTCGGGACTTCATAGTTAGCCTTTAAAAAGCCCACAGCTGAATGGCTGCAGGCTCCTAAAGTCAGATTTAACAGCCAGTCGTTACAATAGTAATTACTGGAGGGGTATTAGAATCAGCCGCATCTGAATATGTCGCGTAACAGTTCGTGTCGGTAATATCCCCTACCGCTGCCGTTGTAGGATCTACTACTTGATCACCTGGAGCAATTGAAATGGTACCGCTATCTGCAAAAAACGCCCAATCTGTTGTTACTGTAGTAGCAGGATCAACATTTGTTGCATCTAAATTGGCAGCAGTAACAATGCCTGCCTGTGTCGCTGCTGGATAACCGTTCACAGTAGCTACACCATTAACAGTCACCGGAGCAGCCGAAGTGCCATCCAAGTCATCATCAATCGCAGCTCTTGCATATACTGTCTGAGTCGCGCCCTGCATTGCCCCTTTAAGACCTTTCACAGTCGAAGTACGAGCATCGCCGGAGAAGTTAATAAACTGAGGCGCAGCAGTTACAGCCAAAATCCCCAAAACTACGATGACAATGATCAGTTCGATCAGAGTAAAACCTTTTTGATTGCGCATAATTAAAACTCTCAATTGTTGTTTAAAAATATTTCTATATAGAAATTATTGGTTATTGCTGTGAATACTCACGCCGCCATTGCGTGGATTATAAACGAAAGCGTTGCCCACTGTCAGATAATCATCACCCGACGGCGCTGTTGCTTCATTTTTTATGGTGTTTGTTAAATAATAAACACACATATCGTTACCTGCGGCACTGTCCTGTGTCACGTAAGTAAAATAACGGGTTTGCTCAAGGTTACTAAAATCGGTTGTAACCGTTGGTGCTCCTTGCAAAATAGACTGCATAACACTTACACAGTCCTCAGCTACCAGATTTTCGTCGTGCGCTGCGTCGTTGTCACCACTAACCGGGTATCCGGTATTGCCATCCACATAAAGCAGAATTTGGTCCAGCGATACTTCAGCCCCGGAACCCGTGCTGCTATCACCTTTCGGACGTCCGCTAAGCTCCCACTCACCCCGAACAATGCCTACAGCACTGGCAAAACCGCCAGCTACGCCTTCAAGAGCTGCGTCTTCTGCGTCTGATGATACATCGGTAAACCGGGGAATAGCCGCGGCGGCCAATAACCCCAGAATAACCACCACGATAATCAGCTCTATAATAGTGAAGCCTTGCTGCTTTCTCATTTTAGTTCTCATACTAAAACTCCAGTGGAATCCATTTTATGACATTTCCTTAACACTTAACACCAGCTTTCTCTTTATTTTCGAACGACCTGACCCTGCTTATCGTGATAGCTAAACCAGGCCCGTTGGTTAACTTCGTAATAACAGCTGTTTAGCTCCGCTTTAACCTGCAAAGCACTGGCTGGTATTTCACCGCCCAATTGCTGCCATAAGCGCAGGCAGCCTTGTTCAACCGAAGGCCAGCCCTTATTATTCATGACTATTTTCACTTGCTGCTTTCTGCTTTCATTCAGCAAGGCCACTTCTTTCGGCTTGCCGCGGCGCATCCATTCGGTGCGTGCCAGCCAAAGCGAGTCAATAAAACGCGATACTGCAATGTCTAACTCGGTTTGACGCCACTTTTGCGGCTCGTTAATAAGTACCATTCTGGCGGCCACCGCAGCCAGTATCAACAAAAGCAATACCACCAGAATGTTCTGAAAACGTTGAATGCCCTTACGTTCATCCGTTGTTTCCCGTGTCATTAGCGTCCCTGGTATGCGCTCATCATGTCCCACATTGGGGTAAATATTCCCAGCGCGAGAATCAGTACCATCACCGCGACCACAGCTATCATTATCGGCTCAATACGCGCGGTTAAAGTTTTCAGATCGTAATCGGTTTCGCGCTCATAATATTCAGCCACTTCCAGTAACAGCACATCGACTCGACCGGTTTCTTCACCAACGGATATCATTTGCAGAATCAGCGGCGTAAAGAGTTCCGACTGGCGGGCAACTCGTGACAAATTTTCGCCTCGTTCAATACCCCGACGCATTTCTATAATGCGTTTTTCCATCCAGGCGTTATCAACGGCCTCAGCCACTAAAGATAAAGCCTGAGTCAATGGAACACCGGCGCCAATCATCACCGAAAAACTGCGCGCAAAGCGGCCTAACATGGAACGCATTAAAATAGAGCCAATAATAGGAATTTTTAATTTAAGGCTGTCCCACTTCAACCGCCCATTGTCCGTTCCGACGTAATAACGAATACCGAAAAAGCCGCCCACCATGGCAAGCAGCAGAACATGCCAATAGCCGACAAAGAACTGGGAGGACCCGAGTAGCGCCCGCGTTGCCCAGGGGAGCTCAACATTGAACCGGCTGAACATGGAGGCAAAAGTTGGAATAACAAAAATGTTCAGCACAAAAATGGCGACAACCAGAGCTATCAACACAAAACTCGGGTAACGTGTGGCCGCTTTTATTCGCTTACGGGTGTCCTGCTCTTTTTCCAAGTACACCGATAGCTGCTGAAAGGATTCCTCCAGTTGACCGGTGTTTTCTCCCACATGCACAATAGCAATAACCAACCGGGGAAAAACGCCTCGGTGCTGAGACATAGCGGTGGATAAATTCCGCCCCCGCTCCAGTTGATCATGCACATCTTTAAGGGTTGTCCGCAGACGCTTGTTTTGCGTGGTATCAGCAAGGCCTTCAATGGCTCTTAGCATAGGAATGCCGGCATGTGTCAGCGAGTACATCTGCCGACAGAAAATAATCAGTTCGTCTAATGAGACTTTCTGCTGAAAAGCCGATTTTAAACTTTCACCAAAGCTGCTGTTAAGTAACGAAAAGCTCTGTCCTCCGGCCGGGTTAATGGACAAAGGAACCAACCCGCGCCGCATGAGCACGTCAGCGGCATTACGCTCATCGCTGGCATCAACTGAGCCGCGCTGCAGTTGGCCTGACTTGTCCCGGGCACGATAACGAAACTGCATCAGATGCTGTCCTCAACACTTTCAGCCAGGAATAACACTTCATCCACACTGGTAACGCCCTGCCGCGCATAATCCAGCGCAACCGTTGCCATGGACTGATAGCCCGGATGCGCTTTAGCAGCCGCAGCAAACTCACGAGTGTTACCGTCACGTAAGGCATCCATCATGGGTGTGTTCATTTCAAGCAGCTCAAACACACCGATACGTCCCCGGTATCCGGTATGGTTGCAGCTCTGACAGCCAGCTCCGCGTTTGAAAGAATACTGAGAGCTACCTTCTTTCAAATGTTCCAGCCACTGGCTTTCTGGTTCATCAGGCTGATAACCTTCAGTGCACTTGTCACACACCCGGCGCACCAGACGCTGAGCTAAAATACCGCGTAGTGCCGCAGCAACCAGATACGGCGGCGCGCCCATATCAATTAGGCGCATGGCGCTGGTGATAGCATCGTTGGTGTGCAAGGTGGATAAAACCAGGTGACCAGTGATGGAGCCGCGCAAACCTATTTCTACGGTTTCGTGGTCACGCATCTCACCAACCATAATAATGTCAGGGTCCTGACGTAAGGTGGTACGTAACACGCGTGAGAAATCCAGGCCGATTTTACTGTTTACCTGCACTTGAGATATACGCGGCAAGCGATACTCCACCGGGTCTTCAACCGTAATGACTTTTTTGCCTTCGGTGTTTAACTCACTCAGAGCGCCATACAAGGTTGTCGTTTTACCGGAACCCGTTGGACCCGTTACCAATAGCATACCGTGCGGCCGTTTTATCAACTTACGTACGCGTTTTAGAATTGAGTCCGGCATACCGGTTTGCTCTAAAGACAATAAGCCAGCTGACTGGTCCAGCAGACGCAGTACGCACGACTCACCGTACTGCACCGGCATAGTAGATACACGAACATCAATACTGTGCTTGCGTACCTTCATATTAAAACGCCCGTCCTGAGGCAAGCGACGCTCGGAGATATCCAGTCCGGCCATCAGCTTAAGACGCAATACCAGCGCATTGGCAATATTGGTTTCATCCAGAACATTTTCCTGTAGCACGCCATCAACCCGCTGACGGATACGGAGCTTGCGATCATCCGGCTCAATATGAATGTCAGACGCGCGAACTTGCACGGCATCTTCAAAGATTGACTGCAGTAACTTGGCGACAGTTGCTTCGTCCGTGTCGTCATCAAGGCTGAGTTGGCCCAGTTCAAATTCACTGGTGTCTTCGTATTCGTCCTGTAACTGGCTGGCAAAGGTTTCAATTTCCTTCGTGCGTCGGTACAAGTTGTCGAAGGCCTGCATCAACTCACCCTCTGGTACAACCGCCAGTTCAACCTGACGAGGAGCCAGCAACTGGTTTATCGCGTCAATTGAAGACAAGTCGGCCGGGTCACTCATGCCAACCAGGGCTTTCTTGTCATCGGCTTCAATGACCAAAGCGCGATGCCGGCGAGCCTGAACCTCAGGCAGTAACTTGAAAGCCTCCGGTGGGATTTTTCGCTCAGAAATACTAATGAGCGAAAGTTTCAGTTGCTGCGCCAAAAACTCCAGTAACTGCTGTTCTGAAATGTAACCGAGATCAGTTAACGTTGCCCCTAGCTTGCGTCCGCTGAGGTGCTGCTCTTCCAAAGCCTTATGCAGTTGATCTTCTGTGATGATTTGCTCATGAACAAGCAAGTCACCCAGTCGCATTTTGAGACGTGGGCGCTTCATTCTTCACCCGCCGGAGCATTTGTTTCTAACAACGCAATTTGCTGATGAATAAACTCGACAGTAGGCCGATGCGTAATTCGCGTTAGTGCCTCTTCATAAGAGACTAAAGCTGTTTGCGGTGCAAATTCCTGCTGAGCTAAAGCTTTACCTAAATACCAACGGCCCTGAGTCGGCTCCGCCACAATAAGTCGCTGATAAGTATTTGCTGCCGTCTGATAGTCACCCACTTCCTGAGCTAACAATGCTTTTTTCTGAACGTAGTCCGGGTAGTCTGCTGCATTCGGTGTCGCTTGCTTCAGCAAACTTAGGGCCGCCGCAGGACGGGCTTCTTTTTCTAAAATGCGAGCGCTTAATAACCGAAACTCAAAGTCAGACGGGTCACGTTTAAAACCTGCCTCTAATGTCGTCAGAGCTTGAGATACCTTGTTGCGCCCAAACTGAAGCGCTGCCAGTTTCTTTCGGACATTTTTATTGTCCGGAGTTACAGCCAACGCTTTACGCCAATGCTCTTCAGCTGAAGTTAACCGCCCCTGTTGCTGCGCTTTCTGCGCTTTCTCAATATGTTGTTCAGCAATTTCGGCCGGTGAAAGTTGTACGGGCTGCTTACGAAACTCACCGCTCGTCTCAGCTTCGTCGCTGCTGTTATCTGCGGTCGATTCAGGTTCTTCTTCAACCGCTTTAGGCTCTACCTCTTTACTTTCGGGCTCGGGTTTTTCCTCACTTTTAGGCACAGACACCGCCACTGATGCGAGGTTATTCTGGTCAATGACAGTTTGTTCGCGCGAGCCAGTCTCTTGCGCATCGGCACGTTCAGTGGGTACCGTAAATGCAGATGAATCAACCAATGGCTCAACGCGCTCCTGCACTAACGGCATGTCCGCAGCTTCGCTTTCAGTTACCGTCATCACGTCATCATCTGAGGACTGCCACCAAAAAAACACCAGAGCAAGCGTAATAACAATGAGTGACGCTAACAACCATAACCCAAAACGATGACTCCCGCGGCGCTCCACCGCGCTACTGGCAGCATTTTTCGAAAAAGGTTGCTGGCCACGGCGATCAAGATCCTTCAAGACTTTATTGATTACGCTCATAGAAAACCACCCATTTTCCAGTAACTAACAGCGGCAGCAGCCAGGAAAACAAAGCCGACTGACACAGTAACAGGTAGCCAAACAGAGCGAGTTGACTCAGTATCTTCGGTATCCTTAACCGCCAGCTTCAAATCTTTTGAAGACAGTTGGCGCCGACCTTCTCCGTAAGCTAATAACAGCATTTTATGGCAGAGCATATTAACCAACCTTGGTACGCCGCGGCTGCTCCGGTGCAGGCCTTTTATCAGTTTCCAGTCAAAAATTGGCGTACCTTTATAACCAGCCACATCCATTCGGTGAGCTATGTACTCTGCTGTCTCATCGACATTCATGGCCGTCAGTTTATGCGCAAAGCTAATGCGCTGACGTAACTGCCGGAAAGCTTTTTGAGATAAACGCTCATCGAGCTCTGGTTGCCCGAGTAAAATAATATGCACCAATTTGCGTCGTTCAGTTTCCAGATTGGACAATAAACGCAAAGCTTCCAGACTTTCCTCTGGTAACGCCTGCGCCTCATCAATCAAAATAACGACCGCCTGCCCGCTTTTATTTATATCCAGCAAACGTTGCTGCAGAGCTCGCGCCAGTTGTTGCTGGTTGGTTAACGACTCAGTTTCAACGGACAATTCCTGAGCAATAGCCAGCCTCAGCTCAGCCGGGTCCAGGTAGGAATCAGGAATATAGGCCGTTTTAAAAAAGTCAGGTATGTCGTTCAGTAGCCGCCGGCATAGCAGAGTTTTACCGGTTCCCACTTCTCCGGTAATTTTAATAAAGCCTTCGCCGGTTTTAAGCGCAGTCAAAACCACCTCGAAAGCCTCGTGGTGGCTTTTCAAGTCGTAGTAGAACTGCGTGTTCGGCGTTATTGTAAAAGGCAGTTCGCGTAAGCCGTAATGGTATAAATACATACTACCTATTGCTCAATGTCCGGGAACCATTCCTGCAGCAGTTCGCGTGATCGTTTCAGTTCATCGCGCCAGGTATCAACACCGACTACCGTGGGCTTGAGTAATATCACCAGTTCTTTCTTTTCCTGACGGTTACGACGGTTCGTAAAGAGCTCTCCCAACAAAGGAATGTCGCCTAATAACGGAACTTTACCCACTTCTTCGGAATTTGTGGTTTGCATTAAACCACCCAATACAACAATTTCACCGTTGCGGGCCTTTACTATGGTATCGGACTCGCGAATGTTGCTGCGCGCCAGCGGCAGTACCGACTCTTTTCCTGACACGGTGATGACTTTTTCCTGTTCGCTGGTTTCGACCACTGACGGATGAACATGCAAAATGACTTCGCCGTCATCGCTAATTTGTGGTGTAACATCCAGAGAAATACCAGAGAAAAACGGCGTGAACTCAATATCAGAGTCTGACGACGAAATACCGCCTGAATCAAGTGAAGTACGGCTGGTCACATCGGTAACAAAGTACTCGTCTTCACCAATTTTAATGACCGCTTTTTGATTATTCGACGCACTGACACGAGGGTTCGACAGAACCTGCACGGTGCCTTGGGTTTGCAGCATCTCTATCATGCCACTGAAATTATTTCCTTCGTCGGTGTAAGTAAGACCGAATAAGCCACCAATAGCCGCTGACGTCGCGTTAGTTGGGGTTACGCCATTGAATTCCACTCCAAAACCCGCATTGCCGGAATAGATATCGCTCCAGTTAATACCCTGCTGATAACTGTCGTTCAGTGTTACTTCAATAATGCGTGCTTCCAGAATCACCTGGCGTTGTAAGCGCGACTCCAGGGTTTCGATGAAGTCGCCAACAGCGCGAAGCTTGTCCGCTGACGCAGTCACACTAACCACCCCGGCCTGCGGCGACAAGACAACGTTGCCGTTACCTATGATGCCTTCAATAACTTCTTTTAAGTCGCCCCACAGGTTGGTTTCCGATTGCGTGGTAATACTGGAACCATTGCCTTGCATGGAGTTTTGACGTGAGTCCCTGCTGTATTCACCACTACCGGCGAAAGGACTTGCCCCAGAAACATTGGTGTTATTCGTATTTCCGCGATTAGACTGGTTATTGTTATTACGCTCATCACTGACGCCACCGCCCGAGATTTCAGTTTGTGACATGCCAAAACGCCGCAGTGACAGGTAGTCGAGCGAAAACGTTTGGGTGCGCACACCAGAAGGGAATATTTGAATTGTACGGCCGGAGCGGCGCACTTCAAAACCGTACATGTCCTGCACCGCATCCAGCGTTTCATCCAGAGTGACATCTTTAAGACTCATTGAAATTTCACCGCTGACATCCGGATGTACCAAAATGTTGTAAGGGGAATCAGCAGCCAAACCATAAAAGAAAGCTTTCGCATCAACTTCATCCGCCTGTAGAACAAAGCGGGGTTCTTCTAGCAATGCTAAGCCGTCTTCTTCTCGCCCGTTCGCGCTTTGACTCAGAAAGTTACTAACTTCTGCCGGCATAGCCGACTTTGTAGCAGACGCTTTTTTCTCAGCAGCTTCTGGCTTCATTGCCTCATTTGCTTCGTCTGGTGAATAGCTCGGCTGATAAGCACAACCCGCTATTACTGCCAGCAATAATGCGCCTGTCGCAACTTTTATCATTGTACTGCCCCCGGGATGCCTTTCTTATTCTGTTTTATCGGCTTAAATAAAGTAATCTCGACCACTTCATTACTTTTTTCAACAACCACACTGTTTGGTTTTATTGACGTTACTTCCACACCATCAACCCGCTCTCCCGGCTTGACCCACTGGCCATTTAACCGAGCTGACTGGCTCTGCTCAGAATACAAAATTTGCGTCAATTTCAATTCTTCCGCCCAGCTGTCCAGGTTAGCTATTGTTTCCGTTTCATTGACCGGAGGCCGAGTCGGGTCACGCTCTTGCGCTAACGTCGACAACGGCAATAAAACAAATAGCCATAAAATTAAGTTACGCACTGATAAACTCCTTATCAGTACTCAGTAAATACCAGACAATAGTCACTGTTGCTGTCGGATAATTCGTCACTTGGTACTCAAAGTTCGCCCACCGCACACTTGGATACTCCGTTTGCAGTTTATCGACAAATTCCGATACAGCAAAAAAACGTCCGCTGAATTCCGCCTGAATAGCATGTTGATACAGCTTGATTGAACCGGTTTCAAACACCACTGACGGCTCCTGCGCTTCCAGGTTTTCCATTTCCAACTCAGAAGCGTGTCGTAACACCCCTTGCAAAAACTGTTTACGCTGGTCGGCAGGTAATAGCACGGTGTTTCCTGAGAAATCTTCTTTGGCCACAACCAAGCGCTGCTGTAGTTGTTTAATCTCTGCTTTAACCGGCGCGTTCACATCTTTACTTAACTGAGTTCTTAACTCTTGCTGCAATTGCTTCAGCTGTTCCAGTTGCGACTCAATACGACGGTTATCAGCCTGCGTACTTTTGTTCTCTTCAACAGTTGGAACAATTAAGTAACTGATAAGAGGCAGTGTCACAACAAGAAAAGCTGCCAAGGCCATCAACGCACGCTGGCGAGCAGGCATAGCGTCAAAGTTTTCTTGTAAGTTTAGCCACCAGTTCATCATCTCTATTTGTCCTCGTCAGTCCTGACGCTTTGCAACAGAAACTGTTGGTAGCCCTGTTCGCTTCGCTTAAGCTCAACAACAGCAAAGCGCTTGTCTGCCAGCAAGTCAGACTGACCGAATTTATCCATCCACAAAACGAGTGCTTCACTATTTAACGCCTGCCCATGCAAACGAATATTCTCGCCCGCAATTGAAAAGTCAGTCAGCCAAATAGCTTCCGGCGTTATTTGTGCCAATTCACTTAAAAAGCCGCTAACCGAAGACGACTGACCTTGTTGGAACTCGCTAATTCTGCGACTGAAACTTTGCGTATCCTGAAGTTGTTGTGCGAGCTCTTCTTTTTCTTCACGTAACTGCAGGCTAGGCTCCCTCCGTTCAAGTCGTTCCCGGGCACGAGTCAGGTCATCGTTAACCGCCTGTAGCGCATTTGATAGTTTTGCGTTTTCCTGGGTAACTGCTGAATTTTGCCATTGAGTAACCACAAGTGCAGCTATAAGCAGCGCCAGCCAAACACCTAAAACAGTGCTTAACCGACCTAGGGTCAGACGCTGCTTAATTGGCTGCAAGTCACTGCGATAAAGGTTTACCCACTGCTTCATACGGACACCTCTAACAATGCGCCCATGCCTGCCAAATCGGAATAGTCGTCTTCGCGCAACTCAGTTGCCCATTGTGGGTACGAATAAACGCTGCACTCAACAGCTAAAAGCTCTGACAGACTGCTCTGCACCGCCGATAGCTGCCTGTGTTCAACCGCTAAAATAATGCGGCTAATAGGTGCCTGCCGTAAATGACTTTCAAAATAGTCAACTGAACGCTGGAGCTCGGTTGCCAGCGGCTCCAAAGCTCCCGCCTGTATTTCTTCTGCGGTATAGCTCGAAATGTCGGTGACACCACGTAGTAAACGCGTAAACATCAGCCCTTTAGGCGTGTTAATTTGCGCGATGTAATTACCGCCCGGGTTCTGGTAAAGGGTTAACTCGGCATGGTTTTGAATTTCGACCAACCGGGGCAAGGCTAACTCCGCAATACCAATGTCCATTAGCTGCAGGTCATGCTCGCCAAAAAAATCGACCCAGGGTTTTAACTCGTGTCGGTTCGCCGCAACGGCAACCAATTTGTCCTGACCCGAAGGTTGTTCAGGAAACTCATAGTAATCGGCAATAATTTCTTCACCAGAGAGGGAAACTAAGTCGCTTAAGCTGTATTTTAAACTCTCAGCGATTTCACCGGGGTCAAGCATGGGTCTATCTACTTGAACCGATTCATATAAGTCCGTACCCAAGACTAAAATCACCTGCGCATGCTTTAGAGACATACGCGAATATTTGTTCAGCAATGCGCCCGCTTCTTTAATCAGTGAGCCACGCTTTACTTGCTCATGATCGTTAACAATCAGTTCAGGTGACTGGGCAGGCCCTTTAGCAATAAGGAGACGGACGCTGGTTTGCGTTATCTGAAAGCAAATACGGTGACCATTTTGTTTCTGCTTCGAAAATCCTAACACCCAGCAGCATCCTTTATTATTTTTTCATGTATGTTAACAGAAACTTTGCACAGCTCATTACAAAAAGAATAGCGTTTACGCAGTTTATATCTTTCATCATAGCCCATTTGTCGTGCTTTAACTGCAATACTAATACTTGAGCTTCCATTGCAAACTCGAGCCGGCCCAGTAAGGCACCATGGGTCCGGTTGCTGTATCTACCGTATCAGCCACGGTCCATTCCTGCTGAACAAGTTCAATGGTATCTGTATTACGTGGCAATTGATAAAAGTCCGCACCGTAGCCGCTGGCAAAGTTTTCTAGCTTGTCTAAGCCGTTATGCCGGCTAAAGAACTCCGCATAAAGTTCAATTGCTGCAGGCGCCGAATAACACCCGGCGCAACCGCAAGCCGTTTCTTTACTCGCCTGTACGTGTGGAGCCGAATCGGTTCCCAGAAAAAACTTAGGGCTGCCGGAAAGTGCCGCTTGTTGCAGCGCCTGCTGATGTGTACGCCGCTTTAGAATCGGCAGACAATAATTATGCGGACGAATACCGCCAACGAGTAAATCATTCCGATTCATCAGCAAATGCTGAGGCGTCATGGTTGCTGCAACATTGTTGTTAGCGTTTTTCACGAACTCAACGGCGTCCGCGGTTGTGATGTGTTCCAGCACTAATTTTAACTCTGGGAAACGCTCAGTTATTGGAATTAAATGGCGCTCAATAAATACCCGCTCACGGTCAAAAATATCAATATCGCTGTCGGTCACTTCGCCATGCACAAGCAGTGGCACACCGTGTTCCTGCATAGCAGCTAACACTGGCCCCAATGCGTCAACTGACTTAACCCCGGCAGCGGAGTTTGTGGTTGCCCCCGAGGGGTAGAGTTTGAAACCGATAATGTGATCATTAGCAGCGGCTTCGGCAACTTGCCCGGGGGTGGTTTCAGCCGTGAGATACAAAGCCATTAATGGGTTAAAGCTAACGCCTTCGGGCACCTCTTCCATAATCCTTGCCCGGTACTCTAAAGCCGCTTTTACAGTTGTCACCGGCGGTACCAGATTTGGCATGACAATGGCGCGGTGAAACACGGTTGCCGATGCGGGTACGGTTGTGTGCAGCATAGCCCCGTCACGTAAGTGCAGGTGCCAGTCATCTGGTCTTGGAATGGTTAAGCTTTGCATAGTCACTTCTGGCTAAAAAATGATAAAGCCAGTATACCATTAAGTTCCTTAGCAAAAACCTTTAATCTGTATTCTATTTGAGCGTTTTAGCGTAACCCCATGGCTTCTTTCCAGTGCTTACGACAGCAGGAAACGTACCTATCGTTACCACCAATTGCAATTTGCTGCCCCATGCGAATGGCGTTGCCTTTTTCATCAACCCGCAAAGACATGGTTGCCTTGCGCCCGCAGTGACATATGGTTTTCATCTCCACCAATTTGTCCGCTATAGCCAGCAACACCGCACTTCCCGGAAAAGCATTACCAAAGGCATCGGTCCGAATGCCGTAACACATCACCGGAATATTATCGGTATCGGCGAGGCTGGAGAGTTGCCACGCCTGCTCTTCGCTCAAAAACTGAGCTTCATCAATTAATACGCAGTCAATCGGCTGTTGCATATAGCGGGCACGCACCACCGCCGCTAAATCGGTTCTGTGAGTAAAGGAAACCGCATCACGGCCAATGCCTAAACGCGACGCAATGCGCCCTTTGCCAGCCCGATCGTCTAGAGCAGGGGTCATCAGCAACACATGCTGATCACGCTCTTCGTAATTATGCGCCACTTGCAATAACGAAGTGCTTTTCCCCGCGTTCATTGCCGAATAAGTGAAATATAGAGAAGCCATTTTGTTCTATTTTTTAAGTTATTGTGGTTAGATCCTGGCAGAGATTAGCACGATTTTATGGCATTATGGGACAAAGCAACCTTAAGGCAGGAGTTCTCTATGCAATATTCCCCCGAATTTATTAAAGCCATTCCTAAAGCTGACTTACACCTGCACCTGGACGGCAGCCTCCGTGCCAGCAGTTTAATTGATATGGCTAAACGCGCTGATATCGAACTCCCTAGCTATACCGAGGAAGGCTTATTTGATTTAGTTTTTAAGTCTCACTACAACAATTTGGGTGAGTACCTCAATGGTTTTCAGTACACCTGCGCAGCCTTGCGTGACTTAGAAAACCTGGAGCAAGCCTCTTATGAGTTAGCCGTCGACAACCAGAATGAAGGGGTTAATTACATTGAGGTACGCTTTGCACCGCAACTGCTAATGGACCCGAGCAAAGGCGTGACCTTCGATACCATTATGCACGTCGTTAACGACGGTCTTTTACGGGCGAAGAATGAATACAACAGCAGCGCCGACGTAAAGAATGGCGATAAACCGCCATTTGAGTACGGCATTATCAACTGCGCAATGCGCATGTTTGGTAAAAAAGGATTCTCACCCTATTACACGCAAATGTTCCAGCTAATGCGTGACTTTGAGCCCATGCAGGTGATTAAAACAGCGGCAATGGACTTAGTCCGCGCCAGCGTTCGTATGCGCGACGAAGAAGGCATGCCTATTGTGGGGCTGGATATTGCCGGGCAGGAAATTGGCTACCCGGCAGGTGAGTTTAAAGAGGTTTATGAGTACGCTCACGAAAACTTCTTACTCAAAACTGTGCACGCCGGAGAAGCTTATGGTGCCGAAAGCATTTTTGAAGCCTTAACCAAATGCCATGCCGATCGCTTAGGTCATGGGTATTCGTTATTCTCGCCTGAAATGACTCAAGATCCGTCTATAGAAGATCCGAAAGCTTATGGTGAAAGCCTGGCTTCTTATATTGCTGACCGCCGCATTGCCGTTGAAGTTTGCCTGACCAGCAACCTGCAAACCAACCCGGATATCGGCGACATTAAGAATCATAACTTCCAGCACATGCTGGACCATCGCCTGGCCACTATCATTTGTACCGACAACCGTTTGGTATCACGGACCACGGTCAGCAATGAATACCAGTTAGCTCTGGACAACTTTGATATTCCATTGAAACGTCTGAAAGACATGGTCGCCTATGGCTTTAAGAAAAACTTTTTCCCGGGCCGTTATGTGGATAAGCGCGACTATGCCAAACAGAATCTGAAGTACTTTGACAAAGTGGTTGAGAAGTTTGGGCTTTAATCAACGACTACTGAGTTTATAAGGTTACCGGCCCTTATTTGATAGAACTGCTAATTTTGACACTGTTCTGCTTAAGTGAATCCTCCAGAGTTTGCTGCAGAACAGTTTCAAGCTGCTCAGGGTCGGTGACTTCGTCAATGCAAGCCCAGCAATTCCGTCCATGCTGCTTTCCGTAGTACATCGCCAAATCTGCCAGTTGTATTAGCTTGTTCCAATGCACTCCCGCATCGCCGTATGGGCTGTACGGATATATAGCCCCACCAATAGAGCAGGAAACCTTAACTTTGAGTCCCGAAGGCAAATCAAACTCTTCTTCACTGACAACGGTCCGTATTCGCTCCGCTAAACCATGGTAGTCATCAAGATCATCCAGTTTTGCAACCAACAGAAACTCTTCTCCACCCCAACGAGCAAGTATGTCGCTTTCTCGTCGTACAGATTTAACTCGTCTACTAAATTCCACAAGTACCTGATCACCGACCTCATGCCCATAGGTGTCGTTAATCATTTTAAATTTGTCGATATCAAAAAGATAAATAGCGACTTTGTTAGTATCTTCACTTCGATTAGAAAGCACAGCAGAGTCGATGTACTTGCTAATGTTGTGTTCAAGATAAGAACGGTTATTCAGCCCGGTTAACATGTCGGTCTTGCTCAGTTTCTCAAAACGTTTAGCCTGGCGGAACTTTTGACGCAGCTGAAGCAGACCAAAAATAATCACTAGAACAAAGATACTGGCCAATGCATAGGTTAACCGAGTTTGGGTTTCCCGGCGCTTGCTCTCAGCTTCTTTTAATAACTGCTCTTTTTCCAGCAGCTCGTCCTGCAACTGAGACTCCAGCTTTAAGCGACTAAGCTCCGCGCTCGACGCAACGGCACTGGCGCTTTGCTTTAATTGCGGCTCCAGGGTCTCAAGATATAAGGCGTAAAATTTCTTAAGCCCCTGAAACTGTAACTCCTCTTGCTCAAGCTCCGACATCCGCTTGTAAACATCCAGTTTCACTTCGAGTTGGGTATCGGGATGCAAATTATTGCATGCGCTTATTGAGTCCGTTTGCTTTAACTTAAGCTGTATCAGTTGCTGATAGCAATTTAGGTAACGAGCGGTAATCTCATCCGGCGCGGTGGTTTGTAATGACTGATCTAAAAAGTTCGCGCCTAACTCATTTTTACCCAATAACACTGCAGACAAGGCAGAGAAAACCAGGGTGGATTTCAACAGTCCTGCATCATCAGACTGAACCTTATCGAACCACTCAAGCGCAGCATCATAATCTTCCAGGTGCAGTGTATTAGCTACCCCCAGATTAAAATAGGTTAGACTGATGGTATTTTGAGCCATACGCTCATCAATCTGTCCTTCTTCCATTAACTCTTTAGTGCGTCGAAGCACTTGCTGGTGCAGCTCAACACCATTTTCCATATATTCTTTGTCACCATACATAATATACAGCGTTGCGGTATTCTGCATGACGGTATTCAACACAGGCCAGTTTACTGCTGGGTCTTTAGCAAGCTCCAGTGCACGTTCAAAACTATTAAATGCCAGTCCAATATGACCGTTACTTGACTGTATCCAGCCGATTTCTGATAGCAGCTCAGTTGCATATTCAGTCCCACCTAACTCAAGAGCGTCTTCATGCAGGGCGATAAGCTCGGCTAGTTTTTCTTCATATTCCGCATCCTTTACCGAGACACATAAATGCCGATAAAAAATATCGAAGTCCTTGGGAGGATGAAGTTGGCAGGCTTGTGCAGTTAACTCAGTCTCGTAATAGAAGTAGTGTTGATAAGCTAACTCTCGCTGAAGACGATACTCATCAGCGGGTCCCTCGGCTTGTTCCAGATGTTCCGTTAAATAATTAATTCGTTCTAGATAGGAAAGCGACTCAAAATCCTCGGCTAAAGGAGGAAGCTGTTCGAGTTTTTCTACGGTAACTTCATTCTCCTCTTGAGCATCAGCTAAAAAGGAAACAACGAAAACCAAACTAATAAGCAATTGCATTGTATTCAGTCGCATAGCTTCAATTTAGAGCCTATACAAGAAAATGACAAGCAAATAGAAAGCAAAGACCCCCTTAAAGAAGGGGGTCAATGATAATACAGCCACACTTAGACAGTCGGAAAACTAGAAGGGTTCTATTTACCTTGTAGCTGAAAAGCAATCGCAATTAACTGTAAATATTAGTGATTTTCAAAAAAATGAGCGTAAATGCAAAGAATTTTGTAAATTTTTATTCAAGTTCAAGCTCAAACTTTACAAAAATAGCATCGTCGGTTAAGTCAGCAAAACACAACACTGCCATGTGGTGCCATGCCGTGCCTACTATCGTAATACTATTGTATTCAGGGGCTTTTTTCGAAGACTATGAATGAGGTTTAGGCTGCGATAGAAGGCTTTAAAGGATTTTACTTCTTTGTAAACAGCGTTTCCAACGCATCAAGCTTATCTTGTGAGGCAGGTTGGCTTTTGGGAGAAACATAGCTTTTCATTGCAGCCTCAAGCTCTCTAAAATCGCAACAATTGTTGATTAGACCTTTGGCATGACCCTTTAAGACAATCTGATATAGCTTAGCAGCTCTCTTTTGGAGGTCTTCTCTATGCTTACGCAAGTACTGTTGTTGTATATTGAGTAGGTTTCGATACTTTGAATCCAAAGTTGACAGATCTAACAGCTCCCTCTCAGAACTCAATACAGGCAGCATATTATTTAGCTGCACCATTCCAAGCTTGTTTGTCTCATTACCCAGCTCATACATTTTGAAAATTAAAGGGTATGTATCTGGTATTTTGTCATGTTTAGCTTTGTATGAGGTCAGAGGAGCTAAAAACTCTACTTTATTTATCTCAAATATGACACCAATATACGGTCGCTTCCCTTTATTCTCTCGAACCTTTTCATCAGCACCTTTCAAATGCTTGATGTAGTCGTCATTAACAATGTAAAATTTCACCCATCGACTCCCTGATAGTAAAAAGCCTCGCAGAAGCGAGGCTTTTTGGTCTTTTTACTTCACACTTAACGGTAGTGACTCTCCGATTCTTTTAACCTCACACTTAACGGCAGTGACTCTCCGATTCTTTTTACTTCACACTTAACGGCAGTGACTCTCCGATTCTTTTAACTTCACACTTAACGGCAGTGACTCACCTTTAAGTACTATTATAGATCTATCAGATTATTAGTCAACTGTCTTCGCGCTGACTCAATTGATAAGTCTCATGTGGTGACACTGAACCATGTTACCGTAGCAAAGCAATGCATTAAATGAAACCTCCTCTTGTAATTCTTTTAAACTTACAAAGACTGCGCCAGCCCCCGGCTGGCCGGCTGGCCGGCTGGTTCAGCCTTCCGTCGGGGTATCGCATATGTCAAGTAACTTTCTTTACTGGGTAATAGTTAATTTTATTGCTCTATTGTGATTCCTGGTAAGACCTTGCCACATTACGCTCATGAACTTAGTGTTAACTAACTATCTCCATTGCCTCGGTCGCGACAGGCAATGCCTCCAAAATCCGCTTAATAGTTAAAGACTCCGCTTCAAGCCTGATAGCGGCCTCAGCTTTCCAAACTAAATCAGCCTCTCCTGGATAACTTCCTTTTAATTCCCTGAGGACATCAATAGCGTGCACTGCCCAGGTACGAAACTCACCTACTTCCCAGTAATGGACATCTTCTAAGTGAGGATCTGCGCCGCTCTTGGCTTTTTTACACGGTGTTATGAGGACGGGTGTGATGTTCATTCCATCGGTACCAGGAACCATCTTTTTCACCCATTTCGGGTGACTGGAAGCCTGACGAGCTTTATTCGCTCCAAAAATGGTTGAAGCGTTACCATTAGCATGAGCTTCAAACACAATTCCATTTTCATGAGCAAGCCACCAAGGGTCTGGTGCGGCATCGCTCTCATCGTTATCCGATGTAAATCCTAATAAGGCACCAAGAGCTACCAGCGCTTCTTCAAAGAGTTTGTCATTAAATAGATTATCTACAATCCGAGCAGCTTCTTTTTCGAACCTATGGTTTGTCGCCGTACCCATCAAAGTAAAGGTGTCAACAATAGCTTCGACCTGTCTTTGAGTTTCTTCCTGACTACCTTGTACATCGTGTTGCTCCGAAGTATTTAGGTCCCTCATAAGCGCGTTTAGCCAAGAAACACTTGGAGCTGCACGTTTTGCAGCAAGAAACTGTTCACTCGCAGCCTTTGCTTGAGAATCATTAGGTTCTCTAGATAAACGCATGGCGGAAGAACCTGCTAAGTAATGCCAAAGAGCGCGATATCCTCTGAGATCTGTGTTGTTCAGATTCGCCAAAATCGTCCTTGTTGCTGCAAGAGCTTGTTCATAATCCTTATTCCAAATTGCCTGTTGATAAACTATCTCTTGTTTCACTACTGATGCAAGCTCATCCATGGCAGGAAACTGTTCCTGATCAAAACTCTCTACTGCATTTCGGATTGAGCTATCGGCAGCCCCCCAATCAGAATCATTCGCTATGAACATTTCAAAGTTATCACGAATATCGGCGGCGGAAACCCCACTTGACTGCTCAACGCCGAAAGTGAGCTCTGCTTGAAGTTCGGCAGGAAAGTGCTTC
Source organism: Idiomarina abyssalis (assembly GCF_900116625.1). Lineage (GTDB taxonomy): Bacteria > Pseudomonadota > Gammaproteobacteria > Enterobacterales > Alteromonadaceae > Idiomarina > Idiomarina abyssalis. Next base: position 207,934 of record NZ_FPBE01000004.1, read on the forward strand.
CACTTTCTATCATCAGCGAGGTAATCGACAAGCTCAGTTCCCGTTACGATAATCGCTGAACGATCCTGTAGACTCCGAGTGCACCTTCCCATAGCCTGTAAGATTCGAGTTTGAACTCGGTCATTATATAAAGCAGATGCTCCCAACTTGGACATCATAAATCGCTCTTGAGCGTTCATCGCTTTTGGCAACCCATCGACGCAAAGGAGTCTGCACTCATCACCAGGAAAGTCGATGCCGTCGTATCTATTAGCTAGAATTGCTACCGCTTCTTTCGAGTTAACAAACGGAGCTTTATCATCTTCAATATCATCTTTAAGGAAAACAGTGAAACCTTCCAGTTCTCGTTTCACTCTCTTTACGTGCTCATCAGCCTGTGGGGTAGAAGGTGTTAGAACAACAGATCTTCCAGCTTCTTCTTGCATCGCAAGTCTTAATAAATCCGAATCATCATCCGAAAACGATAAAGTAGGAAAAATAAAGAAACGCCGGCCTACGCCAGCGGTCTGAAAACCCTCTGGTGCTGCCAATCGATTGATATCGGGACGACCAGTTAATCTCTCCAAATCACCGCCTTCACCAAGCGTTGCAGACATATAAATCCGTTGCTTAGCCCCGGAAAACGAATTGTGTGTAAAAGTTGGAGGTATTAAAGGGCGAATGAGTATTTCTTTGGCACTTAAGTACATATGGCAAGCATTCAGATGGTCCCTCAACAGCGACCAAGTAAAATGCAGATTGAGATTTCCAGGAGTCGCATGAGCCTCTATGATTTGCTCTATTTGCGCCACCAATTTGTCAAGCAAGGCTGTCGGAAGTTTATCTACCCACATAGAATCAGCCGGCCCCGTCCAGTCACCTGTCATTCTTGCTACGGCCTGCGGTCCGATATACCCCCCAAGAAACTCCACCAACGATAAATAAAGAGCACTGCCCGATGGAATACTTAGGGACCACATATCCGCGATATAATTTTCTGCTGCATGCGCATCATCTATAATCACCAAATCGGGGTCGTCAAAAAAAGGATTCGTATTAAAAAGGCCCTTATAAGTGCTTATGGCGACTTTCTTACCTCGTTTATATGCTGTTCGGTCATCAGGAGAGAAGTCACTTTTACTGCCTGACAGGTCAACAACATCTATTCCATATTGCTCATGTGCTTGGTGAACCGTTTGACGAACTAATTGCTTTGTAGGACATAAATATATCGCTCTATCCCCGAATTTTCGCCGTCGCCAGTCCGCTATCAGAAGACCAACTAGGGTTTTTCCACTGCCCGTAGGTAGTTGCAAAGCGACATCTGGACGTTCAACAAAGTCAATAGCATACGATTCCAGCATCTCCTTTTGGTGGGGCATAACATCTGGAAATTCGCGCTTTGTCAGCGTCTTAAAATGCAGTGCAGGGTTTGCTGCTGCTTTAGGAGCAAACGAATCAGTTTTAAAGGCCATATCTAGATACCAGTCCGTAGTTTTTTATAGTAGTTGATCAATACAACTTGGTTTTTTACTTTTAGAAGGCTACTTCTCTTGACGTTGCTTTATGCTGCAAAACCAATCATCCAAACATTTAATTTCTGCTTCTATATCAGCAGGAGTCGGTAAGCGTGGGTTAATATCGCCCGGTTGACTATGCAGAAGGTTCGAACACCGTCCGAAGGCATCTCGCATCTCATGACAATCCTGCTCTTCTAACACCGTAAGGCTAAGTAGCCCGCCCGTATTAACTTTCCTAGATAAACGTCTTATTACCGGTGCTACAGCCGCCTCAACCGCGCGCTCCCACGCCTCGCGTAACTGCACAGAGAACGAGCTCACTTCGACTCTCCACTTATCTTGTTCTCCCCGCGTATGGTGAATGCTTACGTTGGAAAGACGAGCACGCATCTGCTCAATAACTTTTTTTATCGGTAACACATTGCCTGGCGGCTCACTGCTACAAAATCCGGCGGCATCTGCGCCCCGGCTTACGACTCTGTAGCCTATATCTATTTTTGCTCTGTCTCTCGTCTTCTGACAAGCTTCATCTAACAAAAGTAGGAATGATATATCGTGTGTAAAAACAATCACCTGCCGTGTCATGCTCTCAGCCGCTAACCTGTCGGCAACCCTGTCCTTATGGATATGATCCAGCGACGAAACTGGATCATCAAAAACTATTCCAGATTTTGTGTCTAGCGTTGAAAGTTCTGCTAAGAAAGCAGCAAGGGCAACGCAGCGATGCTCTCCTTCGCTAAGCACTTTGCCAATTGGGGCGTCCGGCTTATCTGCCATCCGAATATGAAAAAGGGGAACACCGGCTTTAGTCCTGGCGTGTTTCAGTTCAATAGAATGTTGCTCAGCTAGACCTAGCTGTTCAAGCTCCTCTGAGAATTGATCACACAAACGCTCAGTCACAAGTCTCGTTGCGAGTTCGGAGCTAAGCGTCGTCAGCTTGTTCGTTGCGGTTGCTCTCGAAGCTTTCCTTAGCGAAGCAATACTTTTCAGGCGTGAAATTTCTGCGAGCACATCGTCCTTAACTGTCTTTAACCAGTCCTTATCTTTCAATTGATTGCGTTCAAAAACTAGGGCTTCGTACTCAGGTGAACTCTTCTCCGAAAGAAGCGTATCTGCTCTGATTATCAAATCACGCGAATAGACATCAAGTTCTTCGCTTGGCGGGTTAACAGCAGGGAAAGTTACTTTGATGATTTCAGATTCTGAGCTTTTACGGACAGCACGGAGCCTACACAAATTAGATAATGCACACCGTTTAATACTTTGTGCAAGAGCTTCATTATTTATTACATCACGCAAGAAAACCCGCATTGCCCTTAAATCTCTTATTGATATACGATTCGCCCGCATTTCTCGCAATGCTTTTTGGTAAGCAGTTTTAGCTTCACTCTCGCGCTTCTTGCTCTCATCCAACACGAATGATTCAAAGCGGTCTAAACGATCCGACGCTTCCGAACTCAACTCTTGATGACATAAAACACAACGAGCTTCCTCACCAGTTAAAGGGAACTGCTTCTTAGGGTAGGCACTTTGATCTGAGTAAGCTCGCGCTGACTCCCAAAGATTCCTCCATACGTCCGACCCCACATCAGGAAGCGGCTCGTCAGCAAATAAACGTCCAGAGGCAACCGCCGCGGCCTCTTTTGCAGTAATGTAGTTTAGACGCAGTTGCTCTAATTCTGCGACTTTTTCGTCGCTTATGGCAGTTGCTAATTGTTTAAGTCGATCTCTTATCTCATCTATCTGACTTTTCTGGCTTTGTAACTGCTTAGCAACGCGAGCAGGGTCATTGGCAAGGTCCGCTGTAAGGGCTTTTAATCGAGACTCTTCAGCTTCAGATAGTCCGGATAATTCCTCCACCTTTGCAACTGGGGTTTTCGCATTCAAGCCAAATATTAACTTTCCTACGTCTGAGTCTCGGGAGCATTTAGGTGGCCTTAGAACGGCTGGGGTTTGCCTTTCGATCTCGTCGATATCACGCTCAAGTCTAGCTTTAATTGTTTTACATAAGTCAGCTAATGTTGCCATTATCCTCAATGGAAGTGGGGTATACGCTAATTCATTAGTAGATTCCACATGGATTGCAGCAGTATCACTATCAAACACACTTATTGCTGATAACCGAGGATCAGTTTCATGCCCTTGTCGCCATATAGTCGAATGCCTCTGAGCTCCTGCATTGAATACTATCTGAGCCTCTGGAGTGGCTTTTTGATCTTCATAAACATTTGTGAGAACGGAGTCATTCTTAGGTAACCTGGCTCGGCAGGCTTGTTTGAGGATTCGCGCATATCCAGATTTTCCAGCCCCATTGTCACCATAAACAACAGTCAAGCCCGACGACTGAAATAATAAAGTTTCACCTGGCTGTAAAGCATTAACATTCTTTACGTTCTGGAGCCTTGTAAGAGCAATCTCAATAGTTGCTACTGCTGGATCACGTATGTGCTTGACGGAAATGGGTTCGCATTCTTTCTGCCCCTTACATATCGCCAGTAATTCATCACAGTCGACATCGTTCAGCTTGTCCTTGCTGCAAAGCCGACGCAAGGCATCTCTTTGCCAAGTAGGCCAGTTTTCGGAGGCCACGACAATTTCTGAAAGAGCTTCGGTTTCTGACTTATCAACTTGTTCAGTACCTGCTTTTTTATTAGTCTCTAAAGAGGGCTCGCTCATACAGTTCTTCCTGAAATGTGTTTAAATTCCCTTTACATCGCTTTATCAAGAGACGCCAAAGAGGCAAAGTTTTTGTAGACTAGATTTATAAATTGTTCATTTAGTAAACTATCAAACTTACAGGGCACTGTCACTTCTACCCACGGCTCAGCTCCAGAGGTACGAATCATTTAAAAGTTGATCTATAGGTAAAATCATATATAGTTCCATATATGATTAACCTGATGGATGCGTTATGCCGACTAATATTACCTTGTCCGATGAGATTTATCGACGTCTAGAGCAACTAGCTGTAGGGTTTGATACGCCTGAGCGCGTTATCGAGCGATTACTTGATGATGCTGGCAACGTGAGTATCGGAGCTGCGATATCTAAACCTTATTTAAGTTTTGTGCCAGACGAAATAACATTCAAAAATGAATTAATTAAGCACAAGAAAGCACAGATTGTGTTACACATGAACAACGGTGCGCGTGACGTGCTCCATTGGAACGCATCCAGATTCCAGCCGCGATCAAACCTAAGAGCCAACCTGTGGTCAGGAACACTCAGAAACTGGAAAGAGAAAGGAATAGTGTCCGCTGAATTATCAATTCTTCCGAAAGGCGACCGTCATGCCGGTGACAACACTAATTTATTGGTTGAGCTTAGCGAAGAACTGAAGTGGACTTTTGATGAGGTTGCGCGTTATTTCGAAGAAATTGAGATCATTCGAAGTGACGACGACCTCCCTTACTACCGTTTAGTCACTTTCAGTGAAGAAACGCCGGATTCGTTGAAAGAGATTGGCGGACTCAACGATTTATACGAGCGCCACTTGGATATCGGCAGTGAATACGATCCCGATGACTACCATGATCACTAGGTGATCGGCATAATAGCTCATCCTGGGCTTTCGGAAAACATGTCAAAATAACCAAGTATTTAATTGCTATTGATGTGACCAAGAGTCGTATTGATCACTGTTCACCACTTGATAATTTTAGTCCAGAGTTCAGAGGATGGGTGGGCTGCGGCCATTTACCCCCAATTGTTCCTTTTCTAGCGCTTCTGTTGATCAGAACGCTCACGATCTATTTCAGGCAACGGCTGATTTAAATGTCTCTCGTCGATACCGTGCTTATATGCGTTGTACTGCCAGACTGTAAACATCTGCTGAAATTTTCTGTTCTTCTCTTTCAGCTCAGCAATCTCAGCTTCAAGATGGCTAATACGGTCTCCAGCTGACTTGAGGCTGGCTGGACGCCGCTCTACAGGAGCCTTACCCTTCAGGCTATCTTTCCTAGCTTTATAAGCCTCTACGATTGCTGGGTGTGCATTTAATGACTGCCTCGTTGGAACCTTCCCAATCAGTGGGCCCGCAGCTTCGCAAATTGCGGTCCATGTCAGTTTGTAGTCCTGCCAGCCTCGAATCAAGCTAACGATCGCGTGAATATCTTTGGTGTTTAAATGCTTAGCCAAACCCACCCCCTAGCAAAGACGTTAAATCATCCAGCATTTTAGCTTCATCACTTCCCGATCCCAGCTCTTTCGAAGCGTTTAATGACTTCTTCTCAGACACTCGACGCAGTTGGCTAAAGTCGTTCCCCTTTAATTTGACTTGCGCACCGTCTTCTATGGCAGGGTTTTCCAATATCGCAATTAACTCTTTTAACCGGGCAATAGTTTTTTCTTGACTGGTGTACCATCGGTCTGAGCCCTTATCGCCGTCAGCAATTGAACCTTCAGCCTTCGCTAATAAGTTTTGAGTTCTAATAAGCCTCTTGCGCAACCGCTTAAGCTTCTCATCTTCCCCTTTAACGCACACTTGCTCTGTACAATTTATGCAGTCTCGAAACTTTTCACAGGGGCTCATTGTGTAATCATGCACGCAATATCCATACTCCGTCACATGAGCAGCAGCGTGCTCTAGCGTATTAAACTCTTGTGAAGTGACAGGCAGATGTTTTTTCACGTCACCAACGGGCCCAAACATGGGCTTCGATGTATCAAGCTTTTCAGCCATCGATACAAGCTCATATTCAGACATATGGTTGTAGGTTCGATTTTGTTTAACGTCAGCTCGCCCGGACCACTTCGCGATTTCTAAGTTAGAAAGGCCGCCTCGCTGAGAAATGGTATTAAGCAGATGCCGTGCTTGATGCGATGTTATTTTGAGCTTCTCACCGTGTTGCCCTAAGTACCCATGGCGCGCGAAAATGTAATCGTGATTTCCTTTTAAAGACTCGCGTGGCGATAAGTCGTTATTAAAAAACGTTCCGTCAGGCCTATGAAGCTCAACGGGAGAACGAGTTCGCGTTTTATGGAGCTGGTTGCTGCACATCGCAAAAAGCGCTTCGCTAAACTTGATTCCTTTATCTTTATCGAACCATGGAAAACCCTCTGGCATTCGATTCATAACGTGCTGCCAAAGACTGTTCAGGGTATGAACCCCGTCCGCTGTTTCAAGCTTTCTGTTATTTAAACTTGTCCGGCAAGCCTGAACTGTATTCGATGCAAACCCTAGCGCCTGGCATGCCTGCTTCATCGTTAACGGTTCATCATCAGCAACATCGGGACAGTTGTCATGCCGATAAAAATAGCCAGGATGTTTTTCTATCCATCGTGCGACTTTCCTTGCATCCGCAGAGAGTCGCCTTGCTCTTTCGACAGCAGTCTTGGCAACGCTCACCATTGCCGTCGGAATCCACTTGATGTCACCTTCAAACCCTTTCCCCGCATAGAAACGCCATCCGTAACGTTCAATACCGTTCCTATCTTTTTCGACTACTTCACAATCCACCGGCAATGCCAACACTTCGGAAATTCGCGATGGGGCAGACATCAGCATTACGAATACCGACGTCGTGAAAATATCTCGGCCGTCATCTGGGTTGTTGGCAAATATCTCAGCTAATGCATTGAGTGCCGCTTCATCTGGCAGCTTTTTTTCACGTAAGTCTTTAGCTTGCTTCCCGGTTTTAACTGTGTCATGGGGTCTCTGAATCGGGTTACGCCAATCATGCAGTCGAGCATTAATCAAATGGTTTTCTGAGAGAAACTTGGCAAGTCGTGCTAGCTCACGGCCACAGTGATACGCAGCAGTTTTGGAGTAGTGTTTTCTGCTTAACACAGCAGCTTCGTCCAACACAACCACCGAAACACCCTCAATACGTGCACTCTGATTTACTTGAAGTAGCGCGGCTTCAATAGCCCGGAGAGCTTTCAGTTCATTTTTCGTGCCCGTTGGGCTATGTCCCTGCTGATAGCGGAAATAAGCCTTTGCAAAATCGATAAACTCATTGTCCATTAGCTGATCTTGTTGTGGCTTGCGCGTAGTGACACCAAGTTTTGAAAACACTCCAACTTTTGGCCATACCGCCGCCTCCCAATCGAGCGAATCGCCAAAAACCGTTAGCTCGTTACGGCATTTCGAAATAAATGCCGCCAAGTTACTTTCCGCATCAACGACTGATTTAGGTTTAAAGTGGAAAATATCAGCCATTGGAGTCTTCCTCTTGTTTATCAAGCTCAGCACGTCTCAGCTTACAACGCTGAATGACATCAGCCACCGCGATAATGCTTCGGTCAAGAATTGAAGCAACTTGGATATCACCGGTTAAGTTTTTAATCCTTTCACGCTCTTTAATTAAGTCTTGGTAAACTTCTTCATGTGGACCATCTAACCAGGGCTGAAAGTGCACACAGGTGTAGCAGGGGATGGGCACATTCGCACCACAAAAGCCATATTCACCGCAATTGCCTATTCCAGTACCTTCTTCTGTTCTCAAGCGGCTTGTCGGGTCATTGCCACGCACCGCATCTTTCTCAGAATCAACCAAAACACCTGCAAAAGCTTGGGCGTAAGGTGCAAGTTGGAAACCGACAGCTTCATCTAACCTTTCGACGTGCTCAGGAATATTCTTGACATATACCCCCGCATTTTGCGTATCGCTGTGATCCAGTAGTTCCGCTATCACAAGCTCTCCAAAACCTTCCCGTGCGGCTCTTGTTGCTGTGGTATATCGAAACCGTCGCGAACTTAAAAACAACTGTTCTCCTGTTCTTTCTGATTTGACTCCAGCAGCACCAGCAACAAATTGAATGGTATCTGTGACTGCGGCGGAGGCTATTTGCAACTTGTCACCATTCACCAACTCACGGAATTGCTGCCGCGACACAATCGAATGCATAACCCGAAGATCAGGAAATAATGGTATTTGTTGACGCTCAACTTCATCCAATTTGCAATCAAGCGATTTCTCAAAAAGGTTTATCGAACTTTTTGCCTGCGCCATAGCAATAGCCCACAATTCCTGAGTAATTGCAAAAGGCTTAAACTGGGTTCTGAATCCATCCCCTTGCTTCCCTCGGGGAACATTCAGGATATAAAACGGCTCGTCTTTATTGTTCTTTCCGCAAAGGACGTCCATGACCCGCAATTGAGATATTTGAATTGGGCGTCGTCCTGTATTGCTAGTGCAAAGTGCGATTGCAAGCTCACTGAGAGATATTAAGTCTTTCTCGTAAGCACTGACTGCACCTTCATTAAATGCAGTAAGTTCAATATCGGTTAATGGCCCTTGAGTAGGATGTTTTCTCTTAACCGCATCCCCTTTACGATTTCCTTTGATTCTCCAACCGTCAAGTAACCTTATTACGTCTTCGCTGACGCCACTGTAACCTAATTTATTCCAACGCCTTAAAAAACCTCGAATGACCCCGAGGTACCACTCCGTAGACGCAGTCAAAGATGCTCGATAATTAATTAGCGCAGTTTCATTTATTGTCTCAGCCTCAGTAAACCTCAGCATGTGCTGAAGACGCTCAATGACATTTTTAGTGTGGCTTGATGATAAGTTTGAAGCGTAGAACGCCAACACATGGAGGCATCCGGCGAGAGTGTCAGGTGATAAATACCGATGAAGCTCTCTAAGCTGTACTGTGATGTTTTTATCAAGAACCCAAGTGGTATCATACAAACCGAATGAATACCCGTTCGCCCTAGACTTGAAAATAAGCGGCTGATCAACATCGAGCTGACTACTTCTCATTGCTTAACCCCTGTGGAAGCCTAGTGCCATTGGTTGCCTGCAATGCAAGCCCTGCTTCTTTGGCTTGTTGTTTTACAAATCGACGATTGTAATATTCTGCTGAGCCGGAGCCGGGCTTCCAACCCATTAAGTAAGATCGTAACTGTGCTTGACGCTCTTCACTTAAAGGACTTTCACTTGAGTCCATTTGCTCTGAGAAGTCAAAGTTCCAACTATGGCGCAGCATGTGACCTGTGAGCGCATATAGAATCGGAGAAAGAGTTTTAATTTGATTTATAATTTTAAAATACCCTGACTTTGACAGGGGCTGACCGACTGTTGGTCCTGACTTGTGCGTTACAAAAAGGAAGTCATTCTTTCTGGCATTTTGTACCCGGCGTCGGTCCTTGTTGATGTATTCATGTAGCTCATGAGAAAGTACATCCCCAATCGGTAGAGTGCGCTCTAACGTTTTAGTGTTTGGCTCCAAACCCCGCGGATCATCTTCTTCATCCGCTCTTCTCACAATTTTTATCTGATTATTGTGGAAGTTTATATCCGGGATTCTGATGTTCAGAAGTTCCCCTCCTCGAATCCCCAAATAATACAACATGGAAATTATGAGCCTGTTTCGACGCTGCACTTCTTTGCCAAACGGATTTATCGGAGAGTCAAGTTTTAAGGAGTCAAAAAGCAAATCGAGCTGCTCTTCGCTTAGCGAGCGATCTCGATCCTCATTCCTTCTTTTCCTCTCTGGGCGTCGTGCAGTTATCTGCGACTCTATTGCTTTAATTCGTTCAGAAGCTTGTGAATCAGGACTCTGGAAAAGTTGCCCAGCGAGCCATTTCAAATATTTTGCGCTGTTGGTAAGTCTCATATAATGGGTACCACTATCAACAGAGCCTTCTAACTCCTCAAGCTCATCCAGCGTAAACATAGAATCCACAGGCTCCTCTTTCGGGGCACGCCGAAACTTTCGCTGCATATAATCGCTCAAAGCATCAACTTCATGGGGGCTAAGAAATCGTCTAGTCAAGATTCTTTCTTGAATATCTATTTGACGACGCTCAAAGAATCGAAGAAGAACAACTAGCGAGCCCGCAGTCGCCAGTATTGTTGAAGAAGCGCGTGATCTATTACGCACTTGAGTGGTCAAATAAAGGTTAGGGTAAAACTCTGGGAGTCCAGTAGTAAGATTTATAACGTGGCAATACCGCTCACCGCTATCCATCTTAAAGGTAGTCGTACCAAAATCATTGCTCATAAGCACACCCAAAATTTTACACTTTTAAAAGGTATACTTTATCTTGAATTTTTGTCAAATATTTTTACACTTAAAAATTATAAAATTCCAATAAAAAGCCCCTAGTTAAAGGGGCTGTAGAAATAATATTTACAATACCACCCTGAGGTGTACTCTAGAAGGGAATGTCGTCATCAAAGTCGTTGTCCGGTGAAAACGGTGCAGGTTCTGCCGGTTTCTGTTGAGGCTGTTGATTTTGCTGCTGCGCTGGCTGAGGTGCCGGACGTTGTTGCTGCTGCGATGGCTGCGATTGCCCGCCACCATAACCGCCGCTCTGCTGACCACCAAAGCCTTGACCTTGCGGCGCTGCGCCTTGTGGTCCACCCTGAGGCCCACCACGAGAATCCAGCATCTGCATTTCGTTAATCACAACTTCCGTCGTGTAACGCTCTACGTTGTCCTGCCCTGTCCATTTGCGAGTTTGCAAACGACCTTCAACATACACTTTTGAGCCCTTCTTCAGGTACTCACCAGCAATTTCTGCCAGGCGGCGGTACGCCACGCAGCGATGCCACTCAGTTTGTTCGCGCGGTTCACCGGTTTGCTTATCTTTCCAGGTTTCACTGGTAGCAATCGACAGGTTGGCTATCGCTGTGCTGTTTTGGGTATAACGTACCTCTGGGTCAGCTCCCAGGTTACCAATTAATATGACTTTATTTACACCGCGACTGGCCATTATTTTCTCCTGTTCCTTATGCGCGTTACAACTGCTTCAATTTATTGGGCGACCGATGCCTTTTCAAGCAACTGATTAACCGCCTTTTCATCATAATGTTTTTTATCAACTTTTAAATAGGTTGCCTGATCTTCTTCAACCCACCTTGCTTCCGTTACCCCGGCTACAGTAAGTAACCGCTCACTTAGTTTCTTCGCCTTGTCCTCAGATAGTCCGGGTAATGATAACGATACACTGGTAACGCCTGCAGGATTAACCATAACTAAGCTGATGAGTAACCAACATACTAGCAAGATCAGACAGAAAACAACAACGCCAGATATCTGATAATTCTGTAAGACCCAACCGCCTGCAACACCGCCAACAAAGGCACCTAAAAACTGTCCGGTTGAATAGATACCGCTGGCACTGCCCTTACTCCCGGCGGGCGCAATACGGGTCAGTAATGACGGTAAACTGGCCTCAATAAAATTAAAACCGGTGAAAAAAATCACCAAAGCAGCGACTAGCAACCATCCTGACTGCCCGGCCGCACCAATAATTAGCAGAGATACAATTAAGGTCACAATCGAAAACCGCAGCCACTGCACTGAATTATTATTGCGGGAGCTGTGAATGATCATCGGTACCATAAACAAAATTGAGGCGGCCAGGGTTGGTAGATAAAACCAGGCATGCGTCTGACTTTCAAAGCCTGCATTTTGCAACTGGGTTGGCAAGGTCACAAACCAGGCGGTCAATATAGCGTGCAACACAAAAATACCGCTGTTCAGACACCACAATTGTTTATGTTTAAGTAAGTCTCCCAGCTCGGACAAAACCGGCAAGGATTCCCGCCGGGCAGAAGTAGTAACCACTTTCGGCACACTGAGCAGTAGCACGAAAATGCCCAGGACACCGCTGGCAGCCGTAAACCAAAACAACCCTGAAAGACCAATAACGTCACCCAGCAGAGGTCCTGCAACCAATGACACCGCAAACGCTAAGCCAATACACATACCAATGGTAGCCATAACCTTCGGCCGTTGCTCGTCACGTGACAGGTCAGCCGCCAGGGCTAATATTGCGGCGGCTATGGCGCCAAGGCCTTGCAGAGCTCGACCAACAGACACGCCGAATAAAGTATCAGCCTGCGCCGCGACCACGCTTCCGGCAACAAAAACCAGCAGCCCGCCAACAATAACGGGCTTACGACCTAGCCGGTCTGACAACATACCCAAAGGAATTTGCAAAAGCGCCTGAGTCAGTCCGTAGGCGCCAAGAGCAATACCCACCCACAATGGCGAATAGTCTGGATACTCCTGTGCATAAACTGCCAGCACGGGCATGATCAAAAACAGGCCCAGCATCCGTATACCAAAGACAGACGCGAGCGCTAAAGCGGCTTTTTTTTCAGTTTTATTCAGTTTTTGCGGTGTCATTTCACTGCTTCATAGTCAGTAATATGATAAATGATGCTGCTATTGTACCAGATGCCTAACACTGTGCGATAATAGCGTTTTGTCGTCAGTCATTTACTGAACAACAGACGGGAATTATGGATACTATTGAAGTACGCGGTGCACGCACGCACAACTTAAAAAATTTCAACCTGACGATTCCTCGCAATAAGCTTATTGTGATTACCGGGTTGTCCGGTTCGGGTAAGTCGTCACTGGCTTTCGATACGCTGTATGCCGAAGGCCAGCGACGCTACGTTGAGTCCTTATCCGCCTATGCTCGTCAGTTTTTATCGCTGATGGAAAAACCCGATGTAGACAGCATCGAGGGCTTGTCACCTGCAATTTCAATAGAGCAGAAGTCGACTTCACATAACCCACGCTCAACCGTTGGTACCATTACAGAAATTTATGACTACCTGCGCCTGATGTTTGCGCGAGTGGGCGAGCCACGCTGCCCGACACATGATGTGCCGCTGGCAGCTCAGACCATCTCGCAAATGGTCGACAACGTGCTGGCCGCGCCGGAAGGCGAGAAACGCATGTTACTGGCACCTATTATTCAGAACCGTAAAGGCGAGCATTTAAAAGTTCTGGAAAATCTGGCTCTTCAGGGCTTTATCCGTGCGCGCATTGACGGTGAGATTTGTGACCTGAGCGATCCTCCAACACTGGAACTGCAGAAGAAGCACACCATTGAGGTGGTGGTTGACCGCTTTAAAGTTCGTGAAGGTATGGAACAGCGCCTGGCCGAGTCATTCGAAACGGCGTTGGACCTCAGTGGCGGAACGGCATTGGTTGTGCCAATGGAAGGTGACGGCGAGGCCGATGTATTCTCAGCAAATTTCGCCTGCCCTCACTGTGGCTACAGCATGCAGGAACTGGAACCTCGTCTGTTCTCATTTAATAATCCGGCGGGTGCCTGTACAACCTGTGACGGACTCGGAGTTGAGCAGTTTTTCGACCCGGAAAAAGTCATAGTTAACGCCGAATTATCACTAACCGGTGGCGCAATTCGCGGCTGGGACAAACGGAATTTCTACTATTATCAAATGCTGCAGTCGCTGGCGAAACACTACGACTTTAAACTGTCGCAGCCTTTTAACCAATTGCCCGACGACATTCGTGAGAAAATTCTGTTCGGCAGTGGTAAAGAAGAAATTAAATTTACCTACATGAATGACCGCGGTGACAAGGTCGTAAGAGCGCACGCTTTTGAAGGTATTATCCCGAATATGCAGCGCCGTTATCGCGAGACTGAGTCACAAGCAGTGCGTGACGAGTTATCAAAGTATGTGGCGACCCAGCCTTGTAAAAGTTGTGGCGGCACGCGCTTACGCACAGAAGCTCGTCATGTGTTTATTCAGGGCACCACGTTACCTGAAATTGTAGAACAGTCTATTGGCGACGCACTGGAGTTTTTCCAGCAACTGCATATGGAAGGCCAACGCGCCCAAATAGCAGAAAAAATTCTGAAAGAAATTAACGACCGGCTGCGTTTTTTGGTGAACGTGGGGCTTAACTATTTAAGCCTTTCGCGTAGCGCAGAAACCTTATCCGGTGGTGAAGCACAGCGTATCCGCCTGGCGAGCCAAATTGGTGCTGGGTTAGTCGGCGTAATGTATGTACTGGATGAGCCCAGCATTGGCTTGCATCAGCGCGATAATGAACGCCTATTGAATACGCTCACGCATTTACGAGACCTGGGCAATACAGTGATTGTAGTTGAACACGATGAAGACGCGATTCGCCAGGCAGACCACGTTATTGATATTGGCCCTGGTGCGGGTGTCCATGGTGGTGAGATTATTGCTCAGGGGCAAGTCGACGACATTGTTGGGAGTGAAGACTCACTAACCGGCGACTACCTGTCCGGCAGAAAAGAAATAGAAGTTCCGCAGCAACGCCACAAGCCCGATGAACGCCGGCTCACCATTCGTGGCGCTAGTGGTAATAACTTGAAGAACGTTGATTTTAACCTACCGCTGGGCGTACTGACCTGTGTCACCGGTGTATCTGGCTCCGGCAAATCGACGCTGATAAATAATACTTTATTCCATATTGCGCATCGCGAACTCAATGGTGCAACAACCGGTGAACCAGCACCCTACAAAAGTGTTGAAGGGATGCAGTTGCTGGATAAAGTGGTGGATATTGACCAGAGCCCGATAGGCCGGACACCGCGTTCTAACCCGGCAACTTACACCGGAATTTTCACACCCATTCGTGAACTGTTCGCAGGCGTTCCGGAGTCACGGGCTCGCGGTTACAAGCCGGGCCGCTTCAGCTTTAACGTTCGCGGCGGACGTTGCGAAGCCTGCCAGGGCGACGGCGTTATTAAGGTTGAGATGCACTTTTTGCCGGACGTTTATGTCCCTTGTGACATTTGTAAGGGCCAGCGCTATAACCGTGAAACTCTAGAAGTAAAATACAAAGGCAAGAATATCCACGAAGTACTGGATATGACCATAGAAGACGCACGTGAGTTCTTCGATCCGGTTCCGGCCATTGCACGTAAACTTCAAACCTTAATGGATGTTGGTTTATCTTATGTCCGTCTGGGTCAGTCTGCTACCACACTCTCAGGTGGTGAGGCGCAGCGGGTTAAATTATCACGTGAGCTCTCTAAGCGAGATACGGGTAAGACCTTGTACATTCTGGATGAGCCAACGACAGGCCTGCATTTCCATGATATTAAGCAATTACTGGCAGTTATCCACCGTCTGCGTGACCACGGCAACACAGTCGTTGTCATTGAGCACAACCTGGACGTGATAAAAACTGCTGACTGGATTGTTGACTTAGGCCCGGAAGGCGGTTCCGGCGGCGGCGAAATATTGTGTGAAGGCACACCAGAAGACGTCTGTGAAAACGAGCGCTCTCACACGGCGCGATTCTTGAAACCGATGCTAAAGCAGTCATAAAAAGGACGCAGTATGTTAACGGAAGACTTTAAAGTACGATTTTATGAGACCGATGCCCTTGGGCACGTCAATAACACCGTTATTCCCGGCTGGATCGAAACCGGGCGGTTGCCTATTTTTGAGTTCTTCGGGGAAATGTCGCCCGAAACGCAGAGCTTGATTGTTGCCCGGCTTGAGGTTGACTACTTACTTCCAATTTATTTTGGTGGTCATGTCACAGTTAAGACTTATGTTAGCCGTTTAGGTGGTAGCTCATTTGATATTACGAGCGAAATTTGGCAAAAAGATAAACTCTGCGCTAAAGGGAAAACAGTCTTGGTCTACTTCGATTACCAACAGGAGCGTTCTGTGAAGTTATCCGATGAATTAAAAGAACGTCTGGCGACTATAACGCATCCGGAGCACCCTCTTGACGCGTGATCTCGTCAGTGGTGGGCAACAAATACATGCCCCTGATGATCTCAAAAGCTTGCTGGAGGAAATTCACCAGCAAGCGATGAAGATCACAGAAGGACATGTTGCCAACTACATTCCGGCATTAGCAGAGGTCAACCCGGAGCTCTGCGGACTTACCCTTGCCACCCTTGATGGCGAGGTATTTAACGTGGGTGATACTCACGAGCAGTTTTCCATCCAGTCCATTTCAAAAATTTTCGGCCTAATGCTGGCAATGGAGCGCCTGGGCGAAGATTTATGGGACAGAGTCAAAATGGAGCCCTCAGGCCAGGCATTTAACTCTATAGTGCAGTTAGAGTGGGAAAAAGGCATTCCTCGTAACCCTATGATAAATGCCGGCGCTATTGTCGTTAGTGATGTGCTGGTGAGTCGTTACTCAGCCAGTAAAAATGCCGTTTTAAGCTTAGTCCGTACCTTATGCGGCAACGACAATGTGTATGCCGATAACATTGTACACCAGTCAGAAAAAGAACACGGCCATCGCAATTCGGCACTGGCGCACCTAATGAAGAGCTTTGGTAATATTGATGCAGACGTTGATGAACTGCTTGATCATTACTTTTGGCAATGTGCGTTAACCATGTCCTGTGAAAACCTCGCTCGCTCTTTTACTTTTCTCGCAAATGACGGAGTTTGCCCTTTTTCCAAAAAGGAAATTATGTCTAAACGGGACTCTCAGCGTATTAATGCGTTGCTATCAACCAGCGGCATGTACGACCAAAGCGGTGAGTTTGCTTTTACGGTAGGCGTTCCTGCAAAAAGTGGGGTTGGCGGCGGCATGATTGCTGTTGTACCTGACTTTGGCGTTATCTGCTCATGGAGCCCAAGATTAAACAGCTTTGGTAACAGTGCGCGTGGCATGTATATGGTCAGAGAACTTGCTAATCGTTTGGGTCTAAGCGTTTACTAACGAATTGTCGAGGGGCGGTAAGTCTGAAAACGTTCCATATTAAATCGTCTAAATAAGCTATCTATCTCGCCCTTTCGCCCCAACTCTGTTAAGTATCTTTGGATACTTCCTGCTGTAATACTCTTATTTTCGCCGACAAGTATATGCAAGTTATAGGCAAAGCTGGTTTTTTCGGAGAGTAATAGATTTTCTACTTTAATTTGTTGTGAACCCTCAAGCGCCGATAGTAACTCATCATTCACTATAGTGAGGTCAACTCGTCCACCTAACACCATACGTACGTTGATAATTCGTGAGTCAGCTAAGTAAACGGTGTACTTTTCTTTGACTTCATCTGAGGCAATTAGCTCACCACCAAGCAAGTAGTGGTAACCTTTTACGCCGCCCAGAATCTTTCCCTCAAAATCATCGAAGAAAGACTGGGTTCGTCCCTCTTTTTTTGCAGTGACTAAACGCTCTTTACCACTCACCAGAGGAATTGTCTTTTCGTAATTAATGTTCCGTCTATCCCACCCCCACAGTGGCGATTCAAAGAATATCACGTCGCAACACCCTGCTTCGCTAAGCGCCTCATAGCGACTCGTAGGTGGGATAATCTGAATTTGAAACTCATAACTATCCTGGTGCTCATTCAATAGCTTAACGAGCTCTCGTGTGAGATCCGTCTCAAGAACGTCTGAAAAATAAGGAGGGTAATCGTAAGCAGCTACTTTCACTGGTATCTTTGCTGCGGCAGTACCACTTATCGCAGCTAAAACGATTACAGAAAGGTATCTGAGTATTCTCAATAGACTGACTAATCGGTTAAGTATCTGCATCCATAGTTAATTTTCCGGCCCCAAATGTCAATAGTTGAGCGACCCTTCGCTTAATTATTAACAGGCATAAAAAAGCCCGGCCGAAGCCGGGCTCTTAAAATCAACAGGACAGCATTAGTCCATGATTTTTGATACGACGCCTGCACCTACGGTACGGCCACCCTCACGGATAGCGAAACGCAGACCTTCGTCCATTGCGATTGGAGCAATCAGCTCCACAACAAACTTCAGGTTATCACCAGGCATAACCATTTCTACGCCTTCTGGCAATTCTACAGCACCAGTTACGTCCGTTGTACGGAAGTAGAACTGTGGACGGTAGCCTTTAAAGAATGGCGTATGACGGCCACCTTCGTCTTTGCTCAGTACGTAAACTTCTGCTTCGAAC
>NZ_FPBE01000005.1 GCF_900116625.1 Idiomarina abyssalis
AACGTGGAGCGCATTTTAGAGATTTAACTCGCCCCGTCAAGCGCTTTTTATGCCTTTATAACTGTTTTTTTGCTGACTGCGTAAAGTTTCGGCAAATGTGATCAAATCCAACATAAATAAAGGGCATTGGCACATAAACGCGTTGATGCGTAAAATAGAACCCTTACTAATTATCGGCAAATACGGCGTAACTTCATAATGACATACAAACGAATCGACACCTCCGAATATCCAGAACAACTCGCACAGAAGGCTGATAGGGTAAGAGAGATGTTTCGTCCTTTTCACATTAATGAAGTGGAAGTGTTTGAGTCGCCTGCCTCTCACTACCGGATGCGCGCTGAGTTTCGAGTTTGGCACGAAGGCGATGACTTATATTACATTATGTTTAACCCTGAAACGCGTGAAAAGATCCGCATGGATGAATTCATACCAGGGAGTTTGCTGATTAATCGGTTAATGAAACAGCTCATGACCTTATTAAAGCCCAACGATGTTTTACGCCGCAAACTATTTCAGGTGGATTTCCTGACAACCACCACCGGTGAAGCCATTATTTCGCTACTCTACCATCGCCCTTTAGATGACCAATGGGAACAGGAAGCCATCCAACTTCGCGAAGCGCTGAGCTCCATAGCTAAAGTAGAGGTTATAGGCAGAGCTCGTAAGCAAAAACGAGTGCTATATAAGGAAAGTGTCACTGAAGAAGTGAAAGTTGATAGAAAAAGATACCTGTCTCTGCAAACAGAGAACAGCTTCACCCAACCAAATGCCATCATCAATCAAAAAATGATCAGTTGGGCCAAGCGCCACGCAGGCAATAATTCCCATGATCTATTAGAGCTGTACTGTGGAAATGGCAACTTTACCTTGCCCCTGGCGGATAACTTTAATCGTGTATTAGCGACTGAAATTAGCAAAAGCTCCGTTGCCGCGGCTCGCGAAAACGCAGAGTTGAACGCTATTAATAATGTCACAGTTGTACGCATGTCAGCTGAAGAGTTTAGTGCGGCTTTAAGTGGTGAGCTTGAATCAAAGCGAGCGGCTGACGCAGATATTCACAGTTTTGACTGCAAAACGGTATTGGTCGATCCGCCCAGAGCCGGGTTAGATAAAGACACCTTGAAACTGGTTTCTCAGTACCAGCGGATCATTTATATTTCCTGCAACCCAAGTACGCTAATAGACAATATTAAGGCGATATCGGCTACTCATAAGGTCACAGCGGCAGCAATGTTTGATCAATTCCCTTATACCGATCACATTGAAACAGGCGTAGTTTTAGAAAAGCACAACTAGTTTTGAGCAGGCTCTTCAGCAAGTGCAGAAAAGTTGAGCTTACGATTTAAGCGTAGATTGGATACATGAGCGTAAATAATCAGCCCGGCACCGAAGAGAATAATAATAGGTTCGCCCCAGTGGCCCAGAATATCCCGTTGAGAGTAAATAACGGCACCTAAAAGTAATAATGATAAAAGGTGCCATTTACCATGCTTACGTGCGCCACTAATCAATGACCAGAGTCCCACAACAACACTCAACCCTAAAATAGTATTTTCTAACGCGTCTTCACCGATAAAGGCCAAACCCGCCATTGCTAATAGCGGCAGAATAACAGGCAGCAGCAGGCAGTGAATCGCACACAAGGTGGTGATCCAGATTCCTGCTTTATCCAAGTTTTTGGATGTTTCTGCTGACATACTTGGCAATACCTTCTTTTCAAACGCTTAGTTGTTATATTATAACATACGGAAAGAATAACCAAGGGAGATCATGAGAAATTGTTTCTAAACAGCGAAAACTTATGCTGTATCAATAGCAAAAGGCAGGACTTCACTTATTGTGTTTGCTCCACATATAATCATCAAAAGCCGGTCAAATCCCAGAGCAACACCAGAGCATGCAGGTAAACCGGAGTCTAAAGCATCGAGTAAACGGGTATCTTCAGGCTGAATCTCCCGCCCATGCCTTTCTCGCCACTCATTATCTTTTTTGAAGCGGACACGCTGTTCAGCGGCATCCGAAAGTTCGTGATAACCATTAGCCAACTCCACCCCACGGTAATAAAACTCGAACCGGCGTGCGACACGTGCATCATTGCTGTCGATTCTGGCCAAAGCAGCCTGTGACTGTGGAAACTCGGTTACACAAATTGGCCTATTATCAGGAAACTGGCTTTCAATAAGCTCGGAAAAAGCCACTTGTAGAATGGTGTCTTCGTCTGTTTCCTTTGACATCCACTCCGACAAAGACGGACGCTCAACCAGGTGTCGCCGTATTGTATCCACACCTGCACTACTCAATGGATCCACACCCAGATATTCAATAAAAGCTTGTTGGTAAGTGACCACTTTAGTTTCCGGTGCGCCACATAGTGACGTTAGCAGCTCAGAAACCTCGGTTATAAGCTGAACATCATCGTAACCAACCCGATACCACTCAAGTAAGGTAAACTCAGGGTTGTGAAAACGGCCTATTTCATCATCACGAACCACATGGCTTAACTGAAAAATATCTTGCCCATAAGCAGCAAGAATTCGCTTCATTGCGTATTCCGGTGATGTCTGAAGGTAGAGCTTTTTCTTTCCTGAAGGTAATGGGTGTTTGAACTCGGTTGTGAGATTATTCAGGTGACAGTCTGTGACACCGAACTGCGATAAGAGGTGCGTATCGACTTCAGTTATCTGTCGTTCATAAAAAAACTGGCGGGCTTGTCGCATTAACTCAGCGCGTTTAACAAGCACTGACCAATCCGCTGTCGGCCGCCAGTTCATCGTCATATTAAGTTACTTCTGCACCCGGGAAACGTATTCACCTGAACGGGTATCAACTTTAATCACTTCGCCAATTTGCACAAATAAAGGCACGCGAACAACGGCACCGGTGCTTAAAGTCGCAGGCTTGCCACCAGTACCAGCCGTATCACCTTTCAAGCCCGGGTCGGTTTCGGTAATCTCTAGCTCAACAAAATTTGGTGGCTGAACGTTAATAGGTTTACCTTCCCATAGCGTCAAGGTACAAACATCTTGCTCAACAAGCCATTTTTCCGCTTCACCTACCGCCTTTTCATCGGCAGGCACCTGTTCAAAGGTTTCGTTATTCATGAAGTGCCAGAACTCACCATCGTTATATAAGTACGATAACTCAAGCTCAATAACATCGGCGCCCTCAACGGACTCTCCAGATTTAAACGTCTTTTCGACCACCTTACCACTAATCAACTTACGGATTTTTACACGGTTAAAGGCCTGACCTTTACCCGGTTTAACCATTTCGTTTTCAACGATGGAGCAAGGCTCACCATCCTGCATGATTTTTAAACCGCCTTTGAATTCACTAGTGCTGTAGTTCGCCATAACGAGACTTTCCTTTGTAAATACCTGATGATTTGCGCGCAATAATAAAACAAATAGCGACTTTTTTCAGGTAAAATATACGCTATTTGCAGCAGCTACGGAGGCGAAGTGTCCGAGTCAGCGTATCCCATTTCTCTAAACGACCGCCCCGACTGGCAGTTCGAACTGAAGCAAGCCTACACCCGACCCGAAGATTTGCTGCGTGCACTTGGTTTAGAGCCTTCGTTGTTTTTAGGTGACATTAAAGCGAGAAAGCTATTTTCCATGCGAGTCCCCAGGCCTTTTGTTGAACAAATGAAAGCGGGGGACAGCAACGACCCTTTGCTACGACAAGTGCTCCCGTTACGCAACGAGTTTGACTCAGCACCGGGTTACAGCACAGACCCATTGCAGGAACAGAAGGGACCGGTAGAGGGGCTGCTGCACAAATATAAAAGTCGCGTGCTACTGATATTGCAGGGGGGCTGCGCCGTAAACTGCCGTTACTGCTTCCGCCGTCATTTTCCTTATGACGAGCTAACCTTCAGTAAACGGCAGTTATCAGACACACTGAATTACATTAAAGACAACCCGGAAATCAACGAAGTCATTCTAAGTGGCGGCGACCCATTAATGGCAAATGACAAACGGCTTAAAGATCTCATTAAAGAATTTGAGCTTTTGCCACAACTTACCCGCTTACGCATTCATAGTCGATTGCCAGTTGTGATACCCTCTCGCTTGACAAGCGAGCTGAAAGATTTGCTGAGTAACAGTCGGTTTAAAAGCGTTTTGGTTTTGCATGTGAACCACGCGAACGAAGTTTCAGAAACCTTAACTCGCACTTTAAAAGAATGGCATCACGCCGGTATACACTTATTAAACCAAAGCGTTTTACTAAATGGTGTGAATGACAATATCGAAGCTCTTACTCAGCTCAGTGAGAAGTTATTTGATGCCAGTGTTTTACCCTATTACTTACATCAACTGGATAAAGTAGAAGGCGCCAGCCATTTCGCCGTCGGCGATGATAAAGCCCAGACGTTGTGGCAACAAATGACATACGAGTTACCGGGATTCCTGGTTCCCCGCCTTGTACGCGAGCAGGCGGGGGAACTTAGTAAAACAGCTATCATGCCGGATGGCACAAATGAATCAACAAAGGATAAATTATGAGCGACAACCTGGAAAGTGTAGAAGTTAAATTACAAGAACACCTTCAACAACTGTATCGCCAAGTTATTGATGCCGACCAATACCTTGACGATTTACGTCAACAAGGCAAAGCCAAATTCCAGGGTGTATTCGCAGAACAAACTGTATTTGAAAGCAAAGGCAACCGTTTTCAGCCATACCTAAACGAAATTGCTGCTAACTTTGAAAAGTGGCAACAAGACAAAGACAACGAACAACAGCTGCAGTTACTGGTACAGCAATTACAGTTGATGACTGAAACTCTTGCTCGCCTTAAAGCTATTCGTCAGGCTGGTTAAGTAACGTTTCTTCAAACCACTCTGTTAGCATTTCTTCTTCGAAGTACAGATCATTTCGACGTACTCTTGACGCCAGGCCATCGTAGTTAAAACTCATGTTTTTCACATTTGCCTGGCCTTCCTTCAAAACTTCTCCCGCACTACCAACCAAGCGATAATCGAATTCCATTCTGGGGAAGTCTATTTCCCGAACAATACGGACGAAATTGGAAGTTGAGCGTCCAAACGTGGGCTCAAGACGACCGGTTAGGTCAACATCCGTTACCGTAATTTCGAGCTTTTGCTCTTCAGGCAGTTTTGCGGCCAAGCTTTGAAAGTGTTCAGTCAGATTGTCCATTACCTTTTGCTGATAGCGATCCCTCAAGCCATCGGCCGGACGAATATCTGTATAACTATCAACACCTTTCCAAGAAACTTCAGCCGTTCCGGCTAACGCCGAAAAACTAAAGGCTAATAAAATCGTTCCCACTATACCTTGAACACGCATGCTAATTTTCCTCCCATACAATCGCCAAGGACGCCATCTGGATAGTTAGAGCACCATTTTCTAAAAAAATTCCATAAAAAAGGGAGCCACGTAGGCTCCCTTCTTTAAACGGTGCTTGAGCGCATTACATCATGCCGCCCATACCGCCCATTCCACCCATGTCGCCGCCAGGCATTCCGCCTGCGTTGTCATCCTGTGGAATGTCAGCAATCATCGCTTCAGTGGTGATCATCAGCGCTCCTACAGAAGCTGCGAACTGCAGTGCTGAACGAGTAACTTTGGTTGGATCCAAAATACCCATTTCCAGCATATCGCCATAAGTGTCGTTACCAGCGTTGTAACCGTAGTTACCTTCACCACCACGAACACTGTTAGCAACAACAGAACCTTCAGCACCAGCGTTCATAGCAATTTGACGCAGAGGCGCTTCCATTGCACGTAATGCCAGACGAATACCAACGTTCTGATCTTCGTTGTCACCGCGTAGGTCACCTAATTTACTGGCTGCGCGAATCAAGGCAACACCACCACCGGGCACTACGCCTTCTTCAACGGCCGCACGAGTTGCATGCAACGCATCTTCAACACGCGCTTTCTTCTCTTTCATTTCCATTTCAGTAGCAGCGCCGACTTTGATCACCGCAACACCGCCAGCTAATTTAGCCAGACGCTCTTGCAGTTTTTCGCGGTCGTAGTCAGACGTTGTGTCTTCCATCTGCTGTTTAATTTGGTTAACGCGGCCGTCAATAGCGCCATCATCACCGTTACCATCAACAACCGTCGTGTTGTCTTTAGTAATGACAACGCGCTTCGCGGTACCTAAGTCTTCCAGCTGAGTTTTCTCCAGCTCCATGCCAATTTCTTCAGAAACCACAGTACCGCCAGTCAGAACAGCAATGTCCTGCAGCATCGCTTTACGACGGTCACCAAAGCCTGGTGCTTTAACCGCTGCAACTTTAACAATGCCACGCATGTTGTTCACAACCAGAGTTGCCAGCGCTTCGCCTTCAACGTCTTCCGCAATAATAAGCAGAGGTTTACCGGCTTTAGAAACACCTTCTAATACCGGCAGTAATTCGCGGATATTAGAAATTTTCTTATCAATCAGAAGAATGAACGGGTTGTCTAATTCAACCGAACCGCTTTCCTGATTGTTAATGAAGTAAGGAGACAAGTAACCACGGTCGAACTGCATACCTTCAACAACATCCAGCTCATCAGTCAGTGCCTGACCTTCTTCAACTGTAATAACACCTTCCTGGCCTACTTTATCCATTGCCTGAGCAATGATTTCGCCAATAGTGTGATCCGCGTTAGCAGAAATAGTCGCTACCTGAGCAATAGCTTTGCTATCGGCACAAGGCTGAGAAATTTTCTTCAACTCTTCAACTGCGGCAATAACAGCTTTGTCGATACCGCGCTTAAGATCCATTGGGTTCATACCCGCGGCTACTGACTTCAAACCTTCGTTAACAATGGCTTGAGCCAGAACCGTTGCAGTTGTCGTACCGTCACCCGCTTCGTCGTTTGCTTTAGACGCCACTTCTTTAACCATTTGAGCGCCCATGTTTTCGAACTTGTCTTCCAGCTCGATTTCTTTCGCAACAGAAACACCGTCTTTAGTGATAACTGGTGCGCCAAACGATTTATCTAATACAACGTTACGGCCTTTTGGACCCAAAGTAACTTTTACTGAGTCAGCAAGAACATTTACGCCTTTCAGCATTTTTTGACGTGCTGTATTACCAAATTTGACTTCTTTAGCTGCCATTTTTGCTTTCCTCTTAAATGCGTTTATTCGGTTGTGCTAATAAGCGATTCAGGCGTCTTATTCTTCAATTGCCAGAATGTCGCTTTCGCTCATGATCAAATACTCTTCACCATCGATTTTCTCGGTTTTTACACCGTAGCCTTCGCTGAACAGCACTTTATCACCGGCTTTTACGTCAAGCGCACGCACTTCACCGTTATCCAGAATACGGCCTTTGCCTACCGCTACGACTTCACCGCGCGTAGACTTCTCTGCCGCAGAACCAGTCAGAACAATTCCGCCAGCCGATTTCGCTTCGACTTCAATGCGTTTGATAATGACTCGATCGTGTAAAGGACGAAGTTTCATTGTTGATAACTCCTCAACCTATTGTTGTTAGTGGTTAGTACCCCTAAGGGCGTGTAAAAATCATCGTGCTCATTAAATGGGGGAGGAATTTTTGTTATCAAGGGGGAAGCGCAAAAAATTTTATGGTAATTTGCCAGACTCACTGGCGCTATATGGAGGTTCTATGACTCAGCAACCCAAATTGATTTTATGCACCACAGACAGTTACTCTTCTGCGAAACAACTTGCCCGCAACTTAGTTGAGAAAAAGCTCGTCGCCTGCGTCAATATAGTGCCTAATATGACATCGATTTACTCCTGGCATGGGCAAGTACATGAAGATGAAGAGTGGCTTATGCTGATAAAATCAACCGATAAAC
The DNA here is from genome assembly GCF_900116625.1 of Idiomarina abyssalis. Classification (GTDB taxonomy): domain Bacteria; phylum Pseudomonadota; class Gammaproteobacteria; order Enterobacterales; family Alteromonadaceae; genus Idiomarina; species Idiomarina abyssalis. The sequence continues at coordinate 7,794 of NZ_FPBE01000005.1, forward strand.
GCTTCGGTGATATAAAAGACTTTGTCAGTGCGAATCACCCATACGATTCCCCGGAGTTAATCAGCATTAACATAGAAGACGGATTACCCGATTACCTGACGTGGACACAGGATTCAGTCAAATGATAAAACGGCTCATCTCATGCCTGATACTTTTTACCGTAGCGCTAACCTTGGTTGCGCCCGTTGCTCATGGTGTTCAATCCAATCCTTTTCAGCAACAGAATGAATTTTTACCCGTAGATCAGGCTTTTGATTTTGATAGCGAAATTGACGGCGACAAAATCACTGTCAGTTGGGCCATCGCCCCGGAATACTACCTGTATCAACACCGGTTCAAGGTCGTGCCCTCAAATGCTGTTGCGCAGGCACCCGAACTTCCGGAAGGAGAGTCTCATACGGACGAGTTTTTTGGCGAGTCGGTTGTTTACCGTAACTACGTTGAATGGTCTTTTACGCTGGATCCATCTTTTTCCGCTGACAGTATTACCATACTTTACCAGGGGTGTGCCGATGCAGGACTTTGTTACCCACCAACAGAAAAGCAGATCAAACTACCTACAAATGGTGATAGCAGCGACATTTCAGCACCAGCAGAGAACGCGGGTAGCAGCCTTTTCGGGATAGAAGACCAGCACTTAATTATCACTTTACTGTTATTTTTTGCCCTGGGTATTGGTTTAGCTTTTACTCCCTGCGTCTTTCCCATGTACCCCATCTTATCCGGTGTGGTTTTGGGCAACCGTGAACGCACCTGGAAAAACACGCTTTGGCTGTCTTTTATCTATGTACAGGGCATGGCCATTACCTATTCTTTATTAGGTTTGGTCGTCGCCTCAGCAGGTATGCAGTATCAGGCTTATTTTCAGCACCCCGTTGTACTTCTTGTTCTTGCGGCACTCTTTGCACTCTTTGCACTCAGTATGCTCGGTGCCTATACCCTGCAACTGCCCATTAGTTGGCAGTCAAAACTACAAAACCTAAGTGGTCAGCAGAGCGGCGGCAATGTTGTTGGTGTCTTTGTTATTGGAGCTATTTCAGGCCTGGTTGCATCGCCTTGCACCACAGCTCCGCTCTCAGGCGCGTTGCTTTTTATCGCGCAATCCGGCGACATTATTAACGGTGCAGCAATTCTCTATGCCTTAAGCCTGGGTATGGGTGTTCCATTAATATTGTTCGGGTTGAGCGGCGGGAAGCTTCTGCCAAAAGCCGGAGCATGGATGGTGGTGGTGAAACAGTTTTTCGGCTGGTTACTCTTAGCGGTCAGTCTATTTTTAGTAGAACGATTACTCCCCACCAGCATCAGTATGTGGTTGTGGATTTTCTATTTCATTCTCGCGGCAGTATCACTGGCAGTAGCAATCAGCCAGTCAATCAGGACTGCAACCAAAGTCACTGCAATTATTTTATTGGCAGCTATGGCTACCGCGGGAAGCTATTGGCAAGTCAATAAAGCACAGTTAGAGCAGCAAAGTCATGGCTTGTTCACCCAGGTAAGTAGCATTAACGAAATACAGCAACAAGTCGAAAATAGCGACGGCTGGGTTATGCTGGACCTTTACGCGGACTGGTGTGTTGCCTGCAAAGAGTTTGAGCAATATACCTTTTCGGATACCGGCGTTCAGGCACAATTTGAGCAATTTACACTGATTCAGGCCGACGTTACTCGCAATAACGCGCAAGACGTTGAAATTCTAAGCCGCTACCAGGTATTGGGGTTACCCACGATTCTGTTCTTTGACCCTGAAGGCAAGGAGCGAGCTGAGTATCGAGTTACCGGTTATATGAACGCTGAAGATTTTGAAAAACATCTGGAAAAGATAGTTTCCGAGTAAACTTGTGCCTAAATGCGCTGATAAGACCAGTAAAGTGCTGCAATCTTGCTTTTTTTCCCTATAATACTGTTGTTATAGGAACCCAAACTGAAAGTTATGGTCAATTTTAATAGTTACCGTAACTTCACAGCAGATGGCGGCACAATGGCAGAACGTTTTAAAATATTGGTGCTAAATGGCCCTAACCTAAACTTACTGGGACAACGTGAGCCAGAGGTTTATGGTAGTCAAAGTCTGGATGACATCGCCCAGTCGCTAGACGCTATTGCCCAAAAGCACTCCGCTTCGCTCGATTTCAGACAGTCAAATGCTGAACATCAATTGATTGACTGGATCCAACAAGCCGCCAAAGACTCTGTCGATTATATCGTGATCAATCCAGCAGCATACGCTCACACCAGCATTGCGCTGCGTGATGCTCTGCTCGCTGTGCAAATCCCTTTTATCGAAGTACACCTTTCTAATATTTATCGCCGGGAGAGCTTCCGCCACCACTCGTATTTAGCCGATGTGGCTGACGGCGTTATCTGCGGGCTTGGCGCCCGTGGCTACGAATACGCATTACAAGCAGCTTTAAACATATTGAATAACACAGATAACTAAAGGTAGACGTTAGCATGGATATCCGAAAAATTAAGAAACTGATTGAGCTCGTTGAAGAATCTGGCGTTGCTGAACTGGAAATAACCGAAGGTGAAGAATCCGTTCGGATTAACCGTTACAGTGCGCAACCTGCGCCAATGCAGTATGCGCCACAGCCTCAACAGGCGCCTCAGCAAGCCCCAGCGGCACCGGCAAGCCAGCCAGCAGCTTCAGCGGAGCCAGCCAGCGAAGAAATTAGCGGTCATGTTGTTCGTTCGCCTATGGTTGGAACTTTCTATGAAGCACCATCGCCTGATGCCAAGCCATTTGTCACTGTAGGCTCTCGTGTTAATGCTGGCGAAACACTGTGCATTATTGAAGCCATGAAAATGATGAACCAAATTGAAGCTGACAAGTCCGGTGTCGTTAAGCAAATTTTAGTAGACAACGAAGAGCCAGTTGAATTTGATCAACCTCTGTTTGTCATTGAATAAAGTAACCGCAGGAATTTGTCATGTTAGATAAAGTGGTCATTGCCAACCGTGGCGAAATTGCACTGCGCATACTGCGAGCCTGTAAAGAGCTCGGCATTAAAACAGTGGCAGTTCACTCAACGGTTGATAGAAATTTAAAGCACGTTTTACTTGCTGACGAAGCGATTTGTATTGGTAAAGCGCCAGCAAACGAAAGCTACCTGAATATCCCACGTATTATCAGCGCCGCTGAAATTACCGATGCTGCGGCCATCCATCCGGGCTATGGTTTTCTTGCTGAAAACGCTGACTTTGCCGAGCAGGTGGAGCAGTCCGGGTTCATCTTTGTTGGCCCAACACCTGATCTCATTCGCCTTATGGGTGATAAAGTGTCAGCCATTAAAGCCATGAAGAAAACCGGCGTTCCCTGCGTACCAGGCTCCGATGGCCCGTTAGACGATGATAACGAGCGTAACATGAAGCTTGCCAAGCGCATCGGCTACCCAATTATTATTAAAGCAGCAGGCGGCGGCGGTGGTCGCGGTATGCGAGTTGTACGAAAAGAAAGCGAATTGCTTAGCTCTATTAGTATGACTCAGAACGAAGCTCGTGCAGCGTTCGGCAACCCTGTTGTTTATATGGAGAAGTTCCTTGAGAACCCTCGCCATGTTGAAATTCAGGTTCTGGCCGACGGTCAAGGTAACGCCATTCATTTAGGTGAACGTGACTGCTCTATGCAACGTCGTCACCAGAAAGTCGTTGAAGAAGCCCCTGCTCCCGGTATTACTCCGGAGATGCGCAAGTTCATTGGTGAGCGTTGTGCTAAAGCTTGTGTAGAGCTGGGTTACCGCGGTGCTGGTACCTTTGAGTTTCTGTATGAAAACGGCGAGTTCTACTTCATTGAAATGAACACGCGTATTCAGGTTGAGCATCCGGTTACTGAAATGGTCACAGGTATCGACTTAATTAAAGAGCAGTTGCGCATAGCGGCAGGCCGCCAACTATCAATTAGTCAGGAAGATGTCGTTATTCGCGGTCATGCGGTTGAGTGCCGTATTAACGCGGAAGACCCCGATACTTTTACACCATCTCCCGGTACCATCACTCGTTTCCACTCTCCGGGCGGCTTTGGTGTTCGTTGGGACTCACACGTTTACGCCGATTACAAAGTACCGCCTAACTATGACTCAATGATAGGTAAACTGATTACTTACGGCGAAAACCGCGATATTGCTATAGCCCGTATGCGTAATGCTTTGAGTGAATTAATCATCGAGAACATTAAAACGAACATTCCTCTGCAAAAATCAATTATGGCAGACGAAAACTTCCAGCACGGTGGTACTAATATTCACTACCTAGAGAAAAAGCTCGGTTTGGGCGGGCATTAATTAATGCCCTGGATACAACTGACGCTTTCTTGCAGTGAAGAGCATGCTCCCCAGGTGGGGGACATGCTCATGGCTAACGGCGCTCAGGCGGTTACATACCGCGACGGCGCTGATACCCCCATTTTTGAGCCACGCCCCGGCGACGTTATATTGTGGGAACACACCTTAGCGACGGGCTTGTTTGACGCCGAAGCTGATATAAAAGCTATTATTGCCAACCTGAAGCAGTCCAACGTTTTCGACAGCAACTTGCAATACAAAGTCGACCCACTGGAAGACAAGGACTGGGAACGCGAATGGATGGATAACTTCCACCCTATTCGTTTTGGCGAAAGTTTGTGGATTTGTCCTAGCTGGCGGGAAGTACCGCAGCCGGATGCCGTTAATATTTTGCTCGATCCCGGCATGGCTTTTGGTACGGGTACTCACCCAACAACCGCGATGTGTTTACGTTGGATAGATGCCAATCCCCCCACGGGTAAAACCGTTGTCGACTTTGGTTGCGGATCAGGAATTCTCGGCATTGCCGCGTTACTATTTGACGCCAAACATGTCGCTGGTATTGATATTGACCAGCAAGCCCTGATTGCGACAAAAGACAACGCCGAACGTAACAAGGTCGGTGATAAATTCAGTCTTTACCTGCCAACTCAGCAGCCTAATACTCAAGTTGATTTGGTTCTGGCCAATGTTCTTGCCGGCCCGTTACGTGAACTTGCCGATACGATAATTGGCTTCGTTGCGCCAGGGGGACAATTAGTCTTATCCGGAATATTGGAGCGACAAATAGAAGGGGTTATTGAAGCTTATCAACCTCAGATACAGTTCGACACTCCGACTATAGACGGCGACTGGGCAATGCTTAGCGGTACTCGGGTTGGTTAACAAGCGTCCGCTTTGTCAATAGTAAAAAATGAAAAAAAGACCCAAATTGCGTAATAAATAGCCTTTTCTTTATTGCGCAAATTCCCTAAAATTCCTCACCCTTTCGCTGCGTAGTTTTTAACCGATGCGGATTGGCCCATATCAACTCGACAATCAGGTCATATTAGCTCCCATGGCTGGAGTTACTGACCAGCCGTTCCGTCAGCTGTGTTACAGCACGGGGGCTGGGCTTACAGTATCAGAGATGCTGTCCAGTAACCCCAAGGTATGGCAGACCGATAAATCCAGGCAACGCATGGATCATTCGGGAGAGCTTGGCATTCGTGCCGTGCAAATAGCGGGCTCTGAACCAGAGTTAATGGCTGAAGCTGCGCGGGTTAATGTCAGTATGGGCGCGCAGATTATCGATATAAATATGGGCTGCCCGGCGAAAAAGGTGAATAAAAAAATGGCTGGCTCGGCGCTTATGCAGCACCCTGAGTTAGTTGAAGAGATACTGACAGCGGTCGTTAACGCTGTCGACGTTCCGGTAACGCTAAAGACAAGAACCGGCTGGGATCCTGAACATAAAAACGGTATTGATATAGCGCAGTTAGCAGAACGCTGTGGTATTCAGTCACTTGCTATTCACGGTCGTACTCGCGCCTGCATGTATAAAGGTAGTGCAGAATACGACACGATAAAAGCAATTAAAAACGCCGTTTCGATTCCCGTTGTTGCTAACGGCGATATTCGTACACCGTTACAGGCAAAACAAGTTCTTGAGTATACCGGGGCAGATGCCATTATGATTGGTCGTGGCGCGCAGGGTAATCCCTGGCTGTTTAGAGAAATTGCTTACTTTCTTCAGACAGGCAAGGAACTTCAACCGCCGTCGCTAACCGAAGTGGCTGAAACCGTCATTCATCACGTTGGTAAATTGCACGAATTTTACGGCAGTTACCAGGGTGTCAGAATCGCCAGGAAACACGTTGGTTGGTATTTAAAAGAAAAAGCCAGCAATGATGAATTCAGGCAAACATTTAATCGTCTTGAGGATGCCGAAGCGCAACTTAAGGCACTTGAAGATTATTTTGTCACTGTAGAGAAGAGATAAGCGTATTATGTTTGATCAAAACCCTAGTCGTGAAAACGTATCTCCCCTGACCACTATCGGTAATAACGCACAGCCAAAGCCGTTGCGTGACTCCGTGAAGCAAGCGTTGAATAGCTTTCTGCGCCAGCTGGACGGTCAGGACCCTGAAGAATTGTACGAGCTGGTGTTATCCGAGGTGGAGGCGCCGCTACTAGAAGAAGTCATGACTTATACCCGGGGTAATCAAACCCGCGCCGCAACTATGTTAGGTATTAACCGCGGCACTTTACGCAAGAAGCTGAAAAAATACGGCATGAATTAAGAATTTTTTGGGCGCCTTTTGGCGCCCTTTTTTTATTGACCTCCCCGTAATTTAACTGAGTTATAGAAAGGCAAAACAATGGAAACCCGTCCAATCCAACGCGCTTTAATCAGTGTTTCTGATAAAACCGGTATTGTTGAATTCGCTCAATCTCTGGCCGAAAAAGGCATTGAAATTCTCTCTACAGGTGGCACCGCTAAGCTACTTCGCGATTCAGGCATAACCGTTATTGACGTTTCTGAGCATACCGGCCAGGAAGAGATTATGGGCGGTCGTGTGAAAACGCTGCACCCGAAAGTTCATGGCGGCATTTTAGGTCGACGAGACATTGATCAGGACGTTATGCAAGAGCAAGACATTGCGCCTATCGACATGGTCGTTGTGAACCTGTATCCATTTGCCGAAACGGTCGCGAAGGAAGGTTGTACTTTAGAAGACGCGATAGAGAACATCGATATTGGCGGTCCAACCATGGTTCGCGCGGCAGCGAAAAACCATAAAGATGTCACCATAGTAGTTAATGCGTCTGACTATGACCGTGTTTTAAATGAGATTAATGACAGCGGTAGTGTCAGCTACAACACCCGTTTTGATCTTGCGGTTGCTGCGTTTGAACACACAGCCCAATACGACGGTATGATAGCGAACTACTTAGGCCTGCAACTCAGCGACAATGACTTTGCGCGCACCTTGAACTTGCAAGTATCTAAGAAGCAAGACTTGCGCTACGGTGAAAACTCGCATCAATCGGCAGCGTTCTACACTGAGCGTAATGCACCTAAAGGTAACGTGTCTACGGCAGAGCAGCTGCAAGGCAAAGCACTGTCTTTTAATAACATTGCCGATACCGACGCAGCGTTGGAATGTGTGAAAAGTTTCGCAGAGCCTGCGTGCGTCATTGTAAAACACGCTAACCCATGCGGCGTTGCCATTGGCGAGTCTATTACCGAAGCTTACGATAGAGCCTTTAAAACCGACCCAACCTCAGCTTTTGGTGGCATCATTGCGTTTAACCGCGAACTGGATGAAGCGACAGCAACTGCAATTGTTGAGCGCCAGTTTGTCGAAGTTATTATTGCGCCAAGCGTTAGCGATGCCGCGAAAAAAGCCGTCTCCGGTAAGAAAAACGTACGTTTGCTCGAGTGTGGTCAGTGGGCTGACTCTGGCACTCAGCTCGACTATAAGCGAGTCACCGGCGGCTTATTGGTACAAGATACCGACACACAAGACTTTAACGAAGACGAGTTGAAAGTCGTTAGCAAGGTTCAACCAACCGAAGAACAAATGACGGACTTAATGTTCTGCTGGAAAGTGGCGAAGTTTGTTAAGTCAAATGCCATTGTTTATGCCAAAGACGGTATGACCATTGGAGTTGGCGCTGGGCAAATGAGTCGGGTTTACAGTGCAAAAATTGCCGGCATTAAAGCCGCTGATGAAGGTCTTCAAGTCGAAGGGTCAGTCATGGCGTCTGACGCATTCTTCCCATTCCGGGACGGAATCGATGCTGCCGCTGAAGCGGGCATTAAAGCCATTATTCAACCCGGTGGGTCTATTCGCGACAACGAGATTATAGCGGCCGCAGACGAGCACGGTATTGCCATGGTCTTTACCGGAATGCGCCATTTCCGCCATTAATGCGTAGTGATAAGTGATGTTATTTGCTGCCCCGACGATTCGGGGCTAATCTTTACAAACACTTATAAAAACGAAGAGGCAGTTATATGAAATATTCTGCAATCGCATTATCCATGGTTTCTCTTTTGGCGTTATCAGCCTGTGACAGTGGTCCGAAGTCGTCGGCACCGGCAAGCACAGAGCAAGGCGCACCTATCACTTTAGAAAGCGCAGTTAACCACGAGGATCGCACGCCTGCGTATGTTGAGCGTGATCAGTTCCGCCATCCAAAAGAAACTCTAGAGTTTTTCGAACTTGAACCTTCGATGACCGTTGTCGAAATATGGCCAGGCGGTGGTTACTACAGCGAAATTCTGGCGCCATACCTCGCTGACGAAGGTACATTTTACGCTGCACATTTTCCGGAAGACACACAAAGCGACTATTACCAACGTTCACTCAATAAGTTTAAAGAGCGCTTAACCAGCGAAGCTGTGTTTGGCAATGTTGAACTGACTCAGTTTGCCCCTTTGACACCACTGGAAACTGATATTGCGCCGCCAAACAGCGCTGATCGCATACTGACATTCCGTAATTTACACAACTGGTATATGAGCGGCGGCGAAGAGGCAGTACTCAGCGCTTTTCGTCAGTTCCACCAAGCGCTAATTCCTGACGGCATTTTAGGGGTGGTTGACCATCGATTACCTGAAGGTGCCGATGACGGCGCAATGGAAAACAGCGGCTATATTAAAGAAAGCTGGGTTATTGGTCTTGCTGAACAGGCTGGCTTTGAGCTTGTCGAAAGCAGTGAAATTAATGCAAACCCGAAAGATACAGCGGACCATCCTAACGGTGTTTGGAATTTACCTCCAACACTCAATGTCGAAGATGGTGATGACGCTGAAATTTATAAAGCCATCGGTGAGAGCGACCGATTCACACTGAAGTTTAGAAAACCCGTAGAATAAGGATACTCATGAAAGTTTTGGTTGTTGGCGGCGGAGGCCGTGAACACGCACTGGCGTGGAAAGCATCACAGTCCTCACAAGTAGACTGTGTGTTCGTAGCTCCTGGCAATGCAGGAACTGAACGTGAGCCAAACCTCACAAACGTTGATATTGCGGCCGAAGACATCGACGGCCTGCTTAACTTTGCCAAACAGGAAAACATCGGACTGACCATTGTTGGCCCAGAAGCACCTCTTGTCGCCGGCATTGTCGACAAATTTACTGAAGCTGGCTTAGCCGCTTTTGGCCCTACAGCTAAAGCCGCTCAGCTGGAAGGATCTAAAGCCTTCAGTAAGGATTTCCTGCAACGCCACAAGATTCCAACCGCCGACTACCAAAACTTCACAGAAGTAGACCCTGCAAAGGCGTATGTTGCTGAAAAAGGCGTGCCTATTGTCATCAAAGCAGACGGCTTAGCAGCAGGTAAAGGCGTTATTATCGCTGAAACCCTGGAGCAAGCTAACGCAGCGATAGACGATATGCTGGCAGGCAACCGCTTTGGTGACGCAGGTCACCGCGTGGTCATTGAAGAGTTTTTAAAAGGTGAAGAAGCGTCTTTCATTGTAATGGTTGACGGTGAACGCGCAATACCCTTTGCCTCTAGCCAGGACCATAAAGCTCGTGACAATGGCGATACGGGCCCGAACACCGGTGGTATGGGTGCTTACTCTCCAGCACCGGTCGTTTCTCCAGCTATTCACGATTGGGTGATGCGCCATGTTATTAAACCAACCGTTGACGGAATGGCGGCTGAAGGCGCTCCTTATAAAGGCTTCTTATACGCTGGGTTAATGATTGCGGAAGATGGTACATCCAAGGTGCTCGAATACAACTGTCGTTTTGGGGACCCGGAAACACAGCCAATTATGATGCGCCTTAAGTCAGACTTAGTTGAGCTATGTCTGCAAGCAGTCGAGGGCAAATTAAACCAAGCACCTATCGAGTTCGATGAGCGCGCGGCGGTAGGCGTGGTCATGGCCGCAGGTGGTTACCCTGAAAGCTACAATAAAGGCGACGTTATTCACGGTTTACCGGACACTGAGCTGGAGAATCAAAAGGTTTTTCACGCCGGTACCAAAATGAACAACGGAAACGTAGTTACCAGCGGCGGTCGCGTTCTTTGCTGCACCGCACTTGGTAAAACTGTGACAGAAGCTCAAAGCCTCGCATACCAACTGGTTGATAATATTAGCTGGGACAATGTCTACTTCCGCACAGATATTGCCCACAGAGCCATTAAACGCGAAAGCTAAAACCCACCTCCTGTCATAACACCGTCATAAAAAGGACTTATCATCCGTGGTGTTTATGACAGGAGGCTTTATGTCAACGAGCGATAACCGCCGGGCACTCATTTCACTCATTGATAATCAACAATTGTATCCCCTCTTTCAGCCCGTTGTTGATACTACCCGCGGTTGTGTGATTGGTCATGAATCCCTTATTAGGGGGCCTAAAGGCCATGTTCTGGAGTTTCCCGATAAACTGTTCTCGGTTGCTCACGAAAGCGATTTACTCTCAGAGCTTGAGCTTGCCTGTCGTTACGCCGCGATAAAAGAGTTTCAGCGCCGAGGTGTGACCGGCAAACTGTTTTTAAACGCAAACCCCAACGTTTTAAAAGATGACTCCCACCCCCATGGTTCAACATTACGACTGTCACAGCAGCTGGGACTGGATCCTCACCAAATTGTTATTGAAATATCAGAGCGATATCCAATAGAGGATACCGAAAACCTGAAAGAAGCCATTATTCATTACCGTCAATTAGGCTTTATGATAGCCATCGACGACTTAGGTGCCGGCTATTCTGGCTTAAAGCTTTGGTCTGAGCTGCATCCTGATTACGTTAAAATTGACCGCTATTTCATTCAGGATATTCATGAGTCGTCGGTTAAACGGGTGTTTGTTCAAAGCATTCTCTCGCTGGCAAAAAATATACAAACGAAAGTTATTGCTGAGGGGATTGAAACCAAAGATGAGCTTGAACAGCTTCACGCATTAGGCATTAAGCACTGCCAGGGCTATCTGTTCGGTAGGCCTGCCAAGTTGCCTGCGAGAGATGTAAACACATCCCTTTTAAATACATATCAGCCTACTAAAAGCAGCTACCACGAAACTATCGCCAGCGTTGTTAATTCACTGGAAACTATTGCTGATGATGAACCGGCACTAGAGGCACTCAACCGTTTTACCAAGAATGCCTCATTGTCGTTACTTCCGGTCACCCGATACCAGCAAGTGGTAGGCGTGCTTCGCAGAGAAAAACTGTTAGAGCGTTTTTCCGGCTCTTATGGGCATGCCTTAAATGCCAGCAAGCACGTTGTGCATATTATGGAAAAAGAACCGATAGCTGTTGATTGGCGAGCATCGTTAGAAGACGTCAGTCAGTTAATCACTGAGCACGAAGAAACCGATGTCTATCAACATATTATCGTCACTCGCAATAACAGATATTACGGCGTAGCTTCTATAAAGAGCTTACTGCGGAAAATAACTGAGCTAAAAATTAATGATGCCCGACATGCCAATCCCTTAACTCAATTGCCCGGTAATGTAGCTATAAATCGGGTTATCAACGAAAAGTTGAAAGCTCAAACCCCATTTAGTGTCGCCTACTTCGATTTAAACCACTTCAAGCCCTATAACGATATTTATGGCTACGAGCAAGGTGATCAAGTGATCAAGTGGGTTGCTCAGCTACTGCAGAAACGCCTTACAGGGTGCAGTAACTTTGTCGGTCATATTGGTGGTGATGACTTTGTTGTAATATTTGATCACTCAGCGGGAAATGCAGGTCTCGTTGAAAACAGCTGTAAAAACGTTATTGAGCTGTTTGATAGGGATGTCATTCAGTTTTATCAAGAGGAACATATAAAGCTTGGCGGCATTAAGGCAGTTAACCGAGAGGGTCACCCAACATTCTTTTCTTTATTGAGCATTGCCGTTGGAGTGGTCAGCCCAGACGCTAAACTTTGTGAGTCGCACCATGACGTTGCCTTACTAGCAACCGAGGCCAAGAAAGAAGCAAAGCGTTTTGGCGGCAGCCATTGTTACCTTTGCCACCGCCAAGCCCCCAGACGCTTAAAGCTTGTTAGTTCACATTCTTAATCTTCGACAATCAAATCGTCTTCTGTGTCAGACGATGAGCCTAATGAGTCATCCGCAAACTTACCTTTGCCATACATACTGGCGACTTTAGGACGGTGAATACGCGCCTGATATTTGGCCCAGGCTTTTTCAACCGGGGTAGCAGGCGCTTGCTCGCCTTTTGCAGCAGCCAGTAAGTCGATATCCTCTTGAGAAGTCGGTTTAAACTCTCCATTAAGCATGGCGGTAATTAAACAACCGTAGTGTGTCAATGCATCGCTTTCCCGGATAGAAAAATCGCCCGAACGAGCGAAGCCATAAGGGTAGTTGCGGAAATCGTTAAACGGTTTCTTCAATAATAACTCTCGGGTAATAATGGTCATGATAAGCCCTTCCTACAGACTAAAACCGAACAAAAAGCCTGTCGTTATTTACGACAAAAACGATATAGAGCCATACTGAGAATTTGTCAATGAAAATGTTTGTAAAACGCGTTTTAAATAAGTGCGGTAATGCCTATAAATAACAGGAGTTAACTCATAAGGAGGAATGCCCATGCGTTTATTTGCATACACTACGTTAGCTTTGGCGACAGTAACGCTAGCCGCTTGTGGCGGTTCAGATGATGACCCGACCACACCGGATACTGCTCAGTTGACTTTAGGAGTAAGTGACGCGCCTGTCGATAACGCAGAGTCCGTGGTTGCCTGCTTTAATGCCGTGGAGCTCACTGGAAACGGAAATGGAACGCAGACATTTACGGTTGGCGATGATTTAGAAGCACCTGAAGAGAATGACCTTTGCCTAGACGAGGAAGGTAACCCAATTCCTAATACAATAGGCATCGACTTACTTGAATTTACTGGTAACGAGTCGATGGTGTTTCTCGAAAACGCAGAAATTGAAGCCGGTCAATATGGACAACTCAGATTGGTGATGGCCGACGGCTCGTACATCATGACTGACACAAATGGCGATGGAGAAGCTGAGCAAGTACCTGTCCAAGTGCCATCCAATGAACTTAAACTCGATGGATTCATAGCTGATGCAGGCGGTAACCTTAACTTCACTGTTGAGTTTGATCTACGCCATGCAATGACCAACCCGGTCGGTCAAGCACACTATATTCTGAAGCCACGCGGTGTTCGCTTAGTTGATAACTCAGCGGTTGGCCACTTGAAAGGTACAGTAGCCGAAGGCGCTCTGCTGTTTAATGAAGCCTGCACTGTCGCACCTGAAGATGAATCGCAGCCAGTTGCTTACGTTTACCTTTATAAAGGCAGCGATTTAGAAGCTTCAGCGTTAGCCGACAACGGCGGTAGCGAAGAGAATGAGCCGTACGCGAGCACAGCGGTTTATTTTGACGGGGTTGATACCTATGACTTCGCTATGGGTTTCGTTGCGACCGGCGAGTACACCGCTGCGTTAACTTGTAATAATACGGATGACCCAGAAGCAGATGATGACATAGAGTTTTTCCTAACTGAAAATGTCACCATTGAAGCATCAAGTGAACCAGTAGAACTCGAGTTTATTGGTGCCGCAAGCGAATAACTCATTTCGCAGTTTTAGGCAGCAGGGACGCTGCCTTTTTCTTATTTTAGAGGGCTAAAAAGCTCCGAACGCTGAACCTAAACTTCTGACACTCAGTACAATTGAAATGATAAACACCATTGCCGCTAACAGGTTTTGCCACCAGGAATTGCGATTCTGACCCAATAAACTTCCCCAGCTCAACCACCATAAAAAGCCCACAATAACAGGCAGCAAAATCCCATTAGCGACCTGCGCAAACCAAATAACGGTGACAGGCTCTATGCCAAGGCTGGAAATAGCTACGCCCAACACCAAAATACTCAACCAGACCGTCCTAAAGGCCCTGCTCTTCAAATTCACTGACCACCCCATAATACCATTTAGCGCATAGGCGCTTGCTAAAGGGGCCGTTGTCGCCGAAGAAATTCCCGCAGCAAACAGACCAATTGCCATTAGATACGTTGCGGCATCACCAAACAGAGGCTCTAAGGAGACGGCTAAATCGGCAGCACTGGAAATTGTAATTTGGTGACCAAAAAACGCCGATGCGGCAGTCGCCACAATTGCCATGGATATTAAGCCGCCTAATGGAATGGAAACAAATAAGTCGCGACGAACTGCTGGCAAATCACTGGTTGACTGCCATTTTTTAGAAATGCTGGAGGCATGAAGAAAGATATTATAAGGCACAACCGTTGTGCCAATGAGCGCAACCACAGTAAGCGTCGCTCCCGAAGGCATGCTGAGCACGAAAATACCGTTAAATACACCAGCCCAGTCAGGATCGGTCAAAAAGAACGTACCTAGAAATGCGATACTCATAAGGAGCACCATGGCAATTAACGACTTCTCGATAACCCGAGCATTACCCGACCAAAGTACCAGAAAGGCCACAACACCAATAACCACTGCCCAGGCATTGCTTAGCCATTTATCAACTAATGGCACAGGACCTAGCAGTTCAAAAGCTCCTAAACTCGCACCAGATAAGTTTCCGCCCTGGTAAACGCTGTTGCCAATGGCTATTGCACTGAAAATAAGCAAAAGAGCTAACCACCGCAACCAGCCCGCGGTCAGGTTATTTCGGATATTCTCGCCCAGCCCAGCTTGAGTCACTAACCCAATGCGAGCCGACATTTCTTGCAAGATAAGACAAGCGAAAACAGAAAAAACTAAAGCCCATAACAAAGCATAGCCATAATTAGCACCGGCTAACGACGCCGTAACAACAGTTCCGGGGCCGATGAAAGCGGCAGCGACCAGCGCGCCGGGGCCAAACTGAGATAGCTTCATGAGGGGTCTTGAGGCGCTTCAGGACCCTCAATGGTTTCCATAGAGATCCATTTATTACTTAATGCCTCAGACAAGTCGGTTTCCAGTATTGCCTGGGCCTCTTCATAAGACACATGCAACTCAGTAACCCCACAAGCACGGTTTCTTCCGTGCGCTTTGCCCATATACAACGCCATATCAGCAACCTGAAGTACTTTTTCCCAATCCATTTGTTTCTCTGAAACACCCGAGAAAGGTAGGCGAATAAAACCAATAGTGGTTGTCACTGGAATTTCATAACCTTCATACCTAACAGGCTTTTTAGCCAGTTCATTCAGTATGCGCTCACTCAGCTCTTTTAGGTTTTCATCATCGACATTGCGAACCAGGAATAGAAACTCCTCCCCGCCCCAGCGTATCAGTTTGTCGCTGTCTCGGCAGATCATCTGCAGGCGTCGGCTAACTTCGGCCAACACTTCATCCCCCGCTGCATGCCCGTATTGATCGTTTATGCGTTTGAAAAAGTCGAGGTCAAGCAGAATTAAGCCATCGGACTGAGTCGCGGCATCACGGCGCTCGCCATGTTTCTTGCGCTCATCCATTTCTTTTTGCAGTGCGCGCCTATTCCACAAGCCTGTGAGCGGGTCTTTTAAGGACTGATCGGCCAACATACTGTTCGCCGCTTTTAAGCGTAGGTTCGCTTTTCGTGCTTTTCGATACATGATGAATACGAAAACAGTAGCAAATAACGCCACAACACCAAGCAACAACCAAATCATATTCCGCTGTTGGTTTATTTCCAACAATTGCTCTTTAAGTTCATTTTGACGTTCTAATAACTCAATTTGTTGCTCTTTGTCTTTGGTTTCATAAAGTTGTTGCAGGTTTGCGAGGTTTTTTTGCTGATCGCTTTGGTAGTGCTCCTTTGACAACGCAACCTGCTCTTTTAGAGTTTCTGCTTGTTTCTGATATAAGCCCGCAAATTCGTAAGCCTGAGCGAGTTCACCTAACATCGCTTCCACTTTTTTTGTTAACTCTTCGTCCCTGTAAAATTGAACGGCATCCGTCATTTCTTTTAGGCCCGCCTCAGTATTCCCCTGATGCACCTCAACAAACCCTAAATTAAAATGTATAGTTTGAGCCATCCAAACATCTTCAACCTCTTCAGCAAGCTCTAGCGCTTCTAGTAAATGGCTGCGTGCCTTCTCCCAGTCTTCTTCATACATGTAATGATCGCCGAAATTATTCAGAATTGTCGGCAGCAAATAAATTCGGTCACCACTTTCGGCAGTATCATAGGCTTTTCTTAATGAATTCAGAGAGGCTTCCCTGTTACCCATACCGGCTTCTATATAAGATTTTTGAAGGTAGAAGTCCGGTAAATCATAAGTTAAGCCATTCTGTTTAGCATGCTCTATCGCTTTGTTAATGGTGCTTAGAGCACCTTCCCAGTTCTTCAGTTCGGACTGAATAACAGCGATAGAATAGTCTAGGTACTGCTGACGAATAGGGGTTCTTTCGTTGTTGGTTTCGCTAACAGCTTCCTGAGCAGCGAGCAAGTGACGCAGGGCATCGTCATACCTATTCCAGTCAGCATAAACACGAGAAATACGGTTGTGTGCAAAGTATCTAAGACGAGGCATGCGTGCGCTGGAAAGGTGAATCTCTATATCACTAAGTAATAAAAATGCTTCACCGTACTTGCCTTCGTATTGGAGCAGTTCCAGCTGTGTTGCTAAAGCTTCCACTTTTACATCAGCTAGCTCTGTATTTTCAGCAAGATTAAATAATTTATCCAGCGTTTCAAAAGCAAGCTCTGTATTGCCTTCATAATAGTGCCAGTAAGCTTCATAGCTCAACGCTCTGGCGCGAGTTGCAACCGGGGTTTCGCTAGAGATTTTTTCAAGAACGCCAAAAAGCAACGCTTTGGAATCGACGCCTTCTTCACCGCTAGTCGTAAGATACTTATCGAGCTGCTTCTCTATCGCCATATCAACCGGCACTCCGTTGATATTCTCAATAGGTGCCTGGTTTGCCTTAACCGCAAAGCTAAGTAGCAGCAATAATGACAAAGTAGCCCAAAAGTGAGCCCATTTATTGTTATTTTTATGCATGGGAACGACGTCGTTTCGTTTATAAATTAATCGCCGAGTTTACCCGAATTTTAACCATTGCACAAAATATACATCTGCGATAAAACGGATGTTATGACAGAAACAAAAATTAATTGGTCGAACGTTCTAAAATCGGGTCAGCGCATCTTTATCGGCTCTCATGCTGCGGTGCCAACAGCCTTAATTGACGACCTGATAGAGAACTCAAAAGATCTGCACGATATTGAAATTGTGCAGCTTATGACGCTGTCCGATAACAAATGGGCAGAGCCGCAATATCAGCAACTTTTTAAGGTAAATACCTTTTTTATCGGTGGCGGTACAATTCGCAAAGCTGTCAACGAAGGCCGGGCTGATTACACGCCAAGCTTTATTTCAGACATACCCAACCTGTTCAATAATGGGATTTTGCCACTGGATGCAGCGTTGATTATGGTTGCTCCGGGCGATAAGTATGGCTATCACTCAATGGGCGTATCAGTTGATGTGGTGGCGGCTGCAGCCAAATCGGCAAAAACCGTGATAGCCCAGGTTAACCCGCAAATGCCTGTCACTTACGGACAGTCTTTTCTGCACACGAATCAAATTAATTACTTTTGGGAACATGCAGCACCTCTGCCCGAACTGCCACCACCCAGCCTTGAAGACAGTAAAATCATTGAGCGGATAGGCCAATACATTGCCCTGCTGGTTGATAATGGCTCTACGCTTCAAATTGGTGTCGGTACTATTTGCGCTGCGGCACTGCGTTACTTAAGTAACCATAAGGACTTGGGCATTCACAGCGAACTTATTACTGACGACGTCATGCATTTAATGCTCAAAGGAGTCATTAATAACCGCAAAAAAACCTTCCACCCGAATAAAATTGTGACCAGCTTCTGCATGGGGTCAAAAGCCCTTTATGACTTTGTTGACCACAACCCACATGTCGGTTTTTATCCCAGTGAATATGTAAATTCACCAGCAAACGTTGCCCGTAATGACAAATTAATAGCAATTAACAGCGCCATTGAAGTGGATCTCACCGGACAAATCGTATCGGATTCTATTGGACACCAGTTTTACAGCGGTATTGGTGGGCAAGTGGACTTCAGTCGCGGGGCATCTTTAAGTAAAGGAGGTAAACCCGTTATCGCTCTGCCGTCAACAACACAAGACGGTAAAGTCTCGCGCATTGTTCCATTCATTCGGGAAGGCGCAGGTGTAGTAACAACGCGCGGCCACGTTCACTATGTCGTCACCGAATTTGGCGTCGCTTCATTGCGTGGCAAAAGTATCCGCGAGAGAGCTATGGAGTTAATTCGGGTAGCTCACCCTAAATTCCGTAGTCACTTATTGCAGGAGGTTCGTAAACACTACTGGGTGCCACATTATCAGCAACAAACGCCGGTTGATGTGCCGGAGCTTGGCGACATTGGCTTTAAAAAACTCAAAATTAATAACGAATCTTTTGATTTAAGACCGCTTTATCCGTCGGATGAACGTCGGCTGCAAGAGTTCTTTTATTCTCATACGAAAGAAACACTGCAGCTACGTTACAACGCCGTACCCACAACCATGACCCGGGAAAAATCCTGCACCTTGGTCAGTGTTGACCAGTCGAAGGATCTAGCCTTGTGTATTGTGCATCAAAAAGGCTCTGCGGTTCAGATTCAGGCTGTTGGAAGGTATTACTTCATTGAGTCACAAAACAGCTGTGAAGTCGCTTTCGTGACCCGCGAAAAATACCAGGGGCGCGGCATGGCCGGCAAGCTATTAGATGAAATGATCCGCATAGCCCGGGAGCGCGGACTGGACAGTATGCAAGCCTATGTATTAGCCGCGAATAAACCCATGTTAAGTGTGTTTGAACGGGGCGGATTTAAGCGTCTACCCAGTGAAGAGCCCGGTGAAGTTTTGCTAAAACTCGACCTTAAAGAAGGCAGTGAATAAATTATGTCGATAGTCGTATTCAGTCACGATGACTGCCTCAAACACATACCCAACGAGCAGCACCCGGAGTGCCCTGCCCGTATTGAAGCCATTAATGACCAACTGATTCGCTCCGGGCTCGACTTCGTTCTCATACGAAAAGAAGCAAAAGAAGCGCCCTGGGAAGCTATTCAAGCGGCGCATTCCCAAGCACACATCGACTTTATTCGAGCGGAAATTCCTGAGTACGACCATGAATGGATAGATCCGGACACCTTAGTGACACCAGGTAGCTTAACCGCCGCCTTGAAAGCAGCCGGAGCAGCGGTTAATGCGGTTGACGATGTTATGACCACCCTCAACAAACAGGCGTTTTGTGCCGTTCGCCCACCCGGCCACCACGCTACGCGCTCAAAAGCCACGGGCTTTTGTTTATTCAACAACATTGCCGTGGCGGCGTACCACGCTATTGAAAAATACGGGCTTGAGCGTGTTGCTATTGTCGACTTTGACGTACACCACGGCAATGGAACCGAAGACATAGTTCAGGGTGATGAGCGTATCTTGTTCTGCTCGTCATTCCAGCAGGCGTTCTATCCATTTACCGGCGAAGACAGCAGCGCCGGTAATGTTCATAACGTGCCATTGCCGGCTGGCTGCAAAGGCGAACAATGGCAACAAGCCGTTTCAGAAAAATGGTTCCATGCACTCGACCAATTCCAGCCTCAACTGGTGCTTATTTCTGCCGGCTTCGATGGTCACGCAGAAGACGACATGTCACAGTTTCTACTGAAAGAAGAAGACTACCATTGGATAAGCGTTAAGCTGAAAGAAATTGCCGACAAACACTGTGACGGTCGTATCGTATCTACGCTCGAAGGTGGGTATAATCTCAGCGCGTTAGGCCGCAGTGTTGTTGCGCATTTAAAAGGCTTACTCTAAGCGCACCTCTATTCTTAAAACATTCATAAAAAGAGTCGAATATTATGGGATTAGTTCTTAAGCTTGTGGCGGGTATTGTCGCCGGTATTCTTATTGGGTTATACATGCCAGAATGGGTCAGCCAACTTCTGCTGACTTTCAAAACACTGTTCGGTCAGCTGCTGTTCTTCACTATCCCATTACTTATTTTGTTCTTCATTACCAGCGGTATTGCCAGCTTACCAAGCAACTCAGGGAAAATGCTGGGTAAAACCTTAGGCATTGCTTATGCCTCAACCGTTATTGCAGGTATTATCGCCTTTTTCGCTGCCAGCATTGTCGTGCCCTGGTTGACCACCGATGCGCAGAGTGTTTCTACCGAAGCAAAAGCCACTATCGAACCTTTTATTGAACTGTCGGTTCCACCGCTAATGGAAGTGATGTCAGCACTGGTTTTAGCCTTTATTTTCGGGTTGGGTATTGCCAGTACCAAAGCAGAAAACCTGAAGAAACTGTCGGATCAAGGCCGTGACATTATTGAGCTGCTATTGGTTAAAGTCATTATTCCTTTACTGCCGCTGTATATTGCCGGCATTTTTGCGGAAATGGCCGTTGCAGGCACGGTGTTTAACACGCTGAAAACCTTTGGTGTTATTCTGATACTCGCTGTCGCCCTGCACTGGGTTTACATTACCTCTATGTACATTATGGCGGGCATAAAAACCGGTCGTTCACCGCTGTTTTTAATCAAAAACATGCTGCCGGCGTATTTTACCGCACTAGGTACTATGTCCAGCGCCGCCACTATTCCTGTCACCCTGCAAAGCGTGCGCAAGAACAAAGTCGATAACGACGTTGCCAACTTTACCGTGCCACTTTGCGCCACCGTTCACTTAGCCGGCTCCACCATTACCATTGTCAGCTGTGCTGTTGCGGTTATGGTGCTGCATAACTCCCTCGCCATTCCCGGGTTCTTTACCATGCTGCCGTTTATTTTAATGTTGGGTATTGTCATGTTAGCTGCACCGGGTGTTCCAGGCGGTGCGGTTATGTCGGCGGTTGGCCTGTTAGGTTCCATGCTGGGTTTCGGCGAAACCGCCGTCGCCTTAATGATAGCCTTGTACATGGCACAGGACAGCTTCGGTACCGCCTGTAACATTACTGGTGATGGCGCTATTGCGATGTTTGTGGACAGCTCGAAAGAAAGTTAGTCAGTTAAACCATCAAGGCGCGCCAGATGACTTAACGTGCGAGCCTTGATGGTTTCACCAACCGACAACGACTCTGCCGTTGGCGCGTCCTCTAAGGCCTTATTCAGTGCCGGTTCAGTAAGCTCCAACAGTTCGCCCAATACTTGCTTCACCGCGCTGTCTGACAACCCTAAATAACGGCCATGACTCAACCAATGACGCCCTAAAATGTTGTACCAGCGATAGTGTGTGTTTTTGCTGTGTACTTTCATTGCCATTTTAATCTTCTTCGACTGAATATTACCCTGCCCAAAATAAGGGTAGGCACTCATCACATCGTAGATGGGACACAACTTAAAGCCGTTTGCCTGAAGGTGAATACTGAAATTCTTCGCATGACCATCAATTGCCGCCAATAACCAAAAAGCGACCTGAGTTTTGAAGAACGTCAACCTATCTTCATGTGGCATTATCGAGCGACTCAACGTATCCATAATATCCTTTGAGCTAGGCCCCCCGTGTTCCTCGTATTTACTTCCGCTAACACGACCTAGCGCTTGGCACATGTCCTCCTGAGGGAGTCGTAATATACGCTCCTTCTCTTTTTCTACCTTTCGGTCAAACCGTTTCACCACTAGCGCTTTTTGGCCTTTAAACATTAAAATATCGGCCTCAGCAACATAAAAGCCGAGATGATGAAGGAAACGTAGGCAAAACCACTCGTTTTCAACGCTATTGCTCATATCCAAAGCCATTTGCGGGTGATGCATAATAGGCGGCTTAAAGATATGAGTTGTCGCGGTCATACCGTGAGGCTTACACCATTTTTCATTCCAGTAAGTGAGTGCTGTTTTTTCCTGAGCACCGGCTAACGAAATTCGAAAGTCGTCATCCTCATTTAAACCTAGTGTATTTTCTATTCGGGTCCTTTTAATTTGCTCTGCAACACCACTTTCAGTTAGTCGTGTTAAGGAGAGCTTTTCAGTGTCTGTATTTTCTGGCGGTGCTACTGTCAGCGAGATTGCACCGATACAATCGCCACCAATTGCTGCAAGTAGATCAAATGGAGACAGGCTATCGGCGCCCAACCTATCAACAATATGTTTGCGAACAATATCGCTGTCGGGTAACAAATTATCGAAATAAGCGTGGACCGAATCTGTTGTTATCTCTGAAGACTGCAACGGAATGCTCAAGGAAATTGGGCGCGAACCTTTAAGACCAAGCCACTCTTTTTCATATTGAAAGCTTAGCCGACCTTTACGCCGAAAAAGACGTCCGACTAAAAAGCCATTCATTGAGCAATATAATGTATCCGTCAGTGAGCGTCGTCCCATTAGAAGTCCACCTCCTGACATTGAAGAGGTATGTCATACATTGGCCCAATATCAACTTTCAAATCGAGCATAGCGCAAAGCCTTAAAAGCATATCCGCACTGATTTTATCGGGCTGCAATTCGTACTTAGAAATGTCTTTTTGATAAACACCGAGCCTGTCGGCCAGTTCGGTTTGCGTCCACTTCTTGCTTTTTCGTGCATCGCGCAGAGCCGAGGCGATGTCTTGCGGTGTGTTTATTTTCATGGCTATTTCTGAATTTATACTAATAAAAGGATAAGTAAGATATAGTCCAAATTTAGTATAAAGTCAATTTATACTAATTTTAGTATAAACAGGAAGAGGAGTTACTATGCCTTAGAAAAAATAGAAGCAATTCATCAACGTTATTAGGGAGTTTTAATAAGAAACTTGGAGCGGGAAACGAGATTCGAACTCGCGACCCCAACCTTGGCAAGGTTGTGCTCTACCAGCTGAGCTATTCCCGCGTATTGGTACTTTTTACAGTATTCTGGAAAGTCTGACGTTGGAGCGGGAAACGAGATTCGAACTCGCGACCCCAACCTTGGCAAGGTTGTGCTCTACCAGCTGAGCTATTCCCGCTTCGTCAGTGCGGCGTGTATTCTACTGATACCACCGATAAGGTCAATAGTTTTTGCGCCGCAATTGGCTTATTTGCTGAAAAAATGCTCTCGGTAATGCTGCAATTCCGCAATAGACTCGCGAATATCAGCCAAAGCTTCATGCGCACCCGACTTTTTGAAGCTATTAACAACCTCCGGTTGCCAGCGTTTTGCCAACTCTTTTAACGTACTGACATCCAGGTTGCGGTAATGGAAAAAGGCTTCGAGTTCAGGCATGTGTTTCGCTAAAAAACGACGGTCCTGACAAATACTGTTACCGCACATAGGAGAAACCCCGGCATCAACGTATTGTTTTAAAAACTCAATGGTTTCTGCTGCCGCTGTCTTTTCGTCATACTGGCTTTGCTTTATTCGCTCAACCAGGCCTGACCCTGTATGCGTTTTGACATTCCAGTCGTCCATTCTGTCCAGGTATTTTTGAGGTTGATGAATAGCAATGACAGGCCCTTCCGCTAAGGTATTCAGCTGTGCATCAGTAACAATGGTTGCTACTTCAATAATGTGATGCTCTTTCGGCACCAGCCCGGTCATTTCGAGGTCAATCCAAATTAGGCGTTGTTTCTTGTCGTCTTCTGTCATTACCCTGCTCTCTTAATGCAATTTGTTGTATGATAGCGTCATTTCCAGCACGACAACAGGTTACAGGCTTGGTAAAACGCAGACGTCTGAACAAAGGCCAGCAACGGCGGGTTTCAGCCAACCAAAAAAAACGGCTGAAAAACACCGATATTGAGTGGACGGATAACCAACTCAATGCACCGGAAGCAGGCCGTGTTATCAGCCGCTTCGGTCAGCACGCCGATATTCGCGATGCCGAAGGCAATACCTACCGCTGCCATATACGCCGGGTTGTCGATAGCCTGGTATGTGGCGACAGCGTTCTCTGGTCCAGAGCAAGTGCCGAACAACAAGGTATGCAGGGTGTAGTTGTTGCCGTTCAGGAAAGACATAGCCTGCTGTCCCGTCCTGATTACTACGACGGATTAAAGCCTGTTGCCGCTAACATTGATCAAATTTTCGTTATTTCCAGCGTACTCCCAAGCTTCTCATCGCAAATTATCGATCGCTACTTAGTCGCCTGCGAGGACATTGGCATAGAGGCCGTTATTGTGCTGAATAAGGCTGATTTGCTGCCCGAAATTGACGAGACCGAACGTCAATATATTGAGCAAAGGCTGAAAGACTATGAAAGCATCGGCTACAAAGTGCTTCACGTCAGCAGTGCAACTCAAAGCGGGCTGGATGCTTTGCAGGAGATGCTGAAAGACCATATTTCGATTGTTGTCGGTCAGTCAGGCGTGGGTAAGTCGTCGCTGGTAAACCAGCTCTTACCCGACGTGAACGCCGACACAAATTTAGTGTCAGATAACTCTGGATTAGGACAGCACACAACGACGGTTGCAACCTGGTATGACTTAAAGGAAGGCGGAGCCCTTATTGACTCACCCGGTATCCGGGAGTTTTCGTTATGGCACCTGGAACCTGAGAGAGTAGCCCGGTGCTATGTCGATTTCCGCGACTACCTAGGCGGCTGCAAATTCCGCGATTGTAAACATGGCGATGATCCGGGCTGCGCACTACAAGAGGCTGTCGGTAACAATCAATTGCATGAATGGCGCCTTTCTAATTATCATCGCATTATAGAGACGATGAAAACACAAAAGCCCAGTCGGGCAATTAGAGGTAAGTAACTGTGTCAAAGACCGATAAAGTCAAAATTTTCTTCCAGCATGTGATGCCGAAGCATTTAATTTCCAGGTTAATGGGAAAGTTTGCCGCTGCACGTGCCGGATGGTTCACACAGGTTTTTATCCGCTGGTTTATTCGGCAGTATAAAATTGACATGAGTGAGGCCATTCACGAGTCACCCAAGGCTTATAAAACCTTTAATGAATTCTTCACACGCAGGCTAAAACCAGAGCTTCGACCGCTGGAAGCAGACGACAACGAATTAGCACACCCGGTCGACGGTGCAGTCAGCCAGTTAGGCGACATTGATGGCGGACGCATTTTTCAGGCTAAAGGGCATGACTATTCATTACAGGAATTGCTCGGTGGCAACGAAGAAGACGCCAAGCCTTTTGTAAACGGTAAATTTGCGACTATTTATCTGGCACCGAAAGATTACCACCGCATTCATATGCCTTGCGATGGTGTCCTGAAAAAGATGATTTATGTGCCGGGTGATTTATATTCAGTAAATCCGTTAACCGCGGCTAATGTACCGAACCTGTTCGCTCGTAACGAGCGCGTTGTAGCTATTTTTGATACCGAAGTTGGCCCCATGTCCATGGTATTGGTTGGCGCAACTATCGTCGCCAGTATCGGTACGGTTTGGTCCGGCACCGTCACACCGCCTACCGGTGGCCGTATTCAAAGCTGGTCGTATCCAACCTCAGGCCACTCAGCTATACACCTCAAAAAAGGTGAAGAAATGGGTCATTTCAAACTCGGTTCAACCGTGGTGCTAACCTTTGCCGAAAACTCGATTGAATTTGATGACGATCTTAAGCCACTTTCCACCACGCGTATGGGAGAAACTATGGCAGAGATAAAAGAGAGCAACGATTGATTTTATGGGCGCACCGAGGGGCCAGTTATGAGGCCCCGGAGAATACGCTTGCCGCTTTCTCGCGAGCCATGGACAGCGGCGTGCATGGTATTGAACTGGACGTTTATGCCATAGACGGTGAACGTTTTGTGTTCCACGACCGGTATTTAGAACGCCTGACTGCCACACCCGGCCGGCTAAAAGACTTAACCGCTGAGCAGATAAAGCATCTGAAAGTGTTTGGTCAGCAGTCTATACCCACCTTGCGCGAAGCATTAGCTCATATTAACGGACATTGTCACGTCAATATTGAGCTTAAAGGTGATATGCCCACCAAAGAGCTTCTGCTTGATATTGATTACGCTCTAAAGAACACCAATTTCAAACCTGAACAACTCTTAGTTTCGTCTTTTAATCACCACTGGTTGCAGCGGCTTAAAAAGCGTCGCCCTGAGATTAAAATTGGCGCTTTGAGTGCCAGCTGCCCATTGAGCTATTGTCAGTTCGCAGAGGAACTGCAGGCGTTTTCAGCCCATTTTGCGGTAGATTTTGTGACACCTGAACTGGTTGAGGATGGTCATCGCAGGGGCTTACAAGTTTATGTCTACACAGTAGACGGCCAACACGATATTGAAGAGCTGCACGCAATGGGTGTGGATGGCATTTTTACCAACCACCCCAACTACGCTCAAAATGTCATTGCCGGCTTAACCACCGTCGGCAACGAACCTATTCTGCATTATTAGCCTGACGGACCATTAGCTATGATGGTCCGGGTACTCTTCCTGCAACGACTCCAGCTTACGAGTGATAGCCATTGGTGAGCTGGTGTTTCTAGCCAGTGCTATATACAGAGCCGGAATAACAAATAGCGTCAAAAAGGCGGATACGGCAACACCCGCAAAAATCACCGTGCCAATGACCATACGACTTTCTGCTCCGGGCCCTGACCCAAGAATCAGCGGCATTGCACTCATTAAGGTTGTGAACGCCGTCATCACAATAGGTCGTAAGCGCTGTTGAGCGGCTTTAAGTACTGCCTCTTTGAACTCCATACCGGAGTCACGCAACTGGTTCGCAAACTCAACAATAAGAATACCGTTTTTAGCAGCCAGGCCTATTAGCATCACAATACCAATCTGACTGTAAATATTGATACTCATACCCGTTATGTACAATGCCAATAAGGCACCCACTATAGCCATAGGCACGGCCAGCATAATCACCAGCGGGTGAATAAAGCTTTCGAACTGTGCCGCCAGAACCAGGAAGGTGATCACCAATGCAAGACCGAAAACAAAGATGATTGAGTTGCCGCTTTCCTTATAAAGTTGCGACTCACCTTTATAGTCAATAGAAACATCTTCAGGAAGCTTCTCTTGCACAACTCCTTCCAGATAACTCAAAGCTTCACCCAGCGAGTAGCCTTCCGCGAGGTTCGCTTCAATGGTAACACTGCGCATACGGTTATAACGATTCAGCCGGGCTGACGTAGCCTGCTCGGTAATCGTCACCAGGTTTGACAACGGAATCAGTTCGTCACTTTTGCGTGAACGAACGTAAATGTTATCTATGGCACTTGGGCTGCGATAATCGGCTTTTTCACCTTCCAGCATGACGTCATATTCCTCGCCACGGTCAAGGTAAGTGGTTACTCGCCTTTGACCCAGTACCGACTGGAGCGTAATACCAATATCCTGTACGGAAACACCCAGATCGGCTGCACTGGCTTCGTCAACCTGAATCAGTAGCTGCGGCAGCGTTTCCTTATAGTCACTGTCGAGGTTCTGCAACCCAGGATTGGTCGATGCCTCTTCAATCACAATGTCACGAAACTCAGCCAGTCGCTCATAGGTATTACCTTGCAGCACAAACTGTACCGGCCGGCCACCGCCTCCGCTAATGCCGCTGCGCATAAACGCAAAAGCCTGAACGCCCACAACAGAATCCAACTGCGATCGCATCTCTTCCATTAAATCAAAACTTGACCATTCTCGCTCGTCGAAAGGCACGGCACCGACAATAGCAATACCTGCACTACCACCCCAGCCCGGAGCCCGAACAATTAGGCGGTCAATTTTTCCTTCATCGATATAAGGCAGAAGAATTTGCTCTATTTCGTCCATATGTCGGGAGCTCGACTCAAAGCTGGCCCCCTCGGCACTGCGTACCTGAATATAGAACGTACCGCGATCTTCCGGTGGCGCAAACTCTTGAGGAATAAAGCTGAACAAGCCAAAGGCAACAACGCCGGACATAACAACCAACACGACAGCCATAAGCGGACGCTTTACGCTCTTTTCGAGCACATTGCGATAGCCTCTTTCAAGCCAGTTAAAGGTCGCATCAAAAGCTCTGCCGAATTTACTGGTTCGCTCTTTCTTGCTTAATACCTTCGAGCTCAGCATCGGCGTCAGAGTTAATGCTGCGATACTGGAAAAGGCCACAGCGGCGGCTATGGCTATAGCAAACTCGGTAAAGAGCTTACCAATATTACCTTCTAAGAAGGCCAGAGGCACAAACACAGAAATCAATACCAGTGTGGTTGCTATGACAGCAAAACCAACCTCACGGGCTCCCCGGTAAGCAGCCAGAATAGGCGGCTCGCCTTCTTCTATGCGGCGATAGATGTTTTCTAACACCACAATAGAGTCATCAACGACCAGACCGATGGCTAAGACCAGCGCCAGCAGGGTGAGTAAGTTGATGGAAAAGCCCAGTGCAAACAAAACTATGTAGGAAGCAATAATGGCAACAGGTACCGTCAACGCCGGTACTATGGTGGCTCTTATATTCCCCAGGAACAGGTAAATAACGACAATAACCAGTGCCATCGCCACAGCCAGCGTGTTGTAAACTTCATCAACGGAGCCCTGAATAAATATCGAAGAGTCGTAACTGGGCGCCAGGTACATGGTTTCAGGCAACGTTTCCTGAATTTTTCTCATCTCCCGATGAACGTTCTTCACCACGTCCAGAGTGTTGCCTTTCGACTGCTTAATGACACCCACACCGACCATGTTAACCCCGTTACCCCGGAAGTCGGTTTTGTCATCCTCAGCACCCAGTTCTACCCGGGCAACCTCGCCCAGACGCACTAAATAGCCATCGTCGCCTTGTCGTATCACCAGGTTTTTAAAGTCTTCCGGCGACAAATAAGCCCGCGCCATACGAACCGAAAATTCTCTATCGGTTGACTCAACTTCCCCCGCCGGAAGCTCAACGTTTTCTTCACGCAAGCGGCTGACTATGTCGGTTACCGTTACCTGTCGTGCGGCCATGGCGTCACGATCCAGCCAGACGCGCATGGCATAGCGACGATCACCACCAATGACCACCCGCGCGACACCATCAGCGACCGACAGACGGTCTACAATGTATCGCTCCGCATAATCAGTCAGTTCAAGAATCGACATGCTCTCGCTGCGAAGGTTATACCAGACAATGGTGCTTTCATCGCTTGAGGCTTTTGAAACTTCGGGTGGGTCGGCTTCTTCGGGAAGATTATCGAGTACACGCGACACACGCTCACGAACGTCGTTAGAAGCGGCATCAATGTCGCGAGTCAGATTAAATTCAATACTGATACTGGAGCGGCCGTTGCGGCTGCTCGAGCTAATGTTTTTAATGCCTTCTATGCCGCTAATGCGGTCTTCAACTAATTGCGTTACCTGCGTTTCTACAACTTCGGCAGAGGCACCGGGGTAGTCTGTATCAATAGAGACTATGGGGCGATCAATATCCGGATACTCACGCAATGGCAGCATGGTAAAAGCGACAATACCGAAAACCACCAGCAGAATATTCAGTACGGTTGCAAAAACCGGACGTTTTACAGAAAGGTCAGACAACAACATAACTTAACCTCCCTGCACAGAAACAGGTACACCGTCACGAAGGCGAACAATGCCTTCTATAATGACTTTTTCTCCCGGCTTAAGGCCGTCAGTAATTTCTACGATTCCCGGCTTACGACGACCAATGGTCACTTCTTTTTGGCGCGCCCGGTTATCCGGAGTTAGCACATACACATATTGTCTGTTTTGAATGGGAATAAGAGCTTTTTCAGGAAGCAATAAAGCTTCATCAATGCTCCGCAATAGCGTTATCTGGAGCAACATCCCCGGACGCAGACGCTCATCATCATTATCAATTTTAGCGCGCACTTTCACGGAACGAGTCACGGGGTCAACGCGCGAATCAATACTGGAAATACGTCCGACAAACTGTTCTCCCGGGTAAGCCCGGCTGCGGGTAATCACTTCCTGATCAACGGCAATACTGGCGAAATAGCGTTCCGGAACACTAAAGTCGACTTTAATGGGCTTGATGTCATCCAGCGTTGTAAACACATCGCCGGGGCTGACTAAGGAACCTGCACTAATTTCACGAATACCCACACGGCCTGAAAACGGTGCATAAATTTTCATTTCGCGTAATGTCGCTTCAGCCACTTCTAAGTCAGCCTGCAGACCATTAACGCGTACTTGTTGCTCGTCGAACTGTTGTTGCGATGCAGCATTACCGCGGCGCAGTTCACTGACTCGTTCAAGCTGACGTTTGGCTTCATCCAAACTAAACTTAAGCTGCTGCACACGGGCAACTTCTTTGCGAGCATTTAACTCAGCAAGCAGTTGTCCCTGCTCAACTAAGTCGCCGCTTTCAAAATAAATTTTTTCAACAACGTCCTGAGTTTGCGCGGTAATACGAACCGTTTCATTGGCCATGGCAGTGCCAAGCGCTTCAATGGTATCGCGGAACTCACTAATTTCAGCGGTCTGAATTTTCACCGGGACAGTCTGTTCCTTGCCCTCTTCAACCTTTTCTGCAGGAGGGAACCCAAACAAATACACAGCTGCCGCAATTAAAATAACGACAACAATAGTGATAGGGTTTATCCAGGAACGTTTCGCCATGTTTACCTCTAAGTTCATAATACAACGCCTTTAACATAGACCATTGTACGCAAAACACCGCCCAAAAGGCGGTGCACTTAACGAGGATTATAGCGGTTTAATCGCAAATTCAGTCGTTTGAATGAAACGCTGGGCTGTATTTATGAATGGCGTTAATAAAAGCAGCGGCGTGTTCCGGGTCGACCTCAGGGTGAATGCCATGACCTAAGTTGAAAACATGGCCGGTACCTGAACCATAGCTTTGTAATATGGTTTGTACTTCTTCTTCAATACGCTCTGGCTTAGCATAAAGCACACTGGGGTCCATATTACCCTGTAGAGCAACTTGCCCGCCGACACGCCCTCTGGCATCACCTAAGTCGGTTGTCCAATCCACACCCAGCGCATCCGCACCAGTCGCCGCCATAGCTTCCAGCCATTGCCCGCCATTTTTAGTAAATAACGTAACAGGCACTTTGCGTCCGTCGGCTTCCCGTGTAAGGCCAGCCACAATTTTTTCCATATAAGCCAGAGAGAATGCTTTGTAGTCGCGCGGAGAGAGAACACCGCCCCAGGTATCGAATATCATGACCGACTGCGCGCCTGCAGCAATTTGCGCGTTTAGGTACTGAGTCACTGATTCAGCCAATACACTCAGCAAGGTATGCATGGCTTCAGGGTCAGCAAACATTAGCTGCTTCACTTTAGAAAAGTTTTTGGTGCTGCCACCTTCAACCATATAGGTCGCCAGTGTCCATGGGCTTCCAGAGAAACCAATAAGCGGCACACTGCCATTCAGTTCATGACGGATAGCACGCACGGCATCCATAACGTAACCCAGCTCGTCTTCCATATCGGGCACGGCCAGGTTTTTAATAGCGGCCATACTGCGTACCGGGTCTTTAAACTTTGGCCCCTCACCTGTTTCAAAATATAAGCCCAGACCCATGGCGTCAGGAATGGTCAGAATATCACTGAAGAGTATGGCGGCATCCAGGTCAAACCGGCGCAACGGCTGCATGGTCACTTCGCAAGCGAGTTCAGTATTGCGGCATAGTGACATAAAGTCGCCTGCCTGCGCGCGCACTTCTTTATACTCAGGTAAATAGCGTCCAGCCTGACGCATCATCCAGACGGGAGTGCGATCAACAGGTTGTTTTGCCAATGCACGAAGGTAACGATCATTTTTAAGCGCCGGAGCGGTCATAGCGAATCCAATTTTTAATCAACATCAATGCCCGGTATTTTATCAGTCCGCAGGCATTGGCTCCATGAAAACTTGTGCTTACCTCTTTTGAGAGAGATCAATCAAGGTTCTTGCTATGGTTCCCTCGGGGGGGAGCATGGGCAGATTATCAAAAGCAAACCAGTCGCCGGTAATCAGTTCGTGTGGGTCAATATGCAGCTCACCTTCTGCCCACTCGGCGGTAAACCCCATCATCAATGAATGAGGGAAAGACCAGGGCTGACTCAAATGGTATTGAATGTTCTTAACGCGAATTCCTGCTTCCTCATAAACTTCTCGCTCTAATGCCTGCTCCAGACTCTCACCCGCCTCAACAAAGCCAGCGAGAATGGAGTGCAGTCCGGCTTTATGTCGCTTACCCTGAGCCAATAAAATGTTATCGCCTTTGCGAATAGCAACAATAATGCACGGCGACACTCTGGGGTAACAGCGATGCTGGCATTGGTTGCAGTGCATTGCCAATTCCCATTCGATAGCCTGCATCCGCGCACCACAGCGACCGCAGAACCGGTGTGTATTGAGGAAGTCACTGAACTGGCGTGCCCTGCCGGCCATTGCAAACTTTTCCATGTCTTCAACGGCAAGAAGCTGTCGCAAGGGAGCAAACTCACCTCCTGTAAATTGCTCATCCAGGTAATCTGCCATTACCAGATAGCAACTGCGCTCACGCAGCTCACCTATCTCGACAACCCGGTATTCATCCAAACCCGGGAAGCTTAGCTCCTGTAAACAGCCAAATGGCACTTCGCCGGCCGCATCTAAAAAAAGGTGATCGGAGCTGACGACGAACCACCATGCTGGTTCATCATCTGCAGGTTTTGAATACAAAGTGGCCATAATAATTCCGCGTATCGAATCCGCTGAGTTTTCTGTAAAATCAGTTGAGTTCTAATGCTTCTGAATTTACATTAGGTACTGAAACTATAAACGGAGAGTATCATGTTAAGCCGTAATGAGCAGGCAAAAAAGCGCTGGGGTGGCGCTCATAAAAGTATCGATATCTGGTTGTCTGAACGCCAGGACTTATTAGTTAATTACTTTAAGCTTGCCGCGCTCCCTCCTTACGAAAGCATCCGTCAAGGCTTACCTGATGTTGTCGATATCCGGAACTTTTGCGGTCAGCTGGTCGACTATGTATCAAGCGGTCATTTTGAAATTTATGATCAAATTGTGCGCGAGGCCAGCTCGCAGGGAAACTCTGTTGATGACCTAGCAGATGAGCTATTTCCTTTAATTTCTGACACGACCGAGATTGCCTTAGACTTTAACGATAAATACGGGGATATCAGTTCCACGGACCACTGTGAAACCTTCGATAGAGACTTATCCGCATTAGGCGAAGCGCTTGAGTTAAGAATGGAATTTGAAGATAAACTCCTCAACCATTTAGACGAACATAATTTAATACCCGCCTAGCACAGTTACCAACAAAAAAGCGCCGGCAAATCTACCGGCGCTTTTATCAATCAAACCTGTTTATTTTACTCTTGCTCTGTATCCAGTTCGTCTTTTTGAACGTTCAGCAATTCAACAGTAAAAATTAGCGTTGAGTTTGGTGGTATCTGGCCACCACCCACTTCGCGCTCACCGTAAGCCAGTTCAGCCGGAATCACGAAGCGATATTTACCGCCTTCTTTCATCAGCTGCAAACCTTCTGTCCAGCCAGGAATAACGCGGTTCAATGGAAATGATGTTGGCTCGCCACGCTCGTAAGAGCTGTCAAACACCTCGCCATTTACCAGCGTACCTTCATAGTGAACTTCAACCATGTCGGTTTCTGAAGGGCTGACTCCATCACCTTCTTCCAGCACTTCGTACTGAAGACCTGAGTCAGTGGTTTGCACACCTTCTTTCTTCGCGTTTTCAGCTAAATAAGCCTTGCCTTCTTCTTCTGACTTTTTACCTAAAACGTTTTGGCGCTGTTCCATGACTTCCTGACGCATCGCGTTTAGAATTTCTTCTGCTTCTTCATCAGTCAGTTGAGGATCACCTTTTATCGCATCGACAAAGCCGGCAATAACAACATCACGCTCAAGCATATAATCCGCTTCTTCCTGACGCTCCAGGTTACGCGCGATAAAGCCACCAACAGACGAGCCTAAGGCATACGCCTGCTTATCTTTCTCATCAACTAATTCAGTGTCATTAGCAGGAAATTTCTCTTGTGAACAAGCAGTCAGCGCCAGCGCGATGGCTGAGATAGCTAACGGCTTCATCAGTTGTTTCATCGTTTTCTCCAATTATCGTCTTGCATCCTTTCGGACTATGCCATAATAGTGTTATGTAACAGACCCATACTACACAACCATAAGGAACTTGCCTATGCCTTTTCTCAAGCTGTGCAGCGCACTCATGCTGCTCATTGCCATGGCAGGTTGCCAACCATCACCAGAGAAGGTCAATAAAGCAATTCACGCGGAAAATGGCACCTACGCCGCCGATATAGCTGATGATGGCAGTTTCAGTCTGGTTTCTACAGATGAGACCGGGTTACTGCTTTGGCCACGTTACGCCACCAATGCAAAGTATCAGTGGCAACATAATGAAAGTGAAGTTTCGCAAATTATCGATGTTGATATCAGCGCAGATGGCGCAGTTGCCGTCGCTGCTTCTCGTAAAGAGTTCTCCATGTGGGACATTGAGAGCGGCGAAAACTTAGGGTTCTGGAAAATAGGTTCCGGGGGTATACAAAAACTTGTCGTCAGTAAAAAGGGCGGAACAGTGGTGCTGGGCAAGCGTGATGGCACACAGGTTGCTTTTAACCCTGCTTCAGGTCGGCGCATTGAATTTTATGGTCATACCGAAACCATTAATGC
Organism: Idiomarina abyssalis; assembly: GCF_900116625.1. Taxonomy (GTDB): domain Bacteria; phylum Pseudomonadota; class Gammaproteobacteria; order Enterobacterales; family Alteromonadaceae; genus Idiomarina; species Idiomarina abyssalis. Next base: position 42,502 of record NZ_FPBE01000005.1, read on the forward strand.
ACTGGATATTTCTCCCAACGGTTTTTATGTGCTCAGCGGTTCTAATGATCACTCAGCCATACTATGGGATACCCGTAGCGGACAAATTGTCCACCGCTGGCCACTAGACGGACGCACCACGCAGGTTGCTCTGCACCCCGGTGGACATTTCGCATTTATTGCAGACGCTACCGATAACGCCGTTATCCGCTCTCTCCCTGATGGAAAACCCGTTTCCAAGCTTAAATTCATGGAGCGTCATAAAATTTTTAGCGCCGCTCGCTTTAGCGCATCCGGTGACTATCTCCTTACCGGGTCACCATCACGTCAAATTGCAATTTGGGACACAGCGACAGGAAAACAACTCTCGCATTGGCGGGTGGATTTACGCGACGGTGGCCGCCCAAGCAACGCTTCTGTGTTATCTGTCGTCTTCGATGAAGAAGAACAAATGGTTATTAGTGAAAGTTCTGCCGGCCTCGCCGAGTGGTGGAATATTGATTTAACAGGTAGTAAAGAATGACAATAGAAAAAATTGAAGCGCAGTTGGATAACCTGGAAATGCAGCTCACCTTTCAGGAAGACACCATCAACTCATTAAATAAGCTGGTTACCGAACAAACTCAACAAATGACTGAAATGCAAAAGCAGATTCGGTGGCTGGGCAAACGCTTAAAACAAATGCAGGAGAATCAGTCAACTGACTCCGATCCGGCCGCTGAACCACCGCCACCTCACTATTAAAGTCATCGAGTTTACCTTGACCTTGGTAAAACAGGTCAGTATAACAACTGTTCTTATTTAGTTTGCGAGAATGTTATGTCATCGAAGCACCCGATAATTGCCGTTACCGGTTCATCAGGAGCAGGAACTACCACAACAGGTCAGGCGGTACGCCACATCTTTCGCTCGTTAGATGTCAGCGCCGCCTTTGTGGAAGGCGACAGTTTTCATCGCTATTCTCGCCCCGAAATGGATTTGGCCATTCGCAAAGCGCAAGAGCAAGGGCGGCATATCAGTTACTTTGGAGCTGAAGCCAACGACTTCGACCGTCTGGAGTCTTTATTTCGTTCATACTCGCAAACTGGTAACGGTAAAGTTCGTCGTTACTTACACAGCTTTGACGATGCCGTGCCTTATAACCAGATGCCCGGCACGTTCACCCCATGGGAAGAGCTTCCAGAGAGCACCGATGCCTTATTCTACGAAGGTTTACATGGCGGTGTCTGTGGTAATGGTTACGACGTTGCGCAGTATGTCGACCTGCTGATAGGTATGGTACCCATCGTTAACCTGGAATGGATCCAGAAACTGATTCGTGACACATCTGAGCGCGGTCACTCACGTGAAGCGGTAACGACCAGTATCGTGCGTGGTATGGAAGATTACATTCACCATATTGTGCCGCAATTCTCGAGAACTCATATTAACTTTCAGCGGGTTCCCACTGTCGATACCTCAAACCCGTTTAGCGCAAAAGACATACCATCGCTGGATGAGAGCTTTGTTGTCATACGTTTTCGTGGTATTAAAAACGTCGACTTCCCGTATTATCTGCAAATGATTGATGGCTCGTTTATGTCGAGGACCAACACCCTGGTTGTGCCCGGCGGCAAAATGGCGTTAGCTATGGAATTGATTTTAACGCCGCTTATTGAACAAATTATGGAAAGGAAAAACCAGGTACGGCGTCAAGTTGACTGGATATCAAGTAAGTAACTACTCACCAACCAGCCAGCGGCTGTGAAAGTTCGCACCTTTGTCCTGCGCTAATGTTTTGCATAACAAAGGCAGTAATTGCTCACTGTCCTGAACGACACCATAAGGCGGATTCACCCAAAGAAAGCCACAGCCATGGAGACCTTTACGTTCATCGTTTGTTCGTATGTTGAGCTCCATTATCATGGTTTTAGGAATACCCGGAAGAGCGGCAACATCACGATGAAAAGCCGCTGTTTTCAACTCGTCTTTTATTGGGTACCAAACCGCGAAACTGCCGCTTTTCCAGCGCTTCAAACCCTGTTTAAGAGCATCAACCACGTCATCGAATTCGCTTGTATTTTCAAACGGTGGGTCTATCAGAACCAGGCCCCGCTTTTCAATTGGGGGCAATTGTGAACGAACCGCTTCATACCCATTCACCGGCGCCAGTACCTGCACCTGTTGATGTCTTCCTAAAGGCGTCTGTTTAAGCGTTTCTGCATCTTCTTTGTGCAATTCACAAACAACCAGCCGGTCCCCCTCGCGCAGAAACTCTGAGGTTAGCACGGGCGACCCCGGGTAATAACACAAACTCTCACTGCCTGGGTTAAGACCACTGACAATTCGTAAATACTGCTTTGCTAAGGGCTCATCTGCCGCTTGCTCAGCAAAGCGCACAATACCTTGTTCGGCTTCTGCCGTTCTAACGGCTTCGTCACCTTGTAAATCGTAATAGCCAATACCACCATGGGTATCCAGTACAAAATATGGCTTGTTCTTCTGCTGAAAGTACTCAAGTGCACGGGCCTGCAGCAAATGTTTAAAAACATCCGCAAAGTTGCCCGCGTGAAAAATGTGTCGGTAATTCAAAGGTCAGTCGTCTTTTTGAGGAGATTCAATGCGATAGCTGTGTGTCATTTTAACGGAAGCTTCCAGCATTTTAGCAACAGAACAATATTTATCGGCTGAAAGCTTTACTGCACGTTCAACATGCTTTTCGTTAATGTCTTCACCCACCACAACAAATTCCAAATGAATTTCGGTAAAGACTTTAGGAACTGACTCCGCCCGCTTACCGGATAACTCGCAGTAACAGCGATGTAGGTTTTGTTTGGCTTTTTTAAGGATGCTGACAACATCAACCGATGCGCAACTTCCTGCGGACATCAGCACCATTTCCATTGGGCTTGGCGCATTCCCCGGGCTGTCACCGTCCATGACCACCTGATGGCCACTACCTGATGTAGCCACAAAGGTCATATCATCAACCCAGGCAACCTTCGCGCTCATATTATTTGCTGACATTAGGAGAATCCTTACTGGAGTGCTTAAAAACTATAGCCGGTAACTTTGCAGGCGTTCATCAAAAAGGTTTTTCACCAGGCCGACAAACTCATTAATGAAAGCTTCCTGCTGAGGGGTTGGGTGTGTATCCAGAACTTTAGATAACACTTCTTCTAAATCGTAAACAATAGCGTCGGTTTCACGGACAATATCCAGACGCACTTCCTGATCAAGCTCATTTTGCTCAAAAACCGCCATCATGCTTTCTGATAAGCGCTCTTCCATTAAGTCACGTAAGGTGTAATCGGCTGTTTTTGCGCTATTACCCTGCTCAGTAAAGACCGGTAACTGACCTGTCAGGTACTGGATGAGCTCAATATATCCGTCTGTTTCAACTATCATCTGCTTCTCTTTGTCACGCGGCCAGGCAACCATTCACGTTGCCCAGCCGATAAACTAGCACAGATTGTGATTAAAATTTAAGCCCTGGCGCTAAATTCTCAGGTAAACTCATGCTGTCAGCTTCCACTGACGCAACCGGATACGCACAGTAGTCGGCCGCATAGTAAGCACTGGCACGATGGTTACCACTTGCTCCAATGCCGCCGAAAGGTGCTGCACTGCTGGCACCAGTAATCGGCTTATTCCAATTCACAATACCTGCGCGAATATGTTTAAAAAAGTAACGATACGTTTGTTCATCGTCACAAAGCACACCGGCAGATAGGCCGTAACGTGTGTTGTTCGCTTCTTTGATGGCTTCATCAATATCTTTAAAGCGATACACTTTTAGTAACGGACCAAAATGCTCTTCATCCGGCAGGTTTTCAACGCCGGTAACATCGACGATGCCCGGGGTTACAAAACCTTTCTTTGAGTCAGCCTGCTTCATGCGCACTAATGACTTAGCGCCTTTATGCAGCAACTCATTTTGTGCATCGACCATTTCGCCCGCAGCTTTAGCAGAAATCATTGCGCCCATAAACGGCTGAGGGTCTGCTTCGTAGTCATCGACCAAAACGTTTTCAGTCACTTCAATTAAACGCTCAAGCACTGCCCGACCCTGTTCTGAGTCTTCAATGAACAAGCGGCGTGCACATGTGCAACGCTGACCTGAAGTAATAAAAGCCGACTGCACGATGTTATGAACCGCCGCATCAATGTCAGCAACGTTAGTAACCAGCAAGGGGTTATTACCGCCCATTTCCAACGCAAGAATTTTGTCTGGACGACCGCCAAATTGTTTGTGCAACAAGTGCCCAGTGTTTGATGAGCCGGTGAAGTACAAGCCATCAATTTGAGGGTGTGCCGATAATGCTTTACCGGTTTCAACTTCGCCCTGAACCAGGTTTAAAACGCCGGCTGGAATGCCTGCTTTTTCCCATAACTTAATGGTTTCCTGAGCAACCATTGGTGTGAGTTCACTTGGCTTAAACACTACCGTATTACCGGCAATTAGTGCTGGTACAATGTGCCCGTTTGGCAAGTGTCCCGGAAAGTTATAAGGACCGTAGACGGCAACCACACCGTGTGGTTTATGACGAATAAAAGCTTTAGCCCCCGGCATTTCGTTTTCCACGGTACCCGTGCGCTCATGGTAAGCACGCTCAGAAATCGCGACTTTGCCCATCATAGCGCCCACTTCGGTACGGGTTTCCCACACAGGTTTGCCGGTTTCTTTTGCCATGACCTGCGCCAAGTGCTCTTTATTTTCTTCAAGTAACGCTGAAAACTTTTTGCAGATGGCTAAGCGCTCTTCGACGCTGAGGCCCGCCCAGTCAGGAAAGGCTTTGCGAGCAGCCATTACCGCTTTTTCTACCTGAGCTTCACTGGCGGATTCACCGCTCCAGATAGCTTCATTACGGGCCGGATCAATTGATTTAAACAACTGACCTTCGCCTGCTTCCCAACAACCATCGATAAATTGAATACTGTTCGTCATACAAATACTCCTGCTTAGAGTGCAACAATGCGGGCTTCATCGCCGCTTTCTAAATGCATTGCCTGTGCTTGTTCTGTCGTCAATATGAGTTCTTCTGCGCCTTCTGGCAAAGAAAGCTTTGTCGCGCGGAAGTTCTTCAACTGCGTATTACACACAATATGAGGAACACCCTCACCTTCTGCTACCGAGTCGCGCACTGCTACCGGCACTAAACGGCTGTTACGCACACTGTTGAGATTACAAACTTCCGCTTCAACCGTTGGTCCGGCGTCAAAAATGTCCACAAAACCTCTGAAACGGAAACCTTCCGATTCCAACAGTTTAAGAGCCGGGCGCGTATTGTCGTGCACCTTTCCGACCACCGCTTGCGCTTCTTTACTCAACAAGTTGGTATAAATAGGGAAGCGAGGCATCAGCTCAGAAATAAAGACTTTATCGCCAATTCCGCTTAAGTAGTCGGCTTTTGGAAAGTCCATTGAGAAAAAGTTCTCTTCCAACCAGTTCCAAAATGGCGAGTCTCCATTTTCATCTGAGACGCCACGCATTTCGGCTATTACCCAGTCACTGAAGCGTTGCTTAAATTGCGCCAAAAACAACATGCGGAAACGTGACAATGTACGTCCGTTCATGTTGTGTCGGTAAGGTTCTCGCAAAAACAACGTGCATAGCTCGGAAACACCCGTGTAGTCATTACACAGAGTAAGGGTTTCCAGCGCATTATAGATATTGAGCTTCTCTGAATGATGCACAACTTTACCCAAACGGTAATGCCAGAAGGCTTCATTCAAACCCACCGCAGCTTCGATACCACTAACACCTGCAATAGTACCAGTTTCGGTATCTTCCATAACAAACAGGTAGCTTTCATCACCGGGTGTTTCAACGGTGTCTTTAGCAAAAGCTTTTTGCGCCGCATTAATACGACGCTCCAGCAGCGACTGGTCTACCGGTAAGGAAGTAAAACCATGACCGGACTCAATCGCGCACTGATATAACGCTTCGTAATCTGACGGCTTAATGGGTCTGATTAGCAACATAAAACAGCCTCAGTTATTGACCGACAACCTGAGCAACGGCTTTTTCAAAGCGCTGCAGGCCTTCTTTTACGTCTTCTTCAGAAATAACCAGTGACGGGGTAAAGCGCACGACATTAGCGCCGGCAATTAAAACCATTACGCCATGCTCCTGGCCCGCTAATAGGAAGTCGCGTGCGCGTCCTTCGTATTCTTTATTCATTGCCGCACCAAGCAATAGACCCTGGCCACGAATTTCGCTAAACACGTTATATTTTTCGTTAATTGCCGCCAGCTGCTCTTTAAACCACTGCTCGCGTTGCTTAACGCCATCCAGAGTTTCTTTGGTATTAACAATATCGAACACCGCTTCTGACACAGCACAAGCCAGCGGGTTTCCGCCGTAAGTACTGCCGTGTGTACCTGGTTTAAGATGCTCTGCAATTTCAGTTGTTGTTAGCATAGCGCCAATAGGGAAACCGCCGCCCAATGCTTTCGCTGACGTCAAAATGTCCGGTGTAACACCCAACTGCTCATAAGCATAAAGGCTACCGGTACGGCCAAAACCCGTTTGCACTTCATCAAAAATGAGCAACGCGTTGTTCTGGTCACAAAGTTCACGTACCGCTTTCACAAACTCCACGTCAGGGCTAACCACGCCACCTTCACCTTGCAGCGGTTCCATCATGACAGCACAAGTGTCATCAGAAATCAGCGCCTTTAGCGCATCAATATTGTTGTAATCAACATGATCAACACCGCCAGGTTTCGGTCCAAAACCATCAGAGTATGCTGGTTGACCACCAACGGTTACCGTAAAGAAAGTACGCCCGTGGAAGCCTTTAGTGAAAGCAATAATTTTTTGTTTATGTTCGCCGTGCTTTTCAATCGCCCAGCGACGCGCCAGTTTTAATGCCGCTTCGTTGGCTTCAGCGCCTGAGTTAGCGTAGTAAACACGATCAGCAAAAGTTGCCTCGGTCAGCTTTTTCGCCAGACGAATTGCCGGCTCGTTCGTAAACACATTACTTAAATGCCAAAGCTTCTGACTCTGTTCCTGCAGAGCTGACACCATCGCCGGGTGGCAATGACCAAGACAGTTCACAGCAATACCGCCTGCAAAGTCAACGTATTCACGACCGTCCTGGTCCCATACCCGGGCGCCTTTGCCCTTTACCGGGATCATTGATGCAGGGTTATAGTTGGGAACCATTACGTCATTAAACATTTCACGGTTTACTGTCATATTGTCTGCCATTACTCTCGTCCTTATCGCCTTAGCGAGTTAACAAAGGTGTCAACAAATTCATTTCTCAAAGTAGCCCGCTATTATGCCAAAATTTGTTCACTTTGTCTGTGATAATTCCGTTATAAATCGCTTAAAACGGGGCTTTACGCTTTTCTTGCATCAGATACGAATAGTTATGCTAATGCATGCAGAAAGAATGAATCTTTAGTCATAATTTTTTCTCAAGACAACTTGTTAAACACCTTGTAACATTTACCTACGCAAAATTGCATTGCTTTTTATCTGTGCTTAATTTAGCCTGAATTTATTGAAAGAAAACTGAGTGTTAGAGGGTTTATGGAAAAGCAGGTACCGACTCTGGATTCTTCGTCTCAACCCCAGTTGAAGCTTACTTATTTACGCCCGGGCGATATGATCGACGTTGAGTTCGCGGCCGCGACAAAAGTACGAACCAAGTTGCAACTAGTCGGGTTTGACACAGGTAATTACCTCCTCTTAAAACAACCGAATCCACGCACCGATGGCAGCTATGCTGATGTTTTGTTTGAAGGTAACCCAGTCATTGTTCGCTTAGTTTTAGAAGGTGAAACCGGCGAGTGCATTGCATTTAAAACCAATATTCGGGCGGTATCAAATATCCCGTTCCGTTTATTGTATCTGGACTATCCCAAACAAGTTGAGAATCGTGCGTTACGAGCACAAAAGCGCGTACGCACTCATATTCCGGTTGATGTTACAGCAGATAACAGCCAAACAGACAGCAGAAAAAAGTTAGCCAGTGGTGTCGTCGTTGATATTTCTTCTGCCGGGTGCCGAATACTTTTCAAGGCACAAAGCGAAGGTAGTAATGTAACCCACATGAACATCAAGATCAGCATTGGTTCAGGCTCGCAGAAAGATCTACTTACCCTTTCAGGCCAAATTATGAATCAACGCAAAGAACGCGGCATGATCAGTGTTGGAGTCCGCTTCACTGATGATGAAGCCCATATTAATAATGTATTCGACCATCTGTTGATAGACACAGAGTTTGAGTGTTAACGCTTTACTCCGGCACAACAATAGGCGGTCGCTTTAAACTCACATTATTTAAGCGTGCAATGGTGTCTGCTGTTATCGAGTACTTATTCAACAGGTGTTTACCTTCTTCCAGGCTGGCTAAGTCCACTTCTCTTAACATTCTGAATTCACAATAGGCGTTTGCCTGCGCCAGAGCTTGCGCGTAATCAGATTCATTCTCTGCGGTCTGACTTTGAGTGAAAGCTAACAGGTGTTTACTAACAGGAACGCGTTTCAAACCCCAGCCTTCAGCCACCAGGTAACTGACGTCTTTGTCCTTTTCCAACATTAAGTCGCGTAAAAAGCGTTCATCCGGAGTCAGTTTTACAATCGTATTATGCCGCTCAGGTGATTTATCGTTCACACTTTGCATCGCAAATTCACGTTGCACGTCGTCGAATAAGCGAAGATACAGTTTGGTTAACGCTATTTTCCCAAGCTCATGGAACATGCCAATAGTATAAGCAAGTACCGGATCCCGCAGTTTACGCTCTACCGCAATGTTATGCGCAGCAATAGCCGTCCCCAAAGAGTGTTCCCAAATTTTACGACGGAACAACATGAAAGGTTGCGCTGCCGGAGGCAGCCAGTTTTGCATGATGTACGCGGGCGCTAACAATCGCAGGTTTTCGGTTCCCACAAAACTCATGGCAACACGTAAGTTATCTATTTTTACCTGCTTGTTGCGATCGATAAAAGGAGGTTGATTGACCGTTCGAAGCAACCCTGTGTGAAACCAGTCCATACCTTGCACCACTGACTCAATGCGGCGCATAGAAGCGGCTTTCAGACTTAAGGTATCCAGTAGCTCTGGCAGTTTCTCAGGAAGCGGTATCAGACGTTCGCGAATGTAATCGCCGTCATCTATCGTTTTCAATGCGCGGTGGTAGATCTCTTCATGCAGTTCGTCAGAAATACGGTCAGCATAACGTTGCCGCGCCTGGGCCTTACGATCACGTTCTTCATAGTTCAGACGCTCCACTTCCAACAGTTTACGTAACTGCTCTTTGTCTTCCTCGTCGGTACCGTCAGCCTTTGAACGAGCTTTGCGCGCAAACGGAAAACTTATCAAATAGTTGATAAAGCGCTTTTCTAAACGCAGGGCCGGGTCATTACTACCGCCTTCCGTCGTACCCGCAAAAAAGTGGAACATACTACCTCTATATTAACTGAACTGCGGCAGCATTATGTTGAATAAACTCCACAAATGCTACTTACTGATTATCGTATATAACGTAAAAAATTCGCTAACAAATTATGACCCTGAGCTGTCATTACCGACTCTGGGTGGAACTGTACGCCAAATAAAGGTAAGTCCCTATGCCTAATAGCCATAATTTCCAACGTTCCCCGTTCGCTCTCTGTATCGGCATCAATTAAGAAATCTGTTGGCAAACTGGCCGGGCAAACGACCAACGAATGGTAGCGTGTCACTTCAAGAGGATTGTCTAACTGCTGGAACAGTCCGTTACCGGTGTGTCGAATAACCGACGTTTTTCCATGCATCACTTTTTCGGCGCGGACAACTTTGGCGCCAAATACCTGAGCTAATGCCTGGTGCCCAAGACAAACGCCCAGTATCGGAAGCTTCTTTCCAAAGTGTTGAATAGCCGCCAAAGACACGCCTGACTCGTTGGGTGTGCAAGGTCCGGGAGATATCACAAGAGCTTTCGGAGAGAGTTCTTCAATGCCCGGAACTGTTATTTCATTGTTACGAAAAACAACAACATCTTCCCCCAATTCACGGAAATAGCGAGCCAGGTTGTGGGTAAATGAGTCGAAGTTATCAATTAGTACGATCATGCTACTGAGGCAACCGCTCATTCAGCCAGGTTTCATAATGCATGGGTCTTGCAAAGTAAAAGCCCTGCAATAAATCAGCACCATTTTCGCCAAGCAATTTAACTTGCTCAGCGGTTTCTACCCCTTCTGCTACCGAGGAAACCGACAAAGAACGGGCCATGTTTAACATCGCCATTAGCAAGCCCATGTGTTTTTCATTCACTTCCGCGAGCTGAACAAATTCTCTGTCTATTTTTAATTCAGTAATGGGTAACTGCTGAATCCTCAATAAATTAGAATAGCCGGTACCAAAGTCATCAATTGAAAACACAACGCCCAGCTCAGCAAGACGGGACATAGTTTGCTGCACTTTTTCGGCATCAGCTAAAAGTAGGTTTTCAGTAATTTCCATCGTCAACTGGCTCAGTGGCGCATCATACTCCGCAAAAATTTTCTGTACGGTTTCCACGTAGTCACTTTGCAAAAACTCAACCGGGCTCACATTAACAGCGATATTGTCATCCAGCCCCTGCGTTTTTAACCTGTTCAATGTAAAGGCTACCTGCTGCAGTAGCTCTCTGGCCATTGGAATAATCAGCTGTAAGCGCTCTGCTACCGGAATAAACTGAGCGGGGGAAACAAGTTCACCGTTCTCGTTACGCCAACGCATCAAAGCTTCTGCACCACGAATAACGCCCTGGGTATCGACTTTTGACTGAAGCCAACATTCAAATTGCCCTTTACCTAAGGCCGCTCGCAAAGCAACCTCGGTTTTAGCGTCGGCAACAACTGACTCAGAGATTTCCGCTTCGTAAACCGCAATTTGGTCACGACCGTTATGACGCGCATTAGAGGTGGCTGTATCAGCCAGAGACAGTAGCTCGGATGCATTCTCATCGCCGCCGCTTAAACCGACCCCAATACTTGCCGTTAAATAGTGTGTCTGAAATTTCGTTCTAAAGGGCTCACGCAGAGCGTCATGCAGTTTTCTGATAACCTTCAGACCAGCCTGCGTAGAGTCACGCATGACTCCCACCCAAAACCTGTCTCCAAGGTCTCTTGCTATCCAGCCCGAGTCTCCAATAGTCTCTCTCAGTCTTTGTGCGATTAACTGAATAACACGATCACCTTCTTCGTGCCCATGTATAGTATTTACTCGGTTAAAATAGTCCATATTGACCGCAGCAACGACTATTGGCCGGTTACTCTCCAGGCGTTTTTCTACCAAATCGAGAAAGCGGTGGCGATTCGGCAAGCCCGTTTGCTCATCAAAATTGGCCAGGTATTCCAGCTTACGGGCGTTTTCCTTTTGCTCGGTAATGTCTCGTATAACACCAATATACTGCGCTTCTCCGGCACGGCTCACCTCGGTTACCGCTAAATCGATGGGAAATACTTCACCGTTTTTACGCTTACCCTGAACCTCTCGACCAATACCGATAATACGCGCCCGACCCGTTTCCTGATAGGCTTCAAGATAACGATCATGTTCCCTCGCGTAGGGCTCAGGCATGAGCATGCTGACATTATTACCTTTAACTTCAGCTTCACTGTATCCAAACATCCGCTCCGCCGGAGCACTAAAGTTAGTAATGATACCTTTGCTATCAATTGTAATAACGGCGTCAATTAAATTATCCAGAGTACTGCGAAGTGCGCTCGTCTGTTCCTGCAATTGCTGCAGCCGGTGTTTTTTTTCAGTTACATCCTGAATCGCACCAAACAGAACCGTCTCACCGCTTTCTACTTGCTTAGTCACTCCGGTAATGCTCACCCAGTGAATATGACCAGCGGTGTCTTCCAGACAACTCTCTGCTGACCAACTTCTATTGAACTCCAGACTCTGTGCAACAAGCTGTTTTATGTTTTCACGGTACTCAGGTAAATGAAACGCCATCGCTTTTTCATAATTAATGGGCTCATTGTCGGTTATACCGTGAATCTCTCTTAACTGGCGGCTCCAATATAGGTGTTCCGTCGCCGGTTCGTACCAAAAGCTACCAATGTTAGCCATGGTCTCGACGCTGGTTAACAACTCTTTTTCGCGCTGTTCCGGAGACTCACTCACCATAATGACGATTACCCAGGGTAAGGTACAAAACCTACCGCTTTATAAACATCTGACAAAGTTTTTGCTGAGGCTTCACGTGCTTTATCAGCACCTTGCTTCATAACTTGCTGCAAGAACGCCTGATCATTACGCATTTCGTGATATCGCTGCTGAATAGGCTCAAGCATAGCAACCACTGATTCCGCTACATCGACTTTTAAATGTCCGTACATTTTGTCTTCATATTCCGGAACCAGTTCGTCAATTGATTTACCGGTAGCTGCGGACATAATGCTGAGTAAATTTGAAACGCCAGGCTTCTCCTCAGGATTAAAGTAAATGCGTGCCTGTTCATCGGAGTCGGTAACGGCTTTCTTTATTTTCTTCAGAATTTTCTTCGGCTCTTCCAGTAAGCCAACAAAGTTATTTGGATTGTCGTCCGACTTAGACATTTTCTTAGTCGGCTCCTGCAGCGACATGACTCGCGCACCCACTTTTGGAATCATTGGTTCTGGAATGGTGAAAATATTGCCGTACAGATTATTAAAGCGCTCGGCCACATTGCGTGTCATTTCCAGGTGCTGCTTCTGGTCATCACCAACCGGCACTTCGTTTGCCTGATACAACAGAATGTCTGCCGCCATCAGCGCCGGGTAGGTAAACAGTCCCGCATTAATATTATTAGCGTGACGCTGAGACTTATCTTTAAACTGCGTCATGCGGTTGAGCTCACCCATTTGCGTGTAACAATTGAGAACCCAGGCCAGCTGAGTATGTTCTGGAACATGCGACTGAATGAAAACGGTACTTTTCTCAGGGTCCAGGCCGCAGGCTAAATACAAAGCCAGACCATCCAGTGTTGCCTGCTGCAGTTTTTCAGGTTCCTGACGCACGGTAATTGCGTGTTGATCAACCAGCATGAACTTGCAGTCGTGAGTATCCTGCATATTCACCCACTGACGTAGTGCGCCAATGTAATTACCAATAGACAACTGCCCTGACGGCTGACAACCACTTAATACAATTGGTTTAGACATTCTTATTCCTCTACGAACCTGTTACCGCAGCGATTTCATCGCGCATTGTCTGGATGACACTGGCGTAATCATCCGTATTAAAAATAGCTGAACCCGCAACGAACATATCCGCGCCAGCTTCCGCAATTTCACCAATATTTGAAACCTTAACTCCACCGTCGACTTCCAGACGGATATCACGACCGCTCTCTTCTATACGTTTACGCACAGCTCTCAACTTATCCAGAGTTGAAGGAATAAATGACTGCCCTCCAAAGCCCGGATTTACTGACATCAGCAAAATCACATCGACTTTATCCATTACATGATCAAGGTAGTGCAGCGGCGTCGCAGGGTTTAGAACCAACCCAGCCTGACAACCACTTTCATGGATGAGCTGCAAAGTCCTATCAACGTGATCGGAAGCTTCTGGGTGGAAAGTAATAATGGAAGCACCGGCTTCTGCAAAGTCAGGAATAATCCGATCAACAGGCTTCACCATCAAATGTACGTCGATGGGCGCTTTGATACCGTAGTCTCTCAGCGCTTTACAAACCATAGGCCCGATAGTCAGGTTAGGGACATAATGATTATCCATAACGTCAAAATGTACAACATCGGCACCTGCACTTAATACCGCATCTACCTCTTCACCTAAACGGGCGAAGTCTGCCGACAGTATAGATGGCGCAATTAGTGGTTTCATCGTTCGTTTTCCCGACCTTGATTAAAAAAGAGCGTTATTGTAGCAGTTAACCCCGGACAAAAAAATTCGCATCGATGACTAGAATTTTTACAAAATCGCTGATAAATTGGTCAATCTAGATTTTGGAGAGGCTTTATGCGACTACTCACAATGATTACTTCACTGGCATTAGCTGCGTTTACCGCATTTGCTTTGGTGAGCCCGTCGTCTCTTATGGCCCAACAAAATGCTACCCAAAAATGCCAACAACTTATGACTGAATCCGAACAAAACAGTAATTCAACTCAGTGCCAATTAGCAGCAGAGCAAGTTACCTGGTTTAGTTGGTTAACCGGTGACAGTCGTTCGGTACAGTTCCACTTTTTCGATTTGGTTGAGTTAATCTCAAGCTCAAGCGATAGCAGCAAAAAACGTTACCAAAACGAATACACCGATTAATGTCAGATTCTTCCGATAACAAAGCACCTAAGCTCGGCATTGTCAGTATGGTTGTAAGTGTCCTGGCTGCGTTTCTGGGTGTGCAAACTGAAAAAAACCGCCAACGCGACTTCCAGCACGGAAGCCCCAAAGCCTACATAATCATTGGCGTTATTCTTACCATTTTGTTTGTACTTGGTTTAGTTGGCCTCGTCAATATTGTGATGGCGAACGTAGCCTGACGTAAATAACACCAGGCTACGGCATGACACTTCATTTACGCAGCTTTAATGCCGCTATGTCTTAGCAACGGCTCGACGCTGGGTTCGCGACCACGAAATTCCTGAAATAAGTCAGCAGCTTTACGACTGCCGCCGCGCTCCAGAATAACTTGCAGGAAGTCGCGCCCGGTTGCGGCACTGAAAATGCCTTCTTCTTCAAAGCGTGCGAATGCATCTGACGACAATACTTCCGCCCATTTGTAGCTGTAGTACCCCGCAGCATAACCACCGGCAAAGATATGACCAAAGCTGTGCTGGAACCGATTGTACTCCGGCGGAATACGTACAGAGGTCTGCTCGCGAACTTCACTCAAAATTTCGCTAATATGCGCGCCTTTGCTTTCATCAAACTCGTGGTGAATGCGCATATCAAATAACGAGAACTCTAACTGACGCATCATTTGCATCGCCGACTGGTAGTTACGTGCCGCCAGCATTTTATCCAGCAGTTCCTGTGGTAATGGTTCGCCGGTTTCATAATGACCAGAAATAAGCGCCAGTGCCTCCGGCTCCCAACACCAGTTCTCTAAAAACTGACTTGGCAGCTCTACGGCATCCCATTCAACACCGTTAATACCAGAAAGCCCTGCCGTATCGACCTGTGTCAGCATATGGTGCAGACCATGGCCAAACTCGTGGAATAACGTCAGTACTTCGTCGTGAGTAAAGAGCGCAGGCTTACCACCCACTGGTTTACTGAAGTTACAGGTTAAAAACGCCACAGGGTTTTGTAGCTCACCGTCGGCATGAACCCGACGCCCAACAAAGTCCGCCATCCAGGCGCCGCCGCGTTTACCCTGGCGGGCATACAAGTCTAAATAAAAGCTGCCACGCAAGTGACCATCGGCGTCATGAATGCGGAAAAAGCGCACATTCTCATGCCAGGTTTTCACGTCTTTCTGCTCACTCACCGTCATGCCGAACAAGCGCTTAACCACTTCAAACAGACCATTTAACACTTGTTGTTCCGGGAAGTACGGGCGCAGTAACTCATCGGAAATGGAGTAGCGTTGTTGCTTCAGTTGCTCACTGAAATACGGCACGTCCCAGGCTTCCATTTTCTCAACGCCCTGCTCTTTGGCAAAGGCTTCCACCTCAGCGTATTCTTCTTTTGCCTGCGACATCGACTTGTCAGCTAAGTCTTTCACAAAGCCCAATACCTGCTCTGGTGACTCTGCCATTTTTGTTGCTAGCGACATTTCGGCGTAGTCATTAAAGCCAAGCAACTTAGCCATTTCATGGCGCAAAGCCAGGGTCTCATCCATCACTGCCGAGTTATCGAACTTACCACCGTTAGGCCCAGTTTCTGACGCTCGGGTTACAAATGCCTGATACATGTCCTTGCGAAGCTCCCGGTCTTCGGCATACAGCATCACTGGCAAGTAACTGGGGATATCCAGGGTAAATAACCAACCTTCTTTTTCCTGATCGGCCGCTGTTTCTTTCGCCGCTTCTTTAATGCTGTCAGGCAGTCCGGCTAAGCGACTTTCGTCCGTAATTAAGCAAGTCCAGGCGTGAGTCGCATCCAGCAAGTTGTTGCTGAACGTCGACGACAAGTCAGATAGGCGAGAAGAAATTTCAGCGTAGCGTTTCTTTTTGTCCGCGGGTAAATCGACACCCGACAAACGAAAGTCACGCAAGGTATCGTTAATGAGCTTCTGCTGAGCTTCGGTCAGTTCGGCAAATTCATCACTGTTACGCAGCGTTTCGTAGGCATCAAACAAGCCTTTGTGCTGACCAACATAAGTTGCATAGTCAGACAGCAACGGCAGGCAGCTGTCATGGGCTTCACGCAACTCAGGCGTGCTGACAACCGAGTTTAAATGCGACACCGGCGCCCACACGTGCTCTAACTTTTCATCAGCGTCGGTTAAAGGCTCAATTAAGCCGTTCCAGCTGAAATCTCCTCTCGCAAGCACGTCATCAATCGTCTGCCGGGCATGCTCTATGCACTCTTTCAAAGCTGGCTGAATGTGCTCAGGTTTAATTTGCTCAAAGTCAGGAAGCTGGCTCTTTTCTAATAACGGATTACGGCTCATTGTTACCTCAATTTTTTCAAAATGCTTACAGTGGATATTGGGGCTTTAGGCTAGTCTTCAACCACGCTTATGTGGTTTCCTGCGTTTTTTACGGTATTATCAAATCGTTAATAAATCAGAATAAAGGTAAATGTCATGTCTGACACCTCTTTTCGCTCTTTGCGTTTAATGGCAGCAGTTACGGCCATTATCACCTTAAGTGCCTGTAGTAACCTGGGTGGCACACAACCAGACGATGAATCTAAACCGGCTGAAGTTACCGGCACTAGCCAGCTCACACCTGAAAAGATCTTTGCCAGCGACACCTTTAGCATTGATCGCCCCGCCCCTACGCGTTGGCTGGAAGACGGCTCAGGTTACACCACCCTGGAACAATCTGATTCAGCCGATGGTCGCGATATTGTGCGCTATCATCCGGAGACTAACGAACGCACCGTGTTAGTCAGCGCCGAGCAGCTTACGCCACAGGGTAGAGATAAAGCACTGCATATTGCTGACTACGTCTGGTCCGACGATGGCGACAAAGTATTAATTTTCACCAATACCAAACGCTCATGGCGTACTCACACTTTAGGCGACTACTGGGTACTAGACCGCAGCAACAACGAACTGCGAAAGCTCGGCGGTAATGCTCCCGAGTCGACCCTTCAGTTTGCCAAGTTTAACCCGCAGGGCACCAAAGTCGCCTATGTGATGCAGAACAACATTTACGTGCAGAACCTTCGCAGCTTTACAATTAATGCCCTGACCAGTGACGGTAACGAAACCATTGTAAACGGCACCTTCGACTGGGTGAATGAAGAGGAATTCTTCCTGCGTGACGGTTTCCGCTGGAGCCCCAATGGCAAGCACATTGCTTACTGGCAGCTGGACACAGAGGGTACGCCGGTATTCACCATGATTAATAACACCGACGAGCTGTACCCTACGCTTAAAGAGTTTCCTTACCCGAAAGTGGGTGAAACCAACGCTGCCATGCGCATTGGCGTTATGCCAGCCAGCGGCGGTAAAACTCAGTGGATGGATATTCCAGGTGATCCGCGTCAACATTACCTGGTGCGTATGAACTGGGCCGGGAACAGCGAGCAGCTGTTAATTCAGCAACTGACTCGCAAACAACACATTAACCGCGCCTTTATCAGTGACATTGAAACGGGTCGGAGTCAGGAGCTGTTACGGGAAAATACCGACTCGTGGGCCGAGTATGTAGACGACATTCACTTTTTAAATGATGGTCGCGAATTTACCTGGCTAAGCGAGCGCAGTGGTTACCGCCATATTTACCGTGTGCAACGCGACTCGGGCAGAACCACCGCCGTTACCCGCGGTAACTGGGACGTTGTTGAAGTGCTGCGTGTCAACGAAGATAACGGTTGGGTCTACTTTATTGCGTCACCTGAAACACCGTTAGAGCGTTATTTGTTCCGCGCCAGCCTAGACGGCAGTGGTCGCTTAGAACGTCTGACGCCAGATATGGAAGGTACTCACAGCTACAGTATTTCGCAAGACGCCAAATACGCAGAGCACACCTTTCACTCTGTGAATCAGGTGCCTGTAACCAAGATGATTTCTTTGCCAGACCATAAGGTTATTCGTACGGTCGTCGATAACACTGACGCCCAAAAAGCGGTCGAAAACGTCGAGAAACAACCGGTTGAGTTTTTCCGTGTTGAGGCGCGCGACGGCCTTGAACTGGATGGCTACATCATGAAGCCAACCGACTTTGACTCGAGCAAAGAATATCCTATTTTGTTCTACGTTTACGGCGAACCCTGGGGACAGACTGTGGCCAATAAATGGGGTGGCTCGTTGTATTTGTGGCACACCATGCTGACACAACAGGGCTATATTGTTGCCTCCATTGATAACCGGGGCACTAAGTCACCACGCGGCTTTGACTGGCGCCGTTCTATCTACAAAAACCTGGGCGTTGTCACCGTACGCGACCAGTACGACGCACTGCAACAAATGCTGGAACGCTGGGACTTTATTGATGAAAGCCGTGTTGGTATTTGGGGACACAGTGGCGGTGGTTCACAAACCCTGAATGCGCTTTTCCGTTATCCGGACGCCTACAACATGGGCATGGCGCTGGCACCAGTACCCGACTTAACCTTGTACGACACCATTTATCAGGAGCGTTACTCCGGGTTATTGCCGGAATCAGCAGAGCGCTACAAAGAGACCTCGGCAATTACACACGCCGAGAATCTGGAAGGTGACTTATTGTTAGTGCATGGTACAGGCGACGACAACGTCCACTTCCAGGGCAGTGAGCGCTTAGTTAACGAACTGATTAAACACGGTAAGCAATTTGAATTTTTTGCTTACCCGAACCGCTCGCATGGTATTTACGAGGGTGAAGGCACCACTTTGCACCTGCGCACCATGATGACCGAGTTCGTCAAAGAAAACTTACCGGCAGGTGGTCGTTAAGAACAGTGCTGTAAACTGATCTTTCGATTGCCACTATCGGTATTAAAAACATGACAACCCCGTGTCTTTATTTGCAAGATACGGGGTTTTTATTCAAGATATGCGCAGTTTTTGAATTAAGCACAGGAGTTAAGCAGTATGAGCAGACATTATGACTATCTGGCGATAGGTGCCGGCAGTGGCGGTATTGCCTCAGCCAACCGTGCCGCCATTCGTGGTGCAAAGGCCGCCGTTATTGAAGCAAAATTCGTTGGCGGTACCTGCGTAAACGTGGGTTGTGTACCTAAGAAAGTCATGTGGTATGGCGCTCATATTGCAGAAGCTATCAAGTATTCGCCGTCCTATGGCTTCGACCTTGAACAAAAAGGTTTTGACTGGGCAACCATGGTTCATAATCGCGAAGCGTACATAGAGCGCATTCATGGCGGTTATCACCGTGGTTTCCAAAGCAACGGCGTTGAATTTATTGAAGGCTTTGCCAAGTTTGTCGACCACAAAACCGTTGAAGTTAACGGTGAAGAAATTACTGCGGACCATATTACCATTGCCACCGGCGGACGCCCGATGATCCCTGAAATTCCGGGCGCTGAACATGGTATCGACTCTGACGGCTTTTTCGCATTAACAGAGCAACCTAAAAAAGCGGCTGTCGTTGGCGCTGGTTATATTGCCGTTGAAATTGCCGGTGTGTTCCACGCGTTAGGAACGGACACACACTTACTGGTACGTCGTGATAGACCACTGCGCACCTTCGATAAAGACATTACTGATGGTTTGCTGGAACGCATGAAGCAGGATGGTCCTGAACTTCATACAGAAACCACCGTTCGTGAAGTGATTAAGCAGGACGATGGTACCTTAACGTTGCACTTTGAAGGCGGCAAAACCATGGACGGCGTAGACTGTCTGGTGTGGGCTATAGGCCGCGTGCCGTCCACTGACAACATCAACCTGGAATGCACCGGTGTTGAACTGGATAACGAAGGCTTCATTAATGTCGATAAATTCCAGAATACAAACGTACAGGGCATTTACGCTGTTGGCGATAACACCGGTGCAGCCGCGCTCACACCTGTTGCCATAAAAGCTGGACGCCTACTCGCAGAACGCTTATTTAACAACATGCCGAACGCACACATGGACTTTGAAAACATTCCAACCGTTGTATTCAGCCATCCAACCATTGGCACTGTTGGTTTAAGCGAAGAAGACGCAAAACTGAAATTCGGTGAAGACAACATTACCGTGTATAAGTCTTCGTTCGCGGCTATGTACAATGCCGTCACTCCGCACCGCGCCCTCAGCTACTTTAAGCTGGTTTGCCACGGTAAAGAGGAAAAAGTGGTTGGCATTCACGGCATTGGCGAAGGCATGGATGAAATTTTACAAGGCTTCGCCGTTGCTCTGAAAATGGGGGCTACAAAGGCTGACTTAGACTCGACTGTAGCTCTGCACCCGACCAGCGCTGAGGAGTTTGTCACGCTTCGCTAGTCTGCGACTCTAAGCCTTCTGAATGAATCAGGGGGCTTTCCAACCGGCGGCTATTATTGCCATACCGGTTAAAGTAAAAGCAGCACCCACAGCATCGTACATAGACAGCGACGCCCCTTCCACAGCCTTTAACCAGAGCAGTGCAGTAACCACATACACACCTCCATAAGCTGCATAAACGCGACCACTTTCCGCCGGATGCAAAGTAAGAAGCCAGGCAAACAGCGCCAAACTAATTGCCGCAGGTATCAATAACCATGCGCTTCCATCTTTTTTCAACCACAGGTAAGGTAAGTAGCAGCCTATAATTTCAGCAATAGCGGTTATAAAAAACAGTCCGAGCGTTTTGGCTATTAATAAAAGGGACATATTCAAAACCTTAATTTAGCGGGAGAATGACATTATGCAGTCTACTATAAGTGAGCTAACTCTTCGGGGCTCACTATTTTTGAGTTTTCTGTTAGCAACTATTGCCTCACCTTTAAGCTTCGCAGAGGACAAGAATAGACTGCAACAGTCATGCACCTATAACGAAAAAGCAATGATGGAACTGTCTCCTCGCGAGTTTGATCAGAACTTTGAAAACGGTTGGCGAGTAGTTGCTAAAAATAATGACTGCCTTGAAGTCGCAGCCAATCTCATCCGTACCTACTATACAACCAATGAAGTTTCTGCTGGCGCTAAGAGAACCTTTGTTTGGCACGAAGGGCAACTTCGAGCGGAAATAGGGCAATACCGCCAAGCTATTCAACTTATGGAACAAGCTGAGAAACCAGTACAAAGGGATATTTCAGGCTGGAATCATTATGTCGCCGCGACCATTGCTTTTTTGCAGTCAGACATGGAAAAACTAAGAATACACCGAGAAAAACTCGCTGCGGTTCCGAAGCCGGAAAACTTTAATCCGAAAGACGCTGACGGAAACCCTATCGAAATAGACTGGCCACTTAACTTAAATATTGTGGATAAGTTTATCAGTTGTTTCGGCCAGACTTATGCTGAAGTTTACAGTGGATGCACACAAGAGAAACAACCTTAAACGAAAAGCTTTATGCATTATTTACTGCAGTACCAGATCTCTGATGACTATCTGGAAAAAAGAGCGGCTAAGCCGCTCAACATCTACATATCATCCGGAATATCGGGTTCTACAAGCTGTGCTAATTGGCTTAATGTCTCCTGCCAGCCTAGATAGCAAGCTTCACTGGGAATTACGCTCGGAATACCCTCCTGAACAACGTTTAAGTCTGTCCCGCATGACACACTGTTAAGTTCAACCGTGGTTATCATAGTGCCTGACAGATCCGGGGCATCAAACTTATCGGTATAGCGCAGCTTTTTATTCGGCACTAACTCGAGATACTCACCACCAAACGCATGGCTACTCCCCGTAGAAAAGTTCGTAAATGACATTTTGTAAGTGCCACCAACACGAGCGTCTAGTCTCTCAATATTTGCCGTGAAGCCGTGTGGTGGTAGCCATTTGGCCAGAGCATCAGAATTTAAAAACGCTTTATAAATGCGCTCCGCCGGTGCCTTAATAACTCGATGTAAGCGAATCGTATTCGACATAGCTTTCCTCCATTAAATAAATGAGTAGATGGCTTCAACTAATCGAATAGGTGATTTGAATTTCGACAGAAAATTCCAAATTAACCGTTTTACTCTCACAATCTGTTACAAATTAGTCAACAAATAATTAACAGGGCCGCTTCAATTACACCATTACTCCTAGGTATGATGTGGCTATAACTTGTTAAAGGAAAATATTGTATGAAAAAGTTACTACTCGCAACCGCTATTAGCTCCGCCTTATTAGCCGCAGGCTGCAGTCAACCAGCGACCGAAACCAGCACACAGCAAAGTGCTATTGCCGGGGAAGTTATTAAAAGCCCAAACGATCAGCGTGAGTATCGTGTATTAACTCTGGATAACAATATTGAAATTATGTTGGTGTCTGATCCTAATACGGATAAGTCTGCCGCATCGTTAAGTGTTGGTGTCGGCTTACTGCAGGACCCTGAAACACAACAGGGCATGGCGCACTATCTGGAGCATATGCTGTTCCTGGGCACCGAGAAATACCCGGACACTAATGGCTACAGCGAATTTATGAGTAATAACGGTGGTAGTCAGAATGCTTACACCTGGCTGGATATCACCAACTACATGTTTAAAGTCAATAACGATGCCTACAATGAGGGCCTGGATCGCTTCTCGGACTTTTTCAAAGCTCCTAAGTTGTATCCAGAGTATGTCGACAAAGAACGTAATGCAGTTAATGCCGAGTGGTCTATGCGCCGTGAGATGGACTTTTTTGGTCAGTTCAAACTGGGCCGACTGCTTTTGGGCAAACACCCGTCTAACCGCTTCCTTATCGGTAATCTGGACAGCTTAAGCGACAAAGAAGGCAGCGAGCTTCATCAGGAAACTGTGGATTTTTATAACCGTTTTTATTCTTCTAATATCATGAAAGTTGCCATGATAAGCAACCGTTCGTTAGAAGAAATGGAAGAGCTGGCTCGCAAGCATTTTGCCAGCATTGAAGATGACGGTATTGAAGAGCCTGAGGTTACTGCCCAAATTAACTTCGACGATGTGGGCAAAAAACGCATTCACTATGTGCCGAATGAAGATGTTAAACAGCTGAAGCTTGAGTTCATTATTAACGACAACCAGGACCAGTTCGCGGTTAAACCAAACCGCTATGTCAGCTATTTGCTTGGCTCTGAAATGCCGGGCACACCAGCACAGCAACTGAAAGACGCCGGTCTTATTGCCAATTTGAACGCATCGGCACAGCCTACTTTCTACGGCAACTACGGCGTTCTGGCAATTGACGTTGAGCTAACCAATGCCGGTATGAAGCAGCGTGAAGAAATTGTTGCTCTCATTATGAAGTACATTGATAAAGTTCGTGCTGAAGGCGTTGATGAGAAGTACTTTAACGAAATTAAAACCAGCCTGAGCAATCGCTTCCGTTTCTTAGAAAAAGGTGACGAATTCAGTTACGTTTCTAACCTGGCTGAAGCCATGCAAAATTTCCCGGCTGAATACGCTATCAGTGCACCTTACGAGTATCAGGAGTTTGACCCCGAAGCCATACGCTCTGTTTTGTCTCAGCTAACTCCGGAGCATTTGCGTGTTTGGTATATCAGCCAGGATGAACCGCACGACAGTCAGCTCGACTTTTACGAAGGTAAATACAAAGTTGTCGATATACCGCAAGAGGAAATCGCAAGCTGGGACCAAGAGCCAAAAATGGCGATTAATCTGCCTAAGGTGAATACACTTTTACCTGAAAACTTTGCCATTAAACAAAATGACGCTTTTGATAAACCCCAGGTGGTTATTGAAGAAGACGGCATTCAGGTGTGGCAATACCCAAGTCAGTTATATAACGACCAGCCACGTGGCGTGTTCAACATTCAAATTAATAATTCCGCCCCGCTTGAAAGTGCAAAAGCGAATGTTTTAACCGCTCTATGGCGCGACTTATACAATATGAATGTTAGCGCGCTTGATACCGAAGCAAATATTGCCGGTATGAACCTAAACCTTAGCGACAGCACCGGTCTGACGCTGACGGTATCGGGTTTCACCGATAAACAGCCTCAGCTACTTGAGCGAGCTATTGATAACTTAAGCTTTACGGTTGAGCAGCAAGCCTTTAAGCAAGCAGTTGACCGTTATATAAGAGAACTTAACAACAAAGGTCAGCAATTCCCTATTTACCAAAGCTTCGATGCATACGGGCAGCTGATCCGCGAGGGCGGGTTTAATCAGGACGAGTTAGTTGAAACAGCAGGTTCTGTAAGTGCAGAAGACTTATCGAACTACATGAATACCATGCTGAGTAATAATGCTATTCGCATTTTCGCTTTTGGTAACTACGACGAAGCAGGGCTTAATGAGTCGGTTAAACGCATCAAGGACAGCTTACCGAAGAATCGGGAAGTAAAAGACTTTGAGCAGGCTCAGTTCTGGGAACCTCAACCAGAGCAATCTATTGTGCTGCGCCGTGACTTAGAAGTTGCTGATGTTGCACTGGTTGATGCACACATTCATCCACAGCCCGGTTTTGAGTCGTTAGCTGCCGGTACGGTATTACAAAGTCACTTCCGTACCGTTGCTTTTGATACGCTGCGTACAGAAGAACAGTTAGCCTACGCAGTTGGCGCCTTTGCCCCAAGCTTAGACCAGTACGCTGGCTTTGGGTTATACATCCAAACTCCGGTGAAAAATGTTGCCGATATGCAGGAACGCTTTGACAGCTTCAAGCAAGAATACTGGGAAGACTTGCAGGGTATGACTGAGGAAGAGTTCAATCAACTTAAGCAAAGCACGCTCATTACCTTGAACGAGACACCAAAGAACCTTAACGAGGAGGTGTCTCCGCTTCTGGCCGATTTGAGACTGCAACGCTTTGAGTTTGATAGCAAAGAGCAACTGATTAAGGCTGTTGAGGGTGTCACATTGGAAAACGCAAAAGCCTTCTATCAGGAAACTCTGTTAAACCCGGATGCTGCTCGTATTTCGGTACAACTACGAGGCACTAAATTTGCTGATGAACCATACGCAGATTTACCGAATCAAACGGTAATTTCTGATCTGGCGGAATTCCAGCAGGAGATGAAAAAGCAGTAATTAACCAATGAGGCAATAAAATGAAGACCTTTATTAAGTGGTTTATTTACTCAACTATTATGGTGGCAGCTTTCTGCCACCATGCTTTACAAGCTGAAGAGTATCAGGAGGAACTGGAAGGCGTATGGCGCGGAGAGCTTGTCCTTCAAGAAGGTGTTAGCATTACGCTTGGTATTAATGTCGATAACGGCCAGCTAACTCTCGATAGCCCGAATCAGGGCATGTTTGACCACCAACCCACGAAGTTTTCAGTTAAGGATAATAAGATAGAGTTCACCGATACAAGCCTAAGTGCCAGTTATCAGGGTGCTCTGAATGATGGTCAGTTAGAGGGCACATTCACACAGGGTAAAGAACGCAGTATTACCATGCATAAGCTAACTCAGGAAGACAAAGCCCGCCTTACCTACGAAGCAACCTAAAAAGGTGACTTGCCCGTCAGTGAAAACTCGAGTTTACCCTTACAAGTGAATATTGCCGTTGTGCACGACGGGTATATTGCGACTTTAGACAGTCCGGCTCAGCAAAGCTTTGGTATACCTTTGACTGACGTTCATATTGATAACAACACACTCAGCTTTAAGTCGCCGATGATTCAGGCGAGCTTTAACGGGAAAAAGACAACAGAAGGCTACGAAGGAACTTTCAAACAGGGGCAGGAATTTCCTCTCACCTTCAAAAAAGCCGGTTCGGATGAGAAACAGGCCAGCACCCCGACACCCGAGTTGGGCGAGCACGGTGCAGCGGTTGCCATCATTGACCAAGATGAAATCAAAACGCAGTTTTATGGCGAGCATGACCATAATACACAATACGAAATTGGCTCGGTCACAAAAACCATGGTGGCTTATTTACTGGCCCATGCAGTAGTTAATGAGTCTACAACCCTTGATACCCCGGTCAACGAGTTTTGGCCGCAAGCACCCGATACAGTGACTCTGGGACAGCTTGCCACACACCACAGTGGGCTGCCCCGCCTTCCTGAAAACTTATTAAGCAAGGCCGACCAGACAGACCCTTACGCTCATTATGGTCAGTCAGAATTGGAAAGTGCCTTGGCTGAGATAGAGCCCGGTGCCAACAATTACGAATATTCCAACTTCGGGTATGGCTTACTTGCAGAGTCGCTCGCTAAGAGTGCAGAAAAAGCTTTTCCTGAGCTGTTAAATGACGTTGTGTTTGAACCTTTCAGTATGCCGGATACTTATGTGGCAACCCGTAAAGAAAATACTTCAGGCTCCCTGTCAAAAGGACATAATGTTCTGGGTGACGTAGTACCTCACTGGCATTTTCAGTCTCTGGCCGGCGCCGGAGCAGTTGTTTCTACACTGAGTGATATGGCCAACTACACCAAAGCACTCATGCGAAAAAGCGCAGAAGACGATGCCACTGTCGAGCAATTACTTGCCCCTCAGAAAACCATTGAAGGCTGCTGCCAGCAGGCTTTAGGCTGGCTTATTAGCGAAGACAAAAACGGTAAAGCTTACGCCTGGCACAACGGGCAAACAGCCGGGTTCAGCAGTTTTGTTGGCTTTTACCTCGATGGCTCAAGGGCTGTCGTTATGCTAAACGCACAATCGATACCGGTAAATGATGAAGCCATTAAACGACTGACCCAGAATGCAGGAAGCCAATAAATTCAGACCACACCTTGCTCTATCATGGCGTCAGCAACTTTACGGAAACCCGCAATGTTTGCACCAAGAACCAAGTTAGACGGATGCCCGAAATCTTCTGCAGTGCGTTTTGCATCCTGATAGATATTCCGCATAATGTCTTTGAGCTTTTCGTCCACTTCTTCAAAGTCCCAGCGCAGCATACTGGCATTTTGCACCATTTCTAACTGACTTGTTGCAACACCGCCGGCATTAGCAGCTTTCCCGGGGCCGTATGCGGCACCACTTTCAATAAAGAGATCAACGGCGGCCTGAGTTGAAGGCATGTTCGCGCCTTCTACAATGCATTTACAGCCATTTTCCAAAAGTGACTGAGCGTCTTTTTCGGTCAGCTCGTTCTGAGTTGCACAAGGGAAAGCTAAGTCGGCTTGGTAACGCCAAACCGTATGACCGTCTTTAGGGTAATCGTCCCGAGGCGTATATTCCGCGTTATTATGAGTTTCAAGGTACTCTTCCAGCCTCCCCTTTTGTTCCTCTTTAATGCGCTTAACCAGGTCAAGATCAATACCTTGCTCATGATAAATTGTACCGCTGGAATCACTGCAGCTTACGGGCTTGGCTCCTAAGTCATACAGCTTTTCCATAGCGTATATAGCAACGTTGCCAGAGCCAGAAATTAAACAGCGCTTACCTTCCAGCGAGTCGCCTTTGTCATCCATCATGCACTGCGCAAAATAAACTGCACCGTATCCGGTGGCTTCTTTACGGGCATGTGAACCGCCCCATAGCAGACTTTTACCTGTAAGCACGCCGTCAAAGCGGTTTGCCAAACGCTTATACTGACCAAATAAGTAACCAATTTCGCGCGAGCCCACGCCAATATCCCCGGCAGGCACATCCGTATTGGGCCCAATATGACGGTAAAGCTCGCTCATGAAAGACTGGCAAAACCGCATAATTTCAGCGTCGGACTTTCCTTTCGGGTTAAAGTTGGCACCACCTTTACCGCCACCAATGGGTAGCCCGGTTAATGCGTTCTTAAAAATTTGCTCAAACCCAAGGAATTTAATAATGCCGGCATTGACGCTTGGGTGAAAACGTAAACCACCTTTGTAGGGGCCTAGCGCCGAGTTAAACTCAATTCGATAGCCTTTATTCACCTGAATATTGCCGTCATCATCCATCCAGGGAACCCGAAACATAATCTGCCGTTCAGGTTCAACCAAGCGTTCAATAATAGAATGCTCACGATATTTAGGCCGCTCTTCCAGAAGCGGTTCTATCGACTCCAGCACATCTTCTACCGCCTGGTAGAACTCAACTTGAGCGGGGCTCGTTTGTTTTAATTTTTCAATGGTTTCTTTTATGTAGCTCATTGACCTACCTGTTATTGTGTACAGCGCATGATTTACGATTTGTACCTACTAATAACGTATACCAGTGAGTTTAGATCGCCACTATTTTAAGACAACCCGGTTACGCCCCGCTTTTTTAGCAGAATACAGGTTCTCATCGGCGCGCTTTAAAATACTATCCGGTGTATCTCCGGGTTCTTTTAAAGTGGCTCCTAAACTGATCGTTATTTTTACGGTTTTTGCAGCATCTTTTTTTCCGCGAGCGTCCTTACCTTTGCGTTTACTGTCAGGTCGCGAGGGTTCCCGTAATTTAAGCGGATAATTCGCCACTTTGCTGCGCACACTTTCTAATGTACTTTTCAATTTGTCCGGGTCGCTGTGAGAAAAAACCAGAGTGAACTCTTCGCCACCATAACGATACGCTTTAAAACCCCGATGATCTTTCAAAATACTGCCAAGCAACCTTAATACCTGATCACCAACCTCATGCCCGTAACGATCATTAAACTTCTTAAAGTAATCGACATCGAGCATGCACACCGCACTGCGCCTGCGTAAATGCTGCAATTGACTGACCAGTGCTCTGCGTTGCGGTAATCCAGTCAACTCGTCAATGTAAGCCAACTTCAACATCTGATCGGCCAATGCCGATAGTAGGCCAATTACCGCCGCGACCGAGGCCCAGGTTGACGCATCCCGATGGTCAACAACCAGCAGAAAAACCATCAGTGCCAGCCATGAAGCCCACTGGCTCCAGGCAAAGGACGATGAGCCTTTATACAATAGGAAAGTTGCCCAACTTCCTCCCATTGCAACAATCCAAAGAAGCAAACCAACAGCAAGTCCAGTGTCTTCCCAGTCAGGCAGAGTCAGCAGTTCAACTGGGCTCAGGGTTGCAACTGAGTTAGCAACCGGCCCCAAAAGCAAAGCTAAGGGTAAAATTCCCACAACAATAAATAGAAGAACACCCTTTAGCGTCAGTAAGGTTGGCTGTTTTATAAAGGCTAATAACAGGGCACTGACCGATAACCAAACAGGAAACGCCTGATACAGTTGTGACACTTCTTTTTGCGCCAGTGGTTGCTGCAACCCCAGTTGAATCGTTGCATAACTACCTCCAACCCAGGCGCACCAATAAAACCAGTGCCATTGCCGGAAAAAGGCGGCCAGTAAAAACACAATACCCAGGCCCGCAGAAACGGCACCCGGCACCGGCAGCTGAATTTGCGTCAACCATTCAGGATAAAGCCAGGCAACCAAGGCCCAGAGAATTGCCGGTAATGCTGCAATAAATCCCAAATTCAACTCCCCGCAAGTAACCGATCTAAATGGTCAGCAAAATTTTTGCGATCAACGTTGGTTAAAGGCGGAGGGCCTCCCGACTGAATGCCGCTGCTTCGCATGGTGTCCATAAAGTCGCGTATATTGAGACGCTGACGAATATTGTCCGGCGTAAATAGTTCGCCTCGGGAGCTCAGAGCTTTTGCACCTTTCTCGATAACTTCTGCCGCCAGAGGAATATCGCTGGTTATCACCAGGTCGCCGGCTTCACAGCGACGGACAATTTCATGATCAGCCACATCAAAACCACTGCCTACCTGAACCATATGGATAAACTTCGATTTTGGTGTCTGAATACGCTGGTTTGCGATTAAATAAAGGTGTAGCTGCTTACGCTGCGCCGCTCGAAACAGAATCTCTCTTATAGCCAGTGGGCAGGCATCGGCATCAATAAATAAAGTCATTACTAATAATCCATGAGTCTATATTAGAGTAAATGGTTCTAAGTCTATTACCTTGTAATGCGTTTACTAAGCTACTATTATTTAGTTGTTACGAATAAAGGTTATCAACAATGACTCCAGGAGTAACTTTATGACATTACGTATTGGCGATACTGCACCAGACTTTACCATTGATACCACTCAGGGTTCGATAAAATTTCATGACTGGGCGAAAGGTTCCTGGGTATTCTTTTTCAGTCACCCGGCTGACTACACACCTGTTTGCACCACCGAAATGGGAAGAACAGCACAACTGGCCCCGGAATTTGAAAAGCGCAATGTCAAACCGCTGGGACTCTCCACTGACACTGTTGAAGCGCACAAAGGCTGGATTGAGGATGTAAACGACACTCAAAGCACCGTCTTAGAGTTTCCTATTGTAGCGGATAAAGAGCGTAAAGTTGCCGAACTCTACGACATGATCCACCCAAACGAGAGCGCAACCGCTACTGTACGTTCAGTTTTCATCATCGACCCCAACCAGAAGGTTCGGCTTATCATGACTTATCCCATGACGGTAGGTCGTAACTTTAATGAAATTTTACGTGTTATTGATGCGCTGCAAACGACCGATCGCGAAGAAGTTGCCTGTCCGGCGGACTGGGTTCCTGGCGACTCAGTTATCATTCGCCCGACAGTAAGCGATGAAGACGCAAAACAGAAGTTTCCGCAAGGTTGGAAAACGCTGCGCCCATACTTACGTCTGACCGATATCAAATAGCTTTAACTTTCGTTTTCGAGAGACTGCTGGCGTTCTGCCCACACGAGTAGTTCGCCCAGCGGTTTCGGTTTACAGAATAAAAAGCCCTGCATTAATGGACACCCGTGTTCGACCAGATAGCGGTATTCGTTTTCAGTTTCGACACCCTCAGCAACCGTTTGTATGCCAAGGTGCTCGACCATATTTAAGATGCCACCCGTTATTGCAGCGTTATGTCTGTTATGGTCAATATTCTCAATAAAACTGCGATCAATCTTCAGTTTATTTACGGGCAGGACATTCAGGTAACGCAAACTGGCAAACCCGCTTCCAAAATCGTCAATAGCAACATCAAGGCCTAAATCGCGCAGGTGTTGTAAAAGTTCAGCAATACGCTGAGTGTCGTTAACCAGCACATTCTCTGTTATTTCAACGGTAATTTCACCCGGCTTTATATTAAATTCTTCGAGCACAGACTTGGTTTTACTAATAAAGTCGTCACGATAAAACTGAATGGGCGAAAAATTCACAGAAACAGTGTTAATACCGTAACGTTTCAGCTCACTTAAGTCTTGGCAGGCCTGTCTAAGAACCCATTCACTAATTTGGATGATCTGACCTGTACGCTCAGCAATCGGAATAAAGTCCGCTGGAGAAACGTAGCCTTTGGTTGGGTGGTGCCAGCGAATCAACGCTTCAGCCCCTGAAATTTGCCCTGTACTGGTCATGATGGGTTGATAAAACAGCTCAAATTGCTTCTTGGCCAGCGCTTCCTGAATTTGTGTCCGCAGAGCAACCTTGTAGCCCAGCCCCTCATCAAGCTTTTCGGAGTACCAACAAACTGCATTACCGCCGCGCTTCTTCGCTTCATACATTGCTACATCGGCGCGCTGAGTCAGTTCCATGGGATGCTTATATTGAATATCGTTTGCGGCAACGCCAATGGCTGCCGACAAGGAAACTTCAATCTCATCGATACGAAATGGTTCGTCGAAAATAGCTAATACTTCGGTACATAAAACATTAATCTGCTCTGCTGCCCCCATGCTTTGGATAACAGCAACAAATTCATCTCCGCCAAAGCGGCAAATCAGGTTAGGTTCACGGATTACCTGCTGCAGACGCTGCGCAGTTTCAATTAACACCTCGTCACCAAGGTAGTGCCCTAAACTGTCATTTATCGGTTTAAACCCGTCCAAATCAATAAACAACACAAAAACGGCTTGGTTCGTGTCATTGGATACTAACTGTTGTAGTCGCTCTTCCATTGCACTTCGGTTGGCTAACTGCGTTAGACTGTCATGTGAGGCATAAAAAGCTAAAGCATCCTCTCTTTGGACTCGTTCCGTAATATCGCTTTGTAACCCAATAAAATGCGTTACTTTGTTATCCGGGCCCTTAACCGGTGCTATTAAGAGCTCATTCCAAAACATGCTTCCATCTTTGCGGTAGTTCCGAATAACACTTTTTATTTCCCGTTTTTCCTGCAAAGCTTTTCGAATCTCATTAATTACCTTTGGATCCGTGTCTGGGCCTTGCAGTATGTTGCAACTTATCCCTTTCATTTCGGTAAGAGAGTAACCGCTCATTTTCTCAAAAGCGGGGTTCACATAAAGAACCGGGAAACCTTTTTTATTGGCTTCGCTAATAACGACGCCATTAACACTGGCATGCACGCTACTTCGAAAAACTTTAAGTTTTGCCTCATTCGCGCGATGCTCAGTAACCTCTTTAGCGACACCATGCACCCCGGTAACTTCGCCATCAATAATAATTGGGATATTGGTTATTGATAAGTCATGCAGTTGCCCCATTCTGTCCGCAACTTTAATTTCGTAAGATTGAGGGGTGCCCTTTTTTGCTGTTTCAAAGTACGTTAGCGTTCTTTCCCGCTCGGTTTCCGGAACCGCCAGCTCGTAATGCTGCCCCAGCAACTCTTCCTCACTAAGAAGTAAAAGCTCGCAACCTGCACGATTAACGCTGGTGAAGTTTCCGTTTAAATCCAATGTGAAAACTGAATCGGGGTTGTATGTAAATAAAGAGCGTTGATGTTGCTCTAAACGAACCTGCGCTTTTCGTTGCTCTTCTTGCTCGAGGATTAAGGCAACTAAGTCGCGGTTACGTACAATCAGTTCCAGCTCATCCCCGGTTGGCACTCTCGGCTGGGCAAAGTAGATAGCGAAAGTTCCTATAACTTCACCCTCTGCAGCCCCAAAAATGGGGTGAGACCAACAAGCAGCTAAGCCGTACTGATTAATTAACGGCATGAACGCCTCAAAGCGCTTATCCTTCCTCATATCGGGAGCCAGAACGGGTTCACCGATGGCGGCTGCGGTACCGCAGCCGCCTGAACCATCAGCAATTTCTAATCCGTTTAACGCGTTAGATAAGGAACGAGGTAAAGAAGCCGAGGCGGCCGTTGATAAGGTTTTATCGTCTTTATTTGCCACCATGATAGAACACATGGCGCCATCAATCTGGGATTCAATTAAGTGACAAATACCCAGCAACCGGCTCTCAATATCCCGCTGCTGGGCCAGGGCATTAAACGTATTATAATGAGCCTGAATTAACTGATTTAATCCCTGATACTTCTTATCCGCTCTTTTACGGACCACGCTGACAAAAACTGTCGCAGTAATCAGGAGCAGCACGACTCCTGTCGCTATTTGACTGTAACTGAGTAAGTTATCTTGCATTAGTCCGCTGCATAATTGTTCCTGGCTTATTTAATTCGCTGCACTCTAAGCCGACGATTTGAATCTTCTCGACCGAAGAAAAAGGAGTTCAACGCACCGCGCTCAATGTAATAGGTATCATCATCGTCCCAGGAAAAATAACCCCGGCTATCGATTTGCTTCCAAACCTGACCATTAGTCAGCTCAATTTGCCATTTCTTATAAGGGTCTTGCTTTTTGCTGGCAACTTCTACTTCTAACCTTTCAAGCGTATTATTTTGACTACCTTTGTGCTCCATACCAAAGTTCTGCTCTGCGGCATTGTCGCTCCGCTTGCCCCGTTGCTTAGCCTTAGCTTTCATCTCTTCGGCCTTGCTTTGTCCTCGGGCTTTCATCTCTTCCGCTTTAGCTCTACCTTTAGCTTTTTCGTCCTGAGGTTCACCTTGCTGACGCTTGGCTAGGTTGTCATAGCACACCAAGCGCTCCAGTGAGTCTTCAATCGCCGAGCATTCCTTCATTGTTTCCTGTTGCGCTCCGGCCGTACCGGCAATAATGAATAACGTTGCGCCTAGTAGTTTTCTATACATACATCCGTCCTGCTCTAATTTTTAATAACGTAAAGTAAGAGTATCGCCTTTCTGCATTAACTCAAATTCTTTCAATGCACTCATGCCCAAAAGTATGACATCGCCGTCCATCCCGGGTGTAATTGAAGCAGCAACATTGCTCAACTGAATATCACCCAGCTGCAAACGATCAATTTCTGTACGGTATGTTATAACACGTCCATTGGCGGTTTGGGACATTCCCTGACGCCCCTTACGAAGTCCGAGCTTTTGCGCTAAACCTTCGGGAATAGCGACCAGGGTAGCTCCGGTATCTAATAAAAATGTCACCGACTGCCCGTTAACCTTTCCCCGGGCTACGTAATGGCCCATACGGTTTTGCTCCAGCACCACTGTGACCTGCCCATTGCCTACATGACTTTGAACCTGAGAGTTAGGGTTAAATTG
Organism: Idiomarina abyssalis; assembly: GCF_900116625.1. GTDB lineage: Bacteria > Pseudomonadota > Gammaproteobacteria > Enterobacterales > Alteromonadaceae > Idiomarina > Idiomarina abyssalis. Next base: position 76,737 of record NZ_FPBE01000005.1, read on the forward strand.
TTGCTGCAGTTTGTCTTCGAAAAACCAAACTAGCATGGCAAGAGCAAGCCCCCATGCAATAAACATGAAAGGCTTACCGAATGAATTCGTTCGAGCCACTTTTATCCTTTTACTAATTTTCCGTCACTGTCTTCAACTTTGACATTGACATTAATACCGTTACGGACACTCTGAGTGACCACACAAAAGTCCTCAAACTGCTCCAAAGCTCTTTCAAGATGACTCAGCGTTGCCGAGGCATTTCCCAATTTTATATCGACGTCCATACTGACAATACGCCAACGACCATCAACTCTGTCAAGATGCCCTTTAACTTTGGCACTTACTTTACCCGGTTCGTCTTTAAACTTACGCAAAGCAAACATTAAGCTAGCGGCTAGACAGTTAGCCACTGACGCAGCCAAAATACGAGAGGGATTTGGACCCTGACCTTCTCCTAGCGGCTCTGGCTCATCTGAAACAAGCTCACCATAACTACCAAAGTCGACAAGAAACTTATAATTATCAACCAGTTCCATTGAAACAGAAAATTCTTTTTCCATGCTTCTCTCCTCAGTTATCGTAGGGCAAGCCTTGCTTCTTAACTTCATCAGCTCTTTGCTGGCGCAGTTCAGAAACGTCTTCTACTGACCACCCCTGCAAGTTGCTTTCGATAAGCTGTGCCAGCGCATTAATATGCTCACTTTCGGCATTTAGTGCCGATATATATTCGTACCGTTCACCACCGCTTTCCATAAAGTATTCACGATTCTCCTGGCCAATTTCTTCAACCGTCTCTAAACAGTCAGAAGAGAACCCCGGACAAAATACCTGAACAGACTTAATGCCTTTTCCGGGAAGCGCTTTCATCGTCATATCAGTATATGGCTGCAGCCACTCCTCGCGACCAAAACGTGACTGGAATGTGGTCAGGTATTCTTCCTCACCAAGTCCCAGACGCTCAGCCAGTAAACGCGAGGTTTTGTAGCACTCACAGTGGTAAGGGTCGCCATTTTTCAAATAGCGTAACGGAATACCATGGTAGGAAAAAAGCAATTTATCTGTGCGTCCGTATTGTTCCCAGTGCCTCTCAATACGCTCTGCTGCTGCTTCAATAAACGGCGGAAAGTCATGGTAATGAGTAATAAAGCGAAGCTCAGGTAACCAGCGTCGTTTAGTAAAATCTTTTGCCAGAGCATCAAAAGTCGAGGCTGTAGTAGACGCTGAATACTGCGGATACAAAGGCAGAACCAGTAATTTCCGTACCCCTTTTTGCATCATATTCTCGACCACATCACCCAACGCCGGATTCCCATAGCGCATGGCAAAGTCGACGACAATATTGTCGCCCCAGGTTTCCTTCAGTTTTTTCTCAATAGCAGCGGCTTGATCCTGAGTATGAAAAAGCAACGGCGAGCCGCGTTCTGTCCAAACAGTTTCATAAGCCTCGGCTGAACGTTTCGGACGAAATCGAAGGATCACGCCGTTTAATATGAAGTACCAAAGCAGGCGAGGAACCTCAACCACCCTTGGGTCAGACAGGAACTCTTTTAAATAAGGCTTGAGCGCGCCCTTCGTTGGAGCTTCAGGAGTGCCCAAGTTAGTCACCAGCACCCCTATTTTATCTGCCTGTCCATGAGAAAAAGCAGGGCTTCCTCGATATTTCATTTTCAGTTACCTTTTAACAATACGCTTAATGCAAAGTTTACGTAAGTTTTAACGGCTTCGATCCCTATTTGCAAAGAAATAACGCTACACTAAACCGATAAATACTATCGAAATTAATAAATTGACGCACCAATGACAGAAAACACAAAGACGCAGCAATGGTATCAGAAACTTGCCAGTTCCCCTCATGCTCTGGTACTTCTCTTTTTTCTTTCTGCTATGGAAGCAACCTTACTCCCCATTGCTTTAGAGTTAGTACTCGTACCTTACATGGTGCTTGAGCGCAAACGCATCTGGCTAGTAGCCTCGGTTGCTTTAGCTGGCTTCATGGCAGGTGCCGTTGGCGGTTACTACATTGGCTTTGCGCTGTTCGACACTGCGGGCGAATGGTTTATTAGCTACTTGTCCATTCAGGACTATTATCAAGAGTTTCAGGAAACACTAAAAGAAGACGGCTTTGTCGCGATTTTCTTAGTTGGTGTGACTCCGGTCCCCTTCCAGGTTGCCATGCTGGCTGCCGGAGCTGGCGACTACCCACTTTCTCTGTTTTTATTCGCCGCAGGTGCAGCGCGCGCTTTAAGATATTATGTATTAGCGCTTATCGTTTTGTGGTTAGGGCCTTATACTGAGCGCTTATGGGGTAAGTACGCAGGTCCTGTCGGCTGGTCAATTCTGATTCTGGCAGGAACTATGTTATTACTGACGCAATTTCTGTAAGCATTTAGGGTACTAATGTTTTTACTTATTGTTTTTGCCATCATTGCGGTGGGTGTTTCGTTCGTTTGTTCGGTTTTAGAAGCGGCTCTTTTATCGGTTACGCCGAGTTATGTTGCACAATTAAAAGAGAGCAGGCCTAAAACCCATCAGCAATTACGCAAGCTAAAAGACTCTATTGATAAACCTCTCGCGGCTATACTAACACTCAATACGATAGCCCATACAGCCGGAGCAGCCGGTGTTGGCGCTCAAGTCGGAGTGGTTTTTGGTGATGGCTACCTGGGTGTCGCTTCAGCCGTTATGACGCTGCTTATTTTGGTGTTATCTGAAATCATTCCTAAGACTATCGGAGCCAAGTTCTGGCGACCCATTGCACCTTCGCTTCCTCCCATACTTAACTTTATGATTTTATCACTTAAGCCTTTTATCTGGCTCTCTGATCAAATTACAAAACGTATTGGCAGCGGTGAAGCGGACATTGATGTTCGCTCGGAAATTAAGGCCATGGCAACTATTGGTCACGAAGAAAAAGCTTTAGACGATGACGAGCGCCGGGTAATTTTAAACATTCTTGATTTACATGAAATTCGCGTGCGTCAAGTAATGACACCTCGCACAGTCTGCGAGTCGATTAACCCGAGTTTAAGTATGCTGGAAGTCAGCGAGAAGATCCGCAAGTTACCTTTTTCACGCTACCCTGTTATTGACAGCGAAGAGGAACCTCAGGGCATCATTTTCCGAAGTGATGTTTTAGATGCTGACGAGTCAGACGCATTAAGTGACATTGTCCGCCCCGTGGAAATAGTAACAGAAACTGTGAGCGTGGAAGCACTAATGAGTCATCTCATCAAAGAGCGCCAGCATCTTGCTTTGGTTTACGACGAACACGGCAGTTGGCTCGGGCTCATTACTCTGGAAGATATTATCGAAACCATACTGGGCACGCCCATAATGGATGAAACCGATAACATTGCCAGCTTACGCCGCTATGCTCGCCAACGCTGGGACAAAAGGCTCAAGCGCGACCCAAAGCAGGCGAAGAGCCAGCAAGGTAATGATTAACCGAAACAATTGGTCAAAGCGTTGGTTGGTGATTTTTTTCAACCAATGCAGACCAACCCAGGTACCAACAAAGCCAGCGGCAATCATTGCCAGCACCAACGGCAGCCAATCCTGAAAGACAAAGCCTGCCATGCCAAAAACTAACGCTTTAGGGGCATGCTGCATGGTCATCACCGCAGAAAATGTCGCGACGGTTTGCAACCTTTCACTAAAACGAGCTTTTACAAAGGCCGCTACCAGCGGCCCTGACGCCCCGACAAATAGCGAGATAAAACCGGTTACCAAACCTCCGCCAACTAAGCCTGCCCGGCCGCGGAAGCTTTGCGGCAATTTAGGTCCCCAGGTCAGCCAGATTAAAAATAACGCGATGGTAATTTGCAAAAAATGCGTGGGAAGCTGAACCAGTAATAAACTACCAATAAAGGTTCCCAGCAAACCAAAAGGGACAAACCAAGCAACGGTAGGCCAGTGAATGTGCTTCCATGACAACCCGGTACGGCCCACATTAGACCCCATTTGCACCAATCCGTGTACCGGTATCACTGCGCTCCCCGGCAAGACCAATGCCATCATACCTATCAATACTGCACCACCACCTGCACCAGCTACAGCTGTCAGTAGTGAGGTTGCGGCCGACAAAAGAACTAAACCAAAAAACAAAGCGTCGCTTACCATGGCTTTACTGCTCCCAGGAAACCTGATTTGCGCTGATCAGGATCAAAACGGTATAATCCGCGCGATTTTAAATAGGGCTCCGGATTTACGTTCCGGACCGCTGAAAAAGGTAACATGATATGTATATTTGTGCGGCATTGTACAAGTTTGTTGAGCTCAATGACTATAAAGAGCTGCGGGAACCGCTGTATCAAACGCTTATTGCAAACGATGTAAAAGGCACTCTTTTGTTAGCCCGCGAGGGTATTAATGGCACTATCTGTGGTACTCGCGAAGGTATTGATAACGTGCTCGATTACTTGCGTTCGGACGAACGTTTTGCGGATATTGAACACAAAGAGTCCCCCAGCGACGGTCAGGCTTTTTACCGCACCAAGGTTAAGCTTAAAAAAGAAATTGTAACGTTAGGCGTTGACTGGGTTGACCCCAAAAGCTCTGTTGGCACTTACGTTGACCCCGACAAGTGGAATGACTTAATTGCCGACCCGGAAGTTCTGGTTATTGATACTCGTAATGAATACGAATATGCCGTAGGTACGTTCGAAGGTGCTGTTAACCCCAAAACCGATACCTTCCGTGAGTTTCCTGATTACGTTAAAGAGCACCTGAATCCGGAAAAACACAAAAAAGTAGCTATGTTCTGCACTGGTGGTATTCGTTGTGAAAAGTCCACTGCCTATTTGAAGGAACAAGGGTTTGACGAGGTTTATCATCTGAAAGGCGGAATTCTTAAGTACCTGGAAATGATGCCAGAAGAGAAAAGCAGCTGGAATGGCGAATGTTTTGTCTTCGACCAACGGGTCACCGTCAAACATGGCCTGGAGCCGGGTGAATACGACCAATGTTACGCCTGCCGTATGCCAATAACCAAAGAAGAAATGCAGTCTGAGCACTACCAGAAGGGCGTCAGCTGCCCGCATTGCTTTGATAAAACCACAGCCGAACAGAAAGAACGTTTTGCAGAACGCGAACGTCAAATTCAGTTGGCGAAAGCCCGCGGCGAGAAGCACATTCGCGACGGTAAAGTCGAAAGCCTCAGTTGATCTAACTCACTGCAATTCCGTAACCTTTATGTAAGCTATAGCTGACAGTTATCGATTTTAACTGTCGGCTTTATCGGTTTTCATCGCTTTCTTTAACTCTATGATTCAACTATGGTTAAAGCATAACGATGACAAAGGAGGGTTTATGAAACAGTTAAGCGTTATTGGTTTAGATCAGAAAAAAGCAGAGAAGCTTGGCGACAAGTTGAATGAGTTGCTCTCAAACTACCAAGTTTTTTACATGAATGTTCGCGGCTTCCATTGGAACATTAAAGGCGAACGTTTTTTTGAGCTGCACGCTAAGTTCGAAGAAACCTACGATGATTTACTGCTCAAAATTGATGAAATTGCAGAACGTATTCTGACTCTGGGTCAACGCCCTCAGCATGCTTACTCGACCTATATCAAGAACAGCGAAATAGAAGAAGTAAAAGACGTTCACGAAGGCCGTGCCTGTGTAGCTAATATTCTGGACAGCTATCAGACTACAATTCGCCTGCAGCGTGAAATTCTTGAAATTTCTGACGAAGCTGGTGATGAAGGTACTAATGCACTAATGAGTGACTACATTAAAGAGCAAGAAAAAACAGCCTGGATGCTGACCTCTTATTTAGGTAACTAAACTGTCAGCCTGGCCAAATAAAAAACGCCCCTTTTCCAGGGGCGTTTTCGTTTCTATTGGTAGACAATGCAACACCTAGAACGTGTAGTTCAGACGCGCATAGTAATAACCGCCATTGATACCAAACGGGAAGGTTTCCCAACCGTATTTAAAGCCGGCATCAGAGAATGGCGAGCCTGCACTGCCCCACTCATCCGGGTAAGTATCAAATAAGTTATTGGCACCAACTCGTACGTTCAGGTTACTGGTAAAGTCGTAACCAACAGAAAGGTCCGTTAACCACTTGCCGTCCCACTCATGACGAACACCAGTAAAAGCCTGGCCTTCAACGGGTCCAAAATAATTTAGAGCTAAGTTGACGTTCCAGGCATCTCGAGTCCAGTCACCACTTAATGTTGCTTTTTCACTCGGTTGTCCTTCTTCAAGGCGCAAAATTTGAGTATCGTTAAAAATTTGCTCGCCCGGAATTAACGACGAAACCGAATTCACCTGCTCAACATCGGTGTTCATAAAACTCATGGCCGCAGTCAAGTTCAGGTTACCGTCAAACAACTCAGTAGGATAAGACGCGATAACATCTAAACCTGTTGTTTTAGTATCAACAGAGTTGGTAAAAAACTGCGCCGCACCCAGGTTGTTCTCCTCCAAAATTTCACCAAATTCAGCGCCAACAGAGGCTGTTAACGACTCGGACAACACAATGCGGTCATCTATATTAATTTGGTAAAAGTCCATGGTCAGGTCAAAACCGTTATTAAAGCGCTTAATAAGACCTAAACTGATACTTTCTGATGTTTCTTCTTCAAGTGCGTTAATACCAAACTGCCGCGCAACCTCGTCATCGTTAGCAATGGTTCCGGTTTCAACCAATGTTCCGTTAACAATGTTCGTTAAAACCTGGCTGTAATAAATTTGCTGAACACCTGGTGCACGGAAACCTGTTGCGACTGTTCCTCGAACAGAAAAGTCGTTATCGATGTCATAACGTGCAGAAAGCTTACCGGAAATGTTGTCACCAGCAATATCGTAGTCTTCATAACGCAAGGCGCCGGCTAACAAAAAGTCTGGAGTCACATAATACTCTGCATCGACATAAGCACCATAACTGTCACGAGTTGCATCCACGGCCTGGCTTGGGCTAAAGCCCGGGAAGCCTTGTATACCAGCCTCTGCACCAGCTCCCGATGGGGTTACGATTTCCACACTGGGATCATTGGTCCGGCCATAAGCCCAGGAAACAGGGTCACCCGGATTTATCTCATAACCATCCTGGCGCATTTCCAGGCCGAAAGCTAAATAAAGCAGTTCATTGTCTATATCAACGGTTCCGTTAAAGTCTAAGTTGAACGTAGTTTGCTCAAACACTAACTCACCGTCAAAGGCTGACGTAGGGGTTTCACCGTAAATGCCGCCATCTGGGTGAGGTTCGTAGTACCAACTGACATTCGCTGAGTTCGACGAATTAAAGCCGAATTCATTTTTACCGTAGACAACGCTCGCGTCCCATAACCAGGCATTCGGCAGATCACCTCGAATACCAACCGCCAGAGACTGGTCATCCGCCTCGGTTTCTAGTTTTGGTAAGAAGCCGTCCGGATAAATGGCTTCAATTGTTCTGGGGTGTCCTCTGCCACGGAAAAAGCCCGAAGACCCACCATCGCGAGTTGAAACACCACCGAAGGCATAAAGTTCTGTGGTGTTACCCAGGTTATAACCGGAGTTAAACCAGGCGTATAAATTTTCAGAGTCTGCGTCACCAATATGCAGGCGAACCACAGGGTCGCCACTCGGCGACGACCAATCACCGATCAATGAGGCTTCAGCTGGTGCCGCACGATTTGTCATACCACGGTCACGGTATTCTAACGTTCCGTTGAAAAAGCCTTTATCAAACTCTTTACCAAAGTTGATACCAACGGTATTAACTTCGCCATCGCCTTCATAAGTTTGTCCAACTTCCGCTGAAATACTTCCGCCGTCAGAACTTTTCAGCGTAATGTTAATAACCCCAGCTATCGCATCAGAACCGTACTGAGCGGCGGCTCCATCGCGAAGAATTTCAACACGCTCAACCGCTGTAATAGGAATCGCGTTAATATCGTAACCAGCAGAGCCTTTACCAATCGTTTCCTGTACGTTCACAAGAGCTTGTTGGTGGCGACGCTTACCGTTAACCAGCACCAATACCTGGTCAGGGTTAAGTCCCCGCAAAGTAGCCGGACGAATAATATCGGAGCCATCAGAGATAGTGGTACTGGAGAAGTTAAAAGACGGTGCACTCATTTGCAGAGCTTTACCTAATTCCGTTGCACCGGTATTCACCAGTTGCTCAGCGGAAATAATATCGATAGGCGATGCCGACTCAGTTGCGGTGCGGCCGTTCACTCGAGAACCCAGAGTAACAATGCGCTCCATCGATTCGTCTGACTCTGCATTAACGTCTGCCTGCTGTGCAAAACCGGTATTCGGAATTGCTAACGCGGCAGACAGTGAAAGGGCTAAATAACCCAGCTTGAAAGATGCTCTGCTCATAGTTCCGCCTTACTTTTGTTATTTTCGTTTTAAACGCGATTAGCCCTTTAACAATTACCGACATTTTTCTGGTTTGGGAATATATCAGATGACATAGATCAAAATTTCGTAAGGAAACTTGAAGATCTTGTTCACTGCTTTATATTGATAAGTTGTTAACACAACAAAAGGAAGACTTTATGACTCGTATCGTAGGTATTGTTCTATTAGTTGTTGGTGCTATTTTACTGTATTTTTCTTATGAAGCTTCTCAGTCTCTGGCTTCTGAAATGTCTGAAATGGCGACAAATGAGCCAACTGACAACACCATTTGGTATTTAATTGGTGGGGTTGCCGCTGTGATTGTTGGCCTCTACGCGGTAATTCGCGGAAAATAACGGATTCGGTTAGCCAGGCGTATCAACCTGATACGTCTGGCAATCGCAATGCACTAAAGGTTGCAATAACGCCTATAGCAGCCAGCACCCACAGTACCGCAGCTACGCCGTAAGCAGCATCAACCCAGCCCAACAATAAACCCGCTAAAAGCACAACACCCATTACTGTGTTAGATACGGCGGTCAATTGCGCTCTATTATCCTGAGTTGCCATATCCACCAAGTAAGTTTTTCGCCCAACCCTGGCACCATGGTGAGCCACCGCTGAACTGAACAGCAAAGCAGCTGCCACCCATTGCATACCTAACGCATCAGGAGCCCAATAATAAAGTGCCAAAGCTATCCCCATAACCAGGGTCGACATAACGGAAGCGGCAGCCATAACATGATGACTGGCTGAGTCAGACCAACGCCCCCAAAAACGCCCTGCCAGTAAACCAGCAAGCCCACTGGCCAGCATTAAGCTGCCTAAGCTTGTTAACTCGGCTTCTCCTTCTCGCTGTATTAAAACCACAATGTAAGGAATGGCGAAAGCAGCCGCTACCAATAACGCACGTGATACTACAAAGTGACCAAACTGACGATTCTGCCAAAGCAGCGACATTGATTTTACTGCTTCGGTCAACGCATTGCCGCCGCCTTCTGTTGCCCCCGCAACTTCAGGGATCCCTGCATAAAGCAGTGCAGCAACCACCCATAACGCGACTCCCGCCCCTAGAAGAGCAACAAACAGAGGCCGCTGACCATCCATCTCCGGAGCAAAAATGATGACGAGTGCAGTGAGTAAGGTCAGCAGCCCGGCAGCCGAAGCCGCGACACCCGACATGCGCCCTCTGCGGGTTTTAGACACCGTTTTTCCAGTCACATCTTTGTTGGCCACCGAACAAATGCCTCGCGACAAACTGAACAGCGCCAGCAATATGACGACCGACCAGCCCAGCATATCGCCATCTAAGGTAGCTACTGCAAACAACATGGCCAACAGGGACAGTGCCTGACCGATACTACCGGCAACCCAGAACCATTTGCGTACCTGTTGTTCACGAAGCTTTTGAGCAACAAAAAGCTGAGGTAATAGAGCTAATGATTCGCGTAGTGGTACCAGCGCACTAATGAATATAGCAGGGGCTCCGAGCGAACTCAGCATCCACGGCAGTACCAGACGGGCGCTGACGAGGCTATCGCCCAACTTTGTTAACATTAACGATAGCAACATTAAAACAAACGAACGAGGCTGCTCATTACAGGCTGATTCAGGAATGTCTTTACATACACGGGCATCTTCGTCTTCCGCTAAATAGCCGTACACGCGTTCGGTCAATTTTTTATCCGTCATGGCAATGTGTTCACATTAAGAGGTATGTCGGAACAAATGCTGCCACACTTTGTTCAGCCATTCCACAAACTCACACCATTGTGACAAACGTTGCCGATCAACCTGGTAGTGAGTTCGTTTTTCATAATCAGAAATTAAACGCTCAACCATTTCGCTATTTAACTGATTAATTTTTATGGTACTGGCAATATCAAACAGCGGATTCCCTATGCCCGCATATTCCCAGTCGATGACTCTCATTGGGTCGGTCATCAATATGTGGTTCATCGATAAGTCGTTATGACACAACACAGGAAAACTGAGCCAGTCATCAAGAACTGAGGCAATGGGTTTTAGCTGCTGTCGCATAACAGTTACAGAGGGTGCGTCAAAAGCTTGCAGTTGCTGCAAGTAATGCTCAATCCGCTCCGCCATTGACCAGGGTGGAACATCAACGCGCACGGAGTGAATTTTGGCCAGTGTCTCAGCCAGCACTGTGGCTTTAATTAACGGAGATAAAGTGACCTGCTCTAGCGAAGGGGCTTTGTAATAAGGTTGCAATAGCCAACCTTGCCCAGTGTGGTAATCCAATACTTCCGGCGCTAAAGAAAGCTTGGCCAGCTGCTGCTGAAGCGATACTTCCCGCTCTCTGTCAACCGCAAATACTTCTTCATTCCGCCAACGTTTCAATACGTAGTCGTCAGTGCCCGTTATTAAGCGTAAGGCCTGATTGGACTGCCCGGACGCTAAAAGCTTTATTTCTTCTGGCTTATCTATCACCCAATTTCGCCCACGGACTTTAACTGGGTGTCATGGCGCCAACGCCACATGGCGTAAACAACCAGAATAAGATAAACAACAAAAAGCAAAGCAGTAGCAACAAAGCCTTTGCTGGCGTACAAATAAACGTAAACACTGTCTATGACCAACCAGTACCACCAGGTTTCATACGCCTTCTTGGTTACCAACCAAGTAGCTAACAAACTGAAGACCGTTGTATAAGTGTCTAGCCACACTGCGTCCGCGTCTGTGTAGACCGACAACAAATAAGCAATTAAAGCGGCCAGGGGAACTAACCACGCCCATTGTATAAGGTGCCATCGCAGCGGATACTTTGCACCGTCAGGGCTCTCTTTTGCGGCGCTTTGCTGACGTTGCCATTGCCACCAGCCATATCCGGCCAAAGCAATGTATATAGTCTGCAGCAAAGACTCCATATACAACCGGCCCTGCCAAAACAATACGGCGTAAATAGTACAGCTGACCGCGGCAGCAGCCCAACACCATTGTCGTTGATGCGCGGCCAGTACGAGATAGCCAAGCGCCAGAACTAAAGCGGTCAGTTCCCAGGGGGAACTGACCATTAGCTGTTCAAGCCAGAACTCGAGCGAAGACTCAAGCATTCTCCGGCCTTAAATCCTTATTAATAAACTTACAAACCAGAACATTCGAAGGCACATTTTGAAAAAGCAGTTCCATTTCTTCACCTAAAATACGCATAACGTCCTGCATCTCACCAAAGACTTGGGTGCTCATCGTATTGGTCAGAACCGTTAACTCTGAATGCTGGTTTAAGCGCTCAATAAAGTCTTTTATGGTATCCAGATAGTTGTCAGCTAAAGGATACAACGACATTTCCACTGAAACTTGCATGTTACCCTCCTTTAAAACGACTTACTGACAGTAACCCCAAAGCGACGAGGTTCACCATACTGCACGTAAGTTTCGGGGATGTACTCTTTACGTGGGTCATTACCAAAATAGAAGCCACGAATTTCATAGTCTTCATCTGTTAAATTACGACCCCAGAAACTGATACGCCAGTCTTGATAATGATAGTTCAACGCAAGGTGCAATACTGCCATGCTATCGGCTTTTTGGTTGTGCGAATCGGAGAAATAGAATTCATCTTTGCCGTCGGTCTGAATCACCCACTGGAAGTTCTCGCCGACCCAGCCCTCAAGGCCAATATTAAACTGGTAGTTAGGTGCTTGCGCCTGTTCACGGCCGGTCATGTCCGTACCGTCTTCCGTGACAAAACCGTCAATTTCGGTTTTTAACCAACTGGCGGAAGCAAAAACAGCCAACCAGTCAGTCAACTGATTTCGAATTTCTGCTTCCAGGCCATAACCCGTGCCTTCCGCTGCATTTTCGATATAACCGACAAAAGACTGATCGCGATTCACCCAACCTTTTAGCTGAACATCGTCGCGCCAGTGGTAAAACGCGCTAACCCGCGACGTTAAACGGCCATCGGGGCTACTACCTTTAACACCTAACTCAGTACTCCAGAGAATTTCGGGCGCGAAAGTTGCTCGCTCTAATAGATAGTTTTCTAATTCTTCCAGTCCCTGATCTTCAGCTTTACCGAGGGCTTCCCCGTTAACACCTCCGGCTTTATAACCGCGAGCTACTGTTGCGTACAGGTAACTCTCATCGGAAGCTTGGTAGCGCAGACTGAAATTCCCGCCAACCATTGTGTCTTCAGGTTCTGCCGTGACGCCCCGACTGTCCAGGTAGTCATTGTCATAACGCTCAACCCGCAAACCGGTAATGGTACTAACACGGTCAGTCCAATGCTGGGTCAACTCGCCGTACAGAGCACCGTGCTTGCTGTCATAATCGCTTTCAAAAATGGCCGGCACGCCTAAGTCCCAATTAAAGTAATCGCGGGTTAACTGTACCGACTTATCGTAGTAATACAGGCCCAGGACCCATTCACTGTCAATGCCAAAAAGAGCTTCAGGATCATCTGAAAGCCAGCGAACTTCGGCTGTTTTGTCGTCACGTTCACGGAAGTACGCGTCAAAAGAAGAATACTCCCAGCCCGGAGCGATACCTTCGTAAGTCCAGTCTTCATCGTAGGCATAACCCGTGTCGGCATCTAGCTGGTTAACGGACATTTCCAGTCGGCTGTTATCAAAGCCCAGGTAACTCAACTGCAAACGCAGCGCCTGACTTTCTAAACGGTCAAAACCCGGCTCATCAGACAGAGTCTCGCGCGTGTTATCCAGACTGAAAGCGTCGTAACCATTATCAACATCGTTATAGTGCAGAACCGTCTGCAGCAACCAGTCTTTGCTAAGCTCAGTATCCAGCAGGAAGCGGGCACTTAACTCATCGCGCTGTTCAGTGTCTTCCTTATCCAGGTAAGTATTTTCCATATATCCGTCTTGCTGAAACTGGCTGACTGAGAAACGCGCGTTACCTAATGCCCCCAGGCTACCGCCCATGGCTAAACCACCCATGGCTTCAGAATAATTTCCCGCCGATAACTGAAACTCACCGTTGAAATCGCTGCTCGGTGCCGTGCTATCAAGCAACAATAAGCCGGCCATCGCATTCACTCCAAAGCGACCACTTTGCGGACCACGGAAAACTTCGACCTGATTAATATCGAAAAGCGATGCGGCACTGCCTAGTCCGCTGTAATCAATGCCATCAATCAATAAGCCGACAGACGGTGTCACCGGATCAACAAACTGAGAACGCTCGCCAATACCACGGATTTGAATGAAACGAGCCGTGGAGGTACCACCTGAGAAGTTTACGTTAGCGAAGCTATTCAGAGTGTCCTGTAAATGCTGAGAGTGACGCTGCTGCATGGCGTCTTTATCAATAATAGAAACACTGCTGGTGGTTTCATTTAAGGTACGGCGGTGAAAGTCACCACTCACTTCAATAATTTCTATGTCTTGCGTATCTTGAGTGTCTTCTGCAACATCAGCAAATACAGGTGACGTGAATAGCGCAGTAGTTATGCTGGCTGCCAGGTATGAATGGATTATTTTCATGGATCATTTCCTCAAAACAAAGTCAGAAACGATCCGGTAAGGCTGTATTAGACGGGTTTTCTACCATCCCTACGCCAGTATTAACCGGATCAGGTTTTAAGGGTTCGCTAATGCATCTCAGCCGTTGCCGGCACCCCTTGGTAAAGCGGCGTCAGTATAACGCAGCTTATTCGTTAAACAAATTTACTTTCAGTACAATTAAATGAAGGACAGGGCATCGCCGTAAAGATTATCTAACGGCACGCCTTTAGCCACAAAGTCGTCGCGGATAACGCGCACCATCTCAAAACGTCCAGCCATGTAAACTTCACAGTCCGACAAGTTTTTCTGTCTCGCCATAACCGCATGATGTACTAAGCCAATTGAATAAGGCCAGTCACCCGAAGCGTCTTCAACCACCGGATGGTAATCGAAATTCTCGTACTGCTCTGCCAGGCTCTCCAGCTTGTCATGCAAATACAGGTCGCTTAGGCTTTTTGCCCCCCAATAAAGGCTTAGTGATCGCTCTGGTGACAAGCGTAAATGATGCTGCAAAATGGAGTAAGCATAAGAAAACCCTGTACCACCGGCAATTAAAACCGCAGGCTGGGTACTTTCCTGACGATAAAAGGCACTACCATCCGGCGCATCAATCTCTAGTTCCCCGGCGGCGCGCACTTTATCCAAAACTTCCATTGCGTAACTGTTGTCCGGCGTAGCGCCAACATGAAGTAACCACTCACTTTTATCTGAAGGGCATGAAGCAATGCTAAAAGGCCGTTTGTCTCTTTCACCCATGACTACCATCAGATATTGGCCTGCTTTAAATTCAACCGGTTGCGGCAGTTGCAAACGCACTTCCCAAACAGCGTCTGCTAACTGGCGCGAAATATCGGCTTTACAGGTCATTTGTTGACTCATTCACGACTCCATAATGTTCAGTTCGTCCCAAAGCTGGTCGACACGTTGCTTAACATCGTCACTCATGACGATAGGCTCGCCCCATTCGCGGTCAGTTTCGCCTTGCCACTTATTGGTTGCATCCATACCCATTTTTGATCCAAGACCAGACACCGGTGACGCAAAGTCTAAGTAGTCAATTGGCGTGTTCTCAACCAAGGTAGTGTCGCGTGCCGGATCCATTCGGGTCGTCATGGCCCAAATCACGTCTTTCCAGTCTCGCGCATTCACATCGTCGTCGCACACAATCACAAACTTGGTGTACATAAACTGACGAAGGAACGACCAGACTCCCATCATCACGCGCTTGGCGTGGCCCGGGTACTGCTTTTTCATAGTGACTACGGCTAAACGGTACGAACAGCCTTCCGGTGGCAAATAAAAATCGACAATTTCAGGAAACTGTTTTTGCAGCAACGGAATAAAAACTTCATTTAAAGCAACGCCCAGCACGGCAGGTTCGTCCGGCGGACGTCCGGTATAAGTGCTGTGATAAATTGGGTCTTTACGATGAGTCACATGAGTCACGGTGAATACCGGGAACTCATCCACTTCGTTGTAATACCCGGTATGGTCGCCATAAGGCCCTTCCGGCGCCATTTCGCCCGGCTCGATGTAACCTTCAAGAATGATTTCTGCATGCGCCGGTACTTGTAGTTCATTACTGATGCATTGCGTCACTTCGGTTTTGCTGTCGCGCAGCAGCCCGGCAAAAGCATATTCAGACAAGCTGTCCGGCACCGGTGTTACTGCACCTAAAATGGTCGCAGGATCAGCACCTAAGGCTACCGACACAGGGAATTTTTCACCCGGATGCTGCTGACACCACTCCTGGAAATCCAACGCGCCGCCGCGATGCGACAACCAGCGCATAATAAGCTTATTCGGCCCCAAAAGTTGCTGGCGATAAATGCCTAAGTTCTGGCGCTCTTTATGTGGCCCTCGAGTTACCGTAAGACCCCAGGTCACTAACGGCGCTACATCACCCGGCCAACAATGCTGAATCGGCAACTTAGTTAAGTCAACGCCATCGCCACTCATGACCACTTGCTGACACGGCGCCTTTTTAATGCTTTTCGGCGACATACTCAGCACTTTTTTGTACTTAGGCAGTAAATTCAGTGCGTCACGAAAGCCTTTAGGTGGCTCCGGCTCTTTTAAAAACGCCAGTAACTTACCGACATCCCGTAAAGCGGTCACCGACTCCTGCCCCATACCTAAAGCCACCCGCTCTGGCGTACCAAACAGGTTAGCTAATACCGGCATATCGTGGCCTTTCACGTTTTCAAACAATAAGGCAGGGCCTTCGGCTTTTAAGGTGCGGTCTGATATTTCGGTAATTTCGAGGTAGGGGTCGATTTCTTGTTGGATGCGTTTAAGTTCACCGCGCTCCTCCAGGAGCGCGATGAAATCACGCAAATCTTGATATTTCATACGCCGCTTAGCTGTTGCGTTGACGTTTCATCGATTCGAAGAATTCGTCATTGGTTTTGGTCATCTGCAGACGGTCAATCAAGAACTCCATGGCTTCAACTTCGCCCATTGGATGCATGATTTTGCGCAGGATCCACATTTTCTGCAGCTCGTCCGGAGTCGTTAACAACTCTTCACGACGCGTACCTGAACGGTTGAAATCAATTGCCGGGAACACACGACGTTCAGCCAGCTTACGATTCAGGTGCAGCTCCATGTTACCGGTACCTTTAAACTCTTCGTAGATGACTTCGTCCATCTTCGAACCGGTATCAATTAGAGCCGTTGCGATAATGGTTAAACTACCACCTTCTTCCACGTTACGAGCCGCACCAAAGAAACGCTTCGGCTTATGCAATGCGTTAGCGTCCACACCACCGGTTAACACTTTACCGGAACTTGGAATAACGGTGTTATAAGCACGGGCTAAACGAGTAATTGAATCCAGCAGAATCACCACGTCTTTTTTGTGCTCAACCAGGCGTTTCGCTTTTTCGATAACCATTTCCGCTACCTGAACGTGACGGCTGGCAGGTTCATCAAAGGTTGAGGCAACCACCTCACCATGCACCAGGCGATGCATTTCGGTAACTTCTTCCGGACGCTCATCAATCAATAGAACGATCAGTTCAGCATCCGGGTGGTTCGCCGCAATTGAGGTCGCAATATTCTGCAATAGTAAGGTTTTACCCGCTTTTGGTGGCGCAACAATAAGACCGCGCTGGCCTTTACCGATAGGGGCAGATAAGTCCAGTACCCGTGCAGTGATATCTTCTTTACTGCCGTTACCACGCTCTAGATGAAAACGCTCTTCCGCGTGCAGCGGTGTTAAGTTTTCAAATAAGATTTTATTGCGGGAGTTTTCAGGCTTGTCGAAGTTAACTTCGCGAATTTTCAGCAGGGCAAAATAACGTTCACTGTCTTTCGGTGGGCGAATTTTCCCGCCGATAGTGTCACCCGTGCGCAGGTTAAAGCGACGAATCTGGCTTGGGGAGACGTAAATATCGTCCGGACCAGCCAGGTAAGACGAGTCGGCTGAACGCAAGAAGCCGAAGCCATCCTGCAGAATTTCCAGCACACCGCCACCGTGAATGTCTTCACCACTTTTAGCATGCGCTTTTAAAATAGCGAAAATGATGTCTTGCTTGCGCAAGCGGGCCATATTCTCAAGGCCCATTGAGTCCGCGAGCTGAACTAGCTCGTTTACGGGTTTGTCTTTAAGTTCTGTTAGATTCATAGGAGGGTTTTCGAGTTATCGATTGAACACAAAGCCTTTTTTAATTTGACTCTAGAAAGTAAAACAATTGGAACTTTCGGAATTCGCGAAGTGCGAAACCAGAAACAGAAGTTTCATTTTAAAACAGGCTAACCGGTGGAGTTGGTGAACCCGTATGAACAGTTAATGAGCAGAAGTTATCACCAAAAAAGCAATCCGTCCAGTTTTCTCAACAAAAACGGCGCATAACGCGCCGCTTTTTGACAATCATTAAATATGCTGCTCAAGGAACTCGGTTAACTGAGCACGTGATAATGCGCCCACTTTGGTTCCAACAACTTCACCGCCTTTAAACAACAATAACGTTGGAATGCCACGAATGTTGTACTTAGGTGGTGTTTGTTCATTATGGTCGACATTCAGCTTGCCGATAACCAATTTGTCAGCGTATTCGCTGGCAATGTCATCAAGAATAGGCGCTACCATTTTACATGGTCCACACCACTCAGCCCAAAAGTCGACTAATACGGGTTTATCGGAATTAATGACATCAGCATCAAAACTGTCATCACTTAGCTGAACTATTGCGTCACTCATGGTACTCTCCGCTACTTTCTTCGCGTGGAAATATTAGAATAGTATTATTTCTGTTTTTGAATACAAGCGCAAACTGATATGCTTATAACTTATGACTAAAACACATCTTACAGAAACTCGCTTTGCTGATTTGGCGCTTCACCCCAAAATCCAGCAAGCAATATCCAGTGCCGGATTCGAGTATTGTACTCCAATTCAGGCGTTAAGTCTGCCTGTTGCTCTCTCTGAGCGTGATGTTGCCGGCCAAGCCCAGACAGGTACAGGAAAGACCTTGGCATTTCTGCTGGCTACTTTCAACCGCTTAATGCAGAACGAATCGTCCGAAAAAACAGAATCGGGGCCGCGCGCACTCATTATGGCTCCTACTCGCGAACTGGCTATTCAGATAGCGCACGACGCCGATGCTCTTATTGAGCACTGTGGTTTGAAAATGGGCGTTATCTATGGCGGCGAAGGTTACGAAGGCCAAAAAGAGCAGCTAGCTTCACAACCCGACATACTGGTTGGTACCACAGGGCGACTTATCGATTTTTATAAGCAAGGTCTGTTCAGTCTCAACGACATTGAGGTTGTGGTTCTGGATGAAGCCGATCGCATGTTTGACCTTGGCTTTATCGATGACATTCGTTATTTGTTGCAGAAAATGCCGGAACCGGCCAAGCGCTTGAACCTGCTGTTTTCAGCCACGTTGTCTTATCGTGTTCAGGAACTGGCTTACGAGCACATGAATGCCCCAACAAAGCTCGAAGTTGAGCCGTCGCAAAAAACGGCAACGCGAGTAACGGAGGAGCTGTTCTATCCTTCTAAGCCAGAGAAATTTCCGCTATTGCTTACGCTTATTGAGGAAGACTGGCCGGATAAAGCTATTGTTTTCGCAAATACCAAACATGGTTGTGAGAAAGTACACGGTTGGCTGGTTGCGAATGAACACCGCGCAGGTCTGCTCACCGGCGATGTCCCGCAGAAAAAGCGCTTACGCATTCTGGAAGACTTTGCCGAAGGTAAACTCGACTTTTTAGTCGCAACCGATGTTGCGGCCCGCGGTCTGCATATTCCCGAAGTGACGCATGTGTATAACTTCGATCTGCCTGACGACTGCGAAGACTATGTGCACCGTATAGGCCGTACCGGACGTGCCGGCGCCAGTGGTGCAGCTATCAGCCTGGCGTGCGAAGAGTACGTCTACAACTTACCGGCTATTGAAGACTATATTGGTCATACAATTGCGGTAACCAAATACGACCCTGATGCTTTATTGTCAGACTTAAGACGCCCTCGTCCTGTACAGCGTCGCCGTCGCCACAACTCCGGCGGCGGAGGCAAGGGTAAGCCTCGTGGTCGTCGCTCAGGACCACCGCGCAACGCGTCGTAATATGCCTGCAAAAAAGCGCAAACTCGCTGCCATCGACATGGGATCCAACAGTTTTCATTTGTTGATGGCAGAAGTTTCCATGACAGGGTTCTTCCCTAAACCCCGCATTTTAGCGCGTCATAAGCAAAAGGTTCGTTTAGCTGACGGACTCGATGAGAATGACAGCATCGACGACCCGGCTATTTCACGCGGTGCACATTGCCTGAATTTGTTTGCGAAAGAGCTTGAACGCTTTCAGCCACATGCCGTTAAAGCAGTGGCCACCGCTGCTTTGCGTAAAGCCAGTAATCAAGCACAGCTTCTTGAGAAATTTGAAGCTGTACTGGGCTCTCCCATTGAAATCATTACCGGTGAACGCGAAGCCGAATTGATCTATGCCGGCGTTTGCAGTGCTTCACAATGCAAAGACAAGGTCCTGGTTATTGATATTGGCGGCGCCAGCACGGAAGTTATTGCAGGTAACGGCTCCCGGGCCAATATTCTCAACAGTCTCGATATGGGCTGTGTGGTTTTTCAAAATCGCTTCTTTAAACAGGGGCGCATTGACAGCGAAAGCATTGAGCAAGCATCAAAAACCGCCGAGCAGTTACTTGCTTCCTATGTTGATGATTACCAAAAGCATGGCTGGTTAAGAGTACTGGGAGCGTCAGGTACCTTTCGTGCAATCAGTGAAATTGCGACTGCAGAAGGCCTGCAGGTACTAAGCCGGGATTGGTTAGGTCAACTGATTCAGCGCTGTATTGAACAGGGACAAGTGGAACGCCTTAATTTTGCCGGCTTAAGGGATGACCGTCGTGCTGTTCTAGTTGGTGGAATCACCATACTGTTTGCCGTGCTAAAAACACTCAATGTCGATAAATTTGAGGTTACTACAGGCGCGCTGCGCGAGGGGCTACTCGCACAGCTTGCCGATGAAATCACAGCTTAACGTTTCTTCTCAGCTAAGTGTTGGGCAACCGTTTTTGCAAAATAAGTGAGAATGCCGTCGGCACCTGCACGCTTAAAGCTTAACAGACTCTCTTCAATAACATCCTGACCTAACCAACCGTTAGTAATGGCAGCCTGCAGCATGGCGTATTCACCGCTCACCTGGTAAGCGAAAGTTGGGACACCAAAGTTGTCTTTAACCCGGCGCACAATATCCAAATAAGGCATACCCGGTTTTACCATAACCATGTCAGCGCCTTCCTGAATATCCAATGCTATTTCCTTTAGGGCTTCATCTGAGTTTGCAGGGTCCATCTGATAGGTCTTTTTATTGCCACCCTTCAGGTTACCTGCAGAGCCGACAGCATCGCGGAACGGACCGTAGAACGCACTGGCATATTTAGCTGAATACGCCATAATTTGAGTATTAATAAAGCCTTCAGATTCCAGCGCGCTTCGAATAGCACCAATGCGGCCGTCCATCATATCCGACGGCGCCACAACGTCAGCGCCTGCGCGCGCATGAGACAAGGCCTGCTTGACTAAAATGTCGGTAGTAATATCGTTCTGTACATAGCCGCTGCCGTCGATAATGCCGTCCTGGCCATGAGTCGTGAACGGATCCAGAGCAACATCGGTCATAACACCCAGTTCAGGAAACTGCGCTTTTATCGCTTTAACCGCGCGCTGTGCTAATCCGTTATCGTCATATGCAGCCTCTGCCATTTCCGACTTTGCCGATGCCGGCGTAACGGGAAATAATGCCACCATAGGAACACCCAGACCGACCAGCTCTTCACATTCCTGAAGCAGTAAGTCGATACTGACGCGCTCAACACCTGGCATGGAGCTGACTTGTTCGCGCTGGTTTTCACCTTCCAGTACAAACATCGGATAAATGAGATCATCAACACTTAACTGATTTTCCGCCACAAGCCGCCGGCTAAACTCATGACGGCGTAAGCGTCGCAGTCTTCTGCCCGGAAAAGCACCCTGGTTTATCATCTTTGACTCCTGATTAGTTACTGCACCGCAACTCGGTCGCGACCGTCATGTTTCGCGGCGTACAATGCGTCATCTGCGGCTTTAAAGAGTTCATCAACGTTATCAAAAATACGTGCACTGGTGGAGATAACGCCAACACTCAAGGTAATTTTAAGCAAGCCGGCATTGGTTTCAAACTCAGTTTCACGAACTTGCTCAAGCAATTGTTTTGCAAAAATCTCAGCTTCCTGTAAGTCGGTTTCAGGAAGAATGATGGCAAACTCTTCTCCGCCGTAACGGCACACAATATCAGCAGCACGCTTTGCATGTTTCTGCATTAAACTTGCCAGCTGCTGCAAGATTTGGTCACCTGCCAAATGCCCATGGGTGTCATTAACGGGCTTAAAGTGATCAACGTCAATCATTAATAACGCCAATGGCAACTCACGGCGTAACGTTCGTCTTAGTTCTCTATCAAGATGCTGCTGAAAGTAACGGCGATTATAAAGCCCCGTTAATGGGTCTTCAGTGTTCTTTTGCTCCAGCTCGGTATTTACATCCTGCAATTCTCTTAAAGCGACTTGCAGCTCAAATGTACGTTCATCAACGCTTTCTGCAAGCTCACGGTTATAGCGTTTCTCGGCCAGCAGCCGCTCTTTGCGTTGTTCGCTGTAACGTACAGCCAGAACCCAGGACAGCAGCAGGATCTCAATACCGGAGCCTATCATAATGGCATGGCGTTGAATGAACATGCTGTCAATAACGCCAAGGTATCCCAGCGAGTTAGCAACAACCGAGACCAGTAAACTGCACCAGGCCAGCGTGAAAATACGGGCGTAGACAAAGCCTTTACGCCACATGTAGGCGCCGACAAGTAACAGGAATAGACAACCCGGCACAGCCAGACTCAGCAGCACGTGGATACTGATTCGATAACTGGCAAAAATTGCAATTAACAGACTGATAGCGGACAAAGACGCCATGACCATGAGGCCGCGGCCCCATGTGTACCGATAACGCTTAAGTTCAAGCAGCTGATAAGCAAATAAGGCAGCCGTTAAAAAGGTTAAACTCCCGAATATGGGAATCCCTTTATCTTGCAAATACAGGGAATTAGGCCAAAGGTAATGGAAACCCAGACCCTCCAGCGACAACATAAGGCCGGCAAAAAATAAGGTATAAAGTGAGTAAACGCCAAACTCCGGTTCCCGTGAAGCGATAAAACCAAACAAGTTATATACCGCCATACAAAGCAAAACACCAAAGTAGATCCCTTCGGCTATCCGTCGGTTCATTTGCGTTTCAAAGAAACCAATTTCAGTTCGCACTGCAATAGGCAGACGCATAGAGCTTTGAGTATTGGTTTTTATGTAAATCTCACCGTTGGTATTTTCAGGTAATGGGACAGCAAACTCTGAAGTGGGTATCGGCCTCTCACCGAACGGTGCCGTGTCACCCATCTGGTAAGTTCTGACCCCTTCGGGCTGAATGATATAAATGGTCAGCTCGTCGAGTAACGGGTAGGCAATGTGCAGAATGCGATCGTAAGGTTTATTTTCAAGTTGAAAACGAAACCAATATTCGTCACTGGTATAACCAAAGGATGCCCGATCAGTCTCCAGTTTTGACCATTGGCTGGCTGACAAATTCCGGGCTGTTTCCAGGTCGAGCTTTTGCTCGCTGTGAGTATATTCAATGGCAAGTTCCGACTGGCTTGTCGGTAACAGTTGCGCCTGAGCTGTGGACACCAGGAGAACCAGCAGAACGAAAGCTGTCACTAACCATTTCAACACATTCAGCGAGAATGCTTTAGTCACGTTGTTCTCCCGGCCCGAAAAAGCGCTCAGTGTTTGCGTAGGTTAACTCTGCTAACTTTTGCGTTGATATCTGCAGATGCTTTGCCAGCGTTTCACCGATAACAGGTAACAATGCGGGCTCGTTCATTTTAGGACGCGGTTTAATGCCTCTGGGCAATAAAAACGGCGCATCCGTTTCCAAAACTAGTCTGTCGAGTGGCAAATTAGGCACCGCCGCTAGTAACTCCTGATTACGCCGCTCATCACACAGCCAACCGGTAATACCAAACCAGTGACCGCGCTCGGCATAGCGTTTCAGTTCATCGGCACCGCCTGTAAAGCAATGCGTTAAACATAAGGTGTTATCAGCACAGTATTGGTTAAGTAGCTCAATTTGTCGGTCAATGGCGTCACGTTCATGCAAATAAAGCGGCAGGTTGAGCTCATTAGCCAGTTCAATTTGCGCAACAAATACAGCTTCCTGCTCGGGCCTGGGAGAATAGTTGCGATTAAAATCGAGTCCGCACTCTCCTATAGCAACGACGCCAGGGTGCTGGGCTAACTCTTTTAACTTTTGTTTGTAGTCCGCAGGCGCTTCACCGGCATCATGAGGGTGAATACCTACAGTCATCACCAATTGCTCAGGAAACTGCTGACACAATTTAATGGCCTGTTCAGCCTCATCAATAGAGGTTGATATGATCAGTTGTTTCCGCACCTCTGCTTGCTGAGCCCTCAGCATGACGCCATCCAGGTCCTTCAGCAGTCGTTTATTGGTTAGGTTTACGCCCGCATCAAACCACATCGTCCTCTTCCTTTTTACCCGGCGTATACCAACGGCTGACTTGCAAGCCTAACTCGAACAACATCCACATAGGTATTGCCAGCAAAGTTTGAGAAATAACATCCGGAGGTGTTAACAACATTCCGATAGCAAAGGCCCCGACAATAATATAAGGCCGTTTTTTCGCCAGCGACTCCCGACTGCAGGTTCCCGTCCAAATAAGCAGCATAATGGCAACTGGTGTTTCAAACGCAATACCAAACGCGACGAAGATAGCTAAAACAAAGTCGAGGTAACGGGATATGTCTGTAGCTACTGTGACACCCTCCGGTGCTGCGCCGGTAAAAAACGCCATAGCAACAGGTAAAACCACAAAGTAAGCAAAAGCAATGCCGGCATAGAAAAGTAACGTGCTGGTGGCCAAAAGCGGAATCACTAAGCGCTTCTCGCGTCCATACAAGCCCGGCGCAATAAACCCCCACACTTGCCATAATAAATAAGGAACCGCCAGCGCCAGGGCTACCACCAGAGTTAATTTAAAGGGCGTGAAAAAAGGGGCGGCGACGTCTGTCGCTATCATTTGCGTGCCGAGCGGCATATTACTGAGCAAAGGTTGTGCAACAAAGTGGTAAATGTCATTGGCAAAGTAAGCCAGTGAAGCAAACACCAACAAAATTACCAGTATAGAGCGCAGTAACCGGTTTCTCAGTTCAAGTAAGTGGTCTAATAAAGGCGAGTCACTCATTCCGCACCTTTATCCGTGTCCGTTTTTGGCTTGTTGTCAGTTTCCGGCTTGTCTTTTGAATAAGGTCGCTGAACATCGGCTGCCGCGTTCCTTAGCTCAACCAGCGAGCGCTGCAGCTCCGGGCTTAAATTTTCCAAATCCTGACTTTCAGCTTGTTTCAAATGCTCGTGCAATTCTTTTATGCGCAGCTCATTATCGAGCTCACTTTGCACTTTTTGGGAGTATTGCCTGATACCAGATAAGGTTCTCTGAAAGCCGCGAATAGCTGACGGCAGGCGCTCGGGACCGAGCACCAGCAAGCCGACTATCGCTATAAGCAATAACTCCCAAAAACCAATATCGAACATCTACGACTTCCCGGTTTTATCCGAATCTGACTTGTCGTCATGCTCTTCTTTGTGTTGCAGAGAGTCGTCGTCTTTATCTTTGCCATCCGCTTCATCGCCCATGGACTTTTTAAAGCCCTTTACCGCATTTCCCAGGTCGGAACCCAGATTGCGAAGACGCTTGGTGCCGAACAGCAAGACAACAATGACTAACAGTATGAGGAGCTGCCAAGGTGATATACCCATTTTATTTCCTATCGTTTACGTTAAATAAGTTCACTATTTGTCGTTTTAGGCCGGGTGCGCCAGGCCATAATTCCCAGAATAACAGTGACGACTCCGGAGCCAATAGTAACCTCAGATAACTCGGACTGGTTCCAGAGTAATGTCGTACAAATTAAACCGCTGCCGGTTAATACCGTCCAGAACAGGGAGGTTGAAGCCTGCTTCTGAGTTAAAAGCTGTTGCCTGCGCAGCTGCCGTTCTCGTTCATCAATATTGTGTTGCTGGCGTAAGTTTTCATACAGCATCATTGGCATTTCAGGCAATTTCTCAGCCCAGTACGGCGCGTTCTCTTTCACCGAACGGACAATAGCACGCCAGCCCAGTTGCTCATTCATCCAACGCTCGAGGAATGGTTTAGCGGTTTTCCATAAGTCCAGTTCCGGGTATAGCTGGCGACCCAAACCTTCAATGTACAATAAGGTTTTTTGCAGTAAAACCAGTTGCGGCTGCACTTCCATCTCGAAACGTCGCGCCGTATTAAATAAGTTGATCAGCACGTGTCCGAAGGATATTTCCGCCAGTGGCTTCTCAAAAATAGGCTCACAAACCGTTCTTATGGCAGACTCAAACTCTTCAATATTGGTGTGCTTGGGTACCCAGCCTGAGTCAACATGAAGCTCCGCAACTTTGCGGTAATCACGGTTAAAAAAGGCCAGAAAGTTTTCGGCTAAATAGCGCTTATCGTCGCGGTTAAGGGTTCCGACAATACCGAAATCAATACCGATATAACGCGGGTTTCTGGGGTCATCTTTCGCCACAAAAATATTACCCGGGTGCATGTCCGCATGAAAAAAGCTGTCGCGGAATACCTGGGTGAAAAAGACTTCAACGCCCCGTTCAGCGAGCTTTTTCATATCGACACCACGAGCTTGCAGAGTCGCAATGTCGCTTACCGGAATACCGTCAATGCGCTCCATAACCATCACGTTATGGCGACTGTAGTCACTGTAAACCACCGGAATATAAAGCATGTCTGAGTTTTCAAAGTTGCGCTTTAACTGTATTGCATTACCCGCTTCGCGCATTAAGTCCAGCTCATCGAGCAAGGTTTTCCGATATTCTTTAACCACCTCTTTCGGCTTTAAGCGCCGCCCATCCGGTAAATGGTTTGCAGCTACCGACGCCAGAGTTTCCATTAGCTCCAAATCGGCATTAATAGTCTCGCGGATATCCGGACGAATGACCTTTATAACAATATCCGTTAACTCGCCGTCTCTTTTCTTCAGTTTACCGGTATGCACCTGAGCAATTGACGCCGACGCCAAAGGGGTTGTGTCAAAATCAGCAAAGCAGTCACTAATACTCTGTAAACCTAAGGACTTTTCGATAATACGCTGCGCTGCATGACCGTCGAAAGGAGGGACTTTGTCCTGCAGACGTGCCAGTTCAATCGCAATATCAGGCGGTAATAGATCGCGGCGGGTGGAGAGCATTTGACCAAACTTAACCCACACCGGACCAAGCTCTTCGAGCGCCAGCCTTAACCGCACACCCGCAGGCTTGTCTTTGTGCTTATTGGGTAACCAAAACAACGCATGACGTCCTAAACGAATGGTCCAGGGCAACCAGCGTGCAGGGATAAGATCATCTAACCCATAGCTCAGTAGTGTTTTGGTAATTTTATAAAAGCGACGCGTCCGCATCATTAACCCTTCTTCTCACGACACTGACGTTCAAGGCGCTCAATTTGAGCCCGCAGCTGTTGTAAATCGGTTTTAAACTGGTCAAATTCAGCTCTTACCGGTAATAGTTTTTTCTCTTCAGTTAGCACACCATGGACCCAGCGCTGCTGCTGTTGCCATTGTGTTTTTACTTGCTCGCGGCTGCGACGCCAAAGCTTACCCAACCAGTGTGCAGGCACGTCGCCTATGGTCTTCGCCAGTTCCGCTTCCCAGTCGACGTTTAATGACTTAAACAAGCTCACCACCTGTTGCGCCAGCATAGGGTCACCGTCAATATCCAGTAAATCCGCTTTGATCAGTCGCGTCAGGTTGGCTGTATCCTGCAGCTCGGGCAGTACACCCATTTCTGTTGCTATTCGGCAGTCTACATCGCTCTCATCCGACGTACTGAGCTGCACACCGTGGGTGTCCACACTCACGGTAATTTCAAAAGGCAGCTCTTTCAGATGAAAGCGCAGACGCTTTCCGTCCAGACGCTGCAAACGCTCCACCGACTCCGGGTCACGGTGCAACAGATTATTCGCTACCTTTTCAACCAACAAAGTTGGAATAAGCGGTAATAGCGTCATCAGAATTTATACCCTCGGTGCAGTGCAACCACGCCGCCAGTCATATTCTGGTAATCGACTTTTTCGTACCCGGCAGTGCTCATCATCGACTTCAGTGTTTCCTGATCAGGGTGCATGCGAATGGATTCCGCCAAGTATTGGTAGCTGTCAGAGTCGTTAGCAACAACCTGTCCCATTTTGGGTAAAATGTTGAACGAATAGAAGTCGTACACCTGGTTCAACGTAGCCGATACCGGTTTAGAAAACTCAAGAATTAATACACGTCCGCCAGGTTTGAGTACCCGCAGCATAGAGCGCAGAGCTTTGTCTTTGTCGGTGACATTGCGCAAGCCAAAAGCAATAGTAATAACGTCAAAGGTATTGTCATCAAACGGAAGCTCTTCCGCATCAGCCTGCACATAACGTACATTGCCAATAACGCCACTGTCGCGCAATTTATCACGGCCTACTTTCAGCATAGCGTCGTTAATATCGGCCAGTACAACTTCGCCCTCAGCCCCGACACGGCGTGAAAACTGCGCGGTTAAGTCGCCGGTTCCACCGGCAATATCCAACACTTTCATACCGCGGCGAACACCACTGCAGTCAATGGTGTAACGTTTCCATAAACGGTGAATGCCAAACGACATTAAGTCGTTCATGACATCGTATTTTGCCGCTACCGATTGAAAGACATCAGCGACCAGGCTTTTCTTCTGACTGCGGGCAACTTTTTGGTACCCAAAGTCAATGGATTCTTCGTTTTTATCGTTCATTTAACTATCCCGAACTGATTTTGTACTAGTGTACTTGATGATCACACCTGAGCATAGTGGTCACGACGCGGTAACCAGCGCTCAATTAACGCTTCAGCGCTTTGTGGGTAGTGCTCTAATACGTGCTGAGCAATATTTTGGGCTTCTGGTATTAACGCTTCATCGCGCTCTAAATCAGCCACTTTCAATTCGGCCAGGCCGGTCTGCCGGTGCCCCAGCAATTCACCCGGCCCGCGAATTTCTAAGTCTCGCTGTGCAATCACGAAACCGTCGTTACTTTCCCGTAAAACGCCCAGTCGCTGCTGCGCCGTTTGTGACAACGGACTGTGATACAGCAGCACGCAGTGACTGGCTACCGAGCCACGACCAACTCGTCCGCGCAACTGGTGCAACTGAGCCAGGCCCAGCCGCTCCGGGTTCTCAATGATCATCAGCGACGCATTAGGAACATCCACCCCAACCTCTATGACAGTCGTTGCGACCAATAAGTCAATGTCACCCGCTTTAAACGCCTGCATCACCTGTTCTTTCTGCTCGTGCTTAAGCCTGCCATGCACCAGGCCAATACTTAAACCTGGCAGCTGCTCCTGCAAGTCATTGGCGGTGTCTTCTGCTGCCTGACATTCAAGTACATCGGACTCTTCAATAAGCGTACAGACCCAATACGCCTGACGGCCTTCAGTGGCACAGACCTCCCGCACACGCTCCACAATTTGTTCCCGCCGGGTATCCGGAATGGCCACCGTCGTGACCGGTGTGCGGCCTGGTGGTAGCTCATCAATTACCGAAGTGGCCAGGTCGGCATAGGCCGTCATAGCTAAAGTTCGCGGGATGGGTGTTGCGGTCATAATCAATTGATGAGGATGCACACCAGCCTGAACGCCTTTTTCGCGTAATTTTAACCGTTGATGCACACCAAAACGGTGCTGCTCGTCAATAATCACCAATGCCAGGCTCTGATATTCAACATCCGCCTGGAACAGCGCATGGGTTCCAACCAGTAACTGGATCTCACCTTGTTTTAACTGTGCCAGTAACTCCTGACGGGACTTACCCTTTGATTTACCGCTCAACCAGGCGACATTAATGCCCAGCGGCATTAACCACTGACTAAAGGTAATAGCGTGCTGCTCAGATAAAAGCTCGGTTGGTGCCATTAAAGCCACCTGGTATCCCGCTTCAATCGCGGCCAGGGCACTGAGCGCCGCAACCAGAGTTTTGCCCGAACCAACATCGCCCTGCACGAGACGCATCATTGGTTGGCCTCGGGCCATATCGCTGGTAATTTCTTTCACCACTCTTGCCTGCGCGCCAGTGGGTGAAAACGGCAACTGCTTTAAAAATGCCTCTTGTAACGCACCATTGCCTTTTATGGTAAAGCCCGCCTGAGCCTGTCGGGACTGGCGTAACTGCAGCAAACTTAATTGATGCGCAATAAGTTCTTCCGACGCCAGTCGCTGCTGCGCCGGATGCTCGCCTTGCTCCAACTGATGCAAAGGAACATCTACCGGCGGTCTGTGCAGAGTTAAAATCGCTTGTTCGAGAGAAAGTTGATGGGGCCTTAATTTTTCCGGCAGAAGCTCGGGCAAAGAGCCAGGCTGAAGATACGTCAGTGCCTGCTCAATGATCTTACGCAATAGCCCTTGAGTCACACCTTCTGTCATTGGGTAGACTGGTGTCAGGGTTTCCTGCATATTCAATGGCTCACCGGCTTTGACCACCCGGTATTCCGGGTGGATCATCTCCCAGCCGGTCATGCCGCGGCGCACTTCACCAAAAGCTAATAAATGCGTGCCTTGAGCAAACTGTTTCAACTGCGCTGCGCTGAACTGAAAAAAGCGCAGACTGATACTGCCGGTTTCATCGCTGGCCTGACAAATCAGCATGCGCTTACGGCCGTACTTAATATCGGCATGCCGCACCGTGACCAAAACATTGGTTGCCACACCAGCACGCAAATTTGCAACGTCGGTCACTTGGGTACGGTCTTCGTATCGCAGCGGCAGGTGCAACAGTGCATCGCTGACAGAGGCTAAGCCCAGCTTGCGCAGCTTAACCGCAACCTTTTCGCCCACACCTTTAAGTACCGTCAGTGGAATGTGCTGCAGTCCTTTTACCGCCACCTTTACTCCTTATCTTGCACGCATCGCCAGCCACCAGGCTTCGTTCGCGACAATTTGTCCATTTTCATCCAACTCCGGATAAGGCATATTCTTACGCTTGCATGCCTTGGCATAAATCGGATGACCGCCTTCAAACAGCACTCGGTGTCGTTCTTCGGCACTCACGTGCGTTTTATCGTACAAACCAGCCAGTTCACGCTGACGTTGCGCTTCATACAACATCACTGCGCCAGCTACAGAAACATTCAGTGACTGTACCATGCCCACCATAGGAATCATCACATGATGATCAGCAATATCCAGCGCCTCATCGGTTACGCCATATTTTTCCTGACCCAGTAAAATAGCGGTCGGCTTGGTGTAATCGACCTCACGGAAGTCTACAGAGTGTTCTGACAAGTGAGTCACCACCACCTGCATACCTTGTCCCTGAGTTGCCTCCAACGCTTCACCAATGGTTTTATGATTGTGAATTTTTACCCAATTCTGGCTTCCTAAAGCAGTTCCGCCGGACAACCTCGCCTTTTTGGTCAGCCATATCGCGTGCATTTCATGGACGCCTATCGCATCTGCCGAGCGAACCACCGCAGATAAATTATGGTTTTTATGCACGTTCTCCATGACAACGGTCAGGTCTGGCTGGCGTTTGTCCAGCATCTGGTTAATTCGTTGATATCGTTCAGGACTCATTGCTTTTTTATAAAAATAGGACTAGATATAAGCAGTATACCCGAGAGAATCGGTCAGAACTAACCCTATGCTTCATCAAGGAAGACAAGAATAATAATGTCGTACTCCTATATTGCCCGGCAACCGATACTCACCAGAGATCAAAAAGTCTATGGTTATGAGCTGCTTTTCCGCGACAGCAACTCCAACAGTTTTCCTAATATTGACCCAAATGAGGCAACCTCCAAATTGCTTCTGGAGCAGCACTTACTGGGTGATATTCAGACGCTGTGCATGGGAAAGCAGGCGTTTATTAATTTCCATGCCCGCACTTTGTTAAACGACTTCCCTTCTTTTTTAAATGCCCGAACGGTATGGGTGGAGCTGCTGGAGACTGTTGGCGTTGATGCACCTTTACTTGAAGCCTGCAGCAGCACTACGTCGAAAGGCTACCGCATTGCGTTAGACGATCACGACTTTGACGGGCAGTGGGATCCGGTTATTCCGATGATCAACATGGTGAAAGTTGATATTCAGGAGCAGGGCTTAAACCTCGAAAGTAAAATTCGGTTCTTCAAAGAAAAGGGAATTCCTCTTTTAGCCGAACGGGTTGAGACTCACGACGAGTTTGAGCGCTGCCTGGAGTTAGGGTTCGACTATTTCCAGGGATTCTTCTTTGAGAAACCACAAGTTGTGCAGCAAAAGTCACTGTCACCTAACCGCATTAGTATGCTCACCTTGTTATCTGAGGTTCATAAAAAAGAACTCGACTTAAATACCATAAGGCAGATCATCGAGCAGGACTTGTCGCTGACATACAGCTTACTGAAACTGGTGAACAGCGCGCTTTACGGCGGCCGTAAGAAAATAGAAAACATTCAGCACGCTTTAGTCTATTTAGGCGACGCCGAAATTCGCCGCTTTGTTACCTTGGTGGTGTTAGCCAATGTCTCGGCAGGGCAACCTGAAGAGCTGACCATTAAGTCAGTGACCCGGGCTCGTTTTATGGAGTTAGTCACGGTCGAAATTCTCAATGAAAAACACCGCTCCAGTGCTTTCCTAGCCGGTATGCTTTCGTTACTGGATATTATACTGGGGGTATCGATGGATGATGTTCTCAAACAACTGCCACTTTCTTCAGAAATAACAAAGGCGCTGAAAACTCGCGAAGGCGTATGGGGCTATCTACTTCAAATGACGGAGCTCTATGAGCGCGGCGAGTGGGATGCTCTGGATAAGCACCCTTTAAAACAAAAATTAAACGGCACCGATATTGGGCAGCTTTATATCGATGCCAGCCAATGGTGCCGTTTAGCGCTATTTTGAACCTTAACCTATAAGCTTACGCGATACCTCATAGATGTCCGTTCGACGGTCTTTTTTATTCGTTACCGACCCTTCGTGATGCAAATAACGCAGCTCATCCAGGTTTAAGTCAGAAAACATCAGCATTTCGGTGTTCGGTGTCGTTTCCGACATAATTGCGTCATGCGGGAAAGCAAAGTCAGACGGTGAGAACACAGCTGACTGTGCATATTGCACGTCCAGACTTTCTACTTCAGGTAAGTTACCCACACTGCCACAAATCACCACATAGCATTCGTTCTCTACCGCGCGAGCCTGAGCGCAATGGCGTACGCGCAAATAGGCATTGCGGGTGTCCGTCCAGAACGGCACAAACAGAATTTCCAAACCCTCATCGGCCATTATGCGGCCAAGCTCAGGAAACTCGACGTCATAGCAAATCAAAATACCAATGCGTCCGGCGTCGGTATCAAAAACTTTGACTTCGTTGCCGCCTTCAATAACCCAGTCGCGTTTTTCGTGTGGCGTAATATGCAACTTATACTGCTCTTCCACCGAGCCATCGCGACGGCATAAATACGACACGTTATAAATTGTATCGCCATCCTGAAGCGGCATAGAGCCAGTAATGATATTGACGTTGTAACTGACCGCCATTTGCGACATTTCACGCTTAAACAGATCGGTGTACCCAGCCAGAAAACGAATCGCATCCATTTGCTGGCTCTGGTCAGTCAGCCCCATTAACGGTGCGTTGAAAAACTCCGGAAAGACAGCAAAGTCACTTTGATAACCCGACAAAGCATCAACAAAGTATTCCACCTGCTTCAGCAGCTCTTCTACCGACTCAACCGAGCGCATTTGCCACTGCACGGCCCCCACGCGTACGTTTTGAATACGGGTGGTGAGAATGTTATCCGATGGCTCGTACAGAAAGTTATTCCATTCCAGCAAAGTCGCAAAGCCGCGCGACTTCTCGTCCTCGGGTAAATACTTACCCAGCAGGCGTTTTACGCTAAAGTCGTTGGCCAGCTGAAAAGTCAGAATGGGATCATAAATTTCACGGCGCTGCACCTTATCCAAATATTGGCTTGGCGTCAGTTCGTTAGAGTACTTATAGTAATTGACGATACGACCGCCTGCCAGAATAGCCCTCAGGTTCGCCTGTCGACAAAGCTCTTTACGCGCATCGTACAAACGGCGGCCCAGTCTGTAACCCCGGTATTCAGGGTGAATTAAAACATCCAGGCCATAGAGCGCATCGCCTTTCTTATTATTAAGAATGGCTTCTCTGTGACCAATTAAGTCGTCGTAGGTGTGGGGGTTAGAGAACTTGGTGTACTCAACTTTTACGGTCAAGGCGACCCCGACAATGCGTCCATTGTCCTCCAGACAAAACTGGCCTTCCGAGAAATCTTTTATCAGCTTTTCTATCGTAAACTGACTCCAGGAGCCGCCTATATCTTTATAGACCGCATCCATTAACGCTTTCAACTGTTCGTAATCTTCCAGGCGCAAATTTCGTATTTGCAAATGCAGTTCATCCGGGCTCATTATCTCTATCCTGATCTAAAACAACTTTACCGACAGTCTACACGTAATTGGAATAAGGTTGCATCAGGATAATTAGCTGTATAAACTTCTGGACGTCCAAATAAAAATAAAAGGCTGACACATGACAGATGCTTCGCCACAACCGGCTAGCGCTAAGGCGCTGTTACCTCTAGCGTTATTCTTAGTTTTGTTCTTAGGAACAGGGCTGTATTTTCAAAGCGAAGGCGTAGAGTACGCGTTTTATCAACTGCCCAGCCCGGTGGCTATTTTACCGGCAATAGTGCTGGGTATACTGCTCAGCAAACAGGCTTTTGAAGAACGTATTGAAACCTTCGTCGGTGGTGTCGGCGACAACAACATCATTACCATGTGTTTAATCTACTTATTGGCCGGTGCCTTTTCCACGGTCGCAGAAGCAACCGGCGGTGTAGATGCCATGGTGGCTTTAGGTTTAAACATTATCCCTCCATCATTTCTGCTACCCGGGCTATTCATCATAGCGGGCGTTATCTCCACAGCTATGGGCACCTCAATGGGTACCTTGGCGGCACTGGCGCCGGTCGTTCTGGGTATTGGTGAAGCAACCGATATCAGTCTGCCATTGCTGGCCGGAGTGCTGGTTAGCGGCGCGATGTTTGGTGACAACTTATCCATCATCTCTGACACTACCATTGCAGCAACTCGCACACAGGGCTGTACCATGCGCGATAAATTCCGCGCTAACTTAAAAATCGCGATACCGGCGGCTATTTTCACCGTTATTTGGCTGATCACTTACGATACCAGTCAGGTGCCTCTGGAGATCCCGGAAGCTAACCTCTGGCTGTCACTGCCTTACTTCGCCATTATTGTACTGGCGGTAATGGGGCTTAACGTTTTTGCCGTATTAGGCCTTGGTATTGTCTTAGCCGCTGCTTTTGGCATGTTCACGGTCGACTATGAATGGGTTGCTTTCAGTCAGGATATTTACGAAGGCTTTGGCAGCATGCAGGAAATTTTCCTGCTGTCGTTACTCATTGGTGGCTTATCAGCGCTAATCCGTCAGCAGGGCGGGCTGGCTTTCTTAGCCGCTTTTGTCGAACGTGCAGCCAACAAAGTGAGTAAACACAAGCAACGAGCCTCCGCCATTGGCGTTGCCGCACTGACCGCGCTGACCAATTTCTGTGTTGCCAACAACACCGTCAGTATTCTGTTAGCCGGTGAAGTCAGCAAGCGTTTGGCCAAAGTGGGTAACTTAGCACCACGACAAAGCGCCAGCTTATTAGATATTTTTGCTTGTGTTGTACAAGGTGCGTTGCCGTATGGGGCGCAAGCACTGCTAATGGGGGCCAGCTTTAAAATATCCCCACTGTCAGTCAGTTTGCATACCGGTTATTGCTTTATTCTGGCAGCAGTGGCTATTGCCATTATCATCTGGCGCCGACCTCTGGAGGACAGAGAGCCGACACCAGAGTCAGCCTAAATTAGTTGGTGCTGGGCAGTTCCATAATGCCGTCAATTTCAATCTGCGCGCCTTTCGGTAATTGTTTTACGCCGATAGCCGCGCGAGCTGGATACGGCTGTCTGAAATGTTTTGCCATCACTTCGTTCACAATAGCGAACTGACCCAGGTCGGTCAGGTAAATCTGAACCTTGATCATATCCTGTAATTCACCACCGGATGCTTCACAAACTGCAGTCAGGTTTTTAAACACCTGCTCCGCCTGAGCCGTGAAGTCTTCACTGACAAGCTCCATAGTTTCAGGAACCAGCGGAATTTGCCCGGAAAGATAAACGGTCGTGCCAATTTTTACTGCTTGCGAATAAGTGCCGATGGCAGCAGGCGCTTTATCCGTTGAAATAATTACTTTAGACATATTACTTCCTTAAGCGCGTCACGCGCTGAACATCCGGCATTTTACGAATGTGACGTATCACATCCGCTAAGTGCTTACGGTTTTTTATGGTTAAAGCCACATCAATGAAATAAATGTTGGCGTCAATTTCTTCGGTCTGCAGACCATCAATATTACAACCCGTGGTGGCAATTGACGAGGTTAACTTGGCCAGCACACCCTGATTGTTAACAATTTCAATGCGAATCTCAGAAATAAACTCGGCGTCGGGTTTGTTATCCCACTCAACCGGGAAGTAACGACCGGGATCGTCTTCATGTCCGCGAACGTTTTTACACTCACGACGATGAATAACCAAACCTTTACCCGGGCTGACATGGGCAATAATATCATCGCCAGGAATAGGTCGGCAGCACTTCGCGAAGCTTACCAGAAGACCTTCAGCTCCTTTAATCGAGAGGCTTTTTTGCGATGCATTATCATCTTTTATCGGTTGTAAATCGCCCAGTAAACGCTTCGCAATGGCAATCGACATCATGTTACCTAAGCCAATTTGCTTCAGCAGGTTCTCACGGGTATCCATTTTTGTTTCCTGCAGCACCCGGTTAAATTCCGACTCTGGTATCTCGTCGTAACTCACCTGGCCTAAGGCGGAACGCAGCAAACGCTCACCTAGCTGTTGCGCTTCGTCAGCTTCCTGACTTTTCAGGTACTGACGAATTTTAGCGCGGGCCTTGCCCGTTACCACAAAGTTGAGCCAGGCAATATTGGGCCGAGAATTCGGTGCGGTTTTTATCTCAACCGTTTGTCCGGTTTCCAGCGGCTTGCTTAACGAATAAGTACGATGATTAACTCTCGCTCCAATACAGGTGTTACCAACATCGGTATGAACCGCGTAAGCAAAGTCTACCGCTGTTGCCCCCTGAGGCAACTCGGTAATACGCCCGTCAGGGCTGAATACGTATATTTCATCGGGGAACAGGTCAGATTTGACGCTTTCAATAAACTCAAAAGAGTTACCGGCACTTTGCTGCAGCTCTAACAGACTCTGCATCCACTTACGGGCGCGCACCTGAGCGGTAGTACTGGAGTCATCAGATTTTTTGTACATCCAATGTGCCGCGACACCCCTGTCGGCCATAAGATCCATTTCTTCGGTGCGGATCTGAATTTCTACTGGTACCCCGTGTGGTCCTTTTAAAGAGGTATGCAGCGACTGATAGCCATTTGACTTAGGAATTGCAATGTAATCTTTAAACCGCGTCTCAATGGGTTTATACAAATTGTGCAGCGCGCCAAGAACCCGGTAGCAGGTATCCACACTGTCGACAATGACGCGGAAAGCATAGATATCCATAACCTGTTCAAACTTAACTTCTTTGGCCTGCATTTTGCGGTAAATACTGTGCAGATGCTTTTCACGGCCGGACACCCGCGCTTTAATATTATTGCCTTCAAGCCGGGAGTTGATTTCGCTCTGTACACGCTCAGTAAACTCGCGTCGATTACCCCGTGCCCGTTTAACTTCCGATTCCAGCAACTTCCCACGCCAGGGATACAGCGCCCAAAAGCCCAATTGCTCCAGCTCGTTTTTAATATCGTGCATACCCAGACGGTGCGCTAACGGCGCATAAATTTCTAAGGTTTCGCGGGCAATGCGACGACGTTTATCGGGGCGGAGGTGCTGAATAGTGCGCATGTTATGGGTGCGGTCAGCCAGTTTAATCAGAATAACCCGAATATCCTGCACCATCGCCATAATCATCTTGCGATAGTTTTCGGCCTGAGCTTCTTCTTTAGAGTTAAACTGAAGTTTATCCAGTTTAGAAACCCCCTCGACCAGACTGGCAACCGTTGCGCCAAAGCGCTCGGCCAGGTCTTCCCGGCTGGTTTCAGTATCTTCAATCACGTCATGCAGTAAGGCAGCCATGAGTGTTTCACAATCCAGCTTCATATCCGCAAGCAAACTGGCTACGGCAACCGGGTGAGTAATATAAGGTTCACCACTGCTACGTTTTTGCGAACTATGGGCTTCATTTGCTACAACAAAGGCATCACGAATACGCTCCACCTGCTCAGATGGAAGATACTCACTAACTTGAGCCTTTAAGCCTTCAAATAAGTACACCAGATAACTCCCCGGGTCACACCGGACTTATGAATATACTTTCAGAATAAGGGGATTTGATAGAATTGCCAACGGCATTGATGCCGTTGGCGAATAGAAATTTTTATTCGATACCGCGCAGCGCATCTACGGCACGCAGTTCTTCAGCGTCTTGCTGCTTTTGAGCGGCTTGATCTTCGATGTCCAGACGTTCGTTGTCGATAAGACCTTGCTCTATTTCACGCAAAGCAATAACAGTTGGCTTTTCGTTCTTTGTTTCAACTAATGGCTCTTTACCATTAGCCAACTGACGCGCGCGGCGTGAAGCTAACAAAATTAAATCAAAACGGTTACCAACACGGTCTACAGCATCTTCTACAGTTACGCGAGCCATGGTTTTACTCCAAATAAAGCGTGAGTCGTATTTTTCGAAAGGCTAAGAATTATACGGAATTAAGCCCTATGATCCAAGCAATTCCTTCAATACCTTTGAATATCTTACTTGTTGGTGCGGCATTTTATGTCGTTGGGCAAAAACAATATGCTCCAGCGATGCTAGAGTATTATCAAAGTCATCGTTTACCAGTAAGTAGTCAAACTCATGATAATGCGACATTTCCGCCTGAGCTTTTGCCATACGCTCGGCAATAACTTCGTCGGAATCCTGACCTCGAAATCGCAACCTTTCTTCCAGAATTTCCAGGCTGGGGGGGACAATAAAAACCGAACGAACATCGGGGTGGTGTTCACGAACTTGTTGCGCGCCCTGCCAGTCAATATCGAGGAAAACGTCTTTACCCTCTGCCAATAAGGACTCGACGACTTTACGAGAGGTTCCATAATAATTGCCGAACACACGTGCCCATTCATAAAACTCACCCGCATCAATACGCTGTTCAAACTCGTCGGTATTGAGAAAATGGTAGTGGACGCCCTGCACTTCACCCGGGCGCGGAGCACGCGTGGTGGACGATACAGATACCTGCATGGATTGATCGGGGTGTTTTTCCAACAAAGCCCGTATCAGGCTCGACTTGCCTGCGCCACTGGGGGCCGCAATGATAAACAAATTCCCTAACACCGGAGACGCGGTCATAACGGGTTCTCTTTTTAAGAAACGGACGATCACTGTTGGCGCGAAATAATAACACGGTTTCACACCGCGATGAAAATTGAGTAGAGTATGGCTTTTACGCAGCAGCGGTACTAATTTGCAGACTTCATCAGCGCCTGTGGCGAAACCATCAAAACTTCCCCTCTTTTTCGGCCTGTTGGTTCTGGTATTGCTGGGGCTCAATCTACGCCCACTGCTAACCTCGGTAGGGCCTCTTACCGACGAACTGCAAAGCATTACCAAACTGTCTTTTAGTGAAGTTTCGCTACTGACCACACTGCCCATTTTAATGATTGGTTTAATGGCGTTATTCGCTGGCCGGGTAACGACAGCATTAGGTTATAAGCAGGGCATAGGTCTTGGTCTTCTTGTGCTTTGCGCAGGCCTGCTAGTACGCTTATTTGAGCCGACAAATATAAGCTTAATCAGTAGTGCCCTGGTTGGAGGGGTTGGTATTGCACTGCTTCATATTGTGATCCCTGAGCTAACCAAGCAAAAATACCTGAACCGCTTAGGTATGGTCACCGGTCTTTGGTCTGCTGCACTGATGGGCGGTGCTGCACTCGGCGCTGTTGCCACCCCCTGGGCTGCAAACTTACTGCCTGAACGATTCCAGGCTCTGGGAAGCTGGTCTCTGTTGGCCTTACTGGTACTCGTCATTTGGTACCTCCCTTTTAACCGGGTTCCGGTAGCCAGCATCCCTCCAAGACACCTGCTACTGCGCGCTCATCGTTATCCACGGGCATGGCTGCTCGGTATTTACTTTGCCCTGGTTAATGCAGGTTATGCAGGGTTCATTGCCTGGATAGCGCCTTTTTACGCAGAATTTGACTGGCCAGCACAAAAAGCCGGAAATTTACTGGCACTGTTTTCTTTAGTTCAGGTTATTGGGGCTTTATTGTTGCCGGCTTTATCTCGAACACAAGACAGGCGCTTTTGGCTAATGCTAGCGGTTATCACCCAAATGGTGGGGTTTGCCGGGCTCAGTTGGTTTCCGACAGCGGCTCCGTGGTTATGGTCCGCTCTGTGCGGTTTTGGTTTAGGTGGCGCTTTTCCGCTGTGCATTGTTATGGCACTGGACCATATCGATAACCCCGTGCAGGCCGGACGTCTGGTTTCCTTTATGCAAGGTATAGGCTTTATGTTTGCCAGCCTCATGCCGCTTTTAACCGGATGGTTCAGAGATGTTTCAGGCAACTACAGTTTAGGCTGGCAATTACACATCATTGTTGGCTTATTAATTTTGCTTATAACCTGGCGTTTTAACCCCAAAGACTACAATGGGTTATTTAACTTGCGGGAATGATTCTCGCAATAATGTCGTCGGCCAAAGTCTCTAGCTGCTGCTGAGGTACACCTCGTCCCGCCATGGTGCGCAATCCAATAACATTCGTTTGCAACAAGCGACCAAGACGTTCGGGAGACTGAGCCCGACCAATTTCTCCACGCTGCTGCGCCAGTTTGAAAGCATCGGTGAAGCCGCGCTCAAACTCGTCCAGATAAGCTTTGGCAGGTTCACTAAACGCCTTGTCTTCCGGAGTGAACTCAAGCAAAGTTTTCACTAACATGCAGGCCTTCGTCGGCGACTCACTAGACGTCATTACCGCTATATTGCGAAGGTACAAGCTTATACCCTGCAAAATAGACGAAGTTTGAGCCAATGTCTGTTCAAACTCTTCCGTCGCAAGCACAGCGTACTTTTCCAGTGTCTCTTTAAATAACGCTTCCTTGTTACCAAAGGCGGCGTAAATACTTCCTGGCCTCATGTCCATTTCTTCTTCGATGTCTTTCATCGAGGTCGCATGATATCCCTTGCGCCAGAAAAGCTTGAGCGCATTGTTAAGCGCTGTTTCCCGGTGAAATTTAGGCGTTCTGGGCATTTTCTTTATCCTTAATTATTGACCTGCAAGCAAGTATAGACCTGCTTGTTCCTAATTTCACTTTAAGAAGTGTTAAGAATTATGATCCAAAGGTTTCGGGAGCGACTATTAGAAGAAACATTACAAATAAAGGTAACACTATGGAAATTGTTCAGTTCGGTTCCGATGATATTGAAAATACTCTGGCGAAAATGTCAGATGACAAATTAAACGACATTGCGTTTGGTGCGATTCAGCTCGACGGCAGTGGAAAAATCATTCAGTACAATGCCGCTGAAGGCGATATTACAGGTCGCGACCCGGGGGCTGTTGTTGGTAAAAACTTTTTCAAGGAAGTTGCGCCTTGTACCAACAGCCCTGAGTTTAAAGGCCGCTTCGATGAGGGCGTAAAAAATGGCGACTTGAACACCATGTTCGAGTACGTTTTTGACTATGAAATGAAACCGACTAAGGTCAAAGTTCACATGAAAAAAGCTCTGACCGGGGATACCTACTGGGTGTTTGTTAAGCGGCTATAACGTGACAATCTCACTTAATCACCACTTCATTGTAACTGTCATCGGCGATCTTATCGCCGATGAGCTCTCGAGAATGCGCCCGGCTGAAAGCGAGCACTGGAAGCGACGTCA
Organism: Idiomarina abyssalis; assembly: GCF_900116625.1. Taxonomy (GTDB): domain Bacteria; phylum Pseudomonadota; class Gammaproteobacteria; order Enterobacterales; family Alteromonadaceae; genus Idiomarina; species Idiomarina abyssalis. Next base: position 118,187 of record NZ_FPBE01000005.1, read on the forward strand.
GTGGCACGAAGACGATTATTTGATATCGAAAAACCAGGTCACAAAAGACGATGGCGACGAAGCTGTTGCGGTAGACTCACTGGAGAGGCTTGCTCTGGCCGGGCGGGTTGTCCAGTTTTTCCACATGGGAGACAGCGGAGTTGAGGACTACCTCTTACGTCGTCACAGTCTGTCCGAATGGGCTGAAGTGGTGCTTAAGTCACGACAAGTTCACTCTCAAAATTTAACCGTAACGACTTCTGGCACTACCGGGCAGCCTAAAGCTTGTGAGCACTCCTGGAGCACTTTGGTTGAAGAAGCGAATTCGTTTATCCGTATTTTTAATAATGAATACGACATATCGCCTAACAGAGTGGTCGCCCTGGTGCCCAGCCATCATATTTATGGCTTCTTGTTTACTGTGTTATTACCTAATCTCGTCGATATTCCTGTTATAAGAGGGTTCAAAGCCTATAGCCATGTTCGCAATGGCGGCTTGCGTGCCGGCGATATCGTTGTTGGCTTCCCCGAGTTATTGACTCAGCTTTCCACAGAGATCCCGCCATTACCGCCGGGAGTGCTTTTTATGAGTTCAACGGGCCACTGCCCACCGGGCACATTGCATCAGCTCTACTCTATGGGTGCCGCAAGAACTGTCGAGGTTTACGGTAGTTCAGAAACCGCAGGTGTGGGTTATCGCAGCGAGCCAGAAGATAATTATCGTCTGCTTCCCCGCTGGCGCAGCCACGACAGCAATCCGCAGTGTATCGTCGACAGACAAACGCTATTAACCTTTGATTTACCGGATAGCGCAGCTTGGAAAAACGACAGTGAATTTCAGATTAAAGGGCGTGTTGATAAAGCTATTTCAATACGGGGAACCAATGTATTTCCCGACCATGTTGCTGATTGTCTACGCCAGCACCCTGATATTGCTGATGCCACTGTCAGGCCACTCGTAGCGGACGAAGGAACAGGCTTAAAGGCGTTTATTGTTTTACAAAGGCATTCTGAAAACGCCATGACTGAGCAAAGTCTAAAAAACTGGCTAAGTGAACGTTTACTTGCGGCCGAAGTCCCTCAGCACATCAGCTTTGGTAAGCAGTTACCGCTTAATACCATGGGCAAGGCCTGTGACTGGGCTATCGATAAACGTTAAGCGACTCAATTAATGCAGCGCTCTGACGAGTACATCGTCAAAGCGTAGATCCGTTACCTGGGCACATTCCAAAGCAATTTTATGCTTTACATTCTGTTGTGTTAACTGCTCCCGAACAGCGTTCAGACACTCATTATTACGATCAGCAGAAAGAGTCGACATAAGCACAACAATGAGGCCATTCCCTAAGCTACCCGGAATGTCGTAGTCACGAATGCTATTACGCAATATATGGCTTGTCGCTTTTAACGTCGCAACATCATCAGCCACTTTTACAACAAGAACGTAATATTGGTATTCGGAATGCGCCTGAAATAGACTAAAGCGGCGTTGCAATGACTGCAGCATAAGGCGCCGATTGTAAAACCCCGTGTTCTCATCGCTGCCCCCCGTTTGTCGTAACTTCAATTCAAGTTCTTTGTAGTCGGTAATATCCTGAGTGGTGCCAAAAATAATGTCCTGACCATTGTCATTCGTCCGGTAAATACCAGATTCCCGTAACCATCGAATTTCGCCGTCCGCTAACATGATGCGATGCTCCACGTCCCGCGCACCCGACTGCTTAACCGCTTCAATAGCTTCAGTCAGCGCTTGTCTGTCTTCCGGGTGGGTCTTATCCATAACCAATGCTAAAGACGGTTTGGTTTTTGCTTTATTCAGACCATGTAAGTCGTACATAGTATCGGACCATTTAGACAACCCGGTTTTTAAATCCAGCTGCCAATGACCCAGTCCCCCGACTCGTTCAGCTAACATTAAATTCCGCTGGTTCTCTTCAGCTTTCAGTTCCAGCATTTTTCGTTCGGTAATGTCGAGCATTTGCCCATTCCACAAGGTGCTGCCGTCATCTTGTTGAATCGTTACCGCGTGTCCGTATATCCAGGCTTCTTTACCGTTTCTAATCACACGGTATTCTTTTATCCAGCGGTATTTGTAACGGGCGGAGTCGTGCATACTTTTCAGTACCGACTGTAAGTCATCGGGGTGGATAATGTTGCTGAGCAAATTAATATCGTGACTCAATGCCTCGGCGGAACATCCGAAAATAGCTTCCACGCCCTGGCTCACATAGTTAAATTTTAATTCCCCGTCTGGCGAACGTTCAAGTTGGTAAAGAGCGCCTGGAACAGCATTTGCTAAGAGCTCTAAATTCACGCGGCTTTTATCAGTATTCATAACGACTAAGTCACTTTTTATCTACTGCAACAACAGTGCTCATAATACCGCAGTGGCCAGAAACTAAACAGCAAATTAATACAAAGTGACCCATTACAAATCTTTCTGAGTAGTCTATATATAAATAAATCTTAGAAAAAACAGGAGCTTTTATGTCGGCCGAAAAGAGCAAATGGCATTCTGCGATTTTAGTGCCAGTATTTCTCCCTGCGGTAATCGTTATTGCACTGCTGGTTATAGGCACTTTGAGTGCGCCTGACAAAGCCGGGGAGCTATTCGACTGGACATTAGCAGGCATTACTGACAATTTCGGTTGGTTTTATATGCTGGCAGTTGCACTGTTTCTTATATTCATTATTGGTGTGGCTGTTTCCAATTGGGGCAAGATTAAACTAGGTCCCGACCATTGCGAGCCGGAATACAGCTTTACCTCATGGTTTGCCATGCTGTTCTCGGCTGGCTACGGCATTGCATTGCTCTTTTTCGGTGTATCCGAACCCATATTACATTATGCAGAGCCTCCTGCAGGAGCGGCTGAAACCGTCGGTTCTGCCAAGCAGGCCATGCAAATTGCGTATTTCCATTGGGGTTTCCATATTTGGGCAATTTATGGCCTGGTAGGCCTGGTGTTGGCTTACTTTTCTTTTCGCCACGGGTTACCACTTACCATGCGCTCAACCCTTTACCCGCTTATTGGCGACAGAATAAATGGACCCATTGGGCATACCATAGATACTTTCGCCATTCTCAGCACCATGTTTGGTATTGCAACGACTCTGGGGCTGTCCGTTATTCAAATTAACGCAGGGCTCAATTATTTATGGGAAGATATTCCCGTCGGAACCATGGTTCAGGTTATTTCCATTGGACTCATTACTCTAGCCGCTATTGCTTCAGTGGTGGCCGGTATGGACAAAGGGATAAAACGGTTATCACTGATTAACATGACTCTGGTTGTCTTCTTGCTTCTGTTCGTTTTCGCGGTAGGGCCAACAATACACATCCTGGAAACCTTCCTGCAAAACACCGGGGCTTATTTAAGTGGCATTGTCGAGCGGACCTTTAACCTGCAAGCCTATGAACGCAGCGACTGGATTGGTAACTGGACCTTATTTATATTTGGCTGGACCATTGCCTGGGCGCCTTTTGTTGGGTTGTTTATTGCTAAAATAAGCCGCGGCCGTACCATTCGCCAGTTTGTTTTCGGGGTCATGCTGGTGCCTACGATATTTACTTTCTTCTGGTTCGCAGTGTTTGGCGACACCGCACTCAACATGATAATGAACGAGGGTTATACAACCTTAATCTCAGAAGTTCAGGACAACCAGGCAGTCGCACTGTTTAAGCTTTACGAAAACCTGCCAATGACCAGCATATTGAGCTTTCTGACCGTACTTTTAATTATTACCTTCTTCGTAACGTCGTCAGATTCCGGTTCACTGGTCATTGATTCCCTATCTTCTGGCGGCATGATGGAAACGCCTACATGGCAGCGTGTTTTCTGGGCCAGTACGGAAGGTATTGTTGCAGCTGTATTGCTTGTAGCAGGTGGTCTGGGAGCTCTGCAAACGGCGGCTATTACCAGCGCCTTACCCTTTGCCGTCATTATATTGATATCAGCAGTGGGCATGTGGCGTGCTCTGGTCATTGAAGGGTACCAGTCCAATAGTCTCCAGAGTCACCGTCATTCTCACCGCCGTGGTGTTAACGAAGGCCCGGACTATTGGAAAAAACGTCTGGCCGGGCTGGTAGATTTCCCGAAGAAGGAGCCGGTACTGGACTTTATTAGCGGGCCTGCCACAGAGAGTCTTAAAAATGTTCGTGACGAACTGAAAGGCCAGGACTGGCCTGCTGAATTCAGGGCTGATGACGAACACAACCGAATTATCCTTAGTGTTGAACGAAAAGATGATCTCGATTTTGCTTATGAGATTCGTTTAAGAGACTATCTGTTACCAGAGTTTGCCTTAACTAATGACAAAAATAGAGAAATTTACTATCGGGCAGAGGTTTTCCTTAGACAAGGTGGTCAGTCGTACGATCTCTATGGTTATGAGACAACAGATATTATCAACGACGTGATCAATCAATTTGAGAACTACCTTCATTTTCGTCATCATAGTCCAGGTGTCTTACCCTGGGATCTTGAGAAACATGACGAGGACTTGAACGACGACCTTGAGACAAAGAAGTAAAAGGAGTGTAAAAGGTCGCTCTACGGAGCGGCCTTTCAGTGGTCGGACTGTTGATAGTACGAGACATGTGCGAGAATAGCCGTATTATCAGTATGGAGTTTAATGGTCACTATGGAACGTGTTGATACACCTACTCAGAAGCTGGCACCTATGCCAAGCATGCTGTTGCGCTCACTGCTAACCTTGCAGCGCAGTGACGAGTCTGAGGCCGAATCAGAGACTTTATGCAAAAGTTACTCTATTCCTGCGCCTACAGAAAAACACCTGAGTCGTTATCATCAAGCGTTTAATGGTTTTGTCAGCGATGTCCCTTTAGCTATGCTTTACTGTATAGCCCAAAGAGCACATCTTTCTCAAATGCTGGATGACAGTTTTCCCTGGCCCGCACCCGGTCTCGTTCATGTCAGCAATAAAATCGAACGACATCAGGTTATTTCTGCACAAGCTCCTTTTCAACTGATTTCAAAAGTCAAAGTCCCTAAACGTGGCCCTGATGTTTCTCCACGCCGTTTGCGTCCGCAGTTCGTGGTGGAGTTTTGGCAAAACAACGAAAAAGTAGCCACCTGTTCCAGTGTCTATCAGGTCATGAGTGGCCAAAGCCAGGCTCCCTCGAAAAAAGCAGCAACACCGATAAAGCCATTTGAACCGGAAGCTGGCTGGGAAAACATCAGCCATTGGCAGTTGGGCAGCGGTATGGGCAGGCGTTACGCGAGAATTTCCGGTGACTTTAACCCGATTCATCTGCACCCTCTGGTATCGCGCTGGTTTGGGTTTGAGAAGCCTATTATCCATGGCATGTACATGATGGCGAGAGCTCAGGCTGAACTTGAAAAGCGCCAGCAAAAAGCCGTTACTTATATTGACGTTACGTTCAAACGACCCGTTATTTTACCGGCTCGGGTACAGCTCTGGGCATCAGAAGAAGAGGATAAAACCAAATACGAAGTAAGAAGCAGCGATCATGTTTCCTTAAAACTAGAAGGGTCAGTCCGTTTCGACTGACCCTTAAAAAGACTTATTGGTGTTTATAAACCTTACCGTCTTTCATCACAAAACTGACATTTTGCAATAAGGTAACATCGTCCAACGGGTTTCCTTTTACAGCCACGATATCCGCTAGTTTACCTTCTTCAATGTGACCAATATCATCATTTTTAAGCAGCTTGGCAGCTATGGAAGTTGCTGACTGAATCGCTTCAGCTTCGGGGACACCTGCTTCTACCATGTATTGGAATTCTAACGCGTTATCACCGTGAGCGGATACGCCACTATCGGTACCAAATGCGAAATTAACCCCCGCTTTATAGGCTTTTGCAAAAGTGTCCTGAATTTTAGGGCCTATTTCGCGCGCTTTCGGTCTGACAACGTCCGGAAAGTAACCATCAATTTCCGCTTTTTCAGCAACAAACTTGCCGGCCAGAATGGTGGGCACCAGATAGGTTCCGTGCTCTTTCATAGCCGCTATTACTTCGTCATCCATGTAAGTACCATGCTCTACCGAAGTAATGCCGGCTTTCACTGCCCGCAGCATACCTGCTTTACCATGGGCATGTGCTGCAACATGAAAGTTGTAGTCATTGGCAATATCAACCAGACCTTTTAGCTCTTCGTCAGTAAACTGAGGGTTGTCGCCGCTGCTGGCCATACTCAAAACACCGCCGGTTGCGGTAATTTTGATAAAGTCGGCACCGTCTTTGTAGTGCTGACGTACTGCTTCGCGAGCATCTGCGGCACTATTAATAACACCATCTTTAGGCGTCGGACGCCCCATCAGTTCTTCTTTCCAGCCGTTTGTCGGGTCGGCATGTCCACCGGTCGTTGCCAAAGATTTCCCTGCGGAATAAATTCTTGGCCCGTCAACCACACCAGCATTTACCGCATTACGTAAAGCAATAGTGACGTTGTCGGAGTCCCCCGGGTTTCTTACCGTTGTGAAGCCAGCTTCCAAGGTTTTCATGCCATAGTGTTGAGCTTTCAAAGCAAGATCAGCAGGGTTCTCAGTAAACTGTTTTATATAAGAGTCAGGCCCGGACTGACCGTCAAGGTGAACGTGTAAATCAATCAAGCCAGGCAGACAGGTATGTGCGCTTAAATCCGTAACCGAAGCATCACCTCCGGGGGCGTTCACTTTAACGGCAGTAATTTTGTTGTCAGTGACTTCAATATAGCGCTCACCGGCAAGACGACCGCTTTCACTGTCAAACACATTTCCGCAATGCAGCCATTCACCAGCCTGAGCGGTGTGTCCTGCTAACGCTACCGTTAAACCTATAGCTATTTTCTTCAACATACTTCCCCCTGATTTTATTTTACTCTTTATGGTCTGTGATACTCCGAACCGTTACGAATTGCAACGCCAGCGATCACTATTGCGACCAAAGGTTAATCTTTATCGACAGTTACCTGAATTGGGGTTCCCCAGAGCTCTCTAATTTCAGACTCATGTTTCAACAACGAAGCTAAGGTGTAATTCGACAGGAAGTTATAGAAGGTTTCTTTGCCTTGGTTGATTAAGCTTTTCAACTCACAGACAGGAAATATAGCGCACTCGGGCTTATGGCAGTCTATCCAGTATTCATCGCCTTCCAGTCGCCTAATCACTTGATCAAGACGTACATCGGCAGGGTCAACCGCCAGTAAAAAGCCTCCGTTTTTGCCACGGCGAGTTTCTATCAGCCCCTCTTTCCCAAGCTGATGAACCACCTTATTTAAATGATTTCTTGGCACGTTAAATATGCCACTTAACTCATCGATGGTGACTCTTTCATTGTCTTCTTTCGCTGCCAGATACATCAGCACTCGCAAGCCGTAGTCTGTATACTTTTTTAATTGCATGCGTGCGTATTACCTTTATCGGGGTTCTTGTTTAAAGACCAGTTGACGACCGCCACGAGTGCTCAATATCAGGCGCTCCTTATCATCAATATTCACTTGATAAACACGCTCGAGTACATCGCTAAACTCACGCGACAAAGCGTTGGCTGTATCACTACAGGCCATTTTCGTGCTGCCTGTTAAGCGGATCTGCGCAAGCTCGCCACCCATGTTGTAATGTCCAAAGTAGCGATTGCACCCATTAAAGCCCGCCAGTTGATTGTCCTCTAAAAACTGGATGGTGGCAGGTTTGGACTGAATTGCATGCCCCTCAAACTCTGATAATTCCCAGCTGACGCCCTGAAGCAACCATTCGCTGTCTCCGCCACATCCAGAATACATCCGGTCAGACTCCTGTAAGTCCACCTGATAAGGATATAAACGGCCACTCATTGAATCGCGACATAACCGGTCAATAACAATCAGGTGTTTATCTGTGGTCGACTCTATACGCCATTCGTAAGGCTGGGTTGATACCACTTGCGCAGGTTTTAAATCGATAATGGCTTCGCTTTCCGGGGTTGTTAAGGCCATATGCTGAGGGTTTACTGCCACTTGCCAGAAGGGTTCATTACCTTTAGCAGTAAAGTGTTTGGGCAAGGCCCCCTGTTCCACACACAGCGGCATGTCCTGGCCACGCCAGGTAATATCTGCTTCGTTACCCTTACTCCAGAACTCAGTGACAGGTTCGTTATCATTTGAATAACGGGCTCCTGAACCGCTCACCGCTTGTGTCAGCAGTTCTTGCTCAGCTCCATAACTTAACAGCAAACCTTGCTCTTGCTGCAATACACTCAATTCACTCGCACCACATTGGTAAGCAACGGGTGCCTTCTCTGCTGGCGATACAAGCGCACAGCCTGACAGCAGTGTTGCAGCGAAAAGAGAGAGACTTCCTTTTACGGTGATACCGGGCATACTTGCCATCCTGTTATTTTTAATTGTTAAGATAAGATTCTATAGTATGTGCTGGTGATTGCACTAACTCCTCAAACTCATTTTGAGTAATAGGCCTGGAAAATAAAAAGCCCTGACCTTCGTTACATGCCATTTGCACTAAAAGCTTAGCTTGCTCAACTGTTTCAATGCCTTCTGCAACAATTGAGCATTTAAAATTGTGAGCCATTAACACGATAGTACCTACCAGCTGTTGGTCCGATGAATTGCTCACTAAGTTCATGACAAAACTACGGTCAATTTTAATCACGCTAATTGGTAAATTCCGCAAATAAGACAATGATGAATAGCCCGTACCAAAATCATCCATCGCTACGGTAACTCCCGCTCGCGTCAGTACTTCCAGTTCATGCTGGACTTTCTTCAGGTTCTGCATGACCGCAGATTCCGTGATTTCCACCTGTACCTGTTTGGGCTCGACCTTGTGACGTTGGCAACACTCCAGAAGATCCGAAGCAAAAGTTCCGGTTACCATCTGTTGAGGGGACACATTTATTGCCAACACAAAACTGCCATCAACAATGTTCTGTTGACGCCATTTCGCCAGCTGTTTTATCGCATGTTCAGCAACCCAGTCTCCTATCGCTCTGATATCACCGGTTTGCTCCGCCAATGGGATAAACAGCGCGGGCGATATGAACCCCTTTTCTATGTGTTGCCAACGAAGTAATGCCTCTGCGCTGGTTATCTTACCGGTAACTAAGTCGTACTTAGGCTGGAAAAACAACTGAAGATCATCGGCTTCTAAGGCTGCTCTCAAGTCGTTTCGTAAACTAATACGATCAGCCAAATCACGATGCAGCTCGTCAGAAAATAGCCCGACAGGTGGTGTTCCTTTCTTTGGTAAAGCCAGGGAAGCCTGACGTATCAGTTCATCCGGCTCTATATTATTGTCCAGAGTAGAGCTTATTCCGGCCCGGGCAGCGATAGTGATAAGTAAGGTTTCGTAATCGTGATCGCCGCTGGCAACATCAACCAGTCTATGCCCTTTACGCATGAGTTCGGCATCTAACTGCGCTTCAAACACGACAACATATTCCTGTTGCCCCCAGCTACCAATGAAGCTGCGGGCTGGTGCTTTACTTTGTAATAACAGCGCCAGTTCACGCGTAAAAGCTTCGGCCAAAGGGTAACCATGCAACTGAGCAACTTCTTCAAGTTCATCAATAACCAGAAAAACAACGCTACAGCCTTTATCGGAGCGCACCATTGCATTAACTTCCTGCAGAATTGCCCGTCGGTTAGGTAACCCGGTTAGCATGTCCTCAAGAACGAGCTCTTCAAGCTCCGCCGAGCGTTTACTTGCAATGGCTTCGTAAAATAACGACGCATCTCGTCTCGCCTGCGAACGATAATGGACCTGCAAAATGTTACGCAGTCGCTGTAAAATTTCTTCGTTATCAAAGGGCTTAGTTAAAAAGTCGGTAGCACCCAATTCAAGTGACCGGAGCCGCGTTTCTTTATCGCCCTGAGCTGTCAACATAACCATTGGCGGAGCATCATCGCCATAAGTTTGTTTCATATGTTTAAGTACTTCAGCACCATTCAACTCCGGCATTCTGTAATCTAACAGAATAAGATCCGGTTTAAATGAGGCCATTTTTTCATCAATGAGCCTGGGAGTTTGTATTCCTTCAATATACTGGTACCCAGCTTCTTCTAATAATGCGATGAGAAGCTCAATGTTGGTGTGATTATCATCAACAATCAGTACTCTGGCATTAGCAATATCCTTCGCTGACAAAGCATATCCTTCTATCTTTCGATTCTATTAACTAATTCCTTACGTAACTTTTCTAAAAACCGATGAGTTGGATCAAAAAAACACTAAAACTATTATTGCGAATCATTCTTATTTTAATTATCATTCTCGCCGCTTAATTCATTGAAACTGAAATTACTTTTCAAAAAAGGTCAATCGAGTCCGTTATGAAAAAAACGATCTTAGCTAGCACCATACTCACAGCTCTGGCAGCTCCGGCTTTAGCAAATACCGCTGTCGATACAGATATCGAGCAAATTAAAATTATTGGCAGTAAAACAGAAGCCCGCAATGTTGCCGGCTCAAGCGCCGTTATTGACGAAGAGCAGATGCGCATTGAAGTTCCGAGCGACATCAACCAACTGATGAAAACCATTCCGGGCATTTATGTCCGTGAAGAAGACGGCCAGGGCCTGCGTCCTAACATTGGCATCCGTGCCGCAACAGCTGGTCGTGTCAGTAAGGTCACTTTGCTGGAAGACGGCGTTATGATGGCTCCGGCGCCTTATTCAAACCCAGCGGCCTACTACTTCCCGACTACCTTCCGTATGTCATCCGTTGAAGTATTAAAAGGTGCTCCTTTACTGCGTTACGGCCCACAGACAACCGGCGGCGTTTTAAACCTGGTAACAACACCTATTCCTGAAGACTTTGGCGGACAAGTTCTGACTCAGTTTGGCGAAAACAGCAGCCGTGATATTCATGCTCATGTTGGTGGCACTGAAGGTCAATGGGGCTTTTTATTAGAAACCGTTCAACGCAGCAGCGACGGCTTCAAAGAAATTGACCGCAGCAGCCGCGACGCCGGTTTTGATATTGAAGACTATGTTGCAAAACTTCAGTGGACTGGCGAGCGCCAGAGCCTGTTGGCCAAAGTTCAATATTCAGAAGAAGTCTCGAACGAAACTTATCTCGGTTTGACCGATGCCGATTTCGCTCAGGATGAAAACCGCCGTTATGGCCTTTCTGAAATTGATCAGATGGATAACTCCCACAAAGGCTACAGCTTAAACTATGCGTTTGAAGCGACGGATAATCTGACTTTTAATATTTTAAGCTACTACAACGACTATGCTCGCAACTGGTTCAAACTGGATGGCGGTAATGCATACGTCAGTGCGGCTAACAGCGGTGACGCCGATGCATTAGCTATTTTGCAAGGCACTCAGGATGAAGCCGGTCTGAACTACAAAAACAACAACCGAGCTTATGAATCTAAAGGCATTGAAGCTAATGCTCAGTTTGCTTTAGGGACTCATAACCTTGAAGTGGGTGTTCGTGACCACAGCGACGAAATGGACCGTTTCCAGCCGGTTGAAATTTATGATCAGGTTAACGGCAGCCTTGTATACCAAGCCGAAGTTATGCCTACTGGCGGCAACAACCGTCTGGAAGGCGCTGATGCAGTCAGCTTCTGGCTGACAGACCAGTGGCAGGCAACCGAAGACCTTAACGTCCACTTTGCACTGCGTTATGAAGACGTTGAGTCTTATCGTTACCAGTTTGCTGACACGGCTCGCGAGCAACTGGACAGCACACGTTCAAACGACAGCGACGAATGGTTACCGGGCGTATCCTTCACTTATGACGTGAATGATAACTGGCAGGTACTGGCAGGCGCTCATAAAGGCTTTTCGCCTTTAGGCGGTGGTGCGAAGGACTTCCAGGAACCAGAAACCAGTAACAACTACGAAGCCGGTGTTCGTTTTAATCAAGGTTCCTTCTTTGCAGAAGCCATTGGTTTCTACAGCGACTTTAGCGACACCACACAGCAGTGTTCAATTGCTAACCCTTGTGACAATGGCTCTGAATCAGGCTCTTATGTGCTGGGTGAATCAACGGTAGCCGGTCTGGAATTACAGGCAAGCAATACCTTTGAATTGGGTCAGTTCCTTATGCCAGTTGATTTGGCTTACACCTACACCAAAGGTGAAATCAGTCAGGACAACGCGGTGACAGGTTTAATGGACGGCGATGAACTGAATGACATTCCGCAGAATACCTTCAGTGTTCGCGTTGCGCTAGATAACAACAAAGGCTGGGTAAACTATGTGGTCGGTAAATACATTGACGAAATGTGCGTCTCTGTTGGCTGTAACCGCGACAACAGCCGTTTCAACAAAACCGAATCACTGTTTGTGACCGACTTTGTCAGCCGTTATGAAGTCGACAACAACATGGCGGTTTATTTCAAAGTTGAGAACCTGTTCGATCAGCAGAAAATTGTTGCTCGCTCACCACATGGTGCGCGTCCTAACAAACCTCAAACAGCTTCTTTAGGTGTGGAATACACTTTCTAAAAACCAATCCCTCCCTGGATTTGTTATGGCCCCATTCTTATGGGGCCATTTTTTTTGGCTTATTGGGCTAAGCTGATCAGGTAATCCGCTAACGCACCCATGCCCGTTTTCTTAACACCGGCTACACGCTCGGCACTTTGATTATAGTTGGTATTGGTATTCACATCGTAAACGTACAGTTCGCCTTTTGCGTCTTCAATAAACTCAATGCCGGCCACATCAATATCATTGGCCTTCAAGAATGCTTCCAGCGCAAAAATAATTTCATGGTCATTAAAGCGCTGTGTAATAGTGAATTTATTGGGTTGATTGTTCTCAGCAGGTGCTTCATTGGTTGGGCAAAACGCATCATCCACACTGCACACATCGGCCGGGCATAGCTCAAAGCCTTGCTCAGTGTTCACGTTAACCGCGTAAATAAATTTCTGCCCGACAAATTCGCTGCGAGTGATATGTGGTTGCTTTGGTTTAATGTATTCCTGTAACAGCCAGATGCCATCTAACGGCTCTTCATAATCATCGCTGTCGATATAGCTCTTTAAGCCAGCGACATCGTCAAACTTAATAACGCCTAAACCTTTACCCCCGCGATTAGGCTTTAAAATCAGCGGCCACTCGGCAAACTTTTCAGCCGCTTCTGTCAGCAGATCTTTTCCGACCACTGCCTGCGTTTTAGGTACGTTAAGGCCTGCTTTTTGTAACGCCGCATATTGCGACAGCTTACACACTTCCAGTGCCAGCACCCGGGAGCCATTAACCACGGTTCGGTTACTGTTTTCCAGCCAGGTTAATGCCATGCGAGTCAGCTCCGGTGCAAACCGATGGCCCCTTGTGTGCGAGGAGGCACTCATACGGTTATAGTAAACCGCATCTTCCGGAAGCTCGGAAAAAGGTATCACTCCCGTATCCAGGAACCATTCTTTGGCTTCTACGCCGCGCTTTTCAAACTCTGCTCTTAGCGGCACCAGCCACTCTTCATTTTCGTGCAGAATAACAATATCTCGCATGTATACCTCTTAGCGTCTCAGCTGATGTATCAGCAGAACTACGACAATAAAAATGATGCCCGACAACAGCACCTGCCACGGCACAAAAACAGCCAGTCCAAGACAGCTGGCCAAACCTATTATGGATACCCACTTTGGCACAAAACGATCACTCTTTGTGACTTTCAATGCGGCCAAATTCGTAATGCCATAATACACTAAAACCGTGAAGGCACTGAACGACCATGCGGTCTTTATATCACCAATTGCGACCAACACCAGCATGACAATACAAGTTAGCCAGGTTGCCGGTGGTGCCGATGTCTGTTGGTCATTTAAATTGGCAAAGCGCATGGGTAAATCGGCGCGGCGGCCCATAGCCAGAATCACCCGCGATACCCCTAAAATTAAGTTCAGAATAACTCCGCCCATAGCAACCACTGCACCAACGGTCACTAACCATTGTACAGGTCCGCTCGGCAGCAAACTTGCCAGAGAGAAATGCTCCGCCTGAAAGTTCGCTATACTGGGAAAACGCAGCAGAGCATTCCCCACTCCCAGATACAGAAGCGTCACAACCGCCAGAGTTAAAACAACGGCCAGAGGAATAACCCGACGTGGGTTTTGCACTTCTTCCCCCATGGTGGCAATACGTCCGTAGCCGGTGTAGGCAACAAAGAGTAAAGCTGAAGCTTGTAGTACCTGCCACCACTTAACAGACGGCCGCTCTAGCATTACAGCCGTTTGCTGATGGCCTGTAACAATAAAGGCCAGCAGAGCAATTATGCTCAGTGTGACAATGGCGGCGTTAACCCAATTTGTGCGCTTAACGCCCCCCAGTACTAATAACGTAAACAGCACCAATACCGCAGCCGCTATCCACTGCGCTAAATAGTCCGGTATTGCCGTGGCATTGGTCACATACCAGCCTACCGCCAGCGCAGCGGTTGCCGCTGAAGCACTTTTTGCTACCACGAACAAACTACCCGCCGTTACACCATAAGCCGGAGTCAGAAACCGATAGCCATACTCGTAGGTGCCTCCACTGACGGAATGAGCAGAAGCCAGCTGCGCGGAAGACAAGCCATTACATAAGGCCGTCACCGCCGCAATGAGAATTGCCCATAAAACGGCACCACCGGCAATATCCGCACCAATACCCACACTCACGAACGCACCGGTACCTAAAATGGAACCAAGCCCCAAAACAATGGCACCCGCGAGCGAGGTAGAGCGAACCAACTGCTGATTCATGCTATCCCCTTTAATCTTTCGTTGCTGATTCAGTCACTTCTCTATTATCTTACAGGGTAAAAGATGAAATGGATGTGACAACCTATTAATGAAACATTTAGCACTGGGCCCGATTACAGCACTTATCGTATTGCTCACGACGCAATTGGCGAACATGCCATTACCTGCCGCGCTTACTTTAAGCACTGTGGTCTGGGTAGCCTGGTGGTGGGTAACCGAGTGCATCCCCTTACCTGTCACCTCATTACTCCCTTTCGTCTTGCTTCCGGCCTTCGGGGTTATCGACACACAAACAGCCGCAGGCGCTTTAGGCGACAATATTATCCTCTTGTTCATGGGCGCCTTTATGTTGGCCAAAGCCGTTGAAGCCAGTGGTGTTCATAAGCGCATGGCTCTTTCTTTGGTTGCACGCATTGGTGCTGACAATGGCCGCAAAGTGGTTATTTCCTTTATGGCGGCGACCGCCTTTCTGTCCATGTGGATATCGAACACGGCAGGTGTGCTGGCACTTTTGCCTGTCGCGTTAGCATTGGCCGATGCCAGCGACGATGAAAACTTCCAACGGGCTCTGCTGTTAGGCCTGGCCTACGCCGGCTCACTTGGCGGTATCGCTACTTTAGTAGGAACACCACCGAACCTGATTTTTGCGTCTATCTACCAGAACATTACCGGCGTAGAGTTCAGTTTCACCCGCTGGCTGGGCATTGGTTTACCCATGGTTTTATTAGGTTTACCTGTTATTGCACTTTGGTTAACCCGCAACGTCAAATTATCAAAGCCACTTGAGTTACCAACCACCAGTGAAATGACAACCTATGAGAAGCGTGTGCTCATGGTGTTCGGTACCGTCGTCGTTTTGTGGATAACACGTACCGCACCCTTTGGCGGCTGGACCGGCTTACTGGGCATTGGCAGCCTCAATGACGCGACCGTTGCACTGGCCGGTGTAGTTGCCATGTTCGTTATTCCAACCGGAAAAGTTAAACGCGAGAAGCTATTAAACTGGCCACTGGCAAAAGATATTCCCTGGGGCATTTTATTGCTGTTTGCCGGCGGTATTTGCTTAGCCCGTGGCGTTATGGAAAGTGGTTTGGGCGAAATTATTGGCCAGTCACTTACCGCATTAGGCGTGCTGCCGTTATGGTTACTTATTTTTGTGTTAGCGCTGACCGTGTCCTTCGTAACAGAAGTCACCTCTAATACAGCAACCGCCACCTTACTGATGCCCATTCTTGCAGCAACGGCAACAGCACTTGAATTACCCATTGAGTTACTCATGATACCTGCGGTTATTGCCTGCAGTTGCGCGTTTTGCATGCCGGTAGCCACACCACCAAACTCCATTGTTTTTGCTTCTAATCGGGTCACCATAAAAGCCATGGCCAGAGAGGGTGTGGTGCTTAATATTTTGCTCGCCATTGTCACGACACTGGTGGTACTAATTTTTGTCTAGTGCGCCCGAGTCGGTGACAGGCTATAATCACCCGCTTTCATCCCCTAGAAAGGACTTGATATGAGCGATTTCCCAGCCTGCCCGGAGTGTAATTCAAGCTTTACCTACCACGACGGTACTTTACTCATTTGCCCTGAGTGCGGGCACGAATGGTCTGAAAACGAACCTGAAGCAGCTGACGATGCACCATCCTTTCGCGATTCGAACGGCACACCACTGGAAGACGGCGACACCGTCACAGTTATTAAAGATCTTAAAATTAAAGGGTCATCTTCAGTGGTTAAGGTGGGCACCAAAGTTAAAAATATTCGTCTCATTGACGGCGACCATGACATTGATTGCAAAATTGACGGCATTGGTGCAATGAAACTGAAATCTGAATTTGTTAAAAAGGTCTGAAATCGGATACCGGAACTTATTATGAAAACCCTATTGATTGTCTGCCTCGTTCTTTTTTCGTCATTTACATTTGGCAAAAACAACGAACAAACCCTGGTGCTTATTTCGATAGACGGCTTTCGTCATGACTATATTGAAAAGCACGACGCGAAAAATATTGCCAAGCTTGCTCAGGAAGGCGTGCGCAGCAAGGGGTTAATACCGGTTTATCCGTCAAAGACTTTTCCTAATCATCTGTCTATTATTACCGGCCGTTATCCGACCAAGCATGGTTTGGTCGATAATAACTTTTACGATACCGAGCGCCAGCAAAAGTACAGTATGGCCGACGGCTTAGAAGACAGCAGTTGGATAACCGCGTTGCCTTTGTGGAACCTTGCCGAGTTTCAGGGAGTAAAAGCAGCCACTTTCTTCTGGCCTGAATCCGATGCCCGCATAAATGGCCGGACACCCAGTTATTTTTATCATTACAGTCACCCGGTTCCTAACCGCCAGCGAATCGAACAAATCATCGACTGGCTCAAGCTACCGGAAAAAGCGCGTCCACGGCTGGTTACCGGCTACTTTTCCGTCGTTGACACCATGGGTCATCGTTTCGGACCAGACTCGAAACAAGTAAAAGGGGCCGTTCAGCACATAGACGAGCTCATTGGAGAGTTGTGGCGGAAATTACAGACAGAAGTGGATGCTTCCGTGAATTTAGTGTTGGTCTCTGATCATGGCATGGCTCCGATATTGGCCGATAAAATGATAGAAGTTGATGAGCTGAACATTGATTCAGACCTGTTTACCGTTGTTAACGCACAAACCCGTTTGCTGATTTACGCTAAAGAAAATATGTCAGAGCAAGACATTGAGTCGCTCCGTCAGCGTTTAAAACAAACAACGGAACAGCCATTTTATCTAGAAACAGAAAACGCACTTGCACAGCGACACTTTGTTAACAGCCCTCGTGTGCCGGCTATCGTGCTTGCAACCGACGCACCAAACAGCTTTGCTACCCGACCAGCTGAAGAACGCTCTGATGGGGGTACTCACGGGTATTACGGCACTCGCGATATGGATGGGCTATTTGTTGCCACCGGCAACGCTTTTAATAAGGGACAAAAAATTGAGCGTTTTGAAAACATTCATATTTACCCAATGCTGGCAGAATTACTTGGGTTAGAGATTCTCACAGAAATTGATGGCCGGGCGGAAGTGCTCCGGCCAACTCTCGAAACTCATTAGTCAGCATCAGGTTGCGGTGTTTTCATGAACACCGCGACTATTGCCGCCGTAATAGCTCCAATCACCAGAGCAAAAATCATTGACTGAACAATATAGCTACTAAGCTGAAAATAAACCTCAGCTTGTTCTGCACTCATTTCGCCTTGAGTTACTGAAAAATTGCTCACATTTTCAAAGTAATCAGGCGAAATAATGACATGGGTTATCCACTGGCTAATTGGCGTCAAAATAGCCACCACAACGGCAATTATCAAACCGCTTACAAACCCCTGCTTCCAAGTCATCGATCCATTTAAATCTTTTTCACGTTTCTCTCTAAGTGCCAGTACGTAAATAGCAATAGCAATGAGTGCAAAGAAGTTGGTGTAGGTTGCGTGGTAAGCAATATAGTTGTCATGCAGACCGACTAATCTTTCCATTAACATCCACAACAAACCTGCAATGGTGAAGATAATGCCCCACTTTATTTCTGTTTTTCGTTGTTTAAGCATTTTGTAGTACTCTTGTGTAAAGATCCCTAAAAACAATAGCATCATTAGTAGAATATCTGTAATTATAGTCACGTTTTTTAAACGATTTCCTTCAGGAGGGTTCCCGTGGAAATACCCAGCATGCTCGCCATTGTAGCTGCACTATGGGTTGTTCTCGTCATTGCCGGCGTTTTTGAGGCTGTGCGTCACTGGGCGCTTGTGCGTAAAATTCCCGTTCGGGTTCATGTGAACGGTACTCGCGGTAAAACCAGCGTTACCCGTTTAATTGCTGCAGGGCTGCGTAGCGGCGGAAAACGTATTTGCGCAAAAACAACAGGTTCAGCCGCGGCCATTACTGACCCCGAGGGGCGAGAATTCCCTATTTACCGCATTAGCGGCGCAAATATTATCGAACAAATGCGCACCCTGAAAAGAATGGCCGCATTAAAGCCCGAAATTGTGGTTATGGAATGTATGGCGCTGCAACCACAGTACCAGTCCTTAAGCGAACTGCGAATGGTACGTTCAACAGTAGGCGTTATTACCAATGCCCGAGCCGATCATTTAGATGTGATGGGGCCGGGAGAAAACGATGTAGGACTCGCCCTTGCCGGTAGCACCCCGGTGAAAGGGGATTTATTCACCGCTGAGCGAGACTTACTCGACATCTTCAAGCACTCCTGCCAAGACCGAAAGAGCGAGCTGCATGGTGTAACAGAAGACGAAGTTAACGCTATTACTGAGGAAACCATGAAACGTTTTCGCTATGCCGAACATGCGGAGAACGTTGCGTTGGCACTTAATGTCTGCGAACACCTGGGCGTCGACAGGGAGAAAGCCTTAGACGGAATGGTTGCCCTGGAGCCGGAAGCCGGTGCCATGCAGGTTCTTCACGTTAATTACTTCAAGCGGGAAATTGTTTTCGTCAACGCTTTTGCAGCCAACGATCCAGAGTCTACTGGTCGCATTTGGGAAAACATGCTGGAAAAGCATGGCAACGAACGTCGAAAAATCGTGTTAATTAATTGCCGGGCGGACCGCCCACACCGCTCTCAGCAAATGGCGGAAGATGCGGTTAAGTGGAGCGAAGCGGATAAATACCTACTGATGGGTTCAGGCACCTTTATTTTCGTCCGTAATGCGGTGAAATATGGCCTCGACCCAGAAAAATTATTAGTCATGGAAAATGCCCATATGACCGAAATAACCGAAACAATTTTAGAAGAGTCCGGCAGCAGCGCATTAGTTGTTGGCATGTGCAATATTCACGGCGGTGGCGAAGAAGTCGCTCGCTTCTTCCAGAACCGGGCAATCAAGGAGGAAGATCTATGATTGCATTAAACATTCTGGCCGTTGCCATTGGGGTCGGCTTATTTTTTACCTTATTACTCACTCAAACTTTAGGCCTTGCCGCAGGCGGTTTGGTTGTACCTGGGTATGTCGCACTGCAATTGACCGATCCTTTAAGCTTGGCCATTACGCTTATTGCCGCGCTTATCACTTATTTGATTGTCCGAATTATTGCCAGCTTCGCCATTATTTACGGCCGCCGCCAAACCATTATCATGATTCTTACCGGCTATTTGATTGCCGGGTTAATGGACTTATTTCTTGGGAACCTGGTTAACTGGGTCGATTTACAAATGATTGCCGGGGGAGATAACGCTCAGGCTCAAATCGCAACACTTGAGTCCAGCTTTATGATGTCCATTATGGAAAGCAGCATTATCGGCTACATTATTCCCGGACTTATCGCCATTTGGTTTGACCGACAGGGCGTACTTCAAACCCTGTGCGGGCTGGCAGTAACAGCTGTGCTGGTCAGGCTAGCACTGATTGTGATTATGCCGGAATCACTACAAATGTACGAAGCAAGCCAAGCATTTCAGATGCCCGGCTGGTAACAGGAGGACGAATCATGAGTAGTTTTACAAAGATTTATTGGCGTTCTTCGGGCGTACCAACCTGGGGATTAATTTTTCTTATCGTATTATCCGTTATTGTGATGGTGGCGGCGGAAAACGTGAAGCAGCGTGATCCTATTGTTGACGACAACTACGCTACTATGGTTAACGCATCGAAGATAATGCGTGAAGGCATGCAGGTACTGAAACCGCTGCGCGCTCAATTAGCACCGATTAACCCTGAATTTGATCCCCAACGCTCAGGATTCGTTGGTTTAGAAAACAGCATTGTAACAACCAACCATGGTGGCCGTGAATCGAAACAAACAACAGTTAACCCTAACTGGGCTGCCGTTGCAGTTAAATTAATGGCCGATGCCGGTGTGAAAGAAGGGGATTTAGTTGCAGTCACCGTATCGGGTTCCTTCCCCGCATTAAACCTCGCTGTTTATTCAGCCATTGAAGCTATCGGAGCCGAAGCGGTTATCATTGCATCCGCATCATCGTCGCAATGGGGTGCCAACGTTCCTAACTTCTTGTGGCTTGATATGGAGCGCGAGCTTAGAGAAGCCGGTGTGCTCTCTTTAAAGCCTGTTTATGCGTCTATCGGCGGAATTGAAGACCGTGGCATTGGCATTCCTGAAGAAGGAATAAACTCAATACGTAATAGTATAGAGAATTCAGGCATTAACCTCATTGAGCCGGCCAACTATCAGGAAGCAGTTGCTGACCGTATTGCCATATTCCGTGAACACTCAGCAGACCGTCAGTACAAGGCCTTTCTCAACGTCGGTGGCGGCGCAACCATTGTTGGCCCTCCGGGTATTGATGATATGTTTAAGTCGGGCCTGCAAAAAGATGCGCCATCACGGGCTTTCGCAGTCGATACTGTCATGGGTTACTTCCTGCAGGAAGACATTCCCGGCATTCACTTCATTGGTATTAAAACCATGGCTGAGCGACACGGCCTGCCGCTAATGCCACTGGAGGTTGTTCCTGTTGGTAATGGCGGGGTCTATTCAGCCACTATTTATAACCGCTGGTTAGCGCTGGGGTTAGGAGTAGGGTTATTTGCCATGACCTGGCTTATTGTTCGCTCTGCACGCATTACCAGCTTGTGGCGCAGAACTGGCGAAAGCGGTAAAAGCACAAAACCAATGGTTTAATTCTGAAGCGGGAGCAAATTAACCTTTGCTCCCATTCTTTAAGTCATAACAGTGACATATTGCTTGCCATGCTTCTTCCGCACTATCCACAATCTGGAACAAGTCTAAGTCGTATTCTGCAATAGTGCCTTCTTCTACCAGCAAATCGAAATCGACTGCACGGCGCCAAAATTCGGAGCCCACCAAAACGATAGGTACAGGTTCTGATTTTTTAGTTTGTACCAAAGTTAAGGTTTCGAATAACTCGTCGAGCGTTCCGAAGCCACCAGGAAAAGCAACTAACGCACGGGCTCGTTGCAGAAAGTGCATTTTTCGAATGGCAAAATAGTGAAACTGGAAGCAGTATTCAGGCGTTATATAGGGGTTTGGGCGTTGCTCGTGAGGCAGTACAATATTCAGACCAATACTTTCTCCTCCGGCTTCCATCGCACCTCGGTTCGCAGCTTCCATGATGCCGGGGCCACCGCCACTGACAATCATCAGGTTTTCTTCATCGTGCTTAAGGTTATGTTCAGTCGCAATACGCGAAAAATCCATTGCCTGCTGATAATAACCACTATTTTTTAATGCCCGCTGGGCGCGCTTTAAGTTACCTTTTAAGCTGTCATTACCTGGCTCTTCTGCTAATGCGTGTTCGGCCATACGGACATCGTGCTGCGCCTGCTCAGGGGATAAAAACCGGGCGCTGCCAAAAACGACAATGGTTGCGTCTACCTGATGCTTTTCCAGCGTTAACTGAGGCTTTAGATACTCCAGCTGCAAGCGCACCGCGCGCAAGTCGTCCTGCAGTAAAAATTCATGGTCGGCAAATGCCAGCTTATACGAGCCTTGCCCTTCTATTTTGGCAATAGATTCTTCAGACTGTTTCGCCGAAATTAAACGACGTCGATGCAACTCATTTTCTTTCATGGGAAGTCCGTATGCATGGGTTAATGGTAACCAATAACGGCTAGTTTATCTTAAATACTGAACAAAGCCTTTTTAATTAGTCTCTTTCCAATTGCATAGAAACCATACCATTGTTCTCACCTACCTCATGAAACCCCAGGTCTTTATAAAGTGACCGTGCCGGCGTATTTTCAGGGTATACATTCAATGTAATAAACCTGACTTGCTCCTGCGCCCAGGCATTTCCCATTAACGCTTTTACAAACAGCCTGCCCACCCCTTTGCCTCTCACTTTCGGGTTAACAATAAGGCAGGCTATGTGAATACCGTTCTCGACTTTTTCATAAGCCTGAGCAAAACCAATCAGCTCTTCATTCTGATAAAACGCAAAAGTGCCGCGTTCATTGCCTTTAATTTGTTGCCAGATAGCGTCCGCAGGGCTGCCATACCGAACTTTATCGCCAAACCACAGCCGGAACTCTGCAGCATTCTCAGGCCAGGTCAACGCCACTTTTAATTCGTTTAATTCAGCTTTCTTTAACATCGCTCTTTGTTTTAACAATGGGTTTCCAACGTAAATTAGCACAGAAGAAAACCTAACGTCGCGTTAGTTCGTTAACTAAGGTAATGTGAGTCCTATAAAAAATAACCTCCTAAAAGATGCAACTAACGGCGCCATGCTAAGCAATACCAAACTGCACCAGAAACTTGCCTTGCCCTTAATTATTCTCTCTCAATTACTGGGCACGTCCTTGTGGTTCAGCATTAACGGTGTCTGGCTTCCCTTGTCGGCAGAACAGCAACTCACTGAGTCAGACTTAGGCGCTCTAACTCTGGCCGTGCAGCTGGGTTTTATTATCGGCACTCTCACACTGGCACTAACCGGGCTGGCGGATCGCTACCGGGCCAGCCAGATTTTCCTGTTCTCAAGCATGGTTGGTGCAGTTGTTAATGCACTGTTTATCCTAACCGTTGATATTGCCAGCATCGCCTGGTTGCTGCGTTTTTTAACCGGGCTTTGTTTAGCCGGAATTTATCCAATGGGAATGAAACTGGTGATATCCTGGGTGCCCCGCTATGCAGGCAGCGCACTTGCCTGGCTACTAGCCATGCTGACTCTGGGTACGGCTTTGCCGCACCTCATGCGCGGAATAACCCTGGACTTTTCCTGGCAGATCCCGCTGCTGGTATCTTCGCTACTGGCATTGCTTGGCGGCCTCTTAGTAGGATGGCTTGGCAGTGGTCCTCATCTGCCGGCTACCGCGTCAGCTCATACGTTGCGCTCTGGCTTGCGCGCATTAACACGCCCCAAATTCAGAGCCGTTGCTGTCGGTTACTTTGGTCACTGCTGGGAGTTATACGCGTTCTGGATGTTAACACCGTTGCTAGTGTTGCAACCTCTAACCGCTCTTAACCTTCCTTTAAGCGCAGTACCCTGGCTGGCCTTTTTCATTATTGCTATTGGCAGCCTGGGCTGTATTGGCGGTGGTTTACTGACCAAACGGCTCCCGGGGCTAACCGTTGCCAGACTGGCATTATTCAGCTCCGGCAGCATTTGTTTGCTGTACCCTTTAATGACACAACTTCCCGCCTGGATACTTTTCGCTTTATTGCTGTTTTGGGGTCTTACGGTTATTGCTGACTCTCCGCAATTTTCAGCGCTGGCCGCTCATTTTGCACCCAAAGAAAATGTTGGTTCTGCACTGGCCATAATGAATGCTATTGGTTTTTCATTAACACTACCGGCCATATGGCTAACCAGTAATTTGTGGTCTATACATAACGAATGGGTTACTTGGCTTCTGCTGCCCGGACCAATCATTGGTTTATGGGCAATGCGCAAGCTATCAGCATAGAGAAGGCATTATGGCCACTAAAATTAAAGACCAGCGTATTTATAAGTACGGCGTCATTGCTATCGTTTGCGTTGTTGCCGCTCTGGCATTTATTTTTGTTCTTGGACGCTTCGGGTAAAGTTAGTACCCACCAACCTCCTACTCCCCATGAAGCGTCAGAACAAGGGTTCGTGCGCCGCCATGGTCCCGATGCTCACAAAGATAAATACCCTGCCAGGTTCCAAGGTTTAAACGGCCATTTGTCACAGGAACGCTCAGACTGCTGCCAAGAATGCTCGATTTTAAATGTGCAGGCATATCGTCAGGCCCCTCAGACGTATGGCGATAATAAGGGGCATTTTCCGGTACCATTTCATTAAAATGGCTTTCAAAGTCCTGCCTAACCGTTGGGTCAGCGTTTTCATTAATGGTCAACGACGCAGAGGTGTGTCTAATAAACGCATGCAATAAACCCACCTGAACCTGCCCAAGCTGCGATAAGGCCTGCTCAACCTCGCTGGTAATAAGGTGAAAACCTCGCGACCGGGCCCGTAACTGAAGTTCCGTTTGTTTGATAAGCATTTGTAAACCTGTTTGCTGTACCTGAAAGCTTGCCATATGCTTAGAGCATATCGAAAACAACGTCATAACTTAAAGGAATGATACTAATGCGATACTTACTGATCGTTTTTACCCTTTTATTCAGCATAACAAGTTTAGCCCAAGAAAGTGTCGAAGAAGCCACCACAAAAGCCGTAAAAGCATTTCTGTACGGTGCCAGCATTAATTCTCCAAAAGCTCATGACCGGTTCTGGGCAGAAGAACTCACTTATACCAGCTCCAGCGGGAACCGCTTTGGTAAAGAGCACCTTATGTCCGGCATGAAAGACGCCAAAGCTAAAGACCCTGAAAAAGTAGAAGTTTGGTACGAGGCCGAAGACATTGAAGTAAAACAGTTTGGCGATACCGTGGTATTTAATTTCACACTAACCGCCGAAGAAGAAGGAAAAGTGACAAAATACTATTACAATACCGGTGTTTTAATTGAGCGTGACGGACGCTGGCAGGCCGTCAACTGGAACGCAACTGAAGTCCCTGAATAAAGCCAATAGCCACCGGAGGTAAAGAATGGCACGAGCACACGCATTACATATTTTGGTCGAAACCAAAGACGAAGCCGAAAAGCTAAAAGAGCAACTTGCGCAGGGCGCTAAGTTTGCAGAGTTAGCACGTAAGCACTCACTTTGCCCCTCCGGCAAAAAAGGCGGCGATTTAGGCGAGTTTAATCGAGGCCAAATGGTTTCTGCTTTTGACAAAGTCGTGTTCGGCAAGCCCACTCTTGAAGTGCACGGGCCGGTCAAGACTCAGTTCGGCTGGCACTTAATTAAGACATTGTCCCGCAGCTAGCAAACCGTTTTTATTCTTGCTCCTCAACCGGGTCGGCGTCCTCTTTACCGGTCTCGACATAAATAGCGATGCCTTCTCCGGTTTTATCGGTCAGTCCAAACGCTTTGCCCACACTGACACCAAACCCAACGTTCCCTGAGTAGCCTCCGGCACCGGTTCCCACATAAACGGAATTACCTTCTTTATCACCCGTTTTTTCAAGTAAAACCCCATTTGCGCCTACCTTAGCCGCCTCTTTTTTCAAGCGTTGCAAAACCGCCTCTACTTTAGCCTGTTCGCCAAAGCTCCAGGACGAGTCGCTGGTCGCTTCTATCAACGCAATTTCTTCGTAGCTTTCCGGCTTTTGTAAGTACACCTTCACCTGCTCTACCGGAATTTCAGGGCGAGCTTCGCCAATAAGTACTGAGGAAGAAGGTGATGCACAGCCTGCCAATAACAGCATGCCGCTTAGAGCCAGCCCAGAATAAAATGTATGTTGCATAACACTACTCTCAGTTTTAATCGCTTACTTAATGAATAGCACAGAAGTGGCGATTTCACTCAACTCTTTCAATATCTTTAAGGAACCGTAAAATAGAAGAGATTAAGCATACCAACTGAACGGAGCGTTTTTTGCCTGATATTGACCTGATTAGCCGTCATTTTTTAGCACTGTACTTTCTCTTTATTGCGGTTCATTACGCAAGCACCGCCATTGGGCTTTCAAAGCGCACCGCACAAAGTCACATTCAGTATGGAGAAAAAGGCAGTGCTACCTGGTGGATAAGGCAGGTCTTTAACCTTTTTCGTGGAGCCATTTTAATTGTTTGTATTGCCCGCGTTTTCGTCCCTATAGACCCCTGGCTGGGCATTTTCGCCTCACTTTATAACCCCTGGGTTCTTTCCACTGGTATGGTCATTATGCTGGTGTCTCTGGGGCTCGTGAGCTACAACCATGCTTACATGAGACAAGACTGGCGCTCAGGTATAGATTCCGATAGAAACCGGGCCTTGCTGACAAAAGGGCCTTTTTCACGCTCCCGAAACCCTATGTTTTTAGCCATTATGTTGGGACAAATTGGGTTATTTTTGACGCTGCCCAGCCTGTTTACACTCATCTGTCTGGCAATGGGCGTCGCAATGATACGCCTGCAAGCGGTAAAAGAAGAACAAGCACTGAGTGAACTCTACGGTGAGGAATACCGGCAATACAAGAACCAGGTGCCGCGCTGGTTTTAAGTTCGTTAAGTTGTGCTGTGGGCTGAAGTTAAGGCAATATCATCGTAGCTGGCAACCACCGTATTCCTCCCGTCTGCTTTTGCCTTGTAAAGGTTTTTATCAGCAGTTTGCAGAAGAGTCTCAACAGTATCCTTTTTATCGCGGCCCGAAGCTGTTGCAATGCCAATACTGACGGTCGCATTAATGTCATCCAATAGCGGCTGCTTATTGAGTCTTTCTACAATCCGGTTCGCAATATTTGCTGCCTTATCGCCATCAGTATCAGGACAAATAATCAAGAACTCTTCACCACCCCAGCGACCGACTAAATCACCCTCCCGGGTTGTCTCTTTCATTACATTGCCAATCGCCACCAATACTTTATCACCCGCAATGTGGCCATATTCATCATTAATGCGTTTGAAATGATCGACATCCAGCAACAATATCGATGTAGGTTTTAAGTCTCGCTTCGAGGAGGCCAATAAGCTCTTTAAGCTATTATCTATGTGCAGGCGGTTAAAAATGCCCGTTAAAGGATCTGTTGTTGAGGTCTTTTGCAGTTGCTCATAAGCCTCACGCCGTGAGCGTTCATAATAACGAAACAGAAAAACCTGTGCGGTTGCAACTTCCACAAAATTAAAAAGAGCACCTAAACTTAAATTTCCCGGAACACCAAGACCCAACAATTTATACAAAAACCAGCCGCAATAAGCGAATACCAGTCCCGTCACCCATGTACCGGCGGTTGGCCCCAGTAAGAAATAGGCAATCGGCGGTAAAATCGTAACCCACAGCAACGAATAATTTCGTCCTTCAGCCAAATGAATAAAAGCTAACAGGACGAAAACCAAGGTTAGAGTCACTATCCACCCAGCCACTTTGAAATTACCACCACGGCTAACGTAAAAGTAGATAGCAGCGGCTAAAACAAAGCCGGAAAAGTCGTATATGGCAATATCGGCAGCATCAAAAAGCGTAATATTCAGCAAGCCAATTAAGCCGAAATAAATCAGCATAATCAGCAAAACACTATAAATCAGTGATACCTGGTGATATCTGGGATCATCAGCACCAATGGTCGGATGGTATTTACGCCAATATTTCATAAGTCGCTTTTGCTGCTTTTTTCTTATGCTAGCGCGGTTTCACAGTGATTGGAACTTATATGATCACGGGTTACTTAAGCCCTGACACTCAGTGAGTAGTTGATATAAAAACGCACCACCTTGGTAAGGGTGGTGCGCTGAATAAGACACGGCTATTGCCGTTTTAAAGTCTACTTCTACGAGCTTTTCGTTTCACTAATGTAGTCGTTAACAAATTGCTCAAGTATGTTAAGTGGTACTGGGCCACTGCCAAGCACTACGTCATGGAACTCGCGAATATCGAACTTGTCGCCAAGTTCTGACTTCGCTTTTTCACGCAGCTCCAGAATTTTGTTCATACCAATTTTGTAAGCCGTTGCCTGACCTGGCATAACAATATGACGCTCGACCATCTTCACTGCATCAGACTTGGCATTTGGGGTATTGGTCACATAGAAATCGATACCCTCTTCGCGCGTCCACTTCTTGTCGTGAATACCGGTATCCACGACCAAACGAACCGCACGCCATAATTCCATTGCTAAGCGGCCAAAGTCAGAATATGGGTCTTTATATAAGCCAATTTCTTTCGGCAGCTTTTCGGTATACAGTCCCCAACCCTCGCTGTAGGCGGTGTAGCGACCGAAGCGGCGGAACTTAGGAATACCTTCCAGCTCTTGTTGAATAGCAATTTGCATATGGTGACCAGGAATACCTTCGTGGTAAGCCAGCGCTTCCATTTGATACGTTGGCATAGCCTCCATATCGTACAGGTTGGCATAGTAAGTGCCTGGACGTGAGCCGTCCATTGAAGGTTGTTGGTAAAACGCCTTACCCGCAGACTTTTCGCGGAACGGTTCAACCGCCTTCACGATAAGACCCGCTTTTGGCTTATTAATGAACAACTCATCCAAGCGTTCACGCATGTTATCGATGTACGCCGTTGCTTCATCCAGATAACGCTGACGACCTTCTTCCGTGTTCGGATAGATAAACTCGTCACTGTTGCGCATGTGGACAAAGAACTCTTGCAGCGAGCCTTCAAAACCAACTTCTTCCATAATGGCGCGCATTTCTTCATGAATACGCTCCATTTCACTTAGGCCGATCTCATGGATTTCTTCTGCCGTTAAATCAGTCGTAGTAGTACGTTTCAAGGCATTATTGTAGAACGCTTCACCGTCCGGGAACTTCCAGGCACCGTCTTTCGTCGTGGCCTGTTCGGCAATACCCTCTACCGCAGTAATTAAGTTTTCGTAAGCTGGTTTCACTGACTCTAACATCGCTTTTTTAGCGTCTGCGAGCAGCTGTTCACGCTGGCTTTCGTCGATTTCCAACTTATCCAGTTTGCCGGTGAAGTCGCCCCACAGTGCACTGGCTTCGCCATCGTCAAACGGTGCGCCGGTAATAATGTTTTTGCTGTCACTAATAACGTATGGGTAAACAAACTTAGGAGCGATAATGCCTTTTTCAGCTCTCAACTCCAGGTTTTCCGCTAACTGTTCAAACAATTCCGGCAAGCCATTTAGACGCGAAATATAATCTTCAGCGTCATCAACACTGCTAATACCGTGTTGGTTGATCAGCAATGAAGCAACTTGCGAGTGCATACCAAACATTTGGTTAACCGGGTAGTTGTGATGGCGCCACTTAAAGTCAGCTATGTCGTTTTCCAGACTCTGCTTCATGAGCATCCAGCTAATTTTGGTTTGCTCATTAAGCTTTGATTCGTCAATGGCTTTAACTTGCTCTAAATGTTTTTTGGTTAACGCCAAGTCTTCTTTGGCTTGCTCGTCAGAAATGTCATCCCACTTATCCTGGTCGTCTTTAATACCCAGATAAGACTGATACATTGGGCTGCGCATGACATTTTCCATGAAAATGTCTTCAAACAGCTGATTGGCCTTTTCTGACTCGGTTTGCTCTGACTTTTGGTTGGTGTTTTCAGCGCTCGCCGTTTGCGTTTCTGCAGCTTTATTTGTTGTGCTGTCTTTTGCCGCATCTGAGCACGCAGTTGTCATTAGCACCAACGATACCGCCAGCGCAATTTTCTTATATTCAAACATGTGTGTGTTCTCCTGTTGTTGTGCTTAACTTGATAACGGTTGCAGCGCAGGATGTCAATTCGTGCGCGGTGGTAAGGTCTGTTGCTAAGGTCAACCGGCCTATTCAGCAGGGAAATAATAAACGCGGTGAATTAAGTTATTGGAAAACTCATAAACGGCCAGGCTTTTCTGCGAACGGAGCTCGCCGTTCCGGCGCCAGCTGGCCTCTTCCACAACGCTGATGCGACTGCCTAGCACAGTAAAGTCTTCTAATCGGCTTTGGCACGATGGACAAGACTTAAAGTAACCGCTCATCGCCTTAACCAAGCTTTCTTTACCACGGGTTTCAACCGTGATCTTGTCACCATTTACCGATAGCCACTGCACATCTTCAGTCACATATTGCGCCATTCGCTCAGCATTGTGGTCATTAAACGCAGCGACAAACTGCTCAACTTGTTCGAATCGGTTCGATTCTGCAAAACTAGGCACCGATAAAACAAAGCAGAAAAATATAAAGCAGTAACGTAGGTAACGCATGATCAGTCCTTAACCCATTATTGCAGGGTATGCTCACGGCGAGCTTCAATTTGTTTCGCTGGCAGCATACCACCAATGATGGGTTCCAGCGCAGCCTGAACGTTTGCAATTAATTGACCAAATTCCGACAGCATAACCGCTTCATCGACTTGCTCATTGAATACCAGAGTTACCTTTAAACTCTGCGGAAAGCGCTGGTAATCCACGTCGTGCGTCAGCCAAATAAAGCCTTGATGCTCAAATTTGGCCTCTTCACACACACGGGTCAGCTCGCGGATGATTTCTCGTTCGATTTTTTTGTCATTTTTTCGCATAAGCAAACTTTTTTTCCTGAGTGTATCGACAGTTAATTGCTAGTGCTAACGCGTCTTATGTATAAAAAAATCTATTTTCTATACATAAACATCTCTTCATATATAATATTTACGATTATTTATATATATCGGTGTTAATGCACAGAAAAGGCTAAAACTTATATGTCAGCTTCACTATCACACTAAAATCGAGTTTGTCGTTGATGAACTTAGCGTTACGCGAATTACAGCGACAAAATACCTGGAGCAACTTGTTGAGCACGGCTTTCTGAAAAAACAACGCATTGGTCGTGCTAACTATTATATTAACGAGCCTTTATGCGCTCTTCTTGTGTCTCGAGGGTAGTTTTTCTAAAACCAATACGGAATCACATCGACTAACAAACGGCCAGCGATCAGATACATTACCGCACTGATTAATGCATTGATAATACGCCACGTTTTTGGTTTATTCAGTTTGTTAGCGAGCTTTTTTGCAACAAATACCAATGTGTAAAACCACGTTGCGGAGGCACATAAAGCGCCGGCCACGAACCACGGTCTATAGGCTTGCTCAAGCCCGGCAGTAACGCCGCCGACCAGAACAACGGTGTCGATATAAACATGTGGGTTTAAAAATGTCATCGCAAAAGCCATCAATAATGCGCTTTTAAGCGATGTTCTTTTGCTTTCATTCTCGTCTACCGATAATCGACTTTCACCTTTTATTGCGGCCTTTAGCGCATTACTGCCATACCAAATTAAGAAAATGGCGCCCGCTAAGCTCAACACTTGCCCCCAGATGCTTTCAATCGAAAAAAGTGCGCCAACGCCGAACACGCCCGCCCCAATAAGTAGGATATCGCCAACAAAGCAAACGGTCGCCGCTGCAAATGGATGGTTATTGGTTAAGCCGGTTTTCAACAGAAAGGCATTCTGGCTACCAATTGCAATAATCAGCCCACCAGAAATCACGGCACCCATAACGAATACACTGACAAACTCAAACATTATCACTTCCTGCGTTGTTCTAATCGTTTAAGTCAACGATAATGGAAATCATCGCCAGTTTAATATAAAGAAACAAATAGTCAATATAATGACCGATAAAGATAAAACAGCGATTAATGAAGCTATCGCAAAACGCGTTTACACCTTTCGTAAGCAATACGGAATGTCTCTTGATGAGCTGGCTAAAAATGCCGAAATCAGCAAGGGAATGCTAGTGCAAATAGAGAAAGGGCGTGCAAACCCAAGCATCGGAATTCTATGCAAATTAGCCAATGCACTCGCTGTTTCTGTCGCAGATATCGTAGCTGTGTCAGACGACCCAAAAGTAACGATTCGACAGCCCCAGGATATTCCGACACTCTGGAATGGTGATCATGGAGGGTCTGCTCGACTGCTTGCCGGTTCAAAGGGCGCTATCATGATTGAATTATGGCGGTGGTCCATGTTTCCCAAAGAACAATTTGTATCGGAGGCGCACTCCAAAGGAACCATTGAACTCATTCACGTTGAGGAGGGTTGTTTAGACGTTTTGGTGAATGAAGAAACTTATACGTTATCCGCAGGTGACTCAATGACCGCCGAAATGGATGTCGAACACACCTACCTAAACAGCACTACCGAACCCGTTCACTTCACAATGACGGTTTATGAAAAGTCTCGGTAGGCGTTTCATAACAACAGTGGCGTCAGGGGAAAGTGAACATCGTAGACGAAGCGCAGGCTATCACCTTCCTCTATGTCGCCCCGCAACACGGCACTCGCAAGGCGCGTCTCGATCAGGGATCGGATCTGGCGACGAAGTTCGCGCGCCCCAAACTCCGGGCGGAGATAGCGACAAAGCACGTTCAACAGCTCCGACTTCAATTCCGCGTCGTCCTTGCGCTTGTCCTCCTCTCTGGGCTTAGATAGCTAAGAGTACTTAAGGAATGCGCCTTACCGTAATCTCAGGTGAGCTTCGCTTTTACATGTATGCGCGTCTAATATTCTTGGCACCTTGAACTCCGAACAGAAAACAAGGTACCTATTGAGACACCCAACCGGCCAAGAGAATTGTCGTCAACTGGTCATCCTAATTGTCGCCGAACATCCCCCCGGCAATCGAGGGGGGCTGCGTAGGGCCGTGTGGCCCTACGCAGCGTGACCTGATTGAGTCAAGGCCGGGTTGTCATGCAGGCAGTTTGGCTGCAAGCAGTTCGACCTTCTCGATATTGGGCGGAGAACTGAGCAAGGTCGCGGCGTTGGCCATCAAGGCCGCGG
Organism: Idiomarina abyssalis; assembly: GCF_900116625.1. Lineage (GTDB taxonomy): Bacteria > Pseudomonadota > Gammaproteobacteria > Enterobacterales > Alteromonadaceae > Idiomarina > Idiomarina abyssalis. The sequence continues at coordinate 151,012 of NZ_FPBE01000005.1, forward strand.
CGATCTGGCCGTTCAGATGTGCCTGGCGACCTGCCTCATCGGCAAAGGCATCGAACACACCGAACGTCGAAGGGCCAAACTTCAATGCAAACCAGGCAGTGGTGCCGGATTCGGCGTTGGCGAGCGGCAGTGCGCTGGCCAGGAAGTCGGCAAGCGCAGCCTCCTGGCCGGGTTTGGCTTCGAGGCGAACAAACAGGGCGAGCTTGGTCATATTGTAATCCTTTGGGTAAATGGTTTAGGTGAAAGCACCGACGAGCCTGCAGTCTAAGTCTTCATGACAACCATTTATATAGACAAAAATGACAACTTTGATATCATTATTGCCATGAAACTTCATATCCTTGTTTGTGATCGCGTGTTTGATCTGGGGCTTGCGGCGCTCACTGACACAGTGGGCTTGGCCAATGCGATGTCGAGCTCGCTGCCACAGGCTCCCGCGCACATAGAGCTCACGCTGGTGGGCGTGCGGCGTCGCATCCTAACGGCGCAGGGCTTGACGGTCCCCGTGGTCACTGCGCGTGGTGTGCCGGAACCAGACGTCGTGCTCGTGCCCGCGTTTGGTGACAAGATGCCTGACACGCTCTCGGCTCGGCTCACACGCCCCGACGTGCCCGATGCGGTCGCCGCGCTACAGCTGTGGTCCACCGCTGGCGCGCACCTTGGTGCCGCCTGCTCCGGTAGTTTCTTACTTGCAGAGAGTGGCCTGCTTGATGGGCATCGTGCGACGACGTCATGGTGGCTGGGGCCGATGTTTCGGCAGCGCTATCCGAACGTCACGTTGGACGAGTCACGCATGATCGTGAACTCGACACGCTTCACTACCGCGGGTGCCGCTTTGGCCCACGTTGACTTGGCCTTGCACATCATCCGGGGGCGCAGTCCGGCGCTGGCGGCCCTGGTGGCACGCTATCTGCTGGTCGAGGCACGCAGTTCGCAAGCCGAGTTCGTGATTCCCGACCACCTTGCGCATGCCGACCCAATGGTGGAGCGCTTCGAGAGCTGGGCCAGACGTCGGCTCGCGCAGGGGTTCTCGCTGGCGGAGGCGGCCAGCGCCGCGGGCACAAGCGAGCGCACCTTGGCGCGGCGGCTGCAAAGCGTTTTGGGCAAGACACCACTGTCGTATTTCCAGGACCTGCGCGTGGAGCATGCCGTCCATCTCTTGCGCACCGGAAACGCCAGCGTCGACCAGGTCGCCACACAGGTCGGGTATTCGGATGGGGCGACCCTGCGGGCCCTGCTGCGCCGCAAGCTGGGCCGGGGTGTCAGGGAGTTGCGACGCGGCGGATGACCAGAGGCGTTTGGTATATGTACGGCTGGAGACCGCCGCGAAACTGACGCAGGCCAAACGGCGCATTTGGACAAACTGACAAAACTACTGCCCGCCACGGCGCGCAAGCTCCAGTTTGACCCTGGACAAAGTTTTGCTGGCAATGCCGTAGTTGAGCAAATCAATGATTGAGCAACGCAGTGCCCTGACGATGCGGCGGCTCACCGTCCCCGCGCTAGCTGACAGAGCAATTCTGCCGACAGCATGGGGGAGCAGCTACTTTTTCAACAGAGTCGGCCAATAGCGGTCATCAGGGCTGGCTTGAGTCGGGGCCGAAGGATTACGCTCTCAGCCCCATAATTGCTGGTCAGACAGTTACCACGATCTTGCCGATCTGCTGATTGGCTTCAAGGAAACGATGGGCATCCTGGATGTCGCTAAGTGCGAATGTCTTTGCGATGATCGGGCGCAACGCGCCGGACTTCAACCCTTGCAGAATAAAAGCCTTCGCTCTCTCCAGGGCTTCAGGGTCGGCCACAATCTCTGCGTAGAGATAACCCTTCAAAGTCAGGCTTTTGCCCAGCACGGTAAACAGTGGAAATGGTGTCGGTTCAGAGCTGAGTGCGCCGTACACCAGCAAAATTCCGCCCCGCGCCATGCTCTGCGTGAGAGGTTCGAAGGACGGCCCGCCTACAGGATCAAATACAACGCGAGCGCCTTGACCGGCAGTTATCGTCATAACACGCTCGACGATATCCTCTTCATCGCTGACGATGACATGCGCAGCGCCTGCATCAAGCAGGGCTTGCTTCTTCGCGTGAGTTCGAGTGATCGCAATCGATGTGGCGCCGACCATTCGAGCTATTTGGAAGGCGGCCAAGCCAACACTGCTTGACGCGGCGGTAACGATGACAAAATCGCCCTGCCGTAGCTTCGCCTGTTCAATCAATGCTCCCCAGGCGGTGACGTACTGCATCCAAGACGCCGCAGCCTCTTCAAAGGACAAGTTCTCAGGGCTCTTTACCACCAGATGGGCTGGTACATTGGCCAACTCGCCGTAGGTGCCCCAGCGAGCAATATCCAAAGGTGGGATCAGAGCGACCGAGTCACCAATAGTGATCTCGGTTACGTCGCTCCCAACTGCCGTTACGATGCCTGCGGCCTCGTAGCCTAAGCGGCTGGGGAACTCCGCTTCTTGTAGGTATGCGTGATTGCGGAACATCACTTCGGCTCGGTTCAAGCCAAGAGCTTTAACACTAATCTGCACCTCGTTTGCTGCTGGTGCCGATACTTCCAGATCTTCCAGCTTCAGAACGCTGGCGTCACCGTATTCATGAATTCTGACAATGCGTGCCATATAGATACCTCGTTTATCAATGGGCCTCGACGTACATCCGGAAGGTATCCGGGCACTCGAAAGGTAACAAAAATTTAGTCATTGGTTGGCGCTAAATAATGGCCTACGATGGCGTATTACTTGGCGGCTGTCAAAGTATGAAGGCCTGTAGCCATGGCGCATCCTCCTGATGAGGGCTGAAGAATGCACCATGACTTCTTGGGCCTGCATACCTAGATTCTTTCTTGCAGCGCCTTTAAGAAGGCGTCGATATTCTCATCGTGGCGTTTGTAGTAGGTCCAGGGGCCGATCCGCTGCGATGTCACCAATTGCGCGCGCTGTAGAGCGGCGAGATAAAGCGATGTCGTTGACTGCGAGAGGCCCGTGCGCTCTTGGATGATACTAACGCACACGCCTACCGTTTCTGGGTCGACCTCCTGCCCTTCGCAGTGATGGGCAGGCTTGGACTGGAATCCTATTGTCCTGTCAGGTAGGACTATGCAATTCCCGCCGAATCGGTCGCTCGAGCTATCGCCTTCGCAATTGAGCAGCCTGCTGACGTGGATATTAACGAGATCGTTCTGCGCCCAACCGTGCAGGAATTCTAATGAGTTGAGGGTCTGTCTCTTCGGCGTCAGGCCCCGCTTATCTGGAGTGAAAAGCGGTGAGTAAAGTAACTGATTCGCTGTAAATGAGGGCGTTTTGACAGGGTAAGCACAAGCCTCTATTATACGGCGGGCCTATTTGACGAACTGTGTAACGCGGTGCCTGCTCATGAAGATCGGCCCGTAGCCATGTGCGAAACACATGGCTGCGGGCATTTGTTTTGAAGCGTGCTTTTCAACCAATGAGAAATGAAATCGTTATGAAAGAGCCGGCCAATATCAATACGACGACCGTACAACCCACCCCAACCGCCACCGTGTACGGCATGCCGGCTTACGCCGATCGTGCTGCAGCCGTGGGTGAAGTGCATGCGCGCCCGCATCTGTTGCTTGAGGCCCCCCGCGGTATATTGCAGCTCGCTTTCATGACCGAAGGTGACCAGACCAGGGATCAGATGGCGATGAGCGAGTTGTCTCATCGCTTCGGTGTTGCCGAGCCCGACCACGCTACGCCGCTACACGGCATGACATGGGATGAGGGAGACCTTCACTGTGAAAAGTACACCGAGTTCTCTACATATCTCTGGTGCGCTTCGCTGGATTCCAAGACGGGAGAGCCTTGCGGAGAAAATCCCTTCAAACATGGATTTGTTCCTCCGGGCCCGGTCATATCCGGCATCCGCTTGAGACTTCTTCCGTGGATACCAGAAACGGAGAAGGAGGCTGATCGCTTCGATCCTGCCAGCCTGTGCTACTCGTTGGTAGAGAACGGCTCTGCCGCCATCTTGACCGACTTCCGACAGGATGAGGATGGCCTGACGCAGATCCTCATCCTTGCTCGTGATTTGACCCCGGCGCGGGCAGGTGCGCTGGCTCAACGTCTATTGGAGATCGAGACGTACCGTACCTTGGCGTTGCTGTCTCTGCCGTTGACGCGATCGATGACGTCGGAGCTGCGACACATGGAGTCGCGCCTTGCTGCGATCACTGACGAGATGTGTACGAATTTGGTAGAACGCCGCGATAGCGACGTGCTGCTTTCCGAATTGACAGGTCTGGCCGCCGAACTGGAAGCTGGCGTCGCGGCAAATCTCTATCGCTTCGGCGCCAGCCGTGCCTACTACGAGATCGTCGAGGAAAGGCTGGCTGCGCTTTCAGAAGTGGCCGTATCCGGATACAGCACCTGGGCGGATTTCCTGCAGCGTCGCATCGCTCCAGCCATGCGGGAGTGCCAATCTGTAAAGGAGCGCCAGGCCAAGCTCTCCGACAAACTGACCCGAGCCATCGCGTTGCTGCGTTCGTGGATCGACGTCGAACTTGAACGCCAGAACCGCGATCTGCTGGCTTCGATGAACAACCGGGCCAAGTTGCAATTGCGCCTTCAGCAAACCGTCGAAGGCCTGTCGGTCGCGGCAATTTCTTATTACGTCGTGAGTCTTCTCGGCTACCTGCTCAAGGGCATTCCGCTCGTTCACGACAGCGTGGCGCAGGTGATGGCGGTTCTGGTACCTGCGGTGATGCTGACGATCTGGTGGATCGTCCGCAGGATAAGACACGCCCACAGCGACACGGCGGCGGAAGAGAAATCTTCCTGACGAGCTGCCGTCCTGGCGCGCGATAGCTGCGCCGTCCGTTTGAACAGAGGAGAACAACATGCCAAGCAATTCTTTCGGTGAATCCTTTTGTACCGCTGCGGCCAGCGGCCTCGTGCAGGTGCGTGGCGCGCGTGAGAACAACCTCAAAGAGGTGGACGTCTCTATCCCGCGGAATGCGCTGGTGGTGTTCTCGGGTGTCTCCGGCTCCGGGAAGTCCTCGCTGGCCTTCGGCACCATCTATGCCGAGGCGCAGCGACGCTACTTTGAGTCGGTGGCCCCCTATGCACGGCGCCTGATCGACCAGGCGGGCGTGCCGGACGTAGATGCGATCGACGGCCTGCCACCAGCGGTGGCGCTGCAGCAGCAGCGGGGGGCCAGCAATGCGCGTTCCTCCGTGGGCAGTGTGACCACCCTGTCCAGCCTGGTGCGGATGATGTATTCGCGCGCCGGCGCCTATCCCGCCAACCAGCCGATGCTCTACGCCGAGGATTTTTCGCCGAACACGCCGCAGGGGGCGTGCCCGACCTGCCACGGCTTGGGTCATGTGTACGAGGTGACCGAGGCGAACATGGTGCCCGACCCCTCCCTGAGCATCCGTGAGCGGGCGATTGCTTCCTGGCCACCCGCCTGGCAGGGCCAGAACCTGCGCGACATCCTGGTCAGCATGGGCTACGACGTTGACCGGCCGTGGAAGGACCTGCCAAAAAAGGATCGCGACTGGATTCTGTTCACCGAGGAAACACCAACGGTGCCGGTGTACGCCGGTTTCACGCCTGCCGAAACCCGCACCGCGCTCAAACGCAAGATGGAGCCGAGCTACATGGGCACCTTCACCGGCGCCCGGCGGTATGTGTTGCACACCTTTGCCAATACCCAGAGCGCGCTGATGAGAAAGCGCGTATCCCGGTTCATGGAGGGCAAACCGTGCCCTACCTGCCACGGCAAGAGGCTCAAGCCCGAAGCGCTGTCGGTTACCTTCGCTGGGGTGGACATCGGCGCGTTTATGCAGATACCGCTGGACCACTTGGCGGCATTGCTCGAACCCATCGCACAGGGCGATTTCCGCGCCCATGCAGCGGGTGCGGCTACAGACAAGGAATCGACCCGGCGCGAGCGTGCCGAACGCGCTGCCACCGGCCATGCGGTCCATGCGGTATCGTCCGACGTGCGCCATACCTCCGCGCTGTCGGAAGAAAAGCGCCTCGCCGCGCAGCGCCTGGCTGGAGGCGTGATGGCGCGCCTGCACCAACTGCGCGAGCTAGGCCTGGGCTACCTGACGCTGGACCGGGCCACGCCGACGCTTTCGGCCGGCGAGTTGCAACGCTTGCGGTTGGCCACGCAATTAAGTTCCCTGCTGTTCGGCGTCGTGTACGTACTCGACGAACCCTCGGCGGGCCTGCATCCCTCCGACAGCCAGGCCCTGTACGATGCACTCGACCGGCTGCGCGACGCGGGCAACTCGGTGTTTGTGGTGGAGCACGACCTGGACCTGATGCGCCGCGCGCAATGGCTCGTGGATGTCGGGCCGGATGCCGGGGAGCGTGGCGGCCGCGTGCTCTACAGCGGCGAGCCGGATGGGCTGCGCAAGATTGCCGAATCGCGTACTGCACGTTACCTGTTCGACGAAATTCCCGCACCCGGAAGCCGAGCACGCGAAGCAACCGGCTGGTTGGAGCTGCAGGGCATCCACCGCCATAACCTGCATGGCGTGGATGCGCGCATTCCGCTGGGCGTGCTGACAGCCGTTACCGGCATCTCTGGCTCCGGCAAATCCAGCCTCATCGCGCAGGCCCTGCCGGAATTGGTGCTGCTGCACCTGGGCCACGAGCCTGAAGACGATGCCGCCGAAAGCGCCACCAGCGAAGGGCCGGCAGTGGTCGAAGCGACCGGCGGCCATCTGGCGGGCGACGTGGACGCCATACAGCGCCTGGTGCAGGTAGACCAGAAGCCGATCGGGCGCACGCCGCGGTCGAACCTGGCTACCTACACGGGTCTATTCGACCATGTGCGCAAGCTGTTCGCCGCCACGCCCGATGCCCGACGCCGCCGCTATGATGCCGGACGGTTCTCGTTCAACGTCGCCAAGGGGCGCTGCGAGACTTGCGAGGGCCAGGGTTTCGTTAGCGTGGAACTGCTGTTCATGCCCAGCGTGTACGCGCCGTGCCCGGCCTGCCATGGCGCGCGCTACAACGAGGCCACGCTGAAGGTGCAGTGGAACGGGCGCAACATCGCCGAGGTGCTGCAGATGACCGTGGACGAGGCCAGCGAATTCTTCGCGGGTGAAGACGCGGTGGCAAGGCCCCTGCAACTGCTGCGCGACATCGGACTGGGCTATCTGCGCCTGGGGCAACCGGCCACTGAGCTTTCCGGTGGCGAGGCGCAGCGCATCAAGCTGGCGACCGAGCTTCAGCGCAGCCAGCGCGGCCGAAGCCTGTACATGCTCGACGAGCCGACCACCGGGCTGCACGCGTCGGATGCCGACCGGCTGCTGGTGCAGTTGCAGCGCCTGGTCGATGCCGGTAATACCGTAGTGATGATCGAGCACGACATGCGTGCGGTGGCCCAAGCCGACTGGGTGATCGACGTAGGGCCAGGCGCGGGCGCTGCCGGCGGCAGCATCGTGGTGGCGGGTTCCCCTCAGCAGGTGGCCCGAAAGTCTGGCAGCCGAACCGCTCCGTTCCTTGCACGGGAGTTGGCGCGGGCCGAGTAGCTTAGTTCGCCAAATGTTCAGGCCATTTGGGTGCTTGCGACAATTAGGATGACCTGTTGATGACAACTATCTTGGCTAGTTGAGCACCCGGCAAGCCCTCAGTGTTGTTTGATTATGACCCCTCTCGCGGTGGCAAGGTGCCCGTGCGCCTGCTGGATGACTTCCAGGGTATCCTGCAAGCCGATGGCTACTCCGGCTATGGGCAGGTGTGTCGCGAGAACAAACTGACCCGGATTGGCTGCTGGGATCACGCCCGAACAGTTCGCCCACCTCTTGGGTGAGATTAAAGAGCATCGTTACCCGGAAAAGAATACGGCGCTGATTTAGATCAGCTTCAAGCTCGGACTTCGAGTTCAGGAGATCGCGCTACTCCAGATCAGCGTGAAACCTGAACCAGTAAATCCCTAATCCAAATATTCAGAGGGTCCTGCGATGAGCGCTGGTGCCACACGGCGATCACGTCGAATCCGGGGATCTCGGCATTCAGCTCAATCGGCCGCAACGAGTCGTCGGGCAGCAATCGCGACGGGATGAAGCCGACAAGGTCAGTCTCAGAAATCGTTGCTTTGGCCGCCGTGAAAGTTGGTACCGAGAGCATGGCTTGCCGTGGGTGCCCCTGGTCTTCAAACCAGCGATGGACGGCACCGGTAAAGTCTCCCCGCGAAGGCGACACCACTACCTGGGGCATGTCAGCGATCTCGGCAACCGACATAGTGCTGCGAACTGCCTCATTGGCCTTCCCTGCCACACAGACATAGCGCTCCGAATACAGGGTTAACGACGGATAACTCGGTGGCGCAAACTTCGGATTGGTCAACACCAGATCCACGGTGCCATCAAGCAGGTCATTTGCCATCTCATCCAGCTCAAGTTTTTTCACCGCCAGCCTCAGACCCGGCGCTTCCCTTCTCAGGCGCTGCATCAGAAAAGGCAGGATGGTTTTCTGCTCCAGATCGGTGGAGCTGATGGTAATGGTCCGCGTCGTTGTTGCGGGATTGAACTCATCCTGCTCCAGCAACTCGCCAACGGCATTCAGGATGAGATCCAGCTTCGGCCCCAACGTTCGGGCATACGCCGTCGGAGTAACGCCTTTGCCGCTGCGGATAAACAGGCGATCATTGAAGGTGGCGCGGAGCTTTTTCAGCTGGTCACTGACCGCCTGCTGGGTCACCCCGAGTTGATCCGCCACACGGGACAGGTTGCCTTCGCGAAGCAGGCACTGAAGCGTTCGTAACTGTTTAAGGTCTACCCGGTTTAAAGCGTTCACTTGTACCTCTTACATCAAATTCTTGTTTCAAATCCTATCGGCTACTCCCTAAGCTGGCAAGCCAATAATCCAGCAACCCTACCCGCGAGGAGGAGCCATGTTCAGCATCAACTACGTCCAGCCCGTTGGCGACCTGGAGTACGACCAGCGATACAAGGGTCCAGGAGCCTCCGAGCTCACTCAATCCGTCGACACCCGACACATTGACGTCACAGACATTCGCAACCAAGCCAACGACTTCAACCTGGACGACCAGGGCTTCGAGGCGGTCCGGGTCGCCTTTGATTTTGACGACTACCAGAATGACGACGCCATTCGCGAACATTTGTATCCGCAGGTGATCGAGTACCTCCGTGACCGACTCAAGGCCAGCGAAGTGCTGATCTTTGATCACACTTATCGGTCAACCAGTCGTCAGGACCAAACCATCCATAACCGGGCGCCAGTGAAGACTGTTCACAACGACTACACCGAGAAGTCTGCGCTCCACCGCATGCTGGAAGAGACCGAACAACGACCAGAGCTTCGCGACCGCCCCTACCGGTTGGTGAACCTGTGGATGCCTGTCGGCCACCGTGTCGAGGAATCCCCATTGGCTGTTCTGGACATCAACACCGTGGCTGCGGATGACTTTCATCGCATCAAACTGGTGTACCCCGATCGCATCGGTGAGATAGCCGGGATCTCCTACAACCCGGATCATCGCTGGTACTACCTGTCAGACATGGAACCCGGCGAGGCCCTGCTGCTGAAAGTCTTCGATTCACGTTACCCCGAGGGCATATTTGGCACCCCACACACCGCGGCCGACCCCGTGAACACACCGGACAACGCCCGCAACAGAAACAGCCTGGAAGTGCGAGTCATCGCCTTTAGTTGAGGAAGCCATGAGCGAATTTCTTGTGTCATTGAATCCGTTGAATCAGGAGCCGGTCGGACAGGTGCCAATCACCTCCCGGTCCGAGCTGACAGAAATTGTGGGCCGGAGTCGGATCGCGCAGGCGAACTGGGGCCGGTTATCGCTAGAAGAGCGTGCAACCCGCCTGAGGGATGCTTACCATGCGCCGGCGTCTGCCCAGAATCAACTCGCCCGATTGATCACCCTGGAACTATCCACTGGCCATGGCCAACAACTTGCTGCTCCCTGCCCTGATGGCGGGCAACAGCGTCATTCTGAAACCCTCAGAACACACGCCGCTGGTTGCAGATCTGTTCGTTCGCGCACTACAGCACCATCTGCCCGAGCATCTGATTCAAATTGCCCACGGCCATCACCCCCTGCACTGCTTGCACAGTTCAGCGGAGATCACTTCGGGCACTAGACCTGCTGTTTGAACGCTAGCCGCGGGCGTGGTGGTCACCAAATGGTGACTAGTTTCAAACATTCGCGTCGTCCCGATAATGAAAGAGAGCTCCGTTAATCCTTAATCACCAAAGAATGCGAGATGCCAGTCAAACATCGGAATCACCCATTGTGGCGGAATATGATCCAGGAACAACGCGAGGCAAATATTTTCAGCTGGATCACCTCTGAAGCGATCGCCATGCGGATTCCGCGAATTCTTCCCGATAATCCCGAGGCGAAGTCTGTACCCGGCCAGCCAGCCAGGCTTTGCAGTAATTTTCCGACGGGCCGACGATCAGAGAGATTACGATCTCGAACGGCTGAACAATGCTGTTACTTTCGTTACCGAAGCCAAGCAACTTTGCTTTGAGTTCCCGGAAGCCTTTCGCATTCCTATCTTTCAGCTCCTCCTGAAATGGTCCTTTAGCGACTGCTGATCGCGCCTGATACAGGAACCTTGCCCATTCGGGATTGGCGACAACCCAGTCGAGATAACTACAGATAACTGAATACACAGCCTCGCGAAGGCTGTTGGTGTTGGCTAACTCCCGGTCCAGATGTTGTCGCTGATCATCCTGAGCTGCAAAAAAGAGTGCGCTTAAAATACCCTCCTTGTTGCCAAAGTGGTGATAGATCGCCCCTACACTCGTTTCGCAGCCGGCTTTGATGACTTCGATCGTGGTGGCCTGCTGCCCAACGCCCAGATAAAAAAACATTTTTTGGAACCAGGCAGTTTTGGCTTGAAAGAAATCGGCCACAGCGACCTGCTACGCAGCCGATGCAAAGCCTGCTGGCCGCATATTCTGGAAGGCTTGGAGTCCAACGGCTGAAGCAATGGGGCAACTTGATCGTTTGCCGGGTTCTTTAAGAGTGACTCTTCTTAGGAATGTCCGCAGTAACGGGGTAGAAGCCGTCAGGCAAAACCCTCCAGCACAATCTTGCCAACGGCGGTTCCTGATTCCAGTTCGGCGTGTGCGGCACGTAGATTCTCGGCGTTGATCGCTCCGAGGTACTTACCTGCAGTTGTGCGGATGAAGCCTTGATCTACAAGCCGTGAGACCTCATTCAACAAGTCGTGCTGAACCTGCATATCATCCGCCTGGTGCATTGAGCGGGCGAACATGAATTCAATGTGTAATGATAGACTCTTCGGCTTGATCTTCATTACGTCCAGACTTGCAGGATCGTCGATCATGGCAATCTTTCCAAACGGCTTAAGCACCGCCACATAATCGTCGAAGTATTGATCTGTGGCGTTAAGACTGGCCACATGGGTTACAGAACCAATTTTGCCGGCAGACACCAGTGTTTCGATCTGGGGCTGCAAGGGTTCACGGTGATTCAAAACAAAATCCGCACCCAATGATTCAACCCAGGCCTTCGATTCCGGGCGAGATGCCGTAGCGAGTACTTTTGCGCCTGTCAGCTGTTTGATCAATTGAACTAGAATTGAACCCACGCCTCCTGCGGCGCCAATCACAAGTACCACATCGTCGCTTGGAGTGATGGACCCAGCCAACTGTCGCTCAAGTTGCAGGTGGTCAAACAGCATTTCCCATGCTGTTATCGTGGTCAGGGGCAACGCCGCAGCATCGGCGTCGGACAGGCTGGCAGGCTTCCGACCAACCAGACGCTCATCGACAACCTGGTATTCAGCGTTGCTACCCTGACGGGTAACGTCACCGGCATAAAATACGGTGTCACCTTCTTTGAAGAGTGAAGCGCCCTCGCCTATTGCCACTACCTCTCCAACGGCATCCCATCCAAGTACTTTGATCTGGCCTGGTTCGGGCTCTGCCTGCTGGCGTACCTTGAAGTCAACGGGGTTCACGGCGATGGCTTTGACTCTGACCAACAGGTCCCGGCCTTTTGCGACGGGACGTTCCATCTCAACATTTTGCAGCGCATCAGGGTTTTCGATAGGAAGAGATTCCCGATATCCAACAGCTTTCATTATCTGTCTCCGCAATGATTTTCGAGTAGCGCGCAGTATAGTCGCCGTTTACACTCGGGTAAAGACGACTGACACACAGCGGGTGCGTTCAGTGAATGACATTGGGTATGCCGTCTACCAGCAGGGTGGATACGTTGCCGCCGTGTGCCATGGTCCGGCAGCTCTGCTCAACATCCGCGACAACAACGGCAACCTGATCATCGACGGCAAACAGGTCGCAGGATTCAGTAACGCCGAGGAAGAAGCCGCCGGGCTTACCGGTGTGGTTCCGTATCTTCTACAGGACGAACTCGTGAAAAGCGGAGCCGATGAACAGCCTGTCGCATCAGTCAGGATGATGATTGATATATCTCGTCCGAATTAGTCCGCCCGGCCAACGGGCGGATATACTATCAGCTCTCGTACACAAAATTTCCCGAGGATGCTATGAACACACTTTTTACTCCCCTGAAAATGGGCGCCAGTGAATTGGCCAATCGGGTCTTCATGGCCCCCCTCACCCGCGTCCGTGCCGACGCTGATCACGTTCCCACGGATATGATGGTTGAGTATTACGCCCAGCGTGCCTCTGCCGGCCTGATCATCACTGAAGCGACCATGGCTATTGAAGGCAATTCGGCCTTCTGGCGCGAGCCCGGTATCTATTCCGAGGCGCAAGTTGAAGGCTGGAAGAAAGTCACTGATGCGGTACACGCCAAAGGTGGCAAGATTTATCTGCAAATCTTTCACGGTGGCCGCGCCTGCCACCCGGTGTTAAACAATGGCAAGGATCCGGTAGCGCCCAGCGCCATTGCCATCACCAGCGATGAAGTGCACACACCGGAAGGTAAGAAGTCCTACACGGTTCCCCGCGCACTGGCCGACAGCGAAATCCCGGCCATCATCGACGGTTTCCGCACCGCCGCCGAGAATGCCAAGCGCGCCGGCTTTGACGGTGTTGAGGTTCATGGCGCCAACGGCTATCTGCTGGATCAGTTCCTGCGTGATAGCTCCAACCATCGAGAAGGCCCCTACGGTGGCCCGATCGAAAATCGCGCCCGACTTCTGCTGGAGGTGATTGAAGCCGTATCCGGAGTGTTCGGTTCCAAGAACGTCGGTGTTCGACTGAGCCCCCTCAACAGCTTCCAGAGCATGAAAGACAGTGATCCGGTCGGTCTGGTTACCTGGCTCGCCAAGCGCCTGAACGACTACGGCCTGGCCTTTGTTCATTTGATGCGCAGCGACTTTTTCGGGGAACAGCAAGCGGACGTCATTACTCCGGTCCGCGAACACTTCAAGGGCAAGTTGATCCTCAACATGGGCTACACCGGTGAAGAAGCAGAACAAGCCATCGAATCCGGACTGGCCGACGCTGTCGCCTTTGGCGTGCCCTTCATTGCCAACCCGGACCTCCCGGAGCGCCTGAAGCTTGGCGCCGAGCTCAACGAAGCAGATCCGGCGACTTTTTACTCCCAGGGTGCGGAAGGGTATATTGACTACCCTTACCTTGAAAGAGTTAGCTGAAGCATAATGTCGAAAGGGGGCTGTTAGCCCCCTTTTTCGTTGCGGCGACTTCTCTGGCCGGTTAGACCGCTTTCAGGTGCCGCCCGCAGGGCGAGGTGGTCATGATTTCGTGCCAGCGATCCCGCAGCAGGCGCTCGAGGTGGTCCCGAATCCAGATAATGCCGGGATCCCGGTCATGGCGGGCGTGCCAGACCAGGTACATGCTGGTGGGATCAACCTCAAAGGGCAGCTCTCCCATCCAGAGCCCGTTCACAAAACCGCAGTCCTGACTGATGAGTTCCGGCACCGCCGCAATCAGGTTTGTCTCCCGAAGCACCTGCGGCACGATGGAGAAATGATTGACGGTGGCGGCAATCCGGCGGCTTTGCCCCTTCTGGTCCAGGTAGCTGTCCACGAAACCATGGGCGTCGCCCGACATGGACACAAGCAAATGCCGGGCCTCCAGGAATTCCTCCATGGTGATCGGCTTACCCGCCAGCGGATGTCCTTCGCGCATCGCCAGCACGTAGCCACCCTCAAACAACCAGGTGCTCCGCAGGCTGTGGTCGTGCTGGTTCAGAACGCCAACCGCCAGGTCCACGTGGGCTTCGCGCAGATCGTCGTAGGTGCCATCGAGCGTGTACGGGACCGCGTGCAGATCGACACCGGGCGCCTCCCGCTCCAGCAATTCGATTAACTGGCGCCAGACCATCTCAACGATCACGTCGGTAGCGGCGATGCGAAATTTCCTTTTGGAATTAGCGGGGTCGAACTGAGTGGCTGAAACCGTGTTGGTTAGCGCGTACATGGGCCCGCCTACCTGGTCCCAGAGGCTCAAGGCATAAGACGTTGGCTCGATGTTACGACCTTTGCGGACAAACAGCGGGTCGCTCCAGATCTGGCGCATCCGGGAAATTGCGTTGGATACCGCCGGCTGGGTCATGGCCAGACGCTCGGCGGCTCGGGTCACCGAGCGCTCGGTCATGATGGCGTCGAAAATATAGAGGAGTTGCAGCTCCTGGGTTTTCATCGTGGGGTACCTGAATGATGGCAATGGACCCGGATAAGTCTAACCAGCATTGGCGGGCAGCGCAACCGGCACACAAAAACACCCTCCCATAACAAGAGGGTGTTGATTCGAGCCGGTGAATTACAGGTTGCCTTTGACGAAGGCCCGCAACTGGCCCAAGGTGCCGGCACCGGTCTGCCGGGCCACCACGCCGCCCTCGCGGAACAGCGCCAGGGTCGGAATGCTGCGGATTCCCATGCGAGCCGCCGTTTCCGGGCTGTCATCCACGTTGACCTTGGCCACTACCAGGTCATCGCCCAGTTCGTCGGCGATTTCATCAAGCATGGGGCCAACGGTCTTGCAGGGGCCGCACCAGGGTGCCCAGAAATCGACCAGGACCGGCTTGTCGTTACGACCAACGGCCGCATCAAAGTTGCTGTCGTTTACTTCAACGATGTTGCTCATATCGTTTCTCCGTTTCCAGTAATGCCTGAGCCTAACCATGCGCCCTGCTCTTGCTGAAAACCAATTGTTCAGCGGTATACATGGTATTTCCCAGGGTGATGTACACCGGTTGTCAGTGACTGCCAAAGCGCTTGCTCAGCTCCATGTTGTCCCAGAGGGTGTGGGTGTAACCGGCCCAGACTTCCGCTAGCAGCACATTCAGATCATTGGCACTGAGTTCGTGATCAGAATCCCGGAACTGACCCTGCAGAAAAGCGTTGTAGGCCCTGGCCTTCACCGACAGGCCACCCCAGAAGTAGTTCTCCCGACCGCCGACCGCGGAGACGCTGGGCGCCCGCTCACCGTAGGCCATCAATTCCGGGTTGAAGCGGTTATCCGGCGACGAAATCAGCCCTCCCCGGAACACCAGGGCGGCGCCAAATTCAGTGAGGTATCCGACGCTCCCAAAGTAGGTCACCTTGAACTTGCTGCCCGGCTCACTGCCATCCAGGTACTGGTGGTAGGCCGCGGAGTACCGCAAGGTAGGCTCGCCCCCTTCGGAGATATGGTGATCCCAGCCTTCGGGCTTGTCACTGCCGGTGGCCTTGTGAATCGCATTCTGACTGTGCTCAAACAGGTCTAAGCCCAGGGCACCAACGGTCAGCGAGGTGGTCCATCCCGAGGTGCCACCGGCTGACTGATAACTGCGGCTCGTGGACAGATACACCAGGCTGCTGTACGGTCGGTCGCTCCTGTCGATACCTTGCTCCGTAATCTCCTCTGGGGTAAAGCCGTAGGCACCGAACTCCACTGAGGTGTTCTCAGGCTGGCCCGGCACCACAAAACGCTTCGTCAACTTGCTTCTACCAAGGTGTTCGGTTTAAATGGGGGCTACTACAGATGTTCATGGGCCCGAAGATGTCCGCGCTGGACATAGTGGTGAAGTAAAGCAGGTCTGATCTGTCCCCGGTTTCGAAACGGGAGATGAAATGCGGCCTTTGGTCTAAGGTTACAAGAACGAATATCTAATTATCACCCGACGGACATAACTGGCGGCTCTAATGACTGACTACTTTATTCAGGCGTTTATTTACCTGGTGGCGGCGGTAATCGCGGTGCCGTTGGCCAAGCGGTTCGGGCTGGCTGGGTTCGGTACTCGGTTACCTGGTGGCCGGTGTGGTGCTGGCCAACAGCGAATTTCGGCACGAACTGGAAGCCAATATCGAGCCGTTCAAAGGGCTGCTGCTGGGGCTGTTCTTCATTACCGTGGGCGCGGGAATCAATTTCGGCGTTCTGGCGGAGTCCTGGGATATCGTCCTGCTTCTCGCCCTGGCGGTGATCATCGGCAAGGCCCTGATTCTGGTTGGTCTGGCCCTCGCCTTCCGCATCCGCAGCAGTGATGGCTGGCTGTTCACCCTCGGACTCGCCCAGGCCGGTGAATTCGGGTTTGTGCTGCTGACCTACAGCACCCAGAACCGTGTGATCCCGGCGGACACCGCGCAGTCACTGGTCGTGGCCCTGTCCATGTTCCTGACGCCGCTGTTGTTCATTGTCTATGACCGGGTGGTGCTGCCGCGCTATCAGAAGGCCTCCAATGAAGAAGCGGAGCCGGATGAGATAGAAGAGCAGGCGCCGGTGATCGTGGCAGGGGTCGGCCGCTTTGGGCAGATCGTCTGCCGGTTGCTTCGCGCCAACAACATTCCGAGCGTTGCCCTGGACCAGATCGAAAACCTGCGCCGAATCCAACTGAAAAGTTACTTTGGCGACGCCACCCGCATCCAGCTACTGGAAACGGCCGGCATTGCCGAGGCACGCCTGCTCGTTGTGGCCATTGATGACTGCAACCGGGCCGTTAATCTGGTGCGTCATGTCAAACAGCTTTACCCGGAGGTCTGGGTACTGGCCCGCGCCTTCGACCGCGGCCACAGCTACGAACTGCGCGAAGCCGGCGCCGACGACGTGGTAAGCGAAACCTACTACTCCGCCCTGGCACTCGGCGGCGATGCCCTCACCGCCATGGGCGTCCAGCCAGAACGCGCTCGCCGGATGATCCAGTCCTTCGTTGCCAGCGAAAAAGCCAACGAAGACCAACTGTTCAACGCCTGGCGCAACATCGAGGAAGGCATCCACTTCAGCCCGCGCTACGCGCAGTTGTTCATGAAGCTGGAAGAATCACTGGGGCACGCCATGCGGGAGGACGAACGGCTAACTGAGGACGAAGCGCCGACGTGGACAGCGCCGACGGACAATCACTGATCACGAAAACAAAAAGGCCGGCTTGATGAATACTTCCGAAAAGAATGTGGTTCTACGGCTTAATGAGCATAAGAAGAGCGCATCAAATCCCTGACGGCTATCTGTCAAATTGCATGGGCGTAGCCATGTTCCATCACAGCATTTTATCAGATCGACGCGCATCTCTTACCGCTAGAAAAATCGGCACACCAATCTGCGAGAACAGCGCCAGGACCCAAAGCCCGTTGCTGACAATCGACGGTACGAGGGGATGAACGGCTAGCACAATCAGCGCCATGACAATGCCGAACAGCCTCAGACCGGCGCTATGGTAGTTGTCGGTGGCATCAGCCACGGTTCGACGCAGCGCCCATAGCGAAGCTAAAAAAAACGCAAGGCCGACCGAGCCAAGCGCGGCGTAGCCGGGCGGATAAGGATCCCACAGGCCGACGTAGACTTCTCCGGCCAGCGCAACGCCAATCGTCACCGCACTCCACAAAATCACGATGTGAGCAAACCAGTATCTCAGCAGCACAGCACTGGTGCGGCTCTTCGGTTTTGCATTGCCGGCGCAGTCGAAATAAGTCCAGGCCAGCGCGAAGAGGGACAAGCCGCCCATGGTCACATTGAACAGCGTACCCGCGCTGACTATGTAGACGCCCTTGTCGGCCAGCGTGACCACCAGCTTAAAGAATCCTTCACCCAGCAAGATCAACATCAGAAGGCCGAAGCGCTCCGAGATGTGTCCGAGTTGAGGCACAAAGCGTTCGAAGCGGAGCGTGCCTACGCGCGGCAGCATATACTGCAGCTGAATTGCTGCCACGCCGGCGGCAAAGACCCAATAGGCGACCGGTGTGGGCAAAAAAGCCGACAGCGCGAACAACCCGGCCAACACGAAAAAATTCCGCCCCTGTTCCTGCGCCAGCCTATTGGCCGCGTTGTCGGTACAGCGCGCCCGCCAGTAAAGATAGGCCGTCAGAGCCCGATTCAACGCATAGCCCAGCGCGAAATACGTCCAGCCTTCACCGCCCACGTCGGGAATCGCCGCCGCGATGGTCATCATTGTGACAATCTTAAGTGCCATCACCACGCGATGCGGCATGTCCGTGGAGATATACAGTGAGTTATAGACCGAGCTGTCTGCCCAGGCATAGAAAATCGCCAGAAACAGTCCCGTAAACACCCAGAATCCTTGCCACCCCAGATGATGGGACAGGTAATTCCCCAAAATGAAAATTGTCACTACATGGACCAGATCGAAGAAAAGTTCCACCCAGTGCACGTGGTCGTGGGTTTCATCGACATCCATGTAATGGCGCGGTCGCCGCCAGAGAAGATCGCTAATTACCATACACTACCCCTTTTCTTATTGTTCTGGCGGTGAATTATGCGCCGGCCAGAGACTAGCGGAAGCTACGAACTGTTAATCAAGTTCGACCACTATTTTACCAATCTGCTGATTTGACTCCAGATAGTGATGCGCTGCCACTATCTCTTCAAATTTAAAGCTTCGATCAATGACAGGCTTGAGTGTTCCTTCGGATAAACCCGAGTGGATAAATTGCTTTGCTCTGCGAAAACGCTCGATGTCTTTTATAACTTCAGTAAACACATACCCCCTAACTGTCAGACTTTTACGAAGTGCTATTTTTAAGGGAAAAGGGGTTGTTTCGGGACTTAATGCTCCGTGTACTATTATTGTTCCTTCAGGGCTCATTGCTTCAGCAATTTCAGCTATCTGCGGCCCACCGACAGCATCAAATGCGATTTTTAAATTGTTTGCTCCCAAGATGCTTCTCAAGCTATCCAGTAGCGGTTCTTCTTGGGTTGCAATCACATGGGCCGCACCAGCCTTGAGCACAGCAGCCTTTTTAGCTCCTGTTAGAGTTGTAGCGATAGGGATACCCCCCAGAGAATTCACAATTTGAATCGCAGCCAATCCAACACTGCTCGATGCGGCGGTTATCAGTACTGAATCGCCTTTTTGCACGTTAGCAATTTCGACCAAAGCGCCATAAGCTGTCAGGTACTGCATCCAAGCTGCTGCGCCTTCAGCAAAGGTTAGCCCTGCTGGTTTGGGTGCCACATATTCACTTGGTACGACAATCTCTTCTGCGTAGCAGCCATTCTGAGAAAGCCCCATCTGAGGGACAATACAAACCTCTTCCCCAAGGCGTAAATGATTCACCTCTTCCCCGACTTCAATAACTATCCCGGATGCTTCATAGCCGATTCGCGAAGGGAAGTCAGCCTTTTCTATATAGTGGCCTCGCCTAAATATGGCATCAGCACGATTGAGCCCAACAGCTTTGACCGCAATACGAACATCAGTGGCCTGCAAACTTGGACTCGCCAGCGAGTCAATAGTTAACACCTCGGGGCCACCTAATTCATGGAAACGAACAGTTCGAATTAGTTTTCTTGGGCTCATATGCATCCTCAACAATGTCTTTTTAAGCAATTACATCAATAACTACTTTACCCATGGACCCCAACTCTACAGCATTATGTGCATCCATTGCCGTGTCAAGGGAGAAGCGTAACGGATCGAGTAGTGGCTTAATTTGTCCAGCTTCAACGAGAGCCGTAATTTGCCGCAGAATGTCACCATGATGTTTGCGCCCCTCTCCGCTGAGCTGTGGGTGTAACACAAAAATCGCTGATAATGTTGCAGAGCGCAATGACGACGGTACCAGGTTATGTGAGCCGAATGCAGCACAGCTTAAAATATGGCCGTAATGTGCAATGATACCTAATGAGGCATCGAGTACAGAGCCACCGGCAGTGTCGTAAATGATATCGAATCCTTTGCCTTGGGTGTATGCGTCCACGTACTCAGCAGGGCTTGTAGTGTGATAATCAATTGGCGTGGCACCAAGCGCCTTGAGCCGTTGTTGTTTTCCAGTCGATGCAGTGGCATAAACGTCGGCACCTAAGGCCTTAGCAATTTGCACAGCTAAATGCCCAACTCCGCCAGCTCCACCTTGGATAAGGATTTTCTGGCCCGCTTTAACATTCGCCTTGTCAACCAAACCTTCCCAAGCAGTAAGTGCAACCAGAGGTAAAGCCGCAGCTTCACGCATGGACAAATTTTTCGGTTTGAGAGCAAGTAACTCAGCATCTACGTTGGCATATTCAGCCAATGATCCTTGCAATCCTCGCACTCCGCCAGTCAGACCATAAACTTCATCGCCTACTGAAAAGTCGGTGACGCCGTCGCCGATAGCAACAATTTCTCCAGCTAAATCGGTGCCAAGTACTGCGGGTAATTCCGGCATGGCATAAGGAGCGATACCTTGGCGGATCTTGTAATCAATAGGATTGACTCCACTTGCAAATATTTTTACTTGCACCTGACCTGCTGATGGAGAGGGTAAGTTAATCAGGGCATCCCGGAATACTGTACCCTCTTCATAGCTATCTAATACCAAAGCACGCATTTGTCTGTTTAACGCTGTCATCAATAACCTCACAAAATGAATATTCAGCGGGTGGTTAAATCACCCGCTGGTTAATAGGTCTTTTATTAAACGAATTAAAATTCTTGAACAGTTGGGCGCAGAACAATCTCGTTGATATCCACATCCGCAGGCTGCTCAATTGCGTATGCGATAGCACGAGCAACAGAGTCAGATGGAATTTCATTTTGCTGATAAAAATCTTTTACAAAGGCTGCACCCTGAGTATCTGAACTTCCATGTTTTAAATCAGATTCGATTGCACCCGGTGAAATGATTGTTGAACGAATTTTACCCCCAACTTCATGGCGTAAGCCTTCGGCAATAGCGCGAACAGCGAATTTGGTTCCGCTATAAACCGTGCCGCCGGGACTGAATACTTTGATACCCGCTACGGAAGAAATATTGATAAAGTGGCCTGTTCCCTGAGCCTGAAAGATCGGAAGCGCTGCGGCTACTCCATACAGCAGACCTTTAACGTTGATGTCAATCATGCGATCCCATTCGTCAACTCGAGTCTCAGCTAACGGTGCAATCGCCATTAACCCTGCATTATTGATAACCACATCAACTTTACCGAAGCGCTCTTGTGCAAGATTTACAAGGGCCTTCACTTCGTCCGGGCTAGTCACATCTGTCGCTTGAACCGCAACTTCTCCGCCTGCTGCGCGTATGTCAGCAGCAATAGCTTCAAGCTTGTCGATGCGTCGGGCACCTAAAACAACAGATGCGCCAAGGCTGGCTAAATGTCTTGCCGTGGTCTCGCCTAAACCGCTGCTACCACCAGTGATCACAACGACCTTACCGCTGATGTTATTTGCTAAAACACTGCTCATAGTTAATATCCTCAAATAAGTTGAATGACGTTGTCTAAATAACAAGCAAAGTATCTCTTACCTTCAAAAACCAATAAATGGAAATGTTTTAATTTCACAATTCCATATTTTGGAATAATATTTATGTATTCATTTCAAACCTGAATGTGACTGTGATGCTTAACAGATTGGAAATGCTCCGGATATTTTGTACTGCTGCTGAGTCTCGCAGCTTTAAAGAAGCGGCTAACCGTCTGGGAATTTCTCCTCAGGCAGTGACGCGAGCAGTGAAGGAGTTAGAGCGATTGCAAGGGGAGCTTTTATTTCATCGAAATACTCGACACATACAAGTGACCCTAATTGGAGAAAAATTTGCTTTGATAGCAAAAGAACGCCTGCGCGCTGTAGATGAATTGTTTCAAACAAGCGCCCCTGACTCGGGTAATGAATTACAAGGGCGGGTTCGTATCGCAGCGCCTGTTGGTTTTGGTCATAAGTGCTTAATGCCAGTATTACTGGAACTTTCAACAATACATCCTCAACTGGATATAGACCTGACACTCAGTGACGAGCGCGTGGATGTAGTTGACGAAAAAATAGATATTGGGATTCGTATCGGCTTCATGAGAGATAGTCGATTTATTGCCCGCCAGCTCACCAAAATTAATCTGTATGTCGTGGCTTCGCCTGACTTAATAAATAGAGTGGGAAGGCCTGCGTCTATTGAAGAACTAAACCACTTGCCGGTTACAGGGTTAGTAGATCGCAATACGGGAAAGCTTTGGCCATGGGTTTTTTCCATGGACAGACAGTGGACGCCATCCATAACACGTTTTCGAAGTGCCGACGCCGAAGCTGAATTAATGGGTGTACAAAATGGACTGGGGTTTGCTCAAATTCCTGACTTTTTGGCCCAAGACTTATTACGCCAAGAGAAACTTGTGAGAGTGTTAGAAGAGGTCGAGCCGGTGCCTTGGGATTTATATATTTATCGCCCTCAACGTGGTCCAGTACCACAACGTGTTCGATTGGTTTTTGATCACTTGGTGTCAAGATTGAGTGTCCGCTAATGGCACATAAGTAATATTCATAAAGTGCGAATACTACATTAGCTCACTTTACTGCAAAAACCGTAACCAATGTCTTCGTTGAGTCACCAGGAATCATAACAAAGTGCATTTTGCTACCAACATGCTGCCAAAACTCTGCCTCCTGTGCATATTTTTTTGCTTTTTGGATAGTGTAGTAGCCCCCATTTAAACCGGACACGCTTCGATGGAATAAATACTTCGTCCATAAGTGAATGGAAATAGTTCAGGACCTCAACACCCGTCGCTAATTCGAAAAAGCCGTTGTTAAACCCTGTTTCATCCAGTCGATGGCGCCCTAATGGTCGCGAAGCAACGCCATAAAAGCCTGAAGGCTGGTGTAATCGCACAAAAGGATATGCGTCGTTCCAGTGCCCGCCCACTTTTGAACGACGGTCGACCATCAAAAAGGTGGCGTCGGTTTCTGTGAGCATCTTGTCGACAAAAGCCAACGCTGTGGCATTGTAACCATCCCCTAAAATCGGTGCATGCGTAATTAGAGTTCTCCGGCCTACAATGAGGCAAACGGAGAACGACATGAAGAAATCACGGTACAGCGAGTCACAGATCGTCAAGATTCTGAAGGAGGTCGAGGGCGGCCGCCTGGTCAAGGAAGTCTGCCGGGAATACGGCATCTCCGATGCGACCTACTACAACTGGAAATCCAAGTACGGGGGCATGGAGGCCTCTGATGTGAAGCGCCTCAAAGAGTTGGAAGAGGAAAACCGCCGGCTGAAGCAGATGTATGCCGAGCTGAGCCTGGATCACAAACTGAAACAAGAGTAGACGCTACTCAATGTTCTGGATCTGCTCCCTCATCTGCTCAATTAATACCTTTAGCTCAACCGCAGCGGCGGTGATATCGGCGTTAATTGATTTAGAGGCTAGTGTGTTTGCTTCGCGGTTGAACTCTTGCATCATAAAGTCCAGACGCCGTCCGCAAGGGCCACCTTTTTTCAGTATTTTTCGGGCTTCTTCTACGTGGGCGTCCAGGCGATCGAGCTCTTCGGCTACATCGACTTTTTGCGCCAGCATTATCATTTCCTGCTCAACACGCTGCGGATCCAATTCTATTTTTACTTCTTCAAACCGTGTAAGTAAGCGCTCACGTTGCCACTGGAGCACTTCTGGCATACGTTCGCGAACAAAGGCGACTTGTTTGCTAACACCATCCAGACGCTCTTGCAGCATTTTATCAATAGCCGAGCCTTCGCTTTTACGATTTTCTATGAACTCTGCAATAGTCGCATCAAGGGCTTTTAACACTTCTTTTTGCAAAGCGTCGGTGTCTTGCTCGTCCGCGTTCACCACACCCGGCCATTTCAATACATCAATTGGGTTTAACTGGCCTGCTGCGGAATGCTGACTCACCCACTTAGCACTGGCAATAACGCTTTTCGCAAGCTCTTCATTAATAGATAGCTCGCTTTGCCGCGTTTCATCCATATGCACGTATAACTTGCATTCAACCTTGCCGCGCTGCAAATTTTTCCGAAATTTATCGCGCAGTGCGTTTTCCAGCGAGCGAAAGTTTTCCGGCAAGCGGAAGAAGGTTTCTAAATACCGCTGGTTTACCGAGCGGACTTCCCATGTTGCGGTGCCCCAGTCAGCTTTATGTTCGTAGCGAGCGTAGCCCGTCATACTTTGAATCATTATATTTCCTTATTTTTTCGCATGCTTTTCGCGGTTTTTCTGTTTCTGTTCGGCGTTTTTCTTCATCATAATATACACGGCCCCACGGCCGCCGTGTGCCCGTTGCGCGCTATGAAACGCCAGTACCGGCGGCAATTCTCGCAGCCATTTATTCACATAGCTTTTTATCAGCGCCGGGTGTGGTTTCGAATGCTTACCCATGCCGTGAATCACCAAAGCCATTCGTACACCAGCAGCATGACAGTCCTGCACAAAATTAAACAATGCAGTGCGCGCCTCCACTAACGAGTGATGATGCAAGTTCAGGCTCGCTTCCATAGTGTAGCGGCCTTGCTTCAAGCGCTTAAACACACCGGCCTGCACCCCGTCGCGGTGAAACTCGATAGCTTCATCCGGCGCCACTAAATCGACATATTCAGTCGACAAGAAGTTAGCATTCTCTGCTTCTTCGGCCTCCGCCGCCCGGCGGCGCTCTTTTTGCGCCAGCGTCGGTTCAAAAGCCTGCTTAATATCAGCAACTTCTTCACCCGCCAAGGGCGTTACGTCAGTCATTTCCTGACGAAACAACTCAAATTCTTCATCATCTGAACGCGACATACTGCCTCCCGCTCATATTCTTTTGCTCGGTCTAGTGTAATACGTTGCTGCGCGAATCGCGATCCATTAATCGTGCAATTCTGCTACAATTGCGCTCAATTTATACATCGCGACATTCACTCAGTAAGGAGATGACATGCGTCCAAGTGGCCGTACGGCACAACAAATTCGACCGGTAACCATTACCCGTAACTTTACCAAACACGCAGAAGGCTCGGTTTTAATCGAGTTTGGCGAAACCAAGGTGCTTTGTAATGCATCGGTAGAGCGCGGCGTTCCGCGCTTTTTAAAAGGTAAAGGCCAGGGCTGGGTTACCGCTGAATACAGCATGTTACCACGCGCAACTCATACCCGTTCTGCCCGCGAGGCGTCACGCGGTAAGCAAGGCGGTCGTACCTTAGAAATTCAGCGTTTAATTGGCCGCTCACTGCGTACCTGTATTGATATGAGTGCCTTAGGTGAACACACCATTACTATCGACTGTGACGTGATTCAGGCCGACGGTGGCACACGTACCGCGTCTATTACCGGTGCTTGTGTCGCCTTAGTTGACGCACTGAACTGGATGCGGGCGCAAGGTATGGTCAAAGTAAATCCGCTAAAAGAAATGGTCGCGGCAATTTCAGTCGGTATTTTAGACGGCGAACCAGTCAGTGATCTGGAATACATTGAAGACTCAAAAGCCGATACCGACATGAACATTGTCATGACAGAAGCCGGCAAATTCATCGAAATTCAGGGCACTGCAGAAGGCGAAGCCTTCAGTTTCGACGAAATGAACAGTCTGGTCGATATGGCGCGCCATAGCATCCGCGAGCTTATCGATATTCAGAAAAAAGCTTTAGCCTAGTGTCAGTAATAGTTCAGGAAGTTAACGAATGAAAGCGTATCAAAAAGAGTTTATTGAATTTGCGATTGAGCGTGGTGTTCTTAAGTTTGGCGAATTTACATTAAAGTCGGGTCGCACCAGCCCTTACTTTTTTAACGCCGGGCTTTTTAATAAAGGTTCCGACTTGGCTCGCTTAGGTCGCTTTTACGCAGAGGCTCTGGTCGACTCAGGTATCGACTTTGACGTTTTATTTGGCCCAGCTTATAAGGGCATTCCTATTGCCACGGCAACAGCTGTTGCGCTTTATGATCAGCACAACCAAGACACACCTTATTGCTTTAACCGTAAGGAAAAGAAAGATCACGGTGAAGGCGGCAACTTGGTGGGCTCTGCGCTGGAAGGTAAAGTTATGCTGGTGGATGACGTGATCACCGCAGGAACAGCTATTCGCGAAGCCATGGAGATTGTTCAGGCAAACGGCGCTGAATTATCCGGTGTTCTGATTGCGCTCGACCGTCAGGAAAAAGGCAAAGGCGAGTTATCCGCCATTCAGGAAGTTGAGCGTGATTTTAATGCTCAGGTGGTTAGCATTGTCAGCCTGAACGATGTCATCACCTTTTTGAAGGATGACAACACGTTCAAAGAATATCTACCAAAAGTTGAAGCTTATCGCGCCGAGTTTGGCGTCGCCTGATACGAATTTGCGTAGCCTGATGAGATGGTCCCCTCCCTCCTAAGCGGCATCGCAATGTGCCAATATAGAGGTTCAAACATCCAAAAAAACAGAGTGGAGAGGACCAATGGCTATTGTAAACAGAATTGCCCTGGATTTGGCAAAGGATTTTATTCAGGTTTTGGCGCTGGATGAAAATGAGCAGGAAGTTTTTAATAAAAAGCTGCGCAGCAATAAGGTGTTAGCGAAGCTGGCGACTCTGAAGCGCACGGACAACTGCGAGGTGGCGGTTGAGTCCTGCGGCATGAGCCACCATTGGCGCCGCGAGTGTGAGAAGCTGGGTTATAAAACGGTG
>NZ_FPBE01000008.1 GCF_900116625.1 Idiomarina abyssalis
GCGTTCAATCTGAGCCATGATCAAACTCTTCAATTAAAAGTAGTTCAATCAACTCAATGAATTACGCGTTTTTGCTTAGCTTCATAATGAAACTTTGCTGAACACTCATTCAAAAGTTGCAATACAAATATTTCTGTTTGCTTACTTCTGCAAGTGCCCACACAGTTTGCTTGGCTTGATAGTATTGTTAAAGAGCGTTGCTTCTTTCGAAGCAGGGAGGCGTATTCTACACTTCCCAGTCGTTTCGTCAACCACTTTTTAGCGGCTTTTTTCAGCCCGGCTGAAACAAAACGCCGTTGCCTGAATCCCTTCCGGATAACTCATGACAACGGCGGCGAATTATAGTGATCTCTCTGAGCCTTTCAAGATCTTTTTCGGACCACTTTGATCGTTTGCTCAGAAGTTCACCAATTTGGTGTTTTAATCTTCTTTCTCAGTCTTTTCTGTTTCTTTTTTGGTCTCTTTATTGTCATTAAAGTCTGCGTCATCGTCGTCGTCATCACCAACGACATGGCCCAACTTCAATTTCTTCACATTCTTTATGGTTAATACCGGGCCTGACAAAGCATATAAAAAGAATATAGAGAACAGCACTAATGATGGTTGCGTCGCAACAATCACGAAAGCCAGTACAATGACCAGTATGACTAAAAATGAAACTTTACCTTTCCAGTCAACGTCTTTAAAAGAGTGGTAACGGAAGTTGGTTACCATCAATAGGCCGGCACAAATGGTAACAACAGCAGCGAAGCCTGCTATATCGCTCCCTTCAACACCGTATTCAGAACCAACCCAGACTAAACCGGCAACGATTGCTGCAGCGCTGGGTATAGCCAGCCCCTGAAAGAACTTTTTATCGGAAGAACCTAAGTTTGTATTAAAGCGCGCCAGGCGTAATGCACCACCAGCCACAAAAATAAATGCCGCTAACCAGCCAATTTTTCCGAGATCAGCCAAGGCATAGTTGTACATAACCAAAGCAGGTGCCATACCAAAGGATACAATATCGGCCATACTGTCGAATTCAGCACCGAAATCGCTCTCTGTATTGGTCATTCTTGCAACCCGACCGTCCAGCCCATCAAAAACCATTGCGATAAAAATTGCTACAGCCGCCTCTATAAAGCGATCGTTCATTGACGCAACTATGGCATAGAAGCCCGAAAACAGGCCTGCAGTTGTAAACAAGTTTGGCAATAAATAGATACCGCGGCTCTTACCACTGGCATTTGAGCTGTCATTACTCATGTATAAAACACTCTTTAGTCACTAATATGAAAGTAGTCAGGTTATCACATTAGGGCTTCGAACAGGAAATGCCCGAAGCTCTGTGTGGTTATTGCGTGATCACTAACCGCTCATTTTCAACACTTACTTTGATCGGTTTAGCAGGCTCAAGTTCCCCTGACAAGATTTTTTGCGCTAACGGGTTTTCCAGCTCATGCTGAATTGCACGTTTAAGAGGGCGTGCCCCGAACACAGGATCGAACCCAGTTCTAGCAAGGTGAGATAAAGCGTCATCATCCAACTCAAGCTGATACTCTTTTTCTTCCAGGCGCTTATAAAGAAGCTGCAACTGGAACTGCGCAATAGAGCGAATTTCACTTTCTCCAAGAGGATGGAAAACAACGGTTTCATCCACACGGTTAATGAACTCCGGACGGAAATGATGCGCCAGCACTTCCATTACCTCAGCCTTCATCTGCTCATAAGTATGCTCTTTGGCATGCTCCTGAATTAAATCGGAGCCAAGGTTAGAGGTCATAATAATAACGGTGTTTTTGAAATCGACCGTACGCCCCTGCCCATCGGTTAGGCGGCCATCGTCCAATACCTGCAATAAGACATTAAAGACATCTGGGTGAGCCTTCTCAATTTCGTCGAGCAAAATTACCGAATAGGGTTTACGCCGCACGGCTTCGGTTAAGTAGCCACCTTCTTCGTAGCCAACATAGCCAGGAGGCGCACCAACCAGGCGAGCAACCGAATGCTTCTCCATAAACTCGGACATATCAATACGTACCATCGCATGGTCAGTATCAAACATGAAGTTAGCTAAAGCCTTAGATAATTCAGTTTTACCCACACCGGTTGGACCAAGGAATAAGAATGAACCAATAGGACGGTTTGGATCCCCAAGCCCTGCGCGTGAACGACGAATCGCATTGGAAACCGCATCTACGGCTTCATTCTGACCCACTACCCGACTGTGGATTTGCTCTTCCATGTGCAACAGCTTTTCGCGCTCGCCTTCGAGCATTCTGTTAACCGGAATACCCGTCCAGCGTGACAATACGTCAGCAATTTCTTCTTCGGTAACACGGTTTTTGAGCAAGCTCATATCCTGCATTTCAGCCTGTAAGGCTAAATCCAGCTGTCGCTCCAGTTCAGGAATACGACCATACTGAAGTTCAGACATACGGTTTAAGTCACCGGCGCGACGAGCAATATCCATATCGGTACGAGCCTGTTCTAACTGAGCTTTAATATGCTGGGTACCTTGTACCGCCGCTTTCTCAGTATTCCAGATCTCTTCCAGTTCTTCGTATTTACGTTCTTGTTCATCAAGCTCGCCGTGCAGAATTTCCAGACGTTTCTTGCTGGCATCATCTTTTTCTTTCTGCAACGCCTGACGTTCAAGCTTCAACTGAATAATCCGGCGCTCCAGACGATCCAAATCTTCCGGCTTAGAGTCGATTTGCATACGAATACTTGATGCCGCCTCGTCAATTAAGTCGATAGCCTTATCCGGCAGTTTACGGTCACTGATATAGCGATGCGATAAAGACGCCGCGGCCACAATGGCCGGGTCTGTAATTTCTACCGAATGGTGTAGTTCGTAGCGCTCTTTCAAACCACGTAAAATAGCAATGGTGTCTTCCACGTTCGGTTCTTCCACCAAAACTTTCTGGAAGCGTCGTTCAAGTGCCGCATCTTTTTCAATATACTGGCGGTATTCATCCAGCGTAGTAGCGCCAACACAGTGCAGTTCTCCACGAGCCAGGGCAGGCTTCAACATGTTGCCGGCATCCATCGCACCGTCCGCTTTACCTGCACCAACCATAGTGTGCATCTCGTCAATGAACAAAATGATGCGGCCTTCTTCTTTAGAAAGCTCGGTTAATAAAGCTTT
The DNA here is from genome assembly GCF_900116625.1 of Idiomarina abyssalis. Classification (GTDB taxonomy): domain Bacteria; phylum Pseudomonadota; class Gammaproteobacteria; order Enterobacterales; family Alteromonadaceae; genus Idiomarina; species Idiomarina abyssalis. The sequence goes on from NZ_FPBE01000008.1 coordinate 3,134, forward strand.
GAGTCGCTCTTCAAACTCACCACGGAATTTTGCGCCCGCTAATAACGCGCCCAAGTCCAGAGACAATACCCGTTTATGCTTTAAGCCTTCAGGTACTTCACCGTTAACGATGCGCTGTGCCAGTCCTTCTACAATGGCGGTTTTACCAACACCTGGCTCACCTATAAGAACCGGGTTGTTTTTTGTGCGGCGCTGCAATACCTGAATCGTCCGGCGAATTTCTTCATCACGGCCAATAACAGGGTCTAGCTTGCCCTGCTCCGCACGTTCGGTTAAATCTATGGTGTACTTGTCCAGCGCCTGGCGTTTATCTTCGGCATTGGGGTCATCCACTTTTTCACCATCGCGAATGTCGTTAATGGCTTTTTCCAGCGCATCACGTTTTATTCCCTGCTGACGAAAAATATCGCCCAGCTTGCCTTTATCTTCCGTTGCAGCCAGCAAAAACAGTTCCGACGAAATGTACGAATCATTTCGTTTCTGCGCGTATTTATCGCAAAGATTCAAAAGTTGAGCTGTGTTTTGCGATAACTGAACGTCACCACCGGTGCCTTCAACCTGAGGTAAGGCATCCAGAGATTTCGACAGATTTGCTCTGAACTGGGGAATGTCCACGCCCAGCATCGTAAATAAAGGGCGCACTGAGCCACCATTTTGATCCAACAGTGCCTGCATTAAATGGACGGGTTCTATGAATTGATGGTCACGTCCCAGAGCAATTGACTGAGCATCAGCAATTGCCATCTGAAACTTACTGGTAAATTTATCGTGTCGCATCGGTACTTCCTCACTTAATTCTTTCGTTAAGTTAAATGTGGGTACTTTTTGCGCATTTTCAAGTGATTAAAATTAATTTCGCCAAATAATTGACGCAAACCTTGCTGCAGCTTTCTCCTTACGCCACGAGTACCAGCTTGTGTTATTGCGGACAGTGCATTCGGCACTTTGGGTAATATTTTTGACTCCCGTGCGTAAACACTCGGCCTCTGCAATTGAGGTTAAATCGGCTAACCATTTACCAGAGTGAGAAAGAAAGTATTCCGCATTAGATGAATCGCGAGCAACAAAAGCATCTCGTACGTCATCTCCGACTTCAAAGGCCGAAGCGCCGATAGACGGTCCTATCCAAATTCGAATGTTAGCCGCCGGTGCTTTAAAGCTTGCCAGAGCATTTTGTAATACTCCGTCGGCTAAACCACGCCACCCGGCGTGCACGGCTGCAATTTCTTTTCCGTCATCTGAACAACAAAGAATAGGCAGACAGTCTGCGGTTAGCACAGCGCAGACGCTCTGAGGTGAACTGCTGTAAGCGGCATCAGCAACCGCTGATTTAAAAGGCCAATCCAAAACCTTATTGGTATGCTGTTGCTGCAGCCAGGTAACTGCGGTTGGTAGCCTAAGTGAACGTTGCAGTTGCCGGCGACGCAGCAGAACAGCAGCCGGGTCATCTCCCACATGAACCGCTAAATTGCCAAACTCTCTGGTTGTCACTGCCGCATGAACGTTCGGCGGCAGTTCCCAGTCCGGCGTTAAAATGGCTTCATGCCGATTTAAAGCGTTCGTTATCAACTCGCAACTCTTCAATCAAATATTGAAAATCTTTAGGGCGCGGAACATTAAACTCCAGCCAGTCCCCGGTAATTGGGTGGTGCAAGCCCAGCGATGCCGCATGTAGCGCCTGGCGATTAAACCCTCGCAAGGTTTGCAATAGACGATCTTCAGCCTGTTTGGGCGGACGCGGGCGACCACCGTAGGTTAAATCACCGACCAAGGGGTGCCGAATGTGCGCCATATGCACGCGAATTTGGTGAGTTCGGCCGGACTCTAAACGCAAGCGCAATAAGGTATGTGCTCTATAACGGTCCAACACACGATAATGAGTAACCGCCGGTTTCCCAGACTGCACAACTGCCATATGTGTGCGTTTCGTCGGATGACGTCCAATAGGCTCATCAACCATACCACCCGCTGTCATAACGCCATTACAAACAGCCTCGTACTCACGGGTGATTTCCCGGGCCTGCATCATTGACACTAATTGAGTCTGCGCCGGTACATTACGCGCTACCACCATTAACCCGGTGGTATCTTTGTCTAAACGATGAATAATTCCCGCTCGTGGCACGAGGTCGAGTTGCGGAGCATAGTGTAGCAAACCGTTTAATAGGGTTCTGTCAGGTGCACCGGCTCCGGGGTGAACAACCAGCCCGGCAGGTTTGTTGATAACAAGAATGTCCTCGTCTTCATATACGATGTCCAGTTCTACCAGTTGTGCTTCATGCCGCTCTTCACTCTCAATTTCAGCGTCCACAGCAACTAAGCTACCGGCAACCACTTTTTCTCGCGGTTTTTCGATAACTTTTGTATCAACGGTCACTTTTCCATCGGTTATCCAGCTTTTTAGCCTTGACCGGGAGTAGTCGGGGAACAACTCTGCAAGTGCCTGGTCTAATCTTTTTCCAGCCAGAGACTCGGTAACAATGGCTTCTAATTCAATGCTTTTGTTCATATATTGGGTTTCGACTGTCAAAGCCTTTACGGCTGCGTTAGAATGCAAGAATATGCTAGTGTAACGGTTTGCCGGTGCAGCGCCAAAAAAATAAAGGGAATCCTTCATAATATGTTTAGTAATAAGTTAGGCCGAAGCGTCGTTTTATCATCGGTTCTGGGGTTAATGTTAGCTGGTTGCTCAAGTCAATCAGAAGAAGAACAGGTGTCAAAAACACAAATAGAAGCTATGTATGACCAGGCTCAGGAGAGCATGTCCAACGGCAACTTAAATTTGGCACAAGAACAATTGTCAAACCTTAATCGCCGTTATCCTTTTGGTCCTTTCGCTCATCAAATTCAGTTAGATCTTATCTATCTACACTACAAGTTAGATAATACTGACGAAGCCCTGGCCGCTATCGATCGCTTTATTAGTCTTAACCCAAACCATAAAGATGTGGATTACGCACTTTATATGCGTGGGCTGGTAAACCAGAGAGCGGAACATAATGCGATACACGAACTCGCAGGTGTTGATCGTTCCGATCGTGACTCTTCAATGGCTCAGGAAGCGTTTAAAGATTTTGCTGAACTCATCCGCAAATATCCGGACAGTGGATACGCAGCAGACGCTAAACAACGTTTAATTGCATTAAAAAGCCGTTTAGCTAAGAAAGAACTGGCAATTGCGCAATACTATATGGAGCGTCAGGCTTATTTAGCAGCAGCTAACCGTGGACGTTATGTATTAGAACACTTCTCGGACACACCGGAAGTAGAAAACGCATTAGCCATTATGGTAGAAAGTTACGATCAGCTTGAATTGCCTGAATTACGTGAAGACGCAATGAAGGTATTGCGAGCTAACTTCCCTAATAATCAGTTAGTTTCAGCTCGCTAATTTTAACTATTCAGTCGACGCGGTAATTTATACCGCGTCTTCGTTTTCCTCTCCGGTACGAATACGAATAACCCGTTCAATATCGGTAATAAAAATTTTGCCATCACCAATTTTACCGGTCTGAGCCGTTTCCATTATCGCCTCAATACAACGCTCAACTTCGCTGTCGGCAACGACAACTTCCAGTTTTACTTTGGGCAGGAAATCGACCATATACTCAGCGCCCCGATAAAGCTCGGTGTGACCTTTTTGACGACCAAAGCCTTTTACCTCTGATACCGTCATACCAGCAATTCCAACCTCAGACAGCGCTTCACGCACATCGTCCAATTTAAACGGTTTAATAATGGCTTCAACTTTTTTCATCAGTGTTGTCCTATTGACCTTGTCGCTGTAATTCATGGCGATAGTGACTGGTAATAGGGTAACGACGATCTTTACCAAAATTACGAGGCGTTACTTTAGGGCCAACTGCAGATTGTCTGCGTTTATATTCGTTCAGATCCACTAAACGAATAACCCGACGCACATCATCTTCTGCAAACCCTGCCGCAACAATGTCGGTTACCGACCAGTCCCTCTCTACATACAATGCCAGAATGCGATCTAAATCGCTATAGTCGGGTAGAGAATCAGAATCGACCTGGTCTGGTGCTAATTCAGCCGAAGGAGGTCTGTCGATGACACGTTGTGGGATACACGAGCCGCGACTATTTCTGAACTCAGCCAATTGATAAACCAGTAATTTCGGAATGTCTTTAATTGGCGCAAATCCGCCGCACATATCGCCGTATAAAGTTGCATAACCGACAGCCATTTCACTTTTATTGCCCGTTGCTAACACAAGCGAACCGGTCTTATTCGACAAGGCCATAAGCAATACGCCGCGGCAACGCGATTGTAAGTTTTCTTCTGTCGTGTCGGGTTCCGTTTCACCGAATAACGGCGACAGTTGATTCATAAACTCGTCAAACATAGGTTCAATCGGCACCGCATCATAACGAACACCCAGCGTTTTCGCCTGCTGCTCTGCGTCTTCCAGACTCATATCCGAGGTATAACGAAACGGCATCATTACAGCATGAACTTTATCGGCACCTAAAGCGTCGCTGGCAATTGCCAGGGTTAGTGCTGAATCAATACCGCCCGACAAGCCCAGAGCCACTCCGGAAAAACCATTTTTAGTGACGTAATCACGCACCGCTAACACCAACGCATCGTATACGTGAGCCAGGTCATTCTGCTCAGCCTGAGCTTCAAATCCGTTACAGACAACCTGGTTATTTTCGTAAACCACGGTTGCTGTAGTCATTTGGCAATGTGGCAACTCAGCCACCAGATTACCTTCTGCGTCGATAACCAAAGAATGACCGTCAAAGACAAGCTCATCCTGAGCGCCGCAATTATTCAGGTATAAAATGGGCTTACCGGTTTCGGCAACACGCTGTTTCAGTACGCCCAGACGTTGTTCGTGCTTGTTAAGCTCGTAAGGTGAAGCATTAATTGACAGCACAAGATCGATATCGTCATCCAGCAATTGCTGTAACGGTTGTGGATGCCATAGATCCTCACAAATTTGCAGGCCAATACGAACACCCTGCCATTCGAATACCTGACTCTGATGGCCAGGAATAAAGTAGCGCTGCTCATCGAAAACACCATAATTCGGCAGGCGTTGTTTAAAGTAGCGCAACAAGCATTCACCACGATGTAAAACCGACATCGCATTAAATAGCTCACCACCTATAGCCTGAGGATGACCAACAATGACAACGCATTCAGACGCCGCTGCACTGATTTGCTCAACCGCATTGTCGACAGCCTGATGTAAGTCTTCGCGGAACAGTAAGTCCTCTGGCGGATAACCCGTAATAGCCAGCTCAGGAAAGACAATAATGTCGTGTTGCTCGCCCTGTTCACGTAAAGTTTTAAGAATTAAGGCGGTGTTGTTGTGAATGGCGCCAACCGTAAAGTCCAGCTGTGCCATGCACAATGAAAGTTTTGCCATAACTGCTCAGTCCAAATTTGCCATTGCCGATATCGGCCCGAATGGGGCGGAATGATATAGCAGCCCGCCCCAACGCGCAAATGATGGATTAATAGCGCAGGTCATCCGGAATGTCTTTATCGGTTGGTGGCTTCTTAGGGCGCTTAGCCTGACCTTGCTTAAACATTCGTAACTGATAGACATAAGCCAGAATTTGCGCCACAGCAATAAACAGACCTTTGGGAATTTCCTTTTCAAGTTCCGTGGTGTGATAAATTGAACGAGCAAGCCCCGGTGAAGCGACCAGAGGAATTTCATATTCCAGTGCAATTTCCCGGATTTTTGCTGCCGTTTCATCGGTTCCTTTTGCCAGCAAGACTGGCGCCTGAGCGCCTCCGTCTTCATATTTTAACGCGACCGCATAGTGCGTCGGGTTGGTAACCACAACATCAGCCTTCGGAACTTCCTGCATCATACGGCGGTTAGCCATTTCCATCTGCAAACGGCGAATACGACCTTTAACTTCGGGGCTCCCTTCGGTGTCTTTATGTTCGTCTTTGACTTCCTGCTTACTCATTTTTAAGTCTTTATTATGCTTCCAGAGTTGGAACGGCGCATCAATAACGACAATTAAAAACATTGAGCAACACAGCAGTAAAAACATCCAGAGCAGCGTATCCAGCGCATTGCCAACCATAGTTGGCATTTGCCCCATAGACATCTGCAATATGTCGACAAACTGCCACTTTAATAAGAAATATGCGGAAACCGCGACCACCATAAACTTGGCAATAGCTTTGACCAACTCCACCAACGCCTGAACACCAAACATGCGCTTAAAACCGTTAAGCGGACTCATTCGGTTGAACTTGGGTGCCATTGCCTGAGCGGAGAAGTTAATGCCGCCAAGCCAACTGTTTCCGAGGAAGGTAAAGACAACAATAAAGGCAAAAATGCTCAGAATGGGCCATAGGATCTCGCCAAAAGAAACAGCGAATGCCTCATAGATTTTAGTGGTATCAAAGGCCTGTTGTCGGTCAATGGTGAACATGGTCTCAAACACATTCCGCACGGCCCGATACAGCGCACCGCCAAACCAAAAGAAAGCGACCGCTGCGCTGACCAATACAAAGGCTGTTCCCATCTCCTTTGAACGAGCAATTTGCCCTTTTTCACGGGCCTGCTGTTTTCGTCGCTCCGTGGGGTCTTCAGTACGTTCCTGATCAGTTTCAGCCATGCTTATTGCCCTTTGTCAGCAAAAGTCGATTTAAGCGCATTGACTACCCAGTATTTCACACATGGTCTGCACAACCCGAGCCCACTGATTCTCGAAATGAAAGATAAAACCGCCCATAGTCAACCACACAACCACCAAACCACTGACCATGGTTATAGGGAAACCAATCGCAAATATGTTCAATTGCGGTGCGGCGCGAGTCATAACACCAAAGCTCAGGTTAATTAAAAGCAGGGCAATGACTCCGGACAACATTGCCGTTAACGCAGCAGAGAACATATAAACGCCCCATTCGGCCACAGCAAATAAAGCATCGGCATCGAGTCCTGTCATACCAACGGGTATTGCATCAAAACTGGCAACCACCATATGAATCATTAGCAGGTGACCGTCGAATGCCAGAAACACCAAACTTGCCAGCATTAAAAAGAATTGTGCAATAACCGGTACTTGCTGCCCGTTGGTGGGGTCGACCATAGACGCAAAGCCCAGGCCAATCTGCATCGCAATGATCTGTCCACCTAAAACAAAGGTCTGCAGAAATAGAATAGAGAGCAAGCCCAGGGCAACACCAATAACAACTTGTTGAGCCGTTACCACAAAGCCGCCGACCGACATCATTTCAACACCGGCATCAACCTCCGGCAGTGCCGGCGATACAGCAAGAATAATAGCTAAAGATAAGAAGATCTTAATACGGGAATTAACAATGGTGCCGGAGAAAAGCGCCATGCTCATTATCATTGAAGACACCCGGGTCAAAGGCCACAGGTGCTGCTCCAACCACTCGAGCACAACGGAGGTTACCAGATCCATCAGCCGACCACTTCGGGTATCCGGTTAAACATCTCTATGGTGAAGTCCATCACCGTCTCTGTCAGAAAATGCCCACCAAGGCCAATAACCGCAAGAGTGACTAATAGGCGCGGTAAAAAACTTAATGTTTGTTCGTTAATTGACGTAGCCGCCTGGAAAACGGCGACCACCAGACCAACCAACAGGCCCGGCACGATAATAAAAGCCACCATAATGACAATTGTCTTTAAGGCTTCCTGGAAAATGTCGAGAAACATTTCTGGTGACATAGTGCCTCCTAGACCCCGAAACTTCCGGCCAGGGTACTCATGGTTAAACTCCAGCCATCAACCAGCACAAACAACATGAGCTTGAAGGGTAGCGAAACAATCATGGGGGACAACATCATCATACCCATGGCCATGAGAACACTGGCAACCACCAGGTCAATAATCAAAAACGGAATAAAGAGCATGAAACCTATTTGAAAGGCCGTTTTTAGCTCGGAGGTAATAAAAGACGGAATAAGTACCGACATGGGCACATCCTCCGGCTCTTCCACACCTTCTGTGCCCGAAATTTCTACAAAAGTTTCTAAATCCGTTAACCGCGTCTGCGCCAGCATAAAGGCCTTTATTGGAGCCTTCGCTCTGTCGACAGCCTCCATCGACTGTATCTCTTCATTTAAGTACGGTTGCAGCGCTTTGTCGTTTATTTCGTTCAGTACCGGCGTCATAATAAAAAAGCTGAGAAATAACGCGATACCCAGCAACACCTGATTAGAAGGCGATTGCTGCAGACCAATTGCCTGACGCAAAATGGCCAGAACAATAATAATTCGGGTAAACGACGTCATCATGATGACCATGGCAGGAATGAAGGTCAGTGCCGTCATTATTGCCAGAATTTGCAGGGTTACGGAATACTCTTCACTTCCATCCGGATTTGTTTTCACCGTAACGGCGGAAATATCCTGCCAGGCAAATGCCTGATCCGGCAGCAAACACAAAAGGGTTAAAATACTAAGCCACAACCAGCGGTTCATTGTTCTTCTTTTCCTTCCAGGTTGATATCGCTCGGGAGTTCTTTTAAACAGTCTATGCGTTGTTGGGTAACACCAAGCAACAGTTTTTGTCCACCCACTTCAACAATCACTAACCGCTCTTTTGTTCCTAAAGATACGCTACTCAATACTTTCATACCAGACGCGCCCTGAAACTTCAGGTTAAAGCGCTTTAAAAGCGAAGCCAACACAACTATCACCGCCAAAACGGCAAAAAGCGCCAAAACCATGGCGCCTATGTCATTGCCCGAGATAATGCCGGCTTTCTCTTCTGTCTGAGCGTATGCTGCAGAAGGAATAAGCAGCAAACTAGCGAAGCTTACGAATACGTTCAATCTGACTAATAACATCGGTTAAGCGTATCCCGAATTTATCATTAACAACAACCACCTCGCCGTGTGCTATCAAGGTGCCATTAACCAGTACGTCTAATGGTTCACCGGCAACACGTTCAAGCTCAACCACAGAGCCCTGGTTCAATTGCAGCAAATTACGAATGCTGATTTGGCTACGGCCAACTTCCATTGAAATCGTGACCGGAATATCAAGAATCGCATCCAGCTTGCGTTTTTCTTCTTCGGTTACAGGCTTATCTTCACTAAGCTCTTCCAACTCGGCGGTTTGCACGTTATCCATACCCGAATGACTTGACGCTTTTCCGCCATCTTCACTCGCTTCAGATTCGCCGCCTTCTTCGTCTTCAGCAGCTGCCTGTTCAGCCATTGCTGCTTCCCAGTCATCCATATCTTTATCATCGTTACTCATGTTGCAACCTCACTTTCTCAAGCAGCAATTATTATAAATCAATGTCTTCTTCTAACTGTTGCAGCTCGGCGTCACCACCTATGCGGCGACCACCACGCGTCAACATATGAATATCAGACTTAACGGTTTCAGGACGTTTAATTTTCTCTGAAATTTTCAGAGCAACGTTGTCTCTTGAACGCCCCATTTTTGCGTGGAAGGTCGGTAAGTCCTCAATGAGCACGGTTAAATCATCCGGTAACTCAAGTGGAATAACATCCCCTTCCCGCAGCTCCATCACTTCTCGCAAGGACATTTCGGTTTGCGCCAGTTTGGCAATCATTTCTACCGGAACATCCATAATTTCGTCACGCAGTGCCTTACTCCAGCGCATATCGGTGTCTTCTTTATCCGACTGCACACCAGCATCCAGCAGCTCGCGAATCGGTTCCAGCATTGAATAAGGCAAAGCAATATGGAAGTCACCACCGCCGCCATCCAGCTCAATATGGAAAGAGCTAATGACAATAACCTCGGTCGGGCTCACTATGTTTGCCATGGCCGGGTTAACTTCCGAGTCTAAATACTCAAAGCCCACATCCATAACCGGAGCCCAGGCTTCTTTGTAGTCTTCAAAGACAAGCTTGAGCAACATTTGAATAATGCGGCGTTCCGTAGGCGTAAATTCACGTCCTTCAATTTTTGCGTGGTAACGTCCGTCACCACCAAAAAAGTTATCCACCAGAATAAAGACTAACCGCGCTTCCATGGTAATTAGCGCCGTCCCTTTTAACGGACGAAAACGCACCATGTTTAAACTGGTTGGTACGAACAAGGTATGCACGTACTCACCAAATTTAATCATCTGGACGCCGTTAATCGACACTTCTGCTGTGCGCCGCATCATGTTAAATAAGCTGACCCGCATATGACGGGCAAAACGCTCATTAACAATTTCCAGCGTTGGCATACGACCACGGACAATTCTATCTTGCGATGAAAAGTCATAATCGAGCGCATCCGCAGAAGCGGACTGTTTCTCTGTATCCTCTTCCTCAACGTCATCGACGCCATGCAACAGCGCGTCAATTTCGTCTTGAGATAGTAAGTCACTCACCGCCATAATAGCTCACTTATTGCATTACCAAGCTGGTAAATAAAACCTGTTCCACAACCGACTTCCCGGTCACTTCTTCAAGCGCAGAGCGCACTTCAGTGAGTGCTAACTCACGCAGCTGACCTTTACCCTCGGCTGTCTTTAATCTGTCCGCCGTTGACGAAGAAAATACCTCGTGCAAGGTTCCTTCAATGAGCGGAATATGTTTTTTCGCCAGTTCTTCATTTTCCTCACCGCGAACCATAAGTTGTGCTTTAATTTGCACGGTTCGTTCACGTGAGTCGCCCGGAACAATAAAGACAAACGCTCTGGGCATGCCCACATAGAGCGCATTACCGACTTCCGGTCGCGACGACGAAGACGGCGCTGGCGAGCCACTTCCACTTGTCGCCGGTTCATCCGAAGAAGACGACGAACCGCCAAATAACCAGAGAACGAGCACGACAGTCACGATTAAAACAATACCGATAATGCCGGACAGTATTAATTTCTTCTTTTTGCCGCCAGCTTTTTCTTCGGTTTGTTCTTCTTCGTTATCGTTTTTATCTTCTGCCATGCGTTATGTCCTGTGTCACTGTCTAATAACAGTTACTATAGCTTGATCGTTGCTTTAGTTATACCGTTTCAAACATAGAAATCGACCTGCCCGTCGGCAAGAACTCTACCTTCATCCAAAGCAATTTCGCCCTCTACGGCCCAGTCTTCTGACTCTTCAGCTGAGCCACCCTGGCCACCGGCAGTGCGTTCGCCTTCTTTACTTTGTTCACCCACCTGAGTGTCGGCTAAGTCGATGCCCTGTTGTTCTAACATCTCACGCAGACGCGGCATTGCCGTTTCTATTGCATCTTTGGCTTGTGCACTTTGCACCTGAAACTGCACCGAAGCCTGTTCACCACTCATATTAACCCGAATCTGAACACTGCCAAGCTCGGGCGGATCCAGACGTATATCAGCTCGCTGAATATTGCGGCTCATCATAATGTTGATGCGCTCCTGCAATTTTTGCGATGCTTCTGTCTGCTGCAAGTCCAGAGGACGCTGCAGAGCCTGCAAAGTATTACTTTGACTCGATTCGTTAGCCGCTACAGTACCTTGTGTCGTAGACACCATCTGACCTTGTATTGCGCGGGCCGCGTTAGCATCCGCTAAAGCATCAGTGTTGTTTCTGAACACCTGACTCTGTTGCGCTGAATCAGGCAACTTAGTATCGACATCCACTGCGTTGGCTAAACCATCGGCTTTGCCCGCAGACTGTTTGCTCTCATTACCCTTAATAGCGGTATCGCCAGCCTCAGTCTTTTCTTTTCCTACTTTGCCGTTAGTTGCTGTAATGATCGGTTCCGATACTTTTTCACTATGCCCGGTGCGGCCTTTTAATAATTGTCGTACTTCTGCCAAAAGCTGTTCTGCTTTGGCCGCCTGCTCTTTGCTCAACACCTGGAACTTATCAGTGTCATTATTCTGACCGGCTAAAAGCTGACGTAGCTCAGCGGTAAACTGCTGTAATTTTTTCTGTTCCGCCAGGCTCAGTTCACTATTTTCGCCTTTCGACTTTTGTGCCGAAACCTGCTGCTCTAACTGCTTCAATAGGGTAAGCAACTCTTCCGAGCTTTGCGGCTTGGTTGCTCCCTTATCCACAGACTGCTGTGCAATAGCTTGCTCGGCCGCCTGGTTCAACGCCTGAGTCAGCGCCCTTTCATTACCGACCAATAACTTATCCGCATCGGCTTCTGGTAACATAGGCTCCATTAAGTTAACAATGAACTTACCCGCATCTTCTACCGCTTCACCGGCATTTTCACCTTGCTCAACGGCTTGTATCATCTGCTGCAATTTTGACTGTAACGCTTGCTTGTCTTTATCCGTCATGCCGGCCAGCAATTGATCGGCAAACTTCTGCCGCTCCGCATCCGTCATTACAGTCTCGCTACTTTCACCGTCGGCACTCGCTTTATCAAGCTTAGCTAGCAAAGACTGCAACATTTTTGACAGTTCTTCATCACTTAATTCCAGTTCGCCGCTGTCGGGCTCAACGTCAATTTCACCAATGACAGCCGCCTTGCCTTCAACTTTAATATCCGCGGTTTCCTGCTGCATTTGTTGCAACAGTTCCCATAGGTTTCGGGTAACTGGCTCACCGACATTTTTACGGTCAATTTCACGACCTTTAGAATCGCCGTTGGCAGCCTGGTGGGCTTCTAATTTGGCGGCCAATTGTTGCAGCTCTTTATCGCCGGAATTTTGCTTGATCATCAAACGAGAGAACTCACTGCTTTCGCCTTCAGCGTTTTTCACTGATAGCCCTTTCCCTTTACCCATACGGGCAAAGTTATCGGCAGATTCGGTTAAGTTGAGCAGCTGTTGCATAGTATTTTTTCCTGAATTAAGTGCTTATTCACGCTTTGCTTAATTTTCTCATCAATAACCAAGCAATTTTTGTTCCAACTATTTTCTGTCACGGATAAAACGCTGACTACTGAAGTCATCCAGGTTTTTTTGCTCTTTCCGCGCCTGGGCTATTTGTTCGCGCTTTCTGCGTTCCTTAATTAAAAAATCAACTGACTCACGCTTACGCCTTTGCGCCAGCCAACGTTCTTTTCGTTGTTGCAGTACCTGTTGCAACTTCACGACCTCGTGATGCAACTGTTCAACACCTTCATCCAGCTTGCCGACAAAGGCGTGGTACTGACCCACCTGGATAGAAGCAATACCGCCTTGCCCGCGCTCTTGCAGTTGATTTAAATAGTCGAGTCGGTATTTTGACATACCATCCAGGCGCATCTGTTGTTCCTGCACCTGTTGCTGAACCTGTGCGAAATCCTGAGCAGCCTTATCTTCACGTCTTTGTTCTAACTCCAGTAGCATCTGCAACTGCGCCAACTCGGCCATAATTTAAGCGCCTCCGGCTGACTGCTGCTTTTGATTTGGATTTACTAATTGGTTAAGCAACAACAAGCTCTCATCGTAGCTGACAACCTGTTGCATCTTTTGTTGTAAAAACTGATTCACGCGCGGCTGCATAGCAATAGCCTGATCAATAGCCGGGTCGCTTCCACGCGTATAAGCGCCAATAGAGATCAAGTCACGATTGCGCCGATAATGCGAATACCACTGCCTGACCTTAATGGCCTGTTGCATATGCTCTTCTGAAACCACTTGCGGCATAACACGACTAATAGAGGCTTCAACATCTATTGCCGGATAGTGACCGCTGTCCGCCAATTCGCGGTTTAACACAATGTGTCCGTCCAATATTGCCCGTGCAGAATCCGCAATAGGATCCTGTAAGTCGTCACCTTCGGTTAAGACCGTATAAAAGGCAGTAACCGAACCTTGCCCGTCACCACCATTACCCGCTCGCTCAACCAGTGCCGGCAACTTAGCAAAAACAGAAGGCGGATAACCTTTTGTCGCCGGTGGTTCGCCAACAGCCAATGCAATTTCACGCTGTGCCATGGCGTAACGGGTCAACGAATCCATCAACAGCAAAACGTTCAAACCCTGATCACGGAAATACTCCGCAACCTGAGACGCGGTTTCGCACCCTCGCAAACGAATCAGGGGCGACTGGTCAGCCGGTGCCGCAATAACCACAGCTTTCTCTCGCCCTTCTTCACCTAAAATTTCTTCAATAAACTCTTTTACTTCGCGGCCACGTTCACCAATCAGACCAACAACAATGACGTCGGCCGTGGTTCCCCGCGTCATCATGCCCAGCAGCACACTCTTACCGACACCACTACCGGCAAACAAGCCCATTCGCTGGCCCTGGCCCACGGTTAAACACGCATTGATTGCGGTAACCCCCACATCCAGAGGTTGTTTAACCTGACGACGATTCAACGGGTTCATTGGTTTGCTGCGGTAAGTCTTACCATCAGAGAAGATAGGACCTTTACCATCCAGAGGTTCACCGCGGGCATCGATAACTCGTCCCAACAGCTCCATACCCAACGGTAATTGGTTTTTTCGGTTTAACGGACGGACTCTGGCGCCTGGTATGACGCCGTGGGCATCTTCGGTTGGCATCAGGTAACTGATATTACCTTCAAAACCAACAACTTCGGCTTCAATATCACCGCTGTCAGCTTCTACGGCAACACTCGAACCGACCGGAGCCCGGCAACCAACGGCTTCGAACATCAAACCAACGACACGAGTTAAATAGCCCGATACCGCAACGGACGGTTTCTGAATGCGCTCCCGCTTTTTGCGTAACTGTTCAACCAGGCGTTCAGAAGCACTCATGGGTTAACCTTTTACTTTGGAGAAGACATCTTCCATACGACTGCTCAGGGTGTAATCAATAGTGGAGCTTTCGGTCGTCACGCGGCAGCCGCCACGCTCCAGTAATTCATCTTTATTCAGTAACCAGCCCTTTTCCTTAAGCTCGTCTTCGCTGTAGACGTTCTGCAGTAATGCTAAGTCTTCTTCATTTAAGTGAATAATGACACGCTGATCGGTGACCGGCAGAACCGCTATCGCCTCTCGTACCGCATTAACAACCAACTCCTTAGAGTTTTCGGCAACATTCAGACAGATGACTCTTGTCAGCTCGGTGACCATTTCAACCAGTTCATCCTGCACCGCTTCGGTAATACGCTCGTTGGGGTGGGATAAGCTTTGTAAAAGAGTCTCCAGCTGTTGCTGCTGCTCGTTCATGGCTTCTTTGCCAGCTTCAACGCCCTGCTCATGACCCGCTTCAAAGCCTTCTTTTTTACCCGCTTCGTAGCCCTCGTCATAGCCTTTCTTCAGGCCCTCACTGCGGCCTTCATCAAAACCTTCTTTGTGGCCTTCTTCGCGCGCTGCCTGACGAATTTCCTCCAACTGTTCAGCAGTCAGAGGCTTCAGCTCTTCCTCTTGCTCGTCATCGGCTTCAGGTGGCTCATATTGCCAGCGGCGGGGTTTATTTAACGCATTCACCTGAGAGCCCTGTTTGAGCTCTTCAGATGTCATGTCAGGTAAATCCCAACGATGTGTTACGTCTTTATCATCGGTCATTATGCGTTAAGCCCTTATAAGAATTCGTCACCGCCACCGCCGCCAAGCATAATTTCACCAGCGTCAGCCAGACGACGGGCCGCAGCAAGAATGTCTTTCTGCGCCGCTTCTACATCGCTAATACGAATGGGGCCCATGGCTTCAAGGTCATCACGCAGCATGTCGCCGGCACGTTTTGACATGTTCTTAAAGATTTTTTCCTGAACCGCTTCGTCTGCACCTTTCATTGCTTTTTGCAGAACTTCGCCTTCAACTTCACGCAGCAAGGTCTGAATACCACGGTCGTCGACATCCACCAGGTTCTCGAACACAAACATCAGGTCCTGAATGTTCTGGCTCATTTCTTCGTCCTGCTCGCGGATAGAGTCCATCAACTGACCTTCGATATTGGTATCCAGGTAGTTCATGATATTTGCTGCTGCCTTCAGGCCGCCCATCTTCGCAGCCTGAGCACCAGCCTGACCGGCAAACTGTTTTTCCATAATTTCGTTCAGTTCCTGCAATGCAGCCGGTTGAACTTCTTCTAAGTTGGCAATACGCATCATTAAGTCCAGACGCACTTTGTCCGGGAACTGCGCCATAATTTCGGCACTTTGCTCAGGGTCAAGATAAGACAGAACAATGGTCTGAATTTGCGGGTGCTCATTACGAATAATCGTCGCAACCTGTTTGGAGTCCATCCACTTCAATGAGTCCAGACCTTTTGAGCCACCGCCCATGACAATCTGCTCAATCAGATTGCCGGCTTTGTCTTCACCCAGAGCCGAGGTCAGTGCTTTACGCACAAACTCTTCGCTCTTGAAGCCAATATTGGTGAACTTCTGAATTTCTTCCAGGAAGAGATGATGCACGGCATTAACTTTGTCCTGATTAAAGTCTTCCAGGCTCGCCATGGCCATACCCACTTTCTGAACCTGCTTAGGTTCCAGGTGCTTCAATATCTGGGCAGCGTCTTCTTCGGACAGGCTCAGTAACAAAATCGCCGCTTTCTCGACACCTTCTAAAGTATCTACGTCAAACTCGACCTTACTGCGCTTGGTTTTTATATCTTGATTAGGCATCTTCGTTCAACCACGCTTTAACCACTTGTGACGACAGTTCAGGCTCATTGGCAACCAACGCCCTTACCGCTTTCAGCAAGTCTTCATCTTTGTGCAGATCCGGTAATTGCAGGCTGCCATCCGCACCGAACCCTACCGCACTCTCATCAAATTGTGAGGATAACAGATCAATGGTTTCATCGCCCATCGATTCCTCATCAAGAAACGCTTCAGCATCGTCTTCAACACCAGATTCAGGATTCATCAGCTTCTTCAGCATTGGACGAACCACTGCCAGAATCAATACCATAATAACCAAAGCACCCATTACCAGACGGAAAGCACGCCAGAACCATGGCTCTTCCCATACCGGCGTTTCTCCGGCACCTAAATCAGGCAGTTGTGCAAAAGGTACTGAAACAACTTCAATACTGTCGCCACGGTTAATATCAAACCCCAAACCACCTTGAAGCAAGCGACGAATATTCGCCATTTCTTCGGCACTGCGCGACTGGGTTTCGCCTTCACCCGCTTCTCCAGCTACCGCTTCGTGGTTAACCGCAACGGAAACACTCAAACGCTTAATGGTGCCAGTTTGGTTACGGGTATAAGTTACCGAGTTATCAAGCTCGTAATTTCGTGTCGCTTCACGGTGGGTACTACCATTACCGCCTCCACCTGCGGCCCCTGCTCCAGCTTCTTCCGGAATGTCAGAGTCAAGTGGCGGCTGATTAGTCAATGCACCAGGAATACCACCAATTGCGCTGCCGACAGAGCGGTTCTCGACCGTCATTTCACTGCGAATTGCCGGCATGTCGGGGTTAAACTGACGCTGAGTTTCTTCACGCTGAGTGAAGTCCATGGTCACATCAACCTGTGCGGTATAATTGTCATAGCCCAGCACAGGAATCAAAATGCTGTCTATTTTTTCCAAGTATTCTTTTTCGCGTTTCTGTTCAATTTGATACTCGCGCGAGCTTTTTGCGGCCAGCGCACTTTGTGAGCCTGAGTTCAGCAAACGGCCGGCCTGGTCAGTTACGGTAACATGTTCTGTATTTAACCCGGTCACAGAGGATGCAACCATATCGACAATAGAGGCTACCTCTTCTTCGCTTAACGAGGTACCACCGCGTACGTTCAGCATTACAGATGCTTTCGGTTGTTTTTCACGGCGGGCAAAAACGTTTTCCTTTGGCACAGCAAGCAATACCCGAGCCCCGGAAACTTTCTTAATTTCTTCAATAGCACGAGCCAGCTGTACTTCACGGGAATGTATCAGGCGCTCACGCTCAAGACGCTGGCTAACACCAAAGCCCGGCTCGCTCATCAAAATTTCAGAGCCGTTATTGGTCGAGTTACCGTAATCAACACCCGCACGGGTCAGTTGCAGCTTAATAGCGTCGTAGCTTTCTTCCGGTACTGAAACCGTACTACCTTCAACCTGGTATTCAATACCATTGGCATCCATATAATCCAGTGTGCTGATCAACTCCTCGGTTTCCATCTGACCCAGCGGACGGTAGGTTGACTCCTGCGCCCACAACATAATGAATACAGCAATGGCCACACAAATTGCCAGAGCCAATACCACAATGACCTGGCGCAGCATGTCAAAGTTACCCAGCATGGTCATAATGCCGGTCTTTTCGCCACCGTCATCATTACCTGATCTGTTGCTCTCAGGTAAATCGGTGTCTTGTACCATTAAGTCTGTTGATTCAGCCACGACTCATATCTCCAGTGCTGCTGCGGTTATACCGGCATTGACATAATTTCTTTGTACGCATCAACCACTTTGTTGCGTACCTGAACAGTTGCCTCAAACGCGATGCCGGCTTTTTGGCTGGCAATCATGGTTTGCTCCAGCGTGACATTCGGGTCACCGAGCTCCATGCGGGTTTTTAAATCGCCTGAGGTTTGTTGCAGTTCGTTAACGTTATCCATTGCATTTTTCAGCATATTGGAAAAGTCTGCCTGAGCAGTATTGCCTTGCAGGGCGTTCACATTCGCAGGCTGGTCACGCTGAGAAGCCTGCGTCGCCATAGACTGTAACTGTTGGTAAAGTGCGTTTGCTTCCACTTTCATAATTAACCCCGTCAAAAATTCATCACTGACTCTATTTAAGGTTAACTATGCAAGCAAAATGCCAACTTATAAGATTGTGTAAAGAAAAGCCCTGAGGACCAGGGCTAATAATGCAGGTAGAGTTATTGTGAATCGTCTTTAAGAGCCTGTCAGGGTAAGTCCCTGCTCACGAATCTTCGCCAATTTGTAACGCAGCGTCCGCGGACTAATTCCTAATTCATCCGCAACGGGTTGTCGTTTACCCTGGTGGCGTTGCAAAGCTTCTTTGATAATTTGGTACTCCTGATGAAAAAGCGACTCATCGAGGTTTTCCGATTTATCATCAGCCGTGCTCACTTGCTCCGGAAACACACTCGCCGATTCAGCGATATCATTAAGTTCCAGCATTAAATCATCGGGCTGAATTTCATCACCACGATGCAGAACCAGCGCGCGCTGTACGACATTTTCCAGTTCACGAACATTTCCCGGCCAGGAATAAGCCTGTAACTGCTTTAAAGCCGCTGCCGAAAAAATGACAGGTGTTTTAATACCCGAACGTTGCTTGTGTCGCTGCAATAAATTTTCAGCTAAAGGCACAATATCCGCAGGGCGTTCGCACAAAGACTTCCAGTGCAACGGAAACACGTTCAGCCGATACATAAGATCTTCGCGCAACTGTCCTTCACGCACAGCTTGTTGAAGGTCGCGGTTAGAGGTTGCAATTAAACGGACGTCAAGCTGAATGGTTTTACGCGAACCCAGCCGCTCTACCTGACGCTCCTGAATAACCCGTAATAGTTTTGCCTGCAAATGCATAGCCATTTCGGTGACTTCGTCCAGCAACAAGGTACCTCCCTGAGCTAGCTCAAACTTACCGGGAGACGACTGATTCGCACCCGTAAAAGCCCCTTTTTCATAGCCAAATAACATAGACTCAAGCATGTTCTCGGGTATGGCTGCACAGTTAATCGCGACAAAAGGACCATTCGCACGCTCAGAGTGCTGATGAATATAACGCGCCAACACTTCTTTACCCGTACCACTGGGCCCGGTAACCATTACGCTGGCCTCGCTGGCAGCTACCTTGCGTGCCATATTCAGAATAGCCTGGCTCGACTCTTCCTCGGCAACTGGTTCAATGTCGTTAATGGCACCGTCCGGCAAATAACGTTGTACCAAAGTCTGCAGTTTTTCTATTGAAAAAGGCTTCGTCAGGTAGTCGACAGCCCCTTCGCGCATTGCTACGACAGCATCATCTACCTTAGCAAAGGCGGTCATCATAATAACCGGAATGTCATATTGCTGATTGTTCATACTGCGCAATAATTGCAAACCATCAATACCCGGCATTTGAACGTCACTAATTACTAAAGCTACCGGCTCTTTTTTCAGTATTAACAGAGCCTCTTCACCATTTGCAGCTTCCAGACACTGGCAGTCCGCCAGCTCCAAAGTATCGATAATTGCCTCACGCAAAGAAACATCGTCTTCAACAACCAGTACTTGTCGCTCAGCCATAACACACCTCGTTCAGTCGGTTTTCTGACCACTGGTGCACCGGCAAGGACAATGTGAAGCGACTGCCTTTAGCTGGCTGGCTTTCCCAGTCAATACTCCCGTTATGTGCCTTAATTACCGTTTGCACAACCGCTAGTCCCAAACCGGTACCGTTAGACTTCTCGGTAAAAAATGGGGTGAAGACATTGTCCTGTCTTTCTTCAGGAATGCCGCAGCCCGCATCAATAACAGAAACTCGCCAACTGTCACTATCAGCATCAGTCTTTACTAAGACCTCTTGTCCCGGCTGGCTGGCATCCACAGCGTTGTTAATCAGGTTTTGTATCGCCCCGACTAATGCGGTTTGATTTGCCCGCAACACAGCTCCGGAAGCCGAATCAATGCAATTAATCTTCACCTGATGTTGCTCAGCATAGTTTTCGGTATTGGCAAGAACTTGCTCAATAAGGCTGTGGGTGCTGAGATCATCCAACATGGGTTGCTCACCACTTTTAGCAAACAACAACATGTCATTGACCTGCTGCTCTAATGAATGCAATCGGGAAAGCAATTTTGCAGAAAAGCGCTGCTGCTTCACCGGGGAAATCGTGCCCTGTTTAAGGTTTTGTGCGTAAAGAATCGCGGCAGACAGAGGCGTTCTTATTTGATGTGCCAGAGACGCAACCATCTTTCCCATGGACGATAAACGCTGCAGATGACTAATGCGGTTTTGCAGGCGACGGGTTTCAGTTAAGTCCGTTAAGACAATAAGCTGCCCTGGTTTTTCATTGACCACCGAGGTATCCAGCCTGACCCGGCGCCCGTTACGCAGAGACACTTCGTGCCAGTCATCCGCTTTCGGAGCAAACAGCTCGCTGACTAACTCGCGCCAGAGGTAACCTTTCAACGGATGACCCAAAAGCCCCGTTGCGTTGTCATTGCAATAATCCACAAGCCCATGACTGTCCAGTAAAATTACGGCATTTGGCATGGCATCAATAATTTGATGATAAGTGGCCATACTGACATCTCCAATTAACGACTATGGAGAGGTTAATGCAAAATGAGTGCCAGTATAATTTCTTTATTTTTCAGTCGGTTGGTTTGTTATTTGTTGTCAAAAGACTGACACTTGCCTTTAATCTTTCTGGATTCCGTACTTTTTCATCTTCTCAACCAGAGTCGTGCGCCGCATGCTAAGTAACTCAGCGGCCTTAGCCACCACCCAGTCCGACTTTTCCAATGCCTGAGCAATCATTCCGGTTTCTATTTCTGTCAGCATGTCTTTTAAATTAACGCCATCGTCCGGTAATTCAGAGCTGTCATTAGCGGGTCCGACTTGCGCATCATCGCTGTCATCGTCCGACTCGTTGAAAATGGCACTAAGCGCTTCACGCTCCAGCATTTCTTCCGGGTAGTCCGGGCTTGGAGCACTGTGTTCAACATGCTGATATTTCGGCGGCAAGTCAGGAACATCCACCAGACTGTCAGGGTGCATAATGGTCAAGCGCTCAATCAGGTTTGTTAGTTCGCGCACGTTACCCGGCCAACGATGATAAGAAAGCGACTCCAGTGCCCTTTCCGTAAAGCGCACGCCCACACCACGCTCCTTTTTGAAACGCTGGGTCAGTTCCTGTAATAACAGCGGCACGTCTTCCTGACGTTCGCGCAATGCAGGCATTTCAATCGGGAAAACATTCAGGCGGTAATACAAGTCCTCGCGGAATTTACCGTCAATGATCATCTGCTCCAGCTCACGGTGGGTTGCTGCAACAACTCGTACGTCGGCAACAATACTTTTACTGCCACCTACGCGCTCAAAAGTGCGTTCCTGTAAAACCCGTAGCAGCTTTACCTGCATTGGCATTGGCATATCACCAATTTCATCCAGAAATAGGGTTCCCCCCTGAGCCAGTTCAAAACGCCCTTTGCGCGCGCCTATTGCCCCGGTAAATGCCCCTTTCTCATGGCCGAACAATTCACTTTCTAATAAGTCTCCGGGAATGGCACCGCAGTTCACCGGCACAAAAGGCCCTTTGTTGCGTTCTGATAAATCATGGATACCGCGGGCGACAACTTCTTTACCGGTTCCGGACTCTCCCAGAACAAGAACGTTGGCGTCGGTAACCGCCACTTGCTCGATTAACTGCCGCACATGTTTCATGGTGCGGCCATTACCAATTAACGTCTGCTCCAGTTTACCACTGCCGGGATGCCGCGTTCTTGCGGGCTTAATTGGCATTTGCTGATGATACGCCTGACAGTAATGCAGCATATTGGACAAACTGGCGTAGTCAAAAGAGTCCTCCAAAGGACCAATGACATTGGCTTTTTGTAGCGCCTGATGCTGTTGCGTGTTCGCACAAATAAAAGGAAGGTGTGGCGAATCGCCGGCCAGCTCCATCAGGTTATCAATACCATTGCCGGCAATGACACACAGAGCATCGGTTGCAGAGAGTTTAAGAGTGTCCGAAGGAGATATGACTTCAACGGTTTCACCAATAAAGGTTAATACCGTTTCAAAATGCTGACGACGCTCTGGTTGCTGTTCAACCAGGTAGACTGTTCTTGTTTTTGTCATAGACGAGTTTACCGCAACGTCCTATTTCACATTTCCTAACACAAACGTTTCACCCGCACTCGAGAGATACCACTGCTCCTGCCCATCGACAGTTCGTGACTCTGCGTGTGAAACCCACTGATAGAATACATTGCGATGTACTCTTGCTGTCAATCCTCTTTGCATCACAATATAAGGGATGCCTTCTTTCATTGTGAGCGGATGTTCAGAACTTAATACCAGAGTATCACCGATATTGGTGGTTAACAGCAATAATTGCTCACCATCTTCTTCCCTTTGTTCCCAGTCGACGACAACAAAAGGCGTATCTTCAACAGTAATTTTAACTTTTTCAGCAGGTGTTACTAAAAAATAGTCGCCTTCCTCGACCACCAGAACCGAGGCAAACAGCTTAACCAGAGCCTGACGCTTTATCTGACTCCCCTGATAAAACCAATCACCATTAGCGGCAATGTGAATGGGAATCTCGCCACAATAAGGCGGATCCCACAATTCGGTTGGCGCGTGTTGATGTTTTTCCAGTTCAGAGATCAAACGGTTCAGTGACATAAATCAAAGCTTAGTCGACTAACTTCTTCTGTCTTAATAAATACCAAAGCGTTGCTTCTGTACGGTTTGATACTTTTATGGCCTTAAATATTGCCGATAAGTGCACACGAATGGTGCCTTCGGTAATACCCAGAATATTGGCTATCTCTTTATTTGATAAGCCCTGCGCCAATAATTGCATAATCTCTAATTGCCGTGGAGACAAGAAACTTTCAGCGCCGCTGGACTTATCACGAGGTTCATTCAGATGCGGGTCATCAGGAATATGACGATCACCATTTAGCAAGGCGCGAATAGCCAGTTTAGCCTGCTCAGCTGAACTGTCTTTCGGCAAATAGCTACGAACCCCTGCCGCCAGTACCTGGCGTACTTCGGAGATAGACCGTGGGCGCGTAAACAAGACGATATGCGTGCGCGGCGCAACTTTTTTCAAGCGTTGCAGGGCTGGACGGATTTCAGCGTCCGGCAAATCCATCTCTAAAAAAATCAGATCGTAATCATCAGCTGCTAAATAACTTTCCGCAATCTCAAACGAATCAGCCTCATAGATTGAGGGTTGATTCGCATAGTTGGTAAGAATTTGTATAAGACCAGCACGCATAAAAAATTGCGGATCAATAATTAGAACTTTCATCCTGAAATCCAAAATAATGCCTATTCAATTAACTTTTAGCATACCTAAATTATAACAGACAGCAAGTTTTTTACGGTTATCTAACAGCTTCCTGAATGTCATGTTAACTTAGTTAACAAAAACTTCCGGCAACACCTAGGCGGTTGTACAGTAAAAACGCTATAGTGTTGTCTAAATTATTTGCCACGGAGTTAAATTACAATGCGACGCATTACCTGCTTAGTTATAAGCCTGGGCTTATCCGCTTCAGCCATCGCCGACACCTTATATACCAACATGAAGGGATACACCCTGACCAGCCCTGCCGGAGAAAACGCGGTATTACAGGAGTTCTCTACCATGCTGGTGGAAAACGGAAAAATTCAGGCTATAGGCGGCGAGACTCTTGCCCAACGCTTTGCTGATATAGACAGTACGGTCGATATGAATGGCAAAACCGTACTCCCGGGGTTAACTGACGCCCACGGCCATATCCAAAGTTTAGGCAACAGTCTTTTACAGGTCGATTTGCGCGACACTGAATCGGTTTCTGATGCAGTCCAAAAAGTTCACAACTACGCCAAAGAGCAGCAGGAAATAGAATGGATTACCGGCCGCGGCTGGAACCAGGAACAATGGAAGAAAAAAGTCTTCCCTAGTGCAGCAAATCTTGATGAAGTTGTCAGTGACCGTCCCGTCTGGCTGATGCGCGTCGACGCCCACGCAGGCTGGGCAAACAGCGAAGCGCTGCGCCGCGCGGGTATTGATAAAAATACCGTCTCTCCTGAAGGTGGCGAAATTATCCGTGACGAACAGGGTAACCCCACCGGTGTTCTGGTCGATAATGCAATGCAGCTGGTTGAAGACATTATTCCCGAACCTTCGCTTCAACAGCAACGGGCCGCATATGAGTTGGCTTTTCAGCACCTGGTTAAACTTGGCATTACCAGCGTCCACGACGCAGGCATTAATTCTGACGAAATTTCCATTTACAAAGGTTTGCATAACCAAGGTCGTATGCCGCTTCGGGTTTACGGCATGATTGCAGCGACCGAGCCGAAGCTCGCTCAACTTCTGGCTGAAGGGCCTTACGAAACCCGGGACCAGAAACTGGCTATTCGCAGCGTTAAAATATATGCCGACGGTGCGCTTGGAAGCCGCGGAGCAGCACTGATTGAGCCTTACAGCGATGACCATGACAACCACGGGCTAATGGTAACTTCAGAAGAGAAGATTCAGGATCTCTATAAACTGATCATCCCACACGGTTTTCAGATAAATACCCACGCCATTGGCGACCGTGCTAACCGTGTCGTTCTGGATAATCTGGCCGAAGTCTATGATGAACTGGGTGGCCGCAATTTACGTAACCGCATTGAACACGCACAAATTGTGCACCCGGATGACCTGAAACGTTTTACCGAGCTTAATCTGATTGCTTCGATGCAACCGACCCACGCTACCAGCGACAAAAATATGGCGGAAGATCGTCTGGGTTCTGAACGTATGGCCGGAGCCTATGCATGGCAAACATTGCTGGATGAGGGTACCGTTATCGCGGCAGGATCTGACTTTCCGGTTGAATTAGCGAACCCTTTCTACGGGCTGCACGCAGCCGTTACTCGTCAGGACCGCGATAATATGCCTTCGGGTGGCTGGTACGCCGAAGAGAAAATGAGCCTTGAACAGGCTTTGCGTTCATTTACCATTGATGCCGCTTACAGTGCCTGGCAGGAAAAGTCACTCGGTTCGCTTGAACCCGGTAAATGGGCTGACTTTATTGTACTGGAGCAGGACCCTTTTGCCGTTGATGCCAGCCAAATTTGGCAGACTCAAGTTGAACAGACCTATGTTGCCGGCGAACGCGTTTACTAATGGAGTAGCAGCATCATGAACGATGACTTTCTGTTTTCTGAGGACGAGCCCGATGTGGCCGTTGAAGAGGTTTGCGAGCCTTATCATGTGTTGATTGTCGATGACGATGAGGAAATTCATACCATCACCAAAATGGCACTGGGTGAATTTAAGCTTGATGGGCGTCCACTGGAGTTCCATTCGGTTTACTCGGGAAAAGACGCCATTGCGTTTTTGCAGGAAAACACCGACATCGCCATGATGCTGCTGGATGTGGTTATGGAAACTGACCACGCGGGCTTAGATGTCGCGCAATGGGTGAGAGAAACCCGGAAAAACCGGTTAATCCGCATTGTTCTGCGTACCGGGCAACCTGGTCAGGCACCAGAAGAGGACGTCATAGCGCGTTATGACATTGATGACTATAAGGAAAAGACCGAGCTGACTTATCGCAAGTTAGTGACTCTTATGTACTCGTGCCTTCGCGCTTACCGAGACTTAAAAGCTATTGAACGCAACAAACGGGGCTTAGAAAAAGTCATTAACGCATCGGCAGAGGTGTTTTCGGCCCGCTCAATGCACGGCTTGTGTCAGGGGATACTGGAACAGCTTGTTGCCCTAATCACCTTGTCTGACGACGCTATGTACTGCCGAATTGACGCGTTAACCGCCAGCTCGAATACCAGTGAACCCTTTGAAATTATTGGTGGCACCGGAGAATACGAAGGTGCGGCAGGACAACCGATAAAAAGCGAAATTGACTGGGATATCGTTCGCCCAATGCAACAAAGTTCGCAAAATGTCGATTTCCGGATAGTAGACAATAATTACTACGGCCTTTATAAAACCAGCAGCTCACGCCAGTATTTGCTCTTCATTCGCGGTGTCCGTGACTTATCTGAGCTTGATCAAAACTTGCTGGGCCTTTTTGTGAATAATAGCTCCATTGCTATTGATAACCTGCAGGCCACTGAGAACGAACGAGAAGCTCAGCGTGAATTGCTTTATTGCGTTGGAGAGGCTATTGAAAAGCACTCCATCGATGAAATCAGCCATCATGTTAAACGATCAGCCGAAATGGCCGGGCAACTGGCCATTTTTGCCGGCGCAACGCACGAACAGGCGGAAGCTTTAAAACAAGCTGCATCAGTCTACGATATAGGTAAAGTATCGGTACAAATGGAGCTCGCTCAGCGTGCCGACGTCTTAAGCATTCACGACTATGAAGAGATCATGCAGAAGGTGATTCAGGGTCATGATTACTTACGCCAGACCGATACCGCTGTGGCGAAAATCGCGGCAGCTATTGCGCAGGATATTCATGAACGCTGGAATGGTTCAGGTTTTCCAAGTCAGAAGTCAGGCAAAGACATTGACCTTAATGCCCGTATAATGACTATTAGCAGCCACTTTGATGCACTGCGCACGCAGCGCAATTATCGTGACGCCAAAGAATCTAAAGACGCTGCCGATTATCTGTTGCAACACAGCGGCAGGTTCTTCGACCCTGAGCTGGTCGGGCTTATGCTGGATAATCTGGATGCGATGGAAAAAATACGACAGCGTTATCTGGATAAAAAATAATATAATAAGCGACTGGAAACTGAAAACGGGGCCTTCCCCAAGTCCATAAGGAGCGGTCATGGATTTACAAGCAATGCGCAGAGAGTACGGTTTAGGCAGTTTGCACCGGGAGCAGTTGAATTCAGACCCGGTCAAACAATTTGAACTCTGGATGCAACAAGCCATAGACAGCGGCTTGTTAAGCGATCCTACCGCGATGACAGTGGCAACGGTCAATAATGAACTTGTACCAAGCCAGCGTATTGTTTTATTGAAAGGCTATGACCACAAAGGCTTCCGGTTTTATACTAATAAAAACAGTCAAAAAGGCCAGGATATAAGCACTAACTCACAGGTTAATCTGCACTTTGCCTGGCTTCCGCTGGAACGACAAATTAGCATTACCGGCAGCGCTATCCCGCTCGACAGTGAAGATAACGACCGCTACTTCCATTCTCGTCCCAAAGAAAGCCAGGTAGCCGCCCTTGCTTCGCAGCAAAGCCGCCCGGTAGAAAGCCGCGATGTACTGGAAAGCCACTATAAGTCGCTACTGCGTGAATATGAGAATACCGAAGTGCCACGCCCTGAACACTGGGGTGGCTATTGCGTCGAGCCTCAGCAATTTGAATTCTGGCAAGGCGGCCAGCATCGTTTGCATGACCGCTACCTGTACAGCAAAGATGGCTCTAACTGGCGTATTACCCGCTTACAGCCTTAGGTAATTCAACCCCACAAAACTCAGCGCAGCGTTGCAGCACTTTTAACGTTGCGCTGCTGTAGTAAACACCCTGCTGCAATTGCTCACGTTTGCGTTGCTGAGCGGCTTCGCCGGGAATACGCACCGGTTGTTGCGGATCGGCTGCCGCACTTTTCCGGCTATCTTCCAACAAATCATCAACCTGCTGTAAAAACGCCTGTTTATCCCCAAAAGCTTCCGGATCAATCACTTGTATCCATACAGAGTTCGCGTCACCGTCATCCGCACCCTGCCGGCGACCATACTGACTTAACGCCATGGACCAAATTTCGCTGAACAGCGTCAGACCATAACCTTTATAGCCAAGCTGTTCTCCACCCAGCGGCGCTATCGCGCTACCCGGCAAGTCGAAAAAGGTTAGCGGGTCGTCGGTCCATTCACCATCGGGTTTAATCAATGCTTTGTATGGCAACTTCGTGCCGTTGGCTTTTGCCTGACGCACTTTTCCCGCGGCAGTCATCGAAAAGCTGATATCAAATAGCAGTGGATTGCCGGAGCTGGGCACGCCCACCGCAAAAGGGTTGGGAGAAAATACCGCTTCTTTACCACCAAAAGGTGCTACAGCACGTTGCCCGGGCGTTGAGCACATCAGACTGACCACCAACCCCTGCTCCGTCGCTATAGTCAAATAAGCGGCTAATGAGGCTACATGCTGGCTGCGTCTTACCACCACAGTTCCGGTACCGGCTTGTTGCGCCATTTTGCAGGCGGCATCAATTGCCTGCGGCACCACGTAGGGCCCCGGTAAAAATTGTGCGTCCCAGTTCGCAGCCGCAGCACGCTCACTTAATACCACAGGCTGCCCTTTTGCCAGGCTTTTACCCTCACGCAGCCATTGGCAATTGTTCAGCAGGCGAATTAAACCATGGGTACTAAAACCCAGTAAATCGCCTTCCAACAGGTAATAACTCACATTGCGCGCGACCTCCCCCGAAGCCCCTACCTCGGTCAGACAATTGCGCGCCCAGTTCGATAATTCTGAATAATCAAAACGTACAACATCAGTGCTCATGAAATTTCCTCTTGGTCACGGCCTGCAGGTCGTTTAAGCTACGCATACGACATTATCAAGGAGTAGAGATTGTGTCATCTGCTAACACAATAAACCGCATTGCCATTATAACCAGTGGTGGCGATGCTCCGGGCATGAATGCCGCTATCCGTGGCGTTGTTCTGGCCGCGGAGAACTATGGTATCGAAGTCATGGGCTTTCGTCATGGCTATGAAGGACTCTTAAATAACGACTTTGTAAAGTTAGACCGCAAAGACGTTGAACATATATTGCAGTATTCCGGCACCATTATTAAAAGTGCCCGCAGCGAACGCTTCAGAACCGAAGAAGGTGCTCGCGAAGCAGCAACGAATTTAGACGCACACCAAATTGACGCCTTTATCGTTATTGGCGGCGACGGTTCATTTCGCGGCGCTGAGCATTTAGCTAACTTTTGGAAAGGTCCCATTATTGGCATACCCGGCACCATCGATAATGATCTCTTTGGCACGGATAACACTATTGGCTATGACACGGCAGTAGAAACTGCCATGGATGCGCTGGATAAAATCCGGGATACCGCTGAAGCCATGGATCGCGTTTTCATTGTCGAGGTTATGGGCCGCAATGCCGGTTATATTGGTATTAGCAGCGCTATGGCAAGTGGCGCTGAGCGAATGATTCTGCCGGAGCTACAAAAAGATAAACCCTTAACCGTAGCGGCTTTGGTTAAACACATTGAGTCGGTACAGCGCGTACGCGGAGACTCCAGCTACGTTATGGTGTTATGTGAAAATCAATGGCCTGGTGGTGCGGTTCGACTTGCGGAGCAGCTAGAAGATCGTCTTAACTTACCCTGTCGTCCGTGTTTACTTGGTCACGTTCAACGTGGCGGACGCCCTACGGCAATGGATCGCATTTTAGGTACTCGTCTGGGTGTGCACGCTGTTGAATTAGTCCGCCAACAAAAAACTGGCGTTATGGCCGGCGTTACGGCGAATGAACTCAGCGAAACACCATTAGCCGATACCTGGACCAAGCGTAAAAAATTGAGCGAAGAGTTAATTAATATTCAACAAAGTCTGTTTAATCCGATCAAAAAAGATCGCAGCAAATCGACAAAGTAAGAGAGGTCTGCAACAACAATGCCCCTAACGCCACTAACGGTGCCACTACCCGTACCATTAAATGACCCGAGCCGCCCGTTTTTCGGCGCGGAGCATAGCACCGACTTACATCCGGGACATACCCATATTCTTGGGTTTGGTTTTGATGGTACCGCCTGCTTTCGTAAAGGCACCCGAGAAGGGCCCGACGGTTTACGCGCGGTTTCTGAGGACATTGAATCTTACTCGCCGTACCTTGACGCCGACTTAGAAGATCAAAGCTTCTACGACTTAGGCAACCTGCGGCTGGGCTTCGATGACGACGAAGAAAAGCAATGGCATCACGCGGTTCATGACTTTAACGCGATATTTGATTCCGTCGACCTGGCTCAGGAAAAAATTAAACTGCTGACCTTAGGTGGTGAGCATTCTATTTCTTACGCACCTATTGTGAAGTACTTAAAACAATACCCCGATATGGTGTTGCTGCATCTGGATGCTCACGCGGATTTACGCGATGGCTTCCTTGGTTACCATTATTCACACGCGTCTATTATTCGCCGTTCGGTCGACCACTTTGGTCCCGGCCATGAGCTCATTCAGTACGGCATTCGCTCTGGTACACGCGACGAGTACCAATGGATGAAAGAACACAAAACCATTCGCAGTTCGCGTAAAGACTTTCTCGACAGTGTGGAAGCCATTGCCAAAGACCGTCCGGTTTACCTGACGCTGGATCTCGATTATTTCGATCCTTCCTTTTTACCAGGCACAGGAACTCCGGAGCCGGGCGGTGAAGATTTCCATTCCTTTGTCAGCCTGATGAAGCTACTGCGCCAGAAAAATCTGGTGGGTGCTGACGTAGTTGAATTGTCACCACAAATAGACCCAACCGGTAACTCCGACGTGTTCGCCGCTAAAATTGTGCGCGAATTATTACTCGTATTACAACAGTCGGGAGCCTGAGATGTCAGACTGGAATATCGATCAAGCAGAAGAACTGTATGGTGTTAACCGCTGGGGCGCGGGCTATTTCTCCATTGGCGAAAACGGCAACATTCAAATTCGACCTAACCACCGCTTGCCGGATGTCACCATTGATATGAAAGAAGTGGTGGATGAAATTATTTCGGAGGGTATTCAGTTTCCGGCTGTTATCCGTTTTCATGACATTTTGCGCTCGCAGGTTGAAATCATTAACGAGACTTTCGGTAAACTGATAGCTGACGCCAATTATCAAGGGCAGTATTGCGGTGTATTTCCCATTAAAGTGAACCAAATGCGCGAAGTGGTTGAAGAGATCATGGACGCAGGTGAACCTTATAACTATGGCCTTGAGGCCGGCTCTAAGCCGGAGCTGATGGCAGTAATGGCGTACAACGACAATCCCGATGCGCTGACTATTCTCAACGGTTACAAAGACAAAGACTACCTGACTCTGGCACTGCTTGGCCGCCAGCTTAAACGCAAAATGATCATCGTTATTGAAAAGTTCAGCGAGCTGGAAATGCTGATCCCGTTGGCGAAACAAATGGGTGTTGAGCCTATGATTGGCCTGCGCTCAAAAATGATGGTGAAAAGCTCCGGTAAGTGGGCCAGCTCCAGTGGCGACCGCGCCAAGTTTGGTTTAAGTATTGCCGAAATTTTGAATGTTATTGAACGCCTGCGCGAAGAAGACATGCTGCACTGTGCCAAGCTGCTGCATTTTCACATTGGCAGCCAGTTGTCCGATATTCGTAAAATTAAAGAAGCCGTCAACGAAGGCGCGCGTCTGTACGCCAAATTAGTTCAGGAAGGTGTGCCTTTAGAATACCTGGATATCGGCGGCGGTCTAGGCATCGACTACGACGGTACCAGCACCACCAGCGACTCCTCACGTAACTACTCAACTGAAGAATACGTAGCTGACGTTGTCTGGGGTGTGAAGCAAATTTGTGACCTGGAACAGGTGCCCCACCCTAATTTAGTCAGTGAAAGTGGTCGTGCGATGACTGCGCACCACAGCTGCGTAGTCACTAATATTGTGGGCGAAATGAAACCAGCGGGTACCCAATTCGATATCAGCGCCAGCGAGAACGAACACATTTTAGTTAAGAACATGCGCGAACTACACAGCTCCGGCGACCAGTTCCACCCGCAGGAACGTTATAACGACGCCGCTGGCTATAAGCAAAATGCCTACGAAGCCTTTAAACTGGGTATATTATCACTCAGTGAAATGGCCAAGCTGGACACCATGTACTGGCAAATACTTACCGACATTCACCATTCGCTGGATAAAGACAGTTACGTTATTCAGGAGCTGGAAGAGTTAGAAGACATGCTCGCCAGTCAGTACCTGTGTAACTTTTCGGTATTTCAGTCAGCCGCCGATACCTGGGCCATCGGGCAAGTACTGCCAGTGGTGCCTATCTCGCGCCTGAACGAACAGCCCGAAGTACGCTGCTCAATTGTCGATATTACCTGCGATAGTGACGGTAAGCTCAGCAAATACATTGAAGGTACTGAAATTAGCGATAATATTCCGATGCATAGCCTGCGCAAAGGCGAGGACTACCACGTAGGTTTATTCCTCACCGGCGCCTACCAGGACGTTATGGGCGATATGCACAACCTGTTTGGCCGCCTGACCGAAGTGCATGTTTACTGTCACGACGATGAACCCGGCGACTTTTATATTGAAGAAGTGGTACCGGGAACATCGGCCGAAAAAGTACTACAAACCATGCAGTACAATACCGAGTACATGGCCAAAACAGTGAAGAAACAAATTGACCGTCAGGTACGTAAAGGCTCACTGGCGCCACGTGAAGGTGTTCGCTGGACAAATTTTTACGAGCACTGTTTAGCCGGCAGCACCTACTTACGCGTTGAATAATTCACCAAAACAACCGCTTAATGTGCAATTACTGAGCAAACAGTAAAAAAGGCACGAAAAGCGGTTGACTCGAAACCGAAAAAAACGTTTAATACACGCCGTTGCCCGGATAGCTCAGTCGGTAGAGCAGAGGATTGAAAATCCTCGTGTCGGTGGTTCGATTCCGCCTCCGGGCACCACATATTGCAAGGCCTCGCTGGAAACAGCGGGGCTTTTTTGTTTTAGGCATTGTGCCAATTTTGTACCAACCAAGCCTTCATCAATGCAAAGATAAAAAAGCACGCCCAATAAAGAGCGTGCTTAAATTTTCAACTTATTCTACACGGGGTCTCTTAAAGCGCTGCACTGTGTAGTACAACGCTGGCAGCACCACCAAAGTCAATAATGTCGACGAGACAATGCCGCCGATTACCACAGTAGCCAGTGGTCGCTGTACCTCAGCGCCGACACCGGTATTAAATGCCATAGGGACAAAGCCCAGGCTAGCTACAAGAGCAGTCATCAGTACAGGTCTTAACCGTTGTTGCGCGCCTTCAAACACCGCATCTTTCAACGGCAGTCCGTCGCGCAGCAGTTGCCGTATGAATGTCAGCATGACCACGCCGTTCAAAACCGCCACGCCCGACAGTGCAATGAAGCCGACTGCAGCGGAAATTGATAGCGGCATATCACGCAGCGCTAATGCGAATATCCCGCCGGTCAGCCCTAAGGGAACGCCTGTGAATATGACGAGTGCACTGCTCAGCGAATTAAACGCACTGTATAGCAGGCCAATAATTAATAGCAGCGCTAATGGCACAACCAAACTCAACCGTTGGGAAGCTGATTGCAGCTGTTCAAAGGTACCGTCGTAGTTAACCCAATAACCTGCTGGCAAATCAACGTCAGTCGTTAGCGCATCCTGAACATCTGCCACAAAAGAGCCCAAATCACGATCTTCAACATTCGCACTCACAATAACATTGCGTTTGCTGCTTTCTCGGTTAATTTGGTTCGGTCCACTTTCCAAACTCAATTCGGCGACCTCTCCCAACGGCACATAGCGCAGCTCAGGGTTGCCGGCAGGCAGATCAATAGGCAGTGATTTAAGCTGTTCAATGCTCTTACGCCATTCTTTGTCGAGACGTACCATTAGCTTGAAGCGTTTATCCCCCTCGTAAATAATCCCTGACTGAACTCCACCAACCGCAGCTTGAACTGCTCGCTGTACATCAGCGACTGTTAGGCCTAATAACGCTAAATGATCACGCTTAGGTATCACTGAGAGTGTCGATAAACCGGTCATTTGTTCAACCCGAACATCAGCAGCGCCATCAACGGTGCGAATGACTGCCGCGGCTGAGTCGCCTAACCGTTTAAGCGTTTGCAAGTCATCGCCATAAATACGAACCCCCAAGTCAGCTCGAACGCCTGCAATAAGTTCGTTAAACCGCATTTCAATCGGTTGAGTGAACTCGTACTTATTACCGGGAAGCTCTTGCACAGCAGTTCGTATTTCAGCAACCAGTTGCTCTTTGGTTTTTTCTGGGTTTAGCCAGTCCTCACGCTCCTTTAAAATAATAATGGTATCAGCGACGCTCGGTGGCATAGGGTCGGTCGCAACATCCGGGGTACCAATTTTTGAGAATACCAGTTTAACTTCGTCAAAGCGTGACACCACAGACTCGACATCTTTTTGCATTGCTATAGATTGCTGCAAGCCAGTCCCCGGAATGCGCAAGGCTTGCATGGCAATATCGCCTTCATCAAGCTGTGGCAAAAACTCAGTTCCCATGCGACTCGCCTGAAACATTGATACCGCAAACAGCCCAAAGCCAAGCAAAATAATGACAACTGGAAGCTTCAGTGTTTGCCGTAAAACCGGCTGATACACTTTGCGGGCGGCTCGCATTATTCGGTTTTCACCGTGCTTAATATTGCCACGGACAAATATTGCAATAGCAGCGGGTACAAAGGTAACGCTGAAAATCAGAGCCCCTAAAAGCGCGGCTACGACAGTAAACGCCATGGGATGAAACATTTTGCCTTCAACACCACTTAACGCAAATATGGGCAAGTACACCAGCATAATGATAAGCACACCAAATACCGCAGGGTTAAATACCTCACGAGTACTATGGGTTACTTCAATTAAGCGCTCTTTAGTGGTAAGTACCCGGCCTAAGCGTTGCTGTGCAATTCCAAGCCGTCGCAAAGCGTTTTCAACCACAATGACCGCACCATCGACGATAATACCAAAATCAATTGCGCCCAGGCTCATTAAATTACCAGACACCTTGTTGGCGACCATGCCGCTTACCGCAAACAGCATACTCAAGGGAATAACGCACGCCGTAATCAGTGCTGCACGGACATTTCCAAGCAGAATGAAAAGCACCACAATAACCAGCACCGCACCTTCAAACAGGTTTTTCTCGACCGTTGCAATAGTTTTATCAACGAGAGAAGTACGGTTATACACCGTTTCAATCACCACCCCGTCTGGCAAGCTTCGTTGCACCTCCTCAATTTTATTGGCGACATTCTGTGCAACGATGCGACTGTTTTCGCCAATAAGCATCATGGCCGTGCCCAATACCACCTCGCTCTCGCCCGAGGTTGAAGCGCCAGTGCGTAATTGTTCTCCCAGTTTGACCTCAGCCACGTCACTCACGCGCACCGGTGCATCATCACGTTTTGTCACGACCACATCACGAATATCGTCAAGTGTCTTAAGCTGTCCAGGCGAACGCACCAACCATTGCTCACCATTTTTCTCGATATAACCGGCACCAGCGTTTCTATTGTTAAGATCCAATGCTGCCAAAAGGTCCTGCATGGTCACTTTATAGGCCAGCATACGACCGGGGATGGGAGCCACCTGGTATTGCTTTTCATAACCCCCCACACTATTAATCTCGGTAACACCGGGCACCTTGACCAGTTGCGGCTTAATGATCCAATCCTGGATGGTACGCAACTGCTCGGGCGTATACGCCTCGCCATCGGCATTGGTAGCCCCCTCTTTCGCGCGTACTACATAATTAACAATTTCACCAAGGCCGGAGGCTATTGGCCCCATCGTCGGCTCGATACCGTCGGGTACTTCTCCCCTTACCTTTTGCAATCGCTCACTGATTTGCTGTCTAGCCCAGTAAATATCGGTGCCCTCTTCAAACACCACGGTAACTTGCGACAACCCATAGCGTGAGATCGAGCGGGTGTAGTCCAGCTTTGGTAAACCTGCCATCGCGGTTTCCACCGGATAAGAAATACGTTGTTCGGTTTCTAATGGCGAATAGCCTGGCGCTTCTGAATTTATCTGTACCTGAACATTGGTAATATCCGGCACAGCATCGATGGGTAGCTTTAATGTGCTATAAACGCCCGCAGCTGCTACTAACAAGGTTGCGGCAAGCACCAGCCATCGACGATCAACCGCAAAGCGAATGAGTGCATCTATCATTGTTTACTCTCCCTAATGGCTTTGGCCTGCGCCTTGTTTTAGAATGTCAGCCTTTATCAAGTAGCTGTTTTCAACGACATAACTTTCGCCATTCTCAATACCCGATAACACCTCGGTGTATTCACCGTCAGTTCGGCCTAACTCAACTTCCCTGGCTTCGAAACGATTACCCTCTTTAATAAAAACAACGGGGTTATCTTCTAAACGTTGAACAGCATCATTGTTTATCGCCAAGCTCGCGTTAAAGCTGTCTGTAACGACATCCGCTTTTACGTGCATTCCCGGTCGCCAATGCCCCGACTGATTGGGCAACTCGATAAGTGCGCGTGCAATATGTCCGCCAGTCATTTGTGGCGAGATATAAGACACAGTTCCTTCGACGGTTTTATGATGATGCAAGTCGTACACATAGGTCGTTTGCTCTTCTTCTAACGACTCAATGTTCTCCGGGAACGCTGAAAGCTCTACCCAGACCGATGATGGATCCAGGACTTCAAATAATGGCTTTTGCTCAACCACTTCACCAACATTGGTAAAACGTGCAGTTACCTCTCCGCTAATTGGGCTGATGACTTCAAATGCCGTGCCTGTCGTAACATTCTCAACAACAGCCAGAGTTTGCCCGGCTTTTATGTCATCGCCGATATTGGCCTTTAGTGACGTAACAATACCTTTGTACTTCGCTCCGATATGCACAATATTGTTATTATTGGGGGCTATTACACCGAAAATTGTTTGCTTTACTCGAATGCTTTGAGCGCTCGCTGTTGCCAACGTTAATTTCGCGTTTTCTATTGCTGCATCACTTAAATTGGTATGGGGTGCTTCATGCTCTTCGTGTTTTTTCTCATAAGCCAATACGGGCAGTGAAAAACTGGCAATGCAGATAATTGTAATCAATGTGTTGAGTTTCATTGTTGTACTCCTAAAAACGGCTGTCCGGTCATGCGCTCTAATTCGATGATGTCGCTGTAAATCGCATGTTGACGGGAGATTTTTTCATACTCGAGTTTTGCTAACTCTGTTTGCGCGTCTAACACTTGCAACAAAGAGTGCGTTCCGCGTGCGTAACCCTGTTGAGTTTGTGCGAGTAACTGTTCAGATAGCGGCATCAGTCGCTGGTTTATCTTTTGCAGATAACTTTGGTGAGTTTGCAAACTGTGCACTAGCGATAAAGCCAGTGATTTTAGTTGCTGCCGAACCTGTTTTTGCTGCGCCAGGATAGACTGATGCAGTAATCGGCTTTGTTTTATGCGACCGACGTTAGGGTCAGTGAACTGCAATGGCATCGATGCCTGGACGATTAAACCTACATCATCGAACTCATTATTGTAGCGAGCCCCGACACCAACGGTAATATCCGACTTTGAGTCCGCTGCTAACGCTCTGGCTTGCGCTTGTAGAAGTTGCTCAGAGTCCAGTAAACGCAAATACTCCGGCGCCCGATTAACAGCCGATAACACGTTGGCTTTTTCCGGGAGGCTTAGCGGAAAAGTAAAGTCTCCAGAGACGCGCGTAAAATTGAGCTCGCCTGCCCACATTGAAGCCAGTTCAGCTTGTTGCTTTTTCAGTTTACCGTTCAACTCGTCAGAGAAAGCGTATTGGCGCTCTAACTGTAATTTAATGCGAATAACCTCGGATTTAGGCACCGCGCCAGCTTCTACACGCTCCTGCGCCACTTTTATCAGTCGCTCAGTTCGCTGAATTTGACGCTCGCTGGTATGCGCGACTTGCTGAAGTTTTAAAATGTCATAGAAACGCTGTGTGGTTTCTGCCAAAACCTCAATTTGACGATACTCAAACTCTGCTCGCTGAGCTTTCTCTTTTTCGGTTGCAGCTTTAACTCGTAACTGCCGTTTGTCCCCTAACTCTATGAGCTGAGAAAAGGATACGGTCAATTGTGAGTTACTGATACCTTCTAGCCGTCCTGAGCCGGCAAAGTTTTCTATTTCCGCAGATACCCTTGGGTTCGCTGAAAACTCAGCCTGCTCTATCAGTGCTCCTGCAGCTCGTATTTTATAATCATACTCCAGTAACTCAGGGTTATTCTTGATCGTTTTTTGTAACGCTTCTTTCAGCTTTAAATCTGTCGT
Source organism: Idiomarina abyssalis (assembly GCF_900116625.1). GTDB lineage: Bacteria > Pseudomonadota > Gammaproteobacteria > Enterobacterales > Alteromonadaceae > Idiomarina > Idiomarina abyssalis. Next base: position 41,503 of record NZ_FPBE01000008.1, read on the forward strand.
CGCAGCCGTCGCCACAGGCACTAGCGCACCTAAGCAAAAGGCTGCCACGAAGTATAAATACTTCATGTTGCTTCTCCATTAACTTATAGGTTTTAAAAAGTCTAAGTTAACGGTTACGCGTTTGGTGGAGGTACAGGGGGTTGGTGAGTCAGGCTTTGGTCAAAACCTACCGAGTTTGAGTTGGGTGCCAAAATAACAGGCACGGCTGAAATTAAGAGGTTATAACCAGTAATGCAACTAATATGAGGTTGTGTTTGTTGTTTACTATCATATATTGATTTATTTAAGTCTTGATTTTCACGCTCAATTTCTAAGACTAAGTCATACGCAACTCCTGCACTCTTTATTGAAGACTGACTGAAAGTACCAGCCACAGGAGCACAGGCAAAAGAGCTATGAATGAGCACAGTCAGTATTAAAAACCAAGATATTTTCATTCAATTACCCCACTCAAGATAAATTCCTAATCCATCCAAAATAAGCTCGGCCATATTAATTATTATACTTACTATTTACTTAGAACCCGGTAGATTCGGTATCATTGAGACCTGCAAGTTGCTTAACAGTAATAGGATAACTCCTAGGGTAATTGCAATATCGGCAATATTAAAAACTGGCAATTGCCACGTTTGCCAACCTAGATGAAGGGAGTCGACAACATAGCCACGAAACAGTCGGTCAATGAGGTTCCCAACCGCCCCCCCAAGAATCAGCCCGTAGCTAATGCCATCCCGTTTACTTACTTTATTAAAGATCAACCTCGTTAAAGCCACAGACATTAGCAGAGCAACCCCAATAAAAAAATAGCGCTGCCAACCTCCACCATTTGAAAGCAGGCCAAATGCCGCACCAGTGTTCCAAGTGTGTACCCAATTGAAAAAAGGGGTCAATGAAATCGAATCACCGTAAGCTATTGATTGCTGCGTCTGCCACTTGATCACTTGGTCAAGGACTACAGTTAAACCAGAAATTAACAGAGAAATATAGGGCGAAAATCCTTTATCAACGCAGGACATTCAGTTCCCCTTCAGTGCAAAAATGCGTCTTGACCCGTTAAGCACGATTAAACCTGCTATGCTACCTATAATAAGATCTGGGTAATTCGACCCGGTCAACGCAACGAGGATGCCAGCGATGATTACGCCAAGGTTAATCACTACATCATTAGCTGAAAAAATCCAACTTGCTTTCATATGCGCACCACCTCCTCTATGTTTGGAGATAAGTAGAAGACAGATGGTATTGCCAATCAACGCGACAAATGCAATCCCCATCATAGCAAGTGACTCAGGTTCACTCCCGAATACGAAGCGTCTCACAACTTCTGCAAGTACACCCAGAGCCAAAACCAGTTGTAGTACGCCAGCTAGGTGCGCAGCACGTATTTGCATATTAACACTACGCGCTACGGCATAAAGAGAAAGCCCGTAAACTGCCGCATCGGCAAAATTATCTAAAGATTCCCCAATCAAACCAGCAGACTGCCAAAGCAGTCCGGCAGTCATTTCCACCAAGAACAGAACAGTATTGATGGTGAGCAACCAACACAAGGTGCGGGACTCCTGCTTATCCGAACTTGCCGAAAACTCCTCAGCTTTGATTGCCTCGGAGTCCGCAGCAGTGTCTCTTTCAAGCGAGGCACCCAAACCTAGAGTCTCTAATTTAGAAGTAATAAAGGCTGTCTCACCATCATGTAATACCTTCAGCCGACGGTTTGACAAGTCGAAGGATAATGAATGAATTTCCTCAAACCCATTCAGTGCCAAGCGAATCATTCGTTCTTCTGATGGGCAATCCATTTTTGCTACAGAGTAAACGATGAGCCGTTTACCTGACTCTTCGTAGGCATTTTTTGAGTCGCCATTTGTTCGAACCGTATCAAAGGAACTAGCCATCGTATTACTTACCTTAAATATATAGTTTCACAATTAAAAACTATAAAGTTACTATAAGGTCAAGAAATTACTTAACTAGATAGGAAATTTTCTTATGCGTATTGGTCAACTAGCAGACTTATTAGGAATTCAAACCCAGACAATAAGGTTCTATGAAAAAAAGGGTTTGTTACCTTTACCAGCTCGTAGTTATAACGGATATCGAGTATACACTGAAAAACATTACAAAAGACTTAAGTTTGTATGTAGCTGCAGAGCTATAGGCCTTTCATTATCTGAAACCCGCAGATTACAAGATTATCAAGACAATCCACATCAACCTTGCTCAGCCGTTAATACCCTGATTGATGAACACATAATGCACATACGCTCTCAAATTACTTCTTTGCAAGATCTTGAGAAGCAACTCACTTCAATTAGAACAAGTTGTACTGGCCAAAGCAAAGTTATTGCGTGTACAATTCTTAATAAAATTGATGAAATAGAATCTGTTAGTTGTAACCGAGACGTCTAAATTTCCGGAGGTTACACAACGTACTTACACAATTTTTTAAGGTTGTCCAGCGGAGCTTCGTTAGGCTACTGAGTGTCTAGTGAACTAGTGGCGATTCAGAATGCACTAGTTGAGAACTATTTTTAATTAATGTACCGTTAAGCTGCTTATTTAGAACTGTAGGTAATGATGCTTAGACTCGGATTTTTAATACTGGTGCTTGTTGCTGTTCTGACTCAAATCAGTCAGGCGGTTGCTGATGTGCATCAATCTCACCAGTCCTCTTCTGAGCAACACCTCAACTTTGAGCATGACGAATCCCACATCGATAAGCGCAATCTCCCTAAAAGTGGCGAAATCAGCTTTGACTGCCATCATTGCTGTCACTGCCATGGTTCATTTCATTTATATGCCATGAAGGCTGAAAAAACTCTCGCGTTACCACGAATGGGCACAATACGTCTTGGGTATACTGAGTTTTACACTAACCTTCTATCATCGCCGCTGTTCCGGCCTCCTATCTCCTCATAACTGCCTAATAAGCTGCTTTAGCAGCGCAAGAAAATCATTATTTTACGCAGTAATATGACTGAGGAGTCTATCTATGGGTCCGTTTTCGACACATAGCAAACGCTTGTTTATTGCCGTTAGTCTGGCAATAAGTTCAAGCTACGCCAATGCACAACAGTTGCCCGATCAATGGCAAAAAACTGTGCAGCAACACCCCAGTGTTGAAGCCGCTCAACAGCAGGCTGAAGCGCTGATCCAACAGGGCAAACAATTAAATCAGCCTTTGTACAACCCTAGCTTATCGTCACGCTTAGAGCGCGAGGGTGACATCAATAATTACGCTGTTGGTCTAAGCCAGACGCTGGACTGGAGCACTCGCAATGAAGCAAGGGCCAGTCAGAGTGACGCCATGACGGCTATGGCAGTGAGTATTTATCGCCAGTCGGCGACATCGCATGCTAAAACTTTGTTGAATGCCTATGTGCAATGGCTGGACGCAAAACAGCGTTACGCACTGGCTGAGCAGCAAGAGAAAATCGTTAAACAGGCGATAAGCCTGGTTGCCGAACGACGTAAAGCCGGTGACTTAGGTGCCGTCGACGAACAACTGACGGTACTCGCGCTAAGTCGGCAACTGCAACAAACGGCAGCGGCTTATCAACAACTGCAATCCGCTGAAGCAGAGTTAAACGCTCTGCTAACCACGATTGACGTCGCTCAACTCTCCGTGAATGAGGAGCTATTTAACGTTGAACCTGCGTTAACGGCTCGCTGGCAACAACATCCGGCGTTAAAAGCTGCTTACCTGCAATGGCAATTAAAGCGCGCCGATGTCGACTGGAAACGCTCGTTAACCACCGCCAACCCAACCGTAGGCGTCGAAGCGGGCGAGAACGATAACGAAACAGTAGTTGGCTTATCATTCAGCATTCCACTACAGATTCGCAATAACTACAGCGATGCAGTACGCGCAGCCAATAGCGAAGCTGTTGCTGAAGAAAAACGTTTGATTGCACTACGCCAACAATGGCAAGCAGCACTGAAATCGTCCCTTAACAACTACCGCTTTGTGAAAAAACAGTGGCAAAGCTGGCAAAAAGACTTTCAATCTCGGCAGGATGAGTCGATGCAGGTGATTGAACAGTCCTGGCTCGCCGGTGACCTATCCACCACAGACTACCTCACCGCTGTGCAACAGCAGCTCGATAGCCAATTTGCAGGGATAGCGCTGCAAACACAATATCGGTTGGCCGCCATTGAATGGTTGTACCGTTCGGGCGAACTCAGTAAAGCGCTGACGTTATCGCCGTTAAGCCAGCCAACAAACGCAGAGATTGGAGAGTAAACGATGTCAGTAAAACCTTTATACGCAGCAATAGCACTTGCGCTGAGCTTTTCGGTTATGGCGCAGGATGAACACGGACACGACGAAAAAGAAGATACCCACAAGGAAAAAGGCAAACACGAGCAAGGTGAACATAAGGAAAGTGCAGGCGTGGAGCTATCCAGCAAGCAGCTGTCCATGGCGTATATCACCACGCGAACCTTGCAAACTCAAGTTATTGAATACCCGGTTTATGCTCCGGGCGAGGTGGTTGCTAACGACTTTAACAGCTACATCGTGAGTCCGCGCATCGATTCGACCGTGCTCAAACGTTTTGTCAGTATTGGCGACCACGTCGAAAAAGGTGAGCCGCTGGCAACCCTCTTCAGCGCGACCATGGCGGAGGCGCAAAGTCAGTATTTGGTCACACTTAACGAGTGGCAACGCGTGCAGTCACTCGGCGAGTCAACGGTGGGTGAAAAACGCTTTGTCGAAGCGAAAAACGCCTTTACCTCAGCGCAAGCGCAACTCAAAGCATTTGGTATGTCAGCCAGCGACATTAAGCGTTTAAGTAAAGCTAACTACCCTATCGGCGAATACCAACTGACCTCAGAAATTGGCGGGATTGTGGTTAGCGATAACTTCAAGCAAGGCCAGCAAGTTAATGCCGGTAATCACTTGGTTGAAGTGCTGCAAGAAGAAACCTTGTGGGTTAATGCTCGTCTACCAGGCTCAGCTGACCTTAGTGTGCAGTTTGGTGATCCTGTTACAGTGAGTGTCGACAATCAGCGCTTTGCGGCAAAAGTCATTCAGGAAGGCCACACAATAGACCATAAAACCCGCACCCGAACGGTACGACTTGCGGTAAATAACGAAAAGGACCAATTACACCCTGGTTTATTTGCGGATGTTTATTTCTCAGTCAAGTCGGATGGACCGGTGCTTGCAGTTAAGGACTCAGCCTTAATGCGGGCCCCTGATGGTGACTGGCAGATATTCATTGAGCACGAACCCGGAAAGTTTGAACCGAAGAAAGTCGAATTGGTTGATGAAAAGGGTCCGTGGAAAGTTATTCGAGGCGTTAAGGAAGGCACAAAATACGTAGACAACGGCGCGTTTTTCGTTCGCTCACAAATCGCTAAAGGCGGTTTTGACCCACATAACCACTAACAGGAGGTTGTATGTTTCAGCGCATTATTCAGTTTGCTGTCGCCAATCGCCTGTTATTGGTATTGGCTTTATTCAGCATCAGCATTGCGTCATTTTTTATTATTCCCAAACTTAATCTGGATGCCTTTCCCGATGTTACCAACGTTCAGGTAACGGTAAATACGGAAGCACCCGGATTAGCGGCGACTGAAGTCGAGCAGCTGATTACCTATCCGATAGAGTCGGTGATGTATGCCCTGCCCGACGTCAAAGAAGTTCGGTCAATCTCAAAAACAGGTTTATCGGGCATTACTGTGGTATTTGACGAGAGTGTCGATATCTATTTTGCCCGGCAACTGGTGTTTGAACGACTACAGGCAGCAAAGGAGTTGATACCCGAAGGCGTAGGTACGCCCGAAATGGGCCCTAACTCTTCCGGCCTCGGCCAGGTTTATCAGTATCTGCTACTTGCCGAACCGGGCTCCGGTGTCAGCAGTATGGAGCTACGCAGTCTTAACGACTATGTGGTTAAACTGCTACTGATGCCCGTTGAGGGAATTACCGAAGTCTTGTCCTTTGGTGGTGAAGTTAAGCAATATCAGGTTAACCTCAATCCCGCCAAGCTGTTGTCTTACGACCTTACCCAGCAGGACGTCATGGGCGCGGTCAACAAGAATAACGGTAACGTTGGTGGTTGGTATATGCCCCGCGGTCAGGAGCAGTTGGTTATTCGCGGCACCGGCTGGTTGGATAGTGGTAAAAAAGGCCTGCAACAAATACGACAAATACCGCTCAAAACCGTTGACGGCGTTTCCGTAACACTGGGCCAGGTTGCCGACGTCGAAGTCGGCAGTGAAATTCGCCAGGGGGCGGTCTCAATGTCGCGTAAAGTCGACGGCGAGGTCAACCAGCTGGGCGAAGTGGTGTCGGGTATTGTGCTCAAACGCATGGGCTCGAATACCAAAGCCACTATCGACGGTATTAAAAAGCGCATTCCGCTTATTCAGCAAGCATTACCCGAGGGTGTCACCTTTGAGCCGTATTATGATCAGGCCGATTTAATACAAAAAGCCGTATCTACGGTCGCGTATTCACTGCTCATTGCCTTTGTCTTTATTATCGCAGTATTAGCACTGTTTTTGCTCAACATACGCGCTACTTTTTTAGTGTTACTGTCCATTCCCGTTTCTATCGCCATTGCCCTGATGGTAATGTCCGCGATGGGCATGTCAGCTAACCTGATGTCGCTGGGCGGGATTGCTGTTGCCATTGGTATGCTGGTCGACGGCTCCGTGGTGATGGTTGAAAACATCTTTAAGCACTTAAGTCGTCCGGATAGTGAACACCATGACGACGCCGAGCAACGCACAGAGCACCGCGACCCAGATCCTCAGGCAGCCAAACTCGATAGCCATGGTATCAAGCTGCGAGTTAAGGAAGCGGCTAACGAAGTGGCACGACCGGTATTCTTTGCCGCCATGATTATCTTGGTGGTCTTTATGCCACTGTTTAGTTTTCAGGGTGTTGAAGCTAAATTATTTGAGCCCATGGCGATCAGTATTATGTTGGCCATTATCTCCGCGGTTTTTGTGGCCATTATGGTTGTACCGGCATTAGCCAGTTACTTTTTCAGTCGGGGTATTAAACCTCGTGAGAATAAGCTGCTTAAGCCATTAGATAATGGTTATAAAAGACTATTATCGGTGGCGTTACGCAGTAAAAAGGCTGTTATTACCCTGGCCGGTGTGTTGTTTGTCGGCGCTTTGGTGTTAGTGCCTCGTCTCGGCACAGAGTTCGCGCCCGAACTGGAAGAAGGCACGATTAATATTCGCGTGACATTAGCCCCCTCCTCTAACCTTGAAACGGCCTTAGAGGTGGCACCTAAGCTTGAAAAAATCCTGATGTCGTTCCCGGAAACCACCTACGCACTCAGCCGCATTGGACGAGCAGAAGTGGGTGGCGACCCCGAGCCTATCAGCAACATCGAGATATACGTGGGTCTTAAGCCGCAGTCTGAATGGACAACAGCATCCGATCGCTACGCCTTACAAGAAAAAATGGAGGCAAAACTCGATGCTCACCCAGGCTTGTTGTTTAATTTTTCACAACCTATCGCAACACGGGTTGATGAACTGCTCTCAGGTGTGAAATCGCAGCTAGCCATCAAACTATTTGGACCCGAGCTTGACGTGTTGGCCCGTAAAGGCCAGGAAATAGAAAGTGCTGTCAAGCAAGTTGACGGGGCGGTTGCTGTAGCGATGGAGCAAATAAAAGGTGAAGCACAACTGGTGGTTTCTCCGAAACGTCAACAACTTTCACGCTACGGCTTAAATGTCTCCGATGTACTTAGCGTTGTCGACAATGGCTTGGGTGGCGCTTCGGCAGGCCAGATCATTCGCGGTAATGAGCGCTATGATATTTACGTACGGCTAGCCAAGCAATTCCGCGATACGCCGGAGTCTATTCGCTCGTTACGCTTGTTAACTCCCTCGGGGGCCTGGGTAACCTTAGGCGAAGTCGCCAACGTTGCAATTGAATCAGGACCACCGCAAATACGTCGTGATGATGTACAGCGTCGCGTTGTGATTCAATCGAACGTTCAGGGTCGTGACATGGGCAGCGTGGTTGCCGATATTCGGAAGGCGATTGACGAGAAGGTGGATTTACCAACCGGTTACTCAGTCGACATTGGTGGCCAGTTCGAAAGTCAACAACGAGCACAGGAGCGCTTGTCCATTGTCGTTCCCATATCGCTGGCACTCATCGCCCTGCTGCTTTATTTTGCTTTCGGCACCATGGGTCAAGCCATGTTGATTTTGGTGAATGTACCATTGGCAGTCATCGGCGGTATTGTGGCTCTCTATGTGTCAGGACAGTACTTATCGGTGCCCAGCGCCGTGGGTTTCATCACGCTGTTTGGTGTGGCGGTACTAAACGGTGTAGTTCTGGTCGAAAGTATTAACCAGAGAATAACCGATGGGCATGCGGTTAATGATGCCGTGTTTGATGGCGCATGGTCTCGACTACGCCCGGTATTAATGACAGCAATAACCTCAGCGTTAGGACTCATTCCCATGCTGTTTGCAACCGGTGCAGGGGCTGAAATTCAACGCCCACTGGCTACCGTCATTGTTGGTGGTTTGGTATCAGCTACTCTGCTGACATTGGTTATCTTACCCGTGCTCTATCCTTGGTTTTCGAAACAAAAAATTAAGGATCTGAGCCGTTAGGGTTCAATAGCATTTAAGGGGGCGGTTATTGTCGCCCCCTTTTATTAAAAGAGGAACGTATTATGGGACATCACCATAACCATGATCACTCAAAGGACATGCCGTCCAACCGATTAGGTTGGGCATTCCTGCTTAACTTTGTTTTTACCATTATTGAGTTCATTGGTGGTTTTCTTACCAACAGTACCGCCATTTTAGCTGATGCCGTTCATGATCTTGGCGATAGCCTGTCGTTAGGTCTCGCGTGGATACTAAATAAACTTGGCAAAAAACAGGCTAACCAACACTTTACCTACGGTTATAAAAGACTGAATCTTGCCGGTGCATTTATTAATGCCGTTGTGTTAATCGCAGGCTCTGCCTGGGTACTTGTGGAAGCAATTCCCAGACTCTGGAACCCTCAGATGCCCGTCGCTGATGGCATGATTGCTTTAGCCGTCGTTGGCATTACAGTTAATGGATTTGCTGCTTACAAATTGTCAGAGGGCAAAACGTTAAACGAACGCGTTATTAACTGGCACTTGCTGGAGGATGTTCTCGGCTGGGTCGCTGTACTTATCGTTGGTATTGTTTTGTTGTTCGTAGACTGGCCAATTCTCGACCCTATATTGTCGATTGGTTTTACTCTATTTATTTTAGTGAATGTGCTGCGCAACCTGTGGGCAACGCTGAAACTCTTCATACAAGCAACTCCGGACAAAGAAACCTACAGACAAGTCGCTGACACTTTGCTGGAGCTACCTCATGTTGCTGACCTACACCATCTGCATTTTTGGTCACTAGATGGCGAGGAGCATGTATTAACCGTTCATTTGGTGTTATCTAAAAACCTTGATATCGAGGCCCGTAGCGATTTAAAACAGCGCATCGATGACGTCCTTGCGCCCTATGCTTTAAGCCATACAACGGTAGAACTAGAAGATCCTGATGAAGCCTGTAGGGACAACTGATAATGAGTGCATTATTTTTAATGAAAACATTGGGCTTATTTATTGCCACCGCAATTGCTGAAATTGTCGGATGCTATTTACCCTACCTATGGCTCAAAGAGGGCCATTCGGTTTGGTTGCTCATTCCGGCGGCAGTGAGCTTAGCCTTATTTGCTTACTTGTTAACACTTCATCCGGCGGAAAGCGGGCGGGTCTACGCAGCTTATGGTGGTATTTACGTGTTAACTGCCATAGTCTGGCTGCGAATTGTCGATAAATCGCCACTATCCAATTTCGACCTGATTGGCACGACGTTTGTGCTAACCGGTATGGGGATTCTTGTGTATGGCTGGCGTTAGCTATAAAGCAATTCAGTTAAAGAACTCCACTCAAAAGTTTTACACAGACTAGCGCACCTTATGTTTGTCCGTCGTAGCGTCCTCAAACCCATCATTAAGCGACGCCATCAGTGGACAATAGACATCTCCGTGTCCGGCGCTGCATTTTTGCACCAACTCATTCAGCGCTTGTTCAATTTGCTGTAAGTGCGATATCTTTCGACGAACACTGATGAGCTTTTGCTCTCCAAGCTCCCGTGCTTCATCGCAATGAGCGCCATCTTGCAGAGTTAATAGCTCACCAATTTCATCCAGACTAAATCCAAGCCATTGAGACGCGCGAATAAAATGAAGCCGAGCAAGCGCTTGTTCGTCGTAATGTCGGATCCCCCCATACGGCTTTTCCGGCTCGCTCATTAGCCCTCGGCGCTGATAATAGCGCACCGTTTCCACGCCCACGCCGGCTGTTTTGGCCAGCGTGCCAATTGTCATTACGTTGCGTTTTTTTAACATAGCTATTGCTTCCGTAGTGAGGTACGGGTTTAAGATTAACACATTAAAGCAAAATGCCCGAAGGAGTTACTCTTATGTCAAATTCAAAATCTGGTCGGGGCTCTCTTCTCGCGGGAGGGATCGCAGCGACTCTGGCATCTGCGTGTTGTCTGGGTCCCCTCATATTACTTGCACTCGGTGTATCCGGGGCCTGGATTGGGAGCCTCACAGCACTTGAGCCTTATCGACCCATTTTTATTACCATTGCATTGATTGCCATATTCTTTGCCTGGCGTCGAATATACCGGCGTGCTGATGACTGCAACCCTGATAACACCTGCGCAACGCCAAATGCTCGTAAGAGCTACAAAGTGATGTTTTGGCTCGTTGCGGTGCTTACTTTAACAGCATTGGCTTACCCCTATGTTGTTCCTTTGTTTTACTAGGAGGCAATACACGATGAAAAAAACAATGATAACAACCATTTTATTTTTACTGTTTAGCATGCCCGCATTGGCGGTTGAGAAAACGGTTACGCTATCAGTACCCGGTATGACATGCGTCACCTGCCCAATTACTGTCAAAGCTGCACTTGGCCAAGTTGCAGGTGTGAGCGCCGTCGATGTCCGTTTTGAAGAGCGGGATGCAACCGTGACATTCGACGACGAAAAAACGTCAGTTAAGCAGCTCACTGAAGCAACGACAAATGCAGGATACCCATCAACACTGAAAGCAACGGCACCAAAAAATCAGTCATGAAACATCACAATGCCTTATAGCTGCTGTAAAACTGAAAGACCAAGGAGTAACCGTTATGAGTAATAACAATTTACACATTGCTGTCATTGGTAGCGGCGGCAGTGCGATGGCTGCGGCACTCAAAGCGACCGAGGGAGGTGCCCGAGTGACGCTCATTGAGAGAGGTACTATTGGCGGAACTTGTGTCAATATTGGCTGTGTCCCGTCTAAAATCATGATCCGAGCGGCTCATATCGCCCAACTGCGGCGAGAAAGCCCTTTTGATAAAGGCTTAAGTACCCATACTCTTAAGGTAAATCGATCAGCTCTCCTCGAGCAACAACAGGCTCGGGTAGAAGAACTCCGTGAATCCAAATACCAGAGTATTCTTAGAGAGAATTCCGCCATTACCGTTATTAACGGCGAAGCCCGCTTTATAAACGATGAAACTCTTTCCGTATCACTTTGCGATGGCGGTGAGCAAACGGTTCACTTTGACCGTGCTTTTATCGGCACCGGGGCCCGACCCGCACAACCACCCATCCCCGGCTTAGCTGAAACCCCTTACCTTACTTCGACAAGCGCATTAGGGCTAAGTAACATTCCTAAGCGCCTCGCTATTATTGGAGCCTCGGTCGTTGCTCTTGAATTAGCACAGGCCTTCGCGCGTCTCGGTAGTGAAGTTACTGTTTTGGCTCGCAGTCGGGTGTTATCCCAAGACGAGCCTGCCATTGGTGAGGCAATAGCCACTGTTTTTTATCACGAAGGCATCAATGTGCTTGAGCATACAGAAGCCAGCGAAGTGCGTTACGACGGACAACACTTCATTCTCAAAACCAATGCCGGAACATTAAAAGCAGAACAACTGCTCGTGGCCACAGGCCGCACGCCCAATACGGAAAACCTCGATTTAGAAACCATCGCCGTACAAACCGAGCGCGGTGCCATAACGATTAACGATCGCATGCAAACCTCTAACTCAAGAGTATATGCGGCAGGCGACTGTACGAATCAGCCGAAGTTTGTCTATGTCGCCGCCGCAGGCGGCAGCCGAGCCGCTATTAACATGACGGGCGGTGATGCGCATCTTGATCTCAGTGCCATGCCCGAGGTTATCTTTACTGATCCACAAGTCGCCACGGTGGGTTTATCAGAAGCTGATGCTAAAACTGGTGGTTACGTCACCGAAAGCCGCACGTTGGGCCTTGAAAATGTCCCACGGGCATTGGTTAACTTCGATACCCAAGGGTTTATAAAAATTGTCGCAGAAAGTGGCAGCGGCCGGCTGCTCGGTGTTCAAGTCGTCGCAGGAGAAGCTGGTGAGTTGATTCAAGCTGCTGTAATGGCGATAAGAGCAGGAATGACAGTCAATGAGTTGGCTGATGAGCTCTTCCCATACCTTACGATGGTAGAAGGCTTAAAATTATGCGCTCAAACGTTTACTAAAGATGTTAGCCAATTATCTTGCTGCGCTGGGTGAGATAACCTAGCTTAACTTCACTGGACAGTTACCAATATTTCGGGTTTAGCTGCTGGTTGGTGATAGGTTAAGCTAGTTCAGGAGTGATAATAGTTGTTATAAGCACTTTTTTTTCATTCATATTAGCTCTTATTTGTCTCACTTATTTGACAATAAGTTTTCCTAGATACCTTTGCATCTGACAATGAAAATCGTATTCTCCGGTCTTTAATACTGGCAATTCGATCAACTTTAACTTATTGGTCGGTAAAGTATCGCTGATCCCCAGATCAGGAATAAGCAAAGTTTCAGAGCAACAGATTTAAAGGCTTCCAGTTTGACAACAATCTCATTTAGCCGTTTTCATTTGTTTATTATATAACGTTACAATTAGCCAGCCAGTAATCATAGCTCCCAAGGACCACCCGAATAATCCCGTAACAAATCCACTAAAACTCAAATGCCACTCGAAACCAGAGAGTTTTCCGTGAACCATGCCTTCTGTTAAAGCCATCATGCTAGAGGGCATAATAAGCACTAGCAAGCTACAAACTCCCCATAAAACTGCGAAAGCACCGCCAGCTGCTAAGCCAAATTTCTTTGCATTAAGTTTCATAACTTCCTCCTTAAAAATACCGTTGTAAATTAGATATATTGAAAAAGTACCGCTACTTGCACACTGCAAGTAGCGGCATTTCCAACGGAGAGCTTAATCTCTACTACATTTCCTTTTTTTCTTCACTCTGATGTTCCATCATCTGCTCCATCATCATTTGCATCATATCCATTCTATGCTCCATCATTTTCATTTTATTCATCATATTCTCTTTGCCCATTTGCTCTGCTTTGTCTCCCTTTTTATGTTCTCCTTTGTTCATGCCTTTATCCATCCCATGGTTCATCATTTGCATTCCCTTCTGCATTGACTTCATGTGTTCTTCCATTAGTTTTTTACGTTTCTTGGGATCGGATTCGCTTTTTATTTTTTCCATAGCTTCGCGCATTTCTTGCATGTGCTCATTCATTGATGTCATTTTTTCATGATGCATCATTCCACTCATTGAACCTGTTTTATCATCACCATGTTTATGCTGTGCATCAGCAAAGACAGGAGAGGCCATTAAAGCTGTGATAGTTAAAGCTGAAAGTACTTTTTTCATTTTATTACCCTCTTGACTATGACCAAATTGTATTGGTCTCATTAATTTTACTTTGTTTCACTATCGTTAAATCTTGGAGCCCACGCTGACGTAGACCTCATATAACGGCGATATTTATTGCCGAATCCTTCAATGCCTTCGATGAAATTGAATTTCATCGAATCTAACGGGAAACTTTTAAAGCTCATATTGTGACCTGGACGTTTTAAGCCATTTAACCGACAACTAGCTTTCCCCGATACATTTGCATCTGGCAATGAAAGTCATACTCTCCGGGTTCCAGTGCTGGTATTTGAATTGGCTTTAATTTGTTAAAAGGCAACGTTTCACTGATTTCCAGGTCAGGGATAAGCAGAGTTTCAGAGCAAGGCGATTGATCCTTCCGCAGAAACCTGAGTTCAACCGGCTTACCTTCAGGTACGTTTATTCTCGAAGGCGAGTAGGTGCCGTTTTCGACGGCAATCACCCAATCACCTTCTCCCAGCTTCATCTGCTTGGGCGTGTAAAGCCAAAACCACCAGACGATCAGTGCGATCAGAGCGATACCAGCAATATTAATAAATAACATATTTATTCTCCTGAATGCGCCAATGTTAAAAGGTGCATTAATGTTTCTTGGCTTTGAAAAAGCGTAACCGGTTAGCGTTGCTCACTACCGTAAGCGAAGAAAAAGCCATTGCTGCACCTGCAATAACCGGACTCAACAGCATTCCAAAAAATGGATACAGAACGCCTGCGGCAAAAGGAATACCTGCTACGTTGTAAATAAAAGCACCAAATAAGTTTTGTTTAATGTTGCTCAGTGTGGCCTTGCTCACCGCGACCGCATCGGCAAGCCCGTGCAACGACCCGCGCATCAATGTAATATCAGCACTTTCAATAGCGACGTCCGTTCCCGTGCCAATCGCGAAGCCTACATTGGCAATAGCTAGTGCTGGCGCATCATTAATACCATCTCCCGTCATGCCAACGATTTCGCCTTCCATCTGCAGCTCCTGAACCTTTTTTGATTTTTCTTCCGGCAGAACTTCAGCGAAAAATTCTTTAATTCCTACTTTTTCAGCAACTGCTTCTGCTGTCGCGCGATTATCACCAGTAAGCATCACTACTCGCACACCGTTATCTTGCAAACGTTTAATGGCGGCTACGGAGTCGTCTTTTATCGGGTCGGCAACTGCAATAATTGCAGCTAACTCATTATCAACGGCAAAGTACATAGGCGTCTTAGCTTCAGCAGCTAAGCCTTGGGCTTTTTCAACAAAGTTACCGAGCTCAACTTGACGTTCACGCAACAGCTTTTCATTACCGAAAAGGAGGGACTTCCCGTCAACTTCTGCCTCCACGCCATGACCAGCGATGGCGTTGAAGTTCGAGACCTTACTTGTCTTAATCCCTCTTTCCCTGGCTGACTCAACTATCGCCTGTGCTAGCGGATGTTCAGAGCCAGACTCAAGTGTCGCTGCAAGTTGCAGTACGGTTTGCTCATCGTACTCACTCGCTACTAATACGTCGGTGACTTTAGGAGAACCAAGTGTAATGGTGCCCGTTTTATCCAGGATCATAGCCGATACTTTCGACGCTGTTTGCAATGCTTCGCCATTGCGAATCAGCACACCTGCCTCTGCGGCTTTTCCTACACCCACCATTACCGACATAGGCGTCGCCAGGCCTAATGCGCAAGGGCAAGCAATAATCAAGACAGTGGTCGCTGATACCACAGCAAAGGCCAGTGCCGGCTCAGGCCCAAAGTTAAGCCAAGCTAGAGCACTGATAACAGCGATAATCATAACGACTGGCACAAAGTAAGCTGAAATAATATCGGCAAGACGACCGATTGGGGGCTTAGAGTTTTGCGCCCGTTTCACCATGTTAATAATTTGAGCAAGTGCTGTATCTTTACCAACTCTCGTCGCTTGAAACAAAAAGGAGCCGCTCTTATTTATAGTTCCAGCCACGATTTTATCACCAGCAGCTTTTTCCACTGGCATGGGTTCACCCGTTAACATAGATTCGTCAACGGTGGTATTTCCCTCGGTTACCTCCCCATCTACGGGAATTTTTTCTCCCGGACGGACACGCACTAAATCGCCCTGAAGTACTTTTTCGATGGCGATATCCAATTGTTTATCGTCACGAATCACCCTAGCTGTTTTGGCCTGCAAACCAATGAGACGCTTTATGGCTTCGGACGTGCGCCCACGAGCTTTCAGTTCAAGTGCCAACCCCAGATTGATCAAACCGATAATCATCGCAGTCGCTTCAAAGTAAACGTGACGCGCCATTTCCGGAACCAGGTGTGGAACGATTACAACCACCATAGAATACAACCAGGCTGTACCAGTACCAAGCGCGATCAGCGTATCCATATTAGCGGAATGATTTTTCAGGGATTGCCAGGCACCAACAAAGAAGTGTTTGCCAGAGAAATAAAGTACACCTAACGTTAGAATACCTACGACTAACCATGTCACACGTTCTGAGGTAGTGGTAACCGTCATTTCACCAACAAAAAGGCTATAAATCATTAGGGGTACACCTAACGACAGCGCGACGGTCATCTCACGCATCAGTCGCTTATAGTAAGCCCAGTCGGCTTGCTCTTTTTCTGCCAACGCATCATCGCCACTTTGGGAAGTGGCTACTTTAGCGCTATACCCCGCCTTCTCTACCGCTTTCACTAAAGCGCTCGGACTTGCTGTTCCTGTCACACTGACTGTTCGCTGCGCAAAGTTCATCTCTGCATTTTCCACACCGGATACAGACTTTAGTGCACTCTCGATTTTGCCAACACAACTCGCGCAACCGGCTCCCTCGATAATGAGTTCCTCAATGGAACTACTACTAACGTCCTCAGTTTTCACACCCATACAAGTGCTCCTTATTTATGGAAAATTAACCAAATCAGGGCTCTTTCCCACAAAGTACCAACGATAAAATTTTCACTAACTACATATCCGAAAATCGATTCGCAGTTTGCACCATTCGTTTAATTTCATTTTCTTCAACGTTTTTTACTGTTTCTAACAGCTCTTTTGCGCTGTCTATATCAACACGGGAATATAGGTGTTCATACAACTCAATGACTTGCTCATGATGGTTTACAATGTTCTCCATAATGTGATCAGTATCTAACTCTTTAAAAGGCGAATCACAGTGTCCATGCTCAACGATGGGATGTTTCCCAATATAGTCATAACACCAAGTGTCTAATGCATTTCGGTTTGCTGTACTCAAAAAACCTTCGACCATTCGCTCTAAGCTAGCCTCATGACCCGACACGTAGTTTAGAATCATCCGAGCTCGTTCATCTTGGTTTTGTTTAGAGCAGTGAGTAACACACTCCTTCAGGTTTTTGTGGAAATCAACGGTCCAACTCAGCACATCTTTGATTGTTTCTATTTGCATTTTTTACTCCTTACCTATAATTAATTGTTACTTTCGTTTGCTTTTGTTAACTGGCGGACTTCTATGACAACTCCACGGTGTATGTTCCGAATTATCTTTAATATTTTGGTCAATAAACTTGTAGTACTCTTCTTTCAGATGAGTCCACCACCCACTATTTATTTCAACACCAAACTTCCTGAGCTTTTCCTCTATAACATTGAGATCCACTTTAGAGGCATCATAAGCTACCAATAACAAGTTACGCTCAGAGTCATAGGCAACGCTATCGAGACCAACCAACAAGTCAATTTCTTTGATAGCTTTGCGAACTTCTTTCACACTCTCTGCGTTTAGCTTTAAAGTGCGGTTTACTAAGTTAATTCCCCGCACTCCTGCTCTATGATCGTTATTTGACATCAATACTGTCCTGTTAATTAAAACTACCAATACGTTTCAGGCAACATTTGCTCGGTGTTAACTTTGTAACGAGAGTTCTTTATCAGTCGCTGCTCGTTTGTCGTGAACCCAAAGCAATTCATCTATTGGCGAGATACAGACTAAGCCCTCGTTAGATACCCCGGTATGGGCCGCTTCAACTACCAAAAACGCAACGTCACGCGCGTCATCACTGTTCACATAAACTTCAAGCTGTACGTGATCAACTAAGTGATCATCGTTATAGCTATCGAAGTAGTAACCCCGTCCTCGCACAGGAAACAGCGTAAAGCCGCTAACGCCACGGCCGATGAGAGCCTCTTCCACTGAGTCTTGTCGAAGTTGATCAAAAATAGCGGTAATTTTAGATAGGTTCATATACCCCCCTAAAAGCCCTAAAGCATATAGCTTATGGATGGCTAACACTTTTTTCGTGCTGTACATTGGAAGCATTGTTATAAGCAGGAGCGGCTGGGAAGGATAGCTGTATCACTATTCCTAACATAAGCACAACTAAAAATTTTGCTTGAAACATATGTGCGCTCCTATTGCCATGCTATGAATTAGCATACTACCACCTGCACATCATTGATCGAGATCAAAGGTGCGCAGGTGATATTTACAGAGTAAGGTATCATCTAACCTTAACGTCTTTCTTTCGCCACAAATAGTAAACAGCAGGTAATACGAGCAAGGTTAAGATAACAGCGCTGATCATTCCTCCAACCATTGGCGCCGCTATTCTACTAACCACCTCAGCCCCAGTCCCTGTACTAAACATTATAGGCAATAGACCAGCAATTGTAGAAACCGCCGTCATCATGACAGGACGAACACGAAGCCCAGCCCCTTCCATTACAGCGCGAGAAACACCGTCTTTAGTCAAAGCTTTACCTTGCTCTAGTTGGCGTTGTTCGTATTCGTTATAGGACTGATTAAGATAAGTCAGCATTAATATCCCTATTTCTACGGTAACCCCCGCTAGTGCTATAAAACCAACCGCTACAGCAACTGAGAAATTATAATCTAAAAGATACATTAGCCAGATTGACCCCACCAATGCGAGAGGCAAAGTTCCCAATATAATGGCTATTTCTGTAGCGTTTCGAAAGTTCATATATAAAAGAACGATAATAATCGCGAGCGTTAACGGAATCACGTAAGTCAGTTTTTCCTTTGCCCTTTCCATATATTCGTACTGCCCGGACCAGGTAACTGAATACCCTGCTGGCAACTCGAGTTCTTGTTCTACAACCTTCATTGCTTTTTCAACATAAGTGCCGACATCAACTCCCTCAATGTCGACAAAAGTCCAGCCATTAAGTCTTGCGTTTTCGCTTTTAATTGCCGGCGGTCCAAGTTCAACGTAGACATCAGCCACATCCGCCAAACTAATACGCTGCCCGTTTGGCGTAACTAAAGGTAGCTTCTTTAATTCTTCCGGCGAATCACGGTAATCTTGAGGGTAGCGCAAGTTTATTGGGTAACGTTCAAGCCCTTCAATGGTCTCTGAAACATTCATTCCACCAATAGCCGTGGCAACAACCTGTTGAACATCCTCAATGTTCAAACCGTAACGTGCAGCTTGCTCTCTTTTTATGTCAACTTTGACATAGCGCCCACCTGCCACACGTTCTGAATAAACAGAAGCCGTACCATCTACATCTTCAAGTATCGTTTCAAGCTGCTGCCCTATCGTCTGAATTTCATTAAGATCGGCTCCGGCAACTTTTATACCTACCGGCGTTTTGATACCTGTCGATAGCATATCAATGCGAGTTTTAATGGGGTAAACCCACGCATTGGTCAGCCCCGGAAACTTTACAAGCGCATCCAGTTCTTTTTTCAACTTCTCAGTGGTCATACCGTCTCTCCACTGATCTTTCGGTTTCAGTTGAATAAAGGTTTCAATCATCGTTAGGGGTGCCGGATCAGTGGCGGTATCCGCTCGACCAATTTTGCCAAAAACCGTCTTCACTTCCGGTACCGTTTTTATGAGCTTGTCGGTTTGCTGCAACAGCTCCCTTGCTTTACCAATTGATAATCCGGGATAGGTAGTGGGCATATACATCAAATCGCCCTCATCCAAATCTGGAATAAATTCACTACCAATTTTGTCAATCGGCCAGACACCAACAGCCAGGATAACAAGCGCTCCGACAACTGCTGTCTTGGGGTATTTCAAAATGCCTTTTAAAAGCGGTTTATACCCGGCGATCAATAACCGATTAAGCGGGTTTTTCCCCTCAGGTGTTACCTTTCCTCTGATAAAATATCCCATCAACACGGGGATAACGGTAACCGCTAAGGCTGCACTGGCTGCCATTGCGTAAGTTTTCGTGAAAGCAAGCGGAGAAAACATCCGCCCTTCCTGGGCTTCTAAGGTAAATACCGGCATAAAGCTGACGGTAATAATGAGCAAGCTAAAGAAAAGAGCAGGGCCCACCTCTGAAGCAGAGGCGGCAACCACCCGCCAGCGGTTCTCTGCTGTCAGTGGCGTTTTTTCCATATGCTTATGCATATTTTCAATCATGACGATGGCACCATCGAGCATAGCGCCAATAGCGATTGCGATCCCTCCAAGTGACATAATATTCGCGTTAATTCCTTGCCAATACATGACAATAAACGCGGTTAAAATACCCAAAGGCAAGCTGATAACGGCAACCAGCGAGGAGCGGACATGGAAGAGAAATATCACACAGATAAACGCGACAATAGCGAGTTCTTCTATTAAACTTTTCCAGAGACTTTCCACGGCATCCGAGATAAGCCCCGAACGATCATAGACAGTGACTATATCGACACCTTCTGGTAGCCCAGACTTTAATTCTTCCAACTTTTGTTTAACGCCATCAATCGTTTTTTGGGCATTTTCTCCGAAACGCATTACCACAATACCACCCACGGCTTCTCCCTCACCGTTGAGTTCGGCGATACCGCGTCTCATTTGGGGGCCCACACCCACATCAGCAACGTCTTTAAGCAATAATGGCGTGCCATTTTCATCAACGCCAAGCGGGATACTCTCTAAGTCTGACACACCATCAATATAGCCTGAGGCCCGGACCATATACTCAGCTTCCGCCATTTCAACCACCGACGCCCCCACTTCCTGATTACCTCGCTGGATAGCATTTTGTATGTGAGCAAGAGGAATATCGAATGCGCGCAGCTTCTCCGGATCCACTTTCACCTGGTACTGCTTTACCATCCCGCCGAGGGCGGCAACTTCCGAAACCCCCTCGACCGTTTGCAGTTCATACTTTAAAAACCAATCCTGCATACTGCGTAACTCACTCAAATTGTGGTTACCCGTACGATCAACCAAGGCATACAAATACACCCAACCAACCCCTGTTGCATCAGGGCCTAATTGCGGTCTTGCATTAGAAGGCAGTGTCGGAGCAACCTGAGACAAATATTCCAGTACTCGCGAACGCGCCCAGTAAGCGTCTGTATCTTCGTCAAAAATGACATACACATAGGAGTCGCCGAAAAACGAATATCCACGGACGGTTTTAGCGCCGGGGACAGACAGCATAGCGGTTGTTAATGGATAGGTTACTTGATCTTCTACCACCTGCGGCGCTTGACCCGGATAGCTGGTTTTAATGATCACCTGGACATCCGACAAGTCCGGCAGTGCGTCTACGGGCGTATTCTTAACCGCAAAAGCACCAACACCCACGAGGATTAATGTCGCCAGAAGAACGAAAAAACGGTTATTCACTGACCATCGAATGACTGACTTAATCATGGTTATGCTCCTGCTCTGTCACTTGTTTTTGCTCAGGAATATGAATCGATGTGAGCTGGTACTGTTGCTTCCCGACTTGCGTTATTTCCGCATGCAAGGATAACCCCGTGCTAAGCTGAGAAAGTTCAACATCCGAAGCAACATCGAAGTCCATCGTCATTGCAGGCCAGTCCCATTCAGGAATCTCACCGTGATTCAGCGTAACCATCGAATGTTGAGGCATAACACTTTTAACTGTTGCTTCGACCCAGACAGCTTCGACTGATACAGCTTCATTTAACATAGTGTCGTGGCTCTCGCTATCAGTGTTAGAGTCGTGGTTCATACGTTTAAAGTCGGAAGACTTACTGGACTCAGAGTCAATTAAGAACTGAGCCGATGTAACAATTTCATCACCTGCCATAAGACCCGATAAAATCTCAACTCGCGAGCTACCTAACCGCCCAACGTCAACATTAACTGATTTAAATTTCCCATCACCCAGTGCCAGTACAACTCGGTTCGAACCACCCATTCGAATCAGCGCTTCTTTGGGGATGATTAAGCTTTCGTCGCCTAAACCAGCATTAATATTAAGATTCGCAAACATGCCCGGCTTCAAAAAAGCGTCAGGGTTATTGAAGTGAATTCGAACTTGTCCCGTCCGAGTTTTAGGGTTAAGTGACGGATAGACATAATCAACCTTTCCTTCCCAGTCTTTACCCGGAGCATACTCAAGATCCATTTGAACTTTATTACCTACCTCAACTTGGTTCAGTTGCCGCTCAAAGACTTCTGCAATAACCCATATTTTATCCAGTTGGGCGATCGTCATTAAATTCATACTCGGCTTTACAAACGCACCTTCACGCACAGTCAGTTTATCCAATACCCCTGACTGCTTTGCTTTTACCGTAATTGTTTTCTGAATTTTATGAGTCTCTTTTAACTTCTTAATCTCAGATTCAGAGACTTGCAGGGCTCTTAAGCGTTCTTCAGCAGCGTCTATTAGAACCTGATTACCTCGCTGCGAGGCCAGTACAAGCTCCTCTTGAGCATTAACCATTTCCGGGGAGTAAATACTGTATAAAGGTTGGCCTGCTTTAACCGAGTTACCGACCGCTTTTACAAAAAGGTTTTCAATCCAGCCTTCAACACGAGGGCTTACTGTTAATACTCGGTTCTCATCAAACTGAACATAGCCAACTGTTTCGATATCCAGGTTGAGTCTCGAGGACGTGACGGTTGCAGTTGTAACCCCAAGGTTGTTAATAACATCGGGATCGATTCTCACAGTACCTGGTGAACTCTCTCCCCCATCATCGCCATAGAACGGAATAAGGTCCATCCCCATTGGAGACTTTCCAGGCTTGTCTCTGCGATAATTGGGATCCATCGGAGCCACCCAATATAACGGCTCTTTTTTGGCATTATCCGATGAACCAGCGGAGCCCGCAGTTGACTGCATTAAGTAGCCAATAGCGCCAGCGCCAACCGCAAATCCTACAGCTAAACTTATAAGAGATTTAGTGACTGTTTTCATTTTAAACTCCTGAAAATAATAAGTAGTTTGCTTCGGCAATCAGCTTTTGGCGGTTGATGGCGATCGCTAATGCATCAATTTTTGCGTTGACTTCCGCAATCTGTGACCGTACCGCCTCGGCAAAGTCGCCATCATCATTGTTGTAGGCAGTCAATGCGGCTTCAGACTGGGCGGACATTTGTGGAAGTAGCTCTTCGTGATATAGGGCAGCACGTTCATTCAAACGGTTCAGTTGTAAAAACGTACTGCGTAAATTGGCTATTAACTGCCTGGCAACCAATAACTTCTCAGTTTTTTTCGCTTCCGTTCTAAACTTTGCTGAGCGTACCTGCTTATCCTGTTTGTTATCAGTAAATAAAGGGACATCGAACGTAACCCCGGCTGACAGCAAGTTGGCACGGTCATTGCCGCTTGGATCGTCGTTTCTATGGCCATATTTCAGATTGGCTGACCATTGCGGTTTATAACCTTGCTGAGCGAGCTCGACAGACGTCTCCGACGCCAAAATGTCTTGATCGGTCGCTTGCAAAACCGGGTGTTCTTTTATCAATTCGTACAAGGCTTGTTTAGGCATTGTTGAAGGCGAACTCAATGCCTCCTGTAGCGTAAGGTTAGGAACGTCATCCGGTAACTTTGATTTCGCTATAACACCTATCCATTCCGACAATTCGCTTTGAAGTCGCTCCTCTTTTTGTCGCAGTGACGTCAACCTATCATCCAGGCGTGTAAGCTCAAGTTGGGCTCTAATAACATCTTGCTGCCGTGCTTTTCCCTCGGTACTGGTATAACTCGCCTTAGCGGTTGACACTAACTGTTCAAAAAGCGCTCTATCCGATTCAATCAAGCGAATACTTTGCTGAGAGAAAAAAACATCTAACCACAACTTCGTGACCGTTGTTTTGACCTTTGCAATACGATCCGCTCTCAAAAACGGTTGTTTTTGAGCTAATTGGTTTTTCTGCTTACGAGACAACGATAAAGTGTCTCCTCTGGGAAATGCTTGTGAAACACCGACGACTAACTGGGTCATCCCTTCCTGTCTTGAACTAAAACTGTCAACAGGGAAACTGGCAGCCGTGAGCGATATTTTAGGGTCAGGTAAGCTGGAAGAGGCTATAGCTTCACTCGCGAATGCCTCTTGGGTTTGCTTACTTGCCGTTAACCAAGGATCTTCTTGTACAGCGATACTCACTGCTTCTTGCAAATTCAAAAGCGGCTCTTGTGCATTAACGACATTTGGCACCACTACAGTCAGAACACTTAAATAAGCCATTCTTCTTAAAAGTTTCATATTGTTACTCTCAAAAACTGTGAATTTTTAAATTAAACACAGACTCAAGTTATGAGTCGGACCGTAACGAGGACGACGAACGACGTCGTAACGACAATGACCGAACCAAAGCTTATAGCTGTGCTTTTACCTGGACGATAAACGCGCCAGGAGCGAGAAATTTCGTATTTTTAAGAGTGGATTGGGGGGCGAAAAAGCGAGAGAGAATGCTTTTCTTTAATATTCGTATCTAAGAATGAGGAAGCGTTAAAAACCAGCTTCTCAATAGGCGGAACGGTGGGTTGCTCAGAATAAACGACAGTAATCGACGGGCTGTAACAATGTCGCATCATTGAATCAGAGCTACAGTTATCGGTAAGAGAATGTGACACTTCGCAATCAGCAAGATCAGAAACCTGCTCAGTAGGATCGTGCATACATGCCTCTTCCGTACTGATAGTTTGTGAAAATGACATTGTTGTTACTGCCAATAGCAATAGAGCAATGATTAAACGATACATGCGAAGTTCTGCTGTAAAAACATGTTAAAATAATATCTCTTTGTCTGATAAAGATCAACCGATTAAAGGAAGTACCCATAACGAGGTAGTCAATCCAGGTGGCGATACGACTACTATATCACCACCCAGATTTACGACTAACTTAGGCGATTTTAAAGTCTAAATACCAAAGTCATCGAACTTTATGCGTTCTCGCGGAATACCAAAGTCAGCAAGAGACTTTAACGTTGCTTCTAGCATCGGCGGAGGACCACACACGTAAATATCTAATGTTTCTTTGTTTTTGCCGGCCAACCATTTCATTGCGGTTTCGTGCACAAAGCCAGTTGGTCCAGTCCAGTCATCCGACTTGGCGCTCTCAGAAAGAACAGGTATATAAGTTAACCGCTCTTCTCTTTCAAACTCGTTTCTATAACAGAGCTCTTTTTCATATCGTGCGCCGTAAAAAAAGATACAGCGACGAGGAGAGCCTGCTGCTAATTCACTTTGTATTAACGCTCTTAACGGTGCAACACCTGCGCCGCCTCCGATAAAGACTTGCGTGTAATTATTTTGTTTCGTCAGCTGAAAGTCACCAAATGGTCCTACAGCATCGACACTCGCACCAGCCTCTAGGTTACATAGGTAGCTTGAACCGATACCTGGGGGAATCCCTTCGCTTGGCGATGGCAGCAGCCTTATGTTAAATACAAACCGAGTCGGGTGAGGCCGCGTAGCAACCGAGTAATGCCGTGACAATATTTCGTTTATATGTGGAATACGGAACTGCATAAATTGCCCGGCTTCATAACTAACGGGGTCTGAACTTACAAAAGTAAGCTCCATAATGGATGGAGTAAGTTGCCGCTTTGAATCAAGTGTTAAAGCAATATCATCGACTCCGGCATTATGCAGCTTAACGTCATAATTGGATGACGTTCTGTGTTGACAAGATAGGCGCGTTCCTGCTTCTAATTCGTTGGCGCTCAATAACGCTTTATCAGCTGCTTTCGGGCTGGGTATATTGCTGCCTTGCAGTGTCACTTTACATAACCCACAGGTACCGCCTCCGCCACAATTACTCGCAATTGGTTGCCCTTTCTGCTGAAAATATTCTAGCCACGTTTTCTTACGTTTTGGATTAAAGTCACCGTTAGTAATATTTCGGCCTAAGAGAATTAAACCGGATAATGAAAACCAAAGAGCGAATAATCCAGCACTCCATATCAATAGATGATTAAAACTTCGACCGCCCGTGTAATCCATAAAGTGCAGACGAAACGCCCAGTCAGCGATTGTCCATGGCGTATTACGATGTTCCACAACCCGGGATGACGCTTCATCGATATATATTCGGGTATTAAGATCATCCTCGATATCAATGCGGAATCCTGAGGCATTCCAGCCATTCACTTCATCGCTTCCCTTGACTCTTTCAACCCTTTCAACCTGGCCCGGTCCATTGTAGCTATTCAGCGCTAGCTGAGTCGCCAAAGCTTGGTCCGTAGACCACCGTTCACCGGTATCTGCGTTGAAGTAAAGCAAACGTCCATCTGGCAGAGACACCTGATACTGACCTACCCCGGCAACACTGACCAGTTCAATGGAGTGAGCTAAGGGGAATCGTTGATGCATTTCAGTAACATCGATTTGAGGCGCTATTTTTTTAAGTGGGGGTTCAGAGTTTTTTGAGACCATATATTGGTGGCCTGACATTCCGTGATGTCCGGTTAAGCTAAAAAATAACCCACTCACTAGCCACAAAGCGACTTGAATCACTAAAACCAAACTCACCCAACGATGAAGCCATTGCATAAACCTTATCATTGAGCACCCCCAGTCGATTTTCTCTTAAACGTAATCGTATAAAAAAGCAGGACAGTGCCCGTTATCATTAAAATAAACGTACCGATAATAAAGCCCTTTAACCACCAGGTCTCGATATCCACACGCTCGTCGTAGTCCATTATGTGTAACATCCAGGCGATATCAAACCCCCGCCAAAACGTATGTCGCTTTATCAAAAGCTCCCCGGTCGTTTCAGATAAATACAGACTGGTATTACCGAAATCGTTATAATTTACCTGCCAAATCGGTAACAAAGCACCACTCACTTCTGTTGGTGGGTTATCAGTCATGTAAACGACCGATTCAATAGCGTCGGGATCCTTCGTGTAATATTGATTCGCTAACTCTTTAATGTGTTGTTCGGTTATATCAATACGCTGCAGCGACTCCGCATTAACTAAAAACGCTCCCTCGTTACTCTCTATTTTATACACCGGCTGTAACTTCTGATTCAGCCATACGCTTTTTAACGACGTTTTTCGTGTTTCTGGATAGCGGCTCAACAGGTCATTTAAGCTTGATATTTCAACACCTTTCGGTATTGGCTGGCTTATATCCTGAACTAAGTGATCACCATGAATATAATCCAAATCGAAGAACACCATGTAAGCGCCACTGATTGTCCAAATAACCATTTGCAGGCCAAAAATCAAAGATAGCCAACGATGCCAAACTCGCCAGCTACTGGAGCGTTTCTTTTGAGTCATACCCTACCTCAAATTTAATAAAAAAAAGCTGCCGCTCCCAGGGAAAAGCGACAGCCAGTCTAGTCTTTAAAAGCTGTAACGTACCTTCAGATATAACTGACGGCCTAACAAGTCATATGTCATAGTGTCAGTATTGGCGTCCGTCCAACTTTGAATATAAGGCGGTTCTTTGTCAAAAAGGTTATTAACACCGCCAGTCACGCTCAGTTTTGAATTTACGAAATAAGTTCCCTGCACGTTATGATAGAAAACACTGGGGGCTCGGGCTCCAATATCTCCCGGAGCAGCATTAATGTCATCGGCAGGTCCAATGTACTGGACGGAGTAATGTACACGCCAGTCCTGTTTCATAAAGGTTCCCGAAGCGTTTGAACGCCAGTGCGTATAGCTTCCTCTGCCACCAGTAATGTACCCGGCATATTCAATTTCATCCGCACCAACGAAAGGCGCAAATGTATACTCATTTAGGTAACTGACATTCCAACTGAAGTCACTTTTCCAACCCAGCAGCTCGGTGTTATAAAACAAAGCCGTATCAATACCCGACACATTTTCAGTTGCGGCATTGGTGGGTTGAGCAGACAAAAAGTTAATATCGCCAGTTAAAGAATCTCTCGTGAAATGCTCCGGACTGCAAAATGGGTGCGATAGATTTTCTGAGTTATAGCAGACAGACAGCTTCGTTGAACCGGGAATTCTTTGGATAGCATTCTCAATATCAATATCGTAGTAATCAACCGTCAATTGTAAATTGTCCGCTGAGCCGATATCCCATACGAAACCAGCAGTGAAAGTATCTGCGTCTTCCGGTTTTAAATCAGGGTTCCCGCCAACAGTGGTAAGAACGGTTGCACCAAATTGTTCATACCCTGCAGGGACACCATCTGCTTGGCAATTTGCCGCCACAGTTGGATTAGCACCGGCTTGATCCCATCCGTCACACGGATCCGTTGTTGTCAGGTTTCCTTCAGCAACACCACCAAAGAGTTCAGGTATGTTCGGGATCCGAAAAGCAGTTGACTGAGTCGCACGCACTTTCAACGCATCAGATACACGCCAGTGAACACTCGCTTTGTAGTTCCCATCACTACCAAAGGTGTCATAGTCACTATAACGGTATGCTAAATCTAAGTTTAAAGATTGAACCAACGGTAAGTCAGCTAATAAAGGTAACGAAGTTTCACCATACACCTCATCGACCGTATAGCTTCCCTCAATAGGATCTGCTTGGTTAGTATTCATAATACCAGCGACAATTGATGAGTCCGGGTTTCGCCAACCTTTCTCTTTACGGTGTTCAACACCAAAAGCGACAGGAACCCATCCAGAAGGCATTTCGAATAAGTCTCCGGAAATATTTGCTGTCAATGAACGCTGCTCATTACCACCGTTGTCAGTCGTCCGAAACATAATGTAGTCCAAAGCTTCTTGAGACAGGTCACCGTACCCCAGCAAGTCAATACAAGGAATGCCGTTGGAGCCACAAGTATTCGGATCTAAACCCGCAGATAGACGCTGCATGTTGACTATATTGGTCATGCCGTCAATGGCTGTATTACGGCCATAGTTATAAGCAACTTCCCAGTTCCAACCTGAGCCAATAACACCATTCATGCCGACGACCGTTCTGAACGTATTAACATCTTGAAAGAACGTTCTTGGTCCACCTTCTAATAAGCGACGACCTTCAAGTCGAATTGTTTCACCCGTTGGGTTTGTTGGGTGGCTGGCATCAAACTCAATACCTCTTAATGTTCCGGGTGTCGCTAATTGATCGGATGTTCGATTGTTGTATAAAACTTCAGTAAATACCGTCGTATCTGGCGACAGTTGATAATCCCCGAAAGCGGAGAAATTCCAGTTTGTAATTGGGTTAACCGAATTTAGGTAAGGAAAAAATGCAAAGTTGTGTTTTTCAGAGCTGTAGGGTTCATAAAAGTCCCCGTTACCGTCCGCATCTTGACTGAAATTAATCCGTTCGCCAGCATTTGGCCCCGTCAATATGGTTGCTCTACCCCCAATGGTACTTGAGCTCCCGAAGCAATCCAGTTGGCCTGGTGTTAATTCACCCAAAGCACAGCCGGCTTGATCAGCCATATTGACCTCATCGGAAGAACGGTAGCCTAGAGTCGCCATTATGCGACCTTTGTCGCTGCTGGCGCCAAAGATCATGTTAACTTTACGATCTTGGCCCTCACCGTCATCTGTCGAGCCCAAGCGCCCTTCTATAGTAAAGCCGTCATAACTTTTACGAGTGATGATGTTGACCACACCTGCTACAGCATCCGCACCGTATATCGCTGAAGCGCCGTCTTTCAGTACTTCGATACGTTGGATCATTTCGACAGGTATCATATTTAAGTCGACTGAACTATTAGCACCGGTCCCACCATTTACAACACGGCGGCCATTCAGAAGCACAAGTGTTCGGTTAATGCCCAGTCCACGCAAATTAACTTGGGCGGTACCATAGCCATTACCTGTCCAATAAGCATTGCTCTGACTGCCAGCAAAACCAGCGGAGGCTGACATTCTCTGTAAAATCATTTCTACCGAGGTCATTCCCGATACTTCAATATCTTCCGCCGTAAAAACCTGAACAGGAGCAGCACTTTCTGCTTCTATTCGCTGAATTCGCGAACCGGTCACCGTGATTTTCTCAACGTCTTCGGCTTGAGTATTATCAGGCCCTGACTGAGCCCAGACTGTTGTTGTATTGAAGAGTGCCGCAGATACGCCTATAGCGACAGCAGACTTAAGTAACTTTTGCATTTTGTCACCTCGATTAAATTATAATTATTGTACTTTCCGATTAGACTTCGTACTGCCATCTAAGTTGTTTATACAACCTTCAGAATAGAAACCTTAGGATTTTAGTCAAGCTAAAAACGATTAAAGTTGTATAAAAAACCCTTTAATAGCAAAGCTTATAGAGGTTGTATATTCAACTTTAAGTTATCCTCATGTATCAATAATCTTTTAAAATAAGCTCTTCAAGATAGCTAGAAAAGCAATAAAAAAAGTTGTCCACTTTTTTCAAAATAAAAATAATTTTTCATTTTTAATGAATTTTTACCCTCTTCTGATTATTGATGCTTTTAATCTCTTGCCGACTATAATGCGTACATGAATACATAACTTTTACGTAAGGAACTTGGCTATGAGTCAGTCAACTCAAAAAGCTACGCTTTACAGAATGTCAACGCCTGATCACCAGTGCCCTTTTGGGCTAAAAACCCGGCACTTACTTAAAGCCAATGGCTTCGAAGTAGACGACAATCTGTTAGAGAGTCGTCAAAAAACCGACAAATTCAAGGAAAAGCACGACGTCGATACCACTCCACAAGTGTTTATTGGTGATAAACGTATCGGTGGGTACGAGGAGGTTCGAGCCTTTCTTGGAAAGCCTCTTCCTGACCCTGACGCAACCAGTTACCGACCCGTTATTGCATTATTTACTATGACGGCACTCCTCTCTGTAGCCACGTCGTGGTTGTCTTTTGGTCGCGTATTTACCGTACAAACCATCGAGTGGTTCATCAGTTTCTCTATGGTGGTTCTGGCCTTGCTCAAACTCCAGGACGTAGAGAAATTCTCTACCATGTTTCTCAATTACGATCTTCTCGCCAAAAAATGGGTGCCTTATGGCCGTATTTACCCCTACGCCGAAGGCTTGGCGGGTCTGTTAATGGCTGCGGAATTTGCTCACGTCATTTCCATCCCTATCGCGTTATTTATCGGCATGGTGGGCTCTGTCTCGGTGTTTAAAGCCGTTTATGTCGACAAACGCGAGCTAAAATGTGCCTGTGTCGGTGGCTCCAGTAATGTGCCGTTAGGCTTCATTTCGCTCACTGAAAACCTCATGATGGTCGCTATGGCTGTCTGGATGTTTTTTACAATGAACTAGAAAAAGAGCGCTATGCGCTCTTTTTCTTAACGCTTTTTACGTAAAAACAAAATCTCACCAGCGGCAATCAATGCCATACCGATAAGAGACGCCCAAATCACCAGCGGATCGCTCGTCCATTTCACCCATATAAAAGCGACTAAAACGATGACGTCTAGCGTGATTGCGCTGACAAGTATGTAAATATTGGCATTCACCTTTTGCCTTAGATGCCGTAATACGCCCCAGTGGATCGCAATGTCCATCACGATATAAAAAATAGCGCCCAGTGACGCAATTCGACTCAAATCGAAGAATGCCGCTAAGATCATAGCCATAACAATGGTGTAAACCAGCGTATGCTTCTGAATGGAACCTGGCATGCCAAAATGACTGTGTGGAACAAGCTTCATATTGGTCAACATGGCTAACATTCTTGAAACGGCAAACGCGCTGGCAATCACTCCTGATACCGTTGCTACAATTGCAAAAGCGACCGTCACCCATAGTCCGGTCTCGCCATAGACGGGTCTGGCTGCTTCAGCAAGCGCGTAGTCTTTCGCTTTCACAATCTCATCTATGGACAGGCTCGAGCCAACCGCCAGAGTGACCAGAACGTATATTAACGCGCAGATAATCAGCGAAATAATAATGGCACGCCCGACATTTCTCTTAGGCTCAACAATTTCACCGCCACTATTGGTTATTGTTGTAAACCCTTTGTACGCAAGTATGCTTAAAGCAATCCCCGCTAAAATACCGCCACCCGTAGCTTCTTCTGGAATAGCCGATATCGATTCAAACTGAATGCCTGAGGCCCACAAACCACCAGCCGCTAAAATGACCAACCCTAAAGTCTTAACAAAGGCCATAAAAAACGAGAACGTTTGAATAAACTGATTACTCAAAATATTGATAAAAAACGCAAAGACCAGCAAACCCACCGCCAACAAAGGGATAAGCCACTGCGCTTCAAAAGAAATTAACTGGCTGGTATAAGACGCAAATGTCCGAGCGACTAAACTTTCATTAATCACCATAGAAAAGTACATCAAGAGTGCGAATATCGCCGTCACACTTCCTTTTCCATAAGCTTTACTGAGGAACATCGCAATACCGCCCGCTGACGGATAGGCTTTCGCCAACTTAACGTAAGAGTAAGCGCTAAAGCCGGCAATGATACCGCCGCACACAAACGCCAGGACAAACCACTCTCTTGCCAGCTGAGCAACTTGTCCGGTCAGTGCAAAAATACCAGCGCCAATCATCACACCAGTCCCCAGCGACACCGCCCCCCAAAGACTAAGGCTTCCTTTCTGATAACCCTGATGTCCGTGTTCGTGATCGTGTTCTGCCATAATCAGCTCCTGTGGTTGACGTTAGTTGGACCAGTGAATCCGGATAATTTTCCAGCCAGACTCAGTCGTATTTGATACGGTTACAGTTTCATTCATCGTTAAATCAATCTCACGCCCGTTGTACGCCCCGGAAATACTATATCGAGAAGTGATCACAGCAAGGCTAGCCACTTCATATCGTGTTCTTTCAATCAGCTTGGAAGGAACCGCCTGGCTAAATTTGATATCTGACTTAAGATGATGAGCTCTGTATTCAGCCAGGGACCGTTCAACACCACCACCTTCAAAGATAAGCACATCATCGGAAAGCACGTCTTTAACGACCTCCGTGTCACCTTCAGTTAAAGCAGTTCGAAATGCATCAAGCACAGCGGTCGGCTCAGATAGTTTTTCGGCGCTACTGGGCGCTGAAATAAACATTACCGAAACCATAAAAACACTCACAAGTAATTTCATTCTTCTTATTCCTTACATTAACCGGGGGAAAACGCGCTGCTTAGCGCAGAGGCCAGGGTAAAAATAGTGACAGCCAATACCATTTCCGCCGTTATGGAGTTTTTGAGTCGCTTGGCGGCCGCGTTATCATTTAATTGCGGTACGAACTTTAATTTATGCAATGCGGCAACAAGGAGAATCAGCGCCACAAACACAAGTTTCGCTAGTAGTACCGTGTCATACGACGTAAGCGGCAGCTCTGGCATCCATCGCCCTGTTGCACTACGATACATAACCAAGCCCGCAATAAGGAGTATTGGAACCGCTGCAGACATATGCACACCAAAACGCTCCATAATGGCTTTCGCTTTAGCAAGCGGTACCGACGTTGCCAGCTTTCGCAATGAGTTAAGACTGCCGAACCAAACCCAAGCGACTAACAAGTGTGTTAAAAGCGCTAGCTTTCCCCACCAGACGGCGTCACTGCCGTGACCAATACTTAAAAAGCTCCATCCCATGAGTCCAATGGCGACAACATATAGCACCCACTTTATACGTTTTAGCTTAACAACGGAGTAAACAATCCAAGCAATAGCAACCGCTATCTGAAGTTGGATGAACAACCCAACAGGGCCGGTCCATATAAACTGCATGTAGGTCGTGTCAATCATGCCGGCAAAGCCTTCAGCAGCAAAACTACCGACTTTCAGAAAAAAATACAGAAGGCTTGCCAGTAATAGAAGCAACGCAACAAGGCTATTCTTTCGTTCAGACTGCTTTTTTAAACCGGACAAATAAACGATATAAGGCGAGGCGGTCATCACCGCGTTAAGCCAGAATATAAAGGCCAACGTTAAAACGCTGGCCACACTCCAAAGGGTCATCATTTCACCTCAAAGCTAAAATCACCCGATATTTTATGACTGTCCCCACCCATTGCCGTCCAATAAACCGTATAACCACCTGACGCCAAATTGTTTTTAACAGCAATTTCGTACGCTGCTTTGGGAGTCATGCTCATCGAAAAGTCCAGCGGATGCATTTTACCGTCATCTGAGTGCAGCATAATTTTAGCCAGACGAACATCACCGGAAAAATTCATCGTAATTTCCGTTGGTGACTCGGACAAAGTCGCACCGTCCTCCGGGCTACTGGATGTTAGGCCGACGTGAGCGCTGGCCCATGCACTAAAAAATAACGTGGTACCGAAGGCTAACTTAAGTATGTTTTTCATGTTGTTTCCTCTTTGTTTATTATCAATTAAAACCAAACTCTGGCCCCAAGGACCACGCCTGTTTCTGTGGTGTCCTCACCCATTCGTTTCATTTCATCTGCCGTGTTGCCTAACGCGCCGTTCCAATAAACACCAATGTAGGGTGCAAACTCACGACTGATTTCGTGACGATAACGCAACCCCACACGCAAGTTGCTCAAGCCACTTTGCCGTTCATATTTGTCTGAATCTGTCAGGTTGGCTGTAAACTCAATGCGAGGCTGTAAGTACGATGTTTGTGTGAGCTGCCACTCGTACTCAGTTTCGCTAACAAATTGGACGTCGCCTTCTTCATTCACCATCAGCGAGTTATCCATTTCGAACCAATAGGGCGCCAACCCCATAAAACTCACGACAGCATAATTTTCCATAGACGCGTCCGACGATAAGGTACCTCGCGTACCAATACCGGCCTGAAACGACCAAAACGGAGACACCAAGTATCCATACAGCAGTTCGGCACTTTCCAAGTCAGTGGGCTCACCGTCGTCTTGAACATTCTCCCCTTCACTCTTGAAAACAGCTCGGTGATAGTCACCGCCATACCAAGCCATCATGTCCCAGACGGCTAGGTTCTCTTCCTCGTTGGTTCGCGTTAACTCCAACCGATCGAACAGTACTTGCCCGGTGTAATATTCTTTGACGGGTTCAGGCCAGTCCTCTTTCGCATGTCCGGCGACTGCTAAACCTGGCAACAACGCCGCACCCACTAATAATGATTTACCGTACATAATTGTCCTCCTTATGCGACATTGACCACACGGAACATACCCGCTTTCATGTGATACAACAGGTGACAGTGGAACGCCCAACTACCCGGCGCGTCTGCCGTTATCAATAACGACACTTTTTCGCTCGGCTTCAGGCTAATCGTATGTTTGCGTGGGCGTGGATACTGTCCGTTTTCAAGTTCCATCCACATACCGTGTAGGTGTATGGGGTGGTCCATCATCGTATCGTTTACCATCACCAACCTCAGTCGTTCTCCATGATGAAACTGAACCGGGCCATCCACTTCGGTAAACTTACTCCCGTCGAAAGACCACATGTAACGCTCCATATTACCCGTTAAGTGCAGCTCTATCTGTCGTTCGGGCTCCCGCGTATCCGGCCATTCATGCGCGCCGACCAAGTCGGTATACACTAAGACTTTATGATCAACGTCTTCCAATCCAATCCCGGGTTCATGCAAACGGCTTACCGGGTTTGTAGCAATCATAGCCGCCCCGGCGCCATGTCCGGACTCACGGTGTTTGATTTTAATGTTTTCGACCGGGAGCTCTTTTTTGTGTGTCATTTTATGCGTCATATGGCTGTTATTGCCGCCCATATGCTTCATATTCATGCTATTGCCTTTCATATCACCGGACATCGCCATCGCTCCCATGCCCATAGCGGCCATGCCTCGCTCAGGAACTTGCCGTAGTTCAGGCACTTCAGCCTCAAGACCAAGTTCCGGCGTTAATGTACCTCTGACATAACCACTTCGATCAAAGCTCTCAGCATAAATAGTGTAAGGCTTGTTTTGCTTAGGCTGGACAATTACATCGTAGGTTTCCGCCACACCAATGCGGAACTCGTCAACTGGCACTGGCTTCACAGGCTGCCCGTCAGCGGCCACTACCGTCATCTCCAATCCAGGGATTCTTACGTCGAAGAAACTCATTGCCGAACCATTAATGATACGCAGGCGTACTTTTTCACCAGGCTTAAACAATGCTGACCAGTTCATCTGTGAATCGCGGCCATTCATCAGGTAGGTATAAGTACTGCCCGTCACATCCGCAATATCACGGGGGCTCATTCGCATTTGCCCCCACATTTCTCGTTGCTTCCAGGTTTTCTCTAACCCTTGCTGTCGCACGTCCTCGAAGGTCTCAAATATCGTACGTTTTTGATAGTTATAGTACCCCTCCGCAACTTTCAAGTTACGAAACACGGTATCCGGATCTTCGAATGTCCAGTCGCTGAGAATAATGGTATGTTCTCGATCAGCACCAATGTCTCCGTCTTTCGGTTCAATCACTAACGGCCCCAGGTGTCCCAATTGCTCCTGCAAACCGGAATGGCTGTGATACCAATAAGTTCCGTTTTGCTCGACATCGTAGCGGTATTTGAACGTTCGTCCTGGCTTTATCCCTTCGAAAGATACGCCAGGCACGCCATCCATATTCTCCGGCAATATAATTCCGTGCCAGTGAATTGACGTGTCTTCCGACAACCGGTTAGTCACATTTAGCTTTGCTCGCTGCCCTTCTTTTAAACGAATCAAAGGGCCCGGCATTTGGCCATTGATGGTTATTGGTGCTCCTACTTTATTTCCCACGAGCAGTGGGGACTTTGCAATGGTCAGATCAATCTCATCGTTTGTCAGGATCTGATCTTTAAAACTGCGTCCCTGAGGAGCAGCCCAAGTTGGGGCTACTTTGGCGATTGCTAAAGCAGACGCCACAGTGAATGCAGATTTAATAAACTTTCGACGCCCTTTGTTAAACTCATTGCTCATTATGACGCTCCTCTTTTGAGGTTAAATTTTGATAACGTTGAACGTCCTGTTCCTTATCAGACGGCTCATCAGAAACCGATGATTTAAACCCTTTAATCGCACTACCAAGATCGGAGCCCAGGGTTCGTAGCTTTTTACTACCAAAAAGAAGAATGACAATAACCAGTAAAACTCCTAACTGAACCATACTCATGCCGCCAAATCCCATAGCTAAAGCCCTCCATTTGAGAGTGCTTGCTGCTGCTCTAAACTTGCTATCTGCTGATAAGGTGTAATTGAACCGTCCTTTTTGATTTCATAGACCGTATACGGTTGAAACCGAGTACCCATTTCCATACCAACAGACCCTACCGGCATGCCAGGAACAGTTAATCCAATGCCATTTTCTGACTTTTTCCCAGCTAAATAATGAGAAACCAATGTAGGAGGAACGTGCCCCTCAAAGACATAGCCATTACTAGAAATAGCGGTATGACAGGATTGGACCTCGGCACTAATACCGGAGTCACGTTTTCGTTGGGTCAGGTTGTTCGGATGTTGTACGGACACACTAAAGCTATCGGGTAAAGCTTGTAACCACTTTTCACAGCAACCGCAGTTGGGATCTTTTAGAACGGTTAGTTGCTGCTCTTCTACATCGGTTGCAGATACAGACACGGAAAACAGCATCGCCAAAACAGCGATATTGCGTTTGATAGACATAATTATTCACCGATTAGTAAGTTTTAAGGAAACACGCCGAGCGTGTGTTAAATTTCTAGTAACTTATTAAGCGGTAATTATTGGGGGACGGAATAAATTAGACGCGTGTTTAGCACGAATTGAGGTGTCGATGGGCGCATCGACTTTGGCAGAGAGGTTAACTGCAGCAGCATTAACCGAAGAAGACTGTCCGACAAATAAAACCGAGCCGCCGGAGCAATGCCGAATTGTCATGTCAGCACAGCACGAGTTGTGCTTTTGCTTCTCATGTTCGCAGTCGCTTACGTCTGCTTTTTGCATCATGCTGTGCTGCATTTGTCCTTTACCATGACATGCGTGAGCATCTGCCGTTTGCGAAAACGACATCGACACCAATAGCACTGTCATTAATAACAGAATTCGAATTAGCACGAGCACCCTGCTTTTTGCAATTTAATAAACTTCAGTCTAACGTCATTTTAACGCATGTCAAATAAGGAGCAGATAATGATGAATCACGAAATGTTCGCAGGTATGGGCTTTCTATGGATGCTGATTGTGGGAGCTATTTTTATTGTTCCCGCATGGCGTATCTGCCAACGAGTTGGCTACCCTGGTCCATTGGGTCTTCTGATTGTTATCCCTATCGCAAATATCATTCTTCTTTACTTTATAGCGTTCGGCCCATGGAAAAATGTTGATAAATAGCTAATTCACTTTAACCAAAGCAACAAGTATAGCTTTTCATCTCTGATCAGAAGCACGAATTTATGGGTATACGGATTTAATGGTTGATGGGGCACCTTCACCCCATCAATCTGATACCACCCTCAGATGGTTGATAGATCGACTCCGTAGTTGAGTTCCTCTGCGAAGTCCGGCAGTCCGTAACCGATGGTTTTCTTGTAGAAAGGAGAGACCTTCGCAGTCGGTGCCTTCTTCTTGTGCTTCGTGGTGTAGAGCATTCGTGCCCGCATCACCTCGAAGGAGTAACCGCGCCCTTCACGGTTCTTGTCCTTGGCCAGTCGGTTGATGGACTCCGTGTAAGCGTTGGTGACGGGCATGTCCGTCTCGAAGTAGGTCATGGTCTCTTCGCGCCAGTTTCCCACTGCCCTGACCAGATCGCTCCAGACTTCCTTTTGGCCCTTCGGGATGGTGGCTATCCACTCGTCCAGGGCGGCTTCTGCCTGGAGCCGTGTGGTGGCGTCCCAGATGCCGTAGAAGCGCTCCTTGTGCTCGTAGGCGGCCAGCAGTTGCGGGAACGCGCCTGTCCAGGTCTCCATGATGAGGCGCTCCCGGTCTGAGACTTCGTGAGCGCGTTTCAGCAGGATTTTCCGGTCTCCCTTGAGAGTCCGGCTCTGGGACGGTTTCAGCTCCTTTCTGAGGCCCTTGCGCACTCTCTCTAGGGCATCGTTGGCCATGCGCACCACATGGAACTTATCGACCACGATACGGGCCTGGGGCAGCACAGCCTTGACCGCTGCCCGGTAGGGGTTCCACATGTCCATGCTGACGATCTCGACCTTCTGCCGGTCTTTCAGCTTCATCAGGTAGTTGGTCACCACGTCCTGGCGGCGGGTGGCCAGCAGGTCGAGCAGGGTTCGCTCCTCAATGTTGGTCAGAATGCAGCGGTAGCGCTTGTTCAGGTATAGCTCGTCAATGCCCAGGATGCGGGGCGTCTCGAAGCGGTGCCAGCGCCCCAGGAACTCGGCGCGGGCGTTGAAGATGTCGCGCACCGTCTTCTCGTCCAGGCCGGTCTGTGCCGCCACAAAGGTGTAGGGGTGGTTGAAGGATTCCTTCTCCACGTACTCATGCAGCCGCAGTGTCATACGGAATCCGTCCACCGATCTCCGGTAGCTGGGGCCTGAATGTTGTCTTGCAGGCCCGGCAGGTGTATCGGCGGCGGACCACCCAGAGAGTGACCCGCTTGCCGTGGATGGGCAGATCACGATAGGGAACGTCACGCTTGCCGAACCGTACGAACTCACCCTGCACGCCGCATTCCTCGCAGGCGATGGGATCGGGCACGTCCACCTGGAAGTGCATTTCGTCGTCGGTTGATTTGCAGCCCAGTACTTGGTATTGCGGCAGGTGAAGGATGTTGTCGGGAAGTTCGGTCATGGTGTTGTATAGGCGTAGGTGTCAGTCAGATCCATCCGGCTCGGCATTGGTGTTTGCTTTTTTACCCAACAAGCTGCTGGAAACGAAAAGTAAGGCACCGAGGACAATTGCAATATCAGCCAGGTTGAAGGCCGGCCAATGCCAGTCTCGCCAATAGAAATCAAAGGAATCCACAACATAGCCGCGAAAGACCCGGTCAATCAGGTTGCCCATGGCGCCACCGAGGATAAGACTGTAAGCGATGGCTTCTCCTTTATGACGATTTTCAAGGATCAGCTTGATCAAAAAAATCGAGACCACTACCGCGATTCCGATAAAAAAGTAGCGCTGCCAGCCTCCACCATTCGCAAAAAGACTGAATGCGGCACCGGTGTTCCATAGGTGCACCCAGTTAAAGAACGGGGTCACCGAAACATACTCGCCATAGGCCATTGATTGCTGCACCAGCCACTTTACAGCCTGATCAGACGCTGCCAGCAGGCCCGATATGGACAATAGGGCATACGGCGAGAGCTTTTTGCCAATAATGAGCATTATTTAACCCTTCAACGCCAAAATGCGTCTGGCACCGTTAAGTACAATGCCCCCCGCGATGGTGCCGATAATCAGATCCGGATAATTGGAACCGGTCCACGCGACCAGGGCGCCGGCGGTGATGACCCCCAGGTTGATCACCACGTCGTTGGCCGAGAATATCCAGCTTGCCTTCATGTGCGCCCCGCCTTCCCGATGTTTGGATATGAGCAGCAGACAACTGGTATTGGCAATCAATGCGACGAATGCGATAGCCATCATCACCAGCGATTCAGGCTCACTACCGAATACAAAGCGTCTCACCACCTCTACGAGCACGCCCACAGCCAAGATCAGTTGCAGTACACCAGCAAGATGCGCGGCACGTACCTGCATTTTCACGCTATGTCCAACCGCATAAAGGGCAAGCCCGTACACCGCCGCATCGGCAAAATTGTCCAGGGATTCTCCAATCAGGCCGGTGGACTGGGCGATCAGACCGGCAGTCATTTCCACCACGAACAGAAGTGCATTGATGCCGAGCAACCAGCGCAGGGTCCCGGATTCTTGCTTAGCAGAAGCTGCCGAAAACTCGGCGGCCTTGATGGTCTCCGGATTTGCAGCGACGGTTTCCTGAAGCGAGGCGCCTAGCCCCAAGGTCTTCAGTTTCGAGGTGACGGGCTCGACCTCGCCGTCATGCACGACCTTCAGCCGGCGGTTCGACAAGTCGAAGGACAGCGCCCGAATCTCCTCAAAGCCGTTCAGGGCTAGGCGAATCATTCGTTCTTCTGATGGACAGTCCATCTTCGGCACGGCATAAACACTGACCCATCTCCCTGGCGCCTCGGAGGAGGCCTGTATATCGGTATCCGCTGCGGACGTTGCATCACCGCCACAGGCGCCACCACAGGATTTGCTCATGATACGACTCCACTTGAACAATGTTGTGGTACCATTTTAAACTATAAAGCTACTATAAGGTCAATAGAGTAAAGAATCCGTTGGGGAGGAGGCTGATGCGCATTGGTCAGTTGGCGCAGTTGGTAGGGGTCGAAACACAGACGATCCGCTTCTATGAACAGCAGGGCTTGTTGCCGCCGCCTGATCGGCAGGACAACGGTTACCGTGTCTATACCGAGAAGCATGGTGAGGGGCTGGCCTTCATCCGTCGCTGCAGAATCCTGGGCCTGTCACTGGCTGAGATTCACGAACTACAGAGCTATCAGGACGACCCTCATCAGCCTTGTACCGCCGTCAACGCCTTGCTCGATGATCACATCTCTCATGTGCGGTCGCAGATAACCGCTCTGCAAGCGCTTGAGAAACAACTCGTTTCACTGAGAGCGAGTTGCAACGATGACCGGGAAGTTGAGGCGTGTGGGGTTCTTGCTGGAATTAGCGAAGGAAACATGCACCAGCAGTAGGTGAAGCATCAACCAGATAATCCGATGAGATGCCGGTCTGTCTCACTCTCATGCAAAGGTAAGATCAACCATTTAATCCGCTTACCCGAATTTATTTGCCACTACACGTTCACAAGTTGCAGACCACTATAGCTATGTTCAACGTGTTAAGCGAGTATTGGGCATAGCCAAAAAGTTAAAAGATTCATTTGTGAAAAAGCTTTCAATCAAAAAACTAAAGCTGAAGTTTTAGTAACAAGGTAAGTAACACGCTTGAATCTTAATATTTTTTATCCACTATAAAACAATAAGTTATTAGATCTTATCGATTCCGCCTCCGGCACCACTATTTTAAAGCCCTGCACGCAAGTGCGGGGCTTTTTTCATTTTAGCCATTGTGCCAATTTTGTACCAGTAGCCTGATGTTTACATCAGGTACGATATTTAAGCATAGAGCCTGACGTGAAAGGTCAGGCTACATATGCGTCAGTTACAAAAGGTTAAAAGGGTCATCCACTGAGCGCGACGGCTCGGTAAACCAAAAAGCCCCCTCTTCGCTCATATAAAAATGGTCTTCCAGGCGCACGCCGAACTTCTCCGGGTTAATCACCATGGGTTCATTACTAAAGCACATTGCCGGCGCTAATTCAGTTTTATCGCCTCCAACTAGATAGGGCCATTCATGCAAATCCATACCAATACCGTGGCCTGTTCTGTGCGGCACACCCGGTAATTGATAGTCGGGCTCCAGGCCCTGTTCTTTTAATTTAACACGCACGGCGTCATCCACTGACTCACAAGTCTTACCCAATACAGCGGCATCAAAAGCGGCTTGTTGCAAATCTCGTTCGTACTGCCAAAATTTCTGCTGCTCTTCAGTTGCAGTGCCAAAAGCGTATGTACGGGTAATATCAGAATGATACCCATGCAACTTGCAGCCGGTATCTATCAGCACCCAGTCGTCTTTTTCTAAGCGCTGTTCGTAATTAACTCCGTGCGGGTAGCTGGTGCCCTTGCCAAATAAAACAATACAGAAAAACGAACCGGACGCTCCCACCTTACGATGTGCTTTATCAATAAAAGCTCTGACTTCCGACGCTGTGATGCCTTCGTGAAGCATAGCACCGGTGGCTCTGTGCACAGCCATGGTCATATCCATTGCGGCCTGAATTAACGCTAATTCTGCGGGAGATTTATGCATTCTGCAGGCAGCGGTAATGACTTTTGCGTCGCACATTGTTTCGGCGGGTTTACGTTCCTCCAGCTGTGCCACCACGCTGTAGGGTGTGGATTCATCTAATGCCAGCTTATAACCATCAGAAAAATGCTCCGTTAAGAACGCCAACAACCGTTCGTAGGGTGATTCGTGCTCGTCCCACAAAACCGTATCCATGGGCAGTATCATTGCCTGAGTTAATGAACCGACTTCAAACGCCGGCGCTATCAGGGTGACATCCCCTTCAACCGGGAGAACAGCGCCAACCAGGCGCTCACTGGGGTACCACTTTAAACCAGTAAAATATTCTAAGTTGGTTCCTGCGTTTAAGTACATAGCGCTAATGCCTTGCTCCTGCATCAGTGCCTGCGCTCTGGCAACGCGCTGTTGGTATTCTTCCAACGCAATAGGCTGAACACCTGCGGTCATATTCTCCAAAGCGCTGAGAGCCTCTTCAGCCCGCGCAACTCCCACACCATGCGTCATAAAACACTCCTCTCATTAATTGTGCCACCAGGACAAATTCTGTATCGATTCATCGATTACCTACTTGGCTACATGAATAATCTCAACTGACTGTAGACCGCGGTTGGTTTTCCATTGAATAGACTGCCCTACGGAAAGACCAATAAGCGCTGCTCCCAAAGGAGCAAAAACCGATAAACTGTCTTCATATTTATCCACCTGATCGGGTGCAGTCAGAGTTTTTGTAAAAACTTTCCCCGTTTCTAAAACCTTAAAGGTCACTTGCCGATTCAGACAAGCAACGTCGGCAGGCATGACATTCGGCTCAACAATTTTAGCACGGGCCAGCTCAACCTCTAACTCATCCAAAAACTCCCGGGGTAAACTGGTCTCATCTAAATGATGTTCAATTAAGGCCATATCGACACACGAAATAACAATGTTAGGTCTAGTATTCATAATTCTCTCTCATAAAAAAAGGGCTCCGGAGAGCCCTTTAAGTTTACTCTTCAAGTTTCTTTTTCTTCTTTTCTTTTCGTTTTTCTTTCAACGTTAACTGCGGTTTTTTCTTCTGCTTTTCTTTACTCATTGGATTCACCTTATCTGTTCAAATGTTTAAGTTAATCGACACATTGCACAACTAAGTTACTCCAAGGCACTACCCTCCTTTGAATTCTGGCTAAGCATCAACAGATGCGAGTCGATTCTGATTTACCGTCAGAACCTCCCACTTTATTGATATACCTTTAACAATGACTGTTGCTATATCGCCTACGCGAAGACCAAGCAACGTCGAGCCTAAGGGGGAAATAAAAGACACCAGGTAGTTATCAGTATCCGCTAACTCTGGCGGAACCAACCTAACCCTTACCTGTTCCATTGTTTTTACATTACGCAAGACAACCGAAGCTCCAACTCGAATGCGTTTTTCAATTAAGGCTTCTTTTGATTCACTGAACTCAAGTCTATTCAACAAAATACTGAGCTCTACGGGGTCTATCAGCATTTGCTGCCCCGCTTCCTGAAAAATTGGGTTTGACGGACAAACCGAGGTTTTACAGAACCTGAATGCACGCTTAAGCACGGCTTTATCTCCAACCGAACTGAACATAAATTATTTAAAGGGAATAACAGACAGACTGGCCGGACGCTTAAGGCGCGTCCGGCTTAATTTGGAAAGGTGAGAGCGGTACTCTGTATTGAATAGTTAGACTTAAACATGATGTCCTCTTAACAACTGAATCCATCATAGCCCGTTAGAAATTTAAAGCAAGCCGGCGATATTCTCTAGCCGAGCAACGTAATTCGAACTAAACACATTTTCCGCACGTTTAATATAAGCCTCTAAATCAACATACCTCAGTGCATTTTTAAAATAGAACCTATCGGCAAAAGGCTGCATTTTCTGCTTTTCAAAAATGTCCTTTATTTGCCCAAAATAGGCTTCAATGTCGTCAACCATAGACACCATATGCCAGTCGCTACCGTACATTATTTTGTCAGCCAGCTTAAAAGGTTTGTCTGCGGTCGCTTCACGCG
Organism: Idiomarina abyssalis; assembly: GCF_900116625.1. Taxonomy (GTDB): domain Bacteria; phylum Pseudomonadota; class Gammaproteobacteria; order Enterobacterales; family Alteromonadaceae; genus Idiomarina; species Idiomarina abyssalis. The sequence goes on from NZ_FPBE01000008.1 coordinate 86,045, forward strand.
TTAGCTCAATTTCAAGCCGCCGGGCCAGGCTTGCCTGTGCTTTCTTACTGCCGACAATTTCATGTAAGTAGGACAAATCGCAATAAACATGCGGGTAACGCCGACACAGCTCAACAACTTTACGGGCGTAATTGTTCGGATCACTCCACTCCTCTTCTGTCTCTGCCAGCCAACCTTTAACCCAGCGCCCGTTCACTTTTCGCTTTCCGCCACCGGCATGGCCAAAGCAGAGTCTCATTGTTTGCCTTTGCTCACTTTTTGTCAGCGCCTGCTCCCAGTAATCCGGGTCTGAATTTAGCCCTGACCCTTTATAAGCCTGAAAGCCTTCCGGCGTGCAGTGAGTGAAAACCGGAATGGAATACTCCACACAAAAATCCAGAAAGTAATCAACAACCCGTTCAACCGGAGGTTCATTACCCGCTGGCTTGTAACCCATGGGAGGATAAAACTTGAATCCCGCTTTGCCGTGCTCTAACGATCGCTCTATGGCATCTCGAAGCACGCGATCAGTGGCAGACTGAGAAACAAATCGCAAAGGATCAAAGGCAGAGAACCCCAGCACGATTCCCTCTGAATAATTCTCCAACGCAGTCATGCGCTCTAACTGCTGATCATAAAACTCATACTTGGGGTTATCATCAAACGGATAGGCCATATCCATCATGTAATGAAAAAGCACATAATTTTCCGCAAAGTTGCCGTAATAGCCTTTTAACCGCTTGAGTATCCCGACTTCACTACGCAGCATATTTAAAACAAAATCTATTTTGTCCGCAGCGTTTTCCAAAAACTCCAGTGACTTGCGCAGCATGCGCTCTATCATTTTATGAATGCCGGAAAACCAGCCCGATATTTTATCCTGAGGGTGAGTTTCTGCTTTGAAGGTTAATTTTGTTTCTATGTAATCTAACTCCAACTCCCGGGCCGATTCGCTGTCACCGTAATACTGATGTATTTCTCTCAGAACCGAGTACAACTCACTATTAATGAATTTCTCCTGGTAGGCTTTCGCTAACTCCGGATTGCTACTGCCCTCTTCACTTAATTCTCCCGGTAAGTAATGCTCTATTTCAACACAAACCAGATGGGCAAATTCGTTGCAGATTTTTTCTGTGGCACCTTTTTGAGTGGTGACTGAAAATGACGCCAGCCGCTCTTGTAATGTAGAGCTGGCGGTCAGTGAATACGCCAGTTTGCTAATTAACTTTGCCGGTAATTTCCAAATACCCCAACTCTCAAGAATTCCCTGCAAAGGCATATAACGAGCGTTGAAAAGGTGGGTATGGGCATCAACAACAAAAGGGAGTTTATTCATGGTCGTATCCATCTCAAGTAGCCTGATTTTCCTGAATTTTAGTTAAGTTAATAACTCGCATAAGGTCAACTGCTCTCGTTTAAATTGGTCGTTCTTCCCAATATTTGGTCACAAGCACAAACCTGAACTTTCAATGAAATTATAAGCGCATGATTATTAAAGAAATTATTTCTGGCCTAAGAATTGCTTTGTTGTCCATAATAAGAAGATAAGAACAACAAGGAACCATCATGAGTGTAAAGTTTGAAGATCGCCCAATAGAAAAAGTCCGGGAAGAAACCATCGACCAACTGGTCATGAATTACAGCCACGGTGAACTGTCGGCAGAAGCCTTTGAACGCCGACTTGATCAAGCCATGGACGCGACGGCACATAGCCAGCTGGCGGAACTGGTAGAAGACCTGGAGCTTAGGCCCGATACCTCATACGACAGCATGAAAGAGCAGCAGTTCTCGCCACATTACGGCGAGGGGCGTGTTCAACCGACAGAAAACGTCGTCTCCATACTGTCTTCTAATGAGCGGTGTGGCGTATGGACGGTTCCGCGCGAAATCACCATCTACTCCCTGTTAGGCTCAGTAGAGCTGGACTTTACCGATGCCGTTTTTCAACACCCGGACGTTACTATAAAAATTATAGGCGGCCTTTCAAGTCTTGAAATTTTTGTGCCTGAAGAAATCACCATTAGCACCAACGTCTTTAGCATTCTTGGGTCCACAGAGAATAAAGCCCCGTCTATGGGCAACTTAAAGCAGGCACCACATATACGCATTGAGGGCTTCCAGGTACTGGGTTCTGTTGAGGTAAAAGTGAAGCGCACCATAAAAGAGAAGTTTGTTGCCTTTGCAAATAGCTTAAAAGGCACCTTTCAATCTCGTTAGTGTCGGAGTAAATTGGAGCTAACACTCAATTTAACGGAGAGTTAGCTCCATGAAACTCTATGAAATGGCAAAAGCGCCCAATCCTCGGCGGGTGCGGATGTTTCTCGCTGAAAAAGGGCTCCTGAACAAGGTCGACTGCGTTGAGCTCGATCTGGCCAAAGGCGAGAACTTAACGCAGGAATTTGAACGAAAAAACCCAATGAAAAAAGTGCCGGTACTGGAACTCGACAACGGCACCTGCATTGGCGAAACCATGGCCATTTGCCGCTACTTTGAAGCCGCCTTCCCGGAATCTGAAGCCTTACTAGGCAATACCGCTGAAGAGCAGGCCATTCTCGAACAATGGACACGCTGGATAGACTTCTATTTATTTACCCCAATTGGCATGTGTTTTCAGCACACCACCGACTACTTCAAACACAAAATGACACCCATTAAAGAGTGGGGCGAGGCAAACCACGCAGCAACCCTGACCTTCTTCGACTTTCTGGAAAAACACTTAGCCGAGCATCAGTTCATTGCGCTGGAACGTTTTACCATTGCTGACATTAACGCCTTTTGCACGGTGGATTTCGCCAAGGTGATCCAGCTGCGTGTCGATCAGCGCTGGCCTAATCTAAAAGCCTGGTATGAGCGTATGAAAGAGCGTGACTCATCAAAGGTTTAAGGAGGGGGACATATGATTGAACTCTACACAGCAGCGACACCCAACGGTTACAAAGCCACGGTCACATTAGAAGAAATGGGGCTGGACTATAATCTCCATCACGTTCAGTTGCAGGACGACGAGCAAAAGCGTCCGGACTTTCTGAAAATGAACCCTAACGGGCGCATTCCGGTAATTGTCGATAAAGACAACGACGACTTCGCGGTATTTGAGTCCGGTGCCATTATGCTGTATTTGGCGGAAACCTACGACAAACTGAACCCCAAAGACCCAAAAGAACGCTCACGTATGATTCAGTGGCTGATGTTTCAAATGGGTGGCATTGGCCCCATGATGGGACAAGCTAATGTCTTCTATCGGTACTTTCCGGAGAAGCTGCCGTCAGCCATTGAACGTTATCAAAACGAAAGCCGTCGGCTGTTCGAGGTGCTGAATAAGCGTTTAGGAGAGTCTGAATACTTAGCCGGTGAAAACTTCTCGTTAGCGGATATTGCCAACTGGTGCTGGGTGCGTACCCACGACTGGTCCGGTGTCAGTCTTGACGGCCTGGAAAACCTGAAGCGATGGATGAACACCATCAGTGAGCGTCCGGCCTGCCAACGCGGTGTCACGAAGCCGGAGCGGATGGGCGATCCTGACGAACTGGTCAAGAGCGCCCAAAAAATGGTGCAGCGTTAAGCGGCAGCCAACTGCGCCAGGTACTCATCGTAACTGCCGGCAAAGTCACGTAAGCCTTTGTCGGTAATTTCGATAATACGCGTAGCCAAAGTCGACACGAACTCGCGGTCATGGCTGACAAACAACAAGGTCCCTTCAAACTGCTCCAGTGCCATGTTTAACGACTCTATCGATTCCATATCCAAATGGTTCGTCGGTTCGTCCATCACCAGAATGTTCGGGCGCTGCAAAATCAGTTTCCCGAAGATCATCCGCCCTTTTTCACCACCGGATAAAATCGATACCGGCTTCTGAATATCGTCTGAAGAAAACAGCATACGACCCAGCACACCACGAATAGCCTGTTCGTCATCGCCTGGCTTCTTCCACTGATACATCCATTCGTAAACGGTCATTTCCTGCTTAAACCAGTGGGCGTGATCCTGCGCGTAGTAGCCTATCGCTGCATTTTCAGACCACTTGATGCTGCCTGAATCCGGCGTGTACTCGCCCATCAAACATTTCAGCAACGTCGTTTTACCAATACCGTTGGCACCGATAATAGCGACTTTCTCACCCACTTCTATCGATGTGCTCAAGCCTTTTAAAACGGCTTCGTCATCAAAGCTCTTACGTACGTTTTCAGTTTCAAGCGCCAGCCGGTAAAGCTTCTTCTCTTGCGTGAAACGAATATACGGATTCACCCGGCTGGATGCTTTAACCTCATCCAACTGAATCTTTTCCATTTGTCGCTGACGCGAGGTCGCCTGCTTGGCTTTTGACGCATTCGCCGAGAAACGACTGACAAAGCTCTGCAGCTCCGCAATTTTCTCTTTCTTCTTGGCGTTATCGCTCATCAGCTGTTCGCGCGCCTGAGTAGCGGCAAACATGTATTCGTCATAGTTACCCGGGTACACGCGCAACTCGCCGTAATCGATATCGGCCATGTGTGTACAAACCGTGTTCAGAAAGTGACGGTCGTGCGAAATAATGATCATGGTGCTTTGCTTTTCCGCCAGCACCTCTTCCAGCCAGCGAATGGTGTTAATGTCCAGGTTGTTGGTCGGCTCGTCCAGCAGCATAATATCCGGCTCAGAGAACAGCACCTGCGCCAATAACACCCGAATTTTCACACCCGGTGCCAGTGCCGACATTAAGCCAAAGTGCTGCTCTACCGGTATACCTAAGCCCAACAGCAATTCGCCTGCACGAGATTCAGCTGTGTAACCGTCCATTTCAGCGAATTCGGTTTCCAAATCGGCTACACGCATACCGTCTTCTTCACTCATTTCGCCACTGCTATAAATACGGTCACGCTCTTCTTTTACCGCCCACAGCTCTTCGTGCCCCATAATAACGGCGTCAACCACGCTGTACTCTTCGTACGCAAACTGGTCCTGGCGCAACTTACCAATGCGGGTATTCGGCTCCAGCGAGACGTTGCCGGAGGAAGGCTCCTGCTCACCACTTAAAATGCGCATAAAGGTCGACTTACCACAGCCATTAGCACCAATAAGGCCATAACGGTTGCCATTGCCGAATTTAACAGAAATATTTTCAAAAAGAGGCTTCGCACCAAATTGCATGGTGATATTTGCAGCAGAAATCACGTATTCAACATCCAGGACTATAGGGTAAAAATTGAGCGCGCAATGTACGTGTTTTTCGCGTAAATTACAAAGAAAGATTCACTAATGGGTAAATAGACTATGCAAATGTCCTGGAATGATGTCTCCACGAATTTAAGTAAAATTTGGAACACCGAGCTTTGGAAGACCGGCGACGCACAGATATACCTCAGTCAGGTAATTATTGCCATTACGCTGATTATTGTTGGCGTTATTGTTATACGCTGGGTTGGTTCCAGTCTGGTAAAACGAGCTCTTAAATCGGGTCATGCCTCTCAGAACACCATTTATGCCTTTCGAAAGCTGTTCTCTTTCCTGGCTTACGTGCTCATTGTCTTAATAGCCCTGCCCGTTGCAGGCATCCCCATTACCATATTTGCTGTGTTAGGTGGTGCGTTAGCCATTGGTGTCGGTTTTGGTGCGCAGAACCTGTTAAACAATCTAATTTCCGGAATGATATTGGTTGCAGAGCGCCCTATTCGCATTGGCGACATTGTTGAGCTGGAAAATGAACGGGGCAAAATTGAAGAAATTGGCAACCGCTGTGTTCGCATCAAACGCTTCGACGGCGTGCATGTGCTGGTTCCAAACAGTTATTTCCTTGAGCAGCGGGTAGTGAACTGGACACTAGTTTCGACGGAAATACGCAGCACAGTCACCGTTGGGGTTGCCTATGGCTCGCCTATCGACAAAGTTCGCGAACTCATGCTGGAAGCTGCCAGCCAACACGAAAAAATTGTTCAACGCCTGCCTTTTGAAGTCTTTTTCGATGACTTTGGTGACAACAGCTTAACCTTCAATTTACTGTTCTGGACAGAAGTTGAAGCCCCGATGGACATTCGTCGAGTACAGTCCGACATACGCTTTAAAATCGATAAGATATTCGCCGAGAATGACATCACCATCGCCTTCCCGCAGCGCGATGTGCATTTAGATACGTTAAAACCTTTAGAAATAAAGATGACGTAATGATGCTGGTGATAGAGGGCGCGACCTCAGCGCCCGCAACATCCACCTCACCTGATGTAAACATCAGGCTACCTAGAACTCGTAGCTGTAACTTAAGCTAACAACGGTTCCGACTTCTTTGCTACGAACTAAAATATCCGATTGCGTCACTTCCTGATCTTCTCCAAGAATGTTCTTTACCTTGAAGCCGATTTTTGAACTAAAGCTCGGATAGTAGTTGTACACCAAATCCAGCGAGTGGAAAGGCTGTTCGTAAGCGTCTTCACGTCCACCAACACCAGCTGCAAGAATGCGTTCACCAAACACGTTGTAAACCAACGAGGTTGAGTGCTCGCCGTTGGCAGAGTCGTAGTTTAACTGGAAGTTCGCTACGTATTCTGAGTGTCCGGTCATACGCTTCGTCGGGTTAGTTAAGTTACCCGCCAAGGCAGGGTCAATCGACGCTTCTGAGTCACTCCAGGTTAAGTTACCTGAGGTGAAGAAGCCGTTCGCCAAGTAGCCTAAGTCGTGCAGCCATTCAAACTCAACACCGTACACTTCGGCTGATTCACCGTTCACATAGATCAGTGTGTAATCTTCATCACCCACGCGCAGCACCGACTCAATTGGGTTTTCTATGTCCTTATAGAAGGCTGCAACGGTGTAGTTATCGCCATTATCCGCGTAATACTCAAAGCGTGCATCGTAGTTACGTAAGTCACTGCTTTGCAAACCGGCCGTACCAAAGGTGCGAATATCCGTAGTCGGGTCGTAGTAAGCTACCGGAACCGTCTCGCGCAAGTCCGGACGAACAACCGTTTCACCGTAACCAAAGCGAAGCTGATAATTTTCATTAGCCATATAGGTCAGTGACAAAGCGGTGTAAACATCGTCTTCTGAAATCGAGCTATCGATAACGCGCTGAGGGTTGAAGTAGTTATTCAGGTCCTGCTCGTCGAAAATTAAGCTCGAGGTCGCCAATGACACTTGCTTAAAGTCTTCGTAACGAATACCACCACTGACACGCCAGGTATTGTCGAATATGGCATCGAACTCACCGTAATACGCATCGATTTTCTGAGCAGCCAGGTAATCATCCGCATTTGGCGCACCCGGTTCACGGAAGGTAATACGGAAGTCATTTTCGTCGATGACCTCATCGGTCAGATACCCAGTAACTCCCAGTACGTTGTCTAAATCATCCAGCACTGACAAACGTGATCCAGAAGCGTTATCCAGACTAAAACGACTGGTGTTGTAGTAACGTGCTTTATCAACAAAGTCGTAGCCCGCTTTCAATTCCAGCTCTAATCCGGAAAACATTAATGGCAGCGAGAAATTACCACCGTATGACTTCACGTTGTCTTCCATATCTACGAACTGGAAAATAGCGCGGTTGTCATCACCCGTTACCCGAGTCTCAGAGAAGCTACCGTCAGTGTTGTAAATGTCATCAAAACGGTAAGACACTTCGGTCGGAATTTCCGTTTCCGCTTTTGACTCAGTGTACTGCCAGTCAAAGCCAACCCCCCAGTAGTCCATAAAGGTGTGCTGGCCGCGGAATTGGTCAACGTTTAGTACCCGCTCTTCGTATTTGAACTCATGTTCGCGGTTAGCAATACCGGTTCCGGCAATGGTTTTCAGGTTACTGCCGTTGGGGCTTTGCTTAATACCAAATTCTGACTCGTCCTCTGAGTCTTCCAGGTAAATTTTAGTGTAGCTGACGCTGTGTGTGTCTAATTCATAGCCTGCGGTAAAAAAGCCGTTAAGACGTTCTGTTTCCTGTGTCACCGTAGTTTCAGACAAGGTGTTGTAACACGAGTTAGAAACATCTTCCGCAGTTTCTAAAGACGTTGAACATCCCGCTTCGGCATTGTTACTGATAACCGCATTACGACGCTCTGAGACATCCCAGTCATTGTCATAAGACGCAGCAGCCAACACTCCGATAGTGCCGCCCAACCAGGACTCATCAAAACTGTTACCTAAGGTCGCTTTTAAATCAAAGTTAGGATCCAGAGACTCTTCCTTTAGCACCATGTCACGAGGTAATTGTTTCGCCAGTGACGCATTAATCGCCCGCGCCTGATCACCGGCACTGTTCCCGCTACCGCTCAGTCCATCGGTATTAATAATGTTGCGTAAGCTAAAGTCACCCTGATAACGACCAATCGCATCGCGGATCCCATCAGGAATGCCGTCATCGTTGCGGTTATAGGTGTAGCCGTCATCCGCATTGCTGTTAAGACCGACTCCGGCCTCAACGTTAAAAATAAAGTCATCCGGTAGCGAGCGCGTGCGGATATCAATGTTACCACCGCCAAAAGCCGCTGGCATGGAAGGTGAAAACACCTTTTGTACCGCCATGCTTTCAATAATGGTCGAAGGAATAATATCCAGCGGTACCACGTTACGAGTTAAGTCCGGGCTGGGAATACTGGCACCGTTAATGCGGGCACTTGAATAGCGCTCACCTAAACCACGCACGTAAATGAACTTGCCGTCCACCAGGGTCAAACCGGTCACCCGGCGCAGCGCTGAAGCAGCGTCACTGTCACCCGAGCGGGACAGCTGCTCTGCACCCAGAATATCCGCCACAAAGGCCTGGTTCTTGCGCTCTTCAACCACCGCAGCCGCACTTCCCTGCAAACGACTACCGGTAGTAACCACTTCTTCAATGGTCGACTCGCGTTCAACTTCGGTTTCGTCAGCTTGCTGTGCCAAAGCTATCGGAGCCGTGGCAAACAGGCCCAAACCAACCGCTAAAGCAACAGGTTTGAGTTTGTATTGATTCTTCATAATCAACTCCTGCAATAAAATCGGAAAATAGGCGCAACTGTGGTGCGCCTATTTATTCGCATTCCAACTCTAATTAGTCCTGCTCAGAAGCAGCTACAGCAGTTTCAACCCACTGGTACCATTCAGAGCTTGTATCGTCGTCAGAAAGTGCGCCGATAAAATCAACCGGAGTAAAGAAGTCATCATTCAATGCGGTTAAGTCATTCGCAGCAATAGTGATTGAAGAAGACATATCGGTCGAAATACCATCGTCATTCAGAACCATTGCTGAACCGTCTAACACTTCATTTTCACCACCGTTGTCATACCATTGGCTGTAGGTTTCGCCGTCACCAAAGGTATTGTCACCGGTGTTCACAAAGTTATTGGTACACGCCATAACCGAGCTGTAGAAATCGAGTTCGCCATTATCAACGCCCGCTTCACCGTCTGAAGTGAAGAAGACACAGCCGTCGTCTGCCGTACCGTTCTCTTTAATTTTCAGTACGTTATACATCTGACCCTGGAAGTTGTCGTCAAATTTCGTAGCGATTGACGGGTCGTTATCACGTACGGATGTGCCGTCGGTAGTGATAATAGTCACGTTAGCAATAGTCGGTGCAGATGTTGGTGCCTGCGAGTAGTCCGGACCGTTGTTTTTCTCGCCGTCTGCCTCAAAACCACCGTTACCCATGTAGTTGGTCTGACCGTCTACCGTCACTGTGCCATGTTTAATAAACACAAATTGCGCACGTCCCTGCCAACCAGCGTCCATATCCAGCGAGTCATCCTGGGTATCCGTTACGACAATGTTTCTTAAGTCAGCAGCGCCACCGAAGAACTCAATGCCATCATCAAAGCCCTGGTGAATGTGAATAAACTCATAAGAAGAGCCTGAACCTACTGCGTTTAGCGTTAGTGAGTTCAAGTCATCACCGTCACCGCCGTCACGAGGGCCCGAGCCTGCGTACCAAATTTGTGCGTACTTCATTGAGCCGCTGTCGTCAGTGTTGTCGTTACCACCGTAGAAGCTGACAATACCTTCCGATTCACGGTTACAGGTACCACCGTCGCGCTCTGCATCAGTACACTCATTGGTAATACCGTTACCGTTAACGATGATCCCACCCCAGTCTGCGTAGCGTGGAGCGTCGCCTGATACGTTTAAACGGTCAAACTCGTTAGCCGAGGTGAACTTAACCGGCTTGTCGAAAGTACCGATAGCGTTCAACTGAGCGCCACGAGCAATCTGAATAATGGCTTCGCCAGAAGTGAATGCCAGCACCGCGCCAGGTTCAACCGTCATGACCGGGCCATTTTGATTAATTTCACAATCGGTTGTGGTGTCGCAGTCTTCACCAATTTGCAGAGCACCATCAAACACATGAACACCGCCGTCAGGCAACTCTTCAAAAGTAATGTCCTCAGCTATTTCAATGGTTGCACTGGCAAAGTCTGTATCATAAGAACAGTCCTGACCGTCGTACTCACCCTGAATGTCTGCATAGCTTGCACAAGGGTTTGATGAGCCGCTGTCGCCACCGCCCGTATCGCCGCCAGCATCAGATCCGCCATTGTTATTCACCGTTGGGGTAACATTAATATCGCCGCCGCAACCAGCTAAAAATAAGGCTGCTGTAACTGCAGAGATTTTGAATAAAGTATTAAATTTCATTGGGTTCTCCCGACTTGGATGTTGTCCAGTTATGATTTAAGTCGGGAGCAGACTAAGACGCCTGCATGACAGGATTGTGACAACACAAAAGTGTCACAAAATATTCACCATTCGGTAACCTAAGTTTTCTCTTTTGATCTTTGCGCTTGTTGAATAAGTAACCTATATCAGTAATAAAAACACAAACGAGGAAAGACCCCATGCGTAAACTTTTAATCAGCGGTTTAATGGCAGCCTTTGCTTTACCCGCTGCGGCTGACCGTTTCGAAGATGTAACCATTGAACACAATGAAGTAGCCGACAATATTTACATGCTGACCGGAGCCGGCGGCAATATGCTGATGTCATCAGGTGACGATGGCGTGTTTCTGGTCGATGACCAATACACTCAGGTAGCAGAGCGTATTGCGGAAAAAATTCAGGAGTTAAGCGGTGAAGAAGTTCATTATATTCTGAACACGCACTTCCACGGCGACCATGTCGGCTCCAATATGTGGTTCGCGAACAACCAAAGCTCGACCATTTTTGCTCATGACCATGTGCGTGAGCGCTTAAGTAACGACGACAGCTTTAACGAAACGGGTCTGCCGGCCATTACTTTTGACTCTGCCATTACCTTCCACTTTAACAATGACACCATTTACGTTTTCCACCTCTAAAACGGTCATACTGACGGTGACAGCGCGGTATGGTTTAAAAATGCGAACGTATTGCATCCGGGCGATTTGTTCTTTAATAAACGTTTCCCGTTTATTGATCTGAAAAGTGGCGGAGACGTGGATGGCTATATCGCAAATGTGGAGCAGTTGTTGAACCGTATTACCGATGAAACCGTGATTATTCCCGGCCATGGTCCGTTGGCAAATAAAGCCGATTACCAAAGCTTTTTGAACATGATGAAAAAAACCAAAGCCGAAGTTGATGCCATGAAGCAAAGCGGCATGACCCTTGATGAAGTGAAGACCAAGGGTCTGAGCGACAAATGGAAAGACTGGAGTTGGTCCTTTATTAACGAAGAGCGTTGGATTGCAACGCTCTACTAAGCTTTAAGTAACCGTAATATGACTAACAAACCGAACGGAAAATTAACTGTTCGTTCGGCTGTTCAAGGTGGTATTCCATGGCCAGCTCGTCGCAGTTGGCCAGCCTTGGGCAAATCTCACAGTCTTTCATGACCTTTTCCGGTAAAGTGTCTTTTGAGCAATGGCTAAAGCCCTGCTGCTCAAAAAAGTCCGGCACCCGGGTCAGTACTATCACTCGGTTTAGCTGCAACAAACGGGCTTTTTTCAATAAGTAAGCCACCAGCATACGCCCCTGACCACGCACCTCGGTTTTTGGGTTGACTCCTAACGAGCGAATTTCCGCTAAACCTGTGGTGTAAATATACAAAGACGCACAACCCATCACCTTACCGTCAACTTCCGTCACCGCAAATTCGTTAATAGAATGCACGATGTCGTCTTTAGCCCGCGGCAGGTTCTCGCCGGCTCCGGCCCAATGCTGAACTAAGTCTAAAATGGCACCAATATCCCCCAGATTAGCATCACGCACCTGAATCTGCTGTTGCTGCTGTGCCGCTTTTAAAGCTTCATTCACCCGTTGCGGCGAGGTACCGCCCAGCGCACAGCGTTTTTCCAGCAGAGCATCCAGAGTCAGCCAGCCATAAACGTCCTGCTCAATCACCGGAGCCACCGCCTGAAACGCCTCCAGCGGCATATCCTCTAATGGCTTTTTCGCCTGGATGGCTTGTTGAACCAGTTCACCGACGTTGTGATGCGCCTGCCGGAAAGGAATACCTTTGGACACCATATAGTCCGCTAACTCCGTCGCATTGGCGTAACCGCCCTGCGCCGCTTTGCAACAGGCTTCATGGTTAACCGTCAGACCATTCAGGCTCGAGGTCACCATAGCCAATGACGCCTGCCAGGTGGTAAAAGCATCGAACAGACCTTCTTTATCTTCCTGCATGTCTTTGTTGTAAGCCAATGGCAGCGCTTTTAAGGTCATCATTAAGCCGGTTAACGAGCCCACCACCCGGCCACTTTTACCGCGCACCAACTCCAGCGCGTCCGGGTTTTTCTTCTGCGGCATGAGCGAAGACCCCGAGGTCACGTTGTCTGCCAGCTCAATAAAACCAGCTTCGCCTGAATTGTAGAAAATTAAGTCTTCCGCTAAGCGCGACAAATGCAGCATCGACAGCGACGCGGTGCTTAACAGCTCCACCACAAAATCACGATCAGATACTGAATCCAGACTGTTACGCGTTACTTCGCTAAACCCCAACTCGCTGGCAATGGCTTCGCGGTCGACTGCATACGCCGTCCCCGCCAGTGCACCGCAACCTAAGGGGCTTTTATTGAGCCGTTCAGTAGCGTCTTGTAAGCGCTCACTATCGCGCTGCAGCATTTCCACATAGGCCAGGCACCAGTGCGCCAGCAAAACCGGTTGCGCCCGTTGCAGGTGTGTGTAACCGGGTATGACCGTGTCTTTTTCACGTTGCGCAAGGTCCAGTAATGCCTGCTGAGTTTGCTTCAGAGACTGCTGCAGTACACCAACCTGCTCGCGGCACCACAAGCGTAAATCGGTCGCTACCTGATCATTACGGCTACGCCCGGTATGAAGCTTTTTGGCTAAATCACCCACCTTAGCTATCAAAGCAGCTTCCACAAAAGAATGAATATCCTCGTCGCCGCCAACAGCAACTGCCGTCGGGCCTTCGCGTACTTCGCTGAGCAGTTCACTCAATGCCTGCTGTAACTGCTGGCACTCTTCCGTACTCAGTACGCCAACCTTGTGCAACGCATTCGCCCAGGCTTTAGAGCCGGTAATGTCCTGCTCAGCCAGCACATAGTCAAAAGGCAGCGAATCATTAAACTGCTGAAACGCGGCATCGGGTCCTGCCGCAAAACGTCCACCCCATAGCGCCATAATCTACCCCTTTTGCTGCTTCTGTAACGCCGCTATCCGGCTGGGAAGGGAGAACAACCGAATAAAACCTTCGGCGTGCGCCTGGTTATAGACTTCGTCCGCACCAAAGGTCGCAAAGTCTTCGCTGTATAAGCTATTCGGAGAACGTTTCTGAACCGCAGTCACTGAGCCTTTATAGAGCTTCAGCACCACGTCGCCGCTGGCGGTCGAGCACAGTGATTGTGCGGCCGCCATCACCGACTGTTGCAGCGGTGTGAACCAGCGTCCGTCGTACAACAACTGTGCGAACTGCTCGCTCAATTGCGCTTTCCAGCTACGGCTGGTTTTATCCAATACCAGCTCGTCAATAGCCTGCAAGGCAGCCATCATGACGGTGCCGCCCGGTGTTTCGTAACAGCCCCGGCTTTTCATGCCCACCAGACGGTTTTCCACAATATCCACCCGCCCGATGCCATGCTTAGCGCCAATGTCGTTCAACACTTCCAGGCATTCAAAAGGCGACAACGCTTTGTCATTCACCGCGGTAATTTCGCCATCTTCAACCTTAACGGAAACATATTCCGGCTTATCCGGCGCCTGCTCCGGCGATGCCGTCATGGTCCAGACTTTATCTTTGGGTTCACACCAAGGGTCTTCCAGCTCACCGCCTTCGTGCGAAATATGCCAGGCGTTAGCGTCCCGGCTGTAGATTTTGGTCGCCGACGCCGAGCACGGAATATTGCGCTCTGCCAGATAATCCAACAGAGACTCCCGGCTGCTCAGCTCCCATTCGCGCCACGGAGCTATCACTTGTAAGTCAGGAGCTAAAGCTGCGTAGCAGGACTCAAAGCGGACCTGATCATTACCTTTACCGGTACAACCGTGCGCCAGCGCATCCGCACCCACTTTACGAGCCACTTCAACCTGCGCTTTGGCAATAATCGGACGCGCCATGGCCGTACCCAGCAAATAAGTGCCCTCATAAATAGCCCCGGTTTTGAGCGTTGGGTACACGTAGCTCTCCACAAACTCGTCTTTTAAATCGACCACGTGGCATTCGAACGCACCGGACGCTTTGGCTTTTTCTTCCACGCCTTCCAGCTCTTCGGCGCCCTGGCCCACGTCAGCCACAAAAGCCACGACCTCACAGCCATAATTTTCTTTTAACCAGGGCACAATGGCCGAGGTGTCCAGACCGCCAGAATAGGCCAATACAACTTTCTTCACGTAACTCATGAGGCTTTCTCCATAGATTCTGGCAGTACTGCTGCCGTTGGGTTTAATAACAGGGTTAATAAAGCGTTTTGCGCGTAAAGCCGGTTCTCGGCCTGCTGGAAACAGCGCGATAGCGGGCCGTCCATAACATCGGAGGTAATTTCATAGCCGCGATGCGCCGGCTGACAGTGCAGCACCGAAGTGGCACCACTGTGCTCAACCAGCTGCGCGTTAATTTGATAGGGATGGAAAATCTCACGGACCGCATCCAGAGGTTGATCATCCCCCATGGACACCCAGGTGTCGGTGTAGAGCGCATCGGCATCTGCCACCGCAGCAATATCGTGCGTCACCACAATGTTGGCGCCGCTCTTCTTCGCCAAAGCCTTCGCTTTTTTCACAAGGTCCGCATTGGGTGCATAGCCTTTCGGGCAAATAATAGTGCAATCGGTGCCGACTGCGGCAGCGGTTAGCATCAGTGAATGCGACACGTTATTACCGTCGCCTAAGTACACCAGTTTTAGTCCCTGTACCTTTCCGTACTGCTCCTGTAGCGTTAAAAAGTCCGCCAGTGCCTGACAAGGATGAAAGCAGTCGCACAAGCTGTTCACCACAGGTACCGAAGCATGCTGCGCTAATTCTTCTAAGGTACTGTGCGACATCACCCGGGCGACAATGGCATCGGCCCAGCAGGAGAGGTTTCGGGCGTAGTCGGCAACGGTTTCACGCACGCCCATGCCCTGCCCCTGCTCGTTCAGGTAAACCGCATGACCACCCAGCTTCTGCAAACCAATGTCAAAAGACAGCCGCGTGCGTAAACTTGGTTTTTCAAATAGGGTAACCACGCTTTTGCCGGCCAGCGTGTGTTGGTATTTTTCGGGGTAGGCTTTTTGCGCTTGCGCTAACGCCAATAACTGTAAAGTGTCAGCCGGAGAAAACTCCAGCCCGGATAAACAATGCTTCATCATACTTACTCACTAATCTGTGTGCCTGAAAAGGGGTTATTCATTACATTACAACTGCCAATTCGCACACATCGTCGTAAGCGTTTTGCGGCGCTTAGCGCCCCGCGGACTTTTACCTCCATACCGTCTTTAATAACACCCGCCCGGGTAAGCTCCTGAATAGACTCTGAATTGAGATGGCTTAAAGGGGCTCCGTTGCCGTCAAGCACCGCTTCAACATCGGTAATCAACAACAAATCGGCATTGTAGGTGGCAGCAACGGCCACAGCGGCGTCGTCGGCATTCACATTGAACCAGTCGCCGGAATCACTGAAGCCAATAGAGCTGATAACTGGCAGGTACCCCTGAGCCAGTAAATCAGAAATAAGACCGGGCACGGGCTCTGCATTTGGAAGCTGACAAACCCCAACCTGACCTAAACTTTCTGACTGTTTAGCACAAAGAACGCCTGCTTCATAAAGCGTAATCCCAATAGGCTTTATGCTTACGGCAATAGCCTGTTTCATTAAGGTTTTATTGGCCGCACCTGCCAAACCGCCGACAATATAAGGCATGTGCTGCTCCGGGCTGACTCTTAAACCGTGTTGCTTTTCGCTGTGCAAACCGGCGGTTGCCAGCCACTGTTGCACCAGGGCACCACCACCGTGCACGAGCACAACTTCATCCTCGCTTTGTTTTAGTGACTGAAACAGCGCACTTAAGGCTTCCGGCTGTTCTAGCAAGCTGCCGCCGAGTTTTATGACTTTCACAGCAAGCCCTCCTCAACCGGCAACCCCAGTTGCAGGTTAATGCACTGAATGGCCTGACTCGCCGCGCCTTTCAGTAAGTTATCAATAGCCGACAGCACAATCAGTTGGTTACCCTGCCGGTGCCAGCCAATATCCACAAACGGCTGCTGCACGACATCCTTAATGGCAGGGCGAGCCAGCTTCTTAAAGCGCACTAAGGGTTGCTCCGCATAGCATTGGTACGCGCCGGTTAAGTCATCATCGCTGGTATCGTCATTAAGCTCGGCGTACAAAGTGGCCAAAATGCCACGAGGGAATTGCGCCAAGTGGGGAGTGAACAGCACTTCATGTTGTAATTGCTGTGTAATTTCCGGCGTATGCCGATGCTCAAACAGACCATATGCCTGCAAAGAGAGCTCTGCACCCTGAGTAGCAAGAGACGCTTTACGTCCGGCTCCGGTCACTCCGGAGACCGCATTAATAATAACTTTGCTGCTTTTAAGTAAACCGGCCTTTTTAAGCGGAAGTAATGCCATTAAGCTGGCTGTCGGGTAACAGCCAGGAACCGCAACTAACTGAGCTTCCGCTATCTCATGCGGATACCACTCAGCAAGACCATAAACAGCCTGGCGAAGCCAATGAGCCTGCTTGTGTTCGAACCCATAAAATGGCGGATAGTCTTCAACTGCGTCTAAGCGAAAACCACCGGACAAGTCTATGACTTTTAAGCCCGCCTCAAGAAACTCAGGTGCCAGTGCAACACTGATATTATGCTCCGTGCATAAAAACACGGTGTCTGCCTGGTGCTTAATGCTGGACTTCTCGTTATCCGTCAGACCTTGCAAAGGGATTTTTAAACAATGTGCGTATTGTGGATACAAATCACTCAACAAGGTACCGGCATCGCTGCTATGCTCAGACACATAGCAACCGAAAAGGCTAAGCGCCGGGTGTTGCTGCACTAAACGGCTAAGCTCAGCTCCAACGTAACCGCTGGCTCCGATAATAGCCACTGAGTGTGACGGCGCTGGTTGATACTGCATGCGAAAAACCTGTTGCTGTTCCTGAGTAAAAATGCAGAATAACTGAATAGATATATTTATGCAATAATAGTGAATAATTATATTAAGGATAAGCTATGGTAACCGCCCGTTCTTTGCCGTCTTTTTTTGCTATGTATCAGCAGCTCATTGCTCAGCCATCCATCAGTGCCACCGACCCTAAGTGGGATCAGAGCAACCAGAAAGTCATTCATTTATTAGCTGAATGGCTCGAACTGCTTGGGTTTGACTGCGAAATAAACGAGCTGAATAGCCAACAAGGAAAGTACAATTTACTGGCCCGGCGGGGCACTGGAAGCGGCGGTTTACTGCTGTCCGGTCATACCGACACCGTTCCCTATGATGCCAGTCGCTGGAACTTCGATCCCTTTAAATTAACCGAACAGGATAACCGCTGGTACGGGCTTGGAAGCATTGATATGAAAGGCTTTTTTGCCTTTGTTATGCAAGCTTTGAGTGAACTGGATACCAGCCAACAAAACAAACCTATTATGGTTCTGGCAACCGCCGACGAAGAAACCACCATGAACGGTGCCCGTGAAGTGAGCCGCTTTGCGAACCTCAAGCCCGACTACTGTGTTATAGGCGAACCCACCGATATGCGTCCGGTCTATGCCCATAAAGGCCATATGAGTGAGGTTATTCGAATTACCGGACGCTCTGGTCACAGCTCCGATCCAGCACTGGGAATTAACGCCATAGAACTGATGCACGAAGTCATTTCTGCACTGCTGAAATTAAAAGAAGAGTTTAAGCATAAATATTCAGATTCAAGCTTTACAGTGCCACAGCCAACCATGAACTTTGGCCACATACACGGCGGTGACAATGCTAATCGTATTTGTGGTTGTTGCGAGTTGCATCTGGACATTAGGCCGCTGCCGGGTTTATCGGTCGACGAACTTTATGCCCACCTGCATAAAGCAACCGAGAGTGTTCAGGCTCGTTACCCCGGTTGTGTTGAATTAATCTCACTGCACCACCCGGTACCGGCTTTCCGGCAAACAACCGACTCAGCTTTGGTGCAACTGGCCGAAAAAATATCACAAAGCAAAGCGCAGGCGGTAAACTACTGCACTGAGGCTCCTTTTCTGCAGGAGCTCGGCTGCGAAACGTTGGTCTTGGGCCCGGGCTCAATAAAACAGGCACACCAGCCGGATGAATATTTGTCGGTAGATTCTATAAAGCCCACTCAAGAAAAACTAAAAAGTTTATTAAAAGCGTTTTGTTTTTCGCAGTAGCTGCCGATAACAAAACTATGTCTTAGATTTGAGTCACATCAAATCTGCCAGTAGTAGACCATGAGTTTTGGTACAACAAAGGATTATCACATGATACGACAGCTCTCCATAGGTGCCCGCGCAAGCGCGGCTTTCGGACTGATTGGAATACTGACGCTCATTTTGGGCATTTTCGCACTCAACCGAATGGGGGCGATTGAAACTCAGCTAAACATCATTAGTGACAAGCAGGTTCCTTCCGTTGATAACGTCAATGATTTAGACAGAGAGTTTCTGCGCGTACGTATTCACTCCGCTAACGTCGCAGCCTACATTAACGATCCTGCGCGTCTGGAAAGGTATCAAAAGAGTTTAAATGATTCGATCAGTGCTCTTAAGCGTAATCAAAATGAATATAAGAAAACGCTTGATGACCCTGAAGCCCAAAAGCTATTTGCAGAGTACATGGCCCTTGATGACGAGTACTGGAAGCTAAATAACCAGTTCGAAAAACTGGTTAATGCCGGGCTTTCCGATGCCATAGACTCCATTCGGGAAAATAGCATTCTGCCGCTGACCAACAAAATGTCAGCGAAACTCGATGAGCTTTTAAACAGAGAGATGTCATTAATAGACGCAGCTTCCGACGAAGCCGATGCCGTATCCAGTAACGCACAAGTCATGATGATTATTGCTTTAGTGGTTGTGGTCGCTTTACTCGCGTTATTTGCTGTAACGCTTACCAGAAGCATCGTTAAACCCATTGGGGATGCGGTAGATTTTGCCAAAATCATTGCATCACGCGATTTAAGTCAGACCATTGAAATTGAAGGCAAGGACGAGCCCGCACAATTGCTGCAGCAGTTAAAAACGATGCGCAACCAATTGCGTGAGTCCATGAGTACTATCTCGGAGTCCTCAGAGCAGCTGGCTTCCACATCTGAAGAATTAAGCTCGGTTACCGACGAGTCAACCCGCACCATTCAGCAGCAGTCAGAAGAGCTGGAGCAGGCAGCAACCGCAGTTACCGAATTAACCACTGCGGTTGAAACTGTTGCACAAGACGCTCAAAACGCGTCGGAAGCATCTGAAGAAGCAAACAGACAAGCGCAACACGGTGATGATCGTGTCCGTCAAACCGTTCGCGCTATCGAAGAGCTCTCTCAGGAAATTGGCGACTCTTCCGGTAGCGTAACTGAACTGGCCGACAAGGTGAAAAATATTACCAAGGTGCTTGAAGTTATTCGCGGTATAGCAGAACAAACTAACTTACTGGCACTTAACGCCGCTATTGAGGCTGCCCGTGCCGGAGAATCTGGCCGTGGCTTCGCAGTGGTAGCCGATGAAGTTCGTTCATTGGCGCACAAAACTCAACAGTCTACCGTTGAAATTGAAGACATGGTCAAAGCCATTAACGAGTCCAGCGACCGTTCAGTAGCGACTATGGACAGAAGTCTGGAGCGCGCAACGAAAACTCTGGACGTAGCTCGCGAAGCAGGTGAAGCCTTACAGCTTATAGCAACCGCGGTGGATGAAATCAACAACCACAACACCTCGATAGCCAGTGCTTCAGAAGAGCAGGCCAATGTGTCCCGTGACGTTGATAAGAACCTGGTAAGTATCCGTGACTTATCCAACTCGACAGCATCAGGCGCTGAACAAACCAGCGCATCAAGCAAAGAGTTATCACGACTTGCCGTTGACCTCAGTGAACTGGTTAGAGCTTTCAGACTGTAACCACATTTCACCATTAAAGATGAACGGGGCCGCAATGGCCCCGTTCGAATTTTAGCCACAGAACCTCTCTCAACCAAAATAACCATCCTGAATACTGCTAATCAACCGCATAAATTAGACTAATGGTGCGACCAGCAACTAATCTAAATCCGTGTTAACAAACTAATAACAACGGATTCAAAAATGAATAATCTATTTAACTTCAGTCAACCGCTTGATAACGATGCAAAAGCATTGTTCAACGACGAGAATCAGTCTTTTCTCGCGGAGTTAGTCGATACCTTTCAACCACAGTTAGAGTCCCTGTTGAAGAAACGCCAGCAACGTCAGGCGCAATTTGACCAGGGTCAGTTACCCAATTTTGATCCTGCAACTCAGGACATCCGTGAAGGAAACTGGCGCATTGCCGAACTGCCGGCTGATTTGAAAAAACGCCGCTTAGAAATTACCGGACCGGTGGATCGCAAAATGGTCATCAACGCGCTGAATGCCAATGTTGACTGTTACATGGCGGACTTTGAAGATTCCCAGTCACCCACCTGGGAGGGCATGGTAAACGGTCAAGTTAACCTGCGCGACGCCAACATTGGCGGCATGACCTACACCGACCCGGACAGCGGCAAGCACTATGAAGTCGGGCCTGACCCGGCATTATTGATTGCCCGGGTTCGCGGTCTGCACTTACCGGAAAAACACGTACAGCGTAACGGCAAGCCAATTCCCGGTGCCTTAATGGACTTTGCTCTGTACTTTTTACTGAATTATCAGCAGCGCCTGCAACAAGGCTCCGGGGTGTATTACTACCTGCCCAAGCTGGAGCACAGCGACGAAGCCAAATGGTGGGCCGATGTTTTTCATTTCACCGAGAAAAAGTTCAGCTTAAAAACCAGCACCATTCGCGCCACCATACTGATTGAAACCCTGCCAGCGGTTTTTCAAATGCACGAAATACTGCACGCCATGAAAGACCATATTGCTGCACTTAACTGCGGTCGCTGGGACTACATTTTCAGTTACATTAAAACCCTGAAAGAGCATCCGGAGCGGGTTCTTCCCGACCGCCAGGTAGTGAGCATGGACAAACCTTTCCTTAATGCCTACTCACGCTTGTTAGTGAAAACTTGTCACCAGCGCGGCGCCCTGGCTATGGGTGGCATGGCGGCCTTTATTCCCAGCAAAGATCCAGCTGAGAATGAGAAAATACTCGCTAAAGTTCATGCCGACAAAACCATGGAACGCGACAATGGCCACGATGGCACCTGGATTGCTCACCCCGGGCTTGCGGATACCGTGCGCGAAATTTTTGTCGACGGTATTGAGGGCGACAACCAGCTTAACGTACTGCGTGAAAACGACACGCCAATTGATCAGGCCTTACTACTACAACCCTGTGACGGCGAGCGTACCGAAGCCGGCATGCGCACTAATATTCGGGTATCACTGCAATACATTGCCTCCTGGCTGAACGGCAAAGGCTGCGTGCCTATCTACGGCCTGATGGAAGACGCCGCCACCGCTGAAATTTCACGGACCTCAATTTGGCAGTGGATACGCCACGGCAAGACGCTTTCCGACAAAACCCCGGTTACCAAAGAGTTGTTCCGACAGTACCTCCAAGAAGAAGCAGAAGTGGTGAAAAACGAGGTCGGTGAACAACGATGGAACAACGAACCCTTTTCCCAGGCCCTGAGCTTACTGGAAGAAATTACCACAGCCGACGAGCTGGTCGATTTTCTGACTCTGCCCGGCTACCAACAACTGAAATAACAATAAAATTCGCAACAATTAAAAAGCAACAAGGAATTATTTATGACAACCCAGAATCTTTCATTCGCACAACAGGTTAAAGAATTACAAAAGCAATGGGATACCGACCCACGCTGGCACGGCGTTGAGCGCCCCTACAGTGCCGAAGACGTAGTGCGCTTGCGTGGTACCGTTCAGCCGGAATACACCTATGCCCGCAATGGTGCCGATAAACTCTGGCAGCTGATTCACGGCAAAGCACAGGAAAAATTTGGCAAAGACTATGTCAACGCACTGGGTGCTTTAACCGGCGGTCAGGCGGTACAGCAGGTTAAAGCTGGCTTACAAGCCATTTACCTTTCCGGCTGGCAGGTCGCTGCTGACAATAACTCAGCCTGCAGTATGTATCCGGACCAGTCCCTGTACCCGGTGGATTCGGTACCAACGGTGGTTGAGCGCATTAATAACTCCTTTGCCCGTGCTGATCAGATACAGTGGTCAAAAGGCGTTACGCCGGAAGACGACAATTACGTAGACTACTTTGCGCCGATTGTTGCTGACGCGGAAGCCGGTTTTGGTGGCGTTCTCAATGCGTACGAACTGATGAAGCGCATGATCCAGTCCGGTGCTGCCGGCGTGCACTTTGAAGACCAATTGGCATCAGTAAAAAAATGTGGCCACATGGGCGGCAAAGTGCTGGTACCAACACAAGAAGCGGTACAGAAACTTTCAGCCGCACGTTTAGCCGCAGACGTTGCCGGTACACCAACACTGATTGTGGCTCGTACTGACGCCAACGCCGCTGACCTGCTGACGTCTGACTTCGACCCTAATGACAAGCCTTTCATTACCGGCGAGCGCACTGCCGAAGGTTTCTATCGGGTTAAGCCGGGCATTGAACAGGCCATTTCACGCGGTTTAGCCTATGCCCCGTTTGCAGACCTTATTTGGTGCGAAACCGCTAAGCCCGATTTAGACGAAGCCCGCCAGTTTGCTGAAGCTGTGCATGCCAAATACCCCGGAAAACTGTTGGCTTACAACTGCTCGCCGTCGTTTAACTGGAAACGCAACCTGGACGACGACACCATAGCTAAGTTTCAGCGTGAGCTCGCCGCTATGGGTTACAAGTTCCAGTTTATTACTTTGGCCGGTGTACACAATATGTGGTACCACATGTTTGAACTGGCACATGATTATGCCCGCAACGACATGTCAGCCTACGTTAAACTGCAGCAGCAGGAGTTTGACGCAGCAGACAAAGGCTACACCTTTGTGGCGCACCAGCAGGAAGTGGGTACCGGTTACTTTGACGAGCTGACCAACGTGATTCAGGGCGGGCTATCCTCAGTTACAGCACTGAAAGGCTCGACCGAGGAAGACCAGTTTAAAACCTCCGCGTAAAGCGCAAGTCGGCATTATAAGGAAAGACATCCGTAAGCTCACCCTTGCGGATGTTTTTTTGTACGCGGCACCAATAAGCCGGGTCAATCAATTCAGGATGACGCTTCAATAATTTGTCACGGTATTTCGCCTGCGGCACCGCAAATTGCGCCAGCTGCTGCGGAAACACATCGTCCGGGGCAATAGATACTTCCCAGTCGTTGTCCGGTAAGCGTCGAAAGCTCATGTCCGTTAAATACCGTACTTCGTCGTAGTCATAGAACACCACCCGTTTATGCCTCGTGACACCAAAGTTTTTTAACAGCATGTCGCCGGGGAAAATATTCGCCGCCATCATTTCTTTTAAGGCCCGGCCGTAATCATCCATCGCCGCGTCTATCTCTTCGTCATTGGCGTATTCTAAGTACAAATTCAGTGGCGTCATTCGGCGCTCAACAAACAACTGGTGAATCACCAAAGTGTCACCCTCTATCGAAATAGAATTACTAATGGTTTGCTTAAATTCCTCCAGTAAGTCCGCAGAAATACGCTTAAGCGGCAATGCCACATCGACAAATTCCAGTGTATCGGCCATACGCCCTACCCGATCATGTCGTTTAACCATGCGGTAACGGTCAATAACGGTCTGCCGACCAAACTCCTTGGTGCCGCCCAACCGGTCTTTAATGACTTTAAACACATAAGGAAAAGACGGCAGCGTGAACACCGTCATGACCATGCCTTTAACACCAGGGGCCGCAGACAATTGGTCGTCTGTACGGCGCAAGTGATGCAAAAACTCGCGATAAAACTCGGTTTTTCCCTGCTTATGAAAACCCACCGACGAATAAAGTTCAGCCAGCGTTTTGTGCGGCATTAAATCTTTTAAAAACCGCACCAAGGCAGAAGGCGCCTCGGTTTCGACCATAAAGTACGAACGGGCAAAGCCGAAAATGGTCGCCATGCGATCCGACCGGGTAATAAAGGCATCCACATAAAGCTTGCCCTGCGAGTTGATCAGCACCGGTACAATAAAAGGATAATGGTTATTTTCAGTCACTACCCGTCCGACAATATACGCGGCTTTATTGCGGTAAAACGGGGACTTCAAAACATCTATGCGCAGGTTGTGGGCTTCAATATCGGTTTCAGTTGCGCGCTCAAAGAACTTATCGCGCAGCTGTTCAATATCATTTTCGAAGCTTTCAAACTCACCGCCCAACCCAATATCCTCAAACACCCGGGTCAGTGTTCCTTCCAGCCCGTCAACCACCGGAAAGTAAGAGTGGCATTCGTTTTCCACCGGCACCGGAATGTGGTTCGCAAGCACAGTTTCTACAAAAATATAGTCGTTATTAAAGTAGGCACGGTCGAATACCCGGCAAAATACCGAGTTGTAAAAAGTCTCTGCAAGCTCCGCCTGCGGATGAAACTTCAGTAATTGCTGGTAACGTTGCCGGGTTGCACGCCACAAGTTTTCATCAAGCGCGTTACCCACGCGGCGCTCCACTTTTTTCGCCGTTGTACCCACCTGATGGTCGTAATAATGGATACGCTCTGAGGCCGCCGACACAACCGCGGTCCAGTCGCGCTGCAAAAAACGTTCGCGTGCCCCCTGAGTCAACGCTTGAAAACGCCGGTAATGACTATGGAAGCCATCCAGAATACTTTTTGCCAATGTCTCTGGGCTAATTGTCATGCTTGCCTCTCCTGAATTCAGCCCTTTAATCTGGACGCTTGTGGAATAACAGCTTTTAATCGTTCAATATCACCGTCACCGACGCCGTTCTTTTTATAGTAAGCGGGCCACTCAGCAATCAGCTCCTGAATGTTTTTAAGTAAATTCTTCGCTTTATTAGGGGTAACACCAAACCGTCGGCATTGCGACAGCACATTATCAATACTGCCTGCACGTCCATATTCGCCAATACCTAAAGCATGTTGCTGACTATTATTAATAGGCAGTACGTCATAGGCGGGCGAAAGTTTCCAGCCGCCCGACTTTAAATCCCAGAGTAAAGCATGATTTCTGCCGTGGTCGTCCGTGTTACCAATAAACACATTAAATGCCATGCGTCTATAAAGCTCGGTTGCATCCTCAGCACGCTGGCTGTTTTTCCTCAGATACTCCGCCAGTGCACCATAGGAGTATGTTGTCTTAAGCATGGCTTCGCTGACATTTCCCTCGGTCAGCAAAGAGTTAGCACTAATAAAGTGATGCGAAACATCCAGACCACGACGGTCAAATCGCTCGCTCATTAGTACGTCTTCTTCACCGTTAAGCAACCGCGTACTGGCAACATTGACTCCTTCTACTTCATTTAGCATTGCCATTGTCGCGCTTTCTACTCTGGCAACGTTGTAGAGATCGTCGGAGCGGTTAAATTTTAATAAATGAGCTTGTCCATTATGCTGGAGTACAGTTTTTGGTCTGGCACCACCCATTGACTCACCATATTGAAACGCCTTTTTCACCTCAACAGAAACATTCTTCGAGTTCAAAATTGCGTTTTTCCCGGCCAGTAACAAGTCGATATCATCCAATGTATTCCGGGATACCTTAGCTTTTGACTTGGATTGAGAAAGACTAAAACTAATAGCACCCACCCCCATGGATGCACCGGCAATTAAAAACTCCAACTCATTTTCGGGTTTGGTTGTGCGTAACTGGGTGATCAGCTTTCGTCCCCAGGCATCAGCTCCGGCATCGGTCAAAACACCAAACAGCCCTTTGTTAGCTCGCGTCTCAAATAGTTCATCCGTTAACGGCAAATGAACAGGATCCAGTGCAAAAGCATCGTTTCGGGCTAAATAGGACTGACCGTATCGAAAACGGCCAATTCTGTTTTCCGGGTCATACCAAATAACACCACAAATAACCGGCTCATTCTCTAGCCCTTCGATAAAAACATAAGCCTTAGAAGTCATTAGAAAAATCCTCTGAGATTTTTCGGCGTTTGCGCTTAGGTGCATTAGCTACCCGTGCATACTGATCATCCAAAACCGGCGTGAAATGTTCCAGCAGTCCCAGTAATTCGAGCGCGGTAAATAGGGTCAACGAGTTAACTGAATGACCGTTTTCCATACGGTAAACCGTATTAACGCCGCAGCCCAGCCGCTTAGCGAAGTCCTGCTGATCCATTGTTAATGAACGCTGACGCTTAATGAGCTCACCAACTGTTTTTAAAAAGCCATCTGCACCATTCACTTTAATCACCAAATATCATTTATTAATGCTTAATAAATTGATTATGGTGGATTAATAGAAATAAGCAAGTCCCTTTCTTAACCCAGGGTAACGAAACAAGACTGGCGTTATACATTCACCCTATTTATAATCCCGATAGATTTTTCATATTCCACTTATTCTGGATAGCTATGAATACCATCAAAGACATTGATCTGAACCTGCTGGTTTACCTGGATGTTTTGCTGCGGGAAAAAAACGTGACCCGTGCCGCAGCACAGCTAAATATCACCCAGCCGGCCATGAGTAACGGCCTGAAGCGTTTACGTAACCTGTTAAACGACCCTATTTTAGTACGTACCAGTGAAGGCATGGTGCCGACTCAACGCGCGCTGGACATGCAGGAAGCCCTGCGCGGGGTATTGTACTCGGTTGAAGAGATGATCCAGCCAGTGCGTGAGTTTGACGCCCCCACCAGTGATCAGGTTTTTCGGATTATGGCGTCCGACTATGCCGCTTCCACGCTTATGCCTAAACTGCTGGAAAAACTCGATGAGCAGGCACCCAATGTCTCACTGGATATCATGACCCCCAGCGACATCAGCTTTCACGACGTTGAGAACGGCAAAGTGGATCTGGCCATTAACCGCTTTGAACAACTGCCACAGTCGTTTCATCAAAAGAACTTATGGAGTGACGAGTTTTCCTGTTTGATCCGCAAAGACCACCCATTACTGGAAGACTACACGCTGGACAATTACTTAAAGGCTCAACATGTGTGGGTGAGTAAAACGGGCTTTGGTGTGGGCGTAGGGATGGATCCGCACGACGTACAAAAACTTGGCTGGGTCGACGACGCTTTAGATAAACTGGGCAAACGCCGGAAAATTAAAGTGTTTACCCGTAATTATCATGTGGCTATGTACCTGGCTCGTCAGGGGCTGGTTGCTACCTTGCCAACACGGGCCGCCGAACTGTATTCACAGGACAGTCAACTGGTCATGAAGGCTCCACCGTTTGAAATACCGGGGTTAACTCTGACCATGATCTGGTCACCGCTACTACAGCACGATGCAGGCCACCGCTGGTTCCGACAAGTGGTCGCCGAAACCGCGGCAGCTTCATAGCTTTGTTACCAGGGGCTTATTCCTCCCAGAAAAAGCCCTTACGTTTGCGTGGCTCCGGCAACAAGCGATCCATAGTCGTGGCATCATACAACACGCCATTAACCATGGTGTGAGTCACTTTGTCGGTGTCACGGATGTTTTCCAGCGGGTTACCGTCAATAACAATAATATCCGCCAGTTTACCTTCTTCCAGTGAGCCCAGAGCGTGGTCCATACCAAAGACTTTAGCCGGATCAATGGTCGTTGTACGCAGTGCTTCCAGCGGCTCCATACCGCCCTGCGCCATCATCCAAATTTCCCAGTGTTGCGCTAAACCTTCACGCTGACCGTGAGCACCAGAGAGCACATCAACACCTAAGTCCTGCAGCTCAGTAGCCACTTCCGCATTATTAAAGTGGTTGTAATGGTTATGCGGTGCTTTTTCACGACGCATCGACTTACCCACTAAAAAGTCCATAGGGACATACTGAGTCAGCTTAGGATGCTTCCATACATCGGTTTCCGCATACCAATAGTTCTCACCCCAGATACCGCCATAAGCCACACCCAGAGTTGGTGTGTAAGCTACGTCACTTTGCTGCCATAACTGACGGATATCATCATAGATATTGGCGACCGGTAGTGAGTGCTCAACCGTGGTGTGGCCGTCCATGATCATGCTCAAATTATGCTGCAACAACGAGCCGCCCTCAGGCACCACCATCATTTCCAGCTCGCGTCCGGCTTCAACCACTTGTTGACGCTGGTTACGACGTGGCTGGTTATAACTCTTCACAGAAAACGCACCCACTTTCTTCAGGCGCTCTAAATGAAACTTAGCGTCTTCTAAACTATCCACATGCGAGGTGTAACCCGGGCCGTTAGCACCGTATAAAATGGTACCGGTTGAGAACAATCGTGGCGCGGCAATTCTGCCCGCTTTCTGCAGTTCTGAGGCTGCAAAGAACTCGGTGGTATCATTAGACGGATCGTGAATTGAGGTCACACCAAATGCCAGGTTCGCGTATTGTCCCCAGTTCTGTTGCGGGATAACTTCCGCCTGGCCCTGACCACCATGCGCGTGCGCATCGAATAACCCCGGCATAACAGTTTTGCCACTGGTATCAATAACCTCAGCGCCGGAAGGCACATTAACTTCAGCTTCAGGGCCCACCGCCACAATTTTATTATTGCGCACGACCACAGTGCCCTGCTCATAAACGGTATCGCCATTCATGGTAATGACCTGGCCACCCACAAAGGCAACGGTTGTATCCGGTACCATGGCGTCATGTTCAAAACCAATGTTCTGGCCATTTTCTACTTTCAGGGTGTCGCTTTCAGTGTCAGCATTAAAGGCTTCAGCCACCGATGTATGGTAAAGCTCCGGTCCCAGAGTCCAGTAAATCTGGTCACTGTTTGCCGTCCAGGATAGATTTTCACCGGCACGAACAGACAGCTGATGCACCGGCATTTGCTTATCTCCCGGCCCTACGTTGATAACGCTGCCGCGCTCGACTAAAGGCGTAACAAACACTTTAAAGCGCTCTGCAAAAGCCAGTTGCTTGCCATCCGGAGACACGCGGAATTCAGTGGCTAATTCCGACTGATACAACTCGCGCTGCTCCAATGTGCGCAAATCGATCGCACTTAACGTTGGTTTTTCGCCCGGAGTCATCAGATAAACCCGGTCGTTGCGTGCGCCGTATTGAGGTAAACGTCCACTTTCTGCTATTTGCTCTGGTTCAGCATTGGCTGACACCGCAACGCGATAAATACCGTTTTCCAGACCAAACTTATCGGAAATTAAGTAACCACCACGTATTTTGCGGTAAACCACATGTTTGCCGTCCGGAGAGAATGTGGGTTCAACAAAGTTGCCCTGTCCGGTATTCAGCACCTGCTCATTACCTGAGCTAATATCGCGAACAATAACCTGGGCCTGTTCTTCGTCATTCCAGCGGACAAATACTACGCTTTCACCGTCGCGCGAGTATTGCGGGTACAGCTCAAAGTCTTCGCTATTAGTTAAACGCTGCGGCTCACCGTTTGGTAATGAACGCTGATACAAGCTACCCAAAGCTTCGTAAATCACCGCATCACCCTGCGGTGAAACTTGCGCCATACGCAGCATTTTCACGTCAAACTGGTCAGCTTCAACATTTTGCTTAAAGCGCAGTGCATGCTGTACTTTCTTTTCCGTTTCGACTTTAAACGGAATAATGCGCGCGTTGCCGTCATCAATATTCAGCTTCTGAATATGGCCACCGGCCCAGAACACTAACTGCTTAGAATCTGGTGTCCAGTCCATGGTCGGGTAAACGCCATGAATGGCCCAGGTTTCCTGCATGTCACGTTCCATTTTCCCGTAAACACGCTTGTGTTCGCCGGTCTTCAGGTCCAGCAGGTACAGCACGCTGTCAAAGTCTTCACGCTTAATGTAGGCCAGGTAACGCCCGTCGGGTGATGGTGTCGGACGAATTGCGCCACCGGCACCACTTATCAGGGTTTCAATTTCACCGCTCTCGCGCTCAAAACGCTTAATGGTGTAGATGCCTTCCAGCGAATCTTTGCTGTAGTGGAAAGTTTTGCCCGGTGTGTCATCCTGCGAAAAATAGATGTATTTACCGTCCGGTGAAAACGCCGGCTCGCCTAAGTCTTTCTGGTCATTCGGGCGCTCCGTTAACTGCACACCCGAGCCACCACTGCGGTGATACATCCAGACTTCACCGGCCCCTAAGGAACGGCTGGCGGTATAGTGCTTACGCGCAACCAGAAATTCGCTGTCCGGACTCCATGCCGGGCTGTTTAATAAACGGAAAGTTTCTTCGGTAACGGCACGCACATTGCTGCCATCGGCGTCCATCACCCAGATATTATCGCCACCGCCCTGATCCGAGGTAAAGGCAATGTAACGTCCATTAGGCGAGTAAACCGGCTGCATATGCCAGGCTATGCCGCCCACAAGTTTTTCCGCTTCGCCGCCGCCAAACGGCATGCGATAAATGTCGCCCAGCAAATCAAATACGATGTAGTCACCATCCGGGCTGACGTCCACATTCATCCAGGTGCCGGAGTTCACCGAGATATCAATTTCTTTAAACTCGCCCTGCGGGTTGCTGACATCCCAGCCCTGGGTCTGTTCTTGTGCCATGCTTACCGGCGCAAAGCTTAAAAGCGATGCGACCGCTAAGGTTAGTGTTGTCTTTTTCATGGTGTTGCCTCATTAAAAATGTCTTCCCTTTGTAGGCAGTTAAGATCCAAAAGTCCAGTGGCTAACGTTAAATGGGGAGTTATGGTCGGTTAATGGACATTAAAAGTCAGTGGGTTATAGTGAGTAAATATTCAGAAGACGGATTGAATATGAACGAAGCCTTAGAAAATATCCTTCTCGATGTATCTAAGTCACCGGACATTGACGGCGGCGACCTGGAGCAAGCGTCTGAACTGATCCTGATGTCAGCGCTAAAAGGGCTGGATATTAGCCGAGTCAGTATTTGGTTATTGCAGCCGGACAAGCAGAGCATGACTGCTGCCAGGTTAATTGATGAAAAACAGCAAGACACAGAATTGCCTGTGCTGCGAAAGTCCGAACTTCCTTCTTATTTTCAGGTATTAATGACCGAGCGGACCATTATCGCCAACGATGCCCGCAACCACCCGGCAACCGTTGAACTCAGCAACGGCTATCTGGAAGAAACCGGCGTATACGGCATGCTCGATGTTCCTTTACGCCATAAAGGTCAAATGATAGGCGTAATGTGCTGTGAGAGCCGCAAACCCTCACGCCGGTGGACTTCCGATGAAGTCGCCTTTGTTGGCGTGCTTGCCGACATTTATGGCCGCGCAGTCAGTGCGTCCGAGCGCGAACGATTCGAAGAACTTCTTATTCGCCAGAATGAACAGCTGGAAAGCATGGTAGCGGAGCGAACAGAGTCATTAACCAAAGCGCTGGACAACTTTAAGCAAGCTCAGGAGCGGTTAATTGAAACCGAAAAAATGGCCGCTCTGGGTAAGTTAGTCGCCGGCGTTGCGCATGAAGTTAATACCCCCCTGGGCGTTTCCGTTACCGCAGTAACTCATTGTGAGCACCGTCTTAAAAAATTGGACCAAGGCTTCAGTAACGGTTCAATTTCACGCAAGCAACTGCAGACCTTTATCAGTGATACTTACGAAGCGTACCAGTTACTCACCAGTAATCTTGAACGAGCCGCAACCCTGATTCAGAACTTTAAGAAAACCGCGGTTGATCAATCCAGTTTTGAGCTGGTTAACTGCCAGCTTAACGACTACCTGCACGCGTTAATTTTAAGTCTAAAGCCTGTGGTAAAAAAGAAGCATGTCAACATCACTATCGACTGTGACGACGACATTGTTTTAAGCACTTACCAGGGCGCGTTAGCACAAATTGTGACGAACCTGGTCAGTAATACCAACGACCATGCTTTTGTCGAACCCGATGAAAGACACCAAATAGAAATAAAAACAGAACAGAAAGACAAAGGTGTTCATTTTCGCTTTCGCGACAACGGCAAAGGTATGGACAGCGAGACCATTAAAAATATCTTCGAGCCCTTTTTCACCACATCGCGCCAGACGGGTGGTTCAGGGTTAGGCTTATCCATTGTTTATAATCTGGTGACCCGGAAACTCAACGGCGAAATTTCTGTCCAATCAACGCCTGGTAAAGGCACCGAGTTTTCCTTTTTTTTACCCGATTTACCCAAATAGGATTGTTGTATGCTCAAAGCTCTGCAAAACTTTTTCCAACAAACAACACCGGCTGAACAGGCCAACATGCACCAGGTAGAAGGTCTTTCAAACGACGCTTTTCTGTCTCTGGTTCTAATGACAGAAATTAGTCTGGCCGATGGCGAGCTATCCGATGAAGAGCGTGAGCACTTATTGGATGAGCTAGAGCGCGAATACGGTATTACCGGTGCGCAGGCTGACAACGCAATTAAAGAAGCCGTACAGGCTGTACAGGAAGCCTCATCGCTGCACGACTTCACAGCACAGCTAAAAGCCATTAGCTATGAACAACGCGTTGAATTACTGGAAAATTTGTGGGCTGTTGCCTACGCTGATAGTGCACTTGATCCACATGAGGAAAGTATGTTGCGCAAACTTGCTGACTTACTTTATATCAGTCACGCTGACTACATTCGTACCAAACTTAGGGTTATCGACTCTTAAATGCGGCTGCTACCCACCTTCTTTGCTGCCGCGTCATTAAGTTTCACCCTTGTGGCTGACAGCCTGGCTGAAGAAGCGGGGATGGCAACCGGCTACCCGCCTTTTCAGTTTAGCCAGGACGGAGAGCCCGCGGGTTTTGATGTTGACGTTGTTCGTGCCGTTTTCAACTATCTGGGAAAAGATTTAAACCTTCATCAGTACGACTGGGACAATGTGGTCAGCCTGCTTCGCTATGGCGAGCTGGACTTGGCTATTGGTATGGAGTCTACCGAAGCTCGACAAGCTTACTTTGACTTTAGCCAACCTTATTACCACCGATTGGCGACTTTATTTGTACTTGATCAGGAAAGCAGTCCGGAGTCCGTTCGAAAGCTAGTGAGCAAGCGTATTAGTGGCGATCGTCACTCGGTACTGGAGCAGTATTTGACAGAGCTCGGGTTGCATAATGCCATTAGAATTCAGCAGGCCGACTCCAAAAAAGAAGCCATGACTCAGCTTGCTATTGGTGAAGTTGAGGCCGTTATTATGCCCGAAAAAGTCGGCTTGTACCTTGCTGATGAAATAGGCGTTAACGTGCGTATTTTATGGCAGCCTCAAATCAGAGTTCCCGTCAGTTTTGCTGTAAAGACCAACAATACTGAGCTTTTAGGCCATATAAACCGAGCTCTACAACACCTTGAGGACAGCGGAGAGCTTGATGATATACGCCAGCGCTGGAACATCCAGCGCTGGGTTACTTCTCACATTCCACATTAATGGCCGTTTTCTCTGGCCTGCTGCATTTCATTTTCCAGACGAGCAGACTCATCGGCACGCGGCTTGGTAAAGCGCGCTAACCAGAGGTAAAGTACCGGAGTCAGGTACAGCGTAAACAATGTCGCCAAACCTAAACCGCCAAAGACCACCCAACCAATTGAGTTACGTGCCTCTGCGCCGGCACCAGAAGACAGAATTAACGGTAGCCCGCCGAGTATGGTCGAAACCAGAGTCATCATAATGGGGCGCAGACGAATCAATGCAGCTTCTTCTATTGCTTCGCGCACTTTCATTCCTCTGTCTCGCAGCTGATCGGCAAACTCAACCAACAACACCGAGTTCTTCGCCAGCAAGCCTATTAGCATGACCAGACCAATCTGCGAATAGATGTTCATTGATGTGCCGGTCAGGAACAAGGCGTAAATAGCTGCAGCAATACCAAACGGAACCGTCAGCATAACCACTACCGCACTGTTTAATGACTCAAACTGCGCAGCCAGAACCAACAGCACAATCAAAAATGCCAGAATATAGGTCATGGCAATTTCTTGCGAGGTATCCTCAAAGGTTGCAGCTTCACCCAGGAATACCAGCCCCATGCTATCGGGCAGCACCTCGTCAGCAATAGCGCGCAGTTGCTCTACAGCCTCCGACATAGGCAGATCTTCCGGTAAATCCGCATCGACTTCTATCGCGCGCCGCTGAGCCTGTCGCTCTAACTCTGCAGACACGCCCTCTTCGACTATTTCGGAAATGCTGGATATTGGCACAAGCTCGCCGCTACTGGAGGAGACATACAGATTTTGCATATCCTGAGGTGACTGTATCAGGTTATTCCGTGTACGCAGCATTACCGGAATTTGTTGGTCACCCACGTTCAAGTCAGCAACATCATCACCGTTAATCGCCGCGCGTAACGTTGAAGATATATCGCTTAATGAAACGCCCAGCTCAGCAGCCCGGCGCCTGTCAATTTTCACCCGCAACTGAGGCTGCGTCGGCTGATACGAGACATTAGGCTCACCAAGCTCCGGCATACGCTCTTTTATAACCGCAGTAAATTCACGGGCGGCTCTGAATATCTCATCGTAGTTCTCGCCGGTAATCGCCATTTCAAGGCCGCCGCCCTGACCTCGTAAATTCAGACTGTTATCGCCAAAAGCACGCCCCGGCGCGCCCGGTACCTGGCTCAGCGGCTCCCGGATGTTATTAATGATTTCCTGCTGACTAATATCCCTTTCTTCCCAGGGTTTCAGGTTAGCAGTAATGAACACCAGGTTGGGGTCCCATTGACCCACCACGGTGTAAATTGATTCGATATCGCCGCTTTCTTTGTATTCAAGCAAAATCTCTTCTAATTTACGTGCCTGCCTGTCCATGAATTTAAGGCCAACACCATCGGGTCCGCGAGAGAATACTCTGACCGAGCCACGGTCTTCGTTGGGCATCAGTTCACTGTTAATCTGGTTGTACAACAAAGCGCCACCGCCAGCAGACAGCAGTGATAAAATCACGATTACCCAGCTAAAATCGAGCGCTTTGTGCAGCGTCCGCTTATAGAAGCGTTTAAACACATTACCAATTTTGGCAAAACGGTTACTCTGCCCGGCAGACTTTGGCAAACGCGCAGTAAATGCGGGTACCAAAGACAAGGCAACAAAAGAAGAAATAACCACAGCCGCCGCCAGCACACCACCAAACTCACGGAACAGTCGACCCGCCGTTGACGGTAAAAAGGCTATGGGCACAAACACCGCCACCAATACCGCCGTAGTCGCAACCACCGCGAAGAAAACCTCACGTGTTCCCAATACCGCAGCCGCACGACTTCCAAGCCCCATACTGCGGCGTCGCTGAATATTCTCGGTAACAACAATGGCGTCATCGACAATGAGCCCGGTAGCCAGAACCAGAGCCAACAGCGTCAGAATATTAATGGAAAAGCCCATTAACCATATAGCCGCTACGGCACCAAATAGCGCAACCGGAATTGAAAAAGCAGGAATAATTGTTGCCCGGAATGAACCAATAAACACCCATAAAGTGGCGACAACCAAAGCAATAGTAATTGCCAGGGTCGTGACAACTTCAGCAACGGACTTACGAATAAACTGCGCGTCGTCGTTAGTGATGCTCATTTCCATGTCGGGGAACCGCTCGCGTAACCTTTCCAGTACCGCCAGTGCTTTATCAGAAATCTCAATAGTATTAGAGCCAGCCTGACGTATAACCCCTAACCCAACCACTGGCTTACCATCTAAGCGGACAAAGCTGTTGGCATCGGCGGGTGCGAAATAAGCCTGGGCGACATCACCCACACGAGTGTCATCGCGGACAATAATGTTTTCAACTTGCTCTTCAGTAATGGCCGTTGCATCGGCTCGAATAATCAAGCGCTGATCGGTTGAGCGCAGGCTACCGGCTGGCACATCAAAAGGTGCCTGACGCAAGGCATCGGCGACATCCGTGACCGACAAACCAAAGCTCACCAGCTTTAAGGGATCAAGGTCAACGCGCAATACTCGTTCGCGGTCACCATTTAAACGGACATCGGCTACGCCATTAATGGCCAGAAATTCAGGCGATAAATCGGTTTCCAACCGCCGGGTGAGCTCTTCCAGTGTTAAGGAGTCGCTGCTAACGGCTATATCCAGTACCGAGCGCGCATCGTTGTCAGCTTTACGAACGTTTATTTGCTCGACATCATCCGGCAGTTCACGTCGTATCTGGTTAACTGCTTCGCGCACTTCCGCGGCGACAACGTCTAAATCCACACCGGGTCGAAATTCAATAGAAATACGGGCACTGTTCTCTTCACTCGACGAGCGTATGGACTCCACGCCGGAAACTCGTGCAGCAGCACCTTCTAATATACTGGTCACTTCAGCGTCGACGGTTTCCGGCGCGCCGCCTGGCAAGGTTGCGCTCACCCCGACAACGGGTCGGTCAACGTCAGGCAGCTCACGCACTTCAACGCCCATTAAGGCCGCAATACCCGCTATGGCGATAAGCACGTTAAGAACAACAATCAGTACCGGGCGACGAATCGACACCGATGGTAAGTCGTTCGCGTCCTGTTGGTTATTAATTTGCTGGTCTGACATTATTCGGTAACCTCTTGCGTATCGAGGGTGGCCCGATCAAACACAACAGGCTGCCCTTCACGAAGGCTTTGTACGCCTTCAACGATGAGCAAGTCATCACGTTGAATATTACCTGATACCAGCACTCGCCCGGCCAGGCGTTGTTCAATCTGTACCTCAATACGCGCAGCTTTACCGTCTTCCACAACCCAGACAAAAGGGTTATTCACACCCCAGGACAAAGCGGCTTCAGGAACCGAAGCAAACTCTTCGCCAGCCAACTCTATTGCGGTTCTGAAACTGGTGCCGGGTAAAAAGTCGTCATTATCGTTACTGATTTTTGCGCGTGCCCGGTACATACGGGTCGTTGCGTTAATGCGTGAGTCCAGCTCGATAATTTCAGCTGTAACGGGTGTGCCTGAGTATCGCCATGGCTGAACCTGCAATTCAGCGCCATCCTGCAGTAACGAAACCGCCGCTTCAGGAATACGAAAATCAATTAATAAGGTCGAACGATCATCTAAAGTAGCAATAGCGGTTTGTTGGTCAATGCGGTCGCCCACTTCAACATCGGTAATACCGATAATTCCCTCAAAGGGTGCACGAATAAAACGGTCTTCTAATTCAATTTTGGCGTTATCTAATTCAACGCGGGCTAAATCTCTTAATAATATCGCGTTATCAAGCTCTGACTGCGGCACAGCGCCTTGTTCACGGCTGGCTCGTAAACGCTCTACCGTGCGCTCTGCGTCGCGTAAATTAATTTGTGCCTGCTCCACCGCAACTTGCTGTCGGCGGGCATCGAGTTCAACCAGTAACTGGTCTTTTTCAACTTTATCGCCCGGCTTGAAATTCACCGCAACCACTCGGTCACCGACCGCCGGATAAATGGTAATAGAGCGAACCGCCTCGGCCGTGCCAACGGCTTCAACCCGATTACGTTCACGCTCAAAAGAGACAGGCTGGACAATGACCAAAGCTTCGCGAGGTCCAAATTGCTGAGCCTGACTGTATCCACCTGGCAGTGACAGAACGAACAATAAAGCAATGAGTAAAGACTTCATAACGGTCAATTAGTGCTCCAAAAAAACTGCAGCCACGGGGGCTGCAGTTTGTATTAATCAATAAGCAATAACGCAGGTTTGCTACAACTATTCTTTAATCGCAAAGCTGCCTTGCATAATGGCTGAATGACCAGGGAAGGTGCAGTAGAATTTATAATCAGTGTCTGCACTCATACCTTCAGTAGAGAAAGTCACTGAGGTTTCTTCACCACCGCCAATCACATCGGTTGCCGCAATAACGGCATCTGAGTCCGGTACATACTGGCTTTCCATACCAGCTGACATACCTTGCTGAACAACTGATTGCATATCGCCAGCTTCACTCAGAACCCAGTTATGGCCCATGACTTTCTTATCCAGCTTACCTGAGTGAGTCAAAGTTACAGTCACTTCGTCACAGCTCGCTGGCACGGACATCTCTTTTGTATCAAACCTCATGTTGTCATTGCTATCTATAGTGAGTTCACATTCGTTAGCTTGTGCGGCGTTTGCGACAAACAACATCGAACCCAGTAGTGCAGAAATTATGTAACGCATTGCAATACCTCTTCGGTTAGTATGAAATGATTCCTTCCTTATACGTAAAATCTCGCATTGAGATTACTTTAACGAGAATTTATATGACGAAACATCCATTTTCGCCACAATCGCTCCTTGCTCAGGGAGGTACCCACTCTGACAACGAGAATGGCGTAATTATCCCTCCAGTATACACATCAACGACTTACCTGCGCGATGAGGATAATCAATATCGTACTGGTCGTGTGTACTCGCGAGCTGATAACCCCACTTACCGTCCCGCAGAAAAGCTATTAGCAGAACTGGAGAATGCGGCCGACGCCCGTTTATTTGCCTCCGGTATGGCTGCTGCAACCACGGTTTTTCAAGCGTTAAAACCCGGAGACTCAGTCATCGCTCCTAAAGTTATGTACTGGGCGTTGCGCAAATGGCTGCAGACCTTCGGGGTTGATAGCGGACTGGACGTTCGTTTTGTCGATACGTCTAACCTGGACGAGTTGCGCCATGCCATTTCAGAAAAGGCTCCCACGCTCATTTGGCTCGAAACCCCAGGCAACC
This sequence comes from Idiomarina abyssalis, assembly GCF_900116625.1. Taxonomy (GTDB): domain Bacteria; phylum Pseudomonadota; class Gammaproteobacteria; order Enterobacterales; family Alteromonadaceae; genus Idiomarina; species Idiomarina abyssalis. Next base: position 125,022 of record NZ_FPBE01000008.1, read on the forward strand.
CTTTGTGGACAATAACCGACATTGCCGCAGTGGCTGATATGGCCCGCAACTGTGGTGCCCTGCTGGCGGTAGACTCTACAGTAGCCACACCTTTACTGACTAAACCGCTGGATCTCGGTGCCGATGTTGTCATGCATTCCGCCACAAAATATCTTAACGGTCACTCCGACGTTATCTCTGGCGCTCTCGCTGCCCGCGAAGATAACGACTTCTGGAAACGCCTGGTTGCCATTCGTGCGCAATACGGTGCAGTTCCGGGACCACAAGATGCAGCTCAGCTACTACGCGGCATGCGAACATTGTTCTTACGAGTACGCGAAAGCTGTCAAAATGCGTTGTACATTGCGGAGCAATTAGAGCAACACCCAAAAGTCACTGAAGTGCTGTACCCGGGCTTAAAAAGCTTTGCCGGCCATGATATTGCGGTTAAGCAAATGCAGGGTGGTTTTGGCGGCATGTTGTCTATCCGTCTGGCGGGTGGTGAGAAAGCCGCTATTGCCGTTGCCGCAAAAACTCAGCTGTGGCATCGCGCTACGTCATTAGGTGGTGTAGAGAGCCTGATTGAACACCGCGCCAGCATTGAAGGGCCGGATACCCCGGTACCCTTAGACCTATTGCGTTTGTCGGTAGGAATTGAAAACGCCGATGACCTGCTGGCAGACTTACAGCAGGCCATCGACAGCGCGCACGCTTAAATGCTGACGCGCTTATAGAAGCGGTATTCCGGCTTCCAGAAATTGTTGTCGATGCGCTCACGCAGCGTATCGTCATCAATTTCCAGTGCCAGACCTTCCTGCTGAGCCACTTTACCCACCGCAAAAGCAATGTCTTTACTCAACTGCGTCAGGTCTTTAAAAGCCGGCAGTAATTCCTCGCCTTTACCATTAGCACTGGGCGAAGCTGCTGCTAACGTCTTACTTGCCACACGCAGCATTTCATCACTGACCCGTTGCGACTTAACAGACAGCACACCAAGGCCAATACCCGGGAAAATATAACTGTTGTTACACTGAGCTATCGGATACAAACGCCCGTTATACTCAACTTCACCAAAAGGACTACCGGTAGCAACAATGGCTTTACCTTCACTCCATTTCAGTACATCCGCAGGGTGCGCTTCTACATGTTTTGACGGGTTACTCAGAGGGAAAATAATGGGCCGTTCAACATTTTTTGCCATAGTCGATATAACTTGCTCAGTAAACAAGCCCGCCTTACCGGAAACACCAATTAAAATATCCGGTTCGGCACAATGCATCACATCCAGCAACGACGGATAATCACCACTGTATTCCCAGTCATTCAGGTCGGCCGTTTTTTGCGCTAATGCCTGCTGGAAGTCGCGCAGCCCGTCCATAGTGTCCATCACCAGACCGAAGCGGTCGACCATAAATATCTGTTTCTTCGCCTGCTCCTCGGTTAAACCCTCAGCCGTCATTTGAATCATGACTTGCTCGGCGATACCACAGCCGGCTGAACCTGCCCCCACAAACACGACTTTTTGTTCGCTGAGCTTTTTGCCTTTTTGACGACAGGCCGCCAATAAAGTACCCACGGTGACAGACGCTGTTCCCTGAATGTCATCGTTAAAGCAGCAAACTTCATCACGATAGCGACGCAGCAGAGGCATCGCATTAGGCTGAGCAAAGTCCTCAAACTGCAGCATCACTTCCGGCCAACGTTTAGTAACAGCTTTAATAAATTTATCAAGGAAATCGTCGTACTCTTCCTGACCAATGCGCTTATGCCGCGCCCCCATGTACATGGGGTCTTCCAGAAGCTTTTCATTATTGGTGCCGACATCCAGCATAACCGGTAGTGTATACGCTGGGCTAATGCCGCCGCAGGCGGTATATAACGACAGCTTACCAATCGGAATACCCATGCCTCCAATGCCCTGATCACCTAAGCCCAGAATGCGTTCGCCGTCGGTGACGACAATGACCTTCACCTTCTGCTTAGTCGCATTGCGCAGTATATCGTCCAGCTGATCACGCTCTGAATACGAAATGAACAAGCCGCGTGAGCTGCGGTAAATATCCGAGAACTTCTCACAGGCATCACCCACGGTCGGGGTGTAGATGATTGGCATCATCTCTTCCAGATGATCCGTCAGTAAGCGATAGAACAAAGTTTCGTTGTTGTCCTGAATAGCACGCAGGTAAATATGCTTGTTAATGGGCGTTTCAAAGCTCCGGTACTGCATATAAGCACGCTCTGCCTGCTCTTCAATGCTCTCATAGCGAGGCGGCAACAAACCGGTCAGGTTAAACGCGGCACGCTCTTCCTTACTGAACGCACTGCCCTTATTCAGTAGCGGGGTTTCCAACAAATTAGGGCCAGAATAGGGAATATAAAGCGGACGCTGCGTCTGCGGCATAAGTACAAACTCCTGAAAGCCAAAGTAATACGAATATCATAGCAAAACGCGGCTGCGATTCACATGTTTCGCTGGGCTTGGGAGGAAGCGGCTGTTAAGGCGCATGTTTCGCTGGAGCGTTGAAGGGCTTTATGCCAGAGACGCTGCAAGTTCATCCATGAACGCTTGACGAAGGCCATCCATGGCCTTCGACACTCTGGCATAAAGCCCTTCAACACTCGTAACGCTTACATGCGCCTTAACAACCGCTCATCAAGCTTCAGTTCGATCTAGTTCGTAATCCATAACCAGGCATTCCAGAGGTATATGTAAGCCGCTATGGAGTCGTCGAATCATAGGCAGCGTTAAACGCCGTTTCCGATTTAAAACCTCACTAACCCGACTCCTCTGACCTAAAAATGGAACCAAGTCAGAATCTTTCAGGCCCTCCTGATCCATTCTGAATTTAATCGCTTCCACAGGGTCGGGCGCATCGATTTTATACTTAGCTTCTTCGTACGCTTCGACCAAAGTCACCAGAATATCGAGTTCATCAGCCGCTTCTGTGTTGGGTTCAGCATCCCAAAGCTCATTAATACGAGCCAGTGCACGCTGATGATCCTCAGCTGTTTTTATGGGCTTTATATTCATACCCTCACCTCTAAATTGTTTCTGCATCAATTGCGTCGTATTGCTTATGCGTACCAACGAACCGAATGTAAATCATCGAGAACTCATACTTCATCGCGACAACAAGCCGGTACTTGTTACCGTGGATATTAAACACAACCCGATTATTAGCTATAAAACTCGCGAAGAGTTGCCCTTGATACAATTCTCATGAACCTAGTTACCCCCAACCCAATTTCCCATTATGGGAAAAAATAAAGCTTTGTCAATAAATTCCCAATACGGGAAATTGACATTTTATCTATTGAGAATAGCTACATTTCAGAAGGAGAGAATAAGAGAAGGATTAAAGGGGCATATGAATTAATAGACTAAGAGGCGTAGCATGATGCTATTACATTATAGGAAACACGAAATACGAGTGCTTAAGGGGTTACAGCGTCTTACTCAGATGATTCCCAGGGGCAGGCTTTGGCGGCAAAAGGCGATAAAGGAAAGAACTCGTGGCTTGAGGAGTGTCGACAGCCATGGCCGTATAGGAATTAGCTGGATGAGTGCGCCCGGCAGTTGCAAAGGCTCTTGAGGAGGTGTGCAGCGCCATGGATGGCGCTGCCCAAGCCCTACAGGGACGTATTCACGGGCGTCCTCCGCAAGAGCCTTTCAACTTCAGCACTCATTCAGCTACAGTTTCAGGCCCCAGCGGGTGGCGGTGCGCTTGACGGCGTCGACGTTTTCAGTGGCTATAATGTGCAGCGGTGTGCTTTCGAACTGGGCGCTTAAGTCCAGATGTTGCTTTAACCAGGACAGCATGGCCTCGCCGGAATGGATGGTTTTGGCGCCGCTGAAGTAGTCGGAAATGCTCTCGGCTATCAGCGGAAAGTGCGTGCAGCCCAGCAACACCACGTCCGGCTTTTCAAGTTTGCTGAAGTAGTGCTTAAAGGTTTCCTGCAAAATTGGCCCGTCGTAAAGCTCTTCTTCGACAATAGGCACAAACAACGGCGTAGGCATGGCGTCTACCTGGTTGTAACCCAACGCTTGTATTTGCTGCTGGTAGGCACCGGAATTGATGGTGGAGCGCGTAGCAATAACCAGTACCCGGGCGCTGGTATCAATACCCTGCAGTTGCTGCAGTGCCATAACACCTGGCTCCAGCACCCCGTAAACTGGCTTGTTAGAGAACTTCTGCATTTGCTCTAATGCGGTCACACTCACGGTGTTACAGGCCACCACCAGGCAATCGACATCGGCGCCGTTAAAGAACTCCACCGCTTCCAGCGCGTAGCGCGTTACCGTATTGCTGTCCTTGCTACCGTAGGGCACCCGGGCGGTGTCTCCGTAATACAGCAACTCGCTGAAACAACCGCTTTGCTGCAGTGACCGCGCCACTGTTAAACCACCCACACCGCTATCAAAAACTCCAACTTTCATGCTTACTATTTCTCCAGGCTTACCGTTTTAAGACGCAGCGCGTTGGTTATGACAAAGACACTGGACAGCGCCATAGCACCTGCCGCCAGCATAGGCGACAGCAAAATACCAAAAAACGGATACAGTACGCCGGCGGCAACAGGAATCAGTGCGGTATTATAGGCAAACGCCCAGAATAAATTCTGATGAATATTACGCATGGTGGCCTCTGACAAGGCAAACGACTGCTGCACCACGGTCAGGTTGTCTGACATCAGTACCACATCGGCGGATTCAATCGCCACGTCGGTACCGGTTCCGATAGCAAAACCCACGTCGGCAGAAGCCAAAGCCGGCGCATCGTTAATACCGTCACCCACAAATATCACCTGACCCCACTCTTTTTTCAGGCGCTTCACCGCATCCACTTTGCCATCAGGTTTAACGTTAGCTACCACTTCGTCAATGCCCAGTTCTTTCGCAATGCGTTTTGCAGTGGACTGGGCATCTCCTGTGACCATTGCCGTTTTCAGGCCGTCGTCATGCAGGCGTTTAATCAATTCTTTGGCGCTGGACTTAATCGGATCATCCTGAGTAAAGATCGCAGCCAGCTTTCCATCGACCGCCACATAAATAGGCGTACGGCCGCTTTCAGACCAGTTTTTCGCGTCATCAGGCTCACTATCCAGCGAGATACCGTTGTCCTGCATTAACTCGCTGGTACCAATGTAAAGCGTTTTACCATCGACTTTACCGGTAGCACCCAAGCCAGAAATGGCTTCAAAGCTGTCAGGCTCGCTGACTTTAATGTCCTGCTCTTTGGCGTAGTTGACCAGAGCTTCTGCAGTGGGGTGCTCTGACTTAGCTTCAACCGAGGCTGCCAGGGTCAGCACCTCTTTTCCATCAAAGTCGCCAGTGGTAATCCAGTCAGTAATAGTTGGCTTACCTTCTGTCAGCGTGCCGGTTTTATCAAAAATAACGCCTTTCGACTGCTGCAACGCCTGCAACGCACTGCCCTGACGGAATAGCACGCCCATTTCAGCACCTCGACCGGTCCCCACCATAATAGACGTAGGCGTTGCCAGCCCCATTGCGCAGGGGCAGGCAATTATTAACACGGCCACCGCGTTTACCAAAGCGAATGTGAGTGCTGACTCACTCGCCGCAAAATACCACACCACAAAGGTCAGCAGCGCCACCAGCATGACCGCCGGTACAAACCATAATGTAATACGGTTCACAGTATCCTGAATCGGCAATTTACTGCCCTGAGCCTGCTCAACCATACGGATGATCTGCGCCAGCACGGTTCCTTCACCGGTCGCCGTCACTTTAAAGCGCAGCGTCCCTTTTTCGTTCAGGGTACCGCCAACCACTTTATCGCCTTTTTCTTTATGTACCGGCTCAGGCTCACCGGTTATCATGGCTTCGTTCACGTAGCTGTCGCCGGAAGACACTTCACCATCTAAAGCAATACGCTCGCCCGGGCGCACTTCAATTTCATCGCCTTTGCCTAGCTCATCAATAGCCACTTCAGTGACTTCATCATTACGCACAACTCGTGCGGTTTTGCTTTGCAGGCTCATTAACCGCTGAATGGCATCCGAGGTATGGCTTTTAGCGCGCGCTTCCATAAAGCGTCCGGCCAGAATCAGCGTGACAATAACCGCCGAAGCTTCGAAGTAAACGTTCACTGACTCGCTCGGCAGCCACGAAGGAACTATTGTTGCCACGACCGAGTAACCCCAGGCTGCGGTAGCGCCCAGAGCCACCAAAGAATTCATGTCCGGTGCCCCACGGAATAACGCAGGAATACCCAGTTTATAAAAACGCGCGCCAGGAACCGCCAGTACGACGGTAGTAAGCACTAACTGTACCCACCAGCTGGTTTGTAAGCCCAGTGAGTTATGCACCCACTCGGAAAATACGGGCACCATATGGTTGCCCATGGCCAGTATAAACACCGGCAGCGTCAACAACGCGGAAAGCCATAACTGGCCTTTTAACGTCCGCATTTCTTTTGCCTGTTGCTCACGCTGTTCGCGCATTTGCTTATCGCGATCAAGCACTTCGTGGGCATCGTAGCCGACATCTTTCACTGACTTAATCAGATCCTCGACAGAAAGCTTATCAGAGTATGTTACTTCGGCGCTGTCCGACGCCAGATTCACCGAGGCATCTTCAACACCATCCAGACCATTAAGCGCTTTATCGACACGCCCAACGCAGGACGCACAACTCATGCCTTCAATACTTAAACGAACGGAATTACTCATCACTACCTCCGTCGGCCTCTGCAGGTTTCAACCACAGCAACAGCCAGAACACGACCAACTGCGCCAGCTCAACATAACGTTGCATGGCACCGCGCACCTCTGCCAGCTCTGGATTAATCATCAATACAAAGCCTAAAGCAATAATCACTGACAGCAGGACAAACGCGCAACGCACCGGCCAGGTAGTTCTTGGTGTAAAGGTCAGCAGCAAGGTGCCCAGCGCGAAGCCAAAGTAACTGGCTATGCTGATAATATTATGTAACGCCTGAGAGCTGGAGCCGTCCGCTGGGCAGCCTAAATCACAAGGTGCCAGTGCCGCACCGAGGTAAGCAACCGGATAGAAAAACAAAAGGCTCCAGCCAATATGGCTAATGCCTTTAACGCGCAAATGAGGGCGCGCAGTTAATAGCACGCCGAAAGAAACCATCGCCAGAGGAATAAAGCCCACCCAGCCAAAAGCACCCGCCGCAGTACTGCCGGTGGCATTAATTTCACTAATGTACTGGCTGACATGTGAAAAGTCGTCTTTTACCCAGGTTGCCACCAACTGCAGGCCAACCCAAAACAAGGTCAGAATAATGAGTTGCGGCATCACTGGAGAGCTTTTCGTCGGTGCGTTTTGCATGTAGCCTCCTCGGCTGTATTAATGTGATAATCTTTCACTACAGTGTAAACCAAGATGGGAACAGATTGTGAATATTCAAGTGCTTGGCTGCAGCGGCGGACTCAGCGGCGACAACAAAGGCGGTTCAACCTGTATTCAGCTCAATCATAACATTGTGATTGACGCAGGCACCGGCCTGAATCAACTCAGCCTGGCACAAATGCACCAAGTTCGGCATGTGTTTTTAACCCATTCACACATGGACCACATAGCGGCGCTTCCTACCTTTTTAAGTAACCAGTACGGAAGTGAGCACTTACCTGTCACCGTGTACGCACAGCCGCATACTCTGGAAAAGCTGAAAAATAATATTTTTAACGGCGATATCTGGCCTGAACTCAGCAGCATGACCGAAGGACCGGAGCCGATACTAACCTTTAAAGAAATTCACCCGGGCGAGTGCATAAAGCTTGAAGGTATGGAAATTAAAGCCTTTGCCGTCGAGCATAGCGTACCGACAGTGGGGTACAGCGTAAAAAATCAGGGCAAACACTTTGTATTCCCTGCCGATACCATAGCCGGCACGCAACTGACCGAACAGCTTAACCGCTTAGGCCACATTGATACTCTCATGCTGGAATGTGCTTTCCCTGACGAGCTACTGCAGGTTGCAGAAAAAACCAAACACATGACTCCTGGCTTACTTGAAAGCGCCCTGAAGAGCTTAGAGCAACAACCCGCTGAGCTTTGGGTAACTCACCTGAAACCGAGCTACGAAATTGCCCTGCGCAAAACCTTAGCAACCAACCCACCGCATAAAAATACGGTGGTGTTGTAACCTGAGCTACGCATTTGGGCGTACATTACGCGCCCGCTCAGCAATATCATTTTCGATAGTTTTGATGAGCCCTGCAGAAAGTCCCAACCCCTTAGCTTCGGTTTTGAAGTTTCGGGTTTGTTGGTAAATTTCATCCAGCATATGGTAAAGCGGTTTGCTGTTTGCAAAGCCGGCCTGCCCGGCCATTTGCTCTAACGCTCTTTTATCCGGATAAGCTCCGTTACCGTTGAATGCTGTCATATGCTCACCATAAGAAGACGGGCTATAGACAATGTCGTAACACGGTGAGAGTTGCCACTCATCCTTGTCATTGGCGAGGAAGCTAAAGTTTTTCGAATGATCATCCTGATTCACAGTTACATAATTAAATAATGCCCGCCTAACCAGTTTTTTTGCTTCATCAACACCGCACATAAGTCGCGTAGCCTTAATTAAATCCACGTAATCCAATGAAGGCTCGCGGAAAGAAGCATCTAGTAAACCTGCAGCTGACAGCATGTGGTAACGACCGTTTTCGGAGCAATCAAACCGCGCCTGCTGCAACCAAAACTGACCATTGCCCGCATCGATAAGCTCAAACTCAGGCGCCTCAATCCCCAGAGCCTTAGCCATGCTTAAGTAGAGGTACTCAACTAGGCTTTCTTCGTGCTTTAGTAAAAAACGTTCCGACGTGAGCTTCACAATCAGCTTCTGGCCTTTCGCTTTTGGGGCAGTTGAGTATTGCCCATCGGCTAGCAATGTTGCGTTTAGTTTCGGCCGTGCACCACCCGAGCCCCCGGCAGCCTGAAGGTGTTCAATAAGATCCGTTTCAGTACCTTCAAACTCCTTGACTGCTTCCTGGCCCAACTTTCGTAACGTAATATCGTCAGCGTCATATTCTCTTAACGGAGCTTTCGGCTCATAAGAAAGAGCCCCCAAACAATCCGACCCAATAAAAGCCAAGCGCTCCAATGCAGATATCTTCTGTGGATTATAACCATTTTTCCGAAACACTCTGTCCATGAGGTAAAGTCCCCAACCGTCAGGCAGGCTATCTGCAAACACACCATGTAAGCCATAATGAGGTTGTCCTGGAGCCTTTTGAAGCTCAGTTGTCGCTTTTAGGTTGAACGGTGACAAGGATGTTTTGTGGCGTTCTAAATAGTCTTTGTGATACTGAAAATAAACGCCCGATTTATTTTCCGCTAAAGTGCCAACAGCTATCCGTTCACCGTCTGACAAGGTTCGTATTACCTGAAGGGGCGTATCAAGCATTCTTCAAAACCTCATCTATCGTTTTAGGCGCTTTTTCCTGCTGCAGGAATTGTCTGAACTGATTGAGTTCATCCAAAGCTTCGATCAGCATTAAAAACTGACGCAAAGAGATGTTCCCCGTGCGTTCAAACTTACGCACCGTGCCATAAGGCACACCTGATTTTTCAGACAAAGCTTCAACCGACAGCTTTTGTGCTTTTCGCAGTTGCTTAATATGCTCTTTAAGATCAAGCTGCGTATCGTATGCAGTATTTAGAGAAAGTGTCATAATAGTAACAATTTAAGCGATTATTAAGGGGTAACTGTTACTATTATAGCAATACTTGTGAACTAGCGCTATTCCTTGTCTGATGTTCATGTCGGGTGAGATACCATGGATAGCAGGATAGCGAGCGCCCCAACGGTTGCAGGGACTATTGAGGAGGTGTGCAGCGCGAGCTGCAAGAGGCATCAAACCCGTGGGCTTTCTGCTGCAGGAGTGTCGAAGGCCATGGATGGCCTTCGTCAAGCCTTCAGGGATGAACTTGCAGCGTCTCCGCTGTAGCCTGATGAGATGGTCCCCTCCCTCTTACGGCATCGCAATGTGCCAATATAGAGGTTCAAGCTTCTATAGGAACAGAGTGGAGAGGACCAATGGCTATTGTAAACAGAATTGCCCTGGATTTGGCAAAGGATTTTATTCAGGTTTTGGCGCTGGATGAAAATGAGCAGGAAGTGTTTAATAAAAAGCTGCGCAGCAACAAGGTGTTAGCGAAGCTGGCGACGCTGAGCCGTACGGATGACTGTGAAGTAGCGGTTGAGTCCTGCGGCATGAGTCATTACTGGCGCCGCGAATGTGAAAAACTGGGTTATAAAACGGTGGCTCTGCCACCACGCTTCGTCAAAGCGTATTTGCAGGGTGAGAAGAACGATGCAAATGACGCCCGGGCGATAGCCGAGGCAGCATCACGGCCTAAC
>NZ_FPBE01000009.1 GCF_900116625.1 Idiomarina abyssalis
ATCGGACCGATAACAGCGACTTCGTTGCTGGCACTGATAGGCGATGTCAGCGAATTTAAACGCGGCCGCAATCTGTCGGAATATCTGGGGCTGGTGCCACGGCAAAACAGCAGTGGCGGTAAAGACCGCTTAGGCGGTATTACCAAAAAAGGCAATACCAAGCTGAGGACACTGCTGGTGCACGGCGCGCGCTCAGCACTGCGGGTGGCGCAGAAACGCCATGACAGGCTGAGCCTCTGGGCACAGGATGTCGCTAAACGCCGGGGCAACAACGTTGCGGCGGTGGCACTGGCCAACAAGCATGCCCGGATAATCTGGGCGATGTTAAAGAATCAAGAAGATTACCGAATGGCCGCTGCTTAACAGCAACAGCCTTCAGTAAAGAGCAGAGCGAAGGTTCAAGCCTTCCGGGAGTTGCAAACGTCAACAGGATGGTAAAGTAGGGTAAACCGACGACAACTGAGACTGGTGAATGTCCGTACATCAAGTACGTTAGCCTGATAAGCCAGTTGTCGTGCGGAGTTCATCCAGGCCAGGTGCGCACAAAGCGCGCACCATAAACAGGCCGTATATATGCGAGCGCCCCGATATTTACCACGAGTTGCCGTTGCAAAACGGGAGGGGACCATATATGACATTCATGTCAGGTGAGATCCTCACGTCAGGAAAGCAGTAAACGTATAGGAACGAAAATAGATGAACAAGAAGACAATAGCTGCGGCAGTAGTGGCACTCTCGCCGATGTTTACCGCAGCTCAAAGTTTGGGTGACAGTATTGAACTGTCTGTAGAGAACCAGATTATAGAAGCGACGCTTGCCGAGCGTTTGTCGTCCGCTAATAGTTACCGGCTGACCTTTGAGAACGCATCGGGTGACACTCAGCATTTAGGCTTTTTGCATCAACGTGGTGACAATCAGCTTATCTCAATTACTCATCCGCAACTTGGCTCTGTCAGTATTCGCCGAGTGGATGGTAAAACCGTTACAGAAAACACGAACCTGCCGCCGGCTGAGCCTAAGCGCCGGTTCACGGAGCCTCAAAAGGCATTAAGTCTTGATGCCAGAGCTTTACCTCAAAAGTCGTATTCTGTGAACACATCTTCTGCCCCGGCAGATAGTGTACAGTCATTTGATGACTCACTTGATGTGTTGTTCGTGTATGACGACCGTTTAGTCAGCTACGCCGAAGAGAACGATTACGATTTGGAACTGGCTATTCAAGGGGCAGTAGATACCAGTAATAGTATATTTCAACGTTCTGGTGTCCCGGTAACAATGACGATTGCCGGACTAGAGCCTTTTCGTCCGGACAGCACTACTGATTTCCCCAATGAAAACCCGGATCCCTTATTGGATGAGCTTATCGACGACCAGAGAATGGTTCGTTTAATTGACCGCTATAAAGCCGATTTGGTTCATTTCATTGGAGCTGACAATCCCGATGTATGTGGCATTGCGTTTAGAGCTTCGGACTTTAGTACCGAAAATAACCAGGTGAGTTTTGTTGGTGGCGGTGCCAATGCAGGCTACACGGCATTAAGTTGTATGGGAACAGGGACGGTTGCGCACGAAGTGGGTCATAACTTTGGCCTGCGTCACGATCGTTACACATTAGCTGATAACGCCAGTGGTGGAGAAGGTGACCAGGAAGACTTTCATATTCCTTACGGCTTCATCGATGAGCAGGGACGTTTTTATACGACCATGTCTTATGGTTCTGTGTGTCGTAGCGAATTCAGTGAAGGTGAGTGTGTCAGTGAAGCTGCATACTCAAGTCCGGACTTAGTTGATGGAAACTATGGTGTGCCACTGGGTAAAGCGGCTTCTGAAATTGATGCAGCCGATGCTAGCCTGGCGGCTCAGCGCAGCAGTATTATTTGGGCCAACAACAGTTCACGGATGAATGTTGCTAGTATGCAGGTCACTCGCTCGGCGAATGATGAAGTTACTCTCACGTGGCCCAAAGTTGAAGGAGCAGACAATTACGCCATTTATGCAAATGCGTGCGAAGAACTTAGCTCAATAAGCCAACAGCAGCTTTTAGACACTGCGGATAGTCAGGCAATTAATACTAACGGGGCGACAAGCCAGGCGAATGGAGGCTATGACAATATTTGTATTATTGCCATAGAAGAAGTCAACTCCACCGCTGCTCGCTGGCGCTTTGTCAGTAACGCTAGCTTCCTGGGTGACTATACCGACGCAGCAGCAAACTATTTATTGCTAAACAGTAATGTTGTCAGTTTGGTTGAAGCAGGAGACCAGGCTGCCGTCTCTATTGATTTATCTGATGAGACCACTGCCAACGCTTCTATTCAACTGGCATTGCCGGTTACAGCCAGCGGCACCGATGTAAGTCAGCAAGTTGGTATCGACAATGCGGCTGAGTGGTTTAACTGGGAAGTGACGGGATCTGGCAATACCCGAACTATGACAATAACTTTAAAACAGTCGCTTGCTGACATTAGCGCAGGATTAGACAAAGACAATGTGCATAATCCTTACCATTTGCCGTTGAAAGTGGTGAATACCGACGAGCCGGACTTTTCTGTTTCAAGCGGCCTTTGGGTGGATCCATCGAATATGACTGGTGGTGCTGCACAGGTATTTGTGAGTCAGGGAGAAAGCATTGGCGAACTGTTAGCCGTGAACTCTGCGGTGAGTGTTTATAATGTCCCTAACGACGTTGTTATCAGCGTGGAAGAACCGGAAGGCTTCATTTCAAACTTTAGCGCTACGGAAGTTGACCCGGAAGTTGAAGGTGAGCGTCGAATTCAACTGTCGGGCGATACACCGATGGTAGATGAAGCGTTATCTGTACCACTGCGTGTTGACTTTAGTGACGGCAGCGAAAGTGTAACGGTATCACTAACTGTTGAGCCAAGAGCAATAGCGCCAGGCATTAGCGGTTTCCGGGCCAGCAATACTGTAGAGGGTCAGACAGTGACGTTAACCGCTACTGTAACTGACGAGGACCAGAACCTGGACGCATCCAGCATTGAGATTGTCCGGGTAAATAGTGATGGCAGCGAAACCGAAGTTTCTAATGTCAGCACAACTGGCGATACGGTTACTGCTTCTGTTGGAAGCTTGTCTGCCGGTCAGTACCAGTATCGACTGAGTGCAAGCGATACTGAAGGTAACAGCGAGAGTGACAGCGTTAACTTCACGGTAAGTGCAGCACCGTCAGAAAGCAGTAGCGGCGGACACGCCGGCTGGTTGGTTTTATTAGGGCTTATCGCTCTGGGGCTACGCAAGCGCGTAGCCTGATGCTACTGGAATTGCAGCTCTTTGTAACTGAAGTTAGCTTTAACTTCTTTTTGCATCCATTCCAGCATAACAAAGCAGCGTGATTCACCATCCAGTTTGACAATTTTGGCAAGGAACCCACGGAAGGGGCCTTGCTGAATTTCGACGGTGTCGCCCACTTGGGGGGCTTGCTCGTCGGTTAGTTGATCCACGCCCCGCATTTGGTCTATCCAGCTTTGAGGGACTTTTGGAATGTTATCGCCAAAACGTAATACTCCGGCGACACCATAGGTACTGCGAAGTTTGTAAAATTGCTCGATAATGTCATCGGGTTTCACAAAGACATAGCCCGGAAACATACGCTCAACCACCGATGTACGCACACCTCTGCGCACTTTCTTCACCGTTAACTCCGGCGCAAACACCTCAAACCCCTGGTTCTCTAAGTTTAAAATGGCGCGTTCTTCCTGCTTTGGCTTGGTTCTTACTATGTACCAAACGTCGGATTGGAGTTCATTCATAACAGGTCCTTTTGCTGATAGGCGGCTGATCTTTCCACATTCAGTTGAGTTACGCAAATTAAGCCGATAAGCCAATTGACAGCGCCAGTCTTATCAGGCATTTTAACGTAAAAATAACAACATGGAGAAACAAATGGAATTTCGTCACGGTGGTTTTTGGTTGCGCTTTGTTGCCGCAATTATAGATGCGATTATTACCCAGGTTGGGTTGATGCTTATTGGTGCCATTCTAGGGATTTTTATTGGTATTTTTATGAGCGCAGGCGGCTCCTCAATGCAGAGTATTGAAATGGTTGCCGGCGGTGTGGGTTATGCGGTTGGCCTTATCGGGCAGTGGTTGTACTTTACCATTTTTGAAATTTCAGGCTGGCAGGCAACGCCGGGTAAAAAAGTGCTGGGTCTGAAAGTAACGAATATGGAAGGTCAGCAAATTGGTTTTGGTCAGGCAAACATTCGTTACTGGTCTAAGATTATTTCTGCGCTGATTCTGTTAATTGGTTTTATCATGATTGCCTTTACCGAGAAGAAACAGGGCTTGCACGATATTTTTGCTAAAACCTTAGTCATTAAAGATAAGCCTGCATAAAATCATTGCATAAAACTGAGGCGGCAAGGTAAGCTGAACAGGTCTTTCAACGCAATAAAGGCCAAAGTCTATGCGAGCCAACCGCCTCAGACGTGAGAATAATTCCCGCCGCCGCGCTGTTATCCGTAAGCGCAGACAACGTATCATCGATAGACGCGAAAAGTGGTTTCGCATAGTGAACCGCGAAGGTACAGCCAAAGTCGAGTAGCCTGATGTTCACGTCGGGTTCGATATTCCACCTGACATAAATGTCAGGCTACTGTATAATCTGCCAGCAAAAATCGCCCAGCTTTGGAGACCTTGCTTGTGGAAATCTACCGCGGTGCACCTGCCTTATCAGCCTTCAAAACAACGAAGCAACTTGAACAACTGAAACAGGCAGGGATTCCTGTCAAAGAGCTTTATGCCGAGTATCAGCACTTTGTTGATTTGCACAATGAACTGAGCGACGAACACCGTTCCGTATTGGTTCAGTTACTGAAGTACGGCCCCGAAATGCCGGCACACGAGCCTCAAGGTGCTCTGGTATTGGTTACTCCCCGCATTGGTACTATTTCCCCCTGGGCTTCAAAGGCCACTGACATTGCCCACAACTGTGGCTTGAAAAGTATTCATCGTGTTGAGCGTGGCGTGGCTTTCTACCTGCAGGGTGACTTGTCGGCAGAAGAACTGAAGCAAGCGGCGTTACTGTTGCATGATCGTATGACTGAAAGTGTTTTGTACGACATGAATGACGCGCAGCAGCTATTCCGCTCGCAGGAACCGCAGCCACTGTCATCGGTAGACATTCTGGCTGGCGGCCGTGAAGCACTGGCACAGGCAAATATCAGCTTAGGCCTGGCACTGGCCGACGACGAAATTGATTATCTGGTAGAGAATTTCCGCAAACTGGATCGCAACCCTAACGACATTGAGCTTTATATGTTTGCCCAGGCAAACTCTGAGCACTGCCGCCACAAGATTTTTAACGCCGACTGGACCATAGACGGCGCGGAACAGCCCAAGTCGCTGTTCAAAATGATTAAAAACACCTTTGAAATCACACCGGACTACGTGTTGTCGGCCTACAAAGACAACGCCGCCGTTATGGAAGGCCATGAAGCCGGGCGTTTCTACCCGCAGCCGGACAGTATGAGCTATGGCTACAGCCACGAACCGGTGCATATTTTGATGAAGGTGGAAACGCATAACCACCCAACCGCGATTTCTCCTTACCCGGGTGCCGCAACCGGCTCCGGCGGTGAAATTCGCGATGAAGGCGCTACCGGTGTTGGTTCTAAACCTAAAGCTGGCCTGGTGGGTTTCAGCGTTTCTAACCTGAACATTCCCGGCTTTAAGCAGCCGTGGGAAGAAAACTACGGAAAACCTGCGCGTATTGTTTCGGCGCTGGATATTATGCTGGAAGGCCCATTAGGTGGCGCAGCTTTTAATAATGAATTTGGTCGTCCGGCGCTGACCGGTTATTTCCGTACCTACGAACAAACGGTCGATAGCCACAATGGACGCGAGACCCGCGGTTACCATAAGCCAATTATGATTGCCGGTGGTTTGGGTAATATTCGTGAAGCTCATGTACAAAAAGGTGATATTCCGGTTGGCGCTAAGCTGGTTGTACTAGGTGGCCCGGCAATGAACATTGGTTTAGGTGGCGGCGCGGCATCGTCTATGGCGTCGGGTGAGTCGACAGAAGATTTAGATTTTGCCTCAGTTCAGCGTGAAAACCCGGAAATGGAACGTCGCTGTCAGGAGGTCATTGACCGTTGCTGGCAGTTAGGTGCGGATAACCCCATTGCCTTTATTCATGACGTAGGCGCTGGTGGTTTGTCAAATGCCATGCCGGAACTGGTCAGTGATGGTGGTCGTGGTGGTCGCTTTGAACTGCGCGAGATACCAAACGATGAACCGGGCATGACACCGCTGGAAATTTGGTGCAATGAGTCGCAGGAACGTTACGTTATTGCGATTGCACCGGAGAACATGGCGCGTTTTGAGGCATTGTGTGAGCGCGAGCGTGCAGAGTACGCGGTTATTGGTGAAGCGACTGAAGAGCTCACTATTTTACTGAACGACGCCAAGTTCTCGAATCAGCCGATTGATTTGTCGCTGGACGTATTGTTAGGCAAACCGCCGAAGATGCACCGCGACGTGGCCCGCTTGCAGGCCGAAGGTACGCCATTGCATTTGGAAGCCGCTGATTTGAACGACGCGGCTGATCGCTTACTGCGCTTACCGGCAATTGCTGAGAAAACCTTCTTAATTACCATTGGTGACCGCAGTGTTACCGGCTTGGTTGCCCGTGACCAGATGGTGGGTCCGTGGCAGATACCGGTGGCGGACGTTGCGGTAACCGCGTCCAGTTATGATAGCTACCACGGTGAAGCTATGGCCATGGGCGAGCGCACACCGTTGGCATTACTGAACTTTGGCGCTTCGGCCCGTATGGCGGTGGCAGAATCTCTGACCAACATTGCCGCTGCGGACATTGGTGATTTAAAACGCATTAAATTATCGGCTAACTGGATGTGTGCAGCCGGTCACCCGGGTGAAGATGCCGGTTTGTACGAGGCTGTTAAAGCTGTCGGTGAAGAGCTGTGTCCGGAACTGGGTATTACCATTCCGGTGGGTAAAGATTCCATGTCGATGAAGACTCAGTGGCAGGAAGACGGCGAAGACAAAGCCGTGACTGCGCCAATGAGTCTGGTGATTACCGCGTTTGGTCGGGTGAATGACATTCGTGCGACCTTAACGCCGCAATTGCGCACCGACAAAGGCCAGTCGCATCTGGTACTAATTGACTTAGGTAAAGGCCAGAACCGCTTAGGCGGTTCAGCGCTGGCGCAGGTATACCAGCAGTTGGGGCAACACACGCCAGACTTAGACGATACCGAAGCCTTTAAAGCCTTCTTTAACACCACACAGCAGTTGGTAACCGAAGGGCGTTTACTGGCTTACCATGACCGTTCTGACGGCGGACTGTTCACCACCGTAGCGGAAATGGCGTTTGCCGGAAACTGCGGTGCGAAAGTGGCATTGGATGAATTAGGCGAAGACAATTTAGCGGCTCTGTTTAATGAGGAGCTGGGTGCTGTTATTCAGGTTAGTGACGAGCAGTACCAAAAAGTCATGGACGCCTATAAAACCGCTGGTTTGGGCGACTGTGTTAAACGCATTGGTGAGCCAACACATGAAGACTTCATTGTCTTTACCCGTAATGGGAATGATGTTCTGGGGCAGAGCCGTACACACTGGCGTACGGTGTGGGCCGAAACCACGCATCATATGCAGCGTTTACGCGACAACCCGGTGTGTGCTGATGAAGAGTTTCGTCTGAAACAACGTGCCGACAACCCGGGTTTACAGGCTGACTTAACTTTTGACCCGTCTGAAGACATCGCGGCACCTTATATTGCCAAAGGTGTGGCGCCTAAAGTCGCGATTCTGCGTGAACAGGGCGTAAACTCGCATTACGAAATGGCAGCTGCCTTTGACCGTGCTGGTTTTGAAGCGGTTGATGTTCACATGAGCGACATTTTAGCGGGTCGTGTTTCGTTAGAAGACATGCAGGCACTGGCTGCTTGCGGCGGCTTCTCATACGGTGACGTATTAGGCGCCGGTGAGGGCTGGGCTAAGTCTATTTTATTTAACGACCGTGCACGCGAGCAGTTTGAAACTTTCTTTAAGCGTAACGATACGCTGGCGCTGGGTGTGTGTAACGGCTGTCAGATGCTATCCACGCTGAAGCAGCTCATTCCGGGAACCGAGCACTGGCCTCGTTTTGTGACGAACCGCAGCGAGCGTTTTGAAGCGCGCTTTAGCCTGGTGGAAGTGCAGGAGTCTCAGTCAATTTTCTTAGGTGACATGGCGGGATCGCGTATGCCAATTGCGGTGTCTCATGGTGAAGGCCGTGCTGAATTTGCTAACCCTCAGCAACAGTCGCAGTTAGAGCAAAGTGGTCAGGTTGCACTGCGTTACATTGATAACTGGGGTGAAGTGGCTAAGCAGTATCCGGCTAACCCGAATGGTTCACCGAAAGGTATTACTGCGGTAACCAGTGACGATGGTCGTGTGACCGCAATGATGCCACACCCTGAGCGTGTTTTCCGCACCGTAGCCAACAGCTGGCACCCGGATGAATGGGGCGAAGACAGCCCGTGGATGCGCATGTTCCGCAACGCCCGTAAGCACCTCGGGTAGCTGGGCGTGTAGCCTGACGTTTACGTCAGGTCCAGATCTCACCTGATGTGAACATCATATATGGTCCCCTCCCGTTTTGCAACGGCAACTCGTGGTAAATATCGGGGCGCTCGCATATATACGGCCTGTTTATGGTGCGCGCTTTGTGCGCACCTGGCCTGGATGAACTCCGCACGACAACTGGCTTATCAGGCTAACGTACTTGATGTACGGACATTCACCAGTCTCAGTTGTCGTCGGTTTACCCTACTTTACCATCCTGTTGACGTTTGCAACTCCCGGAAGGCTTGAACCTTCGCTCTGCTCTTTACTGAAGGCTGTTGCTGTTAAGCAGCGGCCATTCGGTAATCTTCTTGATTCTTTAACATCGCCCAGATTATCCGGGCATGCTTGTTGGCCAGTGCCACCGCCGCAACGTTGTTGCCCCGGCGTTTAGCGACATCCTGTGCCCAGAGGCTCAGCCTGTCATGGCGTTTCTGCGCCACCCGCAGTGCTGAGCGCGCGCCGTGCACCAGCAGTGTCCTCAGCTTGGTATTGCCTTTTTTGGTAATACCGCCTAAGCGGTCTTTACCGCCACTGCTGTTTTGCCGTGGCACCAGCCCCAGATATTCCGACAGATTGCGGCCGCGTTTAAATTCGCTGACATCGCCTATCAGTGCCAGCAACGAAGTCGCTGTTATCGGTCCGATGCCCGGTATCGTCATCAGCCTGCGGCTGTCTTCGTTGTTATCAGCCTGTGCCGCTAAGCGCTTATCCAGTGCTTTAACCTCTTCGTCCACCGTGCGAAGCATTTGATACAGGCGGTTTATTAAGTCCCGGGACTGAAGCGTCAGCGCATTGCTGTCGTCTTCCAGTATCTCCGGCACTCTCTGCAGTATGGTACTCACCCGCTTGGGTAAAATAATGCCGTACTCAGCCAACTGACCTCTTAGTCGGTTCGAGAACTGCGTTCTCGTCTGCACGAAGCCTTCTCGCTGGTTGACCATCAGCGCTAAATCCTGCTGCTCAATGCTTTTCAGCCTTACCGTCTGACGGTTAGGCCGTGATGCTGCCTCGGCTATCGCCCGGGCGTCATTTGCATCGTTCTTCTCACCCTGCAAATACGCTTTGACGAAGCGTGGTGGCAGAGCCACCGTTTTATAACCCAGTTTTTCACATTCGCGGCGCCAGTAATGACTCATGCCGCAGGACTCAACCGCTACTTCACAGTCATCCGTACGGCTCAGCGTCGCCAGCTTCGCTAACACCTTGTTGCTGCGCAGCTTTTTATTAAACACTTCCTGCTCATTTTCATCCAGCGCCAAAACCTGAATAAAATCCTTTGCCAAATCCAGGGCAATTCTGTTTACAATAGCCATTGGTCCTCTCCACTCTGTTCCTATAGAAGCTTGAACCTCTATATTGGCACATTGCGATGCCGTAAGAGGGAGGGGACCATCTCATCAGGCTACAACCGTATTAAGCCATTTTTGAACAGCTGTCGCTAGTTCATCCGGATGAAATTTTGCAATAAAATCATCGGCTCCAACTTTCTTCACCATAGCCTGATTAAAGACGCCACTCAATGATGTATGCAAAATAACGTGAACATCACGCAAATTTGGATCCGCCTTAATTTCTGCGGTTAAGGTATACCCATCCATTACAGGCATCTCAACGTCAGAAACTAATACCGGAACATGAGGATGCACCAGCCCCCCAACCTCTTTGGACTTCTCTTTTAAATAATCTAAAGCTTCTTTACCGTTCTTTTTAATCTCTAACGAAATACCCAAAGACTGCAGCGCTCGTTTAATTTGATTACGGGCAACTGATGAGTCATCAGTAATTAAAATGGTTAAATCTTCTTTAGCCACGTTGATTGGCGCATTGGCAACATCGTCGCTGACGTCCATATTGGTTGGCATAATGTCAGCGAGGATTCGCTCAACATCGATAATCTCAACCAGCTCATCCTCAATTTGAGTAACGGCTGTTAAGTAAGCGCCCCTGCCTGTGCCTTTCGGCGGTGGCATGACATCTTCCCAGTTAATATTAATAATGCGGTCAACCCCACCGACCAGGAAGCCCTGAATGGTTCGGTTGTACTCCGCAATAATTACAAAGCGATTTTCAATACCGGTTAACTCAGGTCCACCAGTCGCCATACTTAAGTCAATAATGGAAATAGCCTGTCCGCGAATGTGCGCAACACCACGAATGAGAGGATTTCGCCGAGGCATAGCGGTCAGTTTTGGGCAAGGCAGAACTTCGCGCACTTTAAATACGTTAATGCCAAACCGCTGCCTGCCATTAAGGTTAAACATTAAAAGTTCCAGCCGGTTTTGTCCGACCATTTGTGTGCGCTGATTCACTGAATCAAGAATACTGGCCATTATTCACTCCTGTTATATGGCAGGGAACCTATACTTCGGCACGGTACTTGCTTACATCAACAACAACCATACTGAAACCATCGAACTGCCGAACTTTTGACGTTATACCGTTTTTTTCGGCACTCGACCAGAGAACCTTAACGAATAACATCAGGAATTTTTATGATAGTACGTAAATCGCTACTGATCAGTTCGCTTTTTATTTTCGCTGCAGTGTTTACCGGTATAGACTCGGCTAACGCGGATGAAACCAGTAAAAAGCAGAACCTACGCTTTGATTATAAAGCTCTACAGGAGTTGGCTCACAATTACGTAGAGCAAAGAGTATCAGCACCTGATAACGGACGCGTGGAAGTTGTTGCTAATAATCTTGACCCTCGCATGACGCCAAAAGTCTGTCCACAACAACCTAAAGTTGATTTAGCCAATAACGCGACTTTAGACAGTTACACTACGATTGAAATTGAGTGCCCTGCATCGGCGCACTGGCGAACTTACGTACCTGTCCGTATATATCACTATAAAAATGTTGTTACGGCTGCTTCGCCAATGTCGCCGGGGCAAATGATAAGCGAGAGTGACTTAGTTTATTCTGAAGTTGACCTTAATCGTGTGCGCTCCAATGTATTCACCGACATGACTGCTTTAGTGGGCGCTCGCATTAAAAAACGCATTAGCGCAGGGCAAGCCATAAGCGCCAGCGACACCTGTCTTGTATGTGAGGGCCAAAGCGTTACAATAGTAGCTCAGGATAAAACATTGCGAATTACTGCTGCCGGAAGGGCGTTGGCTGATGGCCTTAAAGGTGAATCTGTGGTTGTTGAAAACGCACGGTCGAACAAATCGGTACAGGCTGTTGTCACAGGATTAAATGAAGTGACCGTCAATTTATAAAATTGTTAAAATATTTACTTAAGTTTTTTTGAGTACGGTCGATAAGTAACCGAGAGACTTTATCTAGCGAGGCTAAACACAATGCCAATTAATATTAACAATGCCGGGCTGAAAAATGCCAACATTGACAGCAAATCCAGTAATCGCCAAGTGCAGAACGATGCTCCGGGTAAGCCTACATCGGTTTCGCAAAAAGGCGGAGACGCCGTTTCTCTAACAAGTGAAGCGCAGCAACTGGGTGGCTTACAAGAAAAAGCCATGAACAGCAGCGGAATTGATCAAGCCAAAGTTGACAAGATCAAAGCGGATATTGAAAGCGGTTCATACAAAATAAATGTTGAGCAGTTAGCAAATAAACTGGCTCAGTTTGAATCTGACTTGTTCAGTAACGGCAATAACGAATAATGACCGTGTTGGCGCCTGTCAATGAGCTCCTTCAGGAAATGGCGGACTCGCTAGATACCCTTGCGTTGTTACAGCAACGTGAGCTAAACGCCATAGTTGACCGCCAACACGCTGATGTAAATGCCATTACAGAAGCAAAAGAAAAAGCCCTGGCCAGAGTTAATCAACTCGACCAACAGCTTGCCGAACACCCCGATAAAGAACAGCTCAAAGATGATCCCGATTTAGCCCAAGCCGTTGCTGCAATAAAAAGCACCCTGAGTAACGTTCAGCACCAAAGCCAGGTCAACGAGCAAGTGGTGCAGTCAACATTGAATAGCATCGACCAGTTGAAGCAAACCATTTTGCAGTCTGCACGAAAAGACAGCCTCACCTACGATAGTAAAGGCAAAATCCGCTAAAGATTTCTGCCATTCAGCCGTTACAACCATAAGTACTTTGTTCTATCAGAGGTCGTTATGGCTAAGCATCTACTTTCTTTCGCGTTACTCGCATCTACACTGCTATTAAGCGGATGTAGTGCTTACAACAACTTAGCGTATGATCAAAAACACGTTGAGTGGGAAACTCAGACCCCGGATGAATTCCCGGTTCTGAATGCGGTTGGTTACGCTCCTATCGAAACTCAGCAAGGCGAAAACGCTCAGCTAAAAGATCTGAACGCTATGCGTGCCTCCAAACTTGCGGCCTATCGCGAGCTGGCCGAACAAGTGTATGGTCAACGTATTGCCGGTGGTAGTTCAGTTGAAGACTGGGCGTTAAACCAGGACAGCTTTCAGGCTTCCGTTGACGGTGTTATTCGTGGTGCCGAAGTGGTAAAAACCTACACGGTTGGCGATTATTACGCGACTGAACTACGTCTGGATTTTGAGAAAGTACATCGCCTGTATCAGAGTACAAACCGCCAGCAAAAAGTGAAGCGCGTTGTTTATTACTAGGTTCTGATTTCCTCTTTCAACATGGCAGGGTTTTTGCAGCTAATTCCAATAGCAAAGTAACGACTAAAAACTGACACTTGGGATGCATAACACCATGAACTGGAAAACCCTGCTGCTGATCACTTCTGTTTTCTTTATCGCTATGCCGAGCGAAGCACGTTGGGTAGAAGCCCAGGGTACCGCCCGCATTATAAACGGCGATACCGATGCAGCACGTCAAAAAGCTATAGAAAATGCGCTGCAACAAGCGCTTCTCACTTCTGGCGGAAATATCTCCAGTATTCAACAAGTGGTTGACGGCGTATTACGAAACACTGAAACCCAATGGAGCAGTCAGGGTAACGTGGACCAAGTCACTATTGTTCGCGAAGAAGTTCGTGATGACCGCGTTATTGTCCTGCTGCGAGCTGACATCTGGAACCGCGAAGGCGATTGCACTCGAAGCAGTTACAAAAACTCCGTTACTATCGTCCCGTTTGAATTGCGCGATCGCGCCCATGGGACCTGGGGACAAATCTGGGAAATTGGAGAAGTTGCCGCAGAGCGTTTAGCGCGTGAGCTTGGCGGTGTCGGCAGCCAACTGCATATTTCTCATACCTTGCAGCGACATGCGGGACTCGGGCAAGCACTGAATGGCCTTAACCTGGAAGAGCTGGGCCGCATGGCTCGTAGCCTCGGTTTAGCCAACGACAGTCAGTTTGTTGTCTTTGGTATGTTTGACGACTTAGCCATGATGGACACCAGCTCTAACTGGTTCTGGTCCAGCGATCCAAACCGCCACTACGCCTTAACGCTTTACCTGCTGGATGCGACAACCGGACAACTGGTTACCCGCGCACGAGTCGAAGACACTCAGCCCTGGACTTTTGATCGCAACATCGATGTTGATGTTGCCACAGCACAGTTTTGGAACGAGCCCTTCGGTGCCGCACTAGATAGCGGCTTGCGCGATTTAGCCTCTGGTGTGAAAGAGCAGGTAGTTTGCAAACCGGTACGAGCCAGAATTATTGCCGTCGATGAAAAAACGCTTCAGTTTAATTTGGGTGAAAAACACGGCGTAAGCCCGGGCGATAAGCTTAAAGTTGTTCAGCCCAGTCACTTTACCGATGATCAGGGCCGTTACCGTCAGAAATGGCAGGTGAGTGAGTTTGAGGTGGAAGTTTCCCAAGTGCAGCAATCTACGGCTATTGCTAAGCTGACTAGAGGAAATATGTTACATAATATTCAGGTGAACGACTGGGTGGTGCCGGTTAACTGATCTAATATGAGACTGTAAGTAACTTACAGCACAGATAGAGCAATCGCCTCGTGACTTATTTTTCACATCTGAAAAATTTCTTGCTTCTTATGCCACTGCTAGCTTTCGCTAGTCTTATGCAAGCATCCACAAGCAGAAACGGAGTGTCCCTCCGCTTTTAACATTATTAACCCTTGCTTCAATATATTAATAGCTGCATTGGTATCTCGATCATGCGTAATACCACAATTGCATGTCCAAACTCTATCATTAAGGCTTATAAAGCTTTTTTTACCACACGAATGACAAGTTTTTGTACTGGCAAAAAAACGGTCTACTTTTACCAAATGCTTCCCTGATTGATTAGCTTTATAAGCTAGCTTCTCAATAAAGCCAGACCAAACCGCATCAGCAATATGTTTAGATAGTCTATAGTTTCTGAGCATGTTAGCTGTTTCAAGAGTTTCTACAATTACCGCTTGGTTTTCGTCGATAAGTTTTCTAGACAGCTTGTGCTGAAAATCTTCCCTAGTATTAGTCAGCTTCTCATAACATTTAGCTACTATGAGTCTAGATTTATTTCTATTTTTACCACCGACTTTTTTCCTGCTTAGGGCTTTCATCTTTCTTTTCAAATTACGCTCAGCCCGGAGTAGAAACCTAGGGTTATCTGTTTTACAACCATTAGAGTCCGTAGCAAAATGCAATATTCCTAAGTCAATTCCGATGGCTGTATCAATTGACCTGCAAGTCTCAGGAGTACCTTGGTTATCATCGGATAAAATCGATGCAAAGAACTTCCCTGACGCATTGCAACTTATAGTGATACTTTTTACTTTCCCTTTAATTTCTCTATGCAGTTTAGCTTTTATTGGGCCAAGCTTGGGAATTTTTACCGCATCACTTAACACTTTGACACCAATGCAATGATAGCTAGTCTGCCGACCTCGTCTGGACTTAAATTTAGGATGCTTTGTTTTTAGTTTAGGGTTTAAAAAATTATCAAACGCCTTATCGAGGTTGATTATGGCCTGCTGTAAACTTATAGAATCAAAATTCTTCAACCAACCGTACTTTCTTGTTCTTTTGGCTAGTGCCAACAGGGGTTTTAAATCCTTTTTGGGTTTAATGCACATACCTTTTACTCTGTAATAGTGCTTTTTAAGGTACAGAGCTTTATTATAGCTGAAGCGCACTGCGCCAAAATGGGCAACTAAAAAATCACGTTGCACCTGTGTCGGATAAATCCTTACTTTGGTGGATTTCAGCATAGCCGGAAACTGTATATAAACACAGTACAAGGGTATAAGATAATCAGTTCGTGTCAAGTTAGTTTTTTAACTGCCAGTAATGAAAGACCAATTTTAATCTGGCATAATTCGTATCAAGTCCCCGTAGCTCAGCTGGATAGAGCCGCCGCCTCCTAAGCGACAGGTCGCAGGTTCGACTCCTGCCGGGGACGCCATTGATTTTTAGAACCATTCTCATACGAACCAGATGAACGGGCCACCTAAGTGAAAGGCCTTAGGTTCGACTCCTGCCGGGGACGCAAACTGTTTCTTACCGTCTGCCGTAACACCTCGTCATCCCAGGGTTTATCTAAAAACCGATACACTTCACTTTCATTAATTGCCTGAGTTAAAGCATCCTCGTTTCTATAAGCAGTCAGTACAATACGGGCGGCGTCGGGGTACATATTTCGCACGTTCGACAGAAACTCTAAGCCTTGCATATTCCTCATCCGTTGGTCAGAAATCACAACATCCACCGGCTCATGCGCCAATATATTAAAAGCCTCTTCAGCATTAGACGCCGTAAAAATATGGTAGCCGTCTCTTCTCAGCAGGCGCTGAAGCGACTTCAGGACATTTTCTTCATCATCAACAATGAGAACAGCCTGACGCTCGTGCTCTTTGAGTTTCTCATTGATGTTACTACGGTAGTCTTGCAGAAAGCTCAGTACTTGCTCTTTGGCCATTGGCTTCGCGAGCAAAAAGCCTTGCATCGCATCACAGTGGCATCGACGTAAGTATTCTTGTTGCGCGCTGGTTTCAACCCCTTCGGCTAATACTTCCAGTCCCAGATGATGGGCCATAGAAATTATCCCTTCAATAATTGCCGAGTCATGGCTGTTTGAAACCATGTCATTGACAAAGCTACGATCAATTTTTAGCAAGTTCACGGGTAAGTTTTTTAGGTAACTTAAACTTGAGTAGCCTGTGCCGAAATCATCCAACGCCACTTTAACACCCAGCTCAGAAAGCTCATGGAGTTTACTAATGGCCAGCTCGGGGTTCCGCATAAAGACAGATTCCGTAATTTCCAGCACCAGCTGTGCCGGCTTAATTCCAGTTTCTGTAATGACCTCCCGCACCGTATCAACAAACTCAGACCGCAAAATATGAACCGTAGAGATATTCACAGACACCGTAGTAAGTGTACTTCTCTTGGCAGCCAGCAGAAGAAAGTCTTTACAGGCCTGCCGTAAAATCCAACCACTCAAAGGGACAATTTGACCCGTATTCTCTGCAACTTCGATAAAATCATCGGGTGAGACCATGCCCAGCTCCGGATGATTCCAGCGGATCAACGCTTCCACCCCCGTAACTTCGCCATTAGAAAGGTAAAACTGTGGTTGATAAAACAACTCAAATTCTTGCTTCTCGATACCAGCCTGCAAAGAGTTTCGTATCTTAAGGTTCTTAGAAACCTGGTTATCGAGCTTCTGATCAAACCATTGATAACTTCCATTTCCAAAACGCTTGGCTTCGTACATCGCGATATCCGCCTGCTGTACCAGCTTAAGCGGGTCTTCATTGTAGCTGTTGGTTATTGCAAGCCCCGCCGTTGCCGACAGGTGCAGCTCACTGTCATCAATCATAAACGGACTTTGCATCGCCTTAATTAAACGCTCGGCGACTACCACAGCGTCACTTGAGTGACTCAGCTCAGGCAAAACAGCAACAAACTCGTCGCCATCCATGCGGGCTAAAGTATCGCCGGGCCGAAGGCACTCGTTCAATCTCTCGGCAGCTGCCTGCAGCAGCTTGTCGCCAATTGTGTGACCCAAAGTATCATTAATTGGTTTAAACCCATCGAGACCAATAAAAACAACCGCCAACTCAACGTCGTTACGTCGGCACAAGGTTAGGCTTTGTTGCAGTCTATCAGCTAACAGAACTCGGTTAGGCAAGCCTGTTAAAGTGTCGTGGTTAGCAAAAAAGGCCACTTTCTGTTCAAGCTCAATACGGTTGGTTATATCCTCAAAATGCACTAAGCGAACTGGCTGTCCTTGCCAGTATGTCTGAATGCTATAGTGTCGCACTCGTTTTTGCTTACCATCAGCTAAATTGAGAGTGGCTTCATGACTAAAGGCATAGTTGCTGCTGTACTCTAAAGGCAACTTGCGTCCGCGAAGCTCTGCATTGCTTTGCAAAAGAAGTTTCTCTGCCGCAGGGTTCGCATACATAATCACCCGGTTGTGATCGGCTAAAACAACCGGTTGCAAGCTGTCTTCCAGCAAGTATTCGAAAGTCAGCTGACTGTCTAATAAGTCTCGCTGGTAGTTACGCCGCTCCAATGTGTAATAAATGCTTTTCTTCAAAGCCAACGGCGTGACTTCGGATTTTTCCAGGTAATCTTCTGCACCTAACTGAATGGCTCTTTTACTCAGGTCATCCGTGCCCTGCCCGGTCAGAAAAATAACCGGAGTCTCTACATGGTTCTCTCGCAAGCACTCAATAATTGCCTGTCCGTCATCTGCTCCAAGGTGAAAGTCACACAGAATGACATCGAAGTCTTCTTGCTGAACTTTTTCTATAGCTTCTTGCTTCGACTTCACCCAGCTAAGCTGGTATTCAGGCGCGCCTTTTAATAACAAATCACGAGTCAAAATGTAATCGTCTGCGTCATCTTCTATCAGCAGAATATTCAGTGCTTCCGTTACGGATAAATTCATAATCATTCCAGCAAAAGTTACTTCGGTAAAACGAGCTTAAAGGTCGTCCCCTGGCCAATATGGCTTGTTAAACTGACTTCTCCGTTATGTAGATCGATAATTTTCTTAACAATAGCTAACCCCATTCCCGTTCCGGGTACCTCACTACGAGAATGCAGCCTCTTGAACGGACGGAAAACCGATTGATGGTAAGTTGCTTCAATACCAATACCGTTATCTGAACACGCAATAGTGACTCTATCGGCACTTGTTGCTGTAGAATATAGCTCTATTTTTAACTTTCTATCTTTTCTGGCGTATTTTATTGCGTTGGTCAATAAATTATCGAACACCCGCGCAAGTAATTTAGCATCAGCGGTTAGCCTATGCCTAAGGTTTATTTCGACCTGAGCCCCCATAGCTGAAAGCTTTGCTTGATGCTCCTCCAACACCTTACTGGCAATATCATTCAAATCAACAGGTTCCAGTTTTAAAGAGTCCCTTCCTAGCTTTGCCAGCTCAAGTATTTCTGCGATAAGTTGCTGCATACGACGAGATGCTGAAACCATTCGCTCCAGATAATCCCTCTCTTGTTCTTTTAATTCCGACTGCTTTAACAGCTCACCAAAACTCACAATTTTTCTTAAAGGTTCCTGCAGGTCATGCGAGGCGACGGCCGCAAAATTTTGTAACTCGTCGTTGACCTGCTCCAGCTCACTGTAGGTTTTCTTAATTGAGGTAATATCTTGCGCTATACCGAAAACACCAACAACTTTACCGTCTTCATGCATTGGGATATTACTGACGCTTAAATTAAGCCGTTCACCTGAGCGTCTCTGTATAACTGTTTCATAATGCATTGGCTCACCCTTCAGTGCTTTATCGAAAAACAATGCAACACGAGGCAGCTCATTTGACGCAAGAACATTCTCATAATGCTGACCAACCACTTTATCTTTCTCTCTTTCCAGAAAATTTTCACCTGATTTGTTCAAGTCGGTAAAACGACCGGATAAATCTAATGAAAAAGCGGCATTGGGGTTATGATCAAACAGCGAGCGATAATGTTGCTCTGAACGATGGAGTTCTTCCAACGCTTTGTCTCGCTGAGAGGTCAGCTGATGGAAGTTCAAAATAACATCCCGGCAAATATACAGCATGGTCAAAATGAGAAAATGCCCTACCAAGATAACGCCGGGGACAGAGTCCTGCAAAACACTGGCACCATGCAAAGTCTGGTTTAGCGCATAAAACCACCAAATGCTCGCAAGGATATAAAGTAACAGCATTATCCATAACCAGTTTCCGTCTTTGCGCAGGTTGTTAGAAACCGTGAAAAAGGGCAGGAAAATGAGTCCAACTCCAGTTATAGCGGCTAAAAAACCGGGAAACACGTATAAGTCAGTCTGAAAAGCAAAGTACAGTTGCCAGCCACTTAACAGAAAACAGAACCCGGCTATTATCCAGCAAATAACCCGTTGACGATGAATAAAAAGACGAAACCGCCGAAAATAAGAAAACACAACACCAGCGACACCGACGCCAGCAGCCAATAAAGCATCGGTTAATGACATACGGAAGCTAACGCTGACCAGACCCACGCTAATAACGAAGCATCCAATACTCCCCCATAACCAGCACGCCAGAGTCAAAGAACGCCAGTAACTGCGGGCAACCATCGGTAACCAATTATATTCCATGCTCATCCTCGGAGTTATTTGCCGGGACGGGGAAAGCCAAATAAATTCGGGTTCCCTCTCCTAATTCGCTGGAGATCCTTAAGCTCCCACCAAGACTTTTCATAATGCTGTAACTAATCGACAAACCAAGGCCAGTGCCCTCGCCCTCAGGCTTAGTGGTATAAAAAGGCTCAAGTGCTTTTCTGGCGGTTTCTTCATTCATACCACAACCATTGTCTTCAATAATCACTTCGACTTGGCCACTGTGACATTTGGTCGTTATGCGGATAACGCCAAAACGCTCAATTGCATCTGCTGCATTTAACAGGACATTCATTAAAACCTGGTTGACCTTAGCCGGGTCACAGTAGACAAGAGGTAAATCCGGCAGGTAGTTTCGGCTTATATCAACTTTACGCCGAAGCTCACCGCTCATTACCCGTAAGGTTGTATCAATCTGCTTATGAATGTCACACCAGTCCTGTAACCCCGAGCTTCGGGTGAACTGGGTAAGTGCCCGGGTAATCTGAGTAATTCGCTGTATCCCTTCATTGGTTTCATTGAGCAGTGACAGTAAATCTTTCTCCAAAAAAGCTAAATCAACGGACTCTTTCTGTGCAGCGCTAATATTCTGGTTTTTATGGATGAAATCTAATAGCTTCTGACTGTATTGGCTTAAAGTATTCAAGTTTGAACGTATATACCCCACCGGGTTATTGATTTCATGCGCAATACCTGCGGCTAATTGACCCAGTGCGGCCAGCTTTTCCGTTTGCAAAAGCTCTGAACTCACCGACTCCATTTTACTCAGCAACTCAGACTTGAGGGCACGTTGCTGAAGTAACTCTTGTTCCCGACGTTCAAGTTCCTGATTAATTTCTTGGGTCTGATCTCGTTCGCGAATCAGCTGCCGTTCCAATATTAAATGCCTGTCTGCCGGCATTAGAATAAGAGAAAAGCATTTTTTATCATCAACAACTGCATTTGCAACGAACATTCGGGGACCGTCCGCCGTTTTTAAATAAAGCGTCACTTGTTCGCAGTCGTTTCCCTGCCTTAAATTAGGTTCAATTGCTGAAAGAAAATAAAGCCTGGATGCAGGTGTTAGTAACTCACCCAAAGGTTTTCCAACGATTTCCTTAGGAGCTAACTGAAGACACAGGCAAAGGCGATCGCTCACCTCTGTAACAAGAAGCTGTTCAAGTTCGCATTCCAATGCCAGAACTGGCCATTTTTCCTTTCCATAGTCAGCCATTTCCATTTTACCGTTTAAACAAATTCATGAATGTACTGCGCCACAAGTTTCGGGGCGCTCAGTTGTGGGTAATGCCCACGGGCATCCATAACCACAAGCTTAGCTAAAGGCAGCTTTTCTGCCATATACTCAGACACTTTTTGCGGTACAACAATATCAGCCTTGGCTTGCAAAATAAGTACCGGGCATTTTAGTTTGGGTAAGGTGTCCCTTACATCTGAATAAAAAGTCGCTTTCGCAAAATTACGTGTTAACTGAGCGTCGCCGGCAATAAAATAGCTCTCCAGAGTTTCAGCTAATTGCGGGTTATCACTATTCTCCATAACCTTAGGGCTCATATACTCGGCCCACTGAAAAAAGTTTTGCTCCATTAAAACCATGAGTTCATCAACATCACTACGACTAAAGCCACTTTCATAAGAGGGCAAGTCATGAATATAGCGTGGTGAAGGATTCAGCATGACTATTTTTGATACTTTATTGGCAAGCTCGGGATACGCCAGAGACGCAATGCTTCCACTGACGGAATGCGCAACTAAAGTAATATCGGTTAAGCCAAGCGTTTGAACGACTTCGGTGAGATCTTGCGCATAGCCTTTCAGCGAATCATAACGTTTACTGATGTAATTACTAAAATCCGATTCACCACAGCCTACATAGTCGAAAGTCACTATCTTATAGCTGTTAGAAAGTGCTTCAATGACCGGCTCCCAAATACGCTGCTCGCAACCAAAGCCATGAGCGAAGAGTAATGTTTTACTTCCTTCACCGCGGATCCGAACGTTATTCCGTATTGCTATCTGCCGCCGGTCCATACTTTTTACAATCTCTTAACATACAGTATAAGGGTTGATAGCAAAGTTTAACGGGTAAGGCAAGATAAGTGTGAAGCCCGAGGTTAGTTGCGAAAAGGAATTTTTAGCAGTCCCCAAAGTTTCGTCGTAATACTCGCATCTCTATATTCTTTTAAGCCAATATCGACTTGATCAGAACCCGCCTTAGGCTTGGAAGTAAAACTGCCAAACAGATGATCCCACCAACTGACACTAAAACCATAGTTGCTGTTGGTCTCTTCTTTTTCAACACTGTGGTGGATACGATGTAACTCCTGGGTGATCAGAACTTTACGCGCAGCGCGCTCCAGAGGCGTCGGCAACGCAACATTGCCATGGTTAAACAAAGAACAGGCGTTGAGAATAATTTCGAATACAATAACAGCCAGTGCCGGTGCACCCAGCACAAGAATGGCAGCAGCCTTGATAAAAAAGCTGAGAACAATTTCTGCGGGGTGAAAACGCAAACCGGTGGTTACATCAAAATCAGGATCGGCATGGTGCACCCGGTGCATACGCCATAACACAGGAATACGGTGAAACAGCCGATGCTGCCAATAAAGAACAATATCCAGCGCCACAATGCTGACTAGAACAACAAACCAAAACGGGAGTTCATTGCCGGCAGTGCCGCTTAAATAATGAAACAGCCCCCACTCTTGTTCTGATGCCCACAATGCAATACCCGTGAGACCGACAGGTGCGATAACTCGCAGTAGTACGGTATCAACCGCAACAATAGCCAGGTTAGCAGTCCAACGCTGTTTACGGCTGTAGCGCGGCTTTCGCTTTGGCGCGAGAAACTCCCATAAAACCATAACCAGTAAGACACCAATAAAAACGCTTAGACGCCAGATAGTTTCAGACATTATGCTCCTTCGCCGCTACGGGCTGCTTTAATGTCCGATAACCAGCAACAATACGCGTTATTGCGGTAACCCAGCATGCGGTAGCAAACACGTAAGCCAACACTGAAAAGTGTTGGGGCCACAGACAAAACGCCACAAAAGCCATAATAGTTTCAAAGCCCTCGGTTAAACCGCCCATATAGTGCAACGACTTATTTGGGTAGTCCGGGTTTTCAATGCCACGTTTACCGGCCACACTGGCAAAAGCTAAGAAAGTCGCGCCGGTTCCCATAAAGGTAACAAGCAAAACCCCGGCCGCTATGGCGTTTTGTTCTGGCACAGCCAGTAAAAAACCAAACACCACCGCACTGTAAAAAATGAAGTCCAGCACGATATCAATATAGCCACCGGCATCGGTTAATTGCGTACGTCTTGCCACCGCCCCGTCTAAACCGTCAGATACCCGGTTCACTAAAATTGCGACCAGTGCCAGTTCATAATAATGGAAAGCCAGTAAAGGAACCGCCAGTAAACCAATGAAAAAGCCAGCAACGGTGACCTGATCAGCACTGATTCCGGCGCGTACTAAGAGTCTGGCCGGTATATCCAGAACTTTGCGGGTAACAGGGAGTATTTTAGGGTCAAACATTAACGTTTTCTCCTCTCATCTCAATCTCTCGCCCGCAGGCATCGGCAATATCATGAGTCACCAGCAACGTTGGAATCTCCCTTTCCTGTAACAGTGCAAAAGTCCACTGTCTGACGTCTTCACGCAGGCCTGCATCTAACGATGAAAAGGGCTCGTCCAGTAACATAGCTTGCGGCTCTGCCAGCAATGAACACAGTAAAGCAACGCGGGCATACTGCCCTCCACTTAAGCTGTCGGGGTAAACGGCCCATTTATCGTCAAGACCCAGGGTTTTCAGCATGGTTAAGGCGCGTTCCTTCTGTTCAATGCGGTGCAAATTAGAGCGCGGTTTTTGAGCAAACAGGCAGTTCTCTTCAATGGTCAAATGGGGGAATAAACCACCTTTTTGAAACATCATGCCTAGCTGACGCTGCGCAATAGACTTACCGCTGATGTCCTCTCCATTTAAGCTTAACTGTCCCTGAATACGAAAGTTAACCAGAGGCTCTCCCAAAACCCAGCGTAATAAAGTTGACTTTCCGACGCCACTGGGGCCCATTAATGTCACGACTTCACCTTTTCCAACGGTTAATTCATCCAGCTGGAATAAAAGCTCTGCCTGGTCGCCTCTCAGCAGCTCAATTTTAAGATCACGAATGTTCAGCATAACTTCCCTTCCTGATTCCCCCTACAGCGATAAAGACCAATAAAGGCAATAACATCTGCAGCAGTGCGTAAAGGCTGCCTATACGCCAGTCTCCGCCACTGGCCACACTCACCGCTTCGGTGGTTAAAGTAGGCGTAGCTCCTTGCCCCAACCATTGAGTTGGCAAGTACTGAGCAATACTGACTGAGAAAGCAACAGCAAAAGCAATGGCAACCGGTTGTTTTAGCATTGGCAGCATAACTCTCCACCAGGCCGCCCGTGCCGAATAACCAAGGCTTTGTGCCCGAATCAACCATTGTTCGTTAAAGCTGGTATAAGCGCCATGTAAGACTAAATAAGCATAAGGCAAAGTATATACGGCATGAGACCAGAACACCCACCAAAGCTGCCAACCTTCAGTTAACTGTTGGCCAAGCACTCGTTGCCAGCCTAATACCAATGGCACCTGCGGAATTAACAAAGCAATAAGAACCGGCCAGTAAAATGACTTAACCGCTTTTTGCCTCTGCCTTTGCAGTAAAACCATGGCCGCTATCGTACCGGTAATTGCGCTGAGTAACGCCAGCCAAAAACTGTGAACCGTTGGTTCAAGCAAATAACTCCATTCCGTTTGCCAGCGTTCGGGACTTAAAGCAGCCGGCCATAAATTGGGGTAAAACCAGCTTGAGGCCAGGCTTTGTAACGCTAAAACAGTAATAACCCCAAACGAGAGAAAGCCTAAAAAGCCCCATGCATAACGGCTGGCCTTGTCCGAGTTCAGCCGGCCTGGCGTGACTGCGCGTTTCCCCAGTACTAAACGGCGATACAGAACAGAGTGCTTTGAATTCATTAAGAGTAAAAGCAAAGCCATTACTAACAGAACCCAGGCACCTGTCATTGCTTTTATCTGACTATTGGCTGCAAACTGAAAGGTCCATTCGTAAACTCGCTGAGCCAATACGGCAGGCGTGTTACTACCAACCAATAAAGGAATATCAACCACGGACAATGAGTAAATTATTACGGCGGCCATAGGAAGTGTCATCCGGCGTAATAATTCCGGCGTAACAATACGCCACCAGGCCTGGCGTTCGCTATAGCCGTAGCTCTGCGCCTGGACAAGCCAGGACTTAACCGGTAACTGTTTTAACTGAGCCGATATCATCAACAACAAAAACGGCAGCTCTTTTAAAGTCAGTACAATTATCACGGTCACTAAAAACTTTTCTGGTAAGGGCCAACTCGCCGGCGGCACAGGGAAAAGCCCGCTGATAGCTTCCACCAGCCGCACTAGCCAGCCCGACGGGCTCATTAACAGCATAAGTCCCACCGCAAAAGCCACGTGCGGAATAGACAGCAAAGGGGACAGCAACTGTTGTAAGCGCGGTTTACGAAGTATGCCTGGTGCCATCAAAAGCGCCAGATAGCACGCTACAAAAGGCGCCACAACCGCAAGAGCAAAGCTCGACAATATCGACTCGTAACCCAATAGTAGTTCGCTGAATGCCGCTAAACTAACCCCGGTTTTTGCATCAAGTGATGTTAACAGCAGGAAAAGCACACCGCTGCCGACAGGCAGAATAATCAGCAGTAACCAGACCGCTATTGATAACGCGCGGACCATTCCCGCTCCAGATAATTCTGCCAGCTGGCATGAAAGTCATCGGTAGGTTCGAGTAACGCCGAGCTTTTATCACCTTTTTGCGTGCGTTTTAAAACGGAAGGATCGCCCCAGCGGTTGGTATCGGCTTTTCTTTGCTGCGCCTTTTCAGACAACAAGAACTCGATGACCGCCTTTGCAGCTTCGGCATTATTCGAACTGACCGGAATGGCCAGATAATGATTATTGGTTATGGCTTCATCTGACAACGTATGACGCTCAACACCGGCCGGTAACCGCCCATGATTAACTAAGGTTTGATAATCATTAGGGTTAAAACTGACCGCCATTAACAACTGCCCGTTCGCCAGATAAGAAATTTGTTCTCCGGCTGACGACGGAAAATTTTCACCCCGCTGCCACAATAGTGGATGCAGTTTGTCTAAATAGTGCCATAAAGGCTTAGTCCATTCATTCGCATCAACTTCGCTTACTGGCTGCTGAAAAACTTCACGCTGCTGCGAATGCAATGACAACAGCAGTGACTTTAAAAAGGTGGTGCCATGAAAGTCCGGCGGTATTGGGTAGCTAATACGACCTTTATTTTCCCGCGCAGCGTTCAGTAACGCTTCGGCACTCACTGCTTTATCAGGAAAAAGCCCGGGCCGACTAATAAGATTAAACTGCCCGACACCCCAGGGCACTTCCAGCCCTTCAACCGGCTCGCCAAAGTCACTCTGCCAGTTAAGTTCAGGGCTGATGTTATTTAACGCTTTAATGTCATCGGCAATGGGACGTAAGGCTCCGGCTTTTTTCAGTGCATGAAAGTTCTCACCGTTTATCCAGATAATATCTGCATTGGAGCGTCCATCAATTAATTGCTTAACCACCTCTGAGGCATCGGCCACTTTATTGTGGCGAAGTTGAATGCCTTCAGCCTTTAGCTCTTTTTGAGCCCAGCGTAAGTAATTGTTTACTTCCGGCGAGCCACCCCAGGCATAAAAATTCACCTCACTCGCTTTTAGCGGTAAGGCAAAACAAAGGGTCGCTAACAATAAACTGATGGCTGCTATAAAACGCATTTCAACTCCGGCGCCAGCGATGAAACTTCTCAACCCATGTTAGCAGCTTCTGCGGGGCGTTGGCCCGCTTCCACTCTCCGGCAACGTATTTATTGGCTTCTGCCAGCGTCGGATAGCTGTGTATCGTGCCCAGTATTTTATTCAGACCAATACCATGTTTCATTGCCAGCACATACTCCGCCAACAGCTCTCCGGCCTGCGGCCCAACAATATTCACACCCAACAGTTCGTCTTTACCAGGTTTGGTCAGAACTTTGACCCGACCATAGGCATTGTCATCGGCAATAGCACGGTCCAAATCGCCAATATCGTATTCAGTCACCTCGTACGCCTTACTTGCTTTCCTGGCCTGCTGCTCAGTTAGGCCCACATTGGCTACCTGCGGCGAAGTATAAGTTACCCAAGGGATAACAGAATAGTCAGCACGGAATGTCTTAAAGGGGTCAAATAACGCGTTAACTGAAGCATACCAGGCCTGATGCGATGCCACATGGGTAAACTGGTAAGGCCCGGCAACATCACCACAGGCGTATATGTTTGGAAAGTTAGTCTGAAGCAGTTCATTGGTACTGACCGTTTTATTGGTCTGTATCCCCAGTTCCTCTAACCCAAAGCCGGAGATATTAGGTTGCCGACCCAGTGCAATAATCACTTTGTCGAACGGCAACTGAGTTTCTTGCCCATCATGCTCAGCAATTAGAACCGATTCGCCATCGTGTTGCTCGAATCGTAGCGCCTTATGGTTCAATTTAATATCGATACCTTCAGCATTTAAACGCTCGCTCAGCAGTCTGGCTGTATCGTCGTCTTCCGGGCCCATAAGCCGATCAGCCATTTCCACCTGAGTGACCTGCGAACCTAAACGCTGAAACGCTTGTGACAATTCACAACCAATGGGACCGCCACCCAGTACCAATAAGCGTTTGGGCAGCTCTTCTAACTCCCATAATGTATCCGAGGTTAAGTAATCAATTTTATCCAGGCCCTCAAAGTTGGGTACTAACGGCTTTGCTCCGGTTGCAATAATAATACTGCGGGTAGTAATACGCTTTGTTTCTTTCTTACCATCGACATCGCTGGTTACGTCAACTTCCCAGGGCGAAACAATACGAGCTTCGCCCTGCTCAACGTTTACACCCAGCTTGGTATAACGCTCAACCGAGTCGTGCGGTTCAATGTCCTTAATGACCGACTGTACCTGCTGCATCACTTGTTTAAAATCGACCGACACCTTTCCAACACTCACCCCAACGCGAGAGGCATTGCGTGCGTTATGAGCCAGCTCCGCTACATGTAACAAAGCCTTTGAAGGCACACATCCGGTATTAAGGCAGTCGCCACCCATTTTATGCTTTTCTATTAACGTAACCTTTGCTTTTACCGCTGACGCTATGTAAGCACTGACTAACCCGGCTGAACCGGCACCTATAACCACCAGGTTATTGTCAAAAGACTTAGGCTTTTTATAACCTTTGAATGTCTTACGGCGTTTCAAAAAGGCCAGTACAGCTTTGGCAATTAGCGGGAATATTCCTAATAAAACAAAGGCACCAATTAAGTCCGCAGAAACGACATCCCCCAGACTGGATATCTGGGCCAGTTGGGTTCCTGCATTAACGTACACAGCGGTACCCAGTAGCATGCCCACCTGACTGACCCAGTAAAAGGTCCACGCCTTGATTTTGGTCAGGCCCATAACCAGGTTAATAACGAAAAACGGAAACAGCGGAACCAAGCGTAGGCTCAGCAAATAAAATGCGCCGTCTCGCTCCATTCCGCGGTTAATAGCGGTTAGGCGATCACCGAATTTTTCCTGCACCCAGTCATGCAGAATAAAGCGGGCGCTTAAAAAAGCCAGAAAGGCACCAAAAGACGCTGCAAAACTTGCCAGAAGTAAGCCCCAGCCGAGCCCGAATATAGCGCCGGCCCCCAAAGTTAAAATGGTTGCGCCTGGCAAGGATAAAGCCGTAGTCACCACGTAAATAACAAAATAAACCGCGAATACAGTAAAGGGGTAATCAGCAAAAAGCTGATTAAGCTGCTGTTGCTTTTCTTTTAAAACATCTAGAGATAAGTACTGCGTCAGGTCGAACGCAAACGCACTAATAAATAGTGCAACAATAACCAACAGCAACAAGAGCTTTTTCAGTGACATAAAGATTAATCCAATCGCTTCTGAGCGCTAATATACACTCTGTTTTTATCACGCTTGCCTACAGCTACAACGGTAACCACAAGCTCGAAATCTCTTACTTGATAAACTAATCTATAACCTAGTTTTCGCAATTTCACTTTGTAACAGTTATCCATTCCCTTTAAGCGAGACGCTGGGACATGAGGTGATTCAAGCCTTTGCTTGAGTCTGGCTTTAAATTGCGCCTGAACATCCTTGTTCAACTTTTTCCATTCTTTATAAGCTGAACGTTTAAACGTCAGCTTATAAATCATCGATGTTCACCTCAACTTCATCTTCATGCTGGCGTTTTTTAACTAACTCCAGTAAATCCCTGTCTTCCAGCTCTTCCATCAACGCTTCATAGGTTGCTGCCGGAATACAATAAAATGCGGGCTGATTCCGATTCAGTACAGCCACCGGCTCGCCATGAGACTCTTCAACAACCGCCATTGGATTCTTTTTTAACTCACTAATGCTAGTTGAGTTGCGTGCGTAAATAGGTCTAACTGATCTCATATGACCTCCAAAAAGACTTTTAACAGGTCTAATTATAGGTCATTAAATCTAATTTTCCAGCTTTAAAACTTGTAATCAACACTCAACCGCGCGTGTCTTGGCTGCGACGGAAAGGCAAGGGTTGCACCAAAGTAACCGCCCTCAAACACCGGCGACCAGTTGTCCTGATCGGTTGCATTAAACACGTCAATGCGGGCACTTAACTGGGGCGTAAACCGATACCGCGCGTTCAGGTTTAAGGTATGCTGATCACGTATAAATACGGTCTGCAGGTAATCCAGCGGATAATGCTTGGTATAGCTTAAGTCACCACCTACTGACCACTCAGGCGTAACCTGCCAGCCAGCAACTGCCGAAGCCTGCACTTCCGGAATACCCTGAAGCTGCTGATTAGAAGCCGGGAATAAAGTAAAGTTCGGAGAGCCTACCCACGTACCTTCTATAATGTCGGGGCGTGAATCATCAAACGCATCGGCTATCTGGCCTGTTCCCTGTGAGGCTGCGGAATCATCCCAGCGCGCATCAATATAGCTGGCGGCCAGAGTTAACCAGTAACCCGCTTCATGACTATAGTGCCACTGGGTCTCAAAACCCTCGGTGCGAATACCGCTGTTCGACCCATCGCGATTCCGCAAACTGCGTTTTTGGTCAAAAACCACGGCATCGGCGTACCAACGCGTATCACTCGGAGCGTACTTCACGCCCAGCTCGTAAAGCGAGTTCTCTGTCGCAAAGTTCTGCGCATCAATTTGGCCAGACGCATTCAGTACAGTCCCTCCAGCCATTGAGTTCGACGTCGAGTCACTTTCATAAGCTGTAACATAGAACGTAAGTTCGGGCGTCCAGTTGTACTGTGTCGATAAACTAATGGCCGTCAACCAGTCGCTGTAGGTATCATTAGCAGCTTCAACGCCCTGTGGAGCTATTGGGTCTTCAGCTTCTACATAATAATAATCAGCTCTTACCCCGCCCGTAATGCGCCACTTGTCGGTAATATCCAACTCGTGTTGAGCGAAAGCGCCCCATTGGTAACTGGTTGAATCTGTGGTGTCCGATAAATTGAAATCACCTGCACCATCACCGTCAATATCGTACTGACTACCTGGAGATACAAATAACCCCGGGCGTAGCTCAATTAAACGAGCTTCCTGCTCATCGGTTAAAGGAATTCGGCGGTTACTGACAGGACCGGTCAAGTCTATGGGGTTATCCGCCTCGGTCGTAAACTGGCTGTAACCAAGCACGTCGTTAACACGCAAATTCACACCCACCACTGTCTTCTTATTAATGTGAAGTTCAATCCGATTTTCGAAGGTATGCGCGTCATCAATAATTTCGACAAAACTGTTCTGATTAATGCCTTCTCGGGTTAAGTACTGATAGTAGGTACGGTTAACGAGTACCATATCGTCGTTCAGCCAGTGCTGAAGTTTGGCATGCAATAATGTCGTCTCAGCGGTATTCGTGTCCAGAGGATCAGTCAGCGTGGTGCTGCGGTCAATTTCCACTTCTCCGGTGGGGCTAATAACCGCACCGGCACCCGGAACCTGTGAACCATTTGGCTGAACGCCCTGCCCCGTAATGTATAAGTTATTGTCTATGAGATTCTGCGTTGGCCGGTTGATACCGGCATTATCTGTCCACTCTACGTCATAATACTCAAGCGAGACATCCAGCTGTGTATCATCGTTCGGAGCAAACTTGTACGCCAGCAAAATGTCGTCACTGCGATGATGGTGGTAATCGTAAAAGCTGTCTTCATCCACATACTCAGCACTAATGCGCAGACCCTGTTCGTTGTCTTCTAACACCCAGTTGTGGTCAAGCTGCAAACGGTGCTGATTCCACTCGCCAAACTGCGCCTTTAATGTCGAGTCTGACGCTGTCACACGAGCCGTTTTAGGCTGAAGGTTCACAAAACCGCCAACGCGCTGCGAAGTGCCAAGCATGACCGGCGGCGCGCCTTTCACCACAGCGATACTTTCAATCGCGTTAAATGACATAGGAATTCCCAGGCCATTATTGCCGGCCTGACGGCGCATACCCGCTTCATAGAGCTCACCGAGCTGGCCCCGAAGTGTGGGTAATGACGGGTTACCAAACCCCGCCGCAGCAAAACTATTTGGCGCAAAACGAGCAATGTCATGCAAGTCGTTAATTGCGGCTTCTTCCATTAAGGAGCCACTAATTGCGGTGGCGGCGCGCGGAATATCCTGCAAGCTTTCAGCTAAGCCAAATAAGCCTTCGGTTGACTCTTCAGAGGGTAATACCACCCCTGAGTCATCGCGACCAATCACCTCTATCACTTCCATGGGCTTTTCTTGTGCAACCGCCGTTAAAGGTAATAAACCGAGCCACAACCACTTTTTCATTCTTGTTTTCCTTATTAACACTCTGTATTTGCCAAGTAGCACTAAAAACTTTTATTAGCCGCGCCAGTCGATTACGCCTTTCATTAACAATAAGATCGTTTTTCTCTCAATTAAGTCACCGGAAGTAAAAGCAAAGCTGCTAAATCTTTACTCCCAACTGACATCAAGCATAATAGCCAGTATTAACTAATTGAATTGATAACGGAATGACAAAAACAACAGAACACACAACTCAAACAACGGAAGCCCTAAATGAACTGCTAGAGCAAGTAGCACAGGGTACCGAACTCCACTTTGAGTCAGGCCTTTGTGGAGACTGGACTCTAATGGTCAAACGGCCGGAGAAAGTTGCGTTTCATGTTGTCACAAAAGGAGATTGCTGGTTTGGCTTTCCTGATTCTTCCGTCGCCCCTGCAAAGCTCAGTGCATCCGATATCATTTTCGTGAATAAAGGGGTTTCACACTTTTTGAGTGAGACTCAGATCCCATCCGATATCAATGAATCAGATATTCCCCAGTATTGTCAGCCCGACCATCAACAATATGGTGTTGTCTGCTACGATGTAAAATCGGCTCCGGGAGCAAATGACACGTTATTTCAACTATTGCCGCCCTGGCTCATTCTGAAGCAAGCAGACCAGTACCAGCAGTTGTCACATATTATCGAGATGATCAGATTTGAGACAACTCAACAAGCCCCCGGATACCATACCGTAATTAGTCGACTCAGTGACGTTCTTGCTCTTAACCTGCTGCGGCAAGTTATTGATCAAGGCGAGTCTCTCAATGGACCTTTAGCGGCGCTCAATGATCGCCAGTTGCGCTCGGTGGTTATTGCCATAATTGACGAACCCGGAGCAGACTGGTCAGTAGAACACTTGGCAGAACTCGCCTATTTGTCGGTCAGTGCATTTGCAGAGCGATGCATTAAGAAAACTGGCCTGACGCCCAAAAAACTCGTCGACCAACTTCGACTACAACGAGCGCGAATGTTACTCAATGGCTCGCAGCTACCGCTGGACTTAATTGCGGAGCAGCTTGGTTATCAGTCGGCAACTGCTTTTAGCCGTTTCTTCAAAAAGTATGCAGGTCTCTCTCCTGCGGATTATCGTAACGGTTATTGAGCTAGAACTGAGAAATAGAACCGTATCCAAGCAAAAGAGGCTCCCGCACTTATCAAAAGGTTTATTAAACAGTCAGTTCGATCCTTCATACCTAAAGGACTCTAATAAAAAAAGCCCCTCCGAATTGGAAGGGCTTTAGTTGTTGAACTCTAATTTTCTAGACCTTTATCGTTCCAGAGAAAATATAGAAATTAGAAGTTAAATGACGCACGCAAGTATGCAAAACGACCAATATTGTCATAAATTGCAGAACCTGCTCCCGTACCTGTTGTAGTGCCAGGTAATCCCCGGTTGAAGAAGTTATCAACACCTAAAGTTAGACCTAACCCATTATCGAAAGTATAGCCAGCAGTTACGTCAGTTACAGCGTAGCTACCATATTCCATATAGTTACTTGGATTCGGGTTATTCTCCAAAGCGGTAGGCGTATAAAGATCCACACCATCTAGGAAGCGAGTTCGAGTTCCAAATGCCCAATTATCAATAGAGTAATTGATATTAAACTGTAACTGAAGCTCCTGATCACCTAGAACACCCGCGTAGTCAGTGAAGTTGTCTGGCTCATCAGCAAAAGGAAAGTCTTTCGCTTCAATCAACTTAGTACCGATTAAGTTAGTATTAAACTGGCCGCCTAAAGCTGCAAAGTCATAACTCATTTCGAAGTCAACACCAGAGTTCAGTGAACGTGCGATGTTAAGCGCAAAACCACGGATTAAAGTGATTTCGCCTGTTGCCGGATCGCGAGTCACCAGATCACAGAACTGGTTGTTGACAGATTCAGCGTCAACACAGCGATTCAGTACAGTCTGAAAACCAATACCACTGATAGTGTCGTCAATATCAATTTCCCAGTAATCAACAGTCGCACTAAAACCTTCAAACCAAGATGGTGAATAAACGATACCAGCAGTGATTGACTCGGAGGTCTCTTCCATCAAATCAGGATTACCACCAACTAAGGTTTCCAAAGTTGCTGAGTCATAACTTGAGTCAAAGCCAGCCGGAACGCCTAATGCGGCGCAGTTTGCTTCACGTTGAGCACGGCTTTCTGCTGTTTGGTTAGCTAAGTTTGATACTTTACAAGGGTCATCAACATTAGCGAAAGACTGGCTTTGTCCAGAGAATAGCTCGTCAATGTTTGGCGCACGAATCGCTTCTGAGTATGTGAAACGTGAACGTAATTCATCATTGATAGTCCAGTCTAGACCAAGCTTCCACGCTGTTGCTCCACCGATGGTAGAATAGTCCGCATAACGCACTGCTGCATCTAAGTTCAATTGTTGAACTAAAGGAGCATTAGCCAGTAAAGGAACCGTAACCTCACCAAAGACTTCTGAAACATCGTAAGAACCATCAGTTTCCCCTAACGCATTAAAGAAGGTTGCGCCTGTTTTCGCAAAATCATCTTCAACCGTTACGCTTGACTCATCACGATATTCAACACCGCCAGCAAAACCTATAAAGCCTGCCGGTAGCTCATATAAAAATGAGTTACTGA
The DNA here is from genome assembly GCF_900116625.1 of Idiomarina abyssalis. Taxonomy (GTDB): domain Bacteria; phylum Pseudomonadota; class Gammaproteobacteria; order Enterobacterales; family Alteromonadaceae; genus Idiomarina; species Idiomarina abyssalis. The sequence goes on from NZ_FPBE01000009.1 coordinate 34,594, forward strand.
ACGTTGCGTTAAATACCACTTGTTCGATTTCAGAAGTACCAATAGATGTTGTTGTTACGTAATCCTGAGCAGCATCACTGGCCATACCCTGTCCAAACGGATTGTAAGGCACACAGCCATCAGCCTGAGCTTCTTCGCTACGGCAAACAATATTACCATTGCCATCATCAACCGCATCAAGCGCCCATTCCATATTCTGAAGAATAACGTTAGCACCATTAACACGCTCTATATCAGACTTACCCCAAACCAATGAAACGTCATATGACCAATCTTGGTTTAGCATTCCTTCGAGTCCGGCAACCGCGCGAGTGGTTTCACGAGTATTCTCTTCAATGCGTCGGCCAGCATCATTGTACATGCGGCTTAAACCAAGGAACGGAACACCAAGTTCGTCCATTTGATTTGCCATGCCTTCAGGCATAAACGCGTTGTCACGTTTAACAGCATAAGGATAGTTATTTGCAGCAGATCCTAATGAGAAGAAACGGAAAAATGGTTGACCAATGTTCTGACCTTCACTTTTAACGTACTTAGCGTCGTAGTAAAAGTTCATGTCATTGTTGATTTCATAGTTACCTTTCAGATTGTAATTCACTCGCGAGAATTCCGGCTGAACTTCACTGAATTGACGTAAGTTAATGTAATCACAATCCTGACAATACAAACGAGCTGGGTCGACAACATCTCCAGTATAGACATCACGATAGCTACCGTCCGGGTTAAACGTACCTAGTACGCCACCAGTAAACGGGTTCCACGTAGTACCTGCGGTTGAAATCGCATAATACCCAGCGTTAGGAAGTGTTAACACATCTGGGTATGCAGGATCATCTAACTGTTCGTCGGTACGAGGACCGTAAAGCGACTCCCAACCAAAACTGCCATAAGACGTTGCCGTCCATGGGTTATCTAGGGCATTGAGTGATTCCTGAGCGTTGTATTCAGCAGAAAACGCAATGTTCCCTCTGCCCCCCGCAAAGTTTGTTCCGTACGAAAAGGTATACTTTTCGTTACTGTAGTCACTATTTTCCGCGTACCCGCGTGTTGCCGTAACGTCTAATCCCTCAATGTTTTTCTTAAGGATAAAGTTAACAACACCAGTTACTGCGTCCGCTCCATAAACAGCTGAAGCTCCACCTGTAATAATCTCAACCCGTTCTATCCACGAGCTAGGAATTGTGTTTGTATCTACGGCACTTGAACCCGGGGCTGAAGCAACGTGACGTTTTCCATCAACCAATACCAATGTCCGGTCTGTACCCATATTACGCAGGTTAAGCGTGCTTATCCCAGCAGTACCGATAAATCGACCAGAGTTCGCAAGTGTGAAAGTAGTTGCCAATGCAGGTAAACGACTTAACACCTCACCGATGTTCATAGCGCCTGTTTCGACGAGATCATCACCGCTAATAACGGTTACTGGCGACGGTGCGCTTGCGCCTATACGTGCTATACGTGAACCAGTTATCTGAATTTTTTCAACATCTTGATTCTCGGCTTGACGCTGCTCTGATGCGGAGTTAACGACCTCCTCTTCAGAACCAGAATTCACGTCTGTTTGCTGAGCCATTGTCGGCGCAGCTAAAAATGCAGAACCGACACCCGCCATTAAAATATTTTTAATAGAGCGAGCCAATAATGACTGTTCGTTCATGTTCAGTCTCCCTGAATCTATTTAATTAATTTTATAGTTGTATAATTAAAGACCACATATTCTAGACCTGCCTTGTTTTCAGGCAAACCCTTTAGCAATACGATCCAAAGAGAAGAAGACCACATCTTCTTTTCAATTGCAACATTTTGTTAACGATGGAAACAAAAAATATGTATAGCTTTTTTTACTATTCACCGTTATCCAAACTCTAATGTTTTCTTAACAGAAACACCTGTCTATATGACTAAAACACTCAAGTTGACATCTGCCCGCTTCTATTTTTGAGCTTTTATTCTATATTGATACTCACCTATTCAATAAAGCTCAAAACGTCAGGAGTAAAATATGAGTGATTTTAAACGACACGACAAACAGTCAGCGCCGGAGGAAAGTAAAAAGCTGCTAGAAGGCTCAGAGAAAGCTTTCGGTATGATTCCAAACTTGCACGCCGTTATGGCTGAAGCGCCCGGTATTCTCGAAGCCTACCAGCAAGTACACGAGCTTTTTGTGAATAGTAGCTTTGACGAAAACGAGTTAACCGTTGTTTGGCAAACCATTAATGTATTCAATGAATGCCATTACTGTGTTCCTGCCCATACCGCTATTGCCAAAAATATGGGCGCCGATGATTCAATAACAGAAAATATCAAAGCGGGTAAAGCTTTAGACGACGATAAGCTAGAGGCGTTACGCCAGTTTACCCTAGTAATGCTTAAGAAACGGGGAAACGCCAGTGAAAGTGAGCTTGAGTCCTTTTATGAAGCCGGTTACGGACAGCGTCAGGCATTGGAAGTGATCTTAGGTATTGCTCAGAAAACCATGAGTAACTTTACCAACCATATTGCACAGACGCCTATTGATGAACCCTTTAAGAAGTTTGCGTAGCTTGTTGTTACATCAGGTGAAGTGCAAAACCAACAACGGAAACAACTATGAGCCAATCACTCGAACAAAAACTCCCGTGGGCGCTGCTTGCCCTGCGGGTTGGTATTTTCATTGTAATGTTTGTCTGGGCGTTAGATAAATTTGTAAACCCGGGACATACCGCCGCGGTATTCGAAGGTTTTTATGGTATTAGCGGATTATCAGCCACTTTGGCTGCAATTCTGGGTGGCCTTCAAATTGCACTATGTCTGGCATTTTTAGCCGGGCTATGGAAAAAAGTTACCTACGGACTCATTCTAATCTTACACGCGGTATCGACTTTTTCCTCTTTCCCACAATACTTAGATGCCTTTAATAATCTTCTGTTTTTTGCAGCATGGCCTATGCTGGCAGCCTGTGTTGCGTTGTTTATACTGCGCGACTACGATACCAAACTCAGTCTTTAAGGTAGCCGCCAATGCGAATACTCGTATTTATTACAGGTGCTGTGTTTCAAATGGCTGCGTTCGCGCAGTCATTTGACCACTCGCATGAAAATTTTACTCAAGTGTTAGACAAGCAAGTCGTAGTCTATGACAACAACTTAAAGTCTGCGGTTAACTACAATCAATTAGCTCAAAACAGTGAGCCGCTTAACACCTACCTGGATGCACTTTCAGCCGTAGAAAAACCGATGTATCAAAGCTGGACTAGCCAACAGCAGCTTGCGTTTTTAATCAACGCATACAACGGCTTTACTCTAAAACTTATCGTCGACAATATTGAGGAGTTTCGTTCAGGTGAAGCTGAGTCCATTCGGGACCTGGGTGGATTATTCTCTACACCGTGGGAAAAGTCTTTTTTCACGCTACTAGGAGAGAGGCGCACGCTGGACTGGGTTGAACATGAAAAAATTCGAGTCGACTTTGACGAACCACGAATACATGCCGCCTTAGTTTGTGCCGCTATCAGTTGCCCCAAACTTCGTGCTGAAGCCTTTACAGCTGAAAACCTGAATACCCAGTTAGACGACCAAATGCTCACCTTTTTAAATGATCGTGACAAAAATGGTATTGATGACAAAGGCATTTATTTGTCTAAAATTTTTGACTGGTATCGAGACGACTTCAACGGTCTTCAGGACTATCTTTTAGAATACATCAGTGCGCTTTCTGGTGACCCCAGGCAAAAAGAGAAAATGAAACAACAAAGCTTAGATATCCGCTTTGTTGACTACAACTGGACATTAAACAGTATAGATAATCGCTGACGTTTAAAAACTGTTAAATTCTCGTTGACCCAAACCCGGTATAGTGACGTAATATCAGGCAACCTTATTAAGGAGATTGCTCTATGAAAGCGTTACACGGTTTGTTTATTTTTCTCGGGTTACTGTCTGTGGTGCTCCTTGCCATATCGGGGCCTTTATATAAAAGCGGCACGGCCGAGCTTGGAACAGCTTTTTTAATGCTCCGCTGGGCGGCCTATATTGGTGCGGCAGCCTTTGTTCTTAATATTATTGGGTACTTAATTAGACGCCCACAGGGGCTTGTAGCAGGGCTTAGCGGTCTGGCAATTATTGCGGGCGGCTTTGCGTTCTATATGCCTTTCAGCCAGTACTTAAAAGCTCAGAACGTTCCCGCAATTCACGACATTACAACCGATACACAAAACCCACCGGAGTTTGTCGCTATTGCGCCATTGCGTGCTGACGCATCTAACCCGGTTGAATACGCCGGCGAAGATACCGCAAAACAACAACGCAAGGCTTACCCTGAACTCACAACTTATGAGTCGCTGGAGTCCCCGGATGAACTTTTTTCAGCCGCTTTATTAGCCGTTGATAAAATGGGATGGGAGTTAGTCGACAGCTCAGAAACCGAAGGGCGTATTGAGGCCACTGCCACTACCACCTGGTTTGGCTTTAAGGATGACGTTGTTATCCGGATTCGTGCTACAGCAGACGGCAGTGAGTTAGATATTCGCAGTAAGTCTCGTGTTGGACGCAGTGATGTTGGTAAAAACGCTGATCGTATCCGCGAATATTTATCTCAGCTAAAACCTGAGCTGCGATAATTTAACAGAATGGGCCTGGCTGATAACCGACAGGCCCAATGACTTCTATGGCGCTTTTCTAAGTAACGGCTGACCATCATTTTCATCTAACTGTCGTACAGCAGATTCAGGTAAAAACACCTGGGCAACGCTAGCAACTTTTTTAGAGTTAATGTCGACTAAACGCGTGTTAACCATTATGCCGTCACGATGTCTGGATAAAGTCCCCACCACAACATGAGAAATTGGCATGATCTCGTCCAGCTCCAGATAATCCCGACTTAGCGCAAAGTCACCGTTACTGGTAACGCGTATAAAGTCCGTTGTTTTAAAATCCATAACATTCCAGTTACGGCGATGCAGTTCCAGCATCAGTTGTTCTGACAGTACCTGACTCAAAGCTGAGCTCTCATCATACTGGCTGGTAACGCCAACCAAGTGCGTAACACCAACCTGTGCTTCTTCCAGTTTAATACTGGCGTTGTCTACTAATTGCTGCGCCAGCTCTGCGGTAAACTTGGCACTGCCCGGTTGCTGATAAACATCAGAGCTCTTTTCTTCGGCGTTATCATGCGCAACTGGCTGCTTAGCCGGTAAAACAGTGCAGGCTGTGGATAAAGTAAGTGTGAGTAATGTTGTTAAAAATACTTTCATTATCAAAACCTCTTAGTTGCGCTGCAAACGGCCATTGACCATTTCAGACTGTTTGTTAGGCCAATATAAATGCTTAGGAACGTAACGGTTCGCAGCAGCCAAAACCTGCTGATTTCTGCGGTCAATAACACGCAGGTTGACCATAGCACCACTGTCTTTACGTGAGAGCGTCCCCACCAGCATCCAGTCTAAGTTCGGGTTCTGGTTTAGTGCCTCGGCGTCTCTGCTTAATGCCAGAGCCCCTCTTTCACTTATGCTGATATAGTCTTGTGCTCTGAACTCAACTAACAGTATGTCGCGCTCTTCAAGATGTGCATATAGCCCCTCGCTCAACTGATGACTTAACTGATAGAGAGAGTCGCCATGCTCAGGTTGTTCGAGTGTTTCGGCTAAAACCAAACGCGTAATACCAAGTTGAGACATTGGGTAGGCTTTAATGTCAGCGTCCAGTTGGTCCGCTAACTGGGCGGCTAAATCATCTGCAATAGTCTCGTGTGGGTTTGAGACATGGGCCTGAGCACTGCTCGAAAAAAATAAAAACAGCGTGCTAAGCACAATACTAGCGAGAAGCCGATAAACCATAACACTCACCTTAGTTAATTCAGTTCATGCTTTGTTATCGGCCAGTTTTAGCTAACGTTTAGAAGGATTCACTAAACAAATGTTCGTTTAAGATGGAAAAATATCACAGGGGATGGTGATCCGCTCTTCGTCGGTATCAAAGGGTATCGTGCCATGCCAGCAATAACTGGGGAAAATCACACACATACCAGGCTTGGGACAAACGCTCTTATCAATAGTGTCTAGCTGACCTAAGTTGAGCGATGTCTGCCCAAATTTGATCCAGCCTTTATGTTCAGAGTCGTCTTCTGTTACTTGCTCAGGAATGCTCAAATATGTGCACATTGAAAGCCAACCCTCGGGATGAACATGGTTGGTATGAAAGCCTTGTTTAAACAACTTAACTGACCAGCTTCCGCTAAAATGGTACCCGCTGTTATATCGGGAAGTGACCGGATGCATATTATCATCCGGAAGTTGTGCGAGGTAATCGTTAATAAATTTCTCTAAGCTCTGTTTATAAGCCTGAATAACCGGGTCGTCCATTGAGAGCAATGAGCCCACCGTCTGCGTACCTTTGCATACGGACTGATCTAACGGCTGGTGCTGAGTTCTATGAAGCGCCTGAACCCGCTTAACTAAAATGGGCCAGAATTCTTCCAAAGAATCATAACCATCGGGCGCAGGTAAATAACCCACTTTGACGTAGTCATCGTAATTATTAAGGTATTTCTCCTCTTGCTCTTTACCGCTCAGCTTCATACACAAGCCTTTAAAAGCATGTATCTCCTGATTAAGCGGTTGATTCTCGTGGGCGCGATCCAACAATTGAAAAGCTTTATCGTACGCCTTCTGCCTAAGCAAAACATTGGCCTTATCAATCAAGTAGCGTGGATGCCTGGGTTGCTGCTCCAAGACCTTATCAAACAAATTCGACGCTTCCTCAACATTACCTTTACGCAAGCACTGAGTGCCCTTCATATGCAGCAAACTGTGCACATCCCCGAAGCGTTTAAGGAATATTTCTATCTCTGAGTCTGCTTGCTCGTATTGTTGGGAGCGAAGTAAGTGAGCCAGGTACGCATAAGCTAATGGCAAGGAATCGGGCTGAGTTTTTAACGACTCCCGGAAAGAGGCTAAAAACTTATCTTGATGGTCGTGCTCCCAGTAAAGCTTATTAATAGCCTCGTGCGCCGGAACAAAATCGTTTTTAAGCCCTATGGTTTTCAGTAGCAGTTGTTCCGTCTGTTCAAAGTCATTGTCATCATAAGCAAGACACCCCAGTTGAAACTGCCGCTGCGCTTCGTCAAATTTTCCACCCAATTGTTCTAAAATTTCGCTAGCTGACTTCGTACGCTCGGTGTAACGATAGACCAAAGCTAGATTAAACAATAACGACGGCTCCTGAGGCCATTGCTGGAGAGCTTTTGCAAGTGTCTCTTCTGCCTTATCAAATAACTTATAGTCGAGCTCAGAACGCGCCTTAAGAATCACAGCATTTTTAAAATCCGGTTTTTGTTGTAGCGCTTTAGTCGCCGCTTCTATAGTGGCTAAGTAATCTCTCGACTGATAGTGGAGCGATGCCAAGTTGTACCAGGCGTCAGGCAGTTTCGGGTTTATTTGCAAAGCTTTATTATAGTTCTGCTTTGCCGCCATTAACTGCTGGGTGCCCTGTAAAAAGTTAGCATAGTTCGACAAAACACTAGGTTGTTTGGGGTTGGCTTTTAAGCTACGCGCAAAATAATCAGCGGCTTTATCAGGCTGTCTTTGCTTAGTTGCAAGAGCCAACAAATGCAGGATATCCGGATGGTTAGGAGCCTGCTGATTTAACTGACTGGCAATTTTTTCAGCTTGAATAAAATCTTTTTGCTGTAAAGCATTAACGGCTTTTTGGAACTGTTGGGCGAGTTGAGACATAGTAATAACATACAACTTTTTGACAATGTTTTTACAATAACACAACTTTCTCCTTGTGTGAGTAGATAAACTTAAGAGAAACAGAAGGTAAAAAGGCGACCCGAAGGTCGCCTTTATTGTTAAGAACTGTATTCGCCTAAGCGATAGTTTCTTAGAAGCGGAAAGTTACGCTACCGAATACATAACGTCCTAGCGCATCCTGGTAACCAGCAAGAGTGTTACCGTTCAGGCTGTTAACGTCACCAACAAGAGTAGGTTCTTTATCTAACGCGTTGTTCATACCCAACAGTACAGAAACGTTTTCTGTAACGTCGAAGTTTGCGTTCAGATCTAAGTAACTAGTAGAACCTAAACCGTCGCCGATTAGCTCGTCAGTATCTCCAACATAGTCAACTGAACCAAGGTAACGCCATTTAGCACCGACACTCCACCAGTCACCAGTACTGTATGTGAAGTTCATTGAATGGCGCCATTCAGCTTGTGGGAAACAGTCTGAGCTGATTACGCCAGCACAGTCGATTGTAGTACCAGCAAGACCAGGAACCGTTGTGGTTTCTTTTGTCATGTAGTACGTACCAGTTAAGCTGATACCTAACTGACCGCCACCAATTTCGGTGTTGTAGTTAATGTTGGTATCGATACCAGTGTTGGTAGATTCAGCAAGGTTAACGCTGGTTGCGCTAACGTAGCCGTCTGTACCACGCCACAAGTCACCTGATGGGCTACGGGTAATCGCATTACACCATTGTGCTTCACCAGTTTCCGCACACTGACGGATGATAAGTTCTGGTGAAATTGTACCAATGCGGTCTTCCATCTCAATGTTCCAGTAGTCGATTGAGAAGTTGAAGTTATCAGTTGGGTTACCAACAAGACCGAAGGTTACTGTGTCAGCAAGCTCTGGATCCAAATCTGGGTTACCACCAAAGATTGCGTTGTACTGGCCTGCAGCGTTAGCTGCAACGTTTCCGTACTGACCTGAGCTCATTCCGGTGCTTGCACACTGTTCCTGAGTGTACTCAGGGCTGTCGCCGGCACATGGATCAACACCTGCCCACAAACCTATGCCCTGGGTTGCGAAAAGTTCTGCAACGTTTGGCGCACGAACTGCACGGTTGTATGTACCACGAATTTTGTAGTCGTCGTTAACCTGCCAGTCTAAACCAAGTTTGTACGCTGGCTCACCACCAGATGAACTGTAGTCAGAGTAACGGTAGCCTAAGTCAACCTGCAGGTTGTTTGCCCAGCTAGCGTCTTCAACTAACGGTACGTTGATTTCTGTGAACACTTCAGAAACGTTGTAACCACCAATTAAGCTGTCAGTTGGACCACCCTGGCCTGAAAGAGCGCCCTGCTGGTAAACTTCGTCGGCAACACGTTCGAAGTCAACTTCACGGTTTTCAACACCAAATACCGCTGCAACATTGTAGTTAGAAGAAGGCATGCTGAAGCCTGTTTCACCAGTTACGAACGCGTTAACAATACGCTGCGTTGTTAAACCAGTCAGGATAGCTGTACCACCCAGAGCGTCTGCTGCTTCGCCAGTTACGCCTTGGTATTTGAAAACTTCATAAGGAATACAGCCTTCGCCACACTCATCTGCGCCTGCTGCACCCAGTACTTGGGGCATACGAGGAACGTAGAAGTCGTTAATGTAAACCGATGATGACTGAGTTGAGCCATACTGGAATGATACATCGTATTCCCACATTGCGCTCAGCTCACCAGTTGCACCAGCAACGATGCGGTATGAGTTGTGCTCAAGGTTGTTAATACGAGGGCCGCCTTCTACGTTACGCTTACCAATGTAAGCCATAACCTGATCAGTATCTGCGCCGAACTGGTCACGGAACTGCTGACGCTGTCCATCGCTGAATACGTCGCTGTCTACGTCAAACGCGAAGTTCTGATAGAAAATACCAGACTGTGCGATCTGACCAGCAGTACGGTCATGCATATAGCTGGTTTCTAAATAAGGACGGAAGTTATCGTTTGCTTCATAGTTTACGAATGAACCGAAAGTATAACGGTCATTAGGACGCATGAAGTGGTTGATTGGTGCGTAGTTATATAAGTTGTCAGTAAATGGTGCAAAGCTGCCATCTTCAGTCAATGACCAGAATACTTCTTCATCAAAGTTAGGTGAACCACCTTCAATTGGCGAGAAGAAGAAGTTAGGTACAGGAGCAGTTGAAGAACCACCACATGCAGTACCAGCACCGTTCAATGCACAAGAAGAGTAATCGCGCTCACCCTGCAACAATTCTTCGTTAGTACGGAAAGTTGCATAGAAACTTGCACTACCTTTACCGCCAGCAAACATGCTGCCGCCTGTAACGTCTACGGTATAAGTTTTACCGTCAACGCCAGAACCGCCTTCTGGATAGTCGTAACCAGCTTCATCCATCAAGCCTTGCATGTAGCTATTGCTGTTATCGTGCTGATAGCCTGAAGTACCTAAAGTTACTTCAAAACCTTCGATGTCTTTCTTCATTACGAAGTTAACAACACCGGCAACAGCATCAGAACCGTAAGTAGAAGAACCACCACCGGTTAATACTTCAACACGCTCGATAAGAGCTGTTGGGATTTGGTTAACGTCAGCAGCCTGTGAATAAACACCACCTGGCTGTAAACGGCGACCGTTTACCAGTACCAAAGTACGGTTAGCGCCCAAACCACGTAAGTCAAGGTTTGCAACGCCCGCTGCACCGTTAGCAACAAACGAGTTTTGTGCCGCTGTTTCTAGCTGCGGTAAAGTTGCCATCAGGTCTTCCACACGGGTAAAACCAGATGCTTTAACTTCTTCAGAAGAAACCATCTCTACAGGAGATGCCGTTTCTAAGTCCGTACGTTTAATACGAGAACCTGTAACCTGAATACGCTCTACTTCTTCTGCAGCCGTATCAGTATCATTTTGATTGTCTTGTGCAACTGCTAATGCAGGAAAACCTAAAGACGCAGCAACTGCTGCAGCCGTTAAGCTTTTTCGAAAGGTCATATTTTTCATGAGTAAAAACTCCCTGGAACGTTTTTATTATACCGCTTCTTTAATAGAAGCTGCTTAAAATTTAACAGGAAGTTAATAGCTTGTAAACTTTTCGTTCTAATTTTGTTGGCTTTGTTGCAAAGAGTGTTAACAAGGCCACAAAAAGTGGCCTGCGCCATAAACAAAAAAGTTTACTTAAAAGCAATGACACAATTCCCAAACACACCACTCTCAGGAAACTGTACCTGCTGCACTGTCACTTTTTTAAAGCCCGCAGCCTCAAACTGCTTTTGAGTTTCGTCCATATCACCTAACTGTTCAGTTGCTTTCAGTAAGGTTTTGGTTCGTGCTTTGTGCGCATTTAATGAATCCATATAACCGTTAAGAACCTGGCGCGACTCTGCGTCTTTACCTTCTGCTGCCGCATTTAACAGGTGCTTAGTAGCCGGCACAAAATTCATGGCATGAAATGATGGGTTGCGTTCATGCTTGCGAACAAACTGATTGAGTATCTGTTGTGCCTGCAAAGCAGAACGCGGTAAGTTTTTGGGACCATGCTTTAGCAGCGCTTCTTGCAGCGGCTCCACTGATTTTTTAAGTTGCTTAATTACAGAGGGCATTAAGTCATAAATTGCTTCACTCTTCTTATAAATAACAGACTCTTTTGAGTGAACCAGAGCAATCAACATACCGCCACGCTTTAGCTGAGCATTGAGGTTCTTCAACCCCTCAGCCATATCCCCGTACTCCAGCCCGTAGTGAGAAACAAAGGTACCCACTTTTTTATTTGAAGCTAGCTGGAAACTCTCGTAAGGCGTATCACCCTGAAGTTTTAGCTCCGTATTAGGTGGGTTTAGTTGAGCAGAATCGATGCCCTGCACATCAAGTTTCTTGCTTTTTTCTTTTGCATACTCGTTTAACCATTGAACAACAGCGCCATTACCGGTACCGATGTCCACAATAGGCTGTTTCACGTCATTTTCATCCATGCGTTCGAACCAAAACTTTCGCATTTGGTAAGCGGGTAAACGTGAGCTGTCATCTAAAAAACTCGCCTTGGCACCCTTTTGCCAAAAATAACTCCACGGATTACTTTGCGTCATTTCCTTCCCTTATTGTTAGTTTTGTCTTAGCCGAATCATAATAACACTCTCTTATTCTGCCATAAAAAAACCCAGCCGAAGCTGGGTTTTTAAACAACTAACGTTGTCAGGCCTTAGAACTTCATGCTGATACGACCATACCAGTATTGACCAGCAGTGTCATAAGAAGAGTTCAAAGTATTCATATCGTTATTGTTAGTAACGTATGGAGGCTGCTTATCAAACACGTTACGCGCACCAAGAGTAAAGGTGGTTGTTTCGCTGAAGAAGTAGTTCATCTGTACGTCATGATATACGTAGCTTCCTACTTCGCTTGACAGATCATCCACATCGTAGTTGATGTCAGTTACGCCATCCTGGTAGCGAGTGATCCAGCTCCAGTCGAAGTCACCAATTTGGTAACCCATAGTCAGGTTTGTACGCAACTCTGGGAATGCCGCTACACGACCACCGAAGTTGGTGTCTGCGCCGAATTTTCCAGCCAACTCAAGAGTTTCCGCACCTTCTTGCGCCAGGTATTTGTACTCATCGAGTACAGTACCGTCAACACGCAGGTTGAACATGCCGTCACCCAGGTCAGCTGCCCATTTCACATCGAAGTCAAAACCTGAAGTTGTGAAGGTTGAGATGTTTGCAGTACCGGCAAGAATACCAGCCATGTAACCTTGAGAGTCACGGAACTCAGAACCTGAGTAACCAGGACGACCTACAGCTTCCGGACCTAAAATCAGGTCACAAGAATTCGCTGAGAAGTTTTCACTGTTGTAACACTCAGAGATGATAGCGGAAGTACTTGGCGCACCTAAACCATCTTCAATTTCGATGTCGTAGTAATCAACTGCAACGCTGAAGTTCTCGATGAACTCTGGTTGATAAACAACACCTAAAGTGAAGCTTTCAGAGGTTTCAGGTTTCAGATCCGGGTTACCACCAACCAATGTTGAAGACTGGTTGTTGTCCAGGCTGAAGTCGCCCGGTAAGCCTTCTGATGCACAGTTGTCTTTAACTGTCTGGCTCTGGCTACCTGTACCGTAGTCGATACATGGATCTGTGTAGCTGATGTTTGACTCAACTTGTGGTGAATACAAGTCACCGATACCTGGAGCGCGGAAGCCTTCAGCAAAGGTTGCACGAACCAATGTACCTGTAGTTGGTACGTATTCTAAACCGAATTTAGTGGTAGTTTGTGCATCAAGGAAGTCGTAATCAGAACGACGCACTGCCGCAGACAGGTCAAGACGCTCTACGCCAGGCATACCAGCTAACAATGGAGCATTAATTTCCATGTAAGCTTCCTGAACGTCGTAAGAACCTTCAGTTGGCTCTGCTGCAACGCTGTAGATTTGGCCTAAGATTGCGCCACCGTCTGGCTGGTTCTGATATTCTTCCCAACGTTTCTCAACGCCGACAGCCCATGAAATTGGACCTGCAGGTAAGCCAAATGAACCAGTGTCACCAGTTAAGTTAGCCATTAACTGTTTTGTCGTCGCACGATCAACTGGCGAGTTAGGAATTGTTGCGTAGTCCTGGAATTCTTGCGTGAAGGTACCTTCCTGGAACGGGTTCCACAGGCCTGGGCACTCTTCATCTGCGTCACACAGTGTTGGATCTAACAAGTTACCGATACGCTCTGGGTTTGAGCGACCATACTCTACGCGGCTGTCAACATAGCGTGCGTAGTTGTATGAGATGTCCCATGACCAACCGTTATCCAGGTAACCTTCCAGTCCGAATACCATGCGGTAGTCAGAGAAATCCTGAGTAAATGAACGTCCGCCAGTTTCGGCCAGACGACGGTAGATGTATAGGTCTTCACCAATTGGGTTGTCAGGATGATCGCCAGCAACTGTTGGTCCCCAGAAAGTGCCTTCTGCAGCCATTAGCTGGTCAGACTGACGGTTAGTGAAACCACCTTCCATAAATGCTGAAAGGTCACGAGTTAGCTCGTAGTTTGCAGACGCATTAATTGAGAAGATGTCCTGCGGTGTAACCATGTAGCTTGCAGGTGCAAAGTTGTAAGCGTCTTGCTGACCATCATACGGACGAATTTCGCCAGTGTTAGGGTCTACGACAAAGCTTGTACCTGCGTTGCCTGAGTTATACTGAGAGTCTTCATCAGCTGCAGACCAGTTACCGTAAGGAATAGTTGAAGAACCACCACGTACGATTTCGCCGCCAGACTCACTCAGAGGGTAGCGCGAAAAGTCGCGATCGCCCTGCCAGATAGGGTTACGGTTTTGGTACTCAAGCGCTAAAGTTACGTTGCCTTTGTCGCTGGTAGCGCCGATAACACCTGAAACTTTAGTCGTTTCGCCGTCGCCTTCACCGGTTAAGTCGTACTGAGCTGAGAACTCCGCACCTTCAAAATCTTTCTTGGTGATAAAGTTGATTACACCGGCGATAGCATCAGAACCATAAATGGTTGATGCGCCGTCACGTAATACTTCAACACGCTCAATGTAAGCCATCGGGATTGAGTTTAAATCACCTGAAGCGTAACGACGGCCGTTGATCAAGATCAGCGTACGAGCTGAACCCAGACCACGTAAGTTAGCAGAAGCGTAACCAACAGAGCCGTTGTTTGTGTTTGAGCCGTTGTAACCACCGTTCATGGAAGGAATGTTATGGATGAACTTTTCCATGCTGGTGAAGCCTGAGTTTTCAATTGCTTCTGAATCAAAAACTGTGATTGGGCTTGCAGTTTCAGTGTCGGTGCGTTTAATACGCGAACCAGTTACCTGAATACGCTCGACATCGTTAGCTCCTGCTTCTTGCGCAGCAACTAGTGCCGGAAAGCCTAATGTGGTTGCAATAGCTGCAGCCGTTAAGCTTTTACGAAAAGTACTATTGTTCATTGAAATTACTCCCTGGAACATTATTTTTTAGTTGCTTGATTGGCGAAAGCAACATGAAACCGACGACGCACTTATCGTTTTTGGAAGGTGCATCGTGTTTTCGGTTACAACCTTTTAACGCCGCAGGGATTTCATTTCAATAGGAGTTCAGTTCTTTTCTTAAACCTTAAGAGCTGTTTGCCTAAGAAGTGAGCTAATAGATTATTATTAAAGCTCTTTTATTAAAAAAATTAACAATAGTTTCTACGCTATTAACAGGTGTTTCAGGGTTGTAAAGAGCTAAAAAGTCGCGCTTTAAATTTACACATTTAGGTTACATGCTTTTCTTTAGAGTTTAGTCAAGACACCATTAAAATGTTAAATCAGCACGCCTTCTTTAAGACTGCTCTAGCATCTCGATGATCCTTTTCAGTAGAGTAACACTGCGCCAAAAAAAGCTCTGCACAAGCGAGGGTATCTGTTAGTGCGTGATGAGCATGATAGTCAGGTAAGTTATAACGCTTTCGACACGCACTCAGCGTTAGTTGGCCACCTTGAATAGGTTGCTGGGGGTTACGCTCAAGTTTGTTTTTTTCAAAAGCTAAAGTGTCGAAAACTGCCAGCGGTTTAAAAGGAATACCGTACTCCGCCTCAATATGCTTCAAAAACCGCCAGTCCATGCCTTTGTGGTGGCAAACTAATACGGCATCATTCAAAGCTCGACTTAACATACCGAACGTTTGCCTGGGCTCCGAGCTATGCAGAAAATCTTGCTGGGTTAAACCGTGGATAGTCGGGCTTTGACCTAATTCAAGCTCCTGTCCGTGAGCAAAAACATGATATTGAGCGTTGCCGTAGTGCATTACTGGCGGATGTATAGTCATCCACGCAATCGACAATATCTGATGCTTCTTTGGATCCAACCCGGTACTTTCAATATCCAGCGCAACATACCTCAACTCTTGCCAGGGTCGTTTTAGCTTTTGCCGGCGGTCGTACCAATGAGCAAGTTTCTCTAACCATTGCGCCATAACTAATAACCCTGGCGACTGAATTTTAAGCCTACGCCCTGTTGGGCTTCTTTAATTATCTTAAATGCGGTTTTCAATTGTCGTCTTGATAAGGTACTTAACTCATCCGGATCTATTGCGTTTTTGGGTTTATCTGTTCCCCAGACTTTTAGTTGATGATTCAACCTCAGTTGAGTCAGAAACTCCCAGGCTTCCAGCAGCGACTGGTTATCGCGTCTGTTTAGCAGATTACTACCTTTTAAAGCTGCCAGTCGTGCTGGCGTACTCGGCGATGTCAGCCCTGCCTGCAGAGAATAAATGCGGGCAATATCATTAATAAGTGCAATTCCGTAGCGCTTGATATCAATGGTGTCACCATCATCCGTGTCTTCTGTACGCAACCGATTAAAAAGCCCAAGCGGAACACTTATTTTATTGACTAAAATAGCCAGATTTCCTAAAAACATTTCATTCCTGGCTAAATCAGCTATTTGCTTACGATACTCCTGGTAAAACTTACCGGGGCCCACCACCGGACGACTGTCAAAGAATATCTGACAGTACATCAGAGCCTTAGGTGTCGGACTCTCTATCCAGCTAGTAAAACGCTTTTTCCACTCATCTATTGTGCCGCGACAATCAGGGTTAGATGCCATAATATTGCCCGGGCATGATGGGATACCGCATTCATTGAGTCCCTCACAAACATACTCACCCAAACCGGCAAACCAGTCCTTTTGTTTGTCGGTTAAACCGTTACTCAATAACAGGCCATTGTCCTGGTCGGAGCTTAACGTTTGGTCTTCCCGTCCCTGCGAGCCAAACGCGAGCCAACTGTATGCAGCCGGAGCAGCACCATTTTCTTGTTCATACAAATGTATAAGCTGGCGTGTCATACCGTCGGTAACCGACGCCATAAGACGACCCAGTATTGAGGTTTGTTTTACGCGACTGGCAAAGGTTTGCAGATAGTCCGGCAGCTTTCTAGCCTCTTCTACTAACTGCTCTTTGCTACCCGCTTTACGAATGGCACTAATAAGAAACACAGGATCACTGCGTTGCTGGCGGATTAAATCGGTAGCGGTCACCATGCCTACAGGTTGGTTTTGATCGTTAACCACAGGCAGATGATGGATGTTGCTGGAAGTCATTGTTGTCAACGCATCCATTAATGAGCGGTTCTCATAAACAGATTCAGGTAATTGCGTCATTACTGCGGCAACTCGAACGTCAAGCGGCAAGCCTTCTGCCACAACGCGGTTTCGCAGATCTCTGTCCGTCAAAATTCCCACAAGCTGGGTATCATCTACAACCAGTACAGAGGATATACCGTTGCTGGACATCAGTTTTGCCGCTTCCTGTACAGAAGTGTCACTGGTTAAGCTAACGGGGGGCATTGTAACGACACTACCAACGGTTTGCTCACTCCAGTCAAGCTCATCATTTTCGTCGCTTTTTTGTTCTGTTAGCAAGCGTTGTCCATGCGCGCGAATGAAGTACTGTTCGAAGGGTTTCGACACATTACGAAGACGATCGAAGGCAGACTGAGGCAAAATATAAACAATGCCATCCTCTATCGTTTTAAGTTTATTTACTACTTCTCGACCCGATAACAACGACGGATAGCCGAAGAGATCACCACTTTCCAGACGCTCAATTAATCGTCCGTCGGCACCTCGCAAATCAAAGACCCCCGAGCGCACAATAAAAAGTGCAGGTCGCATGTCTTTCATAATTTCATTGCAGTTTTCTTCATTCATATAAACGGACTGCAATTGAGATACCGCCCAACTTCTCTGCTCTTCAGATAACGTATCAAATGGAGGGCAATCTTTTAGAAATGCATTTACTTCCATGAGCTGACCTCAATGTGGAAAAGCTGATTTCAGTTTTGTGTATTAACACAACTTAGTCAATAAAAAGCCCAGCACTCGGGCTGGGCTTTAACTGTATTATGTTATTCATTAGTGAGACTGAGCTTCACCCGATCCTTTCGGATAACGAATAGACTCAACCAGCTCCTGAATATCTTCCGGGGCGTCACCAGTAAATTTATGCACAATAACAGCAACGACAAAGTTGATTATCATACCTAAAGTACCAATGCCCTCCGGTGAGATACCGAATAACCAGTTTTCCTGAGTATTTAACTCCGGAGCGACGAACTTGAAGTAAACAATGTAGCAGAAGGTAAACAGTATACCGACAACCATACCTGCTACTGCACCTGCACGGTTCATGCGCTTATGGAATACGCCCATGATGATCGCAGGGAAGAAGCTCGCTGCGGCTAAGCCGAACGCGAAGGCGACCACCTGCGCCACGAAGCCGGGCGGATAGATACCGAAATAAACAGAGATAATTATCGCGACCGCAGCTGCGAGTCGGGCGTAGAAGAGCTCCTGCCTATCCGTGATATTCGGTGCCAAATTTCGTTTCAATAAGTCGTGCGAAACTGACGTTGAAATAACCAATAACAAGCCTGCAGATGTAGAGAGCGCAGCGGCTACCCCACCGGCAGCTACAAGAGCAACGACCCAGGCAGGCAAATCTGCAATCTCAGGGTTAGCTAAAACCATGATGTCACGGTCGATAGTCATTTCATTGCGTTCATCACCTGAATAGAACATTTTGCCGTCATCGTTCTTATCTTCCCAAGTGATCAAACCCGTTTTTTCCCAGTTTTTAATCCAGCTTGGTGCATTCTCATATTCAACGCCCGTTAATTCAGGACCGTTGATAGTATTGAACATATTGACCTTGGCAAACGCAGCAATAGCAGGCGCTGTTAGGTAAACCACAGAAATAAAAGTCAGAGCCCAGAATGCAGAGCGACGTGCATCGCGTACTTTAGGTACGGTGAAGAAACGCACAATAACGTGAGGCAAACCGGCAGTACCGACCATTAATGCAGCTGTGATGAAAAACACATCGACTTTACTACGCATACCTTCCGTATATGCAGCAAAACCAAGTTCCTGAGACAGTCCATCGAGCCGGTCGAGCAGGTAATTTCCTCCGCCCGGAACGTCTTGAGCTATGGTTGCGCCAAATCCGGTTTGCGGCAAGAAATGATCCGTCATTAATAGTGAGATGAAAACAGCAGGGACAACGTAAGCAAACATTAGTACGACGTACTGTGCCACCTGTGTATAAGTGATTCCCTTCATACCACCGAGTACGGTGTAGAAGAAAACGATGATTGCGCCAATAATAACACCCGTTGCAATATCCACTTCCAGGAAGCGGGAGAATACAACACCGACACCACGCATTTGTCCTGCAATGTAAGTAAAGCAGATCAAGATAGCGCAGATTACTGCGATAGTACGAGCGGTTTGTGAATAGTAGCGGTCGCCAATGAAGTCCGGCACAGTGAACTTACCAAACTTACGTAAGTAAGGAGCAAGACACATGGCCAATAAGACATAACCGCCAGTCCAGCCCATTAGGTAAACTGAGCCATCATAACCAGCGAAGGCTACGATACCCGCCATTGAGATAAAAGAAGCAGCTGACATCCAGTCAGCAGCTGTGGCCATCCCGTTCATTACCGGGTTAACACCACCGCTTGCTACATAAAAGTCATTCGTTGAGCCAGCACGTGACCAAATTGCGATACCAATGTATAGCGCGAAGGTCAGGCCGACGATTATAAAGGTGAGCGTTTGAATATCCATAGCGCCTTAGTCCTCGTGTACATTATATTTGTTATCTAACGCGGCCATGCCCTTCACATAAATGAAGATGAGCACGATGAAAGTCAGAATGGAGCCTTGCTGTGCAAACCAAAATCCCAGCTTAAAGCCAAAGAAAGTAATTTCGTTAAGCACGTCCACCAGTATAATTCCAAAGCCATAGGAAACGATAAACCATACAACTAACAGCTTGAGCATCAAGCTGAGGTTTTCTTTCCAATACGCTTTGGCATGAGATTCGCTTTCGAATGCCATAACGTCCCCTCCAGTTGTTCAACATTATTGTTTTTGGGTCGCTAACAAATGTAAGTGGGATTGTTAATAGGGGAAATTGGACTTTGGTCGTAGCTGCTACTGAAGGGAGGTATTTTGTTTGGGACATAAAAAAAGCCCCCAGCGTTAGCTGAGGGCTTCTTAGAATTAAAGTCTGGCGGTGACCTACTCTCGCATGGGGAGACCCCACACTACCATCGGCGCTGGTGTGTTTCA
>NZ_FPBE01000007.1 GCF_900116625.1 Idiomarina abyssalis
AAAGCGCGCACCATAAACAGGCCGAATATATGCGAGCGCCCCGACATTTACCACGAGTTGCCGTTGCAAAACGGGAGGGGACCATATATGACGTTTACGTCAGGTCCAATATCTCACCTGACATGAATGTCAGGCTACCGCATCAGTTGGGATACCGGGGAAATAAGAGTGCGCCTGACGGTTGCAAGGGGTCTTATGGAGGTGTGCAGCGCCATGGATGGCGCTGCTCAAGCCCTACAGGGAGGTATTCACGGGCGGCCTCCAAAAGACCCCTTGTAACCTCAGCACTCGTTTTCCCGCTACAGCTGTTCCTGTGGCTGCCAGGCAATACCAATGCTGCCATTTATAACCTGACACTCACCACCTGAAGACTGTACCCGGCTGGATTCACCACGCTGGGCAATTAAACGGTAGTCCTTATTCAACAAGCTAAGCTGCTTACGCTCTCCACACAGAATGCGCATAGAATCAATTAAGCCACGGTCAGACAAGAAGTTTGTGGTTGGCTCTGTCTGTACTACGTCATCACCTTCAGCAAATTCTGCGGTTTGCAGGCCATAAGGGGAAATCACACCTGAAGCACCGGCAACCAGGTAATGGAAAGTACCGGCTACCGCTTTGTCGGTGCCCTGTGCATCTTCTACAAAGAAAGCACCGCGCTCGCCAATAATATCAAACGCCCCAGTTTCAAGATTCACTTCCATCGCGGTGTTTTCATCAATACCAATCGACAAAGGTGTTGAGCTTGCCGCAGCTAAGCGCATTAAGCGACCATGCCGGCCTCGCTCAGAAAAGTGCGTATCTAAGGTTGCATAATGGAACAGGCTCAAGCCACCTAACGGATGGTAAGTCAGGCTGTCCGGTCCGACATTCGGCGGACAAGTGGTGTCTAAATCACACCCAAACGGTGGTGGATCAGAAGCAATCGCCCCTTCTTTTATCGCCTGAGCGGTCGTACCGTTAGAGATCATCGGCTTAGAGGTCATGACCGCCGTACCTGCGCTGGTTCCACCAACAACCACTTCTTTTTGCTGAACAGCGGCAATAATCGTTTTCAGCACATCGCCAGGCTGATTATTCGCCTTAACAAAGGTCGAACGAGTTAAGTTCTGATCGCCACCATTAAAAAACAGTCCGTCGGCCTTCGCTATCATTTCTGCGGCGGCATCAGGGTCTTTGCAAAACGCGACCTGCTCTTTATAACGGTCTCTGTGCACACGGTCACGTTCGTAGGCACCCAGTTCTTCCTGCTGAATTTTTGCTAGTTCATCGCAACGGCCCTCACGCTGAGCTTTGACTAACGCCGAATCCAAAGGCAGCCAACGCGCTTCAGCTCCCAATTGCTCAAATACACTGCTGTAAAAATCAATAGCGTCATAAGGGTTACGTGATGCAGAGGTCAGAAAATAAATGGTCGGCTTCTGATCATTTCCGGCAACAGACTGAGCCATTTCAACAAACCGCTGAAAAATTGCTTTCGATTCACCTTTCAGGTTTTCATCCAAGTTAACGACTTCGCGGGCAGAGTCAGGAACAGGAAGCTCAATTAAATCGATAATCCGGTTCCATTCCGCGTCTGACAATGCGTTATAAAGCTGCTGTGTCGCACGACGGGTAAATTCACGCAGAAAAACACGTTCAGGAACAATGTCTTCTTTTAAACGCTCATGAATCAATTCCAGCGCATCAGCCACCTTCTTGCGAGTTTCTTCACGGTAAGTTGGCCAAGCCGACTCCGCCGTTGCTTTGGAGCGAAACTTTTTTGACAGATTGAGGTATCTGTCGGTGCGCATGGTGTCCTTATCTATCCAGTCAACGTTGTCGCAATTGTCCGACGCGAAACTGGAACAAGCCTCTAATCCGCCGCCGGCAAGTAATAGATGTCGATAGCTACCATCTTCCTCCGCATTTGAAGGCGCTGTAAAGAGAGACGCCAGCACCGCCAAAGAGAGCAAGGAAAACAACGACTTAACCATAAATAGAACCCCTTTTTACCGACGGCGTGCGCCGCTTAAGTATTTCAATTGACATAGTATAAGACTGCAACGCTAGAGTGTCTGCTACCCAACTGTCAAATTTAAGACAACAAATTAATGTATTTATTATAGATGCGTCTTGAATTCTCGTTGCACTAACTTATGTAATAGCCACTAGTGACACCGTTGTTAATGGCAGTAACCTTTTGAAAATAAATAGTTTTCAGGGCTCGTGATAGCCATTCTAACACTGCTATACTAACCCCTGATTCACGAAATAAGACCACACTTATAAGCTATGAATTCATCGCTACGTTTTTGCGTCCTGCTACTGTTTCTGGGGAGTCTCCTAACAACCAGTCTCGCGCTCGCTCAGGAGAAACTGGTCTTTCGTGCGCCTGACGAAGGCCCTTTTACGCAATACGTAACAGCAGTTCTTGAAGAAGCTTATGCCAAACTGGATATTAAGCTTGAATATATTGAGCTACCTCGCGCTCGTGGTGAGCAGCTAGCGACTGAAGGTACCATTGCTGGTGAGCTTGGAAGAACTGCCATGCTTGAGAACAAGCGTCGCGACCTTCGCCGTATCCCATTTCCATTATTCACTTTCGACATCATAGCTGTCGCTGACAGGCGCGACTGCGGTTACTGCCCATTGTCGAAAATAGAAAGTCTGGCATACGTCGATGGTATGGATTCCATTACTGACGTCGTTGAAAGTCTTCCTCACCAGCCGTCTATAGTAACGCCTATTGATCTCGAACAAGTACTAAAGTTGCTTGAATCGGGACGCATTCAGTTTGCTTTTATGGGGGACTTCCAGTTTCAAAGTTCGGAATTAAGCGATAACCCACACTTTATTACCCACAAACTGTCCACCGAAACTGGCTTCCATTATCTAAACGAAGAACACGCCCGACTTATTCCTCAGCTCACTTATCAGCTGCAAGAGATGCATGAGAATGGTCGTATGAAAGTGCTTCGTGAAAAGTATGGAATAAAGCCCGAGCCTGCGGTGGAGCCTATTAAACGTCCGGAGCAACTGACGGTTGTTGGCGCCATACACCCCGGCTTACTGAATGCCGACGGCACCGGTAAACTTTGGCAAATAGCAAAGTCAACGTTCCCGATGTTTACTTCTCAACTCAATACCGTTGTCAGTAGCTGGCAACGCAGTATTCAGCTGATCCAGGAAGGCCGTGCTGATGCCCTCATCGGTGTTCGTCCTGATCAAAGAATAGAGAATATTATTCTGTCAAAATACCATGTCGCTTATGACGACAGTGTTTTTCTCTTTACTCTGGAAGAGCCCAACGAAGGCCCTATTTGCATTGCAGGCCCTCGTTTTATGGAAAATTTAGTTGATACTGAGCGCCCTTTTTATCGCGCATCAAACTCTCTTGATTGTTTTGCGCTGCTCGATATGGAAAGGGTGAGTGCGGTTGTGGACTACAAGGATAACCTGCCAGACTGGACAGAGCAGCCTTACAAAAAACAAAAATTATCGGATCCTCTGCCACTGTTTGTGGCGTTTTCAGACACGCCACGAGGCCGCTCACTTAGAAGCTTATTCGACACCGTTCTGGCTCAGCAAAGCCCAATAGCCATTGATAAATAAGTTAACAGGCCCCTTTAAAACCATTTTGGCGCCACGCTTCATAGGCAAAGATAGCAACAGAATTTGACAGGTTAAGACTGCGGCTGCTGTCCGCCATAGGCAACCTCAACCAGTTCTCTTCTGGAAAGGTTCTCAGCACTTCCATAGGCAATCCACGGGTTTCAGGGCCAAAAAGCAGAACATCGCCCGCTTCATAATTTACCTCAGCATAGCTAGTCTTACCTTTTGTCGTGCAGGCAAATATACGATTAACCTTCGTGTTATCTAAAAAGCTTTGCCAGTCTTTGTGAATTTTCACAGAAGCCAGATCATGATAGTCCAAACCGGCACGCCGAACCTTTTTCTCTTCCAGCTCGAAACCCAGGGGCTCTATCAAATGCAGGGACATTCCGGTATTCGCCGCCAGACGAATCACATTGCCCGTATTAGGGGGGATTTCAGGCTCAAACAGTACAAGGTGCAACATGGTCGTTTTCATCGCTTCAGTAAAAGCGGTAGAATAGCAGAATATTTTTTAGAAATGTGTACCGGCGCTGTGGCAAATCAGAAAAATTACCAACAAAATTACGCTTTTTGGGTGCGTCTGGCCAGCACGGCATCCGTTGTTGTTGCAATAACCCTCATAAGCATTAAGCTTTTTGCCTGGTTTCAGACAGAATCGGCCAGTATGCTTGCCTCTCTGACAGACTCCATTCTGGACAGTGGCGCCTCAATTTTTAGTTTTTTTGCCATTCGCTATGCGTTACAACCCGCAGATGAAGAGCACCGCTTTGGTCATGGTAAAGCGGAATCACTGGCCGCTCTGGCGCAAAGCGCGTTTATTGCCGGTTCCAGCATGCTGCTTATTTTTCACAGTGTGCAGCAATTTATGCAGGGTGGTAGCGTTCCGAAAGTGGGTTACGGCATCGCTGTTTCTGGCATCGCCATTGTCATTACCTTTGTCCTGATTGTTATTCAGCGCATGGCCATTCAGCATACCAATTCTAAAGCCGTACAAGCCGACAACCTTCATTATCAATCGGACATACTGCTGAACTTAGCGGTTATTGTTGCCTTAATTCTCAGCAGTTACGGTTGGCTCTGGGCCGACAGTATTTTTGCCATTGGTATTGCCGTTTACTTAATTATTGGTGCTGTTCGCATTGGCTGGGATGCCTTTCAGGCACTAATGGACAGAGAGCTTTCAGAGGATCTGCAAGAGCAAATTGGTCGCATTACTATGGCGGTGGATGGTGTTAGAGGCTTTCACGGTTTGCGCACGCGCGAAGCCGGCCCGGTACGCTTTATTCAATTACACATTGAACTGGCTAACGAGTTGTCGTTATTGCGCGCCCACGCCATAGCTGACGATGTTGAGGCGCAGCTTATGAAAGCCTTCCCGGGAGCCGACATCATTGTGCATATGGATCCTGAAATTGTCGCCGTGGTGGAAGGTTCACTTAAGCGTTAACAAGCTCCCGAGTCTCTTCAATGATGGCATCCAACACTGGCTGGCGGAATCTGTCCGTTTCCATCATCAGCTCATGCGATGCGCCCTCAATGGTTTCAAACCGAAAATACTGCCGAGTGACTGCCGCGGCGACTTTTCTCTGCCCGGCAGCAGAAACAACCTGATCATTACCAGCCTGAAATAAAATGACCGGAATGTGAACATCACTCGCCAGTTGCTGCGCCTTCATGGCTGCACTAACCGCTTCGTAAAGCCAGTTAAAAGTTGGCCCGCCCAGCTGCACCTCAGCGACATTATCGTATACCCTGCGAAAGGTCTGGTAACGCTGTTTGCTGTGAGTAAGAACGTTTTCTTCAAAGGGTACCGCCTGGTAGTCACCCATACCAAAAAAATACCAGGGCTTAGCCAAGTACCGGTTAATACATGCGCCTGCGGCAACTACCCAGCGCGCCAGCCAATAAGGGACTTTACCGGTTTCGATAGAGAACATGGGAGCGGATAAAATCAGCTTATTGTATGGGTGGCTACAAGTCGCACAGTAAATTGTCGCAATGGTGCCACCCATTGAATGAGCAAATAAGGTTTTAGGGACATTACCAAATAGACTTGTTAATTGTTCGGTAAAATCTGAGAAATCGCGGACAAAATCGTCAAAGTTGTCGACATGTCCCTGATGATGATTGGCCGTCAACCGAGCCGATAAACCCTGGCCCCGATGGTCCAGCGCCGCCACGGAAAAGCCTTGCTGGGCCAACTCCCAAAACAGCTCCTGATATTTAAGAGCCGACTCTATCCGACCCGGAGCAATGACCACTAATGGTGCATCGGCGCTATGTTTATAGTAAGCGAAATGTAACTGGATACCGTCGAATGCCTTGAAGTATTCAGAGATAACCTGTTGTTCCCAAAAGGGTTCGACCTGATTTTTGAAAAACTCCGGCCACTCAGGGGTATCATCTGCAGGCCGCTGATGTTGTCTATCGGGTTGCTTCATGTATTTGGTTCAGGCTGACTTTTAGGTAAGTCTAACACGACTTCCAGTCCTCCTTCAGAGTGATTACTGGCTTTTAATTCGCCCCCTAACACAGCTGCAGCACGATGACTTAAGGCCAACCCAAGACCAACTCCGGCCTTATGGTGACGAGCCGGATCGCCGCGGTAAAAGGGTACAAACAGTTTTTCTAATGTACTTTCATCCACACCCGGGCCATGGTCACGAATACGAATGCGGCACCCTTCGCCATAATCATCATAAGAAAGTTCGACATTATCGTCAGTGTAATGCAACGCATTACGAACAATGTTTTCCAGCACCAGCCTGAGCAATTCAGAGTCAGTATCAATAATAGGCCAGTCGCCATCTTGCTGAATCAGGCGTCCACTAACCTCCGGGTTCTGATAGCACATATCACCAATAAGTTGTTGCACTAGCTCACCGCTGTCCAGATTCTCATGGTTAAGCTCTACCAGGCCGTTCTCTAACCGCGATAATGATAAAATACGTTCAATGATTACGCTGAGACGCTCAGTATCGCGACGTAACTGCTGCCAGTTTGGGTCATCCTCATTGCAGTCAGCTAAATCAAGGGCAACCTGCATACGTGCCATCGGTGAGCGTAGCTCATGCGATACATCACTCAGTAAACGCCGTTGGGCATCGCGCGATGTCGCTAAATCGACAGCACCCTGGGACAGCGCTCGCGCCAGTTCGCCAATTTCATCACCGCGTTTTGGTAGTCGCTTTAACTCAGGAGTTGCGCTACCGTCTGCTACCTCACGCATAGCCAAAATCATTCGTCGTATTGGGCGGATAAGCCAAATGCCCAGTAAAACCGCAAGTAAACCACTACCCACTAACAAGGTAAGTAAGCGCGCCCGGGTTGACTCTCTTTCTAACTGCTCCCGGTTAACTTGCTCATCAATACCCAGAGGTTTAGTGACCAATATTTTATTACCGTCCAGCTCAAACGGACCCATCAGTAAACGTTCGTCCAGAGGTATTTGTTGAGGTGAGGTTTGTCCCAGCATACGCAACAAGGTTGAGCCGTGACTGACTCTCAGCATTTCGTCCATCAACAGCTTTTCACTGCCTTCCACAGACAGCTGAGCAGCCACGCGGTAGTCGCCTGCGATTAAACGCCCAGGTTGCAAAGACTTAAAAGTTAAAGCATCGCTGAGTAGCGGTTGTAGAGTTTGATAAATATCCGGCTCCAGCGGCTTTAACTCTGCTTTCGGCTTATTCCAAACCGCTAACAGATAACCGCTGGCCGCTGTGACCGACAGCAACGCCCAGAAAATAAAAAGTAACCTTAGGGCTAGCGATCGATACCACCGCGTACGCCGGTTTCTCATAAGCTGGCGATCAGTCGATAGCCACGGCCGCGAATGGTTTGAATACGATCAGGTTTCGTTGGAAACTTTTTACGAATGTTACTGATATGAACATCCAGGCTGCGATCAAAAGGCTCCATTTTACGCCCCAGCGCTGCAACCGATAATTGATCTTTACTGACCATTTGACCCGCTTGCTGCATTAAGCAGCGCAGAATATCGAATTCAGTGGGGGTCAGTATCAGTTCAGCATCGTCGCATTTCACTTCCGTTGTGGCCGGATCTAATACAATACCGCACACGTTCAGGCTTTCGTTTTGCATGGTGGTGTTAGGTGTACGACGCAGTAAAGCTCTCACCCTGGCAACCAGCTCACGCGGGTTAAACGGTTTTGGAAGGTAGTCATCTGCACCCAGCTCCAGACCCATAACGCGGTCGTCGTCATCACCACGGGCCGTCAGCATAAGCACAGCAGTATCGCGGTGTTGTTGGCGCAAACGCTGCAACAACTGCATACCATCAATGCCGGGTAACATGACATCCAGCAAAATAAGCTCGTAGTCGCCGTTAAGTGCTTTGTCGAGGCCGGTCACGCCATCTTCGGCAACGCTTAAATCTACGGATTCACGTTTAAACAATTCTGTCAGCATGACAGACATTTCAGTATCGTCATCAATGAGTAGTACGGAATGTCTCATAACTTACTGTTCTCTCCAGAAATAAATCCATGATCCAAAATGCCGGGCATCGATACGACCCCCTTTACATAACTTTTACTTTAGCAGAGTTTTCAGCTTTCGGGTTAAGGTGTTTCGTCCCCAGCCCAGCCATGTCGCCGCTTTTTGCTTGTGGCCGGAAAAACGTTGTAAAGCAGTTTGCAAAGCAATTTTTTCCAACTGATGCTGATAACTTTGCAAAACATCC
This sequence comes from Idiomarina abyssalis, assembly GCF_900116625.1. Taxonomy (GTDB): domain Bacteria; phylum Pseudomonadota; class Gammaproteobacteria; order Enterobacterales; family Alteromonadaceae; genus Idiomarina; species Idiomarina abyssalis. The sequence goes on from NZ_FPBE01000007.1 coordinate 8,300, forward strand.
TGCGCCTCTAACGGGTGTTTTTCCAGTTCTCTTTTGAGCCAATGCAGCCAGGTAAGTTCCCCGGTAAAATTTTCAGGTTCTGAATCAGCCGGCACCAGAATGTCTTCTGGCAAGTCATTAACACCAATGCGCTGCCCGGGTGCCATAACAGTTAACCAGCGACAGGTATTTTCCAGCTGTCTTACATTACCGGGCCAAGAATAACCCATTAACTTGCTAAGTGTCTCATTTAACAACGTTTTTGGTGTAACATTCAACTCTTCAGCCGACTTTTTCAGAAAATGCTTTGCCAAAGTCGCTATATCTTCTGTTCGCTCGCGCAAAGGGGGTAAACGCAACCGGATAACATTAAGCCGGTGATATAAGTCATCACGGAATTGTCCTTTATCGACTAACTGCTCCAGCTCCCGGTGTGTCGCTGCAATAACGCGAACATCAACTTTAACTGGCTGATGCGCCCCGACTGGATAAAACTGCCCTTCGGCCAGAACTCGTAACAAACGTGTCTGAACCGGTAATGGCATGTCGCCAATTTCATCCAGAAACAAGGTTCCGCCATCGGCTTGCTGAAAACGGCCCACACGCTTTCTGTCAGCTCCGGTAAAAGCACCGCGTTCATGCCCGAACAACTCCGACTCAATTAAGTCAGCCGGTATGGCCGCCATGTTAAGTGCAATAAAAGGCTTTTCCGCGCGCGGACTGTGTTTATGCAAAGCTCGTGCAACCACCTCTTTACCGGTTCCGGTTTCACCGGTCAGCAAGACGCTGACACTGGAACTCGACAGCCGGCCAATGGCGCGGAAAACATCCTGCATGGGAGGTGCCTCACCGATAAGCTCCGGAACGCTATTATCAATAGGCTCATTCGACGCGGTTTCGCTTTGCCTTGCATGTTGCAGCGCCCGGTCCACTGCTGTTATCGCTTCATCAATATCGAAAGGCTTCGCTAAATACTCAAAAGCCCCACCTTGAAATGCCTTTACCGTGGTTTCAAGGTCTGAATGTGCGGTCATCACCACCACTGGCAATTGCGGCTGCTCACGGCCTAATTTTTCAAGCACGGCCAGACCGTTTTCGCCGGGCATTCGAATATCCGTCAGCACCACAGTCGGAGCATCGGCTTTTAATGCGGAAAAAAAGTCTTCTCCGTTAGCAAAACTGCGAACATGATAGCGACTGTCGGCAAAAGCTTTTTCCAAAACCCACCGAATTGAGTCATCGTCATCAATGATCCATAACTGAGCATTAGTGGTCATCTATTACCTCATTACCATTGTCTGCAGTAAGGTACGGCAAATAAACTGAGAACCGGGTTTTGCCCGGGCTTGAGTCAAATTCAATTTTGCCCTTATGCTGGTGCACAAGGTTTTGCGCCAATGAAAGACCCAGGCCGGTTCCCTCTGCACGTCCGCTAATTAAAGGGTAAAATAATGTATCGCGTAACTCCGCCGGTATGCCGGGTCCGTTATCGGTAACGGTCACCACCGCGCACTGCCGATAACGCAGACCAAACAACGTCAATTGGTGCTCGACCCGAGTCTTAATGACAATAGTGCCAGCACCAGACATAGCTTGCGCCGCATTCTGGGCAATATTCAGGAACACTTGCTCACAAGCTTCAGGCACCACTCGAATGTCCGGTAAAGAAGGGTCATAGTCCCTGGTCAGCTTCAGTGATTCGCCGTATTCATAAGTTAGTGTCCGGACCACACGCTCCAGTACTTCATGAATATTGGTCAGCTTTGATTCACCACGCTTGGTTGGCCCTAACAGCCTGTCCACCAGATACCGTAAACGGTCAGACTGACTGATAATCAAGTCGGTATACTCGGTCAGTTTCTCATCGGGAAGCTGTCTTGCCAGCAGCTGCGCAGCGCCGCGCAAACCACCTAACGGATTCTTTATTTCGTGAGCCATACCGCGTAGTAAATGCTGTGTCGCAAATAACTGATTACGCTGCTGATCTTCCTGGTTGATGCGTCGCAATTGATCAACTTGTTTGAGTTCCAGCAACAATGCCCGGCCAAATTCTTGATCAACTGTCTGAATACTGGTTTCCACACGAATATCGTGACCAGAATGCAGTGCAAAATGAACTTCCGCATTCAGCACAGTCTGCTCACTATTCAGGCATTCTATTAATGTTTCCGACGCCAGAGAACAATGATAAAACGCGGCGCTAAACAGTTCACCTAATAGTCGCTTGGCGCTGTGATCCAGCAACGATTCCGCGGATGAATTGACATAACGAATGGTCAGGCGGTCATCAAGGATGAGTATGCCTGTGAGTAATTGGTTAAGTAGCGCGTTGTTATTCACGAAGGCAGGAGAGGGTTATGCACCGTATTGGTGCAATCGGGCAAGGCTAAAAGCCTCACCCGATAATTCGCCATTAAACGCTGTAGTACATATCGAATTCTACCGGGTGGGTAGTCTTCTTCAATGTCTCTACTTCGTTATATTTCAGATCGATGTAAGCATCAATCATGTCGTCATCCATAACGCCGCCCTGTTTCAGGAAGTCACGGTCTTTATCCAGAGCTTCCAGAGCCATTTCCAGGGAGTGACAAACCGTCGGGATGTCTTTCGCTTCTTCAGGAGGCAGATTGTATAAATCTTTGTCCATTGCATCGCCCGGGTGGATCTTATTACGGATACCGTCAAGACCCGCCATTAGCAATGCAGTAAAGGCCAGGTAAGGGTTGGCACTTGGGTCAGGGAAGCGCACTTCAATACGACGACCTTTGGCGCTGGAAACCAATGGAATACGAATAGAAGCCGAGCGGTTACGCGCTGAGTAAGCCAGCATTACCGGAGCTTCAAAACCAGGAACCAGACGCTTGTACGAGTTAGTTGAAGCATTCGCAAAGGCGTTAATAGCACGAGCGTGCTTGATAATACCACCAATGTAATACAATGCCGTTTCGCTAAGCCCTGCATATTGGTCGCCGGCAAATAAGTTCTCGCCACCTTTATTCAGAGACATATGCACGTGCATACCAGAACCGTTATCACCAACCAGTGGCTTCGGCATAAAGGTTGCTGTCATGCCATAAGAGTGCGCTACGTTATGCACAACGTATTTGTAAACCTGCATCTCATCAGCTTTAGATGTCAGAGTATTAAAGCGAGTTGCTACTTCGTTTTGACCAGCAGTGGCTACTTCATGATGATGCGCTTCAACAACAAGGCCCATGTCTTCCATAACCAGGCTCATAGTGCCGCGGATGTCATGTGCAGAGTCAACCGGAGGTACCGGGAAATAACCGCCTTTTACGCCAGGACGGTGAGCCAGGTTACCTTCTGAATATTCACGACCAGAGTTCCATTTCGCTTCTTCTGCATCAATTTTGTAGAACGAACCACTCATATCGGTGTGGAAACGAACGTCATTGAACAGGAAAAATTCTGGTTCAGGGCCAAAGTAAGCTTCGTCGGCAATACCTGACGAGCGCAGGAATTCTTCTGCACGCTTAGCAATTGAACGAGGGTCACGGCTGTAACCTTGCATGGTTTCAGGCTCAAGAATGTCACAGCGGACATTCAGGGTGATTTCATCAGTAAACGGGTCCAGAACGGCAGACTCATTATCGGGCATTAGCACCATGTCCGATTCGTTAATCCCTTTCCAGCCGGAAATAGATGAACCATCAAACATTTTGCCTTCTTCAAAGAAGTCTTCATCGATTTGCGACACCGGAATAGTGACGTGCTGCTCTTTACCTTTGGTGTCGGTAAAGCGTAAGTCGACGAATTTTACGTCGTGTTCTTTAATGGTATCGAAAATCTTATTAGCTGACATGTTGTCCTCCGTAGACAGCGTCTAAAAATACAGCCTAAGTATAGCAAAGCCTGTGCCAACTGAACTTTCTCTTTATATTCATACTCTTAAGTTAAATTCAGTCTTCTTTTAAAAGTTTATATGCACCAGTATAGCGCATATCGCACATTTTTGGTGCAAAACAAAAAGAAAGGAAAAGAAAATATAATGGACAAAAAACAATCAGCCCTTTCTTAATCCAACTCAAAAAGGTAGAATACGCCGCTATTTTTCACAAAACCCCTTGGACGGGTTTCGCTCCCGGACAACTACAGGCAGTTCTTAATGACAATTCAGGTATTTGATATAGAAAAACTTCGCAACATCGCGATCATCGCGCACGTTGACCATGGTAAAACCACCCTAGTTGACAAGCTGTTGCAACAATCCGGCACCTTAGAAAGCCGTGGTGAGATAGAAGACCGTATTATGGATTCCAACGATCTTGAGAAAGAGCGTGGCATTACCATTCTGGCCAAAAATACCGCGGTTAACTGGCAAGATTACCGTATTAACATTCTGGATACTCCAGGACACGCCGACTTTGGCGGCGAGGTTGAACGCGTACTTTCTATGGCGGATTCTGTATTGTTAGTGGTTGACGCCGTTGACGGCCCTATGCCTCAAACTCGATTTGTCACGCAGAAAGCCTTCTCTCACGGTCTTAACCCAATTTTGGTTATCAACAAAGTTGACCGTCCTGGTGCGCGCCCAGACTGGGTTATGGATCAGGTCTTCGACTTGTTTGACAACCTCGGCGCTACCGACGAGCAGCTGGACTTCCCGGTTGTTTATGCATCAGCACTTAATGGCTGGGCATCACTAGACGCAGACGACCAGGATGGCGACATGACGCCATTGTTCGAAACTATCGTTAATAAGGTAAGTCACCCGGACGCAGACCCCGAAAGTGACCTGCAGATGCAGGTGTCACAGCTGGACTACTCAAGCTACTTAGGCGTTATCGGTATCGGCCGTGTTACCCGTGGTAGCGTTAAAGTTAACCAACCAGTTACTATTGTTGGTGCTGACGGCAAAGAACGCAGCGGCAAAATTGGTAAAGTCTTTAGTTACTTAGGTCTGGACCGAATTGAAGCCGACAAAGCAGCAGCAGGCGACATTTGCGCTATTACCGGTCTGGGCGAATTAAAAATCTCCGACACCGTTTGTGCGGTTGGTAAAGCCGAAGCAATGAAGCCGCTAACCGTCGATGAACCTACTGTAACCATGACCTTCCAGGTCAACACCTCACCTTTCGCGGGTAAAGAAGGTAAGTTTGTTACCTCTCGTCAAATTCTTGAGCGTTTGCAGCAAGAGTTGGTTCACAACGTCGCACTGCGCGTTGAAGAAACTGATAACCCGGACCGTTTCCGTGTATCAGGCCGTGGTGAGCTGCACTTAGGTGTTCTTATCGAAAACATGCGCCGTGAAGGCTTCGAGTTAGCCGTTTCTCGTCCGGAAGTTATTATCAAGCACGAAGATGGTAAGAAACTGGAACCTTACGAAACCATGACGGTTGATATTGAAGAACAGCATCAGGGTGCCGTTATGGAAAAATTAGGCTTACGTAAAGCCGAAATGACCAACATGACACCAGACGGTAAAGGTCGCGTTCGCGTCGACTTTGAAGTACCGAGCCGTGGTTTGATTGGCTTCCAGACAGAGTTTATGACATTAACCTCTGGTACTGGCCTGATGTACCATACGTTTGACCACTACGGCCCGCACAAAGGCGGCACCATTGGTCAGCGTAGTAACGGTGTACTGATTTCAAATGCCCAGGGTAAAGCTCTGACTTACTCACTGTTTAATCTGCAGGAACGCGGTAAGTTATTTGCGTCGCACGGTGATGAAGTTTATGAAGGCCAGATCATTGGTATTCATAACCGTTCAAACGACCTGACAGTAAACTGTCTGAAGGGTAAGCAGCTAACCAACGTTCGTGCCTCTGGTACGGATGAAGCGCAAACGCTGAGTACGCCTATTCGTTTAACACTGGAACAGGCGCTTGAGTTCATTAACGATGACGAACTGGTTGAGGTAACACCACAATCTATTCGTATCCGTAAGCGTGCTCTGACAGAAAACGATCGTAAACGTTTAGGTCGTGAACCGAAGAACGGCTAATTCATTTTAGTTAGATAGTAAAAAGCCCACTTCATCATAGTGGGCTTTTTTATTGTCTATTATCCGGCTCATGCTCATCCGTTCACTGACAATAAGTCCGGTTGAGGCAACACAAAGTAGAAAATAGAAAAGAAGTGAAAAACACTGCCGGCTAATACAAATAAATGCCAAACAGCATGATGGTACGGCAAGGTTTTCCAGACATAAAAAATAACACCAAAGGTGTATGCCAGACCACCGGCAACCAGTAGCATCAGACCTCCGGAATCCACATTATCAATCATGGGTTTAATCGCTATAAGTGCCATCCAACCCATGCCAAGATACAAACTCAACGACAGCCACTTTATTCGCTTTTTCATACCAAGTTCAAGAACGACACCCAAGAGCGCAATACCCCAGGCTACGCCTAACAGCGTCCAGCCCCAGGCTCCCCTCAGGTTAATTAATGCAAACGGCGTATAAGTACCGGCTATCAGTACATAAATAGCGGCATGATCTAACTGCTGAAACACCGCTTTAATTTTTGGCCAGGGAAATGCGTGATATAGCGTCGAGGCAGTATAAAGCAGAATAAGGCTCGCACCGTATATACTCACCGCCACAACATGAAAAGCATCGCCATGAGTTGAAGTCCACACCAACATGACAATCAAAGCAACGACACTTAGAACGGCCCCCACGCCATGAGTTAGCGCGTGAGCAACTTCTTCCATTGCCGTATAGGCTTTATGTTGAGTCATCCTCTCTCAAGCCCCGGTGTTTCATACCCTTTACTGATATTTTTAAGTGCCCGTATAAACTGGTCATATTGTCTTTCGTTGTCGTAGTCTAAGTGATACGAGTTATGGAATTGTAATGTCAGCTTAACGCCATGTCCTTCCAAAAAAACGGTATACCCATCATGGTCGGTATAAGCTTCAATTCCTTCTAAATAGTGACGCCCCTGACGAGCTTCACCATGAGTGTGGATTTTTTCGTACGCATCCAACATCAGTTTGTTATCGAGTTCGTTTTTCATCACACACCTCAGCGTTTTACTTAATGTATACCTTTATTATTAGGGCGGAAATCCCATTCCACAACCGCTTTTACCCAATTGTTTCGAAAACCTTGTATTAGAATATACATACATTGATGCATGATTAAACAAAAACCGTTATAATAATGAACGAATGTTAAGAAACTGGAGCCCCAAATGGTTCGACGCACAAAAGAAGACGCAATGGAGACCCGCGCCAAATTATTAGATGCTGCTGAAGCTCTATTTAGTGAAAACGGTGTAACCCATACGTCTATGATGCAAGTGGCTGAAAAAGCAGGTGTCACTCGCGGTGCTATCTATCACCACTTTGAGAACAAGATGGATCTCATTGAGTCGCTGATGGGACGCGTCAAACTCCCCATTGATGAAATGCGTGAGCAAATCGCTGAAGGCTCCGAGTTTGATCCTCTGGAGGAAATTAAAGGGCGCTCGAAGGAATTTATCAGCCGCGTTCAGGAGGACCCGCAAGTACGCTCACTGGCCAGTATTTTACTTCATAAATGCGAATACATTGACGAAGTAAACCCAATTAAACTACGACATGTAAGTGGTCGTAATGAGTGTATCTGCGATATCGAAAAGCTTTTTGAATCAGCTATTGAAAGAGGCGAATTAGCAACAACAGTGGATGCCCGAATTGCTGTAATTGGTCTTTTTTCTTTGGCAGACGGGCTCATTTACAACTGGTTGCTCGCGCCTGACTATTTTCCTTTAGTCGAGTACGGGAACCAGGCCATCGACAGTTACATCAATGGCTTAACTCGTTAAGGCTCATTACTGTCTCCACGACGGCGGCGCCAGCCGCTGTATTTTCGGTGTACGCCACGGGTTAGTGACTGAAAAGTGTCTTCAAGTAGGTCAACGCCAAGCAACACGCCAACAATAACCAACGACAACACAATACCCACACCGTACATTCCCAAGCCTACGGCAATACCAATGGCCGCCAAAGCCCAGATAGTCGCAGCGGATGTTACGCCAACCACCACGCCATCACGCGCCAGCATGACACCGGCGCCAAGAAAGCCAATACCAGTAATAATCTGACCTATCACTCGCGATGGATCGCCACCTTGGTTAACGACGGAAGAACCACCCACCAAAAACAAGTAAGTTCCCAGAATAATCAGGGCAGAAGTTCTTATACCCACTGGTTTACCACGAATTTGCCGTTCTAGCCCGACAATGGCACCGCACAACAGCGAGGTGCCAATGCCACTCCAGGAATATGGGCCCAACTCCTGAACAATTTGCCAGTCAATCACTAATCAGCCCTTTCCTTGTTCTAAAAAGCTCTTTAAAAAACTTTCATCCATTGCAGCAATAGCCTCATCACTGGCATTAGGACAGCTTGCGCACATAGGGGCCGTCCAGGCTTTCACATTCGCGAGAATGTCACGCAAGTGACTGACGGCGCGCAAGCCACCCAAACCACCAGGGGAAGCCGCAGCTAATAAAACCGTTTTACCTGACCATGCGCCCATATCAAGCCGTGACACCCAGTCGATGGCATTTTTCACTAACGGCGATACCGACGAGTTATATTCCGGGCTTACCAAAACTACTTTCGATGCAGCTTGGATTTTCTCACCCAGTCTTTTCATTGGCTCAGGTACGCCGTCGGCGGCTTCTAAGTCACCGTGGTAAATTGGAGCATCCAGCGCATCAGCATCAACCAGCTCATAGCGAATACCGTGTTTATCCGCCACTTCTGCTAAACGGTGCTTGAGCTTGGTATTAAGCGAGTCTTTACGGCGACTGCCACCAATAAATAAAACTGTCATATCATCTCCTGATCGTTAAGATTGGGAATCTTTCATAGCTTCGATAAAGCGGTTCGATTCAGCTACTGCCGCTTCCATGTCTTTTATGAGTACGGAAATATCATTTTGCAGATTACTGAACTCACCGCGAATGGCATCAATCGCCTTGGCGTTCAGGTTATGCTTCAGATAAAGCACATTGTCCTGCATTCTATCCAGAACCGGCTGCATCTTATCCGCCGCGCGCTCCATAACTCTCAGTAACTCAGCGTAACGCCGTTCAGTTTCGCGCAACTGACGCTCGCTTTCGCGACGCATATTGTCATTGCTGTACTCGCCTAACTCCTCACTCCATTCGTCGAACAAGTCATTCGCAACTTCATCAACTTCATCGATACGACTGCGAACTTTCTCAGCAGCGTCTTTACTGTCTTCATAGTCGTCCCGTAGCGCATTGTATTGCTGTTCCAACTCGCCACCATCAATGTTCAGCATGGTATCCAGACGCTCAAGCGCTGAACGGAACTCCTCCTGCGCATCAGACTGCGAGTCACGAGCGTCATCCACTCTGTCGACTAAAATGTCGCGCTTTTCTACACCAAACTTTTCCATGGTGCCGTAGTAAGCACTTTGGCAGGCTGACAGTATGAATACCGCAACAATTGGTAAAGTCCATTTCATCATTTGTCACCTCGTGCCGCTTTAATTAAGCGTTCGTCGCGTTTCGTCTGACGGTAATCATGCACGGCGATAATAGCGTGAATAATAGCGACCAGATAAATAACACCTAACGCACCGAAAGATACAATAAAAAGAACCACACCAATAATGGCGATGATCGCATTAAATATTGCCTGAAATATTTTCCCGGTGAAGAGAATTGCAATCGGCGGGAATAAAATCGCTAAAATATATAACATCGTGTTCTCCTTGCACTGCATTGTGCCCCATACCAATTAAGAGACATTCCTTAACGAAAAGCAAATTAAATCAATAAGGTAAAGCTGAGCCGTCCCAGTGCCATAACCCACCGGACTGCTCGGGTTTTAAGTTTTTCACGACTTCGACTATTCGTTTTGCTGACAATTCCGGCGAATACAACTTGTCGGCTGAAATACGCTGCTGAAAAGGTTTCGATAAGTCGGTATCTGTTGTCCCCGGATGCACCGCTGCTATCGCTAATTTTTTATGGGTTCGTTTTAATTCTACAGACGCCGTTTTCAGTAGCATATTTAACGCCGCCTTGCTCGACCGGTATGCATACCAGCCACCCAGATAATTATCTTCGATGCTGCCCACTTTTGCCGACAACTGCACCCAAAACCGGGTGTTTTTACGGTCAAGAATAGGTAAAAAAGCCTTCAGCGCTAATAGCGGCTTTATTGCGTTAACAGAAAACAACTTAGTCAGATTGTCCGCAGTAATGTCTGACAACTTTTTCTCCGGAAACGTCTTTTCATCATGCAGCATACCAATAGTTGAAATGACTCCCGTCAGCTGCTTGTCGCCACTTTTAAAGTCACTCACCCACGCATTCAACGAGTCTTCACTGTAGTCATCAATTTGGCAATAGGTTATTTTACCCGAGTCAAATAGCCCTGTTTGAGGCTGACGAGACAACGCAATAATTTCTTCATCAGGAAACTGATTTTTTAATTCCAGTGTTAAGGCCTGGCCTAATCCACCACCGGCACCCAATACCACCATTGCCATTTGCGCTACTCTCTATCATGATAGTTTATACTTCCCTACGTTATTTAAACTGGATTAGCTCAGTACATCATGATGCAACTTGACTGGAAATCGTATTTCGAACATACCTTAGGCTTTCTCAAGTACTTTGGTAAGAGGTTTAACAGTGACAATACGAACATTACCGCTGGTCATTTAACATACGTCAGCATGCTGTCGTTAGTCCCTCTGTTAGTGGTCATGTTTACTGTTTTTTCCGCTTTCCCCATGTTTGAGGAGTTACAGGAAAACCTTGAACAGGCCTTGTTCGCCAACTTACTTCCCACTTCGGGCGAGCAACTTGAGCAATACCTGAATGAGTTTGTAACCAACGCCTCGAAAATGACAGCCATTGGCGTTGGCTTTCTGTTCATTGTGGCCATTATGCTCATGTCAGCCATTGATAAAGCACTGAATAATATCTGGCGAGACTCCAGCAGCAGACACTGGCTTGTCTCTTTTGCGGTTTACTGGATGCTGCTTACACTCGGCCCGGTACTGATCGGTTCCGGTCTGGCAGCGACGTCTTATTTGATATCACTCAGCCAGTTTGCTGATGAATATGTTTCCGGTGTACAAAACTTTGTCTTATGGTTCGTACCCATTGTCACCTCCTTTGTATTCTTTGTGCTCATGTATCAGCTGGTACCTAACCGTCAGGTTAAATTCCGCTATGCCGCCTTTGGTGCGGTTATCGCGGCACTTTTATTCGAGCTGAGTAAACAGCTATTTTCACTGTACATCACCTTCTTCCCAACCTATCAGGCCATTTACGGCGCGCTGGCCACTATTCCTATTCTTATTGTATGGATTTACCTTTCCTGGTTGATTGTACTCATTGGCGCTGTTTTAACCGTTAGCTTAGAGGAATATCAGTTACAGCTGCCTGAGCCGAAGTCTGATTGACCTGCTGTGAATTTTCACCGACCATAGCGGTTCTCTTTTTTAAAGGTAAGTACTCATGATCGGACTGATTCAGCGCGTTAGCCGTGCCAAGGTCACCGTTGCCGATGAAGTCGTCGGTGCCATTGACCATGGGCTGCTAGTTTTGCTGGGAGTGGAACACCAGGACGACGAAACCAGTGCCGAAAAGCTGGCAAAACGCATTGCTCATTATCGGATTTTTAGTGACGCCGACGACAAAATGAATAACAGTGTCATTGATCAACAAGGCAAAGCCCTGGTTGTTTCTCAATTCACCCTGGCAGCAGATACCCGTAAAGGCCGTCGCCCCAGCTTTTCATCTGCAGCAACACCCGACCAGGCTCAACACTTATATCAGGTGTTTTGTGAAAAGCTGAAAGCTCAGGGCGTTCCGGTAGAAACCGGTCGTTTTGCGGCCGATATGCAGGTTGAACTGGTCAATGACGGCCCGGTTACATTTGAATTGAAGGTATAACTGTCATGTATCGCGTTATTACTCCTGAAACCGACGAGCAACTCGAGCGTTATTATTACCTTCGCTGGCGGGTTCTGCGTGAGCCCTTTCAACGGCCACTGGGCTCTGAACAAGACGAATACGATCAAGTGGGTCATCACCGAATGGTCGTGAATGAAGCTGACGAAGCCGTTGCCGTTGGCAGGCTTCATTTTAATAGCCCGGAAGAAGCTCAAATACGCTTTATGGCCGTTGCACCTGAATACCGTGGCGAAGGCCATGGGGTTGCTATTATCTACGCACTGGAACTTGCTGCGCGTAAAGAAGGCGCAACTCATGTCGTGATCAACTCACGCGACAATACCATCGGCTTTTACAAGAAGTGTGGTTACGAAGTATCAGAAGAGGCCGATACCGTGAATAACCCGATGGCAGAACATCACTTACGTAAGTCCTTTACTGAATATAACCGCATAATTTATCGACCCGAGTGGTGTACTGAGCTACAGAAAACCTGGCAGGAAGACATTCCGATTTCCGATGCCATGGGCATTAAGATTCATCAATACACAGGGCGTGTTTTCGAAACCCGCGCGGTTCTATCACGGAACATTAATGTACACGGCACCATGTTTGCAGGCAGCATTTATTCACTGGGCACCTTAACCTGCTGGGGGTTGTTGCATTTGCAATTGTTGGAGCGGGAACTTGAAGGGTCAGTCGTACTGGGCGATGGCAACATCCATTACCACAAACCGGTGACTCAGGAGCCTCGGGCAGTAGCACGGTTAAGTGATGTTACCGGTGACTTTTCTGCGTTAAAACAAGGCAAAAATGCCCGGTTAACACTAAAAGCTCAAATACTTGACGAAGAGCAGCCGGTAGCAGAATTTACCGGCCGCTTCGTGGTTCTTGCTAAACGGGATTAACCCGTAGATTTAAGCTTCAGATAAAATATGCGGTAGTTGCACCACTGCCGCTAACTCGCCATTTTGAATCAGGTCACTGGCGGCTTTAATATCCGGCGCAAAGAAGCGGTCTTCCGCATAATACGCCACTTGCTCACGCAGGCAGTTAAAAGCCGTTTCAACCGCAGCCGCACCTTTTAAAGGACGACGGAAATCCAGACCCTGCGCCGCTTCTAACCACTCAATAGCAATAATATCGCTGACGTTCTTAGCAATGTCCGTTAACCGGCGTGCTGCAAAGGTTGCCATCGACACATGGTCTTCCTGGTTAGCAGAGGTTGGCAGGCTATCCACCGAGGCCGGGTGCGCGAGAGTTTTATTCTCTGACGCCAATGCCGCGGCAGTAACCTGCGCCAGCATAAAGCCCGAATTAACCCCACCGTCATTCACCAGAAACGCCGGCAATTTGCTTAAATGGCTGTCTATCAGCAGCGCACTCCGACGCTCTGACAAAGCGCCAATTTCGCTGGCCGCAATAGCCAGAATATCCGCCGCCATAGCAACAGGTTCGGCGTGGAAGTTACCACCGGAAATAATGTCCTGCTCTTCGCTGAATACCAGTGGGTTGTCAGTAACACCGTTAGCTTCGCGTACCAGAATGCCCGAGGCATGCTCAATTTGGTCTAATACTGCACCCATTACCTGAGGCTGACAACGCAGAGAATACGGATCCTGCACTTTCTCGCAGTCTTCGTGGTCTTTGGCAATTTCAGAACTGTCAGTCAGCACGTGACGCAGCATTTCCGCCGCTTTAATTTGCCCCGGCTGTCCGCGCACGGCGTGTACACGTTCGTCAAATGGCGCCCGAGAGCCCATAGCGGCTTCCACAGAAGTCGCACCCACCACAATGGCCGCATGGAAGTTACGTTCAATTCGGAACAAGCCTGCCAATGCCAGTGCAGTTGATGCCTGAGTGCCGTTTAATAAGGCCAGACCTTCTTTCGGTGCCAGTTCAAAGGGCTCAATACCGGCTATTTTTAAACCTTCCTCAGCGTTTAGTACCTCGCCATTATGGCGCACCGTACCTTCGCCTACTAACGGCAATACCATGTGCGCTAACGGGGCTAAATCACCAGATGCGCCTACGGAACCTTTTTCCGGTATGCAGGGATACACCTCGGCGTTCAACAGTTTAATCAACGCATCAACCAACACCGGACGCACACCGGAAAACCCGCGCGACAGAGAGTTAATTTTCAACAACAACATTAGACGCACCACGGCGTCTTCCATTAAGTCACCGGTGCCGGCGGCGTGCGACAACACAATGCGGCGCTGTAAATCAGTCAAACGTTCTGGTGGAATACGTGTATTCGCCAGTAGTCCAAAACCGGTATTAATCCCGTAAACCACTCGCCCTTGCTCCAGTACATCCGCAACGGTTTTTGCCGAAGTCGCAATGTTGTCTTTCGCTTCATCAGAAAGCTTTAGCGTCTGATGCTGATAAAACCAGTGGCGCAGTTCGCTTAACTGCAACTGTCCTGGCTGTAATTCAAAATGACTCATGCAACCTCCTTACTTCGTATCCAGCATCGGTAAATCAAGCCCTTGTTCGCGGGCGCAGTTTTTCGCAATATCGTATCCGGCATCAGCATGACGCATAACACCTGTGCCCGGGTCGTTCCACAGCACCCGGCTTAAGCGCTTGTCGGCTTCTTCGGTGCCATCGGCCACAATCACCACACCAGCGTGCTGTGAATAACCCATACCGACGCCACCACCATGGTGCAGGCTGACCCAGGTAGCACCGCCGGCTGTATTCAGTAACGCATTCAGCAGCGGCCAGTCAGAAACTGCGTCTGAACCGTCCTGCATCGCTTCGGTTTCGCGGTTAGGGCTGGCAACTGAGCCAGAATCCAAATGGTCACGACCAATAACCACAGGAGCTTTTAACTCACCACTTTTAACCATGTCGTTAAACGCGCGGGCAATGCGGGCACGGTCTTTCAGCCCTATCCAGCAAATACGTGACGGCAAGCCCTGGAAGCTAATGCGTTCTTTGGCCATATCCAGCCAGTTGTGTAAGTGCTCGTTGTCCGGAATCAGCTCTTTGACTTTCTGGTCGGTTTTGTAAATGTCTTCCGGGTCACCCGAAAGCGCCACCCAGCGGAATGGGCCAATACCTTCGCAGAACAGCGGACGGATATAAGCGGGGACAAAACCCGGGAAGTCAAAGGCGTCATCAACGCCAACGTCCTTGGCCATCTGACGAATGTTGTTGCCGTAATCCAGTACAGCTGCGCCTTTTTTCTGGAAGTGCAGCATAGCGCGAACCTGCACAGCCATAGATTCTTTCGCGGCGGCTACCGTGCCACTGGGATCGCTTTCCTGCTGCTCTTTGTACTCGTCCAGTGTCCAGCCTTGTGGCAAGTAACCGTGCAGAGGGTCGTGGGCAGACGTTTGGTCAGTCACCACATCTGGCGTCACACCGCGTTGCTGCAATTCAGAATAAACGTCAGCGGCGTTACCCAGTAAGCCCACTGAAATGGCTTCGCCCTTTTCCATGGCGTCGTTAATCAGCTTTAACGCATCGTCCAGGTTGGTGGCTTTATGATCCACATAGCCGGTGCGCGAACGGAAATCGATGCGCGACTCATCACACTCCACCGCTAACATGCAAAAGCCGGCCATGGTGGCCGCCAACGGCTGAGCGCCGCCCATGCCTCCAAGACCGCCAGTAAGTACCCACTTACCTTTAGCATCGCCGTCGAAGTGCTGACGCGAAACCGAGCCAAAGGTTTCGTAGGTACCCTGCACAATGCCTTGCGAGCCAATGTAAATCCATGAACCCGCGGTCATCTGCCCGTACATCATCAGGCCTTTTTTATCGAGCTCGTTAAAGTGCTCCCATGTTGCCCATTCGGGCACCAGGTTAGAGTTCGCGATCAATACACGCGGCGCGTCTTCATGAGTCGGAAATACACCCACCGGTTTACCCGACTGAATCAACAGAGATTCGTTTGGCTTCAGGCGCTCTAAAGTTTCAATAATTTTGTCATAGCATTCCCAGCTGCGCGCAGCACGCCCAATACCACCATAAACGACCAGTGCCTGTGGGTGTTCGGCAACTTCGTCATCCAGGTTGTTCATTAGCATCCGCTTTGCAGCTTCTACCTGCCAGTTACAGGTGGTTAGCTCGGTTCCATGAGGTGCGCTTATTTTGCGACTTTTATCCAAACGGGTGAATGACATGACTTACTCCTTAAAGGTTAAATGGCCGCCTAACTTAAACCGGGAGCCAGGGTGAGTCAGTGTGGCAAAGGTGACCACACCGCCTGAGCTCCAGGTACGGCGCAAAATTCTGAGACAAGGTTCGTGACGGTCGATATTTAAGTATTGGCATATCGTGCTGACCGGCAGAATGGCTTCAATTTGATGACTGGCTTCGGTTAGCGGACTGACTACGCATAAATATTCATGCGGAGTGACCTTACTGTAGTCCTGCTTAAGATAATCGGGTACCAGCTTCGGATTCACAAAACGCTCTTCAAGCTGAACCGGCTGGTCATTTTCATAGTGGGTGATCAACGAATGAAAAACCGGATTCCCTTCTTCCAGCTCCAGTGCTTCCGCAATTTGAGCGCTTGCCGGCTGTTCTTTTAGCAAATGCACTTTGGCGCGGTAGTCGTGTCCCCGCGAACGCACTTCGTCGGCTATGTTGCGAATGGCCATAAACGAGGTTTGCGACTTGATGGGGGCAACGTAAGTACCGGACCCCTGCGTTCTTATCACCAAACCTTCATCCGCAAGCTCCTGCAAGGCTCTGCGAGCCGTCATACGACTGACCGAGAACTGCGTCGATAATGCGTTTTCCGAACTGACAGGGTGGTTTTCAGGCCACTCACCGGACTCTATCTTCAGATAAATGTGCTGTTTTATCTTTGAGAATTTATTCATCCCGACCCCAACAATGAATGATATGACACGGTACTTTTGAGGGTAAAAGTCTAGTCCAGAATAATTGTCTATACAAGTTACTTTTGCTATTCTTTTATCAGAACTCACCTTTAAGGACTGCTATGCAACGTATAGAAAACATCAACGCAGCAACAATGAACGATGATCAGGGCTATGGTCTGATCCACGACGCTACAGTCATTATTAATAAGGGAAAAATTGAATTTGTAGGTGCAGCCTTTGACGCTCCCGCCACTCCCACGGCGGAAGTCATTGACGGTAACGGCGGTTTGCTGACCCCTGGATTAATCGACTGCCATACCCATCTGGTATGGGCAGGTTCACGGGCTAATGAATTTGCTCAACGTTTGCATGGCGCCAGCTATCAGGAAATTGCCGAGCAGGGCGGCGGCATTAAAAGTACCGTTAAGTCCACTCGCGAAGCTTCACAGGAGGAGCTGCTTAAATTAGCTTTAGAGCGAGCGGAAACCTTAATGTCACAAGGCGTTACCACCGTTGAAGTGAAATCCGGTTACGGGCTGGACCTAGAAAACGAGCGCAAACAGTTAACCGTAGCGCGTCAGTTAGCCGAACAGTTGCCGGTGAACATAAAGACCACGCTACTGGCAGCGCATGCCGTGCCGCCAGAGTTCAAGGATAACGCCGACGGCTATATTGATGAAATTATCCAAAACATTCTGCCGACTCTGGCGAACGAAGGGCTGGTCGATGCCGTTGATGCTTTTTGTGAAAGCATTGGGTTCAGCCCGGCACAAACTGAAAAAGTGTTTGAAGCAGCGAAGAAGTTAAGGCTTCCCATTAAGCTTCATGCTGAACAAATTACTAATCAGCAAGGCGCGAAGCTGGCCGCGGAATATCAGGCGTTATCGGCTGATCATCTTGAGCAGCTAGACGAAGACGGCGTTAAAGCCATGGCCGAAAATGGCACAGTAGCGGTGCTATTGCCGGGCGCATTCTATTTTCTGCGCGATACCCAAAAGCCGCCGGTTGAATTACTGCGAAGACACGGCGTTCCCATGGCCATTGCCACCGATGCAAACCCGGGCTCTTCGCCTATTCACAACCTACCGTTAATGCTGCAAATGGCCGCTACCTTCTTCCACATGACACCGGAAGAATGCTTGCGCGGGGTAACAGTTAATGCGGCCAAAGCCTTAGGTGAACAGAAGCGGGGCGTTATTGCCGAAGGCTGTTACGCAGATTTAGCGCTATGGAATTGTCAGGACGCCGCTGAGTTAACTTACCAATTTGGCGTAAACCCGCTAAAAACCTTGTGGTTTAACGGCGTCGCTCACGACCGTGTAAGTAAGCCGTGGTCAGCTCACTAAGCAGCTGTCCGCAAATTTTCATGCCTTCGTCGAAGCCCGCACTGCATAATGACGGTGCGGCTTCCGCAAGGTGCAGGTAACGTGCCTCGCTAACCTCTGCCAGGCGTTTAACGTACTGAAAGCCTTGTCCAAGGCTCAAGCCAACATAATTCACCGCACTGGCAGGCACAGCATTTAAGGCATCCACGTCAACCTCAATGCCCAGTGGACGCTGCCAGGACACTGCTTTTGCCACCACTTCGTCCATCACTTCATTAAATGGGCGCTCGTATAAGCGGTGCAGCGTATGGTAACGCATTCCTGCGTCCTGCAACTGGCGAAGACTGCTGGCGGAGTTTTTCCCCTGATGCAGACCAACAATATGATAAAACTCCAGCGCGCCTTCCATATAGGCATAGCTAAAGCCATTACCAGAGTGGCGACCTTCGCGCGGGCGAAAGTCTGCATGCGGGTCTAAATTCACGGCTCCACAGGCTTCACCGGTCACTTTATGCAGGCTCTTCAAGAGTGGATACGCGTTATTGTGACCACCACCAATAACAATGACTTCAAAGCCTTGCTCGAACAGCGGCGTCAGCACCTTTTCCACCCGCGCATCGACCTGTGCGCAAAGTTCGCGTAACGTCGCTAGTTCATGCGGGTTCGAAGTATCCAGCTCCTCAGCTTTTTCATTCAAATCATCACAATTAACAGCACCAATCAGCAACAATTCATGGGTAGAAAGCAAGCCGGTTTTCTGCAGGTTCAAAAAGCTCTTGAGAAAGGACTGCCAGCCATCGTCGGCACCTGCCCGCCCAAGATTCGCGCGCACGCCAATACTTTCCGGAACTCCCACTAAAGCTACGCGTTGGCCGTCTTCCCAGGCTGCAGCCAGGCTTTCTTCATAAGTTCCCTGCTCAGAAAGAACCCGAATAGCCTGACCAATTTTTGTTTCCTGCTCGCGCACCGTTACCCATTTAGCCGGATCGGTTAATTCTAAAAAAGAAATCTCACTCATAGTTATTCAATATCTAGTGGTTCCGGAGACAAGATGACACCCGTGGTATCAATGTAGAGATGATCATCGGGTAAAAAGGTGACGCCGCCAAAGTTAACAGGCACATTCACTTCACCCACACCTTCACTAATTGCCCCCACAGGAATAGAAGCTACGCCAAGAATACCAATGTCCAGTTCTTCCAGCGCATCAACTTCACGCACAGCCCCATAACAGACAATGCCTTCCCAGTCGTTATCCATAGCTTGTTCAGCTATAGCAGCATCAAGCAGAGCACGACGTGCCGAGCCACCACCATCTATCAGCAATACTTTGCCGCCACCGTCTGCCGCCACCGTTTCTTCAATGAGCCCTTTGTCTTCGTGGCATTTAATGATAACCAGACGACCGCCGAAAGAGCTACGGCCTCCATAAGACTCAAACATGGGCTCAACCACATCGACCATATCGGGGTATAAATCGCAAAGTTCTGAAGTGTTGTATTCCATGATTGTGTTCCTGACGTTGCTATAGCAGTGACTGGCAGTATACCTGCTATCCGGCAAGGACAAAAGTAAGCCCGACAGAGGTAACGAAACCCTTGAATTATAGAATAAAAACCCGTTTAATCTAACTAACTATAATAATAAAGTGAATCGCTATTTTCATGCCGCAGCTTGACCTAATGACAAGTCTGGCAATAGAGACCTTTGCGCACGCCATACAAGCCGTTTTTCTTATCGGTTTCGCGTCGCTGCTTATGTATTATCACCGTTATTATCGACGTGACTACTTAAGTTACTGGTCTTTTGCCTGCTTTGCCTTTGGCCCCAGTGAGTTAATTCGCGCCTTTCTTGCAGGCAGCGCAATGGTTGCACCCGAGTCTGCGCTTAACTGGTCCGGCGGCTTACAAGGCATTGCCTTAACCTTCCAGTACCTGGCAATTTGCTTTATTGCTTTGGGGGCGTCCTGTGCCGCCTTTAACAGCAAACCACAAAAATACTGGCAGTATATTGCTTACGCCGTTTCACTCATTGGTGGGGTTATCTCCTACTTCTGGCTGGAGCCAACTATCAGCTCTGTCGGCAGCACCCCCAATGCCGGGTTTATGCGCTTTTTAGTCACAGGCTTAGCGCTTATTGCTATCGGCTTTTTCATGTGGCGTAGGCTAGGCGCAGGTATCGGCCCCAAGTTAGTATCAGGTGGTTTTCTGAGTATTGGCATTAAAAACTTTCTGGTGCTGGCCGGAATGTTCTCGTTGTCAGCCAACGCCATCGACTGGGTTTTAAGCTTCCAGGCTCTGTTAACGGTTATTATCATTGCCGTTGTTATTGTTGGCGTCATTATTTGGCTGCTGGAGTCAGAGCGCAATACCGCAGTGCGCGCTATTCAACGCGCCGAATATCTTCACACTCATGACGCTCTGACAGGGGTTTCTAACCGCGATCAACTGGTCAGTAAAATTCCGTTGTTTATTGAATATTGCCGTAGCAACAATCGCCACTTAACCATGATGCTAATTGGTGTCAGCCGTTTTAAAGTGGTGAACGAAAATATCGGTATTCGCGGCGGTGACCAGGTTCTCAAGGAAATAGCCAGACGCCTGCAAAATTTTACAAAGCAACCTCTGACCGTTTCGCGTATCAGCGGTGACGTTTTTGCTATTGCTTTTGACCATTTAAAAAACCGAAGCCTGATACAAGACTTAGCCACAGAACTTCAGGAAGCATTGACCCTGCCCATTGATATTGGTGAGAAAACCGTAAATATTGCAGTAGGCATTGGTATTTCGCGCTACCCTCAGCACGGCAGCCGATCGGAAGTCTTGCTCAATAAGGCAACCATAGGTTTAACTCAGGCCAAGCAGTCGCACCAGCCCACCATAACCTTTTATGAGCGCGGCATGGACGAAATGTACTCCTATCTGGTTGATATGGAGCCAGTGCTTCGTAAGGCAATGCAAGAAAATGAATTCACTTTATACCTTCAGCCTCAGTTCGACTTCGACCATCAACAGCTTTGTGGGTTTGAAGCACTCATACGCTGGCAACATCCCGAACGGGGCTTGCTGAGTCCGGCAGAGTTCCTGCCTTACATAGAACAACTCGGCCTTTCTACCGATTTAGATGACTGGGTGCTGAATCAGGCCGCTGCGATTCTTAGCTCCTGGCAACAAAAGTTTGGCGTATGCTGGCCAATTGCGGTAAACCTCTCTGCACCTCAGTTTCAGCATTTCCAGTTGATTGAAAAAATGCAGCGGCTGCAGGAAGACTACGGTATATCGCCGGAATGGCTGGAATTAGAAATTACTGAAAATGTCGCTATGTCTGACTTGCATAATGGCATGAGTGTCATTCAACGTTTGCGGGAGATGGGCTTTGGTATATCCATCGACGACTTTGGTACAGGACATTCTTCTCTGGCTTATTTACGGTCCTTGCCTATTAACAAAATTAAAATTGACCGGAGTTTCATCAGTGAACTTCAGCAAAATAATAACGATGCGACCATTTTAAAAGCCATGATCCGGCTGTCTCATGGTTTAGGGAAACGCGTTATTGCTGAAGGAATTGAAACCGAAGAACAGCAGGATATGTTGCAAAAACTTGGCTGTGACATGATGCAGGGTTATTTCTATTCACCGCCAATGCGCCTGCAATTCGCCGAACAATTTATTGAACGCCAAATTAAGAGCAATAAAAAGCCGCTGCCTCCCGGGGAGTTTGCAACGGCTTTTTAACGGTAATGTATTACAGGATAAAGCGACTTAAGTCTTCGTCCTGCGACAACTCACCAACATGTTCGTTGACATAATCTGCGTCTACGGTCAGCTTCTCACCGTTGTGGTCTGTTGCATGGAAGGAAATTTCTTCCATCAAGCGCTCAAGCACGGTGTGCAGCCGGCGGGCTCCGATATTCTCGGTCGTCTCATTCACATGGAATGCAACTTCAGCTATGCGCTGAATACCGTCTTCAGTAAAGTTAACCTCTACGCCTTCCGTGTTCAGTAACGCATGGTATTGCGTCGTCAGTGAAGCACTCGGCTCAGTCAGAATACGGACAAAGTCGCCGCTGGTCAGCGCTTCCAGTTCTACCCGAATCGGCAAACGACCCTGAAGCTCGGGAATAAGATCCGATGGCTTACTCATCTGGAATGCACCAGAGGCAATGAACAGAATATGGTCGGTCTTTATCATGCCATGCTTGGTGTTCACCGTTGTACCTTCAACTAAAGGCAGCAGGTCACGCTGTACACCTTCGCGTGAAACATCCGGCCCGCTGGTATCACCGCGCTTACAAATCTTGTCAATTTCATCTAAAAAGACAATGCCGTTTTGCTCAACCGATTCAATCGCTGCTTCTTTGACTTCATCTGGGTTCAGCAGTTTCGCCGCTTCTTCTTCGACCAGTTGTTTGTAGGCGTCTTTGATACGCATCTTACGGGCTTTGGTTTTATCGTTGCCCATGTTCTGGAACATGTTCTGCAATTGAGATGTCATCTCTTCCATGCCCGGCGGTGCCATAATTTCAACACCCATTTGTGGCATAGCTAAATCAATTTCAATTTCTTTGTCGTCTAACTGGCCTTCGCGCAGCTTCTTACGGAATACCTGACGTGTACCACGCTGGTCATCGTTTTCTGGTGTTTCTTCCTGTTGTTGAGCCCAACCGGAGGACGACTTCTTCGCCGGAGGCAACAGCACATCCAGAATACGCTCTTCCGCCGCTTCTTCAGCGCGGTAACGTACCTTTTGCATCATCTCTTCACGAGTTTGCTTCACTGCTACATCGGTCAAGTCTTTAACAATAGACTCAATTTCTTTACCCACATAGCCAACTTCGGTGAACTTAGTGGCTTCTACTTTAATGAACGGTGCCTTTGCCAATTTTGCCAGGCGACGGGCTATTTCCGTTTTACCAACACCCGTTGGGCCAATCATTAAGATATTCTTTGGCGTCACTTCCTGACGCAGTTCATCGTCCAGCTGCATGCGGCGCCAGCGATTACGCAAAGCAACGGCAACAGCGCGTTTGGCTTTATCCTGGCCAATAATGTGTCGGTTTAATTCGTCAACAATTTCTCTTGGGGTCATCTCAGACATCTTATTCTTTCCCCTGCTTTGTTTTGTCTTCAGCAATAGACTCTTCTTCTTCAATGGTCTGATTGCCGTTGGTGTATACGCAAATATCACCCGCAATAGTTAATGCTTTTTGCACAATGTCGCGGGCATTCAAGTCGGTGTTTTCCAGCAACGCTCTCGCCGCTGACTGAGCAAAAGGACCACCCGAGCCAATAGCTATAAGGTCATTCTCAGGCTGAACAACGTCGCCGTTACCCGTTATAATCAGTGAGGTTTCTTTATCAGCCACTGCCAACAGAGCTTCTAACCGGCGCAACGCCCGGTCAGTACGCCAGTCTTTTGCCAGTTCCACAGCAGCACGCATCAGGTTGCCCTGATGTTGCTCAAGTTTGGATTCAAAGCGTTCGAACAGTGTGAAAGCGTCAGCGGTTCCGCCGGCAAAACCTGCCAGCACTTTGTCGTGGTAAAGGCGACGCACTTTACGTGCATTGCCTTTCATTACGGTATTACCTAAGGAAACCTGGCCGTCTCCGCCAATTACAACTTTATCGCCGCGGCGAACAGATACGATAGTAGTCAAATCAAGACCCTCTTTTTTGTCTTTGTGACATCAATGACAAGTATTTGAGGGTCTATATCGTGTTTTTCAATGGTGGGTATGGATTAATCGATGTTCCAGTTCCAAATTGCGCAACCAAACACCTGATTCCGCTGCAGTTTATGGCGATCACGTTCGGCGTCACGTTTTGTTTCATAAGGCCCTAAAATAACCCGGTACCAAAGACCATTACTGCCGTCCGTTGCTCTAACCTGAGATTCCAGACCAGCCATAGCAATTTGCGCACGCAGCCTTTCTGCGTCAGCCTGCTGACGAAAAGAGCCACATTGCATAAGCTTAGGTGGACCCACTTCGCGTTCGGGTACATCCACTTCCACTTCTTTGCTTTCCAGCTCTTCAATATAACGCCAGCGTTCGGCCGACTTTTCCGGCAACAGATCGGCCGGTGGTTGCTGCACATGCGGTTGCTCAACTTCCTCGGACTTACCGCTAATTTGCACCAGAATATAAGTAAATAAGGCGATTAAGCCAATGGCAATAATAACCACGAACCAAGGGACAGCTTTACGTTCACCAACAGGTTTTGCTCCACGTTGCTGCTTTTTATTGCTTCCCTTTTTCTTAGCCGGCTTACGTTTCGGCGATTTTGGCTTACGATTCGCGTAATCCATAGTGCGTTACATCTTCTCCAGGGTTGGAATGCCCAGCAAATCCAGGCCTTGCTTCAACACGTTAGCCGTTAACATCGACAACTTAAGGCGGCTGTTACGAAGGGCTTCATCTTCCTGATTCAAAATAGGGCAGGCTTCATAAAAACTGGAAAAACGCCCGGCCAGATCAAACAGATAGCCGCATAAGAAGTGCGGCATGGCTTTATCCTGAACCTGATGCAGCACTTCATTAAAACGCACCAGCTGGTTCGCAAGCGCCAGCTCACGCTCGTCATTAAGAATAATGTCTGCATCACGGTCAAAAGCGGTATCGCCGAGTCGGTCAAAAATGCTGTTCACACGGGTGTAAGCATAAAGCAGGTAAGGCGCTGTATTACCTTCAAAGGTCAGCATGTGGTTCCAGTCAAAAATGTAGTCACTGGTGCGGTTTTTCGACAAGTCGGCATACTTCACCGAGCTAATACCCACCACTTCAGCAACGCGTTTCTGCTGCTCGTCTGTTAAGTCGGTCGTTTTCTGCTGAAGCAACTCGAGTGCGCGGCGTTCGGCTTCATCTAATAAATCAGCCAGTTTAGTCACACCCCCGTCACGGCTTTTGTAAGGTTTTCCGTCTTTGCCCATCACCGTACCAAAACCGTAATGGTCTAGCTGTATCTCACCCTCAACAAAGCCTGCTTTACGCGCCAGGGTAAAAATTTGGTCAAAATGCAGTGCCTGACGGGCGTCTACAAAATACATTAAGTGGTCACCGCCTAACACTTTCTGACGGTATTCAATGGCGGCTAAATCGGTGGTGGCATACAGATAACCACCGCCTTTTTTCTGCACAATAATTGGTAGCGGCTCGCCTTCTTTACCTTTGTACTCTTCCAGGAACACACACTGCGCGCCCTGATCTTCGGTCAGCAACCCTTTTTCACGCAGGTGTTCAATAACGCCCGGTAACTTGTCGTTGTAGGCACTTTCGGCCATAACGTCATCACGGGTCAGCTTAACACCCAGGCGATCATACACTTCCTGACAATGGCTGAGTGATACATCAATAAACTGGTTCCACAACTTCAGGCAGTATTCATCGCCCGACTGCAGTTTTACTACCAACTGTCGTGCACGGTCAGCGAACTCTTCGCTGTCGTCAAAACGCTGCTTGGCCGCTTTATAAAACGTTTCCAGGTTGCTCAGCTCATATTCTGCCGACTGGTTATCCAGCGCTTCCATGTAAGCCAAAAGCATACCGAACTGTGTACCCCAGTCACCCACGTGGTTTTGACGAACCACTTTATGACCTAAAAACTCGCACACGCGGGACACGGCATCACCAATAATGGCAGAACGTAGATGACCGACGTGCATTTCCTTCGCCAGGTTAGGCGACGAGTAATCAATGACAATGGTTTTGCTTTGGTCAGCAACATCGATATTCAGGCGGTCACTGTTCAGCATCGCCGTTAACTGGTCTTTCAGCTGGTCCTGCGAAATGGTGAAGTTAATAAAGCCCGGTCCGGCAATATCCATCTTCGACAGCAGAGAATTCTCCGGTACCGCATCAACAATGGCTTCAGCCAACTGACGCGGGTTCGACTTTGCCGGCTTTGCCAACATAAGTGCCAGGTTTGTCGCAAAGTCACCGTGCGACTTGTCGCGAGGGCGATCCAACTGAATCTTTACTGGGTGATCCGCAGGGATTTTTCCCTGTGCTTTAAGTTGACCAATGGCTTCGGCCAGTAACTGTTCAAGTTGTTCTTTCATTAATGCGACTACCTGTATGAAAAATCGAAGAGGAAATTCAAAGCGCTTAGTTTAATCGCTACGCCCGATAAAAAAAACCGCTTAGTTGTTAATCAGCTGAAGTCTTGCGGATCGATATCCAGCGACCAGCGTACTTTTTTCAATAACGGCAAGGCGTTAATCTGCGGCAGCAAGTGCTCAATTAACTGAAAACGTAGTTTCCGTGACTGACAATGTAACAGCAATTGATAGCGGTAACGACCAGCTTTACGCTCCATTAAGGCAGGCATTGGCCCCAATAAAAAAGCACCTTCTACTTGCGGCATCAACTGCTGAATTTGGGTCATGGCCTGCACCACAGAGTCTCTGTCTGTTGCCTCAGCCCTGAACAGAGCTAAATAAGAAAACGGCGGCAGCTCACTTTGCTGGCGTTCGGCTAAAGCCGTCAGTGCGAAATGCGAATAGCCGTTATTGAGCAAATCCTGAATTAAATCATGCTCCGGATGGTGGGTTTGCAGCACCACTTTACCGGCTTTGTGCTCACGCCCGGCGCGCCCGGCCACCTGAGTATAAAGCTGGCCTAAACGCTCTGCGGCCCGAAAGTCAGCGCTGTAGAGCGCGCCATCAACATCCAGCAGCGCCACTAAAGTCACGTTAGGAAAATGATGCCCTTTTGCCAGCATTTGCGTGCCGACCAGCAAGGGATACTCATTATTTGTGGCTTTTTGCAGGTAGTCGTCTAACTGGCCTTTGCGGCGGGTTGAGTCCCGGTCAATGCGCAGTACCCCGCGGCCGGGAAACATCTCTTTCAGACTATGCTCGAGCTGCTCAGTGCCCACACCATGAGAAATCATCTGCGGCGAACCGCAGGAACCGCATTGACGCGGTATCCGCTGCTGACTCCCGCAATGGTGACACTGCAACTGCTGATGGGTTTTATGCACTGTGTAATAAGCATCACAACGATGACATTGCGCCAGCCAGCCGCACTCATGACACATTAATGCCGGCGCAAACCCACGGCGGTTAAGAAACAGTAATACCTGGTTACCGCGTTCAATTTCTACCTGAATTTGTTCCTGCAGTATTTTAGAGATACCGGCTTTTATCGGTTGCTGCTTAAGGTCAATGAGCTCGTGTTTGACCATTTGTGCACCACCCGCACGTTGCCCCAGCTTAAGCCAGTGAAAACGCTTGCTGACTGCGTTGTTCAACGTTTCCAGCGAGGCCGTTGCACTACCTAATACCAGCGGTATGTTCAACAATGCTGCCCGTTTTATGGCAATGTCCCGGGCATGGTAGCGGAATCCGTCTTGTTGTTTGTAGGACAAGTCATGCTCTTCATCGACAACAATAAGCCCCAGCTTCTGGCAAGGCGTAAACACCGCAGAGCGGGTGCCGATAATAATCGCTGCATGCCCGTGTTTCGCATCCAGCCAGGTATTGAGCCGCTCTCTGTCGCTCATACCGGAGTGCAGCATCACCACCGGCGCGTCAAAGCGTTCTTTAAAGCGCTGCAGGGTTTGCGGGGTGAGGCCAATTTCAGGCACCAGCACTAAAACCTGTTCACCACGTTCCAGTACCGGTTGCATAGCCTGTAAGTAGACTTCAGTCTTACCACTGCCGGTAACGCCTTCCAGCAATAGCGTACTGTGCTTCTGTTGCTGGTTAATGGTTGAAACCGCTACTGCCTGCTCGGTATTTAATTCATGACCCTGTTCTCTTAATACCGATGGCTTCTGCTGCCAGCTTTGTGGCTTTGCCGGTGCCTGCTCACGCACCTCAATCCAGCCTTTATCCTGCAGGGTACGAAGCACGGCCGAGGTCACACCTATGTCGGTTAAGTCGCTGCGCCTGAGCGGCTTATGTTTCAGCGCCGCCAGCACTTGCTGTTGTCGCGCCGCCCCTTTCAAGTCGTTAATAGACTGAGCAAGGCCTAAGTCAGTCAACGCATAAAAAGTTTCAGTCAGGTATTCCGGCGCATCGCCTTTGCGCAACAAAACCGGCAGGCTATTGGCAGCAACATCCCCCAGCGAGTGGTGGTAATAATCGGAAGACCAGCGAACCAGTTGCCAAATATCATCCGGCCACAGTCGTTGCTCATCCAATACCGACGAAACCGACTTCAGCTCAAACGTTGGCGGCTCGTCATTGGCTTCAGTAACCACATAGCCGACTAACTGGCGCTGACCAAATGGCACGCGCACGCGCACTCCCTGCGGCAGCGGCTCAGCACTTTTGCACAGATAATCATAGGTTTGTCGAAGAGGTAACGGCAGAGCGACTTTATAACGTCGTTCATTGCCGGTGTTGGCTTGCTTCATGGCTCTATTCTGGAACGCTACCGCGCAGAATACAAGGCAGCAGATTCTGCTTGATCACAGGCTCAGGATCACATAAAATGCGCGGCTCTTAATTCATTGATGTTTTTTTGCGCATGGTGTTCGGCTTTGGATCGAATGGCGATGCGGCCCATAACTGAGGTAACCCCATGAAACAAGGTATTCATCCTAAGTACGAGACTTTAAAAGTCAGCTGTTCTTGCGGTCACACGTTCGAAACGCGTTCAACCCGCTCAGAAGATCTTCACCTGGACGTATGTTCAGAGTGCCACCCGTTCTACACTGGTAAGCAGCGTGTAATGGACACTGGTGGTCGTGTTGACAAATTTAAGAAGCGTTTTGGTGCTCTGGGCAAGAAATAAGCCTAAGAAAACTTATAGAAAACGCTGCTTAACAGCAGATTTTAAGAAAAAGGCGCTAAACAGTGCCTTTTTTTGTGCCTGTTTCGCTAAGCGGCCTATTGTTAAAGAAAAGTTAACTGGTGTACTTTTAAACACATTGGAAATTTCATTCACCTCATGACCCTCAAAGGCGGAGGTAAGATTTGTTTATTAGCACAAAAGCGATAGACTGATCGGCATTCTGATCACCAGACTCAGGTATCACCGCATGACAGACTTTCGCCAACAGGCACTGGATTACCATCAATACCCGACCCCGGGTAAAATTTCCGTTGAACTCACCACCCCTGCTGAAACCAGTAAAGATTTAGCGCTGGCCTACAGCCCGGGCGTAGCAGAGCCGGTTCGGGAAATCGCACAAGACCCGGACAACGCGTACAAGTACACGGCTAAAGGCAACATGGTTGCTGTTATTACTAACGGAACGGCTATTCTCGGTCTGGGTAATTTGGGGCCACTAGCGTCAAAACCGGTAATGGAAGGTAAAGCACTTTTGTTCAAACGCTTCGCCGGGCTGGATTCCATTGATATTGAAGTCAGTCACCGTACCACACAGGACTTTATCAATACGGTTGCCAACATTGCTGACACCTTTGGCGGTATTAACTTAGAAGACATTAAAGCACCTGAGTGTTTTGAAATTGAGCAGGCCTTAATAGAACGCTGCAATGTACCGGTATTCCATGACGACCAACACGGTACTGCCATTGTTACCGCAGCCGGTATGCTTAACGCGCTGGAAATTCAGGGCAAAAAACTGGCCGAGTCACGCGTTGTTTGTCTCGGTGCCGGCGCAGCAGCAATTGCCTGTATGGAGCTTCTGATTAAATGCGGTGCACAGCGCGAACACATTTACATGCTCGATTCTAAAGGCGTTATTCACACCCGCCGTGACGACTTAAACGAATACAAGCAACTGTTCGCTAACAATACCGATAAGCGCACGCTAAAAGATGTTATTGAGGGTGCTGATATCTTTGTTGGCGTTTCAGGCCCAGACCTGCTCAGCCCGGAAGAGCTGAAGCTAATGGCACCTAACCCGGTTATTTTTGCCTGCTCAAACCCTGATCCGGAAATTAAACCGGAAGTTGCTATGGCAGCACGGGACGACTTAATTATGGGAACTGGCCGTTCGGACTATCCGAACCAGGTGAACAATGTACTCTGTTTCCCTTTTATGTTCCGCGGAGCATTAGATGTGCGGGCAACAGCCATTAACGATGAAATGAAGGTGGCAGCGGTAGAGGCCATTCGCCAGTTGGCGAAAGAGCCCGTGCCCGACTCCGTGCTAAAAGCAGCCGATGTCAAAGAATTAAACTTCGGCCGCAACTACATTATTCCTAAGCCTATCGATCCACGCTTGTGCCAGCGTGTGGCTCGCGCGGTTGCTGAAGCCGCCGTGAAATCCGGCGCGGCGAAAATCGATTTACCAGAAAATTATATGCAGGATTAATCGTCCAATTCGTCATCCGTCGGGATGGGCAAGCCTCTGGCTTCCAGCTCTTCCCGCACGGCTTTGGGTATTTTATTCGAGTTCGATTTTTGCAAGTCTTCATCTTCGGGCAGCGGCTGACCGGTAAAAGCGTGTAAAAACGCCTCACACAGCAGTTCGCTGTTGGTAGCATGACGCAAATTATTGATTTGGCGACGGGTCCGCTCATCAGTCAGTACTTTTAATACCCGAGTAGGAATTGAGACCGTAACTTTCTTAACCTGCTGACTCTTACGACCGTGTTCAGCATACGGGTAAATGTATTCGCCGTTCCATTTCATATTCATTGCTCTGATGTCAGACAAAACCCTGTAAGTTGTAATGAATTGTACCCGACTGAGCGACCCCGTCAAATTTTATCCGTCTAGATGGCTAAAAGTTGCTGACATTTGTCTGACAATATTTTAGCCTTAGTAGCAGTAACCCAATCCATGCGAGTAGTTAAGGAAGGCGGAATGACAACAACACAGCTCACAGAGGAGCAAAAGCAGGCCGTTGCCGACAGTGTTCAGGTACACAAGTTTGGCGGAAGCAGTCTTGCCGACGCCTTTTGCTATCGACGTGTGGCCCGCATTGTAACGGAATACGCCGGCGCGAGCGATCTTGTCGTGGTTTCCGCCGCTGGTGATACGACCAATCGTATTCTGGCTATTATAAACGCCAAACCGCAGCCGGGCGATACCGCCAGTATTCTGCTCGATCAGCTGGAGAATTTTCAGCAAGGACTTATCACTGAGTTATTAAGTGGCGATTTACAACAGCAATTGCTGCAACAGTCACAACAGGACTTCACTCGCTGGCGTCGTTGGTTAGCCGGTGACGAAGACATTGCTCATAACGCCGAGCTGCTGTCCTACGGTGAACTTTGGTCGGCACGCTTATTATCTGCGCTGCTGCAAAAACAGGGCACCCGGGCCGACCACATTGATGCCCGCGACTTCTTACTGGCAGCGGATGCTCCAGAGCCTGTGATTCAGGTTGAGCACTCCCGTGAAAAGCTACTACTGCGGGTAGCTCCTCATTCCGGCACCCGCTTTATTGTTACCGGCTTTATTGCACGTGGCTTAAACGGCGAAAGCTTGACTCTGGGTCGCAACGGCAGTGACTACTCAGCTACGCTGGTGGGTAGCTTGCTCGATGCTCGCCAGGTCACTATATGGAAGGACGTTGCCGGTGTTTACTCGGCGGATCCTCGTAAAGTTGAACGTGTCGTCAGTTTGCCCACACTGGACTGGACCGAAGCCGAGGAACTGGCAAGACTTGGCAGCCCGGTTCTGCACCCAAGAACCTTTCAGCCGGTCGACCGTCAACGCATGGTCATATCGGTACGTTCCAGCTTAAAAGTAGAAAACCAGCAAACCCGCATTGGTCAGTTCCAGAATACGCAGCCCCGCGGCAAAGTCTTCACGTCTTTGTCCGAAGTGGTTCTGTTTAAAGTTGAGTTGCAGGACAAGGCTTTAGTAAAGCGCCTGGATGAACTGGAGTTAGAACCGCTGGTCAGTTGGACTGAGCCGGAAAATCATCAGCAATATCTGGTCTTTCACCAAAACCACTTAGACTATCTGACCGGCTGGCTGGACAGTCTGGGCGCGGGTGATGCCATCACTCAAATTCGCGGTTACTCCATGGTCGCTATTGTCGGTAACCGCATTCAGGAAACCGATCAGTTTTCGACCTTTAAGCTCCAGCTTTCAGAACAAAAAGTACGCCGCTTTGCCTTAACTCAGAACGGCGACTCCGCTGTGGCTATTTTAGAGCAGAAGCTTGATAACCGTTTACTGAACCGTTTACACAGTCAATTATTTAACTACCGCCGCAGTCTGGGTGTGCTGGTTATTGGCCGTGGCAATATTGGTACAGCCTGGTTGGAGCTGTTCAGACAACAGCGGGACCGCATTAACCAGGTGATGGACGTTCGCGTTATTGGCATAGCTAATTCCCGCCGTTTATGGCTGGATTACAACGGCGTTGAACTGACCCAGTGGGCAGATGACTTCGACCGCCTGGCGCGCCCTTACGTATTGACCGAACTGTTGCGCGAGCTGCCCAATGCGCCATACGACGAGCTGGTTGTGATTGATTTAACCGATGCCAAACAAGTGGCACAGTTATATCCGAGTCTGTTCGCAAACGGCCTGCATATCATCAGTGCCAACAAGCGCGCGGGCTCGGCTGACGAAGCGCTGTACCGCGAAATTCGTACCATCCAGCACGAATACGACCGTGAGTGGCTCTATAACACCACCGTTGGCGCCGGACTGCCTTTGAATTACGCCATTAATGACTTACGCAATTCCGGCGACGAAATCCGCAGTATCTCCGGTATTTTCTCCGGAACTATGTCCTGGTTGTTTGAGAATTTCACCAAAGGTGTGGCTTTCAGCTCGCTGGTACAAGAAGCCAAAGAAAGGGGTTACAGCGAACCCGACCCACGAGAAGATCTGTCCTGCCAGGATCTTGTCCGTAAACTGCTGATTCTTGCACGCGAAATTGGCTTGAATCTGGACTGGCAGGACATTCAGGTACAAAGCCTGGTGCCGGAGAACTTACGCGACATTCCGCTTAAGGACTTTATGCAACGCATATCTGAGCTTGATGAGCCCATGGCAGCTATGCTTAACGAAGCTGCCAAAGACGGTAAAGTACCGCGACTACTGGCCAGCTTCACCGTCAGTGATGAGCAGCGGGTTACCGCTCAGGTTGGTATTGAGTACATTCCGGAAGGGGATATGCTGGCAAACCTAATACCCGGCGAAAACATCTTTGTTATCTACACCGACTGGTATTCTGAAATGCCGCTCGTAATAAGTGGTCCCGGTGCAGGTAAACACGTTACCGCAGGTGGGGTTCAGTCCGATTTGAATCAGTTACTGGGTAAACTGGCAGTGGGAGCTTAACGCTCCCACTCATTTTTTCCTAATGCCTGACTAAAATAAATCGTCGTCATTGTCTTCAAAAATATCGCTGTCTGAGTTGCCATTATTACGGCTGTACTCTGTCGGCTCAGTTCCCCGAATGAAGTATTCAAAGCGTGTGGTGTAATCGCTCTTATGCGACAACTTACCACTTTCTAAGTCGATTCGAACATTCACCACGCCCGGTGGAATACCAAACTCACGTGACGGGAACAGGGGTAACGCCTTTTCCATAAACAGGATCCAGCCCGGCAATGCTGTTTTAGCTCCAGCCTCACCGCCGGTTATTGCCTGCTGACTGGAGTCCACTTCAGGATGCTTTGACGTACGCCCCAGCTTTCTGGAAACATCATCAAAACCTACCCAGACCGTGGTGGATAGACTAGAAGTAAAGCCCGAGAACCAAGTGTCTCGCACATCGTTTGTCGTACCGGTTTTACCGGCAATGTTACGACCTACCGCTTCGGTAATGGGTTTAGAACGTTGAATACGCCAGGAGGTACCATTCCAGCCGGTGCCATTAGGCCAGCTTCCACCACCCCAGACAGCAGAGTTCATTGCCTGTTCAACCAAAAATGCATTTTGCTCACTGATGACCTGCGGTGCCGGTTTATCGCAGTCGAAACAGGCGCGCGCCGGGTCGGTTTCGTCTAAAACGTTTCCGTCTGCATCTTCAATGCGTTCAATGAAATAAGGTTCGACCAAAAAGCCACCATTTGCGAAAACAGCAAATGCTCTGGCTACCTGCATCGGTGTCATTGACAGCGAACCCAACGAGAGCGATTCATTTTCAGGAATTTCAGAACGATCCAGCCCAAATTTCGCTAAATGGTCTGCCACTTGCTTTACGCCCACTTCGCGAATTAGCCGCACTGAAACCACGTTTTTCGACTTAGCCAGCGCTTTACGCAGGCGAATAGGCCCTTCGTAAACTTCAGGCGAGTTTTTGGGCCGCCAGGCAATACCGGAACCCGGATTCCACTGGTTAATCGGAGCATCATTAACCAGAGTCGCCAGCGTCAATCCTTCTTCAAAGGCTGCTGAATATATTAACGGTTTAATATTAGAACCAACCTGACGTTCCGCTTGTAGTGCGCGGTTGTACTGGCTCAGCTGGAAACTGTAACCACCAACCACAGCAGCTACAGCGCCGTCATCGGGCCTTAGCGACACAATGGCGGAACTTGGTTCAGGAATTTGAGCCAGACGCCATTCACTGCCGTCATTCACCCGACGCAACCAAATAACGTGCCCGGGCTGCATGATTTCTCCGGCTGTCTCCGGAGGCGGCCCCTGACGTTCTTCGTTCAGGTATTCGCGGGCCCAGTGCATGGCTTCCCAGGGTAAAGTGATTTTCCCCTCGTCTTTAACCATCACTTCCGCAGACTGCTCACCAACGGCTATCACCACAGCCGGTGTAACCGCACCAATAACGCGTAATTGTTCAAGGTATTGCCGAATAGCCGGTTCTTCCACCGGCTCCTCTTCTTTTTCTGCTGACCACAACAAGCTAACCGGACCGCGGTAACCATGGCGTTCGTCGTAACTGTGCAGGTTATCCCAGACGGCCTGACGCGCAGCCAGCTGCACATCGCTTCTTATCGTTGTGTAAACCTTGTAGCCTTCATTGTAAGCTTTGTCGTCTCCGTAGCGGTCTACCATTTCCTGGCGCACCATCTCGGCCAGATAAGGCGCATTGACCGTTACCTCCGCGCCATGACGACGAGCGGTGACCGGGGCATTAGCGGCTTCTTCAAACTCCGCCTGGCTGATTTTATTTTCATCCAGCATACGCAACAAAACCACACGTCGGCGCGCTTTCGAAGCAATCGGGTTTGAAATTGGGTTTAGATTCGACGGCGCTTTAGGCAAGCCTGCGATGGTTGCCATCTGCGCCAGAGTCAGGTCTTTTAGTGGCTTACCGTAATAAACCTGTGCTGCAGCCCCGACGCCATGAGCGCGATGCCCGAAGGTAATTTTATTGAGGTAAAGTTCCAGAATCTCATCTTTGCTTAAGAGCTGTTCAATGTGAACGGCAATAAAGGCTTCTTTTATCTTGCGCATCCACGCGCGTTCAAAGGTCAAAAAGAAGTTACGTGCCAGCTGCATGGTAATGGTACTGGCACCTTCCTGAATCTCACCGGTGGTCACCAACACACTAAAGGCACGCAAAACACCAATAGGGTCAACACCAAAATGCTGATAAAAACGACTGTCTTCGGTTGCCAGAAAAGCATCAATAAGCGGTTGCGGTACGTCTTGCAGCTCCACAGGTATACGCCGCTTTTCACCAAACTGTGAGATCAGTTCCCCGTCTGCTGTGAACACCTGCATTGGTGTCTGCAAACGCACATCGCGCAAAGCTTCCACGCTGGGTAATTCGGGCTTTACATACAAGTAAAGGCTGCCAACCGCTACCCCGCCAATAATAGTACACACCAGCAAGGTGTAAATTAGCCGCTTAAACCACTTCAATTATCTGCTCCATAACCGCATTTTCACTACGCCAGTCTGCTTAAACTACAAAAACCGACATAAATTAGCTCTAAATTCTTACTGACTATTATGGCGGATTTTTGTTCACAACACTACGCTTGCATCTGGCTTTTCTACAATAAGGATATTGTCTAATGTCATTACTTCGCCAGCAACCACTTGCTGTGCAAATGAATCGTGAAAGTTGTCTGGTTTTACAACTATCACGGCAGGGCCGGCACTTTGTCGTCGACCACTTTTCACAGCAACACAAAAACAGCCTCAGCGATAAAGGACTCAATAAAGATGGCATTGTCTCAGCGCTTGATTACACCGCAACTCACTATCAGAAAATTGCGCTGGACAACCATAGTCAGGTTGAAGAGCAGTTACTGGAAAAATTACCGCCACAATTAAAGACCAGTACCGGTATCAGTTACGACTATTTTACCCGAAATAACGAAGCTGAAGCGGTCATTGGTCAACGCTCAGCTCTGGAAGAATTACTGGCAATATTGGCACCACTACAAATGCCGGTACACGTGGTTGAACCGGCCTATCAGTCTGTTGTACGTGCAACCAACGCAGTACTTCCTTACCTTTGGCCCGACAACGCAGTATTTGAAAGCACAATGCAATGGGTCATTGTCGAGCTGAGACAGCCTCAGTCTATTCTTCTGTATTGCAAAGGCGGTGTTTTTCAGCGCTTAGAATACGTCGATACTTTCAATTTACTGCCTTATCTTTTGTCGGCTCAAATGTCCGGCAAATTCAGTTGGGTTATGAGCTTTGGCGATAAAGCGGTTCAGTCGTCGCTGGATAGGCAGCTTGAAGGGCAAACGCAACTCACGCACCTAGTGCTATCAACAACCCCCTTTTTCAAAAACAATCCAGCACCCATTGTTGCGGCATTAGATAATGAGCTGGTGTTATTAGGCTTAGCCTTGCGGGGGTTTAATCAATGGCATCGTTAAACCTTCTGCAATGGCGACAGCAAAGCTTATGGCAACGCCACCACACATTGCATAAAGTCGGTATTGCGCTGTTAATAACTGTTACCTTTTTCTCTTCACAGTGGGTTATTTCATACAGTGACTATCTGGCTCAGTTGCAGCAAAAAGTTAGCGCCCAGAATCAAACACTGGCTGAGCGCAAAGTTCACCAACAACGCTGGCAAGCCTACAAGCAACAGCAAGAGACCCAGCGTACTTTTACCCGGCTTAAACGCGCACATAAGCTGAGGCTTAACGCATTTTCGGCAATACTCGACAACACACCAAAAAGCTTTCACAACCGCCGGCTTACTTTTAACCATGAGCAGTTCAAGCTGGAAGCTGGCTATCGCCGTATTCAGGAAGTTAACGACCACTATTTATGGCTCAACAAACAACTTGCTCATGCCGGGCTAAGACAGCAGTTGTTGCCGCAAAAACGCGTTTCATTCCATTACTTAAATAGCCCGCGTGAGGCCAGCCGTGGCTAAATCATTACACAAAGCGCTTATAGCCTGGGGTATCGCTCTGCTTATCTTTACCCTGCTTGCTGTGCTCATTAGCTATTACTTCACCGGGTATCAGGCCGCGCAGCTTAGCAACACCTTGCGGAATCAGTATCAGCAGCTACAGGCACCTCTTCCTCCAGATCCGGCAGAGGACAGTATCGGCGTACCCGAACCCTCCTTCGTGGATGTTTCGTCATTACTAACCCAGGCGGCAAAGCAACAAAAGGTCGACTTGCATTACCAACAGGATCCAGAGCGTTCTGAGCAATGGTTGGTTGGAGTTAATGGCAGCTATCAGCGCGCTGTCCGTTTTGTTGCCTCTGTAATGCTGGCACAACAAGGCGCGACTCAGGCTTTTCCTTTTACTCAAACATTAAAGTGGCAAGACACAGACTTAACCAGCGGTAAACTCAGTTGGCAGTTTCTGTGGTTAAACGCCAATGATGCCGCTTCGGCAAGCATTGACGCCAACACGCTGTTTAAAACAAACTTTCCGCCGATTACCGTCGAACCTCCTAAATGCTTAGAGCGGCCTGCAATAAAGAGCAACATTCAAATCGGTGACTGGTCTTTAGTGAAGTTGCTGGCCACACAAACCTCACCACAAAGAAAAGCTCTGCTACAACTGCCGGACCGCGTAATAACCCTTGCTAACAACAGCTGGATAGAAAGCCCACTCATGCAATTGCGTGAAATTAACCCCGGGTACGCACTGTTCGAACGCTGGCAGCAATATGCAGGCTGTTGGTCGACAGAGACCGTCAAACTTCGTTTAACTAAGGACAAGAAACCGTAATGAAGCCAATTAAATTCTCTTTTTGTGTGCTCAGTCTGCTGCTGGTGCTTTGCTCTACATCTGGCTACGCAATGGAAAATTCCTGGAAAAGCCTGCTGAGCGAAGAGCAAAGACAACAACCTGTCTCGCTCAATACCGATAAAATGCCGCTAAGCCAACTCATACAATTACTGGCCGATCAGCATCAGTTAAATATATTGATTACCGACCAGGTCAGTGGTGAATCCAGTTTGAAACTCAACAAGGTTGCCTGGCAGGATGCCTTCGACACGCTGCTAACCAGTCATGGCTTAACGGTTCACACACAAGGTTCCATGCTCCGCATTGATGTCGCCGATGATGCTGTCGCAGACAATAGCCAGCACCGCTCTATTTTGCTTAGCGTAAACTTTGCTAAAGCCAGTGACTTAGCGTCGTTATTAAAAAATGAACAGCAAAGCTTTTTGTCACCCAACGGAGCGGTCAGTGTTGATGAGCGCACTAATACCCTCATTGTTCGGGACACACCGGAGCAGCTGGCCACCATTCGTCAGTTAGTCATTGATTTAGATGTCCCGGTGAAACAAGTTCTCATTGAAGCCCGTATGGTGACGGTAAAGGCCAACGTCAGTAAAGAACTGGGCATTCGTTGGGGCGCGTCGGAGTACGGACTGGCAATACCAGAGGACGCAGGGCGTTTTGTAAAAGGTATGCAAGTGGACTTACCGGCAACAAACCCCGCCGGAACCTTTTCCGCAAACCTAGCCAGGCTGAGCGATGACATTCTGCTGGACCTTGAATTAACGGCGCTGGAGCAGGAAAACAAAGCCGAAATTATTACCAGTCCGAAAATTTTTACGTCAAATCAGCAACCGGCCTACATAGAGCAAGGTACCGAAATACCTTATGTAGAAACAGCTGCGCACGGGGCTACTGCGGTGCAATTTAAAAAAGCAGTTATGGGTTTAAGTGTGACTCCGCAAATAACACCAAATAACCATGTACTAATGGAGCTCACCATTACCCAGAACACCCGCGGCGACACCGTTGCCACACCAACCGGACCAGCCGTTGCCATCGACACGCAGGAAATGTCGACGCGGGTACTGGCGAAAAATGGCGAAACTATCGTCTTAGGGGGAATCTTTCAGGAACATAGCTTGAATGATGACAGTCGTGTCCCCATCTTAGGTTCGCTGCCGTTACTCGGGAATTTGTTCTCTCATCAGCAGCAGCGCAATGAAAAGCGGGAGTTAATGATTTTCGTCACACCAACGATATTGCCCCAAACTTAGTCCAAAAGCCGATTACTATTGCTAAAGTGGGCTCAAGTTGCGATAATCGCGCTTCTTTTCGTTGGGTTGGGGGACGTCTCCAGACACTCCGGATTCGTGAGTTACAGCTAATTTTAACCAATGATGTAAGCAGGAATATGGCTGAGAAACGTAATATTTTTCTTGTTGGGCCCATGGGGGCTGGCAAAAGTACGATTGGCCGTCAAATCGCCAGACAATTACATTTAGAGTTCTACGACTCAGATTCTGAAATCGAGCGCCGCACAGGGGCTGATATCAGTTGGGTTTTTGAGCTTGAAGGTGAAGAAGGCTTTCGTGCACGCGAAGAAAAAGTAATCGAAGAGCTTACCGAAAACATGGGTATTGTCTTAGCGACAGGTGGCGGCTCGGTCATGAGCAAAGAAAGCCGTAACCGTCTGTCGGCTCGGGGTGTTGTTGTGTACTTGAAAACACCCATTGAGAAACAACTGGCGCGCACCCAGCGCGACAAACGCCGGCCTTTAATTGCAGAAGCTGACGACCCGCGTAAAGTGCTGGAGCAACTGGCGCAAGAACGCGACCCTTTATACGAAGAAATTGCAGACATCACGGTACAAACCGATGATCAAAGCGCAAAATTCGTCGTCAATGACATTATCGATCAACTCGAGTCGATTAACGGCCTCGGGTAAATAAAGGGAGCTGCGTTCATGGCTGAGGTTAACGTCTCTTTAGGTGAACGCAGCTACACCATCTACATTGGTAACGCCCTGTTATCAAACTACGTAGAAAACCTCCCGCATAAACTCAATCAACAGCTACTGGTCATCACTAACCCAACCATCAGCCAGCACTATTTAAAGCCATTATTAAGTGCGCTTGCCGGCCATCAGGTCGAAGTATTTGAAATGCGCGACGGCGAACAGTTTAAAAGCCTGGAAAGCTACAGCGAAGCCATGGATCTTCTTATTAACGCTGGCTTTAACCGCGACTGCGGCATTATTGCTTTAGGCGGAGGTGTGGTTGGTGACCTAGCGGGCTTTGTGGCGTCAACATTTCAACGGGGTGTCGACTTTTACCAAATTCCGACCACCCTATTGTCGCAGGTTGATTCTTCCGTGGGCGGAAAAACAGCGGTTAACCATCCGCAGGGGAAAAACCTGATTGGCGCTTTCTATCAGCCCAAATCGGTGGTTATCGACATAGACTGCTTGCAAACACTGACTGAACGGGACTACCGCAGCGGCCTGGCCGAAGTGGTTAAATACGGTGTTATCTACGATCCCGAGTTTTTCCACTGGCTGGAACAGCATACGACAGAGTTAAGTCAGCAAGACCCGGCAGCACTGACTTATGCTATTCAACGCAGCTGCGAAATTAAAGCGGAAGTTGTCGCCCAGGACGAGCGCGAAAAAGGCCTACGGGCATTACTCAATTTAGGCCACACTTTTGGACACGCCATTGAAGCCGCCACCGAATACGGCGCATGGACACACGGCGAAGCCGTAGCTGCTGGCATTATAATTGCATCTAAGCTGTCAGAAGTGACACAGCGGCTCGATTCGTCAGATTTTCGACGCATTAAAGATTTACTGCTGGCACTTGGCTTGCCAACGAAGGGCCCGCAAATGCCCTGGCAGGACTGGTTAGACTACATGCAGCGCGACAAAAAAGTAAAAGACGGTCAGCTGCACTTTGTTCTTCCAGTTGCTATTGGTAAAGCTGAAGTCGTCAGTACTGTAGAACACAATACCGTTGCTGCTGTGATCACTGAATGTTGCTAACGCCAACGCGTTATCTCTATTCGGCTGACAGACAGGAACAGACAGATGCAAGCACTTGCAACCACACAACACATTGTTGCCGCGCCGGTAAAAACCAAACCAAGCCAGCAACAGGTTATTGACCAGCTCCACCAAAATTGCCAGCAAAGCGTTTCGCTTATTATGCTGCACGGCAAAGAGGGCAGCGGTAAAACCACCATTGCAGAAGTGTTTCTGGAGCAGGCATCAGAATACGCGGAAGTCGCTTTTATCAGCGCCAATGAACGCTCCACCAACGACCGACTTCGCGCACAGATACTCAACCAGTTGTTCGGCACCATCAGCATTAACGACGAGTCACTAAGTCGTCAGATGCAACGCCAGCGTCCGCTTAACCACGCCATTATTGTTATCGATAACGGTGAGCTATTGTCAGAAAGCTTTTTAGCCGAGTGCATTTCCACCGTTACTCAGCTTAGCGCCATTGGTCAGCGCACCAGCATTATCATTACCGGCGACAGCCGCTGGGCACAGCAACAACGCCCGGCGCCGCACTTGCGTGTACAAGGGCCCACCATGATTGAGGTTCAGCCACTTAATCATGACGAACAGATTCGCTTTGTGCAGGCCTTACTGCCGGAGAAGCAGCGTAGCTTCTGGAACCTGGAACGCATTCAACAATTTTTAAACTCCATTCATGGGTTTCCCGGTGAAATTCAGCAGCGTTTGCAGTTAACCTTAACGACTCAGGCAGCACGCTACCGCGATACCAATGCCGAAGAAAATGCTGACAACAACGCCAGCGAACAGAGCAAAGCGAACCATAAAGCAGAACAGGGCAGCCGTCGCAAAATGCGTCTGTGGCCTATTCTTTTAATTGCAGCCATTATGAGTCTGGCCTTTGCTGGTTTTCTGAATAAAGAGCAGCTGACCGCCTACTGGCAACAAGTGAATCCGGAATCAGCGGCATCGGCAGAAGCCACGACCGAAGAAGGCGATGCAAACAGTGCCACGACAGCCGAAGATAAAACAGCAACAGAAGCTACCGAACAGACGACCAGTTTGCCCAGCTTTGAACCGCTCAATGAACGTTCTTTAGAACTGGTTCCTGCGGAACTGGCCGCCTCTTACCGCAATGCGTTAGGTACATTAAACACCGTAGCCGCCTCTGAAATTACAGAAGGCGAAATTTCGCTGGGCTTCATTAAGCAACAGCCGAAGCAACAAGAGCCGCAGGAAGCAGAGCCTGCAGGGCAGTCTAACGAGCAGTCGGCAGCCGAGGCAGGCATTGATACCGTTGTAGCCAAACCAGAGCCAGAAGTTAAAGCAGAACAACCTGAGCTACAACCACAACAGTCTCAGCCTCAAGCGCGGCCGTTCCAGACCCAGTGGGCACTGGATCAGAATTCAGGCAATTACACGCTGCAAATCAGCATTATTAGTGACCCGCAGCTACTGCGCAGTTTCCGTAATGACTACGGTATTGCCGCTAATACTCAGGTGTATCAGCGCGCTGATCAACGTTATGTGGTTATTTTTGGCAGCTATCCCAGCATTGAGCAAGCACGTGCAGCCGCCACTCAGCTGCCGACCGATGTGCAGCAAATGGAGCCCTGGGCTAAGTCGTTTGCCAGTGTGCAAAACGACATTACTAGCCAGTAGCCGGACGAATAGCGCAGTCAGCAATTTTCATCCCCCGGCCTTTGGGTTACAATCCCTTGAGGATCCACCAACGGCCGGCGCATGAAGAAGAATCGGGCATTTTTAAAATGGGCAGGCGGTAAGTACTCACTTATCGAGCCGATAACAGCACGCTTGCCGCAAGGTAAAAAGCTCATCGAACCTTTTGTGGGTGCCGGTTCAGTTTTTCTGAATACCGACTACGACAGCTACCTGCTTAACGACATTAATCAGGACCTCATTACCCTGTATCAGTTTGTGAAGCGCCGTCCGAAGACTTTTATTCAGGACGCCCGCAAGCTCTTCGTTAACCGTAACAACCAGGCCGACGCTTACTACGCACTGCGTGCCGCCTTTAATGCCAGCAGCGACCCTTACTTTCGTTCATTGCTTTTTTTATATATGAACCGCCACGGCTACAACGGCCTGTGTCGCTATAACAGCAAAGGCATTTTTAATGTGCCCTTTGGTGATTACCGCAAACCTTACTTCCCGGAAAAAGAGCTCGAGCATTTTGCCGAGAAAGCGCGCAAGGCCAAGTTTATTTGCCGCCCGTTTGAACAAGTGTTTCGACGTGCCCGACAAGGCGACGTGATTTATTGCGACCCGCCCTACGCACCGCTGGACCAGACCTCTAACTTTACCAGCTACGCCACTGGCGGCTTTGGCCTGACTGACCAGGACGAGCTAGCCCGTCGGGCAGTACAGGTTGCGAAAAAGCGCCACATTCCGGTACTGATAAGCAACCACGACACCGACCTCACCCGGGCTTTATACAAACACGCCGACATCAGCAGTTTGTCGGTCTCGCGCAGCATCAGTCAAAAAGGCGACGGTCGAAAGCCCGTAGCCGAGCTGCTCGCCTTATACGATAGCGAAGTCAATAGAAGCAACGTGGTTTCTCTTAGCAACTCATTGAAGAAAGTAGGCACATGAACTGGCACTTAAAAGCATTTAACGATCTTTCGCTGCACGATCTCTACGACTTGCTGAAACTTAGACAAGAAGTTTTCGTGGTGGAGCAAACTTGTCCCTACCTTGACGCCGACGGCGCAGACGAGCAGGCTTTACATTTGTACGCCCGCAACGACACCGGCGAAATGGTCGCCTACGCCCGGCTTTACCTGGCCACCGCCGATACCGGCTATTCTCGTATTGGCCGGGTAATAACCCATGAAAAAGTGCGCCGCCAGAAGCTAGGCAGAGAAGTCATGCAACGCAGTATCGACTATCTTGAAGAATATGCCCCCAAAGCCCCAATTCGGGTAGGCGCACAGGTTTATCTGCTGAAGTTCTACCAAAGCTTCGGCTTTGAAGCCATTAGCGACGAGTATCTGGAAGACGACATTCCGCACATTGATATGCAACGTAAGGCCGCACAGTGACAGCCGCGGTCCGGGTTCCCGTTCTTGCAGGCAGCGATGCTGAAACCGTTGAGGCAAAGGCGATCGCGAAGCGTTGGGGCCTCCCGTCTGAAGCCACCGATAATGACGTTTTTCAACTTTGGTTGAACGACGGTATATTGGCTCTGCATTGGCTGCAAAGCCCACAAAAAATGTCACCTTTAGTGGTCGACTTTCATCA
This sequence comes from Idiomarina abyssalis, assembly GCF_900116625.1. GTDB lineage: Bacteria > Pseudomonadota > Gammaproteobacteria > Enterobacterales > Alteromonadaceae > Idiomarina > Idiomarina abyssalis. The sequence continues at coordinate 52,596 of NZ_FPBE01000007.1, forward strand.
GGGCAAAGCGGCCTACCGTGCTCAGAACACACAGTTAAAAAACGAAGCTATTGCTAAAGCAGTTGGTGTCACCGGGCAGTTTAAACCATCGGTTGTTGACGGCACGGCCGGCCTTGGGCGAGACGCCTTTGTACTAGCCGGACTGGGCTGCGACGTGCAGCTTATAGAACGTCACCCGGTTGTCGCTGCGCTGCTCGATAACGGCCTGCACAGAGCCCAGCAGGAAGCCGACTTCATTGGCGAAACCTGCCAGCGCATGCATTTAATCGGAACCGACAACTTATATACGGGTAAAGGCTTCACCCACGAGCCCGACGTGGTTTATTTAGACCCCATGTACCCAAAAACCGGCAAGCAAAAGGCACAAGTGAAAAAAGACATGCAAATGTTCCAGCAGTTAGTCGGCAGCGACGAAGACGCCGATTCATTGCTAGAGCCTGCGCTTAATAACGCTAAATTCCGAGTCGTGGTTAAGCGCCCCAACAGCGCACCTTTTCTGGCCGGGCGTGAACCAAACAGTCGAATTAAGAGTAAAAAGCATCGCTTTGATGTTTACATAAAACGAGGTTTTCATGAGTCAGCAAATTAAAGAAGGCGATAAAATTCCATCAGGTTCACTGACCAGCAAAGGTGATCTTGGCATTCAGAACTATGACCCGGCAGAAATATTCGCCAAAGGCACACACGTATTGTTCTCAGTGCCTGGCGCGTTTACTCCGACCTGTTCGGAGAAACACCTGCCCGGCTACGTAGAGCACGCCGAAGCGTTAAAAGAAGCGGGTGTTCTGAGTATTAATTGTGTCGCTGTAAACGATGCCTTTGTTATGAAGGCCTGGGGCGACGCATTAGGGATCGGAGAAAAGGTTCGGTTATTGTCCGACGGCAACGGCGCATACAACCAGACAATGGGCCTCAGCATGGACACCGGCAACTTCGGTGGCATCCGTTCTAAGCGCTACGCCATGATCATTACCGACGGCCAGGTAAAAGGTGTGTTTGTAGAAGAGGACAAGTCCTTTGAAGTGAGCAAAGCCGAATACATACTGGAGCAACTGCAAAAATAATGTCGAACTGGGATGTGATTATTATTGGTGCCGGTGCGGCGGGGTTGCATTGCGCCGCCCATGCTGCACAGCGCGGTAAGTCGGTGCTGGTATTGGATCACGCCAAGCAGGCAGGTAAGAAAATTCTGATTTCCGGCGGCGGCCGCTGCAACTTCACCAATATGTACGCTGGCCCGGAAAACTTTCTGTCTTCCAACCCGCATTTTTGCAAGTCGGCACTCAGCCGCTATACCCAATGGGACTTTATTGGCCTGGTGGCTGAGTACGGCATTGCCTACCACGAAAAAACCTTAGGCCAGTTGTTTTGCGACGACTCCGCCAAAGACATTGTGCGCATGTTAATGAGCGAATGCGACCGACACGGCGCCAAAGTTCAGTTACGCACCGAGATTGCGTCGGTAGACTACAACGGCAACTACCGCATTGAAACCAGCCGCGGCGACTATAGCTGCGACAAACTGGTTATTGCCTGCGGCGGGCTATCTATGCCCAAGTTGGGTGCCACCCCGCTGGGGTATCAAATTGCTGAGCAATTTGGGCATTCTATTGTGCCGGTACGCGCTGGTTTAGTGCCTTTTACCCTGCAAGAAGACGAAAAAGCCCGTTTTGCCGAGCTTTCAGGCGTAGCTGTGCCCGTCAGTGCAGAAGCCCATGGCGGATACTTCCGTGAAGCCATGCTGTTTACCCACCGCGGTGTCAGCGGCCCTGCCATTTTGCAGGTTTCCTCCTACTGGCAGCCCGGCGAAGCCGTGACCATTAACCTGCTACCCGATTTAGACGCTTTTGAATGGCTGAAAACGCAACAACAGCAACAACCCAAAACCCAGCTTAATACCGTATTGCAGCAACACTTCCCCAAACGGGTGGTCGCCGCACTAGCCGAGCACCACCAATGGCCACTCAGCAACAAACTGGCCGATACCTCTAACGCGCAGCTCCAGACCATAGCCGACAACCTTAACCGCTGGCAGCTAAAACCCAACGGCACCGAAGGCTACCGCACCGCCGAAGTCACCTTGGGTGGCGTAAACGTCGACGAAGTCAGCTCCAAAACCATGGAAAGCCAGAAACAACCGGGCCTGTACTTCATTGGCGAAGTGCTGGACGTAACCGGCTGGTTGGGGGGCTTTAACTTTCAGTGGGCATGGAGTAGTGGTTATGCTTGTGGGTCAGAGTTGTAGTCTTAGTCATTCTAATCAATCTATTCAAATAACCAAAACTCCAAAAACGGCTAAAGTGGATTTCCCCATAAGAGTCACTTCCCTCAACCCTTTACACTCAATTTCGAATGAGCGAGTGATCTAAAACCCTCTCTTACGCTATAGTACAAGGAGTCTTAGTAAAGGAGTATTGCGCTTATGAGAAAATGGATCTGGATATTTGCGACAGGAGTTTCCGCTGTAGCGGTTAATGTCCAGGCGCAAGAACTCTCAAATATGCAGCAATGCTTGCTGGGTAAAATGAATGACGCCAATGCTGAAGTCACTATTGCGGATGTTCGGGCTCAGTGTGAGGAAGAGCTTCGCTCTGCTGAGGACGAGGACATTGTTGAAGTCGATGCCGTTGAGCAGCCCGGTGCTTTAACCAACCGCATGAAAAGTGAGCAGGTTACTCAGTTTGACCCTTATGTTTTAACTCCGCACCGTCGCAATTATTTACTGCCGGTAATTACCAGTAACAACATTAACCGCGAGCAGTATGCGAGCGTAGATGGTTACGAGCAAAACCTTGAAGACTACGAAGCAAAGTTTCAGTTCAGCTTTAAAGTACCTTTCAATAGAGAAAGCTTGTTGTTTGAAGAAGATAAACTTTTCTTCGGTTTAACCGTGCAGTCGTGGTGGCAGGTGTACTCCGATGATATTTCCAAGCCGTTCCGTGAAACCAATTACATGCCTGAAATTTTCTATGCCACACCAACCGGCTGGCATCCTTTCGGTACAAATACCGGGATCGTTTTTGGTGCCGAACACTTATCAAACGGTCGCAGCCAACCTTTGTCGCGTAGCTGGAACCGATTTTATGCGCAGTTTTTTGTTGAAAAAGGCCGTTTTGTTTTCTCCCTAAAACCCTGGATACGCTTACAGGAAAATAGAAAAACCGACCCTATGCAGTCCAGCGGAGATGACAACCCGAACATTACCGACTACGTTGGCGACTACGAGTTCACCACGGCTTACAGCGACGGTGACTTTGAATACATTCTTCGCCTTCGCCATGCCATTGATACCGGCAGAGGGTCAGCAGAACTCAACTGGACCTTCCCTATTGGCGGTAAATTTATAGGTTATACCTCAATATTTACCGGTTACGGAGAGAGTCTCATTGATTACAACCATAAACAGACTCGCTTTGGTATCGGCATAGCTTTAAACAACATTCTATAACGCTTAAATGGATAAAAAACGGCTGGAGCAAGAAGATACTCCAGCCGTAACGCCAAGGTACTAAGCCATTCCTTTCATCGACTGTAGCGAACGCTCGACTTCGCTGTCGCCTGCCATTAAATCAAAAGCTTTATGCTCAGTTCCATTTTCGTCAAGGCAGCGGCGCAGAACGCTGGCGACATCTTCACGGGGCACAGAGCCCGGTGCCAGTGAATCACCGACAACCACTTTACCGGTCGCCTCTTCGTCCGTTAATGCCCCCGGGCGAACAATGGTCCAGTTAAGGTTTGTACGCATCAACTCCCGGTCTGCATAATGTTTTGCAGCATAATAGGGAAGTAAAGAATCGGCCCAGTTTTCCCGGTTGTTAGACTGCCACGCACTGACCATGACATAACGCTTAACTCCGGCTGCTTCTGCTGCCTCCATAGTTTTTACCGCACCGTCTAAATCAACCAACAATGTTTTATCGTCACCGGTACTTGCGCCGGAGCCAGCGGTGAAGACCACGGCATCGACGCCGTCAAACAGCTCCTGCCACTTTGAAACCGGTCCTTCTAAATCACCTAATTTGGCGGTAACACCTCGTTCCTGCCATGCCTTTTGCTGCGCTGCTTCACGCACCACCGCAATCACTTCATGTGTTTTTGCGTGCTGCATTTGCTCAACCAAATGCTGACCAATTTTTCCATTCGCTCCAATAACAGCTACTTTCATCATCCACCTCCATGAGTTTTTCTCTGTCTGATTCTACGTAACTTTTACTGAATTTAGATCGCCACTTTACACTTGAAAAACAGGCATAAAAAAAGGCAACCCGAGGGTTGCCTTTTTAGACTTCGAGGCGCGTAATTACAGCGCTACGATGTTCTCAGCCTGAGGACCTTTAGGGCCTTGAGTTACTGCGAACTCAACGCGCTGGCCTTCAGTTAAGGTTTTGAAACCGTCGCTAGAAATAGCACTGAAATGTGCGAAAACGTCTGCGCCGTTTTCACGTTCGATGAAACCGAAGCCTTTTGCTTCGTTAAACCATTTTACTGAACCAGTAATTTTATCAGACATAATATATCTTCCTGTAACTTTTAAGTATGTGGCCGTAAAGGCCGATGATGCGGGTAAAAATAAGAACTTAGAACTACAGGACGATGGTATTAATAATAATAGGTCAACGAAGTGGAGTTTTTTAACTAACTGTCTTTCTATCTATCCGACGCAGTGGAGTCTACGCCTATTGCACTGTGAGTCAAACGATTTATCACTTTATTTTGATAATAAATTTATGCATCAGTGTCATCCGCCCAGACAACACAGTTACGACCTGCCCGCTTAGCCTTATACAGCGCCTGATCAGCCCTTCTATAAATACTGGAAACGTCATCTTCCGCTCGGCTCTCCGAGGCGCCAATACTGACTGTTGGGTTAATAATTTCCCCTGAATCGAGCGTAATGACTGTCTCTTCTACCGCCTGACGCACTCTTTCCAGTACTTGCGTCGCACTCTCATGATCGGCGTAAGCCAATACCACCATAAACTCTTCACCACCCACCCGGACAACGCTGTCGCTGCTACGAACGGCTTCTGACATGGCTCCGGTGCCTGCAATTAGTACTTTATCACCCACATCGTGACCGTATGTGTCGTTAACTGCTTTAAAGTGGTCAAAGTCAATAACGGCAACAACACACCCAAGTTCGCCGTTCTTCCGCATTAAGCTTTGCTCCAGTATTTCCATGCCCGCCGAACGATTCTTAAGTCCGGTTAACGCATCGGTATAGGCAATAACCGCCATGTCATCCCGTTGTCGGATTAGGTCGGAACGAACCTGTTGCTCAGCAATAACGGTTTCGACTGCAGTACCCATCATTCTTACCATTTCGACTTCAAGCTCACTGAAAGGCTCCGCCCGTCTGTTTTTGCGGGAAAACCCTAAAATGCCCCAAGTTATATCATTAAGAATAATAGGCGTACCAATGTAGGTCTCCAGGCCGTAAGTCTGGAAACTGGAGTGATCTTTAAAGCGTGGATCTTCTGAAGCATCATTGGTATGAATTAAGTTATTGGCTTTAAGTACTACCGAGCAATAGGTTGTCTCCAAAGGCAATTGCGTGCCGGCAGGAAAATCCATTTTTGCGGTTTGCGCCCATTCAATGGTGTAAGTCTCGTTTTTAATAGAACTGGCGGTACCAATATCAACACCTAAGTAATCCACACCAACTTTTAGTAACTCATCAATGGAGGCGGGGTCAATCCGGCGTCCACGTTTATGAATCACTTCATGAATGGTGCGCATAACATCAACCGATGCGTAATAATCGCTGACATCTTCAATAAGAGAGTAAAGGCCAATGACCTTACCTTGTTCGTCAAATTCAGGTAGGTATCGAATGTCCAAAAAGCACTTACGTCCATTACGGAAAGTAATGACCTCCGAAAACTCTAGTTTCTCACCAGCCGCAAAGACACGATCATGGTTTGGCTTTACCCGCTGGTAAGATTCGTCACTCAGTACGTCGGTTACCGGTCTACCCAGCATGTCATCCGGCGTTAAATCAAAAAACGAGGCATAAGCCGTATTCACAAAGCGAAAACGTCTTTCAACATCAACATAAGCTACCATCGTTGGCAGCTGTTCAATAATTCTATGAGTAATACGGTTTGTTGACATAGCGCCTCATCGCTTTAAAGCTCAAGGGTACGAGCCAGCATAACTGCTAACTATACTAACTAACAGTGTAGCAAAGTGTCGTAAACTATTCGGATAAGATTGCCTTAAAGAACTCGCTACCCTTACGGCGGGCAAACTCTATATTTCGTTCCGGAATGGATTCCGGGTCATCGTAGTTTTTCAATGCCTCTTCAATGCTGGCTTCTCGCAGCAAGTGTAACGTTGGGTAGGGAGAGCGGTTGGTATAATTCGCCGGATCATCTTGCGCCTCCCCGTCAAAACAATAGTCGGGATGAAAATGCGCCAGTTGATAAACACCCTCGTAACCCTCTTCAACAAGCAAGGCATCGGCAATATCAACCAGAGTCAGAAAGTCATAAAAACCTTCAAACCCGGAAGGAAGAATAAGCAATGTGGTTTCAGTTTCAGGCGTCGCGTCCAGGTGGTTAACTTCATCCAGTAATTGTTGCAGCACGGCTTGAGGTTCGCGCTGAGCAGCGGTCACATATCGAATACTCTTACGCTCAACTTCGCGGCGAGCAAAAGGGCAGATGTTGTACTTTACAATCAGCTGTTGCACCCAATGGCGGGTTTGCTCAATAATCTTAGCTGTATCAGTCGTCATTTTTCGTATCTTTTCCGAAAAGGAAGCCACTTTGCCATGAAATCGCTTGAACTCAAAGTACCGCCCGTGCTGGTTGTTGCCGTTGTTGCCGGGCTAATGTGGTTAACCGCCCATTACACGGAAGCCTTTAACCAGTTTTATGTTGGTCAGCGCGCTGCCGCTATTTTCCTATTGCCATTAGGCGTGTTATTACCCTTGCTGGGTGTTATTGGTTTTCGACGTGCACAGACAACAGTAGACCCACGCGACCCTGCCAAAAGTACAGAACTGGTCACCACGGGTATTTATCAGCGAACGCGGAACCCAATGTATTTAGGCTTTTTCTTTTTGTTAATGGCGTGGGGCGTTTTTCTGGGTAGTGTGTTTTCTTTATGGGGCTTAGCGTTGTATGTGGCTTACATGAACCGCTTTCAGATTATTCCGGAAGAACGTATTCTGACAGAAACCTTTGGTGAAACTTATAAAGATTACTGTCAGAAAACTGGCCGTTGGTGGTAGGGCCGCTTAATTTAAAAAAGCTGCCGCCGTTTTAAGCTCCGGCCCAGTAGAATGAGGCCCGACAAGCTAAACCAGAGCGCAGCGGTTGCCGCAACAATGTTCAGAAGGCTGTTAAAGTCCCGTTCACCGCTGTAGTCCATAAAGTGTAAACGGAACATCCAGTCACTTAACCACCAACTGCTGTTACGGTGATCAATCACTTCGCCGGAGGCTGCGTCTATGTAGGCACGCGTTGCAATGTCATCGCTGAAGGTCACTCTAAAGCCCTTGCTCCGCCAACCAATAATCTCATCACTTCCGGTTACGGCATGCACTTGTTCAATACGGCCAGGGCCATTGTAGCTTTGTCGAGCCAGCTCAGCTGCCAGCGGTGCCGAGGTCTTCCAGTCTTTTCCTGTGAGAGCATTCACATAATGCTTTTTACCATCGGTTGTTGTAACCACGTACTGAGCGGTACCCGCAACGGACCGTATTTCCAGACTTTGAACATTCTCAAAACGTTCAATTAACGCGCTTTCCGGGTAATAAACCGGACCTACGGCCTCTTCAGTAACGGGTTGGAAATAGTCATGGGCTGCCAGCTTCTCATGACCCAACCAACTAAAGTACAAGCCGCTAGCTAACCATATAAATACCTGAATAAAAATAACCAGGCTTAACCAGCGATGCAGTTTGCGCATAAACCTCATACTGACCGCCTTCTTTTTTTACGTGGCCGATAATGAAAGTAAAGCAAGGCAATGCCACTTATCAGAAACAAGCCATTAGCAATGCTAAACGCTTTTAACCACCAGGTTTCAATGTCCACCCTGTCCTGATAGTCCATAATATGGAGCATCCAGAAGAAGTCGAACATCCGCCAGAAATCATGACGCTTGGTTACAAGCTCACCCGTCGCCGCTGAAAAATATAAAGTAGCACCGGCCATATCATTAAAGTCCACTCGCCAAACGGGTAATAAGGCAGGGTTCAGCTCACCCGGGGCTTTGTCTTCAATAAAACTGACCTGGGCTTTTGTGTTTTCGTCACCGGTATAATGCTGTCGCGCTATGTAGCCGATGTCCATTCGATCAAGCTCTATCGGCTCAAGAGACTCAGCCATAAGCAACTGTGTGCCAGCCTTGCTCTCAACGCTATAAACCGGTTGCAAAGATCCATCTATCCACTGCTGTATTAAGCGAACCGACGTGGCTTCGGGGTTTTGTTCCAACACCCAGCTTATTGGAGAGTTTAAGGTATTTTTAGCAATAGGCTGCTCAAGCTCTTTCACCAGGTGATTACCGTGAATAAAGCTCAGATCAAAATACACCATATAGGCACCGCTAATACTCCACACCACCAGCTGTAAGCCGACAATAAGAGATAACCAGCGATGCCAGACTCGCCATTTTCGAGGGTTCATATGCGCTAAATTAATAACCGCCGTTCATTGAGCCAGCCATGCCTACCATACCAATGAACATGAAAATATTGATGACAATAGCAATAGCAACCCAAATAAGAGCAGCTCTTGCCCAATTTTTCTTGTTTGGATTTGTTGCATCTGAGAAGCCCCAGACAAACAACATAATAATGCCAATAAGTGGAATAGCGGTAATTAGAAGGGTGACAAACCAATTGCCAGTAGAGATAACATCATTGTTATTATTCTGATTTTCCATAATAGACCTTATTTTTATAATTTATTATTATGTAGTGCTCTATAAAATTATCGGGTCGTCTCGCAAAAGTCAAAGTAGTTCTCTAACTCTCTGCTTTAATTGAGGAATAACTTCGTCTTCAAACCATGGGTTCCGACGTAACCATAAGTTGTTTCGCGGGCTAGGGTGCGGCATAGGCAATAAGCCCGGCCAATAACTTTTCCAGTCTTTTACTTGCTCAGTCAAATTGCGCTTTGGCTCATTTAAATGCCATTGCTGAGCATACTGGCCAATAGCCAGCGTCAGTTCCAAATTAGGTAACTGCTCTAACAACTGATTACGCCAGGTTGGAGCACACTCCGGACGCGGTGGCAGGTCACCGGACTTCCCTGTTCCCGGGTAGCAAAGTCCCATAGGAATAATAGCCAGTTTTTCTGGGTCATAGAAGGTTTCTCTATCGATACCCATCCATTGTCGCAGCCTGTCGCCACTTGGGTCATCAAAGGGTTTGCCGGAAGCGTGTACACGTCTGCCAGGGGCCTGACCTGCAACCAGAATACGGGCTTTAGGGTTTAGCTGAACAACCGGTCTGGCACCTAGCGGAAGCTCCGGCTCACATAAAGTACAGGCTCTTACATCACGCAGTAATTGTTGCCAGTGCGGCGGCTCTTCCCATTTCATACCCCTGCTCCAACAGTTTTTTGTCCTGAGTAAAACGCCCCACCGGAAAGTCAGCGGGCGGTGCTAACACGGTCATATTACAATCCGTTGGTGGATTATCAATGAAGTTAATGGCGTCATTATACACAGTGGAGCGTCTGGCAACCGCGTCAAATAAAGCCGGATGATGTTTAAAAAAGCGCTTCATAAAGGTCGGCAGTGGTCGTATTTTTTTCCTGAAGCCACGGGGCTGAGACAAAATAACGGTAATGTCCCGGGCACCCATTTCATAGGCTTTAATCACCGGAATAGAGTCGGCCAGACCACCGTCTGTCATAGCTGCACCGCCAACGGTGGGGAAGTCTCGGTAAGCCAAAGGAATAGCGCAGGACGCCGGAAAAAGTTCGTGCAAATTATCGGCTGTCACCCGGGTGTAAACTGGTAAGCCTGTATCGACGTTGGTGGTAACGACATACAAAGGGCGATTTTGCTCAAGGTAATACTGAGTACTCAACGGCACTTGCTCAAACGAAGCATGCCATAGCCAGCTGACATCGCAAAAGTGACCACCTTTTAAAAATCGCCGCCAATTAAGAAACTCGGGCTGCAGTGCATGCTGCAAAAGAATCTTTCGGTTACGTCCATGGTCGCCGGCAAGAAAACCGATCAGGTTAGTTGAGCCTGCCGACACGCCAATCGCAAAATCAAAGTCTGTATGCCCGGCTTCAAGAAAACCGTCCAGTACACCCGCGGCGAAAATGCCACGCATAGCGCCGCCTTCAACCACCAGTGCTTTGTTACCTTGCTCTTGCGTCATACACCTGTCTATTTCTCAATACTCTTTACTTCTCAATACTGTTTATTTCTCAATAAAAGCCTGCTCAATTACGTAGTCACCCTGGCGACGTGACGTTGCCTTTGTGAAACCACGCTCATTCAGTATTGCCATTAAGTCTTGCAGCATAGCGTCATTACCACACAACATAAAGCGGTCATGCTCAGGGTTAATGTCGGGCATACCAATGGTTTTAGTCAAGGTACCCGACTCCAGCAAGTCGGTAATGCGTTGTTGATGAGCCTCGTCACGGAATGGCTCCCGGGTAACCGTTGGGTAGTAGATTAGCTTTTCGCGCACCCAGTCACCAAAGTACTCATTGCTTGGTAAATCCTCGCCAATTTCCTTTTGATAAGCCAGCTCTGAAACCCAGCGAACACCGTGCACTAACACAACTTTATCGTACTGTTCATAAATATCGGGGTCTTTAATAACGCTCATAAAGGGCGCCAGTCCGGTGCCTGTACTCAGCAAATACAAATTTTTGCCGGGTAGCAGGTGCCCCGGAACCAGAGTGCCTGTTGGACGAGTGGACAGTACTACCTCGTCACCCACCTGAATGTGTTGCAGGCGCGATGTCAGAGCGCCATCAGGCACTTTAATGCTGAAAAACTCCAGTTCTTCTTCATGGTTTGCGCTGGCAATACTGTAGGCCCTGAGCAAGGGCTTCTCTTCCAGCTGCAGACCCATCATCACAAACTGACCGTTTTCAAAGGTGAAACTTGGCTGACGGGTGGTTCTGAAGCTGAATAAGGTATCGTTCCAGTGGCGTACCTGAGTCACTTTTTCCGCAATGATACTTCTCATAACTATTCCTCATTGGCGATTTTGTGCGCATCATAACATAACGTGATTAAATCTAAATGAGAATTTTTATCATTAAGTATTGCAAATGAGAATAGTTTTTATATAAGATACATTCACTGATGTTTGTAAAGGATTAAAAAGTCATGGCTCGACGCTCGAGTGGACGCAAAGGATGGTCATTAAAAGACTGGCATTGGATAAGTTCTGCCATCTGCCTCATTGGCATGCTGTTGTTTTCAGTTACCGGCATTACGCTTAACCACGCCGGCTGGATAGAGTCTGCGCCCAGCGTCGAAAGCCATGAAAGTTCTCTCCCACAAACGGAATTGGCCCGGTTGGTGAATGCGTCAGGGAATGACGTTCTGCCAACTTTTTTTCACCGCTGGTACGAAGAAAAGACGCAAAACAGCATCAGTTCAAATGCCGAAATAGAATGGAATGACTACGAATTGTACGTCGCAATGCCCCGACCTGGCGGGGATAGCTGGTTCAGCGTCGACTTAGCCAGCGGTGCCTTTTATTCAGAAACCACCGATCGCGGCTGGATTGCCTACTTCAATGATCTCCACAAAGCGCGTAACACCGGGCTTTTCTGGAGCCTCTTTATTGATGTATTTGCCATTGCCAGCATTCTGTTCACTGTTACGGGGTTATTACTCTTGAAAAAATACAGCAAAGGACGAAAGTCCACCTGGCCTTTAGTTCTGGCCGGATTCATCATTCCCTTATTTGCCATTATGGGTTCTGCACATGCTGCTGAAAATGAACTCACCGTGGAAATTCCTCGCTTATCGGTTGCCGAATACCACGCACCTTACCTGGCGGTATGGCTCGCTAACGAACGTCACCAGCGAGTCGTCGACATTGCCGTCTGGTACGACGTAAACCTGAAAGACAACGAGGGTGAGAAGTGGCTGAAAGACATGCGCCAGTGGTGGCGACGCAGTGGCCGCATGGCCGACATGCCTATTGATGGTGTATCGGGTGCAACGCGTCGTCCGGGCACTAACCGTGTGGACTTAACACCTTTACTGACTCAATTACCGGAGCTTGAAGCCGGTCAATATTACTTATACGTAGAGGCAGCTCGTGAACTGGGCGGCCGTGAAATGTTGCGGCTGCCATTGTCTTTACCCATTGAAAGCCCAATATCCATCTCAGACACCGGCGAGCATGAGCTTGGCCGCGTGTCATTAAAACTGGAGCCTTAACCATGAAATTATCTTCTGTACTGACCACCAGCCTGGCCGTTCTGACCTTATTCGCAAGCGCCAGTAGTGAAGCCCACCGTGTCTGGATAAAGCCGAGTGCAACCATTGTATCCGGCGACTCGGAATGGATTACTTTTGACGCCGCTATTGCTAACGGCATTTTCTATCCGGACCACTACCCGCTGGGACTGGACCGTGTAAAAGCCATGGCACCCGATGGTGCAGCCGTGACTTTAGAAAATGGCCACAAGGGCAAGCTTCGCTCTGTATTCGATGTTGAGCTGGAAAAAGAAGGCACATATACCGTTTACTCAGCCAGCTCAGGCTTATCGGCACGTTGGGTAGACGCCGAAGGTGAACGCCAATACTGGCCACCTCGTGGCTCGCAAAAAACCAATGAGGATTTCTATAAGGAAGTACCTCAGAACGCCAAAGACCTGGAAGTTAGTGAACGCTCACATCGTGTAGAAACTTTTGTTACCTCCGGTGCACCAACCTATGACACTTTGGGTCCAACTGGTAAAGGTCTGGAACTGGAACCGGTCACTCACCCAAATGACTTATACACCGGCGAAAACATTACCTTTAAGTTCAATATTGATGGCACAGCAGCGGCGGGTACTGAAATTGTTCTGGTAAAAGACGGGGAGCGCTACCGCGACCAGTCACAACCCACCAAACTGAAAACCGACAAGAAAGGTGAGGTGACTTTTACTCTGGATGAACCGGGCATGTACTGGTTAGAAGCCGAGTACACTGACAACAATGGAAAAGCCCCGGCGAGTAAACGCCAGGGCTCCTATGTTGCGGTACTAGAAGTATTACCGATGTAATTAATCGGCTGTTACAACGGGTGGTTCCTCTAAACGAACCACGCCCAGTGTATTGGCGTCGGTACCGAACCAAATGGAGTCGGTGCTTTCATCATAAAACATATGACGAACGGTACCGCCGCCACTTTCCAGTTCCATCGGCTCTGAAAACTCATGGGTTTCTGTATCAAAGCCCACCAGCCGGTTAGGCTGAACACCGGTTTCTACAAACCAGACGTCGTTACGCTTATCGACAGCCATGCCGTAAGGACGCGAATTTTCTTCAGCGGGTGCGCGCCAGTCTTTATTCTCGCCACTGACCGGGTCGTAACTGCCAACATACCCTTTGTTGTAGTCGACATACCAAATAGTGCCATCGTCGGCCATACCCAATCGGCGCGGTCGGTTATCTTTTCTATCCAGCTCTATTTCCTGCAGCTTGCCGTTTTCTACAGTTGCCAGTTTATTGGTGCCAAAGAGTGTTGCCCAGGGTTTATCATTTTCGACAATTAAACCATAGGGTCTGGCCGATTCCGTGGGAACGTCCCACAGCATCATCTCACCATCACCGGTTTCCAGAAAACCAATTTGATTACCACCTTGCACCGTAAACCAAATGTCATCGTTGGAGGTAAAGTCCATGGTATGACTGTCACGAGTGCCGTCACCCGGCAGCTCAAATTTCTCGATGTCGCCTGTTGCAGGGTCAATTAACCCAATATGATTCATAAGATTACCGGCGTACCAGGCACCGCGGTCATCCACTATAACGGTGTGAGGGCCAGCGCCATCGGGTAAATCGTAGCGTTTAAATTCTTCAGTTTTTGGGTTAAAGGTGGCGGCGTAATGGCTTCCCTGACCCACAAACCAAACCGTTCCGTCGTGTACCCATGGGTCACGCGGACGGGAGTCCTCCCATGGAACCTGCCACTCCTGAATTTCTGCGTTCGCCAGCCTGCTGTCTTTGTGATCATCACTTTTTGCCGGCGCACTGCTTACTCCCGCCAGACCAATGATTACTGCACTTGTTAAACTTAGGTACTTCATCGTTATGGCCTCCCGAAATAGATTCGTATGTAAGTATAGACGCTATTGCGTCAAACCCAACACTGTGCAATCTTCAACCTTTAACTCTAAAACGGCGCGTCTTACATGCTGGATCAATGGCTTATCGGAATCATATTAGTTGCTATGCTGGTGCTCTTCGTCATCGATAAATGGCGTTATGACCTGGTAGCTATGATGACGCTATTGTCCGCAGCTATTCTTGGTTTGGTGCCAACAGCAGAAGTATTCAGTGGTTTTGGCAACCCCGCGGTCATTACCGTGGCCGCCGTACTCATTATAAGCCAGGCACTGTGGCGTTCAGGTGTGGTTGATGCACTGGCTTCCGCCATGAAAAACATTGGCGATAAGCGTTGGGTGCAGATGATAGCCCTAACCTCCGTCACAACTTTCTGCTCTGCGTTTATCAGTAACACCGGTACCATGGCCATAATGATCCCGGTCGCACTTCAGTTAGCCCGCAGCAGCGGCAATAACCCGTCCAAACTGCTTATGCCGATGGCTTTTGGCTCCTTACTGGGTGGCACCATTACAATGGTGGGTACGCCGCCAAATATTATCATTGCCGACATACGCAGAGAGGCAATGGGTGAAACCTTTGGTATCTTCGAATTTACGCCCGTTGGCCTCAGTATTGCTATAGCCGGTTTGCTTTTCATGTGGTTGCTCAGTCATTGGCTGGTACCGGAAAAGGCCGGTAAATCAAAGTCAGAATCGCTTTACGATGTAAGCAGCTATTTGACAGAACTGTACGTGCCCGAAGGGTCCAGCTTTGTAGGCGAAACTCTGTACGAACTTGAAAACCGTACAGAAGACGACTTTGTTATTGTTGCGCTGCAGCGCGGTGACAAGCGTTGGTCAGCACCGGCTCGTTATTTGCGGCTAAAGTCTGAAGACGTATTAATAGTTGAAGCCAACGCGGAAACTATCCAGCAAGTTATAGACGGCACCGGACTTGAGCTTAATGCCGAAGAAGAAATCGATGACCGTTTCTTAAAATCCGATGACATTACCGTAATAGAAGGAATTGTCGGACACGACTCGCGGCTTATTGGGCGCTCTGCCGCCGATATTAAACTGCGCAGCCGCTACGGCATCAACGTGCTTGGCGTCGCCCGAGAAGGTCAGAAGCTGGGCACCGCACTGGCCAATATTCGCTTTAAGCCGGGCGACGTTTTATTACTGCAGGGAGACGCAGAGATCCTCGATGACGTATTTCAGCGCTTTGGCTGCTTCCCGCTGGCACAGCGCAGCCTGCGCATTGGTTCGTCAAAACGTTTAATGTTGCCTTTGGGTATTTTTGCCGCAACCATTTTATCGGCTGCGTTTGGTTTAATCTCAGTTCCTGTCGCCTTTTCACTGGCCGCAGGCCTTATGGTTATAGTCAATATTCTACCCCTGCGAGAGCTCTATCATTCTATAGACTGGCCTATCATCGTATTGTTAGGCGCAACCATACCACTGGGGTCTGCGCTGGAACGCAGTGGCGCCGCAGACACCATTGCCAATGCCGTACTTTATATCAGCCAGGGGTCACCGGAATTTGTGGCCGTCGGCTTACTACTTATCGTCACCATGTTGCTGTCCAATATTGTTAATAATGCCGCAGCAGCGGTACTTATGGCTCCCATAGGTATCAGCATGGCCAGTAGTTTTGGCGCCAGCATGGATCCGTTTTTAATGGCCGTCGCTATTGGAGCCGCAGTTCCGTTCTTAACGCCAATAGGACACCAGTCGAACATTCTGGTTATGGGTCCGGGCGGCTATAACTTCAGCGATTACTGGCGGCTGGGCTTGCCGCTGTCGCTGGTTGTTACCGCCGTCGCTCTGGTCATGATATTGCTGGTATGGCCGCTGTATTAAGCGCGGTCTTTATAAGGCAGGTAAGTTCGCAGTGTTTTTAGATGTTCGCGTAACGCGGTGCTTTCATCACGACAATACTGTTCAATAGCCTCGTTAAGAGGAGACGCCGTAAACCGGTAAAACCCTTCACGCAAAACGGGTTCAAAGCCTCGATGCAGCTTATGCTCGCCCTGCGCACCAGCGTCAAAGTAGCTAAGGTTATGGTTGATGCAGTATTCAATACCCTGATAATAACAAGCTTCAAAATGCAGAAACTCAAGCTCTTCCTGACAGCCCCAATAGCGCCCGTAAAGCGTGTCTTCACTTTTAAAGCATAATGACGCAGCCAGCATTTCGTCATTCCTATAAGCCGCAAAGACCACAATGTGGTCAGCTAAATGTTCCCCCCAAAGTTTGAAGGTAGCCGGGGTTAAATAACCGCCATGGCCCGAGCGTTTTAAATAGGTGCGCTGGTAAAACACAATGAATTGATGCCAAAAATCTGCGGTTAATTCGTTGCCATGCAAGACTCTCATTTCGACATTTTGATCTGACACCTTTTGCCGCTCTTTGCGTATGGATTTGCGCTTGCGTGACACCAAAGCCCCGAGAAAGTCGTCAACGGAGCTATAACTTCGGTTCTGCCAGAGGAACTGAATATCAAAGCGTTGCCACCAACCCTCTTCTGCCAATGCCTCACTTAAACCCGATTCAACGTACAAACACTGCAAATTGCTGACATCGTGTTCCTGCATCAAAGCAGATTCAATAATAGGCAGAACATCAGCAGCATTAACGCTCTCGGCAGTAACCAGACGAGGCCCCTGACACGGGGTAAAAGGTATAGCATTGATAAGTTTTGGGTAGTACTGAAAACCATAACGCTCGTAGGCTTCAGCGAACGCCCAGTCAAACAAGTACTCGCCATAGGAATGGGTCTTTTTAAACCAGGGCATAATAGCAATCAGTTTGTCGCTATTGTCATGTACCGTGACGTATTGCGGCAACCAGCCTCGCTGAGGCCCAAGACTACCGCCCTGCTCAAGCGCCAACAGAAAATCATAGCAAGTAAAAGGGTAATCACTCTTAAATAACCGGCTCCAGTCAGCCTTAGGTATAGTGGTTATTGTTGAGTGTATAACTGTTTGCATGCGTTAGGTGCTTAAAAGCCCCAACACACTAATGTCTTCATCCAATTGTGGCCAGTGAATTCCCTGGCCATTTCCCAGCAGATGCCAATCTTTACGCTCCTCTTCCGTGGCCGCTTCCAAACGAGGAAACCAGACAATGGGTGCAGAAATTTTACGTCCATCAGCTAGCTCGACCTCAAGCGTTGCTTCGGTAACGGATACATTCACTGCTACAGGATGGCGATCAATCTCTAAAGTATTCATCCCAGGCCTCCAGAAGCTCTTCTTTATGTTGAACGACAATTTTGCTTATACGCCTAAGCTCAAACGATGAAAAGCCTATCGAACTGCTCATCAAAACAGGCTTAAGCCAAAATTTTGCCAGCTTGTT
Source organism: Idiomarina abyssalis (assembly GCF_900116625.1). Taxonomy (GTDB): domain Bacteria; phylum Pseudomonadota; class Gammaproteobacteria; order Enterobacterales; family Alteromonadaceae; genus Idiomarina; species Idiomarina abyssalis. The sequence continues at coordinate 70,226 of NZ_FPBE01000007.1, forward strand.
GTCTCGCTGCACATGAATGTGAGGAGGCTCACCGTTTTCATTACTATAAAAGAAAAAGCGATAAGCACCAATTCTTAGTATTGTCGGCATGCTTTAGTTTCCAGGCTTTATAAAGAAATCAAGCTTAGAAAAAACCAAACAATAGAACGTTATGAAATAACCTAAAAGTACGTAATCATTTGCCAGCTCATTTCATCCGGCACTAATTTTCGTAGCTAAAAACCCGCACCCATACATCGGCTGTCAGCTCTAATGAGCTGAGAGCTTCGATGCGCTCACGGCCTTCAGCGCTGCTTCGGTATAGGTGGGGAGTCATAGTAAGTAAATCTTTTATCGCCTGATTTGATGCCAAGGATACCGGAAAAGTTACTTGTTGCTCAGAGGTCAACTCAAAAGCGGAATCGGTTATCGGCAGCGTCTCATTTTTACTTTTTAGCTCGGAATAAATAATGGCTTTTAGCTCTTTTAGATGGTCAGCGGCAGGGTCCACCATAATCAACCGGCCTCCGGGCTTTAAAACCCGCTTAAATTCAGCTTCTACCGGAAATCCGAATACGCATAAAATAGTATCGACACTACTGTCGGCTAATGGGATAGAAACGTTCGATGCCACCATCCAGCTCAAACGCTTGTCCCGCTTTGCCGCCGCTTGTACTGCCCATTTGGAGATATCCAACGCCGCTACACGTAAATCAATGCCTTTTTGCTCAGCTTGTTCAACCAAATAGCGCAAGTAATAACCTTCGCCACAACCCGCATCGAGCACCGCCTGATCACCTTCCGCCAACACTGTGTTCGCCAAAGCCCGGGCCAGCGGCTCGTAGTATCCCTGCTCAAGGTACTCCCGACGTGCCTGCACCATGGCCTTGCTGTCGCCAGGATCCTTAGAGCGCTTATTCTGCACCGGCAATAAATTCACGTACCCCTGTTTCGCCACATCGTAGCTGTGGTTATTATCACAGCGCCAGCTTCGCTCATTTAAGCGCAGCGGCTTGCCATCAAGTGGGCAGATCAAATCAGTTAACGACTGAGTCACATTGGGTTCCGGTTCGCATGTTCTGTCATCATTCTACGCGGTTTGTTCTTAAAATTCAGACACAAAAAAAGCAGCCCGTGGGCTGCTCTTCATAATTTTTAGCTTACCTAGAAGCTAGTCCATGCAAATTAAATTGCCTGGATGTTCTCAGCCTGAGGACCTTTAGGACCCTGGGTTACTGAGAAAGAAACGTTTTGACCTTCAGCTAGCGTTTTGAAACCGTCGCTAACAATCGCGCTGAAATGAGCGAATACGTCTGCGCCGCCTTTCTGCTCGATAAAACCAAAACCTTTTGCTTCGTTAAACCACTTAACAACACCGTTTACTGTATTAGACATAATAAATATCCTGAAATTTTATAAAATAAGTAATCGCTCCGGGCGTTCCCAGTTGCGATGATCATGCGGGGTAAAAAATGAAACTTAAAACTGCAGGACGAAGGTATTACTAAGAGTAAAGCGACGTAGAGGAGTGTTTAACTAACTGTTTCTTATCCAACGCCGGCTACTTTACGCACATTCTATATAATATCAAACAATAGTTTTCATTTATTTTATAAATCACCTTTATAATTCTTTATGGCTTTCTAAACACCTGCGCCAGCATGCAACGAACAGAGCCGCCGCCAAGCTCTATGGTCGGAACCGCTATAGGTAATAACTCAACCCACTGCTCCAGCTGCCGTATTTGTTCTGTGGTCAATGAGCGGTAAGCGGTTTCAGACATAGCCAGAAGTTTGTAGTCATTCACCTCCAGTTCCAGCATGTTGCCTGCAAAGTTACTTATCTGCTGCTCTGTTAATGGCACTAAGGCTTTGCCCGAATTCTTCACTGAACCAACAAAAGTCTGTTGCTCTTCCTTATTGCGGATCATATCCACAGACGCTATAACAAAGTCACTGCCAACCGCCATTAGCACATTGGTGTGGTACACCGGTTTCCCGTCACTGCTGGTGGCATCAAAGGCCATTGGCTGATAGCCCAACTCATTACACAATTGCTCCAAGGCTTTCTCGTTCATGCGTTTTGAGCGGGCACCATAGGCCAATTGATTATCATGATCGAAAACCACCGATCCTGTACCCTCCAGAAAAACTTCTTCTTGCTCTAGCACGCTAAGATCGAGCGTTTTTTCGTATCCATAAGTTTCCTGCAGAAACTCAATAATATCGGCTCGACGTTCCTTACGGCGGTTATTGCAATACATGGGGTACAGCACCAGCTCTCCGGTACGGTGCGTGCTAAACCAGTTGTTAGGAAAGACTGAATCGGGTGTTTCTGTGCCGGTATCTTCAAACAGTTGTACTTTAACGCCTTTACTCTGTAACAGCTCGACCGCCTTTGTAACTTCGTCGTAAGCGGCCTTGGCGACATTGAGTCCCTGCTGCGCTATCGACTGAAAGGCATTATCCGCCATAGTTTCAGGATTTGAAGCAAAGTGATGCGGGCGCACCATAACAACGGTATCGGACGACTGATTCATTGCGTTTATAGACATTGCAGAATTTGCGCGCAGTTATAGCAACTTGGCTGACGCTTAGCAACGGGCAAAAGAAAAGGGCAGCGTTGTTGCACTGCCCTTTCTATGATTACCCAGTTCACTTACCAGGCGTATTTAAGACTCAACTCAAAGTTACGCTCTGCGCCGAAGAACCCTTGATTATAAAAATCGATACTCGAGTAATATTTCTCATCGAACAGGTTGTTGACGTTCAGGCTTAAATCCAGGTTTTTACCTAACTGATAGTTAGCCATAGCGTTTACTACGGTATAGCTGTCCTGATTAAAGGTTTCACCATTAGGGCCAATACCAGGGTTAGATACATCGCTTTGCCAGTTAGCATTAACACCTAATTTTAACGCATCAGTGGCAGTATAAAGCACACTGGCTTTAACCATGTCCTCCGGCAAGTAAGGTGCATAGTCTGAACCATCACGATCCGTTGACTCATTATGCGTATAACTGAAGAAAATGTTCAGCGCATCTGTTGGTTTACCGTTTAGCTCCAGCTCATAACCTTCACTTTCTGCTCCATCCACACCTATGGAAGGAAAAATGGTCGTGCCCGGCAATGGATCCGTATTATCAGGATCATTGATTGCTAAGTTATCTTCCTTAATTTTATAAATAGCAAAGCTGGCAGACAGCGCTTCGTTAAAGAAGTCGCCTTTAATACCAATTTCTGAATTAGACCCTTCAACTGGACCAATCAGCTCGCCGTCAGCGTTAAATGCATTTTGGGGCTGGAAAATTTCGGTGTAGCTGGCGTAGGTGGAAATAATGTCAGTAACATCGTAAACAAGGCCGAGATAAGGCGTATTGACGCTTGAGTTCTCGTAGTCACTTGTTGCCCAGGGCGACTCAGACAATGAATCGTAGTTGGTTAAACGATTACCAATTATCGCGGTAAATTCGTCCGTTAAACTAAACTGTGCGGCAGCATAAACGCCTTCCTGAGTATGAGACTCTAGCGTGCTATATGCTGGTGTATCGCTGAAGTTAGGTTGAGGTACTCCACTCCCCCAGTCAAATAAGCTAGGAACCACAATAGTATCGGTAATACCATAAGACGTAGCATTAACATCCTGCTCAGCATAGAGAGCACCTGCCGTTAACTGGTGCTCGCGACCCAATAACTCAAAAGGGCCCGAAGCTAAAATACGGAATGACGTTTGCTCCCGGTCGGACACATAGTGATTAGGAGACGCACTCAGACCTTCTCCCGTTTCTTTGTTCGGGAAGCCAGAAAAGTACAAAAGATACCCGTCCATTTCACCTTCACGGCGCTCGACATCCATTTGAAGGTCCCAGCCGTTATCAAACGCATGCTCTAGTTGTGCAAAGACATTCGTGCTTTCTCTGTCCCATCTGTTCCATGGCGAAGCGGTTGTCGTACTTACCGGCAAGTCGTCTGCCTGAGTGCCGTCGTCATAAAACAGCGGTAATGCGCCCCACATGCTACCTTTGGGGTTCCGCTCACTGTAGTCTGCACCTACCGTCAAGCGCGTTTGGGTCGTTAAATCGGCCGTTACTACCGCGTAAATTTGTGCGTTTTCTTTTTCAGACAGGTCAACGTAGCTTTCACCTTCTTCATAGGCCATCGCCACTCGCGCTTTCACATTACCGTCTTCGGTCAACGTCTGAGAATGGTCAGCCTCGAAGCGATAATTACTCCAGGAGCCAATACCAACACTCGCATAGCCGCCATCTTCTGTTTTTGGGCGCTTACGAATGAGGTTAATTGCTGCAGAAGGTTCCCCGGCACCCGTTAACAAGCCGGTTGCGCCCCGCACAATTTCCACTCGCTCAAATACTACCGAGTCGGCTAAGGCTTCACTAAAGAAACTGTTGTAGGCAATTGGCACGCCATCGAACTGGAAGTTAGTTACGTCACGCCCGCGAGAGCGGAAGAAAAAGCGGTCCGTTTCAGCCTGCTGCGCCTGAATACCCGGGGCAAATTGCATAACATCTGCAACAGTATCTAATGCGAAACCGTCAATAAAATCGCGATCGATAACTGAAATAGACTGAGGTGTCTGGCGTAGAGTTAACGGTAGTCCTGTTGCCGTTGTCGCACGGTCAAGCGGGCTTCCGGTCACTTTAATGTGTTCAAAAATCTTTTCTTTAGTCTCGGTATTTTGTTCAGCTTGGTCTGAATCTTCTGACTGCACCGCAAACGCAGTAGAAGTTAACAGCACCGATGTTACTGCTGTCGCTAAAAAGCTTTTGGCGAATGCCTTCATGAATTGTCTCCCGACTACAGACTGTAAATGCGAATTGTTATCAGCCAACATTGTATTTGATAATTGTTCGTATTTACAATATCATTTCGGAAAATTTTCCAGGGGGCTCAAAATGACGCAACGACAATGGTTTAAATTACACGGATGGTGCTCATTACCTATATGGGTATTGTTCTGCTTTATCTGTATTACTGGCACCATTGCGGTCTTCAGTCACGAGCTCACCTGGCTATTTAACGAGAATGCACGCGCCGTCAACCCAGACAGCTTGCCTGCTCAACCTGTTTCAGAACTTGTTGCCGCAGTTAAAAGCCAGTTCCCGACCGCCAACGTCACTACAGTAATGACTTTCGAACCTTACCTTATTAATGCGGTTATCTTCTCGGCCGAGAATATTCCGAATGGCATTGCTTACGTAAACCAGTACACCGGCGAAATTCAGGAAGTGAACCAGGGAATTACCTTTATTAACTTTATGCGCTCGTTGCATAGCTGGCTGCTATTCCCCTGGCAAGAAGGCTATAGCGTTGGCTACTATTTAGTTTCAGCCATGTCATTTGTCATGATAGGTGCGTTAGTTACCGGGCTGGTTATTTACAAAAAATTCTGGCGTGCCTATACACAACCTAAAGTTCGCGCTAAGCAGGGCAAGAAAACACTATTAACTGACTTACATAAGCACGGCGGTGCCTGGTCTATCTGGTTCCTTATTGTTATGAGCCTGACCGGTCTCTGGTATTTCACCCAGCAAGTGCTTTGGCATGCCGATATCGATATTGAAGGGCATGCACCGTTAGTGGAAGTATCTGACATTCCCATGGGTGAAAAAGCACAGCCACCGGTTTCCTTTGAACAAGCCCTGACAATTGCTGAGCAGCGTTTCCCGGATATAAGGCCCAGCTTTATTATGATGCCGGAGCACAACCGCGACATGTTCAAAATTATGGGTGGCGGCGACTTTATCTTTTACGATCAGTACTCCTATCGGCTTGATATTAACCCGTGGAACGGCGAAATAGCCCGTGCCGTTTCACCGGAAAACATGAATACGCTGCAAACCATCCAGCATATTATTGATCCCCTGCACTACGGCACTATTGGCGGTATCTGGACCAAAGCCATCTGGTTTATTTTTGGCCTTATATTGTCAGCCATGTCCATTACCGGATTTTTAATTTGGGGCTCGCGTACTGTTAAAGCATCGAAAGAGAGGCGAGCTGCCGCTCAAGAACAGCTGCAAAGCGAGGGGGCGCAGTAATGGCACGTCGCAAAAATACATTCTGGAACCGAAACAAATTCAAACTCAGCGGCTTAATTCTCATTCTGCCTATTTATTTTTTGTATGAGCAACTGCAACCGCCCGTATTCCCGGATGTCTGGGAAGAGAAATCGGTCGGACCTTTTGAAGTTGCCATACAGCCGTTAAATAACGATGCGCCGTATGCGCACCACGACGACTGGGTAAAAGACTTTGCGGCCTATGTAAATGACGGTGAAGTCAGCAATATACGCCAGGGCTACGTCAGTATCGGCGAAGAACCGGTTGCCCTGGAAGCCTTGCAAAAAGATGACGTCGGCATTCTGCATGGCAGTGAGTTACTGCAACATGTGCATGCTATTGCGCCACAACAATATCAACCTGAACACCGCGTTTGGGTGACATTGCAGACCTGGGACGGCAATGTGCATAAGGCCTCATGGCAACTTCCCGGAAATTGGTTAAAATAAAACTTTAAACACGAATCATTTTCATTTACGATCCACCTCAATTTAGACAGCAGTTAATTTTTGAGGGGAACAATGAACATTCACAAGACCTTACTGGCGGCCAGCATCCTGGCCGCCTTAACCGCCACCAACGTTCACGCACAAGAAGAAAGCCCGGAAAAGACTCAAGAAGAGATGATGGAAACCATCAAAGTCAGTTCGCGCGGTCTTATCTCTTACGTTAGCGCGACCGGCGCCAAATCTGACACCCCGATTATTGAAACACCTTTATCGGTTTCAGTTCTGACCGAAACCCGTATTGAAGACTTAGGCGCAGTAACAGTGCAGGACGCTATTGGTTACGTAGCGGGTTTATACAACGGACCTTACGGCGTTGATACCCGCGGTGACTGGGCACAAATTCGTGGCGTCTCTCCAGTACAGTATTTAGATGGCCTTAAGTCGTTGTTCGGCTACTACAACAACGTGCGTATTAACCCCTACTCGTTAGGCCAAATTGAAATATTGAAAGGACCAAGCTCGGTCTTATATGGACAAGGCTCTACCGGTGGTATTATTAATTTAGTCAGCAAGCGGCCTCAGGCAGAGACCGAAGGTCAGTTCTGGGCACAATTGGGCAACTATTCGCGCAAGCAAGTAGCTGGCGACATTACCGGCGCCTTAAACGATGACGCGTCGTTAACCGGGCGCTTCATTGGCTTATACCGCAACAGCGACACCCAAACCGACTTTGTGCCCGACAACAGTCTGGTACTCAACCCTTCCTTAAGCTGGCACGCTTCTGAAGACACTAAAATTACTTTGATCGGCAATATTCAGCGTAACGAATCAGGCTCCAGTACACAGTTTTTTCCGTGGCAGGGCACCCTGTTCCCGAACGAGTTTGGTCAAATTGACAGTTCCACCTTTGTGTCAGAGCCGGGCTTCGATAAATACGATACTGAGCAGGACGCGTTAACCGCTATTGTTGAGCACGATATAAACCTGGACTGGAGTCTGCGCTTAGCAAGTCGCTACAACGACAGTCATGCCGACTACAATACGATGTATGGCTGGCCACCAGTTTTCGCCGACGACAACCGCACGGTTAACCGCGTTTCTTACTTGTCTCGTGCTGATGCAAGAACCTGGACCAGCGACCTGCAGTTGCACGGCTCTGTTATTACTGGTGCTGTTGAGCACGACTTAGTCTTCGGCCTGGACTTTCAAGACTCTTACACCGATAACGACTACGCTTACGGTGCCATGAACCCATTAGATTTGTATGCGCCAGTGTACGGCCAGGCAACAGGCTTGCCGACCGAATCCGATGTTGTTGACTATGCCTCTTTAACCAGCCACCAAGCGGGTGTGTATGTGCAGGACAACATGCGTATAGACGAAAAATGGCTAATCTCAGCCGCTTTACGTCGCGACCGCGCAACAAATAATCCTGAAGGCGGAAGCGCTACCGATCAGTATGCGACAACCGGCCGCCTGGGCTTCATGTACCTTATGGACGGAGGTTTGTCTCCTTACCTTAGTTACAGCGAATCTTTCTCTCCACTTATTGGCCGAGATGCGTACGAAAATCCATACGTACCGTTAGAAGGTAAACAGTGGGAAGCCGGTATTAAATATCAGCCTCAGGGTACAGAGCACCTGTTAACCATTGCTGCTTATCAAATTACAGAAGAGAATCGGGCAACCCCGGTGAACGATGCTGATGCACCAAACCCGGACGGCCAGGTGCAAATAGGCGAAGTAGAGATTGAAGGTGTCGAATTTGAAGCACAGCTCGCCTGGGACTCCCTGGACGTTTACGCCAGCTATGCCTACACCGATACGGCTATTAGCAAGAGCAACATCCCATCTGAAATCGGCAAGCCACTGTCAGCCACCCCTGATCATCAAGCTTCTGTTTGGGGAACTTACCGTCCGGACAACTGGAATGGCTTTAAAGTTGGTGCCGGCGTTCGCTATGTAGGGAACACCTCTGACGGTAACGTGGTATATAACGGCAACCCACTGTACTTAGAAACGCCAAGTTACACGGTGTTCGACGCCATGATTGGTTACGACTGGGATAACTACAGTTTGAGCCTTGATGTGGACAACCTGACAGACCGGACTGTTATTACCTCATGTGGTGCACGCGGCGACTGTTTCTATGGCCAGCAACGCACGGTTATGGCGAACTTCCGTTATAATTTTTAAGACTTAGTAAGTTTCACGTGCAGCCCCGAACGCCTTTCTTCCCAGCGTTCGGGGCTTTTTTATGGGGGAGTTTATTCAGGAGTGTAGTACTCAACACCAATTTGAATACGGTCGCGGCCATTTTGCAGGCGCCAGCGGTTGGTGTCGCGCAATGAGTAAACGCAGCCGCAATATTCCTGCTGATAAAAACGCTCGCGCTTGGCAATTTCTACCATACGAGCGGAGCCGCCTTTTTTACGCCAGTTAAAGGTCCAGTAATGCAGACCGGGATAACGCGCAACCGCACGCTGACCGCAATCATTAATCTGTTCCATATTCTTCCAGCGTGAAATACCTAAGCAGCTGGTAATAGTGTCAAAGCCGTTTTCATGCGCATACAACGCCGTACGCTCAAAACGCATATCAAAACATACTCTGCAACGCTCACCACGCTCAGGTTCCCACTCCAGGCCTTTCACCCGCTCAAACCAGTTTTTGGTGTCGTAGTCACAGTCAATAAAGTCCACACCAAGCTTTTCCGCAAAACGGATATTCTCTTCTTTACGCAGCAAATACTCCTTTTCAGGGTGAATATTTGGGTTATAGAAGAAAATCGTAAACTTAATGCCCGCTTCAGCCATACGCTCCATTACTTCACCTGAACAAGGTGCGCAGCAAGAGTGCAGCAGCACGTGGTCAGAGCCCGTAGGCGTCTCTAAAACAATGGATTCTTTCTTGTTTCTAGCCATAATTCTCTCTTCGCGGCTGAAATTTGTGCGAATTATAACTCAAACAGGCGGGGGTGATCACGTCTTCACCCGTTTATCGAACGAAAAATACCGAAACCTGCAAATACCTCAATGGCCATATCAGACCTAGGTTATAGCGTTACATATGTTGGAATTTTGTAAATTCTTTAAACAATCTTTACATTCTCACTCTTTAAATCGTTTATTTTTTGTTATTAAATGCAACAAATGATGTCAAACGACGTCATTTTCGTGCAGCCAAACGACGTATCCTCTGCTGCCTTCTTTGAAGGACTCATTGCAGTCCACATAAAAACAAAAAGAGAATATTACGTTATGAAAAAACTAAGTGTTCTTACACTGTCTGCTTTGGCAGTGTCGGTTTCATCTGCTTTTGCAAAACCACCTGAGCATTCTCAAGCTCAGCCACTACTTGATAACCAGAAGCAAATCGAAAGCGCCGCTCCGCAACGTTACATTATTAAATTTAAGAATAATGGTAACGCCGTACAGAAAATGGGGAACCGTGGCCGTTCTGAACTTGCGATATCTCGCGCAAACAACATGGTCAAAAAGGCCGGCGGTAAAGTAAAACTCAGCATGCGCCATAACCTGGCAGTTGCTGCTGAACTTACCGAAAAACAGAAAAAGCGCCTTGAGAAAAACCCTAACATTGAATACGTTGAAGTTGACCAAAAACGTCGCTTCATGGCTCAAGACGTACCTTACGGCATCGGCCAGGTTCAGGCTGACTTAGTTGATGACAGCGTTGCAGCTGCATCTGCCGGTGGTAAGAAAATTTGTGTTATCGATTCAGGTTTAGAGCTGCCGCACGAAGACATGGGTACACGAGGCGGCACCATCAACGGTACTAACGATAGCGGCACAGGCAACTGGCATGATAATGGTGGCCCTCACGGCACACACGTTGCTGGTACTATTGCCGCTTTAGATAACGGCCTGGGCGTTCGTGGCGTTATTGGCAGCAACCCTAACCTGCACATTGTAAAAGTGTTTAACTCAAGCGGCTGGGGCTATTCATCGTCACTGGTTTCAGCGATTGAAACTTGTGCTAATAATGGCGCAGACGTCGTTAACATGAGTTTAGGTGGCGGCGGATCAAGCCAGACCGAAGCCAACGCTATGCAAGACCTCTATAACCAGGGCGTGTTGCTTGTAGCCGCTGCTGGTAACGACGGTTCAAGCTATAGCGAAACTGATCCAATGTCTTACCCTGCGTCTTACAACGCCGTTGTTTCAGTTGCGGCAGTAGACAGCAGCAAAAACCTGGCGTCTTTCTCACAGAAAAACAGCCAAGTTGAAATTGCAGGCCCGGGTGTTAATGTCCTTTCAACTTACCCAGAAGGCACTGGCCAGCAGGGTAACTACGGTACTATGAGCGGTACGTCTATGGCGTCACCTCACGTAGCTGGTGTTGCAGCGTTAGTTTGGTCACATCATCCAACCTGTACCGCACAGGAAATCCGTAGCGTTCTTAACACCACAGCGCAGGACTTAGGTGCAGCAGGACGTGACGTTAAGTTCGGTTACGGTTTGGCACAAACCAAAGACGCTGTTGATTACATCGACGCTAATGGCTGTAGCGGAGACGGAGATCCGGATCCAGAACCGCCAGTAGGCAACGAGCTTGTTAACGGCGAGACTGTTAGCAACTTGTCAGCTACAACCGGTGATTCGCTATACTACACCTTAGATGTTCCAGCCGGTGCAACAGACCTGAGCTTTAGCATTAACGGTGGTTCAGGCGATGCTGACCTGTATGTTCGTTTCGGTTCAGAGCCAACTCAGTCTAGCTACGACTGCCGTCCATACCAGAGCGGTAATACCGAAACTTGTACTATTTCTAACGTACAAGCCGGTACTTACTATGTCATGGTCAATGCTTACTCTAGCTTCTCTGGCGTTAACCTGACTGGTTCGTTCACAGAGTCAGATGATGGCGGTGAAGGCGGTTCAGCTTCTGCATCAGACCTTTCAGGCTCTGCCAATGAGTGGACTCACTACTACGTCGACATTCCTGCCGGCATGTCATCACTTGACGTAACCATGTCTGGTGGGAACGGCGACGCTGACCTTTATGTTCGTCAGGGCAGCCAGCCTACGGAATCTAACTACGAGTGCCGTCCTTACCGTTCAGGTAATAACGAAACTTGTAATATAGATAGCCCGGCTGAAGACCGTTGGTACATTAGCCTTAAAGGCTACACTAACTACTCAGGCGTAGACCTGTTAGTTGAATGGGAATAAGTTTATTCCCTAATTAAAACTACTCGTTAAACTAGAAGGGCGCCAATACGGCGCCCTTTTTTATTTGAGCGAATTATAACGAAAGCTGTCCGTAGTGATCACGGTTTTGACAAGATTAAAATTTAGACTAAAATAAGTATATCCCTTTTGGATATACAAGGAAACTTATGGCTAAAACAACCGTTTTCAAAAGTAACCAAACACAGGCAGTAAGGTTGCCAAAAGATGTTGCCTTTTCGGAAGACGTTAGAGAGGTAGAAGTTTTAGTGGTTGGTGAAAGCCGAATTATTACTCCAGCTAAGACAAGCTGGGCATCCTGGTTTAGTGGCGAGCCTGCGAGTAGCGACTTTATGGTTGAACGCGAACAGCCTGAAGAACAGGAGCGCGACCCACTATGAACCTGCGCTATATGCTCGATACGAATATTTGCATTTATATTATGAAAAATAAACCCCCATATTTGGCGCCTATTTTTGATGAGCACTCGCGTGAGCTCTGTGTTAGTTCAGTGACCGTTATGGAGCTTCAGTACGGCGTGGAAAATTCGCAACAACGAACCACGAATGCAGACAAGCTCGACAGCTTTCTGGCTCGTTTGGCGATATTAAATTACGGCTCTGACGCTGCTTACCATACAGCACTTATCCGTCATAAACTCAAACAGCAAGGCACGCCCATTGGCCCGTACGATCAGATGATAGCAGGCCATGCCCGATGCCAGGGACTTACCGTTGTTACCAATAACGTCAGCGAATTTGAACGGGTTCCGGGACTTATTACTGAAAACTGGTTGCGGCAACCACCGCAGTCTTCTGTCAATGAACCAACTCCGGCCTATCGTTGATTTAGGGCTAGTGTTATATCGATAAAACTTATATCTTGTCGAACACCGACCCGGTGTCCGGGCTGAATAATTTACTGTAGAGCTTGGTCGCGTAATTATCGGTCATACCCGAAATATAGTCACAAATAACACGCTTTGGGTTCTCTGCGTTTTTATACTTTTGCAGAGTAGAGCCCGGCAGTAGTTGCTCTGGGTTTTCGCTCAGTACCTGAAAAAGCTTCATTATCATCATCTGGCCTTTGTATTCCAGAACCTGCACCGAAGAGCTGCGAATAACATGCTTAAACACAAAGTCTTTCAGTACTTGCAGGGTATGTTCAATGTGCTCAGGCAACTGGGCCTGAAGATCTAACCAGGGCGATTCAAACTCATTCTGTTCTGTGACTTCAATCGCATCCACAAAATGCCCGACAAGCTTACTAATGGCGTGCTTGCGTGCCCGGCTTTGGCCTGAGAAAAGCGCTTCTGTGTAAAATCGCTCTTCCTGCATAATGACGCTGTTATCGCCAAGCACAGCGAGTACGTCTTCGCGCCACTGTTTTTCAGTGACCAAATTCAGCGCCAGTGAGTCTTCTAAATCGTGCACGCCGTACGATATATCATCTGCCAGCTCCATAATGGAGGTATCAAAGGCTTTATACTGTGCTTTGGTTTTACCCTCTTTCGTTTTAGTGGAACGAAAAGTCGCTTTGTCTTTGGGAGTCAGCGGTTCCAGTATCCAGTCCAGCACATCCTGTTCGTCGTCATGAATAGATTTGGGCGGTTTAAAAGCACTTAAGTGATCTTCGTCAGACAGTGAGCGAGTACTAACTTCGCTATGCAAAACCGGATACTTAAGCACACCGAGTAAAGTGCGCCGGGTCAAATCCAGACCGTCGTGGTCAGAATACTCACCCAGCTTTGAAATAATACGCAGCGTCTGCCCGTTACCTTCAAAACCACCGCTGCTGTGCATGTGGTAGTTCAGCGCCACTTCGCCGCCGTGCCCGAACGGCGGGTGACCAATATCATGCGCCAGACAAATGGCCTCAATTTGAAAGTAAGACGGGATATGCGTCGAAATAGAGTCGTTCTCTGCATACTTTTGCTTTAACTTCTCACAAATGCCCGAACCAATCTGCGCCACTTCCATAGAATGCGTTAAGCGCGTGCGATAAAAGTCACTTTCGCCCACACCCAACACCTGAGTTTTTGCCTGCAAGCGGCGAAACGCCGACGAGTGAATAATACGCGCCCTGTCACGCTGGGCATCGCTGTCCGGCGTAGCGGCATTAAAGGTTGTGGTTTTTCCTGAGCGGCGTTGGTGCATAGCAAAATGTCTTCGTTTGTTTTTTCAGTTACTCACAGCAAAACAAATTTTTGCGGGTTTGCCCAGAGAAACCTGTTCATAAATGGCACACCTCTTGCTGTTCCCTATCCATAAACGCGAATAACGCACTAAACAGGCAACACATTGCCACCCGGCAATGCCAGTTTTGGATAAGGAAAAGCCATGAACATGACCCCTGTGAGTGATAACGCGAGTTATCCGGCAGCAACAACCACGCAAAGTGACAAAGCCCAGGAGCCAGTCAGTAAAGACGTTGCCACTGGAGAAGACAAAGAGTCATTCATCGACAAAGCGTATCGCAGCATATTGTTGAATCGTATGGGTGTTGATACCGGGCATCTGGAAGAGATTGAGCAAAAAATAGAAGAGCTTGAGAGTAAATCCAGCCTGACTAAGGAAGAAAAAGACGAGCTTAACAGCCTGATGGAAGCCCGCGATCAGCTATTCGAAGACGCTATGCGTCGCCAGGCCGAAGAAGGCAATAACGGCAAACAGTCCAATATTCCCATATCAATAACTGAAAACTTTAATGCCCGTAAGATTTCACCCAACGACATGAGCGAACTGGCCAGCCAGTTGTTTGAAGCTGGCGTTATTACTCGTGAGCAGCGTAGCGCAATGAGTTTTCAAATCTCCAAAACCAGCCTACACAAAACCTTTACGCCAGAGTCTCAGCAGATAGACCCGGATGAGCCCATGGATTTTGTGAAGTTTTGGGAAGATAGAGTAAAAGCCAACGACTATTTTGACGTATCAGCAAAAGAAAAAGCGAAAGACCAGAGAATTTTAGATGTGCTGCGGCAAGTGTAATTTATTTTTTTGAGTCATCCAGATCAGACTTTTTCGCTTCAGCTAAAAGCTTCTCTGCATCGGCGCTAATAGCCTTTAGCCGCGCTGCTGTCGGCCTGAAAAGGGATTCTACTTTAGGGTTACAAGCTTCCAACTGGCGCACCATGGCTTCAAATAACTCGGCACCCACCATATAACCAGCGGTTTTATTGTGGGAAAGTACCGCCACAGGCTCAGCTTCAAAATACTGGCAGGGGTGCTTGCGCACGTCACTGGCAGATACCGTTTTTTCAGCCAATATAGTTTGTGTGTTCATACTTTACCTCACCACTTTTATACCTATTGACTAAATTATAGCCATAAAACATACGCAGTTACAAACAAAATAATATACATAAATATGTACAATTTAATTTTCTGTCTGTTTTTTCAAATCACTATTCTGCGCTTCAATTTCACTGATGTACTTTGACTGGTGCTCGCGTGCGAACTGCACAGCTTTATTCGAGGCCTTTAGCGCACTCTCGTTGTTGTCATTCATTGCATAAACCGTTGCCAGGCTGTCCCATAAAACTTCGGACTGGTCGAATACCTCAACACCTTTCTCCAGAATAGCCTGTCCCCAGTCAACTTGGCCTTCATAAGCGGCCTTTAAGCCATACACGTTGTATTGCTGAACCGACATAGGAAAGTCGTAACCCACTGTTTTTTCGTAATCAGCGTAGAACGCCTGCAACTGCTCCAGCGACTTAATTTCAATATTCGGAACCGCGTTAAACCCACGAAAAACGGATTTAAGCCCCTCAACATTGCCAATTAATGGCGTGCTGTCATGGGTTTCGTTTGGGAACTGCTTTGACTCCCAGTTAAAAGCCGATTCCGGCTTCGCTTCCAGCACCTTCAATAAACGCTCATAGCCCTCAGCCATTTCATTAGGCTCATTCGCCATACTGACAAACCAACGTACCGCCTGTTTTTCTGCCTCGTGCTCTGCCACCTTTATGTCTTTTATAAGCGCAAAGTCATCCCACCAAAGGCTTGGGCTAACCGATATTGCAGCGTTGATAAAATCTGAATGGTGAGTCGCCAGATAACTGGTGTAGAGCCCTGACAGCGAGTGCCCGGTAACCACCGTGTAAGGCGACACTCTGTACTTTTTCTGCAACGCTGGCATCAGCTCATCTTGCAAAAACTGGGTGTACTGCTCGGCACCGCCAGAGCGGTCAGCGTAGGCTTCCATTTTGGTGTGAGTAAAGCGCTTTAAGCGGTTCCTCGCACTGACCCCGACAACAATCATTTCCGGCACGATAGAAAACGTACTTAAAAAATTAACGTTACCCGCTATGTGCTCAAACTGCGTTGAACCGTCCATAACCAGCAGCACCGGATACTGAAAACTGTCTGAATGCTCATAGCTTTCCGGCAACGCAACCCGCGCCGTGACTCCTTCATCAAGGAGCTTAGATTCCATAGTGAAGATTTCGGACGCATGCACGCTGACAGCGGTGAAGAGAACGAACAGACAGGCAAATGAACGGGTTAGGCTTTTAAAGGAAAGAGTCATGAGATCAGTAAGTTACTGTGTCGTGGGAGGTATATTAGAACTATTTGCAGGTGGGGGCAATTGGGCGGCCTATTGCGACAGCTTTCATCTGGCGTTAATTTAGTTATCTCATGCTATTAAAATCGGAGGCTACGCTTAATTGGCAGACGTTCATAATAAAGATCAGCGACGCAAGAATATGCGTGCTATCAAGTCAGCTGATACTTCAATTGAGGTGCGGGTTCGCAAAATGCTCTGGCATGCTGGCTACCGGTATCGCCTGAACGTAAAAAGCCTACCCGGAACCCCCGATATCTATTTGCCTAAGTATCGCGCAGCAATTCAAATTAACGGCTGTCTTTGGCACGGGCACAATTGCCCTCAGTTTGTGCTGCCAAAAACCAAGACTGAGTTCTGGAAGAGCAAAATTACCGATAATGTAAAAAGAGACATCAAGAACGCCGAGACACTTCAGTTACAAAAAATTCGTTTACTGGTTATATGGGAATGCGCCCTCAGAGGAAGAGGGCGTCTTGATGAAAATTATATGCTTATCTTATTAGAAAGATGGCTGTCATCAGAAAAAACATTAGCTATCGTCGACAAACAAGGCGCTAAATTTCCTGATCCAGCTAACTTTATTTCTCAGATTAACCCTGCTTTGGCAATTCACTGATTAACTGTTGAAAAGACATTAGCCGCTTTCGAGAAGTTACTGAATACTGTTGTTGAATCGGCGTCGGCACAACTAATTGCAACTGACTACCTTCCATTTCTTCTAGTTGGTCCTCAGAAATTGCAGGCTGCAAAGTAATTAGATGCTTTCGATATACACGCTGCCCTTCCGAAAGCACCTGTCGCCATCGATCTTTGCATGTTGTCTTAGCACCCAGAATAAATAGCTTTTCCTTAGGAAAAGCAGAGTCTGCATACGCTTCATTTGAGGGCATCAAAAAGTCTGGCTTTTTCTTACCTTCGGTTCTCCCACTGCGAATGAACTCCACTTTGTTCTCCTTAAGAATACATTCAATGTGATTCTCAAAAGCATGTCCCGATCTTGATTTTCGTCGATTCTGGACGCTTAATGAAAAACTAATAAACTGGTCGACATCATCGCCATTCTCACCAAACCCCGCTTTTAGTTGATCAGCAACACGCTTACGTTCAAACAACTTGAAAAGGTGCTCCTCTTCACTCATCCATTCAACTAATACTTCATCAGGTTCTGACACTGGATCGCTATTACTGCCTGATAACTCCCGTGCTACAGCCGAAAATTTTCTAGTTGCTGGAAATTCTTCGCCAAACTCATTTATTAGAAAAGCCAGCTTGTCGCCGTCTTTATTTTTAGCTTGATATAACTCAACTCCAAGTTCTGATAGCAACATTTGAATCGGCAGCTCAATTCGGGCCTTTTCAATTCCAAGATCGATCAACGATGTTTCAAATTGTTGTTCAAAAGCTCCAAATATTGAACGTAACTGAAGCTCGGTTTCCGAATTGCTCTCACAGAAAATAAGATGAAGGCCTTTTTCTGGAGTAACTGCAATTATGAAAAAGTCACCTTCTTTAGCTAAATCAGTGACTTCATTGTCAGGATAGTACAACCGATACTCAGGCCCCCTATGCTCTTTATTTGCACGTGTGTCGTACCAACTCAACTTCGCTTCAACAGAGATAACCTCTTCATCGCTCAGGTAATACATGGTTGCCTGATAATAGAAGGTCTCTCCTTTTGATGGCTTTCCCAGATATTGAGTGATACCCGCCTTGGTCAAACCTCCGATCTCATGCTGGTTTGAACCACGACTTTTACTATTTGCACGAGTTACATCAACAGCACGAAGGTACTTTGCTGCGGCAGCAACAAAAACATCACTGACTTTTTCGAACATCCTTTTCCCCAACAGTTACTAGTTTGAAAATTATCCTATATCACTATCTTAGTTTTCACAAAAATCGTAGCAATACGTTATGTCACACAATCGATTAATCCAAACTTCAGGGAAACGCTTTACATCCTGTACTACTGTATGAAGCAGTATAACACTGTATAAAAGATCAGGTTTTTATTGACGGAATGGAACAAATGTGTGATCTTTGATCACAGAATGTTCCCTAAGGATAGGTTGTGGACCAAATGAGTTTAGATATTAGTAATAAAAGTAACGAGCTTGGCGATATCGAAATCATCTCTAAGGCTTTAGAAATCTACGACCAGACATTCCTTGCGGAATACTTAAACCAATTACCAGGCAATAAGTGTAATCGGGAAACCATTAATCGCTGGATGAAAGGCAAGGCGATTCCTAATCTCACTCACACTGAATACCTTCATATTCAAGAGCTTTTTCCAAAAGAGACGGTAACCCCGGAAAATTGCGAATTTAAGTTTATCGATTTGTTCGCAGGTATCGGTGGAATCCGTAAGGGATTCGAGGAACAAGGCGGACTCTGTGTTTTTACCAGCGAATGGAATAAGTTTGCAGTTCGTACGTACAAAGCCAACTTCGCGTGTAATGAAAGTTACCACACCTTTAACCGTGATATCCGGGACGTAACATTGTCGGCCGATGAATCAGTGTCAGATGAAGAAGCTTACGAACATATTGATAGAACAATTCCTGATCATGATGTTTTGTTAGCCGGCTTCCCATGCCAACCGTTCTCTATAGCGGGGGTATCAAAGAAGAACTCTCTTGGCAAAAAGCATGGGTTTGAGTGCGACACGCAAGGCACACTGTTTTTTGATGTCGCGCGTATCATAGCGTCGAAACGCCCCCGGGCTTTCGTACTCGAGAACGTCAAAAACCTTAAAAGCCATGACCGCGGCAAAACTTTCAAAGTCATAATGGCAGCACTAGATGAACTTGGATACGACGTAGCGGATGCAGACCATGTTGGTGGTAAAGACCCTAGAATTATCGATGGTCGACACTGGGTACCTCAGCACCGTGAACGTATTGTGTTAGTTGGTTTCCGACGCGACCTAGGTATCGGCAAAGGATTCTCACTAAAAAATATGCAAAAACCGCCTGTGGAAGCTCGACCCACTATCGGTGATATTCTTGAAAAAGAAGTCGATCCTAAATACACACTTACTCCTAAATTATGGGAGTACCTGTATAACTATGCGAAAAAACACAAAGAAAAAGGCAACGGATTTGGTTTTGGCTTAGTTGGCCCTGACGACGTTGCCCGAACTTTATCCGCACGATACTACAAAGACGGATCAGAAATACTGGTCGACCAAGGATGGGATTTTTCGAAAGACTTTAACAATAAAAAGAACTTAGAACACCGCCCGCGTCGACTCACACCGTTAGAGTGTTCGCGCCTCATGGGGTTTAGCACCCCACAAGGAGGGGAGTTTAAAATTCCCGTTTCTGATACTCAGGCTTATAAGCAATTTGGGAACTCGGTTGTAGTACCGGTTTTTCGGGAAGTAGCTAAAGCATTAATCGTTGAAATATTTAAGTATCGCCGACAGGCAGCCTAATATTTAAGCTTATTATATCAAGATAAGTTATTTATCATTAAAAATATGAATACAAAACCTTAGAAAACGGGCCTCCATCCCTTTAGAATGACTGTTTTTGGCTCACTTCGGTTTTGCTCCCGCTGTGATTCCTCTTCACCAAGAATTACGCGAATGAGGAATGTGTTTTCATGTTTAGTAGAGGTAAATACAACTGAATCGCCCGCTTTGGCTCTCCACTTTGAAAAGAATTTCGTCATATGAGTTAATCGGTACTCATTTCTAGTACTTTTAGCGGGAGTGAATATCCTACCATTGTAATAAATGTAGCGCATTTCCCATTTCTCACCATCAGGGTCGATACATGTTAGCCACACATCAGGATTAAATTCACGAATATCGAGTTGGGGAAAAAAATCAATAAGCTCTTGGCTTCTCTTGGGAACTACAATACCGGCTTGGTGACCGCCTGTTTCTCCAGTGTCATTTTTTGTTAGAGCTTTTTCGTACGACTTCGTCATTTTATTCCCTCTGCTGGACTTTCCTTCAGCGCTTTTCTAAGGTCACTCTTATCATGAGAAGCAATTGCAATTGCTTCCTCCCCAAGCTCTCTTTTCCAAAGACTCCTTTGGATCATGATTTCTTCAACAGTGTGTTGGTAAAAGAGGCGATAAATAGTAACAGGCCTTTCTTGACCTCTCCTATGAGCTCTCGCAGATGCTTGCATTTCTATAGCGGGGTTCCAATTTTGAGTATAATGAATTACTACATTAGCTGCCGTTATATTTAACCCCGAACCTGCAGCTTTGGGATTAAGAATTAAAATGGCTGAAGCTTCCGCCTTCGTAAACTGGTCTACAATTGACTGTCTCTCTTGTTGAGGGGTAGAGCCATTGATAGAACTCCAAAAATCAACTTTAACTCCTCGCTCCGCCGCCGCCTTTTCTATTAGTTCTCCGCAGTTGTTATAAGCAACAAATACTAAAACCTTTTTTTTGCTCAAAACGGCTTCACGAATCAACTGGATACATAATTCCAGTTTTGGCGTCATTAGTGGAGAACTCTGAACAAGTGTGAGCTCTATATCATCATCCCAGTTGGGTAGCCCGAGTTGTTTTGTTCTTAACCAAGGATGAGCACAGTACAACGCTAACTGCCCCACAGCCACTAGGTTCCCAGCAGAGCCGTACTCAGATACTGTCTCTTTTCTGATTCTTTCATATTCAGAACTACCAACTGAATCTAACTCTACTGGAAAATCCACTTCTGTTCTTGCTGGAAGATCGTTTGCAACGTCTTTTACTCGGCGTTTTAGTAAGATGGTATCTATAACATAACTTAGATCTTTTGCGCCTTGCTCTGTATCAGGGTAAAATTCAGTAAAAGATTCTTTCGTACCTAAAATTCCCGGTATGGCAATATCAGCTAAGGACCATAGATCTACTAGTGAATTCTCTATAGGAGTACCTGTCACGGGTATAGTAAATCGCCTAGGAAGTAAACTAACAACATTTCGCCTCTTCGATTCAGGATTTTTAACTGCCTGAGCCTCATCGCAAACGACATAGCTCCAATCAACACCTCTAAACATAGCTATATCATTTACTAAAGTATCATAAGTGGTGATTACAACTTCAGATCGCATTAAATCTTTGTAAAATCCGCTTCGCTCACTCCCTCGGTGAACTTGAAGAGTCAGATTAGGAGAGAACTTGTATAATTCCCTGCTCCAATTTGCTATAAGCGTGGTGGGACAAACAATTAACGCTGGATTCTCTGGAGTAGGTCGATTTCGAAGGAAAACCGCTATAATTTGAAGTGTTTTCCCCAACCCCATTTCGTCAGCAAGAATAGCTCCTCCTAGAGTTTCTAAAGAATCGCATAGCCAAGCTACACCACGTTCTTGATAGGGGTATAAAGTTGCGTTTAATCCCTCAGTGGGAGACGGTAACGACATTGTTGCGGAGCGAGCGTTTGCCGAGTCGGTAACTTCGGCTGATAATTCTATATCTATCCCCTCTATTCCCTCCCTTTTTAATCTAATGACATCGGGATAGCTAAGGTTCTTCTGAATCCTTTCTGGTATCACATTATTTAGTAATTTCGGTGCGTCGTGTGGAAGTGGTTTTATCCTGTCGTTATCGAATAGCCAATTATGTTCATTACTCGAGCACGCGATAAACTGACGGTTATTTTCTTTTTTTACTTTCGCTCCAAGAAACACACAATATTTGCCATTCTGACGATCAATGTAGAGAACAGGGTTCAAAAGTCTGTTAGAAAAGGAGTAGGGCAGTCTGCTATTACCAAATAGTCGATAATCTCTCGGAAGTTGATTTAGATTCATATCCCCATTATGCTCCGAAGTTCTTCAGGTAAAAAAGGGGGCTTACGCTTGTGAGCCGCTCTATGACAATTTGGGCACAGCGGTATTAAATCAGTCTTGGGATCATAAGCTCGAGGGTGGCTAAGTGCGGATACAGGCTCTATATGATGAACTTCTATTATTGACGATACAGACTCTCCATAATAGTTTTCACTGATAAAGCCACATACACCACACTTTTCTCCATGTATTGCTATACATAACAATCGATTTCTGGGGCTTCTCTCTCGTTTTTGGCTTATTGATAAATATGTATCGCCCTCGATTTCAGCTTCTTTTTCTAAATCCTCGTATCCTATTAACTCAGCTATTGCAGCTATTAACGGGACCATCATCCACCTTATTGAGTCACGTATTTCGCCAGATGCATGTGGGTTTAAAACTTTTCTTATGACTGAAATTTCCAAGCTTGCAGAAACTAACCAATCCGAGGTCTTGAAGTTATTATTAATTCTTACTTCATAGTTGGTCTTTAACTGTTCAACAAGGGCGTGAGCAAGAGTATAGTCCTCATCAGATGCGAAATTATTTATATGCTCAACACACTCCTCCGCATACGAACCAAACTTCACAGTCACAACATGTCTTTTCAGTCCCCCTGGACGAATAGAAAAAATTGGACCGCTGCTGCGGTTATAATTATCAAACCAGAAAGCTAATCCTCGTCGAGCCTCCATGAGGCTTTCGGAGCCCCGCATGGATGCCCCGATAGTTCTCTTAATTTCGGCCGCTATTCGTTCAATTTCTTGATAGTCCATATCGATGCATTTAATCGCTTGAAGTAGGAACTTCTATTGACCTTAAAAGTTTCCGTAAATTTGAGGATACTTCATCGCGTATATCTTCCCACATTATCGCAAGCTCTTGATCTGTATTCTTGTGCTCGGCAGCGGCGAGAGCCCAGAGAAGAAGGTCTAAGCCCTCAATAGATATCCCTGATTTTGTTTGGCTATATACTTTACTATAGAAATCATGTTGCTTGTTTAAATGCACACCAGTGGAATGGTTAGTGTCGCTAGCACTCGTTAAACAAGGCTCCCAAAGTGCTCCGTTTGGTATGCTCTCTATTGGACTTACATATAACGCATCTGGATTGGCATTGCTCTCAATCGGAGTAAGGATTTTTATGCCTTTCCCTTTATTGTTGTCGACAACCGCTGCTCCCGATCCCTCATCAACAAATGATGCTGTCACTTTCGACGTATTTTTGGTTTCGGAGATAGTTTTGTTCGAATCGCTGTGTGATATTCCGTTGGTTACTTGGGTAGCTTGTTTGCGCCTGTATCTCCGTTCCGCCTCTTTGCGAGCGGGGTTTAATAATTCTATTAGAGCTTCTTCTAATGCAGGGTCCAACAGTATTCGGCTTTTTTTAACATCGACTCTGAAAGCCTCGTCCAACTGATGGTCAAAATCAAATTCGACCCGCAACAGCGACCAGTGAGGATCATCTGAACGCCATAGACCTAAATATCCCCCGTAGTGGATTACTCGACCTTCGCGATGAATATAAAAACCCTGTCCTCTATTAGAAATTTTTGCATTCTTCTTCTTCTCCTCATTCGTCAGGTCTTTAGCGTGAGGTAATATCCAAGCTTTGACTGTAGCCTTATGAACACTACCGTCTTCGGTTTGTATGGGAAGAAGAGTAAGCTTATCTGGTAGAACTTGCTCTGATTTTTCCGGATAAAAAGGGTTCCAATGTTCAACTGAAACGTCGTTAACGTTTATATCGATTGTGCGATGTTCTTTTTCTTCAGGATTAAGATACTTATGAAAAATAAGTGCACAATGTTCTATTAGTTTCGACCTTCGATTTTTTATTGCCGTTTGTTCTCTTGTTCCTCCTGGTTCTTTATACGCTTTACTCAAAAGTCTGTCGCATCTAGACCAGACTACTAATGTTCCCGATTCACCACAAAGCTCTTCAAAAATATCTTGTTCATCTCCAGAGACTGGTTCGTCTAACATTTCCCACGAATTCGTATTAGCAACATGCTCTAAATCCCAAGTAAGCTTAAGTAATTTAGCAGAAGATTCAGTTCGAGAAATTAATGAGTATTTCAGGCATACAGAACTTGAGGCCGTTTTCAAACCTAGCCCAAATTTTCCAAGTGATGATAAATCGTCGCGAACTTTAGCTCCATACCTCATAGCATTTCGAAGTCCATCTTCATCCATACCGAATCCATCATCGCCAAAATATACAAATTTACGGCCATCAGCAGTCAAATCGATATTAATATTTATGGTAGTAGCGTTGGCAGCAATTGAATTATCGATAATATCTGCTGCTGCAGTATAAAAGTCATAGCCAGTATCCCGAAGCCCATGTATCAGGCGAGAAGGATCTGGCTCATTTACCATATTGGTTTGCTGCTCATCTTTCACTTCGCTAATTGTATCGTCCATGTGTCTTCCTGTTTGTTCGGTGCGCAACTTTTTAATAAATTACTTGGTTCGTTTAACTATAAATTATTTTTTTTGTAACAGTCTACACATGCCTTTTTATTTAAAATTTTTTATTTCTCTCTCTCTACTAAAAGCCTAACTGCCGAAGTAAACCATGACTAATCTCAAAAATTTAAAAACTCCAAACCAAACTCAACCGCTCCTTAGCCCGAGTAATCCCCGTATACAAGAGTTCTTTACTCAGCACGGGGCTTTCGTGGTCAGGCAGCACCATAACGGTGTGTTTGAATTCGGAGCCTTGAGACTTATGCACAGTCATAGCGTACACGGTTTCTATGTGGGTTAGCCGGCTGGGCAGCACCCAGCGTACGCCTTTATTTTCAGACTGATTCTGGTCGGGAAAGGCGACGCGCAGGTGCCCGTGTTCGGGGTCTTTAAAGGTTAGGCCAATGTCGCCGTTGTTCAGCTTCAGTCCGTAGTCGTTTTTAGTGACCATAACGGGGCGGCCTTCGTACCAGGTGTTGGCGTTTACGCCGAGTATGTCGCCGACTTTTTGGTTAACGGCTTTTACGCCCCAAGGGCCTTCGCGCAGGGCGGTCAGGATTTGGAAGTTGCTTAGGTTTTGCAGGGCTTCCTGGGCGATATCGTTGATGTTGTTGGCATCGTTGGTGGTTTCGGTATTGTTCCTGACGTGGAACGTCAGGCTACCGGAGGTCAGGTTACGTTTAACCACGGCTTCGAAGGCTGGGGCGTCTAGGCTGCTGACTTCATACAGGCTAACGGGATAATCTTCATCGGCGTTTTTGGCTTTTTCGAGTTCCTGTTTTGTTGCGACGTTGTCTTGCTGGTTAATGGCGTTAGCCAAGTCAGCAATAGGGCCTGTGAAGCGGTAGCTTTTGCGGAATTTCACAACGTGTTGCAGGCGTTGCTCGCCGTTGTCGTCAATTAAGTCGTCTGGAAACGCAGGTGTCTCGGCTACTTGCTGCAGCCATTGGGCAGTTTCTGTGCGGTAATGGCCTTGGTCTGCGCCTTCACACAGGTTGCCCAACACGGCGCCGGCTTCTACGGAAGCCAGCTGGTCTTTGTCACCAATAAGCACCAGCCGCGCGTTTTTCGGTGTGGCTTTTAGCAGCGCGGTCATCATTTCAATGTCTATCATTGAGGCTTCGTCGACTATCACCACGTCGGTGCGCAGTGGGTTGTCGGCGTGGTGTTTAAAGGCGCGCGAATTCGGTTTTACACCCAGTAAGCGGTGCAGAGTTTTACCTTCGGGCTTTATGGAATCTAAGGCGTCTTTCAGGCTGGCGAGCTTTGTATCACCTCGCAGCCTATTCAGCTCGCTCTCTATTGATTCGGTTAGCCGCGCGGCGGCCTTACCGGTAGGTGCTGCCAGCGATACACGCAGCGGCGGCAAGCCGAGGAATAAGGTCTGATGCTGCAACGCAGTTAGCAAGCGCACTACGGTGTAGGTTTTACCGGTGCCGGGCCCCCCGGTTATTACGCTAAAACGGTTGCGCACGGTATTGGCACAGGCAACGCGTTGCCAGTTAATGTCGTCAGGCTTTTCATCGTCAGCCCGGGCAAACAGTTTCGCCAGCGTGCTTTTCAGTAAGTCGTCATTAGTTACCGGACGGTCGCTCATGCGCGCCTGCAAATCACTCTCTATAAAGGCTTCGTACTGCCAGTAGCGGCGCAAATACAGTTTGCCGCCACTTAACACCAGCGGCTGGTTGCCTTTGCCGTCGGCGTCTACGCACTGGCTTTGGGTTAATGCCGCTTCAATATCGGCACCAAACTGACGGAACAACGCGCCGGGAGTATCGCAGTTTGGAGAATAACGGTTTTCAGGTGGTAAATTCAGTACGCTTTCGGGTTCATTCTGTAGCGCTTTTATATCAATGCTGGTATGCCCGCGGCCGGCTTCATGCGAGGCACACAGGGCTGCCAGCAATACCTCACTGCGCATTTCTCCGGCTTGCTGCAAAAACTCCACAAAGGCCAGGTCTATTGAGCGTATCCAGCCGGCGTCGCGCCACTCACGCAGGGCATCAAATAAGGTGTTTGAGGTTACTTCTGTCATACCGGCTCCTTATCTGAAAGGTTATTACCCGCAAAAAGTGCGTCCAGCTGTTCTATTAACGCCCGTGGCGGCCGGTCACAAAATGCCCCGCCGCTTTCCGCCCGGTGCCCACGCAAGAACAGATACACGGCACCGCCTACATGAGTGTCATAGTCGTAGTCGCTGCCTAAGCGCGCTTTTAACAAACGATGCAATGCCAGCGTGTAAATGACGTATTGCAAGTCATAACGGCTGTGCAGTATTTTCTCGCGCATGGCTTGTTCGGTGTAGGCGTGGTCGTCTTCGCCCAGCCAGTTGGACTTATAATCCGCCACGTAATATTTGCCGTTGTGCTCAAACACCAAATCGATAAAGCCTTTGAGCATGCCGTTCAGCACATTAGGTTCCAGTGCAGGGCGTTCGTGCCCCGGCAGAATATGTTCGTGAACCAGAGCATCCAGCCTTTGTGCGTTAACTTCACTGGCACCGAACCAGAATTCCGGCTCGGCTTTGTATTGCTCCAGTGCGCTTAAGCTAACGCGGTCACCGCTGCCATTAATTGAGAATTCGTTGTGCAAATAGGCGTCCAGCCAATGCTCCAGGCTGTTTTGGTGTTCCTGCCAATAAGGACTGACACAAAAGCCCTCTACCAGCCCGGTACGCTCGGCAGCGTCACCCGCGATTTTCGCAAAGCCGATATTGGCGGACTCTTCCAGCAAGTTATGCAAAAAGGTGCCCGGCCCTGCGCCTTTGGGTAAATGATGAATGCTGTCCGGGCTTGGCTCGGCGGCACTGGCAACTTCTGTCTCATCCGGGTCGTCGCGCTCATCCAACAGGTTCATTTCATCGGGCGACTGCGGTGCCTGCACACTTTTTGTCACCGCACCTTCGTATTTCAGCGCGCTGTAACTGGCCACCCACCAACGCTCCAGTTTGCGGCCTGCGGGCATGCTGCGCGGTGTGAGTTTAGGCGTTGTTTGTTCCTGCTCCAACGCACGAACTAAAGGCTCGTCGTCTTCCAGTCGCGTTAGTTGTGTGTGCGGTGCCTGGTGCCAGCGCTCGCTGACTTCGTTGTACAGCTCATCGGTTAGTGACTCGCCGCCGTTCAGCAAATAAAACAGCGGATTATTGCGATGCTCTTTCACCGCTTCCAGCGCAATAAAAGTGGCGTATTGCGCGCGGGTAACTGCCACGTACATTTTGCGTAAGTCTTCGGCGAGGATCTCATTACTCAAGCGCTGCTTGTTGTCGTCGTCTTTTGACCACAATACCTGTAGCTCACCGTTTTCATCGTGGTACACCGCCGGCGGTTTTATCCGGTAGGCTTCCGCCTGGGTGTAGGCTACAAAAGGCATGAACACCAACGGGTACTGCAGGCCTTTCGACTTGTGAATGGTGATGATTTTTATCAGTTCGTCGTCGCTTTCTAAGCGCAGCTGCTGCTCGTCACTCTGAGTACGGCTGTTGCTACCGAAACCGTGGCGTTCGTTCACCTGCTCGGCAAAATGGTTCACCAGCGCCGGAATACCGTCCAGTACCAGGCTTTGCTGTTGCAGCAGCTCGGCAATGTGCAGCACGTCAGACAGTTGGCGTTCGCCGTGAATGCGGTCTTCCAGCAGCTTAGCCGGCACCTGATGGTCGTGCAGCAGGCTGTGCAACATGGCGAGTACGCCCTGTCGCTGCCACTGGTCGTGATAACTTAAAAACTGTTCTACTCGCTGTTCCCACTCGCGTTCGTGACTGTGAATATGTTCCAGCTCACTCAGCGGCAGACCAAGCAACTGTGTCGCCAGGGCACTGCGTATCAGCGACGGGTCGCGCGGCTCGGCGCAGGCACTCACCAGCGCCAGCAGGTCTTTAGCAACGCGCTGCGCAAATACCGATTCCCTGTCTGATAAATAAACGCTTTTCAGCCCGCGATCGCTCAACGCCTTTTTAATGGCATTGGCTTCGTTAAAGTTGTTTACCAGCACCGCAATGTCACTGGTTTTAACTCGTTGCTCGAGTTTGTCGTCGCTGTTGTAATAGCCCGCCTGCGGGTCATTAAGCAGGGAGGAAATCAAGTTAGCGTGATGGTTCGCGGCAGCCCGGAAAAAGTCATTTTTATTGCGTTTTTCTTCGCCGGACACCGACCACAGCAGCGCCGGTGCAGTTTTTAAATTGCTGGATAACAGGCAATGCTTGAAAGTGCGCTTTAGCCCATTTGCACCCACCGGGTTAAAGGGCAGCTGATTTTCTGCTTCGGTTTTAAACAGGAAAGCACCGCGGGGCAGTTCTTCGGCGCGCTCAAACAGCGCATTAACGCCGTCCACCATGGCCTGCGACGAGCGGAAGTTACGTGCCAGATTATAATGCCGGCCTTCGGTATCGCGCCGGGCTTTTAAATAGGTGTAAATATCGGCGTTACGGAAGCTGTAAATGGCCTGTTTGGGGTCACCAATAAGAAAAATGCCGGTGCCCGGGTGCGGCTCCGCCAGATTATAAATGCGGTTAAAAATCTCGTACTGCACCGGATCGGTGTCCTGAAACTCGTCCACCATAGCTACTGGATATTGCTTACGAATAGCCGCTGCTAAGGCTTCGCCGCTGGGGCCTTTCAGCGCGTCCCGTAAACGCGTCAGCATGTCGTCGTGGCCCATTTCGGCGCGCTGGTTTTGCAGTTCGGCAAAGCGGCTACTGACCCAGAAAGCCGCGTGTTGTTTTACTTTAGCCAGCTCTTCCTGCTGCTGCACTTTGCTGCGCTTAATACGTTCCTGCAGCTCGCCTAAAGTGGCCCAACTTTGGGGCATGCCGCCAAGTTTGGCCTCGGCAAACTTCTGTAGCTCGTCAGTGCTAATGTTTTTCCAGTTTGCCGCCGTAGCTTCCGGCTCAACCAGGTCAGGATCGCCGCACCAGTCCGCAAATTTCTGAAACTGCTTAAGTTTGGTTGCCGCGCCTTTGGCTTGTGATGTTTTATCAACCAATTCCTGCACAATAGGCGCAACTTCCTGCTTTATAGCAACCATTCGCTGCTGATGCGCGCTTTCAGCTTCTTTCAACAGGCTGTGCAAGTCACCATCAATCGGTGCCTGTCCGCTTTTGCTTAAGCTGTAAGTGAGCCCCAACAAGGTTTCCGGTGACTTAAAGTCCTCCAGCAACCGGGCGCTGAGTTCAGCGTCGGCCGGGTAAATAAAACGCCGGAAGTAGTCTTCAGCGGCCTGCAGGCGCAGCTCTTCGTTGTCGGTTTCAACGTCCTGGCTGAACAGGCTACCGCTGGCAAAGGCGTGCTCTTTCAGCATGGACTGACACCAGCCATGAATGGTTTTCACCGCGGCTTCGTCCATGGACTGCGAGGCTAAATCCAACAGCCGCGCCAAGTGCATCAGGTTCTGCCCCTGCGCTGCACAGTCGTCGCGCAGGCTGGCTAAGAAAGGGTCACCTTCTACGGCTTCCGGGTCACGGAAGTAAGCTGCGGCTTCGGCTAAGCGTGCGCGAATACGATCACTCAGCTCTTCGGTGGCAGCTTTGGTAAAGGTCATGACCAGAATGTTTTTCGGCACCAGTTCGCGATCAAACGCAGTTTCTTCCGTACCATTATGCGAGCCATGTCCAATAACCAAACGCACATAAAGCGCAGCAATGGTGTAGGTTTTACCGGTACCGGCGCTGGCCTCAATTAAGCGGCTGCTGTTCAGCGGAAAATCGAGCGGGTTCTCTAGCGTATGTCCTGAGGTATGTGACGGTAACTGGCTCATGACTTTTCCTCCGGCACCAGGGTTAAGCGCATAGGGTCATAAAGTTCGTCCATAAAGCGGCGGAAGTGCGGTGATGCCTGAATGGCTTGGTAACTTTCGGCAACGCGCCCACAATAATCGCTTTTGGTGACCAGCGCCGGGTCTTGAAAGCCTTCTTCTTCGTATTTCTGTCGGGCGGCTTCATGCGCCAGCATTTCGTCCTGGCCGTTCTTGTCCATTGCGCTTAGCCAGGTCATGGCTACGTCCAGATGCATGGGCTGCGGCTGCTGCGCTGACAGAGCCACTAGCTCCAGTATTTGTTCCAGTTGTTGCACCGCAAGCTCAGCGGGCACCGGCGCCACCTGCAACTGACAGCCACCTTTGGACACAATTAAAAGCCGTGTCGGCTTTTGTAAATTCAATAACAACAGACCAAGGTAATAAGCGCTGGCGTGCTTCCAGCCGCCGCTGTTAATGCCTTTACCGTTTTTAGCAGCAATATTGCTGGCCGAGGTAACCACCCATAGGCGCTCTCCGCTTTCATTGGTATGCAGCCCGGTTAGGGTGTCATCAATGATCAGCCCACTGTGCTCAAAAAACACCTCAACCGGAAACTCATTAACACCCGAGTAACCGGCAATGCTCTGCTGATAGGTTTCCAGTATCTCCTGCGACTGCTCCAGCAACTGAAACCCATTTTGCTCCGCTATTGCACCAATGCCTAAAGCCCCTTCGCGCTTTATGCGGTTCAGCTCTTTTAGTAGCGAGGCTTCAATACCAGCCCCTGCCAGCAGCGCCCGCTTGCCCGAGTCAACCAGACGCGTAGTCAGTGACCAGCTTTGCAGGTTATCCATCACAAAGGCTTCGCTGTCGTCCAGATCTTCACTGTTGCGGCTAAAGTAAGTATCCAGTCGCCAGTTAAAGTACAGCCGGGCGGGCTCTTCAATAAAGCGCTTAATGTCGTTAATGCTCAGGGTGCGTTCCAGCTCGTCGTCCTGGGAGGTTCCCGAAGCCGGGCGGCTCGCAGAAGCCAACGAGCCCTGATGCGCCTGCGCCCATTCACTGGCATAGGTGAAATAGTCCGGGTCTTCCTGGCTAAAGTAATACGGGTTAAACGGCTGTAATTTGTGCTCAACGGTCAGGCTGTTAATGTCCACTTTCCAGCCCTGCTGAAGGTGGTCACGCAGTTGCGCCACCAGCACCGACGGCGTCCGCTCGCTGTTGTCTTTAGCGCTGTAACCTACCCAGCTTAGGTAAAAACAGTCACGAGCTGAAAGCATTGCTTCCAGGAACAAATAGCGGTCATCGTCACGCCGCGAGCGATCGCCCGGCCGATACCGGTCGGTCATTAAATCAAAATCCACACGCGGCGTTGAACGTGGGTAATCACTTTCGTTCATGCCCAGCACACACACGTATTTAAACGGAATGGCCCGCATGGGCATTAAGGTGGCGAAGTTTACCGCCCCCGCCAAAAAGCGTTGGTTCAGGTTCTGCTGATCCACACGTTCTAACCAGGCGTCTTTAAATATGGGCAGGCGAAGTTGTGACTCGTTATCCGCCTCTACGCAAATATCCCGCAGCTGATACAGCTCGTCACCCAGCTTGGCTAACAGTAAGCGATCACTGTCTTCTTCGGCCTCGAAAAATTGTTCCAGCAACCACTCGCCCTGAGTGACCCACTCCGGCAAGGTGTGTTCACCCTGCGCGCGCTGCCACCATTGTTCCAGTGTGCGCACCACGTCCGCCAGACACCCCACCAGCGCGGCACTTAGTCCAGCTACTTCGGTATAAGGCTCGACATTGGCCCAGGGTGACTCGTTTTCTAAACCAACGTCAGCCAAATCGCCCATGGCGTAACCGGCTATCATGCGTTTCAAGCCAAACCACCAGCTGTTGGTTTCTTCCGCTGCCGGCATATAAAACTGGCCGCGCTGCTCGGCATTAAGCCCCCAGCGCGCGCCGGCTTCTTTTACCCAGCGCTTTAACTGCGGCAGGTCATCGTCACTCATGTCAAAGCGTTGCTGCACCGCGGGTACCGACAGCAAATTGAATAAATCGGTCTGGGTAAAACGCAGCTGATCAACCTGCAACAGCAGTTCCAGCGCTATCATTAACGGCCGCTGATGACGCTCACCCTGGTCGGCAATGGTGTAAGGAATGGCGCGCGGATCACGCTCACCAAAGCGGTTATGATACCGACCAAATACGGCATCAATGTAGGGCGCGTAGGTGTTTACGTCGGGTAGCATCACCATAATGTCGCGCGGTTTTAACTGCGGGTCTTTTGCGAAGGCATCCAGTAGCTGGTCGTGCAACACTTCCAGCTCACGCTGCGGACTATGGCAGACGTGAAACTGCAATGACTTGTCGGCGGCACCTGGCGCAGGCCATAGCTCGCGGGTTTCCTGTACCGGTCGCAGGTTCAAAATGTCGTCCTGCAGCTGAGCTAATAAATGGTCCGTGTTGTGGGGCTCAAACAGCTCCAGCTTAATGGTATTAAAGGCTTCCTGTTTGGCCAGAGTTTCGTCGTATAAGTCCAGTAGGCGAATGTAGTCACGGCCCTGCTTGCCCCAGGACGCCAGCAAGGGATGCGCCAGCTGATGCAGTTCGTCGTCGTTCGGGTTGTCGGGCAGTTCCGGTTTATGCTTTAAGCGCGAAGAGGCTTTAACCGCCTGCCGCAAGGCTTCTTTGCCATCGACAATATCCGCCCAGTGGTACTGCGATGGGTTATGCACACACAACAGAATTTGGGTATAGCCTTTAATGGCATCCAACACCTGCAGCATTTGCTGCGGCAGCGAGGAAATACCAAACACCACCACCCGTGGCGGCAAACCTGCAGGGCGTTCAGTTAACGCCTTTGCCGTATCAATAAAGCGCTGATGCAGCTCCGCCCGGTTATTCCAGTAGTCATCTATGCCAATGTCGTTACTGACTGCACGCCACAATTCCGGCTGCCACAACTGTTCGGCTTCAACGGGCTGGCCGTGTTCCAGCACATCCTGACCACGCACCCAGTTATCCAGCCAGTCGGCACGATACACCGCGTACTGATCAAACAAATCAGCCAATCGCCCGCTTAGCTGATACAGCTTGCGCCCGTCGTTGTCGTCGGAGGTATAGTGCTTAAGCGGTGCAAAATGCGGGTTGTGCTCAATTAGCTCGGGTAACAAACGCATTAACCGCCAGGTTAAGCGGTCTTTATCAAAGGGGGAGGTTTTGGGAATGTCGTCACCGAGCACGGCTCTGTATGCTTGCCACTGAAACCGCGCCGGCAGGGTGACATCTATCATGGCAGCAATGCCACTGGCCTGGGCTAAATTAATTTTCAGCCACTGGGCAATACCGTTACTTTGTACCAGCACGGTTTCCTGCTCCAGCGGCGCCAGCGGGTAGTTTTGGGTGAATGTAACCGCCACATCGGTTAGGTCTTCCAGCCGATGTCCATGCGCGACAATAAAGCCGGGGGTCAATTCACTCACTCGCTGCTCTCCCTGTAGGGTTACTGTAAGACATCCATCCTAATCAATAGGGAATTATCTTACTAGTTATAGAGCAACTTATCGACGCGCTTATTTAGCCAGTAGTTTGTCTTTGGCCTGACGGTTCGCTTTACGCATTTCTGAGAAGGTCGAGTTCTTTTTATAGCGCCCCTTCTCTACGTGGCGGATTATCGACACATCTTCAATGTTTAATGGTTTTCCGTGCGTACCCAATAACCAGCGGAACGCGCGATCCTCGTAAGTTTTTACCCACCGGTCTTTCGGCTGCTGATAGCAGTCTATCTGCTCGCAATAGCCATAGCGACGTGCCGTATCACCATGAACTATCTGCACCGGGCCGGAGGCTTTTGAAAAGGTATGAGTGGTAAAATCCGCCTGCTGCAAACATTCTTCAACTGAGGTTTCTTTACCATTACACAGAACATCATGCTCTTCGCTCAGTAAAGAGGTTCGGGAAACCTGTTCCGGAAACGCCAGAATGCAGGACTCTTTGCGTAAGGTCTGTTTTAAGCTTGGGAAGGTATTTTCCCCAAACAGTAAGTCGCAGTCGGTAAACCAAATCCAGTCGGCTTTCGTTTCTTTTGCAGCTTTATTACGGCCTATACCACGGCGTAGTAAGTCGCCTTTGTTGAGCGCGATAAAATTCCACTCGATATTATCAACCTGTTTCGATTCATACTCTTTAATTAAAGCAACGGTGTTTTTGTCTTCGGGGCAATAAAAACCGGTCAGCGTAACTTTAAAGTCCTCCGGGGCATTATCCACCAGTGACTTCAACTGATACACAAACAAATGCGAATAGTTCCAGCAGTGACTGACAATTTCAATATGTTCAGGTGTGCTGGTCAGGTCTTCAATTTCGGTTGACTCCGGTACATCATATAGCCAACTAGCCGGAACGGGACTGGATACCGCAAATCGCAATATGAACTCTTTACTTTGCTGTAACCAACTTCTTAGTGCCATTCAGCATTACCTCGCATTCGCTTTCTTTGAACGTACTATGGTATTTTCAACACAGGCTACAGAAGAACTGGACGCTTTGTAACCACTCTATAACGAACGAAGGGGTTAGTTGTTAAACCGATGAATTTAGTTAAAGGTTTTTTCACACAATTGCGCTATCGCTGGTTACGAAAATATAAATCGCTGGCGGGCTCAAGTCTTAAACGAAACGCCCAGGCGATAACTGAACTGCAATGGCAACAGCGCGACACCTTAATTCAGTCGGAACACGCATTGCCCGGTCAGTTGATAGTGAACCTAACCTCTTTTCCTGTTCGCTTTGCTAAGCTGCACCTGACATTAAAGTCGCTATTGTTACAGACGGTAAAAGCGGACAAAGTCATTTTATGGTTGTATCAGGACGACATTGCCAAACTTCCGGCAAGTGTCACTGTACTGCAAAAATACGGCTTAACCATTGCGCCAGTGGGTACCGACACCCGTTCCTATAAAAAGCTGATTCCGGCACTTAAAAGCTTTCCGGATACCTTTCATGTGACCGCTGATGATGACATCTATTACCGTCCTAGCTGGCTGGCAACCTTAGTCAATGCTTATACGGGTAATGACCAGGAGATTCTGTGTTGGCGGGCACATTACTTACGCCGGGCAAAAAGCGGAGAAATACGACCCTACAGGCAATGGTACCCGAAAACAGAGGTACGGGGTCCCGATCCGCGTCTGTTTTTTACCAGTGGCGCCGGAGTGCTCTTCCCGCCGGGTTGCTTTGATAAGCGCGTAACCGATCAAGAACTGGCTTCTTCTCTGGCTCCTTATGCGGATGATTTATGGTGGTTTTGGTTGGCCAGCCTGAATAATTGTATTATTCGCCGGGTGGGCAACAACCCTAAACTGATTAACTGGAAAGGCAGCGGTGGCAGTTCGCTGTGGCAGTTCAATAAGCGCGAAGATGGCGGCAATGACGCACAGCTACAGAATTTAATCGCACATTTTGGTCTGCCGCCAACCTTAGAGAAGAAGTAAAAGGATCAGAGAATGGAAATTTTTATTGCGGTATTTTTCTTTGCTTTTTCGACAACTATTACGCCGGGCCCCAACAATATTATGATTATGTCTTCGGGCGTGAACTATGGTGTTAAGTCCAGCCTGCCGCACTTTCTCGGCATTTGCCTTGGCTTTCCGGCCATGGTTCTGGTGGTTGGCATGGGGTTTGGTTCAGTGCTGGAGCAGTTCCCGCTTCTGCACCAAATGATTAAAATTGCCGGTACTGTCTATTTGCTTTGGCTGGCCTGGGTCATCGGCTCACAAACCCCCAAGGCAATTGAAAAGGGTGACCGTAAGCCATTAACGTTCTGGCAGGCGGTTTTGTTTCAGTGGGTAAATGGCAAGGCCTGGGTTATGGCAACAGGCGCAGTGGCAGCATTTACCACAGTTGCAGGCACCCTTTGGTCAGAAGTAATGGAAATAACTGCCGCTTTTCTGGCGGTGGCATTTCCTTGTGTAGGCGTTTGGCTGGTGGCCGGCGCCGGACTGAGACAGTTACTCACCAACCACACGGCACAAAGAATTTTTAATATCTCCATGGCTGCATTGCTGGTCTTTTCTGTTATACCGGTCGTACTGGATATATGGCAGTTCTATTTTAGTTAGCCTCAATTTGAACAACATAAAAATAACAATTTACGCTTACCTGACGATATGGTTAACTATTGACCATAAAGGCAATAAGGATGAGTCATGGACGTGAAAACCAAACAAGTATCTTTTGATCAACTCATCTCAGAATTGTCGACTCGCCTAATTAACAGTGAGCCCACGGAAACCTACGAATGTATTGAAGAAGTTATTGCGGCTATTGGCGACTACACAGAGGCAGACCGTTGTTACGTATTTGAGTTTGATGACCATATTAAGCACATGACCAATACCCATGAGTGGGTTCGTGACGGTCACAAAGCACACATAGATAACTTACAGGCCATTAAAATCGATGATTTACCCTGGTTTTTCAAGGAAATGAAGGAAAACCATGTCTGTATTGTTAACGATGTCCAGACACTGCCCCCTGAAGCTAATGCAGAAAAAGCAGAGTTTGACCGCGAAGACATAAAATCCGTTATTTGTATTGGTATGGTCGCTAACCACAAACTTCTGGGTTTTGTCGGCTGCGATATGGTGCAGAAAAAGCGCCAATGGCAGCCAACCGACCTACGTCGCTTAAGCCTGGTTGCCGACATGATAGCCAATACCCTTGAACGGCAACGTACCTATGCAGAGCTTATCCACACCCAGCGGGAGCTGGAAAAAGCTAACCGTCTGTTGCAGGCGCAGGTAGCACAAGATGGTTTGACCGGTATTGCCAATCGTCGTGCCTTTGACGAACGCATTACTAACGAAATTCAGCGTGCTTCTCGTCACAAAACGCCTTTAGCGCTGCTGTTAATCGATATTGATCATTTTAAATCGTATAACGATCACTACGGCCACTTGCAAGGAGACCAGGCACTTAAGTCTGTCGCCGACGCGATGTTTGATCAATTGCAGCGTAATACAGATTTTCTGGCGCGTTATGGCGGAGAAGAGTTTGTTGCGGTAATTTCAGCCACCGACGAGCAAAAGACGAAAGACAGCATTCAACAATTGCTGGAGGCCGTTCGGAACCTCAAAATAGAACATGAACAGTCGCAGGTTGCGCCCTATCTAAGTATTAGTATCGGCGGTTATCTGCACACACCAACCACTGACGAAAATACCGAAGCTTTAATTAGCCGAATGATTTCAAAAGCAGACTCGGCGCTTTATCGCGCCAAGTCTGACGGTCGTAACCGGGGCTATTTAGATAATTAATTCCAGCTGGATATTTGCTTTTGTAATTCTTTATCATCAACCCCTTTGAGCCCGGCTAACAACTGCTTAGATTCTTCTTCATTGCCTTTTAAGGTAAGCAGTTGAGCCAACCGAAAGTTTGCCCAGTGACTACCGGGAGCATTCTCAGGTAATTCCGATTTAAGATATTGCCTTAAAGCCTGTATGCCATCATCAAGTTGGGTTTCAGCCAAAACTGACGTTTTTCCTATTTGATACAAGGCCATAACAGAAGCATCCCCCTCTGCAGACTCGCCCGCAACAGCCTGCTCAAATAAAGAGAGCGCTTTTTCGTAGTTCTCGTTTCTTTGCTCCTGAAACCCTGCATAAACCAGAACATCGGCGTTATTCGGGTATTTAGCTAAAGCTTCCTTTAGTAATTCGCTGGCCTGTTCGTCCTGCTCATGCTGGCGGAAGTATCCAATTTTCGCCAGCGTACCCTGTGCCGGGTCAATTTTCTCAATTGCTTCAATTTGAGTCAGGGCTTTATCGTCATCACCACCCGCCATAGAAGGCGCCATTAAATAGAACTGCATTAAGGCGTTTCTGTATTTCAGCGAATCAGGCTTAAGCTCTACGGCTTTTTCAAACGACTCAAGTGATTTCCCCGCATAGCTTAACGCGCTAAAAAAAGCGTCTTGCGCCTGCTGAGCCATGACAACACCTCGAGTATGCCAGGCGGCGGCATTTTCAGGTTCGCTCTTAACCCAGTCTTCAGCAATGTCTTCTGCCTCATCCAGCTGCTTTTCAGATAAATGCTGCTGAATAAGCTGCTGATTTGACTCCCCGGCATAAGCGCCGGGGAGAAAAAAGGCCACAGTTAGCGCCAATGTTATCCATTTCACAATGACTCTCCTTAGTTAGGCCTGCTTCTGCTCTTTAACCCACTGGTCAACACGACGCTCCAGAATATGCAGCGGCAATGCGCCACCACCCAAAACGGTATCGTGGAAGCCACGGATATCAAACTTATCGCCCAAGGCCTCTCTGGCTTCTTCACGCAGTTCCAGAATGCGGATCATGCCAATTTTGTAGG
The DNA here is from genome assembly GCF_900116625.1 of Idiomarina abyssalis. GTDB lineage: Bacteria > Pseudomonadota > Gammaproteobacteria > Enterobacterales > Alteromonadaceae > Idiomarina > Idiomarina abyssalis. Next base: position 108,849 of record NZ_FPBE01000007.1, read on the forward strand.
CCGTTGCCTGACCAGGCATAACCAGGTAGCGACGAACTTCTGAACGCACAGCGCCTTCAGCAATCGGCGTGTGCTGCTGGAAGTACTTAACCGCTTCCTCTTCAGTCCAGCCTTTAGCGTGCATGCCGGTATCCACAACTAAGCGCACCGCACGCCAAATTTCGGTGGTTAAGCGACCAAAGTCAGAGTAAGGGTCTTCATAGGCACCCATTTCCTTGGCTAATTGCTCTGAATATAAGCCCCAGCCTTCACTGTAAACCGTAAAGCCAGCCTGAGTGCGAAACTCTGGTACCGACTCCAGTTCCTGAGCAATAGAAATTTGCATATGGTGACCCGGGTTACCTTCATGATAGGCAATGGCTTCCATTTCATTTTTCGGCATGGAGCTCATGTCCGACAAATGCGCATAGTAAATGCCCGGACGCTCACCGTCAGGCGAACCAGGGTAATAATGCTGGGCCGCACCGTCTTGTTCACGGAAAGGCTCAACCCGTTTCACCACCAAGTCGGCTTTTGGCAAAATACCAAAATACTCAGGCAGCTTTTCATTAATGTACGCCAGGTATTCACGAGAGTCTTCCAGATACATTTCCGCGCCTTCGTCGTTGTTCGGATAGAAGAAGCGCTCGTCGGTACGGATATAATCAAAGAAGTCCTGCAAATCGCCATCAAATTCAACTTTCTCTTTAATCGCGATCATTTCATTAGTCAGTCGCTCGACTTCGCTAAGGCCTATCTCATGAATTTCATCAGCGGTTAAGTCAGTCGTCGTGTAGTTAGCTAAGCGGGCGTTATAGTAAGCGTCACCGTTTTCCAGACGATGCACGCCGGTGGCGACTTCGTCGGTGTTTTCAATGTCACTTTCCAAAAAGCTGATTAAGGCTTCGTAACTTGGGCGAAAACGCTCCAATAGCGCTTTACGCACTTCTTTTTCGTATTTGTCGGCTTGTTCAGCGGAGATCGCATCATTTTCCTGAAGCGCACTGAGCTTGTTTTTAGCATCTTCCAGTAAGCTTGAGTCACCTTCTTCATCAAAAGGGGCACCTGAAGTCAGGCCTTTTGCCTCTTTAATAACCTGCTCATACGCAAACCGCGGAGCACGAACGCCGTTTTCCACTTGTTGTTTTGCGCGTTGCAATAATTGCTCAATGGCCGTTGCACCGCCGTTAATACGAGAGATGTAGGCTTCCATGTCTTCGGCACTGTTAACCCGATGGAAGTTGATTAAAAACTGCGGTAGGAAGGTGTGCGCACCACGCATTTGGTCAAATACGTAGTCCATACCACGGAATTCCGCATTACGCTTGGCCTGTTCGTATTGGTAAACCCAAACGTCATACGACGTCTGAGCCTCCAGGTTCAGCTTGTCGTAATCGAAGTTCGCTTTTAGCTCTTCAACCGTGCCTTCCAACCATTCGAGCTGCTTCTTCTCAGCAGCAACGGTCATGTCATCAATGTCACCGTAGCGGTCTTTACGACCTAAAAAGGTCATTTGAATGGGGCTTTGTTGAAGCTGTTCTTCGTATTTTTCTTCAAACCACTGGTTCAGGCGCTCAGTTTCGGACTGCGCGCTTTGCTCAGTCTGTTTAGATTGCTCAGCAGCCGTTTGAGAATTTTGGCCGGAATTGTTTTGCTGCGGTTGTCCGCAGGCCGTTAATAAGCCCAAAACAGCCAGGGCGACAATGGAATAACGCATAGCAGTGTCCTTTATTCTTCTTTTGATACAGGAAGAAAAACTATAGCGTGCTTGTTACACTAATGGAAATGCTTAAATTGTAACCGACTGTTTTATGGCAAAACCTAACAAGAAAGGGCCGGTTCGCACCGTGCAGATTTCTTGTCTGCAGTGCAAAACGCCCATATTTAAATACCGCAAGGGTGGCAAAGGTGCTTTGGTAAAATGCTTTATTGAGCGTATTGTTGAAGACCACACCACCAAACCATGCCATTGCCCCGGTTGTGGGCAGGAATTTGCGCGCGAGACTATGATACGTGGCACTCCTGCCTACAAAATTATTGGCGGTAAAGTCCATTCAAAGTAGGAAAACCATGACAACCTCAATAACGGTAAAAACAAAACAGGCGTACCAGCACGCTGCCGAGCAGGCGAGCACATCTCTTTTGCGTCAATCCCAGCCTGGCATGGCGGATGAGCTCAAATTATTGTCTGAACAACTTCAGGGCAATGAGAAAAGAGACGTCTATGGCAGCGGGGCGCTCATTAACGACTTTGAAGAAGACGTTGCAAAATTACTGGGCAAGCCAGCCGCTTTGTTTTTACCTACGGGAACTCTGGCGCAGCCACTGGCCCTGCGTATACATGCCGACCAGCGTCAGCGTAATGGCGTGTCACTGCACCCCACGTCGCACTTAATGCTGCACGAACAAATGGGTTTTGAAGCTTTGTGGCAGCTTAACGGCACCACCACAGGCTTTGCCAATAAACCGATAACACTTAGCGATTTAAAGTCCGTGCAAACACAGGATCTGGCTGCCGTTTTACTGGAGCTACCCATGCGTGAAATTGGGGGGCAGTTACCCGACTGGGACGACCTGGTCGCACAGTCGCAATGGGCGCGCGAGAATAATATTGCCATGCACTTGGACGGAGCCCGGCTCTGGCAGGTACCAACCGCTTATGACTGTTCATTGCCCGAAGTCTGTGAGTTATTTGACTCGGTTTATGTGAGTTTTTATAAGGATTTAGGGGCTATCTCGGGTGCTATTCTGGCGGGGTCAGAAGCCTTCATAGAGCAAGCCAAAATCTGGGCTCGCCGTGCCGGTGGCAATATCATTACCCAGTACCCACAGGTTTTGTCTGCTCGTTACGGCTTAAGAGAGAATTTACCCATTATGCCGGACGCGGTTAACTACGCCAAAGCACTCGGCGAAGCACTCAACGAGTTAGAAATGCTAAAGGTAAATCCGGAGATACCGCAAGCCGCGATGTTTCACCTTCATTTTGCTCTGCCCGCTAATACGCTCGGCGAGAGAATAACTGACTACGCCAGCAATACAGGTGTCATGCTATTACCGCTGCCAAGAGCAGAGATCAATGGTGAAGCTATTTGTGAGATTTCAATTGGAAGAAACGCCATGTCGCAACCACAAAGCTTCTGGCTGCGACACTTTAAGGCGTTTTTAGAAACGCTTTAGGCTTTTAGTGGTGCTCTTTGTGCTCACCTTCATGGTGTTTGCTATGCTCGCCTAACACGTGGTTCAGGGTGTCTAAGTAGCTTTTACCAAAGCCTTTAACACGTTGTTTGTTCATTGCCTCAGAGCCTAAATGCACTTCTTCCAGAGAGTTTGCCGCGACATCAAGCTCTTTACTTAAACGGGCCAGTGCCACTTCCAGTGTGTAAGTCAGCTCGTGTACTTTCACCATGTCCTGTGAGTCTAAATCGCCATTCACAATTTCCTGTAATTTAGCGTTATATTTCGTCAGGTTCATAATAGCCTGTTCTAAGTTTTCAGAAGCCTCTGGTTTAAAATGCTGGTAACGCTGCTCGTCATCATTGTCACTGGCCGTAGCGGCTACATTAAAAAGCAGTGCTGCGCCTGCTAGTATCATTGTTAAAGCTTTCATAAAAACCTCATTAGTTGTTAATGGTTCTCATTATTGTTCAAATGTCCATTTTTTACAAGCTGAATGAATGCGAACCTGATATTCTTAGCTTGATGTATATCAAGGAGTGACGCAATGTTTTCGTGGTTCGAGCGCCGATTAAACCCTTTCCCTGCGGAGGAACCCACTCAGGCTCCTACTGGCTTTTTTGCTTTCTGCTGGCATTATACGAAAGGTGCGACCCCCTTTCTTGCGGTTACGGCGCTACTTATGGCTGCCATTGCCGTAGCTGAAGTCTGGCTATTCGGCTTTTTAGGGCAGATTGTCGACTGGCTGGCCGCTCAGGACAAAGAAACTTTATTAAACGACCAGTTCTGGCCGCTGTTAGGTATGAGCGCGCTGGTTTTGTTAGGCCTGCCTCTGCTGGTCTGGTTTCACTCTCTACTGACCCACCAGACACTGCTTGGCAACTTCCCCATGCGTATCCGCTGGCTGGGCCACCGCTACCTGATGAAACAGTCCATGAGCTACTACCAGGATGAATTTGCCGGTAGGGTCGCCACCAAGCTGATGCAAACCTCGCTCGCCCTGCGCCAGTGCATAATGACCTTTATTGAAATAGTGAACTATGTCGTCGTCTATTTTCTGGGGATGTTTGTCATTATTGGCAGTGCCGACTGGCGCATGATGCTGCCACTGGCGTGCTGGCTTATTTTGTACGCACTGCTGCTGCGTTTCTTTGTACCTAAGCTGGGTAAAATCTCCGCCGAACAAGCGGATGCTCGTTCCAATATGACCGGCCGCATAGTCGACTCTTACACCAATATACAAACCGTTAAGCTGTTTTCGCATTCTCAGCGCGAAGCCGCTTTCGCCCACGACGGTATGGATACCTTTTTAGGCACGGTGCACAAGCAAATGCGCCTGGTCACTCAGCTTTATGGTTTTCTTTATTTCATTAACTGCGCACTGCTGTTCAGTTCGGCCGCTACCGCCATTGTGTTATGGATGGATAATGCAGTCACTCTGGGGGCTGTTGCCGTGGTTATTGGCCTGGTTCTGCGCTTATTTGGTATGTCACAAATGGTCATGTGGCAAATGTCGACCTTGTTTGAAAGCATAGGTACTGTTCAGGACGGCATAGGCTCTATTGCCGTACCTCAACGCATTGTTGATGAACCTGATGCACCACCTTTAAAAGTAGAGTGCGGCGACATAGCCTTCGATCATGTGCGCTTTCATTACGGCAAGGGGCATGGCGTAATGGACGACTTTAATCTGCACATTAAGCCTGGTGAGAAAGTCGGCATTGTTGGCCGCTCCGGTGCCGGAAAATCCACCCTGGTGAACTTGTTACTGCGTTTTTATGATGTTGAAGGCGGTGAGGTTCGTATTGATGACCAGGCCATTCATAAAGTGCAGCAGGACAGCCTGCGAGCCAATATTGGTATGGTAACTCAGGACACTTCTTTGCTACACCGTTCAGTGCGTGACAACATTTTGTATGGTCGCCCGGGAGCCAGTGAAGAGGAACTCATGAATGCGGTGCGACGCGCTCATTGCGAAGAGTTCATTGCGGACTTAAGTGACAGCAAAGGCCGCACCGGTCTGGATGCCCACGTGGGTGAACGCGGCGTGAAACTGTCCGGCGGCCAGCGACAGCGCATTGCCATAGCCCGCGTCATGCTAAAAGACGCCCCCATTCTGATTCTGGACGAAGCCACTTCGGCACTCGACTCTGAGGTGGAAAATGCCATTCAGGAAAACCTGTACCAACTGATGCAGGGCAAAACCGTTATTGCCATTGCTCACCGCTTATCGACTATTGCTGCTATGGATAAGCTGGTGGTTATGGATCAGGGGGAGATTATTGAGCAGGGCAGCCACGAACAGCTGCTTGCCCAGGACGGTCTCTACGCTAAGTTGTGGCGTCATCAGTCAGGTGGTTTTTTAGCAAAAGAAGCTTAGTGCTTCAGCTCGTACGCTTCGTCTGATTCAATTTTGGCGAAGCGTACATCCAGTTCCATTAAGCGTTTTTTACCCCGGGCTGTCATGTCAGTAATAAACTGAAACTGCTGTCTGGGGTCTATCGGGTAGGCTTTTAAGCGGTATTTGGTGCCCCAGGGTTGTTCCGCCGCTGTTACCGCTATGGGCTTGCCCAGCTGTAAGTATGGACTGGTCAGAGCCACCTCTTCCAGAGCATCACGTATTTGATAAGCGTCGGCTTCCGGCTGAGTATAAAATTCAGCGATACACATTAAACTGGGGCCGCCGTTGTTCGCATTGTGAATGAGGTTATCCCAGAGCTTTAAGTGTGGCACCCAAATTACGGTGTCGTCGTTGGTTACTAACTCGACTGTACGCATGCCTATATGGGTAACTTCGCCATAACTACCGTCAACTTCTATCCAGTCACCCGGTCTGTAGGGCATTTCATGAATAGCCACCACCCCGGCAATTAAACTACTCACATAGTCTTTTAATGCAAAACCTATAGCCAGGCCCGCTGCACCCAGTGTTGCCACCATGTTCTGCAACGTTGGCTCAATAATCCGGGGCATGATCATAACCAGGGCAACAACCAATACCAGTATGCGAATCATTGGTACTAAGGCCAAAGTGTACAGTCGGCGCTTACCATGCAGGTGGGAGGCAACCCAGGGTAGAACACGCTGAGTCAGCCAAACTATCGCTAGTGCAAAAGCGAAAATCACTGCTATTTCAAAGATCGCGAAGCCGTCCAGCGATTTAAAGAGTCCGGTAACGTCGTCTACTGATCCTGTTTCCATTAATGTCTCCCGTTAAAACCGGTCTAACCAAAAGCCCCTGGAGGCCAACAATTCTCTGACAACCGGGTAACCGCGTGCAGTGACATACCAAAGCTCCTGCTCAAGCTCTATCAAACCTCGCTGATGCAAAACCTGTAGCTGAATTTCAAGCTGACTACCGGATATTATTGGCAACACCTTAACCAACTGCCCTTTATTCAAACCTCGGTGTAACAGCAGAGCATAACAGACAAAAGCCGTGGCATCGTTAATCTCTGAAGGCATGCTGGGTGTTTCAAAAGGTTTCTCGCTACTGCGCTGGTAACGATCGGAATAGGCAGCAGCCACACCTGCGTTACCACGACTTAACGCCGCTAATGCCCGCAAACGACCATCGCCACGAGCCAAACCAAGCTCCTCCAGCGCCGGTTGATCCAGCCCCTGCAAAGTCCACAATTGGCTTACCGGAACCGGCCAGACCTTTTCAAGAAAAGCCCAGGCCCAGCTGTCACAAACAATAACGCCTTTGCCTGCTTCGCCTGAAAGCACAGTAGAAAAGAATTCACGAACCCACCGCAACCCATTGGTTTGGCGAAGGAAGCCATGCGCTAACTGAGGCATTATCCAGGGCTTATTATCATCGGACTTGGACAAAAATTCAGGCAGAGTAGAATCACCCGGGTCGCAAAGAGGCTCTCTGTCGGGCAGGTTCATTTCCCTGAGACTATGCTTCTCAGCCCACTTCTTTACGGCTTCTTCAACACCTGAATGAGGTGGTGCGATTATCCAGCGTAAGCTGTTATCTTCGTCGTCCTCCAGCCACTCAGAAAAACACTGTTCCAAAGCATCTGCTGCGTCGTCAAAACTGAGCTCCAGTGCACTCGACTGGTCATCCTCACTTTCTTGCTCTTGTTCAGGGGTTATCCATCGAATAAATTTTCCCCACCACTTTTTAACCTTGATAACGGTCGGCACCGCAGGTTTTTCGTAATCGTCAACCGTAACCCATTGCCACGTTTTCTTTGGCTCTTCGGCCATTCTAAGGTCCCTTTTCACGGATAAAATAAGTGAGTGCTTAACAACGATAATAGAGTGCCCTGAAGCAGAGTCCAATGAAAAATTTGCAAGTAGACTCTTGAAACCAATTTAACCAGTGCACATATAAGAGTTAAGGCCGGTGTCTCTGAGAGAGCCGCCTTAAACCGACACATGGTGTGTCACTTGTTTATTACAATTAACGTTATTGCTTCTTAGGAGAATGACTATTATGGCAACTATCGACTTAAGCCCTCTATATCGTAGCAGTGTAGGTTTTGACCGCATGGCATCTTTGCTGGATTCGGCACTACGCTCAGATACTGGTGCAACCGGATACCCTCCCTACAACATTGAACTGGTAGCAGAAAACCAGTACGCCATTACCCTGGCGGTTGCAGGTTTTGAAGAGGATGATCTGGAAATTGAAGTAGAGAACGGCGTGCTTCGTGTGACCGGCAAGAAAGCCGAAGAGAACGAAAAACGCGAGTATCTGCACCGCGGCATTGCAAACCGAGCCTTCGAACGTAAGTTCAGCCTGGCTGAGCACATTGAAGTCACAGGCGCAGCCTTAAAGAACGGTCTGTTAACGGTCGGCTTGGTGAAAAACATTCCTGAAGCCATGAAGCCGAAACGCATCAACATTGGCAACTCGACTAAAGACCTGCTGGAAGATCGTTCCAAAAGTAAGGAAAATGCTGCGTAAACTTAAGCACTGGATGAGGGGCGGCAATTAGCCGCCCTATTTTTCCTGACGTTGCCACTCTACTGGGTGCCCACAGACGAACCCCTGGACATAGTCTACACCCAGCTGAGTGAGCTTAATGCGCGCTTCGTCACTTTCAACGCCTACTGCACACACCTCAATACCAAGCACTTTAGCAATACGAACACAGCTAGCTACCAGTTCTGCATCAACAGCGTCCACCAGCATGTCCTGCACCCAAAAGCGATTGACCTTAATTTGCGTTAACGGCAGCTGCCGCATTAAACGAAATGAATTAAAGCCTGTTCCGAACTGATCCAGCGCTGTACCAACCCCCAGCCCCTGAAGCTCTTTGAACAGACGGTAGGTTTCATCAAAATACTTGTCGGCGTCGGGCTCAGCCACTTCAAACATTAATTGTTCCGGTTGCAGCACCGACTGCTTAAGAATTTGCTCAAGAAAACGAATGAAGTCGACGTCCTCCAAACTTTGCGCCGACAAATTTATGTGGCAACGCCAGGTTCTGTTTGCCTGAAACGGTTGTTCGTTAAAGTGCTCAATAACTTCGCGAACTAGCCAGCGGTCGGCTTTACCCATCACACCCGCCCGCAATGCTGATCTCAGAAACTGTTGCGGCGCAATGGCTTCATCAGAGCCTGAGCCGGGTAGCCTCAGCAATACCTCGAAACAGTGTTTGTCTTCGCTTTTAGACGTACTGATAAGCGGCTGCGAAAACAATTGCCAGTCTTCTTCCCTTAAAGCCTTTTTCAACCGAGTTTCCCATTCCGCCTCGGCCTGGCCTATTAGACGTTTCTGATCAGCTTCACTGTAGGAATGCACTCGGTAGTCACCTTGCTGCATAGCAAGCTGAACGGCCTCACGCGCTTGTCGCATTAACGTACTGGCTGCAACGTCCTCGTCTGCGCTGTAGGAAATACCGGCGTGTGCAGTAAGCTGAAATATGCGTTTATCACTGCTGAAACGGAATTCACGGCAAAACTGAAGCAAGCGGTGAGCCTGCGCAAACGCGGCTTGCTCATCCTCACGACTTAACAAGGCAATTTCAGTTTCACTAATACGGGCAACCCGCGCACTTTTCGGAGCTTTTTGCTGAAGCGATAAGGTCAACTGCAATATAGCCTGATCACGCCCGTCGGAGCCGGCCTGATCAGCAATAACCTGCAAGCCTGTGAGGCGAATAATAGTCACACTTGAAGTCTTTTTCTTATCCAGCCTTTCTTGTAATAAACGTCGAAATTCCCGCACGTTGAGCAGCCCGGTAACCGCGTCGTGATGCGCCAGGAAATTCAAATGAACTTCCGCTTCCATACGTTTAGTAACATCGGCTATACGCCCGGTATTATCAGTGAAAAGCTCGATATCCAGCCACACTTTTCGGCCATCGAGACGTTCAATAGAAACCAATTGCCGCTGACCATCAATATTAAACCCGTTAGGCCAGTTGGCCCGAATTTGTTCTTCGGAATGCGCCGCGAGAATTCTCATCATTTGCCGGTTAACCTGCTTAATACTGCCGTCAGAATTCATCCGGAACCAACCTTCTCCGGTTCGTTTCAACAGCCGCCATAACCTGCGCCGTAAGGCCTTTCGGTTTTGCTTTAAATGGCTAATACGTTGTATTAAACGGCTTAGACGGTAACGCTCTAATGCCAGTAGAAACATAATAGTGACCAGCGTCAGACCACTATACAAAAGAAGCCCTGAAAGCCCCTCCCAAATTGGATTATAACGAGGGGAGACTAGTAACCAGGCGGATAATACGGTGAGTACCATCAGTGCGGTTTGCCAGCGATGCCCTGACACAGGTTGTTTCTGCAAACTGCGCCCAACGACAACACCGCCCCAGAGTAGTAGTGCGTTAATTTCCCAGGAAATAAGCGCCAACTGCCAAGGCTCTGGAAGCCACGGCAATAAAATGGTCATAGCGATAGCAATTAACACTACCGAGAAACCAATTCGGTTAAACCTCGATAGCTTGAAACGAAAACGCGACCACTCCCAGATAAACCAACTGAGTGCAACAATCAGTAGCTGGCTAATATAGCCTTTCAAAACTGCCGCTATGTCCGGCGAGTATGGCGTAAAATAGGTGATCCAGACACCGCTATGCAGCAGCAGTGACAACGTAAAGGCTAGTGTTAGTGTGCCAAACGCAATTAACAGACGACTACCGAATAACCTCGCCGAGGTGGCTGCAGCCAGAGCTAATAAAATTAAGATACCAGCATTAACACCCAGCGCAGTTTGTTGTTGCTGCAGGCGCAGCTGCAAGTCTCCGGGTTGCCATAAGCTTACGGAAGGCATTTGCTCTGGCCATTGCTGAACCGATACGGCCAGCCAGACAATTTCGTTTGCAGGTATGGTAACGGGCAGCACCTGCTCGTGCGATAAATACTCTCGCTGTAAAATTGGCGTCGAAAAACGACTGATGCTTTGGCTTGTTATTTGACCTTCTTTATCCAGTAAGTAGACACCAACTTTTTCCAAATAAGGATCGCCGAACTTAAGATGAAAAGTCAGAGGTGCGTTACTGCGGTTAAACAGTGGGATAACGCCCCATACATTTGGTCGCTCACCGGCGTAATTATGATCCTGTAGTTGCGAAGAACTGAGCCATCGCTGGGGTTCATTCACCGCTATCTTTTCAACTTTTAAACTCTTATCTACAACACGATAGTTCAGATATTCATTCAGCATGAGTCTGGACGTTTGCGGAGAGACGGTAAGCGGCTCCTGAGCAGCCGCAGACTGGCTTAACCCTAAAGCGAATAATAACCCGACCAACCAATATCTAAACATAGCCATGCTCCGCCAATTTCGCTTGTACCGCAGGCTGCGGTTCTTCCAATGCCTGCAGCCAGGTGGCATCGCAAATTTCAGAGTAAAACAATAACCAATGGCGCTGGTTTATACTTAAGCGCCAGCAAAACTGGTCTGCCGCCTGTTCTCTTTCACGAACAGTGGCTCCAATACGCTCACAAAGCTCATCAACCCAAAGCTCAAGCTCGGCTTCCGGTGGTGTACTTTTTAACGTAATGACATTGTCTTCCATTGCTTTTTATTACCCGTTAAATAATTGTCGCTCGCTGGCTCCGGACAGAAAGGCTTCCACGGCGTGCATAAAGTCATCACCATAACGTGCCAGTTTCACTTCCCCAACGCCATTGATTTCTAACATATCTTTGGCTGTTGTGGGATAGTGCACACACATTTCAACTAATGCTGCATCGCTAAAGACAACGAATGGTGGCACTTGGTCACGGTCGGCAATGTCTTTACGTAATTTACGTAAACGCCGGAACAATATTTTATTATAGTCGCCACGGTCGGTAATACGGGTTTTGGTAGCGGTTAATTCGATTCTCGGCTTGGCCAGTTCCAACGGAACTTCGCCCTTTAACACCGGACGCGCTGCGTCAGTAAGCTGAAGCGCCGCAAAACGGCGTATATCCTGCAGAATAAGCCCTCGATGAATCAACTGTCTTAACACCGAGAACCAGTGCTCCTGTGTTTCCGATTTGCCCAGGCCATAGGTACTGAGCTGGTCGTGTCCAAGCTCGATAACCCGTTGCGCTTTTGAGCCGCGTAAAACCTCAACCACATGGTTAATACCAAACTGTTGGCCTACCCGGTACACGCAGCTCAGCGCCTTTTGGGCATCTTCCAGACCGTCATAGCGTTGCGGCGGATCCAGGCACAAGTCACAGTTTCCGCATTCTTTATCGGAGTATTCATTAAAATAATTCAGCACCACCAGGCGTCGACAGGTCTGGGCTTCTGCCATGGCTTGCATTGCTGAAAACTTTTGCGCCTCAACCAGGCGTCGCTGCTCATTTTCCTGCTCTTCTATCATCCGCCGTATCCACTGCGCGTCACGTGGGTCATAAAGCATAAGCGCTTCTGCCGGCAGGCCGTCGCGACCGGCACGCCCGGTTTCCTGATAGTAAGACTCCACACTACGTGGAATATCAAAATGAATAACAAAGCGAATGTTCGGCTTATTAATACCCATGCCAAAGGCCACTGTTGCCACAACAACGTCTATGTCGTCACGCAGAAACTGCCGCAGGGTACTTTCCTTTATTTGATGCTCAATACCGGCATGGTAGGGCGCAGCGCGTACACCGGCTTGTTGAAGACTTTCAGACAGCTCTTCGGTTTTCTTGCGGCTGCCGCAATAAATAATACCGGCGGCGCCTTTTTGCTTTTTAACGTAGTCACGAACCTGCTTCAGCGGCTTGTACTTTTCCTGTACCACGTAACGAATATTGGGGCGGTCAAATGAACTGCGGTGCACCAAAGGTTCGCGCAAACACAGTCGTTCAATAATGTCGTGCTGGGTTGCAGAGTCGGCAGTTGCCGTTAATGCCATAAAAGGCACATTGGGCAGGTAATTACGCAGTACTCCGAGTTTGCCGTATTCAGGCCGGAAGTCGTGCCCCCACTGGCTGATACAGTGCGCTTCGTCCACCGCAATAAAGTTCAGCTTTAAGGTTTGCAGGCGTTCAATAAAGGTTGGTTGTAAAACCCGCTCTGGGCTTACATAAAGCAGCTTAATGTCACCGCTCTGAAGCCCTTGCATGGTTGCCATAGACTCTTGCGATGACACCCCGGAATGCAGCGTCGCCGCTGAAATATCCAGAGCTTTAAGTGCCTCGACCTGATCCTGCATTAGCGACAGCAACGGCGAAATAACCAGAGTAAGGCCGTCACCACAAATGGCCGGCAACTGGTAACAAAGCGACTTGCCACCACCGGTTGGCATCAGTACCAGCGAGTCACGCCCCTGCATAGCGGCCTGCATAATATCCTGCTGACCATCGCGAAACTGATGGTAGCCAAAGGTAGACTCAAGCTGCTGCTGAAGCGGATCAAACTGCGTTTTTTCGGCGGTACTGCTGTGCATGGTTATATTGACTTCCCGAGTAACATGCTCTTATTGTAAGCGTCCTGTTCGTTAATCACCATGCCGAAAATGAATACACAAACAATACTGACAAAAGTTTCCGAGTTTATGAACACTCAGGTTCCGTTCCAGGCACTGCTTGGCCTGGAAATTACGGAATTTAATCCTGCCCGTGGTGAAATTCGATTTAAATGGCAAGACCAGCTTATGGGCAATGTACCACAGCGTATGTTGCACGGCGGGGTTACGGCTACGGCGCTGGATACCGCCGGAGGACTGGTCGCTATTGCCGGCATGGTCGACAGACTGGAGTCACCTTCTGAAGCTTATTTAATGGAGCGGCTGAGCCGTTGTGGTACTATTGACCTTCGGGTTGATTACCTCCGTCCGGGCCGTGGCACTGAGTTTATTGCCAGCGCAACCATTATCCGCTCAGGCAACAAAGTGGCGGTAGCGAGGATGGAATTGCACAACGAAGAAGGCACGCACATAGCGTTTGGAACCGGTACTTACCTGGTCGGCTAACGCAGATTAAATAAGGATTCCCACTATGTCCGATGACGCAGTTCGGGCGCGGCATGGCGTTTTTTTCGCACTTGCTGCCTACACCTTTTGGGGCATTGCACCGGTTTATTTCAAACTGGTAAAGCAGGTGCCTGCGTTCGAGATACTCTCCCACCGTATTATTTGGGCGTTTTTAATGGTGTTTGTGCTGATCGTTGCCATGAAACGGCTGGATCGCATTCGTCCTATTCTGAAAAGCCGCAAACTGGTACTGCGTCTGACTCTTGCCACTTGCTTACTGGGCGGCAACTGGTTTTTGTTTATTTGGGCGGTAAACACCGACCATATGCTGGACGCCAGCCTGGGCTATTACATTAACCCACTACTGAACGTAGCTATTGGTATGGCCTTTTTCGCCGAGCGTATGCGTCGGTTACAGTTAATTGCCATTGGCATGGCGGTGGTAGGGGTTTCTATTCAGGTTATTACCTTTGGCTCTGTGCCCTGGGTTGCTCTGGCTTTAGCGTCCAGCTTTGCCATTTATGGTGCCATTCGCAAACGTCTGCCGGTCGATTCCATTAGCGGGCTGTGGCTCGAAACGGCTATTTTGCTGCCGGTTATGCTGATTTACCTATTTGGCTTCGCACAGTCTGCCAGCAGTGACTTAACCGCTAACCCGTGGACCTTAAATCTGCTTTTGGTTGCTGCGGGGCTGGTAACAACCATTCCACTGCTGTGTTTTACGGCTGCAGCACAACGCTTACGTTATGCGACACTGGGCTTCTTTCAGTATATTGCGCCAACATTAATGTTCATATTAGCGGTGATGGTTTACGGTGAGCCTTTAGAAGAAAGTAAGCTGGTTACCTTCATTATTATCTGGAGTGCGCTGGCACTGTACAGTTTCGATTCAATAATACAGCGCCAGCGGGATCGTAAAGCGAAGAAGCGATTAGCTTCAGCTGAGGCTGGCATCCATTGAGATGTCAGCGTTCAACACCTTACTGACCGGACAGCCGTCTTTCGCTTTTTCTGCCAGTTTCTGGAATTTGCTTTCGTCAATATCCGGAATGCTGGCTTTAACGGTTAAGTGAATTTTCGCGATGCTGAAGCCATCACCGTCTTCCTCTAAGGAAACTTCGGCTTTGGCGTCAATACTGTCCGGCTCATAGCCAGACTCTCCCAGCATTAACGAAAACGCCATGGCGTAGCAGCCTGCGTGCGCAGCACCAAGAAGCTCTTCAGGGTTAGTGCCCTTACCGTCTTCAAACCGGCTCTTAAATGAGTATTGGGTACTGTCTAAAACACCACTTGGCGTTGAAACAACACCTGAACCTTCTTTAATACTGCCTTTCCACTGTGCATTTGCAGAGCGTTTCATAAAATGCCTCCGACATAGTATGTATGTACTTTAAACATAGTCGAAGAACGCATTTTTTGATCACTACTTTACACTTCAGAAGACGGGATCCAGGCGCGCATACGAAACAACCAGCCACTTACTGCCGACGTTATCGAAATTGATCTGGACTCTGGATTGCGGCCCGGTGCCTTCGTAGTTCAATACCGTACCCTCGCCAAATTTCGGGTGGCGTACACGTTGCCCAAGTGAGTACCCGGTCTGCTCAAAAGCCTCATGGCTGGCGGCGTTATTAAATCGGCTGTAACTGCTGGGCTTTTCAACTTTGGTTTGTATACGCACTTCGTGCAATGTGTCCGGCGGAATTTCACTAATAAAGCGACTGACTTTGTGAAACAATTCCTGACCATAAATACGGCGCTGCTCAGCGTAAGTAAGCACCAACTTTTGCATGGCGCGGGTCATTCCCACGTAGCAAAGTCGCCGCTCTTCTTCCAACCTTCCTGGTTCATCCATAGACTGCTGGGACGGAAACAAGCCTTCCTCCACACCGGTCATAAACACCAACGGAAATTCCAGACCCTTGGCACTGTGTAACGTCATTAGCTGCACCGCGTCCTGATATTCATCGGCCTGCTCTTCACCAGCCTCAAGAGCAGCGTGCGCCAGAAAAGCATTCAAAGGGGTCATGTCCTCTTCGGCGTCATCCAGGGTAAAGTTTTCACAAGCCGTCACCAGCTCTTTTAAGTTTTCTACCCGGGTTTCTGCTTTTTCGCCTTTTTCGGCTTCGTACATGGCCATTAGACCACTCTTTTTAATGACTTCGTCGCTCAGGCGACCTAACGAAAACTCTTCGGTTTCGTCGTCCAGAGCTTCCAT
Source organism: Idiomarina abyssalis (assembly GCF_900116625.1). GTDB lineage: Bacteria > Pseudomonadota > Gammaproteobacteria > Enterobacterales > Alteromonadaceae > Idiomarina > Idiomarina abyssalis. The sequence goes on from NZ_FPBE01000007.1 coordinate 124,593, forward strand.
AAAATCGAGAAAAGAACCAACCGCATTACGAGCACGACCGGCCAGCTGCTTTTCATTCACCATGTACTTTGATGCCTGCCATAAAGACTCGCCACGTTCGCGGGCGGCCTGACGGATCATCTCCAGAGTTCGGTTTCCAATACCCCGGGTTGGTGTGTTGATCACTCGCTCAATGGCGGCGTCATCGTCGCGATTACCCAGAATTCGCAAATAGGCGAGTGCATCTTTAATTTCCTGACGGTCGAAGAAACGTAAACCGCCATAAATACGATAGGGAATACGTGCGTGCAGCAAAGCTTCCTCTAAAATACGCGATTGTGCGTTACTTCGGTACAAAAGAGCCGCATCCTGCAGCGAACCGCCCTGATCACGCCATTCCTCAATGCGGGCAACAATGTACCGGGCTTCATCCATTTCATTGAAGCCGGCGTAAAGGCTAATAGGCTCGCCATCGTTACCGTCAGTCCATAAGTCCTTACCCAGACGCCCAGAGTTATTAGAAATAACCGAGTTTGCTGCGCGCAATATGGTGCTGGTTGAACGATAGTTTTGCTCCAGACGAATGGTTTCTGCGCCTTCAAAATCGGATAAAAACTGATGGATGTTTTCGACTTTTGCACCACGCCAACCGTAGATGGACTGATCATCGTCACCCACAATAGTCACGCTGTTTTGTTCGCCAGCCAGTAAACGCACCCAGGCATATTGTATGGAGTTGGTATCCTGGAACTCGTCCACCAGAATATGCCGGAAACGGTTTTGGTAATGCTCGCGGACAATCCGGTTATTGCGCAGTAATTCGTGTGCCCGTAATAACAGCTCCGCAAAGTCGACCAGACCGGCCCGATCACAGCTTTCCTGATACAAAGTATAGATTTCTTTTAGGGTTTGCTCTGTCGGGTCGTAAGTTTCAATGTGCTGCGGGCGCAAACCTTCGTCTTTTTTACCGTTGATGTACCACTGAGCCTGCTTTGCCGGCCAACGTTTGTCGTCCAGGTTTAAACTTTTAATTAAGCGTTTAATCAGCCGCTGTTGGTCATCGCTGTCGAGGATCTGAAAGTTCTGGGGCAACCCGACATCCATGTAGTGCGCGCGCAACAGGCGGTGCGCCAGACCATGGAAGGTACCAATCCACATACCGCGCACTGAGCTGCCAACCAGTTGCTCAACACGACCACGCATTTCCGCCGCGGCTTTATTGGTAAAGGTAACCGCCAGCACACTAAAAGGCGAATATTGCCGCTCCTGAATAAGCCAGGCGATGCGATGCACTAACACACGGGTTTTGCCACTACCGGCTCCCGCCAGAACCAGCATATGCCCGTCTGTTGCAGACACGGCTTGCTGCTGTCGTTCATTTAAATCTGCCAGAAGCGGGTGTGTACTCATCTGCGGTCACCTAAGTCATTATTGGGAACTGTGTTGCGTTAATGCGCCAGTGTAATAGCGCATCACTGTATAAGCAACCAGTAGTTAATCAGACGCTTTAGTCCAGCAGAAGTTGCTGAAGCTGACTCAGATTATGCAAAGTAACCGTTGGTAATACCGACAAGTGTTCTGAGGTTCCCAGGCCGGAGGTTAGCCAGGCCGACTGCCAGCCATGACGCTGCGCACCAAGAACATCGGAATAAGGATGATCACCCACGTGTAAAAACTCATGCGGCTGCAAATTAGGCAATTCACGTTGCGCAGCCGCAAACATATCGGGCAAAGGTTTACCCCGAATACCATCTCCTGGCTGAATCACCTGATCAAAGTATTTCGCCAAGCCTATTTTCCCAGCGTCGACATTACCATTGCTAAGCGCTATCAGTTTGTAATGCTGCGATAATGCTTCAAGTAACTCAAAACTGTTGTATGGCACCTGAAAATTACTACGCTCAGACAAAAACACATCCATTATGGTGTTTGCGGCCTTTGATGCGTCACCAATACCGAACTTTTTTAACCCTAACTCCAGTGTTTTCAGTCGAAGCTTGGTCATATCGCTGGCCAGAGCTTGATCGGTTCGGCTGACTTCGTCACGAAAACGACGCCAGTGGTGCATATCCCACTCAGCGGTTTGCGGAAATTGTTCTGTAATGTAGTTATGCACCGCTTTCTCTGCGCGCTGCATAACCGGCACGTTGTCGTACAGTGTGTCGTCTAAATCAAAACTAATGACTTTGGGCAAATACCAACGGCGATGAAACTGCATAACGCATTACTCTCATTGAGTTAAATTTAGGTCGATTTTTTCCGGGCACGCGGGTGGGCGCTGTCATAAACACTGGCTAAACGCTTAAAATCTAAATGTGTATACACCTGAGTTGTGGATAAGTTAGCGTGCCCTAACATTTCCTGCACAGCACGCAGGTCACCACTGGATTCTAGCATGTGAGAAGCAAATGAATGCCGCAGTTTATGCGGATGCAAGTCACCCACTACACCTTGCTGCTTACCCCAGTAATTCAGCCGCTGCTGCACAGTACGCGAACTAATACGCTGCAGCCTTTTACTGACAAATAGCGCCAGCTCGGGCTTTTCGTTAAGCCAGGACTGACGGACTGACAACCATTTCTTTAAGGCTTTTTCTGCGCAGCGGCCAAAGGGCACAATGCGCGTTTTGCTGCCTTTACCCGTTACCCTTAATTGCATCATACGGTGATCAATGTCATCTCGATCAAGGCTGACCAGCTCCGCCAGACGAATACCACTGGCATACAGCAGCTCCATCATGGCGGCATCGCGAATCGCCAGGTCATCATCTGTGGGTAAGTCCAGTAAATGGGAAATACTGTCCACATCGAGGTTTTTGGGTAAGCGTTTGGGGATCTTCGGAGCTGATACCGACATGGCGGGGTTATCATCCATAGCGTTAGATTCCACCATGAACTGGCAAAATGTCCGCCACGCCGATAGTTTTAAAGCAATACTGCGCTCACCCAGACCATTGCGGCGCCAGCCAACTAAAAGCCGCTCAATAACAGGCACACGCAGTGCTTTAGGTTCAGTTATTTTTTGCAGTTCAAGAGCAGCCAGGTCAGCGGCAATAAGACGCTGATAGTTCTTCAACGTCAGCTCTGCTAACCCTCGCTCTCCCTGCAGTTGTTGCATCCATTTTTGCTGCCAGTCATGCAGCTTCATGGTTTTTCAGTAGCCCCGGTAACAATGCACTTAGCAGAGCCTGTAGCTGATTGATCAATAATTTATCCATTGCCGGCTCAAAGTGGCTGGCATTGGTATTGCCAACCGCCAGCATACCCAACTCACCGTTGTCGCCCAGCAGCAGTAAAGCAACTGAGGCTATGTCTTCGTCCTGGAACAACAGCTTATGTTCCTGCTCGGTTAAACGCCCAAGATAAATAGAACTGTCATTAAAGCGCTTGCTCAACAGCTTTTTGTGAGTGTCGGAAGCAAAGCTGTATTGCTCATCCAGCTCCACAGGGCTGTCGAAGAACTTGAGTGACAAGGCCGGCATTTCCAGCTCATTTTCAAAGGTGTTTTCTAGCTCTTCCAGTACCTGAGTCAGGCTTTGGCAACGCAGAAGGCGAACATACAAGTTACTGTAAGCAGAAAAAATAGCCTCGTTACGACGTGCGTTAATCATCAACTCGGTAATTTCTTCTTCCAGTTGATTCACGCGCAAACGCAGCTTCTGTTGCTGACGCTCTATTAACGACACCGCTCCTTTTTCACTGTGCTGAAACTGCAGTTGAGTCAGCAGATCATCGTTTCGCGTGAAAAAGTCAGGGTTCTCTTGTAAGTATTCTCTGATAAGGCTATCGTCCAGCCGCTCATTTGCCATTATGTTCGATTCGCTACTCATAACACCATTTGTCCATCGTAAATCAATTCTGCGGGGCCGGTCATTTTAACCGGATGCCCTTGTTGCCAGCGAATAAGCAAATCTCCACCCGGCAAGCTGACTTTTACCCGTTCGTTCAGTAAACCCTGTTGAATGCCCGCGACAGCCGCAGCGCAGGCGCCACTGCCACAGGCCATGGTCTCACCGACCCCACGCTCAAATACGCGCAGTTTAATTTCATCAGCGGATATTTTCTGCATGAAACCCACGTTCACACTTTCCGGAAAGCGCTCATGCGCAGCTAAGTCAGCGCCAAGAGTCTGCACTGGTGCCGTATCGACGTTATCCACTGCAATAACACAATGCGGATTGCCTAACCCCAAAACGCCGCACAGAACGGTTTCATCTTTTACTCGTAAAACGTAAGTCTGTTCCGCTTTTTGCGCTTTAAAAGGCACTGCCGCCGGTTCGAATAAGGGCTCGCCCATATCCACCGTTACTTGACCGTCTTTTTCTAAATGCAGAACCATTTTGCCCGCTTTGGTACTGACCTTAAGATGGTTTTTATTGCTTAAGCCTTTGGCTTTGACAAACTTTGCGAAACAACGGGCACCGTTACCACATTGCGCGACCTCGCTGCCGTCTGCGTTAAAAATGCGGTAATGGAAATCCAGGTCGGGGTCATAGGGTGGTTCAACCAGCAGCATTTGGTCAAAGCCAATGCCTGTATGCCGGTCTGCCCAACGACGAATTTGGTCCGGATTCACATATAAATTCTGGGTGACATTATCCACCACCATAAAGTCGTTGCCGAGCCCGTGCATTTTTGAAAAATGTAATAACATTTTATTGGCCTTCCTGGTGTAACAAGTGCTCGCCCCGGACGAGGTCGTTAAAGCTCTCTCGCTCGCGGATAAGTGTAGCATTTTCACCTGAGACCAAAACCTCAGGCGGACGGCCTCGGCTGTTATAATTTGATGCCATGGTGAAGCCATAAGCACCTGCATGCTTGACGATAATTACATCGCCCTGCTGCACATGCAAATGCCGCGCGTGTCCGAAAAAGTCTCCGGTTTCACACACCGGTCCCACCACATCGTTTAGTTGGTCGCCGCCGCGTTTGTTCTCGTGTGCCGGCAGAATGTCGTGCCAGGCCTGATACAAAGACGGACGTAATAAGTCATTCATGCCGGCATCTACCAGCACAAAGTTCTTATCGTCTGAGGGTTTAATGTATTCCACCGTCGTCAGCAGAACTCCGGCATCTGCGGTAATCGCGCGACCGGGTTCCAGTACCAAAGTGATTTGTGGGTAATTCTCGGCTAACTTAACCAGTTCTTTTAAATAAAAGGCTTTATCCAAAGGTTCTTCCGGCTGATAAGCCACACCAAAGCCGCCACCTAAATCCAGATGGGTTAAATTAATACCGTCCTTTTCCAACTCCGCCACCAGGTTAAACATACGCTGAGCCGCATCAAGAAAAGGTTCCGCTGTCATTATTTGCGAACCTATGTGGCAATCCGCACCAATCAGATTAATGTTGGGTAAGCTATGCGCCTTAAGAAACACCGGCTTAGCCAATGACATGCTGATACCAAACTTGTTGGCTTTCATGCCTGTAGCAATGTACGGATGCGTTTTGGCATCAACGTCGGGGTTCACTCTTAACGATACTGACGCCTGTTTGTCCATGGCAGCAGCAATGTCCTGAATACGCTCAAGCTCCGCCTCGGATTCCACGTTAAAGCAGCCAATGCCCGCTTCCAGCGCCATAATGATTTCGTCTTTTGACTTAGCCACACCGGAAAAGACAATATCTTCCGCTTTGCCACCAGCCATGAGTACGCGTTGAAGCTCGCCACCGGACACAATATCGAACCCGGCACCGTGTTCAGCCAGCAGCTGTAAAATAGCTAAGTTACTGTTCGCTTTGACCGCGTAGCAAAGTTTGTGAGGCGTTGGCCAGTGCTGTTGAAACTCGCGCCAGTTTTTTAGAATCTGACCTTTAGAGTAAACATACAAAGGTGAGCTAAAACGCTCAATCAGGCTCTCAACATCGCAGCCTTCAATGTGAAACTGGCCATTTTTATAGTCAATTAATTCGCTCATTCTTTATCTTCCGCTGGCGGCTCTGCAGGTGTATTTCGCTCAGGCATAGGCTCAGGCGTTAATGGTCCTTTCTGACCACAACCAACTAAAGTCATTAAAATGGCTGATAGCACCAGCGTCTTGATTACAATTCGACTAAACATCGCTAAACTATAGGTATTCCGTTTGGGTTTCTCTGGTGCCTATCATCGCACCAGATACCCAAAAAGTCATTAATCGTCGTAAAGGAAAACGAATGACCCAACGCGTTAGAATTGCAACACGCAAAAGCAAGCTGGCTTTATGGCAGGCTGAACACATTCAACAGCGCCTTGAAGAGCTGCACCCGGGCCTGTCGGTAGAGCTGGTTCCTATGTCTACCAAAGGCGATGTCATTCTGGATACCCCGCTGGCAAAGATCGGCGGCAAAGGATTATTCGTAAAGGAACTGGAAGTAGCCATGCTGGAAGGGCGTGCGGATATTGCCGTACACAGCATGAAAGACTTACCGGTTGAGTTCCCGCCGGGGCTGGAGCTTCACACCATTTGTGAACGCGAAGATCCGCGTGATGCTTTTGTATCCAACAACTACAAAAACCTTAATGAACTGCCGGAAGGCGCCGTGGTCGGAACCTGTAGTTTGCGTCGTCGTTGCCAGGTTAAAGAGCAGTTTCCGCATTTAGTCATAAAAGATTTACGCGGCAATGTTCAGACCCGTTTACGCAAACTGGATGACAGTGAATTTGATGCCATTATCCTGGCCGCCTCAGGCTTAATTCGATTAGAGCTTGGCGACCGTATTACCTCCTTTATTCCGGTGGAGCAGTCATTACCGGCTAACGGACAAGGTGCACTGGGCATTGAATGTCGCAGCGATGACGACGAAATGAAGGCCTTACTGGCGCCACTGCAATGTCAGGAAACCCGTACACGAGTATTAGCAGAACGTGCAATGAACCGCGGTCTGGATGGTGGTTGTCAGGTGCCTATTGGTGCTTATGCTGAACTGGAAGGCGACAACGTCTACTTACGCGGCCTGGTTGGCGAGCCTGACGGTGGTAAAGTACTTCGAGATGAAGTGCGCGGCCCGGCGTCTAAAGCGGAAGAATTAGGTTCAGAGCTTGCTGAGCGGTTACTTAAACAAGGTGCCGCCGAAATTTTAAGTGCAGTCTATGACAGTGAATCCAGTCAGTCATAAAGCGGTTTTACTGCTGCGTCCGGGCAATATGCCGGACGCCTTCACTCGCCAGTTGCGCGAGACCGGCCGAGAGTGCTTTGTTCACAGTTTTATTGAAATAGAACCTCTGCCTGTGGATAAAAAACAGCTAACCGGCCTTAAGCAACGGCATTGGGATGGTATTGTTGTGGTCAGCAAAAACGCGGCACATTACGCTGCAAAAGCTGGCTTTATCGATGTTCCCTCTAAATATTATGCCGTTGGCCCCGGTACGGCTTCATTTACTGCAAAACACTTAAACACGCCGGTGAGTTGCCCTGCTTTTATACATCAGTCCGAGGGGTTACTGGACTTGGCTGAGCTGCAAAAGCTGGAACAGCAAAGCTGGTTAATTATTCGGGGTGAGGGCGGACGCGAGTTACTGGCCGATGCGCTACGGGCACGAGGCGCATCCGTTGACTACTGGGAAGTTTACCGCAGGAAACAACTCACATTGAGTGATCCCGAACTTATTCAACAGTGGATAAAGTCAGTAGGTACTATAGTAGTTACAAGTGCTGAGCAACTGGGATACTTTCTGTCATCAATGCCAAGCTCGGCAAAGACATGGCTGGATAATTGTCAGTGGATAGTGCCAAGTCACCGCTTGAAAGGTTTGATTCCTTTTGGACAATCAGACAGTATCAAAGTAACAGGCAGTGCAGCGGACGCCATATTAATGAATGCGCTAATAGCGGATGGAAAAACTCATGACTGAAGAGAATAGAGTAGAGAACGACGAGTTACAGAATAATGACCAGAACAACGATCAACCCGAAGAAGAGACGCTGACGGCAGAGAAAAGTAGTGGGCGCTTCTTTAAGCGATTAATGTGGCTCGTTATTTTAGTGGCTATAGCGGCTGCAGCCTACTGGGGTTACACCCGCTTTCCCGCATTATTTAATGCGGACGCTGAGCAGGTTGTAGAGCAACCAAGACAGGACCCGATTGACGCTCGTTTTAATCAATTGGAACGCTCAGTCGCCAATTTAGAGCAACAACTGCAAAGCACCGTTCAGGCACGGGAACTCGATAAATTCAGTAATACCGATCAGCAGTTACAGCGCGAATTCACCAACCTACGCCAAAGCCTGGAAGATTTACGCGATGATGTCCGTAAAACGCCGGCAGAAAAAGCAGCTTACTGGCGCTTAGTGGAAATTAAACAAACGCTATCAGCCGCAGCACGAATGATGTGGAGCCAGGAAGACTACAAAGCGGCGCTTAGGCTTTTAAAACTCGCCGACCAGCAGTTAGTGGGTATCGACAACCGGGACGCCATTCGTACCCGGGAAAAATTAGCAGGAGATATTGAGCGGGTTAATGCCATAGTAGAAGCCGACAACACCGACCTGGCTTTACAGCTAGTGGGGCTTCAGCAACGGGTGGCTGACTTACCGGATAAAGTAAATAACAATCAGCAGCGTCTCAGCTCTGACACTCAGGCCGTCAGCGACGACGTTAACGACTGGCAAACTAACCTGAGTGCTAACTGGCAGTCGTTCCTTGATAACTTTATCCGCATTCAGCCGGTAGAAAGTGACCCGGAACCTTTATTAAATGTCACTCAACGTACGGCTATTAACGAGCGAATTCAGTTAACTTTTACTCTGGCTCAGCAAGCGGCGGTTAAGAACAACGAGCAATTGTGGCAGCGTTATCTAGAGCAGCTATCAAAACTGATTTTAGAAGTAAAAGGCGATAAAGCGGCCACGCAAGATGTCGTATCCCGCATTCAGGCGCTAAGTCGCGAGGATTTTGAAGAGCAAAGCCTCGATCAGCTTGAGTCTCTGGACTTCATTGCTCAGACAATTGAGCAGGGAGATGCGTCATGAAGTGGATCATTGCGCTGGTTGCTATCATTATATTAGGTGCCATTATTGGCCCCATGGCCTCTGGTAACGCGGGTTACGTTCTGGTTCAGTTTGCTGGCGTTGCCATTGAGACAACCGTTGTCGGTCTATTTGTGGTAACTGTTGTGGCTGTTGCTGTGTTGGCCGTTGTTTGGTCGTTACTGCGTCGGCTGCTGAGTAAAACTCGCCAGGGTCGAAAATGGCTGGCCAATCGCAGCGAGCGCAAAGCCCAGACAATGTATCAGCAGGGTATTCGTGAGTTACTCAATGATGAACCCAATAAAGCCGCCGAGAGCTTTGCCAAAGCCTATAAAAAGGCGCCTGATAATAACCTTGCGGCATTAACTGCCGCTGCCGCCTGTCTTGATAAAGACGCTGGTAAAGCAACCTATTGGCAGGAAGAAGCCGGTAGCTTTTATGAAGACTCCGATACACTCCTACAATTGGTCGTTATTGAGCAACAGGTTAAAGTGAACCCGGCAGAAGCTGACCGCAAAATCCAAAGCCTGTTAAAAACAAAGCCTCATACGGCTAACGTATTGAAATTGGCTTACCGCGTATTTAGCGCATCGGGAAACTGGCAGCAACTTAAGGATCTTTTGCCGGAGCTTCGCCAGGTAACTGACCTTGCTCCAGCTGAGTTCGAACGCCTTGAGTATCAGGTGTATTTCGAACGCTTTGTTGCTGAAGGGCGTAAAAGTAACGAAATGCTCTACAACGAGTGGCGCAGCTTACCAAGTAAGCAACGTGCTGATGCAACCGTTCGTTTAAGTTATGCCGCCGCGTTGAAGCATTTGGGCGATCACGAAATATCCGCAAGAGTGATTCTTAAAGGCCTTAAACGAGGTGACTTAGAGCCGGCTGCGGTAAACTCTCTGCATCTATTTAATGCGAAATCGGAAAAACTGCTGGAATTTGTACAGGCTCAGTTAAAGCAAAACCCTGAGAGCAGAGACTATTTGTATGCTCTGGCGCAAATTGCGATGGACAATCAGGACTTCTCGTTAGCGCAGCGAGCGTTGAAGAAACTAGCGGAGATTGAGCCTGGCAGTCATGTTTATCGTCTTTTAGGCGATGCTTACCATGCGCTGGGCGATAGCCAATTAGCAGCTAACGCCTACAAAGAGGCGTTAGCTCACTAACTAAGGTTGGTGCTGTGATTATTGACGTACACCTTCAATAGACAGCATCAACTGTACTTCTTTAGCGTCAGGGCCTAAGTTGTAGTCAATTCCATAGTCCGCCAGGGTTAAATCAACTTCGCCCGCAAAACCGCGGCGGAATCCGCCCCATGGATCTTCGCCTGCGCCGATATGCTCAACATCGATAGCGATTTCTTTGGTAACACCGTTAAGTGTGAATTCGCCATGCAGAGTACCTTCCTCTTTATCGTCTTCATCCGGTACGTATTTGGTGCTTTTAAATGTCGCCGTCGGATGATCAGATACGCTTAAGAAGTCGTCTCCACGTAAATGCTTGTCACGCTCAGCATGGTTTGTATCAACGCTGGAAGTATCGATGGTTACGTTCACTGACGCATTTTCAGGGGCATCTTCGTCGTAACTAAAAGACCCTTCAAAATCATTAAAACGACCATATAACCAACTATAACCTAAGTGACTGATTTTAAATTGAATAAAGGCGTGTTGACCCTCAATATCAATTTTATAATCTTCTGCCATAGCTGCCGAAGTAAATAATGCACTACCCGCCACAGCGGCTGCAATTAATGTCTTTTTCATAATTATTTCCTCTTAGTTTTTCCAAACATTCGAATTAGTGTGCTGTCTTTATTAATAAAGTGGTGTTTCATTGCCGCTAAACCATGACCGCCGGCTAAAATCACTAACGCCAACGCGGAATACCAATGCACTTCACCGGCAATGTCTTCTTGTTTTGGTAAATCGGTAATCACCGCAGGCACCGAAAACCAATCAAAAACACTGATAGAACTGCCGTCTGCTGTGGATATTAAAAAACCGCTGATCATGACCGTAAATAACAGTACATAAAGCAACAAATGGCCTGCCTTAGCACCAACACGTTCCAACCTGCTGCCTAAAGGTTTAGGCTTAGTATTCAATAAAGTCCAGATGACCCGCAGCACAGTTAAAGCAAGTAATACGATGCCGAAGGACTTATGCCACCAAGGCCCCAATCGATACCACTCGTCATAATAGGTTAGAGTGAGCATCCACCAGCCAAGGGCGAAAAGCCCGATAACCATCAGAGCCGTTAACCAATGAATAACGATGGTAATGGCACCGTAGCCTGCCTGTGTGTTTCTAAACATTGCTTTCATCTCTTTCGTTCGTACAAATAGTATTTTAGTCCAATTATATGAAATGAATATCAGTAAATATGGCTATTTATTTTCTAAAAAATAGGAATAAAGGCTAGTTTATTCATCAGGAAGGGATGAATAAATGGTAGGTTGGTATGATTTAGGCTTCAAGCTGGTCGGGGGGGGGGGAATCGACTCACCTGACGTGAACGTCATATATGGTCCCCTCCCGTTTTGCAACGGCAACTCGTGGTAAATGTCGGGGCGCTCGCATATATTCGGCCTGTTTATGGTGCGCGCTTTGCGCACCTGGCCTGGATGAACTCCGCACGACAACTGGCTTATCAGGCTAACGTACTTTATGTACGGACGTTTAACAGTCTCAATTGTCGTCGGTTTACCCTATTTTACCATCCTGTTGACGTTTGCAACTCCCGGAAGGAACGAACCTTCGCTGTGCTCTTTTACTGAATACTGTTGCTGTTAAGCAGCAGTCATCCGGTAATCTTCTTTATTCTTTAACATCGCCCAGATTATCCGGGC
>NZ_FPBE01000010.1 GCF_900116625.1 Idiomarina abyssalis
CTCTATATTGGCACATTGCGATGCCGCTTAGGAGGGAGGGGACCATCTCATCAGGCTACATCACAGGGCATCAGGCTAAAGCCGTCCTTGCTCATCAAGATATTTTAGTGTGTCGTAAAAACGACGAATGTTACCGACATAAGTTACCGGTTCATTTCCGCGCGCAAAGCCATAGCGGGTATGACGGTAAAATTGTTTTTGCCGAAGCAGGGGTAAACGCTTCTTCACATCAACCCAACGGTCCGGATTGCCGCCCTGACGCTCCGTTATTATCCGTGCATCTTCTAAATGCCCGAAGCCTATATTATAGGCAGCTAATGCGAACCATGTCCTGTCCGGTTGAGGAATTCTTGCCGGAACCCGGTTCAGCATGCGCTCCAAATAACGAGCACCACCGCGAATACTCTGCTCTGCGTTCAATCGGCTCTTAACCCCCATAGCCTTGGCTGTAGGCAGGGTTAGCATCATCATGCCCCTAACGCCGGTGGGCGATACGGCACGCGGGTTCCACAATGACTCCTGGTAAGAAATTGCTGCCAGCAGGCGCCAGTCGAGCGAACCTGAGTGTTCTTTAAAGGTTTCCTGGTAAATCGGTAATATTTTATCAACGGCTTCAATAAATAAGCTGGTGGTCACATAGTTAAATTGTTTTACATGACCAAAGTGCTGCTCTTTAATGTGCGCCAGCCGACCGCTTCCACGAATTTCACCAAAATACTCCACCACGGCAGAAAACAACGAGTCATCGTCGCCCTGCGGCAGAGCCCAGGCAATGTCCTGATCATGCTTTACGGTAAAGGCCACGCTTAAATCCGGGTGAAAGCGCCGTTGAATATCCAGCGCCGTACTGTCCGTTATGGTGTAGTCAATTTCTTCATTAATCACCATTTGCAGTAACTCTACTGCATCATGGTCACGAGTGGCGCGCCAGTTCAGGGTAGGAATGCTGTCGCCTAAACTTTTCAGAAACTCATGGTGAGAGCTGCCTTCCACCACCACAATTTCGCCATCGGTAATTTGCTGCAAGTCCCGTGGACGCTGCCGCGAGCCCTGCTTGAACACCACTTTCTGGCTAATCACATCGTACGGAGGGCCAAAACGAAACAGACGCGCCCGTGTTGAGGTGCGGTCAATCCCGGCGGCGACAATATCAATTTCACCCCGGCGCAGCATAGTGAAAAGATCATTCACATCAAACCGCGGCACCATTTCCAGCTCAACACCTAAGCGATCAGCAAAGCGTTTTGCTAAGTCGTATTCAAAACCTTGCTCACGGTCATGATCAAAATAATAACTGGTGGGGTTCATTAAGGTTCCCACCCGCAATACCTGACGTTCCTTAACAACGGCCATGGCATCGGGGCGGGTTTGAGGACTGCAGGCCGTTATTAAGCTAACGGCAAGCAGTAAAAAAGCGAACAGCGATACTGCAGACTTCGGCATATTAGAGTGATTCCAGCGCCCAATTCACATAAAGCTCAGTACCGGTTTTCAGCGCGTCTTCGTCGGCATAGAAGTGCGGCGAATGGTTACTGGGCTCGTTGGCCATATCACGCTCCGGAGGCGTAACACCTAAGAATACAAACATGCCCGGTACTTCCAGTGCGTAATAAGAGAAGTCTTCCGCGCCGGTTACTAACGGCACTTCCTGCACTTTATCGGCACCGGCAACCGCTTTAGTCACTGGCAGCATCTGCTCAACTAAGTCTGCGTCGTTGCTGGTTACCGGGTAACCCAGGTCAACGTGCACATGGGCTTCAGCACCATTCGCTTCTGCGGTTTTTTCTGCAGTAAGCTTCAGCTTATCGTGAATATCCGAACGAATATCCATGTCAAAGTTGCGGATAGTACCAATTAAGGTGACTTCATCGGGAATGATGTTGTTACGCACACCACCTTCAACAATACCAAAGGACAATACCGCAGGTGCCTTAGTAATATTGGTCTGACGACTAATAATAGTTTGTGCGTTATTAATAATTTGCGCAGACGTCACAATAGGATCCACACCGCCCCAGGGGGTTGAACCATGTGTCTGCTTACCTTTTACTTTAATTTCAAACTGGTCAGAAGAAGCCATCAATGGGCCCTTACGATAACCCACATGCCCTGTCGGGAAGCCTGCCCAAACATGAATACCAAACACTTTTTCCGGCTTGTTGTCCGCAAACAGACCTTCTTCCAGCATCAGTTCAGCACCGCCCTCTTCACCTTCAGGCGCACCTTCTTCTGCCGGCTGGAAAATAAACATCACATTACCGGCTAACTCGTCTTTCATTTCAGCCAGCTTTTCAGCCGCACCCATTAACATAGCTACGTGGGTATCGTGTCCGCAGGCGTGCATAACACCCACTTCGTTACCGCGATACTCAGACTTTACCGTCGACTTAAACGGCACGTCGGTTTGTTCAGTGACCGGCAGTGCATCCATATCGGCACGCAGCGCAATGGTAGGGCCGGGTTTACCACCTTTAAGCATGCCTACAACACCGGTATGCGCAACACCGGTCTCCACTTCCATACCCAGAGAACGTAAATGCTCAGCCACCATTTTTGCGGTTTCGAATTCACGGTTGCTCAGTTCAGGGTTAGCATGAATATGGCGGCGCCATTCAATAACTTGAGCTTCTAAATCACTGCTGACTTTTACCGGCGACTGTTGCGCCGCCGCTTGTGCGCTAAAACCAAAGCTGCTGGCCAGCATCAAGCTAATAACGAGCTTTTTCATTGTTCTCTCCTGCATAAGTGCGGATTGTTGTTCTGGTACTGGGTAATATCCTGCGCTAAAATCGCCGCCATGACAACCGATGAAATCTACATGCAGCGAGCATTAGAGCTTGCTGAACAAGCGCAAAAAGCCGACGAAGTGCCCGTTGGCGCGGTGTTGGTCATGGATGGTGAAATTGTTGGCGAAGGTTACAATCAGGTAATTTCTTTGTCCGACCCTTCCGCCCATGCCGAGGCTCAGGCTATTCGCGCAGCAGGTCAGGCTATCGATAACTATCGGTTGGTCAACTCTACCCTGTACGTCACTTTAGAGCCCTGCGCCATGTGTGCCGGTCTGATAACCCATGCCCGTGTTAAGCGCTTAGTCTTTGGTGCCACCGACCCGCGTACCGGCGCTACCGGCACCGCCATTGATGTCATTAATCACGCATCGATGAACCACAAAGTTGAGGTTCAAAGCGGCGTACTGGCAGAAGAATGCGGCGATATTTTACGACGCTTTTTCCGCGCCCGTCGCAAGTCCGCTAAGCTCAGCACTAAATAAGCATACCCGTTATTGCATAAGCTACGGTTGCGCCTAACCCGGCCAGCAACGCATAGGGCAACTGGGTTCGAACATGATCAATATGCTCAACCCCCGACGCCATAGACGCAATAATGGTGGTATCTGAAATGGGTGATGCATGGTCACCAAAAATTCCGCCGGAAATTGCCGCCGCAATAAAGGGGGCAGCCGGTAAACCCAATGTCATTGCCAGTGGAATAGCCAGTGGCAGCATGATGGCAAAGGTGCCCCAGCTGGAGCCAATAGAAAACCCGGTAATAGCGGACAAGACAAAAATGAGCGGCAGCAGCATCCATAATTGCACGGAACCGTCTAATGCAGCGGCCAGAAACTCGCCGGTACCTAAGTCACGGGTTAAACCACCCAGCGCAATCGACAACCACAAAATAACCGCCAACGGCAGAATATTCCACGCCCCTTTTAACAGGTAGCGGCCAACGTCTATCAAGCTTACCGGTTGCGTCATTAACGTACCCGCCACCGCAAGGCCCAATGCCACATATATAGCAATGAACACACTTAAAGTACCGTTACCGTCCACTAATACACCGTTTCCGGTTATCAGCAGCATGACAGGTACCATCACCACTAAAGAGATCAGACTGGTCATCACCACCGCAGTGCCTTTACCAAAGGTGGCCTCTTCATCCGGACCGTCGCCCCAGGTGTTTTGGGACACCTGATCAGGCACCGCATTCTTTTCAAACGCTTTCATTGGGCCAATATTCCAGTCGAACAAAGCCACAAACAACGCCAGCAATACCGCAAAAATGGCATAAAAGTTAAAGGCTATAGACTGAATGAACACCAATAACGGTTGGTCAACACCCTGGTTCGAAATTAGCGTTAAATTAAACGCCCCCCAGGCATTTAAAGGAATAAGAATACAAATGGCCGCACAGGTTGAATCCACAATATACGCCAGTTTTTCACGCGCTATGCCCAGGCGGTCATAAATAGGTCGTGAGGTTGTGCCCGAAATCATAATGGTCACGTTAGACTCAATGAATACCACAACGCCCAGAATCCAGGTCATTAAGCGGGCCCGGCGTTTACTTTCAATCCACTGTTTACGCTCTAGCTTTAAGACAAACTGTTTAAAGGTGCCGCCGTTTTCCAACACCCCAAATAAAGCACCAATGCCCAGCGTAAAAAACCACACCAGCATATTACTGGGGTCAACAAGGGTGTCCCAGGTGCTGTTCAGTGTTCCATAAGCGATATTTTCGGGAGCCGGCCAGAACAACAGAATATTGGCCAGAATAATGCCGCCAATAAGCGCCAGCAGAACTTTTCGGGTAACAATGGCAAATACAATTGCCAGCAAGGAAGGTAAAAGACTGGTCCAGCTCAGTTCCATTGGGTCAGCTAATTAGTGTTTGATAAAGGGAGATTAAAATAATAAACCGCCGCGGGCAATACCAGCGACGGTTTATTCATTCGACGTAAAACAATCAGAACTTGTATTCTACGCCTAAACGTACAGACCAGAGCGAAGGTGCACCGGCGCGAGACTGAACATTGCTGATGTCCCGGAACGAGTTGTACTGATACTGACCCGCATCGTTAATTTCAACGTCAGCTACAGTCACCGCACGTGGGAAGCTCGCTTCGTAAAGCACGCCCCAGTCGTCGTTCAGCATGTTACCTAAGTTTTCAATGACGAAGAACGCGGACGCCTTATGCTCGTCCATAAAGCCCGGAAGCTCCTGCTCAATGCGCAAATCAACTTTGGTCCACCATTTGCTGTTGAACTCGTTACGCGGCGCAATACCACCTGCGTACTTGCTCAAGCCTGACTCTTCCAGAAAGTCGAAGAATGCTCCGGTTTCAAACGGGTTACCGTCACCGTCAGTACCAATTGCAAAGTTCGGATCATCCAGGCCTGTCGGTACGTACAGCAAGCTACGGCCCTGATACGCCACTTCACCAAAAGGACCATCGCTCATTGTGTAAGAGAACGGACGGCCTTTGTTGCGCGTACCAAATAAGGTCACCACAGTGTTGTAGCCATCAAAGAACTCTTTGGTGTAGTTCGCTTTAAAGGTAAAGCGATGCGGAATTTCGTAGTTCGAAGTCGCAACCCCCGGGTTCTGAGCGTTAGCCGTTGCCAGGTTGGTGTAGTTAGAGAACGACACCGAACTGGTCATTGGGTTAACATCTTCCGCCTTGTTATAGGCGTAACCAAAGGTCCAGTCCAGACCAAAGTCATGCGACTTACTTAACGCCAGTGAAACCGTGGTTTGTGAACCAGAATCACCATCAACATTCGTCAGCAAAAAGTCATCGCCCTGGTCACGTCCGTCAGTGGACATCTCATCAAAAATTGGACGCCCGTCCGGTGCCGTATCAACCGTCTCCAGACCCAGGTTATAGATAATCGCCGCATCTTTCTTATCGGTGTATAAGAAGTCCGCCATCAAAATATAGTCATCCGGCAGGGTGTAAGTTGCGCCTAATGCGTACTTCCACTCTTTCGGTAGCTCGAAGTTAGGGTCCATTGTGTTAATCGGGCCCTGACCGCTGGCGTTAGCCACTTCGTCGTACATTTCCTGAGGAACGTCAAAAATTGGGTTGCCGTCGCCAGTATGCGGTACATCAAATAATGACTCTCCGGAGAAATCGCGGAAGGCCTCATACTGAGTCACGCCATTATTCGAGTAGTTGTTAGAGATCCACACATTAGGGTTACCACCGGAATACAGGCCAACACCACCACGGACTTCTAATTCAGGGTTAACAAACCAGTTGAAGCCAAAGCGTGGTTGCAGTAAGTCCTGCCCGTCCATGTTCTGCTGATTAGAGAACCCATAAAGTTCCTGAGTTAACGGGTTGTTCACCGGGTAGTCATCGCTGGTATACCAGTCGTAACGCAAACCGTAGGTGAAGGTAATATCCATTGGTGCGTAGTAATATTCGTCCTGAACGTATGCCGTGTTAACCGCGTAAGCAAATTCAGCAGCAGCGTCCTGAGGGTTGTTGGTACCCGCGGCACTTTCATAGATAGCCGCGTACGGTGTGCCGGCTTCAAAGTCATCGATAGAACCGAAACGGTACTCACCTTCTGCTTCCTGAACAAAGAGGTTAAACACATCGTACTCTTCACGCTCAATACCCGCAGAGATAATGTGATCACCCAGTAAGTAGGTGCCTTTCAATTTAAAGAAAGTGGTGTCATATTTCAGTTTGTTGGCATGACGAGAGTCATCCGCCCCTAAATACACAGTTGCGTCGTTAACACCAATCTGAACTTCACCAAAGTCGGTACCACCCAAAGGACTTACACGGGCATCCAGCTCAGAATAACCCACACGCGTTTCAGTCGAGAAGTTATCACCCCAGTCCGAGTATAATTCACCCACATAAGAGGTGAACTTAGAGCCACGCTCGTAGAAGTGGTTAGAGAACTCCAGCTCGTCGGAGTCGCCGTCTGACTCTGCAATAGAGTAGCCATCGTTGTAGTTGTAGGTTAATGACGCACGGTGAGCATCGCTAATGTACCAGTCCAACTTGGCCAGGAACTTCTCATCTTCCACCGGTAGGCTCGCCGGGAACCCGCCCGGATTATAGCCATAAATATTCTGTGCAATATCGGCAATACGCTCAACGTCGGCCTGAGTCACACCGGCAACTTCGGTCGCTGCACCAGAACCTTCCGGACCGCGATCAAAAGTGTCAGAGCCTTCCAGCTTCTCATAAGAAGTAAAGAAGAACAGTTTATCTTCAATGAAGGCACCACCAACATTAAAGCCATAACGTTTCTCGCTAAAGTCACCAATATTAATGGTGTCGCCTTCTAATTCGTCGCCCTGCAAAGAGTCGTTGGTGTAGTCGTAGAAGACGCCGCCGAACATTTCGTTGTCACCGGTTTTGGTCACAGCATTAATGTTACAGGCGGTAAAGCCGCCGTATTGCACGTCAAATGGTGCAAACTCAACCGCAACCTGCTCAATCGAGTCGTAAGAAAACGGCATGCGTTCTGTCGGGTAGCCACTGCTGTTAAGGCCAAAGTTGTCGTTCATGCGAACGCCGTCAACGGTCAGGCTGTTAAAGCGCGGGTTAGCACCACCGCACTGAATGTCGCCGGCATTGGTTTCGTTAATGTAAATACGCGGGTCAATGCGCACCACATCTTTTAAGTCACGGTTTGCAGCCGGTGCATTTTCCAAATCTTCTAAATTGAAGTTCGCAGCCGGACTGTTACTGCCATACAAAGCGTTACTGGTCATAGAGCCGGTTACACTTAAACGCTCCATGTCCGCCTGGCGCTCCAGCATCACGTTCACATTTTGTGAGTCGCCTAAAGTTAGATAAACATCTTCGACAACCTGGGTGCGCCCTTCAGGGCCTTCAACCACCAAGGTGTAAGGACCACCAACCGGCAGACCACGTGAAGAGAATGTCCCCTGCTCGTTAGAGCGTAAGGTTTTGACACTGCCAGTACGCTCATCTCGTAACTGGATGGTTGCATTTGAAACCACCTGCCCTGACTCAGTGGTAACAACACCGCGCAAGCTTGAAGAGGTTTCCTGCGCCACGGCTGAACCTGCTAACCCCATTGCTATGGCGGCAGCTACAGCAGTGCGCTTAAAAGTCGTGTTAAACATAGTTTTGTTCTTCCCGGTTTTGTTTTGGTTTTACTACAAATAAGGGTATAGCTTATTTGTGACAACTCTGTGAACTTTGCTCAAAAAAAAGCCGCACTTAAGGTGCGGCTTTCGTTATTCTTTAGCTGTTTCACTCAAAGCGAAATTAGAAGGTGTATTTAACACCCAGCTTCAGGCGCCAGGTAGACTCTTCAGCTTCGAAGATACTCCAGTCGTTATAACCAAAGAATGACTCGGCATACATGTAACGACCCTGGTCATCAAGACCGGCAAAGTCTACAACCGACTGGTTAGTGTACTGCTGACGCAATACTTCACCTTTTGAACTGTCGATAAGGTTCAACAGGTTATTAACGGTAATGTAGAAAATACCTTTATGGTCTTCTGCAAAGCCAGGTACTTCTTGCTGGAACTGGAAGTCCAGGTTAGTAACCCAAGGTGAACGACCTGTACCTTTCGGTGCAAAGCCACCCGCGTACTGCTCTAAACCAGCGTCACGGAAGTAAGCCATGGCTTCTTCGTACGACAACGGGCTCTCAGGGCTGAATGCGGGGTCATCCGCGCCAGTCGGGATGTATGGCAGGTAAGAGCCACCACCCTGGAAGTATGGCTGGTCACCGAAGTCACCATCGTTATACATACCCATGGTGTAACTGAACGCAGTACCCGAGCGACGGTTGAAGAATAAGTTAAACTTAGACGCGTAACCGCTAACAAACTCAGTGCTGTAACCTAATGCAATTTTCAGGCTGTGCTCAACCTGATAGTCAGCAGTACCAAGCAATGCCTGGTTACGGTCACGAACAATGTTGTACTGGTAGTTTGAAGTCGCAGTAGACGACGTACCCGGGTTACCTTCTTCGATGTCCTGGAAGGTGTAAGCAGCGTATGCGTTAAAGCCGCTATCCCAGGCTTTAGACAATGAAGTTGTTAACAACCATGCTTTACCGGTTTTGTCTTCGTTAGTCAGCTGCAGGTCATAATGGCCACTAGGTGCAGTTGGGTCACACGGCTCATAAATGTTGATGCCTGCTGCAGTTTCATCAGCAACACAGCGTGAGATATCAATCCACTGGCTGTTGTCTGTCATCCACTTACGAGTAACTTCAGCCGTTGCCTGGAAGTTATCACCAACACTAGGAATGTCGAAACGGTAGTCAACACCTACACGAGCAATCCAGTCAGACGGAATGTCGTAGTTAGGATCGATGCTGTTAGTGTCACCGTCACCGGCTTCCATGCTGTCCAATACCGCTTGCGGAATTTGTGCAGGGTTTTGGTTTTCCAGATACTGATCTTCTGATACCTGGTCACGGTCAAACTGTACCAGAGTATAGCCGTCGTTAGAGAACGAGTTTGAGATCCAAACATTTGGACGACCACCAGAGAAGCGACCGAATCCGGCACGAACGACCATGTCGTCAGTAGCGAACCATTTGAAGTCAACGCGCGGTAAGAAAATGCCTTTACCGTCTAAGTTTTCCTGGTTGCTGTAGCCATAACGGTCAACAAAGTTCTCGTTTAATGTTGGCTTGTCATCAACCATGTAAGTTTCGTAACGAACACCCAGACCTAATTCCATTGTATCGTTCAGGTACCAGTTGTCCTGTACGTACAAGTTCAGCATGCCTAACTCAAAGTTAGCGGCTGCGTCAGTCGCGTTGTTGGTGTATGCGTTCTCGTAGAAGAACTCATCGGCAGTACCGGCTTCAAAGTCATCAATTGACTCGTAAGACCAGGAACCTAAAGAGTTACGTACAAACACGTTGTAAACATCAACGCTGTCATACTCACCACCGAACTCAATTTCGTGGTCGCCGACCAGGTAATCGAATTTCGCGCCAATTTTGAAATTATCGTTTTCTAACTGGTTAGCGTGGCGGTTTGAATCAGGACCAAAGTTAAGAGTGCCATTTTCAGTACGGACGCTCACGTCACCAAAGTCTTTGGTTACCAAGCCAGAAATTGCTTCAACCGCTTTGTGGCTGGCATAAATTTCACTTGAAAGGTCACCACTCCAGTCAGCAAACCAGGACAAACGGAACAGATCCATGTTTTGCTGGTAGTCATACCAGTTAGTGTCCAGGTTTAAAGAGTTCTGGCTACTGCTAACGCCGCGCAGGTTGTTACCTTCAGTGCGGTTATAAGTTAACGCAACACGGTGATCGTAGTTGACGTTCCAGTCCAGCTTAACCAACAAGTTGTCATTTTCGGTATCACGGACAGTGTCCCAGTTACCAATATCGAAGCCGTACTGAGTTTGTGCAATTTCGCGAACACGGTTGTACTCTTCCTGAGTCACGTTGCTGTCGTTCGGTGCGCCAGCGCCTGCAGGACCGTACTCAATTTGTGCCGGTTCTTGTGCATTTTCGTAGTTAACGAAGAAGAAAAGCTTGTCTTTAATGATTGGACCGCCAACCGCAATACTGTACGTATCACGTTCGTAATCCAATGGAACTTCCTGACCACTTTCAGGGTTTTCCGGGTCACCTGCCCATGCGTCGCTCATGCGCTCGTATGTAAGCGAGCCTTCAAATTCATTAGAACCTGATTTAGTCACCGCATTAATACGGCCACCAGAGAAGCCGCCCTGAGAAGCGTCAAACGGTGCCATATCAACAGCAACCTGCTCTACTGCATCAATTGAAATAGGTGAGCGCTGGGTTGGGTAACCATTACCGTTCAGACCAAAGTCATCGTTTACACCAACACCATCAATTGAGATAGAGTTGAAACGCGGGTTAGAACCACCAATACTCATTGGTGCTTCGCTACCTGATAATAAGTTAACGTAAGGGTTTAAACGTGCCACTTCTTTTAAGTCACGGTTAAAGGTCGGCGTATTTGCAATGTCATCTTCGCCGAAGAAACTGCTGCTACCGCGGTTTTCACCACCTAAAATCGCCGCGCCAGAAACTTGAATACGCTCCATGTCGGTTGATTCAAGCTCAGCATTAATACGGTAAGATTCGCCCAGCGTTAAGTACACGTCTTCGTATACTTTGCGGCCATTTTCACCTTCAATAACGATAAGGTAAGGACCACCGACTCGCAGACCTGAGTTCGCGAAAGCACCAGACTCGTTGGTTGTCGCAACGGAACGAGTTCCGGTTGGAATGTGAATAATTTCAACACGTGCGTTTGCCGCAACGTCGCCAGATGCAGTAACAACGTTACCACGGACAACTGACGATGTATCTTGTGCAACAGCTACACCGCTAAGGCCAAAAGCGATAGCAGCTGCAACAGCTGTACGCTTGAAAGTGGAGTTAAACATAGTTTTGTTCTTCCCGGTTTTGGTTTTGGGTTTTTAAGCACGAATGAGGGTAAAGCTCATTTGTGACAATTTCGTGAAAGGTTTGAAAAAAAACAGAAGAAGCGAAGGAACTTTTTTGCGAAGACGGGAGAGAGAAATGAGTCGTTCGCTGAGTATTCGATGACGAGCCGCGGCACAATAGCTGATTCATTACCGGAAAGCTCATGACCTGATAAGAGTCAAAAGTGCGGCAAGAGGTCGGAGCTGTATGGGATGCGGCTGAATTCATTACGCTTCTAAGACATTTGTGTGTCAGATATGTGACATATTTTAATCAAAATCTTTGCCCTTGCCTAGTCATTCGGGAACCTTTATTCTCTTCAATTGTCTTAGGCTGCTCTCTAACGGTTATTCCATGGGCTTTATGCGGTTTTTTGTATTTTTAACATTCGTTGTCTTTATGATTCCTACCTCTTTTTACGCCACAGCAGGCTCCGGTAAAAGTGAACCTGAAACAATAAGGGTTGCTACCTTTAATGTCAGTATGGATGCGTCTAATTACTTAAGTGAAAATGAACTACCAACATTAGACGGCTCGCCATTACCGGAAATACTGCAGCAGGGTCACGAGCAAATACGGGGTATTGCTGAAATTCTTCAGCGCGTACGTCCTGACATTGTGCTACTGAACGAGTTTGACTACCTTGACCCTCAAGTTGGCGTTAACGTCTTTCAAAAAGACTATTTAGCGGTTTCACAAAATGGCCAGCAAGCCATTGAGTACCCCTACGCTTATACCGCCCCGGTAAACACCGGCGTGCCCTCACCTTTTGATTTAAACCGCGACGGTAAAAAGGAAAGCACCGGCATAGATGCCTGGGGCTTCGGCTGGTATCCCGGTCAGTACGGTATGGTCATACTGTCGAAGTACCCGCTGTTAACCGATAAAGCGCGCACCTTTCAGCACTTTTTGTGGAAAGACATGCCCGGACGTCACATTCCTTACGTTATGAATGAACAGGAACAGCCGACTGACGAGCAATGGTACTCCGATGAAATCATGGCGCAGTACCCGTTAAGCTCTAAATCACACTGGGATGTCCCGGTAAAAGTGGGCGACCGGGTTATTCATCTGTTAGCGGCGCACCCTGTACCACCGGCTTTCGACGGCCCGGAAAACAGCAATGGTATGCGTAACTTCGATGAGATCCGCTTATTTGCCGACTACCTCACGCCTGGCAGTGACAACTACCTTTACGACGACAACGGCGTGCGCGGCGGGCTTAGCGAGAATGAAAGCTTTGTTATTCTGGGGGACATGAACGCTGAAGCCGGTTCCGGTGGCGTCGACGGTGCCATTGAGCAGCTACTGGACCACCCCCGGGTTAATGACGTAAAGCCACAAAGTCAGGGCGGACAGCAGCACTCTCCCAATAACGGCAACTCGCAGTACCATACCGCCGCCTGGCGTAAGCGCGTTGACTACGTACTTCCTTCTGACGACTTAATTGTAAAAGACGCCGGCGTGTTCTGGCCTGTCGATGATGAACCCGGCAGCCAGCTAATGAATAAGCGCAGCGCCTCTTCCGACCACCGTTTGGTTTGGTTAGATATCGTTAAATAAACACCAAACACCTCTGCAGCCCTTTATTTTACTGAACCTTTACAGTTGAAGGGCTGTTGAAATCCTCCTTAGGTGCCATAATGAAGTTATTGTATCCAAGGAGGTAAACTATGAAAAAGCTCATACTATCAACAGCGTTACTC
The DNA here is from genome assembly GCF_900116625.1 of Idiomarina abyssalis. GTDB lineage: Bacteria > Pseudomonadota > Gammaproteobacteria > Enterobacterales > Alteromonadaceae > Idiomarina > Idiomarina abyssalis. The sequence goes on from NZ_FPBE01000010.1 coordinate 12,923, forward strand.
GCAAGCAGTTCGTTTGTGTTTTCAGCAGCCACTCAGGCTGACAATCTGAACTACATCAGCGGTGGCTTTTCCGATTTCTACGACTCCGACTTCTACGTCGAAGGCTCCACCACCATCGCCCCTAACTGGGTCGGCGAAGTTCAGCTAACCGACATGGGTGACTACTCACTTCGCGCTGGTGCTAAGTACTTCCTGGACATGGGTGCTGGCAAACAGTTCAACACCTTCTTAAAAGGCGGTGTTAGCCACTATGACTTTGAATACGGCGACGACACCAGCGCTTATGCCGGTATTGGTGCTATGACCAAACTCAGCCAGCAAACGACAGCTATTGTGGACGCAGGCTATGACTGGGGCTTAGACGGCTTCGCATCAGTAGGCGCACGTTTACGCTACGCCTTTACTGAACAGTTCTCTGCTGACGCCGGTTTCCGCGGAAACTTCAACAGCATCGACAACGAAGTTCACCTCGGCGTGACTTACAACTTCTAAGTTAATTAAATAAGTAGATATTGGCGTTACGCCGTTGCAGGAAAATCTGGAGAAAGTGCGCAGCGCCATGGATGGCGCTGCCCAAGCCTTACAGAGATGTACTTGCTGGCGTCTTTCGGAAGATTTCCTGCAACAGCCAGCCAATATTTCTCGGCTTATTCCCACTCAATGGTGGCGGGTGGTTTGCCCGAAATATCATAAGTGACACGGGAAATGCCGTTCACTTCATTAATAATCCGGTTCGATACCTTCTCTAATAATTCATACGGCAAATGTGCCCAGCGCGCAGTCATAAAGTCGATGGTTTCTACTGCACGAATGGCAATAACCCAGTCGTATTTACGCTGATCACCCATAACCCCAACCGAACGTACCGGCAGGAATACCGCGAAAGCCTGGCTCACTTTGTTGTACCAGTCCGCGTTATGCAGCTCTTCAATGAAAATTGCATCGGCACGGCGCAGTAAGTCACAGTATTCTTTCTTAATTTCACCCAGAACACGAACACCAAGACCTGGCCCCGGGAACGGATGACGGTAAAGCATGTTGTAAGGTAAGCCTAACTCAAGCCCAATTTTACGCACCTCGTCTTTAAACAACTCACGCAATGGCTCAACCAAACCTAACTTCATGTCTTCCGGCAGGCCACCAACATTGTGGTGCGATTTAATCACGTGCGCTTTGCCGGTTTTAGAGCCCGCAGACTCAATTACGTCCGGGTAAATGGTGCCCTGCGCCAGCCAGTCTACTTCGGTCAGCTTACCGGCTTCTTCATCAAAAATCTCAATGAAGGTATTACCAATAATTTTACGCTTCTTCTCCGGGTCGTTCTCGCCCGCCAAAGCATCTAAAAAGCGATCTTCTGCACGTACCGGCAAAATGTTCAGGCCATAGTGGTCACCAAACATTTCCATTACCTGCTCCGCTTCGTTTAAGCGCAACAAGCCGTTATCCACAAACACACAGGTAAGCTGATCACCAATAGCACGGTGCAGCAGCATGGCCGTTACCGACGAATCGACTCCGCCCGACAGGCCTAAAATGACCTTATCAGTACCCACTTGTTCACGAATGCGTTCAATGGCGTCATCAATGATCTTTTCCGGTGTCCATTGCTTCTCACAACCGCAGATATCGCTGACAAAATGTTCCAGCATACGCATGCCCTGACGTGTATGAGTCACTTCCGGGTGGAACTGAACACCATAAAACTGACGTTCTTCGTCAGCCATTGCCGCATACGGGCAATAAGAGGTTTTCGCTACGGTGTGGAAGCCTTCCGGAATCATTTCCACTTTGTCACCGTGGCTCATCCATACATCCAGCAACGGCGCGCCAGACTCAGACACAGCGTCTTCAATGGCTTTAAACAGCGGGCTTTGCTCTACCAACTCAATTTGTGCGTAACCAAATTCACGCTCAAGCGAGCACTGCACGGAGCCACCCAGCTGATGGGCCATAGTTTGCATGCCGTAACAAATACCAAATACCGGTACACCAGCATTAAACACATATTCCGGCGCACGTGGTGAGCCTTCTTCTGCAACGCTTTCCGGACCACCGGATAAAATAATGCCTTTAGGCGCGAAGTCCCGAATATCGGCTTCATCAACGTCCCATGCCCAAAGCTCACAGTAAACGCCAATTTCGCGAATACGGCGGGCAATCAGCTGCGTGTACTGAGAGCCGAAATCTAAAATCAATATTCGGTGATCGTGGATATCTCTAGTCATTAGTCATCCTGTTACGAGCTACGGTAATTCGGTGCTTCTTTGGTAATGTGCACATCGTGTACGTGTGATTCGCCCATGCCGGCGGCGGTTACTTTCACAAACTGCGGCTTGGTGCGCATATCTTCAATTGTCGGACAACCGGTTAAGCCCATAGCTGAACGCAACCCGCCCATTTGCTGATGGATAATCGCAGAAATAGGTCCTTTATAAGCTATGCGTCCTTCAATACCTTCCGGCACCAACTTGTCAGCTTCATCGCTTTTCTGGAAGTAACGGTCAGACGAGCCATTGCGCTGATTCATTGCGCCCAGGCTGCCCATGCCGCGGTATGATTTGTAATAACGGCCCTGGTAAAGCTCAACTTCACCCGGCGACTCTTCAGTACCGGCCAACATGCTACCCACCATGACGCAGTGCGCGCCGGCAGCCAGAGCTTTAGCAATGTCTCCTGAGAAACGAATACCACCATCGGCAATAATCGGTACACCAGAGCCTTTAATGGCATCTACAGCGTCACTAATAGCGCTAATTTGCGGCACACCACAACCAGTAACAATACGTGTCGTACAAATTGACCCCGGGCCAATACCCACTTTCACTGCGTCAACGCCCGCTTCAACCAGCGCCTTAGCGCCTGCGGCCGTTGCTACGTTACCGGCAATAATTTGTAAGTCAGGGTAGTCTTTACGAGTTTTCTTAACCCGGTCCAGTACACCCTGCGAATGTCCATGCGAGGTATCAATAAGCAGTACATCAACGCCCGCTTCAACCAGTAACTGAATACGCTCTTCCGTACCGGCACCAACACCCACTGCTGCACCCACGCGCAGTGAACCCAGCTCGTCTTTACAGGCGTTCGGTTTGTTTTCGGCTTTTTCAAAGTCTTTCAGGGTGATCATACCCTTCAGCTTGTGCGCGTCATCCACAACCAAGATCTTTTCAATGCGGTGTTTGTGCATAAGCTGCAGTATTTCTTCGCTTTCTGCGGTTTCATGCACAGTGACCAGGCGGTCATTACCCGTCATTACGTGGCGGATTTCTTTGCTGTCATCGTCTTCAAAACGTGTGTCACGGCCGGTAACAATACCGACTAAATCACCATTACCTTCAACCACAGGAAAACCCTGAAAACCATGCTCGGCAGTCAGTTGTTTAATTTCACCAATGGTGGTTGTAGGTTGCACAGTAACCGGGTCAGAGACCATGCCACTTTCGTATTTTTTCACTTTACGAACGTGCGCGGCTTGTTGCTCTGCGGTCATGTTTTTGTGGATAAAGCCAAGGCCGCCTTCCTGCGCCAATGCAATAGCCAGTGCCGATTCAGTAACGGTATCCATCGCGGCCGAAACCAGCGGGACATTCAGGGTAATTCCACGCGTTAATTGCGTGCGTAAATCAGCGGTATGGGGGAGAACTTCGGAATGACCGGGAACGAGCAAAACGTCGTCAAAGGTCAAGGCTTCTTGGGCAATTCGCAGCATGTGCAACACTCCGTGACTGGATTCATGTTGCGGGTGGATTTTACCCGTTTTTGCTACCGGGCGCAAGGAAAATTAATGAATGCTTGGGTATGTATTGCGGATCTGGCCGGACGCCGTGAATCCATCCATGGGGGCTTACGTAACGCCATCCATGGCGTTACATACCGGCCTGCTCCGCAATACATACCGTGAATCGCATTCATTAATTTGTCAGCGTTACGGTATCCAGCAAACGCCACCTTTCAACTGCGGTTCCGGCTCCGGTATATGCTCACAGGTTGAATAGCCCGTTTTTGCATCTTCTTTGGCTTTTTCGTTATAACGGTGAATAGCGTCCAGCAGTGCTCTTTCATCTGTTACAGTTTCACTGCTGTAAACCACATAGCCTTCCGGGCCACCGCAAGCCTTTTTGCCCACAGGCAACACTTTACAGCTTTCTATGCTCTGCGCTGTTGGTGTGCCAATTAGGCTCTTTATGTCGGCCATGGTTACCGGCTCATCCGACGCTGACTGGGCGCTGCTGCAACCGGCTAAAAACAGCGTTGTAATAAAAGCTGCGAATAATTTCATAGACCTCTCCTAGACATTCCTTTGAATTTGTTCAAGCCGCTCTGCTAACCAAACTTTAATAATAGATTGTCTCGTTACACCAATTCGAGCAGCCTCTTCATCTAAAGAGTCTAGCATCCATTCAGGAAAGTCGACATTTACTCGCTTTTGTTTACGCATGGGTCTTTTCGACTTTTCCAGTTCAAGCTCATCAATGACGTCTTCATCCGAGTCAAACTTTTTGTCAAATTCACTCGCTTTCATAAAGCTTCACCTCACTATATCTAGAGCGTCTAACAGAAATAATCCTAATAGCTCTTAAGCGATAAGTAATTACAGCTGACCAGTGCTTTCCTTTATACTTGGCTATAACTAAATAACGTTCTTCATCTTGAGTTTTAGCCGGAATTTCAATTAACTCAGGGTCATTCCAAAGAGATTGAGCAGCGTAAAAATCAATTCCATGCTTTTGCAAGTTTGATAAACTTTTTGCTCCATCAAATTCAAAAGCTAACATCAAATATATACCATATATAAATAAAAATTAAGCTTAAATGGTATTAAAACATCATTATCAAATCATCTGACGAAAGCGTATTTGATGATCAGATATTGCATCAACGGTAGAAACATAAAAATCTTCGATACTGAGTAATATACAGGTTCAGTTACACCCAAAACCAATTAATAACCGATACCAGTTAATTTATATTGATAAACACCAAAAACCACCTATAATCACTTAAATCGGTGAATAAAAGGAGGGTGGTATGCCTAAACGCGTTAAAGCAACGGAAGCGCCTAATGTACCTGCAATTACCTGCCCAGAACTATTAGGTCAGCTTATTAAAGCTAAGCGTACAGGAATGAAGCTTAAACTTCGTGACTGTGCTGCATTGTGCGGCGTTGGCGTCAATACCTTGTCGCGTCTTGAGCGTGGCAACCCCAACACCACTCTGGCCGCAGCCTTTTCTGTGCTACAAGGCCTGGGTATTCAATTAACAGTAAAGTCAGACACTTCAGCCGAGGAGTGGGTGTAAATGCTGCATTCTGTTAATATCCGCTACGGAGAAAAAGTTGTTGGTCATATCGGTCTTAGTGAAGTAACCAAACTTCCGGTTATAGAGTACCAACAACACTGGAAAGGAAACGGCTTCCCTATCTCGCCTTCACTTTCCCTAGAGGGCTCTCATACACCAGCTAGTGTCTATAACTACCTGGATAACTTACTCCCCGAAGGAAAAGCCAGGGAGCTACTTGCACAAAACCTTGGCGTCAGCGAAAAGAATGTCTTTGCTCAGGCTTTAGCTCTGGGTCAGGATGTATCCGGAGCCTTTGCATTCACTAATCAGGAAACTCCTACCCAGCCCATATTCCGTGAAGTTCCACACAGCGAACTCATAGAGCGTCTTGAGCAAAAGGAAGACTTTGGACTGCTGCACTGGGACGACAAACCGCGCTTAAGTGTTGCAGGTGTGCAGGACAAACTTAATGTTTATATCAGTCCTGATGGTCAAATGGGTTTTGGCGACGGTACCTTATCATCAACCCACATTCTTAAGTTTGAAAAAGCAAATTTGCCACATTTAGTGCTAAACGAATTCATTTGCATGCAGCTGGCTACGCTTTCGGGCTTGCCAACCGCAGAAACAGAATTTAAACGCTTTGACAAATTTCCCGCTCTTCTGGTCAAGCGCTTTGACAGGCATTACCACACTAACGCGGAAAAAGTCTTGCGGCGTCATGTTATCGACGGATGCCAGGCACTGGATCTTCCACGCGACTATAAATATGAACGCAATTTTGGTGACAGTCGCGACGTAAAACATATTCGCGATGGCGCCAGCCTCACAGGGCTTTTTAGCTTTTGCCAGGCCTCACCCAGCCCGGCTCAAAATACCATGCAACTTTTGCAATGGCAGCTATTTAATCTGATGATCAGTAACTACGACAGCCACGCTAAAAACGTATCATTTTTCTGGGGTCGCAACAGTTGCAGCTTCACGCCAGGCTACGATTTAGTTAACGTCGCCATGTTCCCCCAGTTTAAACAAGCGCTAGCTATGGCAGTAGGTGATGAGTTTGAGCCTGACCATATACACGCCTACCAGCTTGCAGACTTTGCAGAGAGTTGTGGCTTAAAACGCCCACTGGTGATCGAGTCACTGCGTGAATTATCGGCTAAAGTCCTTCATGTAATCAGCACCCAGGACCTGTCAAAAGAGCTTGAGCAACAAAAGCTTATTTCGGCAGAAGAAAAAGACTATATCGCGCAGCTAATTGAACACATCAAAGCTCGCACATTGCATTTACAGAAGTGTGCCAATAATATCGCCGATGTAACCCTGTAGCCTGGCACTTGTGTCAGGTGAGATATCGTACCTGACGTAAACGTCAGGCTACACAACTAAGGTTAGAATTTTTATAACAAAAACCTAACGTAACAAGCATTCAAAATATTCAAAAATTCCTCTGGCATTGGCTAAAACCATCCGCTAAGGTTGAAGGTACCGACACTGCACTTAGGTGTTTTAGAAACAACAACAAGAGGTACAACCATGCGTTTTAAACAGTCTCTTTTAGTCTTAGCAATATCGGGCGCGCTTACGGCGTGCGGCGGAAGCTCAAGCGACTCTCCCAACGACAATACAAGCGGTGGAGGCAACAATACCGACGACGGCACTGCAACCACTACAACAACGGTAGTTAGTGAGGGTGTGATCACAGGTTTTGGCAGTGTGTATGTCAATGGACAACGGTATCGATCAGAAAATGCTGAAATTGCTGTAGGTAACTCCCCTGCGGCAGATGAAGCCCAGTTAAAAGTGGGTATGGTTGTTACCGTTGCTGCTTCTGCGTCAGACGATGGTGAAGACCCGGACGCGCAGCAAATTCGCTACGAGGAACACCTGCAAGGCCCGGTCTCATTCATTGACCGTGAAGCAGAACAAATTGAAGTGCTGGGCCAGACCATTCTCTTTGATGACCTGACCGAGTTTGATGAAACCGATATCGAGACTTTGTCGGTGGGTGATTTCATTGAAGTCAGCGGCTACATCAACGACGAAGGCAGCTTTTACGCGACGCTTGTTGAGCTGGAAACCGAAGAAACTGAAATTAAGTTAAAAGGCGAAATCGCCAATCTGGATACCGATGCTCAAACCTTTTCTTTAGCGGAGCTGACTATCGACTACTCTGCGGCGGAATATGACGACATGACCGCGGACGACCTGGCCGACGGCCTGTTCGTAAAAGTAGAAGGCGATGATTTCGACGGCGACACTCTAACACTCACAGCCAGCAGTATCGAAAACAAAGAAGAAAACGACATAGATAACGACGCCGAAGAAGTCACCATTGCGGGTATCGTTAAAGATTACGACAGTGAAAGCGGCGTATTTAGCGTTAACCGGTACCAGTTCACCCTTAACGAGGACACCGAGTTTGATGACGGCAGTTTAGACACACTTGCCAATGGCGTTATCGTAAAAGTTGAAGGTCGCTTTGAAAGCGAACAATTAATTGCCGAAGAAATTGAGTTCAAGGCCACTGACGCCCGCAGCAAAACCGAAGGCCAGGTGACTGACCTCAACGCCGACAACGAAACCTTTGTTATTGACAACACCACGTTCAGCGTAACACCTGAAACGCAATACGAAGACGAGTCCGGTTTAGACGAACGCAGCTTTACTTTCGATGACATTGCCGTGAACGACTGGCTAAAAGTCATTTCACGTCAGGACGACCAGGGCACTACCATTGCACTTAAAGTAAAACGTATTGACCAGGAAGACCGCGAAGGTGAAGTCAAAGGTCGTGTATCTGATGTCAGCGCAGAAGGTATGACCATAGCGAACGTTGCTGTCGGATTTAACGAGAACACTGAGTTTGAAGGTGAAGACGACAGCATCAGCATTGAACGTTTTATCGAGCTGGTTCAAAGCAACCCGGCCGTTATCGTTGAAGTTGACGGCGAATACGACGGCGACACGCTAATTGCCGCAAAAGTAGAAGTTGAAACTGTAGGTGGCCAAGACGGCGACGATGATGGCGACGACAACGATGACAGTACCGGAAAAGCCGAGTTTGAAGGCGAAATAGAGTCAATCGAAGGCGACAGCGTTTTCGTCAACGGCAATGAGCTGCGCTTTGCAGAAGACGCCGACTTCGAACTGAACGACGAAGAAGTTGATTTACAAACCTTCTTTAATGCTCTTGAAGTGGGCGTTGTTATTGAGGTAGAAGGCGTCTGGGTCGACCAAAGTTACATCAAGGTAACTGAGGCCGAACTTGAAACCAATGACGAGGAATAACATCAACGCGCAATAAAATGCGGGTTTAGATAATCCTCTTTTTGGTTATACAGCAGCGGGTCGCCGGTAACAGTTGTTACCTGCCCACCCGCTGCGCTTAATACCGCATGAGCTGCTCCGGTATCCCACTCACACGTTGGCCCTAAGCGCGGGTAGATATCCGCTTTACCTTCAGCCACCAGGCAAATTTTCAGTGAACTGCCCATAGGCACCATTTCATATGACTTACCTAAAGCATCCAGCCAGTCAATGGTTTCCTGCGAAGGGTGAGAGCGAGAGCCCACAACACGCAGAGTTTCCGGCTCTTTTGTTGCTACCGAAATGGCTTTGTCATTTAAAAAGGCGCCGCGGTCACGTTCACCGGTATACATGGCATCCAGTACCGGCGCGTAAACCACACCCATAATGGGCACGCCCTTTTCAATTAAGGCAATGTTCACGGTAAATTCGCCATTACGTTTAATAAACTCTTTGGTGCCATCCAGCGGGTCAACCAACCAGTAACGACACCAGTGCTTACGCTGCTCCCAGCTAATGTCTGACGACTCTTCCGAAATAATCGGGTACTGGGTGTCAAGCGCACGCAAGCCATCACAAATAACATTGTGGGCGGCTAAATCCGCCTTCGTCAGCGGGCTGTCATCGCCCTTCTTCTGCACATCAAAGTCATCACTTTGGTAAATGTCCATAATGGCCGCGCCTGCGTCGCGGGCAATGGTTTTTAATTCGTTAAGCATAAATAATCCCGTTATCCTTTAAATACTGCACCACTTGTTCAGCGGCTTGCTCAATGTCCATTTCATCGGTTTTTAAATGCACTTCAGGCTGCCCTGGCGCCTCATAAGGCGACGATATACCGGTAAAATGCGGAATATCACCGGCGCGTGCCTTTTTATACAGACCTTTCGGATCACGCTGTTCGCAAATCTCTAACGGCGTATCCACAAACACTTCAATAAAACGTTCGCCTGTCAGTTCACGTGCCTGCGCACGGTCAGCAATAAAAGGCGAAATAAACGCCGTACCCACAATCAGGCCCGCGTCCAGAAACAGGCGGCTGACTTCGGTAATGCGGCGAATGTTTTCCACTCTGTCAGTATCGTTAAAACCCAGGTCTTTGTTCAAGCCATGGCGCACGTTATCGCCGTCCAGCAAATAGGTGTGGCAACCCCGTTCAAACAGTTTGCGATCAACCGCGTTAGCAATAGTCGACTTACCCGAGCCACTTAAGCCCGTGTACCACAGCAGTGCAGGTTGGTGTTTTTTCTGTGTGACGCGGTCGTCATGCGTTACAGCGGCATCATGCCAGACAATGTTATCGACCATGGAATCGTTCATTCAAAAAGTGATGCCCAAATTGTACCGCAAAACAAATAAAAAAACCGCACCCGGCAGAAGCCGGATGCGGTTTTCATCACTACAACAAGAATTAACGTTTAATAACGTGCAACTCGTTACGAGGTTCAATAACCTCAATACGTGCAGCGCGAACTAAGTCGCTTCCGCGCAGTTTCTCAACCAGTTCGTTCAGGTCAGCGCCTTCTGGTGCTTTTAACAAGCCCAGTCCAGCACGCGAATCTTCGCTGACAACTGTCAGACCAAATTCTTGTGCAATGGCTGCTAAACCTTGCTCGCCAGCTAACACAGTCAGGTTGCCACTAATCTTTGCAACGTTACGTGTTACTTCGTTATACACTTCAACACCACCCGTTAACTTAGGTGATTTTACGTTAGAGCTTTTTTCCATCATACGGTAAGTGCCAAACGCACGTGCGTCCGATACCGTTGCTGGAAGTTCTGCTTTGCTGACACTCTTTTGGTTGTCAGTCGTCAGGCGGTCATCAACAGCCTGATCCTGAGCGATCACAGAGCCTGTCATCAATAAACCTGATGCAGCTAAAGCCATCATTGTTAATTTCATAACTTCTTCTCCTTTGCCTTGTTATTAATGACCAAACAAACGGACATTAACCTGATCAACAAGGCTGTTTTCCGTATTATTCAAGTACGTACCACGATCTTGACCGTTCGTATCAACAACACGAACTGTCCAGGTTCCGGCAGACGACTCGCCTAAAAATGCGTTGGTCAGTAACGGGCTGCTTGGGTGATAAATGTGGTCTAAATCACCACCAAGTGAACCTAAGCCTATGTAAGCACCTAACGACGTACGTGAGGTTGCAATCACTGACTTAGTACCGGCAGGTGACGTCACTTCAATAGCGATATCCGAACCTGCTGTCGTACCTGAAATCATACCCATGTAGGTTTCAGCCATTGCCATGTTACGCACTGACAAACCAAACTGCATACCTTCAATGGTCACGTCTTCTTCAACCGTAATTTCAATTGAAGCGCCGTCAGCATTGTTATCTGGTACAGCAACCGGAGTTTCTAATACAGTTTCTAGCCATTCAGTTTCAACTAGCTCTGGTAATTCGACCGAATCAGACATCGCAAGTTCAACTGCTGCGCCTGCGTCAGGACGACCAAAGCCGTATAAGTTGTTAAAGCTGAAACCAGCAGCGTTCTCAACCCAACCCTGGTGTGCAACGAAAGTACCGTCGCCAACAGTCAGTTCAATTGGAGCGTTGTCAGCATCAACCTGAGTAGCCGTCGCTGCCAGAATGTGACGAATTTCGCGCCAGCTTAACTCTGGATTAGCTTCAGCAATCAAGTTAACCACACCCGAGGTGTTCGGTGCAGCGGACGACGTACCGTTAAAGGTGTTGGTATAGTTACAGCTTAAGTTGCTGTCGTTATACTCACCCATTGGGTTATTGAACGGATAAACACGCTCGTGGAAGTTATCAATACCCAGGCCGGCAAAAAATGCACCGTTGGTATTCATGAAGCTGTCATATGATGCCCAGCCCGCATAACCACGAGTACAAGTTGTCTGGTCTGTGGTTACCATTGCTGGTTCAGTATCACCATATTCGCCAGCAGGCGCTGCGACAAACAGGTTAGAGCCAGCTGTTGAATAGCTCGTGTGGTTACCGTCGGTGTTTACTGCACCAATTGAAATGGTGTAGAAACTTGCGTTGCTTGAATCCCAGTTGCCGTCAAAACAACTGAATACACGGCTTGCGCCTTCAACCACGCCAGCTTGCTGTGCATTACACATCTCAGAGGCTTCCGGCCAGCTACCAGCGCTGACGAAAGAGTTACCCGCTGACTTAATGTTCAATGCGCCCAGTCCGTTACGCAACTCTTGAGTTGGGTAGCTGACAATCGTCTCATCAATTTCATCAGTGGCAAAAATAACAGGCGCCGTTGAACCGTAACTGCGGTTAAAGGTCACAACGTTATCGTTTACGCCGATACCAGAACCCGCCATACCATGGGCCATCATAAGGTTACGATCGGTCTGCGTACCTCCGCCACCCAGGTAGTTCATGCCAATCAAACTTGCGTTAGGAGAAACACCGCGTCCACCTAAACCGTTCCAGCCTTGTGCTGCAATCAGACCAGAAACCGATGTTCCGTGGTCACCGCCGTTGCCCAATACCGTTGGGTCAGTGCGGTCTCTTGCGCCATCAATAAAGTTGATTGAGCGACCCGGAAGAACGTTCATTTGTAAATCTTCATGGTCAATCGCTAAGCCCTGGTCAACCACGACAGAAATAGAACCTTCACCGGTAATACCGTGCTGGTATGCACCAGCCACGTTCAAGTCTTCGCCCGGAACCAGAATGCTTTCGTCAAAAAAGAAGACCGATGCCGCTTGCTCTTCAGTCCAGCCCTGAGCAACACGCAGTTCACGCCATGCTTCAAATACTGAATCAGCCATAGCAAAACCGGTTTGTCCGGTGTTACGTAAGTGCCACTGTTGATGCGCAAGAGGGTCGCCCTTAACGTTGTCGACAGTCACTTGTTGTGTTGTCGTTAATTCGCCGTCGCTAACACTAATGTTGATAGTCGCAGGCTCTGCACGCATAGGAGTGTATACAAAGCTACCGTCGCTGCTGATTTCAACAGAACCCGGAGCCGTATCCTGGCCTTCCGGTGTTACAACGCTAGCTGAATAAGTTAATTCGTCGCCATTAGGGTCAGTTGCCGTAACCTGTCCATGAACAGGCATCCACTGCTTACCTTCAGCTGCCACTTCCGCCGAAACGGTTGGCTCATAATTATCATCACTACCGCCACAGGCTGCTAAACCCATTACAACAGCAGCTGATAATGCCGTTAATTTAAATTGTTTAATTGGCATTTTTACCTCGTTTATTATTGTTCCCCTAAAAAGGAACAACACTATAACGAGGACGTTAAGATTATGTAAACGTAAAATGTAACAAAGTGTTAATAAGATTAACGAGCCAGTAACATTATCGTCGGTCCCATTGTTCCATCAATGACTGACCCAAAGCCTCTTGCAGCGGTTGTAGCTGGGCTTCAAATTTCTGCCACTGACCAATACCTTTCGCGTTAATAGGTTGTCTCACTTGCTCAGAACTGGCGGTTTTGACTCGTCGCTCTGCTTTGTGAGACTGCAGGCATTGCGGTTCCAGCGGCAGCTCCAAATAGTCAAACATGGCCTTAATTTCGGCTTCGGGGTTTTCCACCAGCTGCTCATGTATCACCGTATGGATGCTGCCCGGGTAAACCTTATTCCAGTGCGCCATCAAATCCACATAGTCACGGTAATACTCCGCCAGCATATCCAGTCCATAACTAAACTCCTGCCCTTCAGCGAATAGCTGCTTGTAGGCGCTAAAGCAGCAGTCCATGGGGTTACGCCGGGCGTCAATGATCTTCGCATGGGGAAGCAACGTTTTAATTAACCCAATATGACGAAAGTTGTTCGGCATTTTATCGGTAAAGAACAGCGCGCCCGATCGATAAATTTCTGTTTCAGCTAAATAGCGCTCGCCAAGCTGCATCAGCTTTTCCGGCGTTAACTCATCCAGTACAGACGGGTATTTCGGTGTGTCTGCCTGAACCTGGCGACCATTCAGTGAATGCGCAATAGCCGGAATGTTCGGCAGCTCTGAGGTTCCTTCTACGGCCGAGTGCGATGCCAGTATTTGCTCCACCAGGGTAGACCCCGCACGAGGTAGCCCTACAATAAATATAGGGGTTACGTTTGAGTTAACCGACGCTTCCGGCAACGCCTTCACTTTCTGCTCGGTAAAATACTCACGTTGTGCCGCAATGCGCTGCGCCAGAACCTCGGGTTTAAAGTGACTGGTACCACGTTTCAGTTCATTACCCTGCTGGTAATAGTCAAAGCTTTTATTGTGCTCACCGTGCTGTTCAAAGGCTTTACCCAGAGCAAAGCAAAAATGAATACGGTCATTTAAATGCGTTCTCGAGTCTTGCGCGGCGCGTTCCATCACTGCAATTTCGCTGTCGCTAAACTTGTACGTTTTCAGGTTGGCCAAACTCCAGTAAGCGTCGCCAAAATCCGGACGCTCCTGACACGCGCTTTGATAACTCTGTATCGCATCCTGCTGCTGGCCAATGGCTTTTAATAAATGACCTTTGGCAACATGGATACCGGCAATATCGTCGTTCATTTGCTCATTAATCAGCTCGTCATACAACGTCAGGGCTTGTTCGTCGTAGTCTAAAGCGGCCGATAAATTGGCAAACAGCGCTTTGTAAAGTGGGTTACCCGGCTCTTTCTCAAACAGCTCTTTGGCGTGCTTGTAAGCCTCACTGTGTTTTTGTCGGCGCTGCAGCACTTTAATGTAATCAAATTTGGCTAAATCGTAATTCGGCTCTAATACCAGCACGCTTTCTAAAAGGAACTCGGCATCGTTCAATACATCCAGTTGGGCGCCAATGTTTGCCAGCGTCCGCATGGCTTCAACATGATGCGGATTACGCTGTAAGAACGCCCGGCAAATCTTTTCGGCTTTGTAGTACTTGCCTTCGTGGTACAGGTTCAAGGCCGCTAAAATCTGCTTTGGCTGGCGCAACAAAAAGTTCGCTTGTTGCTGGTTACGCTCGGCTTGTTCGGTATTACCGCTCTTAGCTTCCAACTTTGCAGCCGCTGCCCAACTGGCATGTAAGGCCGGGTTTAATCGAATAGCCTGGTAATAATGGCTTAGCGCTTCTTCGTCTTTGCCCTGAGCTTTCAGGGTGTGCGCCAACTCCTGCAATGCGCGGCCGTATTCCGGCCATTTGGCAAGCAATGCATGCAAGGTTTGTTGCGCTTGCTGCAGTTGACCCAAATAACGATAAGCCACCGCTTCATAATACAGCGACTCTTTTTCTGCATCGCCTGACAAGCCATCACGCTCTTGCTGCAACAACTTAAGCGCCTGTTCAAACTGACTCTGCGCCAGGAGTTTCTTTATGTGATCCATAACGACCGTTATTCCCTCACAATGAAAAAAGGGGCCAGTGAAGGCCCCCTGTACTCAAATTATCTTATCAATAGAATGAGTAAGACACTGACAAGCCAATTGACCGAGGACGATTGGTTGTCGTTCTCAAGATATCGTCTTGCGTATTGGTATACAACTCAGCACGCTCATCGGTGATGTTTTTGATGTAAAGCTTCGCGCTCCACTGATCTTTCATGACACCAATTGAGGCATTGCCGATATTGTACGAGTCCTGCTTACCGCCTGCCTGTTCAACTTCAGCAGCAACCAGTGACGGGTAAGTCTCGCCCGCATAAATCCAGCCCACTTGAGCAAAGGCATCCCAGTTATTCTCAAGCGTCCAGGTATAGCGGCCGCGAAGGTTACCCTGTACCTTTGGTGTCAATGGCAACTCTGAGCCAATTGGCAAGGTGCGGACAATGCCCTGACCGGTACGAGTCAACTCAGTATCGTTGTACGACAAGGCACCACTGAAGGTAAAGTTGTCGGTCATACGCCAGGTAAAGTCGGTTTCCAGACCACGAATTTCTGAGTCTGCTGCGTTATCCACAAAGGTCAGAATTGAAATGTCGGTATCCAGACGCGTAATCTGCATGTCGTTCCACTCAACAAAGTACGCATTACCGTTCCAACGCAATGAGTTATCCAGCATCAGTGACTTCCAACCAAACTCGTAGTTGACCACTTCGTCTGACTCATAAACCGTGTTAACCGACTCGCCTGCATCATTGGTCGCGCCACCGGCACGGTTAAAGCCGCCCGGGCGGAAACCTTCGGAATACGTGGCGAAGAACAAGGTGTTCGGTGTGTACTGATAGCTCAACGTGAACTTCGGAATTACGTCATCCTGTTCAAGCGGCTCGTCAGTATGGCCTGCGGTTGAATTGTAGTCACGCCCGGCATCGCCGTCGGTGCCTTTTGAGGCAAAGCTGGATTGGCCGTAAAAGTCCGACTCCATGTCGTACCAACGCAAACCAACCGTAGCAGCCCACTGCTCAGTGAAGTCATAAGTAAACTCACCAAAGGCCGCAATTTGCTCTTCAGTACGCGTAATGTCATTAAAGAAACCCACACGCGGTGGACGAGCGTTCGGGTTATTGGCGTACACGCCTTCCATTGGTGCGTTCGGCACAAAACCTAACTCTTCAGGGTTCGAAAAGTAAACGTAATCGTCCTGGGTGTTAATTTCAAAGTCATCGTAGAACACACCGGCTGTAATACGCGCGTTATCAGTGAAGTCATAGTTAATACGAGCTTCCTGCGTAAAACGACTGTGTTCCTGGTAGCCTTTAAAACCCTTGGTCGGGTCGACACAGTTTTCTGCCATGCCATCATCGCCATAGTTACAGGTGTAATAAACGATGAAGGTACCTGAGGTGTTGTACCCGGTGTAGTCGACAGACTGCTCAATTTCACGGTTTAAGTAACCACCGGTATACAGCACTTCCAGTGCGCCTAAACGCCCGTCGAGTGTCCAGGTGGTCAAATCAAAGCTGTCTTCCAGTTCATCGGGGTAATAGCGTTCAACGTCTAAATCACCCACATCCGGGTCGTAGTCAAACACACCATCAGCGCCTAAGTCCTGCGCCTGGTGTTGCACCAACAGTTCCCAGTTGCTGTTAATCAGGTACTTAGCACTCAGACGGAAACCTTTGTAGTAACTGTCGTTAAAGTCTTCTTCCGCAAGGTGCGTGTTAAATGCACTGGTGAATTCGGTGCCGTCGTCCATCAAAGCTTCCATGGACGGATCCATTGAGCGGTAGTTCGGGTTATTCGGGTCGATAGAGAACTCACCCGCCACGTTATCGATATAACCACCACGGTTCACATTGTAAAACGCACCACGCACCGCTAAGTCGTTGGTCACCGGAATATTAATATAACCCTCGGCGGAGCTGCTCATTTCCCCTTCAGCCATGGTCTCAAAACCAGTGGTAAAACCTGCTTCGAACGCGCCTAAAACCGGCTTTTTAGTGATGTAGCGAATGGTACCTGCTTGCGAGCTTGCGCCAAATAGTGTGCCTTGCGGTCCGGGTAACACCTCTATGCGCTGCAAGTCAGTTGCGTAAACATCGAGGTTACGCCCGGGAGCGGTCACCGGCTGCTCGTCAACGTACAGAGCCACGTTAGGCATGGTGCCCTGTGCACCTGACAGCATCACCGTAATAGGCTGAATGGACATGCCGCGAATAAACACATCGTTCTGCCCGGGCCCACGGCCACTAGAAGTAACATTCGGTACATATTGTGCGTAGTCGTCAAAGTTTCCGATGTTTTGTTCTTTTAAATCGCGGGAACTTAACGCCTGCACAGCGGTTGGAGTTTGTTGGATATTTGTCGTGCGCTTGGTCGCGGTAACATTAATGGTTTCAATTTGCTTAGATGTTTCTGCCTCTTCTTGTTGCGTGTCCTGTTCTTGCGCAACTGCTGACGAAGAAGCAGCTAATGCTATAAAGATAGCTGAGCTCAACTTATTATATTTAAACATGGGTTCTCCCAGTTTGAGTGTAAAAAATCTCCTTCAAAAAAGCAGTGAACCGTCACTGCGTCTAATCTTACGAATCTTTACAATTATATAGGTTATGGAGCTCAGATCCAAAGACAGCGAAACCTGACACTTTTGTGCCAGGTGAAATATCAAAAAGGAAACACTAAGGGGATAAGCCACAGACTCATGGCAATGTAGGTAATAGCTACAGGCAGGCCGGCAAGAATAAAGTGCTTCAGCCGGTAATGGGTGGCGTTAAACACCATTAAATTGGTTTGGTAACCGTAGGGGGTAATAAAACTGGCAGAAGCAGCAAACGCCACGCCCATTATCATCGGGAACGGATCAACGCCCATACCCAATGACAATGAATAAGCCACCGGAAACATCAAAGCCGCAGCGGCGTTATTGGTGACCAACTCGGTCAGCAAATAAGTAATTAAAAACACACCGGCAAAGGTCAGAAAAACGCCCTGCCCGGCTAAGGTTGTTGAGGCAAAGTCACTGACAGCAGACGAAAGCCCGGTCGATTGCATCGCGGTTGCCAGACACAGCGCACTGGTAACTATCAACCATATCTCTACCGGAAAGCGGCGTTTTATTTCATTTAACCGCAGGCAACCGGTTGCTAATAAAACCGCCAGCAAAAATAGTACACCCATAAATAATGAAGCACCGCTTACTACCGTAGCGGCTATCATTCCGACAAAGCCCCACAGGGTGAGCTTTTCGCGCCAACCGCTCAGCATGTTTTCGGGTTTAACCCCGCTCAACAGGTAAAAGTTCTTCGTTAGGTTGGTACGGGCTGAAAAGTCCGGTCCGGTTGCCAGCAACAAAATGTCACCCGCACGCAGCCGCACATAACCTAAACGTCCGCTAATGCGTTCACCTTCACGGCGCACCGCCACAACCGCGGCATCAAAGCGTGCCCGGAACCCGGTATCCCGCAGGGTTAAACCACAAAGTACCGACTCTGACTTAATAACCACTTCGGTCAGCTCGTGGGTTTCCAGCCCTTTTTGTTCAGCAAACAGTTCAAGGCCCGGAAACTGCTTCAGCACTTTCACCTTGCTGACATCGCCGGTAAAAATGAGCTTGTCACCTGCCTGCAGCACATCGTAACGGGCTACTGGTCGTAGAGTTTGATCGCCCCGGTGTAGCTCGGCCAGAAATAGCTCTTCCAAATGGCGTAAACCTGCCCCTTCTACCGTTTTGCCAACCAAAGGTGAGTCGGCTGCCAGCTCTGCTTCGACAAAGTAGTCAGCGCCGGCTGAGGTTTCCTCTTTAATATTGGGCAAGAACCAACTCACTACGTACAGCACCAATAATCCAGCACCCAGTACACCTGCGCCTACCAGCGTAAAATCAAAAAAGGCAAAGCCATTGTGGCCGGTTTCGGTAAATAAGCTGTTGACGATGAGGTTGGTAGAGGTACCAATTAAGGTGAGGGTGCCGCCCATAATAGCAGCGTAGGAAAGCGGTATCAGTAGTTTAGAAGCAGCAACAAACCGGTTGCGCCGCACCGAGTTCAGTAAGGCCGCAACCACTGCGGTATTATTTAATAATGAGGAAGCTAATGCACTAAAGCCCATCACTCGCCAGGTGGTGCCGGCAACTGACGGGCTAAATAAATACCGCGACAGGGTTCGCAGTAAGCTGGTTTTTTCCAGAGCGTAGGAAATAAGTACCAGCATAACTAAGGTAGCTAAACCCGGGTTGGCTGCGTTATCCAGCAGCGCATCCTGACCTACCCAACCTGTCGCCAGACAAACTAACATGGCGCCGGCAAAAATCATTGCAGAGCGTTCCTGATAGCGGATCAACAGACCCACCATCAGTAGCATTAACGCAATAAGCCCCGCGCCGGCAAGTGTCATAGCGTTACTTCAACAGATCCTTCGCTTCCCAATGCGGGAAGTGCTTGCGAACTAGCGCATTCAGCTCTAACTCAAACTCACTGTAGTCGTGTTTTTGAGTCTCACCTTCAGCAGAATCCGACAACGCCTGCTCAATCATACCCGCACCAACCGTCATATTTGTCATACGGTCAATAACAATAAAGGCACCAGTTTTCGGGTTGCTTTGGTAATCGTCAAACATCACTTTTTCAGTAACGCGAACGTCTACTTCGCCAATTTCGTTCA
Source organism: Idiomarina abyssalis (assembly GCF_900116625.1). Taxonomy (GTDB): domain Bacteria; phylum Pseudomonadota; class Gammaproteobacteria; order Enterobacterales; family Alteromonadaceae; genus Idiomarina; species Idiomarina abyssalis. The sequence continues at coordinate 32,461 of NZ_FPBE01000010.1, forward strand.
GTTCCAGCTTACCGGCTTTGTGCTCAGCAAAGGTGTTCACATCTATGCGATGCTGAACTCCTTCAAATTCACCCGTGGTCAGCTTGCTGTTAAACTTCAGGTAATACTCGCGGTGCGTTTGCAGTGCGTCCTCATTCATCCACACCAACTTAGCGCGGAAGCGACTGGATACATTCGGCAACGAATCTTTCTTCACAATCATATCGCCACGGCTGATATCAATTTCATCGTTCAGCGTCAGCGTTACTGCTGCAGGTGCCAAGGCTTTTTCGTGCTCACCTTCAAAGGTCACAATCGACTTAATGGTGGAAATTTTGCCGGAAGGCAGAACCCGAATGGTATCGCCAACCGCAATTTCCCCCGAGGTAATAGTACCGGCAAAGCCCCGGAAGTCGGAATTTGGACGGTTCACATACTGTACTGGAAAGCGGAACTCTGCACTGTCGGCTTCGCGCTCAATAGACATGCTTTCCAGATATTCCATTAACGGAGAACCGCGGAACCAGCTGAGTTTTTCACTCGGGTTCACAACGTTGTCGCCTTTCAGCGCCGAAATTGGCACAAAACGAATATCCGGAATATCCAGCGAACCGGCCATTTCCAGATAGTCCGCCTGAATTTGCTTGTAGGTGTCCTGCGAATAGTCCACCAAATCCATTTTGTTAACGGCAACAATTACGTGTTTTATACCCAGCAGTGAGCAAATAAAGCTGTGGCGACGTGTTTGGGTCTGCACGCCCTTGCTGGCATCGACAAGAATAACCGCAACATCACAGGTTGAAGCGCCGGTTGCCATATTACGCGTGTACTGCTCGTGGCCCGGGGTGTCAGCAATAATAAATTTACGCTTATCGGTCGAAAAGTAACGGTATGCTACGTCTATGGTAATGCCCTGCTCGCGCTCAGACTGCAGGCCGTCAACCAACAGCGCCAGGTCAACTTCGTCGCCCTGAGTACCGGATTTTTTCGAGTCTTCGGTAATGGCCGCTAACTGGTCCTCAAAAATCATTTTACTGTCGTGCAGCAAACGACCAATTAAGGTACTTTTGCCGTCATCGACGCTGCCGCAGGTAATAAAACGCAGCAGCTCTTTGTTCTCGTGCTGCTTCAGGTAAGCTAAAATATCTTGTTCAATTAAAGGGCTTGCATGACTCATTACATTTTTACTACTTAAAAGTAGCCCTCCATTTTTTTCTTTTCCATAGACCCGGCACTGTCGTGATCAATCACACGGCCCTGACGTTCAGACGTTGTTGTCAGCAGCATTTCCTGAATAATTTCCGGCAAAGTTGCCGCCTCAGACTCAATGGCACCAGTTAAAGGGTAACAACCCAGGGTACGGAAGCGCACCATTCTCATTTCCGGCGTTTCGCCTTCTTCTAATGGCATGCGGTCATCGTCCACCATAATTAAGGTGCCGTCACGTTTAACCACGGGGCGTTCTTTAGCAAAGTACAGTTCTGGAATATCAATGTTTTCCAGGTAAATGTATTGCCAGATATCCAGCTCAGTCCAGTTAGACAAAGGGAATACACGAATGCTTTCGCCTTTGTTCACTTTCCCGTTAAAAATATTCCACAATTCAGGGCGTTGGTTTTTCGGGTCCCAGCGGTGGTTTTTGTCACGGAAGGAATACACACGTTCTTTCGCACGCGACTTTTCTTCGTCACGACGGGCACCACCAAAGGCGGCATCAAACTGGTATTTGTTCAGCGCCTGCTTCAGTGCCTGAGTTTTCATTACGTCGGTATGCAAAGCACTACCGTGGGTGAAAGGCCCAATGCCTTTTTCAACGCCTTCGGGGTTAATGTGCTCCAGCAACTCAAAACCGTGCTTTTCCGCCATACGGTTGCGAAACTCAATCATTTCGCGAAACTTCCAGGTGGTATTCACGTGCATTAACGGGAACGGAATTTTTCCCGGAGCAAAGGCCTTACGCGCCAGGTGCAATAATACCGATGAATCCTTGCCCACCGAGTACAGCATAACCGGGTTATCAAATTCCGCCGCCACTTCGCGGAAAATGTGAATCGATTCGTACTCCAACGCCTTTAAATGCGTTAACTTCTCTTCGCTAATCATTGGTTTCCCACTATTTTCGTTAAACCTGTAAATCTTATTTATGCTTCGCCTGACGTTGCTATCGTAACCTGACATTCATGTCAGGTGAGATATCGTTCCTGACGTAAACGTCATATATGGTCCCCTCCCGTTTTGCAACGGCAACTCGTGGTAAATGTCGGGGCGCTCGCATATATTCGGCCTGTTTATGGTGCGCGCTTTGCGCACCTGGCCTGGATGAACTCCGCACGACAACTGGCTTATCAGGCTAACGTACTTTATGTACGGACGTTTAACAGTCTCAATTGTCGTCGGTTTACCCTATTTTACCATCCTGTTGACGTTTGCAACTCCCGGAAGGAACGAACCTTCGCTGTGCTCTTTTACTGAATACTGTTGCTGTTAAGCAGCAGTCATCCGGTAATCTTCTTTATTCTTTAACATCGCCCAGATTATCCGGGCGTGCTTGTTAGCCAGTGCCACCGCCGCAACGTTGTTACCCCGACGTTTAGCGACATCCTGTGCCCAGAGGCTCAGCCTGTCGTGACGTTTCTGCGCCACCCGAAGTGCCGAACGGGCGCCGTGCACCAGCAGTGTCCTGAGTTTGGTGTTTCCTTTTTTGGTAATACCGCCTAAACGGTCTTTACCACCACTGCTGTTTTGCCGTGGTACCAGTCCCAGGTATTCCGATAGGTTGCGGCCGCGCTTAAATTCGCTGACATCGCCTATCAGTGCCAGCAGCGACGTCGCTGTTATCGGCCCGATACCCGGTAGGGTCATCAGCCGCTGGCTGTCTTCGTTCCTTTCGGCCTGTGCTGCTAAGCGCTTATCCAGCGCTTTAACTTCTTCATCCACCGCTCGCAGCATCTGATACAGCCGGTTGATTAAGTCCCGTGACTGAAGCGTCAGCGCATTGCTGTCATCTTCCAGTATCTCCGGCACTCTCTGTAATATCGTCTTGACCTGCCTTGGTAGAATAATACCGTACTCGGCCAGCTGACCTCTTAGCCGGTTCGAGAACTGAGTTCTCGTCTGTACGAAGCCTTCCCGCTGGTTGACCATTAACGCCAGGTCCTGTTGTTCAATGCTCTTTAGCCTCACCGTCTGACGGTTAGGGCGTGATGCCGCCTCGGCTATTGCCCGCGCGTCATTCGCATCGTTCTTCTCACCCTGCAAATACGCTTTAACATAGCGTGGCGGCAGCGCCACCGTTTTATAACCCAGCTTCTCACACTCGCGGCGCCAATGGTGGCTCATGCCGCAGGACTCAACCGCCACCTCGCAGTTGTCCGTGCGCTTCAGAGTCGCCAGCTTCGCTAACACCTTATTGCTGCGCAGCTTTTTATTAAAAACTTCCTGCTCATTTTCATCCAGCGCCAAAACCTGAATAAAATCCTTTGCCAAATCCAGGGCAATTCTGTTTACAATAGCCATTGGTCCTCTCCACTCTGTTTCTATAGAAGCTTGAACCTCTATATTGGCACATTGCGATGCCGCTTAGGAGGGAGGGGACCATCTCATCAGGCTAC